>NZ_JRMB01000001.1 GCF_000759445.1 Pseudomonas lutea
GATCCAGCCATGCCGCGTGTGTGAAGAAGGTCTTCGGATTGTAAAGCACTTTAAGTTGGGAGGAAGGGCAGCTAATTAATACTTCGCTGTTTTGACGTTACCGACAGAATAAGCACCGGCTAACTCTGTGCCAGCAGCCGCGGTAATACAGAGGGTGCAAGCGTTAATCGGAATTACTGGGCGTAAAGCGCGCGTAGGTGGTTTGTTAAGTTGAATGTGAAATCCCCGGGCTCAAACCTGGGAACTGCATCCAAAACTGGCAAGCTAGAGTAGGGCAGAGGGTGGTGGAATTTCCTGTGTAGCGGTGAAATGCGTAGATATAGGAAGGAACACCAGTGGCGAAGGCGACCACCTGGGCTCATACTGACACTGAGGTGCGAAAGGTGGGGAGCAAACAGGATTAGATACCCTGGTAGTCCACGCCGTAAACGATGTCAACTAGCCGTTGGAAGCCTTGAGCTTTTAGTGGCGCAGCTAACGCATTAAGTTGACCGCCTGGGGAGTACGGCCGCAAGGTTAAAACTCAAATGAATTGACGGGGGCCCGCACAAGCGGTGGAGCATGTGGTTTAATTCGAAGCAACGCGAAGAACCTTACCAGGCCTTGACATCCAATGAACTTTCCAGAGATGGATTGGTGCCTTCGGGAACATTGAGACAGGTGCTGCATGGCTGTCGTCAGCTCGTGTCGTGAGATGTTGGGTTAAGTCCCGTAACGAGCGCAACCCTTGTCCTTAGTTACCAGCACGTTAAGGTGGGCACTCTAAGGAGACTGCCGGTGACAAACCGGAGGAAGGTGGGGGATGACGTCAAGTCATCATGGCCCTTACGGCCTGGGCTACACACGTGCTACAATGGTCGGTACAGAGGGTTGCCAAGCCGCGAGGTGGAGCTAATCCCAGAAAACCGATCGTAGTCCGGATCGCAGTCTGCAACTCGACTGCGTGAAGTCGGAATCGCTAGTAATCGCGAATCAGAATGTCGCGGTGAATACGTTCCCGGGCCTTGTACACACCGCCCGTCACACCATGGGAGTGGGTTGCACCAGAAGTAGCTAGTCTAACCTTCGGGAGGACGGTTACCACGGTGTGATTCATGACTGGGGTGAAGTCGTAACAAGGTAGCCGTAGGGGAACCTGCGGCTGGATCACCTCCTTAATCGAAGACTCAGCTTCTTCGCAAGTTCCCACACGAATTGCTTGATTCATTGAAGAAGACGATAGAAGCAGTTTTTTGCTTTGCAAACCCGATTCGGGTCTGTAGCTCAGTTGGTTAGAGCGCACCCCTGATAAGGGTGAGGTCGGCAGTTCGAATCTGCCCAGACCCACCAGTTTACTGGTGAGTTGTTGGATAGAGCGCACCCCGCCCCCAAGGTAAAAAGTGGTGAGGTCAGGTTTTTGCGGTTCGAATCTGCCCAGACCCACCAATTTTGTTATGGGGCCATAGCTCAGCTGGGAGAGCGCCTGCCTTGCACGCAGGAGGTCAACGGTTCGATCCCGTTTGGCTCCACCATAACTGCTTCTGACTGCTGAAAGCTTAGAAATGAGCGCTCCATCCAGTGGATGATGAGTGTTGATTTCTAGTCTTTTGATTAGATCGTTCTTTAAAAATTTGGGTATGTGATTGAAATATAGACTGGGCACCTCTTTCACTGGTGCGTGTCCAGGCTAAGGTAAAGTTTGTGAAATGCAAACTTTCGGCGAATGTCGTCTTCACAGTATAACCAGATTGCTTGGGGTTATATGGTCAAGTGAAGAAGCGCATACGGTGGATGCCTTGGCAGTCAGAGGCGATGAAAGACGTGGTAGCCTGCGAAAAGCTTCGGGGAGTCGGCAAACAGACTGTGATCCGGAGATGTCTGAATGGGGGAACCCAGCTGTCATAAGACAGTTACCTTACACTGAATACATAGGTGTATGGAGCGAACCAGGGGAACTGAAACATCTAAGTACCCTGAGGAAAAGAAATCAACCGAGATTCCCTTAGTAGTGGCGAGCGAACGGGGACCAGCCCTTAAGTTGATTTGAGATTAGCGGAACGCTCTGGAAAGTGCGGCCATAGTGGGTGATAGCCCTGTACGCGAAAATCTCTTGTCAATGAAATCGAGTAGGACGGGGCACGAGAAACCTTGTCTGAACATGGGGGGACCATCCTCCAAGGCTAAATACTACTGACTGACCGATAGTGAACCAGTACCGTGAGGGAAAGGCGAAAAGAACCGCGGAGAGCGGAGTGAAATAGATCCTGAAACCGTATGCGTACAAGCAGTGGGAGCCCACTTTGTTGGGTGACTGCGTACCTTTTGTATAATGGGTCAGCGACTTATTTTCAGTGGCGAGCTTAACCGAATAGGGGAGGCGTAGCGAAAGCGAGTCTTAATAGGGCGTCTAGTCGCTGGGAATAGACCCGAAACCGGGCGATCTATCCATGGGCAGGTTGAAGGTTAGGTAACACTGACTGGAGGACCGAACCGACTACCGTTGAAAAGTTAGCGGATGACCTGTGGATCGGAGTGAAAGGCTAATCAAGCTCGGAGATAGCTGGTTCTCCTCGAAAGCTATTTAGGTAGCGCCTCATGTATCACTGTAGGGGGTAGAGCACTGTTTCGGCTAGGGGGTCATCCCGACTTACCAAACCGATGCAAACTCCGAATACCTACAAGTGCCGAGCATGGGAGACACACGGCGGGTGCTAACGTCCGTCGTGAAAAGGGAAACAACCCAGACCGTCAGCTAAGGTCCCAAAGTCATGGTTAAGTGGGAAACGATGTGGGAAGGCTTAGACAGCTAGGAGGTTGGCTTAGAAGCAGCCACCCTTTAAAGAAAGCGTAATAGCTCACTAGTCGAGTCGGCCTGCGCGGAAGATGTAACGGGGCTCAAACCATGCACCGAAGCTACGGGTATCACGCAAGTGATGCGGTAGAGGAGCGTTCTGTAAGCCTGTGAAGGTGAGTTGAGAAGCTTGCTGGAGGTATCAGAAGTGCGAATGCTGACATGAGTAACGACAATGGGTGTGAAAAACACCCACGCCGAAAGACCAAGGTTTCCTGCGCAACGTTAATCGACGCAGGGTTAGTCGGTCCCTAAGGCGAGGCTGAAAAGCGTAGTCGATGGAAAACAGGTTAATATTCCTGTACTTCTGGTTATTGCGATGGAGGGACGGAGAAGGCTAGGCCAGCCTGGCGTTGGTTGTCCAGGTTTAAGGTGGTAGGCTGAAATCTTAGGTAAATCCGGGGTTTCAAGGCCGAGAGCTGATGACGAGTGTTCTTTTAGAACACAAAGTGGTTGATGCCATGCTTCCAAGAAAAGCTTCTAAGCTTCAGGTAACCAGGAACCGTACCCCAAACCGACACAGGTGGTTGGGTAGAGAATACCAAGGCGCTTGAGAGAACTCGGGTGAAGGAACTAGGCAAAATGGCACCGTAACTTCGGGAGAAGGTGCGCCGGTGAGGGTGAAGGACTTGCTCCGTAAGCTCATGCCGGTCGAAGATACCAGGCCGCTGCGACTGTTTATTAAAAACACAGCACTCTGCAAACACGAAAGTGGACGTATAGGGTGTGACGCCTGCCCGGTGCCGGAAGGTTAATTGATGGGGTTAGCTAACGCGAAGCTCTTGATCGAAGCCCCGGTAAACGGCGGCCGTAACTATAACGGTCCTAAGGTAGCGAAATTCCTTGTCGGGTAAGTTCCGACCTGCACGAATGGCGTAACGATGGCGGCGCTGTCTCCACCCGAGACTCAGTGAAATTGAAATCGCTGTGAAGATGCAGTGTATCCGCGGCTAGACGGAAAGACCCCGTGAACCTTTACTATAGCTTTGCACTGGACTTTGAATTTGCTTGTGTAGGATAGGTGGGAGGCTTTGAAGCGTGGACGCCAGTCTGCGTGGAGCCAACCTTGAAATACCACCCTGGCAACTTTGAGGTTCTAACTCAGGTCCGTTATCCGGATCGAGGACAGTGTATGGTGGGTAGTTTGACTGGGGCGGTCTCCTCCTAAAGAGTAACGGAGGAGTACGAAGGTGCGCTCAGACCGGTCGGAAATCGGTCGTAGAGTATAAAGGCAAAAGCGCGCTTGACTGCGAGACAGACACGTCGAGCAGGTACGAAAGTAGGTCTTAGTGATCCGGTGGTTCTGTATGGAAGGGCCATCGCTCAACGGATAAAAGGTACTCCGGGGATAACAGGCTGATACCGCCCAAGAGTTCATATCGACGGCGGTGTTTGGCACCTCGATGTCGGCTCATCACATCCTGGGGCTGAAGCCGGTCCCAAGGGTATGGCTGTTCGCCATTTAAAGTGGTACGCGAGCTGGGTTTAGAACGTCGTGAGACAGTTCGGTCCCTATCTGCCGTGGACGTTTGAGATTTGAGAGGGGCTGCTCCTAGTACGAGAGGACCGGAGTGGACGAACCTCTGGTGTTCCGGTTGTCACGCCAGTGGCATTGCCGGGTAGCTATGTTCGGAAAAGATAACCGCTGAAAGCATCTAAGCGGGAAACTTGCCTCAAGATGAGATCTCACTGGAACCTTGAGTTCCCTGAAGGGCCGTCGAAGACTACGACGTTGATAGGTTGGGTGTGTAAGCGCTGTGAGGCGTTGAGCTAACCAATACTAATTGCCCGTGAGGCTTGACCATATAACACCCAAGCAATCTGCAGACAGACAGCAGATTGCGGTGTGTGAAGACGCATGAAGACGAAAGTTTGCGACCACACAGACAGACACCTGATCACATACCCGATTTGCCGAAGCGTTCGAGAGGACGAGTCGGCACCCGAATTTCTTGACGACCATAGAGCGTTGGAACCACCTGATCCCATCCCGAACTCAGCAGTGAAACGATGCATCGCCGATGGTAGTGTGGGGTTTCCCCATGTGAGAGTAGGTCATCGTCAAGATTAAATTCCAGAACCCCATCTGCTTGCGCAGATGGGGTTTTGTTTTTGCGCGCAAAAAAGGGCGAGATCCTTGCCCAAAAAAAACCACCCTGACGGGTGGCTTTATTTCATCGACCAGACAAGGTCAGTCGCCGCGGTAGACACATCCGCTGGTGCAAGTTTCGTGAATACGAATGGCGGAGAGTTCCGGCAGCAGCGGCTTCAGCTCATTCCAGATCCACTTGACCAGCACTTCGCTGGTTGGGTTTTCAAGGCCAGGGATGTCGTTCAGGTAGTTATGATCCAGGCGTTCATACAGCGGCTTGAAAATCGTTTTGATCTCGGAAAAATCGCGAATCCAGCCTGTATGAGGATCGGGTTCACCCTTGAGATAGATCGCTACTCGAAAAGAGTGCCCGTGCAGGCGCCCACACTTGTGACCTTCCGGTACGTGGGGGAGCCGGTGAGCAGACTCGAACGTAAATTCTTTGAAAATTTCCACGGTGATATAGGCCTTCAGAAGTGGCGATCGCCAGCGCGATAAATGCAGGCTGTAAGTTTATCAGCAATGGATTAGCGAGGGACAGGCAGCGCCCGTCGCTCCGTGAAGCGGCGCATGGATTAACCCTTGGGAGCGCGCCGATACGCAGGGCGAGTTTGCGGCATAATGGCATGTAGCCAGATAGATTCAGCTTCAATTAAGTTGGTTCGTTTAACGTGATTTCCGTAAACACCTCAAATCTACGGAGACAAATCATGAAAACCCTGACTGTTGTAATTGCTGCTACCACCCTTATGGCTACTGCCGGCTATGTGCAAGCCCGGGACCTGGGCCCGGATGAGGCGCTGAAGTTGCGTGATGCAGGTACTATCCAGTCTTTTGAAAAGCTCAACGCGGTTGCCTTGGGCAAGCATCCCAAAGCAACCATCACAGACACTGAGCTGGAACAGGAATATGGCAAATACGTTTACCAGATCGAGCTGCGTGACGCCCAGGGTGTCGAGTGGGATGTCGAAGTCGACGCCGTTAGTGGCCAGGTACTCAAAGATCATCAGGACGCGTGATGACATCCGGTAAGCGTCCCGCCAGGCGTTTCGTTTACTGCGTAGTGGCCGCATGCGCGGTCACTCAGAGCCTAAGTGGCTTTGCTCGGGATCTCAATCAGGACGAGGTGCTCGAACTACGAAGGAAGGGGGTCATTCTTCCTCTTGAACAGTTCATCGATCAAGCGCTCGGGCGCTATCCCGGTTCCAAACTGCTGGAAGCCGAGCTGGAGGAAAAACACGGGGCTCTGGTGTATGAGATCGAGTTATTGACCGCCGATCATGTCGTACGTGAGTTGAAGTTCGATGCCGGTGACAGTCACCTGCTGCAAGACAAGGAAGACGATTGATGCGTTTGCTATTGGTAGAGGATCACGTTCCCTTGGCGGATGAGCTCATCAGCACGCTTGGCCGACAGGGCTATGCGATCGACTGGTTGGCCGATGGCCGGGACGCCATTCATCAAGGGACAACAGAGCCTTACGACCTGATTGTCCTTGATCTGGGGCTTCCCGGGATTCCCGGGCTTGAAGTCCTGCAAAAATGGCGCGCAAGTGGATTGTCCACACCCGTACTTATTCTGACCGCGCGCGCTTCCTGGGCTGAACGCATCGAAGGCCTCAAAGCGGGCGCGGATGATTACCTGACCAAACCTTTCCACCCTGAAGAGCTTCAGCTGCGTCTGCAGTCGCTGCTTCGCCGTGTGCGCGGTCTGGCCAATCAGCCAAGACTCGAAGCGTCTGGCCTGCACCTCGACGAAGGCCGCCAATGCGTCAGTCGCGACGACGAAGAGATCCAGTTGACGTCTGCGGAGTTTCGTCTGCTGCGTTACTTTATGCTGCATCCGGGGCAGATTCTGTCCAAAAGCCACTTGGCCGAACATCTGTACGATGGCGAGAACGAGCGCGACTCAAATGTTATTGAGGTTCACGTCAATCATCTCAGGCGCAAGCTCGGGCGTGCGGTGGTCGAGACGCGACGGGGGCAGGGTTATCGGTTTGCCGGGACGGGCGAGTGAAGTCGATTCAGCGGCGGCTGAGTCTGGGCCTTGTCAGTGTGCTGCTGATAGTTGGGCTGGTCTTGGCACAAATAAGCCTGTGGCTCTTCGAAATAGGCTTGCAGCGCTATCTTGAATCCGGGCTGCGTAACGAGAGCGAGTCACTGTTGGTGGCCTTGGTACGAGGCCCCGATGGTCTGGAACTCGACGAGCATCGGCTTTCCCCCGGCTATCTGCGTCCCTATTCGGGGCACTACTTCCGAGTTGATCTTGCCCAGGGCCATTGGCGTTCGCGTTCGTTGTGGGATGTGGAACTGCCTTACCCAGGCCAGCCTGGTCTGCATGCCGACCTTGCGCTGGAAAAGACCAACCAGTCGCTGTTGCTGCTGCACACCGATTACCGCAAGTTTGGCCAGACCATTTCTATCACCGTCGCTCAGGACTACACGCCTGTACGTGACAGCTTTGCGCTGGTTCAACGCATCGGCCTCGGGTTGGGCCTCATGGCTCTCGTCCTGATTCTTGTGCTACAGCGGGTAACGGTCAGGCGAGCGCTGCGCCCGCTGGATCGAGCCCGGGAGCAGATATTTCAGCTGCAACAGGGGCAGCGCTCGCAGCTGGACGACCGGGTACCGGTGGAGCTTGAACCGCTGGTCGCCCAGATCAATCACCTGCTGGCCCACACCGAGGACAGTCTCAAGCGATCCCGCAACGCCCTTGGCAACCTGGGCCATGCGCTAAAGACGCCGCTTGCCGTGCTGATGAGCCTAGCCGAAGGTGACAAGCTGACCGAGCATCCGCACGTGCGCGCTACGCTGCGCGATCAGTTGCAGCATATCCAGCAGCGCCTCGAACGAGAACTCAACCGCGCACGTTTATCCGGCGATGCGTTGCCGGGCGCACGGTTTGATTGCACAGCGGAAGTGCCCGGATTGCTTGATACGTTGCGGATGATTCACGGCGAGCATCTCGATTTGCGCTGCGAAATGGCCGAGGGTCTATTCCTGCCTTGGGATCGAGAAGACATTCTCGAATTGTTGGGCAATGTCATGGATAACGCCTGCAAGTGGGCGGACAGCCTGGTCAGCCTGACCATCACCCCAGCCGGGGAGGGTTACTGGCTGATGATAGACGACGATGGCCCGGGTATTCCCTCGCAGCATCGCGATGAGGTGCTTGGCCGCGGCAATCGCCTGGATGAGCAGGTGACCGGCCATGGCCTGGGCCTGGGTATCGTCAAAGACATTGTTGAGGCGTGGGGCGGGCAGATTCAATTGCTGGACAGCCCCATGGGCGGCCTGCAAGTGCGAATTGATCTACCTGAGCGACACAGCCCACAGTTGTCTGCTTCCGAAAGCGTGCCCCCGTTGACCTGACCTCAACTTTTTGTGCGCCGGGCCGTTAACCCTTAGGAAACCCCAACGGCGCTACACACAAGAACAAAGGGTCATGACTCCTATGCGGCTAAATCTCAAAGCCAAAGTACTTTCGCTCGCGGTGCTGCCAGTGTTGATGTTCGCGCTGATCATCAGCGCGAGCACCATCGTTATGCTTCGTGAGCAGGGCAAGCGCGAGGTTGAAGAAACCCGGCAGCACTTGCTCTCGGAGGCCAAGGCGACGTTGCAGAGTTATGTCGCCGTAGCGATGGGCACGATCAAGCCGCTCTACGACGCGTCTGCGCCCGGCGATATGGAAGCCCGAGCGCAGGTGATCAAGATGCTGTCGCAAGTCAACTACGCCAAGGACGGGTACTTCTTTGGTTACGATTCCCAAGCGGTAAGGCTGTTCAAAGGCAACAGCCCGGACGGCATTGGCAAGAGCTTCAAGGATGCCCGCGATCCGAAGGGCGTTTTCGTGAATGCGGGGCTGGTGGATGTTGCGAAAGCGGGTACCCATTATCTGGAATACTCGTCCGCACTCCCAGGCTCGAGTGAACTGGTGCCCAAGCTCGGTTACACCGAGTATTTGCCCAAATGGGACATGGCTTTCGGTTCTTCGATCAACCTGGACAATATCGACGCCAAAGTGCTGGAGCTGCAGAAGAACGCGGCTGAACGCCGGCAAGACATGCTTGTCACCATCATCGGCATCACGTTGCTGGTGCTAGTGATCATCGCGGCGATTGGCTTCTGGATCGCCGGCGGAATCCTGCGCCCATTGCGTCTGATGAAGGCCAATCTTGACGACATCGCGGCCGGTGAGGGCGATCTTACCCAGCGTCTCGCTGTGACGTCCCAAGACGAGCTTGGAGAGTTGGCCGGATCCTTCAATCGCTTTGTCGACAAGATTCATGGGATGGTCCGGCAGATTGCCGAGATGACGGCGCAGTTGACCGGGCTTGTCGGTGAGGTAACGGATCAGGCGCAGCGCTCGGAGCAGGCCATGGAGCGGCAGCGTCACGAGACCGATCAAGTCGCGACCGCGATCAATCAGATGTCCGCCGCCGCGCAGGAAGTCGCCAAAAGCGCGCAGGGCGCTTCGGTGGCCGCGCAGCAAACCGATGCCGAAGGTCAGGCGGCCAAACGCGTGGTCGATGGTAGCATCCAGCAGATTCATGCGCTGGTGAACGACATCCGCAACAGCGGTACTTCGCTGGACAGCCTGCAGAATGACGTGTCATCCATCGTCGGCGTCCTTGGGGTGATTCGTTCCATCGCGGATCAGACCAACCTGCTGGCCCTCAACGCCGCCATTGAGGCAGCCCGGGCGGGGGAGGCCGGTCGTGGTTTTGCGGTGGTGGCCGATGAAGTAAGAGCGCTGGCCAGCCGCACGCAACAAAGCACTCAGGAAATCCAGGGCATGATTGATCGCTTGCAGCAGGGCACCCAAGGTGCGGTGCAAGCGATGCGGCGTTCCAGTGAAGCGGGTGACGGGACCTCTGCGCGCGCCAACGAAGCCGGTGCGTCGCTGGACACGATCGGTCAGCTGATCGGTACCATCAATGCCATGAACGCACAGATCGCCAGTGCCGCTGAAGAGCAGACGGCGGTGGCCGAAGAGATCAACCGCAGCGTTCACCAGATCGCCGTGGCGGTCGAAAGCGTAGCTGATGAAACCCGCCACAGCGCTTCCACGTCTCGCAACCTTACAGCGCTGAACCAGCGGCTTGGCCAACTGGTCAGGCAGTTCAGAATCTAGGACCGTCGGGCAGGACTTTCACAGGTCCTGCCCGCGCCGCCTACTCCATGTTGCTCTACCTGCGGCGCGGCACTCCTGCGGCGATTGGCTGACTAAGCATCAGGCCATGTGCTTGGCCCGGCTTACTGACATGGACGGAACATGAACGACACTTCGCTGCAAAACAAAACCCTGCTGCTTCTCCTGGTGCTGGTGACCATCGCGTTCATCTGGATCCTGCTGCCATTCTATGGCGCGGTTTTCTGGGCGGTGATCCTCGGCATCATCTTCGCGCCGCTGCAGCGCCGTCTGCTGGCCCGTTTCGGCTGGCAGCGAAACCTCACTTCGTTATGCACGCTAATGATCTGTCTGATCATTGCGATCCTCCCGGTGATCGTCATTGCGGCGCTGATGGTTCAGGAGGGCGCGACGCTCTACAAGAACGTGGAAAGCGGGCAGCTGGACATCGCCAAATACCTGGCTGAGTTTAAAGTGCTGCTGCCACCGTATGTGCAGCATTGGCTTGATCGCCTGGGCATGGGGGATTTCAACGGACTGCGCGACAAGATCGCGAAAAGTGCGATGCAGGGCAGTAACTACCTGGCGACGCAGGCGTTCAGCTTCGGTCAGGGCACGTTTGATTTCGTCGTCAGTTTTTTCATCATGCTGTACTTGCTGTTCTTTTTCTTGCGCGACGGTCAAGAGCTCACCCGCAAGATCCGCATCGCCATTCCCTTGGCCGAGCCGCAGAAGCGACGCCTGCAGTTGAAGTTTACCCGGGTCGTCCGCGCCACCGTCAAAGGCAACGTGGTGGTGGCGATCACACAAGGGGCATTGGGCGGATTCATCTTCTGGATTCTGGACATCCCCAGCGCACTCTTGTGGGCGGTGATGATGGCCTTTCTGTCGCTGCTGCCGGCGGTAGGAGCGGGGATTGTATGGGCACCGGTCGCTTTGTACTTCCTGCTCAGCGGGATGATCTGGCAGGGCGTGGTGCTGGGGTTGTTCGGCGTATTCGTGATCGGGCTGGTGGACAACGTGTTGCGTCCGATCCTGGTCGGCAAGGACACGCGGATGCCGGATTATCTGATACTGATCTCGACACTGGGGGGCATGGCGGTGTTCGGGCTGAACGGTTTTGTGATCGGGCCGATGGTAGCGGCGTTGTTCATGTCGACATGGGCGTTGTTTACCGGTGACAAAAAGACAGTTCGATTGCCCGGTTGATTCTTTAGAGGCCATGGGGGCGCTGGGTCAAGATCAAGGGCGCCTGCCGTTATAGAGACCTACTAAATCAAAGCCATAAAAAACCCTGCTCGAAGGCAGGGTTTTTTGTGCATCACTCAACCATCACAAACCAGCATGGCCCACCAGGGTCAGCAGCGGCTGCGGGTAGACGCCCAGGAAGAACGCCAGCAGCGTAATCCCCAACAGCATTACACCGCCTGCACGCTGGGCCCAGTTGAACGGCGCGTCATGGCGCTGGATCTTGGAGTCTTGCAGGTACAGGGTCACCATCACCCGCAGGTAGTAGAACAGGCCGATGGCACTGCCCACGACCAGCGTACCGGTCAACCACCACAGGTGCGCTTCGACGCCGGTCGCGATGATGTAGAACTTGCCGATGAAGCCCGTCGTCAGCGGAATACCTGCCAGCGACAGCATCATCACGGTCAGCACCGCCGTCAGGTACGGACGACGCCAGAACAGACCGCGATATTCAAACATCGCGTCGGCGTCACGGCCGCTGTAAGGCGAGGACATCAGCGTTACCACACCGAATGCGCCCAGGCTGGTCAGTACGTAAGTCACCAGGTAGACGTTGATCGCCTCGACTGCCATGCCTTTGCTCGCGACCATCGCAATCATCAGATAGCCGAAGTGCGCGATGGACGAGTAACCGAGTAGCCGCTTGAGGTTGTTCTGCGTCAGTGCCAGCAGGTTACCAACGATGATCGACGCCACGGCAATGACCGACATCACATCCGTCAGCACACCGCTGGTGGCCGCAGGGGAGATCTGGAACAGGCGAACCAGCACGCCGAACACCGCCACTTTACTGGCCGTAGCGAGGAACGCTGCCACAGGGGCAGGGGCGCCTTCGTACACGTCCGGTGTCCACAAGTGGAACGGCACCAGCGACAGCTTGAAACCCAACCCTACCAGCATCATGCCCAGCCCCAGGCTTGCGATCGGGCTTGGCATACCGGTGGCCGCGATGGCCTTGCCGATTTCACTGAAGCCCAGGCTGCCGGATTCGGCATACAGCAGCGCCATACCGAACAGCAGGAACGCCGAGCCGGCGGCCGAGAGCACCATGTACTTGATGCCGCCTTCCAGCGAGCGCTTGTTGAAGAAGGCGTAGGCGACCAGACCGTAGACCGGCACCGATAGCAGTTCCAGACCGATGAACAGGCTTGCCAGGTGTTGCGCGGCGACCAGCACCAGCCCACCGGCCGCAGCCATCAGGATCAGCAGGTAAAGCTCTTCGCGGTTGCCCGGATAGCCCGCCTTGCCTTCACCCAGATAGGCGTGAGCCAAGGTAACGCAGGCCAGTGTCGACACCAGAATGATGCCCATGTACAGGCAGGCAAAGCTGTCGATCTGCAGCAATGGCGTAACCACCAGTGGCGCAACTTTCAGCGCCGGGTAGATCGACAGCAAAGCCAGGTTGAGTCCCGCTACTGTCAGCAGGAATGATTGCGAGTGATTGCGACGCCATGCGATGCCCAGCATCACCACCACAATGGTGATGCTGGTAATCAGCAGCGGCGCCAGCGCAATAAAGTGTTGAATCGTCAGGTCCATAGCGCTCTTACCGGGCCGAAGCGAGTTGAGTGAAGGCGGTGCCGAGCCATTGCTGCACGCCATGCATGGTCGCCGAAGAGGTGTCGAGGATCGGCTGCGGGTAAACGCCCAGCAGCACCAACAGCACCGCCAGACCCAGCACCATGATCAGTTCCCGATTGTCCATGCCGTTGTAGACCGCGTCCGATTTGGCCGGGCCGAAGTAGGCGCGATGGATCATGATCAGCGAGTAAACCGAGCCGAATACCAGACCAGTGGTGGCGATGGCGGTGATCCACGGGGCGCTGACAAAGCTGCCGATAAGGATCAGGAACTCACCGACAAAGTTACCGGTGCCTGGCAAGCCCAGAGACGCCGCAGCGAAGAACAGGCTGATGGCAGGCAGATAAGCGATCTTGCTCCACAAGCCGCCCATTTCACGCATGTCGCGAGTGTGCAGGCGCTCATACAACTGGCCGCTGAGGATAAACAGCGCAGCTGCCGACAGACCGTGGGCAAGCATCTGAACCACGACACCCTGCAGCGCCTGCTGGCTACCGGAGTAGATACCGATCAGCACGAAGCCCATGTGCGAAACGCTGGAAAACGCGATCAGACGCTTGATGTCGGTTTGCGCGAACGCCAGGAAGGCGCCGTAGAAAATACCGATCAGGCCCAGGGTCATGGCGATCGGCGCAAACTCTGCCGAAGCGTTCGGGAACAACGGCAGGGCGAAACGCAGCAAACCGTAAGCAGCGGTCTTCAGCAGGATACCCGCTAAGTCGACAGAACCTGCGGTGGGCGCCTGGGCGTGAGCGTCAGGCAACCAGGAGTGCAGCGGCACGATCGGCAGCTTCACCGCAAACGCGATGAAGAAGCCCAGCATCAGGATGTATTCGGTCCCGTTGGAGAGCTTGGTTTTCAGCAGGTCTGCGTAGCCGAAAGTGATCACGCCGGTCTGGTTGAAGTGCACCAGCACCAGACCCAGGATCGCCACCAACATGATCAGACCACTGGCCTGAGTGAAGATGAAGAACTTGGTCGCCGCGTAGATTCGGGTCTTCTTGCCATCTGCCGAACTATGACCCCAGAGCGCGATGAGGAAATACATCGGCACCAGCATCATTTCCCAGAAGAAGAAGAACATGAACAGGTCGATGGCGAGGAACACGCCGACGACGCCGCCCAGAATCCACATCAGGTTCAAGTGGAAGAAGCCAACGTTACGCTGGATCTCTTTCCATGAGCAGAGTACCGAGAGGATACCCAGCAGGCCGGTCAGCAGGATCATCAGCAGGGACAGACCGTCCAGCGCCAGATGCACGCTGATGCCGAAGCGCTGAATCCACTGCAGCTTGAATTCAAGCGCCCAGGTGGGATCGGCGCCCGGGGCAGGTGCATAGGTAAAAGTACCGGTGCTCCAGAGCCACAGGCCCAGAATCGTCTCGAGAGACATGGTCAACAGCGCTATCCAGCGCGGCAGGGTAGGGCCGAAGCGCTCACCTTGCCAGCACAGCAGGCCGCCGATGAAGGGGATCAGGATTAGCCAAGGCAGAATCATGACGGGCTCAATTCCTTTCGCAAAGTCGCAAGGTTCATGTCATATCGACTCATCAGACCAGCACAATCGCGCCGAGTACCAGTACGGCACCTGCGGCGATCGAAGCGGCGTACCAGCGGAGCTGACCGGATTCGGTGCGGGTCATCAAGCCATTGCCGGCTTTGACCAGACGCGGAATCAGGCCGATGGTGTGGTCGAGCGGATCGCTACGCAGCATGCGGCTGATAGCCAGATAAGGTTTGACGAACAGCACGTCGTACACCCAATCAAAGCCCCACGCTGCAAACCACCACGCGGACAGGAAACGACCCGGGCCGCTGTTGGCGATGGCAGTGACCAGACGACGCTTGCCGAGGAACAACACGGCGGCCAGGAGGATACCCGCCAGCGCGATGGCGCCCGAGGCGATTTCCAGGCTGTGCTTGGCTTCACCGCCGGCATGGCCCGCGCTTTGGGGCAATACACCGGCCAGTGGCGGATGAATCCAGGCGCCGATGAACGTCGAAAGCACGATCAGCACACCCAGCGGCAACCAGTGGGAAATCCCGTGGCCGGCGTGGGCTTCGGTCTTCGCTTCGCCGTGGAAGGCAATGAAGATCAGGCGGAAGGTATAGAGCGAGGTCATGAACGCACCGACCAGACCGGCATAGAGCAGATACTGATGACCGCTGGCGAAGGCTTCCCAAAGGATCTCGTCCTTGGAATAGAAGCCCGCCGTGACCAGCGGCAACGCTGACAGCGCAGCGCCGCCGACGATGAAGCTCGCGTAGGCCAACGGCAGTTTCTTCCACAGTCCGCCCATCTTGAAGATGTTCTGCTCGTGATGGCAGGCAACGATCACCGCACCGGACGCAAGGAACAACAGTGCCTTGAAGAAAGCGTGGGTCATCAGGTGGAAGATCGCGCCGTCCCACGCACCCACACCCAGTGCCAGGAACATGTAGCCGATCTGGCTCATGGTCGAGTAGGCAAGGATACGTTTGATGTCGGTCTGCACCAGGGCTGCGAAACCCGCCAGCACCAGGGTCACGCCACCAACAATGCCTACCAGATGGAGGATGTCCGGCGCCAGAATGAACAGACCGTGGGTCCGCGCAATCAGGTAAACACCTGCCGTCACCATGGTCGCGGCGTGGATCAGCGCTGAAACCGGCGTAGGACCGGCCATTGCATCTGCCAGCCAGGTTTGCAGCGGCAGCTGAGCGGATTTACCGACAGCACCACCCAGCAGCATCAGCGTGGCCAATACAATCCAGAAGTCACCGACCTTGAAGTGCTGTGGCGCACGAACCAGCAGTTCCTGAATGTTCAACGTACCCAGCTGCTGGAACAGGATGAACAGGCCGATGGCCATGAACACGTCGCCGATGCGGGTCACGATGAAGGCTTTCAGGGCCGCGTTGCCGTTGTTGCGGTTGCTGTAATAGAAACCGATCAACAGGTACGAGCACAGGCCCACGCCTTCCCAACCGAAGTAGATGAACAGCAGATTGTCGCCCAGGATCAGGAACAACATGCTGGCAATGAACAGGTTGGTGTAGGCGAAGAAGCGCGAATAGCCGTCTTCGCCACGCATGTACCACGAGGCGAACAGGTGGATGAGGAAGCCGACGCCGACCACGACGCCCAGCATGGTGATGGACAGGCCATCGACATACAGGGCGAAGTTGGGCTCGAAACCGTCTACCGACATCCAGCGCCACAGCACCATGGTCAGGTGACCGCCTTCTGGCGGCGACACGTTGAATTGCCAGATCACGTAAGCGGCGACAATGGCCGACAGGCCAATCGAGCCCACGCCGATCAAGGCAGACAGGTTCTCTGACCATTTGCCGCGCGAGAACGACAGCAGCAGAAAGCCGACCAGAGGGAAAACGAAGGTTAAAAAGAGTAGGTTCATCCGCGCATCTCGCTGGCAGCGTCGATATCGAGAGTGTGGAAGCGGCGATACAGCTGCAGCAGGATCGCCAGGCCAATACTGGCCTCGGCTGCGGCAAGGCTGATCACCAGAATGAACATGATCTGGCCGTCAGGCTGAGCCCAGCGGCTGCCCGCTACGACAAAAGCCAGAGCGGCTGCGTTCATCATCACTTCCAGGCTCATCAACACGAACAGAATGTTGCGGCGTACCAACAGGCCCGCCAGGCCGAGGCAGAACAGGATACCGGCGACCGCCAGGCCATGTTCCAGAGGGATTGCTGAGTTCATGGCGTTACTCCTTCGCCTCGTTGCGGCCGACATGGAACGCCGTCACGGCTGCCGCAAGCAGCAGCATCGAGGCGAGTTCGACAACCAGCAGGTAAGGGCCAAACAGGCTGATGCCCACCGCTTTGGCGTCCACCGTGGTGTGACCAATGGAAGCGCCTGTGGAGTTGGCGAACAGCACATAGATCAACTCCGCCAGCAGCAGGCCGCCCAGCAGAATCGGGCCAAGCCAGATGCCGGGCTTGAGCCACGCGCGTTCCTGTTGAACCGAGGCCGGGCCCAGGTTCAGCATCATCACCACGAAGACGAACAGCACCATGATGGCGCCAGCGTAGGCGATCACTTCAAGCGCGCCGGCGAACGGTGCGCCGAGACTGAAGAACGTCATGGCCACGGCGATCAGCGAAATGATCAGGTAGAGCAGGGCGTGCACCGGGTTCGTGTTGGTGATCACCCGAAGGGTGGCCACCACAGCGATGCCGGATGCGAAATAGAAAGCGAATTCCATCTTTCTTCCTTAAGGCAGCAAGCTCTTGACGTTGATGGGCTGGGCTTCGTTCTGTGCATCGCCTTTCGGCTTGCCGGCGATGGCCATCCCCGCAACGCGGTAGAAGTTGTAATCAGGGTTCTTGCCGGGACCGGAGATCAGCAGATCTTCCTTCTCGTACACCAGATCCTGACGTTTGAACTCGGCCATCTCGAAATCCGGTGTCAGCTGGATCGCGGTGGTCGGGCAAGCTTCCTCGCACATCCCGCAGAAAATGCAGCGCGAGAAGTTGATACGGAAGAACTCCGGGTACCAGCGTCCGTCATCGGTTTCGGCTTTTTGCAGCGAGATGCAGCCTACCGGGCAGGCGACGGCACACAGGTTACAGGCCACGCAGCGCTCTTCGCCGTCGGGGTCGCGGGTCAGGACAATACGACCGCGGTAGCGCGGCGGCAGATACACCTGCTCCTCTGGATACTGCAGGGTGTCACGCTTACGGAAGCCATGGCCAAAGACCATGATCAGGCTGCGCAGCTGCGTACCCGTACCCTTAACGATGTCGCCAATATATTTGAACATGGGTCAAATCCTCACTGAGCCGCCAGGACGACCGCAGCGGTCACCAGCAAATTGATCAGGGTCAGTGGCAAGCAGAACTTCCAGCTGAAATCCATCACCTGGTCATAACGCGGACGAGGGATCGAAGCACGCAACAGGATGAACAGCATGATGAAGAACGCGGTTTTCAAGGCAAACCACATGAAAGACAGTTGCGGCAGGATATCGAACGGGCCGTGCCAACCGCCGAAGAACAGGGTCACCAGCAGCGCCGAAATCAGGATGATCCCGATGTACTCGCCGACGAAGAACATCCCCCACTTCATGCCTGCGTATTCAATGTGGTAACCGTCGGCCAGTTCCTGTTCGGCTTCCGGCTGGTCGAACGGGTGACGGTGAGTCACGGCGACGCCAGCGATGAAGAACGTACAGAAGCCGAAGAACTGCGGAATGATGAACCACAGATGATCGGCCTGGTATTTGACGATGTCGCCCATGTTGAACGAGCCGACCTGCACCACGATCCCCATCAACGACAGGCCGAGGAACACCTCATAGGACACGGTCTGCGCCGAAGCCCGCAAGCTGCCCAGCAGGGCGTACTTGTTGTTCGATGACCAACCGGCGAACAACACCGCATAGACCGACAGACCGGCCATGGCGAAGAAGAACAGCAGCCCGATGTTCAGGTCGGCGACCACCCAGGTCTGGGTGACCGGGATGACCGAGAAGGCGATCAGCAGAGCGCTCATGGCCACTACCGGCGCCAGGGTGAAGATCACCCGGTCAACGAACGGCGGATTCCAGTCTTCCTTGAAGAACATCTTCAGCATGTCGGCAGCGATCTGAAACATGCCGAAGGGGCCAACGCGGTTCGGACCGTAACGGTCCTGCCACCAGCCCAGCAGACGACGTTCGACGAAGCTGAGCAACGCGCCGCAGACCACCACGGCAAGCAGCACCACGATGGCCTTGACGACAGCGATGATCGAGTCGATCACTTCAGGGGTAAACCAGGTCATAGGGCGGCCTCCTGCAGCGCGTCAACGGTTTTGCCGAACAGAGCCGGAGGAATGCCGGCCAGACCGGACGGCAATGCCACAAGGCCCGCGCCCAACTCTTCGCTGATGCGCAGCGGCAGACGCAGGGTCTGGCCGGCCACGCTCAGGCTGAGCAGGGCACCGTCGTTGACACCCAGGCGGTCCGCTTCTGACTTCGCCAGGGCAACGTATGCCTGCGGAATGCGCTCCTGAACCGGTGCGGCTTTAGAGGAGGTCTCCTCGCTGCCGAACAGGTGGTAGAACGGCACGACCTGCCAGGTGCCCTGGGCAGGAGAGAACGCGCGCGGCACGTTGGCAAACCAGCTCAGTCTGTCGCCCGTGCTTTCGATCAGGCGTACGCCCGGATCACCCGCGCGTATGTGACCGCCGACTTCGTCCTGGAACTTGTTCCACGCCTGTGGCGAGTTCCAGCCCGGCGACCAGGCAAACGGCACCTGCGAACGCGGTTCGGCCGAGCCTGAATAACCTTCCATCGAGAACGCGAACGCAGTGTCCTTGTCCTGTGGCGTGCGCGGCTCGTGCACGCTGATGTTGGCGCGCATGGCCGTACGGCCGCTGTAACGCAGCGGTTCGCGAGCCAGTTTCAGACCCTTGATACGGAACGCAGCAGAAGGCGCGGCACCGACGATGCCGGCCAGTTGCGGCGTGCTTGCGGCACAGGCCGCAGTGACATGGTCAAGCTGAGTCCAGTCAATTGGCTGGTTCAACAGCGTGGCGCGCAGGGCGTGCAGCCAGCGCCAGCCTTCGTGCACCAGAATGCCGGCATCCAGATAAGTTGGGTCAAAGACCTGGAAGAAGCGCTGAGCGCGGCCTTCCTGGCTGACCAGCGTACCGTCACCCTCGGCAAAGCTCGCGGCCGGCAGCACCAGGTGGGCGCGGTCGGTGGTGGCGGTCTTCTGATGATCGGCCACGATGACCACTTTGGCGGCGTTCAATGCCGCGTTGACCGTCGCGGCGTCGACACGGGTGAACAAGTCGTTTTCCAGTACCACGATGGCGTCGGCGTTGCCCGAGATCACCGCCTGCAGTGCGGCATCGACCGAGTCGCCACCGAACAGGGTCAAGCCCATGCTGTTGGCTTCCGGCACGATCAGGCTCAACGAGCCTTGCTTGTCGCGCAGCTTCAGGGCTTTGGCGATGTTGGCAGCGGCTTCGATCACTGCGTTCGAGCCCAGCGAGGCGCCCGACACGATCAGTGGACGCTTGGCTTCCAGAAGTGCTGCGGCGATGCGCTCGGCGAGCTCCAG
This sequence comes from Pseudomonas lutea, assembly GCF_000759445.1. Lineage (NCBI taxonomy): Bacteria > Pseudomonadati > Pseudomonadota > Gammaproteobacteria > Pseudomonadales > Pseudomonadaceae > Pseudomonas > Pseudomonas lutea. The sequence goes on from NZ_JRMB01000001.1 coordinate 19,941, forward strand.
TGCTTCTGCGTCCAGACCGATGACCGCCGGAGCGCTTGGGTCGATGGCGTGAGCCACCGCGAAACCGATGCGAGCCAGATCGTCAGGCGAGGCGTGCACGCATTCTTCAGCGATGTCATCCAGACGTGTATCCGTCAGGCTGGCGATGAACAGCGGGTTCAGTTCGTGCTGGCCGATGTTTTTGACGGCGGCGTCGAGCCATGGCTGGACTTTCATCGCAGCGGCCATGTCTTCGGCTTTGTTCTTGACCAACTGACGCAGGCCGAGAGCCATGCGTGCAGCCGTCTGAGTCACGTCTTCGCCGAGAATGAACACTGCGTCGTGCTCTTCGACTTCACGCAGCGTAGGAATTGGCAGCGGGCTGTCTTTCAGCACTTGTGCAATCAGGCGCAGACGCTCCAGCTCACCCGCTTCGATACCCGAATAGAAATGCTCGGCGCCGACCAGTTCGCGCAGGGCGAAGTTGCTTTCGAGGCTGGCACGCGGCGAACCGATGCCGACGATGTTGCGCCCGCGCAGCAGGTCAGCTGCCTTGTCCAGCGCGGCATCCAGGCTCAGCTTGACGCCTTGCGCCAGCGGCTGGCGTGGACGGTCCTTGCGATTGACGTAGCCATAACCGAAACGGCCACGGTCGCAGAGGAAGTACTGGTTCACCGACCCGTTGTAGCGGTTCTCGATACGGCGAATTTCGCCATAACGCTCGCCCGGGCTGATGTTGCAGCCGCTGGAGCAGCCGTGGCAGATGCTTGGCGAGAACTGCATGTCCCATTTCCGGTTGTAGCGCTCGGAGTGGGTCTTGTCGGTGAATACACCGGTCGGGCAGACCTCGGTGAGGTTGCCGGAGAACTCGCTTTCCAGCGTGCCGTCTTCGACGCGACCGAAGTACACGTTGTCGTGGGCGCCGAATACACCGAGGTCGGTGCCGCCGGCGTAGTCTTTATAAAAGCGCACGCAGCGGTAGCAGGCGATGCAGCGGTTCATCTCATGCGCGATGAACGGCCCCAGTTCCTGATTCTGATGGGTGCGTTTGGTAAAGCGATACCGGCGCTCGTTGTGGCCGGTCATCACCGTCATGTCCTGCAAATGGCAGTGACCACCTTCCTCGCAGACCGGGCAGTCGTGCGGGTGGTTAGTCATCAGCCATTCAACGACGCTGGCGCGAAACGCCTTGGATTCGTCGTCGTCGATGGAGATCCAGGTGTTGTCAGTGGCGGGCGTCATGCAGGACATCACGATACGACCGCGGGTGTCGTTCTCGTCGGTGTACTGCTTGACTGCGCACTGGCGACAGGCGCCAACACTGCCAAGTGCCGGATGCCAGCAGAAATAAGGGATGTCGAGGCCCAGCGACAGACATGCCTGTAACAGGTTGTCTGCGCCATCGACTTCGAGCGCTTTGCCGTCTACGTGGATAGTGGCCATGGTTCAAAGATCTTCGTTGGCCCGGTGTCAGCGGGCGTGGCTAATGGAATCTCGGTGGCATCCGACTCAAACAGCCTCGCGGCGTCGTCGGATGCAGGAAGGCGGCCTTATGAGCCGCCGACCGTTTATCGTGTTATGCGCCGACCATGGTCGGGCTGATGACCTGATTGAGGTCGCCCGCACGTGTTGGTGCGATGCCTGCCTCGAATTCCGGCCGGAAGTACTTGATCGCGCTGCCCAGTGGTTCAACGGCGCCCGGTGCGTGGGCGCAGAAGGTTTTGCCTGGGCCGAGGAAGTTGACCAACCCCAGCAGCGTCTCGATATCGCCCGGTTGACCCTGGCCGTTTTCGAGGGCGCGCAGCATCTTCACGCTCCACGGCAAGCCGTCGCGGCACGGCGTGCAGAAACCGCACGACTCCTGCGCGAAAAACTCTTCCATGTTGCGCAACAGCGAAACCATATTGACCTTGTCGTCCACCGCCATCGCCAGGCCGGTACCCATCCGGGTGCCCACCTTGGCCACGCCGCCGGCGTAGAACTGGCAATCGAGGTGCTCAGGCAACAGGAAGCCCGTACCAGCGCCGCCGGGCTGCCAGCACTTGAGTTTGAAGCCGTCGCGCATGCCGCCAGCGTAGTCTTCAAACAGCTCGCGAGCCGGGAGACCGAACGGCAGTTCCCACAGGCCGGGATTCTTCACCTTGCCGGAGAAGCCCATCAGCTTGGTGCCGTGGTCTTCACTGCCTTCGCGGGCGAGCGACTTGTACCAGTCGTTGCCGTTATTGACGATGGCCGGCACGTTGCACAGGGTTTCGACGTTGTTCACACAGGTCGGCTTGCCCCACACGCCCACAGCGGCGGGGAAGGGCGGCTTGGAGCGCGGGTTGGCGCGACGGCCTTCCAGGGAGTTGATCAGTGCGGTCTCTTCACCGCAGATATAACGCCCGGCGCCGGTGTGCACGATCAGCTCGAAATCAAAGCCGCTGCCGAGGATATTCTTGCCCAGCAGGCCGGCCGCTTCGGCTTCTTTCACCGCACGACGCAGGTGCACCGCTGCAGTGGTGTATTCGCCGCGCAGGAAGATGTAACCGCGGTAGGCCTTCAGCGCGCGGGCGCTGATCAGCATGCCTTCGATCAGCAGATGGGGCTGTTGCTCCATCAGCATGCGGTCTTTCCAGGTGTTGGGCTCCATCTCATCGGCGTTACACAGCAGGTAACGGATGTTCATGGATTCGTCTTTGGGCATCAGCCCCCACTTCACGCCGGTGGGGAAGCCTGCGCCGCCGCGACCCTTGAGGCCAGAGTCCTTGACGGCCTGGACGATTTCGTCAGGCGACAGCGTGGCGAACGCCTTGCGCGCTGCTGCGTAACCGTCTTTCTTCTGGTATTCATCGAGCCAGATCGGTTCGCCGTCATCGCGCAGACGCCAGGTCAGCGGATGGGTTTCCGGGGCACGGGTGATCAGGTTGGCGGGGCCGAAGGAAGTGATGGTCATACGTAGTCCTCCAGCAGCCGGGCAACGCCAGCGGGCTGCAGATTGCCGAATGTGTCGTCGTCGATCATGACCGCCGGCGCCTTGTCGCAGTTGCCCAGGCAGCAGGCCGGCAACAGGGTGAAGCGACCGTCTGCAGTGGTCTGGCCGAGGCCGATGCCCAGCGAGCTCTGAATTTCGCCCACGATGTCTTCGTGGCCGGCAATGAAGCAGACCATGCTGTTGCACACGCGGATGATGTGTCGGCCAACCGGCTGGCGGAAGATCTGGCTATAGAACGTCGCCACGCCTTCCACGTCGCTGGCAGGAATGCCCAGCACTTCGCCGATGGCGTAGATGGCGCCGTCCGGCACCCAGCCGCGTTCTTTCTGAACGATTTTCAGGGCTTCGATGGACGCCGCGCGCGGGTCCTCGTAGTGATGCATTTCGTGCTCGATGGCCGAGCGCTCGGATTCGCTCAGGGCGAAACGGTCTGTCTGGATAAGCGTGCTGTTCATGCTTAGCGGTCCACGTCGGCCATAACGAAATCGATACTACCCAGGTACGCGATCAAGTCCGCGACCATGCTGCCTTTGATCACCGAAGGGATCTGCTGCAGGTGCGGGTAGCTTGGGGTGCGAATCCGGGTACGGTAGCTCATGGTGCCGCCGTCGCTCGTCAGGTAATAACTGTTGATGCCCTTGGTCGCTTCGATCATCTGGAAGGATTCGTTGGCCGGCATGACCGGGCCCCACGAAACCTGCAGGAAGTGCGTGATCAGGGTTTCGATGTGCTGCAGGGTGCGTTCTTTCGGCGGCGGCGTGGTCAGCGGGTGATCCGCCTTGTACGGGCCGGCCGGCATGTTGCGCATGCACTGCTCGATGATTTTCAGGCTCTGGCGCATCTCTTCGACGCGGACCATGCAGCGGTCGTAGGCGTCGCCGTCGTGGGCCAGGGGCACTTCGAATTCGAAGTTCTCGTAACCCGAATACGGACGCGCCTTGCGCAGGTCGAAGTCCAGGCCCGTGGCGCGCAGGCTAGGCCCGGTGACGCCCCACTCCAGCGCTTCCTTGGTGTTGTACGCGGCAACGCCGACGGTACGACCTTTAAGGATGCTGTTCTGCAGCGCTGCCTTGGTGTACTCGTCCAGACGCTTGGGCATCCAGTCGATGAAGTCCTTGACGAGCTTTTCCCAGCCGCGGGGCAGGTCGTGAGCCACACCGCCGATACGGAACCAGGCCGGGTGCAGACGGAAGCCGGTGACGGCTTCGATCACGGTGTAGGCGCGCTGACGGTCGGTGAAGGTGAAGAACACCGGCGTCATTGCGCCCACGTCCTGGATATAGGTCCCCAGGAACAGCAGGTGGCTGGTGATGCGGAAGAACTCGGACATCATGATGCGGATGACGTTGACCCGGTCCGGCACGGTGATCCCGGCCAGTTTCTCGACCGAGAGCACGTACGGCAGGTTGTTCATCACGCCGCCGAGGTAATCGATGCGGTCGGTGTACGGGATGTAGCTGTGCCACGACTGGCGCTCGGCCATCTTCTCGGCGCCACGGTGGTGGTAGCCGATGTCGGGAACGCAGTCGACGATCTCTTCGCCGTCCAGCTGCAGGATTATACGGAACGCACCGTGGGCCGAAGGGTGGTTCGGGCCCAGGTTGAGAAACATGTAGTCCTCGTTGGTGCCGGAACGCTTCATGCCCCAGTCTTCCGGACGGAAACGCGCGGCTTCCTCTTCCAGCTGCTGCTTGGCCAGCGTCAGGCTATACGGGTCGAACTCGGTAGCGCGGGCCGGGAAATCCTTGCGCAGCGGATGACCTTCCCAGGTCGGCGGCATCATGATGCGAGTCAGGTGCGGGTGGCCCGGGAAGTCGATCCCGAACATGTCCCACACTTCACGTTCGTACCAGTTGGCGTTCGGCCAGATGCCGGTTACGGTCGGCATACTCAGGTCGCTTTCGGACAGCGCGACCTTGATCATCACGTCGCTGTTACGTTCTATCGACATCAAATGGTAGAACACCGTGAAGTCGGCATCCGGCAAGCCGCGACGCTTGGTGCGCAGACGTTCGTCCACGCCGTGCAGGTCGTAAAGCATGACGTACGGCTTGGGCAACTGACGCAGGAACGTCAGGACCTCGATCAGCCGGGCACGTTGCACCCACAGCACCGGCAGACCGGTGACGGTGGATTGGGCGGTGAACGCGTCAGCGCCAAAACGGTTATGGAGTTCAACGACGACCTCTTGGTCGTCAGCCTTGTGAGGCGGGATGTACAGAGCGGTGTCTGCAGTCATAGGTCTCGATCGCTATCGGTCAACGTACAGAATGAACCCAGGTTCAGGCTTCTTTTTGTAAAAGAAAAACTGGATCAGACTTCGTCGGGGCTGCGCAGGTTTGTCACCGCAATACGCTGTTCGCGGCGCTGTTCCTTCTGCGACGGCATCTCGGCGCGATAAACGCCCTGATCACCGACGACCCAGGAAAGGGGACGACGCTCCTGACCAATGGATTCCTGCAGCAGCATCAAGCCTTGCAGAAATGCCTCTGGACGGGGCGGGCAGCCGGGCACATAAACATCCACGGGGAGGAATTTATCCACGCCCTGAACCACTGAATAGATGTCGTACATGCCACCGGAGTTGGCACACGCGCCCATCGAGATAACCCACTTCGGCTCCAGCATTTGCTCATAGAGGCGCTGGATGATCGGGGCCATCTTCAGGAAAGGTGTACCGGCGATAACCATGAAATCCGCCTGACGCGGCGATGCCCGGATGACCTCTGCACCGAAGCGCGCGATGTCATGGGGCGCCGTGAAGGCGGTGGTCATTTCCACGTAGCAGCACGACAGACCGAAGTTGTACGGCCAAAGGGAGTTCTTGCGACCCCAATTGACAGCACCGCTCAGTACGTCTTCGAGCTTGCCCATGAAGATGTTTTTGTGGACTTGGTCTTCTAACGGATCGGAAACGACTTCGCGTTCGCCGATGGGGTACTGCTCGTTAGGAGCATCCGGGTTGATCCTGGTGAGATTGTATTGCATTGCCAAAGCCTCATTGTTTTAGCTTCGCCTGCCGGTTACGACGACCAACGGGAGCCCAATCGAGCGCCCCTACCCGCCATAGGTAGACAAGACCTGCCAACAGAATTGCTATGAAAACGAGCGCTTCGGCGAAGCCGGTCCAGCCGCTTTCGCGGACGGACACAGACCAGGCGTACAGAAAGAGGGCTTCAATGTCGAAAATCACGAAAAGCATCGCGACCAGATAAAATTTTGCCGAGAGCCGCAAGCGGGCGCCGCCGGTAGGCAGCATGCCGGATTCAAACGGTTCGTTTTTGCTGCGGCCCCAGGCTTTGGAACCCAACAGACTGGAGAGGCCGAGCATGAAGGCGCAGAGGCCGACGACGCCCAGAAGGAAAACTGCGAAGCCCCAGTTGTGGGCAATCAATCCTGTCGAGTCGGGCATGCTGGCAGTCCTTAACAGAGAGCAAGGGTCTCTGAGCTTGAAAGAAGTAGAAGCAGTGACGATATGTCGCAGTGCGACCAATCCCGGGATTTTATGTGCAAAAGGAGGGCAAGTAAATTTTCTGCATCAAATTTATTTGAAGGATTAATGAGATAGGTCATGGTTTTCATGCGCTGGCCCAGCAGGGGCGGGCGTTGAGGGGCGCTTTGGATAAATCTCTATGGCGGAGTTGTGCAGGCAAACAGAGCGGTTTAAATGATAATAAATATCATTTGGGCCTGACGGGTAGCGATGTCACGGATGTGTGACGAAGTTCCAATTAATTATGTGGCGGACGAGCATTGGTCGATATACGGAGCCTAATTAACTTTGTGATGCCAATTTGAACTGTCTATCAGGTAATAATTGACCGTTGCAGTGGGTTTAATATCCAGCCAAATAGAGAAAGCCGCCTTAGGGCGGCTTTCATGGCGGAGCCTGTCAATAGGCACCGAGCGCTTTCAATGCTGGCTTAATGGAACTGCTCTTCTTCCGTCGATCCGGTCAGTGCAGTGACCGAAGACTTGCCGCCTTGAATCACCGTGGTCATGTCATCAAAGTACCCGGTGCCCACCTCCTGCTGGTGCGCGACAAAGGTATAGCCTTTCGCAGCGTCGGCAAATTCTTGCTCTTGCAGCTTCACGTAGGCAGTCATGTCATTGCGTGCGTAGTCATGCGCCAGGTTGAACATGCTGTGCCACATGTTGTGAATGCCTGCCAGCGTAATGAACTGATGCTTGTAACCCATCGCCGACAGCTCGCGCTGGAATTTGGCGATGGTTGCGTCGTCCAGGTTTTTCTTCCAGTTGAAGGAAGGAGAGCAGTTGTACGACAGCAGCTGATCCGGATATTCCTTTTTAATCGCCTCGGCGAAGCGGCGCGCTTCATCCAGGTCAGGTTTGGCGGTTTCGCACCAGATCAGGTCCGCATAAGGGGCATAGGCCAGGCCGCGGGCGATCGCCTGATCCAGGCCGGCGCGGACCTTGTAGAAGCCTTCCGGCGTGCGGGTCCCGGTTACGAATGGCTGATCGTAAGGGTCGCAGTCCGAAGTCAGCAGGGCTGCGGCGTTGGCGTCAGTGCGAGCCAGAATGATGGTCGGCACGCCTGCAACGTCAGCGGCCAGGCGAGCCGCCACCAGCTTCTGCACGGCTTCCTGAGTGGGCACCAACACCTTGCCGCCCATGTGGCCGCATTTCTTCACCGACGCCAGTTGATCCTCAAAGTGAACACCGGCAGCACCGGCCTCAATCATGCTTTTCATCAGCTCGTAAGCGTTGAGCACGCCGCCAAAACCGGCTTCGGCATCGGCCACGATCGGCGCGAAGTAATCAATATAGCCTTCATCGCCCGGGTTCTTGCCAGCTTTCCACTGGATCTGATCGGCGCGGCGGAATGAATTATTGATGCGTTTGACCACGGTTGGCACTGAATCCACCGGGTAGAGCGACTGATCGGGGTACATCGACTCGGCCGAGTTATTGTCAGCTGCTACTTGCCAGCCAGACAGATAGATGGCCTGGATGCCCGCTTTGACTTGCTGCACGGCCTGGCCTCCCGTCAGTGCGCCCATGCAGTTGACGAAATCCTTGTCCGGACGGAACGACGGCTTGGCGCCCTGGGTTACCAGGTTCCACAACTTGTCAGCGCCCAGCCTGGCGAACGTGTGTTCCGGCTGAACCGAGCCACGCAGGCGGACGACGTCAGCAGCGGAGTAAGTGCGGGTGACGCCTTTCCAGCGTGGATTCTCGGCCCAGTCTTTCTCGATAGCTGCAATTTGTTGTTCGCGTGTCAGTGCCATGGGATGAACCTCGTTGCTTGCTCTTGTGGGTATTGAGGTGAAGCTCCTTGCTTCGCCGGCGCCGGTGTTTCTTCGAGGCGCACTGATGGCTGCTCACTGAATCGGAAAGCATGTTTATCAGTTCATGTTTGGTCGCCATCAATGTGCAGAGGCGTTAAACGGCCTTTTGGGCATAAAAGACGCTAATCGGCGCGAACGTGGTTCGTTCAGGCGCGATCAGGAGGCTTATTGCGCGGCTTCCGATCAGTGGGAGCGAGGCCATCATGCCTCGGGGATTTTGCATCGTCAAACACTTTGTAGTGGTTTCTTTACCTCACTACATATTCCGTCTAATGCGACTTGGCGGTCAGTTTAGGGCGTGCGGGTGCTGGGAAGGGCAAATCAGCGTGGGTGCTGGGTGTTCGCGGGTTGGAGGCGAGATGTAGTGGCAGATGGAGCACTACATAATCGAGTGGGGCGCGACCGGTTAGGGCGAGAGATCAGGCGGGCTCTTTTACGTATCCGTAGGAGCCGGCTTGCTGGCGAATCCATTCTTCAGCCACCGCAGCGGTGAATGACAGACACCGTTCGCCAGCAAGCCGGCTCCTACAGATCCCATGCAGACGGCAATTACCCGTGTCGTGCGCAGAAACCGTAGGAGCCGGCTTGCTGGCGAACCCATTTTTCAGCCACCGCAGCGGTGAATGACAGACACCGTTCGCCAGCAAGTCGGCTCCTACAGATCCCATGCAGACGGCGATTACCCGTGTCGCGCGCAAAAACCGTAGGAGCTGACTTGCTGGCGAATCCATTCTTCAGCCACCGCAGCGGTGAATGACAGACACCGTTCGCCAGCAAGCCGGCTCCTACAGATCCCATGCAGACGGCAATTACCCGTATCGTGCGCAGAAACCGTAGGAGCCGGCTTGCTTGCGAACCCATTTTTCAGCCACCGCAGCGGTGAATGACAGACACCGTTCGCCAGCAAGTCGGCTCCTACAGATCCCATGCAGACGGCGATTACCCGTGTCGCGCGCAAAAACCGTAGGAGCCGGCTTGCTGGCGAATCCATTCTTCAGCCACCGCAGCGGTGAATGACAGACACCGTTCGCCAGCAAGCCGGCACCTACAGATCCCATGCAGACGGCAATTACCCGTGTCGTGCGCAGAAACCGTAGGAGCCCGCTTGCTGGTGAACCCATTTTTCAGCCACCGCAGTGGTGAATGACAGACACCGTTCGCCAGCAAGTCGGCTCCTACAGATCCCATGCAGACGGCGATTACCCGTGTCGCGCGCAAAAACCGTAGGAGCTGGCTTGCTGGCGAATCCATTCTTCAGCCACCGCAGCGGTGAATGACAGACACCGTTCGCCAGCAAGCCGGCTCCTACAGATCCCATGCAGACGGCGATTACCCGTGTCGTGGGCAAAATCCGTAGGAGCCGGCTTGCTGGCGAACCCATTTTTCAGCCACCGCAGTGGTGAATGACAGACACCGTTCGCCAGCAAGCCAGCTCCTACAGATTGCAGAGCGTCGCTTCAGTGGCTTATCAAAAATGTCGCCTCAATCCAGGCTGTCGACCTTCACGCGCAGCTGCATGTCGTTGCGGCCTTGCGTGGAGTAGCGACGGACCACGCCGCGCTCATCCGCGCGAGACTGGTCGCTGACCCCGGCAAGGGTGATCCACTGACCGAGTCGGCCGCTGACCTGGGAGTCGGTGCTCTGCACCTTGATCGCGTCCGCCTGCTGCTGGCTCATGCGGTCGTTATTGGTGCTGATGCTCAAGTGAACAATGTCGCCCGTCACGGTCGCGGTCACGTAAAAGCCTTGGGTCACATTGCGGTACTGCGTGTTGGTCTGAGGGTAACCATAACCATCGGACTGCACCGAGGTGATGGGAATGCTTTGACCCACCTGAATCAGCGCCGGGGTGCCTTCATTGGCCTGCACTTGCTGTACGCCACCGTCGCGGCTGACCGTGCCGTAGTTCTGAATGCGCGTCTGACCGTCCGCACTGAGGCGTCCGTCCTGGGAACGCACGGTGCCATTGACCGAGTAACCCTGATCGTTCTGCACCGTGCTGTCGCTGGTGTCGACGCTGATCATCAGTCGCTTGGGGGCGGTGTCGAGTTGGCCGAGCAGCTCGCGCAGTTCGCTGATCTTGTCGGGCTCGGCGTTGACGATCAGCTTGTTGCCATAGGCGTTGACGCTGCCGTCGTTGCCCAGAAAGGACTTCACCGCAGGCAGCAGGTCATCGCTGGTGCGGTAGTTCAGAGGAATGACTTCGGTGGCGGCCGTGGCCGTAAAGCTGCAGGCCAGCAGCAGTGAAGCGAGCAGGGTGCGTAGTGACATCGGTTCGGTCTCCGCAAGGGCGCGTCTAGGCGACGAGTTTGCCAGTTTGTCGGCCTGCGCAGCACCAAGTTGAATCGCAAACGGCAAAACGCCCCGGCGCGCGGTTCTCGACTGGGTTTGCCGAAAGCGTGCGACGGGGCGCCAAAGGCCGCGAAGCCTGATCAGTGCGAGTTGCGCACCATGTCTACGTGGGGCAGGCCGGCTTCGAGAAACTCGTCGCTGACGACAGTGAACCCGAACCGTTCGTAAAACGCAGTGGCGTGAATCTGAGCGCTGAGTCGCTGCTGCTTCAGGTCGCGACGCTCGGCTTCGTCGAGAATGGCGGTAATCAGCGCGTCACCCACGTTCAAGCCGCGCCAGTCTTTCAGTACCGACAAACGGCCGAACTCACCGTCTGGCAAAAGGCGTGCGGTACCGACAGCGTAGTCACCTTCCAGTGCCAGGAAGTGCAGGGCGCCTGCGTCCTCCGAGTCCCATTCCAGTTCAGGTGGCACGGACTGCTCGGACACGAACACCGCATCGCGAATGCGGCGGATGTCAGCGTTGTCTTTGTGCCAGTCGGCTACCCGTACGCGGATCTTATTCATCAGCAAACCCCAGACTTCCTTGTTTGACCAGCTCACAGAGCAGGTTACGTCCATCGTCATCTGCCAGCCATTGGCCCAGATTGTCGATGTGCAGCGCATCGGCCGCACAAATCATTTTCAACAGTTCACGCAAGTGGCCTGGCAGCAGACGGCTTTGCCCGCTGGCAAACAGCAGCAGGTCGTCATCGACTTCCGACCACGCCAGCCGCGCACTCGGGTTGCGGATCAGCACAGCGCCTTGTTCCAGGCTGTCGAGCAGTTCCTCTTCCGCCAGTTCAGGGCCGACTACCAGCTCCGGATAACGAGGCTCGGTCATGAACTGGCCGAACCAGGTCAGCAGCAGGCGCTCGTCACCCATGTGCTCGGCCAGCAGACCTTTAAGGCGATCAAGGGCGTCGTGTTGAATCTGGTGCGGATCGCTGACCGGTTGCGCGCCTGCGTCGGTGTAGCGTTCCTCATCCGGTATGAACTGGCTGAGGAAGTCGGTGAAATGGGTCAGCACTTCGGCGGCACTCGGCGCACGGAAACCTACCGAGTAAGTCAGGCATTCATTCACGGCAACGCCGCAATGGGCCAGCCGCGGCGGCAGGTAAAGCATGTCGCCCGGCTCCAGCGTCCACTCGTCTGTGCCCTGGAAGTCGGCCAGGATGCGCAGGTCGGCGTGGGTGAGCAGGGGGCTTTCGGCGTCGCACATCTGGCCGATCTGCCAGTGACGCTTGCCATGGCCCTGCAGCAGGAACACGTCGTAGTTATCAAAGTGCGGACCGACGCTGCCGCCCGGTGCGGCATAGCTGATCATCACGTCGTCGATACGCCAGCTGGGCAGGAAGCGGAAGTTTTCCAGCAGTTCGCTGACTTCCGGAACGAATTGATCCACAGCCTGAACCAGCAGCGTCCACTCGCGCTCAGGCAATTTGCTGAACTCGTCCTCGGCGAACGGGCCGCGACGCAGCTCCCATGGGCGCTCGCCTTTCTCGATAACCAGGCGCGACTCGACTTCTTCTTCGAGTGCCAGCCCGGCCAGCTCGTCAGCGTCGATCGGGCTCTGGAAATCCGGAATGGCCTGGCGGATCAGCAAAGGTTTCTTCTGCCAGTAGTCACGCAGGAACTCGCGCGCTGTGATGCCGCCTAGAAGCTGAAGAGGGATGTCAGGATTCATGTGTAACCTATTGAAAAAACGAATTTTTGCTACGGGAATAAAAACGCCCGGCTCAGCCGGGCGTTCAGAGCGAGTGCAGTGCGATCAGATGCGCTTGGCCTGCGCCGCCGCGTTACCGATGTAGTTGGCGGGCGTGAGCTTCTTCAGCTCGGCTTTGGCCTCTGCGGGCATGTCGAGACCGTCGATGAAGGTCTGCAGCGCTTCAGGGCCGATGCCCTTGCCACGGGTCAGCTCCTTGAGCTTCTCGTACGGGTTTTCGATGTCGTAGCGACGCATGACCGTCTGGATCGGCTCGGCCAGGACTTCCCAGCAAGCGTCCAGGTCGGCAGCGATTTTCTGCTCGTTGAGTTCCAGCTTGCCGATGCCCTTGAGGCTCGCTTCGTACGCAATGACGCTGTGAGCGAAGCCCACGCCGAGATTGCGCAGCACGGTGGAGTCGGTCAGGTCGCGCTGCCAGCGGGAGATCGGCAACTTACTGGCCAGATGCTGGAACAGTGCATTGGCGATACCGAGGTTGCCTTCGGAGTTTTCGAAATCGATCGGGTTGACCTTGTGCGGCATGGTCGACGAACCGATTTCACCAGCGATGGTGCGCTGCTTGAAGTAGCCCAGGGAGATGTAGCCCCAGATGTCACGATCGAAGTCGATCAGGATCGTGTTGTAGCGCGCGATCGCATCGAACAGTTCGGCAATGTAGTCATGCGGTTCGATCTGCGTGGTGTAAGGGTTGAAACCCAGGCCCAGCTCGCCTTCGATAAAGGCGCGGGCGTTGGCTTCCCAGTCGATGTCCGGGTACGCCGACAGATGCGCGTTGTAGTTGCCGACGGCGCCGTTGATCTTGCCCAGCAGCGGCACGGCAGCGACTTGGGCAATCTGGCGTTCCAGGCGATACACGACGTTGGCCAGTTCTTTGCCCAGGCTGGTCGGCGACGCTGGCTGACCGTGGGTGCGCGACAGCATCGGCACGTCGGCGAAGCGGATGGCCAGTTCGCGAATGGACTCGGCAATCTGGCGCATCAGTGGCAGCAGCACGGTGTCGCGGCCCTCACGCAGCATCAAGGCGTGGGACAGGTTGTTGATGTCTTCGCTGGTGCAGGCGAAGTGGATGAACTCGCTGACCTTGGCCAGCTCCGGCAACTTGGCTGCCTGCTCCTTGAGCAGGTACTCGATCGCTTTGACGTCGTGGTTGGTGGTGCGCTCGATCTCTTTCACGCGTTCAGCGTGCTCAAGGGCGAAGTCGTCAGCCAGCGCGTCAAGAATGGCATTGGCTTCAGCGGAAAACGCGGGGACTTCCGGGATCTGCGGGTGCGCGGCCAGGCGTTGCAGCCAGCGCACCTCCACCAGGGCGCGGAAACGGATCAGGCCGTATTCGCTGAAAATCGGGCGCAGGGCCTGGGTTTTGCCGGCGTAGCGGCCATCTACAGGGGAAACCGCAGTGAGCGAAGAAAGCTGCATAGGGTGTTCTCGGACTGTCGGGCAACGAAAAGGGGCGCGTATCATACATGAAAATCACGCTCAGCCGAGGCTGGCCGAGCGTGATGAGCCGCGCGATGCAGGATTGTGAGCAAACCGGGTGGCGTCTGCCACTCAGTGGTGAAGCAAGGGATACAGTTCTTTCAATAACTTGCGGCGACTGATGACCAGTTGCCAGCGGTGACCGCCCACCTGTCGCCAAAGTCGTGCGCAGCGAATGCCGGCCAGCAGCAGCGCGCGGATTTTCGACGCATTGTTGGGCTGCTGCAGATTACGCATGTCACCGTGTACCTGGATGCGTTGACGCAAGGTGCTCAGGGTGTCCTGGTACAGTGCGCCGCTGGCGGCAATGACGTTTTCATGCGCGATCCCGAAGTGCTCGACCTGGGATTTGATCTGCGGCAGGCGTTTGCCAATGGTGTCGAGCATGTCATCGCGCTTGGACAGCTGGCGCTCGAGGCCCAGCATCGCCAGCGCGTAACGCAACGGCTCGCGTTGCAGCGTGGCGGGGTCGCGTTCCAGAGCGCTGGCCAGGGCACGGTAACCCTCATGCAAATTCAGGTCATCACCGCCGAATACGTCAAGCGTGTCCTTGGGATCCAGGACCAGCAGGGTGCCCATCAGGCAGCCCACCGCGGCTTCACCGGCCTGCCCGGTCTTGGCAATGCGATCGACCAGCACGGCGGCCTGAAAGACCCCGGCCAGGGCCACAAGTTGTTCCTGGATCGGGGTCATCAACGTGCGTTCCTGTTGTGCCACGGCTCGGCGATCTCGATAACGCCGCCGCCCAGGCAGACCTCACCGTCGTAGAACACCACGGACTGACCCGGCGTCACGGCGCGTTGCGGCTCGTCGAAGGTGGCGCGGTAACCGGTTTCGGTACGTTCCAGGGTGCAGCTTTGATCGCTCTGGCGGTAACGCACCTTAGCGGTCAGCTTGCGCGGGCTGCTGAGGTCGATCGGGTTGACCCAGTAAATGTCCGAGGCGAGCAAGGCGCGGGAGAACAGCCATGGGTGTTCGTTGCCCTGGCCAACAATCAGCTCGTTGTGCTCCAGGTCCTTGACCAGCACATACCACGGCTCATCGCCAGCATCCTTCAGTCCGCCGATGCCCAGCCCCTGGCGTTGGCCGATGGTGTGGTACATGAGGCCCGCATGCCGTCCGATGACTTCGCCTTCGGTGGTCTTGATCTCGCCGGGCTGAGCGGGCAGATACTGTTTCAGGAAGTCGGTGAAACGACGTTCCCCAATGAAGCAAATGCCGGTGGAGTCCTTTTTCTTCGCCGTCGCCAGCTGATACTTCTCGGCGATGGCGCGCACTTCAGGCTTCTCCAGCTCGCCGACCGGGAACAGGGTCTTGGCGATCTGCTCACCGCCCACAGCGTGCAGGAAGTAGCTTTGGTCCTTGTTCGGGTCCAGGCCCTTGAGCAATTCGGTGCGCCCATCGATGTCGCGGCGGCGCACGTAGTGTCCAGTCGCGATCAGGTCGGCACCCAGCATGAAGGCGTAATCCAGAAACGCTTTGAACTTGATCTCGCGGTTGCACAGGATGTCCGGGTTCGGCGTGCGTCCGGCCTTGTATTCTTCGAGGAAATGCTCGAAGACGTGATCCCAGTATTCGGCCGCAAAGTTCACGGTGTGCAGCTTGATGCCAATTTTGTCGCACACGGCCTGGGCGTCCGCAAGGTCGTCCATGGCGGTGCAGTATTCCGTTCCGTCGTCTTCTTCCCAGTTCTTCATGAACAGGCCTTCCACTTGATACCCCTGCTCCATGAGCAGAAGGGCGGAGACCGAAGAATCCACGCCGCCGGACATGCCGACGATGACGCGCTTCTTTTCTGTATCGGAAAAGGCTGAATCAGACATAGGAATTCGATTGGGTAGCAGCAGGAAAGGGCGCGATTCTATCAGGGAGTCAGCGCCAAGGCTAAAAGCTATTCAGTTGCACAGACACCTTCGCCCGCCAGAGCGCTGTTTTTGTGGGGCGTCTTTAGTCGGGAAGAGGCCTGAACGAACACCAGGAATTTCGCGTTGTGACACCCGGCGCCATCCCGGCTGAAGCCGGTCCCACAATGCATACGGTCTGTAGGACCGGGTTTCGCCGGGAAGAGGCCAGTCAGTCGCGCACCACATCGAGGCTGTGGATCGGGCCTGCGAGGTAGTCATCGATGCATTCCAGTACCAGATGGCTGCGCCAGCGCTCGGGCTGTTCGGCCAACTCGTCGCGAGTGAGCCAAGGGGCGCCGACGATACCGGTGTCCAGGGCGCGGCCCGGGTGATGCCGGACGCCCCTGGCGGTAAAACAAACCCGTTGATAGGTCACGCCGTTGCTCGGCGCGGTGTACAGGTAAATGCCGACCACACCGGTGAGCTCGACGTCCCAGCCGGTTTCTTCCAGCGTTTCGCGGACGGCCGCTTCACGCAGGGTCTCGTCAGGCTCCAGGTGTCCGGCGGGCTGATTGAGCACGAGCTTGCCGTTTTTCAGTTCCTCTACGAACAGAAAGCGGCCGTTGTCTTCGATGACGGTTGCAACGGTGATATGGGGATGCCAGGTCATTGGGGCTTCTCGTTAGCTGTAGGAGCAATCCGAGTTTACGAGGGTCGCGAAGCGGATTGTCAGGTAAACCGCATTCGCGACCGTCGTAACCTCCGATGGCTCCTACAGGGAGCGGAGTCAGCAAAAAAAAGCCCCGGCGCAAAGGCCAGGGCTTCTCATCGCACTCAGCAGCTTTGCAGCCGCCGATCGGAGCGCCTTACTTCAACGCGTTGATCGCGTCGTTCAGGGTCTTGCTTGGACGCATGGCCTGGCTGGCCAGCTCCGGCGTTGCGAAGTAGTAACCGCCGATGTCCAGAGGCTTGCCTTGTACGCTGTTCAGCTCAGCGACGATGGTTGCTTCGTTGTCAGTCAGGGTCTTGGCCAGCTCGGTGAACTTGGCCTGCAACACGGTATCTTCGGTCTGCGCCGCCAGGGCCTGAGCCCAGTAGGTGGCCAGATAGAAGTGGCTGCCACGGTTGTCGATACCGCCGACCTTGCGCGACGGCGACTTGTTGTTGTCCAGGAACTGACCGGTGGCCTTGTCCAGGGCAGTGGCAAGCACCAGCGCTTTAGGGTTGTTGTAGACGTTGCCCAGGTGCTCGAGAGAAGCGGCCAGTGCCAGGAATTCGCCAAGCGAGTCCCAGCGCAGGAAGTTTTCTTCGTTCAACTGCTGCACGTGCTTGGGTGCCGAACCGCCCGCGCCGGTTTCGAAAAGACCACCGCCATTCATCAGTGGCACGATGGACAGCATCTTGGCGCTGGTGCCCAGTTCCATGATCGGGAACAGGTCGGTCAGGTAATCACGCAACACGTTGCCGGTCACCGAGATGGTGTCCTTGCCGGCGCGGATACGCTCAAGGGACACCTTCATGGCGTCGACAGGCGACTTGATGGTGATGTCCAGGCCGGTGGTGTCGTGATCCTTCAGGTACTGCTCGACCTTCTTGATCATCACCGCATCGTGCGCACGCTCGGGGTCCAGCCAGAAAATGGCCGGGGTGTTGCTCAGGCGCGAACGGTTGACAGCCAGTTTGACCCAGTCCTGGATCGGCGCGTCCTTGGTCTGGCACATGCGCCAGATGTCGCCGGCTTCAACGTTCTGTTCCATCAAGACCTGACCCTTGTCGTCAGTCACGCGGACCACGCCGTCGGTTTCGATCTGGAAGGTCTTGTTGTGCGAGCCGTACTCTTCGGCTTTTTGTGCCATCAGGCCCACGTTTGGCACGCTGCCCATGGTCGTCGGGTCAAAGGCGCCGTGTTGCTTGCAATCTTCGATGACGGCCTGGTAGATGGTCGCGTAGCAACGGTCCGGAATCACGGCCTTGGTGTCCTGCAGGACGCCGTCGTTGTTCCACATCTTGCCGGAATCACGAATCATCGCAGGCATCGAGGCGTCGACGATGACGTCGCTCGGCACGTGCAGGTTGGTGATGCCTTTGTCGGAGTTGACCATTGCCAGGGCAGGGCGGGTCGCGTAGACGGCTTTGACGTCCGCTTCGATCTGCGCTTGCTGGTCGGCTGGCAGGTCTTTGATGCGGGCGTACAGGTCGCCGATACCATTGTTCAGGTTGAAGCCGATTTCCTTGAGAACGTCAGCGTGCTTGCTGAGCGCTTCCTGATAGTACTCGGCAACAAACTCGCCAAACATGATCGGGTCGGAGACTTTCATCATGGTGGCTTTCAAGTGGACGGAGAACAGAACGCCAAGCTTCTTGGCGTCTTCGATCTCACGCGCCACAAACGCACGCAGCGCTTTCTTGCTCATGACGGCGCAGTCGATGATCTCGCCTGCCAGTACAGGCGTTTTGTCTTTCAGCACGGTGGTGCTGCCGTCTTTACCGATCAGCTCGATCTTCACAGCGCCGGCGGCTTCGATCAGCGAGGATTTTTCGCTGCCGTAGAAATCGCCGTTGTCCATGTGCGCGACGTGGGACTTGGAGTCCGCCGCCCATGCGCCCATTTTGTGCGGGTGCTTGCGTGCATAGTTCTTGACGGAAAGCGGCGCGCGACGATCGGAGTTACCTTCACGCAGAACCGGGTTCACGGCGCTGCCTTTCACTTTGTCATAGCCAGCCTGGGCAGCCTTGTCGGCTTCGGTGACGACTTCATCCGGGTAATCCGGAATGTCGTAGCCCTTGGCTTGCAGCTCCTTGATCGCGGCCTTCAGTTGCGGCACCGAGGCGCTGATGTTTGGCAGCTTGATGATGTTGGCTTCCGGCGTGGTCGCCAGTTGGCCCAGCTCGGCCAGATCGTCAGAAACCTTCTTGTCACCCAGGCGCTCGGGAAAGCTGGCGAGGATGCGGGCTGCAAGCGAGATGTCGCGGGTTTCAACGGCGATGTCAGCGGAGGCGGTGAACGCTTCGATGATAGGCAGCAGTGAGTAGGTGGCGAGGGCTGGCGCTTCGTCAGTGAAGGTATAGATGATCTTCGAGCGGTTGGACATATTCGGGATAACTCTCTTCTTTGCTGAGCGTACACAAAATTTCGAGATGCGCAGGGTAGGCACTTTCGCCCAATTTACCGATGAGCCGAAAGTCGAGAATTTCGTCGCGTTGTAGGGGGTGCATCAGTCGAGCGTCAAACGGTCGGAGCCGGATAGCGGTTCGGCCTGCGGAGGGCTGAGCATCCGGTTTCGTTGGCTCGACCCTCGATGACCCAACGGTCATCGGCCCGAGTATATCACCGCACCCGGCCATTACTATGCCGGTCATGCGAAGGGTTTGAAGGGCTGGCGGCCGGTTTGCCTGTGGCATAAGTGAGAGGGGTTTTCTGCAATGTTGCGTCAGCCCTTGCGTTACGGGGCCTGCGGCAACCTGACGCACCTGGCGCAGGGGGGTAATGCGTAGCCTGAAGTCAGATGCTTTTCGACTAAAGGAGCACGTGCGGCGTGAATCAATACCCACAAAAAAGCCGGCCAACCCTATATAAGGTTGGCCGGCTTCCAGAAATCGCGCTTGAACGGTCCGGCTCAGGCGTGATGGTAACGCTATGCCTGTTGCTTCTCGAACTCTCTTTCGTGCGTGCGAACCGCTTCAGGAAGCGCCGCGGCCTGCTGTGCAACGATCTTTACGGCATGGAGGCCCTTGGGCCCCTGGATGATTTCAAAATTGACCGGCTGCCCGGCCTTCAGTGTCTTATAGCCATCCATAGTGATCGCCGAGTAGTGCGCAAACAGGTCTTCCGACTTGCCGTCTTCAACGATGAAGCCATACCCCTTGGCGTTGTTAAACCACTTGACCTTACCGCTTAGCATAGTCACATCCCTCTGCAAAGGACTCCGATGGGAGTATCATCACCTCTCATCCGCCGGACCTAAAAAATTTTGGTTGACTGCGCGGACCCTTTTTACCCAATGTGGGTTCTATTGTTTGTAACACCGATTGGCCGATAGTCAAGGCCAAGCGACGGTCCAGTTGAAATACGGTATCGCCGCCACCATTTAATTCAATCACGTCCTCTGTGAACCTTCTTTACCATGCATGCATTCAGCAAGATTCGACTAACATTCAATCAGAATGACCCGCAGCAGCCCCATGAGGACGACGCGTCGGGTATCGCTGTACAGGAAGCCGAGCCGACATTGCAGGTGCCGCCTATGTATAAGGTGGTTTTGTTCAACGATGACTACACCCCGATGGATTTCGTTGTCGAAGTGCTCGAGGTGTTTTTTAACCTGAATCGTGAGCTGGCGACCAAGGTCATGCTGGCCGTCCATACAGAGGGACGGGCCGTTTGCGGGTTGTTCACCCGTGACATTGCCGAGACCAAGGCTATGCAGGTCAATCAGTACGCCAGGGAAAGCCAGCATCCGCTACTCTGTGAAATCGAGAAGGACGGTTAACGCCGGACACTTGGGTATGAGGTGAAGCTATGTTAAACCGTGAGCTCGAAGTCACCCTCAATCTGGCTTTCAAGGAGGCCCGCTCCAAACGTCATGAATTCATGACCGTCGAGCACCTTCTGCTGGCCCTATTGGACAATGAGGCTGCCGCCACCGTACTGCGTGCCTGCGGCGCAAACCTCGACAAACTCAAACACGACCTCCAGGAGTTCATCGACTCCACCACGCCGCTGATCCCCGTCCACGACGAGGACCGCGAGACCCAACCTACACTCGGCTTCCAACGCGTTCTGCAACGTGCGGTTTTTCACGTGCAGAGCTCCGGCAAGCGTGAAGTTACCGGTGCCAACGTACTGGTAGCGATTTTCAGCGAGCAGGAAAGCCAGGCAGTGTTTCTGCTCAAGCAGCAGAGCGTTGCCCGTATCGATGTCGTCAACTACATCGCCCATGGCATTTCCAAAGTGCCTGGGCATGGCGATCAGTCTGAAGGTGAGCAAGATATGCAGGACGACGAGGGCGGTGAGTCTTCTTCTTCAGGCAATCCTCTGGATGCCTATGCAAGCAACCTGAATGAGCTGGCCCGTCAAGGCCGCATTGATCCGCTGGTAGGCCGCGAGATGGAAGTCGAGCGCGTCGCTCAGATCCTCGCGCGGCGTCGCAAGAACAACCCGCTGCTGGTGGGCGAGGCGGGGGTGGGCAAGACCGCCATCGCCGAAGGTCTGGCCAAACGTATCGTCGATAATCAAGTGCCGGACCTGCTCGCCAACAGTGTCGTTTATTCCCTCGACCTGGGTGCGTTGCTGGCCGGGACCAAATACCGCGGGGATTTCGAAAAGCGCTTCAAAGCGTTGCTGGGCGAACTGAAGAAACGCCCTCATGCCATTCTGTTCATCGACGAAATCCACACCATCATTGGTGCAGGTGCTGCGTCGGGCGGCGTGATGGACGCTTCCAACCTGCTCAAGCCGTTGCTGTCTTCGGGTGATATCCGTTGCATCGGTTCGACGACGTTTCAGGAATTTCGCGGCATCTTCGAGAAAGACCGTGCCCTGGCGCGTCGCTTCCAGAAGGTCGACGTTTCCGAGCCATCGGTTGAAGACACTATCGGCATCCTGCGTGGCCTGAAAGGCCGGTTCGAGCAGCATCACAACATCGAGTACAGCGATGAGGCACTGCGCGCTGCAGCCGAGCTGGCGTCGCGCTACATCAATGATCGTCACATGCCCGACAAGGCAATCGACGTGATTGACGAGGCGGGTGCCTACCAACGCCTGCAACCTGTTGAAATGCGCGTCAAGCGCATTGAAGTGCCGCAGGTTGAAGACATCGTGGCCAAGATTGCGCGGATTCCTCCAAAGCACGTCAACAGTTCCGACAAGGAGCTGCTGCGTAACCTGGAGCGCGACCTGAAGCTGACGGTATTTGGTCAGGATGCGGCCATCGACTCGCTGTCCACTGCTATCAAGCTGTCGCGCGCGGGCCTCAAGTCGCCGGACAAGCCGGTCGGTTCGTTCCTGTTCGCAGGGCCTACTGGCGTGGGCAAGACCGAAGCGGCGCGTCAGTTGGCCAAGGCGCTGGGTATCGAGCTGGTGCGGTTCGACATGTCCGAGTACATGGAGCGTCACACCGTATCGCGACTCATCGGTGCGCCGCCGGGTTACGTCGGGTTCGATCAGGGCGGTCTGTTGACCGAAGCGATCACCAAGCAGCCGCATTGTGTGCTGTTGCTTGATGAGATCGAGAAGGCGCATCCGGAAGTCTTCAACCTGCTGCTGCAGGTCATGGACCACGGCACGCTGACGGATAACAACGGGCGCAAGGCGGATTTCCGCAACGTGATCGTGATCATGACCACCAACGCGGGCGCCGAGACTGCAGCGCGTGCTTCGATCGGCTTCACTCATCAGGATCACTCATCTGATGCCATGGAAGTGATCAAGAAGAGCTTTACGCCTGAGTTTCGCAACCGTCTGGACACCATCATCCAGTTTGGTCGCCTCAGTCATGAGGTCATCAAAAGCGTGGTGGACAAGTTCCTCACCGAGCTTCAGGCGCAGCTGGAAGACAAGCGCGTATTGCTGGAAGTGACCGACGCGGCGAGAAGTTATCTGGCCGAAGGTGGTTACGATGCGGCAATGGGGGCGCGTCCGATGGCACGTCTGATCCAGGACAAGATCAAGCGTCCGCTGGCCGAAGAGATTCTCTTTGGTGAGTTGTCCGAGCATGGCGGTGTGGTTCACATCGACTTCAAGGACGGCGAGATCACGTTCGACTACGAAACCACGGCCGAAATGGCCTGACGTTTCGTTAGGGGCACACACTCAAAAGGCGCCGATTGGCGCCTTTTTTGTTGGCTTCATGGCCGTGATTCGTGACCCATGGTGGGACGTGACGCTTCGTGCAATCTGTAGGAGCCGGCTTGCTGGCGAACGCGGTCGTTCAGGGATGGATATGTCGGCTGGCACAATGCGTTCGCCAGTAAGCCGGCTCCTACGGGGACACGGCGCTACAAAGATGGCGAGCTTTCAAACAGAAGGCGAGGCATGAATCCTGCGCCAACAAAAACGCCCGGCAGATGCCGGGCGTTTTTGTTAAGACCTGTTAGCGGGCGCGGTAAGTGATGCGCCCTTTGCTCAAGTCGTAGGGCGTCAGCTCAACGCGGACCTTGTCGCCGGTAAGAATGCGGATGTAGTTCTTGCGCATCTTGCCGGAGATGTGCGCGGTTACGACGTGCCCATTTTCCAACTCCACACGGAACATGGTGTTGGGCAGGGTGTCGACGACAGTGCCTTCCATTTCGAAGCTGTCTTCTTTCGACATGCAGTAGAGCCCTCGGTATCCAATGAATGGCCCGGTGCAAACGGCAGCCAGGCAAAAGCGGGCTGCATTGTGCCCGAAAACTGAGGTTTAAGCCAAGGGCTTCAGTAAAGAGTGACCCATCTTTGATTCGTGAGCAGTTCGATAGGCCGATATTGGGTCTTGTAATTCATCTTTTTGCAGTTCTTTATCCAGTAGCCCAGGTAAACAGCGTGCAACTGCATGCGCGCCGCTTCGGCAATCTGCCAGAGGATGGCGTAGCGGCCAAGGCTGCGACGCTCCTCGGCCGGCTCGTAGAACGTGTAGACGGCTGAAAGCCCGTTGGGCAGCAGGTCGGTGACGGCGACCGCAAGCAGGCGACCCTCCAGACGAAACTCGTAGAACCGTGAAAACGGCAGGTCCCGGACCAAAAACGTGGAAAACTGATCACGGCTGGGTGGAAACATGTCGCCATCGGCGTGGCGCTGCTCGATGTAGCGCTGGTAGAGATCGAAATACTCTTCGCTGAAATGCGGTTTGATGCTAGTGACTTCCAGGTCGACGTTGCGCTTGAAAATACGTTTTTGCTGGCGATCAGGCGTGAACAGCCCGACCGGAATTCGCGCAGGCACGCAGGCACTGCAATTCTGGCAATGCGGACGGTACAGATGATCGCCACTGCGGCGAAACCCCATGTCAGAGAGATCGGCATAGACCTGAACATCCATCGGCTGGCTGGGGTCGAGAAACAGCGTTGTGGCTTGTTCCTCGGGCAGGTAGCTGCAGGAGTGGGGTTGAGTGGCATAGAACTTCAGCCGCGCCAGCTCGGTCATGATCAACCCTCGAAAAAAACTTGAGTTAAGAGTGTATGCCAGCCATATCAAACTCGCCTAGGCAGCCAGTCGGCACAATTGTCTGCGTCCAGATGTTCGCCCAGCCATTGGGCGAAGGTCTGACGTGGAATGGACCGCGCACCGAGGCTCTGCAGGTGTTGAGTGGGCATCTGACAATCGATCATGACGAAGCCCCATGCCTTGAGGTGTCCGACCAGCGTGGCAAAGCCGACCTTGGAGGCGTTGTCGGCGCGGCTGAACATGGACTCGCCGAAAAACAACCTGCCCATGGCCAGTCCGTACAGGCCGCCTACCAGTGTGTCCCCATCCCAGACCTCAACGCTGTGCGCAAAACCGCGGGCGTGCAGTTCGATGTATGCCGCCTGCATTGAACCGGTGATCCAAGTGCCGTCCGCGTAGGCCCGAGGTTCGGCGCACGCCTGGATGACGGCCGCAAAGTCTTGATCGAAGGTGACCCGATAACGATTCTGGCGCAGCAGCTTGCCCAGGCTGCGCGAGACATGAAGCTCGTCGGGAAACAGCACGGTGCGCGGGTCCGGCGACCACCAGAGAATCGGTTGGCCCTGCTGATACCAGGGAAAACACCCGTGGCGGTACGCCGCAATCAGGCGGTCGGCGGACAAGTCACCGCCGCCCGCCAGCAACCCGTTGGGCTCGCGCATGGCTTTTTCCAGCGGTGGGAATTCCAGGGTGTCGCGTTGTAACCAGGTCAGCATGGCATCCAGACTTTACGAGAGGGGAGGGGAGGCCGCGCCGGCGTGCAACTCCGTTGTGCAATTGCGGTCACAGGCGCTTGGTTGTGCCCCGACGCCCGGCTGCAGAGCAGTTGCTTCCAGACGTGGCCTTTTGACAGTTCAGGAGTACGGCAGGCACGGCGCATAAGTCTTTGTCGCCAAACAAAATGCGTGCTCCAATTGCCTTCGGCCGTCGAGGCTTGAAGATCCGCAAGCCCCGCGCCAGACTAACGTAGCGCGCGGCGTGCAAATCCGTACAATGCCGTTGTTGTTTAACCTTATTTCAAGTCACCTGTCGAGCTTGGGTTAGCGCCATTGTGGTTTCCATGGCCGTCAGGAGCGTCACTGCCATTTCGTCAAGGCAGTCGTACACAGTCAATCACCAGATGTTCGCGCTTGCGCGCAGGAATTGAAGCGTTTTGAAGAAATCCACCATAGCACCCACCCCCGTTCCGCTCTGGCGGCAGCATTTGCACTACCGGCTCAAGGAAGGTGCACTGATTGCGTTCGGCGCCCTGTGTCTTTATCTGATCATGGCGCTGCTGACCTACGATCAGGGCGATCCAGGCTGGAGCCACACGAGCAGCTCGGCTCAGGTGCAGAACGCTGCAGGCCGCGCCGGCGCGTTCTCGGCCGACATCCTGTTCATGATTCTCGGCTACTTCGCCTACATCTTTCCGCTGTTGCTTGGGGTCAAGGCTTATCAGGTGTTCCGCCATCGTCACGAACCGTGGCAGTGGAGCGGCTGGCTGTTCTCCTGGCGCACGATCGGTCTGGTGTTTCTGGTCCTGGCCGGCGCATCGCTCGCGCATCTGCATTTTCATTCGGCGTCGGGCCTCCCGGGCTCGGCCGGCGGCGTGCTGGGCGAGGTGCTTGGCGATCTGGCCAAGCGCGCGCTGAATGTGCAGGGCAGCACGCTGTTGTTCATTGCGCTGTTCCTGTTCGGCCTGACCGTCTTCACCGACCTGTCCTGGTTCAAAGTCATGGACACGACGGGCAAGATAACGCTGGACCTGGTCGAGCTGTTCACCGGCTCGCTCAACCGTTGGTGGGCCGCCCGCAACGAGCGCAAGCAAATGGTTGCCCAGCTGCGAGAAGTTGACATGCGTGTCGACGAGGTCGTTGCGCCAGTCGCCCCTGATCGACGCGAGCAGGCCAAGGCCAAAGAACGCCTCATCGAGCGCGAACAGGCGTTGACCGAGCACATGGCGGCTCGCGAAAAGCACGTTCCGGCGGTTATCGCTCCGGCACCCGCTCGTGTGCCAGAGCCGAGCAAGCGCGTACAGAAAGAAAAGCAGGCGCCATTGTTCGTGGACAGCGCCGTGGAAGGTACGCTGCCGCCGATCTCGATCCTCGACCCGGCAGAGAAAAAGCAGCTCAATTACTCGCCCGAATCGCTGGCAGCAGTGGGTCACCTGCTTGAAATCAAACTCAAGGAGTTTGGGGTTGAGGTCTCGGTGGACTCGATCCATCCAGGTCCGGTCATCACCCGCTACGAGATCCAGCCGGCGGCCGGCGTAAAAGTCAGTCGCATTTCCAACCTGGCGAAAGACCTGGCGCGTTCGCTGGCAGTGACCAGCGTGCGGGTTGTCGAGGTCATTCCCGGCAAGACCACTGTCGGCATCGAGATACCCAACGAGGACCGCCAGATCGTGCGCTTCTCCGAGGTCCTTTCGACGCCGGAGTACGACGACGCCAAATCGCCCGTCACGCTGGCGCTGGGTCACGACATCGGCGGCAAGCCGGTCATCACCGACCTTGCGAAGATGCCTCACCTGCTGGTTGCCGGTACCACCGGTTCCGGTAAGTCGGTGGGTGTGAACGCGATGATCCTGTCGATCCTGTTCAAGTCCGGCCCGGAAGACGCCAAGCTGATCATGATCGACCCGAAAATGCTCGAGCTGTCGATCTACGAAGGTATTCCCCATCTGCTGTGCCCGGTGGTAACGGACATGAAGGACGCTGCCAACGCCTTGCGCTGGTCGGTGGCCGAAATGGAGCGTCGTTACAAACTGATGGCCAAGATGGGCGTGCGTAACCTGTCCGGTTTCAACCAGAAGGTTCGCGAGGCGGAGGAGGCCGGTACGCCGCTTTCCGATCCGCTGTACCACCGCGAGAGCATTCACGACGAAGCACCGCTGCTGACCAAGCTGCCGACCATCGTTGTGGTGGTGGACGAGTTCGCCGACATGATGATGATCGTCGGCAAGAAGGTTGAAGAACTCATCGCCCGTATCGCGCAGAAGGCCCGAGCGGCAGGTATCCACCTGATCCTGGCGACCCAGCGTCCG
The DNA here is from genome assembly GCF_000759445.1 of Pseudomonas lutea. Classification (NCBI taxonomy): domain Bacteria; kingdom Pseudomonadati; phylum Pseudomonadota; class Gammaproteobacteria; order Pseudomonadales; family Pseudomonadaceae; genus Pseudomonas; species Pseudomonas lutea. The sequence goes on from NZ_JRMB01000001.1 coordinate 46,744, forward strand.
TCGGTTGACGTCATCACCGGTCTGATCAAGGCAAACATCCCGACGCGGATGGCATTTCAGGTGTCGAGCAAAATCGACTCCCGGACCATCATCGACCAGGGCGGCGCCGAGCAACTGCTGGGCCACGGTGACATGCTTTACATGCCGCCAGGCACCAGCCTGCCGATCCGGGTGCACGGCGCGTTCGTGTCCGACGAAGAGGTTCACCGCGTGGTCGAGGCCTGGAAACTGCGCGGCACGCCGGACTACAACGACGACATCCTCGCCGGCGTCGAGGAGCCAGGCAGCGGCTTCGATGGCGGTGGCGGCGGCGGTGATGGCGAGGACAGCGAAAGCGACGCGCTTTACGACGAAGCCGTCAAGTTCGTACTTGAAAGCCGACGCGCCTCGATCTCTGCCGTGCAGCGCAAGCTGAAGATTGGCTACAACCGTGCCGCGCGGATGATCGAAACCATGGAAAATGCCGGCGTCGTGACAGCCATGAACACCAACGGCTCGCGTGAAGTGATTGCGCCAGCCCCCGTGCGTGACTGACACTTCCCTGTCATGCCTGACCGGGCGGCGCCTCTACGGCGGCGTCCGGCTTCAACCACACTCAAAGAGGAATCCCATGCGTCTTATCCGCATGTTGTTGGTATCTGCACTGGCTTTTTCCGCCCTCCCGGCCCTCGCCGACAGCAAGGACGTGGCGCGCCTGACCCAACTGCTGGAGAACTCCAAAACCCTGAGCGGGCGTTTCTCCCAGCTCACGCTGGACGGCGGTGGCACCCAATTGCAGGAAACCACTGGCGAGATGACTCTGCAGCGCCCCGGCCTGTTCTATTGGCACACCGATGCGCCCCAGGAGCAGCTGATGGTTTCCGACGGCAAGAAGGTGTCGCTGTGGGACCCCGACCTGGAGCAGGTCACCATCAAGACCCTCGATCAGCGCCTGACCCAGACCCCGGCGCTGTTACTGTCGGGTGACGTGTCGAAAATCAGCGAAAGCTTTGACATCACTGCCAAGGAAGCGGGCGGTGTGATTGACTTCGTGCTCAAGCCCAAATCCAAGGACACGCTGTTCGACAGTCTGCGACTGTCGTTTCGCAACGGCATGATCAACGACATGCAGCTGATCGACAGTGTTGGGCAACGCACCAATATCCTGTTCACCGGCGTCAAGGCCAACGAGCCTGTCGCGGCGAGCAAGTTCCAGTTCCAGATCCCTAAGGGCGCTGACGTCATTCAGGAATAAAAGGGGTTCGCCTGTTTCATGGACCTGTTCAGCAGTGAACCGATCGCACAGCCGTTGGCCGCCCGCCTGCGGGCGACCAATCTGGACGAGTACGTTGGCCAGCAGCATTTGCTCGCCCACGGCAAGCCGCTGCGCGAGGCGCTGGAGCAGGGTGCGCTGCATTCGATGATCTTCTGGGGGCCGCCCGGCGTGGGCAAGACCACGCTGGCGCGGTTGCTGGCCAAAGTCTCGGACGCGCATTTTGAAACAGTGTCGGCGGTGCTCGCGGGGGTCAAGGAGATCCGCCAGGCGGTGGAAATCGCCAAGCAGCAAGCCGGTCAGTATGGCCGCCGGACGATTCTGTTCGTCGACGAAGTTCATCGCTTCAACAAATCGCAACAGGATGCGTTCCTGCCCTATGTTGAGGATGGCACGCTGATTTTCATCGGCGCCACCACCGAAAACCCTTCTTTCGAACTGAACAACGCCTTGCTGTCCCGCGCCCGCGTCTATGTGCTCAAAAGCCTGGACGAAGCTGCGCTGCGCCAACTGGTCAACCGTGCGCTGACCGAAGAGCGCGGGCTGGGCAATCGGCATCTGACGCTCGGTGATGAAGCATTCAAGACGCTCCTGGCCGCAGCGGACGGCGACGGTCGGCGCATGCTCAACCTGCTGGAGAACGCCTCGGACCTTGCCGAAGACGGCAGCGAGATCGATCCCGAATTGCTGCAAAGCCTGTTGGGTGACAGCCGCCGTCGTTTCGACAAGGGCGGCGAAGCGTTCTACGACCAGATTTCCGCGCTGCACAAATCCATCCGCGGTTCCAACCCGGACGCTGCGCTGTACTGGTTTGCGCGGATGATCGACGGCGGTTGCGATCCGCTGTATCTGGCGCGGCGCGTGGTGCGCATGGCCAGTGAAGACATTGGCAACGCAGACCCGCGCGCCTTGCCGCTGTGCATGTCCGCCTGGGACGTGCAGGAACGCCTCGGCAGCCCGGAAGGCGAGCTGGCCGTTGCCCAGGCCATCGTTTATCTAGCCTGTGCGCCAAAGAGCAACGCCGTCTACATGGGTTTCAAGATGGCCATGAGGGAAGCCACCGAGCACGGCTCGCTGGAGGTTCCGCTGCACCTGCGCAACGCGCCCACCAAGCTGATGAAGCAACTCGGTTACGGCGAAGAATACCGCTACGCCCACGATGAGCCGGACGCGTACGCGGCGGGTGAGGATTATTTCCCCGACGAGCTCGAGCCTCGCCAATACTATCAGCCGGTCCCGCGGGGCCTTGAGCTGAAGATCGGCGAAAAACTCAAACACCTTTCGGCGCTCGACCGCGCCAGCCCCCGTCAGCGGAGAAAACCGTGATTCAGTTGATTCTTGCTGTGTCCGCCGGTGGCGTGGCTGGTACATTACTGCGCTTCGCGGCCGGTAATGTGGTGGCCGCGAACTGGCCGCGCTATTTCTATACGGCGACGCTGGCGGTGAATCTGGTGGGCTGTCTGCTGATCGGGATGCTGTACGGGCTGTTCATGATCCGCCCGGAGGTCCCGATCGAAGTGCGCGCCGGGTTGATGGTCGGGTTTCTGGGTGGGCTGACGACGTTTTCGTCATTCTCGCTGGACACGATTCGTCTGCTTGAAAGCGGCCAGGCGCCTTTGGCCATTGGCTACGCCCTGATCAGCGTGCTGGGCGGACTGCTTGCCACCTGGGCAGGCCTTTCGTTGACCCGAATATAATCGCTTCACATTTAATAACCCTGATTCAATAACGAGGCAACGATATGCTCGACTCCAAACTGCTGCGTACCCACCTTCAGGACGTAGCGGATCGCCTGGCTTCCCGTGGCTTCACACTGGACGTGGCTCGCATCGAAGCGCTGGAAGCCCAGCGCAAGACGGTGCAGACCCGCACTGAACAGCTTCAGGCCGAGCGTAACGCCCGATCCAAATCCATCGGCCAGGCCAAGCAGCGCGGTGAAGACATCGCACCGCTGATGGCTGACATCGACCGCATGGCCGAAGAGCTGAACGCCGGCAAAAAAGAGCTCGACGGTATTCAATCCGAGCTGGACGCCATGGCTCTAAGCATGCCGAACCTGCCCCATGAGTCGGTGCCGGTCGGGGCTGATGAAGAAGAAAACGTCGAAGTGCGCAAATGGGGCACGCCAGCGTCGTTCGATTTCGCCGTGCAGGACCACGTCGCGCTGGGCGAGAAGTTTGGCTGGCTCGATTTCGAAACCGCTGCCAAGCTTTCCGGCGCGCGCTTTGCGTTGTTGCGCGGACCGATTGCGCGCCTGCACCGTGCGCTGGCGCAGTTCATGATCACACTGCATATCAATGAACACGGTTACGAAGAGGCTTATACGCCGTACCTGGTTCAGGCCCCGGCATTGCAGGGCACCGGCCAGTTGCCGAAGTTCGAGGAAGACCTGTTCAAAATCTCCCGCGAAGGCGAAGCCGATCTCTACCTGATCCCGACCGCTGAGGTGTCACTGACCAACATTGTTTCGGGTGAAATCCTCGATCCGAAGCAGTTGCCCCTCAAATTCGTTGCCCATACGCCGTGCTTCCGCAGCGAAGCGGGTGCGTCGGGACGCGACACGCGCGGCATGATCCGCCAGCACCAGTTCGACAAAGTCGAGATGGTGCAGATCGTCGAGCCGACCAAATCCATGGAAGCGCTGGAAAGCCTGACCGGCAACGCCGAGCGCGTCCTGCAGTTGCTTGAGCTCCCTTATCGCGTGCTGGCCCTGTGCACCGGCGACATGGGCTTCAGTGCAGTCAAGACTTATGACCTGGAAGTGTGGATTCCGAGCCAGGACAAATACCGCGAGATTTCGTCGTGCTCCAATTGCGGCGACTTCCAGGCGCGACGCATGCAGGCTCGCTGGCGCAACCCTGAAACCGGCAAGCCAGAGCTGGTGCATACGCTCAATGGCTCCGGTCTGGCAGTCGGCCGCACGTTGGTGGCGGTGCTCGAAAACTACCAGCAGGCCGACGGTTCGATCCGCGTGCCAGAGGTTCTAAAGCCCTGGATGGGCGGCATCGAGGTCATCGGCTAAATGGAATTTCTGCCGCTGTTCCATAACCTTCGTGGCGCGCGCGTGCTGGTCGTGGGCGGCGGCGAGATTGCCCTGCGCAAATCCCGCCTCATCGCCGATGCGGGCGCGGTGCTGCGTGTTGTTGCCCCTGACATCGGCACAGAACTGCGCGAGCTGATCGACAGCAGCGGTGGCGAGCAGATTCTGCGCGGCTACACCGAATCGGACCTCAACGGCTGCGTGCTGATCATCGCCGCCACCGACGACGAGCCTCTCAATGCGCAGGTGTCAGCTGACGCTCGTCAACGCGGGGTGCCGGTCAATGTGGTGGATGCTCCCTCACTCTGCAGCGTGATCTTCCCGGCGATCGTCGACCGCTCGCCGCTGGTCATTGCCGTGTCCAGTGGTGGCGACGCACCCGTGCTTGCGCGACTGATCCGCGCCAAAATCGAGACCTGGATTCCGCCGACCTATGGGCATCTGGCGGGGCTGGCGGCGCGCTTTCGCCATCAGGTGAAAGGCCTGTTTCCCAACGTTCAGCAGCGTCGAGCATTCTGGGAAGAGGTTTTCCAGGGGCCCATCGCCGACCGGCAACTGGCCGGGCAGGGCGCTGAAGCCGAACGCTTGCTGCAGGCAAAGATCGACGGAGATGCGCCGGCCGCGACCGGTGAGGTGTATCTCGTCGGCGCAGGTCCGGGGGATCCCGACCTGTTGACCTTTCGTGCGCTGCGCTTGATGCAGCAGGCGGACGTGGTGCTCTACGACCGTCTGGTAGCCCCGGCAATTCTGGAGTTGTGCCGTCGTGACGCTGACCGGGTCTATGTCGGCAAGCAGCGCGCCGATCACGCTTTGCCGCAGGATCAAATCAATCAGCAGTTGGTTGATTTGGCCAAACAAGGCAAGCGCGTCGTGCGCCTGAAAGGCGGCGACCCGTTCATTTTCGGCCGTGGCGGCGAAGAAATTGAAGAACTGGCTGCCCACGGCATCCCATTTCAGGTGGTGCCCGGGATTACCGCTGCCAGCGGTTGCGCCGCGTACGCCGGCATTCCTCTGACCCACCGCGATCATGCCCAGTCCGTACGCTTCGTGACCGGTCACTTGAAAAACGGCACCACCGATCTGCCATGGAAAGACCTTGTCTCGCCGTCGCAGACCCTTGTGTTCTATATGGGCCTGATCGGGCTGCCGATCATTTGCGACGAATTGATCAAGCACGGGCGCTCCGCGGACACGCCCGCTGCGCTGATCCAGCAAGGCACCACGGTTCATCAACGCGTGTTCACCGGTACGCTGGCCAACTTGCCACAGTTGGTCGCGGAGCATGAGGTTCATGCGCCGACTCTGGTGATCGTGGGAGAAGTCGTCACGCTGCGGGACAAGCTCGCGTGGTTCGAAGGGGCGCAGGCGAGCGTCTGATTGCGCTCACCTCATTTGTGGCTAGCGTTTAAAACGGCCAGCAACACCACCCGCTGTGGGAGTGACCGGGGTGGCACTCCCACAGGTTTTGCGCTGGAGGGTGAGGCGGGTTTCAGCGCATTAAGCGACGCCCATCAGTGTTGCTGCAAAATCCCTTTCCCGCTCAATCGATCGCGATCGTGCTCGCCGCTGAAATCCTGCTGCGGCCCCTTCGGCACAATGCCGGTCGGGTTGATGGTAGCGTGGCTGCCGTAGTAGTGATGCTTGATGTGCTGGAAGTCCACGGTGTCGGCCACCCCTGGCAGCTGATACATCTCACGTACCCAGTTGCTCAGGTTCGCGTAATCGGCAACACGCCGCAGATTGCACTTGAAGTGCCCGTGGTACACCGCATCAAACCGGATCAGCGTGGTGAACAGGCGAACGTCCGCTTCGGTCAGGTATTCACCCGCCAGATAGCGCTTCTCGCCAAGTAGTTGCTCCAGCGCGTCCAGTTCGGCGAAGACTTCATCGAACGCTTCTTCATACGCCCCTTGAGAAGTGGCGAAACCCGCGCGGTACACGCCGTTATTCACGGCCGGATAAATACGGTCGTTGAGACGGTTGATCTCTTCACGAAGCGCTTCCGGATACAGATCCAGATGATTGCCGGTCAGGTCATCGAACGCCGAGTTGAACATGCGGATGATTTCAGACGACTCGTTGCTGACGATGCGTTTGAGCTGCTTGTCCCACAGCACTGGCACGGTGACCCGGCCTGTGTAGTCCGCGGTGTCGGCCAGATAACGCTGGTACATGAACGTGTGGCCGTCGAGCGCATCGCCGGTGGAGCCGGTCTGCGGGTCGAAGGTCCAGCCGTTTTCGCGCATCAGCCAACTGACGACCGAGACGTCGATCAGGCTCTCCAGGCCCTTGAGTTTGCGCACGATCAACGTGCGATGCGCCCACGGACAGGCCAGCGACACATACAGATGGTAGCGGCCGGCTTCGGCCTTGAAGCCGCCTTCGCCCGACGGGCCGGGGCGTCCGTCGGCGGTGACCCAGTGACGGCGCTTGGCTTGTTCACGCTGGAACGCGCCGTCTTTGCTGCTCTCGTACCACTGGTCTTGCCAGCGGCCTTCGACGAGGAGGCCCATGTCTGACTCCAATTAATGTGTACTGATGTACGTTGGAGGTCAGTCTAAAGACAATCGTTCGAACAAATGGCGCAAAGACTGGGCGGTTCCTATCGGTTAAATCGATTTATCGCGGCTGGCCCAGTAGCGTTCCGCACGTTCAAAGGCTTCAGCCCGCGGCATGCCGAGGCCACGCAGCGCCAGGGCCATCGTCGAAATCAGAGCCAGTTGCGGATAGCTGTCCTGCAGATCGCCGCGCCATATCGCGACCAGGTGATCGGGATCGAGCGTGGCGGGTTTGACGTGGCGGCGGTCCGACAGAGCAGGCCATTCCTCATCCCATGGCTGGCCGTGGGTGGTGCCATACAGATGGCTGATCGTGTCCGGGTTGATTTCAACTTCGCCGCCGTCGCCTTTGACCACAATCGCGTGGTCTCCCAGCAAACCGCTGGCGTCGCGATGCACGGCTTGATAGCCCGGGTGAAAAATACTCTGCAGACCGCAGCGTGCGCCCAGCGGATTGAGAATGCGCGCCAACGAGTGAATTGGCGAGCGCAGGCCGAGGGTGTTGCGCAAGTCGATCATGCGCTGCAGCTGCGGCGCCCAGTCTCCCAGAGGGATGAATGCGATGTTGTGCTGCTCCAGCGCCTCACCCACTGCCTGCCAGTTGCGGCACAACGGGATGCCCAACAGCTCCAGCAACTGCTCACTGTAAAGGCGGCCAGCGGTATGCGCACCGCCGCCATGCATCAGCACTCGCACCCCATTCTGCGCCAGGCATTTGGCCGCGAGCAGGTACCACGGCAGATGACGCTTCTTGCCGGCGTAGGTCGGCCAGTCGATGTCTACGCTGAGTTGGGGTGCGTTCAGGCGTTCGCGCACGGCTTCGGTAAAGCCCGCCAGTTCATCCGGGCTCTCTTCCTTGTGCCGCAGCAGCATGAGAAACGCGCCGAGCTGGGTGTCCTCGACTTTTTCATCGAGCACCATGCCCATTGCTTCCCTGGCTTCGGCGCGGGTCATGTTGCGAGCGCCGCGTTTACCTTTGCCCAGGATACGTACGAAGGGTGCGAACGGGTGTTCGTCAGGGGTTTGGGTGACGAGGGGGGCGTAGTCGGTCATAGGCAATTGGTCGGCTTTGGCAGGCCCGCCAGCTTGGCGGCAAGTTTGGCGGGAGTGCCGTTGAACAGGCGATTAAGGTGCAGGCTGTTGCCTTTCTCAGCGCCCAGTTTCAGCGCGGTGTACTTGACCAGAGGGCGAGTGGCCGGGGACAGCTGGAATTCTGAGTAGAACGAACGCAGCAGTTCGAGGATTTCCCAATGCTCGGGAGTCAGGCTTATCGCTTCCTCCCGGGCCAGGGCTTCGGCTACCTCTTTGGACCAGTCATGCAGGTCTGTAAGGTAGCCGTCCTTGTCCAGGGCAATATCACGCCCGTCAACGGTAAGCGTCTTCATAGCCACGTGTTGACCTTGTCGTAATGCACCGACAGCGCGACAAATCCTGCGTAATCGACGCTCTGCGCCCACTCAGGCAGCGCGATGCCTCTGGCCTCGGCGTCTTCATCGAGCACATACACGCTCAGGCCAGTGCTTTTGGTACGCAACGCTTGAGCAACGGTTCCTGTGCCCAGCGCATAAGCGGCGTCGCCGCACAGCAGGACCCCATCGTCGGGGCCGAGCACGCGCAGGCAACTGCTCAGACGCGAGTCGGTGAAGGGGGAATGAGAAAGTACGTGCAAAGTCGCCATCAGATTGTGATCACTTGGTCGTAACGGTCGATGAGCGCAGCGATCTGCGCGTCATCCAGTACCTCAAGCGGGTCTACGCTGAAGCCGGTCGCCTGCATGCCACGTTCGTTGAGACTGAAGCGGCAGGCGAACAGATCTTCCACGCCAAACATCGACAAGGCCTGAAGATTGGCCGTGAGGTCCTTCTGCTGCAACAGGGTGGCATTTTGCACCGGTGCCAGTTGCAGTACGCCATCGTCCATAAACAACATGGCCACGGGCAGGTCGAACGCGCCGCCCGCCAGCGCGATGTCCAGCGCCTCTCTGGCGTCGGGGCCGGCCCACGGTGCCTGCCGGCTGATGATCAATAATGACTTCGCCACTTTACGGCCCTCCAAAGCAGATCAAGCGATCCGCCGCTTGCACCGCATCATGCAACTGGCCAAGCCCCGACAGTTCCCAGGGCGCTGGAAGATTCGCCGCAGGGCGTGAATAACGCTCCGCTTCTTCCACATTCAGGACCCCTCGACGCAGGGCGGCGGCGATGCACACCACGCCATCGAGTTGGTGCGTACTGACGAATTCGCGCCATTGCGCAGCGGTGTCCGACTCGTCTTGAGGTGAAACCACGTTGCCGGACGCGCTGTGGACGCCGTCCTGGTAGAAAAACAGCCGCACGATTTCATGACCTTCAGCCAGCGCGGCCTTGGCGAACAGCAGCGCGCGTCGGGAGGAGGGCGCGTGTGCGGGTGAATGGAGGGCGATGGCGAATTTCATGGTCGGCTCAGTGGGTCGCTGACAAGGCATATGAGCGCAATGATAAAGAATTCACGAACGCCGGACAGCAAAAAGCCCGCCGAAGCGGGCTTTTTGTTAATGAGGCAGCGATCAGTCTTTGCTGCCCATGATGCCGAAGATCTGCAACAGGCTGATGAACAGGTTGTAGATCGACACGTACAGGCTGATGGTCGCCATGATGTAGTTGCGCTCACCGCCGTGAATGATCGCGCTGGTCTGGAACAGAATGCAGACCGACGAGAACAGCACGAAGCCGGCGCTGATCGCCAGTTGCAGGCCGCTGATCTGGAAGAACATGCTGGCCAGAACCGCCGCGAGCAGCACGAAGAAACCTGCGGTGATGAAGCCGCCGAGGAAGCTCATGTCCTTGCGGGTGATCAGCACGTAGGCCGACAGGCCGCCGAATACCAGCGCCGTCATTGCGAACGCCGAGCCGACGATTTCAGCGCCGCCCTGCATACCGATGTAACGGTTGAGAATCGGGCCGAGGATGAACCCCATGAAGCCAGTCAATGCGAAAGCAGAAACCAGACCCCACGCCGAATCGCGCAGTTTGTTGGTGAGGAAGAACAGACCATAGAAGCCGATCAGTACGACGAAGACGTTCGGGTAACGGAAGTTCATCTGTTGCGAGACGAACGCCATGATGCCACTGAAGGCAAGGGTGAGGGCCAGAAGGCCGTAAGTGTTGCGCAGGACGCGGCTAACCTCTAGCTGCTCGACCTGCACGCGGTTGTTGACTGCGTAATCCTGTTCGCGCATGGCGCTACTCCTGATGGTGAAAATGAAGGGTTTGAAACCTCAAGTTGCAAAGATCATAACAGAGGCGACGCAGCGCGCTAGCCGGAGAGTTTGACAGCTTGTTTCATTACGGTATTATGGCGCCCGCAATGCGACGCAGGGTGCTCGGAACCCTACGTCAGAAGCTTCGGGGAATTGGCAGAGTGGTTGAATGCACCGGTCTTGAAAACCGGCGAACGTTAATAGCGTTTCTAGGGTTCGAATCCCTAGTTCCCCGCCAAACGCAGTAAAAAGAGCCCCGCGAATGCGGGGCTTTTTTGTTTTCGGGTTTGGTGGGCGACGATTCCTTTCGCCGTTCGGATCCTGATACCCGAATACCTTCAATTCAGTAATGAGCAGATGCGCCGATATACGTTGCATACCCGACGTATCCAAGGCACACCCATGTTCAATCGCTTCTCTATTCAGTGGAAAATCACGCTGCTCGCAGCCCTTTGTCTGTTGTTCATCGTCACGCTGCTGGTCGCTGCTTCGTTGTATCAGTCGCACAGCAGTGCCCGGATTGTTCAGGCTTCCAGCACCGCCATGCTGCAAGAGTCGGCGCAGAAGCGCATGGCTGCTCGCGGCGAGACCCAGGCCCTGAGCATCCAGCGCTATTTCATGGATGTTTACCAATACAGCGACGGCTTCACCCGGCAAATAAAGATGCTGATTGCCCAGGCCCGGCAGCACGACATTGATTCAAAATCCGTACGTGCCGATCTGTCCTCGCAAATACACGACGCCCTCCAGGCCAAGCCCAATCTGCTGGGACTGTATGTGGTGTTCGAGGCCAACGGTCTTGATGGCAAGGACGAGCAGTTTTTGGACCAGCCGGCGTTGGGCAGTAACGAAAAGGGCCGCTTCGCCTTGTACTGGTCACAGTCCAGTGACGGGACACTCGAAGCTGAGGCCATGAAGGAGAAAGTGCTCACCGACACCACCGTGATGAGCAACGGCGCCCCCTATAATTTCTGGTACACCTGCGCCGTCACCAGCGGAAAAACCTGCGTACTCGATCCCTATGTGGACGACGTGGACGACGTTAAAACCTTGATGACCAGCATCGCCGTTCCCCTTGTCGTGGATGGCAAAGTCGTGGGTGTCGTCGGCGCTGACATCAGCCTGGCCAGCCTTCAAGGGATCAGCGACAAGGCAAGCGCCGAGCTGTACGACGGCCAGGGTCGTATCAGTATCGTCAGCCCGCTGGGCTTCTTTGCTGGCCATAGCGGCGACGCCTCCGTACTGGGCAAACCCTTGAGCACGGGTTTTGGTGCCCAGAGTGACGAACTCATTCGCCTGACGGCCAGCGGCCAGTCGCAAATGCTGCATCAGGGCCCGATGCTGCAGGTGCTGGAGCCGCTGATCCCCATTCCAGGCGCCAAGCCGTGGAGTGTCCTGCTCGAAGTGCCGGAAGAAATCCTCACTGCACCGGCGAGAAAGCTTGAGGCGGAACTCGACAGCCGCCGCGCCAGCGACAGTCGTATGGCGCTGGGCATTGGCTTGCTGGCCGTTATCGCCGGCCTGGTGCTGATGTGGCTGACCGCCCGTGGCGTCACTCGCCCGATTCTGAAGGTGGCGGACATGCTCAAAAACATTGCCACCGGCGAAGGGGACCTTACCCGGCGCCTGGAGTATAAAAAGGACGATGAGCTGGGTGAGCTGGTGAGTTGGTTCAACCGCTTCCTCGACAAGCTGCAGCCGATTATCGCCGATGTGAAGCTATCGGTTCTGGACGCACGTTCCACCGCTGACCAGTCTGCGGCTATCGCCAGACAAACCAGCGATGGAATGCAGCAGCAGTTCCGGGAAGTGGATCAGGTGGCTACCGCCTTTCAGGAAATGAGCGCCACCGCCCATGACGTGGCCCACAATGCAGCGCAAGCCGCCGAAGCCGCCCGCAGTGCTGACGAAGCGACCCATGAAGGGCTCGCCGTCATCGACACCACCACCACGGCCATTGAACTGCTGGCCGACAAAGTGACAATGGCCATGGGGGAGGTCGAAGGTCTTTCCCACAGCAGCCAGCAGATTGGCTCTGTACTGGAAGTGATCCGCTCGATTGCCGACCAGACCAATCTTTTGGCACTCAACGCGGCCATCGAAGCTGCCCGGGCCGGTGATGCCGGACGAGGTTTCGCTGTAGTGGCTGACGAAGTGCGCAGCCTTGCCAAACGCACACAGGATTCGGTTGAAGAAATACGCCAGGTGATCGAAGGCCTTCAAAGTGGCACGCGCGAAGTCGTCGGCACCATGGGTGCAAGCCATGAACAGGCGCAGAACAGCGTACGTCAGGTGGAGCTCGCGGTGAGTGCTCTCAGGCGCATCAGTACAGCCGTCGGGATGATTACCGACATGAACCTGCAAATTGCCAGCGCCGCCGAAGAACAGAGTCTGGTGGCGGAAGAGATCAACAGTAACGTGGCTGCCATTCGCGACGTGACTGAAAGCATTTCCCGCCAGGCAGGCGAGTCGGCGCAAGTCAGCCAACAGCTCAATAAACTGGCCAACCATCAGCAAGCACTGATGGGGCAATTCAAAGTCTAGGGAGGCTGGCGTCTCCCGGCTGGACGTTGGGCTCGTCGTTCAGCTGCCTGAGGTGACCGGTCCCACGGCGCCTGCGCTTAAAGGTCGGCGTCGCCCAGTAGCTCGCCGGAATTTCTCTTGCCCGCCAGCTTTGGTTGATCCTTGTGTCGACCCAACACGAAATCCGGACCGCTGTTGCCCGACACAACGGCCAGCAGCGTCCAGCCCTTGCCCAGTAGATCGTTGGCACCCGACGTGCTACTGGTGGTGATGACTTCGGCGACATCGTTATAGTCCATCGGTCCTGCTCCTTTGCTGCATGGATGGCCGTTCCAGCATGGTGCGGCCTAGGGTGGGCTGTCTGCCATCTGCCGAACCCCGCCGCAGCGATCACCAGGGTTTGTTTGCTCTGGTATCGTTCCCGGAGGGTTCAGTTCTCGTTATTCCGAGAATGGCTCGAGCTGTTAGTTCCCGGTTTTTCGAGGGGGTAGCCCTCGGCCGGCGACTTCTCGCTCTGATGCAAGACCCGCCCGGTTGAACGCATCCGTGTGCTCCTGCACAATTTGCCGCGCCCCATTTCACCCAGCAGCGCGCTGCTATCGCCTTTTAAGGAACCCCATGCCGTTTAAAGATCTGTGCCTGGCTTTGCTTGTCATCGTTGCATGGGGGCTGAATTTCATCGTGATCAAATACGGCCTGGATGGCCTGCCACCGATGTTGCTGGGCGCGCTGCGATTCACGCTGGTTGCGATTCCGGCGGTGTTTTTCATCCGCCGTCCGAAGCTGCCCTGGCTTTGGTTGCTTGCCTATGGGTCGACCATCTCCTTCGGGCAGTTCGCCTTTCTGTTCGAGAGCATGGCGCACGGCATGCCGCCAGGACTGGCCTCGTTGCTGCTGCAAGCGCAGGCATTCTTCACGCTGCTGTTCGCGGCGATATTCATCGGTGAGAAATTACGCGTCTACAGCGTCGCTGGCTTGCTCATCGCCGCTGGCGGGCTGACGCTTATCGGCATGGGCACAGGGGCTGCAACCCCGTTGCTGGCTGTGTTGCTGGTGTTGTGCGCCGCGTCGATGTGGGCATTGGGCAACATCATTACGCGCCGGTTTGGAAACGTCGATCTCGTCGCGTTGGTGGTCTGGGGTGCGATCGTTCCGCCGCTGCCGTTTCTGGCGATGTCGTGGTGGCTGGAAGGCCCGGCGCTCATTGAGCACTCGTTGCTGAACCTGAGCTGGAGCTCGGTGCTGTCGCTGGCGTATCTGGCCTTCGTGGCCACCCTCTTTGGCTATATCAGCTGGAGCAAACTGTTGTCTCGCTACCCGGCGGGCAAGGTCGCGCCGTTTTCACTGCTGGTGCCGGTGGTCGGCCTGAGTTCTTCAGCGCTGGTTCTCGGCGAGCGCCTGAGTCTGCTGCAATGCGCAGGCGGCGTGCTGGTGATGTTGGGGCTGACGGTCAATCTGCTCGGGCCCAAACTGTTCGGCAGCGTAAAGCGCGCAGCCGCGTGATACCGCCTTATGGCTAGTTTCGGACGCAGCACATCACCCAAATGACAGCATGAATCAGAAGCCTTATCAGGTGATAACGCTTTGCATTAACATTTTATGAAAAAGTTGTTAGGATCGGCGCCCTCATAGCTCTTCGCCATGCGGTTCGTCGCTCCTCAGGGTGCCGTGCCGCAGATCAGCACGTCTTCGTCCTTCCAGGAAGCACCCGATGTTACGTCCCGCTTTGCCAGCCTTGACTGCGCTCGTTTCGCTTGCTTTTTCCAGCCATGCTTTCGCCACGCCGGTGCGCCTTGATCTGCCTGCCCAGCCGTTGGCGACTTCACTCGCTCAGTTGAGCAGTGCCAGCGGAATTCGGGTGGTGTTTGATCCTCAAACCGTGGCCGGCAAACAGGCGCCGACCGTGCGCGGTGAACTGGAACCGGCGCAAGCCTTGCGCCAGCTGCTGGCGGGCAGCGGCCTGACAGGCAGCGTCAACGGCAACTCGGCGCAGGTCGTTGCGGCCCAGGCAGCACAGGTGCAAGCCCCGGCCCAGGCAACAGCAACGGCAACCCAGGGTGCGGTGGCGCTGGAAGGGCTGAGCATCAATGCTGATTACGGCATTGCCGGCCTGGCCACCACTGAAAGTACCGGTTCGTACACTACGGGCTCCATGAACACGGCGACCAAGCTGCCGCTGTCCATTCGCGAGACGCCGCAGTCGGTCAGTGTGATCACCCGCCAGCGCATGGACGATCAGGGCATGAATGACCTGAACGACGTGGTCAAGTACGCGCCCGGCGTGACCCTGCACCGGACCGCATCCGATCGTCAGGAGTTTCTGGCGCGTGGCTTCAAGATCGACAACATCATGTACGACGGGCTGCCCAGCAGCATCAGTACGTACACGCAGGACGTGATTTCAGGCGCTGATCTGGCCATGTACGACCGTGTCGAAGTGGTGCGTGGTGCGACGGGCCTGATGACCGGGGCGGGCAGCCCGGCGGCGACGTTGAACCTGGTGCGCAAGCGCCCGACCGCGGTGCCGCAGGTGAGCGTGACGACCAGCGCCGGCAGTTGGGACCGTTACCGCACCGAGGTGGACGCGTCGAACAAGCTCAACGATTCCGGCACTGTCCGTGGCCGTGTGGTTGCAGCTTACGAAGACGACAAGAGCTTTTCCGATATCCGCGAGAACCAGCGCCAGACCTTTTACGGCATCCTCGAAGCCGATCTGAATGACTCAACCACGTGGACAGTCGGCGCCTCCAAGCAGCGTGACGACAACACCTCCGACTGGGGCGGCCTGCCGAGCGGTCCGAATGGCGAGGACCTGCACCTCAAGCGCTCGACGTTCCTCAGCAATGACTGGTCGTACTGGAACAAAGACAACATTATGTTCTTCACCGACGTCACTCACCGCTTCGACAACGGCTGGTCGGCCAAACTGGCAGGGCAGAAGATCTGGGCGGAAGCGGACACGTTCTCCAGCTATATATCTCCTGACAATCTGTTGGGCTTCCAGCAATACCAGGGCAAGTATCGCGACGACGACGACCAAACCAACCTCGACGCTTCACTCACGGGCCCGTTTCAGTTGTTTGGTCGCGAGCATGAAATGGTATTCGGCGTGAGCCGTCGGCAGGAAAAATTTCATCAATGGGGCGGCTGGACCGAAGGCACGCCGATCGATCTCTACAATCCGACTCATTCCGTGCCTAAGCCAGACGTGGATACCGATCGATGGGAGACCCGCAACGCCGCGACCGAGGAGGGCGTCTACGCTGCAGCGCGCCTGAACCCGATTGATCCACTGCACGTCATCCTCGGCAGCCGAGTCAGTTGGTATGACTACGACGACCGTGTGGGCGACGGCGATTATAAGGTGGTTCGCGAAGTCACCCCGTACGCAGGCATCATTTATGACCTGAACGAAACGTATTCGGCCTACGCCAGTTATACCGAAATCTTCAAACCGCAAAGCGAGATGGACGCATCACAATCCGTCCTTCAACCGATGACTGGCAAGAACTACGAGCTCGGCCTGAAGGGTGAATATTTTGACGGCGCGCTGAACGCTTCGGTGGCGCTGTTTGAAATGGAGCAGGAAAACCGCGCCTATAAGCTACCCAACCAGACGGTCTTGAACTGCCCCAACATCGATGCCGCCAGTTGCTATGGCGCAGCAGGGAAAGTTCGCAGTCGAGGAATTGATACTGAGTTGAGCGGCGCGCTGACACCGAACTGGCAGCTGTCGGCTTCGTACACCTATGTGCTCAGCCAGTTCGTCGAAGACGGCATTAAAAGCAACGAGGGCAAACTGTTTGCGCCTGAGCAACCCAAGCACCTGTTCAAAGCTGCGACCAGCTACACCTTGCCCGGCGAGTTGCACAAATGGCGCGTGGGCGCTGACGTGCTTGCCCAGAGCAAGACCTTCAACCGTGTCGGCGACGGTGAGGCCAACCAGGAAGCTTACGGTGTGGTTGGCCTGATGGCCGGTTACAAGCTGAACGAGCACTGGGATGGCCGCGTCAACGTCAACAACCTGTTCGACAAACGTTACTGGCAGGGCATCCCGACTGAGCGGGGCACAGGCGTCTATGGCGATCCGCGCAATGTCATGTTCTCGGTCAAGTGGTCGCTCTGATCACATAGGCGTTGCGCCACGTTTGACCGCCTGGCACAGCGGTCAAAGGTCTAGCGCAGTTTGACGCTCTGCCAGATCGGGCCCCTCCACGGGCTCGATCAGTCTGGCGCCGTCGTTTCGCACATTACCCACGTCCTTGCTCACCGCGTGCCAGCGAAAGTCGCTGACCGGTCGGCAGCCGTCTTGCGCGATCTGCTGCAGGCGTGACGCCGGCGTTTGCGGATCGATCCACTCCCGGGCGAGCTCCGGCGTCAGCACCAGCGGGCGGCGGTCATGGATGTCGAGCATGCCTTCATCGCTCGCTGCGGTAATGATCACAAAACCGTCGCTTTCGTTCGGCTCCAGGCCCGAGGTGACTTGCCCCAAGGCGGCGAAATACATCGGTTCATGATCCTTCAGTCGGATGAACCAGGGTTGCTTGCGCTTTGGATCGTTCGCGTCTTTCACCCATTCGAACCAGCCGTTGGCGGGTGCCAGCGCGCGACCGTTCGGCCATAAGTCCTTGAAGAATTTCCCCGTCATCACGGTCTCGACCCGCGCGTTTATCGGGTCGGGTCGTTTGCCCTTCGCCCAGAAAGGCGACCAGCCCCAACGCACCTTGTCGACGCTCAAGCCGTCAGCGACCGGGCGGATGATCTCGACGCGGGTTGTCGGCGCCACGTTGTAACGCTCGATGGGCCAGAGATCGTAGCCGTTGATCACCAACTGCTCTGGCGCAAGGGTCTTGAGGTAGTGGTCCATTGGCTCGTAAATGGAGTAGCGTCCGCACATGTGTCACCCGTCGAATTTTGCTGCTTTCAAGATTGACCGCATGCGGCTGAAAACGTTAACTGTATATACGTACAGTTATCAATCACAAGGCCAGTATCATGAGTGTCACCATCCTTGGACCGTTCTCGGCGGCGGGCGACAGGTTTCCCGTTTACGCATTCCGCATCCCGGCGGGCTTTCCGTCGCCGGCCGCCGACCACATCGAGCGGCATATCTCGCTGGACGAGCTTTTCGACATCCGCGCGCCGCATGTCTATCTGGTCAAGATCGAAGGCGACAGCATGCAGGGGGCGGGCATCTACTGCGGCGATCTGGTGATTGTCGACCGCAGTTTGTACGCCGAGCACGGCGACATCGTCATCGCTGCACTCAACACCGAGCCGGTCTGCAAACGCCTGCACATGCGTGGGAACGAGGTGATTCTCAAGTCGGAAAACAGCAAGTACCCGCCGCGCTATGTCATGGAGGGTGACGAGCTGGTGATCTGGGGCGTGGTGAAGTACAGCGTCCGCGATCACGACAAGGTGATGCATTCTTGAGGGTTGCGTTGCTTGAAGACCGTGTTCCGAAGCGCTGAAGCACCCAGGCATTACCACTGAGCCACTGAACCACTGGCCACGCAGGGCTGGAGCCCTGCGCACCGCTCAGTTGTGCAGGCGGCTAGCCCCTCATGTCGCCTTGACCGTCCACAGCTGATCAAGCCGCGTCGTATAGCTGCTGCTCATCAGGTCTCGGCGCATGGCCCATTCCGGGGCCGACGGGACGCTGGCCGAGCGCAGGGTGCCACGGCCCCAACGGCCATTTATCTCATCGAGCACTTGCATCACCTTCCCTGCGTCGGAGGGCTGGGAATGGGCGAACAGGTCATCGGTGAATTCCCCCGGCTGGCGCAAATCCATCAATAGCACTTCGGCCTTGCTGTATTTGAAGCCCGGCCGGAACAGACGATTGACCGCTTCAGTCGCAGCCTTGGTCATCAGCCGCACGTCGTTGGTGGGGTAGGGCAGCTCCACCAATGCCGCGTTGGCGTATTTGACCTCCTCGGGGTTGAACATACCGGTACGGATGCTGACCCGAATCTTTTTGCACAGCGAGTTCTGCGCTCGCAACTTTTCGGCGGCGCGCTGGGTGTAGGTGGCCACTGCTTCCTTGATCGGCTCGATGTCGGTGACCCGCGCGCCAAACATGCGGCTGCAGCAGATTTCCTGTTTCGGCGGCGTGATGTCTTCCAGCTCCAGGCACGCTGTGCCTGCCAGCTCACGGGCGGTTTTTTCGATCACGACGCTGAAGTTCTTGCGCAACGTCCACGGGTCGGCCCTGGCCAGGTCCATGGCGGTTTTGATGCCCATGCCTTCGAGGTGTGCCCGCATGCGTTTGCCGACTCCCCAGACCTCGCCGACGTCAGTGTTGCGCAGGGTCCAGTCGCGTTTGAAGGGGTCGCTGAGGTCGACGACGCCACCGGTGATGTGCGACAGCCGTTTGGCAGTGTGGTTGGCGAGCTTGGCCAGCGTTTTGGTCCGCGCGATGCCCACTCCGACCGGGATGCCGGTGCATTTGAACAGCCGCGCGCGAATGTCGCGGCCAAACTGATTCAGGTCGCCGGGGACGCCGGTGAGGTCGGCAAACGATTCGTCGATGCTATACACCTCAAGCGCTGGCACCATCGACTCGATGATCGTCATCACCCGTTCGCTGATGTCGCCGTAGAGCGCGTAATTGCTGCTGAACGCGACCACTCCGGCACGGCGCAGGTCGTCCTTGATCTGATAATACGGCGCGCCCATTTTGACGAACGGCTTGGCGTCGTAACTGCGCGCGATGACGCATCCATCGTTGTTGGACAGCACGACGATGGGCGTTCTTGCCAAATCGGGGCGGAACACCCGCTCGCAGCTGGCGTAGAAACTGTTGCAGTCGATCAACGCGAACGTGCGCTCATGCGTAAGCATGATCGGCCACGCTGACCCAAGCAGCCAGTGAACCCGGCTGCTGACGGCCGCGGGTAGTCTGTCGAGGAGCAGCGAGAATGCCCGATGCAACTGGCCGGCTCTGGGGAAGTGAAGAAAAACGTGGGAAAACGGCATTCATGATTGGCCCTCCTTTGGTTAGCTGTATGTATATACAGTTAAGCGGCTCTGTCGTGGGCGGTCAATGGGAGAGGGCATCGGGCCGACCAGCGCAGCTAACTGCATCAGCAGCCACGAATAATGATTAATGAGCGGGCGCCAGGTTGTTGGTCTGAACATTGCTACAGCCCCGTTACAGGCGGCCTCGATCACTGAAAATTGGCGCGAAGGCACTCCTGAAATTACCTTTAGTTTTGAATCGGCATGCTTTACGACGTGCATGCCCAGGAGCCAGCCATGAGTACTCTCTCGGAAATTGCAGCAAACCTTTTGAAACGTGAAGACAGTCCTGAGGACACTGTCGCCCAGGCTGGCCCGCGCGGCCCTATGGGTTGGGAACAGCTGATGATGCTCTCCCAGGAAAAAGATGTATTGAAGTGGCAAGCGGCATTGTCCCGACTGATTGCGGACAACCCCGGCCAGCGTCGAGTCACCGTGATGCGCGTCATTCAGGGCGGCATTGCCTGACTTTATTGACCTGCCGAGCCTTGGGCCGCGCTTTACCCGCGAAGGTCAAGACGCGAAGCGCCTGACAGATGTGTCCGTTAGGCGCTATTGATCGCCATATTGGCGTTAGTCGGCATCGGCGTTGCGCGTTAAAGTAGGGGCCATGTTCCTGGCACCTACGGATGACGCAGATGACCCGCCCCCGTTTTCTTCCCGACAATTTCACCCTCATGCTGATCACCGTGGTGATCATTGCCAGCTTCCTGCCCGCCACCGGCCAGGTCGCGGTCGGTTTCGGCTGGCTGACCAACATCGCCATTGCGCTGTTGTTCTTCCTGCATGGCGCCAAGCTGTCCCGGGAATCCATCATCGCCGGGGCAGGGCACTGGCGCCTGCACCTGCTGGTGTTCGGGCTGACCTTCGTGCTGTTCCCCCTGCTGGGACTGGCGCTTAAACCGGTGCTGTCGCCGTTGATCGGCAAAGACCTGTACATGGGCATCCTGTACCTCTGCGCGCTTCCGGCGACGGTACAGTCCGCCATTGCCTTCACCTCCCTGGCACGCGGCAATATTCCGGCGGCGATCTGCAGCGCAGCGGCCTCCAGCCTTTTCGGGATATTCCTGACGCCGCTGCTGGTGACGCTGCTGCTGAATGTGCATGGCGAAGGCGGCTCGACCCTCGATGCAATCGTGAAGATCAGCGTGCAACTGCTGCTCCCGTTCATTGCCGGGCAGATCACCCGCCGCTGGATTGGCGCCTGGGTTGGACGCAACAAGAACTGGCTGAAATTTGTCGATCAAGGCTCGATTTTGCTGGTGGTCTACGGCGCGTTCAGCGAAGCGGTAAACGAAGGCATCTGGCAGAAGACGCCGGTCTGGGACCTGGCAGGGCTGGTATTGGTGTGTTGCCTGCTGCTGACGCTGGTGCTGGTGGCCTCGACCCTGCTCTCCAAATTGTTCGGCTTCAACCAGGAAGACCGCATCACGATTCTCTTCTGCGGCTCAAAGAAAAGCCTGGCTACTGGTGTGCCCATGGCCCAGGTGCTGTTCGCCGGAAGCACGATCGGGCTGCTGATCCTGCCGTTGATGCTGTTCCACCAGATCCAGTTGATGGTGTGTGCGGTGCTGGCACAACGGTACGCCAAGCGGACGGAGCCGGTGGCGGAGTTGATGGCGCAGGTGGATCCTTGAGAGGGGCTTTGGTAAGTGATGCTTTGAGGAAGCCCCGGTAATTCGGGGCTTTTTGCGTTGTTGATGTACTGATTTTTCTACTAGTCTTGGGCGTTACGCCAGCTAGGGTGCGAATGCCGGCGCGTCCGTACGAGCGCCGGTTTCGCTTGGGCTGTGCAGCACACAGATACTAAGATCTGGCGGTCTCCGTAGATATCAATGTCCGCGAGCCACGCGCGAGACTCATCATGGACTTTACAAGCGCTTTCGCCATGGCTTGTTTTATTCATCGATCAGCTATGTCGTAGAGGTCGTGTCGGCTCCGAAATTGGGATAAAGGTGCTCGTCCGCGTCATCACTTTGATGGGTGGCTCGCTAGCTCTAACTTGGTCAGCTTCTCCGCAGTCCCCATGAAACAACTCAGAACGTTTGTCGCTCGGAACCGAAGCGTAGAGGTCCCTCACAACGGGGTGCTCTGCGCCAGCGCCAGCGCCTCGATTGCTGTAACCAACCTCGGAATAAACGGGTCCGTCCCCTTTAGCTCCAATCACATTCATCTGAATTGCGAAAGTGGCGCTTGAGCTCCCTCAGGTAAAGACCAGCTTTAACACGCTATCGACGAAAGTTATTTCGCCGCGACCATCGACGATAGAGTTAAACTCTTCCAGGAAATAATCCAGATTTTTCGAAATAACAAAAAACGCATCTTGCCCGTGCTCTCGAGAGATAATCGGCACTAACAGGTAGCTACAAGTTGCTTGTAGGGTTTCAAATAGTTTCTTTTCAGTTATTGGTAAGTTGTAATCTTTTAAAATTCCTGCGAGCCTGGATTCTTTAGGTTTTTCAGTGTGCCGATGCCTGCTGACTATCAGGTACTTTCTCAGGTTTCTCTCGTACGTGACGTGCTCTTCAATAAGCTTCTCAAAGTCTTCGTTTTTTGCTCTAAATAGCAATCGCGGCATGTGGCCCGAGTATTTTTCCTGCGGAGGTTGGATAGACATATTTCCCAAGTCAACCCAATAACATTTTGAGACGAGTGTGTTAATGGTTTCACGGCCCTCGCAGGATCTATCAAAACCAACAGCGCCGTCCATGCTTACAGCCATGATTATTGCGAATTGATCTTGTTTGTCTGCCGGCATCCCATTTATGTATTCGCAGGCGTAATTCTTGAAGTCCTCAAACTCTGATTGGTAGCATAATATTCGGTACTTGCTCATATTTCTTTTCTTGATGTATAAGGGGTCAGTCCTCTTTAGCTGTTGCGGTACAAAAGATCGGTATCGCGCCTGGCGTTGCGAGTTGCACCGGCTCACCGGCCTTACGCCCGAATATCAAGTTCTCCATGGCTTGAACAAAGTCCAGTCCCTCTATCCAAAGCCCGTCGTGGATGAGGCTTAAGACGTAGCAGCAACCCATTTCGTCCATCAACAGCGCGCCGTGGCCCTGATGGATTTCGGCGATGCTCACCAAGGTACTGCTTAGGCGTTGCTGCCACTCAAGAAATCCTTCGCTTCCATGCAGATGTTCAAATGTGCCAAAGGCGACATCACTGGTAGCACACTCCTCTCCTGCGCCACAGATGCCCACCTGCACCCCGGCAAGCTGTTCAAGTAGAGCGGAGGCAGGATGCTCGGGTGGAACGTAATGCGGTAGCGGTACGGTGGAAATCCTGGGCCAGCCTGCGGCAAAAAATAGTGGGCTCAGGCTTTCAGGAAGTTCGATCAGCGGGGGTAGGTTCAGTGTGCCGGTCACGATTTTACCAAGAATAGAAAAGAATAAATGGGACCGTCCCCTTTGAAGAATAAAGGTGTCCGTCCCGTTTAGCTCGCGTCCCCTTTAGCTCGAAAAATTGCCAAGCAGACGTGATTATCTTCATCGGTGGCTGATTTTTCTATCATCAAGATTCAGTCTAGCCACGCTCACTACATCTTTATCCGGATCAGCTAGCAACCTCTCTAAAATAGCGATTGGCGTTTTTCTATTTGCGGCTATCGCAACCCTGACAACATCACTAATGTCTCTAGAGAGCATTTCAAACATTGGCGGCGATAACTTTCTTTTTCTCGCGACAGATTGCCTGATAGTACTGTCATAAACGCACAATTCTTCAAGTATCTCCAGTGGCACGGTTTTGTTATGCGAAACCCACCGTCTAAAGTTTGGGTGATTGATGATGATCTCGCGCCAAACATCTATCGGAGCCTCTTCCGTGGCAGCTCTGTCATACTCACTTTTTAACTCGCTGGTTCGGAGCGCGATGAATTCTTCAGCAGAACTAATCATTTACTGTCCTTGCATTTTAAAGACCTGAAGTCAATGTTCTTTCCGATGCCACTTTTGTGCTTACTCATGTGATCACCGTAGATGTCTGCGTCGGCAACCCACGTACCAGTTTTATCGTAAACTTTCCACGCGCTCTCTCCATGACCCGTCTTATCCATCGACCACCATTGGCTCCATTTCGGGTCATAAAAGTATTTCGAATAACCTACGCCACCGACATTACCCTCACAAACCCGATCGTACCGATTGACCTCCCATTTATTTCTGCAAGCGCGTTTACAGTTTTGATTAGGCTTATCAGACTTAGGTTTTCGCCCCGGTCCAACGGTTGAACTGGCCAGACCCAGCGGATCGATCCAACCGGTAGGATTGGGCACGTAGTGATAGAGGTTTAGTCCCCCGCTGTGGCCAATCGGATCCCTGCTGATAAACCGGCCGACCCTTGGATCATAGTACCGATGCCGGTTGTAGTGCAGGCCGGTTTCGGGGTCGTGGTATTGGCCCTGGAAGCGGATCGGGTTTTTGAGGCCGACCTTTTGGGCGAAATCGGAACGCTGCTCGTGAGCTTCGCCCCATGCTTTGTACTGAGCGCTCCAGGCGGTTTCGCCGTTCTGGTCGGTGAGTTCCTGTGGCGTGCCGAGGTGGTCGCATTGGTACCAGGCGAGAACGTCAATGGGTTGTGCTGTGGGTTTGTAGGTCCACAGCGGGTCTTCTTTCCGGTTGTAACGCCCTTGATAGGTGGGTTGGCTGATCAGGCGGATGGTGGCGTGGCGGATCGCTTGAACCACCGGGACGAAGGTGCCGGGCTCGAAGAGGTAATGCACGGTGCGGCCGGTTTCGCCGGGACCTCGCGCGGGGCTGCTTTCCCATGCGAGGGTGTCGCCGTCCCAGCCGTACAGGGTGAAGCCGCAGCCCAATTCCTGTTCTTTACGGGCTTGTTCGTTTTGGTTCCAGCCGGTGCCGGCTTCGGGGCGTGGTCGGTAATGGGCTTTGGAGTGTTTGTAGAGGCGTCTTCCTAGCGGGTCGTAGGCGAAGTCGACGGTGAGGCGCGAATCCCGGAAATGCACCAAGCGATCAAAGAGGTCCCACTGCAGGTCGCTGCGGGCGGCGTTGTTCCAGCGCTGGGTCTGGTTGCCGCGTTCGTCATAGTCGTAATGGGTGCCGGCGTATTCGCGCAGCAGGTTGTCCATGAGTTTGTTGCGCGCGGGTTCCGGGTCGAGTGGTCGGCGGATGGGCGTGGTGGTGTTGAGCAGATTGCTTGCCGGGTCGAAGGCGAAGGTTTCGGTGCCCAGTCGACTGGTAGCGCTGAGCAGGCGGCTGACCGGGTCGTATTTATAAGCGAGGGCCCCGCGGCGACTGTCATTGATGTCGGTGAGCTGGCCGGCTGCGTCGTAGGTGTAAGCGCGTTTGATGAGCGTGGTTTTATCGTCTGCGCTGCCGAGCAGTTGTTCCTGCAGGCGTCCCGCAGGGTCCCATTGCTGGGTTTGCTTGAGCTGGTTGCCCTGATGCCGAGCGACTTCGCGGTGCAGATCGTCCCGCTCGTAGCTGAGCAGTTCATGGTCATCGAGCTTCATGCCGAGCAGATGGCCGCTGCCGTAGGTCAACGAACTCACGCGATGGCCGTCTGGGCGGACGGTAGCGACGCGGTTGTTCAGCACGTCGTATTCGTGCTGCCACACCGCAACCAGTGGCTTTTCCAAGCTCAGGTAGTGCTGGTGCTCGCGCACCAGATTGCCAGCCGGATCGTGGAACCATTGCAGGCAACTGGCGGCGTTGGTGGCTCTGATCAGCTGGCCGTTGCCGTCGTAGGAAAAGGTTTCGCTTTGCGATTGCTCACCAAGGGTGGCGTGGCGCTCGGTCAGCCGGCCCATCGCATCGAAGCTCAGGCCGATGGCGCGCTGGCCGTTGACGGTTTCGGCCAAGCGGCCTGTTTCGGGGTCGTAGCGGTATCGCGTCGAGCGTCCATCGAATCCGCATTCTTCCAGCAGTCGCCCGACCGGGTCGTACTGAAAATGCGCGCGGCTTTGGTTTTCGTTCTCCAGCGCGATCAAACGACCGAGTTTGTCCCAGCGATAGCGCAGGGTCTGTTCGGCGGCGTCGGTGCGTTCGGCGATGAAGCCGGCGGTGGTGTAGCGCCAGGTGGTGCAGCGTTCGAGACCATCGGAGTGGGCGAGCAGGCGACCTTCGGCGTCGCGGCTAAAGCGTTCTTCCGTTTTATCAGGGTGCTTGGTCAGCACCAACTGGCCTAGCTCGTAGGAATATTCAGTTTTGTGTCCAGCGGCGTCGGTAAAACGAAAGAGCTGTCCGCGTTCGTCGTACTCCCAAGTGCTGGTTTTTCCAGAACAGTCCACATACTTCAGCAATTGCCCGGCGTCGTTGTACGCCAAGGTCTTAGTGTTGCCGTTGGCGTCCTTGATCGCCGTAGTAAGCCCGAACGGGTTGTAGGCGTATTCGGTGGCGTTCTCCAGTGGATCAACCGCTTCGACCAGATTGCCCTTGTCGTCGTAATCCCTTTTCCATAACCCGCCTTCGCCGTCACTGATTTTGATCAGCTGACTTTTGTCGTCGTAGGCATAGTTCATCACGCTGTGGTCAGCGCGGGTGTGTTCGGTCAGGTTGCTCAGGCGGTCATAGCGGTAGCGGTCGGTCGTGCCGTCGGTATGGACGTGGCGAATGATGTTCTTGGCGTCGTCCCGAAAGAACCATTCCGAGCGCCCGTCGGCGTGGCGAATGCGGTAGGTGTAACCGAGGCTGTCGTAGAAGTGCTGGGTCTCTTGGCCAAGAGCATCGGTAACGACGGTGAGGCGGATGTTTTTGTCCCAAGACAGCCGCGTATCGAAGCTGCCGTCGTCTGCCCATTCGCGCACAGCCTTGGCGTCGGCGCCTGAACCTTGCCACTGCAGACTCATGCCGCGATGGGTGCGGTCGGTGTAGCGGGTGATCAGATGGTTTTTGTATTGATAGCGCCACGCCGAACCGTTCTCGTCTTGAGCAAGCGTCAGGTCGCCTTCAGCGTCATATTCGTACGCACACAGCTGCCGTTTCACCTCACCGTCGCGGATTTCCCAAAAACCGGTCAGGTGTCCGTAATCGTCAATCTGAGTGCCGAGGCGCAGATGGACTTTGCTGACATCGTTTTCGGAATAAGTAGCCACCTCGGAGAACACCGCCTGCTCCCCATACCGATGCTCGTAATGCAGCATTGCCCCGGCGCCGCTTCGCAAAACGATGTTGATGAGGACAAAACGCTCACCCCGACGGACGTAGGTTTCCCGGCGCTCAAACCCTCGGCACAGCACCAGCGTGTCGTTGCTGACGCGGATCAGCGTGAGATTTTCGATGGCGTTGTAGTGAACCAGCTTGACCTTGGGCAGGGTGAACTCATGGCTGCGCCCGTCGGCGTCATGGAACAGCAAGCCATCGTCCACGCAGTCAAACCGTGTGGTAAATGGTGTGATCCAGCGTGCGCCCATGGCCCCCTTGTCGTAGGCACCCAGACTTGAGCAGTACGTTCGGGTCCACTCAACAGGAAACGGCCCCGGCAGACTGAAATCGGTGTGCGCGACCGATTCCGACCCCATCGCAAAGTTAATGCTGCGAATCGTCGAGTCGCACACGCAGTTTTTCTTCGGGTTGGGCCGGCCTTTGGCAGCGGCTTCATGCTGGACAACGCCCAGTCTGCCTTCACCCCCACGACGCTTGGCCTGACTGACCAACCCCGGTTTGATACTGACCGACTGCCCATGACCGTTACGCGAGCGCCAACTGGCCACCGCGCCAGCCAGAGTCATCAGCAACGCGCCAATGGAGTGCTCAGCCGCAGGATCCGCCAAGCCAGCAATCTGGCCCCGAAGCTCTGCACCCATGGCCCGCAAAGATGCCGCCTGCCTGAGCACTTCTTCTTTCAGCGTAGTGGGCACCAAATGGTCCACAACGCTATTAACCGCCCCCTTACCAGCAGCGATGTACACATCGGCCGCCGCCACGAAGATGTTGCCGATCGCCGCCGCGGGGTCGTAAGCCCACTGATCGCCAGCCGCCTGGACCAACTGCTCCGCTTCCAGCAAATTAGCCTGGGCATCGAGATCGCCGTTGACCAGCGTCTCCAGACCCTGGGCGATCTGGCACAGCATTTCTTCGCCGAGCTTCCCTGCGTCATCCAGAATGCCGCCCAGCCGGGCCTGCGCCTGGGTCACGAAGTCATCCAGCGTGCCGACGATGTCGGCATTCAGATGCCCGATCAGCACTTCGACCAGCCCGTCACCCGACACCAACTTTCCGGCCTGGCGCATCTCCTGACGCACCAGAAACAGCATCGGCCGCAGGGTCATGCGTGCCGCCGCCATGGTCGGTGGGAACGGCAGCACACCAATCAGATTGATGCCCAGGCTCACCCAGTCCAGCGGATCGCGCTGTTCGCTGCTCGACAGCCTGACGATGTCGTTTAGCGCATCCACCAGCGCCATGATGTTGCCCACGACAGGCAGCGCGCCTGCAGCGGTCTTGATCCTGTCCAGCGTCACGACGCCGCCGCTGATCTCCTGCAGCCAGGCATCGACGTTGGCCGCGCCCAGCCCGACGTCTTCCAGCTGGATCTGATCAAGGGGAACGATGGCGACTTGAGGGGGACGTGTTTCGCCCGTAGCAGGCTGGGGTGCGGGGGTTGCCAAGGATGCTCTCCGTGCTCGAAAACCGATCCGGCAGGCGTGAATGCCTGCCGGGGGGCGACGGAGATATCAAGGGATGTGCCAGAAAGAATTTATTCACTGTAAATCAATGGCTTAAAGCCAAATTTAAGGCATGTCAGCGAACATCAAGACGGGGTTATAAAACAAAGTGCGCAGCATCTTGCGCACCTGCGCGCAGCTATTAACGAGTCCATGCGCAACTCGCCAAGCACGCCACTTCCAAGCCAGTCCGTGCCAGAGCAAAGCATCACAGTGTGCAGCTTCTTACGCACCATCCCAACGTCGCTGATATCCCGCTCCCCGGAACGGACCAGACATTCAACACACCCCTGCGACATCCGGCACCTCAAAAAACAGGCATAAAAAAGCCCCGACGAATCGGGGCTTCCTGAAACCAGGAACGTCAGGCTTCAGCCAGCTGCTCTTCATATTCTTTCTGATACTCAACGGCGAGGGACTGCTTCTGCTTGTCGTCCAGCAGTTTCCCGGCCGCCTGAAAAAACTTTTGTTCTTCTTCCTTGAGATGGTGATGAACCTTCTCCGACAGCTTCTTGGCCGTCGCCAGCCATGACGGGCTGGACATCTCGGTCTCGTCGAGCTCTTCCATCATCTCGTCCATTTCATGGTGCTCCGAAATGGCATGGCGGCTGAGATCGACGCCGTTGTCGTGCTGCATCAAGGGAATATAGAAAAAGCGCTCTTCAGCGGTTTCATGGGCCTGGAGCTCGGCTTTCAGCTGCTTGTAAGCCTCGACACGCTCCTCGCTCGCACCGTGGGTCTGGATCAGGGCGTCGGCATAGCCGCGTTGCCGTTCATGGCTCTCTCTCAGCGCTTCAAAAATGTTCACGGTAATTCCTCGGTTCGGCTACGCACAGTTGTGCTCATCCCTAGACCTGCCGTCGCTTCAGCCGTTCCGTTGTGCGCCGGGAATAAGCATAGAGCTATACGTTTCTTTCATAACCTGAAAAGGTTTTTATAATGAAAGCGAATTACTCAGCCTGGGCTCATGCTTTTCAGCGCTGAGCACCGCCGTCCCGTACCTTTAAGGATCGTCATGTCCCTGCGAAACGTCATTGCGGCCGCTGCGCTAATGCTGGCCACTGTCAACGCCCACGCCGAGCAAGTCATCAACATCGGGTATCAACGGTCTTCCACGCTCTGGATCCTGCTCAAGAATGACGGCCAGCTGGAGGAACGGCTAAAGCCTCTGGGCTTTACGGTCAGCTGGCATGAGTTCAGCAGCGGTCTGTTGAGCGCGATGAATGCCGGCAGCGTGGACTTGCATGCCGACGTTGCCGACGCGTTCGCCTTGTTCACTCAAGCGGCAAATGCGCCCCTGACCTATTACGCCCGTGAGAATCCTTCCCCTACCGCGCAGGCGATCATCGTCGCCGACGGCTCACCGATTCGCAGCGTGGCCGAACTCAAGGGCAAAACCGTCGCCGTCTCGAAAGGCTCGGGCAGCCATTTTCTGTTGATATCGGCGCTGAAAAAAGCCGGACTGACGCTCAAGGACATCACCCCGGTTTATCTGGAGGCACCAGACGGTGTGGCGGCGTTTGCCAGCGGCAAAGTCGACGCCTGGGCGATATGGGACCCGTTCCTGGCAACTCAGCAGCGTGAACACCATGTTCGGGTCCTGACCGACGGCACCGGCGGCATCGCCAATTACAACCGCTTCTATGTGGCCAATACGAGCTTCGCCAAAGCGCACCCCGAGGTCCTGCAGGTGGTGTTCGACACCCTGCGTCAGGCCGGGCAATGGGTGAAAGGTCATCCGCAAGAAGCGGCGGCGAACCTGGCGCCGCTGTGGGGCAACATCCCGACGCAAACCGTTGAACTGGCCAACAGCCGGCGCAGCTACGACATCGTGCCGGTCCACGTGGATGAGTTGGCAGAACAGCAGCGCATTGCCGACTTTTATTACGAAGCAGGCATGATCCCAAAACCCCTCCATGCGTCCGACATCTCCGTCTGGACGCCGCAGGCCCATTGAGTCAGGAGCGCGATATGAGTCGTCACATTCATCTGTCGGCGTTTCTGCTGACCGGGCCGGTCGTTCACAGCCATGCCGTCTGGCGCCACCCTGAAACAGTGGGCAATTACCTTGATCCCGAGTACTACGCCCGCACGGCGCGCGTGGTGGAGGAGGGGTTATTCGACTTTCTGTTCTTTGCCGATCGTCTGGCGGTGGGCGACCAGATGGGCGGCTCTCGCGACGTGGCCCTGCGTTATGGCGCGCAGGACGCCACGCGCCTGGACCCGTTGCCGATTCTGTCGTATCTGGTCGGCCAGACCCGCAAGCTGGGCCTGGGCGCGACCCGGTCGACCACCTACTACGAGCCGGCGCACATCGCCCGCGAGTTCGCGACTCTGGATCATCTGTCCAGAGGTCGCGCTGCCTGGAACATCGTCACGTCAATGAACGACAGCGAAGGGCGATTGTTTGGTAAAGACAAGCATCTTGAGCATGACCTGCGCTATGACCGCGCCGACGAGTTCGTCGAAGTGGCCCTCAAGTTGTGGCGCAGTTGGGCGCCGGATGCGTTGAAGCTGGACCGGGAAAGCGGTGTGCTGGCCGACCCTTCAAAGATCACGTCGGTGCAGCATCACGGTGAGTGGTTCAAAGTCGAAGGCCCGTTGAACATCCCGCGCACGCCCCAGGGTCGCCCGGTGCTGATTCAGGCGGGCTCATCGGGTCGTGGGCGGCGTTTCGGCGCGCGTTGGGCGGAGGCGATTTTCACCATTCACCCGCACCTCAAGGCGATGCAGGCGTTCCGCGAGGACGTACGGAATCAAGTGGTGCAGCAAGGCCGCGCCGCCGACAGCTGCAAAGTGTTGACGGCAGTGATGCCGTTCATTGGTGGCAGCGAAGCCGAAGCCCGAGCCAAGCGCGACCGGCACAACGCTTTGGCGCGTCCGGAACTGGGGCTGGTTACTTTGGCGTCCCAGTTGAACGTG
This sequence comes from Pseudomonas lutea, assembly GCF_000759445.1. Taxonomy (NCBI): domain Bacteria; kingdom Pseudomonadati; phylum Pseudomonadota; class Gammaproteobacteria; order Pseudomonadales; family Pseudomonadaceae; genus Pseudomonas; species Pseudomonas lutea. The sequence continues at coordinate 77,929 of NZ_JRMB01000001.1, forward strand.
GATCTGTCGCCGTTTCCCCTGTCAGCGACGCTGGCAGAGATCGCCCGCTCGCCGTTGATTCCGCCAGCCGCAGCCGAGAAGTTGTTGATGCAGGGGCCTGACACCACCCTTGAAGCGCTGGGAAGGATTTTCGCCAGCAGTGTGCGTGTGCCGCAATTGGTCGGCACCGGCGCGCAGATTGCCGATCAGTTGGCAGAGATATTTACTCTGGGCGGTTGCGACGGGTTTGTGATTTCACCGGCGTACCTGCCAGGGTCTTTCAGTGAGTTTGTTGAAAGCGTGATCCCGCATCTGCAACGCAAAGGGCTGTTTCGCACCGCGTATGAAGGCTCGACCTTGCGAGAGCATTTAGGGCTGGAGGCGTTGGCGCCCTGACCGCTGTAAACCGCTGAACATTTCCTCGCGAGGGTGGAGTGTCAGCCAATTGATACGTTGCAGGTGGAACGCAATCGCGGGCAAGCGCGCTCCTACAATGGGTATCGGTGTCAGGTGACATGTGCGGCACTCACAAAATCTGTAGGTGTCGGCTTGCTGGCAAAGGCGTCGGACCATTTGATGCCGATGCCGATGCCGATGCCGATGCCGATACCGATACCGATGCAGGTGGAAGGCAGTTGCTCGCGATGGTGGAGTGTCAGCCTATCGATTTATTGCGGACAAAACGCAATCGCGGGCAAGCGCGCTCCTACAGTGGATATCGGTGTCAGCTCACATGTGCGGCATTCAGAAAATCCGTAGGAGCCGGCTTGCTGGCGAAGGCGTCGGTACGGCTGGCATCAATGCCGCTCACCACGGTGGCAAACGCGCCGACTACCCCACATCGAGCCGGCGGGACGGTCGGGAAATTCACCTGCTGTACAGCCCGCCGACAGCTTTGCCCGATCACTGACGGGCTGACATTCGCGACATGCTGCGTATGATGGGGCCGACGTTTTTCGCAAAAAGGCTCGCCCCGATGATGAAGTTTTTCGCCGCACTGTTGTGCATGTTTACCGGCCTGGCCCATGCAGAGCCGGCACTGCTCACCGACCTTGCGCTGCCCTACCTGGCGGCGGCGCCCGCTGAAACCACAAACAAGCCTCTGGTGATCTTTCTGCACGGTTATGGCAGCGACGAGCGTGATCTGCTCGACATCAAGAACGACCTCTCGCCGGACTACACCTACTTGTCAGTGCGCGCCCCTCAAGAAGTCGACGGTGGCGGTTACAAGTGGTTCACCCAGGACACCGATCAAGCCGAGTACGAAGGCGTGACCAGCGATGTCGACAAAAGCACTGATCTGCTGCGCACGTTCATCCAGCAAGCGACCGAGAAGTACCGCACTCAGCCCGAAAAGGTGGTGCTGGTTGGCTTCAGTCAAGGCGCGATGATGACCTACCAGATCGGCCTGCAATACCCGGAGTTGGTGCATGGCATCGCGCCGCTAAGCGGCAAAATTCTCGCGGCGCTCCATTCACGGCTCAAGCCCGACGAGCGCCTGAAGCCGTTGAAGGTGTTCATCGGTCACGGTTCCGCTGACACCCGTGTTGCGTATTCGGGTGCGACCGACGCGCGGGCGGTGCTTGAGAATCTGCTGATCGTCCCGGAGTTTCATTCCTACGCCGGGGCAGGGCACACCATCACGACGGCTGAGGTCGCGGATTTGAAACGCTGGCTGGAAGGTCAACTGCAAACGAAGCAGTGAGGGATTTGACGCAAGGTACGGAGGGAGTTTGCGGCGCCAGGGTGATTGACCGAAAGGCGGTGACTTCCATCGCAAACAGGCGAGGTGGCGGGTTTTCCGGATCAAGGTCTTTCCAGGGCGCACGGGTAAAAGCCCGCTCACGGAGGGTTGATCGTTCAACGGGTTAATTCGGTCTCGATAGATATGTACCGCAGGCTGATCTGATGCTTTCGCCATTATTCGCTGCCCCGGGTTTGGGCGAATAGGGCAATGAGAAAATACCGAAAGGACACCAATCTGCGTGATCAGATCGCTAAATCGGAGGCGCGCCAGCAGATCACTTACGCAGTTGCCAACTCGCTTGCGCTAAATACGCTTGGCATTGATGGAGGTTCAGTACGCTTTGCGCCGATAGATTCAGCCGCGATAGCGATCAGTCACGGCTGGCATGGAAGCTTCTATCCTTGGGAGGACGTACCAGGCTGGACACGCAAGGACACCAGAGGGCTTGACCTCGCTCTGTGGCATGCGGACGAGCTTTGCGGTCTATGTTATGCAACGCCGCGAAGAAGCCGATTGCGGATCAAGGTCATCCTGCTCGAGGGTCAGCCGAACGCCAGCCATCCCCTAAAAGGGCTAGTGGCCCGATTAATGGTTCTAGCAGTAGGGGTTTACGCAAGGATGCTGGGTTGTGATGTCATCCAGATTGAAAGCCCTGAGCCAGCTGTAGTGAGTTATTACCAGAGGTTGGGTTTTCAGTTCGATGCGGATGGCTGCCTTGTTATTTCGGCGGGTCGTTCCTAATATGAGTTTCACGACGAGAGCAAGGAGATGCTCATGAGCATAAGTAAACGCAGAGCAAAACTGCAATCCATCGCTGAATTCCGTGCCGAAGCGCGCAAGCGTGCTACGGAAATCATCCCGTCTCAAATGCACTTCCTGTGTGTTGCGCTCGATATTGAAAGAGCGCTTGAACCGGTCGGCCCTATGGCAGGGTCCAGGGTGTAACGCTTCAAATTAGAAGAACCGCCGGCATCGGTGGTTCTTTTTTTGGGCTGCCATCAGCGCGTCAAGCCCACGGCCTGAAGATGCTTTCGGTACCGTACTCCGTTTTCAGGGCCGTGAATTCTTTAGAAACACGCACAACGCCAACACCGGAAACACGCTCCCCACGGCCACGATCCACGTCCAGCCACCATGGTCGTACAGGGCGCTGGCAATCACCGAGCCAATGGCGCCGCCCATAAAGATGCTGGTCATGTACAGGGCGTTGAGCCGGCTGCGGCTCTTGCCGTCCAGGGCGTAGACCGCGCGTTGACCCAGCACCATGTTCATCTGGACGCAGAAGTCCAGCACCACGCCGGTAACGGCCATGCCGATCACCGCGTAGGCCGGTGCGATGAGGCTTGGCAGAAAGCTCAGCGCGGCGAACAGCATCGCGCACAGGCTGGCGATGCGGGTGTGACCGGCATCGGCAAGGCGTCCGGCGATGGGCGCAGCGATGGCGCCAATCGCGCCGACCAGGGCGAAGAGGGCGATCTGGCTTTGCGACAGCCCGTGGTTGCGTGCCAGTTCCAGCGGCACGGCAGTCCAGAACAGGCTGAATGTGGCGAACAGGCAGGCCTGATAAAACGCCCGCTGGCGCAGCACCGGTTGCCTGCGCAGCAACGTCCACAACGACTTGAGCAGTTGGCCGTAGGTGGCGCTGTGGGCCGGTTGATGCCGGGGAATGGTCGTCGCCAGTACCACGCTGATGATCAGCATCACCGCCGCCGCCGTGCCGAACACTGCGCGCCAGCCGAAGTGGTCAGCGATGAGGCTGGCAGCGGGCCGGGCCAGCAAAATTCCCAGTAACAGACCGCCCATGATGCTGCCGACCACGCGGCCGCGGGTTTCTTCCGGCGCGAGGTTGGCGGCCAGCGGCACCAGAATCTGCACCGCCACCGAGCTGAAACCGACCAGCAGCGAGGCGATCAGGAACAGGTTGGGCGTTTGCGCAAAGGCCGCGCTGAGCAGGCTGAGCAGGGCGACGCCGGTGGTGACGATCATCAGGCGGCGGTTTTCCAGCAAATCCCCCAGCGGCACGAGGAAGAACAGGCCGAGGGCATAGCCGATCTGGGTCAGCGACACGATGAAGCTGGCGAGCGTGGGCGACAGGCCGATGTCCGGCGCGATCAGGCCAATGATCGGCTGGGCGTAATACAGGTTGGCAACGATCGCGCCGCAGCAGAAGGCGAACAGCATCGCCAGCCCCTTGGTCATCGTGGTGCCGTGGCTTGCAGAAGGAGTGGCGGTCATGCGGATACCCGGAGAGATCGCGCGCCTGACAGAAAGGGCTCTGGTGCGGCATGCGGAAAAGAGTGGCGCGAGGTTAACGCTTTTTCGTTGCGTTAAGAAGGGCTGGACAAGGAATAGCGCAGCGTTGATCGGCGCGGCATAAAGCCCGATGCCATGCCCGTACCCAGCCGGGCAGCCCGCGCCCATTTGTATTGATGCAAACGACGCTCCGGTCGCCCGGCCGAAACTTTTAGCCTTGGGCTTCGGTCACTTCTTACACATCTCCCTATCTACTCCCATCGGAAATAAAACTATGCCTCGGGCAATCTGGAAAGGCGCGATCAGTTTCGGTCTGGTGCATATTCCTGTGGCGCTGGTGTCGGCGACCTCGCGCCAAGGCGTCGACTTCGACTGGCTGGACAAGCGCAGCATGGATCCGGTCGGCTACAAGCGCATCAACAAGGTCTCCGGCAAGGAGATCAATAAAGAAAATATCGTCAAGGGCGTCCAGTACGAGAAAGGCCGCTACGTGGTCATCAGCGAAGAAGAGATTCGCTCGGCGCACCCCAAATCGACCCAGACCATCGATATTTTCGGTTTTGTCGACAGCGACCAGATTCCGCTCCAGCACATTGATACGCCTTACTTTCTGGCCCCCGACAAGCGCGGCGAAAAGGTCTATGCGCTGCTGCGACAGGCATTGGTGGACACCGGCAAAGTGGCGCTGGCCCATGTGGTCATTCGCACCAGCCAGCACCTGGCCGCCGTGATGCCGCTGGAATCGGCGATTGTGCTCGTGCTGCTGCGCTGGCCTTCGGAAGTGCGCGGGCTCGACAGCCTCGAACTGCCCAAGGAAGCCACCGACGTCAAGCTCAGCAAGAGTGAACTGGACATGGCCAAGCGCCTGATCAAGGACATGAGCACCGAGTGGGCGCCGGAGGCCGAGGAGTACCGCGATACGTTTCAGGACCAGATCATGGCGTTGGTCGAGACCAAGGCGCGCGAAGGAAAAATCGAGAACGTCGAGACCGACGCGGGTGATACCGAGCGTAAGTCGGCAGATGTCATCGATTTGACCGAGTTGCTTAAACGCAGCCTGGGCAGTCGTGGCGGCGCGAGCAAAGCGCCTGCAAAAGCCAAACCGGCGAGCAAGGGCAAGGCAGCTGCCTCGGACGACGCACCCGTTGCAAAACGCCGTGCCCCTGCCCGGAAGAAGACCACCAAGGCGTCCTGATGGCAGGGCGTTTTGCAGAGCGTTGTGTTGCAGAGTCTTGTTTTGCAACGTTCTGTCTTGCAAAGATCCAATGCGCAGAGGTTGATTGTCATGACGAAACCTGTGAGTGAATACACCCGCAAGCGCAACTTCGATGTCACGTCCGAGCCGGCGGAAAGCGAGGACCAGGCACGAAGCGAGAAGGGCAAGGCGCTGAGTTTCGTCATTCACAAGCACGATGCGCGCAATCTGCATTACGACTTTCGCCTCGAGCTGGACGGCACCCTGAAGAGCTGGGCAGTGCCGAAAGGGCCAAGTCTGGACCCGAAAAACAAGCGCCTGGCGGTGCATGTCGAAGACCATCCGCTGGGCTACGGCACTTTTGAGGGCAGCATTCCAGAGGGCGAATACGGCGCAGGTGATGTGATCGTCTGGGACCGGGGCATCTGGCAGCCCCATGGCGATCCGCAGGAGACCTACAAGGCCGGCAAACTCAAATTCACCCTGATTGGCGAAAAGCTCACCGGTGACTGGACGCTGGTACGCACCCGTTTGCCGGGCAATAGCGACAAAGAGCAGTGGTTGCTGATCAAGGAAAAGGACGAGGCGGTGCGGCCACAGGATGAGTACGACATCGTGGTCGACAAGCCGCAAAGTGTCGTGAGCGGCGCGACCGTGGGCGCAGGGCGAGGCACACCTTCGACCGCCAAGCGCAAGTCCGGTGTATCGGCCCCCGAAGCGAAGGCTGCAAAGCAAACTTCAGAAAAGGCCGCAAAGAGCGCGCCTGCCAAAAAGGGCGCTGCGTCGAAGAAAAGCCCCGTTCCCGCAAAGCTCACGCCGCAGTTGGCGACCTTGATGGACGCGCCGCCCGAAGGCGAATGGCTCTATGAAATCAAATACGACGGGTATCGCCTGCTGACACGAATCATTGATGGCGAGCTGAAATTCTTCACCCGCAACGGCAACGACTGGACCGACAGATTGCCCCTGCAAGCCAAGGCCATCGCGGCTCTGAAGCTGGACAACACGTGGCTGGATGGCGAGGTGGTGGTGCTGAACGATGCCGGTTTGCCGGATTTTCAGGCGCTGCAGAACGCGTTCGATATTGGTCGCAGCAAGGACATCGTCTATTACCTGTTCGATGTGCCCTTTCTCAACGGCGAAGACCTGCGCCAGCAGCCGGTTCAAGACCGCCGCGCGGCATTGCAGAAGGTCCTTGGGCGACAGAAAAAGGGCCTGGTGCGGTTCTCCGATGCCTTCACTGCGGGCCATCGCGACATCATCGAAAGCGCCTGCCTGCTGTCTCTCGAAGGGGTGATTGGCAAGCGTGCCGGCAGCGCGTATCAGTCCCGACGGAGTGCCGACTGGATCAAGCTCAAATGCAAGTTGCGCCAGGAGTTCGTCATCGTTGGCTTCACCCGGCCGCAAGGTGCGCGCAACGGTTTTGGTGCGTTGCTGCTGGCCGTCAACGAGGAGGGCGCCGGCTGGGTGTACGCGGGCCGTGTCGGCACCGGCTTCAACCAGCAGATGCTCGCCGATCTGCTGGAGCAGATGAAGCCCTTGGAACAGGATGCCTCGCCGCTGGCCAAGAAAGTCACTTCTGCTCAAGCCCGCAGCGTGCATTGGATAAAGCCGACGCTGGTGGCAGAAGTCGAGTTTGGCGAGTGGACCCGCGACGGCATCATTCGCCATTCCGCGTTTGTGTCGCTGCGCACCGATAAACCGGCCAGCGAGGTGGTTCACGAGTACCCCAAGACGCCAAAAGACATCAAGGCGCCGTTCAAGCCTGCTGCCACCAAAGCGTCGGGCGGGACGAGCAAGGCGGCGAAAAGCGAGGCTGTTACAGCGAAAAAAACCACATCATTGAGCAAGCGTGCCGACAAGGACCGCATCGACGTGGCGGGTGTCATGGTCAGTCACCCGGAGCGGTTGATCGACGCCGCGAGCGGCTTGCACAAAATCGATCTTGCGCAATATTACGCGTCGGTAGCGGACTGGATTCTGCCGCACCTTGACCATCGGCCCGTGGCGCTGCTGCGCTGCCCGGAAGGGGTCGAAGGCGAGCAGTTTTTCCAGAAGCATTCCGAGCGCATGGCGATCCCGAACATCAAGCAACTGGACCCCAAGCTTGACCCCGGGCACGCCCGCCTGATGGAGATCGACAGCGTGAAGGCGTTGGTGGGCGCGGCGCAGATGGGCACCATCGAACTGCACACCTGGGGCGCGACGTACGATCGGATCGAATTGCCGGATCACTTCGTGCTCGATCTTGACCCCGATGCCGAGCTGCCCTGGCGCAGCATGATCGAAGCGACGCAACTGACGTTGTCGACCCTCGACGAGCTGGGCCTGGACGCGTACGTCAAAACCAGTGGCGGCAAGGGCATGCACATCGTCGTGCCCCTCGCACGCCGTGCGGATTGGGACACCGTCAAAGCCTTCGCCAAAGCGCTGGCGCAGTTCATGGCGCGTGAGTTGCCCGAACGGTTCACGGCGACGTCCGGCCCGAAAAACCGCGTGGGCAAGATTTTCATCGATTACCTGCGCAATACCCGCGGCGCCAGCACGGTGGTGGCGTACTCGGCCAGGGCGAGGCCGGGCTTGCCCGTCTCGGTGCCGATCAGCCGTGATGAGCTGACTGAGGTGCAGTCGGCGGCCCAGTGGACGATCGCCAACCTGCAACAACGGTTGCGCAAGCTGAAAGCTGACCCGTGGGCCGGTTACAAGAATAACCAGCGACTGACCAAGCCGATGTGGAAGCGCCTTGGAGCAACGCCGCCTGCACAGAGTTAGGTCGTGTCCCCACCGGCGGAAAGACTTCGGCGCAGCTGCCCCGGCGCCATTCCGTAGGTCTCCTTGAAGACTTTGCTGAACGCCGCTTGTGACTGGTAACCCACTTGGGCGGCGATATCGCTCAACCCCCCTTGCGACCGGCTCAGCAAGCCGTACGCATGCTGCATGCGCACCTGCGTCAGCAGCGTCCAGGGCGAGCTGCCGCTGAGTTTTGCAAAGGCCCGCATAAACGTCGCCCGCGACATGCTCGCCTGTTCCGCCAGCGCTTCGATGCTCCAGTCGTGAGCCGGGTCTTCAAGCATGGCCTGCCAGGCGCGCCCGAGACGCCGGTCACTCAGCAGCGCAAGGCTGCCTTCCTGCAGGGGCGATTGACGCAAGTGCTCGCGCAGCACCAAGGTAAACAACGCCGAAGTGAGCGCGTTGACCATGAACTGACCGCCCGCCTGATTGGCCTCCGCCTCACTGCGCAGCAGCGCCACCAGCGAGGGCAGGGGGTCGTTCTGGCCAAGGGCCCGGGTGGAGACCTTGACGTAATCCGGCAGCGAGGCGAACAGCAGGGCCTGGCGCTGGTGGATGAAGCGTCCGCAGAGTAAATCCAGCTCCGCGCCCTCGCCAAAGCGCTGCACAGGCAACAGACCATTGTTGGTCTGGCGCTGCGGCCGTGAAGGCGCCACGCGTGGGCCGGTGCTCATCAGCAGATGCTGACTGCCGCGGGGCAGCACCAGGATATCCCCTGCGGTCAGGGTCAGGCGTTGCTGGTCGGGCATCTCTACCCGGCATTCTCCGGCCAGCACGATGTGATACGGCGCGATACCGGTCGGTTCCTGATCGTGTTCGAGGGCCCAGTCGCCTTGAAAGTGACAGCGGAGGTCCAGGCTGCCGCGGATGTCGGCCAGGGAGATGAGCGTGTTGAGGGCGTTCATATGCGACTTTCGGACAAGAAAATGAGCCAAACGAGCAAGCCGCGACAAGGTCGATGACCGAGACTGATCGTGTTCCGGCGCAGTCTAGTCGCCGCCTTCAGGAGATACCAATATGTTCAGCAATTGGCCCGATCTGGTTTCAACCATCAAGCAGTCATTTGGCGCACTGTCCAAATCCAATCCGAAAATGGTCAAGGCTTACATGGCCCTTGGCGAGGCCGCTGCGGAAAATAACGTCCTCGACGCCAAGACCCGCGAGCTGATTTCTCTTGCCGTGGCCGTCACCACCCGTTGTGACGGTTGTCTGGGTACTCACGCTCAGGCCGCCATTGCTGCCGGGGCAACACGTGAAGAGGTCGCCGCAGCGTTGGCCACGGCTATCTCGTTGAATGCGGGTGCAGCGTATGTCTATTCGCTCCATGCGCTGGAAGCCTACGACGCGCTGAAGCAGTAAGCGCCTGGGTTGAATCCGCCGGAATGTCTGGATATTGGCATTCCGGGCATCTCAGATAGGAGGCAAATGCGTAAGTGCCAGGTTGGCGAGCGCGTGGCTGCAGTCACTTCACGTTGAAGGCGCCATTGGGTTCGCCAGCAAGCCGGCTCCTACGGACGGAGTAGGGATGCTGGTGAAATGGGTCGCCTGCGCCAACGCTCTCCCGGCTTATTTGACGCCATCTGTCCTTTCGCCTTCCTCGGCCGGGTAAAACTCACCGTCCAGCCCGGCCGCCAGCAAGCGTTCGCGCACGCGCGTCTCGACTTCGAGCACTTGCTCGGGGTTATCAATATCGTCGAGCACCAGCCAGACCGGCATCACGTTCTGGCCGTGGGTGCCTTCGCTCAGCATGTCGTGGGAAAACACTTGATTGGCGCGCCACAGGCACAGTTCGTCTTCGCTGTGACCGGCTTCGCGAATCGCGGTAGTCGACGTCAGCCACACCTCGGTGTAGGGGCGAAGGTCGGCGTCGGCGATTTCGTTGAGGGTAATGACGGTTTTCATGGAGGGCCTCCGATTGTTCAAGATGCAGATGTGACGCATGGCGCGGACCAGCGTTCCCGAGATCTGCGCAGATGGTCCAATCGGCTTGAACCGACGCTGCGTCACCGGGGTCGATCAATGACTGCACGCTAACGCCCGCGCATCACCCGGGCATCAGGAGACTCGCCTGTGACCGACCCATGGCTGCTCAGCCGTAGAAGGCTGCTGAACCTGGTTGCCAGTGGCTCGGCGGCGTGGGCCTTGAGCTGCGCGTTGACTGACGCTGGCGCCAACAGCGTCGCTTATCCCCCCGAACACCCACCCACCGGTGCATCGCCGGGTCCAGCAGGAGAAGGGAACATGCTCACAAAAAATATTCCGTCCAGCGGCGAAGCGTTGCCGGTGATTGGCCTCGGCACGTATCGAGGGTTCGATGTCGAGCCCGGCAGCGAGGCCTACAAACTGCTGCCCGCGGTGGTCGACCAGCTTTTCAGTGCTGGCGGTACTGTGATCGACAGCTCGCCGATGTATGGTCGCGCCGAGCAGAGCACCGGCGAACTGCTGTCGATTCATCAGCCCTCGTCGCCGGCGTTTCTGGCGACCAAGGTATGGACCCGTGGGCGTGACGCCGGGATCGCGCAGATGGAAGATTCGTTTCGGTTGTTGCAGACCGAGCGCATCGACCTCATGCAGATTCACAATCTGCTCGACTGGAAGACTCACTTGCCGACGTTGCGTGCGTGGAAGGAAGAGGGGCGAGTGCGCTACATCGGCCTGACGCACTACACCGCATCGGCTTATGACGAGGTTGAGGCAGCGCTCAGAGCCGAGTCCTTCGATTTCCTGCAGATCAACTACGCCCTGGACGACCGCGCTGTCGAAGCGCGCTTGCTGCCGTTATGCCGTGAGCGGGGTTTGGCGGTGATCTGCAATCGGCCATTTGGCGGCGGCGGGCTGCTCGGACGCCTGCGCGACACGCCGTTGCCAGGCTGGGCGGGGGAGGTGCAGGCCAAAAGCTGGGCGCAACTGGCGCTGAAGTTTTTGATCTCCCATCCGGCGGTGACGTGCGTCATCCCCGGTACGGGCAATCCCAAATACATGAAGGAAAACGCCGAAGCCGGACGCGGGCCGCTGCTGACCGATGCTCAGCGACAGCAGTTGATTGCACGAGTGGGGTAAGCGGTCTTTTGATCGCAGAATAGGAGGCCCCCTCCTGCACCCCGGCCAATACACGCGCTCCCGCTTTTGTAGGAGCGCGCTTGCCCGCGAAAGCATTTTGTCAGTCAACATCTTCATGACTGACCCATCGCGTTCGCCAGCAAGCCGGCTCCTACAGGTCGGTGTCGACAAATACCGGTTATCCACCGGTTCCGACGGCCGTGGTGCCTGACAACCGTCGATCATTCACCCGCTCCAACGGCGGCGGGCCCGACATTTATTTGCCAATTCGCCGCAAATCGCTGTAGGAGCGCGCTTGCCCGCGAAGGCGTTTTGTCAGCGACATCTTTATGGATGACCGACCGCGTTCGCCAGCAAGCCGGCTCCTACAGGTCGGCGTCGACAAATACCGGTCATCCACCGGCCCCGACGGCTGTAGTGTCCGGCAACCATCGATCATTCACCGGTCCTTGCGGCTGTGGCCCCGACACTTTTCGGCAGTTCGCCGCGGACTGCTGTAGGAGCCGGCTTGCTGGCGAAGGCGTTTTGTCAGCCGGCATCTTTATGGATGACCCACCGCGTTCGCCAGCAAGCCGGCTCCTACAGGTCTGCGTCGACAGATACCGGTCATCCACCGGCCCCGACGGCTGTCGTGTCCGGCAACCATCGGTCATTCACCGGGTCCCGCGGTCGCGGTGACTTGGATCACCGGTTCACCAGCTTCGCCGGCAGGGCCACGACCAGGAGGCTGCTGAGGATCAGGCAGCCGGCGAAAAACCATAATGCGCCGGCGCTGCTGCCGGTCACGTCGATGGCGATGCCCATCATCGAATTACTCACCAATCCTGCGATGTTGGCCAGGGAGCAGGCCAGGGCAAAACCGGTCGCCGCCGCACGGCCCTTGAGGAATGTGGCCGGCAGGCTGAAGAACACCGGCACGGCGCCGATGATGGCCGCCGACGCGACAGCGAACAACGCAACGGTCGCCACCACGTTGTGCGTGAAGAAAGGGCTGGCAGCCATCGCCACTGCGCCGATCCAGAACGGCACGATGATGTGCCAGCGGCGTTCGCGACGGCGGTCCGAACTGGCGCCGATCATCAGCATGCCGATCAGCGCCGCCACGCTGGGCAGCGCGGTCAGGACACCGATGTGGAAGGTATCGACGACACCGGCGTTCTTGATGAACGTGGGCATCCAGAAGCCCATCGCGTAGGCGCTGAGCAGGATGGAAAAGTCGATGCCGCCGAGCATCCACACTTTCAGATTGAAAAAACCGTCGCGGAAGCTGTGCTTGCTGTCCTTGCCCTCGGCATCGTCCAGACGCAACTCGCCTTCCAGCAGCGCCTGCTCAGTGCTGTTCAACCATTTGGCGTCTTTTGGCGCATTCGGCAGCGCCCAGAAGGTCATCACCCCCAACAGCACGCTGGGAATTCCCTCGATCAGAAACAGCCACTGCCAGCCGCGCAGCCCGGCGGTCTGGTCGAAGTGGCCCATGATCCAGCCCGAGAGCGGCCCGCCGATGACGCTGGAGAGCGGCAGCCCGATCATGAACAGGGCGATGATGCGGCCACGGCGGTAGGTCGGAAACCAGGTGGTCAGGTAAAACAGCACGCCGGGCAGGAAACCCGCTTCCGCGGCGCCGAGAAAAAACCGCAACACGTAAAATTGCGTGGGCGTGCTGACGAACAGGGTGCAGGACGACAGCAAGCCCCAGGTGATCATGATCCGTGCGATCCAGATCTTCGCCCCGACCCGTTCCAGCACCAGATTGCTGGGCACTTCAAACAGGATATAGCCGACAAAGAACAGACCGGCGCCGAGGCCGAAAGCCATCTCGCTGAAGTGCAACTGATCAAGCATCTGCAGTTTGGCAAAGCCGATGTTGATGCGGTCCAGGTAAGCGGCCAGGTAGCAGAAGCACAGGAACGGAATCAGCTTCCAGGTGATCTTGCTGTAAAGCGCCTTGATCGGGTCCGCCGCAACAGTGGCGGCGGTGTTTACATTCGCAGAGGGCATGGGTATCTCCTGGCGGTTCTTCGACCGGTTAGCGCGGCGGCGGCTGATCTTGCCTGCGTTTGCGGCGTTCGCATATGGGCGCTTTTACGAAGCTGCAAGCTGCAAGAAATACCGCAGCGCGCGCTCCCTCGCTTGCAGCTTGCAGCTTGCAGCTTGCAGCTCGTAGCTCGTAGCTCGTAGCTTGTGTCGCTTACCGCTTGATGCCCGCAGCCTGTAACTGCTCCATTGCCTCTCGCTTGCCGACCACGTCCCCGTATTTGCTGTCGATGTCGAACAGGTTGGCTTCGTGGGGATCAGGGTGGCGATCGCCGACGCATTCGCGCACGACGATGGTGCGGAAACCGTGCTGCACCGCATCCACCGCCGTGGCGCGAATGCAGCCGCTGGTGGAGCATCCGGCCAGGACGACGGTGTCGATACCTTGCGCGTGCAGCATTGATGCCAGCGAGGTGCCGAAGAACGAACTGGCGTACTGCTTGCTGATCACCACTTCTTCGGGCAGCGGCTGCACGGCCTCGCAGAACGCGGCGAGTGGGTTGCCTTCCACCATGTCTTTCATCACCGGCGCCTTCCTGACCCACATTCCGCCATCGGCGAAATGCGTCGGGTGGTAACGGATGTTGGTGTGAACCACGGGGATGCCCAGGCGCCGAGCGCAGGCCAGCAGCTCGACGCTTTCAGCCACCGCATTTACCACCCCCGGCGCATACAGCGGCGCACCGGGCTGCGTGTAGCCCTGCATGAAGTCGATCATCAGCAGGGCCGGCTTCACGCCGAAGCCGATGCGGTTACCCCATACGCCCTGATAATTGGCGTCTGCGCTTTGTGGGTCGGTCATTGCGTGGTCCTCGGTCAATGAAGTTGAAGTCGGAAATATGTCGGGCGCAAATGCCGTAGGCGCCGGCTTGCTGGCGAATGCATCAGGACAGCGGGCAACGTGTTGAGACGAATGACGCGTTCGCCAGCAAGCCGGCTCCTACAGCGTGATGTCGCCTCACGCCATCAGAACCTTGGCTCAATCCAGAGTGGTCCCCAGAAAATCACCAAACGCGGCAAAGAACCCCGGCAGGTTGTCCCACGGGATCATGTGCCCGGCCTCAGCCACGCGAGCGATTTTGATGCCGGGCTGCAACGCGCGCATTTCGGCTTCGTCCTCTGGCTGAATCACGCCGCCACGCTCGGCCACGATGAGCAGGGCAGGGACCGGAAGGTTCGGCAGGTCCTGATGAAAATCGACCTCATGGAAATCGTTGAAAGCCCGCACGATGGCCGGCTCGTAGCAGGTATGCAGCCATTCGGCGCGCAGCTGCAGTTGCTCCGGCGTCCAGGTCGGGCAAAACGCGCGCATATCCTGCGCGCTCATGCCCTGTTGCGATTGGCGAATGGAGTTCACGTACCACGGCAGCTTGGCGGGATATTCACGACGCCCCGGACCCGACACCGGCGGATCGATTAGTACCAGGCTTTTCAGACCCTGCGGGTTGCGCACCGAGGCCCGCGTGGCGAAACGCGCGCCCATGGAGTGACCTACCAAGTGATAGCGGTCGATGCCCATGGCGGCGGCAAACGCACCGATGTCATCGGCACAAGTGTCGACGCTGTAGTCCAGCTCCGGGCCGGTGGAAGAAAGGCCTCGTCCACGCGCATCCAGCACGTAGGTGTCAAAGTGTTCGCCCAGCCGTTCGGCGACGAATCCCCAGGTGATCGCCGGGCTGGTGATGCCCGGTATCAGCACCAGTGCCGGTTTGCCGGCGTGTTTTTCGCCGCCGTAGCGCAGGTAGTGCTGGCGAATCCCGTTGGCGTGGACGTTGCCACCATGGATGAACGTACTCACGCTGCCACCCCCGATTTCAGTTCCTGGCCGTACAGGTCATACCCGTAAACCCAGGCGGGATCCTCCTGCGTGCGCAGCCAGGTGTTGGCGTTGGAGACCGCCTGCACGCGAGAAGCGCGCTCCTTGCGGTTGGCTTCATAAAGCTGGAACGCGGTGCGGTAGTCCGTCAGGCCGGTTTCCTCCAGGCAGCGGGTGAGCATCGCGGCGTCTTCGATGGCCATCCCCGCGCCTTGAGCCATGTGCGGCTTCATCGGGTGGCAAGCATCACCGAGCAGCACCAGACGGCCTCGGCTCCACAACGGCAGCGGGTTGCGGTTGAGCAACGGCCACTTGGTCACGCTGTCAGTGGACTCGATGAGCGCCTGCACGGTGGGGTGGTAGCCGGCGAACGCTTCGTACATCTCGGCCTGGCTGCTGTCGACCCAGTTGCTCTGAAAGTCCCATTCGGCGTGGGGTACGCCGGTCACGTAGTAGTACTCATCGCGCTTGCCGGTGGTGTGATAAACCATCATGTGTCGGTCCTCGCTCCACCACTTCACGCAGTTTTCAAAATTCAGGTTGTACTTCGTCAGCACCTCGCTGGGGATCAGAGCGCGGTGCGCGACCCAGCCGCTGTACAAAGGTTTTTCATGGCCGAGCAGTTCTTCGCGGATCTTTGAGTTGATGCCGTCTGCGCCAATCACGATGTCGGCGTCGGCGTGAGTGCCGTCCGTAAAATTAAGGCGCACACCGTTGTCGCGCTCTTCAAGCGTGGTCAGGCATTTGCTGAAATGCACGCTGCCAGGCGCCAGCGTCGACATCTGCAGCGCGTGCAGGTCACCGCGGTGCACGGTGATGTAAGCCGCACCGTATTCCTTGACCGAGAATTCGCCCAAGGCAATGCGGGCGAGGTAATCGCCGGTCGCGCCGTCGCGGCTAAACCAGAAATCCGGGTGCGAACCCATGTCGCTCAGCGGCTCTTCGATGCCCATCCGGCGAAAGATTTTCATGATGTTCGGGCCCATGTGGATGCCGGCACCGATGCGAGAAAACTCAGGCGCCTGTTCGTAGACATCCACTTGAAAACCGGCTTTCTGCAACAGCGTCGCAGCGGCAGCGCCCCCCAGACCGGCTCCGACGATGGCGATTTTTTGCGTGGTAGGCATGGCGCGCATTCCTTCGTATTGGGTGAATTCGAGCTGACCGGGTCAACACCGAGTGTGAGGTCTTGCTGCGTTTTTAAAGTGTATACGCTGATATTTTCAAAAGTGAATCGTTTTATTCAGAAGCGGCAAGGAGGTGTCGCAATCAGGCATGTTGCGCTCTTAGTCCATTTTTATGGGAGATTGTGTACTTGGGTAACAATCAGGTGCGCCTCTTGCAGTCAGCAAGGGATTGAGGTCTTATAAGTTTAAATAAGCGTGTACGCTGCAAAAATGCACCGGTCTGATGCGCGATGCCTTGCGATGGTGCATCCGGGCCGATATCCCGCCGAGGAGATGTGAGATGCCGGTTAGCGATTGCGAATTGACCCAGATGTTTGAACACGTTCTGACGTTGTCCAGGGTGGACGCCACGCAAAGCGTGGCGGTGCTCAAGAGCCACTATTCCGACCCGCGCACCGTGCGCGCCGCCATGGATGCCGCGCAGCGACTGGGCGCGAAGGTGTACGCGGTCGAGTTGCCCTCGTTCAATCACCCAAAAGCCATGGGCAATGACATGACCGCTTACTGCGGCGACACGGCGCTTACGGGCAATATCGCGGCGCAGCGGGCCCTTGAAGCGGCGGACCTGATTGTCGACACGATGATGCTGCTGCATTCCCCGGAACAGGAGCAAATCCTCAAAACCGGCACGCGGATCCTGCTGGCCGTCGAACCCCCGGAAGTGCTGGCGCGGATGCTGCCGACGGTGGCCGACAAGGAGCGTGTCCTGGCCGCTGAACAGGTGCTGAAAGCTGCGCGGTCGATTCAGGTGAAGTCACGCGCTGGCAGCGATTTCCGCGCGCAGTTGGGGCAGTATCCCTCGGTCACCGAATACGGTTTCGCTGACGAGCCGGGGCGTTGGGATCACTGGCCGAGCGGGTTTCTGTTCTCCTGGCCAAACGAAGAAACCGCGCAGGGCACGCTGGTCATTGACGTTGGCGATATCGTGCTGCCGTTCAAGACCTACTCCCGCGAACAGATCACGCTGGAGATTGATAAAGGGTTTATTACGTCCATCCATGGCGGCTTCGAGGCCGAGTACCTGCGCGATTACCTGAAGTACTTCAACGACCCGGAGGTTTACGGCATTTCCCATATCGGCTGGGGCCTGCAACCGCGTGCGCAGTGGACGGCGATGGGGCTGCATGACAAGAACGACGGTATGTGCATGGACGCCCGGGCGTTCTATGGCAATTTCCTGTTTTCTACCGGACCGAATACTGAAGTCGGCGGCACCCGTAAAACCCCGTGCCACCTGGATATCCCGCTGCGCCGCTGTGATATTTATCTGGACGATCAGGCTGTGGTGCTGGCGGGGGAGGTGGTGGCGCCCGAAGCGTCCAGGGCCTGAGGTATCGGCTCCCACGCGGACGTGTGGGAGCGCGCTTGCCCACGAAGGTGTTTCGGTGACATCCACGTCACAGGCCCGCTGTAATTGAGGGAAGGCGCGCTTCTACGTGGCAGTGGAATACTCACCCGTTGCGCCACATCAGGAAGCTGTTTAGTGGCTGAAGATTCCCCTCAATCCCCGCAACCGTTACTGTAGCCACCCCTTCCAGATCCCGCCGAACGAGCCACCCGTGTCCACTGAGCCTTCTTCCCATATCGATTCGTCGTACACGTTTTCCGAACAAGTCGGGCATCTGCTGCGCAAGGCCTACCAGCGTCATCTGGCAATCTTTCAGCAGAACGTGGGGGATTCGCAGCTGACCGCCGTGCAGTTCGTCACCCTGTGTGCGCTGCGTGATCATGGCCCTAGCTCGCAGACCGAGCTGGTCAAGGCCACCGCCGTTGATCAGGCGACCATCCGCGGCATCGTCGATCGCCTGAAGGCCCGCGACCTCATCAGCCTGGACCCGGATCCGCAAGACCGCCGCAAAGTGATCTGCAGCCTGACCGATAGCGGGTTGCGCCTGGTGCAGGAAACCGTCCCCCGCGCCGCGCAAATCAGCGAGCTGACCCTGAGCAAACTCAACCCCGCCGAGCGCGTAGCGGTGCTGTTTTTGCTGCGCAAGCTGATTGATGAAGGTGATGAATAGCCGGCTCTGATCGCGCCGACCGTGATCGCGTTGAACCACCGTGCTGTTCACTCAACGCCTGGACCGGCGATGAATAACCACGTCTGAACGCATACCCCTTGTAGGAGCGCGCTTGCCCGCGAAAGCATTCCACCCGCGACATCACCGCGGCTGGCCCACCGCATTCGCGAGCAAGCTCACTCCTACATTGACCGCGTCTTGCGATCCAGTCACGCCATCGTGTGTCACGCCACCGCCTGTAGGAGCGCGCTTGCCCGCGAAAGATTTCCGCCTGCGACATTCTTGTGTCTGACCCACCGCATTCGCGAGCAAGCTCACTCCTACATTGACCGCGTCTTGCGATCCAGTCACGCCATCGTGTGTCACGCGACCGTCTGTAGGAGCGCGCTTGCCCGCGAAAGCATTCCACCCGCGATATCACCGCGCCTGACCCACCGCATTCGCGAGCAAGCTCACTACTACATTGACCGTGGCTTGCGACCCAGTCACGCCATCGCCTGCCACGCGACCGTCTGTAGGAGCGCGCTTGCCCGCGAAAGATTTCTGCCGGCGATATCACCGCGCCTGACCCACCGCATCCGCGAGCAAGCTCACTCCCACATTTGGCTGACCATCGCAATCGCGGCGGCGGAGGGACGATGGCTTCCCTCTAAAACTCCGGCGTCTTACAGGCTTTTCTCCACTGGCATGTTTCCTGCTCCCTTTTGGTGAAGTAACCACTTCATCAAAAGCTAGCTACAGCGGGTAACACATGACGGCTGAGACACGTGCAGTGCAGCGGGTGGCGGAAAAGACCGTGACCTTCATGGTCAATGGCCAGACTTCAACCGTCACGGCGATGCCTGACACGCCGCTGTTACTGATCCTGCGCAACGACCTGCATCTTAATGGCCCCAAATACGGCTGCGGTCTGGGTGAATGCGGCGCCTGTACGGTCATCATCGATGGCGTCGCCGCCCGCTCTTGCGTGTTTCCTCTGGCTGGCGCACACGGTCGGGACATCACCACGCTGGAGGGCATCGGTTCGCGCGAACGCCCGCATCCGGTGCAGCAGGCCTTCATCGATGAACAGGCCGCGCAATGCGGTTATTGCATGAACGGCATGATCATGACCGCCAAAGCCTTGCTCGACCGCAACCCGCATCCCACCGAAACGCAAATCCGCAACGAACTGTCGGCCAACCTGTGCCGCTGCGGGACGCACCTGGAAATCCTCCGCGCGGTCATGCGTGCTGCGCGTCCTCACTCCAGCCCGGATCCTGTCAAATGACCCAGACCTTGCCCACACGCGACCAATTGCTCGCCCAAAATGGCGTGCTGCTGATCGTCGACGACATCCTGCCGCCTTCCGGCCCGGTGGCCAAAGGCGGCACGCCGGCCGTGCGGCCCATGGAGCTGGGGCTGTTCATTGCCATCGACCAGAACAGCCGCGTATATGCCTTCAACGGTCACGTTGACCTCGGCACCGGCATTCGCACCGCGCTGACGCAGATCGTCGCCGAGGAGCTGGACCTGCAGATGGATCAAGTCACGATGATCCTCGGCGACACCGAGCGGGCACCGAATCAGGGTGCAACCATCGCCAGCGCCACGCTGCAGATCTCCGCCATTCCCCTGCGCAATGCTGCGGCCGAGGCCAGACGTTACCTGTTGCAGCAGGCCGCGCAGCGATGGGCGGTGAGCGTGGATTCGCTTGTCATTGAAAGCGGCGTCATTACATCTGGCGACAGTCGCAAGATGCCGTTTGGCGAGTTGCTGGCTGGTCAACGTGTCGAGCTGCGCATTTCCGACAATGCCCCGCTTAAACGGCTTGAGGACTACAAACTGGTGGGCCAGGGTGCCGCGCGCGTCGACATTCCGGGCAAGGCCACCGGCGAATTGACCTACGTTCACGACATGCGCCTGCCGGACATGCTGCATGGCCGTGTCGTACGCCCGCCGTATGCGGGGTACGACACCGGCGACTTCGTCGGCACCAGCTTGC
Organism: Pseudomonas lutea; assembly: GCF_000759445.1. NCBI lineage: Bacteria > Pseudomonadati > Pseudomonadota > Gammaproteobacteria > Pseudomonadales > Pseudomonadaceae > Pseudomonas > Pseudomonas lutea. Next base: position 97,992 of record NZ_JRMB01000001.1, read on the forward strand.
TGGAGGTGGACGAGTCCTCCATCGCCCATATTCCGGGCATCGTCCGTGTGGTGGTGATTCGGGATTTTGTCGGCATCGTCGCGATGCGCGAGGAACAGGCAGCCAAGGCGGCGCGCGAGCTGAAGATCACCTGGAAGCCCTGGCAGCACCAGTTGCCGGACATGAGCAACATCGAGCAGGCCATTCGCGACAACCCGAGCATTCAGCGGGTCGTGCTGGACCAGGGCAACGTCGAGGATGCGCTTGCCCATGCCAGCGAGCGCATGACGCGGACCTACTTGTGGCCTTACCAGATCCACGGCTCCGTCGGACCGTCATGCGGGCTGGCGGACTACAACGAAGAAAGCCTCCGCGTCTGGTCCGGCACGCAAAACCCGCACATGCTGCGCGCGGATCTGGCCTGGCTACTGGAATACCCCGAAGAGAGGATCGAGATTATCCGCATGGAGGCGGCGGGCTGTTATGGGCGTAACTGCGCCGATGATGTCTGCGCCGACGCCGTGTTGCTGTCTCGGGCGGTGGGCCGGCCGGTGCGGGTGCAGCTGACCCGTGAGCAGGAACACGCCTGGGAGCCCAAAGGCACCGCGCAATTGATGGAGGTCGATGGCGGGCTCAACGCCGATGGCGGGATTGCCGGTTATGACTTCAGCACCCGCTACCCGTCGAACAATTCCCCCACGCTGGCCTTGCTGCTGACCGGTCGCGTGGAGCCGGTGGCGACGATGTTTGAAATGGGCGATCGCACGTCGATCCCGCCTTATGACATCGAGCACATGCGCGTCACCATTCACGACATGGCGCCCATCGTCCGGGCCTCATGGATGCGGGGTGTGTCGGCGTTGCCCAACACGTTTGCTCATGAATCCTACATCGACGAGTTGGCTTTCGCGGCGGGCGTTGACCCGATTGAGTACCGTCTGCGTTACCTGCATGACGAGCGCGCGGCCGAGCTGGTGCGTGCGACCGCTGCCCGGGCCGAGTGGAGCCCGCGCACCCAACCCATGCAGATGCCGGAAGAAGACGGCGTGCTGCGCGGCCGCGGGTTTGCCTACGCGCGTTACATCCACAGCAAGTTCCCCGGATTCGGCGCTGCATGGGCGGCGTGGGTCGCCGATGTCGCCATCGACAAGCACACCGGCGACGTGTCGGTGACGCGCGTGGTGATTGGCCACGACGCCGGCATGATGGTCAATCCTGCCGGTGTGCAGCACCAGATTCATGGCAACGTCGTCCAGTCCACCAGCCGGGTGCTCAAGGAGCGGGTGACGTTCGAGGAGTCCACGGTGGCGAGCAAGGAGTGGGGCGGCTACCCGATTCTGACCTTCCCCGAGGTGCCGAAAGTCGACGTGATGATGATGCCGCGTCAGGCGGATCCGCCCATGGGCGCAGGAGAATCGGCCTCGGTTCCCAGTGCGGCGGCCATTGCCAACGCGGTGTACGACGCGACCGGGATCCGTTTCCGCGAACTGCCGATTACCGCAGAGCGCATCCTTGCCGCGCTGAACAGCGCTGGCAATCAGGCCAACAGCCAGCCGCCGCAATCGCCGAAAGCCAAGCGCTCGAAGTGGCTGTTCGGTTCGTTGTTTGCAGCCTTGGGGGCGGTGTTGGGCATGGCCGCGACGGCGTTGCCCTGGCGTGCGGAAATCGCGCCGATCAGGCCGCCCGACGTGGGCACCTGGTCATCGGCGACTCTGGAGCGTGGGCGTTTGCTGGCGGCCGTGGGCGACTGCGCGGTCTGTCACACCGCCCCGAATGGCGCCGACAATGCCGGCGGGCTGGCGATGCACACGCCGTTCGGCACGCTGTACACCAGCAATATTACCCCGGACCCTGAAACCGGCATCGGCAACTGGTCCTATCCGGCATTCGAGCGGGCGATGCGTGACGGCATCAGTCGCGATGGCAAACATCTCTATCCGGCGTTTCCCTACACCGCTTTCAGAAACATCGAGGACGCCGACATGCAGGCGTTGTACGCCTATTTGATGTCGCAGACGCCGGTGAGGCAGCTTCAGCCTGCCAATGACCTGCGCTTTCCGTTCAACGTGCGGCCGTTGATGGCTGGCTGGAACGCGCTGTATCTGCGAAAAGGTGAGGTGCAGTTGCAGCCGCAACAGAGCGCGCAATGGAACCGCGGCCAGTACCTGGTCAACGGGTTGGGACATTGCGCGGCCTGTCATTCGCCGCGGGATTGGCTAGGGGCGGAGAAGGGCGGGACGTCATTTCTGGCGGGTGGCACCGTTGATGGCTGGGAGGCGCCGGCGCTCAACAGCCTGTCGAAAGCGCCGACGCCGTGGACCGAGGACCAACTGTTTAATTATCTGAGCACCGGGTATTCCGACGCGCACGGCGTGGCGGCGGGTCCGATGGGGCCGGTGGTGACGGAACTGGCGAAGCTGCCGAAGCGTGATGTGCGAGCTATTGCGGTATACCTGGCAGCGCTGAATGAACCTGCACCTGCGGGCGCTGATGCTCGTCCGGCTGCGGCTGCGCCTTTGGATTTGGCATCGGCATCGGCATCGATTGATAACGCGGGCGTCTCGGCGCAGTCGCTGAGCAACGGACGGCGAGTGTTTGAAGGCTCCTGTCAGGGTTGTCATGCCGATGGTCTGGGGCCGAAGCTGTTTGGCGTTAGCCCTTCGCTGGCGAGCAATACCAACGTTCATAGCGCATTGCCGGACAACCTGATCAAGATCATTCAGCAAGGCATCGACAAACCGGCCACGGCCGATCTGGGCTACATGCCGGGCTTCAAGGATAGCCTGTCCGACACCCAGATCAGCGATCTGGCGGCGTATCTGCGCAGCCGGTTCGCCCCGAATGAACCGCAGTGGACCGGGTTGAACGACAAAGTGGCGTATCTCAAAGCCAATCCCGGAACCCATTGATCCCCGACGCCCGAAGCCGCCGGCGAGCGGCGGGCTCGCGAATTACAGCGGTTGCCCGGATCGACTGTAGGAGCGCGCTTGCCCGCGAAAAACAGGTTATGCGTACGACGCAGATTTCAGACATTGCCTGGATTAACTGTAGGAGCCGGCTTGCTGGCGAACCGGGGTATGACAACGACGCCGATGTTGCCTGACCCAGCGCCTTCGCGGGCAAGCGCGCTCCTACAGGTTATGCGTACGGCGCAGATTGCGGAGATATCCGGATTAATCGCAGGAGCGCGCTTGCCCGCGAAAATATCAACCCGCGACACCGCCAAACCTGACCCACCGCATTCGCCAGCAAGCCGGCTCCTACAGATTTGAGTACGCCGCAGATTTCGGAGGTTGCCTGGATTTGCGTATGTCGCGGATTCCCGAGGATGCCCGGATTAATCGCAGGACCGCGCTTGCCCGCGAAAATATCAACCCGCGGCAGCGCCAAACCTGACCCACCGCATTCGCCAGCAAGCCGGCTCCTACAGATTTGAGTACGCCGCAGATTTCGGAGGTTGCCTGGATTTGCGTATGTCGCGGATTCCCGAGGGTGCCCGGATAATTGTAGAAGCGCGCTTGCCCGCGAAAATGTCAGCCCGCGATATCGCCAAACCTGACCCACCGCGTTCGCCAGCAAGCCGGCTCCTAGAGATTTGCGTATGCCGCACATTTCAGAGGTTGCCTGGATTTGCGTATGTCGCAGATTCCACAGATTGCCCGGATCGGTTGTAGGAGCGCGCTTGCCCGCGAAAATATCAACCCGCGACATCGCCAAACCTGACCCACCGCATTCGCCAGCAAGCCGGCTCCTACAGATTTGCGTATGCCGTACATTTCAGAGGTTGCCTGGATTTGCGTATGCCGCAGATTCCCGAGGGTGCCCGGATTAATTGTAGGAGCGCGCGTGCCCGCGAAAATGTCAGCCCTCGACATCGCCAAACCTGACCCACCGCATTCGCCAGCAAGCCGGCTCCTACAGATTTGCGTATGCCGCAGATTCAGAGGGTGCCCGGGATTAATTGTAGGAGCCGGCTTGCTGGCGAAGCGGTTTGGGGTGTTGCGCAAGCGCGGACGATTGTCGCTCGGCCTACCCCGGCAGCACCATGACTCCACGCACCACTATGTCCTGTATGAACGCCAGCCAGTCGGTGCGCTCACTTGGCGCGGCCATGTCCTGCCCAAGGAAGGAGGAGAGGGTGTGGAGGTTGGAGTTATAGAAGTAGCAGAGCGAGGCGATCATCAAATACACGTGCTTGATGTCCACGTCCTGACGAAACAGACCCTGCTGTTGCCCGGCGTCGATGATCGGTCTGAGCACACCCACGGCCTCGCCGGACAAGCGCCGGAGTTCGCCGGACTGGCGCGCGTGCTTACCCTTGTGCAGGTTCTCGATGCTGAGGATGGCAACGAATTCCGGGTGGCTGACGTAGTAATCCCACACGAAGGCCACCAACTGCCGCAGCGTTTGCACCGGCGTCGAGGGGTCCAGCTGCAAGGTGCTTTCGGCCCGGTTGAACTGCTCGTAAGTGTGCTCAAGCACTTTGACGAACAATTTCTCCTTGCTGCCGAAGTAGTAATAGATCATCCGGTCGTTGGACTCGGCCTCGGCGGAAATCTTCTCGATGCGCCCGCCCGAGTAGCCATCCCGGGTGAACACGGCGATGGCCGCCTGGAGTATCCGCGCACGGGTCTGGTCGGCTTGTTGTGCGCGCACGCCGGTGCTTTTACTCATGCGCTCACAGAATCCGGTACAGCAGACGCTCGACCCGCACCCGGCTGACCCGACGCAGGAACGTGCGCACGCCCACCGGGTATTCGCTCAACGTGTCTAGCTCGTCGAACTTGCCGACCCGATGGGTATTGCGCATCAGCAGCGCAATTTCTTCGGCGCGCGGTTTCAGCCATTCGCCCTTGGGATCATCGATCAGCACGGCGTTTTCCAGATCAAGCTGGAATGCCCGTGGATTGAGGTTGTTGCCGGTCAGCAAGGTGTAGCGATCGTCTGACCACAGGCCCTTCAGGTGGTAGGTATTGTCGCCGTCCTTCCACAAATGAATGTTCAACTGATGTTTGGCGATTGCCGTCTGATGCTTCTGCATGAAGCGGCGCAGACTGATCTCGTACAGGTACGGCAGCGCAGAAATCACCTTGAACGGTTCATCCGGCGGAATGAAGAAGTCGTTGGCGGTCTTGTCGCCAATGATGATGTCGACCTTCACGCCGCGCTTGAGCGCGCGGTTGATCTCACGCTTCACCACCAGTGGCATGTTGAAATACGGGGTGCAGAGCGTCAGTTGCTCGTTGGTTTCTGCGATCAGGTCGCACAGGGTTTTGCTCAGCGGATTCTTGTTACCGATGCCCAGCAGCGGGATGACCCGGAATTCGCCGTTGTCGCGCACGCCCTCATTGATGTCATAGCTGGCACGCTTGAGGTGCTGGCGAAACTGCCGGATCTCCCCGCGCAGGCTGCGCGAACTCGGCGGGGAGGGCAGGTCAAGGCGATGCACCGCCTCGGACGGCAGAATGTCCTTCTGCACCAGACGCTGGAACGAGTCCGCCAGGGCTTTGTTTTCAATCAAGTGATAGCGATCAAGCCGATATTTGGCGAGCTTGTGCAGGTAGACATTGTTGATGCTGGCGCCGCTGTAAACCACGCAGTCATCGATGACACTGCCCTTGAGGTGCAGCACGCCGAACAACTCCCGGGTTTGCACCGGCACGCCGTAAACAGGCACCTCCTGATCGTGCTCCAGGTTTTGCGCCTGATACCACGCCGAGTTTCCCGCCTGCTTGCCGGCGCCGATCAGCCCGCGCTGGGCGCGGAACCAGTCGACCAGCACCACGACGTCCAGCTCGGGGCGGGCGGCCTTGGCAGCGTAAAGCGCATCGAGAATTTCCTGGCCGGCTTCGTCCTGCTGCAAGTACAGCGCGACGATGTAAATGCGCCGGGTGGCCGCGGCAATCTTCGCCAGCAACGTCTGCCGGTAGTCGGCGGCGCTCGGCAAAAGGGTGATGGCCGTGCCGGAGGATTCAAAACCACGCAGCGCCGCAAGGGTAGAACGTCGGAAGGGAGCCCGCATAAGCCTCTCGATGGGTCGGATCAACAGCGCACGAGCTTACACCAGAGTGCGCCCTCTGGTGGTGATGGCAGCGGTATCGATGAGTTGTTCAGCTGATTATCAGCGACGCATTACACTTTCAGGATCAGCTTGCCGCTGTTCTCGCCCTTGAACAGCATCTGCAGCGTCTCGGGAAACGTCTCGAGGCCTTCGACAATGTGCTCTTTGCTTTTCAACTTGCCCTGGGCCAGCCAGCCGGCCATTTCCATCCCCGCTTTGGCGAAGTTTTCAACATGGTCCATCACCACGAAGCCTTCCATGCGCGCTCGGTTGACCAGCAGCGACAGGTAGTTGGCCGGGCCTTTGACGGCTTCCTTGTTGTTGTACTGGCTGATGGCACCGCAGATGACCACGCGCGCCTTGAGGGCCAGGCGCGTCAGCACGGCATCCAGAATGTCGCCGCCCACGTTGTCGAAATACACGTCCACGCCTTTCGGGCACTCGCGTTTCAGCGCCGCATGAATGTCCTCGTTTTTGTAGTCGATGGCGCCATCGAAGCCAAACTCATCGATCAACGTCTGGCACTTCTCCTTGCCACCCGCGATGCCGATGACCCGGCAGCCTTTGATTTTGGCGATCTGCCCGGCGATGCTGCCGACCGCACCCGCCGCGCCGGAGATCACCACGGTGTCACCGGCCTTGGGCTGACCGACTTCCAGCAAGGCGAAATACGCCGACATGCCGGTCATGCCCAGAGCGGCCAGATACACCGGCAGTGGCACGAGCTTGGGATCAACCTTGTTGAAGCCCTTGGGCTCGCCGACGAAATAATCCTGCACCCCGAGCACGCCCTGCACGTAATCGCCGACCGCGAATTTGGGGTGCTGCGACTCGATCACCTTGCCCGCACCCAGCGCGCGCATCACCGCACCCAGCTCAACGGGAGCGATGTAGGACTTGCCTTCGTTCATCCAGCCGCGCATGGCCGGGTCCAGCGACAGGTATTCACTCTTCACTTTGATTTGCCCGGGCGCCAGTTCGGCAACGGGCACCGTCTGGAAGGTGAAATCTTCACGGCTCGCGGCACCGACCGGGCGACGCGCGAGTAGGAATTGGCGGTTGTCTTGAGCAGTCATGGCGGGGTCTCGAATAGAAGGTGGTGGCGTTAACGGCGGTTGGAAGCGGTTAACGACGGCAAAAGCGGACCGGTGCAGTGATAGACCGGAAAGGTCCGGACATCAAGGTTTGCCACTGTAACGAATGCCGGTCGATCCACGCTGATGATGGCAGGTGCTGCTCCTCATCACCGTTGCCAATGGCTGAGCAACCGGGCTTCTGATAGTGCTGACGTTGGTCGTGCCGTGAACGCTAAGCTGCGGCGCATTCCCGGCGTGTGCCGAGCCTTCTATCAATAAGTACAAAAAGGGACGATTCCATGAGCATGACGTTTGCCGGTCAAGTGGCATTGGTGACGGGCGCAGCAGCGGGGATTGGGCGCGCCACCGCGCTTGCGTTTGCCGCCCACGGCCTGAAAGTACTGGTGGTGGACATGGACAGCGCGGGCGGCGAGGGCACGGCTGGATTGATTCGTCAGGCGGGAGGCGAGGCGCTGTTTCTGCCGTGCGATGTGACAAAGGACGCCCAGGTGCAGCAGATGATGGCGCAAGCGGTGGACGCCTACGGCCGCGTCGACTACGCCTTCAACAATGCCGGCATCGAAATCGAGAAGGGCCGGCTGGCCGAAGGCAGCGAGGCGGAATTCGACGCCATCATGGGCGTTAACGTCAAAGGCGTCTGGCTGTGCATGAAGTACCAGTTGCCGCTGATGCTGGCGCAAGGTGGTGGGGCGATCGTTAACACAGCGTCGGTCGCAGGGCTCGGCGCCGCGCCGAAGATGAGTATTTACAGTGCTTCCAAGCACGCCGTCATTGGTCTGACCAAATCGGCGGCCATCGAGTACGCCAAGAAACGCATCCGGGTCAATGCGGTGTGCCCGGCGGTGATCGACACCGACATGTTCCGCCGCGCCCACGAGGCCGACCCGCGCAAGGCCGAATTCGCCGCGACGATGCACCCGGTCGGGCGGATCGGCACGGTCGAAGAAATAGCCGCTGCGGTGCTCTACCTGTGCAGCGACGGCGCGGCGTTCACCACCGGGCATTCGCTGGCCGTGGACGGCGGGGTCACGGCGTTCTGATGCGTGAAGCCTTGCGCTGCCCGGCGGGCCGACTGACACCACGCCCCGGTTCGCCAGCAAGCCGGCTCCTACAGTTGATTCAGGCAATTTTGAAACGTGCGGCGTACGTCAATCTGTGGGGGCTGGCTTGCTGGCGAAGGTGGTGGGTCAGGTTTGGCGATGTTACGGGCTGAGATTTTTCGCGGGCAAGCGCGCTCCTACAATTGATCCGGGCAATCTGGGAATCTGCGACATACGCAAATCCGGGCGATCTCTGAATTTGCGGCGTACGCAAATTTGCTGGAGCCGGCTTGCTGGCGAACGCGGTGCGTCAGGTTTGGCGATGTCATGGGCTGAGATTTTTCGCGGGCAAGCGCGCTCCTACAATTGATCCGGGCAATCTGGGAATCTGCGACATACGCAAATCCGGGCAACCTCTGAAATGTGCGGCGTACGCGCATCTGTAGGAGCGCGCTTGCCCGCGAAGGTGGTTCGGGCAACATCAGTGGCGTTGTCATGCCCCGGTTCGCCAGCAAGCCGGCTCCTACAGTTGATCCAGGCAACCTTTGAAATTTGCGGCGTACGCAGATCTGTAGGAGCCGGCTTGCTGGCGAACGCGGTGGGTCAGGTTCGTCGATGTCACGGGCTGATATTTTTCGCGAGCAAGCGCGCTACAGAATCGGCATCAGCATCGGCATCAGCATCAGCATCAGCAACGGCATGCGCCCCGGACTCTCTCCGGCGAAGCTCAGACTTGTCGTCGACTTCTCCTTGCAAGGTATTCAGCTAAGCTGCACGAGCTGTCTACCCTCAGGGAATTTCGATGGATCATTTGTGGTTCGCCTATCCGTTGATCAGCGCCTCGGTGCTGCTGGTCATCGACCTCACGCTCTGGCAGTGGCTGCACCCGCGCTGGCTGCGGCGCAAAATGCTCTGCCGCCTGGTCTTGTTCATTCTGTTCAGCATGGCGCTGCTCGATGGCGGGCTCAGCCCGTTGTATCAGGTGCCCGCCGACTGGTCGGTCCCTCGCCATGTCCTGGCCACGATTCTAACCATCGCCTGGTGGCTGTTTGGTGCGAGAACGCTGACGGTGCTTGCCGTGGTCGTCATGGAACCGCGCATCGGGGGCAAAGGTCACCTTCTGCAAGATGTGATGGGCGCGATCATTTTCATCATCGCCGCGGTGGCTGCCGCCAGCTACGTGCTGGACCTGCCCGTCAAAGGGCTGCTGGCCACCTCCGGCGCGGTGGCGATCATCCTCGGCCTTGCCGTGCAGAGTACGCTGGGCGACGTGTTCTCCGGCATCGTGCTCAACGCGACCAAGCCTTTTCGGGTCGACGACTGGATTCGCGTCGACGACATCGAAGGCAAAGTGATCGAAATCGACTGGCGCTCCACCCATCTGCTCACCTCGGAAGGCAGCATGGCGGTGATTCCCAACGCCATGGCCGCCAAGACCCGTATCGTCAATTACAGCCGCCCGGACCACTTTCATTCGGTCACGCTGTCCATCGAACTGTCGACCCGCCTTCGCCCCAGCCTGGTCCTGGATTCCCTCGAAAAAGCCTTGCTCGGTTGCCGCGAACTGTTGGCGCAACCCAAGCCATCGGCGGTGGTGGTCAAGTCCGGTCTGCGCATCGTCGAGTACGAAGTCACCGGCTACGTCAAATCCCGCGACCGACGCGCCGCCGTGCGCAACCAGCTGTTTGATCTGATCCATCGTCAACTGGCCTCCACCGATACCCGCCAGGACCAGCAGCGCCCTGCGACGCGCCAGTCTGCCGTGCTCAACACCGTCAACGCCCTGCGCATGCTCAGCGACGCCGACCGTGCCCAACTGCAAGAGCATATGCACCTGAGCGCCTATGCAGCGAAGGACATTGTGCTGGCCGAGGGCGTGGTGCCTGAGGCGTTGTACATCATCGAATCCGGGATCATCTCTGTGTCTCTTCAACGGTCGGACGGCTGGCTGGAAGTCGGCCGCATGGGCCCGGGCGAGTTGATCGGCGAGACCGGTTTCGTCGACGCAAGCCCGACGCTGGGGCGTTTTTGTGCGTATACCGACTGCATGATCTACCGCATCGACAAGGCCGATCTGGAACCGTGGCTGGCCGAGCACCCTGAGCTGCTGGGCGCGTTGGCCGGGCTGGCGAAATTTCGCGCCAAGGCGCGTGCGGCGCTGCTGGAGACCAAGCCTGTGGTAGCGGATGCCAGCGGTTTCATGAGCTGGCTGCGCAAGAATGTGAGGCGGTTTGAGGTCACGCGGGGGCCGGGAGCTGATGACAGGAAGGGCTGATGAGTCTCGTGGTTGCAGGCTAGTAACCTGGACGGGGTAACCTGCAAAACAAACCACGACCCATTGGAAGGCCACGGCATGATCGATCTAAGCACCTGGAACCTGACCCTCCCGGTCGGCACGCCTGCCCGCGTCATCGAGACTCCGCGCCTGGTGGACGGTTACTCGGATTCGTACTTTCGCTCCGGCAATACGCTGTTTTTCTGGGCGCCGGTGACGGGCGGGACTACGTCCAAATCGGAGTTTCCGCGTAGCGAACTTCGCGAAACCTACAAGGGCGGGGAACTGCGCAACTGGACCTACCCTGAAGCCGATCACCGGATGACCGCCAGCTTGTCGGTCAACCAGGTGCCGTCGGAAGGCAGGGTGGTGATCGGGCAGATCCACATCTACAAGGGCAAGGGTCCGCTGCTGAAAGTCGAGTATGTCTATGACAAGGCCAAAAAGACCGGCAGCGTGATCGCCAACTACCGCCTCAAGCCGGGCAGCGCGGACACCAAGGTGGTGATTGCCGAGGACGTCGCACTGAGCGAGCGGTTCACTTACGAGGTTCGCTTGAGCTCGGCGGGTTACCTGCATGTGATCGCGCAAGGCAACCGATGGGGCAAGCAGCTCAGTAAAAGCTGGCAGGGCAAACAGCTCTATTTCAAGGCGGGGGTCTACACCCTGGATAACACCGGCTACAAGAACGAAGGCGGGCAGGTGACGTTCAACACGCTGGAGGCCATGCACAGCAAGGGTTGACGAGGCACGGCAGAGTGTCCTGCTGGACAAGCGCCAACCCGAATGCACGACTGATTCGGGCCAGCACCTGGCTTTAACGTGATCCTCCCTTGCCGGGGTCACGCACATGAGCTGTCAAATACCAGAGCACCAGTGCCGCTGCGCTGGTCGATGCACCCAAGAGGCAGACCGCGACCCATCCCCAGCGTGCATACACTTGGGTCGCTGCCACCGCGCCGACCGCGCTTCCGACCGAGTAGAAGCACATATAAGCGCCGACCAGACGGCTTTGGGCGTCAGGGCGCGCGGCGAAGATCAGGCTTTGGCTGGTGACGTGGACGGCTTGCACGGCGAAGTCGAGCAGTATCACCCCGCAGACCAGCGCGATCAGCGAAGTCTGGGCAAAGCCGATGGGTACCCAAGAAAGAGTCAGTACGCACAAAGCAAGACCGGTGACGCGCTGCCCTAAACCCTGGTCGGCCCACCGACCGGCCCTTCTGGCTGCCAGTGCGCCGGCCACTCCAGCCAGACCGAAAAGCCCGATTGCAGTATGCGACAGCGATAGAGGCGGGGCGCTCAGGGGCAAGACCATTGCCGTCCACAATACTGAAAATGAGGCGAAGATCAGCAACGCCAACAGACCCCGTATCCGCAGGACGGGTTCGCTCACCAGCAGCTTGAAAAGCGACCGGATGAGGGCGACATATGAGTCTCGAGTAGACGGCGAAGCAGCCTTTGGGATCGTTCTCCACAGCACTGCGCCAAGGATGAGCATCAAGCCTGAAGACAGAAAATAAACGGCGCGCCAGCCCGCCAGATCAGCGATCAGTCCGGACGCGAAGCGTGCCAGCAGGATCCCCAACACAATGCCACTGGTGACCGTGCCGACGGCTCGACCCCGTTGGGAGGGCGTTGCCAGCGACGCTGCATACGCCACGACCACTTGAACCACCACGGCCATCAAGCCCACAACGATAAGGGTGCCCAGCAGCACCAGCCAGGTAGGTGAAGCGCCGACGCCTGCGAGCGCCAGTGCTGACAGCAGGATCTGACCGAGGATTAGCCGTTTACGATTGACCCGGTCACCCAGCGGGACAATCAGCAGCAAACCCGCTGCATAGCCAGCCTGCGTCGCTGTCACTACGATTCCGATCACGGCCGGCGCCACCCCCAGGCTCTGCGCCATGGAATCGAGCAAAGGCTGAGCGAAATACACGTTGGCAACAGCCAAGGCGCAGGTGACGGCGAACAGCACGGTCAGAGCGGATGAAAGCCCGGTGTGATCATCATCTGCGGGAGTCGTTTGCACAGGTATCTGCGCCGGGTCGAAGCTGGACGACTGACGGGTCAACTGTTCGGTCTCGGCTGTCATAAAGGCTTCCATGTCAGTAAGCTGGTTTCAATTAAAAACTGGATCGGATTCTTGATAATCCAGTCTCTAATTGCAACCAGTATCTCGCCGGCTCTTGAAACAGATCCGGCCAATCAACATCGGAATAACGAGAAATGGCAGAAGAAGCCTCTCTACCCAGCAATGAATGTCCCGTAGCCAGAACGCTGGAAGCCATCGGCGATCGCTGGTCGCTGATGATCATCCGCGAAGCGTTTGACGATGTGCGCCGGTTCAGCGAATTTCAGAAAAACCTGGGCGTTGCCAGGAACATTCTGGCGTCGCGGCTCAAAGCACTGGTGGCGACAGGAGTGTTCGACGTCGCACCCGCGTCAGATGGCAGCGCCTACAAGGAGTACGTGCTGACGGATAAGGGGCGAGCCATTTTCCCCGTCGTGATCAGCATGAGGCAGTGGGGCGAACGCTACCTGTTTGCGCCGCAAGAGGCGCGCTCAGTGTTAGTGGACAATGCATCTGGTCAGCCTGTGAAGCCACTTGTCGTGCTTTCTTCGAGCGGCCAACCGCTAAGTCCCGGGGATTGTCACCGAGTACGGGTGTCAGTTGCGGATGCTTGAGACGGAGGGTACGCGACGCGCAGAGCCATGGTCCGAGTACCTGCGGCAGTCTTGATTGAACGGGCCGCGATAGTGAACCGGGCCTGTAGGCCGCCTGCCTGCTCTGTGGCGATAGCTGCTACCCGCATTGCCGCGCATTCGATCCAACACTCAGACGAGTTGCCGTACACCGAGCCCCAGAATCAGACCACCGCAAAGGCGATCAATAACTTTTCGGGCCTTTTGGTACATCGACGAAATCCTCGATTGCGACAGCATGACCGCCACAAGCCCATACCAGGTCAACGATCCAGGCACGCCGGCAACCCCGACAGCAGCACAGCCAGCCCCGATTATTGGACCTCCTCTTAGGGTGCGGTGAGCTGTCAGCAACGGCAAAATCCGCCGAGCCTGGCTGGGAGACCACCCGTCCTGGGTCGTCTAGGGCGCCGAGCACGGGAACATCCCGAAACGGCATTGGAAAATGCGCTTGACCTTGCTCTGGTGGGAAGGTCTAGCGTGACCGCTTCGTATCTGCCCTCATCCAGGATGCCCCTTCATGAAAAAGATTGCCGCCCTTATCAGCGTCATTGCCCTGCTTGCCGTCACAGCCGTCAGGGCTGACGAGACGGAGGACATCAAACAGATGCATGAGGCCTATCGGCAATCAATGGGCGCCATGAAAGACGACATGCATCACGGGATGATGAGTGACGACCCGGACGTTGCGTTCGCGGCAGGCATGCTGCCTCACCACGAAGGCGCGGTTGAGATGGCGGAGATCGAGCTCAAATACGGCAAGGATCCGCAGATTCTGGAGCTGGCGCGCAAGATTGTGGCGGCGCAGGCCGCGGAAATCGCGCAGATGAAGAACTGGCTCAAGGCTCATCCTGCCCACTAAAGCTGCAAAGTCCCGAGCCCTTGATCGGGAGCGCTGATATCCCAAGGAAAGGTTCTTAGTGGCCCGGCTACCCGCTGAACGTTGGGCCGCTATAGTCGGGCTAGATAGCTGCTCCCGACCCATGTGCGCTACACCCTCATACCATTTTTTCGCTTTGATCCCAATTTCGATAGACGGCGGTCGGCGCACTGGTAAACCCTTGGATCTCAACCACACTGTTGCGCAGTCCAACCCTCATGCAGTCTGTTCGTTGTCCGGGATCGCACCGCCTCATTGGCTCCCTGGTGGATAAGGAGACACTTGAATCCCCAGCAGAGAGTCATCATGGCAAAATTCAACGTTAAAGATTTCGGCGCGAAGGGTAATGGCAGCAGTGACGATACGCTCGCCATCCAAAAAGCCATCGATGCCGCCGCTGCGGCGGGCGGCGGACAGGTGTACTTGCCCGAGGGCACTTACATGGTCAGCGCAACGACTGGCAGTTGCCTCGCCCTGAAGAGCAATGTTTCACTGGTCGGCCAAGGCATGGGCGTCTCGACACTCAAGCTGGCGAACGACCTGCCTTCCGCTGTCACTGGCATCCTGACGGCCAACGGCACACACGATGTGGGGGCCAGCAAGCTGACGCTTGATGGCAACCTTCAGCACAACACGGGATATTTTTCAGGCTGGCTGAATGGCAGCGGGACTAATGTCAGGATTGATAGCGTAGAAGCCAAGAACGCAGCCGGCAACGGTTTCGATTTGCAGGGCACCGATGGTTTGGTGCAGGTAGAGCTGAGCAACAGCGTCGCCCATGACAATGACTACGGTGTGCGCGGCTATGCAATGACTGCCAGCCTGTTGCATGACAATGTCGCCTACGCAAACCGGACTGGTTTCAATGTCGGCGGCGATGTTCAGGTAGTGGACAACGACGCTTATAGCAATACCGACTTCGGAATATTCGTGCAAAGCACCGGCACTACCGTCAAGGGCGGCGAAGTCTACGGCAATGGCGATGACGGAATTCACACCGCGTTCGCCCGTCATTTCAAGATCACGGGCGTTGATATTCATGACAACAAGGGCAGCGGGATATACATCGCAAGCAGCGTAAACGGCGACGTCTTTTCAAACACAATCCACAATAATTCTCTAGGCAGCCCCGTGGCCGAAATTCAGGTATACGGCGTGACCAAGGTCAGTACCTCCAGCGAATCCCACGACATCCGGTTGACCGGGAATATCATCACTGGCAGCGAACAGTCCACTTACGGCATCCGCGAAAGCAACGTCGTGTTTGACAATTCGTACACGCACAACGTCATCAGTCACATCCAAACGGGCGCCATTGCCGCGCTCGCCAGCAGCGAAGTTTCGGACAATACCGACTCTATCTACATCTACGGTACCCGCTCAAACGACAAGCTCAACGGTGACATCACTCAAGATGTGATATACGGCGGCGCTGGCAACGACGCCCTTAACGGCAAGGGCAACAACGACACCCTGATCGGTGGCACTGGCGTAGACAAGCTCACCGGTGGCGAGGGGAATGATATTTTCCGCTTCCATACGGTCAGTGAGAGCTATCGCACCGCGACCAAGTCATATGCGGATGTGATCACCGATTTCGACGTGGCCCATGACAAGATCGACGTAGCAGGTGCCGGTATCGGCTTCACCGGGCTGGGGAATGGCCACAACCACACACTCTTGCTGGCTTACAACGAGGCCAAGAACGTCACTTATCTGAAGAATCTGGACGCGGACGTGCTGGGGCAACGGTTCGAGTTGGCCTTGAACGGCAACTTCCTGCATACCTTCACCAATGCCAATCTGCAATCCGTGATCCAGGGCACCGACGGCAGTGACAAGCTCATGGGAACCAGCGCTGCGGAAACCTTACTGGGCGGTGCAGGCAGGGACACGCTTAATGGGGGCGCCGGCGATGATCGACTCGACGGCGGGGCTGGCGGCGATACCCTGACGGGGGGCGCGGGCGCCGATACCTTCGTGTACGGCAACTTTCGAAACAGCCAGCGTTACGACAATGACGGCACCGCACAGCGGGACACGATCACTGACTTCAATGGGAACGAAAACGACGTCATCGATGTGTCTGCTACGGGTTTTCTTGGCTTGGGCAATGGGCACAACGGTACGCTCAAGGTGGTCGTGAACGCCGCCGGCACCCTGACCGCGCTCAAATCACTGGACGCCAGTGACCGGGACGGGGCGCGCTTCGAGTTGCTGCTGCAGGGCAACCACGTCGCGGATCTCACCCCGGCTCATTTGATATTCAAAGACTTTGACGGGAGTAAAGTTGTGTCCTCCTCGCCGCTACTGAGCACCGTAGACAGCCATACCGACGCGACGGCCATCAGCCTTATCGGCGTGGCAGAGCATGGGGGCGAGCATCTGGGCTGATCGGCAGGCAGATTGAGTTCGCCTCTCTACGGTATTGGTAAGAAACGCTCATCTGTCTTTGTATAGATGAGCCTTGGCGAATTCAGTCAGCAGGCAAGTGGTGTGCGCAGAAGCTGCCCATCTATACCTGGATTTCCCAGGTAGAGTTCATCGACGATGGCTGTCTATGCCTTCGGGGCTGAGCAGCCCCAACTGCAGCGCCTGCGGCACAACATCAATAAACGCGCGCACCTTTGAATTCAACGCAGATCGCTCTGTTGCGCCCGCGTAGATTTCCACCGGCTGTGACTCCACCCTGGCATCAGCGCAGTCGCCCCATTTTGCCAACGGCACCAGGACACCGCGCTTACGAGCGCAAGCACGGCCTGTCTGATGTTGGCCGACTTATGATTGTCGTTACCGTTAGTTGTGGGGTAACCGTCCGAGCAACACATCTTCCTGATGCCATCGGTTAAGGCGATGGTGTCCACCTAAATTTAAGTGGACACCATTTTTAGCCTTTTTAAGCGGACGCCCATGCCACAAGAACGCCGTTCCTATTCCAAGTCCTTCAAGGCCCAGGTCATTACTGAGTGCGCCCATCCTGACACTTCAATTGCCAATGTCGCCTTGACCCACAACCTCAATGCAAACCTCGTCCATAAATGGATTCGGGTGCATGCGCAGAAAAACCTGGCACTGCAAACTGCCTTCATCCCGGTCAAGACTTCGCCGCCGGTGCCGATGCATCAGGCCCTTCCTGCCACGATCCGAATCGAAGTGCCGCATCCAAAAGGTGTAGTCGTGGTGAGTTGGCCAGCAGAAATGCAGCGGCGTGTTCTGCTTTCCTACGAGACCTGCTGCGATGATCCGCGTCGATTCCATCTGTCTCGCCACCGAGCCCATGGACATGCGCGCCGGCACTGAAACC
Organism: Pseudomonas lutea; assembly: GCF_000759445.1. Classification (NCBI taxonomy): domain Bacteria; kingdom Pseudomonadati; phylum Pseudomonadota; class Gammaproteobacteria; order Pseudomonadales; family Pseudomonadaceae; genus Pseudomonas; species Pseudomonas lutea. The sequence continues at coordinate 115,334 of NZ_JRMB01000001.1, forward strand.
GCGCTCGCACGAGTCGTGGCGGTGTTCGGTGCGGCGAAGCCGCACTGTGCCTATATGTTCGCCAACCGCCGCGCCAATCGAATGAAAGTGCTGGTGCATGACGGCGTGGGGATTTGGCTTGCCGCCCGGCGTTTGAATCAAGGACGCTTCTTCTGGCCGGGTGTGCGACACGGCTCCGAAGTTGAGTTGGATGCCGAGCAACTTCAGGCCCTGGTGCTCGGTTTACCTTGGCAGCGCGTCGGTGCAGGCGGAATCATCTCGATGCTTTAACATCTGCCATGGCGTGCTTGCCAGCGCAATTGGCCCATCAGTCTATCGTCGCCATCAGCCCTCTCTGGCAAAATCGGCGGCATGACTTTGCATCCAAATCTCGATCAATTAAACCCTGAACAACTGCGTGCCCTGGCGGCGCAGTTGATCCAGCGCGTCGAGACAATGGACAAGCAAATCACTCATCACAAGTCGGTCAACGAGAAACTGGCCCACGAGATCGCGCTGCTCAAACGCTTCAAGTTTGCCAAGCGCAGCGAGCAGTTGAGCCCGGATCAAGCCAGCCTGCTCGACGACTTGATCGATACGGATATCGCCGCTATCGAAGCCGAACTTGAGGCGCTGCAACCGGCACCTGTCGAAGCCAAAGTGCGCCAGCAACCCAAGCGCGCACCGCTGCCACCGCAGTTTCCTCGCACACTGATCCATCACGAACCGGACAACAGCAACTGCCAGTGCGGCTGCGCCCTCAAGCGCATCGGCGAAGACGCCAGCGAAAAGCTCGACTACACGCCCGGCGTATTCACCGTCGAGCGTCACATCCGTGGAAAGTGGGCCTGCGAGCAGTGTGAAACGCTAATCCAGGCGCCGGTACCGGCGCACGTCATCGACAAAGGCGTCCCGACCGCAGGCCTGCTGGCCCACATCATGGTGGCCAAGTTCGCCGACCATCTGCCGCTGTATCGCCAAGAGAAAATCTTCGGCCGCGCCGGGCTGCCCATCGCCCGTTCGACACTGGCGCAGTGGGTGGGTCAAACCGGCGTACAACTGCAACCGCTCGTGGAAGCACTGCGCGAGGCAGTGCTGGCCCAGCGAGTCGTCCATGCCGATGAAACACCCGTGCAGATGCTGGCACCGGGTGAAAAGAAAACGCACCGAGCGTATGTCTGGGCCTACTGCACGACACCATTCTCGGCACTGAAGGCGGTGGTCTACTACTTCAGCCCGAGCCGTGCTGGCGAACATGCGCGCAACTTCCTGGGCACTTGGAACGGCAAGCTGGTCTGCGATGGCTTCGCAGGCTACAAGGCCGGCTTCGAAGGGGGCATCACCGAAATCGGCTGCATGGCCCATGCTCGCCGCAAGTTCTTCGACCTGCATGTGGCGAACAAAAGCCAACTGGCCGAACAGGCGCTGCACTCAATCGGCGGCCTATACGAGGTTGAACGAAAGGCCAAAGAGATGAGCGATGAAGATCGCTGGCGATTACGTCAAGAAATGGCGATTCCTATCGCGGAGAAGTTGCATGAGTGGATGCTGGCTCAGCGCGAACTTGTGCCCGAGGGCTCGGCCACAGCCAAGGCTCTGGATTACAGCCTGAAACGCTGGGTAGCGCTGACGCGCTACCTCAATGATGGTGCTGTGCCCATCGACAACAATCGGGTCGAAAATACGATCCGGCCTTGGGCCCTTGGCCGTTCGAATTGGCTCTTCGCCGGATCACTGCGCAGCGGTAAACGAGCGGCGACAATTATGAGCTTGATTCAATCGGCACGCATGAATGGGCATGATCCGTTCGCGTATCTCAAGGATGTACTGACGCGGTTGCCGACACAGAGGGCCAGTGCAATTGACCAATTACTACCGCATCAATGGGCACAGGGCTCCTAACACGCTATGAGCTACATTCAGTCCGACGCGTCTGAATCTAATGGTGTCGATGGAGGTATTTGCCATGCGGGTTTTTTGTCATCCTGACTGTCGAAAATACGCCGCGCCTTGCGGAAATCCTCAACGTTCTCGACAACCCAAGTCCAGATAGGTGACATGCGGATCAACAGTCCCATACCCAGCGGCGTCAGCTCATACTCGACACGTGGCGGAATCTCACCGAACTCCCGCCGAACCACTAGCCCATCCCGCTCCATGGAGCGTAGCGTCTTGGTTAACATCCGCTGAGTCACCCCAGCCATCTGCCTTTTTATTTCGGCATGGCGCATCGTGCCGTAAACCCCCAGGGCATGCAGAATACCTAACGACCAGCGGCTACCTGCGTGAGCAAGCACTTCTCGTCTGACGCCATCATCGTCTTCTCTAAGCGTTCGGCAAATTGTTTCTGCCTGGCTGAGAGCCTCCTGATCGGTCATTTCATTCTCTGGTATCACAGGTGTGCCTTCTTACGAACGTTGCCTAATCGTGCAAGCATTTGTTCATCTTACAGGCAACAGGTCTCAGGAGAAATCATGACCGAAGTGACCCAGCTTTCCCCCCAATCCATTCTCGTTCTAGGCGCCGGTGAGCTTGGGCTGCCGGTTCTGCGCAATCTTGCGCGAGTAGCAAAGCGCGCGCCCGGCTCCACAATCAGCGTCCTGCTCAGGGATTCGACCATCAACACTCAGGTGCCCGAGAAAAAGGTCGAAATCGATGAGCTTCGAGATCTTGGCATCCAGATGGTGGCCGCAGATCTCGTGAATAATTCAATCGATCAGTTGGCTGAAGTGTTCGCACGGTTCGATACCGTAATAGGCTGCGCAGGCATGGTTGCAGGCCGGGAAACCCCGATGAAGCTGGCTACAGCAGCTCTCAAGTCCGGTGTGAAGCGCTACTTTCCTTGGCAGTTTGGTGTCGACTTCGAGGTAATCGGTCGGGGCAGTCCTCAAGATCTGTTCGATGCTCAGCTTGATGTACGCGAATTGCTTCGCGCCCAGGATAAAACTGAATGGGTAATCATCTCGACGGGTATGTTCACCAGCTTTCTATTCGAGCCAGTATTCGAGGTGGTTGACTTCGAAAACGATACCGTGAACGCGCTAGGCAGTCTTGAGACCAGCGTGACGCTCACGACTCCAGAAGACATTGGTGCGTTGACAGCGGAAATTGTTTTCTTCGAACCTCGCTTCCGCGATCAGATTGTGTACCTCTCGGGAGATACAGTGACGTACGGAGAGGTTGCGAGCCTCCTCGAACGTGTACTGGGTCGCCCGTTCAAACGTAACGTGTGGACTGTTCCGTACTTGCTCCAAGAATTGGAGAGAGACCCAACGCATCACATCAAGAAGTACCGCGCTGTGTTCGCCCAGGGCAGAGGCGTGGCCTGGCCTAAAGCAGGCACTTTCAACGCGCAGCAGTCGACTCAAGTCACGACCGCTGAGGAGTGGGCCCGTGCAAATCTGGCAACCTCATCAGCATAAGGGCAGTAGCTGAACGAACGTTCTCGCGCTCGGAGTTGACCTGCTAAAAAGCTCCTCAGTCTGATAATGGGCGCTGATAACCGAAGCTAAGGCGCGGAGAATGGGTCTGGTAATCCAAGACGACCGAATCTTTATCTTATCCGCACCATCTGCCGAGGTCTGAGGCGTCCCACTTCACTATCTATTGAGTTTTCTAAGCGCGAATTCCGAACCACGGTGACTTAACCAAGCGCTTACTAAAGCCTTGCAAATGAGCGTGGTTTTGAGGAGCACGGGGGAGAATGGTGTGGTCAAGGTGTGTCTGCCGGACGCTTACGTTGTGGGTCGAATTCCGTCCTCATGAAAGGCAGCTATCGACCCTAAGCGGTCATTCATGAGGGTCAGCTAACGGCCGCCAGAGACCTGTAGCATGGAAAGCACCGAGGACTGATGACCCTGTACCGAGTCGATCATGGGACTTGACTAGAAACTCCATTCCTCGGCCTGGATGACTCGGCAGAATGGCCCGGCCAATGTTGCATTATGGTGGGCAATGATGGCCTCTGCTTGGAGCCCTGGAGTATCGGAGCAAGTATGTCCGTCTGCGATGAGCACAGCATCAAAGCCGCAATCGCGGGCAGCCCGGCAAGTACTGTCTACGCAGTATTGAGTTTTCATGCCTGTAACAACGACGCCTTCACAGCCGCGCTCGCGTAGCTGAGTTGCCAGGTCAGTCTGAACGAAGGCATTCGGGCGTTTTTTCTCGAAAATCACTTCGTCACCCATTAACTGTAACTCCTGAACGAGCTCGGTGAGCGGGCTACCCGGCTCAATCGGAGACCCTGCCGGACCTATATGGCGGGCAAGAAAGATAGGTGCGCCTGTTTCACGCGCACTTCTCATGAGTCCATTCAATGTATTGATAAGCGCTTGACCCGCCCAAGGTCTGTCCGGACCGTGAACAAGCCCTACCTGCATGTCGAGAATCAGAAGTGCATACATGTGCGTTTCCTTACGTGGGTGCCAGCAAAACCGGGGCAAAAAAAAGACCCGGTCCATTGCTGGCGGGTCTTTAGGGATCGTGTGCTGTTTTAACTCACACAACCTCCCACGACCCGCCGGTGGCGGTCGTGAAGGTTGTGGTCGATTCAAAGCGTGGTGTAATCATGAGACCGACGTTAACTTTAGCGGGACGGTCTTGCAAGTGAACATGCCCAGGATGAAAGTCATTTCGTAGGGATCGGACTCAATGACTGCTCCTGGCCGAGTCCCGCCTGTCCTGACCGGCAGTTGTGCGTCGATTCTGCCACCGTAATGTAAGCGTCCAGTCAAGTGATCCAGCTATCAGCACGAGGATGACTGCTTGCCGCCCATGCCGTAAGGTTCGCTACCAAAATCGCCACAGCCTTACAGTGGTGGTAATACAGCAAGGAGAGCGAACAATGAACACCTTCAAATCATCAGTTCAAAACGTAGCTGCGGCCATAGGCCTCATCGCAGCAGTGACAGTCGGTGGATGCGTGATGATCCCTTACGACACGCCAGAATCAAAAGCCCAAATCCAGCGCGATCTGAAAATTGCACCATCGGATATTCAAGCCGTGTCGGAAACGAACTGGTGCTTGTTCCCATATGGAAGCGAAGGCAGCTGCCGAGCCACTCAAGGCCTGGGAGTGTTGACCAGCAAAGGCCTGATCCTCAGTCTCTACAACAACCACACCTACACTGAAACCGCACGCATCCTCCCAGAACAAGTGCAGTGCGTGAAGACAGTTGGTGGTCGCACTGGAGTCGAACCGTTCGTTGTATTCACCAAAGACCGAGCGATCATGCTCGCCGTCATTACGCCGGCTGGGCAAATGAATGTGCCTGTGAAAGTCAGTTTCTTTGATTATCTGACGAAACCAGGGCAGCACGTCTTCGCTGGGACGGATGGCGGATATGTGCGCAAGTCGGGTCGACAGCAAACCGTGGGCGGAATGGTGTCAGGCACTACCGTCCCGTGGCATACAACACTCGACGTAACCGAGGTTTTTAACCCTTGCCCCCAGGTTACAGATTAACGAGGAGTGGTGCGTTCCCTCGCAAGCGGTGCGCGCATGCCGAAGCCCAGGGCTTTCATACGAAATCACTGACCTGGAACGGTTTATCCGTCGCGAAAATAGATTCATAGACCGCGTCGTCAAGTTCGTCACGGGCAAGGAACACGCTCGCACTATATGCGCGGGCCTTGCTAAACCAACCGTAAGATCCTTCGTCATCGCGCTCCAGCAGATAAAAGTATTTTTCCTCCATCTCAGCGCATAGAGTCTCAAGTCTAGCCCGACCTCCACACGACAACAGTTGAGCGACCTCATTAGAGTCGCCACCAACCTCATCAACCGCTCAGAGAACGATACGAGTAGCCACCCGCTTTTTCTCGGCGGGCTCCAGAGCATCCAAGGCACGGTGTACGTCTGGATTGATTGACTCCAAGCGGTCAGTCATGGGGCTTTAATCCTCAGAGCGGGCTTGCCGATTACACCTGCATTGCCACTCAAAAACACCGTAACACGTCAGAGAAGCTCTTCGAAGCCTCTTCACGCCGAAAGCCTCGTCTCGCAACGGGCTAAAATCGGCCAACAGCGATCACTCCTTACTTTCGCGTAATAGCTAGTCCTTACCTCTTCATCGGCGCTCCACGCGTTGCTAGCATCCACCTATTAATAACCCGAGTTCTTTCAATGCAACGGACTGCGGCTCTTTTAATTTTTACGGCCATCCTTTCCTTGTCAGCTTTGGCAGAGGATCAATTTCAGTGCGCTGGCGCAACCGTATCTATCGGGGTAGATATGACCATGCCATTGCGGTCAACAGAAGGCGCAGATGTGATCCTCCGGGTAGAAAGAGGCCCACGCTCCACCATCTTGCGGTACAGCAATGTGGATTTCGTTGGCGGCGAATGCGACACCGATGCAAATCACTCTAGCCGTGTGATCTATCAGGCTGTCTGCGGCGGTAGCGGTTGCCATGATTTATCCAACTGGGGAGTAATCGACCCTGAAAGCCTTCAGGCTCTGCTGGTGCCTTCGAACGATAGCCTTGAACCGGCCATTGCCCTGCTCGGACATAAGCCGGTGCTGAAGGGAAAACCGATGAGTGTGAGCGCTGAAGTACACCGCCTAGGGTTACCCACCCCGTAGCATTCGAGACATATGTCCTTTTTGGGTCGATAGCAGCCTGAGGTGAACCCTATCCAGCACCATCCAGGGGGGCGCACCTTCAGTACTTTCGATACCACGCCCATTAGCGATGAAGCACCGCCAGGGCTTCGCTCTCGACCTCTGTGGTAGTAGGCAATGGACCGTCCAGCGATTGTTATATCCCTCGGCAGGCCCGGCCAATGCAAACGGCAAAAGCTGAACTACAGTGGAGGATCCAACCCGAACCATTAAAGGATTAATTCGTGAACACTAACGCCAGCACGTCAGTACCCACTCACACTGTTACCACCGGCGTCGGCACGGTCAGTGTCGATCTTACAGGGCAGCTGGATTACGCAGAAAGCGTATTAGTGAACAGCAATGGCCAGATCCTGGTAGGTGGCTATAGCCAGCACCTTGCCTGGGGTTACCCCGGAGCGCCAGGCGAGGAGAGCTATGGTTACGAGCTTGATCACTCTGTGGTGCGGCTCGACCCGAACGGTCGCCTGGACACCGCGTTCGGCATGGGAGGCGTGGATGTCGTTCCGGCCAGCATAGATCTAGAGTGGGACTACGACATCATGGCTGTTCAGCCGGATGGGCGAGTGGTGGCTGCCCACTCGGTGGAAGGCGGCATACGGGTAGAGCGATTCAATAGTGACGGTACGCTCGACAGCACATTCGGCAAGGACGGCGTACAGACGATCGCTACCGACCTCTACGGCGGCATGGATCTCAAAGCTCAAGCTGATGGCACCGTGTATGTGAGCATTCGCGGCACCGGTCAGGTTGAGGTGACTAAACTGAGTAGCGATGGCGTCGTGATCACAGGCTTTGGTGACCAGGGGACGCTGGCGTTGAACACCACATCTGACCTTGGGAGTGGTGATATTTCAACCAGTATCCAGCGCGATGGCAGTGTTCTTCTCGGCGCGCTCTATATGGTCGAGGTTCCGCACGATTCGCCTACGGACATCCGCTTTGTTGACAAATACGTACTCCAGCGCTTTATGCCGGACGGTGAGCTGGACATTCGCTTTGGGGATCAGGGTATCCTCTACTTAGATACAGCCTTGGGTTTCAGAAGCGATTCTGAAGTGATCGTTCAAGCGGACGGTAAAATCATCGTGGTAGGCCACGACATTGCAAGCTCGGTGTCGAGTGTACTGCGGCTCAATGCCGACGGTTCCTTTGACACCAGCTTCGGCGAAAAGGGCATAGTCACTATCGGCGATAGCTCGCCAGACGCTGTCACGGTACAGGCAGATGGCAAAATCGTGGTCGCGGGCCTGCATAACCTTGACTTCAGTATCACGCGTCTCAATGCAGATGGCAGCCTCGATACCACCTTCGGCAGCCAGGACGGCAAGGTCCATATCGACGGTTACGTGGGGCAGGACATCCTGCGAGGCACAGAGGCCGCTGAATTCATTAACGGCTTTGCGGGCGACGATGTCTTGCAGGGCAATGGCGGGCGGGACGTGCTCACCGGCGGTGCCGGCGCAGATATATTCCGTTTCACTGACATAGCAGATAGCTACCGCACGAGCACCGGCCAAGCCAGTGACCGTATTGTGGATTTCGATGCCTCCCAAGACCGCGTTGACCTGATCGGCCTTGGTTTTGCTGGTCTTGGCAATGGCCACAACGGCACGCTCGCTGTACAAACGAATGCAGAAGGTACCCGTACATACTTGAAGAGTTACGATGCGGACGCCTCCGGGCATCGCTTTGAGCTGGTGCTGGACGGCAACCTGGCCAGTCAGCTGAACAGCGATAATGTGGTGACGGCACGCCCTGTCATCGAGGGCACCTCGGGCGGGGATACCATTACCGGTTCGGCCCTGTCGGAAGTGATTTACGGCCTCGCTGGCAACGACCGCATCAACGGCGGGGCAGGGTCCGATATCTTGATTGGGGGGCAGGGCGCTGACCAACTCAATGGTGGTGACAGAGGCGATTTCTCGTACTTTGTCGATAACCATCAAGACGACGATATCTTCCGCTACCTGTCTACCGACGACAGCTACCGTACCGACTCGAAAAGCTTTGTCGACCTGATCGTCGGGTTCGCAGGCCCTAGCGACAAGATCGATGTGTCGCAGTTGGGCTACACCGAATTCGGTGACGGCACAGGGACTACGTTAAAAATGGCCTACAACGGGGATCTGGACCGTACCTACCTCAAGGACCTAGATGAGGATAGCCAAGGCCACAGATTCGAAATTGCTTTGGCCGGTAACTGGCTCGATGTCTTGAACGAAGACAACATGGTATTCGCGCCCGTAGTGCCAGTGGAAGTGGTGGGGGCGGCGGCCACGCTGGACCCGAGCCATTACATTGCCTGATTGAGCACTGCTTCACTTGCACTGCGCCGCTTTGAGGCGGCGTGGTGCATTTCAAATTTCGCTGACCGCTAGGCCTGTTAGGGCTCAAGCCTCCAGCAAACTCTCGTTAATAGGTTGGTGGCTGCTGCCAGGATTTGCGTCGAGGAAGACATGGAGTAGCTTTTTTAGCAAGGTAGGATAGGACATTGGGCCGACTGCTAGCCAAAGCGATAGGCCGCTTCGGGCCGACTGCGGCCCTTCTTGCACAGGGTGATGCTAAACCTCCATCAACGGAGGTAATGACCTGAACGCAAAAACTGCTACCTCGTATCACCCCTGGAATAAAGGCAAGCTGGTTGGTCAAAAATCACCGCTCCGCTTGCGCGACATCTGGGGCATCAGAATCAGCCTGCTAGGATGTTGTTTTCCAGCGCCAATCTGGGGTACCCATGTATAAGATCCCAGGACTGGATGACGCTTCTCGCGCCAAAGTTGCAAAGCTTTTAGATGCGGGTGAGCTGGTTCCAGTGATGAATAACACCAAATGGGGTGAGATGATCAACTCGATGATCAGTTGCCCGGAGATGGAGCCCAAGTTTAGGCTACGAAGCGTGTTGGCTCCTCCGGGCCATGTTCTGAAATGGGATGCCGATTGGCACTTCCACATCCATCCGGTCGCTGAAATCGAATGGCTGGAACTCAAGGCGTTGTCGACAGTGTGGTTGGAGACGACCCTTCGCAAGTGCGGTATCAGATATTCAATTGAGGAGGGTACGCTCCGTGTGTGGGGTTACATAAAGCGTAATTCACAGCCTGATTGGCGTTGACAGGTCCATGCCTCGGTATTCTGAGAATGACAGCTTTCGACCCCTGGCTGCCCTGCCTAGAGGGCTACAAGCGGCCAAAAGCGGTATTCGATACCCTGCCGTCCAGCAGAAAAGCCAAGCCTCTCCATCTGTGAAAGCTAGCCTCTAAGGGTGCGCATTATTTCCTCGACCACCGGCTTCGTGTATTTATCGCTGGGGTCAGTCTCCGGCGGGTCGTTACTGCGGAACCATTCACCTTGATCGAATGCTTGGCAAAGCGAGAACGCGGGCTGGGGCATGTCGTTAGTCATACCGACTTCAACAACAGCATTTATGATCCCGTTCATAACGCCGTCGCAAAAATCATAGAGCAGATATCCTTGTAAATAGCCTTCCGCAACCGCAATGGACAGCTCGTTCAGTACATCATGCGGTGCAACGCCGAAGCGTTCGCAGATGGGAATAAGATCACCCAACGTCAAGCCGTACGCTTCCGCTTTCACGGACAGTTCCCTGAGTTCGATTTTCGGTAACACCATCATCCTAAGCTTCTCCGGTCAGGTGTGAAGGTAGCACTTACAGATGGCTGCACAGCGCTACCACGGGAAGAACTGTCTGAAGGCTTATGTCTATGAGGTTTGGAGAGCGATAGCAGAGGGCAAGGGTGTGCCATCGCTCGTAGCGAACCAATTCTTTTCAGGCGTTCAGCACTAGATTTCCGACCGTACGAATGGCAGATCCTCAGCGAATAGCGAAACTTTCAATGTGTTATCAGAATCCCGGCCCAAAGCCTCGGCGCATATTTGATGGTGGCGTTAATAAGCTCTAGTCCCAGGCCATCACGGATCACGTCCGAGGCAATCAGAATCCGATATTCCATGTCTCATTCTTGTGTTTGAACGTAACCGGCCAGCTAAACGCCGATACGGGTATCGTGCATCTACTTGCATCATCGCAATGATGGCCTCTAGCCGACAACCGCTCCTGCGCAATATGTGTGTGTGGAGTATCCGAAAGGATCCCTTTCGAGATCATATGGACGGCAACGGACTAGAGGGATCGGCGGGGAGGGCTTCTTTCGACCCGATGCAATTACTCGGGATGAGCACATGGGTTGCAGGGCGAGTACCAGTGGAGAGCTCATGCCTCGGACGACCTAAGCCAAGATAGTTCTGTTGGCCTCCGAGGACAAGCTGGTCGCTGCGTTGCCGCAGGGGCTCGCCCGCCAGCCACAAGTCCAGCGATTATCGACAGCGCTACGGAAAGTTGCGCGAACATAATAACTTCGCCAGCTGATCCTTTAGCGTCCGTGCGTTTAACGCCCATAAACGCTGATAACGTAAGTAGGTGGCATAGCGATACAAGGACGATAGCCCATACAGCAATAATGATCCCTCAAAGCGCCCCATCGTTTTAGGGGGCCGACATACCTTCCCAAGTACCACGACTGCGCCGTCAGGCTTACTCAGCGCTTCACACTGGTCAAAAATGGTGCTATGGCATGGCTAAGTAGTGGCTCGACCAGAGTTTCATAATTCATTACCTGAATATCTCCCTGACATGCGTTTCGCTTGGATTGGTAACTGTCTCCGCCGGGCAAGACTCCTGCGGAGGGCACACTACGGCCTTTTTGACGAAGTAACTAAAAGGCCACTATTCCGCAATGCGCTTTAGTTGTGCCGGAAACGCTAGAGATGCCTCACAACAGTGCCCTTTTCCCTGATAAGCCCCGTTTTTTGCTGCAGTAAGCTTTGTATCAGTTTTGAAACAAATTAGTTGCCATCCCGTTCCGGGCGGACTATTTTCTTACGGCGCTCAATAGGGAGCTATCAAATAAAAAGGTGTGCAGGGATGCGAAGGTTCAAGCCGTCCAGTGCTGTCCGTTATTCCGTTAAACCCGTAACCACGACCGCACTTTGCGCGTTGTCTTTTACCTTTGGCTGCTCGGCTTACGCCGACTACGCAGAACAGGGGAAGTTGGGCGACGCGGCCAGTTGGCGCTCGCAAGAATTTCAGAGCGACTGGGGATTGGGCCGTATCCAGGCTGACCAGGCCTATGCTGCCGGTATCACCGGCAACGGCGTAAAAATCGGCGCGATGGACTCGGGATTCGACCCCTCTCATCCCGAAGCCAGCCCATCCCGCTACCATGCGGTAACGGCCAATGGCACCTATGTGGATGGTTCGCCCTTTAGCGTCACGGGTGCTATCAACCCTAATAACGACACCCACGGCACGCACGTGACCGGGACCATGGGCGCGGCCCGTGATGGCGTTGGCATGCATGGCGTGGCATACAACGCGCAAATCTATGTGGCCAACACTAACCAGAGCGATAGCTTCCTGTTTGGCCCGAGCCCGGACCCCAAGTACTTCAAGGCAGCCTATGGCGCATTGGCTGATGCCGGCGTGCGGGCGATCAACAACAGTTGGGGTAGCCAGCCGCCGGATGTGACCTACGCGACTTTGGGCGGGGTGCAGGCCGCCTACGCCCAGCATTACAACCGGGGCACCTGGCTGGATGAAGCGGCTAACGTGGCGCGCAGGGGCGTGATCAATGTCTTCAGTGCTGGCAATACCGGCTATGCCAACGCCAGTGTGCGTTCTGCGCTGCCGTATTTCGAGCCTGACCTGGAAGGCCACTGGCTGGCGGTTTCTGGACTGGATAGCTCCAACGCCCAGCGCTACAACCAATGCGGCCTTGCCAAATACTGGTGCATCACCACACCGGGGAGGCTGATCAACAGCACCGTGCCTGGCGGCGGTTATGCGCTCAAGTCCGGTACGTCCATGGCCGCGCCCCACGCCACGGGCGCATTGGCGCTGGTGATGGAGCGCTACCCCTACATGAACAACGAGCAGGCTTTGCAGGTGCTGCTCACCACCGCGACCCAACTCGATGGTTCGGTCACCCAGGCCCCCAATGGCGCTGTGGGCTGGGGTGTCGTCAACCTGGAGCGGGCGATGCGCGGCCCCGGCCAGTTGCTGGGGACCTTCGACGCCACCCTGGGCGCCGGCCAAACCGATGTCTGGAGCAACGATATTTCTGATCGGGCGTTGATTCAGCGTCAGTCCGAGGACACCGCTGAACAGGCTGCCTGGCAGCAAACCCTGGTCAGCAGAGGTTGGCAGAACGGCGTGGCCAGCACCGCCAGCCAACAGGACCAAACCGACTATGCCGTGGGCACCGCCCGTGCTGCGGCAGCGGCTCAGCGCCAGTACCAGGGAAGCCTGATCAAGTCCGGCGCGGGGCGGTTGATCCTTGAAGGGACCAACACCTATCGCGGCGATACCCAGGTCAACGGTGGTGTGCTGTCGGTCAATGGCTCCCTCGCGTCTGCCGTGCAGGTCAATGTCGGTGGCACCTTGGGCGGCAATGGCCAGGTCGGTAACCTCACGGCGATGAGCGGCGGGCAGGTTGCGCCGGGTAACTCCATCGGCACCTTGCGGGTGAACGGTGACGTGACGCTCGCGCCGGGCTCAACCTATGCGGTGGAGCTTTCGCCAACGGCCAGTGACCGCATTGTGGCCAGCGGCAGTGCCACGGTGTCGGGCGCCAACATGGCCCTGGCGCTGGACCCGACGCCGCCGGCCTTGAACGCCACGCCTGGCCAAACCCTGGTTGGCCGCCAGTACAACGTGTTGCAAGCTGCCAATGGTGTGAGCGGGCAGTTCGCTGCGGTCACCGCCAACTACGCGTTCCTCGGTGGCCGGCTGGATTACGCCGCTAACAGTATTGCGCTGAATATCGAGCGCACGGCGGCGTTCGACAGCGTGGCGCAAACCCCTAATCAGGCAGCAGTGGCCTCGGCCGCCGAGCAATTGGGGGCGGGCAACGCGGTGTATGAAAACCTGCTGCTCGCGCCAAATGCCGCCTCGGCTAGGGACAGTTTCCAGCAGCTGTCGGGCGAGATCTACCCGGCAGTCGCCACCCAGTTGATCAACGACAGCCGCTATGTACGTGATGCCGTTGGCGAGCGTCTGGGGACCAGCGTGTTCGGTGCCGATGCCAATACCGCGGCGCAAGACAACGTGTGGGTCAAGGCCTTGGGCGCATGGGGCAAAACAGACTCCCGTGGTGATACGGCTGGCTATACCTCGTCCATCAGCGGTGTGCTGGCGGGTGTCGATGGCGACGTAGGTGAGTCCACTCGCCTTGGCGTGGTAGGCGGCTACAGTGACAGCTCGGTCAACATGGGCTCGGGTACGCATTCCCGTGCATCGGTAGACAGCTACCATCTGGGTGCCTACATGGGTCATGAGATCGGCGCTTGGCGCTTGACCCTCGGCGGTGCCTACAGCTGGCACCGGATCGATGCCAGACGTGATGTACAGGTTGGCGGCGCCAGTGGTCGGGAGAAAACCAGGCACGATGCGCAAACCGCACAGGTATTCACCGAAGCGGCGTACCGTATTCAGCTGCAGGCCGCTGTGCTTGAGCCCTTCGCCAACCTGGCCTATGTACACCTGGGCACTGACAGCTTCACCGAGAAGGGAGATGCCGCAGCGCTTGCATCCGGCAGCGATACCCGTGAAGCCGCGCTCGGCACGCTGGGTGTACGGGCGCTTAAAACCATCGCAATCACTGATCGTCAAAAGCTGGACCTCTCCGGCAGCCTGGGCTGGCAGCACAACCTGAGCGATATCGACTCGGAGCAGCACATGGCTTTTGCGGCAGGCGGCAGTAGCTTTGGCATCGAGAGCTCGCCCCTGGTGCGTGACGCGGCCCTGGTGGGCGCCCATGCCCGCATGGCTCTGAGCCGTGAGGCCAGCGTTAGCCTGGACTACAACGGCCAACTGGCCAGCCGTGAAAAAAGCCACGGCATCGGCTTGAGTTTTAACTGGCAGTTCTAAACAAAAAGCGGCAGGGCGAACCAGGATTTCGCCCGCCGATTGCCTGACGCTAAAGGTTCCAATCTACCCATTGTTGGAAAAAGAACCACGCGGATGCCAAGGCGGCATTCGCGCGGGGTTTCGTGTGCGCTAACTAAGGACAGTTATATTGATGAAAAAGCCATCCACCACTCGACAGGTTGCTGTCAGCTCCATTCGCCACGCTATTAGGCAAGCCAATCGCGTTTCTTGCGGCGCCCTGGCCTGTTACTTGAGCACCCTCGGCGTAGCTCAGGCTGCGCCTTACGCCGAAGCCGGTCAGGCCGGGAATGCCGCCAGTTGGCGCAGCCCGGAGTTCACTGCCCAATGGGGGCTGGGCGCGATCAACGCCGACCAGGCTTACGCGGCCGGTTACACCGGCAAGGGCGTAAAGTTGGGGATTTTCGATCAGCCGGTGTACGCACCTCACCCGGAATTTGCCAGCCCGGATAAAGTGATCAACCTGGTAACCAGTGGCATTCGCGAATATACCGACCCTTATATTCCGGTAAAGGCCGGCGACGCCTTTCGTTACGATGGCGCGCCCACCCCTGACTCCAACGGCCGGTTGGGCAACCACGGCACCCACGTAGGTGGCATCGCTGGCGGCAACCGAGACGGCGGACCCATGCACGGCGTGGCCTTCAACGCCCAGATCATCAGCGCCGACAACGGCGACCCAGGCCCGGAAGACGGCATTGTGCTGGGCAACGACGGCGCGGTTTACCAGGCTGGCTGGAACGCCTTGGTCAATAGTGGCGCGCGCCTCATCAATAACAGCTGGGGCATTGGTATTACCGAGCGCTTTGCCCAAGGCGGTCGCGACCCGGCCTTTGCGCACTTTACCGTGCAGGATGCGCAGCTGCAGTTCGATCAGATCCGACAGATCCTCGGCACTCGCCCGGGGGGCGCTTACCAGGGCGCCATCGATGCCGCGCGCAGCGGCGTGGTCACCATTTTCGCCGCAGGCAACGACTACAACCTGAACAACCCGGACGCCATGGCCGGGCTGGGGTATTTCGTGCCAGAGATCGCCCCCAACTGGCTGACCGTTGCTGCGTTGCAGCAAAACCCCAACGCCACGACCGCCGGCGCCACGCCTTATATTTTGAGCACCTTTTCTTCTCGCTGCGGCTACACGGCCAGCTTCTGCGTGTCGGCACCCGGTACGCGGATCTACAGCTCCGTGCTCAACGGCACCAGTTTGCAAGACCTCACCGTGGGCTGGGCCAACAAAAACGGTACCTCCATGGCCGCGCCCCATGTGGCGGGCAGCATGGCGGTACTGATGGAGCGTTTCCCCTACATGACCGGCGCACAGGTGGCCGACGTGTTGAAAACCACCGCCACCGACCTCGGCGCGCCTGGCGTGGACGCGCTCTATGGCTGGGGCATGATCAATCTGGGCAAGGCCGTCAACGGCCCGAGCATGTTCGTCACCGAGGCGGATATTCCTGCCGAGTTTCGTATCAGCGGCGCCTATGGCGACAGCCAGTTCGTCGTCAACCTGCCAGGCATAGGCGCAGTGGTCGATGCGGGTAAACCGACCCAGCGCACCTGCAGCGGGCCACAATGCGGGCGGGACGTATGGAGCAATGACATATCCGGGCATGGCGGCTTGACCAAGCTGGGCATCGGGACCTTGGTGCTGACCGGCGCCAACACCTACAGCGGCCCAACCCTGATCAATCAAGGGCGCCTGGCGGTCAATGGTTCGCTGGCCTCGGCGGTGACCATTAACGACACCGGCATACTGGGCGGCAACGGCCGGGTCGCGTCCCTCACCGCCAACCGTGGCGGTACGGTAGCGCCGGGCAATTCCGTAGGCACCTTAAACGTGGCGGGGGACCTTAACCTGGCGCCCGGCGCTGTGTATGCGGTGGAGTTGTCGCCCACCGGCAGCGACCGCATCATCGCCGGCGGGCAGGCGACGGTGAGCGGTGCGACCATGGCCGTCTCGCTGGAAAACGGCGCCGGCTTCACCACAGGCGAGGTCAACAGCCTGGTCGGCCGACAGTTCAGCGTGCTGCAAGCCGCTGGCGGCGTGCAGGGCCAGTTTGGGTCCGTGCTGGACAACTACGCTTTTCTGGATGGGAGTCTCGCCTACGGCGGTACGGGCGTTGCGTTGGCCCTGGAGCGCAACGCGGACAGCTTCGCCAGCGCCGCGCAAACCGCTAACCAGGCCAACGTAGCGGCTGCCGCCGAGCAACTAGGAGGCGGTAACGCGGTGTATGAAGAGCTGCTGCTGAGCCCTGATGCTGCTACGGCTCGGCGGGCCTACACCCAGTTGTCCGGCGAAGTACATCCGGCCATTGCCACTCAGTTGATCAATGACAGCCGCCAGGTACGCGATGCCGTGGGTGATCGCCTGCGCGTCGAAGGGCTGTACGACCAGCCTGCGGCGGGTGTTGAAGCAAACAACTGGTGGGTGAAAGGCCTGGGCGCGTGGGGCAAGAACGCCGGCAGCAGCGACAGCGCCAGTTCTACCTCATCACTGGGCGGTCTGCTCGCCGGTGTCGACGGCTTGGTGGCTGAGCATACCCGGCTGGGCGCCATGGTCGGTTACAGCGATACCTCATTGGGCATGGGCGACGATACCCACTCGCGGGCTTCAGCCGACAGCTACCATTTGGGTGCCTACATCGGCCATGAAGAAGGTGCGTTGCGCCTCACCGCTGGCGCGTCCCATAGCTGGCACCGCATCGACGTCAAGCGTGACCTGCAGTTGGGCAGTTTGGCCGACCGGCAGAAGGTCAAGCGCGATGCGCAATCGACCCAGGTATTCACCGAAGCCGCTTATCGTCTCAACCTGCAACGCCTGGCGTTGGAACCCTTCGCTAACTTGGCCTACGTGCACTTCGATAGCGACAGCTTCACCGAAAAAGGGGGTTCCACGGCGCTCAAGGGGAGCGACGACACCCGCGACACCGTGCTCTCCACCCTTGGCGCACGCGCCGGTAGCCGTTTCAATCTGAACGACACTCAGAAGCTGGATGTGTCCGGTACCCTGGGTTGGCAGCATAACCTGAGCGATACCTCGGCCGAGCAGCATCTGGCCTTTGCCAGCGGTGCGAATACCTTTGCCGTGCAAAGCGTGTCGATGGACCGGGACGCTGCCGTCGTGGGCGCCCGCGCCAGCCTTGCCTTGAGCAGGGATGCGCGGATCAATCTGGACTACAACGGCCTGTTGGGTGCCCGGGATAAAACCCACGGGGTAGGGCTGTCGCTGGATTGGCAGTTCTAAGCTCTCGCGCCGCCTGAAAGCCTGGGCAGGCTTGGGTGCTATCGCCTAAGCCTGCCCCAGAGGATGCCAACAACGTACTGCGGGCCAGCGAAGCAGCCAGCCCGGCGATCTGGGCATGGAAGGATGTCCGCGTCTGGTCGAAAGCAGCGACTCGCAAGCGTGTAGAGCATTGGGGCGCTCAGGCTTGGCACAGAGCTAAACGCCACTCAGGTTGGGCGTCATGACCGCGCGACGAGGGCTGAGCAACAGCCGTATCGTTAGTGGAACCCGCGGGCAGCGACCCAGTCCAAAGTCCATGTCAAACCAGCACGAGCACATGGCAGTGGTATCAACGGTTTTAGTCGTGGAAGATGACTGGCTCATCCGCAGTTTGATACATGAAATTCTGGAGATGGAAGGCTTCGAGGTAGTGACAGCAGAGACGGGCGACGACGCTTGGCACTGGCTGTGCGAGACCTTGGGAGGGGCAGATCTTCTGCTGTCCGACATCCATCTGCCTGGTGGGCTGAACGGAATCGGTCTGGCTAATCGAGTGCAGGCTCATTGGCCCCGCATACCCGTGATCTTGTCCTCCGGTGGAAAAGGGCAACAGATCCTTGAGTCTGGATATGCTCCGCTGTTCATCCCCAAGCCCTGGCATTCTCAAGATATCGGCACAATTTGTCGGCGTGCATTAGCCCTGGCAACACCTCGCCAGTGATCCGGCCGATCCAATGGCTCGTTCAGCCAAGCCGATCGTGCCCGAACCGTCCTGAACATCAAAACCGAATGCCTTCGTCTCCGTGAGCGGCGCAATGGCCGCTCAAACCGAGGAGCGCCGATACGAAGTTATCGGGACCCGCGCGATGAGCCAAAACTCAGGTGGGACACTCACCGTAGCAGGGGCTGCCAGTCTGCGGATGACAACACCCGGCTTACCGGCACGGCCGACGTTTATTCACGTGGGTAATTCACAAAGCTCCCCACCTTCCTGTGCCAGGCGTTTCAAATATTGATCTGCATCCAGAAGCTGGTAGGGAAAGTAGAGACCGGGGAGCGGGGCAGGCTGGCCATCCAGCCCAAGCAACCGCTCCAGCAGCATTGCCACGCTGAGGCCGGTGAGGGCGGCAGCGCCTCTTGGATGGATAACTGCATGACGCGTGCGCAGGTGTTTCCCGTGCAGATCCTCGCCGGTAAGCTCGATGATGATCTCCGTCGACATTGGCTGACCTCGGCGTCGGGTCGAGCTAACGCCGATGGCGAGATTGAATTGGACATTGGGCGCCTCGGTCGCGGCAGCCAAGCCGGCAACATCGATAGAAGAGAAGCCGCTGCCTTCGATCGGGGTACTATCCACCGCGTTGAAGGTGACCTTGGCATCCTGTCCGTCGCGCCAGATGTAGGCTTGATCGCGTCTGCTCAGCGCCGCAGGCAACATTTTGCTCAGATGCTCGAAATCCTTCGCGACAGTCGGGCCCCCTGTGTCTTGCTCATCGACTAGCGCGTCGATCACGATGTCTTGAACGCGGCTGAAAGCGTTGGCGATGCTAAGCGTCGCTACCGTTGTTGCGCCGACCATCCACTCGTAACCGAGCACAATGGGCGCGATGTCAGGCTTGTGCATGTAGGTTGCGATTTGCGGCGCTATCTCGAAAACCCCGGAGGAGATACTGAGATGCGGCACGCCACGTTTTTGGGCGTAACGCAGGCCGGCAAGGGAGTGATCCATGTAAAGGACCACCACGGCGCTAACCTGGCGATCGCCGAGGCCCAAATCATCGGCTGCCGGGTCAATCACTATCCCCTGCGCCCCGCCGAGTTGCTCTGCCGCTTGCTGGGCCTTGGCAAGATCGCGGCCGCCGATCAGCAGTGAAATCCCGGGATGAGCACTGCGTAACGCTTGAGCGGTGCGGTGGCCTATTGCCCCTGAACCGCCCATGAAAAGTATCGGATGCAATGACATCGTGTGTTCTCCTTTCGGTTAACCTACTGTTGGTAGGAAACCTAACACGAGTTTTCTTTTCCGTAACCTACCATCGGTAGCTTCCCTGTCTTTGAGGATCAACGTGGAAAAAGTCAGCACCCCTCCGGCAAGCGGCACAGGCTCGCGTCGGCTGTCAAAAGCCGAGCGCAGGCGACAATTGCTCCAGACCGCACTGCTGATCGTGCGCGAGGAAAACGCCGACAGGCTGACCCTGGGCCATTTGGCGGTCCGCGCCGGCGTCTCAAAACCGGTGGTATACGACCATTTCAGCACCCGGTCGGCGCTCTTGATTGAGCTCTACCGATGGATCGATACCGAGCGGGTCGATGCCTTCCGCAATGCCATGGCGAGCAGTCCGCAGACTTTGGAAGAGACCGCGCAGGTGCTGGCCAGCGCTTATATCCATTGTGCGGCGGACCATACCGACGAATTTCACGTCGTGGGAGCTGCGCTGGCAGGCAGCAGCGATAAAGCGGCAGTGTTCCAGGAGTTGCTGGACAACTGCGTGCGCATGTTTATAGCCGTGCTGGAGCCCCATGCAGGGCTGTCATCTGAAGAAATGGAGCGTGTCTGCACCGCTCTGGTGGGAGCAGGCGAAGCGCTCTCGGGCGCAACAGTGCGAGGACGTCACACCGTCGATGAGGCGATAGACACCTTTTCGTCGCTTATCCGGGGTGCGTTTCGACAGTAGTGTTGTTCGGCAAAGATGAGTCAGAGCGAAAATGTCCTCCGCCTTCACCATTCAATCGCCGATACCGGCCAGGGGACATACCTGAGCTGCTCGTTCAGCCAGCAGACTACGCAGTTTGTGCATTTCGCTGATTCTTGCGTCCAGTAAAGCGATTTTCTCTTCAAACAACTGGGCGATGTGGACCCTTGATGTCCCTTCGCTGTTCCATAAAAGTGGCAAGTTTTCACCGATCTCCCTAAGTGAAAACCCGAGGTGCTGAGCTAATTTGATGTACCCGACCAGTTGCAGCGTTTGCTCTGAATAGAACCTGTAGCCGTTCGCCGCTCGATGCGGCTTGATCAGACCCTTCTCTTCATAAAATCGTAGCGCATCGACTGATACTCCCGTGTGCGCAGCCACTTCCCCGATTTTCATCAATCAATTCTCTGTTGACTCTGGACCTAACACGAGGCTTTAGCCTGCGGGCTCGAACTGTGAGGGTTGACGATGATCAGCGTAAATAAAAATCTGCAAATTGTTCGGGCCAGCGCCATTTACGACCTGATCGTTACGGCAGGATTCATGACACCCTGGACGGCATCCTTGATGTTTACAGGATTCTCGGCGCTGTCGGATGCATTGGCGTTGAACCGGGCAGTACCGACACCGGACATTACTGCCATGCTCTTCACGAATCTTCTGGGCTCTGTAGTGGTGATCTGGTCGGCCTGGCGCTTGATGCAACCAAACCGCACTGTTGGCTTATATGACGTGGTGGCACGAATGCTATTTGCGATCTGGCAGCTCCTCGCGGTGGCTAAAGGAGCCAGCTTCCTTATTCTGGGTTTTACCTGCTTCGAGATAATATTTGCCATCGCGCAGATCCTCCCAGTGACCGATCAAGGCCGGGCCAGAGAGAAGGCAATTCCGCAGCGTCCACAGCCCGATCCGCGGTAGCTGATCATGCGGTTGGCTTTAACGGCAGGGCGCTTGCGACCCCTGTCAAACACCCACCCCACGGATGACAGATCAGCCTCCGCTAGCGGCAGCTTCGCCGACCTAAGCGTCAGGCTCCTTGTTTGCGAGCCTGATGGCCGTCGTCACGTGTGGAACCGCGTTAGCCCTGTACCAATGAGTCATCCCTTCAATCGCTTTCTTGGCGGGTGCCGTGTCGGCTGCTCCAACCAGTTCCGCGCAGGCCTGAGCCATTGAGACGAGAATGCGGGCGGCTTCAGGAATGTAGGGGAGGTCATTTCCAGCTTCGTGACGCTCACGAATGATCTGATAGCGAATGTTCTCCGGGAGCGTCCAGGCACTGATCAGAAACTCCTGAACGGAGTAATCGACGCCTTTGATCTGGACCGTCGCGCAACGATGGTCTTCGCTGAACCCCGCTGTTTCGATCTGCTCGCAGCTGTCGATGACAGTGTTCATCATTTCTCGAATTTGTTGCCAGTCAGTTCTCATTGGATCTTCTCTAAAACCGTCATTTTTGAAGAATTGGTCGGGCTGGCTCTCTCAGACAGGTGAGGGGCACCCTCTGAAGACATGACTTCGGCTCGCTCACGCACCCAGAACAAGGCGCCTGAGCGTTGCGTTAGAGCGTGCGCATCGGAGCGTATATGTCCTCATGCTAAACAAAGTTCATCTCGGCCGCATGCTTCCCGCACGTCAACTGTCGCTGCAGACGCGGTGCGTTGTTTGAGCCGTATGTAGTTTGGCTAATGGCGCAGCACAGGGGCAAACTAACCAGACAATATCCCGGCACATAACTTGCTCTTCATGTCCTCATCGCCTGGCGGAACTCCCCATGCTTCATTCCCACCTCACCACCCTTAACGCGGTCTCCTTGGTCCTGAGCACTTTCACGGCGCAGGGATGGTCCGCCGAGGCGCTGCTGGCCGGCAGTGGTATCTGCGCAACGGATTTGAGCCGCGCCGACACACGTATCGCCACGCATCAGGAGATGCAGGTGTGCGCCAATGCTGTCGCTTTGCGGCGCGATATAGGCCTGATCGTGGGCTCGCGCATGCATGTATCGTCTTACGGCATGCTCGGTTATGCATTGCTCACCAGTGCCACTTTCGGTGACGCGTTACGTCTGGCCCTGCGTTATCCCGCTCTCTTGGGAACTCTCTTTGAGCTGAGCCTGGAGGAGGAGGGTGAGTGTGTCTGGTTCACCGCCAGCGATTACCGTGAGAATCCGGCTCTGACCGCTTTCAACGTTGAGCTGTGCCTGGGTTCACTGAAAGTCATTTGCGATGACCTGCTCGGCCACTCGTTGCCTTTGCTGGGCGCTCGTTTTGAGCACACTGCGCCAGATTACCAAGCGCGCTACGGCGAGTGTTTTGACTGTCCGTTACAGTTTCAGGCAACCGCCAATGCGTTTGCCTTTGATAAACGCTGGCTGGCCCAGCCCTTGCCACTGGCCGACACGGTGACCCACCAGGCCATGGTCGAGCGCTGTCGCAAACAGAATACGGAATTCACTGGGCGTGAGGCCTGGCTTGGGCGGATCCGTCAGTTACTGGCTACTCAACTGCATGCTGCGCCCGGGCTGGAAGGGCTGGCTCAACAAATGAACTGTTCGGCGCGCTCTCTGCGTCGTCATTTGCATGGCATGGGCTGCAGCTATCAGGAGCTGCTCGACGAACTTCGTTTCGAACGCGCCAAACAGTTACTGGCGCAGGACCGGTGGCCCGTCCACCGGATCGCCGAGGCGCTGGGCTTCAGTGAAACTGCAAGTTTCAGGCACGCTTTTGTGCGCTGGAGTGGGGTGGCGCCGAGTCAGTTTCGAACATGATGCCTCGTTGAGGGGCGATTTACGGACAGAAAGTCTGGCCATATTTGTCCCCTTTTGGCCGCGTCTGCCGTTCTCCTAAACCGCGGCTGCCGCAAGACTGCATCACCGATACAGTCTGCGGAGAACACCAATGCTGACGATCTACTCTGATGATCATCATCTGCACCATGGACGCTGTGAACTAATGGACGGGCAGTTGATGCCCTGCTTCGAAATGCCTTCTCGGGCCGACCATGTGTTGCAACGGGTCGAGGACCGTCAGCTGGGCCCGGTCCTGGCGCCGCAGGATTTTGGACTGGAGCCGCTGCAGCGAATCCACAGCCGCGACTATCTGGAATTCTTCCAGGGTGCGTGGACGCGTTGGGCCGAGTTCGGGCAGGACGGTGACTTGCTGCCCTACACTTGGCCGGCACGCACGTTGCGCCGGGTATTGCCCTCCAGCCTGCATGGGCAGCTGGGTTACTACAGCTTCGATGGCGGCGCACCGATTACCGCCGGGACCTGGCAGGCAGCGTACTCGGCGGCGCAGGTTGCGCTTACCGCTCAACAGGCGATCCAGCAAGGCGCCCGCAGTGCTTTCGCTTTGTGCCGTCCGCCGGGACACCACGCAGCCAGCGATTTGATGGGCGGTTATTGCTACCTCAACAACGCCGCCATTGCCGCCCAGGCCTTTCTTGATCAGGGCCACAAAAAAGTCGCGATTCTGGATGTGGACTACCACCACGGCAACGGTACCCAGTCGATTTTCTACGCACGCAGCGACGTGCTGTTTACCTCGATCCACGGTCACCCTGAAGCGGAGTTTCCGTTTTTCCTGGGCTACGCCGACGAGCTGGGTGAAGGCGCAGGCGTAGGCTTTAACTTCAACTACCCTCTTGCGGCCGGTGCTGACTGGGCAGCCTGGAGCGCAGCGCTTGAGCAAGCCTGCACAGAAATCGATCGCTACGGCGCCGAAATCATCGTCGTATCCCTGGGCGTGGACACCTTCAAGGACGACCCGATCTCGCAATTCAAACTCGACAGTCCCGATTACCTGGCGATGGGCGCACGCATTGCCCGCTTGGGCAAAGCCACGCTCTTCGTGATGGAGGGCGGCTACGCGGTGGAAGAAATCGGCATCAATGCCGTCAACGTTCTCGAAGGTTTTGAGGGGATTGCTCAATGAAGATGCTCAAGTCGATCTTGCTATGCGCGGCCTTTGTCAGTGGGGTGGCCCACGCCGAAGAGAAAACCCTGCGGGTCTACAACTGGTTTGACTACATCACGCCCAAGGCGCTGGAAGACTTCAAGTCGCAGCACCCTGACATCAAACTGGTGTACGACATCTTTGACACCAACGAAGCCTTGGAAGCCAAGCTACTTACCGGCAATTCCGGGTATGACGTGGTGGTGCCTTCCAATGTGTTCCTGGCCAAGCAGATCGAAGCCGGGGTGTTTCAGCCGCTGGACCGTAGCCAGTTGCCGAATTGGAACCACCTGGACCCCAAGTTGATGAAGCTAATTGAAGCCAATGACCCGGGCAACAAGTTCGCCGTGCCCTACATGTACGGCACCATCCTGATTGGCTTTAACCCGAGCAAGGTCAAGGCTGCGCTTGGCGACAATGCCCCGGTGGACAGCTGGGACCTGATTTTCAAGGAAGAAAACATCAGCAAGCTTAAACAGTGCGGCGTCGCGCTGCTCGACTCGCCGTCCGAGATCCTGCCGTTGGCCTTGCAGCACCTGGGGCTGGACCCAAACAGTGGAAATCCCAAGGACTATGCCAAAGCCGAAGCGCTGTTGATGAAAATCCGTCCCTATGTCACCTACTTTCACTCCTCCAAATACATGGCCGATATTGCCAACGGAGACATTTGTGTAGCGGTCGGGTACTCCGGCAGTTTTTCCCAGGCCGCCAACCGCGCCAAAGAAGCGAATAACGGGGTAACGGTGGACATGCGCCTGCCCAGGGAGGGAGCACCGATCTGGTTCGACATGCTCGCCATCCCTAAAGGTGCCAGCAATCCGCAGGACGCTTACACATTCATCAACTACTTGTTGCAGCCCGGTGTGATCGCGCCGATCAGCGATTTCGTTGGCTACCCGAACCCGAACAAGGACGCAACGGACCAAGTTGACCCTTCGATCCGCAACAACCCCAATCTATACCCGACCGAGGCGGCGATGACCACGCTGTACACACTCAAACCTCTGGGGCGTGATGCGGAACGCGCCAGGACACGGGCATGGACCAAGATCAAGTCAGGCACTTGATGATTTGCCGATGGGAGCTGGATGATCAGGCTTTCATCCAAATCCTGCACACTGATGGTGGTTTGATCGTGGGCCGCTGAGCCCAGGGGGAGCGCGTCATGCGCTTCCCTCATACCGGCGTTACCGATGCCAATCGCAAACATCCTGGTTACCCGAGAGGGTCGTGCTCTCATTTGAGGGGAGATTGAACTCCGCCCTTTGCCGCATCCAGCAACTGATGCAGGCGTAAAGCATCGCTGAACGTCGCCGCTGCGTCTGTGCCCTCCGCAACGTCCTGCGCATAGGCGTGATAGAGCTCTGCAAGTTCAAGCACGGCGGAGGGCAACGCCGAGACAGGCAGGCGCTGGTACTGCTCAGGCACCGGCAACACTTCCAGCGTCAGGTTATCGCCATGTGCGCCCTCGATGACATAGTCGTCGCCAACATCGCCAAACGCCGAGCGGTTGGTGATTTTGAGGTCGCCCTGATCGCCAGTGATATCAATCTGCACACCGGAGCCATTCCTCTTGCCGCCTTCAATGTGAATAGAGACCACGCCCCCATCCTCTAACATGCCGCTTAGCACTAATTGGTCAGGCGCAGTACTCGGCAGCACCTCTGCGGTCTCCTTGATGGTCACCTGCGCAAACTGGCTGACCATCAGGCCTGACACGCTGAGCGGCCAGCCAGTCGCGGTGAAGAGCATGTCGAGAAAATGACCGGCATAGATCGCAATCACACTGGAGAAGTTTTCCTCGGCTGCGGTCCAGCGAAGCGCATTGGGTCGCACGGCCTGGAAGTTATTCATGCTGACGTGCATGCGCACGGACCGTACTTTGCCGACATACCCTTGCCGCAGCAGATCCTGCAAGTAACGATAGTGCGGCGCGCGGCGGCGTTGCAGCCCGACGATGTGTCGTACGCCCGCCTTGTCAGCCAGTTGCAGCAAGTTCTGAGAATCAGCGGTGGTGGTCGTTAATGGCCATTCGCAATAAACATCCTTGCCCGCAGCAATGGCGGCTTGTACGGTTCTTTCATGCTGGGGCGCAGTGTTAAGCACCACTATCAGATCGACTTCAGGGTTGTTGACCAATGCTTCGACTGACCCCGCAATGTCGGGTATGGAATACTCGTCGGCCGCCGCTTCAGCCCGCTCACGCCGTTCACTGTAGACCGCCTGCAAGTGGTATTGGGGCAACAGATCAAGTACGCGCAGGTGACCATGGTGAGCCCAGTTGCCTACGCCAATGATGCCGACGCGAATCGGTGATTGCCTGGATGTCATGGGAAAGCCCTCGCAAGGTAATGGTTGTCGAGGCGGAGTGTATGAAGCGAGTACCTGGGGAAAAACCGGCCGGAAGGCAGAACACTTCGGACACCGATGGCGCTAATGCAGGGGCTATACCTCGTTCGATTGTGGAACTATTGATCCGCAGTGACTGGAGCCCTGCACTGTTTTTCGCTGCCTGGTCGATACCTAACATGGCCCCACTTATTCCTTGTGGAGCTGGCCCATGAACGATTGCAAAGCACTACCTGCTGCCTCAGCGCAACCTCTGGAAAACGTTCCTTCCTCACGCGACTGGTTGTCGGTGTATTCCGTTGCCCTTGGCGCTTTTGCTTTCGTCACGACTGAATATCTCCCGGTAGGGGTGCTACCGCAGATTGCCGACAGCCTAAGCGTCAGCGAAGGGGTTGCAGGGCTGATGGTCACCGTGCCGGGTGTTGTCGCCGCGTTGTCAGCACCGGCAGTCATGCTTGGCGCGGGGCGTATGAACAGACGTCACTTGCTGCTGCTATTGACGCTCCTGCTGGTGGCCTCCAATGCGGTGTCTGCATTGGCCCCGTCCCTGGCGATCATGTTGCTGGGGCGCGGGCTGCTGGGTATTGCGCTGGGGGGATTTTGGGCGGTGGCCATTGCGGCGGCGGGGCGGCTGGTCAATCAGTCGAAGGCAGGAAAAGCCACCGCGTTAATCTTCGCTGGCATCACATTGGCTACGGTATTGGGGGTGCCGTTCGGGACGTTCGTCAGCACGCTTTTTTCCTGGCGCATGTCCTTTGCCGCTACAGCAGGGCTCGCCTTGCTGGCGCTGATTGCTCAAGGCCTGACGTTACCGTCATTGCCTTCAACCGAAGGCCTGAACGGGCGCGCGCTCGTGGCATTCTTGTCGCGCAGCAATGCGCGTCGGAGCATGTGGCTGCTGGGCACTGTGGTAGCCGCTCATTTCACCGCGTACACCTACATCGCTCCCTTCCTTGGTCATGACGCTGGCTTTTCACCAACGGCCATCACTGCGATTCTGTTGGGTTTCGGCCTGGCCGGCATGCTTGCCAACTTCGCAATGGCCGGGACCATCACGACCCATTTGCGTGCCTCGTTGGGCGCCGTGGTATTGCTGATGGTATTAGCCCAGCTCGCCTTGCCTGAGTTGCAAGGGATGGCCGTTTCGCTGGCGGTCCTGGTCTGGGGAGTCGCATACGGTGCGATCCCTCTGGGCGTGAGTAGCTGGATGCAGCTGACATCGCCCCACTTGCCAGAGGCGAGTTCGGCAATGTTGGTGACGACCTTCCAGATTGCCATTGCTTCAGGTTCCCTTTTCGGCGGTGTAATGGTCGATCATGCGGGTGTGCCGTCGGCGCTGTGGCTGGGCGCGGCGATCGGTTTGCTTGGGTTGGGGGTGATGCTCAGTTTTGGCATCCAAAAAACGCCCATCGCCGAATCGCTGTTGCGGTGAATTCAAGTTTTTAGAATGTTGTCTTTGAAATAGTCGATCAACACTCGCAGCCTCGGTGCTGTCTGCTTCGAGGCAGGCCAGAGCATCCACAGGTTGCCGGTGTGGTCGGTGTAATCCTCCAGTACCACCTTCAGCCTGCCGTCTGCCAACGGTTCATGGATCGAAAAATCCGGCAAGCAGGCTATACCCACCCCATCTATCGCCAGGTAAGTGAGGGGGTCCATCGTCGTGCACGTTAACGCCCGCGCCAGATTCGGCTCTATGTGCGTGTCGTGGACGCGCAACGGCCAGCGCTCGACCAACCCGGTGGCCGGAAACTTGTGCAGCAGGCAGGTGTGACTGATGAGGTCATTGGGATGCGCAGGGGTGCCGTTGCGCTCCAGGTACGCGGGCGAGGCCACCAATTGGAGTCGGTAGCCTCCGAGCTTGCGTGCCATCAGCCGCGAGTCTTGAGGCGCCCCGGTTCGGATAACCGCATCAAAGCCTTCCTCAATCACATCCACCATCCGGTCGGACATGTCTACTTCCAGCTCGATGTCAGGGTAGGTGCGCATAAACCCGGCAAGGACGGGCATGATCAGCACGTTCTGAATCGGCACACTTATACGCACCTTTCCCCGGGGTGTAGCGGACAACTCGAGCAGCTCCATTTCTGCGGCTTCGACCTCACTGAGGATACGCTTGCAGCGGTCGAGGAAGAGCTCGCCTTCGGTGGTCAGGGTGACACTGCGCGTGCTGCGATGGAACAACCGGACACCGAGGCGCTCTTCCATGCGCGCCACGCTTTTGCCCACAGCAGATGAGGAGATTTCCAGAAGTCGCCCGGCTGCGGTAAAGCTGCGGGTTTCGGCCACATTGATGAAGGCTGTGATGCCGCTGAGGCTGTCCATCATTTCAAGTGTGCTCGGTACGGAAGGAGGGCTGATGGAGAGTAAAGGCGGGCGAGGAAATAGGACAGAAAAGAAGATGAAATCAGGAAAGGGTGTCGGTCGCGGTTTCCATACGGGCGGTTAAACGCAGAACTACGACCATAAACCTGTGCCGCCAGGTCGTCAGTGGTAGCTACCGGTTGGACCCAGGTCGCGCACCCCGGCTGTTTTATGGGCGCCAGCATTACGGCCTAAAAGTCCGATGTGTTGGGAATCCCAGCCCATTTATTCCCTGCGGATAATCGCATTAACTGATGCCAAGCGCCCCGGACCGGAAAGGCCAGACGGCTACGACCCGGGCAGATATCCAACGACTCTTCTTCTTGCTTTTCACATCGAGGCAATCATGTCCAAACTTCATTCATCCGTTAATGTAGGGCCGTTCACCTTTACCCATCGCGTTGTATTGGCACCGCTTACCCGCATGCGCGCCGAAAAAGGCGCTCGTCCTGGTGCGCTGATGGCCGAGTATTATGCTCAACGCGCTTCCGAAGGCGGTTTTCTGATCGGTGAAGCCACCATCGCTGCGCCAAACGGTAACGGCTATCTCGGTGCGCCGGGTCTGTTCGACGACAACCAGATCGCGGGCTGGAAACAGATCACCGATGTCGTGCACGCCAAAGGGGGCAAAATTTTTCTGCAGCTTTATCATGCGGGTCGCCAGTCCCATGTCGACGTGCAGCCTGCGGGCAGTATTCCTGTTGGCCCATCGGAAATCCTGCACGGCGGCGTGGCGTATACCGCCGATGGATGGGTACCCAATACCCCGAACCGCGCGCTGACACTCGTCGAAATCGCGGGCTTGGTAGAAGACTTCAGGACCGCTGCCGAACGCGGTGTGAAAGCCGGTTTTGACGGGGTAGAACTGCACGGCGCCAATGGTTATCTGGTCGACCAGTTCCTGCAGGACAACAGCAACCAGCGCACTGATATTTACGGGGGATCGTTTGAAAACCGGGCGCGCTTCCTGTTGGAGGTGACTCAGGCGCTGATATCCGTGTGGGGCAGTGATCGTGTAGCGGTCCGTGTTGGGCCAAGCGGCACTTGGGGTGATATGGGCGACAGCGATCCGGAAGGCCTGTTCTCCTACGTTGCACAACAATTGGCGCCGCTGAACCTTGCCTACCTGCACCTGATAGAGCCGCGCATCCTTGGCAATATCGAAGACGAGAACGCCGGCCCGACGCCGGTCGCTGCCAAATTGATGCGCAAACACTACAAAGGCGTGATCATTGCTGCCGGTGGCTTTAACGGCGAGTCCGCCGAGGCCATCATCCAGGAGGGCAACGCAGACCTGGTTGCTTTCGGTCGTCACTTCATCGCCAACCCGGATTTGCCAGAGCGCCTGCGCCACAATCTGCCGCTCAACGCTTATGACCGTCCAACCTTCTTTGGCGGTACCGAGGTGGGTTACACGGATTACGAGTTCTATAGCGAAGAGGTGACTGCGTAATGCCTTGCGCCACGGGAGGCTACTCCCTTGGCCTTCGGCGATTTGCGGGCGCGCGGCCAGTTCACCGGCCCGCGCCTGCGTGCCCCGCTGGATTCAAGCCCGTCAGTGCTCTACATTGCTCTGCATTGCCATCCGTCGAGCCATCCCGAAAATGCCTGCCTCCCGCCCAACCCTCCACCCTCAAGCCCTCCGTGCTGGCGACGCCGTAGCGCTGGTGTCCCCAGCCGGCCCGGTCGCCGAAGCCCGGGTGGAAGCAGCCGTGCGGGAACTCACCTCTTGGGGATTACGCCCTCGCGTCTACCCCCACGCACTGGACAACATCGGATTCCTGGCCGGCAACGACGCTGATCGCATCTCTGACCTCAACGACGCCCTGGCCGAC
This sequence comes from Pseudomonas lutea, assembly GCF_000759445.1. Classification (NCBI taxonomy): domain Bacteria; kingdom Pseudomonadati; phylum Pseudomonadota; class Gammaproteobacteria; order Pseudomonadales; family Pseudomonadaceae; genus Pseudomonas; species Pseudomonas lutea. Next base: position 146,312 of record NZ_JRMB01000001.1, read on the forward strand.
CCCGAAATCCGCGCAGTGCTCTGTAACAGGGGCGGCTACGGCGTTCAGCGCATCCTCGGGCAACTCGATTACGAAGCCGTGCTTCGCGACCCTAAACTGGTCGTCGGTTTCTCGGACATCACTGCCTTGCACGCTGCACTCTGGACCCACACCGGCCTTGCCACGGTTCATGGCCCGGTGGCGGCGCAGCTCGAGAAGGCCGGCATGTTTGCCAGTACGCTCAAGCAGGCGTTGATGAGCACCGAGCCCTCCATCATCCACGCCGATCCATCCGAGCCCACCTTCAGCGTGCGCACGTCCGGCGTGGTCGAGGGCGTGTTGCTCGGCGGTAACTTGAGCATGCTGAGCACCTGCGTCGGCACGCCGTTCATGCCTGATCTGGAAGGCGTGATCCTGCTGCTCGAAGACGTTGGCGAGCTGGCGTATCGGGTTGACCGCAATATCACCCATCTGCACAACTGCGGCATTCTGCAGCGCCTCGGTGGTATCGCGTTGGGTCAGTTCAGCGAACCGGGCCACGGCAATAACCCGATCCGGCCGCCCGATGTCTTGATCGAGCGCTTGGGCGATCTGGGCATTCCGGTGCTGGGCGGCCTGTCCATCGGCCACGGCGAGCGCAATCTGGCGGTGGCGTTGGGCAGTCATGCGGTTCTGGATAACGAGGCGGGCACGCTGACGGTGGCTTCAGCCACTCGCCAATAACCCCCCATCACGGTTCAGCTGTCGCCACGTTTTACCGGCGAGCACCAGCCTTGGGCAAAGCGTGTAAGAGCGAGCTTGCCCGCGAAAGCATCCGGTCACAAACCACAACAGCGACTGACCCACCGCATTCGCGGGCAAGCGCGCTCCTACAAGGGGACCGCGGTTACCGCGTTCAGGCGGCGAGTAACCGGGGCGGCGGCTATCGCGTTCAGGCGGCGAGTAACCCGGGGCGGCGGTTATCGCGTTCCTGCGGCAAGTACCCGGGGCGGCGGCTGTCGCGTTCATGCGGCGAGTAACCAGAGGGCGGCGGTGATCGCACTCATGCCGCGAGCGCTCATTTGCGATAGTTGAGAATCACCAGCGTCAACACCCCTGCGACAATCCCCCAGAACGCCGAGCCGATGGAAAACAGCGTCAGCCCCGATGCGGTGACCATGAAGGTGATCAGCGCGGCTTCGCGTTCCTTGGGCTCGTGCATGGCCACGGTCAGGCCGTTGATGATCGAGCCGAACAGCGCCAGGGCGGCAATCGATAACACCAGCTCTTTGGGAAACGCCGCAAACAGTGCAGCCAGCGTGGCGCCGAATACCCCCGCGATGGCGTAGAAAATCCCGCACCAGATCGCCGCCGTGTAGCGTTTGTTGTGGTCTTCGTGGGCGTGCGGGCCGGTACAGATGGCCGCGCTGATGGCGGCGAGGTTGATGCCGTGGGCGCCAAACGGCGCGGTAATCAGCGAGATGATGCCGGTGGCCGTGATCAGTGGCGAGGCGGGCACGTGGTAACCGTCCGCGCGCAATACCGCCACGCCCGGCATGTTTTGCGAAGTCATGGCAACAACGAACAGCGGGATGCCGATGCTGACGGTTGCGGCGATGGAAAACGATGGCGTGGTCCAGACGGGCAGGGCCACTTCCAGAGCGAAACCGCTGAAATTCAGCAGGCCGAGCATCGCTGACAGCGCGACGCCCACCAGCAACGTCACCAGCACCGCGTAGCGCGGTGAATAGCGTTTGACGATCAGATAGGTGAAAAACATGCCCAGCACCAGGCCGGTGCGGTGTTGCGCAGCGACGAAGATTTCACTGCCGATCTTGAACAGGATGCCCGCCAGCAATGCCGCCGCCAGCGAGGTGGGCAAGCGCTTCACCAGGCGCTCGAAGCTGCCGGTCACGCCGCAAATGATCACCAGCACGGCACAGGTGATAAATGCACCGATCGCTTCGGGATAGGCCACGCCGCCGAGACTGGTAATCAGCAACGCCGCACCGGGTGTCGACCACGCGACGGTGATCGGCGATCGATAGCGCAGCGACAAGCCGATGCTGCACACCGCCATGCCCATGAACAACGCCCAGATCCACGAAGAAATCTGCGCCGAGGTCAGGCCCGCGGCTTGTCCGGCCTGAAACATCAGCACCAGCGAACTGGTGACGCCGGTCATCATGGCGATGAAGCCCGCAACGACGGCGGACAGCGACGTGTCAGCCATGGGCCGCAACGGGGCGAGGGGCAGGTCAGTCATGCGGTTCGATCCTTGGCACACCGGTTGAACAGAGCTGCAAGCCTATACGCAGTGGCCGCATGGCGTTGCGGTACAGCCGTCAGCGCAATAGTCGGCACAGTTGGTCAAATCGACCGGAGCCCGACAGGTCAGCCGCGCGTCATCGTCTTGCCCAACGCCTGATTCACCGCCAGCCAGCCATCCACTGCCTCGCGGCCAGCGTCGGCAAACACCCGCTGCAGCAGCTTGACCTGCTCACGGCGCAGGGACTCTTCAAACTTGCGGCCCTCGGCGGTCAACTCCAGCAGGCGCTTACGCTTGTCATCCTCGGGCGCGACGCTGAGGACCAGTTCCATCTCGATCAATTGCCGAAGCGGGGTATTCAGCGCCTGCTTGCTCACTCCCAGCACGCCGAGCAGTTCCTTGACGCTCAGGCCTGGGTAACGGGCGATGAAAAACACGATGCGTTGGTGGACGCGACTCAGGCCGCGGCGGTCGAGCATTTCATCCGCCTTGGCAGTGAACGCCTGATAGCCGAAGAAAAACGCCTCCATGGCGATTTGTTGCGTCGATGAATTTTTAAGGTCAAGCATATTGACGTATCCGTGCACGGCATCGTAATTTCGGTCAAGCAGTTTGACGTATTTTCATTTCTTTGCGCCAGCGGTGATCCGATGCCATTTTCCGAACGCGTTACCCGTTTGAAGAGTTCACTGATTCGCGAAATCCTCGCTGCGGCGCAGCGCCCGGAGATGATGTCATTCGCTGGCGGGCTGCCAGCAGAAGCCATGTTGCCGAAAAGCGAATGGTCCGACATGCCCCGCAGCATCGGCCAGTACGGCATGAGCGAGGGCGAGCCGCAGCTTCGCGAAGCGATCGCAGCACAGGCACGAGGTCTGGGGATCGACTGCGACGCCAGTCAGGTGATGATCGTCAGCGGTTCTCAGCAAACGCTGGACCTGGCCGCCAAGCTGTACATCGACAAGGGCACCGAGATCCTGCTCGAAGCACCGACTTACCTGGCCGCGCTGCAGATCTTCCAATTGTTCGGCGCTGACTGCCTGACCGTCCCGCTGCTGAGCGACGGCCCGGACCTCGAAGCGCTGCGTCAGCGGCTGGAGCAGCACTCGCCGTCCTTCGCGTACCTGATCCCCACCTTTCAGAACCCGTCGGCTGTGCGTTACAGCGAGAACGCGCGGGATGCCGTCGCGGCCTTGCTGGACGAGTTCGGCGTTACGCTGATCGAAGACGAGCCGTACCGCGAACTGACGTTCGATGGCGCCAGTGCCCGACCCATCGCCGGTCGCCTGAAAAAAGCCAGCTGGATCTACACCGGCACGGTATCGAAAACCCTGATGCCGGGATTGCGCGTGGGTTATTTGATCGCCACGCGCGATTTGTTTCCGCATCTGCTCAAACTCAAACAGTCGGCCGACTTGCACACCAATCGGGTCGGTCAGTGGCAGGCGCTGCAGTGGATTGGCAGCGAGCGCTATGAACAGCATCTGCTGGAGTTACGCAGCTTCTATCGTACCCGCCGCGATGCGTTCGAAGCCGCGCTGCAGCGGCACTTCGCTGACCTGGCCGAGTGGAACAGCCCACAGGGCGGGTTGTTTTTCTGGCTCACACTCAAAGACAAGCTCGACACGCGCCGCCTGCTTGACCGCGCATTGGCACAGAACGTCGCGTTCATGCCAGGTGAGCCATTCTTCGCTGATCCCGATGCCAACCCGGGTTATCTGCGGCTGAACTTCAGCCACATCGATCCCGAGCGCCTGGACGAAGGCTTGAAACGACTCGCTGCCGTGATCCGCGAAACGCAGCTTTCACAGGCGGCCTGATAGATTAGGCTCAAACACGGTCGGCGCGACCGTCCGTACACGATTGATGGGAGAGGGTGGATGTACAAGGTTTACGGCGATTACAACTCGGGCAACTGCTACAAGATCAAGCTGATGCTCAACCTGCTCGGTGCAGAATATGAGTGGGTGCCGGTGGATATCCTCAAGGGCGAGACCGAGACCGAGGCGTTTCTGGCGAAGAACCCCAACGGCAAGATTCCGGTGCTTGAACTGGAAGACGGTACTTGCCTGTGGGAGTCCAACGCGATTCTCAATTTCCTTGCCGAAGGCACGCCTTATTTGCTGACCGAGCCACGCTTGCGCACGCAAATGTTGCAGTGGCAGTTTTTCGAGCAGTACAGCCACGAGCCGACCCTCGCCGTGGCGCGTTTCATCCAGTTTTATCTGGGGTTACCAGAAGAGCGGATGGAGGAGTATCACTCGCTGCACAGACGAGGCAACAAGGCGCTGAAAGTCATGGAGCAGCAACTGCAGCGCACGCCGTTTCTGGTGGGCGAACACTTCTCCATCGCCGACATCGCGCTGTATGCCTACACCCACGTCGCCCATGAAGGCGGCTTCGAGCTGGCGCAGTTCCCGGCGATCCAGGCTTGGCTGGTCCGGGTTCAACAGCAAACGGGCTATGTCGGCATGCTGGACTGACCTCGGCCTTTGTAATTAGGGAGATAAGACATGCAATGCAGGATGATCGCGGTCGGCATGCTGATGGCACTGGGCATCGGCTGCTCGGCACAAGCCCGGGACTGTGATGCCAACCAGGCGTCCATGAATCAGTGCGCGAGCAAAGAGTACGCGGCGCTGGATGCCGAACTGAACACGCAGTACAACGCGCAGATGGGTTATCTGAAAACGCCGGCACGCAAGAAGGCGTTGCAGGACGCGCAGAAGAAGTGGATCGCCTTTCGCGATGCCGATTGCCAGTATCAGGCTGGCAAGCGGGAGGAGGGCGGTAGCCTGTGGCCGCTGGCTCAGGCGCAATGCCTGTCGGCGCAGACCAAAGTAAGGGTCGAGCAGTTGAAGGCTTACACAGCCTGTCGCCAGGAAGGCTGCCCGAAGTAGCGGCACTACCTGCAGGAGCGCGCTTGCCCGCAAAGGGGCCGGCGCATCCGCTGGATCTCCGGAGTCCGTACTACCGCCGCCGCGGCCAAGCTGACCATTACGACGGATAGCGATTCACACCGCCGAGAATCGCTTTTCCAGGTAATCGATGATCACCTTCGATTCATACATCCACACCGTCTGACCTTCTTCCTCAATCCGCAGGCAAGGCACCTTGATTCGGCCGCCGCCACTTAGCAGCGCCTGTCGATCCGTCTCGTTGTGCTTGGCATCGCGCAGGGCCACCGGCACATTCAGGCGGCGCATTGCGCGACGGGTTTTCACGCAGAACGGGCACGCGTGAAACTGGTACAGCGTCAGCGCTTTGGCCGACGCATCGACGGCAGCCTGAGCTTCGGGGGTACGCTTCTTCTTGCTCGGCCGGGTCAGGAAATCGCCCGCGATTACGAGCTGGCCGAGGCCGACCCTCACTGCTTTCATCAACACGATAAAACCTCACTCGGCGGCAACAGCCGCCAGACTGCCGCAGCCTGATGCTGCGGCATTCAGGACGCCACGATCATTTGATCAGGCTGAGAAACTCGGTACGCGTCGCGGCGTTTTCGCGGAACTCACCCAGCATGACCGAGGTGATCATGGAAGAATTCTGCTTCTCTACGCCGCGCATCATCATGCACATGTGCTTGGCTTCGATGACCACGGCCACACCCAGTGCGCCGGTGACCTGCTGAATGGCTTCGGCGATCTGGCGGCTGAGGTTTTCCTGGATCTGCAGGCGGCGGGCGTACATGTCGACGATGCGCGCGACCTTCGACAGACCGAGCACTTTGCCGCTCGGGATGTAGGCCACGTGGGCCTTGCCGATGAAGGGCAGCAGATGGTGTTCGCAGAGCGAATACAACTCGATGTCCTTGACCACCACCATCTCGCTGTTGTCGGAGCTGAACAGCGCACCGTTGGTGACGTCTTCAAGGGTTTGTTCATAGCCGCGGCAAAGGTACTGCATGGCTTTGGCGGCCCGTTTCGGGGTGTCGCGCAGGCCTTCGCGGGAGACGTCCTCGCCGAGTTGACCAAGGATGGCGGTGTAGTTCTGTTCCAGAGTCACAGGGGTGTGTTCCGTGCGGGTTCAAGAAACGCAGGTTGCGGGCCTGCAAAGGCGCACATAGTAGCGTAGCTGGGCGCGCAGGGGTACGGCAGCCGCCCCCGGAGCCTGCGGCATGGCGCCGCTTCGTTGTAGCAAGCCGTCCTTTACCCAACCTTTACCGAGCCTTTACGTCGAAATGTGTCGGGTCGGTGTCTTAAGTAACGGGTGACAGATGCCCGGATGAAGAGAGTGCTTATCATGCTTGGCCGAATCGCGAAAATCGCACTGGTGATTGCTCTGGCGTCGTCTGTTTCGGGATGCTTTTTTGGACCGGGTTGGGGTCGTCATGGCGGCTGGCACGAGCATCGTTACTACGACGGTGGACCCTATGACGGTGGGCGCGGCGGGTATGGCCCGGGCCCCGGTTACTACCGCCGCTGATCACTGCAGTGAACGCCGCATCAGGCCGCGACAGGAACGTGCTTCCATCGCGGCCTCTTTGTTTGCAGTGGCCTTGCGTATCAACACTGACACGCGGTGGGTACCAAACCGCGACGCAATTCAAGCGGCCGTTGATGTCAGACGCAGCAGGTGATGAATGCCTTGAATCAGACCTGTTGGAGTAAGAACCACAATGTTGAGTCGTATCGCTAAAGTCGCGATGGTCATCGCGGTAATGTCAGCAATGGCCGGGTGCTGGCCTTTTTGGGGGCCGGGCGGGGGAGGCCATGGCGGTCATGGTGGCGGTGGCGGTGGTGGGCATTATGAAGGCGGCGGTCCAGGCGGCGGTGGTGGCGGCCAAGGCCCGCGCTGACGCCTCGGCTTGAATCGATTGGACTGCCGATCGAACAACCGCCACATAATCTGTAGCAGCCGGCTTGCTGGCGAACGCGGTGGATCAGAAACGGAATGTCGACTGACCCACCGCATTCGCCAGCAAGCCGGCTCCTACGGGTGATCCACTGAGACTCACCACAGAGGCGAATACGTGGCCGGTCCGGCCGAACGCAGCCTGCCTTACTCGTCCCGCCCTTCCATCATGGTCCGCTTGAGGATCACGTACACCGCACCGGCGCCGCCATGCTTGGCGACGCATGAGGCAAAACCCAGTACCTGCTGATGTTGACGCAGCCAGGTGTTGACGTGGCTTTTGATCATCGGCCGCTTGCCGTCCAGCCGCACGGCCTTGCCATGGGTGATCCGCACGCAGCGCACTTCGAGCTTTGCCGCTTCTGCGAGGAACTCCCACATGGTTTCACGCGCCATTTCGACGCTCATGCCGTGCAGATCCAGGCTTCCCTCGAAGCTGATCTGACCCAGCTTGAGCTTGCGCATCTGGCCTTCTTGAACCCCGTCACGCGCCCAGTACAGCATGTCTTCAGGGCCGACATCGATCACGAACTGATCTGACAGACCGTCAACCGTAATCGTCGCATCTGAGCGCACGGTCGCGGCCTGACGCAGTTTGGCCAGATTCTTACGGTCGGTTTTGGGTTTTCCTACGTCCGCATGTTCAGTCTTGATCGGCTTGACGCCGCGAATCTCGCTTCTGAACAGGGAAAAATCGTCGTCTTGCATGATGGTCTCCGCGAAGGGGGCCAGTTTAACCACGTCACGCCAGATCGGCGCGACTATCGGTGATCAAATGGCAGCGGATGACCGAGGTTCAGTCGTGTTTCTTCATCAGATGGGGCGACATGTTGAGTTCGCCTGCGCGACGACGGCGGCGACGACTGCGGCGCCAGAACCACACACCCACGTACAGCATGAGCAGACCCACGACGACCGTAACCACGGCGCCTGCGGGACTGGCGTTGAGCTCACCCAATGCCACAGGATTGCCGATCAGGCTGGCAACACCGGCCATTGCCAGCAACACACCGGCGGTGGCCAGAATGGCCGAAACGGCAGCGACGAAGCGCATCCGCCAACTGCCCTGGCCTTTGGGACGCAGGCGGCGGGCATCAAAACCATCGGATATCTTCATTCCGATTTCCTCTATGGGTATCGGCGCTCTGACCCGCTCAGGGTGGGGTGGTTCCCGCCTGGCAGGGTTTCAAGGGCATCGCGTGTTCGATAACGGATAAGCGGTCAGGTGCGCTGGACCACACCGCAGACGACTGCATTTGTACGCCCTTTCTTCAGGAACTGCCGGAAAATGATCTGCTAAACCTACAGGCCTGCAGTCAGCTCAGTCGGAACAGTTCCTGTGAGGCGCGTGAACGGATCAGGGTGAGAGGGCGATCAAATCAGGTTCGCGGTCAGCGCCAGTTTGGCGAAGTTGTCATTCATGATTGCCATTTCCGCCTGTTGCACCAGTTCGGCCTTGATGACGCCGCTCGGGGTCGGGAGGTCGCGGGTGGCGCAGGCATCTTCGACCAGCGTGCAGCGAAAGCCGTAATCCTTGGCCGCGCGCACGGTGGTGCTGACGCTGGAGTGACTCATGAAACCGCAGACGACCAGATCAAGTCGGCCCCGGCTTTCAAGCAGGCTGTGCAACGTCGTGCGGTCGTCGGTGGAGACCGTGCCGTTCAGGGCGTTGGGCAGGCGTTTCTCGATAATGATCTCATCGTCCTGGGGCTGCAGCTCGGGGACAAACTGCCCGCGCTCACCCTGTGGATCGAACATGCCGCCCACCGTGCCCAGATGACGCACGTGGATGATGGGCGATTTTGCGGCGCGCGCGGCGGCCACCAGCTTGACGATGTTGTCGATCGCCGCCTGAACACCGGTCAGGGCGAGCGGGCCGCTGAGGTATTCCTTCTGCGCATCGATGATGATCAGCGTGGCATTACTCAAAGTGGCCGCTGCGTATTCACGGCCACTGAGTTGAAACATGGTCTTGGGACCAGTGTTTGAAACAGACATCGGGGGGCTCCTTCGAGTGGGGCTTTTGCCACATTGTCCACTGGCAGAGCGATTCTGTGAATCGCCATGCTCACAGGTCTCGCTTTTTGCCGGGCTTCAAGCCGTCGAGCAGGTCGCGGTTGCTGTCATAGTGCCTGCAAAACGAGACAAACACTTGCGGAAAGTTTCAAGCGCAACGCCCGGGCCCTGTGCAGGCATCGTTTGTTGCGTGGATGGCTGCTAGAATCGCCCGTCGTTTTTTCAAGGAGTCTGCCGTGATCACTTCCCGCCTGCGCACCCTGCGCGACCATATCCGCTGGGCTGTCAGCCGTTTCCACGGCGAGGACCTGTTCTTTGGCCATGGTACCGACAACGCGTGGGACGAAGCTCGCCAACTGGTGCTCGGCGCCCTGCATCTGCCGTGGGAAATCGCCGACAGTTATCTGGACTGCAACCTTGAAGACGAAGAGCTGGTTGCCGTTCAGCATCTCATCAAGCGCCGAATCGAGGAGCGCGTACCCACGGCGTATCTGCTGGGCGAAGCGTGGTTCTGCGGTATGTCGTTCATCGTCGATGAGCGCGTGCTCATTCCACGCTCGCCCATTGGTGAACTCATTGAACAGCGCTTCGAACCCTGGCTAGGCACTCACCCGGCGCGGATTCTCGACCTGTGCACCGGCTCCGGCTGTATCGGCATTGCCTGCGCCGAAGTGTTTCCCCACGCCGAAGTGGCCTTGGCCGACCTCTCGTTCGAGGCGCTGGAAGTGGCGAATCAGAATATCGAGCGGCATGGCCTGGATGAGCGCGTTTATACGGTGCAGGGCGATGGTTTTGACGGCCTGCCGGGCCAGCGTTTCGATCTGATCGTCTCCAATCCGCCGTATGTCGATGCCGAGGACTTTGCCGACATGCCCGACGAGTACCAGCATGAGCCCGAGCTGGCGCTTGCCTGCGGTGATGACGGTTTGAATCTGGTACGGCGCATGCTGGCGCAGGCTGCCGATCATCTGAACGAGAAGGGCTTGTTGATCGTGGAAGTCGGCAACAGCCAGGTTCACGTCGAAGCGCTGTACCCGGAAGTGGATTTCGCCTGGCTGGAATTCGAGCGTGGCGGCCACGGCGTGTTCATGCTGACCGCCGAGCAGTGCCGCAACCATCAGGACCTGTTTGCAGCGCGGGTCTGACCAGACTACCTGCAGGCCTCTTCCCGGCTAAGGCCGGTCCCACAAACGGCCTGCAACCTGTGGGACCTGTTAAAGCCATTCCCACTGACAGCATGAAACCTGTGGGACCGGCTTCAGCCGGGAAGGCGTCGGTGTTTACAGCACACTTCTGATGGCGAGCACGCTGGCCTCTTCCCGGCTAAAGCCGGTCCCACTGACGGCATGCAACCTGTGGGACCGGCTTCAGCCGGGAAGGCATCGGTATTTACAGCACACATCTGATGGCAAGCACGCCGGCGTACTTCGCAGCCTACCGTCGGGTCAGCGATGCGTTGCAATCCAGATCAGCAGGCCGGCCTGGAACACCGCAAACGTGACCAGGCAAGCGATGGTAAAACGCAAGCCGCTGTCGTCCCGGCGGTACTTGCTGACCTTCTCCTCGGTTTTCTTGATCGTGACATCCTGTTCCTGAATCCTCTGTTCGGCCTGTTGCAGCATTTGCGCGGCGTCGAGAATCTGCACGATCTGGATTTTATCGGCGTTCCACGTGTTGTTGAGGTTGCCGACCTTGGCATCCTTGATCGTGCCCTTGAGGTGCTGGGCATCGGCGTAGACCACCTCAAAACCCTGGGTTTTCAGGAAGTGATCGCGACGCAGGCGAGTGTCTTCGTTGAGCGCATCCTTGTTGGCCAGCGCAATGCCTTCGATCTTGTACTCGGCACAGCGTTTCTGCGCCCAGGTGATGCCCTGAGCCAGCATGAAACGGCCCAGACCGCGGTTCCACGGATCAATCTGCAAGCCGGATGCAGGGCCCACGCGGACGCTACGGTTGGCGTGGTCCACCCAGATATCCAGCTGATTCTGCTCTTTGCGGGTTTTTTGGCCGGGCAACTGGTAGCTCATGCGCAGCAGGCTGAACGCCGGGCTGTGGCGCTCGGCCTTGCCGAATTCGACGAAGCGCAGGGGCCGGGCGCCGGTTGCGCGATCGGTAGGAAGAGGCGCGAGGCGCAGCATCGAAAAATGCTCTGCATGCACCTCTTCCCACAACACCGGGGCGACGACCTCGCCTTCATTGGCGTCGGTCGGCTCGACCACGTCGGTTTGCTTGGTTGCTTCTGTCATCACGGCGATCCTGTTATCGACATTGCCCGGCACACAATGCCAGCAGACAACTATCGGCCGTTATCGACGAAGCTTAAGGCCATGCATCGAGGCAGCGCAGCTTCAGGTGGCCGGTACCGAATCCAGGAATTTCAATATGCGATCAGTGACTTCGCTGGCCAACGGGAGCTGCGGATCCTTGTAGGACGCCAGTTGCCGCTTGATGTCCATTGGCACAATGCGCAGCACGTGGTTCATGCCGTCGATGATCGCCAGCTGCGAGTCGGGCTTGGCTTTATGCAGCAATTCGGCGTCGCCCACCCCGACCTGCATGTCGTTGCGGCCCTGAATGATCAGCGTAGGGATTTTCAGCTGCCCGAATGCGGCCGTGGGGTTCTGTCGGAACAAGGAGATCAGATACGGCTGTACGCTCGGACGGAACACAACCTGCAAGGGCTCGGGGACGTTGTCGTCAGTCTTGCCTGCCTTGATCTCTTCAATCAGCTGTTCACTGCGCGCCAGCAGTTCGGGAGGAAGGCGGTCCTGCAGTTGCTCGCGCACCACCTGATCGACGGGGCGACCGGTGCCCGCCACGGAAATCAATGCGACCGCTCCGGCGCGTTCAGCTGCCAGGGTAGCAACCAGCGCGCCCTCGCTGTGGCCCATCAAAATCAGCTGGCCAAGACGCGGGTCGGCCTTGAGCCTGGCGCTCCAGGCCACGGCGTCGTCGACGTACTTTTCGATGCTCAGGTCGCGCTCATCCGGCGTTGCAGGACGACTGGCGGCAACGCCACGCTTGTCGTAACGCACGCTGGCAATGTTGTGCTTGGCGAGGATCAAGGCCAGGCGCTTCATGCTGTCGTTGCGTCCGCCATCAGAATTGTTGCCGTCACGGTCTGTCGGCCCCGAGCCAGCAATAATCAGTACCACCGGCACCGGCTTTGGGGATTTGGGCAGCAGCAGGGTCCCGAACAATTCGCCGCTTCCGGTATCGAGGCTGATAGGGCGTTGCAGCACGACAGGCGTGCCGGCATGGGCGATGGACGACAGAAGGGTCAGGCTCAAGATGATCGCTCGCAGCGGCCAGAAGCCGCGAATCAGGGGTAAGGCGCTTAGCATTGCAGGACCATCATCAATAAAGTGTCAATTGGACGCGGCCAAATGAAGAAGGTTCGAGGATGAACTGCGTCATAAGCCTGCGTATACTGGCGCGCTTGAGTTTTTAGACATCCTCGGAGCCTCCCGCATGTCCGGCAATACCTACGGCAAGCTGTTCACTGTCACCACTGCCGGCGAAAGCCACGGCCCGGCACTGGTTGCCATCGTTGACGGCTGCCCGCCCGGCATCGAGCTGTCGTTGCAGGACCTGCAGCGTGACCTGGACCGCCGCAAGCCGGGGACCAGCCGTCATACCACCCAGCGTCAGGAGCCTGACGAGGTCGAGATCCTCTCCGGGGTGTTTGAAGGCAAGACCACTGGCGCCGCGATCGGCTTGCTGATCCGCAACACCGACCAGAAATCCAAAGACTATTCCGCAATCAAAGACCTGTTCAGGCCGGCCCACGCCGATTACACCTACCACCACAAATATGGCGTCCGCGATTACCGTGGCGGCGGTCGCAGCTCCGCCCGCGAGACCGCCATGCGCGTGGCTGCCGGCGCCATCGCCAAAAAGTTTCTCGCCACTCAGGGCATTACCGTTCGCGGCTACATGAGTCAGCTGGGCCCTATCGAAATCCCGTTCCAGACCTGGGATTCAGTTGAAGAAAATGCGTTTTTCAGTGCCGACCCCAGCAAGGTGCCGGAGCTTGAAGCCTACATGGATCAGCTTCGTCGCGATCAGGACTCGGTGGGGGCCAAGATCACCGTCGTTGCCGAAGGCGTGATGCCCGGCCTGGGCGAGCCGATTTTCGACCGGCTGGACGCTGAACTCGCGCACGCTCTGATGAGCATCAACGCGGTCAAGGGTGTCGAGATCGGCGCCGGGTTCGCCAGCGTCGCCCAACGCGGCACCGAACACCGCGACGAGATGAGCCCCGAAGGCTTTCTGTCCAACAACGCTGGCGGCATTCTGGGCGGGATTTCCTCCGGCCAGCCCATCGTCGCGCATCTGGCGCTCAAGCCGACCTCCAGCATCACCACGCCAGGGCACTCGATCGATGTCGATGGCAATTCGGTCGAAGTCATCACCAAGGGTCGCCATGACCCGTGCGTCGGCATCCGCGCCACTCCCATCGCCGAAGCGATGATGGCCATCGTGCTGGTTGACCACCTGCTGCGTCATCGCGGCCAGAATAACGACGTGAGCGTGTCTACGCCGATTCTGGGTCAGCTGTAATGCCCGAGCCCCGTATCGCCGCTGCGGTCGCTTGAGCGTGGCGGCGCTTCCTTACTGGCGGCTCGCCAGCTTCTACCTGTTCTACTTCGCCTTGCTGGGCGCCACCGCGCCGTACATGGCGCTTTACTTCAGCCACCTTGGGTTTTCCGCGGCGCGAATAGGCGAGCTGGTAGCCATTCCGATGCTGATGCGCTGCATTGCTCCCAACGTCTGGGGATGGCTGGGCGATTACACCGGCCGGCGCCTGGTTATCGTACGCTTCGGCGCCCTGTGTGGGCTGGCATGTTTCAGCCTGATTCTGGTCGACAAGTCCTACGCCTGGCTGGCCATGGTCATGGCGCTGCATGCGTTTTTCTGGCACGCGGTGCTGCCTCAGTTTGAAGTCATTACCCTGACGCATCTGCAGGGGCAGACGTCCCGCTACAGCCAGATACGGCTATGGGGGTCGATCGGCTTCATCCTTTCGGTGGTCATGCTTGGCCGAATGCTGGAGTGGTTCAGCCTGGACCTCTATCCGCAACTGCTGCTGGTGATACTGGTGGGTATCGTCGCAAGCAGCTGGTGGGTGCCAAATGCACAGCCGGTCGTTGCCGGCGCTCGGGTGGCCGGGGATGGCTTTCTCAAGCAACTGATCCGGCCGGGAGTACTGGCGTTTTACGTCAGCGTCGCCCTTATACAACTGAGCCACGGCCCGTATTACACCTTCCTCACGCTGCACCTCGAACACCTCGGCTACACCCGCGGCCTGATTGGCATGCTGTGGGCGCTGGGGGTGGTCGCCGAAGTGTTGATGTTCATGGCCATGAGCCGGGTGTTGCAGCGTTTCAGCGTGCGTCAGGTACTGGTGGCAAGCTTTGCGATAGCGGCGTTGCGCTGGCTTTTACTGGGTCACCTGGCCGATCATCTGGCGATTCTGATCTTCGCCCAGTTGATGCACGCGGCCACTTTTGGCAGCTTTCACGCGGCAGCCGTGCATTATGTCCAACGCAGTTTCGGGCCGCGTCAGCAAGGCCAGGGCCAGGCGTTGTACGCTGCCCTTTCCGGCACCGGCGGCGCGATGGGTGCGTTGTATTCCGGGTACAGCTGGAACGCGCTTGGCGCCGGCTGGACCTTTGCCATTGCGAGTCTGGCGGCAATGGCCGCTGCCGTCCTGACCGCCACATGTATGAAAGAGGAGCGCGTATGAGTCGCGAAGCACTGGCTCGGGAAATCATTGAAGCCGGGCAGTTCCTGTATGCCCGCGGCTGGTCGCCCGCCACCAGCAGCAATTACTCCGTGCGCCTCTCGGCCAGCGAAGCGTTGCTGACGGTCTCCGGCAAGCACAAGGGGCAGTTGGGCATCGACGACGTCCTGGCGACCGATCTAGCAGGCAACAGTCTGGAACCGGGCAAAAAACCGTCCGCAGAAACCCTGCTCCACACCCAGCTTTATCGCTGCCGGCCAGAGGTGGGCGCCGTGTTGCACACCCACTCGGTCAACGCGACTGTACTCTCCAGGCTGACCGCCGCTGATCATCTGGTTTTTGAAGACTACGAACTGCAAAAAGCTTTCAGTGGTGTGTCAACCCACGAGTCGCAGGTCCAGGTGCCGATCTTCGACAACGATCAGGACATTGCCCGCCTCGCCGGCAAGGTTCAACCCTGGCTTGATCAACACCCGGACTGCGTGGGCTATCTGATTCGTGGCCACGGCCTGTACACCTGGGGCGCGAAAATGACGGATGCCTTGCGCCAGATCGAAGCCTTTGAATTTCTGTTCGAGTGCGAGCTTAAAATGCTGTCGGTGCTCAACCGCTGATCGCCAAGCCAAGCCAAGCCAAGCCAAGCCAAGCCAAGCCGAGCCAAGCCGAGCCAAGCCGAGCCAAGCAGCCTGGCGCTCCCACAGCCTGAATCAACACGCCACCTTCACCTAAGCGTCAAGGGGCGCGGAACGAATCGAGGAACACCATGAGCAGTCTGTCCGTTTACCACGTGTCATCCCCCGAACTGCCGAACAAAGTGCTGACCCACTTCGAGGACATTGCCTCGACCCTGGCCGAGCACGGCGTGGCATTTCACCGCTGGCAGGCGGCAACCCCCATCACCCCCGGCGCCAGCCAAGAGGAAGTCATCGCGGCGTACCGCACCCAGATCGACAGGTTGATGACCGAGCGGGGATACGTGACCGTGGATGTGATCAGCCTCAACAGCGACCATCCGCAAAAAGCCGAACTGCGCGCCAGGTTTCTCGAAGAGCACCAGCATGGCGAGGATGAAGTGCGTTTCTTCGTGGCGGGGCGCGGCCTGTTTACCTTGCACATCGACGATTTTGTCTACGCCGTGCTGTGCGAAAAGAACGACCTGATCTCGGTACCGGCCGGCACGCGCCACTGGTTCGACATGGGCGAACATCCCCACTTCATCGCGATTCGCCTGTTCAACAACCCCGAGGGTTGGGTGGCGAAATTCACCGGCGAGAGCATCGCCAGCCAATTTCCGCGTCTGGAGGACTGACCTCTCATGGCCATCAAAGCGATTCTGACCGACATCGAAGGCACCACCAGCGCTGTGAGCTTCGTCTTTGACGTGCTTTTCCCGTACGCGCGGGAGCATCTGCCTGCCTTTGTCCGACAGCACGCCGCTGACCCGGCTGTCGCTGCGCAACTGCAGGCGGTCCGCAACGACAGCGGTGAGCAGGGTGCGGACATCGATCGCGTCATTGCCATCCTGCTGCAATGGATCGCCGAAGACCGCAAGGCCACGCCGCTTAAAGCTCTGCAGGGCATGGTTTGGGAGCAGGGGTATAAGGCCGGCCAGCTAAAGGGGCATGTTTACGAAGATGCCGTTATAGCGTTGAAACAGTGGCATCAGGCCGGCTACGCGCTTTACGTTTACTCGTCGGGTTCGATCCAGGCGCAAAGGCTGATTTTTGGTTGTTCGGAGGCGGGCGATCTGTCCGCGCTGTTCAGCGGCTATTTTGACACCACCTCAGGCCCCAAACGCGAGGACGCGTCCTATCGATCCATCGCGTCAAGCATCGGACAGCCGCCCGAGTCCATCCTGTTCCTGTCCGACATCGTCGAAGAACTCGACGCTGCACAGCGATCCGGCATGTGCACCTGCGCATTGGTGCGCGACGGTGGCACTTTGGTCGGGCATCTGAATGTCAGCAGCTTCGCATCGATCGACCCTGGCGCTTTCTGACCTTCAAGGTGTGTCGAAAACAGGCGGCCAATGTCCATGACATTGGCCGTTTTTGTATCCAAATGCGAAAAAATGTAAGCAGGTTTTTGTTCGTTTGTGGGAAGTTGCTGGTTTCACGGTCAGGCATGCCTGTTTGTTTTCCCCCCTGTGTTTAACCCTTCTGGACTGTGTAACCCTTCGCCTGTCGGACCCTGACAGCGAGTCACTGCAGCCGGCGTCTTTGTCTTCATGACGAAACCCGGCGCGCTGTTGCAGCTGCCATGCATAAAAAAATCCAAGGGTTATCAGGGCCGCGTTTTTGATGGTTTTAACGGGAGGGAAGATGAAAAACGCACAGCCAGGGACGCTGAGTCCATTGATACAACAGATGGTCAGCAGCATCACTGAACAGGATGGCGATGCGGCGATCGCCAACGCGCTCGACTGGCTTCGGGCCGAGTGCCGCAGCGAGCGGGCGATGCTTTACCAGTATCGCAACGGCGTACTGCTCAGCTGCATCACATCCAATGTCGACAGCTATTGGAAGGACCTGTATTGCCAGGGAAGGTTAATGATCGAAGACCCGGTCATTCGCTGCTACCGCCACACCCTCGGTTTTCTCCACTGGGAGGAGGCTTTCAAGACGTATCCGCCCTCATCCGCCTTCATGGCGGCGGTGCAAGACTGCGAGTTGCTGCCGGCGTGCTCCTATGGGTACAGCAGCCAGAGCCGCGCCAATCAGGATGTCATCACCATCTGCACGCTCAACGGCATGGAACGTCCGCTGACCCACAATGACCGTTATTTGCTGACGAGCCTGGTGCCGATGCTTCACGTGGCAGGGAAGGGCCGCCAGTTGCAGACCCGGGCGCTGTCGCCCAAGGAGCTCGAAATTCTGAAATGGGCGCGCGAAGGCAAGACTGCCTGGGAAATCGGCCTGATCAAGGAAGTGTCGGAAGCCACCGTCAAACATCACTTCAAGAGCATTTACGCCAAGCTAGGTGTCACCAACCGGGCGCAGGCGGTGGGGGAGGCGTTGTGTCGAGGCATCATTCAGTAGTAAAGGATGCACTGACGCTGGCGCTTCACGGGTCGAGCAAATAACGGGCAAAAAAAACCGCGATAGCAATGACTATCGCGGAAATCTACAAGGGATGCTTCGAGAGAGAGTGGAACGAATAACGACCGGGCCTGCATAGCGCCCGGTTTTAACAATTAGCGAGTGTGGTACGTCGGCAGATCGAAACGGTGTTGGCTCTGTAGCATCGAGATGGCCGGCAGTTCACTGGCTTGCGCAGCCAGGTCGCGGCGAATCGCGCTGATCACCCATTCCAGTTGGACAGGGGTGTGCAGCTGGGCGTAGGAGACGCAGCGACGGATATTTGTGCCTTCATCGTTACGCAGGGTCAACAGAACGCCGCCGTCCGGACGAGGTTGGGTAGTGACTTCGAAATCGGAAAATACGGATGCGAATTTTTCTTGGATGAAAGTCATGTCTAGAGGCTCCATTGCTCATGGGATAACAAGCTTGGAATTACTAGTGCAGCGACTGTGCCAGTTTCAACGAGGGTAAAAAAACCAATAAAATCAAGGGCTTAAATTTATTCGTGAAATAGTTCGCCGTGCAATTTGCATGAAAGGCCGTCGGGCATCCTGCAATTTACCGGAGATGAGGGGGATGAGGGAGGTACGAGAGGGGCGTCCAGCAAGTGGCAGCTAATGGTGAGACAGTGTTATCCGGGATTTATTTCGCGAAACACTGAAATTTTTCGTAAAAACCGGCTTTTTGCTATCGCGATGATTTAAACAGCTGATTTGGCGCCGCCATGCCTGGCTGGCATTGTTGCCTCCATTCAGCTGCCAGGCCCAAGTGGAACTAGCGGTACTGCGCGTTGCTCATAGGTTGCTTGCCCCCCTTCGATTATTGGCGCGATCAGTGTCGCGTTACTGGAGTTAAAAATGTCTGACACCACCCCGACCCCCGGTTCCGCTACCCGCATGACGGACGAAGAGGCGCTGGAATTCGCCGAGCAGGTGTTCGACCGCGCCCGTGCAGGCGACGCCCCCATGCTGGACCGCCTGCTGGAAAACGGCTTGACGCCCAATCTCCGTAATCACAAGGGCGACACGCTGCTGATGCTGGCCAGTTACCACGGTCACCAGGACGCGGTGAAGGTTCTGCTCAAGCACAAGGCTGATCCCGAACTGCGCAATGACAATGGTCAAAGCCCCATCGCGGGCGCGGCGTTCAAGGGCGATCTTGAGACCGTCAAAATTCTCGTAGAGGGCGGCGCGGACGTCGAAGGCGCTTCGGCGGACGGGCGTACGGCCTTGATGATGGCGGCGATGTTCAACCGCACCGCTATCGTTGATTACCTGATATCAAAAGGTGCCAACCCGCACATCAAGGACGCCAAGGGCGTTACCCCGCTGATGGCGGCGCAGACGATGGGTGCGACCGAGACGGCCGAACAGCTCACGCGTTTAGGCGCCTGAGCGATAGAGGCGCGCGGCATTTCCGGCTATCCTGCGCGCCTGTTTTTTAGCCCCCGGACGATCCGCCATGAAAGCTTCACTCATCGAATTCATCAGCAAGATCAGCTCCGGCTGCATGAGCGATGAAGGAATCGAAATGGTCGCCGAAGAGGCGGCGCAGGCTTACGCTGACCCTGAAGCCTTCCTGGTAGCCAATCCCGACATCAACTTTGACGAAACCTTCCCCATCCCGCTGGGCGAGTGGGTCGTCGTCGGCAGCCTTCCCGATACCGTCCTGTTCCAGGCAGACACTTACGCCGAGTTGCTTGGAGAGATCATGGCGTCGTTCGGGCCGAACGTGGCGTTTAACATCAAGCCCAAACAACTGGCCAAAGCCGAACCGCTGGCGGCCCTCAACCGAATCCAGATCCAGCTGTCCAGCATGAACAAGGACATGGGCGGGTACGTGCTGATGAACTTCAGCGAGCCGCTGGACCACGCGTTGCAGGCGGTTTTGGTCTATGGAGCCGACGTGCAGCAGGTCATGGCCCTGGGCGTAGAACTCGGCCTGTTCATAGAGCCTGCGCTGCCCGCCTGATTGCTGTGCCTTGAGCCACTGCCTCGTACCGAGGACTTTGCGCCAATCACCCGAGAAGTTTCCCGAAAAGAGTCTTAAATATCCGCGACGGTGCGTCGATATGCTTTGTATAAGAGCAGTCCGTAGCTCGCGTTATTCATTGACCGCAGGGGAGCTTCAGGATGTCGATCAAACTTCGTTTGTTTTTGTTGGTGGGGACGGGTGCCCTGGCCGTCCTGATTGTCAGCGTGGTGAGTTACCTGGGTAACGCACGCATGGCTTCGGCCATGATCGACAACGAAGTCAGCCTGACGGCGCTGGGCAATCATCTGCAGGCAGACATGATGCATGACGCCCTGCGGGCGGACGTGCTCTCGGCCATGCTGGTCGGGTTGGGCAAGAGCGAGACAACCCGTGGCGAAGTGCTTGATGGCCTCAAGGAACATGCTGCCCAGTTTCGCAAAGCCGTTGGCGATAATCTCACGCTGCCCATCAATGCAACCCTCAAGGCCGAACTCGGAAAACTGAAACCCAGCCTGGATGGCTACATTGACGCCGGTGAACGCATTGTTGGCCTGGCGCTGGCCAGTCCCGAAAAAGCCCAGCAGGAACTGGGCACCTTTTCGGCGGCCTTCACTGACCTCGAAGGCCGGATGTCAGCCCTCAGCGACTTGATCGAAGACAACTCGAAAACCAGCGCCGAGACCACCCGCAATGCCATTCGTGTCGCCAACCTCACCCTGGCGACCGTGCTCGTCGCCAGCCTGTTGCTGCTGCTCACCCAGGGACGCTGGGTCACCCGCAGCATCATGCTTCCCCTGCAATCGGCCAGTCGGATCGCTGACAGCATTGCCCATGGCAACCTCAGCGAACCCATTACCGAGCCCGCCAGCCGCGACGAAGCGAGCCTGTTGATTCGCAGCCTTGCCGTCATGCAGCGGGACCTGCGCGGCATGATTGAAGCGGTGCGTGGCAATGCCAACGGCGTCACGCGCATGAGTACGCAACTCAGCACCGGTTGCCATCAGGT
The DNA here is from genome assembly GCF_000759445.1 of Pseudomonas lutea. Classification (NCBI taxonomy): domain Bacteria; kingdom Pseudomonadati; phylum Pseudomonadota; class Gammaproteobacteria; order Pseudomonadales; family Pseudomonadaceae; genus Pseudomonas; species Pseudomonas lutea. Next base: position 167,212 of record NZ_JRMB01000001.1, read on the forward strand.
GGCTGGCAGCAGTCAGCAACAAAGTGCCGCGGCGGCAACCATGTCTGCGGCCGCGACCGAGATGACCGCCAGTATCGAGGAAATCACCCGGCACGCCGAGCAGGCGCGCGAAATGGCCAGTCAGGCCGAGGCACTCGCCAAGAATGGCGGGCGGGTCATCCATCAAGTGGTCAGCGACATGGACGGCATCGCCCGATCGGCGCAACAGTCCGCCCAGGTCATACGCACCCTGGACAAGGACTCTGAGGCCATCTTCAACATCATCCAGGTGATCAAGAGCATTGCCGACCAGACCAACCTGCTGGCGCTGAACGCTGCCATTGAGGCAGCGCGCGCCGGTGAGCAGGGCCGGGGTTTTGCGGTAGTAGCCGATGAAGTGCGCAGCCTGGCAGGACGTACCAGCGCCTCGACCCAGGAAATCACCGCCATGGTTGCCCGCATCCAGCACAGCACCCGCGAGGCGGTGACCAGCATGGAGGCAGGTGTTGCACAGGTCGATAAGGGTATGGCGGTGACGGCCGAAGTCGAGCAAAGCATTCGGGACATTCTTGACGCAACGCTCAACACGACTCATCTGGTCAACGACATCACCCGGACCATCGGCGAGCAGAGCCTGGCCAGCAACGAGATCGCCCATCAGGTGGAAACGATTGCGCGCATGTCCGAGAGCAACAGCCAGATCATCGGTACAACGGCGACCACCACCGATCAGCTATCTGCCATGGCCGACCAGCTGTCGCAGTCGGTGGACCGGTTCCGGCTCTGACGTTCGGCGAGGAGGGGCTGTGAATATGACGGTTGCCAGAGTCGAGGCACTCGGCCCCTGACAGCGGTTCAGGCCGTCATGGTCCGGTTCAACGCGACGATTTGCTCATGGGTGAATTGGCTCTCGGAGGCCATGAACCTGGCGAAGAGCGCGTCACGATTTTCAGGTGCCCGGGCCTTGTCAGCGGCATTGAGTGCAAGCTTCAGCTCAGTCAGCGTCAGTTCAGTGCAGTACGCAGGTGTGCCCGGCTGCTGACGCCACGAGTCTTCCAGAGTGCCCGCGGCGAGTGCAGCGAAACCTGTGTCTTCAACAAGGCTCTGCGCCACCGATTCAGCGTGTACGTCGGCGCCAGCCACAGGTAGAGCCAGGCGTTTCGGAGATCCGTCCGGCTGGCCTTTTTCAGCGAGGGTCGCCGCCAGCACAGCATTCCATGCCTTGATGACGGGGCGTCCAAGCTGCGCACTGACCCACAGACTTTCGGGCAAGCCGTCATCGACTTCCTTTATCGACCCGTCCCGCGCCGGATAGTAGTTGGAGGTGTCTATGACGACGGTCTCGTGCGGCACATGGCTCAACGTTTCATGCAGATTAGGGTAGCGGGCGAAAGGGATGGAAAGGATAACGACCTCTACCTCGCGAACCGCTTCTTCTTTGGTGACGGCAGAGGCGCCTATCTGATCAGCAAGGTTCTGGATGCTTTGCGGACCTCTCGAGTTGGCCAGCTTTACCTTATGACCAGAGGCCACCAGTTTGCGGGCAAGTGTGGCGCCGATATTACCGGCTCCAATAATTCCAATTTTCATGGGCTCAATCCTCAATGTTTAGAAAACAGTAATTGTTGCGCGCTGACCACTGTTGCCATCGTCGGCGCAAACGTTGTGCCGTGAAGCGGTGAACGTCTGCGCCGAAAATCACATTCGCCCCATTCAGGGTTCAAACCCACAGGTCGCTGCAGCACTTATTCAACGGAAGGGCGGGCCAGGGCGTCGAGCGTATGACGGAGCGCGTCCAGCTCTTGAGTTGAGAGTTCGCATGCCGTTCGGATCTTATCGGTGACGCTGCGCAACTCACTTTCCATTGCACGACTAAGGTTCGTCAGATCAATCAGTACACGGCGCTCATCCGAGGCATCCCGTGTACGGGTAATCACGCCGGCGGCTTCCAGACGCTTGAGGAGCGGCGTAAGCGTGCCGGTCTCCATGTCCAGCCGCTCACATAGCTCGCTCACGGTCCGAGGCGATCCGTTGAGCAGCTCAAGGGTGACCAGATATTGAGAAAAGGTGAGGCCTAGCGGCTCGAGGAATGGCTTATGCAAACGAATCATCCGGTTCGCAGCGGCGTTGAGTGCGAAGGAGAGTTCAGTGGCGACGCTGGGTGATGTCTGCTTCATATCGTCTACTATCATGTAGTGTGCTACATAAAGTAGATGGCTTGCCTTGGCCTGTCAACGAACGAACAGCTGGGGGGGGTTATCGGGTGAGCTTTGGAGAGCGGGACCTGCGAAGCACCCCTGCGTGCTCGCGCTCGGCGGTCTGAATCAGTGAGGCGGGGCATGGGTGACTGAGCGCATCGCGCTAAACGGTTTCAAGTACTGGGCCGGCCATCAATCGTACCGGCCCTTGTCGCCGACTATTTCTGATCCAGCAAGCCCTTCCTCGCCAATTTGTCCTGCTTCATCAGCGCCAGTTCCCGCTCGCACGCCGCGACATCGAACGAGTTGTCCCATTTTGCGATTGCGATGGTGCCGATCCCGTTGCCGATCAAGTTGGTCACCGCCCGCGCCTCGTTCAGAAACCGATCGATGCCCAGAAGCAGTACCAGCCCTACCAGCGGGATGGAGTGGATGGTCGTGAGGGTGGCGGCGAGGGTTACAAAGCCCGCGCCTGCCACGCCCGCCGAGCCCTTGGACGTCAGCAGAAAGACAGCCAGCAGCACCATCTGGTCCGCAAACGTCAGGGGCGTATTGGTCGCCTGGGCGATGAAGATCGCAGCCATGGTGAGGTAGATGCAGGTGCCGTCTGCATTGAAGGTGTAGCCCGTCGGCAGCACCATGCCTACTACCGACTTCCTGCAGCCGAGTTTCTCGAGTTTGACCATCATTCTTGGCAGCACGGCCTCGGTGGAGCAGGTGCCCAGGGTGATGAGAATTTCGTCCTTGAAATACCGAAGGAACTGCACGAGCGGCATCCCCGACCATCGCGCCACCGTGCCCAGCACCACCACGATGAAAATCAGGGTGGTGAGGTAGAGCGCGACCAGCAACTGACCCAGAGACAGCAGTGTGCCGATGCCATATTTGCCGATTGTAAAGGCCATGCCGGCACCCGCACCGATCGGTGCCAGGCGCATCACCATGGCGACGATCCTGAACAGCCCTTGCAGGAACAGGTCGATGGTGTTGATCAACGGTTTGCTGGTCTCGCCCATTTGAACCAGGGCAATGCCCATCAAAACCGAAAGCAGAATGACCTGAAGCATAACGCCGTTGGAGAAGGCACCCATGAAGGTGTGGGGAATGATGTTGAGGAAGAATTCAATGGTGCCGCCCTGTTCGCTGGCAGCCTGGCTGTACTTGTTGATGGCACTTGCGTCGAGCGCGTTGACATTGATGTTCATGCCCACGCCAGGTTTGACGACATTGACAACAATAAGCCCGATGACCAACGCTATTGTGGACAGGATTTCAAAATACAGCAGGGCTTTCACGCCGATGCGCCCCACCTCTTTGATACTGCCCATCTTGGCAATACCGACGACGACCGTACCAAAAATGATGGGCGCCAGCAGCATCTTGATCAGCTTTATAAAGCCGTCGGCGAACGGTTGAAGTTTGGCGCCTATGTCAGGCAGGAAGTAACCGATGGCCGCGCCGATGATGATGCCGATCAGCACTTGCACATACAGCTGGCCGTACCAGCGAGATTTCGAGATTTCCACGAGAGCACCTCATTTTATTGTTGTGATGGGCGTGTGGCTTGGCATCCGCGAAGGACGCGAGCGTCTGCGGCCTCGTATCTCAAGGCCGCAGACCGAGGTTGATCAGCCTTCGCCCAGCTCACGCATGACGGCGTACAGCGCGGACTTGGCTTCGAAGCCGACCCCCGGGATGTCCGGCAGACCGACGTAGCCGTTTTCCACCTTAATGCCGTCGGCAAACCCGCCGAAGGGCTGGAACACGTCCGGATAAGATTCGTTGCCGCCAAGGTGCAGGCCTGCTGCGATGTTCAGAGACATCTGATGGCCACCGTGCGGGACCACTCGACGAGAGGACCAGCCCATCTCCTCCATGACCTTCAGGGTGCGCATGTACTCCACCAGTCCGTAGGAGAGGGCGCAGTCGAATTGCAGGTAGTCGCGGTCGGGACGCATGCCGCCATGGCGCAGCAGATTGCGCGCGTCCTGATGAGAGAACAGGTTTTCGCCGGTCGCCATGGGCAACGCGTAGTGATTGGCCAGCTCTGCCTGGAGTGCGTAGTCCAGCGGGTCGCCGACTTCCTCGTACCAGAACAGGTTGTATTTCTTGATGGCTTCGGCGTAAGCAATCCCGGTCTGCAGATCGAAACGGCCATTGGCGTCGACGGCCAGTCGCTGACCGTCCCCAACCACTTCGAGTACGGCTTCGATGCGGCGGATATCGTCGTCCAGAGGCACCGCACCGATCTTCATTTTGACGACGTCGTAACCGCGGTCCAGATAGCTTTGCATTTCTGCCTTGAGCTTGGTCTGGTCCTTGCCGGGGTAGTAGTAACCGCCCGCTGCATAGACCCAGACCTTGTCGTCGGCGACGCCGTTGCGGTAACGGTCAGCCAGCAGGCGATACAGCGGCTTGCCCTCGATCTTGGCCACCGCATCCCACACCGCCATGTCGATGGTGCCGACGGCGACAGAGCGCTCGCCGTGGCCACCCGGCTTTTCGTTGGTCATCAACGCTTTCCAGATGGCAAATGGGTCCAGGTTGTTGTTCTCATGGTCTATCAGGGACTCAGGATCGGCCTCGCTGATGCGGGCCAGAAACCGATCGCGCATCAACGCCCCCTGACCGTAGCGACCATTGGAATTGAACCCGTAGCCAATAACAGGCTTGCCGTCGCGGATCACATCAGTGATGACCGCGACGACCGAGCAGGTCATCTTGGAAAAGTCGATGTAGGCGTTGGCAATCGGGGAGGCAATCGATACGGTTTTTTCACGGATCTCAACAATGCGCATGGCGGGTTCCTCTTGTTGTCAGTGGCCCCACGTTATGCGGCGCATCGCCCCGCGCCCAATGCTGTTAATGCCGCACCCTATGCACAAGATGCATGGCGGCTGCCTTGCCTGGCGCCTGTCAGCTTGAACGCATAATTATTAGCCGCTCGTCGCGGCGCCAACGGAACCCTCGTCGCAGGCCGCTACTCCTAAGTGGGCAAGCCTTCAATAAGGAGCAACACCATGGGTTCTACCTTCAACGGTCTGATTGGCCTGATCATTCTGGCCTTGGATATCTGGGCCATCATCAACGTGCTGAAAAGCGGTGCGGAAACCGGGAAGAAAATTCTCTGGATCTTGCTGATTGTCATCTTGCCGGTACTCGGCCTGATCATCTGGGCAATCGCCGGCCCGCGTGGCAACGTTCGCATCTAGTGCGACGACAAGGCTGCAGAACAAATAACGCCTGACGGGCTTGGCCGGTCAGGCGTTTTTCGTTGCCTGTCTCTTTGCCGCTGTCCGTTGAGGTCGTCGTTGCACCGAGGGTTTGCGCAGCCCTGCACGACATTCGACCTGTCATGCTCCGCGACGTAGAATGCGCGCCTTCTTGTGGGCGGCCTGCCGTCCTGTCATCAGTCATTATCGGGGACTCCATCCATGAGCGATTATCAAGAGACGTTGTACGAAGGCTACGGCCAGCGCTTTCGCATGGAAAAACTGCTTCATGAGGTGCGCACCGAACACCAGCACCTGGTGATCTTCCAGAACCCGCGCATGGGCCGCGTGATGGCGCTGGACGGCGTGATCCAGACCACCGAAGCCGACGAATTCATCTACCACGAAATGCTCACCCACGTGCCGATTCTGGCCCATGGCCGGGCCAAGCGGGTGCTGATCATTGGCGGTGGCGATGGTGGCATGCTGCGTGAAGTGGCCAAACACGCCACGGTCGAGCACATCACCATGGTCGAGATCGACGGCACTGTGGTCGAGATGTGCAAAGAGTATCTGCCGAACCACTCCAGGGGCGCTTTCGACGATTCGCGTCTGAACCTGGTCATTGATGACGGCATGCGCTTCGTCGCGACCACGGAAGAGAAATTCGACGTCATCATTTCCGACTCGACGGACCCGATCGGGCCGGGCGAAGTGCTGTTTTCGGAGAACTTCTACCAAGCCTGCCATCGTTGCCTCAACGAAGGCGGCATCCTGGTCACGCAAAACGGCACGCCGTTCATGCAGCTGAACGGTGTGCAGACCACGGCAGGCCGGATGACGGGTCTGTTCGCTGACTGGCACTTCTATCAGGCGGCAGTGCCGACTTACATTGGTGGCGCGATGACGTTCGCCTGGGGATCCACAGACGCCCAGCACCGCAAAATCCCCTTGGAAACATTGCGCCAACGGTTCGCCGGCAGCGGCATTGTCACCCGCTACTACAACCCGGAAATCCACCTTGGCGCCTTCGCGCTGCCTCAATATGTTCTGCAGGCCATCAGCAAACCGAGCAACGACTGATCTTTCAATTTGTTACGCAAGCATGACATCGATGCTCGCATGTCATGTTTGCGTAACTTCCGCTTGCGCGTCCCGGCATGCCACGTATACATTCCATTCAATCAGTAATGTTATGTAGGCGTGACAGATGGACGCGAGTTTATTGCTGGAGAGACTGGGTAGGCAGATTGAGGAGATGCGCAAATCCCGCGGTCTGACTCAGGTTCAGCTGGCGGCCCTGTGTGGACTGACAAGGCAAAAGCTTGCGGAAGTCGAAAAGGGCAGCCCGACAGTCGCAGTGAATTTCTATGCGAAGGTTCTGGCGACGTTAAACGCCGAGATTAAAGTCGTGCCCGCCCGACGTCCCACGTTTGAAGAGCTGCGTGAGGTGTTCCGGTGAAGCCACTGGACCGTGTGCGAATTCTCACCCCGGAGGGTGAGAGTGGAGAACTTTCCGCATCGGAGTCGGGTGATTACCTGTTTCGCTATGGGCTGGATGCAGATCCGAACTCGCAGATCAGCCTGACCATGGGCGTTCGCGACGCGGCGTACCTGTCGCGCAGTCTGCATCCGGTGTTTCAGATGAATTTGCCCGAAGGTTTTGTCCTTGAGCAATTGCGCAACCGCCTGGCCAAAACCACGCCGATCAACCCCATGCTGTTGATGGCCCTCACGGGGAGCGGATCGCCCGCTGGCCGTGTGGCAGTGGCCTCGTCCGTGATTGACCAACTGCTCGGCTCTGCCAACCCTGGCGACGGCCGAAGTCTGAGCCAGATACTGAGTTGGGACGGCACACAGGACCTGTTTGCCGAATTGGTCGATCAGTACATTTTGCGCACAGGGATCTCGGGCGTTCAGCCCAAAGTCATCGTCCCGGATTCGGATTTCGTGGTGGATCCCAAAGCCACGCTGTTGATGCCGGAGCTGATCGTCAAGTCGGGGAGGGCAGACTTCCCCGGTCTTGCTGTAAACGAATACCTCTGCATGGACGCCGCGCGCCTTGCCGGTATGCCGGTCCCGGACTTTTATCTGTCGGATAACCGACAACTGTTCGTGATGCGCCGCTTTGACCGCGACGCTGACCAGCGCGCCATCGGGTTTGAGGACATGGCCGTGCTCATGGGCCTGGGCACGGAACAGAAGTACGACTCCAGCTATGAAAATATTGCCAAGGCCATCCGGCTGTTCTGCGCCCCTGATCAGGTACGCGGTTCACTGGATCGTTTTTTCGACATCGTCGCGCTCAGTTGCATGGTCGGTAACGGTGACGCCCACCTGAAGAACTTCGGCGTGCTTTATCGTGAGCCGTCGGGAGCGGACGCGCAGTTGGCGCCGGCGTACGACATCGTCAACACCACCGCCTATATAAAGGACGATGCGCTCGCCCTGCGTCTGGACGGTTCCAAGAGCCTGTTTGGTTCGAGGCTGGGTATTCTGGCTCTGGCTTCGACCTGCGACATTCGCAAACCGCATCAGCGCATCGCTCGGCTCATCGCCGCGGTGCAGGAATCGCTGAGGGCAAATGCTTCGCTCAGGCAGCATGCAGTGCATGTCTTCGAGGCCGTAGAGCAAGCAGTTGATCCGTATGCACAGACCTTCAAGGCATAGAGGCGATTCAAGCCTTTGTAAGAAAGTGTGAGACGCGCTGTCATTCAACGGAATTTTCACCGGTGGCTGGTGAATATTCGCGCCGTCACAGAGCTGCCCGCAGATTGACGTGAGTTTTTACCCCGAGTCGTCATGAAGAATGCGTCGGATCGGTGGTAAACCGCAGAGGTTCACGTAGTATTTGCCACCCAAAGCCCGGCCTGACATGCGAACGTCGTCGGCGCACAGCTTTTGAACCCAACCTGAAATCCAACGGATCCCACAACACATGGCCAAAACGGACGCCCCGGCGCGCGCGCCGCAACCTACCGTCAAATCGCACCTGGCCTATACGCTTTTGAGCGGCCTGGTGCTGATGGTCCTGTACACCCTTTTGCGCATTGCATTGCTGGTCTATAACCGCGAAGGCATCGGTGCGACGCCGGCCTCGACGTTTGTCGAAGCATTCGGCAATGGCCTGCGATTCGATTTGCGGCTGGTCGTGTACATCCTGATTCCTTTGCTGCTGTCCCTGTTCAGCGCACGCATGATGGCCGCCCGTGGCGTGTTCCGCTTCTGGCTGACGCTGGTCGCGAGCCTGACCGCATTCTTCGGCCTCATGGAAATGGATTTCTATCGCGAATTCCACCAGCGCCTGAATGGCCTGGTTTTCCAGTACGTGAAGGAAGACCCTAAAACCGTTCTGAGCATGATCTGGTACGGCTATCCGGTCGTTCGCTATCTGTTGGCGTGGGCACTGGTGACCTGGCTGCTGAGCCTGGTCTTCAAAGGCGTGGATCGCGTGACCCGGCCGCGAGGCGGTTTCAACGTCGCCAGCGCTGACAATCGCGTGGTGGCGCCGTTGTACAAACGCGCTGTGGTGTTCCTGCTGTGTCTGGTGGTGGCCGTTATTGCCGCCCGTGGCACGCTGCGCCAGGGCCCGCCATTGCGCTGGGGCGATGCGTACACCACCGACTCCAACTTCGCCAATACGTTGGGGCTCAATGGCACGCTGACGCTGATCGCAGCGGCGAAAAGCCGGATGTCCGAAGACCGCGACAACATCTGGAAGGCGACCTTGCCGCAAGCCGAAGCCCAGCAGATCGTGCGTGACATGCTGCTGACCCCCAACGACAAGCTGCTAGACCCTGAAAAGGCTGCGGTGCGCCGGGACTTTACCCCGCCGCAAGCCAACACCCTGCCGATCAAGAACGTTGTCGTGATCTTGATGGAAAGCTTCGCCGGTCACTCGGTGGGCGCATTGGGCGATGAGTCCAATATCACGCCGTACTTTGACAAGCTGTCGCAGGAGGGCCTGCTCTTTGATCGCTTCTTCTCCAACGGCACGCACACCCATCAGGGCATGTTTGCGACAATGGCGTGTTTCCCTAACCTGCCGGGCTTCGAATACCTGATGCAGACCCCGGAAGGCAGCCACAAGCTGTCCGGTCTGCCGCAACTGCTCAGCGCACGCAAGTACGACGACGTGTATGTGTACAACGGTGACTTCGCCTGGGATAACCAGTCGGGGTTCTTCAGCAACCAGGGCATGACCAACTTCATTGGCCGCAATGACTTCGTCAACCCGGTGTTCTCGGACCCTACCTGGGGTGTGTCCGATCAGGACATGTTTGACCGTGGTGCCGAGGAGTTGAAAGCCCGTGAAGCCAAAGGCAAGCCGTTCTATGCCTTGCTGCAGACCCTGTCCAACCACACGCCGTACGCGTTGCCGGCCAACTTGCCGGTCGAGCGCGTGACCGGGCATGGCACGCTGGATGAACACCTCACCGCCATGCGCTATTCGGACTGGGCGCTGGGGCAGTTCTTCGAGAAAGCCAAGAAAGAGCCGTACTACAAGGACACCCTGTTTGTGGTCGTCGGTGACCATGGTTTCGGTAACAACGAGCAGATCACCGAGATGGACCTGGGTCGCTTCAACGTCCCGATGCTGATGATCGCGCCGGGCCTGCAGGACAAATTCGGCAAGCGCAGCAGCATTGTCGGCACGCAAATCGACATCGTGCCGACCATCATGGGTCGACTGGGTGGCGAGACCGTGCATCAGTGCTGGGGTCGCGATTTGCTGAACCTGCCGTCTGGCGATCTGGGCTTTGGCGTGATCAAGCCTTCGGGCAGCGAGCAGACCGTTGCGCTGGTCACCGGCGACCGTATCCTGATCGAACCCAAGGAAATGGAGGCGAAGGTCTACCGCTATGAGTTGGGTAACAAGCCGCACGCCGAGCTGGTGCCCAACGCACCGGATGCTGCAGAGTTGCGCAATAAACTCGACAGCTTCCTGCAGACGGCGACCAAGAGCCTGCTCGACAATACCGCTGGCGTAAAAGACGCCAAGCCTCAATGACCGCAGCTTGATAAAAAACGCCCCGAGTCCGGGGCGTTTTTTTTGCCGGGCAAAAGCCCGCATACGGCCGCGTGGCCAGCCCAAGCGCTGACAACGCGGGTTGAACGTCGTTGCGCTGCAAGGGTCAAGATCATTAGGCCGTTGTCAGGCCTTTACTAAGGAGACATTGATGAAAGTGTGGACTATTTCGTTTCTGGACAAAGACGGTGTACAGCAGAGCCTCGATCTTGACTCCGATCACCGTCCCAGTGAAGAAGAGGCTGCGCAGAAAATCCGTCCGATTCTGTTTCCGGTGGCCAGTGATCTTGATCTCAATGACCTCGATGGACGCACCGCCGAGCCCACCGTGAAGACACTCAAAGAGCAGAATGCGGTACAGATCATCTCCATCGTCGAAGCTTCGTAAAACACCTGCTTTTTCCTGCAATCCTGCCAATTGGCAACGCCCCTCCAATGGGCGTACTCTGCCAGTGAGGTCGGTGATGCATCCACCTGAGTTCGCTCACGTGCGCATGCCCGTTTTGTAATAACGCACTGGCTTTATCAGCGACATGCTTGAGTTCCGGGCGGCAGATGACCTGCCGCTTCACGCCCCGCCATCGTGGCGTGTTTCGGAATTGTTGAAACTCTATCTATCGTTGCATAGGAGGACGTTTCATGAGCACAGCCTATCAGGAAGACATCAGCAGCCATGTACTGCGCTGCATGAAAGAAGGCGGTTTCGACTTCGCCCGCATCCACCCCATCGAGTTCTATGCCACGTTTCCGGACGAGGATCGCGCGCGTCAGGCCGCTGATAAATTCCGTGGGGAATCCGTCAATGTCCAACTCAATGCACGGGAGGACGGTGCCTGGCACCTGGAGCTGAGCAAGGTGATGTACGCGACTTACGACGGGATCGGGGACTTCGAGCAGGATTTCCAGACGGCCATTCTGGGTCTGGACGGGGAAGTGGAAGGGTGGGGCGTCAAACAGGAACTCAAGCGTCTGCATTGATATTGGAAGGCACGCTGTCCAGATATCTCCCGTGAGCTTTTTCCGTCCTCGTTCAATGACGAGTCGGAGGCGGGAGATGCACCGCACTGAATCACGGACAAAAAAAAGCCGCTCTCATCGGAGCGGCGGAAAGGGAATGGCGGGTGGCGCACTGACGGTGCTGCCGAAATAGTTTCGAAGCCGGCTGCCTTGTGTGATCTGGCGGCGGGTCTTCGCGATGGGGCGATTATGCGAGTCGGGGCGGGTCGGCGGAAATCGTCTCTCGCTATGCCGTCGATAGTTTTTTCAAGCGTGGCACGCATCGCTATGAAGCGTGAGCGAGTGGGTGAGGGCGCATCGCGCACAGGAATGGTGCGAGTGGTCTGACTGGTTTAACCAACCCGTTGAAATCTAAGCGTTTATGCCGATGGCACGGGCCTTGCGAAGGCTCTGATGTCCATGGTGACAAGGAGTACGGCATGATCCGCACCTTTTACGACGAGATGTACGATGCGGGCGGCGCAGTTCGTCCGCATTACCGGGAATTTGCCCGCTGGTTGGGTGAAGCGCCACCTGAGCTGCTTGCTCAGCGCCGGCGCGAGGCTGACCTTTTGTTTCATCGCGCCGGGATCACGTTCACGCTGTACGGCGATGAGCAGGGCACTGAAAGGCTCATCCCCTTTGACACCATCCCACGGAGCATTCCGGCCAGTGAGTGGCGCGTCGTTGAGCGCGGCTGCATTCAGCGCGTCAAGGCGCTGAACATGTTTCTGGCAGACCTTTACCACGATCAGCGCATCATCAAGGCCGGCATCATCCCCGCCGAGCAAGTCCTCGCCAACGAGCAGTATCAGTTGGCGATGCAGGGCCTGAATCTTCATCGAGACCTGTATTCGCACATTTCCGGTGTCGATCTGGTGCGCGACGGCGACGGCACGTATTACGTGTTGGAAGACAATCTGCGTACGCCCAGCGGCGTCAGTTACATGCTGGAAGACCGCAAAATGATGATGCGGTTATTCCCCGAGTTGTTCGCGGCGCAACGCATTGCCCCCATCGATCACTACCCGAATCTGCTGCTGGATACCTTGAAAAGCTCCAGCCCGCTGGATAATCCGAGCGTCGTGGTACTCACGCCCGGACGCTTTAACAGCGCGTTCTTCGAGCACGCCTTTCTGGCGCGGGAAATGGGCGTCGAGCTGGTCGAAGGCGCCGATCTGTTCGTGCGCGACGACCGCGTGTTCATGCGTACCACCGATGGCCCCAAAGCGGTGGACGTGATCTACCGCAGGCTCGACGACGCGTTCCTCGATCCGCTGGCGTTCAACCCCGACTCAATGCTTGGAGTGCCGGGCCTGCTGGCCGCCTATCGTTCCGGCAACGTGGTGCTGGCCAACGCCATTGGCACCGGGGTCGCTGACGACAAGTCGGTTTACCCTTTCGTGACTGACATGATTCGTTTCTACCTCGACGAAGAGCCGATCCTCAAGAACGTGCCGACCTGGCAGTGTCGCAAGCCCGAGGAACTGTCTCACGTGCTCGCCAATCTGGGCGATCTGGTCGTCAAGGAAACCCAGGGCTCCGGTGGCTACGGCATGCTGGTCGGCCCTGCCGCCACGGCCGCTGAAATCGAGTCCTTCCGGGCGCGGCTCAAGGCCAAGCCCCATGCGTACATCGCGCAACCGACTTTGTGTCTGTCAACCTGCCCGACCTTCGTCGAAAACGGCATCGCCCCTCGTCACATTGACCTTCGCCCCTTCGTTCTGGCCGGCCGCGAGACCCGTGTAGTGCCCGGTGGCCTCACGCGCGTTGCCCTGCGCGAAGGGTCGCTGGTGGTGAATTCGTCGCAGGGTGGCGGGACCAAAGACACCTGGGTGGTCGAGGATTAAGGATGCCTGCCAATGCTAAGTAGAACTGCCTCGGATCTGTACTGGATGTCGCGTTACCTTGAGCGCGCCGAAAACCTGGCGCGGATGCTCGACGTCAGTTATTCGCTGTCGCTGATGCCACAGGACGGACGCGGGGATGGCCTTAATGAAATGGCCATGCCCTTGTTGATCACCGGAACCCTGGACGATTACCTGGAGCGCCACGGCGACTTGCACGCCGAGCGCTTGCTGCACTTTTTTGCCCTGGACGCGGCCAACCCCGCGAGTATCTTCAGCTGCCTCGGCGCTGCGCGGGCCAGCGCCCATGCCGTGCGTGGGCGTATTACTGCGGACATGTGGGAGAACATCAACGCCACCTACCTGGAAATTCGCGGCATCGCGGAGCAGGGCCTGAGCCGCTATGGCATGAGCCGTTTCTGCGAATGGGTCAAGGAGCGTTCGCACCTGTTCCGTGGGGCCACTTACGGCACCATCATGCGCAACGACGCTTTCCGCTTCATTCGTCTCGGCACCTTCATCGAACGCGCCGACAACACGCTGCGCATGCTCGACGCGCGTTACGAGATGCTGGAGCTTCGCGGTCCTTCTGCCAATGCCGCAGCGGACAGTTCAGCGGCGGGTTATTACCAATGGAGTGCGTTGTTGCGCGCGTTGTCCTCCTTTGAGGCCTACACGGAGGTGTATCGCGATGCGCCCGGTGCGCGGCAGGTTGCAGAACTGCTGTTGTTGCGAGCCGATATCCCGCGTTCGTTACGCGCCTGCCTGGAGGAACTGGACCTCATTCTTGCCAGCCTGCCGGGCGCCAATGGCCGTCCCGCGCAGCGGCTGGCAGCCGAGCTGGACGCTCGCCTTCGCTACACCGGCATCGACGAAATCCTCGATGAAGGCCTGCATGAGTGGTTGAACGAATTCATTCCACTTCTGGCCCAACTGGGTAGCGTCATTCACACTTCTTACCTGGAGGCTGCATGAGAATCTCAATTAGCCACGAGACCACCTATCACTACGACGATCAGGTCCGCGCCAGCATCCAGTATTTGCGTTTGACCCCCCATGACAGCGAGCGCCAGCAAGTCTTGAGCTGGGAACTGGCGCTGCCGCGTCCGGTGCGTGCGCAAATCGATCCGTTCGGCAACATCCTCCACGTGCTGACCCTGGACGAACCCCACGAGGCCATCGTGATTGGGGCTCGGGGCCAGGTTGAGATCGATGAGAAGCGTGAGGCTGAACACGAAACCCAGTCTTCACTGCCGTTCCTGCGCTTTACCCGGCTGACTGAAGCCGACGAAGCGATTCGCGCCTTCGCCGTGGCGCAGACGCACGCACGCACCGACCGCACGGCGCTCATCGATATGATGCACGCGCTCAACGAGCACATTGCGTACACCCCTGGGGTGACCGCCGTCGACACCTGCGCTGCCCAGGCCTTCGCCAGCCGCGCCGGGGTCTGTCAGGACCATACCCATGCGTTCCTGGCCTGCGCCCGCAGTCTGGGGGTGCCGGCCCGCTATGTTTCGGGTTATCTGTACAGCGACAGCAGCGAACACCTGTCCAGCCACGCATGGGCAGAGGCATGGATCGACGACGCCTGGTACAGCTTCGATGTGACCAACCAGTTGGCGATCCCGCAGCGGCACCTCAAGCTGGCGGTCGGCCTGGATTATCTGGATGCCTGTCCGGTTCGCGGCATGCGCCGTGGCGGCGGCTGCGAGCAGATGCACGCCAAGGTTGTCGTATCGCCCACTGCGCCGATCGCGGTCCCGTCTGCGCCCGAAAAGACTGCTGCGCCCATGATCCAGGTGCAGCGTCAGGGTTGAGGAAGTTCGGTCGGGCGTACCGACCGCCACTTGCTTTCAGCAATGCCCATCGACTCGCCACGTCCTCGATGAACAGCCGTGCAGGCCTGCCGGCTGGTACTCATTCGTTTTGAGCTACTCGCAAGTACGTGCACACCGAGAACGCTGCCTGCGCAATGCAGTCATCGGCGTGATCGGAGCACGAGCTTGCCGCCGGGAGGCTCAGCCAAACAATCGGGTGAGGTTTGGCAATATGAGGAGCAGGGTCGTCGCGAAAACAATCAACCCGGCCTGACGAATTTTTGAGCGCTTGAACATAGTAGATGCCTTTTCTTGTTATTCCTGAGCGACAGAAACCCACAGGCTTCGGGGATGACCAAAGCGAAGGGTTGGCAAAGGTGAGGCAAAAGAGCAGGTTTCCCGGTCAGCAGACCGTGGACGACAGGCGCTTGATGAATCGATTTTGTTATCGCGCCACTGCTACTGACTTAACCTTAGAGCCCACGTGCCGCGCGGCTTAGATCGTTATGAGCTGGACAGCCGGTTTCTCATAACCGAGATGTTTTTTGGCGAATTGCTATCACGCATACATTCCCCTCCTAGACGCCTTCACCGTTTACCGCCATTGTTCGTTACCTTGCTACCGTTCGTCTGAGTCCGAAACTTCTCACAACCAGCTACCCTATCAAGCGGTTCGGCAGCGACGGTCGCGCAGTGAGAGATAGACGCCAGTCAAACATCAAGGCAGCAGCGTGATGACAATCGTGCTGTCAGTGAACGAAAAAAGTGGGTTAGCGAGGACAGGATGACCGAAGCGTTTATTTATGATGCTCTGCGCACGCCGCGTGGCAGAGGCAAGCCGGACGGCGCGCTGTACAGCGTGAAACCAGTGGATCTGGTGACCGGGCTGCTGAAGGAGCTGCAACTGCGCAGTCATCTGGACACGGCCCTGGTCGACGACATTGTGCTGGGCTGCGTGACCCCGATCGGCGAACAGGGGGCTAACATCGCCAGAACGGCCGCGCTGGTGGCTGACTGGTCGACGCGAGTCGCCGGGCTGCAGGTCAACCGGTTCTGCGCCTCCGGCCTTGAGGCGGTGAACCTGGGCGCGATGAAAATCCGCTCCGGCTTCGAGGACCTCGTGGTGGTCGGCGGGGTGGAATCGATGTCGCGCGTGCCAATGGGCAGCGATGGCGGTGCATGGATGGGAGATCCGCACACCAACCTGCACACTCAGTACACCCCGCAGGGCATTGGCGCTGACCTGATAGCCACGCTGGAAGGTTTCAGTCGCGAAGACGTTGACGCCTTTGCGCTGGGCTCGCAGCGCAAGGCCGCACAGGCCCAGGCGAGCGGCGCGTTTCGCCGTTCGCTGGTGACGGTGCGCGACCAGAACGGCATGCTCTTGCTCGACCATGACGAGTGCATTCGACCGGACACTTCGCTGGAAGCGCTATCCAGCCTGCGGCCCAGCTTTGCGAACATCGGCAAAATGGGTTACGACGCCACAGCGCTGCGCGTCTACAGCCACGTCGAACGCATCGAGCACGTGCACACGCCCGGCAACAGTTCGGGCATCGTCGATGGCGCTGCATTGATGCTGCTGGGCACCGCACACATCGGTCAGTCTCTTGGGCTCAGGCCGCGTGCGCGCATCGTCATGACCGCCGTGACCGGTACCGATCCCACCATCATGCTGACCGGGCCTGCGCCTGCCGCGCTCAAGGCTCTGGCGCGGGCCGGGCTTGTGCTGGATGACATCGACCTGTTCGAGGTCAACGAGGCCTTTGCATCAGTGGTGCTCAAATTCATCAAGGACACCGGGGTCGACCCCGACAAGGTCAACGTCAATGGCGGATCCATTGCCCTCGGTCATCCACTCGGGGCCACCGGCTGCATCATGCTGGGCACCTTGCTCGACGAGCTGGAGGCCCGGCAGCTGCGTTATGGTCTGGCGACCTTGTGCGTCGGAGCCGGCATGGGCATTGCGACGATCATCGAGCGGGTATGAGCATGAACCCCGCGCACTTGACCGCACGCGTGTATCCGCAAACAGTTTCAGGAAGAACGACCGTATGACCGACGCCATTCGCTACGAAACGGGGGCCGATCAGATTGTCACGTTGACCCTCGACATGCCCGGCCAGCAAGCCAACACCATGAACGCCGCTTACCGTCAGGCCATGGCTGACATTCTGGAGCGCCTGCAGGCCGATAAGGCATTCATCGCCGGGGTCATCATCCGCTCGGCAAAAAAGACGTTCTTCGCCGGGGGCGACCTCAACGAGCTGGGCCAGGTCGATGCGTCCCGTGCCGCCGGGTTTTATCAAATGACCATGGGCATCAAGGCCCAGCTTCGCCAGTTGGAAACGCTCGGCAAACCCGTCGTCGCTGCCATAGAAGGCGCGGCGCTGGGCGGTGGGTTGGAGTTGTGCCTGGCCTGTCATCATCGCATTGCCCTGAAGGGCAGCCACGTCAGGCTGGGACTGCCGGAGGTCACCCTTGGCTTGCTGCCTGGAGGCGGCGGGACAGTGAGGCTGGTGCGCATGCTGGGGCTGGAGAAGGCCTTGCCGTTGCTGATGGAGGGGCGCGCGCTGAGTGCAGAACTTGCCCTGGAAACAGGTGTGATCGATCAGATTGCCAGCGACGCCGACGACCTGCTGGCCAAGGCACGGGCATGGATCGTCGCCAATCCGGCCCCGCTCAAAGCGTGGGATCAGCCCGGCTTCGAGTTGCCCGGTGGCACGCCAGCGAACCCGAAGGTCGCGCAGATGCTGGCCATTGCGCCCGCCATACTGCGCAGCAAAACCCAGGGCTGCTACCCGGCGCCGGAAAAGATTCTCGCCGCGGCGGTGGAAGGTGCCCAGGTGGACTTCCACACCGCCGAAAAGATCGAGGCGCGGTATTTTACCGAGCTGGCCATTGGTCCCATCGCCAAAAACATGATCGGCAGTTGGTTTCAGCTCAATCAAGTCAAGGCGATCGAGGGCCGACCCAAGGCGCCGCCGGTGTTTCATATGCGCAAAGTCGGCATTCTGGGTGCTGGCCAGATGGGCGGCGGGATCGCTTATGTCACCGCGATGGCAGGCGTCAATGTGATCCTCAAGGACCTCAATCTGGCGGCCGCGCAGAAGGGCAAAGACCACTCCGTACGACTTCTGGACCGTCAGGTTGCCGCAGGACGCCTTACCGAGGCTCAGCGCGACGCGGTGCTGGCGCGGATCAAGCCCACCGGTCGCGACAGTGATCTGGAGGGTTGCGACCTGATCATCGAGGCGGTGGCCGAAGACCGCGAACTGAAAGCGCAGGTCAGCGCCGCAGCCGAGCAGGTGGTGGTGCCCAATGCAGTGATCGCCTCCACCACCTCGACGCTGCCGATTACCGGCCTGGCCAGCGCAATCAGCCGGCAGGAGCGGTTCGTCGGTCTGCACTTTTTCAACCCCGTGGAAAAGATGCGCCTGGTGGAGATCGTGAAAGGCGCGCGCACCAACGACATGACCCTGGCCCGTGCGTTTGATTTCGTTCGGCAAGTGGGCAAAACAGCCCTCCTTGTGAACGACACGCGCAGCTTTTTCACTTCGCGTGTATTCACTGCGTTCGCAGACGAGGGTATTGCGATGGTCGGCGAAGGGGTAAGTGCGCCGATGATCGAAACCGAGGCGCGCAAGGCCGGGATGCCCGCAGGCCCGCTGGCGATGTCGGATGCGGTGTCGTTGAGGCTGATGAGCGACATTCGCCAGCAGACCCGCAAGGACCTCGCTGGACAAGGAGCTGACATTGAGGTCAGAGCACATCCGGCCGACGCGGTGATTGAGCAGTTATTGAGCGAGCATGGCCGTACAGGCAAAGCCGGCGGTGGCGGGTTTTACGATTACCCCGACGCCGCGCCCAGGCATTTGTGGCCGCCGTTGAAACTTCGTTTCGAAAAGCCCGAGGCGCACATCAGCGGTCAGGACATTCGCGACCGGTTGCTGTTTATTCAGGCCCTGGAGACCGTTCGCTGCCTGGAGGAGGGCGTCGTGCGCTCAACCGCCGACGCGAACATCGGATCAATGTTGGGTGTCGGTTTTCCTGCATGGAGCGGAGGAGCGTTGCAGTTCATCAATCAATACGGTTTGAAAGCCTTCATTACCCGCGCCCGCGCCCTGGCCGAGCGTTATGGTGAGCGCTTCCAGCCGCCGGCCCTGCTGCTGGAAAAGGCAGAAGAGGGGGCGCGGTTTTAATAACCGGCCTGAGATGCGCCCACGGCTGCGTCGCACCTTCAAATGAAGGCGCAACGGCGTGCGGTTGACAGGGCGCGCAACCCAACTGGGCCTTGCCTTGCCCGGGCCTTCAAGGCAGGCTTGGGCCCTGCATTTTTGCCTTTTCCGCTTCAGGGATTTATATGTCGTTACGCATCTGCATTCTGGAAACCGACGTCCTTCGCCCGGAACTGGTTGATCAGTACCAGGGTTATGGGCGGATGTTCGAAAGGCTTTTCGCACGTCAGCCGATTCCTGCCGAATTCGTCGTCTACAACGTCATGCAAGGCGACTATCCGCCTGATGAAGAGCAGTTCGACGCCTACCTGATCACCGGGTCCAAGGCTGATTCCTTCGGCACTGACCCATGGATCGAAACCCTGAAAACCTATTTGCTCGAACGCTACAAACGTGGCGACAAGCTGCTGGGCGTGTGCTTTGGCCATCAGTTGCTGGCGCTGCTGCTGGGTGGCAAGACCGAGCGGGCCACGCAAGGCTGGGGTGTGGGCATCCATCACTACAACCTGGCGCCGACCGAGCCCTGGATGACGCCTGCGGTGGATAAGCTCACGCTGCTGATCAGCCATCAGGATCAGGTCACGGCGCTGCCTGAAGGCGCGACAGTCATCGCTTCCAGCGACTTCTGTCCGCTCGCGGCGTATTACATCGGCGATCAGGTGCTGTGCTTTCAGGGGCACCCGGAATTCATCCACGACTATTCCCGGACGCTGCTCGACATCCGCCAGGACGCGTTGGGTGAGCAGGTCTATGGCAAAGGTATCGCAAGCCTGGAGGAAGACCACCACGGCACGGCCGTTGCGGAATGGATGATGAGGTTCGTCGCCAACAAGCGTCCAGCAGTCTGATGCGCAACCCGGCGCTCGCGGGCGCCGGACGTGCCCGGTTTACGCCAGGCGGTAAGCAGCGAGGCGGTTTGCAGCCAGGCTCTTATAGCCAACCGGAGCGCTTGAAGCTCGCGAACAAAATCCCGCATCCGCCCACGATCACGCCCAGCACCACGTAGTAACCGTAATGCCAGGTCAGCTCGGGCATGTTCTGGAAATTCATTCCGTAAATGCCGGCGATCGCTGTCGGGAACGCCAGTATCGCCGCCCATGCTGCGAATTTGCGTTGGGTAAGGCTTTGCCGGGATGACTCTAGCAGCAGGCTGATCTCAATGGTCTGGCTGGCAATGTCGCGCAGGTTGGCAAGGTCTTCCATCTGCCGTTTGACATGAATCTCAACGTCACGGAAGTACGGCCGCATGTTCTTGTCGATGAAGGGGAAACTCAGCTTTTGCAGTTCTTCACCGATCTCGACCATGGGCGCCACGTAGCGGCGCAGGCGCAGCAGGTCCCGGCGCAGGGCGTGGATGCGATGGATGTAGGATTCGTTGAGGTCTTTGCGCAGCACATTGTGCTCCAGCTCTTCGAGCTCGCAGTGGATCGACTCGGTGACCGGCTGGTAGTTCTCGGTGACGAAGTCCAGCAGCGCGTAGAGCACGAAGTCCTCACCGTGCTCCAGCAGCAACGGCCTCGCCTCACAGCGTTGGCGCACCAGCCCGTAGGATTTGGAGTCGCCGTTGCGTGAGGTGATGATGTAACCCTTGCCGGCGAAGATATGGGTTTCGATGAAAATCAGCTTGCCGTTTTCGCGGATCGGCGCGTAGGTCACGATAAACAGGGCGTCGCCGAAGGTCTCCAGCTTGGGTCGGCTGTGGACTTCCAGCGCATCTTCAATGGCCAGTTCGTGCAGGTTGAATTGGCGTTGCAGGGTCGTGAGTTCCTCCAGGCCGGGGTGCTCCAGGCCGATCCAGACGAAATGCCCCGGCTTGGCTGCCCAGGCTGCGCCTTCATCCAGAGAGATATTGGTGACTTTCTTTCCAGCGCTGTAGACGGCAGCGGCAACCACTCGACCCATGATGATCTGCTTCTTCTTTTAGGAAACTGACGCGCAGCTTAGCGCTCTCCCAGATCAGAGTCGGCGGTTATCAGCGAGTTCGCAGGTTTTTTTCAGCGTCGTTCAGCGTCTGTTTGGTCGGGCAGGGCATCGCCCAGTTGCGTGTCCATGCTGACAATGCAGGCCTGCATCTGCGCGTGGCACTGCGCGATGAGCTGGGGGATATCCTCGGCGGACAGGCCAGCGGTCGGGATGGCGGGCAGCGTGCGAATAATCACTTCGCCGCTGCGCCAGCGCTGTAAGTTCATGCTGCGCACATAGGTGCTGACGCATACCGGCACGATGGGCACGCCGGCCTCGATCGCCATCTGAAAGGCGCCGCGTTTGAAAGCGAGCAATCCATGGCCTTTGTTGCGGGTGCCTTCGGGGAAGACCCAGATAGAGGTGTCTTTATGCTGCAGGGTTTCGGTTGTCTGAAGAATGGAGCGACGCGCCCGCAACGGGTTGCCGCGATCGATCAGCACATTGCCCGCCAGCCAGAACAACTGGCCGAACAGCGGCACCCACTTGAGGCTCTTCTTGCCGATGCAGACCGTGCGGGGCGGCACGATGTTGCCGAGCACAAACAGGTCGTAGTTGGATTGATGATTGCAGACGATGACGCAAGGCCGCGCCCGTGCGAACTGCGGGCTGAGCTGCGCGTCAAGGCGCAGGCCGAGAATGCGCATGGCGGGGCGCGCGTACAGGCGGGCACACAGGCGGCTATTGTCCGGGTTGAAAGGTCGACACAAGCCGAGCAGCAGCCCGAGCACGCCCGCAGCGATAAAGTGCAGACCCATCAGCAACATACGCAGAACAAACAGCATGCAAAACCCACCCGGCAGGCGAAAAGCCGCGCAGTGTACGGGTGTGCACTGAAGTCGGCAATCGAACATGGCCCGGGCGGGGCAGAGGAATTTAACGGGATATTTCAGGACAACGCGCTGCGAGGTTCCAGCGCGATGCCGTGCCGGGTCAAAGGGGGATCTGGCGATCCAGTTCTATGGCGCGGTCGAGGGTTTCAAGCAGTTCCTTGCGCACTTTGAGCTTGGTCTGCTTGTGCGCGCGCATGTTGATCTTCTTCAGTTGCAGCGCCACGGTGCGCGCTGCTTCGGTGAGTTCGTCAGGCGCGACCACCTTGTCCAGGAAGCCGGCTTGCAGCGCACCTTTGGGGTCGAACATTTCGCCGCAAATCACCGAGCGGCCGAACGCACTTTTGCGCAGGCGGTCACGGGCCAGTTCGATACCGGCGTGGTGCATGGTCATGCCGATCTGCACTTCGTTGAGGCCGATACTGAACGGGCCGTCAACGCCGATTCGGTAGTCCGCAGACAACAGCAGAAATGCGCCTTTGGCCACCGCATGACCGCCACACGCGACGACGATAGGGAAGGGGAAAGACAGCATGCGCCGCGCGAGCGTAGAGCCCTCGGCCACCAGGCCCATCGCCGCTTCGGCGGATGAGGTCATGATTTTTAGATCGTAGCCGCCCGAGAGGATCCCCGGCTGGCCGGTGATGATGACCACGGCGCGGTCTTGCTCGGCGCGGTCAAGGGCGGCGTTGAACGCAGCGACCACATCATTGCTGATGGCGTTGACCTTGCCGTTGGCCAAGGTCAGCGTCGCAACGCCGTCGTCCAGCTGATAGGCGACCAAGTCACTCATGGAGCACGTCCTTTGTTGTTTTGAAGTGGCGCAGACGTTACTCACCCGGCGGTGCGAGGTAAAGCACAAAGGATGACCGGGGAGTCAGAGGGTGCGGGTCACCCAGCCTGGCGACCCGAGGGAGAGGGAGGGGCTAAACTTCGACTTCGTTGAGCTCGCAGTATTCTTCCCAGTCCATGTCCAGCGCTTCGGCGGCTTCCTTGTGTGCGGCCAGACGCAGCTCCTTGAGCTGCTCCGGGGTTTCGGCGATGAACGTCAATGCCAGTTCCCAGGTCGGGATGCCCAGGCTTTCCGCTTCATCCTCAAAGGCCCAGAGCGTTTGCTGTTGCTGCTCTTTGGGGCTCAAGTCCTGGATTTCAGCCTGCAACATCGGATTGGTCACGATGTACTTCGCCAAGGCAGCTTCGGTCCAGTCGTTTGCGTTCATGCGGGGGTGATCTCCTGTGGGTCGAGCTGACGTATTGCAGTGAATGGAAATTGAGGTGAGCCCGGATTGTGCGGGATGTCATTCGCCCGCGCCAGTCACCGATGGCCCGTCGGTCGGGGTGGCATGGATCACACGGCGCTCGATGAAAAGCGCCTGCTTCAAAGCAGGCCCCTGTTCAAGAGCGTCGGAAAATCAGTCGATCGCCATGGGTTTCTTCACATTGCGGTGCGCATTGTCGCCCAACAGCGGATGCGGCCCGTGCGCGCCATATACGCCAACCGGTTCCGGGAACGTGCGCAGCAGCGTGATGTAGAGCAGTGCTGCAAGGCCCAGGGTAATCGGCAGGCTGATGTCGATACCTCCGGCCAGGTTACCCAGCGGACCGACGAACTGCCCCGGCAAGTTGACGAAGCACAGACCCACCGCCGCGCTGGGGATCCACGCACCCAGGCCGCGCCAGTTCCAGCCGTGCTCGAACCAGTAATGACCGCCGCTTTGCCCCCGAGTGAACACCTGCAAGTCCGCCGGGTGATAAAAGCCACGCCGAACGATGAGGCCCAGCACCATGATGATGATCCACGGCGAGGTGCAGGTCACGATCAACACCGCGAAGGTCGACACGCTCTGCACCAGATTGAAGGCGAACCGACCGATGAAGATAAAGGCAATCGCGGCGATGCCAATCAGGATCGTGGCCTGGGCACGACTGAGCAGGCGCGGAAACATGCTCGACATGTCCAGGCCTGTGCCATAGAGCGATGTTGTCCCGGTGGACATACCGCCGATGATCGCGATCAGGCACACCGGCAGGAAGAACCAGCCGGGCGACACGGCGAGCAGTCCGCCGACATAGTTGTTGTCTGCAATGTATTGCGGCGCCTGGGTGGCGACGATGGTGGCCGTGCACAGCCCGAACAGGAATGGAATCAGCGTGCACAGCTGCGCCAGAAACACCGACGCCATAATGCGTTTCTTCGACGTCTGCCGCGGGATATAGCGCGACCAGTCGCCGAGAAACGCGCCGAAGGACACCGGGTTGCTCATGGCCAGCAACGCAGCGCCGATGAACGCTGCCCAGAAGCCTTCGCTGCCGTTATTCAGCGTGCCGGCGAAGCCTGCGTCAAAGCTGCCGCTGAAGGCGAATATCCCTAGGAGGAACAAGAGGCTTGAGGCGAACACGGCGATCTTGTTGACCCACAGCATGAAGCGAAAACCGTAGATGCACACCACCAGTACCAGCACCGCGAAAACGCCATACGCCAGGCCCAGGGTCAGGTCATTCTCCGGCAGACCGGTCATGCGCTTCGCTCCGCCGATCAGGGCATCCCCGGAACTCCACACCGACAGAGAGAAGAACGCAACCGCCGTGAGCAGTGACAGGAACGAGCCAACGATGCGACCGTGAACGCCGAAGTGGGCACCGGACGAAACGGCGTTGTTGGTGCCGTTGAGGGCGCCGAACAGGCCCATCGGCGCAAGGATGATCGACCCGAGCACGACGCCCAGCAGAATCGCCCAGACGCCCGCCTGAAACGACAGGCCGAACAACACCGGGAAACTGCCCAGCACGGCAGTGGCGAAAGTGTTGGCCCCGCCGAACGTCAGACGGAAGAGGTCAAGTGGCGAGGCATCGCGCTCGGCATCGGGGATTTGCTCGACGCCGAAACTTTCAATTCGGTTGGCGGGGTGGGTCATGGGAGGTTCCTGCGCGCTGTCGTGTTGTTATAAGGCCGGCGGCGAGCGCTGGCCCGTTCTCTCGATCGTTTAACGATCGTGGCATTGGCAGTGGTCGCCATCGCGACCATCAATCATTGAAAGTGCTGCGTAGTGAGTGCGACGGCCTCTGCGGGCCATTCGCCGGAATGGAGTAACGGGCTAGCCCGACTGTACGGAGAGATGCTCGTGACAGGCCAGCCAGCGATCACCGTACTGCCTGAAGACGATGGTTTCGCGCTCGCTCGAATGAGTGTCTTCATGGCCGAAGCGCACGTGCGTGTCGACGTCGTGCATGAAAATCGCCAGCTCGCCCTGAAGGCTGATGTGCGCGTTGCGTGACGCGCAACTCAGTACGGCAAAACCGTCGGCTTGCCAGCCAGCCCACACCTCCCGATAGGCGGCGCGCGACAACAGAGGGGCCGGCAGCGTGTGAAAAAGGAAGGTGGCGTCTTCAGTGAATGCGTCGAAATAGGCATCCGTATCGTTGCTGGCAAACGCCTCAATCAGCGTGCGTGCCGCGCGTGAAACTGCGTCGTGGCGGGGGTCGTCGGAAGTCATGGCCGTCTCGTTTTTGTGATTCTGGCGATGGGGCCTGACTTTAAGCAGCTCGCCCTGGGCATCACATCCGCAGCCGTAAAAACTTAGTTCAGAAAATTGACAAGTATTTGAAGCGGCAAGCGCTTAGCCGCAAGCCGCAAGCCGCAAGCCACGAGCCACGAGCGTTGATTGTGGGAGAGGGGGCAGAGGGGTCAGTTACCTGCGGATTTGATCAGGCCATTTTTCGTGGGCTGTCGCACGCGACCACCGGAGGGATCGAAGCAGGCGCTGTCGTAGCGGGGCGCGATGCAGGTTGAGGGGGCGGCCGGGGGAGGCGGGCGGATGCTCTGAAGGCGATCGGCAATTTCCCGTTCGTTGGTGATCACCAACTTGCGGCGTCGGCTGATCTGCAGGATCTCGGTGGCGTTCTTGTTCAGGCGGTACGGAAAGTCAGATTCTTCCCATTCGCTGGAGATGCGCGCCGGTCCCGGTCGTTGCAGGGTGGATTCACCGACGTACGTTGGGCATGGGCTGAACGCAAAACGGGTCGTGCCGTCGGCTGCGACACACTTGAAGACTTCGCCGTTGGCAGCATTCGCGGTGAGCAGAACGGACAACGCCAGTCCAGCGTTGAAGAGCGTAGAGAATTGAATCATCGAGACCTCCGTGGATGGCGCAAGGCTACCATCCCGGAGGCGTAATGTCAGGATTTGGGAATTAGGGTCAGTGCGTCTCGTGTGCCGCTCGTTGCACCTTGGCCAGTGCCAACGCTGCGAACATGTCGGCGTCGCCTTGCAGCACTTTCAGGTGATCTTCCACGTGGTCGGTGCTGGAGCGGGGCTCCTCGGAATCCACCAGTCGGGTGACTTCGCACAAGGCATTAGCCGTAATCCACAGACTCTGACGCAGTTGGCTGATGATTTTCACCATGCTTTCCGAACTGTCCAGGTCTTCGTCGCTGTCCAGGCTCTGGCTGTCCTGCGCTGCCGGGAACACCGGAATCTCTTTGCGGGCCGTCGCTTCCACGCCGGTGACAACACGGGTGATGTCGACCCCGGCCGCGGCGATTCGGAACAGATAATCCGCCCTGGGCAAACGCTGCCCGCTTTCATAATGCCCCTGGGCATTGGCCTCGACGCCACCGATGGCGCCCAGCGCGCTTTGGGTCAGCTTCAGCCGTTTTCTCTCTTGTCTCAAACGCTTACCGATACCATTCATCAACCTTCTCCTGCGAATTCGCACCCTGCTCGTTGTGAAAGCGGGTGCGCAATGGGGGCCGGAACACGGGCTGTTTTCTCGTATGCAAAGCGAGCCACATGTGGGTGTTGGAACAATTCAAGCTCATACGATGAGTAGACAGTAACTGCTCATGCACTCAAATGGCGATTTTTCCGACGCTTTGCGTGGAAAAATTCAACATCACGGGTGGCTTTGGCCGTTTAGAGCGTCAGACCTGGCACTCGTCAGGGCTGGGAAGCGCGCAAGGCGTCAAAATGCTGAGCCTGCGCATTCCGTCAGCGGCCCTGCATGGAGAATGCACAGGGGTGCAGCACCTCCGCTTGCGGGTGTCGGGTGAGGAAGTGCCAAGGCATCATCAGAGGGAGCCCAAGCTCACATTGTTCCGAGGTGCTGGCTCGAAGTCCGGCAGCATGTTGAAACGCGGATATATCTGCATGCCGTTAATCAGTGCCGCTTTAAACAACTTGTGTACTACTTGTTTATTGCAGCTTTCGTAATCAACTAAATTTCTGTCAATGTTCCTCACCTTTTTCCGAAAGTGGCGATGGCGACTTCACGTATTTTGATATGTGTGTTTTATTCGGTTCAGGTTATGAGTGCGAGCTTTGAGCCTGGAGCAGAGACATTCTGGGTGGATAACCGATTGAACAGCCACACTAGCGCAAACACCCAAAGCGCGGATAAAGACTGGGGAGCCTGGTATTGGAGACCACCTTTCGGGGACGATCCCAAGGATCAATACTGGATCATGCAGGGTATAGAATATGCAAAATCAAAAGGCTATTAACAGCGGTCGCATTTACAAGTACCTTTTTTGGATGCTTGGAAGTGCGGTGCTTATCTACTACTTGCTTGTGCATGTTCTGAGTGGAATGGCGGACGCAGATGACCTTGTATTGAAACAAAAGCTAAACGGCGGTGCGTGGATGTACATCACTCATTATGGCGCGCCTGCCACTGACCTGGACACTTTAAGGTTTTACCTGACTGACCCGATCATGGGTTCTGATGAAGAAATTCTTCAGGCGCTTAATGACCGCAACTCATTCCTGATCACGGACAGCGCCCTGGAGGACGTAGTGGTCAGCGATACGCTCAACGGCGTGGGTATTACAGTGAAGGGGGTGGTATATCGCTATTTCAGCAAGCAATACACCAAGGCCGATGGTCTCACATCGTACAGGGTGAGCCTGGACCAAAAGGATGAGCGGGAGTGAGCGGCTATGCCGGGAAGGGAGCGCACGTTGCTGATCCAGGCCAGTCGGATAGCCAACCTCGTACTGGAAATGTAAGGGCCTCATAAACAAAAATCCCCGCAGCTGACAGCCTGCGGGGATTTTTTAAATGTGGCGGTGAAGGAGAGATTCGAACTCTCGATACAATTTCTTGTATACACACTTTCCAGGCGTGCTCCTTAAGCCACTCGGACACTTCACCGTGTCTCGTCAGACGTTCAGTCTGTCGAGGCGCGCTAATGTAGTCGAAAGCTTTCCCGAAGGCAAAACTTTTTTTCAGAATTTTCATGCGCTTAAGCCAGAAGCGCAAAGCCCCGGATGCTCATCGAGGTCCGAGGCTTGCCCTTTATGGCCACCGCGCAGGGATCAGGCGCCGAAGCCGCCGTCGATGGTCAGGCTGGCGCCGGTTACGTATCCGGCTTCCGGCCCGGCGAGGTAGGCGACCATGGCGGCGATCTCCTCGGATTTGCCATAGCGCGGGACGGCCATCAGGTTCATCAGTGAGTCAGCGAAGTCGCTATCGGCCGGGTTCATGTCGGTGTCCACCGGGCCTGGCTGTACATTGTTAATGGTGATGCCGCGCGGGCCGAGGTCGCGGGCCAGGCCTTTGGTCAGGCCGACCAGCGCCGATTTGCTCATGGCGTAGACGCCGCCGCCTGCAAAGGGCATGCGGTCTGCGTTGGTGCTGCCGATGTTGATGATGCGACCGCCTTCTTTCATGTGCCGCGCTGCCGCCTGACTGGCGATGAACACGCTGCGTACGTTGATGGCCAAGGTTCGGTCGAAGTCTTCGAGGGTGAATTCGTCGAGCGGGGCAATCGCCAGCACGCCGGCGTTGTTGACGAGGATGTCGAGTCCGCCGAACGCCTCGACTGTCCTGTCGACAGCGCTGGTTATCTCTTCAGCGTTGGCGCTGTCAGCTTTGATTGCGAGGGCTTTACCGCCCGCTGCCGTGACGCTGTCCTGCAACTCCTGGGCTTTTGCTTGAGAGCTGACGTAAGTAAAGGCAACCGCTGCGCCTTGTGCCACCAGACGTTTTACGATGGCGGCGCCAATGCCGCGGGAGCCGCCTTGTACCAGTGCTGTTTTGCCGATCAGATTAGTGGGGTGAGTCATGTTGCTCTCCGTTAACGGTAGGGCTTGAGTGGATGGGCATGAGTATCTGCCGGGCATTACCGCCGCGGTAGCCGGTATTCACGATAGTCTGTGTAAACCAAAAGTTGTGAGTGGGTGCGATGGATAACTTCAGCAGCATCGAGTGCTTCGTGCGCAGCGCCGAGGTCGGCAGCTTTGCCGAGGCGGCGCGGCGCTTGAGCCTGACCCCCGCCGCGGTAGGCAAAAGTGTCGCGAAGCTGGAGGCAAAGCTTGGCGTACGATTGTTTCAGCGCAGCACCCGCAAATTGACGCTGACCGAGGCGGGCGCGCGCTTCCTCAACGAGGTCAGCGCCAGCCTGAACACCATCCAGAACGCCGTCGCCAACCTGGCCAGCGCCGAAGGCTCTCCCGCCGGCACCCTGAAAGTCAGCGTCGGCACCCTGTTTGGCTGCCTGTACGTGGTGCCTCTGCTGGCCGAATTCCTCCGCCGTTATCCGGCCATCATCCCTGACTGGCATTTCGATAACCGTCAGGTGGACTTGATCGGGCAGGGCTTCGACGCGGCCATCGGCGGTGGCTTCGAACTCCCGCAAGGCGTGGTCGCCCGCAAGCTGGCGCCTGCTCACCGTGTGCTGGTGGCATCGCCGGAATGGCTACAGGCCAACACAGATATCGAGCACCCAGATGATTTGCACGATTGCGACGGAATCCTGATCCGTTCGCCGCAGACCGGGCGGATTCGTTCCTGGCCCTTGAGTCATCGCAGCCAGACACAGAGCCCGTTGCGCATGAAAGTGCGCATGACTCTCAGCGATTCCTAGGCAGCGTGTCGGGCTGCCGGGCAGGGGCTGGGCGTTGCGTTGGTGAGCATGCCGTTTGCGCTGCCGTATCTGCGCAGCGGCGCACTTCAGCGAGTGCTTCCGGAGTGGTATGTCGAGGACGGCAACATCTCCATCTATTACAGTGGGCACGCCCTGTTGCCGGGCAAGACCCGCGCCTTCGTCGACTTCATGATTGAACAGTTCGCCGAGCAAAACTGGGCGCAGCATTTCAGCGCTGTGTAACCCGACAGCCCCCGTTGGGCATCCTGATAAGGCAAAAGGAATAACGATGCATATCCACCCCAAGGCCGCGCTGGTCCTTATCGACATGCAGCAGGGCATCAATCACCCCAAGCTGGGACGGCGCAACAATCCGGACGCCGAGCGACAGATGCTCGCGTTGTTGAGCGCCTGGCGTGACAGCGCGCGGACGGTCATCCACGTCCGGCATTTCTCCCGCTCTCCCGACTCGGTGTTCTGGCCGCAGCAATCGGGCGTCGAGTTTCAACCGGCGTTTGCGCCGTGGGACGGTGAGGGCGAGCTGCACAAACAGGTGCCCGATGCGTTCTGCCATTCGGCGCTGGAAGGTTGGCTGCGTGCGGACGGAATCAATCAGGTGGTGATTGTTGGCGTCGTCACCAACAACTCGGTGGAGTCGACCGCGCGCACCGGCGGCAATCTGGGCTTTGAGGTCATCGTGCCTCACGATGCCTGCTACACCTTCGACGGCGCGGACTTTTTCGGCCAGCCGCGCAGCGCCGAGGACATCCATGCCATGTCGCTGGCGAACCTGCACGGCGAATATGCGCAGGTGGTGGCAACCGAGGACCTGCTGAGCGCCCTCCGTTAAAGCCTGTCGCTAGCAGCCAGTCGCTTAGGCGTGCTGGACGCCTGCGCGTTTGAGCAGCTTCTTGCAGCGTTCCGACAGATGCACCACGCGCAGATGCTTGCCGGCTTTCTGATAGCGCTCGCGCAGGGTTTTCAGCGCAGCGATTGCCGAATAGTCGACGAAGATCAGGTGGCGGCAGTCCAGGGTGACGTGCTGCGGGTCGTTCAGGTGATCGAACTGATCGAGAAACGGCGTCGTTGAAGCGAAGAACAGCGTGCCATGCAGGTGGTACATCTTGCTGCCATCGGGCTCGACGTGGCTGTCCGCATAAAGCTCGCGGGCCTGCTGCCAGGCGAAGTTGAGGGCGGCGATGAGGATGCCGAACAGAACAGCAGTCGCCAGGTCAGTGAGCACGGTGACGATGGTCACCGCGATGATCGCAAAGACATCGTTCAACGGGACTTTGCGCAGCACCCGCAGCGATGCCCAGGCGAAGGTCTGCTGCGCCACCACGAACATCACGCCGACCAGCGCCGCCAGCGGAATGCGCTCGATCAGCGGCGACAGGAACAATACGAACATCAGAATCATCACACCGGCGACGATCCCCGACAGACGACCACGGCCACCGGAGCTGAGGTTGATAACGGTCTGTCCGATCATGGCGCAGCCGCCCATGCCGCCGCACAGGCCCGAGGCGATGTTGGCCACGCCCAAGGCCACGCATTCGCGGTCGGGGTAGCCACGGCTCTCGGTGATTTCGTCGGTGAGGTTCAGCGTCAGCAGGGTTTCCAGCAGACCGACCAGTGCCATCAGAATGGCGTAGGGCGCAATGACCCGCAGGGTGTCGAGGTTCCACGGCACGTCCGGCAGTGACAGGCCGGGCAAGCCACCCGCGATGTGCGCCATGTCACCGAGGGTGCGCGTCGGCAGGTCGAAGAGGTAAACCAGCAGGCCAACGCCGAGAATCGCAACCAGCGCTGGCGGCACTGAACGGGTCAGACGCGGCAGCAGATACACCACCGCCATGGTCATGGCCACCAGGCCGATCATCAGATAGAGCGGCGTGCCGCTGAGCCAGGATTCCCCGCTTTTGAAATGCTCCAGTTGCGCCATCGCGATGACGATGGCCAGGCCGTTGACGAAACCGAGCATGACCGGGTAGGGCACCATCCGCACCAGTTTGCCCAGGCGCAGCAAGCCGAAGGCGATCATCACCAGCCCGCCCAGTAGAATTGTCGCCAGC
Source organism: Pseudomonas lutea (assembly GCF_000759445.1). NCBI lineage: Bacteria > Pseudomonadati > Pseudomonadota > Gammaproteobacteria > Pseudomonadales > Pseudomonadaceae > Pseudomonas > Pseudomonas lutea. The sequence continues at coordinate 199,261 of NZ_JRMB01000001.1, forward strand.
AGGTATTGCACGCCGTGTTGCACCACCAGCGCCACGATGACCACGGCCATCGAACCTGCCGCCCCCGAGACCATGCCGGGACGCCCGCCGAACAGGGCGGTCAGCGTGCAAATGATGAAGGCGCCGTACAGGCCCATCAGCGGATTGAGGTGCGCCACCAGGGCAAAAGCGATGCACTCGGGCACCAGGGCGAAAGAGGTGGTAAGGCCGGCGAGGACGTCGGCACGAAGACGGGCGGGTTTCATGAAATACCTGACGTGCAATGCGCAAAAGGGGGCGATGTTACGGAATGTGAACGCGCACGGCCAGCCGCTTGAGCCTCGACATGGCACCGCGATGGATCGTGCAGGTGTCCAGTCAACCCCGATTGTGTAACCATGTTTGACCCGAAAATACGGCCGACTTGCCCGGCCTGTCATAAAGGATTGGACACGGATGCTCGCTGCGCTCAAGCACTACCCAGCTTCAGTCAATCTCCTGCTTTCGTCGTCGCTTTTTCTGACGCTGGGAAGGGCCATTACGCTGCCCTATCTGGTGATCTACCTGTCCTCCAACTTCGTCCTGAGCATGAGCGACATCGGGATGATCGTCGGCGGTGCGCTGATCGTCGGTTCGTTGCTGAGCCTGTATGGCGGTTATCTCACCGACAAACTGTCCAGTTATCGCCTGATTCTGAGCTTCACCGGGTTCTTTGTGGCCGGCTTTATCGGCATGTGCGTGACCAGCAAACTCTGGCTGTTCTTTCTGTTTCTGGTGTCGTTCAATTTCGCGTACGCGGTGGTTGATATCGTGGTCAAGGCCGCCTTCGGCAAGCTGCTGCCGGTGAGCGAGCAAAGCAAGGTGTTCTCGGTGCGCTACACGCTGATCAATATTGGCTATGCGGTCGGGCCCTTCATTGGCGCCGGCCTGGCGCACTGGAACATGAAGCTGCCGTTCGTCATGTCCGCGCTGCTGGGACTCGGTTTCTTCCTTGTCTACGCGCTTTACGGTGACCGCAAGCTGAGTTCGGCGGACCCGGCCAATGGGCCGATTTCCTTCATCGCGGTGGGGCGCATTCTGCTCAAGGATCATCGCCTGGTCTGCTTTACCATCGGCGGTGTGCTCAGCGCCGTGGTGTTCGGTCAGTTCACGGCCTACCTGTCGCAATACCTGGTCACCACCCGCACGCCGGAATTCACTTATCAAGTGATCAGCTCAGTCGTCGCCGTCAATGCTGCCGTGGTGATTTGCCTGCAATACGTGGTCGGCAAGCGCATCAGCCATCAGTACCTCAACCAATGGCTGACCGCAGGGTTCAGCCTGTTCCTGATGGGCGTGGTGGGGTTTGCGATGTCGACCACGGTGCTGCACTGGTCGCTGGCTGTCGCGGTGTTCACCCTTGGCGAAATCATCGTGTTTCCGGCCGAATACATGTTCATCGACCGGATTGCGCCGACGCATTTGCGCGGTATGTATTACGGGGCGCAGAACCTGTCCAACCTCGGCGGCGCTCTGGGGCCGGTGCTGTGCGGGTTTGCCCTGGCGAGCCAGTCGGCACATTTCATGTTTTACATGCTGGCGGCGTTCATCATCGCCGGCGGCTGTTTTTATCTGTTGGGCGCTTCGTATTCCAGACGCCATGATCAAAACTCCTCTGTGCAGTGAAGCGTTAAATGACTGTTCTTTCTCCTCTTGATGCCTGGCAACACGCCGTCGACACGCAGGGTTTTCAGCCGGACGAGGCGCAGCGCAATGCGGCGCTGCACCTTCAAGCCTGCTGGCAGGCGTTGCACGACGGCAAGCGGGGCGGCGCCGTTAAAGGCGTGTACCTGTGGGGCCCGGTCGGGCGCGGAAAGACCTGGCTCATGGACCGTTTTTACGAGAGCGTGCAAGTGCCTGCTCGTCGCCAGCATTTTCATCACTTCATGCGCTGGGTGCATCAGCGTCTGTTCCAGCTCACTGGCGTGGCCAAACCGCTGCAGATCCTGGCCCGGGAGCTGGCGCAGGACGTGCGCGTGCTGTGCTTCGACGAGTTGTTCGTCAATGACATCGGCGATGCGGTGATTCTCGGCGGGCTGCTGCGTGCGATGTTTGAGGAGGGCGTGGTGCTGGTCTGCACCTCCAACCAATTGCCCGAACAGCTTTATGCCACCGGTCATAACCGCGAGCGTTTCGTGCCCGCGATCACAGCGATCAACCACTTCATGGACGTCGTCTCGGTGGACGGCGGTGAAGACCATCGGCTGCATCCCGGTCAGGCGCAGCAGCGTTACTGGGTCAAATCCGAGGCGGGCCCAAGTGCGCTGGTCGAGGTGTTCGAGACGTTGAGCAGCGGTGAATCCGTGTCAATTCAACCCGTGCCACTGGGGCGGCGGCATGTGCCAGTGGTGCGCAGCAGTCGCACGGTGGTCTGGTGCCGCTATGCCGAGCTGTGCGAGCAACCGCTGGCGGCGATGGATTTCATCGAGCTGTGTGACCGCTACAAGGCTGTGCTGTTGAGTGACGTTCCGGCGCTGAGCGCTCCCCAGCGCGAGGGGCGCATTGCCCGAGGCACCGAGGATGGTGTCGAACAGGTGACCGCGGGCGACCGTGAACTGCCGCAGCTATCGCCTTATGACGATGGCGTGCGGCGTTTCATCGCGCTGGTCGACGAATGCTATGACCGCAAGGTGCCGCTGTACATCGAGGCGGCATTGCCGATGACCGAGCTGTATACCGAGGGCTATCTGGCGTTCGCCTTCCGGCGCACGTTGAGCCGGTTGCAGGAGATGCAACTGGCACGCTTCGGACGCTGACAGAAGATGCGGAGTCAACCGACGATCCCGTGGGAGCGAGCTCGCTCCCGAAGGCTGACATTCGGCAGACGCGCTGTGGTACTGGGCACTTGTCGATAGCCACTCACACGCTGTTGCGGCGTCGCTGCGCCAGTACGTGCTTTGCGCCTTCGCCGACCAGCACCATCACCGCCAGCCAGATCGGCAGGTAGGTGAGCCATTCATCACGGCTGATGGATTCACCCAGCAGCAGGGCGACGCCGACCAGCAGCACCGGCTCGACGTAGCTCAGCAAACCGAACACGCTGAAGGCCAACAGGCGGCTGGCGCGAATGTAGCTGACCAGTGCAGACGCGCTGATCGCCCCCAGCACGGGAATCAGCACATAGAAGCGTGGGAATTGTTCGACCACCGACGGATTGCCCTGGCAGATGAACAGCACCGCCACGGGCAGGATCAGCAACATGTCCCACCACAAGCCACCAAGGTTATCGGTCTTGAGTTTGCGCCGCAGTATGAAATACAGCGGATAACCCAGGCACACAAGCAGGGTTTCCCAGGAAAAGCTGCCCAGCCGCAGCAGCTCATTGCCGACGCCGACCAGCGCACAGCAGGCAGCAATCTTCTGCAAGCGTGACAAATGCTCGCCATACACCAGGCGGCCGGTAAGGATCATGGTCAGCGGCAGCAGAAAATAGCCGAGCGAGACCTCCAGGCTGCGACCGTGCAGCGGCGCCCACATGAACAGCCACAACTGCGCGCCCATCAGCGCCGCCGACAACGCCATCGCGGCCAGCAGCGCGGGGGTCTGGCGCACTCGCACGGCCAGCGCGCGGGCGAGTTTCCAGTCTCCGCTGGAGAGCATGAACAGCGTCACGCAGGGCAGGGTCAGCAGCATGCGCCAACCGAAGATTTCCTCACCGCTCAATGGCTTCAGCAGTGAGGTGTAGTAGTACATGACCGCGAACAGGCAGGAGGCCATGACCGATAACGCAACACCCTTGTACACAGGGGCTCCTTGTTTTTCGATGAATCAGAATCAGGTGCAGGATTGCTTATGACGGTGGCTCTGGCGGCACACTTGAAGGACACGCAGTCGCAAAAAACGAGCAGAGTTTATCCGAGCGGCCGTGGGAGGTCCGCAGCAATCTGGTAAACCCCAGATGGGCTGGCAGTAAACGATGCACGTTTGGCAGAGAACGAGACCGCGTGCCGATTGAGCCGATCTGCACGCACGCCCAGACTTCTTCTCAACGCGCCATACCGGCGCGGCTGCTGGAGAAACACCCCCATGACCCAATCGATCGCCGGTATCACCCTTCCTGACAGCGCGATGGCGCGCGCGACCACCGAATACATTCGCGATCAGGAGGGCGACCTGCTGTTCAACCATTCACGGCGGGTGTTTCTGTGGGGCGCGCTGACGGGTGAGCGCAAGGGCCTCAAGTACGACGCCGAGCAGCTTTATGTCGGTGCGATGTTTCATGACCTTGGTCTGGTGGAGCAGCATCGCAGTGCGGACCTGCGTTTCGAGGTGGATTCGGCCAACGCCGCGCGGGCGTTCATGCAGCCGTTCGGGTTGTCTGAGGGGGATATGGAGCAGGTCTGGTTGTCGATCGCGTTGCACACGACGCCGGGTGTCCCCGAGCACTTGCGGCCGAACGTTGCGCTGGTAACGGCGGGCGTCGAGATGGACGTGCTGGGCATCAACTACGCGCAGTTCAGCGAGGAGCAGCGTGAGGTAGTGACCCATGCGCACCCGCGCGGCGAGGACTTCAAAGCGTGCATTTTGTGCGCGTTTGCCGATGGCTTTCGGCATAAGCCTGATACGACGTTTGGTACGGTGAACGCGGATGTATTGGTGGATGAAGATCCTGGGTTCAAGCCGATGAATTTCGTGCAGATCATTCGGCAGTCGGCTTGGAGGGCGTGACCAGATCAAAGTCCTTGAGATCAAGGGCTTCGGCCTAACGGCCTCGGGTTTCGCCTTCGGCGAGTTACTTTTAAAAAGCACTAAAAGTAACCAAAAGTGCCTGCTCCTGGTTTGGCCCCTCCTTCGTCGGGGTTCCTTCACTCCGCTCTCGCTCCGTGGGCCCGCCGCCATCCGCCATCCATGGCGGGGGGCGGCTCTCACGGCATCCATGCCGCTCGGCCCACTCCACGAGACCTGCGTTCAGCCTGCACCCAAGTCGCGATTGGCGGTGACTGGGATTTTTGCGTACGGAGATCAAAAGCGCTCTTAAAGCAGATCAACTGCTTCCCGGCTGAAGCCAGTCCCACTAAAGCATCGTGTCCATTCAGTGGGGGCTGTGTTTGGGGTTAATTGAAGGAACGCGCCATGCCTTTGTGGGACCGGCTTTAGCCGGGAAGGCGTCGAGCGACGCGCCGCAGAATGATGGGGGTACGCACAAGCCTCTTCCCGACTGACGCCGGTCCCACTGAAGTAATCGATCGTTCCCCACGCCCCGCGTGGTCATGCATCCGTCGACACTCCGCGTCGGTGTGTCCCTGACCGGTTGAGGCGTTCTTGAGGCGGGTCCCTTCAACATCCCTTCTTCGGCATTGTTTCAAGCTTTGTTAGGCTGGTCCCTATTTCGAGGGGGACTCATTTGTTTACATCGCTTCACCGTAAATGAATCTGTCCCCGTCCAGGCATTCAAGGGAGCGGCAATGACCTCCATCAGCACCGCAGCGCCTGTTGTACCGGGGCGGCTGGAGCAGTTTTCCACACGTATCGCTTTTTTTGTTACCGGGTTCAGCATGTCCGCATGGGCGCCGCTGGTGCCTTATGCAAAAAGCCGGCTAGGGCTGGACGACGCTGGCCTCGGCCTGTTGCTGCTGTGCCTGGGCATCGGCTCGATTGTTTCGATGCCGTTGGCCGGCGCCATGACCGTGCGCTATGGCTGTCGGCGCCTGATCCTGCTGACGGGCACCATCGCCTGCCTGTGTCTGCCTCTGCTGGCGACACTGACCTCCGTGCCGTTGATGGTGCTCACACTCTTCGTTTATGGCGGGAGCATGGGCGCGCTGGGTTGCATCACCAATATCCAGGCCATCATCGTCGAACGGGCGAGCGGCAAGACCATGATGTCCGGTTTTCATGGTCTCTTCAGTTGTGGCGGGATTGTGGGCGCGGCAGGTGTTTCGGCTCTGCTCAGCGTCGGTGTTTTCCCCTGGCTGGCGATGGGCGTAGTGGCGTTTTTCATTGCGATTGCGCTGTACAAGGCGGCGCCGCATTTGCTGCCCTATGGGGGCGAAGCGGGAGGTCCGGCGTTTGCGATTCCCCGTGGCGTGGTGCTGTTCCTCGGCCTGATGTGCTTCACGGTGTTCCTCACTGAAGGCGCGATGCTCGACTGGAGCGCCGTGTTCCTCAGCGCGCAGCGCGGGGTCGAGCCGTCCTACGCAGGGTTCGGTTACGCGGTGTTCGCGTTGGCCATGGCGATCGGACGCCTGTGCGGCGATCCTATCGTCAGGCGTTTGGGGGTGCACAAAATCATCCTGTTCGGAGGCTTGTGCGCGGCGGCCGGCATGACCGTCGCCACGTTGATTCCGGTATGGCAGGCCGCGCTGTGCGGTTACGCGCTGGTGGGCATTGGCTGTTCCAATATCGTGCCGGTGTTCTACAGCGCGGTCGGGCGGCAGAAAACCATGCCGGAGAACGTCGCGGTGCCGGCGATCACCACCCTGGGGTACGCCGGCATTTTGATGGGGCCTGCCGGCATTGGTTTCGTCGCCCACCTGAGCAGCCTCGGTGCGGCGTTCATGGTGATCGCCGTCATGCTGCTGGGTGTGGCAATCAGTGGCCGGTTCTTGCGGGTGTGATGCCTGGCACCGGATCGATGCATCTTTTAAAGGTGCGTCCGTCAATGGGGGCGCGGCGACAGCGACGCCTGTGGGCGAGCAGGCTCATACAGCGCCGTCCTGTCGCCCGGACCGCGCTGAGTATCAGCCTGGCATCATCGCAAAGCCCACACCGAAGCGGTTCCAGGCATTGATGGTCGCCGCGGCCAATGTGATGTTGACCACTTCGGCCTCGCTGTAATGCTCCAGCAGCGCTTCGTATTGATGCTGCGGCGCGCGATGCACGGGCAGCAGGGTCAGGCTTTCAACCCAGGCGAGCACGACTTTTTCCTTCTCGGTGAAGAACTCGGTCTCTTCCCAGACGCTGAGCGTCTGCAGCCTGGCCTCGGTCTCACCGGCCTTGCGCGCATCATTGGCGTGCATGTTGACGCAATAGGCGCAGCCATTCAGCTGCGAAGCCCGCAGGCGAATCAGCTCCAGCAATGAGTGGTCCAGCCCGGATTTACTCAGCACGACTTCGAGGCCGGCCATGGCTTTGTAGACTTCCGGAGATTTCTGCGCCCAGGCAATTCGTGTGTTCATGGCAAAGGGTCTCTTCGTAGGGGTCAGCGACTGTCGCTTCACGTGGCGAGACTTTACGCTTGGGCCGCGATGCGCCGAATAGCCAATAAAGAGGGTTTCCGGGAGTCCAATTACGCCGCGGTCAATCAACCATACAGGGGCGAGAACGGGCGAGCAGGCGCTCGCGAAGACGGTCGTAGGCGAGGTTGAACAGCATCGTGTACGGCAGAAACAGCAGCAGCAGGCCAATGTCCAGCACAAAGGCTTCGAGCAGGCTGATCGACAGCCACCAGGCCACCATCGGCACCACCATAAACACCAGACCCACTTCAAAGCTGATGGCGTGCAAGGCTCGAACTTTCAGGCTCATGGCGAAGCCAACGCGGGCCCGCAGGCGATCGAACAGCGCATTGAAAACCATGTTCCAGAGCATCGCCACTGTGGAAATCATCACCGTCATCGCGCCCATCTTGCCGATCGATTGCCCCAGCACCCAGGCCAGCCCGGGGGCGAACATCAATACGCCAATCAGCTCGAACAGCAGCGCATGCAGCGCGCGCTCCTTGAGGGACTTGGGCGCAACGACCGGTTTGGCGACCGGCTTCGATGACAGAGTGTGCAGGGGCATGTGGGCAATCGCTTTACGAGGGCAGGCGTGCATTGTCAGGTAGCCATGGGCTAGAGTGAAGATCGGTCCCATCGGAAAAACCGATGGCGGCGCTATGTGCTGTTCAGAGGTGTCCACTGTGAGCTATTCCCCCGAAGCCCTCGAAGCGTTCGCCCAGACCATCGCGCTGGGTTCGTTCAGCGCCGCCGCCCGGCGTCTGGGCAAAAGCCAGTCGACCATCAGCGAGGCCATTTCACGGCTGGAAATTGATCTCGGCGTCGAACTGTTTGATCGATCGACCCGCCATCCGGCGCTGACCGAAGCGGGCAGGGCGCTGGAAGGGCGCATCGAGGATGTGCTCGCCGCCTCCGATACGCTGCGTCGCGCGGCGGGCCGTCTGGTTGAAGGGATGGAACCGCGCCTGACACTGGTGCTGTCCGACGCCAATCAGTTCGCCGAATTCCAGGCCCGCATGACCGAGCTTGATCAACGCTTTCCGGAGCTGGAACTGGAGTGCGTGTTTGCCGAGCATGGCGACGCGATCAACTTGATCCAGACGGGACGCGCGTCCCTGGGCTTGCTGTCCGCCCAGGCTTCCTACCCGCCGGAAGTGGGCTACGCGACCATTGTCGAGCGCGCCGACTTTGGCATCTTCGTTTCCCACAGCCACCCGTTGGCCGCCGAAACGGCTGTTGATTACCGCCACCTGGCGCAGCATCGGGCGTTGCGCCTGAACACCATCGTCGATGAAAGCGTGCCCACCGACGACCTGCCCAGTGGGGCGCGACGCAGCTGGTCAGCGCCCAACTACTTGCTGTTGATGGACATGGCGATCTTTGGATTCGGCTGGTCGGCGCTGCCGCGCTGGCTGGTCAGCACCTGCGGTCAGGGTCGGTTGAGGGAACTCAAGGTGCCGGGCTGGCCGCGCAGCTCGGCGGTCGACGTGATCTGGTCCCGGCAAAAGAGCCTCGGCCCGGCAGGGACGTGGTTGCTGGACACGCTGCTGGAGGGGCGAGGCGGGTATTAATCCAGGCGGTCTAAATGCACTGTTTTTGCCCGTCGGCCCGTCTGATCGCGCCCTCAGAGGCCCCGCATCCCCTTGTAGGAGGCGCTTGCCCGCGATGCGTCAGACCAGACCGCACAGGTGTGTCAGGCCGATCGTTTTCGCGGGCAAGGTGGAGCGCCACCCCCGGGTCGGTCCCACAGGATCTGCGTCTGCCATCAGTGCGGTAAAGCGGGCGAATCCAATCCCTCCAGCCCAACCCCTGGCAGCACAAACCCCTCTGGCATCTCCTCGGCGAAGGCGTTCACCACCTCGCGGGTCAGGCCGACGATGTCTTCTACCAGTTCCATGCCGGCGCCGGTGCGCCAGCTGGCGACGATGTCCATCACGGGCGGCAGCGGCACGTTTTCGATCAGGGTCAACACGCCTTGGGCCAACTCCCCGTGCACCAGCGTGACCGGCAGTGCGCCGATGCCGAAACCGTCGCGCACCAGCCGGGTGATGGCCGATGCCGAGTTTACGCAGTTGATGCGCGGCGTGACGATGTGGGCGCTGTGCAACATGTTGAGGATGTCCTGATGCGGCCGCGAGTTGCGCGAGAAAGTGACGATGCGCGCCTCGGCAATTTCTTCAAGGGTGACGTCGGGCCGGTCGAATGCCGATCCGGCCGGCACCACCCAGCGCAGGGGGTAGCGCGCTAGCACCGCATTGCGCGCGCTGTCGAAGCGCAGCACATCGGTCTGAAAGATGATGTCCTGATAACCCTTCTCCAGCTGCGAGCAAAGATTACTGGCGGTCTCGGCGGTCAGCTCGATTTCCAGATTCGGGTAACACTTCATCAGGCGTGTTACCAACGGGCTGAGCCAGGTGTGTATGACCGTATCCATGGCGCCGATACGAATGCGGCCACGCACCTGGTTCGGGTCTTTGATGGCCGCTTTCATGCTTTGCAGGGTGTCCATGATGTGCTCGGCATATTCCAGCACGCGCAGGCCTTCGGTGGTCAGCGACACGCCCCTGGAATCTCGAACGAACAGCCGCACGCCCATTTCATCTTCCAGCGCGGCGATACGGCTGGAAATGGACGCCTGGGTGCTGAACAGTTTTTCCGCCGTGAGGCGAAAGCTCTTAAGCCGCGCGACCCAGACGAAGGTTTCCAGAAACTTGAGGTTCACCAAAAAACTCCTTGAACAATGGAGGCCCGGAGACGTGCAGCACGCTCGTGGAATCGACGCGCGAGGCTGTCACCGCCGGAATAATCTGCAGACGCGGCAGCAGGTTGCATGCCACCCGGGCAACAGAAAAATTTATCGGGCATAGCGGTTTTTTCCCGTTGGACGTCGCGGCGCTGACTGCGGTGCCATGGGCCGGCGGCGCGATGACTACGCTGAGCATGGGCGCTGCCGTCGGCTCGTTTCGCCAATCCGTTTCTCATTTGTGTCCCAGCAAGGTATCGCAACCGCCACCGAGAATCCCATCATGCAAACCGCAATCAACCTCTGGCCGCTGCTCGGCGTGCTGGTCATCGTTCTGGGCTTCGTCCTGCGCTTCAATCCCATGCTGGTCGTGGCGCTTGCCGCGCTTGCCACAGGTCTTGCAGCCAGCATGCCGCTGGACACCCTGCTGGCCACCATCGGTAACGGTTTCATCAAGACCCGCACACTGCCGCTGATCATCCTGCTGCCGCTGGCAGTGATCGGCCTGCTTGAGCGGCACGGCCTGCGTCTGCATGCACAAAACTGGATCGCCCGATTCACCGGTGCCACGGCAGGGCGCTTGCTGATCGCTTACCTGTTCGTGCGAGAAACCACCGCGGCGCTGGGGCTTACCAGCCTGGGCGGGCATCCGCAAATGGTGCGCCCACTGCTCGCGCCGATGGCCGAGGGTGCCGCTGAGTCGGGCTTCGGCAAGTTACCCGAAGCCTTGCGCATCAAGCTGCTGTCGCTGTGCGCGGCGACGGATAACGTCGGGCTGTTCTTCGGTGAGGACATCTTTGTGGCGTTTGGCGCGATTGCCCTGATGCACACCTTTCTGCTGGGCTCGGGCATTGACGTTGACCCCATGCACATCGCCTTCTGGGGAATCCCGACGGCGATTTGCGCGTTCGTCATCCACGCCATCCGCCTGCACCGTTTCGATCAGCGCCTTGACCGCGAACTGCAGGCGCTGCCGCCAGGCTCCGCTGCGCGGAAGGAGCTCGCGCCATGATCATTTCCATTCACTACCTTTACTGGCTGGCGGGCGTGATTCTGGCGATCACCGCGTTCATGACCGTCACTGATCGCAGCAATCCCAAGCGCTGGACGACAGGGCTGTTCTGGGGCTTGTTCGCCATCGCGTTCCTGGTGGGCGAGCGCCTGCCGCCGGTGTGGGTGGGCGTCGGTGTGATCGTCATGGCGGTCATTGCCGGGTTCGGCGGCGTGGGTTTCGGCCAGCATGAGAACCTCAATGACCGGGCACGGCGCGAGAGTGCAGGGCGGTTGAAGAACAAACTGTTCATTCCGGCCCTGGCGATTCCCCTGGTCACCGTGGTCGGTGCGGTGCTGCTGAAGAACGTCAAGTTCGGCGATGTCTATTTACTGGACCCGGCCAACAGCACGTTCGTGTCGCTGGGCATTGGCAGCCTGGTGGCGTTGGGGCTGGCGTGCTGGCTGACCCGGGACACGCCGGTGCAAGCCATGCGCGAGTCGCGGCGTCTCACCGAAGCATTGGGCTGGGCGCTGGTCCTGCCGCAGATGCTGGCGATGCTCGGGCTGGTGTTCAACGATGCTGGCGTTGGCAAGGCGGTGGCGCACTTGGCAACGGCGTACATCAACCTTGATTTCCGGCTCGTCGCGGTGATGGTGTACGTGCTGGGCATGGCGCTGTTCACTATTGTCATGGGCAACGGTTTTGCGGCGTTCCCGGTAATGACGGGCGGCATCGGTGTGCCGGTGCTGGTGGGCATGTACGGCGCCAATCCAGCGGTCATGGCCGCGATTGGCATGTTTTCGGGCTACTGCGGCACGCTGATGACGCCGATGGCCGCAAACTACAACCTGATCCCGGCCGCGTTGCTGGAGCTGCCGGACAAATACGCGGTGATCAAAGCGCAGATACCGACGGCGCTGGCGATGTTGGTGGCCAACATAGTGCTGCTCTATTTCCTGATGTAATTGTGGAGTTATCGGCTTCACTTGCCGATGAAATGACAGCTTGCCCTGACGCCTTCCCGGGCAAGCGCGCTCCTGCGGCCTACGCTCAGGATCAAAAGCCATCTCCATCCGCGTCTGGCTTTCGCTCAGGGTCGAGTGGCATCGCGGTCCTGTAGGAGCGCGCTTGCCCGCGATCTGGCGCGAAGCGGCAGCAAACCACGCAATCGATCCCTCCCTGCTTTTCCTGCCTCTTGCGCTGCCCAGCCTCGTCTCCAGATCAACTGTTCTGCCTCCCGGCACCATAACTAACGACATTAAATCCCCTCATCGCAAACGTTTGCGCTAAACCGTGGTCTGTACGACCGGTGGTTGCGAAGCCTCTGTCTCAAGGCTTCCAACGACCCTCGGCGTGCGCTTTTCGCCGCTGGCGCACAAGCGCCTGTGAGCACCTGAAAAAATAGGTTGAATAGTCACACAAAATGTTATTTAAATAACAAAAATAAAACCGCGACGGCGGCTCATCTTCCGGGCCCAGCGGGTGCACAAGGTAATCACACACATGAACAAGATCGCGGTCATCGGCAGCAACATGGTGGATTTGATCACCTACATCGACCGGATGCCGGCGCAGGGCGAGACCCTCGAAGCACCCAATTTCGCCATGGGCTGCGGGGGCAAAGGTGCCAACCAGGCTGTAGCGGCTGCCAAGCTTGGGGCGGACGTGCTGATGCTGAGCAAGGTTGGCGACGACATGTTTGCCGACAACACCCTGGCCAACTTCACCCGCTACGGGATCGATACCCAGTTCGTGCAGCGGGTGCCCGGGGTTTCCAGTGGCGTGGCGCCGATCTTCGTGCAGAGCGACTCGCACAACAGCATCCTCATCGTCAAAGGCGCCAATGCGCACCTGAAGCCGGCAGACATCGATGCGGCACAGGCGGCACTGCGCGATTGCGCGCTGATCGTGCTGCAGCTGGAAATCGAGCTTGAGACGGTTTACTACGCCATCGAATTCGCCAAGGCCAACGGGATTCCAGTGCTGCTCAACCCTGCGCCGGCCGTCAAAGGCTTGAGCCGTGAGCACCTGTCGCAGCTGGACTTTTTCATCCCCAACGAAACCGAGCTGGCGTTGATCACCGGGCAGACCGTCGATTCCCTTGAATCGGCACGCGCCGCAGCCTTGCAACTGGTACAGGACGGTATCCGCCACGTCATCGTGACCCTGGGTGAGAAGGGCGCGCTGTACGTGGGCGAAGAAGGCGAATTTCGCGTTGAGGGCATCAAGGTCGACGCCCGCGACACCACCGGCGCAGGCGATGCGTTCATTGGCTGCTTCGCCCGCCACTGGAGCGAAGACGGCGACATGCGCAACGCCATGACCCGTGCGGTGGCCTATTCCGCCTGTTCGGTCACAGGCCTCGGTACCCAGAGTTCTTACCCGGACGCTGCCGCGTTCGGCCACTTTCTCGACACCCTTTGAGCCGCCGCGCCCTGCCGATCGCCTGATCGGTGGGGCGGGTATTCCCTGCACTTCCCGGAGAACAACAATGACAACGCCCGCGCTCCAACAATCACCGGACGGGTTCTACCTGAACCGCACGCCGTGGTTCGCCTTCCTGCTGCTGTGCTGCTGCTTCGCGTTGTGGGCGGCGGCGGCGAGCATGAACGACGTGCTCATCGCGCACTTTAAAAAGGCCTTCCTGCTCAGCGACGTGCAGACGTCCTTTGTGCAATCGGCGTTCTACCTCGGTTACTTCTTCGTGGCGATTCCGGCGGCCATGGTCGTCAGGCGTTTCAGCTACAAGACCACCATCCTCATCGGCCTGGTGCTGTACATGGCGGGCTGCTCGCTGTTCTTCCCGGCAGCGTCAATGGCCAAATACGGCATGTTCCTGATGGCACTGTTCGTCATCGCGGCCGGCCTGGCGTTCCTTGAGACCGCATGCAACACCTACTCGACGCTGATGGGCCCGCGTGAAACCGGCACCCGTCGCCTGAATATCTCGCAGACCTTCCACCCGTTCGGGGCGATGACCGGCGTATACGTGGGCAGCTTCGTGATGTTCAAGGACACCGATGCGACCACCGAGCAACTGACGCAGATGAGTGCTTCGGAGGCGGCCATCCAGCAACTGCAGATGATCCAGTCAACGCTGCTGCCGTACAAATGGATGATCGCGGTGCTGATCCTGATGTTCGTGCTGATCGCCTTCACCAAGTTTCCGGCCTGCAAAGGCAACGTCCAGACCCAGGTCAAATCCAGCAGCATCGGCCAGAGCCTGTCGCGTTTGTGGCGTAACCCGCGCTTCACCTTCGGTGTGCTGGCGCAGTTCCTGTACGTGGGCGCGCAAGTCGGCGTGTGGAGTTTCACCATTCGCCTGGCCATGCAAATGGGCGGGATGAACGAGCGCAGCGCCTCGTGGTTCCTGCTGACCACCTTCGCCGCTTACTTTGTCGGCAAGATGGTTGCCAACCTGCTGATGCGCAAAATGTCCCCGGCCAAGGTGCTGGCGATCTACGGCGTACTGACCATCGTGCTACTGGCGTACACCATTCTGGTGCCGAACATCAGCGCGGTGTATGCGGCCGTCGGCGTGAGCATTTTCCTGGGCCCTTGCTGGCCGACCATCTACGGCCTGACCATTGACGGTCTGGGCGAAGACACCGGCGTCGGCGGCTCGCTGCTGGTGATGAGCATCGTTGGTGGCGGCGTAATGCCGATCTTCCAGGGCCTGCTGTCCGATGCCACCCACGGCAACATGCAGATTGCCTACACCGTACCGTTGCTGTGCTTCGTGGTGATCGTGGCCTACGCGATCAAATGCATGCGTGACCCGCTGACCGCCAAAGCACCCGTTGGCGCGGTGACGGCATCATGATGGCGAGTGACAAGCGCACCACCATTTCGGTGTACCCCGAGCTCTTCAGCGGGGATGAGAAAACACTGCTGGAATCGGCCGACTTTCGTGTGCTGGCCTGGGCCTACCCCAGCGGTGTGAAGGCCCTGGCGCTGGAAAACAATCGGGGCCGGGTCGTGGTGTTGCCTTATCAGGGGCAGATGGTCTGGTCGGCGGTGTTTGACGGCTGCGACCTGACCATGCGCAACATGTTCGAACAGCCGCGCCCCAGCCCGACGGTGATTGGTACTTACGGCTGCTTCATGTTTCACAGCGGTCTGCTGCGCAACGGCTGCCCGACGCCGGATGACGACCACCCGCTGCACGGCGAGATGCCCTGCGCGCCCATGGA
Organism: Pseudomonas lutea; assembly: GCF_000759445.1. Classification (NCBI taxonomy): domain Bacteria; kingdom Pseudomonadati; phylum Pseudomonadota; class Gammaproteobacteria; order Pseudomonadales; family Pseudomonadaceae; genus Pseudomonas; species Pseudomonas lutea. The sequence continues at coordinate 214,369 of NZ_JRMB01000001.1, forward strand.
CCGGGCGTGGCTGGAAGTCGGTGAGGATGCCGCCGGACCGTTCTTGCGCCTCGGCGGCGAATACGAGTACGTGATGGGCTTCGGTGACCACTATCGCGCGATGCCCAGTGTGACCTTGCGCGCAGGTTCGGCGCTGTTCGACATCGGCATGGACGTGCGCAACCTGGCCGGCAAGCCGATGGAGCTGATGTACATGGCGCACATGAACTACGCCTACGTAGACGGCGCTCGTTTCGTCGAACCGCTGGGCGTGGAGCGTACGCGGGTGCGCAGCAGCGTTCCCGCCCACGTAAAGCCCACGCCGGCGTGGTCGGCGTACATGGCCGAATTGACGGAGGATCCTGCGCGGCTTGAAAGCCTTGAAACGCCCGAGCTGTACGACCCGGAGATCGTCTGCTTCTTCGACGGCGCCCGGGCGGACGCTCAGGGCAACGCGCATTTTCTGCTCAAGCATCCCGACGGCCCGGCGTTTTACACGCGCTACCAGCCAGCACAGTTCGATCACGCGGCCCGATGGATATTGCATAACGCCGATCAGCAAGTGGCCGCCTTCGTGCTGCCTGCGACCTGCGAGCCGGAGGGTTATCTGGCGGAAAAGACCAAGGGCAATGTGCGCGAGTTGGACGCAGGGCAGAGCGCCTCGTTCAGCGTGACAACGGGGTATCTGGCCGCAGAAGAAGTGCAGCAGCTGGAAGGAGATTTGAAACGCTGAGGGATCAGTCGACGCCCGGGCGTCGAGGCTGTACGCACTCACTGTAGGCGCTGCGGGCGCCCCGGCTGTCGAGGCTGTACGCAGTCATTGTGAGCGCTGCGGGCGCCCCGGTCGTCGAGGCTGTACGCAGTCACTGTGGGCGCTGCGGGCGCCCCGGCCGTCGAGGCTGTACGCACTCACTGTAGGAGCTGCTGGAGGTTACGACAGTGGCGAACGCGGTGGCTCAGCTGCGGATCCGCTTGCAGGCAGACCGCCTTCGCCAGCACGGTGGAGCCCCCCGGCGGCTCCTACGGATCAGGAATGTGTCGCACACCGCACACTGCCCACCGGGCAGCGCCACTGACTGGGCGTTGCTCACACCACCCAACGCGCCCCATACCCCTCGATCAAATCCCGATAGGCTTTGGGCAGCTTCTTGTCGCTCACCACCACGTGGAAATCCTGCAGCGTGGCGAAGTGCGCGGTACGCACGGCATCGAACTTGGAATGGTCGGCCAGCAGCATGCAATGCCGGGCCTGACGCAGGACCTTTTGCTTCACCTCCACTTCGTTGAAGTTGAAGCAGGTCACGCCGAGTTCATCGCTGACACCCGCAGCCGAGACAAACGCCCAAGTCAGCCGAATGCCATCAAGAATCGTCGCTTCGCTGTGGTGCTCGAACACCTGATTCTTGCGATGAAAGGTGCCGCCGCACAGCACGATGGAACAATTGGGTTTCTGCTGCAGCTTGAGCAGCACGTTGAGCGAGTTGCACACAGCAGTGAACTCCAGCTCATCCGGTATGAAGTCAATGACAAAAGGAATGGTCGTCCCACAGTCAAAAAATACCGTGTCGCCTGGCTGAATGAACGCGGCGGCCAGTTTGCCGACGCGCCGCTTTTCCTCCACGTGACGCATGCCTTGCTCGGTGACCTTGTAGTCACTGGCCTCGGCCGGATCGAACGCCAGGGTGATGTGCCCGCCCAACAAATGAAATTTGTCGGGGTGCCGGGTCAAGTCGCGGCGCAGGGTCATCTCCGAAACATCCAGCAGGGCGGCCATTTCCTTCAGGTGAATGGCCTTCTGGTCTTGCAGGGCCTGCTGGATCAATTTGATGCGGTCGGATTTTTTACTGTCCACGGGCATTCCGATTGTCGAATGGATATGGTAAAAAAATAACATTCATTGTTATATTTACAACATAAAATGATGCGCTCAGGCATGAAGCTTAAAGCGTGTCGCCGGTTACCGCTTCACTATCAGGAAACGATTTGCCATGAAGATTGAACCCGCAGCACTCGCGCAGTACATCGACCACACGTTGCTGGCCGCCGACGCCAGCCGCGAGCAGATCGCAATGCTGTGCCGCGAAGCCCAGGAACACGGATTCTATTCGGTGTGCGTGAATTCCGGCCAGGTGCCTTATGCCGCTTCGTTGCTGCAGGGGCAGGCCGTCAAGGTCTGCGCCGTGGTGGGCTTTCCACTCGGCGCCGGGCTGAGCGACACCAAAGCGTTCGAGGCCAGGCAGGCGATCGCTGCCGGTGCTGGCGAGATCGACATGGTCTTGAACATCGGCTGGCTGAAAGACGGTCTGTTCGACGAAGTGCGTGATGACATTGCGGCGGTCAAAGACGCGTGCGGTGCCGTGCCTTTGAAAGTGATCTTCGAAACCTGCCTGCTGGACGACGCACAGAAAACCCGCGCGGCCGAAATCTGTCGCGAGCTCAATGTCGCGTTCGTCAAAACGTCCACGGGTTTCAGCCGCAGCGGCGCGACCCTGGAAGACGTGGCGTTGATGCGCAAAGTGGTCGGGCAGGGCGTCGGTGTAAAAGCCTCCGGCGGCGTGCGTGATTACGCGACGGCTGTGGCGATGATCGAAGCGGGCGCCACGCGGCTGGGCACCAGCTCCGGCATCGCAATCGTCACCGGCGCAACGGCGTCGGGCACAGGTTACTGATTGCCACCCGGTCAGAGAGCGCTGCACCCATCGCGTTGCAGCGCTCCCGATCCGTCCGGCCTGTTGAGGGAAGGCTTTGCGACGGAAAGCCTTGCGACGAAAGGCCTTTCAGCGGAAAGAAGAGGACCCACCCCGCCAATGAATGGCAAACTGCCGGTGCATTCATTTCTGCACCGGACACTCATCCCCCATGCAAACATTCTCCCTGGCGAGGCTCAAGGCTCGCTGGTTCTTCTGGCTGTGCCTGCTGGTGATCGTCGTCGGTCTGCCGGTCGGGTGCGCGGCGTTGCAACACAAGGAGCGTGAGCTGGTTTTCATGATCGAACCCGGTACCGCGAGTTGGTACCACGGTCTGCCGTCCGATGTGCAAGAGCTTGAGCTCAAGGCGCCTTCCTTCGGCATCACCCAGAACATCCATGCGTGGTGGTGGCCGTCGGACAAAAAAGACGCCCCGGCGATTCTGTATCTGCACGGCTCGCGCTGGAACCTGACGGGCCAGCTGTTTCGTATCGAGCAATTGCGCGCGCTGGGTTTCTCGATCCTCGCCATCGACTATCGCGGCTTCGGCCAGAGCAAGGGCCAGTTGCCTTCTGAGGCGTCGGTGTATGAAGACGCGCGCATCGCCTGGGAGCGCCTTGTGCAGCTGCAGCCCGATCCGCAAAAGCGGCTGATCTACGGGCATTCGCTGGGTGGCGCTGTGGCGGTCGATCTCGCGGCCGAGCTGGGCCGCGATGCGCAAAAAGGCGACGAGCCGATCCAGGCGCGCGGCTTGATCATCGAATCAACCTTCACCAACTTGGCCGACGTGGCGTCCTCGGTCGCCAGTAAACGCACCTCGTTGCCGGTGCGCTGGCTCGTTTCGCAGAAATTCGACTCCATCGACAAAATCGCCGACGTGCACATGCCCGTGCTGATCGTCCACGGCACAGCGGACCAGTTCGTCGCGCCGCAATTCAGCGAGGCGCTGTTCGAGGCCGCGCAAGAACCCAAACGTTTGTTGATGGTGCCCGGCGGCAATCACAACAACAGCATGAGCCTCGGACGTCAGGCCTATACCCAGGCCATCCAGAACCTGCTCAGCGCGAAGCCGCCGGCGGCGCATGCCTCCGCCGCCGAGTCCGCACCGCTCAAACAGGCCGGTTAGTCTCTTCACGATGGCGGAGCGCTACCGATGGCCACTCACTCTCATGACGATGCACATCTGACCCACTCACCGCATGACTGGGTACTGCGTGCTGCGCCGCTGCCGCAGCTGGAAAGGATCGAGGCGTATTTTCACGGGCACGGGTTCGACATGCACCGGCACGACACCTACGCCATCGGTCATACCCTGTCGGGTGTGCAGAGCTTTCGATACGGAAATGAAAGGGTGAATAACCTGCCGGGCCGCACGCTTGTGCTTCACCCGGATGAGGCGCACGACGGGCGTGCCGGCACCGAGGACGGCTTCCGCTACCGGATGTTCTACCTGGAGCCGGCCTTGATCCAGCAGGTGCTGGGCGGCACGCCACTGCCGTTCATCAAGGGCGCCGCGTCAAATCATCCCGGTTTGTTCAGCGCAACTCAGGCGTTGTTGGCGGACCTCGACGCGGCGCTGGATCCGCTTGAGCTGGACGACGCCCTCTACGACATCGCTGTCGCGCTGCAAGCAGCCGCCGGGGTACGCAAGGGACGGCAGACGGTCAATTACGCCGGCGCGCAGCGTGCGCGTGAATTGCTGCTGGCGAGTCTGGAGCAAGGCGTCAGCCTGGCTGAATTGGAGCACGCCAGCGATACCGATCGCTGGCGCCTGTCGCGGGATTTTCGCGCGCTGTTCGGGACCACGCCTTATCGCTACCTGACTCTGCGCCGGCTGGACCAGGTTCGCCATTCGATAGCGCTGGGCGTCTCGCTCACCGACGCGTCAGCCATGGCAGGCTTCGCGGACCAGAGCCACATGACCCGCCATTTTGTGAAAACCTTCGGCTACCCGCCGGGACGCTGGTTGAAGATGTTGAAGGTCCAGCGAGCCGTCTGAATGGCGTCAAACGAGGAATTTGGCGCCGGTCGCAAACCTGTAGGAGCGCGCTTGCCCGCGAAGGCGGTGTGTCAGTTGCCGGGTATGTCGCTGAGCGACCGGGTTCGCCAGCAAGCCGGCTCCTACAGAATGGCGTCAAACGAGGAATTTGGCGCCGGTCGCAAAACCTGCGGGAACGCGCTTGCTGGCGAAGGCGGTGTGTCAGTTGCCGGGTATGTCGCCGAGCGACTGGGTTCGCCAGCAAGCCGGCTCCTGCAGAGTGAATGGCGTCAAACGAGGAATTTGGCGCCGGTCGCAAAACCTGCGCGAATGCGCTTACTGGCGAAGGCGGTGTGTCAGTTGCCGGGTATGTCGCCGAGCGACTGGGTTCGCCAGCAAGCCGGCTCCTGCAGAGTGAATGGCGTCAAACGAAGAATTTGGCGTCGGTCGCAAAACTGTAGCAGCCGGCTTGCTGGCGAAGGCGCAGTTTCAGGCACTGCAGCGGCGCTGATCAAACCGGATTCGCCAGCAAGCCGGCTCCTCCAGAATGAAATGGCCGCCACTTCAACCGTGCAATAACGTTCAAGACCCTGCTGGAACGCATGCTCTAGATTGGCCCACATCACCCGCCTTCGGAGCCGCTCACGTGTCCACGTCCCAAACCCGCCACACACCCGTCAACTTCGCCCACAAATACAGCCTGTTCACCGAACAGTGGCAGCCAAAGGTCGTCGCGCAGATGAACGACTACCAATTCAAGCTGGCGCGGCTGGAGGGGGATTTTCTCTGGCACCGCCATGACGACACCGATGAAACGTTCATCGTGCTCGAAGGGTGCCTGCGCATTGATTTTCGCGACGGCTTTGTCGAGCTCGATGCAGGCGAGCTGTATGTGGTGCCCAAGGGGGTGGAGCACAAGCCCTCCGCCGAGCAGGAAGTGAAGCTCATGCTGATCGAGCCCGTAGGTGTGATCAATACCGGCAACGACACCAACGCGCGCACCGCTCAGAACGACGTCTGGATCTGATTCACGTCGCCGGCTGCTCGGCCTCGGGCTTGGGCAGCAGCACTGCAATCAGCGCCCTGACCACACCGGGCAGGGCGTCCAGTTCACGCACCAGAATGCTGCGTTCACGCACCGCCCATGGCTCGTCGAGCTCAATGGTCGCCAGCTTCATGGTGCGGCTGTGGCGCAAGGCCGCCGACTCCGGGATCACCCCGATCCCCACGCCTGCTTCCACCATCCGGCAGATGGCTTCAAAGCTCGATACTTGAATCCGCAGCGACAGCTGCTGGCCCATGCGCTCGACGTGATCGCGCAGAAAGCTCAGCAACGTGCTGCCTTCGTGCAGGCCGATGTGCTGAAACGCCAGAGTTTGTTTGAACGTGACCTTTTTCTCCCCTGCAAGCTCATGGCCCACCGGCACCGCCAGCACCAGCCGGTCGGTGCTGAAGTGGATCACTTGCAAGCCCGCCGCTTCAACCGGGCCGGCGATGATGCCCATGTCGCTGCTGCCGTCGAGCACGCCGCGCACGATGTCCCGCGATAGACGCTCTTGCAGATCGACCGTGACACCTGGCCGCTGCGCAAGAAAGCCGGCCAATACCTCGGGCAGAAACTCGGTCACGGCCGTGGTGTTGGCGAAGATACGGATGTGCCCGGCCGAGTCGGTGCCGTAGTGGGTGAACTCGCTCTTGAGGTAATCCACCTGGCTCATGATCAGCCGCGCGTGTTTGAGCAGGCGCTGGCCGGCCGGGGTTAGCTCAACCCCGCGGCTGTCGCGGTACAGCAGGCGTGTGCCGAGCTGGCCTTCCAGCGCCTTGATCCGGGCGCTCGCCGCTGCAGGAGAGAGAAAAGCCCGGCGCGCGCCCTGGGTCAGGCTGGGTGATTCTCCGATGTGGATGAAGAGGCGCAGGTCAGCAAGGTCGAAGTGCATGGACGTGTCCGGGGGGTGCAGAAGGCGTTCAGCATACCCGAACGCCGCTATTCGCAAATGCAAATTCACAGAATGCCGGCGCACTTTCATGATCAGCCCACAACAACAAAGCCGGAGGGTTACTTCCAATGAGTGCTGCAGATACGCCCATGGATTTCACTGCCTGGATTGGGCGCACCGAAGAAGCCCAGGATCATCTGAGCGTCAACCTGATCAAGCGCATCGCCGCCACTTTTGGCGAGCCGACCCCGGCCATTGGGGATCCTCTGCCGCCGCTGTGGCAGTGGTGTTTCTTTCAGGAACCGGTGTTTGAATCGCAGCTCGGCGGTGACGGCCATCCGGCCCGCGGCGGCTTTCTGCCCCCTGCGGACAATCGCAACCGCATGTGGGCTGGTGGCCGGGTTGAATTCCTCCGGTCGCTCAAAGTGGGCGCTGATGCGCATCGTCTGTCGACCATCCTGCACATTGAAGAGAAGCACGGTCGTACCGGCTCGCTGCTGTTCGTGACGGTGCGTCACGACTACTCGCAGCAGGGCGAACTCTGCGTCCGCGAAGAGCAGGACATCGTTTACCGCGAGCCGAACCCGCCCAAGCTCAGTAGTGGCGACGCGCCGGAGCAGGGCGACTGGAACGAGGTTATCGAGCCGACGCCGACGCTGCTGTTCCGCTATTCGGCAGTGACCTTCAACGGTCATCGCATTCATTACGACTATCCCTACGTCACCGACACTGAAGGCTACTCAGGCCTGGTCGTGCACGGGCCGATGATCGCCACGTTCAATCTTCGCGCGTTCATCCGCGCCAACCCCGACAGGCACGTGCGGCATTTCGCCTATCGCGGCGTGCGACCGCTCAACGTGCCGGCGGCCTTCCGCGTAGGTGGGCGCGTCGTCGAGCCTGGCAAAGCGCAGTTGTGGGCGGGCAACGATGCCGGCGTGGCCCAGAGCGCTGAAGTCCTCTTTGACTGATTGCTTCTTTTACTGAGCCAGCGTGGCGGTCATCCCCGCGCCGGCCGATGCGAGTGAACACCATGAATCCCTACGAAGACGAAGACCTCAATGCCATCCGTGACGGCGTGCGTGCGCTGTGTGCCGAGTTCCCTGCCGAGTACTGGCGCAGGATCGACGAAGAAAAAGGTTTCCCGGAAGCATTCGTCAAGGCGCTGACCGATGCCGGCTGGCTGTCGGCGATGATCCCCGAGGAATACGGCGGCTCCGGCCTGGGCCTGGCGGAGGCCTCTGTCATCCTCGAAGAAGTGAACGCCTGTGGCGGCAACTCCGGCACGGTGCATGGCCAGATGTACAACATGTTCACCCTGCTGCGCCATGGCAGCGAGGCGCAGAAAAGTTACTACTTGCCCAAGCTCGCCAGCGGCGAATTACGCTTGCAGTCGATGGGCGTGACCGAGCCCACCACCGGTACTGACACCACCAAGATCAAGACCACGGCGGTCAGGCAGGGCGACAAGTATGTGATCAACGGCCAGAAGGTGTGGATCTCCCGCGTGCAGCATTCCGACCTGATGATTCTGCTCGCGCGCACCACGCCGCTCGCCGAGGTCACCAAAAAGTCCGAAGGCATGTCGATCTTTCTCGTCGACCTGCGTGACGCCATTGGCAACGGACTGACCGTTCAGCCCATCGCCAACATGGTCAACCACGAAACCAACGAGCTGTTTTTCGACAACCTTGAGCTGCCCGCCGACAGCCTGATAGGCGAGGAAGGCAAAGGCTTCCGCTACATCCTTGATGGCCTGAACGCAGAACGCACACTGATCGCCGCCGAGTGCATCGGTGACGGGCGCTGGTTCATCGAAAAATCCGCCGCCTACGCCCGTGATCGCGTGGTATTCGGTCGTCCGATCGGGCAAAACCAGGGCGTGCAGTTCCCCATTGCCGAAGCGCACATCGAGATCGAGGCCGCGGACCTGATGCGTTGGCGTGCCTGTGAAGAATACGACGCCGGCAAGAACGCCGGGGCCAGCGCCAACATGGCCAAGTACCTGGCCGCAAAGGCATCGTGGGAGGCTGCCAATGCCTGCCTGCAAACACACGGCGGCTTCGGCTTCGCCTGCGAATACGACGTGGAGCGCAAATTTCGCGAAACCCGCCTGTACCAGGTCGCGCCAATCTCCACCAACCTGATTCTTTCCTACGTCGCCGAGCACTTGCTCGAACTGCCACGCAGTTTCTGAGGATTCCCCTATGAGCCATACCCAGGCATTGGCGGGGTTCCTCGCCGAGCTGACCTACGAGCAAATCCCAGGCGTCGTACTCGACCGCACCGAAGACCTGTTTCTTGACTGGATCGGCTCGGCGCTGGCCAGCCAGGGCGCACGGCCCATCCCGCTGTTCGAGCGCTACGCCGAACGCATGGGGCCGCAACAGGGCAAGGCAAAGATTCTGGTCAGCGGTCGTGGCACCTCGGCGTATTTCGCCGCGCTGGTGAATGGCGCGTCGTCGCACCTGGTCGAACAGGACGATCTGCACAACAGCTCGGTGTTGCACCCGGCAACCGTGGTTTTTTCGGCGGTGCTGGCAGCGGCGCAGGACCTCGGCAAAACTGGCCAGGACCTGTTGCTGGCGTCCGTGGCCGGCTACGAGGCCGGCATTCGCATCGGCGAATTCATGGGCCGCTCGCACTACCGCATCTTTCACACCACCGCGACGGTCGGCACCCTCGCCGCAGCGGTCGGTGTGGGTAAGCTGCTGGACTTTGACAAGGAACAATTCATCAACCTGCTGGGCACCGCAGGCACGCAGGCCGCCGGGTTGTGGGAGTTCTTGCGTGACGCTGCCGATTCCAAACAGCTGCACACCGCCAAGGCTGCAGCCGATGGCCTGCTGGCGGCGTACCTCACCGAAGACGGCCTGACCGGCGCGCGCAATATTCTGGAGGGCGATCAAGGCATGGCGGCGGGCATGTCCAGCGACAGCGATGCCACCAAATTGTCCGACCGCCTCGGCAGCCGTTGGGCGCTGGTTGAAACCTCGTTCAAATTCCATGCCTCGTGCCGGCATACCCATCCCGCCGCTGATGCGTTGCTGCACCTGATGCAACGGGAAGGCCTGCGCCATGAGCAGATCGCCAGGGTCGTCACGCGGGTGCATCAGGGTGCCATTGATGTGCTGGGTCGGGTTGATGTGCCACAGACCGTGCATCAGGCCAAGTTTTCCATGGGCGCGGTGCTGGGCCTGATCGCAGTCCATGGCAGCGCCCAGCTGATCGAATTTCGCGACCTGGCGCTGACGGATCCTGACGTTGCTGCGTTCCGCGAAAAGGTCTCGATGGAGCTGGACCCCGAAGTGGATGACGCTTATCCCGCGAGATGGCTGGGCCGGGTCATGGTGTCCACCACCGATGGCCGCACCCTGAGCGCGGGCATTGATGAGCCCAAAGGCGATCCGGGCAACACCCTGTCCAGGGCCGAGCTTGAGGACAAGGTCCAGCGCCTGCTGGCGTTCTCCGGTGCGCGCACGGTGGAGCAGGGCACGGCGTTGATTCAGCGGGTCTGGCAGCTGCGCGACGCGCGGGATTTGCACGACCTGATCTAACAGCAACCCTTTTTTGTAGGAGCGCGCTTGCCCGCGATGCGGTGTGTCAGAGACAGCGCCGGTGACTGGCACTCCGCAATTCGCGGGCAAGCGCGCTCCTACAAGATCGTCGCCCGGCATGGGCTATGAGGTTTACGAACATGACTCAACAACCCCTCCGTCCCCTCGACGGCATCACCGTGGTCAGCCTTGAACACGCCATCGCCGCACCGTTCTGCACCCGGCAACTGGCGGACCTGGGTGCGCGCGTGATCAAGATCGAGCGCCCCGGCGTTGGCGATTTCGCTCGGGGCTACGACCAGCGCGTCGATGGCCTGGCCTCGCATTTCGTCTGGACCAACCGCTCCAAGGAAAGCCTGACCCTGGACCTCAAGCAGGACGAGGCCGGCGATATTCTGGAGTCGCTGCTCGGTAAGGCCGACGTGCTGGTGCAGAACCTTGCGCCGGGCGCTGCGTCGCGCATGGGCCTGTCGTTCGAGACCCTGCATGCACGTTTCCCGCGGCTGATCGTGTGTGACATTTCCGGTTACGGCGAAGGCGGGCCGTACGAGAAGAAGAAAGCCTACGACCTGTTGATCCAGAGTGAAGGCGGCTTTTTATCGGTGACCGGCGGGCCTGGCGAGAACGAAATGGCCAAGGCCGGATGCTCCATCGCCGACATCGCCGCCGGCATGTACGCCTACACCGGCATCCTTTCGGCGCTGATGCTGCGCGACAAGACCGGGGAGGGCAGCCGCATCGACGTCAGCATGCTCGAAAGCCTGGTGGAGTGGATGGGTTACCCGATGTATTACGCCTACAACGGCGCATCGCCGCCGCCAAGGGCCGGAGCATCGCATTCGACGATCTATCCGTATGGGCCGTTTCCTACGGGCGGTGGCGGCACCATCATGCTCGGTCTGCAGAACGAGCGGGAATGGGCGCTGTTCTGCGAGAAAGTCCTGCTTGAGCCGGCGCTGGCGACGGACGAGCGCTTCTCGGCGAACTTCAAACGATCTGAAAACCGCGAGGTGCTGAGACAAATCATTGTCGATGGCTTCGCCGCGCTGACGGTCGACGACGTGGTTGCACGCCTGGAAGACGCCCAGATCGCCAACGCCCGCGTCAACGACATGCAAGGCGTCTGGGACCATCCGCAGCTCAAGTCGCGTGACCGTTGGCGCGAAGTCGACAGCCCGTCCGGCCCGTTGCCCTCGCTGCTGCCGCCGGGCCATAACGCGGCGTTTACTCCGCGTATGGACGGCGTGCCGGGCTTGGGTCAGCACACCGCCAGCATCCTCGGCGAGCTGGGGTTTTCTGCCGAAGACCAGACGCGAATGGCGGCGGGCGGGGTGGTGTAAGCCTCACGACCGCGTGGACCTGTCGCCAATGCCCGTCTTTATTGGAACGCGGGGTCCTTTCGCCATCGCAGAGCGCGGTCCCATTGTCGCTGCCCGCTATTGCAGGACCATGCGGACTACTCGCCGTTGCCCGCCATTGCACGACCATGCGGACTACTCGCCGTTGCCCGCCATTGCACGACCATGCGGACTACTCGCCGCTGCCCACCATTGTAGGAGCGCGCTTGCCCGCGAAGAGGCCGGATCATCCGCCATATCTTCCGCGGCTGAAAACAGGCTTCGCCATTTAGATCCAGCGCCTTCCGGTCATGCCAGAGGGTTGCGCCGACAATCGTTATTCAGGAGCTTCAACCATGCCGCACCCCCTCATTCGCTCCGCGCTGTTCGTTCCCGGCAGTCGCCCCGAGCGCTTTGCCAAGGCGCTGGCCGCAGGCGCCGATGCGGTGATTGTCGATTTTGAAGACGCCGTCGAAGAATCGCTCAAGCGCCAGGCGCGGGACAACCTTGGGGTCTTCCTGAACAGCCATCCGCAAGCGGCCGTATGGGTCCGGGTCAACGCACCTGCCCATGCCGAGCATGCCGATGACCTGGCGTTTTGCCGACAACAGGCCGGGGTTGTCGGGGTGCTCTTGCCCAAGGTCGAAAGCGCTGCTCACGTGGCGGCCGTCTGGCAGGCGGGCAAGCCGGTGTGGCCGATCATCGAAAGCGCAAAGGGGTTGCTGGCACTGGAGCAGATCGCTCACGCCACTGGTGTCCAACGTTTGTCATTCGGCGGGCTCGATCTGGCCCTGGACCTGAGCCTCAATACGGGAACCCCCGCCGCACAGATGTTTCTGGATCAGGCGCGGATGTCGGTGCAGCTGCACTCCAGAGGCGCGGAACTGCTGCCACCGCTGGACGGTGTCTATCCCGCGATCGGCGATCAGCAGGGCCTGCATCGCGCGGTCCGGCACGCGTACGACATGGGCTACGGCGGCGCGCTGTGCATTCATCCGGCGCAAGTTCCGGTCATCCACGCCGCGCTGGCGCCCAGTGCCGAAGACCTCAACTGGGCACGCAAGGTGATCGATGCCAGCGCCGCAGCACGGGGTGCCGGGGCTTTTCAGCTGGATGGGCAAATGATCGATGCACCCGTGCTGCTGCGTGCTCAGCGCTTGCTGGCATTGGCGGCGGGATAAGCGCACCTGAACGCATGCTCGCGTTCAGCACCGGCGAACGCCGGCTTAGACAAAACCTGATTCTCCAAACACTCGGGGTTGGTCATCGTGACATTGCACTATGCTCATGCTCTCCACCTGCTCCTGCAAACATAAGCTCCTACAAAAATAAGAAGGTGATATCGATGTTGAAGCTGACCAAAGCGCTTTTCTGCGCGGCCGCTGTTTCCGTGGCCGGCCTGGCACACGCCGCTGACCCGATCACGATCAAGTTCGCCCACGTGGTGGCCGAAAACACACCAAAAGGCCAAGGGGCCTTACTCTTCCAGAAAATGGTCGCCGCTGACCCCGCCTTGAAAGACAAGGTCAAAGTCGAGGTCTACCCGAACTCTTCGCTGTTCGGCGACGGCAAGGAAATGGAAGCCCTGCTGCTGGGTGATGTGCAGATGCTGGCGCCGTCTCTGGCCAAGTTCGAGCAGTACACCAAGAAAGTGCAAATTTTCGACCTGCCGTTTCTGTTCAATGACCTGGCCGCCGTTGACCGTTTCCAGCAAGGCCCTCAGGGCAAGGCCCTGCTGACCTCAATGGACGACAAAGGCATTCACGGCCTGGCGTATTGGCACAACGGCTTGAAGCAACTGTCGGCCAACAAGAAGCTGGTCGAACCGAAGGATGCGCGCGGCCTGAAATTCCGCGTTCAGGCATCCAGCGTCCTCGAAGCCCAGTTCGTTGCCCTGCGCGCCAACCCGCGCAAGATGAGCTTCGCCGAGGTCTATCAAGGCCTGCAGACCGGCACCGTCAACGGCACTGAAAACACCTGGTCGAACTACGAAAGCCAGAAGGTCAACGAGGTGCAGCCGTTCTTCACCGAATCCAATCACGGCCTGATCGACTACATGGTCATCACCAACTCCAAGTTCTGGAACGGCCTGCCAGCGGACGTGCGTGACGAACTGCAGAAGATCCTCGACCAGGTGACTGTCGAGGTGAACAAGCAGGCCGAAGCACTGAACCAGACGGCGAAGCAGAAGATCATCGACGCCAAAACCAGCGAAATCGTGACGTTGACTCCCGAGCAGCGCGCCAAGTGGCGTGAAGTCATGAAACCGGTCTGGGACAAGTTCTCCGAAGACATCGGCGCCGACCTGATCAAGGCAGCCGACGATTCCAACAAGGCGCCCTGAGCCTTAGATCGTTTCTCGTTACAGACAGTGACGGTCCGGCGACCACCCCACGTGCGGGTGGTCAGCCCGCACGACCTGCGCTATGCCTGGCTACGTGTGGCGTCCTTTGGAGAAAATACCTATGCACCCGCTGACGCGATTCTGGGAGCATCTGGAGGAGGGCATGATTGCCTTCCTGCTGGCTGCCATGACCCTCGTGACATTCGTCTACGTGGCGTTGAACAACATTTACACCCTGTTTTATTCCCTCAGCGATCAATGGGCGGTCAGCAGTGACTTTTTCGCCGGCATCGGCGATCACCTCATGGGCTATGCGCAAGCGATGACCTGGAGCGTGGCGCTGACCAAGGCGCTGTTTGGCTGGCTGATCTTTTTCGGCATTTCCTATGGCGTGCGCACCGCGGGCCACCTGGGCGTCGATGCGCTGGTCAAGAAAACCAGCAAACCGGTGCAGCGCGTGCTCGCCATGCTGGCGTGTGCCTGCTGCCTTGCCTACGCGGGTCTGTTTCTCGTCGCCAGCTACAAGTGGGTGTCGGCGCTGTTCGTGGCCGGCATCGGTGCCGAAGACCTCGACCGGTTCGGCATCGAGGTGGCGTACATCGCGATCATCGTGCCGATCGGCTTTGGCCTGGTGATAGCGCGTTACCTGGAAATCCTCTACCGCATCTGGACGCACCGGCAGACCGGGCTGGGTCTGGCTGACGAAGCGGCCGAAGCGAGCAAGCTGGCCAACCCTGCCGAGGAGCAGCACTGATGACCGTTATCTGCCTGTTCCTGTTGCTATTCGTTTTCATGTTTCTGGGCGTGCCCATCGCGATTTCCCTCGGATTGTCCGGTGCTGTTTCGATCCTCATGTTCAGTCAGGATTCGCTGAGCTCGCTGGCGATCAAGCTGTTTGAAACGTCCGACAGCTACACCTTTCTAGCGATCCCGTTCTTCCTGTTGTCCGGCGCCTTCATGACCACGGGTGGCGTCGCCCAGCGTCTGATCGACTTTGCAAATGCCTGCGTCGGCCACATTCGTGGCGGCCTTGCAATTGCCGCAGTGCTGGCCTGCATGCTCTTCGCGGCGTTGTCCGGTTCCTCGCCTGCAACGGTCGCAGCCGTCGGTTCGATCGCCGTTGCCGGCATGGTGCGTTCCGGTTACCCGAAGGAGTTCGGCGCCGGGATCATCTGCAACGCCGGTACTTTGGGCATTCTGATTCCGCCGTCCATCGTGATGGTGGTGTACGCCGCAGCCACCGAGACCTCGGTCGGCAAGCTGTTCATCGCAGGCGTGATTCCCGGCATCCTGCTGGGTCTGGCGCTGATGGTGGTGATCTACATTGTGGCCCGGGTCAAGAAACTTCCGGCCCAGCCACGGGTGACTTTCCGTCAGTGGCTACACACCGCGCAACGCGCATTCTGGGGCCTGATGCTGCTGGTGATCATCCTCGGCGGGATCTACAGCGGCATGTTTACCCCCACCGAAGCGGCGGCCGTGGCAGCCGTCTATTCGGCGTTCATCGCGTTGTTTGTGTACAAGGACATGAGCTTCAAGGACTGCCCGAAGGTCCTGCTGGAATCGGGACGGCTGTCGATCATGCTGATGTTCATCATCGCCAATGCGATGCTGTTCGCCCATGTGCTGACCACCGAGCAGATCCCCCAACAGATCACCGCGTGGGTCATCTCCGAAGGGCTGACGCCGATCGGCTTCCTGATCATGGTCAACATCGTGCTGTTGATTGCGGGCAGCTTCATGGAGCCTTCGGCAATCATCCTGATCCTTGCGCCGATCTTCTTCCCGATTGCCATGAAGCTGGGGATTGATCCCATCCACCTGGGCATCGTCATGGTGGTCAACATGGAAATCGGTCTGGTCCACCCACCGGTCGGGCTCAACCTGTTCGTGACCTCCGCCGTGACTGGCCTGACGCTGGGGCAGACCATTCGCGCTGCCTTGCCGTGGCTGTCGATTCTGCTGGTGTTTCTGCTGCTGGTGACTTACGTGCCCTTCATCTCGCTCGCGCTGCCTAACTGGCTGGGCATGCCATGACAGCGTGAGCGATTCAACCGAACTGTGAGCACAGTGCCTTTGCCCCCGATGACGCATGTCTTCGGGGGCTTTTTTGTGCCCGATATTTCCAGTGCGCAAGGGTGCAGTGCTGGCGAGAAAACAGCTGATCTGTACGCTTGATCGGGTTGAAGTGGTTGGTGCCGGGTTGGCCTTTTGGCCGACTGTGTAGGGCGATTCCTGACTTTTATTAGGACGCTTCTTCTTCGTGTTTTGGCTATGGAATGGGGCTTTGAAATGCCGCATCTTCGCCCGCTTCAGCCCTCTCTCATGGACGAGTTGATCCGGTTTTGCCTGACCGGTCAGGGGCGCCTTTTCCTGCCAGGGACGCTCATCCATGCTCACCGCACTGCCACCTTTCTTCGATCACAGCCGCCACACGCTCGTTGTCCATAGCTTGCCTGTCTCGCTCGATGTTCTGGCTTTTGAAGGCGAAGAACAGCTGAGTCAGCCGTTTCTTTACCGCATCGAATTCACCTCCCTTGATCGCGACATCGCGGCCGATCAAATCCTGGGCAAGAGCGCCCAGTTCAGCCTGCATGCTGCCCCGCATACCTTGCCCAGAGCCATTCGGGGCTTGCCGGTGCCGAAGGTCGAAGCGCTGCGCACGCTGCATGGCGTCATTACCGGTTTCAAGCGGCTCTCGGGTTCAGTGGATGAAGCGCGCTACGAAGTGACGCTGCAGCCGCTGCTGGCCTTGCTCGGGCGTGGCAAGCAATACCGGATCTACCAGCACCAGTCGGTGCCGGAGATCGTCGAGAGCGTTTTGCGCACTCGGCATGATTTCGAGGGGCAGGATTTCCGGTTCACCCTGGTGCGCGACTACCCGCGGCGCGAGCAGGTGATGCAGTACGGCGAGAGTGACCTGGCCTTTATTTCGCGGCTGCTGGCGGAAGTGGGGATCTGGTACCGGTTCACCAACGACGAGCGATTGGGTCTTGCGGTGGTCGAGTTTCACGACGATCAGCGCCACTACGTCAAGCCGCGGATCAGTCTTCCGTATCGCCCTCAGTCCGGTTTGGGAAGCAGTGGCGAGGACGGCGTCTGGCAGTTGCAGGCGAGTCATGAGGTGGTCGAAAAAAGCATCCACTTTCGGGCTTATCACCATCGCGATGCCCGTGCATGGCTGGACGGGTCGGTGGATCAGACCCGGGGTGACACGACGACTTATGGTGAGGCGTATCACTACGCCGAACCTTATACCGCGCTGGGTGACAAGCTCGATCAGGATGAGGACCTGCTGGGGGAAAGCGGGTTTTTCTATGCCCGGCTTCGGCATGAACAGTATCTGAATGGGCAGACGTTGCTCAGCGGTGTTTGTAGCAGTGCTTCTTTGGGACTGGCGCAGGTGCTGCAGATTTCAGGCGGCGCGCCGCAGGCGTTTGAGCCGGGTGCGGTTGTTACTCGATTGCTACTGCGTGCCGCGCGGGACCGCAGTTTCGAGCTGAGCTTTGAGGCGATTCCCTATTCGGAAAGCCTGTGCTTCCGACCGCCGTTGCTGGAAAAACCGAAGATGGCCGGGACTGTTCCGGCCCGCGTGACTAGCTCGCTGGCCAACGATCCGTACAGCCACATCGACAGTGAAGGCCGCTACAAGGTCAGCTTCTTATTCGACCGCGACAGCTGGAAGCTGGGTCAGGAGAGCCTGTGGTTGCGTTTGGCCAGGCCGTACGCCGGAGATACCCACGGCCTGCACCTGCCGCTGATCTGCGGCACCGAAGTGGCGATTGCGTTTGAACAAGGCGACCCCGACCGGCCGTACATCGCCCACGCTTTGCACGACAGCCGACATCCCGACCACGTTACGTTGTTGCGCCGGGACTACACGCGCAATGTGCTGCGCACTCCGGCCAACAACAAACTGCGGATGGAGGATGAGCGCGGCAAAGAGCACATCAAGCTCAGCACCGAACACAGCGGCAAGAGCCAGCTGAATCTTGGGCATCTGGTGGATGACGAGAAGCTAAAACGCGGCGAAGGGTTTGAGCTGCGCACCGATGGCCGGGGTGCGATTCGGGCCGGGAATGGGTTGTTTATCAGTGCGGATGAACAGACCAAAGCCCAAGGCAAGCAGCTGGACATGGATGCAGCAGTGGGCCGCTTGCAGCACGCCGGCGAACAGCTCGAACGGCTATCGGCCGACGCCGCTCTCAGCCAGGCAGATCCAGCGGATGTACAGGCGCAGCTCGATCTGCTGACAGACAAGCTCAAGGCACTGCAGCAATCCGTCCTTCTGCTCAGCGCCCCGCAGGGCATTGCGCTGACCAGCGGCGGGCATCTGCAGCTGGCCTCGCAAGACAACCTGATGCTCAACGCGGGCGGCGCGGCCGACATCAGCGTGGTGAAGAAAATGTTCATGGGCATCGGCCAGGGGCTGAGCGTGTTCGTGCGCAAGCTCGGGATCAAACTGATCGCCAACCAGGGACCGGTGAGTATCCAGGCGCAAAATGATCGTCTGGAGCTGCTGGCCCGCCAAGGCCTGAACATCACCAGCACCGGAGACGAAATTCACATCACCGCCAAGAAACGCATCGTCCTCAATGCAGGCGGCAGCTACCTCGCCATTGAGCAATGCAGCATCGAATCCGGCACCGCCGGCGACTACCTGATCAAGGCCGCGCACTTCGACTTCAGACCAAAAGCCACACAGGCGGCAATTCTGCCCGTCTTGCCGGCGGGGCTGGAGGCTCCATCGAACCTGCATGGGCTTGGACCCAGCCTTCGCGGCAGTAACACCCACTCCGAGCAGAGCGCGACGGGCGATACCGGGCCTAAGCTAGAGCCCGAGCCATTGGAAGAGGAAGAGGAGGAAGAGGAGATCACCGAAGGGCTCACCGAGGGCATCACCCTGAGGATTGGCCTGTTCTTCGACGGCACCGGCAACAACCAGAGCAATGCGGCGGCGACGGAGCAATGCCGACGTCAGGATCTGAACAGTTTCACGGCTGAGGAACTGGAGAGCATTGCGGCAACATGCGAGCAATACGGGTTTGGCGAGTTTGACGGGAGCGGGTTCAACAGCGCGCCGGATAACAGTTACGGGAATGCGCCGAGCAATGTGGCGCATTTGTATGACTTGTATCCGGATAACACTGCTACGCCGTTAAGCGAAGATGCCGAGATTGGGTACGTCAGGGTTTACGTCGAAGGTATTGGTACTCGAAGCGGTGGTGCAGATGCAACGCTGATTGGCCAAGGTCTTGGACAGGGGGAAACGGGTGTGGTGGCGCGAGTTGGGCAGGTGCCAAATCTGCTCCTGAAACAAATAGATCTTCTGCAAGAAACAAATTCGGACATTGCTGTCCAGAAAATTGAGTTCGACATTTTTGGCTTCAGCCGTGGCGCGGCCGCGGCTCGCCATTGCGCTAATGAAGTGCTTAAGCCGGGTCGTGGGTTGTTCCGCGAACTGCTTGCCGGAGGCTCGGCAGGCCTATTGAAACATGTTAATTCGGTATCTGATGTCTGTATCAACCTGATCGGTCTTTTCGACACCGTTGCTGCGATCTCAGACCCGTTGCATGGCGACTTCAGTCCCGGTAATGACGTCAATCGTGGCGTCAATCTTTACCTTCCACCTGACTGCGCCCGACAAGTTATCCAGCTGCACGCTCTTGACGAATATCGGGCTGATTACTCTCTTAAGGCCGTGCACTCCACCCACCTGCAAATCGGCCTGCCCGGCGCGCATTCGGATATCGGTGGCGGCTACCTGCCTCGTGCCCGAGAAAAGTTATGGATGATACGGCCGCGCAAGGCCAGTGTCGGCGAGCATCAGAGAATCGAATCCCATCCGATGTGGCTCAGCGCGGACGGCCAGGCCAAGGTGCTACGTGAATCAGGCGCGGCGCGCGAAGGGACTGTTGTGGTCAAGGCCTGGCCTGCACCGACCAGTCCTCGTGGCAGGGCTGAGTCGGTTACGCAGGATTACTGGATTACCGTCACCCTGGAGCGACAGGTGCGCGGCGAATTGGCCCTGATTGCGCTTCGCGTAATGCGGGAGTTGGGCATGCGCCATGGCGTACCTTTCAAAGGGCTGGAAGAGCGGCCTGAGCTCGAATTGCCAGATGAACTCAAGCCTATCAACGAGCGAATCCTGCAGCAGGTCTTTGCGGACGGGGTCGTGGGACTTGAACCCGCGCAAAAGGCATTGCTCAGCGCGCGTTACATTCACATGTCCGCGCACTGGACTCCCAAAGGGCCCTTCCTACTGAGCAAACCGGCGGCATTGAACCGCCGTAACGTGCACCTCAATCGTCCGCAAGAAGGTTATCCAGCATGAGGCGCCTGGCTTCTGCGGTACTTATGTTATGCAGCCTAAGTGCGTGCGCGAATGGGCCGAGATTGCCGCCGACGCCTAATCTGCCGTATCCGGCTTGGTATGTGGGCTTCGCTGCACCCAAACATATGGAGGTGTGGGTGGAGACCGTCGATGTGCTGGACAAGCGCGGACTTGCTTTCTATCGGGTACATGGTGGTGTTGCCAGCTATACCGGAAAAACCGAGGGCTGGCACCGAGGGGGTTCAGGAGGGAAACCTATCAATAACGTCGATCTCCCTGACCAGATCTTCCTGCGCTGGCAGTCTTTGGTCGAGCCGCAGACTTATAAGCTCAAAATTCAAATTCCGCAGTGGGTACGCGATGAGATGGTTAGGCCCGAACGAGTCCTTTGCAAGTTTAAACAGCGATGGAAAACCGATTATCGCGACATCATCGCGCTTGGCATGGCCCCCGGAGGCATCGTAAAAGTTTGGGTCGGGGGCGCCTGCCTGGGTTTCACCGAAATCGGTCGTTTTCAGGCCGAAGTAGAGCCGCGTGGTCCTTACCGCGGTGCCAGCAAAGGCAAGTACGTACCACTTGAACCTGAGAACAAAGCCTATATCGACCAGCACGGTATTCCCTATGGAAGCTGGTAATCCTGCCATGGCCGCTCACAAGGACTTTCGGTTCAATAGTCGTGTGGTGCCGCCAAGCCCACGGCGCCCGCATGGGCAATCTGAGGCCGACTGTGTATCGAGAATGAAGCGCCTGGCCTGTGCGGTAGTTTTGTTGTGCAGCCTAAGCGCGTGTGCGAATGGGCCGAGATTGCCGCCGACGCCCAAGCTGCCGTACCCGGCTTGGTATGTGGGCTTCGCTGCACCCAAGCACATGGAGGTGTGGGTGGAGACCGTCGATGTGCTGGACAAGCGCGGACTTGCTTTCTATCGGGTACATGGTGGTGTTGCCAGCTATACCGGAAAAACCGAGGGCTGGCACCGAGGGGGTTCAGGAGGGAAACCTATCAATAACGTCGATCTCCCTGACCAGATCTTCCTGCGCTGGCAGTCACTCGTAGAACCTCAAGCTTACAAAATCAGTATTCGGATACCACAGTGGGTGCGCGATGAGATGCTTAAGCCAGAGCAAGGGTTTTGCCAGTGGGCAGGTGAGTGGCAAGAGGATTATCGCGGCACCGTAACCTTAGGAATGGCTCCGGGCGGAATCGTGAAGGTGTGGGTGGGTGGATCCTGTCTAGGCTTCAAAGAAGTTGGCCGTTACCAAGCCAAGGTAGAGCCTCTTGGCCCTTACCGAAACGGAAAAGGGTTGTTTTACCGAGCGCCTAATCCAAAGGCCCAAGCCTGGATCGATCAGCATGGTATCCCCTATGGAAGCTGGTAATCCTGCCATGGCCGCTCACAAGGACTTTCGGTTCAATAGTCGCGTGGTGCCGCCAAGCCCACGGCGCCCGCATGGGCAATCTGAGGCCGACTGTGTATCGAGGATGAAGCGCCTGGCTTGTGCGGTACTTATGTTATGCAGCTTAAGTGCGTGCGGCGGTGGGCCGAGATTGCCGCCAACGCCCAAGCTGCCGTATTCGGCTTGGTACATCGGCTTAGCTGCGCCCAAGCATATGGAGGTATGGGTGGAAACTGTCGATGTACTGGATAAGCGTGGACTGGCTTTCTACCGGGTACATGGCGGTGTTGCCAGCTATACCGGAAAAACCGAGGGCTGGCACCGAGGGGGTTCAGGAGGGAAACCTATCAATAACGTCGATCTCCCTGACCAGATCTTCCTGCGCTGGCAGTCTTTGGTCGAGCCGCAGACTTATAAGCTCAAAATTCAAATTCCGCAGTGGGTACGCGATGAGATGGTTAGGCCCGAACGGGTTCTATGCCAGTGGAATCAGCAATGGAAGATCGACTATCGGGAAACAATCTCGCTTGGCATGGCACCCGGAGGAATTGTAAAAATCTGGGTCGGCGGCTCCTGCCTGGGTTTCACCGAAATCGGTCGTTTTCAGGCCGAAGTAGAGCCGCGTGGTCCTTACCGCGGAGCCAGCAAAGGCAAGTACATACCACTTGAGCCTGAGAACAAAGCCTACATCGACCAGCACGGTATTCCCTATGGAAGCTGGTAAGCCCGCCCAAAGCACAAGAAGAACACAGCACACCTAATATCTGTTCTCGCCGCCAACATCTATAAACCCCAAGCCAAAAAAAACCGCGCCGTCTCTCATGGAGACCAGCGCGGTTTCTAGACCACTAGATCAATGCACAAACAGTGCAATTAAAATAATGATCGGGATTGGGATGCCGAGGAACCAAAGAAGTAATGAACGCATGATGACTCTCCTTAATCAGCGGATGCTGGAAGTATTGGTATAGGTGCGGGTGTCGACATAAGTCACTGCATCACGGCGACGGCCACCCCAGATAGCGGCGAGGCTGGCTACGAAAGCACCACACAGCAGGGCAACGAAGGTCCACAGCGCGCTCATTGCAGCAACTTTCGCAGCAGCGTCAGCGGCTTGTTGACCTTTCAGCTTGGCATCGGCTACGGCTTGCTTGGCTTGGCCGTAAACCTGATCAACGCGGGCCTGTGCATCGGCCTGGCTCATGTTGGTACGTTGAGCGACCAGTTGTGCAAGGTAGGTGCGGTCTTCCGGAGCCAGCTGACCGTCATTGGCCATGGTTTTGGTGAAGATACGCACCACCACGCCACGTGCAGCATCGTCGCTGACGGCAGCAGGGCGGTCGTCGCGGAACAGTGAATCAACAAAATAACCGTACTGGTCGCTGCTGGTATTGCCGGCAGCAGAGCCTGCGGCTGTAGCAGCTGTGCCTGCGACGCCCGCTGCTGCGGTTGCGCCGGCTTTGACGCCGCTGCCAACGATGCCGCTGACCGAGCCTACGATCAGCACCGCAGCAACGAGGGTGGCGACTGCCCACGACAGGAAGCCATGCGCGGTATCACGGAAGTAGACTTCATCGCCATGCATGTTGGACCACTTGACGCGCAGACGACCGGCGAGGTATCCACCAAGGCCCGACGCAACGATCTGCGTCAGCGCCAGCCAGACAACGGTTGAAATGCCAATGGTCTTGGCACTGGCGCCTTCATTCGCCCAGGGCGACATGGCCGAGAATCCGAGACCGGACCCCAACAGCACCAAAATGAGAGACAACGCAGCAGCGCCCGCGGCGCCTGCGAAGATGGCGCCCCAGGACACGCCCGAGACCGAGGTGGTTTCCTCAACAGCGGCAGGATAGGAATCAGGTGTGACGTTCATGGTGCTGCTCCGTGCGAATGATTTTGTGCTTCTCCCCAAAAAGTTGCACCGCTTGTGCCAGTTCTGGAAGCGGGTATAAAAGCTTTTTAAATCATTGGCTTATGCGATTTGACGCTGCGCTTTGGTCATGCAAAATGCATGACGTAGCTCTAAGGCATGGGCGTTCTGCCCGGTCAGCGGAATCACTGGCGCGTCAAAGGGTTGCGAGGCCTGGTTAACAGCGGCTCGGCAAACTTGTAACATTCAGGCACATTCTGTTCGGGATGGTGTCTTATGACGTCGACGCACGGCGTCTGCAGCTATAGTCCGCTCACGGCTCCACTTTCTTCGAGAGGTTAACCCGCATGTTTCTTCATCGCCCCCTGGAAGAAAAAGACGTTCCTTTCATATGCGAAATGCCACAGAGCATTGATGAGCTCTTCTATATGTTTCCCAAAGCGGTCTATCCGCTGACCCCAGAGCAGCTCAACGAGTCCATTGAGCAGCGCTCCGATAACACCGTGATCGAACTGGACGGGCAAGTGGTCGGGTTCGCCAACTTCTCCCGGTATGACTTCCGCGGCCGCTGTTCGATGGGCAATGTGATCATCGATCCGCGTTTTCGCTCCAAAGGGGTAGGGCGGTACATGATCGGCTGCATGATGGAGCTTGCATTCGGCAAGCACGAAGCCGCAGAACTGACGGCCTCCTGCTTCAATCACAATGTCCCCGGCCTTCTCTTTTATCCCAAGCTGGGTTTCAAGCCATTCGCCATCGAAGAGCGTCAGGACAAAAAAGGCGCTCGTGTCGCGCTGATCCACTTGAAACTTCCGCGCAGCTGATAATCCGATGTCACTCGTCGGCGCGCAGCGCCCTCCGACGAGTGGCGCTGCGCTTACGCTATCTCAGCCCATCTGGCAATTTCGCGTTTTCGGATCCGATTTCCTCGGCCTGAAACGATTAACGCGCACTCCTCTGTCACGTCCTGTCTCAAGCAACCGGCTGCCCTTTATCGCTCTGCATCAGAGCGGCGCCCCTGGGCGTTTGCGCCACTTTGGGGCGCGGCGTATAACCTGATATAGGCTGCTCAGCCGGATGGCGGCAGGGCGGCAAAAGGCCGTTGACACGGCACTGGGTTTATTGAAGTCAGGCGAGTGGCTGAGCGCGTCATAACAGTCCTGCCTGTGGAGGATTGAAGATGATTGCCTGCACACTTTCCAACCTGGAGCTGCGCGGAATTATAGAAAGTGCATTTCTTCCGCTGCGCTGCAATTGCACCGTCATGGAGGATGTCATGACGATGGAGGTCATAGACCCCGCCACCGAACGCGTCGAGCTGGTGGCATCCAACATTGCTCTGGACACGCTCGACAACAGTCATGCCCTGTGTGTGCTTATCCGGGAGCTGCAAGCTGAACTCGAGAAGACCCGACATTGACGGTTCGCGGCGCAGAACGGCAGAGAGGGGCTCTAGCAATAATCGCCGTTCCACTTTATGTTGATGTGCTCAGGCCGCGATCAGGCCAGGCGGGACATTGAGGATCTGCATGCCGCATACGCAACCCAACGTTGATGAGTTATCCCGGACGGGGCTGGAACAGGCCCGCCCGGACGAGCCTGTGCTTGCGGATGAGTTGCCGTTGAAGCCGTCCGACCGGCGCCGCAAGGTCGTTCTTGGAATTGGCGGGCTGGTGTGTATTGCGGTGATAGGCGGGACGACCATCAGCACGATGTTGCAGCGGCTTGAGACGCGCAATGCCAACTTTCAGCCGCCCATGACGTCGCTGGAACGTGAGCAGCTGCTGCCTCCCGAGCCGGTCCTTGAGGTCAAGCCTCAGGTGGACGGCCTGCGTTATGGCGCTGGCAATCCGGTCGCTCAGCCCTCTGCTGTCGATGATCAGAATTCCCCGGCGCATTCCGCGCTGGCAGCGTCGCCTTTTCAAGTGCCCCCGCCCAGTCCTTTGCGCAGTCCTCCTGCGGCTCCACTCGGCGTTGCTCAGGCCGTGCATGTGCACGGCACTGCGCAATAGCTCTGATCCGAAATCAGTGCACCTGGTGGTGCTCGTTTTCAAACACCACCTTGAAGTGCTGCTCGCCATTGTCACGAACAACATAGTGCTCACGCACAGGACCTGCCTCTATACGTCCTTCCATGGCAACCCGAATCACGGTTGATTTGGGCAGGTACTCCGGCACGTCACCAAAGATGGTCAGCTCGCGCAGACGATGGCCGCCATGCTCCACGCTGGCCAGCTGCACCCTGCACGTTGCCTGCATCGGAATGGGCCCAAACAGCGTGTCACGCGAATAGTCAATTTCAGCGATGCTGAAAGCGTTGTCATTGTCAGTGTTCACGGGAAGTCACCTCTCTGTCCCTGTCACAGTGGCGGGTCATGACAATGGAGGCATTCACGGTCTAAATAGTTCTCATCATCTATCGGCATCTGCCGCCGCCCATCGGATCGATGCACGGAAGTCGCGATTAATGAGCCGCCTTTTCTGGAAACCTGTTAGTTGAATTTTGGCGCCAATAATGGTTCGAGGAAGTTGAAAAACTAGATGATGTTAAAACTGCGGATCGGAAAGCGAGTTAGTGCGCGACAATCACATCGCTAAATTAAGAAATGGACTGGCTCCAACTACCCAACAGAAGGTTAAACCTATTTTATAAACAAATGACACGCCGATAGAGCGTGGTTAAAATGGCGTCAATAATAAATAAGCATTTTAAATCAACGGCTTATGAGCATAGAGGTCAGTTTTTCATTCTTTCTCAAAAAATTGACACTCCATGGGTTCTTTGTAACTATCGCTTCACGTTTTCAATTTCTAAAAACGGCCGCACCTATCAAGCGCTGAGCTTTCGTGCCAGCGGGCCATGAGTGCAGGCGCGGAGCGAGTTGACGGTAGCGTCTCGACACAGAGGCCGCGGCTTTTGTCGCATCTGTCGGGCATTTGGGTCCTGTCTGCGACCGTTGTGTCGCTGGAAACACCAAACCCGAACGCTGGCCGTCATGAGCGGTTATGCGCTGATTTCGATCCTCAGATACGTGTGACGGCACATTTGTCACTGCGGTAGTCATGCCTGCCAGGCAGCACGCCATTACGGCACTTAGTTGATTTAACTTGAACGTCAAAACATCGCGTCAGCCAAACGCCAGTAAACCGCGCACCTCATCGTGGGCGTTTATAACGACAGCGGCGATACGGTAACGACCCAGCGTGGAGTAACAGTTATGCAAGGAGATCATCTGGAAACCGTTTGCGGTTGCGTAGTGGGAGGTGCAGGACCTGCGGGAATGGGACTGCTTTTCAATGCACTGAAAAGTGGCGCCATGCCAGAACTCGCCAAGGAAGGCTTAATCATCGTCGACGCGAGTCCCACGCCGGGCACGGGTCGTTTGGGTGATTACCGCATCACGGCCAACTCGGTCGGCGATGTGTTCCTGGATTGTCTGCGCGATCCTGCCCTGCGCGACGTGTTCGAACCCCTGGAACAATCACCAGCCTATTGGCGCATCCGCCATCAGGCGCAGAGCGCACCTCAGCTGGCCGATGTCGCCGAACTGCTGGCCGAAGCCTCAAAGCTGGTGCTCGATTTTATCGTCGAACGCTATGGCGTGCAGTTATGGACCGCCACGACCATTACCGAGATCGTTCGCGATGGCGACGATTATCAGGTGTGGGTCGAATCCGAGGGCCGCACGCGACGCATACGCAGCCGTGCAGTTGTCCTCAACCTGGGCGGCTGGCAAAACCCGCAACACTTGCTCGACAGCCTGGCGGATCAGGGCCTGGCAGTGCCCCCCTCGGCGCAGATCCAGAGCGCCGATGCCCTGTTGAGGATGAATGCAGTGCAACTGCGTCACCTGTTCGCCAAGGCACTGGCTGCCAAGGGCAAGGTTTGTGTGGTCGGCGGGTCGCACAGCGCGTTCTCGGTGCTTGAGAATCTTGCGGACGCGCTGGAGTTCGCCGGCCTGGAAGAGGTCACGCTTGTCCATCGCTCGCCCATTCGCCTGTTCTACGAGACCGCTCAGGCCGCGCTCGACGCCGGCTATGCATTTGATGAAGCCAAGGACGTTTGTCCCGTTTCAGGTCGCGTCAATCGCTCGGGAGGCCTGCGTTATCGAGCACTGGACGTTGGCCGTGAAGCGCTGTCCAAAGGACGGATCGGCAAAACCGGCGTACGCGTGGAGTTGCTGCAGACCGGCCATGGTGCAGGCGATCAATTCGAGCGTGCCCGTCAGGCCCTGGCCGAAGCCCACATCGTGGTGCAGTCCACCGGGTACCAGCCTTTGCTGCCGACTCTTCGTCATGCCGACGGCGAGGCTATCCGGCTGATTGAGGTCAAAGGCGGGCTTGATTCCGATCCTACCGGGTGTCCCTTGGACGCCACGGGTCAGCGGCTGCACGGCTTGCACCTTTTTGGTCTGGGGGCTGGGCTGGGGGTTGATCCACGACTGGGCAGCGAAGCGTCTTTCGACGGCCGTATCTACGGCGTCTGGCAGTTCCATAACGACGCCAGCGGCGTGGTTATCGATTCGGTCCTGACCCGCTTGCAGACGCCCGCGATGCACCCGGCCATGGCTGTCCCGCGGCTGGTCTCCAGCCGTACCGAAGAACGGCTGCCATTCCTCTGGCCCGTACTGGCTGGCGCGCAATCCTGACGCTGCTTGCAGTACCTGAATCCCGGCGCCCTAACGGTGGCCGGGATTTTTTTTGCCCGCAGTTGAGGTGTAACGCGTTTACCTGGCCGGCGTCTTGCTCGCCAGCTCCATGATCATCCGCGTCAGCAGGTAGATGCGCGGGGACACGCTCTCGACCTCTGCGTACTCCTCGGGCGTATGGATGTTGCCGCCAACAATGCCGAAGCCGTCCAGCGTTGGCACGCCTACGCCTGCCGACAAGCTGGCGTCCGCCGCGCCGCCGCTGCCCTCGACAGTCAGCTTGCGGCCCAGCTCTGCGTAAATGCCCTGAGCCATGTCGACGAGTTTGTCGGTTTCGGGTGTCTGCGGCATCGGCGGGAGGCCGCGCTCAAGGCGGGTGGTCACTTCGGTGTCCGGTATCAATTTGTCAGCCGAAACGCGCACCAGGTCTTTCTCGATGCGGTCGAATTCTTCCGGTACGGCGGCACGCACGTCCGCCTTGGCAGTGGCGTGGTCCGGGATCACGTTGGTGCGGTCGCCTGCGTCGAGCACGGTGAAGTTGATGGTGGTCTTTTTGTCGGCGTCGCCGAGTTTGCCCAGCTGCAGGATCTGGTGCGCAACCTCCATGGCTGCGTTACGCCCCAGTTCTGGCGCGACGCCAGCGTGGGAGGCCTTGCCCTTGACGTCGACCACCGCGGTTGCGCTGCCCTTGCGCCAGATGACCAGGCCGTCGGCGGGGCGCCCCGGCTCAAGGTTCAGCGTCACGTCATGCTGTTTGGCGACCTTCTGAATCAGCGCAGTGGCGGCAGCCGAGCCGGTTTCCTCGCTGGCATCCAGAAGGAAGGAGATTTGTGCGTAATCCTTGAAGTCGAGTTTCTTGAGGATTTTCAGTGCGTAGATGCCGGCCACGATACCGCCTTTGTCATCCATCACGCCGGGGCCGTATGCCCGGCCATCCTTGATATGGAAGGGACGCGCGGCAGCCGACCCTTCTTTGAAAACAGTGTCCATGTGCGCCATCAACAGAATTTTGGCTTTGCCGGTGCCCTTGAGCGTAGCCACCACATGCTGGCTTTTATCGGGTGCTGTATTGGGGAACATTTCGATGGTCGCGCCGAGGGCTTTGAGCTGCTCGACGACAATGTCGCGTACTTGCGTCAGGCCCGACTCGTAACCGGAGCCGGAATCTATATTGACCAGTTGCTCCAGCAGTTTCAGGGCTTCGTCCTTGTACTGGTCGGCGCTGGTCTGGACGTTTTTGTTCGGTTCGGCCGCGCAAGCGGGCGCTACTGCGCAGACGGCGATGCCAAGCGTCAGCGCACTGGCAAGAAGAGAGCGGGTGAGGGTCAATGTCATGGTCGGTCCTTGGATGGCATGAAAGGGTCTCCACCCCTACCGTAGCCCGTTGCCCGGCACAACGCATCGCAAAAAACGCTGTTCGCTTTGGCAAAAACGCCGAACCTTTGCGCTGAGCTACCCTCAACATTCCTACATTAGTCAGTCGAGGAGAGCCACTCATGCCGGTTAAGCACGATTTGTACGCAGACTTGGGCGTCACCAAGGAAGAACTCGGCAAGCGCCGGGGTGGGGACGCGAAGCTCAACGCACTGGTCGATCAATACGATGAGCTGGACGCCCAGATCGTCGGTATCGAAGACAAGGGCGATGCTTCCGACGACGAGCTGCGCACGCTCAAGGAAAAGCGCCTGCTGGCCAAAGACAAGATTGCCAGACAGTTAAGCGAAGCCAGCTGATCCGGTTTAATGCCGCAGCAACTAAAACGGCCGACCTCTTATGGAGGTCGGCCGTTTTTAGTTGGCGTCTCCTGTTGTCTGACAACTAGCCAGACTTTCAGGAAGTTCATCTTCGGCCGGGATCAATCACGTTGTTGTGCCGGGCTTAGTTAGCGCTGGCAAACAACTATGGATCCAAAGTTCGGACGAAAAAAACGGCGTCTGGTCAGTCGCCGTCGCCGACCTGTCAGCACCGGGTGGTGGCTGACAGTGATCGAATAAGCATAAGCCGGTCGGCTTATTGCGGATCCTGGTCCGGTGCAGTCTCGGCCTTGATGCGCTTGTAGATTTCTTCGCGGTGCACTGAAACATCTTTCGGAGCGTTGATGCCGAGACGGACTTGAAGGCCCTGAACGCCCAGAATGGTAACGGTGATGTCGTCACCAATGTTTATGCTTTCGCCGACTTTACGGGTAAGTATCAACATAATCTTTTCCTTGATGGCCTCATGAAGCGCCTCTGCCGGGAGGCTGGCGTGAGCCTTTGGGTGGTGGTAAATGCCGGATGCATCCAAATGCGTTCATCAGTATGACGCCATTGGTACGATTTTAATTCCCCAGGTGCGCGGCTTTGACACAGTTGGCGTCGTTCCCGGGGCCGACCGGCATGCGAATGTTGCCTGATGCTGGCGGTGAATTCCTGTGCGAATTGGCTATCACATCGATAGCCGACCCCGCGCGGCGCCTATTCCACACTCCTTTGGGCTTTATTGCAAAGAACTCGTGCCACGCGGCAATGAAATTTTCATTAGGTTGCTTTGTGTGAGTTTTCTGGAAGGAGTGTAGGAGACTTCCCGATTGATATCGGCAAAACGGCGTAACTTTAATCCAATTGATGACCGGATGTGTGAACGGTTTTGTATCTGCGAGGATTCACGCAAGCTCGCCGGTTGAAGCAGGTTCGCCGAAGAGGCCGTTTTGGATTCACCCGGCGTCAGAAACGACATGCCCACCGCGAGGGTGGGCATGGGGTGCGGCGAGCAGGATCGCAGCAGCAGAAGGCTGCGATCAGCGCATCAGACCACGAGCGACAACAGCATGATCAGGATGATGCCAACGACCGACAGGATGGTTTCCATCACGGTCCACGTCTTCAGCGTTTCAACCACGGTCATGTTGAAGTACTGCTTCACCAGCCAGAAGCCTGCGTCGTTCACGTGGGACAGAATCAGCGAACCTGCGCCTGTCGCCAGGACCAGCAGTTCGCGGTTGACGCCGGGCACCATGCCAACCACCGGTGCGACAATACCCGCACCGGTGATGGTCGCGACCGTTGCCGAACCTGTGGCAACCCGGATCACCGCAGCCACCAGCCACGCCAGCAAAATCGGCGAGATCTGGGCCTGAACCGCCATGTGGCCGATCAGGTTGCCCACACCGCTGTCCACCAGCATCTGCTTGAAGCCACCGCCAGCACCGACGATCAGCACGATGGCTGCGACCGGTGCCAGGCTCTGGTCCAGCAGCTTCATGACGTGTTCACGGCTGAAGCCGCGTGCCGAACCGAAGGTGTAGAAAGCCAGCAGCAGGGCGAAGAGCAGGGCCGAAATCGGGTGACCGATGAAGTCCATCCAGATGCGGAAGATATGACCGGCTGGCAGGGCAACGTCTGCAAACGTCTTGAGCAGCATCAGGAACACCGGCAACAGGATCGTCACCAGGGTGATGGCGAAGCTTGGCAGGTTTTCGTTGGTCGACTCCTTTGCAATCTGGTCCATCAGCTCCTGCGAAGGATTGCCCGGGATGCGCTTGGCAATCCACTTGCCGAAGATCGGGCCGGCAATGATGGCTGTCGGGAACGCTACGATCAGGCCGTAGAAAATCGTCTTGCCGATGTCCGCGTTAAAGATGCCGATAGCCAGCAGCGGGCCCGGGTGCGGCGGCACCAGGCCGTGAACAGCAGACAGGCCTGCCAGCAACGGGATCCCAATCTTGACGATCGACACGCCGCTGCGGCGGGCAACGATGAACACCAGCGGGATCAGCAGCACGAAGCCGATTTCGAAGAACAGCGGGATACCCACTAGAAACGCCGAAAACATCATGGCCCAGTGGACGCGATCCTTGCCGAAGCGACGAATCAGCGTCTGGGCAATCTGGTCGGCGCCGCCGGAGTCGGCCATCAGCTTGCCGAGCATGGTGCCCAGGCCGAGGATGATACCGACGAAGCCCAGCACGCCGCCGAAGCCGTCCTGGAACGACTTCATCACTTTTTCCACTGGCATCCCGGAGGTCAGCCCGAGAAAACCTGCGGCAATGGTCAAGGCGATGAAAGGGTGGACTTTGAACTTGGTGATCAACAGCACAAGGCCGATGATCGTCACCAACGCATCGACCAGCAGATACGTCTCTTGAGTCATACCAAACATGGGGGTGTCTCTCCGTTGTATTTTGTTTTTTTGGAGCTACTGCTCAGCGCCGTTGGTTGGGGGCCTGCCTGTTGACCGGGCAGGTCCGTCAGAGACAGCGCTATCTTTGTCGCTCACGCCTGATCAGTGATCAAGAGCCGGTGAGAGCACTGGCAGATTGGAGTTGCGAATCGCGCCACCAGCTGGCTGCCTCAACACCGATGGTCTCGATCGGCTTTGTGGCATCCACGACCAACGTGCGGTCTTCGTTGTACGGAGGCTCGAGGGTGGCGAACTGGCTGTCGACCAGGCTGGCCGGCATGAAATGCCCGGGGCGGTGAGCGCACCGTTCGGTGGCCAGTTCCCGGGTCAGCTCCAGAAACACGAAACCCAGACCCGGCACGGCTGCACGCAGACGGTCGCGGTAGATGAGCTTGAGGGAGGAGCAGGTCAGGACAGGCTTTTCGCCATTGGCCAGTGCTGCGGCGACTTCCTCGCCGAGGCGGGTGAGCCAGCCGGCACGGTCTTCGTCGTTGAGCGGATGGCCGTCGCTCATCTTTTTGATGTTGGCAGGAGGATGGAACGCATCACCCTCGATCAGGCGGCCGCCGCTGTTCTCAGCGATGGCAGCACCGACGGCACTCTTGCCGCAGCCGGAAACACCCATTACCACGATGGCGGAAATAGCTTGTGGAGCAGTAGTCATAAAAACCTCGTCCCGGAGACAGCGCTGTCTTCGCCGAATGGTGTGCAAGTCCGGCAAGACTGTTTCCAGGTGTAGTCATTGTTATGGGTATCTCGCTGATCCATGAGATGCACCGATCCAGTCGTTGGAGCGATCGAAAAGTTGCGGGCCTCCGTGAGATAGCGCTACCTTAGAGCCCATCCGAGACAATCGCAACCCCCGCCGCTTTCTTCCAATCAGTTGGCAAAGCATGACACGAATTGGTTCCCGTTCCACCGGTCGTCCCACCCTGAATGAAGTCGCAAAACTCGCCGCTGTGTCGCCGATTACTGCCTCCCGTGCCTTGCGCGGCGTGGCCACGGTGGCGCCGGAGCTGGTTGAAAAAGTCCGCGCTGCTGCGTTGAGTCTAGGCTATGTCGCCAATCCTGCTGCGCGGGCTCTGGCATCGTCGCAAAGCCAGTCGGTTGTGGTGCTGGTGCCGTCGCTGTCCAACCAGCTGTTTATCGAAACCCTTGAGGCCATTCAAACCGTGCTGCGGCCCCGCGGGCTCGAAGTGGTGATCGGCAACTATCACTACTCGCCCATAGAAGAAGAGAACCTGTTGCGCAGTCATCTTTCCCAGCGACCGCGCGGCATCTTGCTGACCGGCTTTGACCGCAGTGCGGCGGCGCAGCAGTTGCTGGCTGCGAGCGGTTTGCCCTGCGTGCATATGATGGAACTGGACCCGTCTCGTGCCGAGCCGTGCGTGGGATTTTCCCAGCAACAGGCGGGGGCTGAGGCGGCGCGGCATTTGTTGAGCCGAGGCCGGCGGCGTCTGGCCTATGTCGCGGCGCAACTGGACCCTCGTGTGCTTCAGCGCGGGGTGGGCTTTCGCAGCGCGCTGGAAGACCAGGGGCTGTATGACGAAACGCTGCAAGTGGCCTCGCCGCTGCCGTCGTCCATCGGTTTGGGCAGCGAACTGTTTGGCCGTCTTATCGAAGAACACCCGGACGTGGACGGCGTGTTTTTCTGCAACGACGACCTGGCCCAGGGGGCGACGCTGGAGGCGCTGCGGCGGGGCATCCGGATTCCGCAGCAGGTGTCGTTGATCGGCTTCAACGACCTGCCGGGCTCGGCGCACATGGTCCCCCGGCTGACCTCTATCCGCACCCCGCGTGAACAAGTCGGACAGCGCGCCGCGCAATTGCTCCTCGGTTTGCTGGACGGCACCGTTCAGCAGGCGCAGGTGGATTTGGGGTTTGAATTGGTGGTGCGGGAAAGCACCTGACGGGTTGGCCAGCCGGATGAGTGTCGGGCTTTAAAACCTTTTCGCGGGCAAGCGCGCTCCTACAGTGGTTTTGCGGCGAACGCATAATCTGTAGGAGCCGGCTTGCTGGCGAACGCGGTGTCTGGGGTACCCCGTCGTTCGCCAGAATATGAGGCACTGGCAGCGCCTACCGCCCCGGCGTCGGGGGAGGCAGGCAGCCTGGCGATCAATGCGCTTTCTTGAACGCCAGCCGGAACTCGTGCAGCAGCGGTTCGGTATACCCGCTCGGCTGCTCGCGGCCTTTGAACACCAATGCACACGCGGCCTGGAACGCCACCGACTTTTCAAAGTTGCCCGCCATCGGCGTGTAGGCCGAATCGCCGGCATTCTGCCGGTCGACCACCTTCGCCATGCGCTTCAAAGCGTCTTTCACGTAGTCCTCGGAGACCACCCCGTGACGCAGCCAGTTAGCGATGTGCTGGCTGGAAATGCGCAGTGTCGCGCGGTCTTCCATCAGCCCTACGTTGTGAATGTCCGGCACCTTCGAGCAGCCCACGCCTTGCTCCACCCAGCGCACCACGTAGCCAAGCAACCCCTGAGCGTTGTTCTCCACCTCTTCGCGAATCTGATCCTCGTTCCACTTGGCCTCGTCGACGACGGGGATGCTGAGCAGATCGAGCAGGATGTCCTCGCTGATGCTGTCCAGATCGACCTGCTCCAGCTCCTGCTGCACGGCTTTGACATCCACTTTGTGGTAGTGCAACGCATGCAGCGTGGCCGCGGTCGGGGAGGGGACCCAGGCGGTAGTGGCCCCGGATTTGGGATGGCCAATCTTTTGTTCCAGCATGTCGGCCATCAGGTCCGGCATCGCCCACATGCCCTTGCCGATCTGCGCGCGACCACGCAGCCCGCAGGCAAGACCGACCAGCACGTTGTTGCGCTCGTATGCCTTGATCCACGGCGTGGCTTTCATGTCGCCCTTGCGCAGCATCGGGCCAGCTTCCATGGAGCTGTGCATCTCGTCGCCGGTGCGGTCGAGGAATCCGGTGTTGATGAACGCCACCCGTGAAGAAGCAGCTTCGATGCACGCCTTGAGGTTGACGCTGGTGCGCCGCTCTTCGTCCATGATGCCCATCTTCAACGTGTTGCGCGGGATCTTGAGCACATCTTCGATACGGCTGAACAGCGTGTTGGCGAACGCAACTTCGTCAGGTCCGTGCATCTTCGGTTTGACGATATAGACGCTGCCGGCACGGGAGTTGGTGCGATGGTGCAGGTCGTGCAGGGCGATCAGACTGGTGATGACGCCGTCAAGGATGCCTTCCGGGATTTCCCTGTCGCCGTCGTAAAGAATCGCCGGGTTGGTCATCAGATGGCCGACGTTGCGGATGAACAGCAGCGAGCGCCCGTGCAATGTCATTTCGCTGCCGTCGGCTGCGGTGTACTGGCGGTCGGCGTTCAGGCGCCGCGTGATGGTCTTGCCGCCCTTGACGAGTGCTTCGGTCAGGTCGCCCTTCATCAGGCCCAGCCAGTTGCGGTAAATCACCAGCTTGTCTTCGGCATCCACCGCGGCCACCGAGTCCTCGCAGTCAATGATGGTCGACAGCGCTGCTTCCAGCAGCAGGTCCTTGATTCCGGCCGGGTCCGTGCCACCGATGGGGCTGGCGGGGTCGATCTGGATCTCGATGTGCAGGCCGTTGTTCTTCAGCAGGATGGCCTGGGGCTTAAGCGGCTCGCCCTGGTAGCCGACGTATTTTTCCGGCTGGGCCAGACGCGACTGGCTGCCATCGGCCAGGGTGACCAGCAGCTCGCCACTGTCGACGGCATACGCTTTGGCGCCAACGTGGGAGCCTGAGGCCAATGGCGCCGCTTCATCCAGAAACGCACGGGCGAAAGCGATGACCTTCTCGCCACGCAGCGGGTTGTAACCGGCCTTGATCTCGGCGCCGTTGGCGGTAGGGATTGCGTCGGTGCCGTAGAGCGCATCGTACAACGACCCCCAGCGCGCATTCGCAGCGTTCAGTGCGTAGCGGGCATTGGCCGCTGGCACGACCAGTTGCGGACCGGCCTGTTCGCTGACTTCGATGTCCACCTTGTTGGTGGAGACCGCGACCTGCTCGGGCACCGCCTTCAGGTAGCCGATGCTGTCAAGAAACGCGATGTACGCCGGCATGTCGGTCACCGGGCCGGCGTTGGACTTGTGCCACTTGTCGAGTTGCGCCTGCAGGCGATCACGCTCTTTGAGCAGCTCTCGGTTGACGGGCGCAAGGTCATGGACCAGTGAATCGAAATCGGCCCAGAACAGTTCGGGGGTCAAACCTGTGCCGGGGATCACCTCCTCGTCGACAAAGCGCTTGAGGCTGGCGGCCACCTTGAGGTTGTGGCAATTGACGAACTCGGTCATCTCGGTCTCCATCATGAATTAAGTTGGCACGTTCAGGTGCGGGCGCGAGCAGGTTCTCGCAACCGCTCTACTGAGCGCTCACCACGGCAACGCCGGCCTTGGCCACTTGTGCATCCTGGTCGGCCTTGACGCCGGACACACCCACGGCGCCGATGGTCTGGCCATCGACAATGATCGGCACGCCGCCTTCCAGCGAAGTCAGCAGCGGCGCCGTCACGAATGCGGTGCGCCCGCCATTGACCATTTCTTCGTAGCCTTTGGATTCGCGGCGGCCCAGCGCTGAGGTGCGGGCTTTCTCGATGGCGATGTAACCGCCAATCGGCGCGCAGCCGTCCAGACGCTCGAAGCCCAGCAGGTGGCCGCCGTCGTCGGTCACGGCAATCGACACCGCCCAGCCGTTGTTCTGAGCCTCGGTGCGGGCGGCGGCAAGGATCTGGGTGACTTCGGTCTGCGTCAGTACGGATTTGGTTTTCATGCGGTTCTCCTGGACTTGAAAGGGGTCAGCAGCGTCATGTTCCGTGGCGCGGGTGCGCGGGGCAATCAGGTTGGAGGCAGTGCGTCCTCGACGAGTTCGATCCAGTGCATCACCGGCGTGCGGTTTGCGCTGGCCAGGTGCGTCTGGCAGCCAATGTTGGCCGTCGCGATGACGTCCGGGTTGCCGCTTTCCAGCGCGTTCATCTTGTTGTCGCGCAACTGCGTTGCCAACACGGGCTGGGTGACCGAGTAAGTACCCGCCGAGCCACAGCATAAGTGACTGTCGGGCACCGGTGTAAGGTTGAAGCCCAGCCGAGTCAGTACCGATTCGACGGCGCCGCCAAGCTTCTGTGCGTGCTGCAGCGTACACGGGCAGTGGAAGGCGAGGGTCTGGCGGGTGCAACCGCCAAGCTGTTCCAGCGGTTCGGCGCGCAGAATTTCCACCAGGTCTTTGGTGCGCTCGCTGATTACGGCGGCTTTTTGTGCATAAGCCGGATCGTCGCGCAGCAGGTGACCGTAGTCCTTGACGAAGGCGCCGCAGCCGCTGGCTGTCTGCACGATCGCTTCCGCACCGGCTTGCACGCTGGGCCACCATGCATCGATGTTGCGACGGGCGCGCTGCAAGCCCTGTTCCTGGGCATTCAAGTGGTAATCCACCGCGCCGCAGCACCCTGCCTGGGCGATCGAGACAGTGCTGATGCCGAGGCGGTCGAGTACCCGCGCCGTGGCCGCATTGGTATTCGGGGACAAACCCGGCTGCACGCAGCCTTCGAGCATGAGCATCTGCCGCGCATGTTGCGCCATTGGCCGAGCCTTGGCGGGACGGATGGTGTCCGGCAGTTTCGTTTTAAGCGCGCCTGGCAACAGCGGCTTGAATGAATGGCCCAACTGAGTGAGCGTTTTAAACAGAGCGGCGTTCGGCACCACCGCGCGCAAGCCCTCACGCAACAGCCGCTGGCCAAGCGGGCGCGGCACGGCGGCGTCGACCACCGCCCGGCCGATGTCCAGCAGGTTGTGGTAATCGACGCCGGAAGGGCAGGTCGTCTCGCAATTGCGGCAGGACAGGCAGCGGTCCAGATGCAGCTGGGTTTTCTCCGTGACTTCGTGGCCTTCCAGCACCTGTTTGATCAGGTAGATACGCCCGCGCGGGCCATCCAGCTCATCGCCCAGCAATTGATAGGTCGGGCAGGTGGCATTGCAGAAGCCGCAATGTACGCAGCTACGCAGGATGCTTTCGGCTTCTTCGCCACGCGGCAGGCTTTTGGCGTGGTCGCTCAGGGTCGTCTGCATGGTTCAGATCTCCGCGTACATCCGGCCCGGATTGAAAATTCCGTGCGGGTCAAGTTGCGCCTTGAGCTGGCGGTGGTAGCGCAGCAGCGGCGTGGCCAAGGGGTGAAACGGGCTGTCGTCCAGGCCGTGGCTGTAGCCGGTGGCGTGACCGCCCGCGGCACTGACGATCCGGCGTATCTCGCTGGCACTGGCGTCGGATTTCAGCCAGCGCTGCGCGCCCGCCCAGTCAATCAACTGGTCGCCCGGCAGATTCAGCGCCCCGGTGCTGACCGGCAGCGACAGGCGCCACAACGGACGGCCGTCGGTGAAAAAATCCAGCCGGTGCTCATTGAGCGCGCGCCAATAAGCCGGGTCGATGGATTCGCCACCCAGCCGATCATGAGCCGCTGCCACCGAGCCTTCGCCGCCTTCAAGGCGCAACCGCAATACGCGGCCGTCGTGGCTGGCCGCGCTGATCGGCAAGGGCTCCTGCCCCCATTGCGCAAGACGGGCGAGGGCGGTGGTGCTGTCCATTTCCAGGGTGATGCTGGTGCACAGTCGCGGCCGTGGCAGGACTTTCAGCGAGACTTCGGTGATCAAGCCCAGGCAACCGAAGCTGCCGGCCATCAGGCGCGAC
This sequence comes from Pseudomonas lutea, assembly GCF_000759445.1. Classification (NCBI taxonomy): domain Bacteria; kingdom Pseudomonadati; phylum Pseudomonadota; class Gammaproteobacteria; order Pseudomonadales; family Pseudomonadaceae; genus Pseudomonas; species Pseudomonas lutea. The sequence goes on from NZ_JRMB01000001.1 coordinate 253,270, forward strand.
ACGTCGTAGCCCGCGACGTTCTTCATCACCTCGCCACCGAAACGTAAGTGCTTGCCCAGACCGGTGATCACTCGCGTACCGAGGACGAAGTCCCGCACCGAGCCGGACCACGGCCTGCGCGGCCCGGACAAACCTGCGGCGACCATGCCGCCAACCGTTGCGTCGCCAGCCCCGCCATCGCTGTACGTGGGTGGCTCGCATGGGAGCATCTGGCCGGCTTGCTCCAACGCAGTATTCAGCACTGACAAGGGCGTGCCGGCACGTGCGGTGATGACCAGTTCGGTCGGGTCGTAGCTGACGATGCCGCAATGGGCGCGGGTGTCGAGCCTTTCACCGGCCACCTCGCGGCCCAGAAAGGCCTTGCTGTTGGCGCCCTGAATGCGCAGCGGCAGGGCCAGCTGAATCGCTTGGTTGACCTGTTCGAGCAGCGCGTCGCTGGCGTCGCGGTCCTGGGTCACAAGGGGTGACAGGCGTTGAGCATCCATCAAAAGCGCTCCAGTTCAGGGAAAGGCACTTTGCCCATGTGCACGTGCATGGCACCAAATTCGGCACAGCGATGCAGCGTCGGAATATTCTTGCCGGGGTTGAGGGTGCCGGCGGGATCGAAGGCGGCCTTTACCGCATGAAACAGCGTCAGCTCATCGCTGTTGAACTGCGCGCACATCTGGTTGATTTTCTCGCGCCCGACGCCGTGCTCGCCGGTGATGCTGCCGCCGACCTTCACGCACAGTTCGAGAATTTTGCCGCCCAACGCTTCGGCGCGATCGAGCTCGCCCGGCTGGTTGGCATCAAACAGAATCAGCGGGTGCATGTTGCCGTCCCCGGCGTGGAACACGTTGGCGACGCGCAGGCCGTATTCCTCCGAGAGCGCGGAAATGCCTTTCAACACGCCCGGCAATTCCCGACGCGGGATGGTGCCGTCCATGCAGTAGTAATCCGGCGACAACCTGCCGACGGCGGGGAACGCGTTCTTGCGTCCGGCCCAGAAGCGCACGCGTTCGGCTTCGTCCTTCGCCTGGCGAATTTCGGTCGCACCGGCGCGCTGCAGCACGGCGCGGACCCGGTCGCAATCGTCGTGGACATCCGCTTCCACACCGTCCAGCTCACACAGCAGGATGGCTTCGGCCTCGACGGGGTAGCCCGCGTGGATGAAATCTTCGGCAGCGCGAATGGCCAGGTTGTCCATCATTTCCAGGCCGCCGGGAATGATGCCTTCGGCAATGATGTCGGCGACAGCGCGCCCGGCTTTTTCCACCGAATCGAAGGCGGCCAGCAGTACCCGCGCCACTTGCGGTTTGGGCAGCAGTTTGACCGTTACTTCGGTGATCACGCCGAGCATGCCTTCGGAGCCTGTGAACAGCGCCAACAGATCGAAGCCCGGCGAATCCAGCGCATCGGACCCCAACACCATGTGCTCGCCTTCAACGGTCAGGATGTCGACCTTGAGCAGGTTGTGTACGGTCAGGCCGTATTTCAGGCAATGCACGCCGCCTGCGTTCTCGGCGACATTGCCGCCGATCGAGCAGGCGATCTGTGAAGAAGGGTCAGGCGCGTAGTAAAGATCGTGCGGCGCGGCGGCCTGTGAGATGGCCAGGTTGCGCACGCCGGGCTGCACACGGGCGTATCTCCCGGCCGGATCGATGTGAAGAATTTTGTTGAACCGCGCCATGACCAGCAGTACGCCTTTTTCCAGCGGCAGGGCGCCGCCTGAAAGCCCGGTTCCGGCACCGCGCGCAACCACTGGCACGCCGCGCTCGTGGCAGACCTTGAGCAAGGTTTGCACCTGCTCGACGCGTTGCGGCAGCACCACCAGCATTGGCGTGGTGCGGTAGGCGGAGAGGCCATCACACTCGTAGGGGCGCAGCTCTTCCTCGCGGTGCAGGATGTCCAGATCGGGCAGGCGCGCTTGCAGGGCCTGGAGCAATTGCTGTTTGTCGATGGTCGGCAAGACGCCGTCGACGCGTTCGTCGTACAGGATATTCATGATGGGTCTGCAACCCTGTCTTGTTTTTATTGGAGGCCGTACTCATCGGAACCCGGTTTCGGAACCTGAGTGGCTGACTTGCATCATTGGCTCGGCGGGGCTTAGTGTCTACCGCGTGGAGTACTGGTCGAACCAGTTTCTTGGGGCTGATACTTGGGTTGTTGCGTAATTCTCCATATTTTTCAGGGAAATGCCTCCAGCTTGCCAACCCTGCGATTTAGCCGGCGTGGATGGTCTTACCAGTTCGCCGCAGGCGCACTCTCGCTCTTAAGGCAATGTAGGCGTTGTAGCCGCACAATTTGAAGGAGCCGGCTTGCTGGCGAACCCGATCTGCCATACGGCACGGTGTCGGCTGAATAATCGCGTTCGTAGGAGCCGGCTTGCTGGCGAGCCCGATCTGTCATTCGGCACGGTGGTGGCGGAATAACCGCGTTCGTAGGAGCCGGCTTGCTGGCGAATCCGATCTGTCATTCGGCACGGTGGTGGCGGAATAACCGCGTTCGTAGGAGCCGGCTTGCTGGCGAATCCGATCTGTCATTCGCCACGGTGTCGGCTGAATAATCGCGTTCGTAGGAGCCGGCTTGCTGGCGAACCCGGTCTGTCATTCGGCACGGTGGTGGCGGAATAACCGCGTTCGTAGGAGCCGGCTTGCTGGCGAATGCAGTCTGGCATTCGGCACGGTGGTGGCGGAATAATCGCATTCGCCAGCAAGCCGGCTCCTACAGAGGAATGCGTTTGGTCAGCTCCATCCGGGTCATACAGAGGGATGTGGTTGGTCAGGTCCATTGGCGGTGAATGACAAACCTGGTCAGCTCCATCGGCGGTGGATGAGGAATCGCGTTCGCCAGCAAGCCGGCTCCTACAGAGGGATGTGGTTGGTCGAGTCCATTGGCGGTGCATGCCAAACCTGGTCAGCTCCATCGGCGGTGGATGAGGAATCGCGTTCGCCAGCAAGCCGGCTCCTACAGAGGGGTGTGGTTGGTCAGGTCCATTGGCGATGCATGACAAATCTGGTCAGCTACATCGGCGGTGGATAACAAACCGCACTCACCATCACGCGGGTTTTAACAGATCGGGTCTTGCGCCGACGCGGCGGGGCCGGCCGGCTTTAACCGAGGAAATCACCATGGAAAGCAACCCATCCCGACGCCCGCAACAGGTGGCCGATGTGGTCAGTGAGCGGATTGAGCGGCTGATCGTCGACGGGGTACTGAAGGTCGGCCAGCTGTTGCCCTCCGAGCGGCGGCTGACTGAAAAACTGAGCGTGTCGCGCACGGCCCTGCGCGAGGGGCTGCACTTGCTGCGCGCCAGAGGGATCATCGAAACACGCCACGGCAAGGGCTCGTTTGTTGCGCAGATGGGTGGCCTGGGTCTGACAGCGGCTTCGCCCCTGATGCACCTGTTTGCCTCCCAGCCGCGGACCCTCTACGACCTGTTCGAAGTGCGCAGCCTGCTCGAAGGCGAATCGGCGCGCCTGGCAGCATTGCGCGGCACCGACGCCGATTTCGTGTTGATCACCCGCGCTTACGAGGCGTTGGTGGCGGCCCACGATCACCCGCTGGCAGCATCCGAGCACGCGCGTCTCGACCATGCGTTTCATCTGGCCATCTGCGAGGCCTCTCACAACCCGGTGCTGGTGCAGACCCTGCGATCGCTGACAGACCTGTTGCTCAATACCGTGTTCGCCTCGGTCAACAACCTCTATCACCGTGACGCCCAGAAGCGCCAGATCGACCGTCACCATGCGCGGCTCTACAACGCGGTGACCGGACGCCTGCCGGAGCAGGCGCGCAAGGCGGCGGTGGCGCATATCCAGAACATCTGTGAAAACCTGCGCGAGATCGAGAGTGAGGAGCAGCGCCTGGTGCGCGCCACCCTGCGGCTGGAGGGCTGGACTTGAACTTGACAGCCCTCACGCATTACCGCAGTTTACGCATTGCGTAAGTCTTTTACGCGAGCTCCACCCCAGCGACGACCAAAACAACAACAATGACAGGCCCTGCCCGTGGATCTTTTCACCTATTACCGTTCGACCTCGTCCTACCGGGTGCGCATTGCTCTGGCGCTGAAGGGCCTGGCGTTTGATGCGATCGCGGTCAACCTGATCCGTGACGGGGGCGAGCATCGTCAGCCCGATTACCTGGCGCTTAACCCTCAGGGCCGGGTGCCCTCGCTGCGGCTCGACGAGGGCGCAGTCATCATTCAGTCGATGGCGATCATCGAATACCTCGAAGAACTTTCCCCTGAACCCGCCTTGCTGCCCGCCGGCTTGCTTGCGCGTGCCCGGCATCGGCAGGTCGCCGCCTTGATCGGGTGCGACATCCATCCGCTGCACAACGTCGCGGTGCTCAATCGCTTGCGCGGAATGGGCCATGACGACGGCGACGTGACGGCGTGGATCGGTCACTGGATCACGGAAGGATTCACGGCCGTCGAAGCCTTGATCGGCAACAGCGGCTTTTGTTTTGGGGCTGTGGGCATGGCCGATGTGTATCTGCTGCCTCAGGTATACGCCGCCCGGCGCTTCAATGTGGACCTGAGCGCCTTCCCGCGCGTCTGCCGGGTTGAAGCGCTGGCGTTGCAGCACCCGGCATTTCGGATTGCCCATCCCGATGCGCAATCGGACAAGCCGGAGTAACCTTCCCCCATGAAAAGCTTCGGTCTGCAGTTAATCTTTGGCGACTTCCTTGCCCGCAGCGTGCGGGGGATTCCCTGCGCGCCACCCGCTGAATCGTGATCCGAGCCGCTGTGCCTCTCACTATTCAGCAGGAGCAAGACCATGACCGATCTCTACGAAAACCCGATGGGCCTGATGGGCTTCGAATTCATTGAATTCGCCTCGCCCGTGCCCAATGTCCTTGAGCCGGTGTTCCAGATAATGGGCTTCACCAAAGTCGCCCATCACCGCTCCAAAAACGTGTCCCTGTACCGGCAGGGGGCGATCAACATCATCCTCAACAACGAACCCAACAGTGAAGCGTCTTACTTTGCCGCCGAGCATGGTCCTTCCGTGTGTGGCATGGCATTCCGCGTCAAGGATTCGCAACTGGCCTACAAGCGCGCCCTTGAGCTGGGCGCGCAGCCTGTCGAAATCGGCACCGGGCCCATGGAGCTGCGCTTGCCGGCCATCAAGGGCATTGGCGGCGCGCCGTTGTACCTGATTGACCGTTTCGGCGAAGGCACGTCGATCTATGACATTGACTTCGTGTTCATCGACGGCATCGACCGCCATCCGAAAGGCGCGGGCTTGCAGTTCATCGACCACCTGACTCATAACGTTTATCGCGGCCGGATGGCCTATTGGGCGAACTTCTACGAGAAGCTGTTCAACTTCCGCGAACTTCGCTATTTCGACATCAAGGGCGAGTACACCGGGCTGACCTCCAAGGCGATGACCGCACCGGACGGCATGATCCGCATCCCCTTGAACGAGGAATCGTCCAGGGGGGCTGGGCAGATCGAAGAGTTCTTGATGAAGTTCAACGGCGAGGGGATTCAGCACGTCGCGTTCTTCACCGAAAACCTGATCGATACCTGGGACCGGCTGAAAGCGCTGGGCATGCGCTTCATGACGCCACCGCCTGATACCTACTACGAAATGCTGGAAGGGCGACTGCCCAACCACGGTGAACCCGAGCATGAGCTGAAAGCGCGGGGCATCTTGCTGGACGGCAATTCGGAAGGGAGCAGCCAGCGCTTGCTCCTGCAGATATTCTCGGAAACCCTGATGGGGCCGGTGTTCTTCGAGTTCATCCAACGCAAGGGCGACGATGGATTCGGGGAGGGCAATTTCAAGGCGCTGTTTGAATCGATCGAACGCGACCAGGTGCGGCGCGGGGTATTGACCGCAGATTGACCTGAGTTCAAAGGTCCGCACACCTTGTAGGAGCCAGCTTGCTGGCGAACCCGGTTGGACGCTAATGACGACGTCAGGTAAACCGCGTTCGCCAGCAAGCCGGCTCCTACAAATGTGTGTCACACCCGCTGCCTTGACCGACCGGCATCGGTGGTCGCGCTCAGGCCATTTGCGGAAGAGGCCCGTTTGAACACCATCAATTTTGTGGCGTAACCGCCGACGCCTTCCCGGCTAAAGCCGGTCCTGCCAGATGCACACGGTCCTGCCATTCTGATTCTGACGGATCATTCCAACTGCGGCATTTCCCCGCCCATCCGCAGGCTGATGGCCTGCGCCGTCTGCAGCAGTTTCTGCGCGGCGATGGCCTGGCGTTGATCGGTGAACACCGACGCCGAGCCAACAACGGTCACTACGCCCACCAACTTGTTGCCCATGGCGAACACCGGCGACGACACGGCGTTGACGCCCGCCATCAGCAGGCCGTGGATCTGATGCACGCCAGTGCTGCGGATCTCTCGAACGTGCCGATCAATCTCCTTCAACTGCGCAACGGTCAACGCGGCCGACTCGGCCTTTCTCAAGGACGCGGTTTCGGATGCCGAGAGGAAGGTGTCAAACACCAGCCCCGTGGACGAGCTGAGCAATGGCAACACCGAGCCGATCTGGGTGACCAGGGTGACGGCGCCCAATGACTGCTCGACATACACCACCGTCGGTCCCTTGTTGCCCCAGACCGCGAGAAAGCAGGTTTCGTTGAGTTCGTCGCGCAGCGCAATAAGCGCTGGCGCAGAGGTCTTCAGCACATCCAGCTGGTTCAGCGCCGCCAGGCCGACCTGCAAGGCCGAGCGCCCCAGACGGTAGTGATTGCTGGCCGGGTCCTGCTCGGCAAAGCCGCTGTCCACCAGTGCCTGAAGATAGCGATGCACCTTGCTGGCGGGCATGTCGACGTGCTCGGCCAGCTTCGAGAGCGACGTCGCTGGGGACAACTCGGCGAGGGCCTTGAGAATGCCGACGCCGACTTCCGCCGACTGGACCTTCTGCTGGCGGGGCGCTGTTGCGGGGGTGGAATCGTCGGTCATGGAAGGGAGGCCCCCGGTCTGGAAAGGCTGCTTTATAGCTTGACCCTCCTGCAAACTCAAATTACGTTATGCGTAAGCCGTTTACGCATAATCTGCGTCACATAACAATACGAGGTCGCGATGCCGACAAACTCCGTCTCCAGTGCCTTGCGCTACCAGTGCGGCTTTGGCAATGAATTCAGCAGCGAGGCGCTGCCCGGCGGCTTGCCCCACGGGCAGAACTCACCGCAGCGCCATCCACTGGGTTTGTACGCCGAGCAATTCTCCGGCACCGCATTTACCGTACCGCGTGCCGAAGCCCGGCGCACCTGGCTTTACCGCATCCAGCCGTCCGCCGCGCATCCGCGTTATCAACGCCTTGAGCGGCAGATCGCGGGCCAGCAGCAAGGCCCGGTCACCCCAAATCGCCTGCGCTGGAATGCGTTCGACATTCCGGCTGAACCCACTGACTTCATCGACGGTCTGCACGCCCTGGCCAGCACTGCCTGTGCCGAACAGGCTGAGGGCGTAAGCGTCTACGTCTACACCGCCAACCGCTCCATGCAGCGGGCATTCTTCAATGCCGACGGCGAGTGGCTGGTGGTGCCGCAACAGGGTCGACTGCGCATCACCACCGAACTGGGGTTGCTGGAGGTCGAACCGCAGCAAATCGTTGTCCTGCCCCGTGGCCTGAAATTCAGCGTCGAGCTGCTCGACGGTACGGCGCGCGGCTATATTTGCGAGAACCACGGCGGTGTACTGCGCCTGCCGGACCTCGGCCCCATTGGCAGTAACGGCCTGGCCAATCCGCGCGACTTCCAGGTCCCGCATGCGCACTTCGAAGACAGCGCGCAACCCACCGTGCTGGTGCAGAAATTTCTCGGCGAACTGTGGGGCACGCAGCTGGCGCATTCACCTTTCGATGTGGTGGCCTGGCACGGCAACAACGTTCCGTACCGTTATGACCTGCGCCTGTTCAACACCCTTGGCACAGTCAGCTACGACCATCCTGACCCGTCGATCTTCACCGTGCTCACCTCGCCGGGCGCGGTGGAAGGCCAGGCCAACGTTGACTTCGTGATTTTTCCTCCGCGCTGGATGGTGGCGGAAAATACCTTCCGGCCGCCGTGGTTTCACCGCAATCTGATGAACGAATTCATGGGGCTGATCGATGGCGCCTACGACGCCAAGGCAGCGGGTTTCATGCCTGGCGGGGCGTCGCTGCACAACTGCATGAGTGCCCACGGCCCGGACAATGCCAGCGCGGAGAAGGCCATGGCCGCCGAGCTCAAACCGCACAAGATCGAACACACCATGGCCTTCATGTTCGAGACCGGCAAAGTGCTCAGGCCCAGTTACCACGCGCTGGAATGCCCGCAGCTGCAAAGCGACTACGATGCCTGCTGGGAGGGTATCGCCAGAACCTTCAAGCCTTTTGACACGGACAGCCACCGATGAACACAGCCTCTCACCCCCGCAGCTGGGTCACCAGCGCGAACGATCACGCCGACTTCCCGCTGCAAAATCTGCCGTTCGGAGTGTTCAGCCGTCCCGGTTTCGGCAGGCGCGGCGGTGTCGCCATCGGTGATTTCATTTTCGATCTGCAAACCGCTCATGAGATCAGCCTGTTCAACGGCGCTGCGCGCGTGGCCGTGGAGGCTGCAAGCCGCGGTCACTTGAACGAATTCTTCGCCCTTGGCGGCTCATCCCGGCAAGCCCTGCGCACCGAGTTGCTGCACCTGCTGGATGAAAAAAGCCTGCAGCGTGAACGTCTCCAGGCCATGGGCTCACGGCTGCTGGTGCCGATGGCCGACTGCCAGATGCACATGCCGGCGCAGGTGGGCGACTACACCGATTTTTACGTCGGCATTCACCACGCGATGAACGTCGGCAAACTTTTTCGACCTGACAATCCGCTGCTCCCGAATTACAAATACGTGCCTATTGCCTATCACGGTCGGGCGTCAACGCTGGGCGTTTCCGGCATGCCGGTCAGACGTCCCAGCGGTCAGACCCTGAAACCAGGTGCCGAAGTCCCGGATTTCGGTCCGAGCAAGCGTCTGGATTACGAACTGGAAGTGGGCGTGTGGATCGGCCAGGGCAACGAGGCCGGTGAACCGATTCACATTGGCAAGGCCGGCGAACACATCGCCGGGTTCTGCCTGCTGAACGACTGGTCAGCTCGCGACCTTCAGGCGTGGGAATATCAGCCGCTGGGACCGTTTCTGTCGAAAAGTTTCGCAACCAGCATTTCGCCTTGGGTGGTGACCGCCGAGGCATTGGCGCCGTTTCGCTCGGCTCAGCCGACGCGTCCGGCGGGGGATCCGCAACCGTTGCCGTATCTGCTCGACGAGGCGGATCAAAACGGTGGCGCAATGGACATCGATCTTGAGGTGTTCCTGCTCACGGTGCAGATGAAAGAGCAGGGCACGCCGCCCCACCGGCTTGCCTTGAGCAACACGCTGAACATGTACTGGACCGTCGCGCAAATGGTCGCCCACCACAGCGTCAATGGCTGCAAGTTGCAGGCGGGCGATCTGTTCGGAACCGGCACGCTTTCAGGCCCCGAGCCAGGCCAGTTCGGCAGTTTGCTGGAAATGACCGAGGGCGGGAAACACCCGATTGCGTTGCCTAACGGCGAAACGCGGACGTTTCTTGAGGCCGGCGACGAGATCATTCTCAAAGCTCGCTGCCGCAAGGAAGGTGAAGTCAGCATCGGGTTTGGGGAGTGCCGAGGGGTAGTGCTCGGCTGATTATTGGCCGATCAAGAAGGTGGTGGGCTGATGGGGGCAAGCTCGGCGTTTATCGTGATTCGGGTTCGGCATTCGAGGCTCAGGGTTCGGGATTCGGGATTCGGAATTGGGGCTTCGCGGTTCGGCTCGATAGGGCATTTCCGCACCGGATTCCAGCTGTAGGAGCCGGCTTGCTGGCGAATGCGGTGGGGCAACCCGGAAGATCTCGCCTGACACACTGCATTCGCCAGCAAGCCGGCTCCTACGAACCTGTGTTCGGCCGGGATTTTCGGATAGGGTAGAAACCGCTCATCCAAACGCATTCATGCAGTGTAGGAGCGCGCTTGCCCGCGAATGGGTTGTGTCAGGCCATGCAGCGACAACAGATAGATTGCATCGCGGGCAAGCGCGCTCCCACAGGTCTAATCCAGGCGATAGACCCGTACCGCGGGCAATCGTGTGCAGATCATTTCGATAACCCGAACCCCTCCACCAACGACCCGCTGCGTGGCAGGAACCTTCCTTGCCGCTCGCCCTGGGGGGTGCCTTCTGCATAACTCAAATGGCCATTGACCCACACCGCATCGATACCTTCGGCTGCACGCTTGGGCTCTTTGAAATCAGCCACGTCACGTACCGTTTCCGGGTTGAATAACACCAGGTCCGCCCAGTAGCCCTCCTGCACCAAACCGCGCTGGTGCAGCCCGAAGCGCGTGGCGGTGAGCCCGGTCATTTTGTGCACGGCGGTGTGCAGCGGAAACAGTCCAAGGTCGCGACTGAAATGCCCGAGTACTCGGGGGAACGCCCCCCACAGCCGTGGGTGTGGAAACGGATCCTCCGGCAGTCCGTCCGAGCCGATCATCGACAGCGGATGCTTCATGATCCGCTGTACGTCGTTTTCGTCCATGCCGTAGTACACCGCGCCAGCGGGTTGCATTCTGCGCGCGGCCTCCACCAGTGAAAGTCCCCACTCAGCGGCGATGTCCTTCAGGTCACGCCCTCCCTGATTCGGGTGCGGCGTCGACCAGGTGATGGTGATCCGAAACGCATCGGTAACCTGTTTCAAATCCAGCGTCGAAGAGCTGGCCGCATAGGGGTAGCAGTCGCAGCCTACCGGGTGTGTCAATGCGGCGTTTTCCAGGGCGGCCAGCAGTTGCGGGCTGCGGCCCCAGTTGCCAGCGCCCGCGCACTTCATGTGGGAAATCACCACTGGAGCTTTTGCATGCCGGCCGATCTCGAATGCCTCGTCCATGGCCTCCAGCACCGGCTCGAACTCGCTGCGCAAGTGCGTGGTGTACACCGCGCCGAACGCCGTCAGCTCCTCGGCCAGTTGCTTGACCTCATCGGTTTCGGCCGAGTAAGCCGAGGCGTAAGCCAGCCCGGTGGATAGCCCCAAGGCACCGTCGGTCAGGCTCTCGCGCAACTGCGCGCGCATGGCACTGATTTCCTCCGGGTGCGCCGTGCGCATCAGGTCATCCATGTGATTACTGCGTAGCGCGGTATGGCCGATCAGTGCCGCCACGTTGACCGCAGGCTTTGCCGCATCCACCGCGTTGCGGTAGTCGATGAAGCGCGGGTAAGCGAACGCCGCCGCAGGGCCGAGCAGGTTCATCGGGTCCGGTGGGTCGCCCGCCAGTGACACCGGCGACGCGCTGATGCCGCAGTTGCCGACAATCACGGTGGTCACCCCTTGGGTGATCTTCGGCAGCATCTGAGGCTGACGAATCACCACCGTGTCGTCGTGGGTATGAACGTCAATGAAGCCCGGCGCCAGCACCCGCCCGGCGGCGTTGAGCTCTTCGCTGGCGGAGACGTCGTGCAAGTCGCCGATGCGCTGGATGCGTCCGTCGCGAATCGCCACGTCGGCTCGGTAGCCCGGCGAATCACTGCCGTCGATCACCAGCGCATCGCGAATGATCAGGTCGTAAAGCATGGGGTCAGTCTCCAAGGGGCAGGTCGTCGCCGCCGCGATAGTCGTCCAGCGCCAGCTTGATCCGCCGCAGCCGCTCGCGGTTGGCGTCCGGCGCGGTCAGCGCCAGTTCGGTCGCCAGCACGTCGATGGTCAGCAGCATGCCGTAGCGGGCAGCCGTGGGTTTATAGATGAATTGGGTTTCAGCGATCTGCAATGGCAAGAGCACATCGGCCAACGCAGCCAGAGGCGAGCCGGGCAGGGTGATAGCGAGAATCTTCGCGCCGTAGCTGCGTGCCAGCTCCGTGGCGTCGAGCAATTCCGGGGTGCGGCCGCTGAGCGAACAGACAATGATGCTGTGCTCGGGGCCAAGGGTCGCGGCAATCAGGCGCATCATTACCGGATCGCGGCTCGCCGCTATCGGGTAGCCGAGGCGCACCAGGCGGGTTTGCAGTTCCTCGCTGCACAGGCTGGAAGCGCCGCCCATCCCGAAGCTGTGAATCATCCGCGCCGGCGTCAGCAATGACACGGCGGCCTGGAACCGCGACTCATCGAAACCGGCCAGGTGCTGGCGCAGCGTCGTCTCGATATCGCCGACAATCTGGGTGAAAAAAGCGGACTGCTCCGGCGCTTGCCCCGAGGCCAAAAAGCGGCTGCCCACGGCGCTGGCCTGGGCCAGTTGCAGGCGCAAATCGCGCAGGTCCTTGCAGCCGACCGTACGGGCAAAGCGCGACAGCGTCGCACTGCTGACCTCGGCACGGGCGGCAAGGTCCTCAAGACTGGCGCTGGCCGCAAACGCCACGTCACTCAATATCAGCCTGGCGATGCGGCCTTCGCCGGCACTGAAAGACTCCTGACGCGCGCGGATCTGGTAAAGAATGTCCACTCAGATAACCTGCGCCAGCCCGAGGGTGAGCACGAAGGCGATGACTGAAATCAGTGTTTCCAGCACGGTCCAGGTTTTGAAAGTCTGTGCCACCGTCATGTTGAAGTACTCCTTGATCAGCCAGAATCCGCCGTCGTTGACGTGGGAAAAGATTACCGAGCCCGCGCCGGTCGCGAGCACCAGCAGTTCGGGGTGGGGATAGCCGAGGCCCAGCGCCACAGGGGCAACGATGCCGGACGCTGTGGTCATCGCCACCGTTGCAGAACCGGTGGCGATGCGCATCAAGGCCGCAAACAGCCAGCCCATCAGCAGCGGCGACAGATGAAAATCCTGCGCCAGGCCGACAATCTCGTTGGTCACGCCACTGTCTACCAGAATACGGTTCAGACCGCCGCCAGCGCCCACCAGCAAGGTGATGCTGGCCGTGGGCGCCAGGCACTCCTGGGTGAACTTGAGGATCGAGTCTCGGGAGAAGCCCTGGGCGATGCCCAGCGTCCAGAAGCTAAGCAACGTCGCCAGCAACAGGGCGATAACCGAGTTGCCGATGAACAGCAGGAAACTGTTGAAGCCACTGCCCGGGGTGGAAATCAGGTTCGCCCAGCCACCCAGCAGCATCAGTAGTACGGGCAGCAGGATCGTCGCCATGGTGATGCCGAAGCCGGGCAACTGCGCGCGGGGTTCGCGGTCGAGAAATTGCTTTGCCAACGGGTTTTCATCGGGCAAGTGGATGCGCGGCACGATAAAGCGCGCGTACACCGGGCCGGCAATGATCGCCGTCGGGATGCCGATGAGAATGGCGTAGAACAGGGTCTGGCCGACCGACGCCTGGTAGGCCTGCACCGCGAGCATGGCGGCAGGGTGGGGCGGGACCAGCGCGTGGACCACCGAGAGGCCGGCGACCATCGGCAGGCCGACCATCAGAATCGACACGCCGACCCGGCGCGCGACGGTGAACGCGATGGGCACCAGCAGCACGAAGCCGACTTCGAAGAACAGCGGCAGCCCCACCAGAAAGGCGATGCAGACCATGGCCCAGTGTGCATTGCGCTCGCCGAAGCGGTCGATCAGCGTGCGCGCCACCTGCTCGGCACCGCCGGACTCGGCCATCATCTTGCCAAGCATGGTGCCCAGGGCGACGACCAGGGCGATGTGCCCCAGCGTCTTGCCGACGCCGCCCTCGTAGGAGGCGACGACGGCATTGGCCGGCATCCCGGCGACCAGCGCAAGGCCGACCGAGACCAGCGTGATGACAATGAACGGATTAAGACGAAAGCGCGCAATCAGCACGATCAAGGCGATGATCGCGACGACGGCATAGACCAACAGAGACAGGCCGGTTGACGGAGGCATGCAACGGATTCCTTGCTGAGAAAGAAGAGGTCAGGGCTTGAACGGCGCCGGGGGCTAGCCGGTGCGCACGCAAACGTTGAAAACGATCTCGGCAGTGGGTGTCGCAAGCGCCATAAACGGCGAAATAAGTGCAGGGGCAGGACGATCACAGGAGGTCATTATTGTTATCTCTGATTTCGTGGTGGAAATTAACTTACACGAAACAGGTTTGAGATTTCAATTTATGAAAGTTATTTTCTAGACAGGGATCACGATCACGGAGTCATTGCGTGCTGAACCGCTCCCGATATGCCTGCGGTGTCACCGAGACGGCGCGCATGAAACTGCGCCGCAACGTCTCTTCAGTGCCAAATCCGCATCTATCGGCGATGCGCTTGATCGGCAGGGTACTGTCGCCCAGCAGGCGCCGGGCCGCTTCGACGCGTAATTGTTCGATGGCCCGCGCGGGGGTGTTGCCGGTGTGAGCGCGGTAGTGGCGGACAAAGCTGCGCTCGCTCATCCCCACCTGTGCTGCCAGGGAGGCCACCGACAGGTCGCTGGTCAGGTTTTCGAGGATCCAGGCGTGAAGATCGCGGAAGCGGCTGTTTTGATCCCGCGTCTGGTGCTGCATTGAAAGTGCCGTGCTGAATTGCGACTGCCCACCAGGGCGCTTCATAAACACCACCAGGTCCCGCGCGACAGCCAGCGCGATGTCGCGTCCCAGGTCCGCCTCGACCATTGCCAGCGCCAGGTCGATCCCCGCTGTCACCCCGGCCGAGGTCCACAGACTGCCCTCATTGATAAAGATCGGGTCCGGGTCAACGCGCAGGGCCGGGAAACGCTGGGCCAGCACGTCGCAACTGTCCCAGTGCGTGACCACTCGATGGCCGTCCAGAACACCGGCCGCGGCGAGCAAAAAAGCGCCGGTACAGACTGACGCCACACGTCGTGCACTGGCCGCTTGACTCCGTATCCATTCCAGCAGTTGCGGGTCCAGCGACGCAGCGTGAACCCCGCCGCCGCCCGCGATTATCAACGTATCCGACGCGCTGGTTGGGAGCGGATGAGTCACCAGGCCCAGGCCGGCCGAAGACGTGATGCTGCCGTCTTCACGGGCAATCACTTCAGGCCGGTAAGGCGTTTTGATCCCGGCTTCAAGCGCCTGCTGATTGGCCGAGGCAAATACCTGCAGCGGGCCGGTGACATCCAGTAACTGAACGTTGGGAAACGCCAGCACGTGTACCGGCCTGGGTTGATGGGGCATGACGGCCTCGGTCAGAAGATTGGCGTGAATTGTGGGTTTTATGGCGTATCCGCCAGAGGCTAGCTCGTTAGAGTGCATTCGTCCAATGGCTGCCTGGTGAGCCCGAGCTCACCCGCACCTTTTCACCACTTTTCAGACCACACTCTTCACAACAAGGAACACGCCATGACCCTGCATATCGGCCTGCTGGTCTTCCCGAAAGTCCAGCAACTGGACCTGACCGGGCCTTACGATGTTTTCGCCACCATGCCCGGCGTGGTCGTGCACCTGGTCTGGAAGGACCTTGAGCCGCTGCTGTCCAGCACAGGCCTGACAATGGTGCCAACCGTTACCTTCGCCGACTGCCCCGACCTCGATGTGATCTGCGTACCGGGTGGGGTAGGGGTCGATGCCCTCATGGAGGACCCGGAAACCCTGGCCTTCATCCGGCACCAGGCCTCTACCGCCCAGTACGTCACATCGGTCTGCACCGGTGCGCTGGTGCTGGGCGCCGCCGGACTCTTGAAGGGCCGTCGCGCCACAACCCACTGGGCGTCTCATTCGCTGCTGGAGCAGTTCGGCGCGATCCCGGTGAAGGAGCGTGTGGTCCGTGACGGAAATCTGATGACGGGCGGGGGTGTCACGGCAGGGATCGATTTCGCACTGACCTTGATCGGCGAAGTGTTCGATGCAGACAAGTCGCGGACCATTCAGCTTCAGCTGGAATACGCCCCGGCACCGCCTTTTGATTCAGGCCGTCCGGACACCGCACCGGCCAATGTGCTGGCCGTTGCGACTGATCGTGCCATGCCGGGTTTGCTGGCGCGTCGCCAGATTGTCGAGCGAGTCACGGCGTCGATGGATTAAACCCGAGTCTGGGGCGTCTTCACTTCATACCAACAGAGAAACAGGTCCAGCGCTGATTCCACCACCTCCCGTTGTTTGTCGGGGGGCAGCAGCGGTTCGTTGAGGGTGACTTGCGGCCAGAAGGCAAATGCCTTGAGCAAGGCGTGAATCTGTGACGCGGCAAATACGGGCTCGACAGCCTTCAGGCGACCGTCCTGTTGAGCGCCGCGTACCCACACGGTAAAGGTCTCTTCGCGTTGATTGAGCCGGCTGACCCATGTTTGCGCGCGTTCCGGGGAGTGAATCGTCGCGCCGATGGCCACTCGCGCCAGGTCGATGAAGTTGCTGTCGCCGAGGGTTTTCATTTTGGCGTCGAGCAACTCACGGAGCTGGTCACGCAGCGGGACGTCGGGTTTGTAGGTGGTATCGGCCTGAGCCGCAGCGGTGGACCAGAGACGATGGAGCATTTCCGAAAACAGTTCTTCCTTGCTGGGAAAATGGTTGTAGACGGTACGCTTGGAGACTTCCGCACGCGCGGCGATCCGGTCCATGCTCGTAACCTCGAACCCGTTGTCGCGGAATTCGGCAATCGCCGCCTGAACAATGGCTTCGCGCTTTCGGTCGGTTAATCGCAATGGGACAGTCATGGATTCGCTTCTGTGAGATAAGACGGGGCGACGCAACGGCACGGCAAGAAAATTACACCGAGCAGTTTACTTCCCTTTCCTGATCGTGCAAGCTTGAAACTACACTGTGTAGTGTAAGTGCAGTTCCGAGCTTCAAGCTTCAAGCTTGAAGCGTGTGGCAGCGATTATCCATACGCTGCCCGCTTCGCACTTGCAGCTTGCAGCTTGCAGCTTGCAGCTTGCAGCTTCTAGCTCTTCACTCCCACCCGTTACATGGAGTCAGCCTCATGGCCACGATTGAAAAAAACCTCGACACCACGCCTGCGTTACCTGTTTTGACTCAGCGGGAAGGCCGTTATTTCAATCGCAAGCCAATGGCGCGCTCTGGCACCCTCAAAACCCTGCGCATCTTCTGGAACGCCCTGTTCAACAAGCCACGTCACACGCGCCCGGCCGGGGAGATTCCGGTGCAGCCGTTGTCGCGTCAGCAATTGCTCGCAGCGCCGGACAACACGGTGTATCGGCTGGGACATTCCACTGTTTTGCTGAAACTGCGCGGTGCCTATTTCCTCACTGACCCGGTGTTTGCCGAGCGTGCTTCGCCGGTGCAATGGGCAGGCCCCCAGCGTTTTCATCAGCCGCCAATCAGCCTGTATGACCTGCCGCCGCTCAAAGCCGTGATCCTGTCGCACAACCACTACGACCATCTCGACCACATGACCGTCCTGGCCCTGAAGGACAAGGCCGAGCATTTCATTACGCCATTGGGGGTTGGGGATGCGCTGATCGAGTGGGGTGTACCGGCCCACAAGGTCCAGCAGCTTAACTGGTGGGAGTCGACGGACATCCACGGTATTCGGTTCGTGGCAACGCCGGCCCAACATTTCTCCGGCCGCACCTTGCGCGACGGCAACCAGACGCTCTGGGCCTCGTGGGTGATGCTCGCCGATGAGCAGCGCATCTTCTTTAGCGGCGATACCGGCTACCACGACGGCTTCAAGCTGATTGGCGAGCAATACGGGCCATTCGACCTGACCCTGATGGAGACCGGCGCCTATAACGTTGACTGGCCAGATGTGCACATGCAACCCGAAGAGACCTTGCAGGCGCACATCGACCTGCGCGGCAAGTGGCTGCTGCCGATCCACAACGGCACATTCGACCTGGCCATGCACGCTTGGCACGAACCCTTCGACCGGATTCTGGCGCTGGCCTGGGACCGCAGCATTTCCATCACGACACCCGAAATGGGGCAGCCTTTTTACGTTCAATACCCCAGCCGCGGAGAGGCATGGTGGCTGAAGGTAGATAAAGCGTCGCAGACCGAGTCCGTCCGCCGAGACCCGCAGCAAGAACACCCCCGGCAGGCCGCCAGTCGCGGCTAGCCAGGTCCATCAGGCACTCATGGCTTGTCGTCGGTTTCGTCAGCCGGGTGTTCGCGCTCGGGCGGGCGCTGCTGCTCCCCGCTTTGATTGGCCTGTTTGTGTTCCTCGCCCACCTTGCCTGCGTTTTCAGGTTTGTGGTCAAGGTCTTCACGAGTGGATTCTTTAGGCATGGTGCCCTCCGGTTTTGGATGAATGAATGGTTTGAAGCCAGTGTGATGCAGCGGCGGTTCAAGCCCCGAACCGCTCGATCAGCATCAGTGCTTCGTCTTTGAACAAGGGTTGCTTCAAGCGTTCGGCCAGCATCGCGGTGGGTCGTTCCCGTTCGCAGCTGATGACGGCCGCGACCAGGCCCTGCTTGCACACCAGCGCCAGAAAATCGAAGCGCTCAGGTTCGCCGAGGTAGTGGATCTCGTCCCATTCCTCGGCATGGCCCAAATAGTCGATGCGTTTTTCAAAGTGGTAGGTCCAGAAATACGGTACGTCGTGGTAGTGCTGTTTCTCGCCCAGCATGTTGCCTGCAGCGATACGCGCCTGCTGCTGGGCCAGACGCCAGTGTTCGATGCGCGAGGGTCGCTCGTTGAGCGGGAAGGTGGCGATGTCACCCGCGGCCCAGAGGTCTTTGCCGGCGCGCATGCCGCCATCAACGGCCAGTGAACCGTCGTCTTGTCGCTCGATGCCGTCGATGAAGTGCGTCACCGGGTTCACGCCCACACCGATCAACGCCAGGTCCACCGGTAACTGTTCTCCGTTGCTCAACACCGCCGTGCGCAGCACGTTGCTGCCAGCCTGTTGGTCCCCTTCAAATCGGCTGACATCGACATGGGTGCGGAACAGCACGCCGTTTTGCTCATGGAGCGTGCGCAGCGCCTTGCCGATGCGCTCGCCCAGCTGGCTGGCGAAAGGCACCTCATGGCGGGCAAGCACGGTCACTCGCACGCCCTGGGTGCGCAGCGCCGATGCGGCTTCGAGTCCTATAAAGCTGTCGCCAACGATCAACGCATGATCGCCGGGCTTGATCGTCGCAAGTATCCGGCTGGCGTCATCACGGCAGCGCAGAGTCAGCACCTGAGGCAGATCCGCACCCTGAAGAGACAACGCACGCGGTTCGCCGCCGGTGGTGACCAGCGCCGCGTCGTAGTCAAAGCGGCGGCCGTCGGCCAGGGTCAGGCGCTTATTGAGTGCGTCCAGCTTCATGACTTCGCCATGAATCCGCTCGATTCGCTGGTGCTGGTAAAAATCTTCTTCGCGAAGGGCCGGCACCTCATCCGGTGCCATGTCCGACGAGAGCACAAATTTGCTCAGCGCCGTACGGTCGTATCCTGGCGCTGCTTCTCTGTCGATCAGCAACAGCTCACCGGTGAAACCTTTTTCCCTTAACGCACACGCCGCAGCGGTGCCGGCCGCCCCGGCACCGATGATCACAAAGCGCCTGGCATCTTTCGTTTGCGTGGGCTCAGGCGCAACCATGCGTTGGTCATCAACATGGATCTGACCGTCGATGACTTGAGTGGGATATCGAATTAACGCGTCCAGCGCGGGCGGCTCGCACAGGTGGCCGTCATCGACCGCGAATTCCGCCTTGTGCCAGGGGCAGATCAGATGACCGTTGCAGATCGCGCCATCGGCCAGGGGGGCACCGGCATGGGGGCAGAACGCCTGGAAGGCGCGGACGTCATCGCCGTGCAGAACCAGCAGCGCCTGGGTTTCGCCAAATTCCACCTGCAAACCGCGGTCTCGTTGGAGATCGGACAGGTGAGCGACTCGATGCAGTGGCATGTGCACTTCCTCTTGGTCTTTTTATTGGGAGTGGGCCGTAGCGCGAGAGGTTCAGCGAATTACAGGCGCACGGGACGGGCGTTGCAGCGCCTGTGCC
The DNA here is from genome assembly GCF_000759445.1 of Pseudomonas lutea. Lineage (NCBI taxonomy): Bacteria > Pseudomonadati > Pseudomonadota > Gammaproteobacteria > Pseudomonadales > Pseudomonadaceae > Pseudomonas > Pseudomonas lutea. Next base: position 272,997 of record NZ_JRMB01000001.1, read on the forward strand.
GTCTCGGCGCGCTGCAAAATCCGCGCTCATGGCCGTCAGTGAGCCGGGTCTAGCCTCACCGCGTCAGACCGAGCCGCTCGTGCCAGTCTGCAATAGACTCTTCGGGGAATTCTTCAAACTGCTGGTCATTAGGCCCCGCGGCCACCTCCACCCACGAAGCTTTGGAGTTCAGCAGCAGATGCGTGTGCTCCGGTGGGGTTGGCAAGGGGGTGTCGATGGCCGACGCAAACGGATGGATCAATTCGGGCCACTCCGGGCTGAACAGCCACAGTCCGCTGCCGCACTGCTTGCAGAAATGCCGCTCGGCGCTGCTGGTGTGGGTCTGATGGTGGTCTGCGTCGCGCATTTTGGCGTGATAGATGGCGATGCTGTCTTTGCCTTTCACATTAAGGCTCTTGGCGTCGCCGCCAAGGTTTATCGCGTAGCCGCCGCCACCCTGGGTCTTGCGGCAGATGGAGCAGTAGCAGCGCTGATAGGGATAGGGATGCGCGCTGCTCAGGCTGAACTCAACGGCGCCGCAATGGCAGGAACCTTCCAGATGCATGAGTAACCTCCTCAAAAATAATCGAACGGGCTCAGGGTTCTAGACCGCTCAAGCTGGCGGCGTTCGAAGTTTTCTCGAACAGCTGTTCGGATTCTTCATCGTCAGACACTCAAGAAGCTCGCTGAGGCGTCGATATGCGGTAGTCATACGACGACTTTGCCTGAGCGCTGCCGACACATTCCGACCCGCACGGCGCCGACCGATACAGCCACCATAACAATGAGCCAACAGCTATGAACCTACGCAATCTGACCATCGCCCGCCGCGCCGGCCTTGGGTTTACCCTGATTTCCCTGTTGGTCGCATTGCTCGGCTGGTTTGCGCTGAGCCAGATGTCGACGATTCGCCAAAGTGAGGTCGCGGTCGAGAGCAACTGGATGCCGAGCATGCGGCTGGTCAACGACATTCGCGAAGCCATGCTGCGCATCCGCACGATCTCGTTGCGCATGGCCCTGGACACCGACCCGAAAAACGTGAGCGTCTACAAAGGGCAGATGGACGCGCGTTCAAAGATCCTCAATGAGAAGCTCACCAGCCTCGACACGTTCATCGACACCCCGGAAGAGAAGGCGCTGTACGACAAATTCCGCTCCACCCTGGCTGATTACCAGCGCGGTTTGACCCAATCTTTCGTGCTGGCCGAAAGCGGCGACCTCAAGGCGCTGAACAAGCTGCTGCTTGTGGACATGAAAACCGCTGTCGACAATTCCGGCTCGCAACTGGGCGACCTCGGCGACTTCTACTCGCACCAGGTCGAGCTCGAAGGCAAGGCCGCTGAAGCGCAATATGGCCAGTCGCGCAACGTGGTGCTGGTGTTCGTGCTGATCGCCGCGCTGGCGACCGTCGTGCTGGCGCTGTGGCTGACCCGCAGCATCATCCGGCCGCTGCAGGAAGCGGTGGACGCTGCCGAATACGTGGCCAAGGGCGACCTGACCCACGACATTCGCGTTGAGGGCAAAGATGAAGTCACACGGCTGTTGAGCGCGTTGCAACAGATGCAAAACAACCTGCGTTCGACCTTGAGCCTGATCGGCAACTCGGCGAGCCAGCTGGCGTCGGCGGCCACCGAGCTGAATTCGGTCACCGAAGACAGCCATCGCGGCCTGCACCAGCAAAATGCCGAAATCGAACAGGCGGCCACGGCGGTCAACGAGATGACCTCGGCGGTCGAGGAAGTGGCGCGCAACGCCGTTTCGACCTCCCAGGCGTCGAGCGAATCAAACACTGCGGCCCGCGACGGCCAGAGCCGCGTCATCGACACGGTCAACTCGATCCAGACGCTGTCCGGTAACGTGCAGCACACTTCCGCACTGGTGCAGAACCTGGCCGATCAGTCCAAGGACATCGGCAAAGTGCTCGACGTGATTCGTTCGATCGCCGAGCAGACCAATCTGCTGGCGCTCAACGCCGCGATCGAAGCGGCGCGCGCGGGTGAGTCCGGGCGCGGTTTTGCCGTGGTCGCAGATGAGGTGCGCGCATTGGCCCACCGCACTCAGCAATCGACGCTGGAAATCGACAAGATGGTGTCGACCATGCGCACCGGCTCCAGCGAAGCGCTGGAATCGATGTTGGTCAGCCGGTCACGTGCGACTGAAACCCTTGAGTTGGCCCAAGGCGCTGGTGAGTCGCTGCACCGCATCACCTCGTCGATCAACGAGATATCCGAACGCAACCTGGTCATCGCCAGCGCCGCCGAACAGCAGGCCCAGGTCGCCCGCGAAGTGGACCGCAACATCGTCAACATCCGTGACCTGTCGATGCAGTCGTCGTCCGGCGCAAACCAGATCAGTGCGTCAAGCAATGAGCTGTCACGGCTGGCGGCAGAACTGAATCAGGTCGTCACCCGCTTCCGCGTCTGACCCTGGTTTCAACACAGCTTCCCGGCTAAAGCCGGTCCCACACGCAACGCTGTGTGAGTAGCTGGCCAGAGCCGGTTCCACAGCGTAACGCAGCGCGAGTGGCTGGCCAGACCCGGTCCCACGCCGTAATGCTGCGCGAGTGGGACCGGCTTTAGCCGGGAAGAGGCCGGTTTGAACACCCTCGGTTTTGCAGTGTGACGACGACGTCTTCCCCGCTAAAGCCGCTCCTGCAAACGGCACCCTTTCACCTCATTCACTTGCCTGTGGCTGCCCTCGGCTTGCATCATTCGCCACGACTAATAATTCCTGGCGGGCCGAACCTGCCGACGACACAGGTGAAGAGCAATGGATGATGTGAATCGCGATTTCAGCGGCTGGCTGCGCTCCCCAGGCCACAAAGCCTGGCTGGCGCAGGAGGGCGATCGGCTGTTGATGTTTGCCAAGGCTGCCAGGCTGCCTCAAGGCTTCGGCAATCTGGACGACCATGGCCGCCTCGCCGCAGATGCCGTGGCCGAGACCATGAACACCGCACGCATGACCCACAGTTTCGCCATGGCGCATATCAACGGCATTCCCGGTTGCGCCGCGCTGGTCGATCACGGCATCGCGGCGCTGAGCGGGCCATTGCGTGATGCCGAGCATGGCGGCTGGTTCGACAAGCCCCTGGAGCACAGCGCCGACAAAGGCAAGGCTGCTTACCTGCACGCCTTTGTCGCGCTGGCGGCCAGCTCGGCGGTGGTCGCACGCCGCCCGGGCGCTCAGGCGCTGCTGGAGCAGGCCATTCATGTGATTACGACGCGCTTCTGGAGCGAGGAAGAAGGCGCCATGCGCGAGTCTTTCGACCGTGACTGGAGCCACGAAGAACACTACCGCGGTGCCAACAGCAACATGCACAGCACCGAAGCCTTTCTCGCCCTGGCCGATGTCACTGGCGATGCCCGCTGGCTGGACCGGGCGCTGAGCATCGTCGAGCGGGTCATCCACCAGCATGCCGCCGGCAACCAGCATCAGGTAATCGAGCACTTCACCCTGCAATGGCAACCGGTCCGGGACTACAACGTCGACAAGCCCGACGATGGTTTCCGGCCCTATGGCACCACGCCCGGTCATGCCTTCGAGTGGGCGCGACTGGTGTTGCATCTGGAGGCCGCGCGACGCAAAGCCGGCCTTGATGCGCCGGCCTGGCTGCTGGAGGACGCCCGCGGATTATTCGAAAACGCCTGCCGCTTTGGCTGGGACGTCGACGGCGCACCGGGCATCGTTTACACCCTCGACTGGGAGAATCGTCCAGTGGTCCGTCACCGCCTGCACTGGACCCACGCCGAAGCCGCCGCAGCCGCCGCCGCGCTGCTGCAACGCACTCATGAGCAAGGTTATGAGGACTGGTATCGCACGTTCTGGGAATTCAACGAAACGCTGTTCATTGATCGTGAGAACGGCAGCTGGCGCCATGAATTGAACCCGCAGAACCAACCCAGCGCCGACATCTGGCCCGGCAAGCCGGACCTCTACCACGCCTACCAGGCGACCCTGTTGCCGGTCTTGCCATTGGAACAGAGCCTGGCGACGGCGTTGGCGAACAGGTCGTAACGGCAAGGGCCCTGCAAGGCCTTTGCCTGCCGCAAGATGTCGGGGTGGGTTAAACCCCCATTCGCGGAACGGCATCCGCACACCTGATCCGCATGGTCGAAAACCACTGTAGGAGCCGGCTTGCTGGCAAACCGGCTCTGCCAGAAAAAGGCGATGCTTCTGCCCGGTCGCGTTCGCCAGAAGAAGGCGATGCGTCTGCACGGCCGCGTTCGCCAGCAAGCCGGCTCCTACAAGGCCGTGTCCGCCGCGAAGGGTCCGTATTGCCGAAATTCCACTGTAGGAGCGCGCTTGCCCGCGAACAGCGGTGGGTCAGGTAACTATTTTGTTGATCCTGACGACGATTCGCGGGCAAGCGCGCTCCTACAGGTGTTGCGATGGCCTGGTGTTGCGCGGTGGTCACTAAAACGCTGTTGCTCACGCGCACCGAAGCTAACTGTAGGAGCCGGCTTGCTGGCGAACCGGCTCTTCAGGCGACGGCGATGCGCTTGAACGGGCGCGGTCGCTGTAGGAGTGAGCTTGCTCGCGAATGCATGGTGCCCGTGGCATTGATCGCGCCTGACCCGCCGCAATTCGCCGACAAGCTGGCTCCCACAGACCATGGGTTGTTGCTCAATCCGCACGCCCCCATTAAACCTTCAGCTCGATCCACGTCGGCGCATGGTCGCTGGCGTGGGGCAGGTCACGGACCCAGCGGTCTACGCCCGCGTTTTTGAGCTTGGGCTTCAGGCCCTTGCTCAGCAGCAGATGGTCGATGCGCAAGCCTGAGTTTGTCTTCCAGTGATTGCGGAAATAGTCCCAGAACGTGTAGATCCGCTCGTCCGGGAATTTCGCGCGCAAGGCGTCGGTCCAGCCTTGGTCGAGAAGCCGCTGAAAGCATTCCCGGCTTTCCGGTTGCAGCAGCGCATCCTTGAGCCATGAGCGGGTGTTGTAGATGTCCTCGTCGGTGGGAATGACATTGTAGTCACCGGCCAGCACCACGGGATGCTCGCTGTTAAGCAAGGAATCGGCGTGCTTGATCAAGTGCTCGAACCAATCCAGTTTGTAGTCGAATTTCGGTCCCGGCCGAGGATTGCCATTGGGCAGGTACAGGCAGCCGACGATCACGCCCTGAACCGCGGCTTCCAGGTAGCGGCTGTGAGTGTCTTTTTCATTCCCGGGCAAGCCCCGGCGAATCTCCAATGGGTCACTGTCACGGGAAAGAATGGCTACGCCGTTCCAGGACGGTTCCCCCTGCCAGATCACCCCATAGCCGGCGTTGCGAATGTCATCCGCGGGGAAGGCCGAGTCGGCCGCTTTCAGCTCCTGCAGGCAAACGATGTCGGGTTTTTCGGTTTCCAGCCACTGCAGCAGAATCGGCAAACGCGCGCGGATGCCGTTGATATTGAACGTGGCGATTTTCAGCGTGGCCATCGCGTTCTCCTCCAATGCGTGTGAAGCGTTGGAGGGCACAGGTGCGCTGAAGATTCAATCCAGACGCCAGACCCGTCACAAGGCCTGATGGCACGCTCACGCAAATCGTTGCGAGAGCCGGATAACCTGTCGGGCGATATACGCACCGCTGACAATCACCCCGAACAACCGCAACGTCTGCATGGCCAGCACAAAGCCCACGTCCGAGTGAGTATCGATGGCGATGATCGCCATCGCGTCCAGCCCGCCCGGACTGGTGGCCAGATACACCGAGAGGAAATCCTTGCCCATCATCTCGGCGATGACCCAGGCCGACAGTGCGCACAACAGAATCAGCACCAGCGCACCGGCAATCATCGCGGGCAGCCGTCGCCAGACGTAGTTGATGGTGATGCGATCAAAGCGCAAGCCGATGTAGCTGCCAATCGCGCCGTAGGCAATGGCCAGCAACCAGGTGGGCAGGGTGATCTGCAGCAGGCCGCTCAATTGCAGCGCGCCGCCGAGCAGCAAAGGTACGAGCAAGGCGCCGGCAGGCAAGCGACTGCCAAGTGTTACGCCGACCGCGATCACCAGCAGGCTCAAACCGAGGTTCAGCAGGTTCATGCCGTGCAGCAGCGCCTCGGTGCTGTGGGCGTCCGAGCCGCCGGCGTCTGCGCCGATCAACCGGCTGACCAGCGCACCGACCATCACCACGCACACCACTCGTACGTACTGCATGGTCGCCACCACCCGGGAGTCCGCGCCATAGTCCTCGGACATCGCGACCATGGCAGACGCCGCGCCCGGCGAAGTGCCCCACGCGGCGGTGCTGCTTTGTATGCCGCCCCAGCGGGCCATGGCAATCCCCACCACCGCGCTTAACGCAACGGTGAGCACCGTGGCAAACACCATGACGTGCCAGGACTCCATCGCGGTGAGCAGAACGCCCAGTGTCATGGAGTGGGCGACCAGCACGCCTACCGTGCCCTGCCCAAGACGAAACACATGCTTGTTCAAGCGAATGCTGGCCCCGGCGACGCCCAAGCCGATCGCCACCAGCATAGGGCCGAGAAACAGCGCGGCGGGGACGTTGAAGTACTTGAACAGCTGGCCAGCGCTACCGGCCATCAGAATGAGCAACAACCATTGTATGAGCGGTGGCTGTTGGGCGAGGGCGAACGAGGCGGGGCGGGGCAACGCGGATCTCCAGAGCATTGGCTTTTCCTGAAAGGACAGTCCTGAGCGGTGCTTCCGTGCCGGGTGCAGTTCCAATGAGCCGAAGTATCGACAGCTGAATCGATCAAGTCTATTTTCTAATAATCATGAATCGATAACTTTGGTTGATATATGGACCTGCGTGACCTCACCTACTTCGAAACCATCGCCGAGCTTGGTCATCTGGGGCGCGCAGCGGAAAGACTCAATCGCAGCCAGCCGGCGTTGACCAAGAGCATTCAGCGACTGGAGGAGTCCTTCGGGACCAAGCTGTTTCAGCGCGATGGCCGCAGAATCAAACTGACGCCGGTCGGCGAGTTGTTGCAGGCCCGGGGCAAGGTGCTGCAGCAAAGCATCGCCCAGACCCAGCGTGAGGTGCGCGATTTTGCCAGTGGCGCGGTAGGCGATATCCGTCTGGGCTGTGCGGCGACCATGGCCGAATACCTGTTGCCGGAGTTGACCAATACGCTGCTCAAGCGCTCGCCGCAGGTCACACTGAAGCTGGTCATCGGCCAGGACGACATGCTGCGCGAGCAACTGCGCTCCGGGCATCTGGACATGATCATTTGCGCCCAGCGCAGCGCCGAGGAGGAGTTCACGTTTTACCCGATTCTCACGGACGAGGCGGTGGTGATTGCCAGCCGAAACCATCCCATCTTCAAGGCACCGTTTGAGATGAAAGATCTGTGCCGCTACCGCTGGGTGTTGCCGCCGGCCGGGGTGTCCTCACGCATCTGGGTCGACGACGCCTTTGCCCGTCATGATTTGCCGTTGCCGGAGGTGCAGATTGAAGCCAATTCCATCTCGCTGCTGCCGCGTCTCATCGCTCAGACCAGCCTGCTGAGTTTTATTGCCAGGGAAACCCTCGAGTTCGGCAAAAACATGCAGGACCTGCGCGAGGTAGTGCTGGAGCAGACCACCATGGCAAGGACGATCTGCGTGATGTTGCGCCGCGAGGGCTACCTGTCGCCCGCCGCCCACGCCATGGTGCAGATGCTGCGCGATGACGGCGGCTCGTTCCTCAATTGGTCCTGAACAATGCCCCGAGCCGTGCTTTTCGGCGGTCAGCTGGGTTAGCCTGCGCAGAGACCCTTTATCCACGGAGCAGCAAGATGCCGAAACCACACATCCAGCTTGGAACACCCGTTGGACCTTATGCTGCGAGTGACGATGACCTGCATCACGGCGGTGATCAATCGCCGCTCAATGACGCCGATTCAGACGAAGACCGCGACCCCGAGGGCGAGCTTGATCTGACCGAGCTCGACCTTGACGGCTTCGCCGACGCCGACAAGCTGGACATCGGGTCGGCCAATTTGAGCTAGTCAGTCTCGCGCCCACTCTTATTGCTTTTGAATGCGCAGAACTACGCGCTATGCAGCCAGCGGTTGCCGCAGACAACTGTAGAACCGCGCTTGCCCGCGAAAGCTTCGTGTCAGCTAAACATGCGTAACTGACACACCGTCTTCGCGGGCAAGCGCGCTTCTACAGGATGTTGCGCTCGTCAGCCATAAACGCAGCCAGCGCTGCAATCGCTTGTTCTGGCGTCGCGCTGCTGCCGGTCCAGGTGCAGGCCAGCATCAAGTTGCGCGGCAGACCGAAATCCTCCACCTGAAACCCCTGCGCATCGAACCCCTCTGCGTCGTGGGCGATCTGTTCGCGCAGCGACCCGCTGCCCTCAAAGTAAACCCAGACCGGCTTGCCCAACGCCACGGCCATGCCCACCTCGAACACCGTGCCTGAATCCGGCTCGGCACCCCGGAATACGTTCAGATTAGCCAGTACCGCATCGCATCGTCTGATCATCGCCATGTTGGCGCTGCAGATGATCGCAGCCGTTTCATCAGGCCTTAGCCCGGACGGCACCTCATTGTCGAAGGGATAAAGACCCAGCAGGCCGTGCTGCTCACACAGGCTTTTCAGGTAGCGACCGTGTTCGACGGCATCAGCGCGAAACACGTCGAAACCGGCGAGGTAAACCAGGGGTTGTTCGGGCACTGGCATGGCTGCCTCCTCAAAAATGGGTAGGCGAAGTCTAACTGCTCAGCGCCGCCGTTGATCGGGCCAGCGGCCTCCTAAGCCGGGCAGGGCTGGAATCTGTACGGATAACCAGTATCCTGAGGCCTTTCTCGGCCGCCTCTACGTGACCTCGCTGTGAGTATTTCTCCCCTCGACAATCCGTTTTACTACCTGGAAAACTTCCGCCAGGTGCTGAACTGGATCGCCCAGCGTTACGACGACCTGCTTGATGATGACGAGCGTGGGTTTATCAACGACTTTGCGCGGCTGCCGCAGCCGGCTCAGGCCCTGTTGGTGCGAATGGTCATGCGCAAGGGCACGCTGTTTCGGGCCAGCAAACTCGATTACGCCGAGATTGGCGATGTCCGGCTCGCTGCCGCTCCGTTGCTGGCGTCCGGTTGGGTCGACGGTCAGCCGCCGCTTGATTTGCACGCGTTGTTCGCTTTGTTGCGCAAAGACGAACTGGGCCAGTGTTTCAAGGCCCATGGCGTCAAAAGCGCCGAGAAAAAATCCGACCTGTTGCAGCGCCTGCTGCCCCTGTATGGGTCGCCTCAGCGACTGGAAGAATGGTTTGCCGGGTTCGAGGAAGTGGTCTTTGCGCTTCAGGTGATGCCGCTGTGTGATCGGCTTCGCTTGCTGTATTTCGGCAATCTCTATCAGGAATGGTCGGAGTTTGTCCTGGCGGACCTGGGCATTTATCGCTACGAAAAAGTAGAGTTTTCAGTCGAGTCCCGTGGCATCAACCAGCGCGCTGACATCGACATCTGCGTGCACCTGCACACTTGCCGTCAGGCGCTGGATGCGGGGCTGCCGCTGGCCGAGCTGGCCGAACAGGCTCTGGCGGTTCAGACCGACAATCCCTGGCTGGCCATGCGGCGTGCCAAGCTGTTGTTCAAGATCGGACAGCAGGCCGAGCGCGAGCAGGACTGGCCCCTGGCGCTCAGTGTCTATGCCCAGTCCAGCTACCCCGGCGCCCGGGTGCGCCGTATCCGCGTATTGGAGCGCAGTGAGCAGTTCAGTGAAGCGATGACGCTGTTGCTCAACGCGCGGTCGACCCCCGAAAACGATGAGGAAACCCAGCATTTGTTGCGGATCGAACCTCGCCTGAAACGCAAGTTGGGCGAGGGCAGCGTGCAAAAAAGAGCCAAACGCACGGTCAGCCGGCTCGACTTGAGCGTGTTGCCACTCCCGGATCACAGCGTCGAGCGGCTGATCCAGCAGCACCTGGCGGAAGAGGGCAGCGAGGTGCATTACGTCGAGAACGCGCTGGTCAATTCATTGTTCGGGCTGCTCTGTTGGCCGGCCATCTTTGCACCGCTGCCGGGAGCGTTTTTTCATCCCTTCCACAGCGCGCCGAGTGATCTTTACAGTCCGGATTTCTACCAGCGGCGCGCGGCCTTGTTCGATCAATGCCTGGCGAAGCTCGACGATCAGGGTTACGAAGCAGCGATCCGTGATACCTATGCGAGCAAGTTTGGCCTGCAATCCCCCTTTGTTTTCTGGGGCACCTTGACCCCGGAACTGCTGGATCAGGCGCTGCACTGCTTGCCGGCGCAGCACCTCAAACGTTGGTTCCGACGTTTGTTGCAAGACATCAAAGCCAACCGCACCGGCATGCCCGATTTGATCCAGTTCTACCCCGAGCAACGCCGCTATCGGATGATCGAAGTCAAAGGCCCGGGCGATCGGCTGCAGGACAACCAGCTGCGCTGGATCGATTTCTGCGCCGAGCACGAAATGCCTGTGGTGGTGTGCTACGTGAAATGGGCGGAAGACGAAGCCCGCGCCGCCGGTTGAAGCCGGATAAACCCGCCGGATGATCGCCGGCTTGCTGGCGAACCCGGCGGACAGTCACCCTCGCCGCAGCTGACACACCTTCATCTGTAGGAGCCGGCTCGCTGGCGAACGCGTCAAGCCAGTCACCCCGCCGTTGCGGTGCTATTGCGGTTCGCCAGCAAGCCGGCTCCTACAGATTCGTGTAGGCCGCAGGTTTCTATATGCCGCAGATTCCTTGGGCGGCCTGGATCTGTTGTAGGAGCGCGCTTGCCCGCGAAAAATACCAGCCCGCGATATCGCCCAACCTGACCCACCGCGTTCGCCGGCTTGGCGAACGGGTCAAGCCGTTCAACCGCGCCGCAGCTGAAACACCTCCATCTGTAGGAGCCGGCTTGCTGGCGAACGGCGTCATGCCGTTCAACCGCGCCGTAGCTGACACACCTCCATCTGTAGGAGCCGGCTTGCTGGCGAACGCGTCATCCCATTCACCCTCAACGTTGCGGTGCTATCGCGGTTCGCCTGCACGCCGGCTCCTGTAGATTCGCGTCGCAGCCAGCTTCGCCTTACCGCTTCGCCTTCTTCGGCGCTGCCGGCAACGGCGCGAACAGCGCAGCGATGTCATCGTCCTGCAGCTTCCAGTCTCCGGCCGTGCGGCCATCGAGCACACCGGCTGCCAACGCAGACTTTTCCTGCTGCAGGTGCTGGATTTTCTCCTCCACCGTGCCACGGGCGATCATCTTGTAGACGAAAACCGGCTTGTCCTGACCGATTCGGTACGCACGGTCGGTGGCCTGATTCTCTGCCGCCGGGTTCCACCAAGGGTCGTAGTGAATCACCGTGTCGGCTGCCGTCAGGTTCAGGCCCGTGCCACCCGCTTTCAGACTGATCAGGAAGATCGAGTGCTTGCCGTTCTGGAAATCCTGCACCGGGACACGCCGGTCCTTGGTCTTGCCGGTCAGCAGGGAGTAAGCAATCCCGCGCTGTTTGAGTTCCGCTTCTATCAACTCCAGCATCGAAGTGAACTGCGAAAACAGCAGGATCTTTCGGTTTTCGGCAAACAGCTCTTCCAGCATCTCCATCAGGCTGTCGAGCTTGCCCGAGCTCGACTGGCGCGGGCCGAGCGGTGCGCTCTTCACCAACCGCAAGTCACAGCAGACCTGACGCAGCTTGAGCAACGCCTCGAGGATGATGATCTGGCTACGCCCCACGCCCTTGAGGGTAATCTCGTCGCGGACCTTCTTGTCCATCGCCAGGCGCATGGTTTCGTACACGTCGCGCTGGGCATCGTTGAGCTCGACCCAGTGGACGATCTCGGTCTTGGGCGGCAACTCGGTCGCCACCTGTTCCTTGGTCCGACGCAGCAGAAACGGCTTTATCCGCGCGTTGAGGTGCTCCAGGCGCTGTTCATTGCCAAACTTCTCGATCGGGTTGCGGTAGTTGCTGTTGAACTGCTTGGCATCGCCCAGCCAGCCGGGCATCAGGAAATGGAACAGCGACCACAGCTCGCCCAGGTGGTTTTCCAGCGGCGTGCCGCTCAGGCAGAGGCGCTGACGGGCATTCAGCTGACGCGCCGCCTGCGCCGCTTTGCTGTTGGGGTTCTTGATGTATTGCGCTTCGTCGAGCACCAACACATGCAGCAACTGCTGGCTGAGGACTTCCACGTCCCGCGGCAGCAGGGCATAGGTGGTCAGAATCAGGTCGTAATCCTGCAGGTGTTTGAAATCCTGATGGCGCTGGGTCCCAAACAGGGCCAGTACCTTGAGCTGCGGCGTAAAATGCTTCGCTTCGTCCATCCAGTTGGGAATCAGGCTGGTGGGCATTACCACCAGCGCAGGGCGATCAAGGCGTCCGGCCTGCTTTTCCACCAGCAGATGCGCCAGGGTCTGCAGTGTCTTGCCCAGCCCCATGTCATCGGCGAGCACGCCGCCGACCTCCAGTTCGCGCAGCGCCTGCATCCAGCTCAGGCCTTCAAGCTGATAGGGTCGCAACGTCGCGTTAAGGCCCTGGGGCGCCTCACCTCGGGCATCCTTGATGTTCACCAGCCGTTCGGAGAACTGGCGCAGCCGATCACCGCCTTGCCAGATCAGCGGCAGGTCATCGAGCTGCATCAGCCTTGCAGCGTCAGCGGTGTTCAGGCGGATCGCGTTGTTGCCGTCTTCACGCCAATAAAAGTCACCAAGCGTCGCCAGCACCGGCTTCAGCCGACCGTAGGGCAGGGCGACCTGAATCGGCACGCCGCCGCGCTGGGTGAAATGGTTGAGCTGCACCAGCAGTTGCTCGTCGTCGCGGCGCTTGGCGATGCCGCTGGCGGTCATCAATTCAGGATGGGTGCGCAGCAGGTTAATCAGGATCGGCAGCAGGCTCAGCCGCTCGCCGTTGACGATGATGCCCAGCTCCAGATCGAACCAGTCGCGCTCGGGCTCGTCGGTGACAGTGGCGTACCAGTCATCCACCGGCGTGACATCAAAACCGAAATCTTCGCTCATCTCGATCTGCCAGCCCTCGGCGCGCAGCCGCGGCAAGTCGTCGAGGATGAAACTCAGCCAGGCACGATCAGTGGGCAGCTCGAACATCTCGCCAGCGCTGTCGGGCAATGCCTTGCTCTGCCGCGTTGCGATGCGAAACCCCAGCTCCTGAAGCTGCTTGCGATACTCGCCCTCGCGCTCCGGATGGCGACGCATGCGCAGCGTTTCGTCCGGCAGGTGCCAGAGAATGTCCCCGCCACGGCCCGGTGCCGGCACGCCGCTGACGTAGGATTCGCGATAGCGGAATGCCAAGGCAGCGCGGTGTTGAATGTGCCGCTGCATCTTGCCGTTGCGCGGCTCGTAGGCGCTGTACTCGAAGCTGGCGAGGATCAGCCGCGGCTCGGGCTTGATGTTCTTCTCCAGGCGCTCGGGCAGTTTGGGTTTTGCCTCGACCGTGGGTCTGCGCGCCGCCGACTGATTGTCAACGGCCGAAAGAATCCCGGCGTTGTTCTCCGGGTCCTGCAGGAAAAACAGCGCGGCCGCACAATGCTTGCAGTTGTTCCTCACCGGGCAGGTGCATTTGCCGACGATAAAGTTACGCGTGCGCTCGGGGTCTTTGAACAGCAGCGTCTGGGTGTAGATTTCCAGATTCGACCCCCGGCACACCGTACGCACGACGTCGCCGCTCAGGTGTTCGAGCATGACGCGCTTCTGCCGCGTGTATTCGAGGCCGCGCTCGACGCTCTGCGCCTTGAACAGCGGTTCCCATGGCAAGGCCAGGGCTTTTTCGAGAAGAGATGCCACGTCTAGCCCCGCGTCAACGAGGAGGCTGAACGGGAGAAACCTTGATCAGCATGGCCAGGCTTCCGTTGTCCATGTAGGTCAGTTCTCCGTTTCTGACACGAGTGGCCTGGCGCATGCGCTCGCTGGTCACCAGTACCCCGTGGCTGTCCAGCTGGTTGACCCAGAAGTTGGCGTCGATGTCGGTAAAGCGCGCCAGGCCCAGGCTGACCGTGCCTTCGATGGGAAAGTGGCCAAATTGCTCCTGACCGTCACTGATCGCCACTTTGCTCGGCGTCGCGCTGAGGTCTTGCTGCCATGCCTTGTGCAGAAGGACCGTATAACCGTCGCTGGCCCCCAGCTTGGTCACCAGACTGTCCAGCGCCGTGGGCGTCTGGTTGTCCGCACCCAACCGTTGCGCCCCGGCTGCCCAGTCTTCGGGTGCGGGCTGATTGGTAGCCGCCGGCTCGCCATTCTGGCGGAACAGGATCAACTCCACCTGATAGGCGCCATCGGCGAAGGCCAACGGGGCAAACAGCACCAGCAACAGGGCGAGCGAGCGGAACAGACGCATGGTGAATCCTTAAACCGGTTTTTTGGAAGACTGCGGGGTCAGGCGTTCGAACAACGCCTCCAGCGTCGTGAAGCGTTCCTCGGGACGCTCCATCGGCACCATGAATTTGAACAGCGTGGCGCCCTCGAACTTGTAACGCTTGGGCTGGCCCTGGATCAGTTTGATCAGCGTTAACGGGTCCACGGGTGTATCGGCTGCAAACTCGATACGCCCCCCTTGAGGACCAGCGTCGACTTTCTTGATGCCTAGCTGCTCGGCTTTCAGCTTGAGGGACGTCAGGCGCACCAGGTTCTTGGTCGGTTCCGGCAACAGGCCGAAACGGTCGATCATTTCCACCTGAAGGTCCTTGAGGCCGTCTTCGTCAGCGGCGTTGGCGATGCGCTTGTACAGGATCAGCCGCGCATGCACATCGGGCAGATAGTCTTCCGGGATCAGCCCCGGTACGCGCAGATTCACCTCGGGGCCGCCGCCCAGGGGCTGGTCGAGGTTCGGCTGCTCACCCTTGCGGATCGACTTGACCGCACGCTCGAGCATTTCCATGTACAGCGTGAAACCCACCGCCTGAATCTGCCCGCTCTGGCCTTCGCCCAACAGCTCGCCGGCGCCACGGATTTCCAGGTCGTTGGTGGCAAGCACAAAGCCGGCGCCCAGGTCTTGAGTGTTGGCAATCGCCTCCAGGCGCTTCTCGGCATCCGGGGTGATCTGTTTGCGCGGCGGCGTCAGCAGGTAGGCGTAGGCCTGGTGGTGACTGCGTCCGACCCGACCGCGCAACTGGTGCAGCTGGGCCAGACCGAATTTGTCGGCGCGCTCGATGATGATGGTGTTGGCGCTTGGCACGTCGATGCCGGTTTCGATGATGGTGGAGGCAATCAGCACGTTGAAGCGCTTGTGGTAGAAGTCGCTCATGACCTGTTCGAGGTCACGTTCATGCATCTGCCCGTGGCCAATGCCAATGCGCGCTTCGGGCACCAGTTCGGCCAAGTCGGCCGCGCATTTCTCGATGGTCTTCACATCATTGTGCAGGTAGTAGACCTGACCGCCGCGCAGCAGCTCACGCAGCAACGCCTCTTTGACCGTCGGCTTGTTCTGCTCCATGACGAAGGTGCGCACGGACAGACGACGCGCGGGCGGCGTGGCGATGATCGACAAGTCGCGCATACCTGCCACGGCCATGTTCAGGGTGCGCGGGATCGGCGTGGCGGTCAGGGTCAGGATGTCGACCTCGCTGCGCAGGGCCTTGAGCTGCTCCTTCTGCCGCACCCCGAAGCGGTGCTCTTCGTCGATGATCACCAGCCCCAGGTTTTTGATCTTGACGTCGTCTTGCAGCAGCTTGTGCGTACCGATGACGATGTCGATTTTACCCTCGGCCAGATCAGCCACGGCGGCGTTGATTTCCTTCGCGGATTTGAAGCGGCTCATCACCTCGACGGTGACCGGCCAGTCGGCGAAGCGGTCGCGGAAACTGTTGTAGTGCTGCTGGGCGAGGAGGGTGGTCGGTACAAGAATTGCCACTTGCCGGCCACCGTGTACCGCAATGAATGCCGCGCGCATGGCCACTTCGGTCTTGCCAAAGCCGACATCGCCGCAGACCAGGCGGTCCATGGGCTTGGGCGCAAGCATGTCGGCGCGCACGGCCTCAATGGTGGTCTGTTGATCGGGGGTTTCTTCAAAAGGGAAGCCGGCGCTGAAGGTTTCATAATCCAGCTTCGGATCGGCGAACGCGTAGCCTTCGCGGGCGGCGCGGCGGGCGTAGATGTCGAGCAGCTCGGCGGCAACGTCGCGCACCTGTTCGGCGGCCTTGCGCTTGGCTTTCTGCCAGGCCTCGGAACCCAGGCGATGCAAGGGAGCCAGCTCGTCATCGCTGCCGGTGTAGCGGGCGATCAGGTGCAGGTTGGTTACCGGCACATAGAGCTTGGCGTCCTCGGCGTAGGCCAGCATGAGGAACTCGGCGACCTGGTTTTCGACTTCAAGCGTGGCCAGCCCGAGATAACGGCCGACCCCGTGGTCAATGTGCACCACCGGCGCGCCTTCGCGCAGCTCGGCCAGGTTCTTGATGACCGCGTCGCTGGCATGGCTGTCGGCGCGCTTGTCACGGCGGCGACGCTGCATGACCCGCTGACCGAACAGCGGGCTCTCGGCAACCAGCGCCAGAGCGGGCTCGTCCAGCACCAGACCTTCATCCAGCGGTGCGATGGTGATCGCCAGACGCTCCTTGCTGTCGACGAACTCCTGCCAGCTGTCCAGGGTTTTCGGGCGCAGCTTCAGGCGTTCGAGCAATTCCAGCAGCACTTCCCGGCGCCCGGCGGATTCGGCGGTGAACAGCACCCGGCCGGGAAACTCGCTGAGGAAGCCCGATAACGCGGCCAGCGGCTGACTGGCCTTGGCTTCGATGGCCAGGTCAGGCAGCGGCTGCGCCTGGAAACGTTCGCGGCCGACGCCGCTGTCGACGTCGTCCTGACTGACCACCACGCGCGGCCAGCTCTTCAGCCGCGCGAAACAGTCATCGACCGGCAGGAACAGCTCGGCCGGTGGCAGCAACGGGCGTTCGGGATCGACGCGGCGTTCTTCGTAACGGTTGCGCACATCCTTCCAGAACGTTTCAGCCGCAGCTTCAATGCCCGGCAGGGAAAACACCTGGGTGTCCTGCGGCAGGTAGTCGAACAGGGTGGAGGTTTCTTCGAAGAACAACGGGATGTAGTACTCGATGCCAGCCGGCGTGATACCGCTGTTCAAGTCCCGAAAGATCGGGCTGCGGCGGAAATCAACGTCGAAGCGCTCGCGGAATCGCGCCTTGAAGCGGGTGACGGCCTCCTTCTGCAGGGGGAATTCTTTCGCCGGCAGCAGGCGCACCGAATCCACCTTGTCGATGGAACGCTGGGTCTCAGGCTCGAAGGTGCGCAGGGTCTCGATTTCGTCATCGAACAAGTCGATGCGGTAAGGCAGTTTGCTGCCCATCGGAAACAGATCGATCAGCGCGCCACGAACGGTGAATTCGCCGTGCTCGTACACCGTGTCGACATAGCGATAGCCGCTGGCTTCAAGGCGGGTGCGCATGGCTTCGACGTCGAGCTTCTGGCCCACGTCCAAAACCAGGCTGCTGCCCAGCAGGAAGCTCGTGGGTGCCAGCCGGTGCAGTGCGGTGGTGATTGGCACCACCAGCACGCCGTGCACCAGCTCCGGTAGCCGGTAAAGGCTGGCGATGCGCTGGGAGATGATGTCCTGATGCGGCGAGAACAGGTCGTAAGGCAGGGTTTCCCAATCGGGGAAGTGCAGGACCGGTAGATCGGGCGCAAAGAACTTCAGCTCCTGCTCCAGTCGCTCGGCGCTCTGGCTGTCTGCGGTGAGCAACAGGGTGAAGCGTTTCGCGGCGCTGGCAGCCTCGGCGATGGCGAGACTGAGGGCGGCACCGGGCAGATTACCCCAGTGTTGTTTGCCTGCAGCGGCAGGCAGATTCGGGAGGCGCAGAACGGGCACGGAAGTTAAAGCTCCAGGCGTTGCGGCAAAGCCGGGGAGTGTAACTAATCCGCAGAGACGCTGTCAGTTTTGTGCGCTCGCAATTATGTAGTGCTCCACAGTCGGAAAACTCTGGATTGCTCATAAACAAAGGCCTGTGCATAATGTAGTCCCTTTTTTCAGCCCCTACATGTGGAAGGTTCCCGTGACTCAGAAGCCCGACCAGTGTCTTGGTGAATGGATTGATCGTGAAGCCCTTGCCGAGGCGATGATCCCGCTTATCGGTCAGCTCTACCGCAACAATAATGTGGTGAGTTCGATCTATGGCCGCAGCCTGATTAACCGTTCCGTCATCGCGATTCTCAAAGCCCACCGCTTTGCCCGTCACCGTCAGGCTGACGCTACCGAGTTGTCCGTCCACGAGACGTTCCCCCTCGTCAAAGCCATGAGCGAGCTCAAACTGGGCGCCGCCTCGGTGGACCTGGGCAAGCTGGCCGTCAAATTCAAGGCCGAGGGCAATGGCCGCTCCGCCGAGCAGTTCGTCCGCGAAGAAATGGCCGACATCGTCGGTCAGCAGCACTCCGGCGAACGCAAGGGCACCGACGTCGTGCTGTACGGCTTCGGTCGCATCGGCCGTCTGCTGGCGCGCATCCTGATCGAGAAAACCGGTGGCGGCGATGGCCTGCGTCTGCGTGCCATCGTGGTCCGCAAAGGGGCAGAGAACGATCTGGTCAAGCGCGCCAGCCTGCTGCGTCGCGATTCGGTACACGGGCCTTTCGACGGCACCATCACCATCGATGAAGCCAACAACACCATTTGCGCCAACGGCAACCTGATTCAGGTGATCTACGCCAAGAACCCGGCCGAGGTGGATTACACCCAGTACGGCATCAAGGACGCGCTTCTGGTCGACAACACCGGTGTGTGGCGTGATGCCGACGGCCTGGGCCAGCATCTGCAGTGCCCGGGCATCGACCGCGTGGTCCTGACCGCGCCGGGCAAGGGCAAGCTGAAGAACATCGTTCATGGCATCAACCATCAGCAGATCACTGCTGACGACAAGATCATCTCTGCGGCGTCGTGCACCACCAACGCCATCGTGCCCGTGCTCAAGGCGGTCAACGACAAGTTTGGCATCGTCAACGGGCACGTCGAAACGGTTCACTCGTACACCAACGACCAGAACCTGATCGACAACTTCCACAAGGGCGATCGCCGTGGCCGCAGCGCTGCGCTGAACATGGTCATCACCGAAACCGGCGCGGCAACGGCAGCGGCCAAGGCATTGCCTGAGCTGGCTGGCAAACTGACCGGCAACGCGATCCGTGTGCCGACGCCCAACGTGTCGATGGCTATCCTGAACCTGAACCTGGGAACGGCCACCACCCGTGAAGAGATGAACGAATACCTGCGCCACACCGCGCTGTATTCGGATCTGCACAAGCAGATCGACTTCGTCAATTCGCTGGAAGTGGTTTCCACCGACTTCGTCGGCTCGCGCTACGCCGGCGTGGTGGATGCGGAAGCAACCATCGCAATGGACAACCGCGTTGTGCTGTACGTGTGGTACGACAACGAATTCGGCTACAGCTGCCAGGTGGTCCGCGTCATGGAAGAAATGACCGGCGTCAACCCGCCAGCCTTCCCGAAGTAGGTTGAAGCAGCTGCAAGCTGCAAGCGGTCAGCCGCAAGCTGCAAGCAACAAATAAAAACGCCCCGACAAGTTCGGGGCGTTTTTGTTTTACTTGCAGCTTGCAGCTTGCCGCTTAGAGCTTAGAGCTTAAAGCTCTCGGCGATCAGCCGACTGCCGTCACACCCTGAATCCGCGTCTGGCCCTTGCGGAACAGCACCAATGTGGCAACCAGACCCAGTACAGCGGCGCCGCTCAGCCAGATGCCTGGAGCCGCTTTGTTGTCCAGCACGTGAATGAGATAGGTACAGGCTGCCGGGGTGAAGCCACCGAACGTCGCCGTCGCCAGGCTGTAGGCCAGGGAGAAGCCAGTTGTGCGCACTTCAACCGGCATGATTTCGGTCAGCGAAACCACCATGGCGCCGTTGTAGGAGCCATACAGGAAAGACAACCACAGCTCGACCATCAACAGATTGGCAAAGCTTGGGTTGGCGGTCAGCCAGGACAGGGCAGGGTATGCCGTGATAATCGCCAGGATGGTCGCTGCCAGCAGCAGCGGCTTGCGCCCGATCCGGTCCGACAGCGCGCCCATCACGGGCAGCCAGATGAAGTTCGAAATGCCGACGCAGACCGTCACCAGCAAGCTGTCGAGATCAGACAAGTGCAGCTCATTCTTGCCGAAGGTCGGGGTGTAAGCCGTGATCAGGTAAAACGACACAGTGGTCATGACCACCAGCGCCATGCCAGCAACCACCAGGCCGAAGTTCTGCCCGATCGACTTGACCACCTCGCCCAGGCTTGGGCGGTGATGCTGGGCGCGGGCTTCGAACTCGGGGGTTTCTTCCAGCGAGCGACGGATCACGAAAATCGCCGGCACGATCAGGCAGCCAATCAGGAACGGCACGCGCCAGCCCCATTGGCCCATGTCTTCCGGGCTCAGCCAGTGGTTCAGGGCGACGCCAAGCAGGCCGGCGAACACCACCGCTGCCTGTTGGCTTGCCGACTGCCAGCTCACGAAAAAGCCCTTGCGACCCGGCGTGGAGATCTCTGCCAGGTACACCGAAACGCCACCCAGTTCGACCCCGGCCGAGAAGCCTTGCAGCAGCCGGCCCACCAGCACCAGGATCGGTGCGGCAACGCCCAGGGTCGCGTAGCCCGGCACGCAGGCAATCAGCACCGTACCCATGGCCATCATTGCCAGAGTGATAACCAGGCCTTTCTTGCGGCCGTGATGGTCGATGTACGCGCCGAGAAAAATGGCACCCAGAGGGCGCATGAGGAAGCCGGCGCCGAAGGTCGCCAGCGACAGCATCAATGAGGCGAATTCGCTGTCGGCGGGGAAGAAGGTCTTGGCGATGGCCGTGGCATAGAAGCCGTAGACCATGAAGTCAAACATTTCAAGGAAGTTGCCGCTGACAACGCGAAAGATCGCTTTGCCTTTGCCCGTGGTTGAGGCCATCTGGAATTACTCACTTAAGCTGTCTAGCTGGGGGATCCGTTGTATTTATGCGTCCTCTGCCGCAGCGCCCGAGCCTGGTCTCGCGCGCTGCAGATTTGTAACGATATGTGTAAAGACCGCGGATGGCAATGAGAATGCCCCATGCGCGAAACGCCAATGCCGCCATGACGCCCGCAAAAAAATATTTATCTATGCCAGGGCAGAGACCGTAACCACGTTAACTCGCCGCACTTTTACTCAATGTCTCCAAGGACACCGAGTTTTTCGTATCACGGACGAGTTAACCTCCACATGAGCTCCAATCTTGATGTCATTGACCGCTTCACCCAGCGTCCAACGCTGCGTGAATCAGCGGTCAAGCAGTTGCGCAAAGCGCTGCAAGCACAATTCCCCGATCTTCAAATCGACCCCGAGATCTGTGTCATCACCCGCACGACGCCCGAAGGCGAGCGGCGTGCCGAATCTCTGCTGCGTAATCTTCAGCAGGCTATTAGCAGCGGTAAAACGCCACGTCTGCGCAACGAAGCCAACACGCTGCTGCTGAACCCCGCTGCAGAAGGAGGCGTGCCGACCCCGATTGATTTCGATCAGCTCAACGCATTGCTGGATGCTGTTGCACTGGAGCTCGGCGACCACTTTCAGCGGGCCCTCGTCGAATTCTGGGGCACGGCGAATGCCGATGGGCTTAGCCCCTGGGCGTGCGTATCGGCCGCGCTTGCTTGCAATCTCTCGAGTGCTGCAGTCGACGCACCGGAGATAAGTGAAGACAGCCGGGCATTTTTGCGGGCGGTGGCTGAGTTCCCCGACAAAACCCAGCGCGACTTCATGCTGCGCATCACTGAGGAAGGCGCAGACGCGGTCATCCAGGCAAGCATTCCGTGTGTGGCAGCAGGCGAACATTGCGACGACGTAGCGCTGCCAATACTGACGGCCACTGGTTTCTGGCGTGGCAAAGAGCAGTTTTTTGCCTGGGAGCCTGCCGGGCGCGTCAGCGATTATTCTTCGTTGGTTGCACTGACGTCCGGTTTGATGGCCGCACAGCCTGTCCCGAGCGACGCCAGGCTGGAGCTGCGTGAGCCTGAAGGGCCTTTGTTCGATGCATTGGCGCAGGTAATCCTCGAACGACAGCTGCACGCTGTTAAACGCGCCAGTGAAGTTGCGATTGATTTTGCCGACCTCGATCACCGCCTGGCTGCAGCCACGGACATCTCGCCGTATCTGCTGCCGCTCGTTGTCCAGCCAGAGCGCCCGGACCCGCTGCCCGACTGGTTGCGGACGGCCAGCACGACGGACCGTCAGGATTTCAGCCGTCGATTGATTACTCTGGCCAACGCACAGGCCAGAGCAGGGGGCAGGCGCTTCAACGATGACCTGCCGTCGCTGCTGGCCTTTGCCGAGCAGCAATTGCAGCGCGCGCTGCTGGCCGACCACCCGCAGGACACGCACGTGCAGATCGCCGATCTGGACGTGCTGATTAAACATGTGGTCGCCGTCGCAGTACCCAGTGGCGGCCAGGTGGTGGCAGCGGGAGCGGTCGAACCGGTGCGCATGAGCGTCGCCGCGTTCGCCCTGGCAAATCTGTCGGGCCAGCCAGCCGGCGCGTTGGGGGTCGTGCAGCGGAGCGGCAGCCCGACACCCGGGTGGTTCAGCGCGGACTATCTCAGATTGCTGATTTGTCAGGTCGACATCGGGCGCACCTACCCGGCGCTGGTGTCACGCTATCTGGTGACAGATCCGCTGGAGGCCAATCGGCGCCAGGTGCTCTATATCGACCAACTGCGCGCCCAGTTGCCGCTTCGGGCGCTTGAGCTGAAGATCCGCACCGGGAGGCAGTTCGGCGCGAGCGCCTATGCGCTGGTCGACGCGCTCATGCAGGACCCGGCGCAACGCTCCCCCGGGTTGCGCGACACAACGCTTCGTCCACTGGCTTTTCGAGCCACCGTCGGCGCTGCGGCGGACAAAGCCGCGAATATGTTCGTGATCGCCGACCGCGACACCGCAAAAGGTCCCGTGGTGCTGTATCGACCTCTTTCTTTGCACACACTGACGGCGTTCAACTCATGGGAGGCGTTGCGCACGGCCATTGTCCAGCCAGGGGAGCTGCAGGACGAGGTGCTGACCTGGATGAGCGACCATGCCCGACTGAGATACGCCAACGGCGGTTTCAATCAGCCTCATATCGTGCGCTTCGGCCAGGGTTCGGAGTTCGCACCGCTCGAAAATCCGTCGCCTGCGCAATGGGCGTTCGATGAAGTGATGGGGGATCCGCTCATCGCGCTGTTCATCGCTGACGCGGCGGCGCTGGTCGAGCTGGCAGACCGCAACTCCACCTCCAACGCCGAGAGTCGCTGGGCGCTGCTCAAACGCGCTGGCTGGCTCACGCTGGACTCGGTCATGCCGTTTATCTCGGGGCCGTTGGGCAACGCGGTGTGGCTGGTGCAATTACTGACCCAGGCGCAAGGCGCACTGAGTGCGGGCAGCGGGGGTGAGGGCAGCGAGATGGGGGAGTCGCTCCCAAACATACTCCTGACGGCGGCCATGATGCTGTTGCACGTGGGGCTCGGCGACGCCCTGGCCTCCGCGCGCAATGACGGCGGACCATTCAAGCGCGGACGAACCGCCACCCCGGCCCGGCCAAAGCTTGCGCCGCTGCTTTCCCCGACCGACTCAAAGTCAGAGCCACAGGCTCCACCGGTGCCTGACCGACCCAAAGCGTTGCTGGACTTCAGATGGTCACGACTCGATCAAACCCTGAGCGATGCCCAGAAGGCCTCGCTTGCCCTTTTCAGGATCGCCCCGGAGCCGGCGCTGGCAGAGCCTTCAGTTACAGGCATCACCGAAGGTCTGTATGAACACAACAGCGATTGGTATGCGCGTGTCGACGACGCCGTGTTTCAGGTTTTGCTCGACGACCAGGAGGTGTTGGTCGTCGATCCAAATAATCCCGAGAACGTAGGACCGCGACTGGTCAGGCAGGGCCAGCGCTGGTGCCTGGACCTGAGGCTGCGCCTTCGCGGCGGTGGACCCAAGCGCAGCGCCCGCCAGTTGGCCGCGGAAAATGCCGCGCGGCTGAAGCAGGTGACCACTGAAAAAATCGAACTGCTCGACCGTCAGACCGCGCTGTACAGCAGGATTGTAGCTAACGATGACCGTCTTGATGGCGTGCCGATCGAAGAGCATCCGGCGGTGATTGCCGAAATGGAGGCTGACATTCGGGCGGTCGTCGAGATCGTTGATCGCAAAAATGAACTCGATCAGCAATTGCGCGCCGCCGACCGCTCGAGTGACAAGTCCTACGCCAAGGATTTGCAGGGTGTGGTCCGCCGGATCTGCCTGCTGGAGGGCGTGCTGCTGAGCGATATGCTGGTATTGGCCAAAGAGGACCTGGCCAGAATGCACGCCTTGTCCACCACCGTCACCGCCAGCAACGTCGAGGTATACCGGGCGCTTTTTGAAAAGACGCTGTTGTTGCAGAACACGGGGGTTCACTGGTCGTCCGTCAGGGAGGCCTTGTGGCAGAGAATGCGCAACGTCCCCAAAGTGGGCGACGAATTTTGGCGCAAGGAAGCGTTGGAGCTTTATAACAGCCGGATGTTCGCGCACGTGGAATGGCGTGCAGCGCGGATGTGGTCGTCCCTGGAGCTCTGTTTCAGTGTCGAGGTTATTCTCGATGGCAGTGCAGCGGTCTCCCTCAAGCGTCTGCTCAACGACGGCCCTCTGCACGCGGCGCTGACGTCTCAGGCGGAACTGGAAAAGCCCAACGATTACACCCACCTCGAACAGATCAGCGTGCTGGAAAGCTCGCTTCGCGAATATGACCGTGCCTCGATGGTCGCGCTGGCGGCGTTCGACAGCGAGCCGGAAACGGTCGACATGGCGCATTTCCAGCGCTTCATCGATGATCTGTCGGCCATTTCTGACCGTGCCGAGCACCGCCTTTCGGACCTCATTCGCGAGAGTGAGGAACCGGCCGACACGCCGGCCGAATACGTGCCCAGACTGACCCAGACGCGCAAGCGGGTGATCAAGACCCGAGGGCAGCGCACGCTGATTGGCCGGGTGCGCGAAGGTCACGAGCCTTTGCTGGGCGAGGTCGTCGAGGTCAAGGCGGCCAGCGGTGACCGGGTCATCGGTTCCTATCACCAGCACGCTGAAGGGGAGTGGGTAGAGCTGGAGGATCAACGTCCCGGGCTGCGCACCCGTGAAAGCATCGTGCCGTTGTCAGACCTCATGCGTCGCGGCCGTGCATTGCTTGAACGGGTCGAACCCGACATTGCCAACGCCGTTCGACAATCGCGTCGCGCCAGTGAGCCTGAGGACATGGAAGACATCCTTTGTTTCAAGGCTGACAAGATAGGCGAGCTGGCAGCGAAACTTCAGGCCAGTGCCGAACAACCCGGACCGGAGGAAATGGACGTTCAGCGTCTGCCAGTGCTGTTGGCCGATCTTCGTGCGGCTGAAGCGCGGCTGCGTGAGCAAGGCCGGGCCTTGCGTATCGAAATGATCAAGCGCCAGCCACCCACGGCCAGCCGGATCAGTTATCTGCACCGGCAGCGCGAAGTGGACATCGCCAGGATTGACGGGCTCAAGAATATGTCGGGTGCGCGGCGGAACGATTTCGTGCAGGAATACGTAATTCGTGACAGGGACGGCAATGTGCTGTGGTGGGCACATTTTCATTACGCCACAGAGCATGCATCGGCGGACGCTTTTACGGCTGCGCATCTTAAACTGCCGGAACAGCGCCTCATGGGCTACAGGGCGCTGCTCAAGGCCGCCAGGGATAACAAGGAGGTGGTCAGCATTTACCGCAGCGCCATCGGCAGGGAACCGGCTCAGCGGTTGTTTTTGCATCTGGCCGACTGATCCACCAGAATAACGCCGGAAAAGGCTTCCCCCCAGCCATCCGCCGACAGCGTCCTGTCAGTGGCCCGGCTGGCGGCGGCACAGATCGCTCGGGCGGGCGGACGCGACCAAGGGTTAATGGTCGTTTTCGTTCGACGGGATTAGACTGCGCCGCGAGTTTCGATCCTGCATGCCGCCCGCTGCGGCATGATTCAGCCAGAGCCACCAGAGTGGTGTCTCGGCCAGTTCTGAGGAGTACGCATGGCTGTCTACAACTACGACGTGGTGGTGCTGGGTTCAGGCCCGGCGGGAGAAGGCGCGGCGATGAACGCCGCCAAGGCCGGGCGTAAAGTGGCCATGGTCGACAGCCGTCGGCAGGTCGGCGGCAACTGCACCCACCTGGGCACGATCCCGTCGAAGGCGCTGCGTCACTCCGTCAAGCAAATCATTCAGTTCAACACCAACCCGATGTTTCGGGCCATTGGTGAGCCACGCTGGTTCTCCTTCCCTGACGTTCTGAAAAACGCCGAGAAGGTCATCAACAAGCAAGTGGCATCGCGCACCGGTTATTACGCGCGCAACCGTGTCGACGTGTTTTTCGGCACCGGCAGCTTCGCCGACGAGCGCAGCGTCGATGTCGTGTGTACATCGGGCGTCGTTGAAAAACTGGTCGCCAATCAGATCATCATCGCGACCGGTTCGCGGCCGTATCGTCCTGCCGATATCGACTTCTCCCATAAACGCATCTACGACAGCGACACCATCCTCAGCCTGGGTCACACCCCGCGCAAGCTGATCATCTATGGCGCCGGAGTGATCGGCTGCGAATACGCGTCGATCTTCAGCGGCCTGGGAGTAGAGATCGAGCTAATCGATAACCGCGACCAGCTGCTGAGCTTCCTCGATTCGGAAATCTCTCAGGGCTTGAGCTATCACTTCAGCAACAACAATGTGATGGTGCGTCACAACGAGGAATACGAGCGCGTTGAAGGGCTCGACAACGGCGTGATCCTGCACCTCAAGTCCGGTAAAAAGATCAAGGCCGATGCCCTGCTGTGGTGCAACGGTCGCACCGGCAACACCGACAAGCTGGGTCTGGAGAACGTCGGCATCAAAGCCAACGGCCGTGGCCAGATTGACGTCGATGAGGCCTACCGCACCAGCCAGCCCAACATCTATGGCGCCGGCGACGTGATTGGCTGGCCGAGTCTGGCCAGTGCGGCCTATGACCAGGGGCGTTCGGCTTCTGGCAGCGCTGTCGACAACGGCGCATGGCGCTTCGTCAATGATGTGCCGACCGGCATCTACACCATCCCCGAGATCAGCTCCATCGGTCAGAACGAGCATGATCTGACCGTGGCCAAGGTGCCGTACGAAGTGGGCAAGGCGTTTTTCAAAAGCATGGCCCGGGCGCAAATCTCCAACGAGCCGGTCGGCATGCTGAAAATCCTGTTCCACCGGGAGACCCTGCAGATTCTCGGTGTGCATTGCTTCGGCGACCAGGCATCGGAAATCGTGCACATCGGCCAGGCCATCATGAACCAGCCGGGTGAGGCGAACAGCATCAAGTACTTCGTCAACACCACCTTCAACTACCCGACCATGGCCGAGGCCTATCGGGTCGCGGCCTACGACGGCCTTAACCGGCTTTTTTGACCGGCTCCGGCCGGTGGCCTGAGCCGGTCGGGGAGACCGATTTCAGTATTTCCCAAGGGTGGCGCTGGCCAAACCGGGAAAGTCTGTAATCAGGCTGTCAACGCCAAAGTCAGCGAGCCTGCGCATCAGTGCGGGCTCGTTGACTGTCCAGACCGACACATGCAGCCCCTGATTCTGAGCTTTCTTCAAGCGCTCGGGTGTGCACAGCGTCCAGTTCAGCGCTAGAAATTCGCAGCCATAACCCTGGGCAACCTTCAGCGGGTCGAGCCAGGCGTATTCGGCGACCAGCCCGCGTGAAATGTCCGGAGTCAGCTCAAGTGCTGCGCGCAGCACTTCTCTGGAGCTGGAGGTAATCGTCACCTTGTCCAGCAAACCGTGGCGCTGGGCCATTTCGCGGATGGCCAGCACCGTCGTCGCAGCCCGGGTACGCGATGCGCTTTTGACTTCCAGCTGCCAGTGGTCGAACGGGCACTTCTCGAACAACTCTTCCAGACGAGGAATAGGGCAGGGTTGTACCCAGCCCGGCCCGCCCTTGCGCGCGTCGTAGGTCACAAGGTCGGCGGCATCGTGCTCAACCACTTTGCCGCGCCGGTCTGTGGTGCGCTTGAGGGTCGGGTCATGGATGACCATCAGTTCGCCATCGCGGGACAAGTGCAAATCCAGTTCGCAACGCTTGACGCCGTGCTTGAGGCACTCCTGGAAACTGGTCAGGGTGTTTTCCGGTGCTTCGCCCTTGGCGCCGCGGTGGCCGTAAATAATGGTCACAATCACTCCTTGGTAGGCGTAGGGGCTGGATCAGTCTGGCTTCATGTCAGGGTCGTTCTGCTCGCGCGCGAGTCGTCGTTGCGCGGCTTGTCGTTGCAGGATGTGTCGGGCCAGCAGTTGGCGTTGGGCGTCCGTGAGGTCGATCCACTCCATGCCGACATCAAAATCGCCGACATTCAACGCGTGGCACTGAGTCACGCGGGCGCGCAACAGCATCCCTGATGCCTGGGGCATCAGCACCATTTTCACCGACAACAACGTGCCGGGCGGAAAGGGCTGGGCGGTCTCGAATTGCAGACCGCCTTCGGACATGATCACGCGCTGCGGGGCGCCCAGCTTGCCCAGCGCGGTGTGCGCAACCACTTGCCCAAGCAGGTCGATGCGCTTGCTCATGGCGCGAAGAAAGCTGTTGGTGGTGCGGTCGCGATCGTCCAGTTGACGCAGCAGATGCTGCGACTCGAACTCGGCGACATGCAATTCGCTTAGCAGATCGAAGAGCGTGGACGTGTCGTGCAAGCCGGGGGCGTCGCCCGTGTCGGGACCGCCGATGCGGTTAATTTCCAGTGCGACGCTGTCCTCGATACGGTAGTATTCGCGGCGTTCTTCTTCATCTAGTGTCGGCATGGCTAACCCATGGTAGCGGCGGTTGTCAGAGTGATTGCTTAAAATCACAGCTCATTGATACGAGTGTGATTCAGCGCTGATTCGAGTGTAAAGCCGCTTGCCCAGGCCCGCCACAAGGACGTTCCCATTCCTCCGAACAAGCGCCTAAATGTTCAGACCTCTTTTTGTATTCATCGGCACGCGCTACACCCGTGCGAAGCGCCGTAACCACTTTGTCTCCTTCATTTCCCTGACGTCGATGATCGGCCTCGCCCTAGGCGTGGTCGTGATGATCGTCGTGCTGTCGGTCATGAACGGCTTCGATCATGAGATGCGCACGCGCGTGTTGGGCATGGTGCCCCACGCCACCATCGAGTCCGGCGAACCGATCAACGACTGGCAGGCCCTCGCGGCCCGCGTCAAACAGAACAAACAGGTGGAAGCGGTTGCGCCGTTCATCCAGATGCAAGGGCTGCTGACCAACAATGGCAACGTGCAAAAGATCCTATTGAACGCCATCGACCCTGTGCAGGAGCGCAAGGTGTCGATCATCGACGGCTTCATGAAGCAGGGCAGTCTCGATGACCTGGTCGCGGGCGGCTTCGGCGTGGTGATCGGCGACAAGGCCGCGACCAAGCTGGGGGTCGGCATGGGCGACAAGGTGACCTTTGTTTCACCTGAAGTCACTGTGACTCCGGCCGGCATGTTCCCGCGCATGAAGCGCTTCACGGTGGTGGGCATCTTCCATGTCGGCGCCGGCGAGCTGGACGGTTATCTGGGTGTGACCAACCTGCAGGATCTGGCGCGGCTGCACCGCTGGAAGCCAGACCAGGTGCAGGGCTTGCGTCTGAAGTTCACCGATCTGTTCAAGGCGCCGCGTACGGCGTATGACATCGCGCAGAACCTCGGCGAGCACCAGTATTATTCGCGTGACTGGACCCGCACCCACGGCAATCTGTATCAGGCCATCGGCATGGAGAAATCCATCATTGGCCTGCTCCTGCTGCTGATCGTTGCCGTCGCGGCGTTCAACATCATTTCCACGCTGGTCATGGTCGTCAACGACAAGCGCGGTGACATTGCCATCCTGCGAACCCTGGGGGCCACTCCGGGCCAGATCATGGCGATTTTCATGGTCCAGGGCACCGTCATTGGTGTCGTCGGTACACTGATCGGCGCCGGCGTCGGCATCCTGGCGGCCTTGAACGTCAGTTCGGCGATTTCGGCGCTGGAAGGCCTTATTGGCCACAAGTTTCTGAATGCGGATGTCTATTTCATCGACTATCTGCCATCGCAATTGATGACCCAGGACGTGCTGCTGGTATGCGGCGCGGCGCTGGTTCTGAGTTTCCTCGCCACCCTGTATCCAGCCTGGCGTGCGGCGCGCACCCAGCCGGCGGAGGCGCTACGTTATGAGTGAGTCGGGCATGAGTGATAAAGCTGTACTGAGCTGCCGCAACCTGGGCAAATCCTACGAGGAAGGTCCGGAATCCGTCGTGGTCCTGTCAGGCCTTCAACTGGAATTGCACCCGGGTGAGCGCGTGGCAATCGTCGGCAGTTCGGGCTCCGGCAAAAGTACCTTGCTCAACCTGCTCGGTGGTCTGGACACGCCCACCGAAGGCAGTGTCTGGCTGGCGGGAGAAGAGCTGTCGGCGCTGAACGAAAAGGCCCGGGGCCTGTTGCGCAACCGCGCATTGGGCTTCGTCTACCAGTTCCACCATCTGCTGCCCGAATTCACCGCGCTGGAAAACGTCTGCATGCCACTACTTATCGGCAAGACGCCGATTCCGGAAGCGCGCCAGCGCGCAACCGCATTGCTTGAGCGAGTAGGGCTCAAGCACCGTCTGGCGCACAAGCCTTCGGAGTTGTCCGGCGGTGAGCGTCAGCGGGTGGCCATCGCGCGGGCGCTGGTCAATCAGCCGGGTCTGGTCATGCTCGACGAGCCCACCGGCAACCTCGACTCTCATACTGCCCAGGGCATTCAGGACCTGATGCTGGAACTCAGCACGTCGTCGCGCACCGCGTTTCTGGTGGTGACTCACGACATGACGCTGGCCCGCCAGATGGACCGCGTATGGCGTCTCGAAGAGGGCCGTCTGGTCCAGGCTTGAGCCGCGCATCCCGATGCACGCAGGTTGTCGACGATAACCCGCGCGTCGGCGTTTTCTACTTTTAGTCGTTTCAGTTACGGTGCTCCACGAATGTTCAGACCGTTATCCATCTTTATCGGGACACGCTACACCCGGGCCAAGCGTCGCAACCACTTCATCTCGTTCATCTCCATGACCTCGATGATCGGGCTGGCGCTGGGCGTGCTGGCGATGATCGTGGTGCTGTCGGTGATGAACGGTTTCCAGAAGGAAATGAGTTCGCGCATCCTCGGCATGGTTCCCCACGCCGTGATCTCGGGTGTCAAACCGCTGGACGACTGGCAGCCAGCCGCCACGGCTTCGCTCAAGGACCCGCAAGTGATCGCGGCCGTGCCGTTCACTGAAATGGACGGCATGCTCTCGTACAAAGGCTCGATGCAGCCGACTCAGATCAACGGCGTCGACCCGGCGCTGGAATCGAAGGTGTCGATCGTGACCCAGCACATCGTGCAGGGGCGGTTGCAGGACCTCAAACCCGGCGAGTTCGGTGTGGTGATCGGCGAAATCACGGCCCGGCGCTTTCGCCTGAACGTCGGTGACAAGCTGACGCTGATCGTTCCGGAGATCAGCAGCGCACCCGGTGGCATTACGCCGCGTTTGCAACGTTTGACCGTGGTGGGGGTGTTCAAGGTCGGTGCCGAGCTGGACGGTTCGATGGCGCTGGTCAACGTCGCCGATGCTGCCGTTATTCAGCGCTGGCAACCCAACCAGGTGCAAGGCGTGCGCCTTGCGCTGACCGATCTGTACGCAGCGCCGCAGGTATCCAGCGCCATTGTCGCCGGGCTCGGTGCGGACTATAAGGCAGATGACTGGACCCACACCCAGGGCAGTCTGTTCAGCGCCATGAAAATGGAAAAGACCATGATCGGTCTGCTGTTGCTGATGATCGTCGCCGTGGCCGCCTTCAACATCATCGCCACGCTGATCATGGTGGTGAACGACAAGGGCGCCGACATCGCTATCCTGCGCACCCTCGGCGCGACACCTCGACAGATCATGACCATCTTCATGGTGCAGGGCACCGTGATCGGCATTGTCGGTACGGTCATAGGCGGCGTGCTGGGCGTGATCGCGGCGATCAACGTCAGCCAGATCGTCGGCTGGGTCGAACGCGTGACCGGGCAGCACATTTTCACCTCGGACGTGTATTTCATCAGCAACTTGCCGTCGCAGCTTGAAGGCAGCGACGTGGTGCTGATTTGCAGTGCGGGGTTCATCCTCAGCTTTCTGGCAACGATCTATCCGGCCTATCGCGCCGCCCAGATCCAGCCGGCTCATGCGTTGCGCTACGAGTAGGAGATGCCCATGTTGATTCGTCTTTGTGCAGCGGCTGTGCTGTTAAGTGTGAGCGTGGCGTCGCAGGCGTCCACGGCGGAGCATTTTGCGTTCGGCCATCCTGGCGACGCCGCGAAAGCGACACGCACTGTCGAGGTGACGCTGGGCGATATGTATTTCGAGCCCAAGTCGCTGTCTGTCAAAAAAGGCGAGACCGTGCGTTTCGTGCTGGTCAACAAGGGCCAGTTGCTTCACGAGTTCAATCTCGGCGATGCCGCGATGCATGCGGCGCACCAGCAGGAAATGCTGAAAATGGCAGCCAGTGGGATGCTGACGCCCACGGGCATGAAGCACGACATGGCCGGCATGGACCATGGAATGGCGCACGGTGACGGCGCCATGAAGCACGACGATCCCAATAGCATGCTGGTTGAGCCCGGCAAGACTGCCGAGCTGACATGGACGTTTGCCGACGCCACCGGGTTGGAGTTCGCCTGCAACATCCCCGGCCATTATCAGGCGGGCATGGTTGGCAAGGTCGCGATCAGCCAGTAACCACTGAATGGTCTGACTTAACGCTGAAAGTCTCAGTAATCGCTGAAAACAGGGGCCGAACCCGATAAACTGCGCGACCTTGGTATTTATCGCCGTTTTTCAGGTTCAGGTCCCGCCATGCATCCCGCAGCCGAACACTCGCCGCTGGGCAAGTCCAGCGAATACATTGCGACATACACGCCGTCTTTGCTGTTCCCGATACCCCGCGCCGCCAAGTGGGCAGAGCTGGGGTTGACTGCAGAAACGCTGCCTTACCAGGGCGTCGATTTCTGGAATTGCTATGAGCTGTCCTGGTTGCTCCCGTCCGGCAAGCCGGTGGTCGCCATCGGGGAGTTCAGCATTCCTGCCGATTCGCCCAACATCATCGAATCCAAGTCTTTCAAGCTGTACCTCAATTCGCTCAATCAGACCGCGTTCGCCTCCCGGGACGAGCTCGTCGTCACGCTGGAGAGAGACCTGTCGGCCGCCGCTGGCAAGCCAGTGGGCGTGCGTATCCGCAGCCTCAATGACATTGAAGCCGAGGGGATCGTTGCGGTACCGGGCGTGTGTATTGATGATCTCGATGTGAAGATCACCAGCTATGACCGCCCGCAGCCCGAGCTGCTGCATTGCGATGAATCACGCGTAGTGGACGACGCCCTGCACAGCCACCTGCTGAAGTCCAACTGCCCGGTAACGAGCCAGCCAGACTGGGGCAGCGTAGCCGTGGAATACCGGGGCGCGGCACTGGATCACGCAAGCTTTCTGGCCTACATCGTAAGCTTCCGCCAGCATTCGGATTTTCACGAACAGTGCGTCGAACGCATTTTCATGGACCTGCAACGCCTGCTGAAGCCGGAAAAGTTGACGGTTTACGCGCGCTACGTGCGCCGGGGCGGGCTGGACATCAACCCCTACCGCAGCACCGAAGGGTTGACCCTGGAGAATGGACGTCTCGCACGGCAGTGACCCGACGAATCATCTGCCGAAGCCGTGTTCGCCGCAGGTGATACGGGATGTCGAATCACCTGTAGGAGCGCGCTTGCCCGCGAAGAGGCCGGCACATTCAACATCGTCCTCGACAGCCAGAACGCGTTCGCCAGCAAGCCGGCTCCTACAGGTGTGTGGCGTCCGCCAGCAAGCCGGCTCCTGCAGAGATGTGGCGTCCGCCAGCAGACAGACCGGCGCGAAAGTGCCCGAGCCAGTAGTTTAAAATCTGGAGAAGAGACCGCTGATAATGAGCGAATGAATAATTTGTAGGAGCCGGCTTGCTGGCGAACCCAATCGTCAAGGCGCTGGGCGGGGACTGATCCACCGCATTCGCCAGCAAGCCGGCTCCTTAAGGTGTGTGGCGTTCGCCAGCAAGCCGACTCCTGCAAAAACGTGTCATTCAGCGCCAGGCGCGCCCACCGGCGGATTCCTCTCAGATCCCCATGCTGCCCAGCGTCACCAGAACATTGCGCAATGTACCAGCGATGGTCGGGTGGTCGACCTCGAAGCGCTCAACCGCCAGGTTCACGCCATCGGATATGCTCGGATCCTGGCTGACGGTTTCAAGCTCGATCTGCGCCTGGATTTGCTCCATGACGTCGGTGAGGTTCGCGCGCTCCTCCACAGTGAGTTGCGGGTTCTGCTCAAACTGCTCGCGCAGGGTGTCGAGTTGTAGTTGCAAGTCACTGACGGACATGAGGTGTTCCTTACTCTGATTAGTCCCACGATGGACCGCAATGCTCCGGCAAAGGTCCTTTACGCTGTAAGACTAATCCACTCCAGACGGCTTTGCATGATGCCGATCACCTCAGGGCTTCTCGGCCTTCTGCCGGCGCAGCGTGATGTCGGCCAGGCACGACTCCAGTTCTCCCAGGTGATCGATGACCGAGTGCGCACCGGCGGCGTAAAGCTCGAGCGTGGCGCGGCCTCGGCGACGTTCGCGATCCAAATCGCTCATGGCGTCCCACTGCGCTGGCGGCACGCCACACAACGGCCCGCACGACGCCAGGCCCACCGTCCACAGGCCAGCGTTGATGCCCGCCATGAGCAGGCGCGGATCACCGCTAACCAGCACGCAGCCGTCCAGTTGCTTCACACCCAGCGTCATCAATGCCTGCCAGCAGGCATCGGGCGCTGGCCAGCGATTGCCGGGCAGCGGCGTGGAATGAATCATCGCGCCGAGCGGCGCAGCGAGTTGATCGGTGATCGTTGCAGGATATTCGTCGATCCAGGCGCAGGGGATGCTGTGTTGCTTGAGGTACCTCAGCGCGTTGATTGCGCCGGGGGCGGGCGTGGCAAAGGGTTGTGCATCGTGGCCATCCAATGACCTGCCATCGCTGGCAAGCAGAGTCCGTGCCTGGGCGCCGAAATCGACGAGGCAACCGCTCAGTCCGAAGAGCACAGCGGTGAAGGACGGAGCAGCGACGGCGACCGGGGCAAGCATGGCATTCCCTCTCAAAGCCGTTGACGCTAAGGGATTGCCATGACAAATCGATGACCGGAAGATGACAGTGTTTCCGGATGTTTACCGGCCTACAGAACTTGGGGCATTTCAACGACGTAAATCGTCACAGAAGTCTTTATACTCCCGCCTTTGGTTTGGGGCGTAGCGCCCGCTTCATTACTTTGACTGGGAGTCTCAGCTATGCCCGAGAACGGTGCTGGCTTTATCAATCGTCTGGTTCGAACGTGCGTGTGGGCCAGTCTGGCCGTGGCGCCTATGGCTGCAAATGCTGCAGACGAAGATCCATGGGAAGGCGTCAACCGTGCCATTTTCCGTTTCAACGATACCGTCGATACCTACGCGCTGAAGCCCATTGCCCAAGGCTATGAGTTCATCACGCCGCAGTTTCTGGAAGACGGTATCCACAACATGTTTAAAAACGTCGGCGAAGTGACCAACTTTGCCAACGATGTGCTTCAAGCCAAGCCTGAAGCCGCTGGCGTCGACACCGCTCGCCTGATCTTCAACACCACGTTCGGCCTGCTGGGCTTTTTTGACGTCGGCACCAAGATGGGCTTGCAGCGCAACGACGAAGACTTCGGTCAGACTCTCGGCCACTGGGGCGTGAACAGCGGTCCGTTCGTGATGCTGCCCCTGTTGGGCCCAAGCACCGTGCGCGATGCCTTCGCCAAGTACCCCGACACCTACACCCAGCCTTGGCGTTACATTGACCATGTGCCAACCCGCAACACGGCGCTGGGTGTGAGCATTGTCGATACCCGCGCCAGCCTTCTGTCCGCAGAAAAGCTGATCAACGGAGACAAGTACATCTTCATCCGCAATGCTTATCTGCAAAACCGCGAGTTCAAGGTGAAGGACGGCAAGGTCGTCGACGACTTCTGATCCCGCCGTACCGTAAAACGACACTAAAAAGGCGACCTGAGGGTCGCCTTTTTATTTTCGGTTTTTTTCGAAACTGTGACGGAGTTCCGCCTGCGGTTTACTTCATCGCCAGAATGGTCAGCCCCAGTTTCTGTTCGCCGCCTTCGATGTCGGCGATCCACACGACCTCCGTATCGGCTTCAAGTCCCTTGAGCGCGGCATGCTCGGAGTCGATGCGCACGCTGAGTTTGTCGCCGACCTGAAACGAGCGCGGCGCCTGTACCTGCATGCCTGAGCCGGATAAGTCCACGCATACGGCGGGGATGATCTGACCGGCGTAGATAAGGTTGATGTCCGCATCCACTCGCATGCGAATGTAATCCCGTTTTTCTTCGTAATCGCGATCCAGCTGGCCCATGACGCATCCTTTGTTTTGATTGCTGATTCAGAGGTTCTTATAACTCCGCGCGATTTGCGATGTAAAGACGCCTTGCCCCGGCGGGAGCATGCTTGAAACGCCAGGCGGATGGGAGTACCGTCTGCGCCTTGAAGGGCAGCTCTGACACGCGAAGCGTTTGACCAAAAGTCCGCTACCTGGGCCAGAGAGGCTAGAAGCGAATCCAGTACGCGGCCTGACCCTAACCAGCCGCCTACGCCAACCTAATCTGGCGCCGTTTGCCCACATGCAAAAAACCAGTGCCACGCTGCTTATCATCGATGACGACGAAGTCGTGCGCGCGAGTCTCGCGGCCTACTTGGAAGACAGTGGGTTCAGCGTTCTGCAAGCCGGTAACGGCGTGCAGGGTCTACAGACCTTCGAGCAGGAAAAGCCCGATCTGCTGATCTGCGATCTGCGCATGCCGCAGGTGGGCGGCCTCGAGCTTATTCGTCAGGTGACCAGCCTCGCGCCGGAAACGCCGGTCATTGTGGTGTCCGGGGCAGGGGTCATGAGTGACGCCGTCGAGGCTCTGCGACTCGGCGCAGCCGATTACCTGATCAAGCCGCTGGAAGACCTCGCGGTGCTGGAACATTCGGTCAAGCGCGCGCTGGACCGCTCGCGCCTGTTGCTGGAGAACAGGGAATACCGGCAGAAGCTGGAGACCGCCAACCGCGAGCTTGAGGCCAGTCTGCACCTGTTGCAGGAAGACCAGGACGCGGGCCGCCAGGTCCAGATGAACATGTTGCCGACGAGCCCGTGGGCCATCGATGCGTTCGAATTTGAACACGAGATCATCCCTTCGCTGTATCTGTCCGGCGACTTCGTGGATTATTTTCGAGTCGACGAGCGCCGTGTAGCCTTCTACCTGGCGGACGTTTCCGGACACGGTGCGTCTTCGGCGTTCATCACCGTGCTGTTGAAATTCATGACCACGCGGCTGCTGTTTGAATCCAAGCGCGGCGGGATGCTGCCGAAATTCAAACCATCGGACGTCCTGGGCCATATCAACCGCGGTTTGATCAGCTGCAAGCTGGGCAAGCACGTCACCATGGTGGGCGGCGTGATTGACGAAGAGACCGGGCAGTTGACTTACAGCGTCGGTGGCCATCTGCCGCTGCCGGTGCTTTACACACCGGAAGAAACGCGCTATCTCGAAGGCCGTGGCCTGCCAGTGGGGCTGTTCAACGAAGCGACCTATACCGATCACGTTATCGATCTGCCTGCGTCCTTTAGTCTCACCCTGCTGTCCGACGGCATTCTGGACCTTCTGCCAGGTGATACACTCAAAGAGAAAGAAGCCAACTTGCCCAAACTGGTCAAGGCGGCGGGGGGCAGCCTGGACGGTCTGCGCCAAACGTTTGGATTGGCCACGCTAGGGGAGATGCCGGATGATATCGCCTTGTTAGTGTTGAGCAGGAACCTTTAATGAGTACCGGTAGAATCCAGTTCGCCGAGCAAGACGGCACATTTGTCCTCAAGTTTGTGGGCGAAGTGCGTCTGACGCTGTGCTCTGCGTTGGATGCGACAATTGAGCGTATCTTCACCTCGATGAATTTCTCGACGGTGGTCATCGACCTCACCGAAACCCGCAGCATCGACAGCACTACGCTTGGGCTGCTCGCCAAGCTGTCGATCCTGTCGCGGCAGAAGGCCGGGCTGTTGCCAACGGTGGTGACTACTCACGAAGACATCACCCGTCTGCTGCAGTCGATGGGCTTTGATCAGGTGTTCAATATCGTGGGTCGGCCGATTCCCCGTCCTGAAGCGCTTAGCGACCTGCCATCGCAGGACCAGTGCGAAGACGTGGTCAAGGCCAAGGTGCTGGAGGCCCACAAGATTCTGATGGGCTTGAACGACTCCAACCGAGAGGCGTTCCGCGATCTGGTCAATGCGCTCGAACACCAGTAATACCTTCAGCCCCTGATTCGGGCATGAAAAAAGGGCGGCACCTGTGAGGGTGCCGCCCTTTTTATATCTCGCGAACCTTACGCTTTGTTCGACAGCATCTTCTCAAGCGCTACCTGGTCGCGGGCGAACTGACGAATGCCTTCAGCCAGCTTTTCAGTGGCCATGGCGTCTTCATTGGAGGCCCAGCGGAACTGGCTCTCGTTCAGGGTCACGCGCGCTTCGCCGCCATTGCCCGGCTTGAGTTTCTGCACCAGCGTGCCGTTGTCTTCCGAGAGTTTGTGCAGCAGGTCAGGGCTGATGGTCAGACGGTCGCAGCCGGCCAGTTCTTCGATCTGGCTGAGGTTACGGAAGCTGGCGCCCATGACCACGGTCTTGTAGTCGTTGGCTTTGTAGTAGTTATAAATGCGGGTCACGGACTGCACGCCCGGGTCCTCTGCACCGACATACTCCTTGCCTTCGGCTTTCTTGTACCAGTCGTAGATGCGGCCTACGAATGGCGAGATCAGAAACACGCCGGCGTCAGCGCAGGCCTGTGCCTGAGCGAAGGAGAACAGCAACGTCAGGTTGCACTGGATGCCTTTCTTTTCCAGCACCTCGGCTGCCTTGATGCCTTCCCAGGTGGAGGCCAGCTTGATCAGGATGCGATCGCGGCCGATGCCGAAGTCTTCATACAGGCCAACGATGCGGTCAGCGCGGTCGATACAGGCCTGCGTGTCGAACGACAGACGCGCGTCGACTTCGGTCGATACCCGGCCCGGAACCACTTTGAGGATTTCACGGCCGATGGCGACAGCGAAGCGGTCGCTGGCAACGTTAATGTCGTTGTTGCTGCCGGCAAACGCTTCTTTCAAACGATCACTGTTGCTGTCGCTGGAAGCGGCTTTGAGCAAGAGGGAAGGGTTAGTGGTGGCGTCGACGGGCTTGAGCTTTTCGATCGCGGCGAAATCGCCGGTGTCGGCAACAACGGTGGTGAATTGCTTGAGTTGTTCCAGCTTGGAAGTCATGAGCGTGCTCTGTCCTGTGGGTTTGCTGACATTACCCGAGCGCCGCCGACCACTCAAGGGCGTAAACCGCAACAGACACACGGGTTTGGACGCCTGCATTTGCGCAAACAGCGTACCTGTGTGTCAGCCATGATCCGAGGCGCTGGGCGCTGTTAAAAGACAGCGCGGGATCAAAGGCGGGCGGTTCCCGAGGCGGGCGGATACTCGATTCAGACAGGTTGGAGCCCTGACCGAGCGGGATGTTCCCGCAGTGAGCAATCTAATCCAGCGAAGGGTCGTTGCCAGCAATCGGAGCGGTGCCGAACTGGGCGCAATTGCACCGACTGCAGGCCAATCAACGCGCGGACATCACACCGCAGTCACTGTCGACGGCCTTCAGCAACGTGGTCTGATCAAAGACCTCCAGGTGAACCCGACACGTCGCGTCAGCTGCAAGCGTCAGGCTCACGCTGTTCGCCAGTACTCCGCTCTGCAAATCGCCCTGCTGATTGATGGCTGAAGTACCTTGCGCACTGCTTTGCCGGACGGTCATGCGGTACTGCAGGGTGAGCGCAGCCGGGGCTTGATGACTTCCCGTATCAGGCCGTTCCTGCACAAGGCACGCGCTTTGGTCAGGCTCGGCTTCAGCCGGACGTGCGAGCTGTTAGACTGCGCGTCCTTTTCGTCCGATCTGTTTAACTTGCCCCATGCTGCCTACGACCGAACTCCCTGCCCACCGCCTGTCGTCTGATCCATCACGGCGTTTTTCCGTGGCCCCGATGATGGATTGGACGGATCGCCACTGCCGTTTCTTTCTGCGCCTGCTGTCAAAGAACGCGCTGCTCTATACCGAGATGGTCACCACCGGCGCGTTGCTGCACGGTGACACCGAGCGGTTCCTGCGCCACGACGAGACGGAGCATCCGCTGGCGCTGCAACTGGGCGGCAGCAACCCGGCTGACCTGGCTGCCAGCGCACGCCTGGCGCAAGCGGCGGGCTACGACGAGGTGAACCTCAACGTCGGCTGCCCCAGCGATCGGGTGCAGAACAACATGATCGGCGCTGTGTTGATGGGGCATCCGCAACTGGTCGCCGACTGCGTCAAGGCCATGCGCGACGCGGTGTCGATTCCGGTGACGGTGAAGCACCGCATCGGCATCAATGGACGCGACAGTTACGAGCAGCTGTGCGAGTTCGTCGGCACCGTCCGCGATGCCGGTTGCACCAGCTTCACCGTGCACGCCCGCATCGCCATCCTTGAGGGTTTGTCGCCCAAGGAAAACCGTGACATCCCGCCGCTGCGCTATGACATCGCCGCGGAGCTCAAGCAGGACTTTCCCGGGCTGGAGATCATTCTCAACGGCGGCATCAAGACGCTGGAGCAGTGCAAGGAACACCTGAACACCTTTGACGGCGTGATGCTCGGCCGCGAGGCGTATCACAACCCTTATTTGCTGGCTGATGTTGATCGCGAGCTGTTTGGCGACACCGCGCCGCAGATCACCCGTGCCGGAGCGCTGGCGCTTATGCGGCCCTACATTGAAGCGCACTTGAATGAAGGCGGATCGATGCACCACATCACCCGCCACGTGCTCGGCCTTGGCACCGGCTTTCCGGGCGCACGCAAGTTTCGGCAGATGCTCTCGGTGGACATACACAAGACGGACGATCCGCTGGGGTTGCTGGATCGGGCGGGGGAGTTGCTGGAGGGGCGGTAAGTGGATCGCATCTTCTCATAACGTAAGTTGGATTGAGTTTGATGCAGTAGCGCGCGGGCCCAAGAATGACAGTGGAGCTGCGTGATCCAGTTCGCTGATCCGACGCGTTCGTGGGCAAGCGCGCTCATACGAGGGTTGCAGCGGACACCAGTGGTTCGGCTGCCACGAATGACTCGGCTGACACCCCGTCCCGTAGGAGCCGGCTTGCTGGCGAAGGCGGTGGATCAGAAATGAACAAGTTAACCGACCTGACAGCTTCGCCAGCAAGCCGGCTCCTACCGGGCGAGGGTGTCATTTAGCCGTGGTGTTGCCCGCTGAAGCCTCACGCGCTCACCGCCGCCCAGCCCGCGTACTCACATCCACCCACACCGCCAGCACCAGGATGCTGCCCTTGACGATCATCTGCCAGTAGCTGTCGACGTCGAGCATGGACATGCCGTTGCCCAAGCTGGCGCGCTCCTGCGAGGTTTGCGGCGAACACCAAGTGGTTCGCCTGACACCCCGTCCCGTAGGAGCCGGCTTGCTGGCGAAGGCGGTGGATCAGAAATGAACACGTTCACCGACCTGACAGCTTCGCCAGCAAGCCGGCTCCTACCGGGCGTGGGAGTCATTTAGCCGTGGTGTTGCCTGCTGAAGCCTCACGCGCTTACCGCCGTCCACTCCGCGTACTCACATCCACCCACACCGCCAGTACCAGGATGCTGCCCTTGACGATCATCTGCCAGTAGCTGTCGACGTCGAGCATGGACATGCCGTTGTCCAGGCTGGTGATGACCAGCGCACCGAGCAGGGCGCCGTAGACCGTTCCCGAGCCGCCGCGCATGGACGTACCGCCGATGAAGCACGCGGCGATGGCGTCGAGTTCGCCCATGTTGCCCGCCGAGGGTGAGCCTGCGGCCAGGCGCGCAGTATTGACCAGGCCGGCGAGGGCGCACATGACACCCATGATGCCGAAGATCCACAGCTTGACCGCCTGCACGTTGATGCCGGACAGACGTGTCGCCTCCATGTTGCTGCCCACCGAGTAGATACGCCGGCCGAACACGGTCTGGCTGGTGATGTAGCTGAAGACGCCGAGCAGCACCAGCAGCAACAGCACCGGCACCGGAATGCCGTCGTAGCTGTTGAGGGTGTAGACGAAGCCGGCCAACACAGCGCCGATGGCCACCACGCGCACGACGTCCCTCACGATCGCGTGCGCCGCCAGGCCATGCAGGGCGCGGTTGCGACGCTGACGCCAGGTCAGGAACAGCGTCAGCGCGAACAGCAACACACCCAGGACAACACCCACCAGCGGCGGCAAATATCCCTGGCCCACGTACACCAGCTCCGGCGAGACCGGGGCGATGGTGGTGCCACCGGTGATCCCCAGCAAAATGCCGCGAAACGCCAGCATGCCGCCCAGGCCAACGATGAAGGAAGGAATGCGCAGGTACGCCGTCATGCAGCCGTTGGCGAGGCCGATCAGCAGGCCGCAGCCCGCGACGATGCACAGGTTCAGTGGCAGCGGGACGTGATACACCACGTCGAGAATCGCCGCCACGCCGCCGAGCAGGCCGAGCAGCGAGCCCACCGACAGGTCGATCTCGCCGCTGATGATCACCAGGACCATGCCGCAGGCGAGGATGCCGGTGATCGACATCTGCCGCAGCAGGTTGGACAGGTTGCGCGGGGTCAGGAAGCCGCCTTCGGTTTGCCAACTGAAGAACAACCAGATGAAGGCAATGGCGATCACCAGCGCGAGCATTTTGTAGCGGGTAAACAGTTGCTTGAGCTGATTCATTGACGCGCTTCTCCCACAGCACCTGGCCGGTCGTTGTCGTTTTTGTGGTGCGCCGCAAGGTAGTCGCCTGACTGGCTGAGCGCCGCCGCGAGTACCTGTTCCTGGGTCAGCCCTTCGTTGATGAAGTCCCCGCGCAGTTGACCTTCACCAATCACCAGCACGCGGTCGGAGACGCCGAGCACTTCGGCCAGCTCCGACGACACCATGATGATCGACACGCCCGTGGCAGCCAGTGCACCCATCAGCTTGTAAATCTCGTATTTGGCGCCGACGTCCACGCCGCGCGTGGGCTCGTCGAGAATCAGTACCCGCGGCTGGGTCAGGAGCATCTTTGCCAGCACGGCTTTTTGCTGATTGCCCCCGGACAGGCTGGTGATCGGCAGAAACGGGCTGGCTGTCTTCAGATGCATGCGCGAGATCTCCTTGTCGATGCTGCCCAGTTCGGCTTCAGCGTCGATGCGGGTCAGGTGCGCGAAGCTGTCGAGCACGGCCAGGGTGATGTTCTGCCCGACGCCGAGGTCGGGAATGATGCCCTGACGCTTGCGGTCCTCGGGCACCATGCACAGCCCGGCGCGAATGGACTTGAGCGGGGTACGGGTGTCGATCGGTTTGCCGTCCAGCCACACTTCGCCGGTGTAACGTCCGGGGTAAGCGCCGAACAGCGCCGACACCAGCTCGGTGCGCCCGGCGCCGACCAGCCCGGCGATGCCCAGGATTTCCCCGCGCTTGAGCACGAACGAAATGTCGTCCACACGTTTGCGCTTGGGGTTGTCAACGTCGTAACAGGTGACGTTGCGCGCCTCGAAGATCACTTCGCCCACGGCATGGGGTTCGGTGGGATAGAGGTTGCTCATCTCGCGACCAACCATCTGCGTGATGATTTTCGGGATGTCCATGTCAGCCATGGCGGTTGTCGCAATGTGTTTGCCATCGCGGATCACCGAAATGGTGTCGCAGACGGCGGCGACTTCATCGAGTTTGTGGGAGATGTAGACGCAGGCCACGCCTTTTGCCTTCAGGTCCCGAATGATGTCGAGCAGCACGTCGATTTCCGATCGGGTCAGCGCTGAGGAAGGTTCGTCGAGAATCAGCAGCCGCGCCTGCTTGTTCAGCGCCTTGGCGATTTCCACCAGCTGCTGATAGCCGCCGCCGTATTGGGAGACCGGCAACGAGACGTTCATGTCCGGCACTTTCAGCTCGCGCA
The DNA here is from genome assembly GCF_000759445.1 of Pseudomonas lutea. Lineage (NCBI taxonomy): Bacteria > Pseudomonadati > Pseudomonadota > Gammaproteobacteria > Pseudomonadales > Pseudomonadaceae > Pseudomonas > Pseudomonas lutea. Next base: position 316,929 of record NZ_JRMB01000001.1, read on the forward strand.
TCAAGGCTTCGGCGCGGTGGATCATGGCCGGGTAATTCATCCGCCCGCCTGGCAGGGTCAGCTCGTGACCCATGAAGATGTTCTCCGCCACCGAGAGGTCGGGGACCAGAGTCAGTTCCTGATGGATGATGACGATACCGGCGGCCTCGGTCTCACTGATCGACTGCGCCCGCAGCGGCTGGCCGTCCCAGAGGATTTCCCCCTCCCAGGTGCCGTAGGGGTAGACCGCTGACAAGACTTTCATCAGGGTCGATTTGCCAGCACCGTTCTCGCCGCACAGCCCGACGCATTCGCCGGCGCGCACCTTGATGTCGATGCCGTTCAACGCTTTGACACCGCCGAACGATTTGACGATGCCGTTCATTTGCAGCAGGTATTCGGACATTGCAGGATCTCACGCAGAAGCTAGCCAATCGGGGGCCGGCGCTATTCGTGCCGGCCCCGACTGGCTGAGAAGGCGATCAGAAAAGGGTCTGTTACTTACCCGCGATCTGGTCCTTGGTGTAGAACCCGTCCTTCTCCAGCAGATCGATGTTGTCCTTGGTCAGCGGCGTGGGCGTCAGCAGGATGGTGTCGACTTTTTTGGTGCCATTGTCGTATTGCGAGCTGTACTGCGGCTTCTCGTTGCGCGCCAGTTGCACCGACAGTTTTGCAGCCTCGGAAGCGATCAGTTTCAGTGGCTTGTACACGGTCATGGTCTGCGTGCCGTCGATCACGCGCTTGACCGCTGCCAAGTCGGCGTCCTGGCCCGAAATCGGCACTTTACCGGCCAGTTTTTGCGCCGCCAGGGCCTGAATCGCGCCGCCGGCGGTGGCGTCGTTGGAGGCGACAATGCCGTCGATTTTGTTGCTGTTTTTGGTCAGGGCGTTCTCGACGATGCTCAGCGCTTCGGTCGGGTTCCATTCCTTGACCCATTGCTGGCCGACGATTTTGATGTCGCCCTTGTCGATGGCCGGCTGCAGCACTTTCATCTGGCCTTCGCGCAGGACCTTGGCGTTGTTGTCGGTGGGGGCGCCGCCGAGCAGGAAATAGTTTCCCTTCGGCGCGGCCTTGAGCACGCCGGCCGCCTGCATTTCACCGACTTTCTCGTTGTCGAACGAGATGTAGGCATCAATGTCGGCGTTGAGAATCAGGCGGTCGTAGGACACGACTTTGATGCCGGCTTTCTTGGCCTCGGCGACGGCGTTGGTCAGCACGGTGGCGTTGAACGGCACGATGACGATGACATCGACGCCGCGCGAAATCAGGTTTTCAATCTGCGAGATCTGCTTTTGCTCGTTGGCATCGGCGGACTGGACAAAGACCTTGGCGTCCATTTTCTCTGCTGCTGCGACGAAGTAGTCACGGTCGCGAGACCAGCGCTCCAGACGCAGGTCATCAATGGAGAAGCCGATTTTCGGGTGCGCCGAATCGGCCATGACCGGCAGGCTGAGCAAAGCCAGAGCGCTGGCGAGGAGGGTGGTTTTCAAGTTCTTCATGGGGTTGCGTCCTGTTATTTTTGTTTAGAGACACTGTTGCAGCATGTTCGGGTTGCCGGTGAACTGTAGATACTGGCCACGCGCCGCGAGCAGGGAATTGTCGCGAGAATGTAACCAGCCGCTTTGCGTAATAGGACCTGCTGAAGTTAGTAGGACCGGCTTTAGCCGGGAAGCTGCTGGCGTCATACCGCAAGATTGATGCTGCACACACTGGCCTCTTCCCGGCTGAAGCCGGTCCTACGAAAAGCATCGCGTCCATCCAGCGGATTGGAGATGACCTCGCCGGTCCTGCGTGGGGATCGCGATCATCACCTGTCAGGGATAGATGAACCGGTTGACGACGCCTTCAAGCATCTCCTGCCGACCGCTCACTGCCTGCGGGTTCAATTCGTTGTCCACGGCATGTTGCGCCAGGGCATCCAGGCTGAACTCACCCGAGAGCACCGCACGGCCAAAGGGTTGGTCCCAACCGGCGTAGCGCTGGTCCTTGAACGCTTGCAGCCGGTCGTCCTCGATCATCGCGGCGGCGCGTTCCAGCGACAGGGCCAGGACGTCCATGGCGGCCACGTGGCCATAGAACAGATCGATTTCATCGAGGCTCTGGCGACGGACTTTCGAGTCGAAGTTGTAACCGCCGTTTTTGAAGCCGCCGACTTTGAGGATCTCGTACGTCGCCAGGGTCAGCTCTTCAACGCTGTTGGGAAACTGATCAGTGTCCCAGCCATTTTGTGGATCGCCCCGGTTGGCATCGATGCTGCCGAAAATACCCAGCGACGCTGCCGTGGCGATTTCATGGTGGAAGCTGTGACCGGCGAGGGTGGCGTGGTTGGCCTCGATGTTGACCTTGATCTCCTTCTCCAGGCCGAACTGCTGCAAAAAGCCGAAGACCGTGGCGCTGTCGTAGTCGTACTGGTGCTTGGTCGGCTCCTGCGGTTTGGGCTCGATCAGCAGGTCACCGGTGAAACCGATCTTGTGCTTGTGCTCCACCACCATGCGCATGAAGCGACCCAGTTGCTCACGCTCGCGCTTGAGGTCGGTGTTGAGCAGCGTCTCGTAGCCTTCGCGGCCGCCCCACAGCACGTAGTTGGCGCCGTTCAGACGCTTGGTCGCGTTCATCGCGCTGCACACCTGAGCGGCGGCAAAGGCGAACACTTCCGGGTCCGGGTTACTGGCGGCACCGGCGGCGAAACGTGGGTTGCTGAAGCAGTTGGCGGTGCCCCATAACAGCTGGATGCCGCTTTGCTCCTGGTGGCGTTCCAGCTCATCGACCATCTGCGCGAAGTTGTGGCTGTATTCCTTCAGGCTGGCGCCTTCCGGTGCAACGTCGGTGTCGTGGAAGCTGTAATAGTCGATGCCCAGTTTGGAGAAGAACTCAAAGGCTGCCTCGGCCTTGAAGCGCGCCAGTTCCAGGGCATCCCCCGGTTTGTTCCAGGGACGCTTGAACGTGCCGACGCCGAACATGTCAGCGCCTGGCCAGACAAAGGTGTGCCAGTAACACGCGGCCATGCGCAGGTGTTCGCGCATCGGTTTACCGAGGATGATCTTGTCGGCGTCGTAGTGGCGAAAGGCGAGGGGCGAGTCGCTGCCAGGGCCTTCATAGCGGATCTTGTCGACATCGGGAAAGCAGGGCATCGGGAATTCCTTATTGTTCTGGGGGAGGGAAACCGGCTGTCCCCGATACTAGCAACGGCCCTGCGCCCGCCGATTGCGAAAATCACCAACAGGCTGTTCGATTTTGAGTATTGAGATTCCTCCGGCGCAGGCCTAGGCTGTGCCGACTCGCTTGACAGGCCCGGGGAACAATAATGAAAACCGTCCCGCCCGCTCACCGTATTGCGCTGTTGTTCAACGGCGGCAAGATCTACGACCGCGGCATCATCACTGGCATCGGCAACTACCTGAGCAGCACGCGCGCGTCGTGGGATCTGTTTCTGGAAGAGGACTTTCTGTGCCGGCTCAAGGGCATCGAGCGCTGGCAGGGCGACGGCATCATTGCTGACTTTGACGACCCGCTGATCGGCGAAGCGCTGGCCGGAAGCCGTTTGCCGGTGGTCGCCGTCGGCGGCTCTTACGAAGACGAGCGCTCTTACCCAAAAAACATCCCTTATGTGGCCACCGACAATTTCGCGCTGATCAAGCTGGCCTACGAGCACTTGATCGAAGCCGGCCTGACGCGGTTTGCCTGTTTCAGCCTGCCTGAAGCCCAGAGCAATCGCTGGGCCCAGGAGCGCGAAAAGGCCTTTCGCCGACTGTTGCAGCGCGACGGCTTGCGCGGCGAAGTCTATCGCGGTCTCAGCACCAGCGCGCCACTGTGGGACAGCGCCGTGCAACAGCAGATCACCTGGCTGCAGAGCCTGCCCAAGCCCATCGGCATTATCGCCGTGAGCGACGCCCGCGCCCGGCAGTTGCTGCAGGCGTGTCTGACGGCGGGCATCGCGGTGCCCGAGCAAGTGGCGCTGATTGGCATCGACAATGACCCGCTGACCCGCACCCTGACCCGCGTGCCGTTGAGCTCCGTGATCCAGGGCACGCAGAGCATGGGCCGCACGGCGGCGCGCCTGCTGCATCAGATGCTCCACGGTGTGCCGTCGACCACCAGCCAGATTCTGGTGCCGCCGGAGGCCATCAACGTTCAAGCCTCCAGCCTGCATCAGCCGCTGGGCAACCCTTATGTCATGCAGGCGCTGCACTTCATTCGTCAGTACGCGTGCCAGGGAATAAAGACCGCTCAAGTGGCCGCCTACGTCGGCGTGTCACGCTCCTCGCTGGAATCGCACTTTCGCAAGGAGCGCGGTTGCAGCGTGCATGACGAGATTTTGAGTTTCAAACTGAGCGCCGCGGCCTCGGGCCTCAAGCACAGCGACTCGGCCATTGCCGACATCGCCCAGAATTGTGGCTTCAAATCGGCGCAGTACCTGCACACGGTGTTTCGCCGGGAATTCGGCTGCACCCCTCGGGAGTACCAGCAGAGCGACGCGGCACCGATTCATTGATTCGCTTCAAGGGTGGCCTTTCAGTGGGCACCCCACAAAACAACGACAACATCACAGGAGTCATCGATGCATCCGATTCGTTTAGGGCTGGTGGGTTACGGCAAGATCGCCCAGGACCAGCACGTGCCGGCCATTCGCGGCAGCGACCGTTTCGAACTGGTCGCCGTCGCGACGCTGGGTCAGCACTGCCCGGACGTGCCCAATTTCAGTTCGCTGGCCGAGCTGCTGGAGCAGGGGCCGCAGGTCGATGCCATCGCGTTCTGCACGCCGCCTCAAGGCCGTTTTGCGCTGGTCGAACAGGCGCTGAGGGCAGGCAAACACGTGCTGGTGGAGAAGCCGCCGTGCTCGACCCTGGGCGAAGCGCTCGCGCTGATCGATGAGGTCAACGCGGCTGGCGTCAGCGGCCTGTTCGCCTGGCACTCGCGGTTCGCGCCCGGGGTTCTTAACGCAAAGCAGTGGCTTGAAGGGAAAACCCTCAAGCAGGTGCGCATCGACTGGAAAGAGCAGGTGCGCAAGTGGCACCCGGGGCAGGCGTGGATCTGGCAGGCAGGCGGGCTGGGCGTGTTCGATCCGGGAATCAACGCGTTGTCGATCATCACTGAGCTGCTGCCGCGCGCGCTTTTCGTCGAATCCGCCCATCTGAACGTGCCCGGCAACTGCCAGTCGCCGATTGCGGCGTTTCTGCAGATGCGTTCGGGTGAGCAGGTGCGAGTGTTGGCTGAGCTGGATTTCGATCACAGCGTCAATGAGCAGTGGAGCATCGAACTGGAGTGTGAAGAGGGCGTGATGCGCCTGGACGCGGGCGGTGCGCAGGTCACCCTCGACGGCGTTTCACAGGAAGTGTCGGAGGAGGGTGAGTACCCTGTGATGTACGCGCATTTCGCGCGGTTGATCCAAGCCGGCAAAAGCGACCTCGACCTGCAACCGCTGCGCATCGTCGCCGACAGCTTTTTCGTGGGCAGCAAAACAACTGTTGCTGATTTTCACGAGTAAACGCCGTTCACCCGATCCGCCCGCCGAACCCTCGGCGGCGGATCGGCGGCGGATCGCGTGAATCCCGCACTCGGACCGCGTTGCCCTTGATGCGGCGGACGCAATGCGGTGGCTTTTGCGGCGAGCGCAGTACGGCGGTCGGTCAGATGTGCACGACCCCGGCCAGGGCGATGGAGAACGAAACGATGAGTGTCAACAGGATGGTCATGTTGATGGACATTGCGGGCAAATCCTTGTCTGGGAAATCGATGAAGCCATCATCCGGATTTGCGAGGGCAAACTGAACGGCGTTCGTACGTATGTTGGCAATCGATGGAAACAATAGTTCGGGGTTTTTGCGAGCAAAGCAGCTGTAGCGGTACGACCGGACGCCTGCGTCAGACGCCAAACCTGTAGGAGCCGGCTTGCTGGCGAACGCGGTGGGCCACTCACCCCTGCGGTGGCTGACACAATGCCTTCGCGGGCAAGCGCGCTCCTACAACCAATGCCCGCACGACCGAAGGAATATCTGCACGACCGAAGGAATCTCCGCACGACTGAATCGGCGCCAGACGCAAAACCTGTAGGAGCCGGCTTGCTGGCGAACGCGGTGGGCGACTCACCCCAGCGGTGCCTGACACAACGCCTTCGCGGGCAAGCGCGCTCCTACAACGAATGCCCGCGCCACCGAAGGAATATCTGCACCACTGAAGACCCGCGCCAGGCGCAAAACCTGTAGGAGCCGGCTTGCTGGCGAACGCGGTGGGCCACTCACCCCTGCGGTGGCTGACACAACGCCTTCGCGGGCAAGCGCGCTCCTACAACGAATGCCCGTACGACCGAAGGAATATCCGCACGACCGAGGGGATATCTGCACCACCGAAGGAATATCTGCACGACTGAAGACCCGCGCCAGACGCAAAACCTGTAGGAGCCGGCTTGCTGGCGAACGGGGTGGGCCACTCACCCCTGCGGTGGCTGACACAATGCCTTCGCGGGCAAGCGCGCTCCTACAACCAATGCCCGCACGACTGAAGACCCGCGCCGGACGCAAAACCTGTAGGAGCCGGCTTGCTGGCGAACGCGGTGGGCCACGCCCCCCAGTTGTGCCTGACACAATGAATAGCCAGCAAGCCGGCGCCTGCACGGTGATCGGGTTAAATCGGCGCGATCACCGTTTGAATCGAGATCAAAAAAACGCATTTCTCAAGGACTGTCATGCCATCCCATTTCATTCGCATCACCGACGAACAACTGCTCTCAGACAATTGGTACGTGCTCAAAAAATACAGCTTCGAACTGCAACGCCGCGACGGCACCTGGCAACAGCAGACCCGTGAGGTCTATGACCGAGGCAATGGCGCGACCATTCTGTTGTACAACCTTGAGCAGCGCACGGTGGTGCTGACCCGCCAGTTCCGCATGCCGGCGTTCGTCAACGACCACAATGGCTACCTGATCGAAGCCGCAGCCGGCTTGCTCGACAACGCCAGCCCCGAAGAGCGCATTCGCCTGGAAGCCGAGGAAGAAACCGGCTACGTCGTACGCTCGGTGAAGAAGATTTTCGACGCATTCATGAGCCCCGGTTCGGTCACCGAGCGCATTCACTTTTTCATCGGCGAATACCAGCCGGACGACCGGGTCAGCGAAGGCGGCGGGCTCGAAGAGGAGGGCGAAGACATCGAAGTGCTGGAGCTGGATTTCGATCGCGCCATTGCCATGGTCGCCAGCGGCGAGATTGCCGACGGCAAAACCATCATGCTCCTGCAATACCTGGAGCTGCGCTTGATGCGGTGATGCAGATGGTCTGAGACGACCGCCGACAGCGCGTAAAAGTTTCACCAATCGGTAAACTTTCTTACGTTGCAATGAGAATCGTTTGCGTTATCCTTCGCATTCCTTTTGTAACCAGGGATGTCGAACAAGATGGATTTTCGCCCTGCAATCAGCCAGCCGCGCCGGCTCGGCTCATCGGCTTTAGGCGCCATCCATGCCGCGCGAGATGCGCGTCTCGACGCACTGATGGGCGCCTATAACACCCACCGCGAGGCGCTGTTGCGCCTGGCAGCAAAATTCCTTGGCTGCCGCGCCCGGGCAGAAGACGTGGTGCAGGACGCTTTCGTGAAGATGCTCGAAAGCGACCTGGCATCGAACGAACCTGCGCGATACATGTTTCGCGTCGTACGCAACCTGTCCATCGACCGCCTTCGCCGCCAGCGTCTCGAACGCAACCACGGCGTCGAGGCCGAGCAGGAAGAGCAGATACGTTTCGAGGTGTCCCCCGAGCGGGTGCTGGCGGGTCGCGAATCGCTCGATCAGCTGGTCGGCGCGCTCAACGAGCTGCCCAAGCGCATGCGCATTGTCTTTGACCTTAGCCAGATCCAGGGCTACACCCAGCGCGACGTGGCCAAGGTCATCGGCACCTCGCCGACGATGGTCAACTTCCTTCTGCGCGACACCCTTTCCCATTGTCGGGCCCGGCTTGGCGATATCTAGCCACGGCCGCGTCATGTCCCCCGCTTCTACTGCCCGGAGTCATCCATGAAATTAATTCGTCTGGTCTTCCAGCAATACCGCTGGCCGCTTGCCTGGGTGCTGCTGCTGAGCGTCAGCAGCGGGCTGTTGAGCGTTGGCGTGATTGCCTTCGTCAATCAGCGAATGATCAGCAGCCACGACGGCCTTGGCACTGCGCTGTGGCAGTTCGGCCTCATGCTCGCCGTGCTGCTGGCGCTTGCATCCGGGGCGTCTTTGTCGCTGACCGCGCTGGGCCATCGCTTTGTCTATGGCCTGCGCCGGGTGATGGTCAAACGCCTGCTGGACACCAATATCGAGCGCATCGAATCCATCGGCGGTGCGAAGATTTTCGCCAGCCTGTCCAGCGACATTCGCGCGGTGACCATGGCCTTCGTGCAGTTGCCGGACCTGATCTACGGCTCGGTGCTCAGCGTCGCGTCATTCAGTTATCTCGCCTGGCTTTCGCCCTCGCTTTTCATCACCACCCTCTGCTGGATGGCGTTCACGCTGGGTGTCGGCTGGTTGCTGGTGGGCAAGCTCAACGCGCATATCCGCGCCCTGCGCGAGTCGGAAGACAAGCTTTACCAGAGCTATCAGGGCGTGATTGACGGGCGCAAGGAGTTGACTCTGAATCGTGATCGCGCTCGCCGGCTGTACGAAGAGACCTTCGACGTCGCCGCCCAGCGTTATCGCGAGCATTTCACCCTGGCTGACCGTTACCACGGCCTGGCCAGCAATTGGGCCAACATCATGGTGCTGGGCACCATCGGCCTGGCGTTTTATCTGGCCAACGGGCTGGGCTGGGCGCCCACCGAAGTCGCGGCCACTTACGCGCTGACCGTGCTGTTCATGCGCACGCCGTTGGTCTTGGCGGTGGCGGCGATCCCGGCGCAGATCTCCGGGCGCGTGGCGCTGGACAAGGTCGAGTCGCTGGCCCTGGCCGAGCACCACGAAAGCTTTGACGTCGCCCCCACGCACATCGCTGGCCAGTGGCAGACGCTGGAACTGCGCGATGTCGAATACCACTACCCCGCGCAGGGCGACGAACCCGGCTTTGATGTCGGCCCCGTGAACCTGACGCTGCGCCGTGGCGAAACCGTGTTTCTCATGGGCGGCAACGGCAGCGGTAAATCCAGCCTGGCGCGACTGCTCAGCGGGCTATATCGACCTTCGGCGGGCGCAATTCTGGTTGATGGGCAAGTGATCGGCTCAGAAGACTGGATGGCTTACCGTCAGCTCTTCGCCAGCGTCTTCACCGATTTCCATCTGTTCGCCCAACTGCTCGGCGCAGACGGGCGAAACGCCGACAGGACCGACATTGACCAATGGCTCGAACAGCTGCACATGAAGCACAAGGTGCAGCTCGGCGACGGTCACTTGCTCGACACGCGGTTCTCCCAGGGCCAGCGCAAGCGTCTTGCGCTGATGCTGGCGCTGCTGGAGAAGCGCGACATTCTCTTGCTGGACGAATGGGCCGCCGATCAAGACCCGCTGTTCCGCCGCTTTTTCTACCGCGAGCTGCTGCCGATGTTTAAAAAGGCCGGCATCACGGTGTTTGCCATCAGCCATGACGATCAGTATTTCGACCTCGCCGACCGGCTGGTGAAGATGGAGTCCGGGCAGCTCAGCGAGCTGCAGGGCGATCGCCGCGAGAACGCCAGTCGCGATGCGGTGGAGGAGATCGGCGCGGCGTATCAGATGAAAACGGTAAAGGCTTTGTAAGTTTTTCGACGACGAGGACTAAACAGCCGTCAGCCTCAGTCGTCATGTTAATGAGAATCAGTCTTAACCATTTTGATGCGTGTGAACTGCCATCCGGCGCCGGCGACCTTGCCGCCAGGCCTGCCGGAGTCGATCGCGCATCGCGCCTTACGAGAGGGAAGCATGGAACTCGTCTACGACTTCATCGGCATCGGTTTCGGCCCGTCGAACCTGGCTTTGGCCATCGCCACCCAGGAGCATGCCCAGCGCAGTGGTCTGGCGCCCCACGTGTGTTTCCTAGAAAAAAAGCCGGCGTTCAACTGGCACGAAGGCATGCTGATTGACGGCTCCACCATGCAGATTTCCTTCCTCAAGGACCTGGTCACGCTGCGCAATCCGGCCAGTCGTTTTACCTTCGTCAATTACCTGAACGAGCGCGGCCGTCTGCAGGACTTCATCAACCTCAAGACCTTTTTCCCGACCCGCGAGGAATACACCGATTACCTGAGCTGGGCCGCGTCGCATTTCAACGAACAGGTCCAGTACGGCGCCGAAGTGATGTCGGTCGAGCCGTACTTTGAAGAAGGCCGCTTCGTCGCGATGGATGTGCTGTCGCGTGACAAAAACGGTGAGGTCTGCCGCCGTCGCGCGCGCAACCTGGTGTTCGGTATCGGCGGTATTCCCCAGGCGCCGGCGGCGTTCGACGGGCTGGAGGATGCTCGTGTGCTGCACTCGGCCGGCTATCGCGGCGGCATCGAAAAGCTCGTCGCCAATCGGCCCGGGCCGCTGCGTGTGGCAGTGGTCGGTGGCGGGCAGAGCGCGGCGGAAATCTTTGAAGACCTGGCCTCGCGCTTCGACAACGTCGAGGCCACGCTGGTGATCCGCGGCAGCGCGCTGAAGCCGTCCGATGACAGCCCGTTCGTCAATCAGATCTTCAACCCGTCGTTCACCGACACCATTTTCAACCACAGCCAGGAGCGTCGCGTCGCGCTGTTCGACGAGTTCCGCAACACCAACTATTCGGTGGTCGACACCGACCTGATCGAGACCATCTTCCAGCGCATGTACCAGCAGAAAGTGCGCGGCGAAGAGCGCCATCGCATGCTCACCAATCGCGAGGTGGCACACGCCGAAGTCGCCAGCGATGGCATTGAGCTGTTCCTGCGCGATGCACCCCATGACCAGATGCACAGCGAAACTTTCGACGTGGTGGTGCTCGCCACTGGATACCGTCGCGACTACCACCTGGAACTGCTGACCGGCATTCAGGACTGCATTCAGGGCGCCAGCGTCGACCGTCACTATCGCTTGCCCCTGACCGCCGGCAGTGAGGCGGGGGTGTTTCTGCAAGGTTGCTGCGAAGACAGCCACGGCTTGAGCGACACCCTGTTGTCGGTGCTGGCGATCCGTTCCCAGGAGGTTGTCGAATCGATCTTCGGCGACCAGCAACAGCCGTGTTCGGCGCGCACGGCCCAGGCTTCAACGCAGCCGCGTGTGGCGCTGAAACTGGCCCGCTGAGCAGGGTCCGAAAGCCCTTCGCGTGAAGCCCTTCGGCTAAAGCCGGGCTGGCGGCGCGAGGGTCGTCATAGCGGTGATCCTTGAGGGTTGCCCACTCTTTTTCCACAACGTTGCGGACGGCCTTCGGGCCACCTGCGGGTTGAGCCTTGCCGATACAAACAGGTGAATGAATGAAATCCATACGAGATCAGGCCGCGCATTTTCCCGAACTGGTGGGCTTGTATGCGCAGCGCCAGCCGGACCGGATTGCCCTTCGACACATCGTCCACGAGGACCAGCCGCCGCTGCTGACCAGCTACGCGCAGCTCGATGCGCGGGCGCGCTCGATTGCCGCCCACCTGCAGCAGCACGTTGGCGTCGAGGGCGGCGAGCGCTGCGTGCTGATGCTGCCCACCGGCGCCGACTACGCCGCGGCGTTTCTCGGCTGTTTGTACGCCCGGGTCATTGCAGTGCCGGCCTTCGCCCCGGAGTACAACCGCCAGACGCACCTCGACCGCCTGACCGGCATCCTCCACGACGCCGCGCCGCAGATGGTGCTGGGCCGGCGCGAAGACCTGGATAAGTTTCAGCACTTGCTGCAGCCGTTCATGCCGGCCGGCGGTCGCTTCGCCGCGGTGGAGGAAATCGCCGAACGGCAGGGCGGTTTCCAGCCGTCGACGATCGACACCGGTGCACTGGCGTTCCTGCAATACACCTCCGGTTCGACCAGCGCCCCGAAAGGCGTGATGGTCTCCCACGAAAACCTGATGGCCAACGAAATCGCCATGGCGCGGCACTTCGTCTCCGATCCCGCCTCGGAAAGCTGGGTCAGTTGGCTGCCGCTTTACCACGACATGGGTTTGATGTGCGGCCTGCTGTTGCCGCTGTACTACGGCGGTACGCTGACGCTGATGTCGCCCAACTATTTCCTGGGCCGGCCTGCGCGCTGGCTTGAAGCTATGAGCGAGTACGGCGGGACGTTTTCCGGCGGCCCGGATTTCGCCTACCGCCTGTGCGTCGAGCGGATCAAGCCCAGCGCCGTGAAGGGCCTTGCGCTGGACAACTGGAGCCTGGCGTTTTCCGGCTCCGAGCCGATTCGCATCGCCACGCTGGATGCCTTCAGCGAGCATTTCGCGGCAGCCGGCTTCAACCGCCGTGCCCTGACGCCCAGCTACGGCCTGGCCGAGGCGACGCTTTACGTCAGCGCTGCCGAGCGCGAAAAGCCATTCGGCATCAAGCGTTTCGACGGCAACCAACTCGCTGCCGGGGACGCCACGCAAGCGCTGTTTGCCGACAACCAGGCTGTCAGCCGTCTGCCGGGGTGTGGCTGGTGCCAGCCTGATCACGATCTGCGCATCGTCGATCCGGCCACAGGCCAGGCGCTGACGTCGGGACAGGTAGGTGAGGTGTGGATTGCGGGGCCGAGTGTTGCCCAGGGTTATTGGCAAAACGCCGACGCTACCGCGCAGACGTTCGTCATCGAAGACGGCAAGCGCTGGCTGCGCAGCGGCGACCTGGGCATCGCCAGGGACAACGAGCTGTTCATCACCGGGCGCCTGAAGGATCTGATCATCCTCAACGGCCAGAACCTGTACCCCCAGGACATAGAACAGGCGCTGGAGAAAAGCGTCGAGCTGCTGCGACGCGGGCGTATTGCAGCGTTCCCCGTGAGCGATGAGCAGGGCGTCGAAGGCGTGGGCCTGGCGCTGGAAATCAGCCGCAACGTGCGCCGCCTGATGAAACCGCAGATGATTTGCGAAGCAGTGCGCGATGCGCTGGCCGAGCTGTTTCTGGTGGCGCCAAAAGTGATTGTGCTGCTGGAGCCAGGCGCGCTGCCGCGTACCACCAGTGGCAAGCTGCAACGCGCCGCGTGTCGCAGCGGCTGGCAGAACCGCAGCCTGGACAGCTTTGCGCTTTGGCAGGATGGACGCTTGCTGGACGCCGACTCCACGGACGTGGCCGCAACGCCTTCGACTGACGCTCAAACGCTGCTGCCTGAGGTGGTCGCGGCCTGGCGCGAAGTCTTGGGCAGGCAAGACCTGAGCGCTGCGGATCACTTTTTCGCCTGCGGCGGCGATTCGGTCGGCGTGGTGCAAGTGCTCTCCAGGTTGAACAGCGAACTGGGCCTGAAGCTGGAGCCCGCCCACCTGTTCGAGCACCCGACCCTTGGCGCCTTCAACGCCCACGTCGCTGCGCACGTCCGCGCCCATGGCCGCGGTACCGACCGGCCGGCAGGTGTGGCTCGCATTTCCCGCGACAACGATCCCGAGCAGTCTTTCGCCCAGCAGCGCCTGTGGTTCCTCGCACAACTGGCGCCGGACAGCAGCGCCTATCACCTGTGCGGCCAGCTGAGCCTCAACGGCGCGCTGGATAGCGTCGCCCTGCAACGCAGTCTGGACGATCTGGCCGCCCGCCATGAAAGCCTGCGCACCACCTTCGCCATCGACGCCAACGAGCAACTGGTGCAGCGCATTCACGCGCCGGGTCCTGTGCTCATTGAACGCCACTACCTGAGTGAGGACACCGATCCGCAGCAGGCGCTGAGCGAGTTGGCCAAAGCCGTCGTCGAGCAGCCGATGGATTTGCAGCAAGGCCCGCTGTGGCGGGTGATCAACGTGCGCCTGGCGCCGAACCACCATCAACTGCTGCTGGTGTTGCATCACATCATTGCCGACGGCTGGTCGGTGCAGGTGATGCTCAAGGAATTCGCCGCGCTTTACCGCGCCCACGCCCACGCCCAAAGCCAGGCGCCGGTACTGGCGCCGCTGCCGATCCAATACGCCGACTTTGCCGCCTGGCAACGGGCGCGGTTGGCCGGTGGGGAAGGGCAACGCCAACTGGCGTACTGGCGAGAGCAATTGGGTGATGCCCAGACCGTGTTGAACCTGCCCGCCGACCGTCCGCGCCCGGCGCAGCAAAGTCATCGCGGCGCGCGCTATGGTTTTGCTCTGGACGCCACGTTGAGCCAGGGCTTGCGCGAGCTTGCGGGTACTCACAGTGCGACCTTGTTCATGGTCATGCTGGCCGCTTACAAAACGTTGTTGCTGCGCTACAGCAGTCAGACCGACCTGCGCGTCGGCGTGCCGGTCGCCGGGCGTACCTGCACCGAATCGGAAGGGCTGATCGGCCTGTTCGTCAACACGCTGGTGCTGCGCAGCGAGGTCTCGCCACAGCAATCCTTCGCCAGCCTGATCGACGCCGTACGTCAAACCGCGCTGGGGGCCCAGCACCATCAGGACCTGCCGTTCGAGCAACTGGTCGAAGCCTTGGGCGTGGCACGCAACCTCAGCCACAACCCGTTGTGCCAGGTGAAATTCACCCAGCAGTTCCCGCTGCCGCACGACGTTGAAATGGCCGGCGTGCGCATGGACGTGACCCAGCTGGATGACTACTCGGCGCATTTCGATCTGGGCCTGGACATCACCGACCACGCTGACGGCATTCAGGCGGTGTTCACCTACGCCTGCGACCTGTTCGATGAGCCGCGAATGGCTGCGCTGGCCGCTGACCTGCAGCGCATCTGCGCGCAAGTCGTGGCACAGCCTGAAGTGCGTTTGCTGGATGTACAAACCAACGCCGTGGTGTCGTGTGTCGCGGCGCAGCAGACAGCGTTCCCGGCCAGCGACGTGTTGAGCCTGTGGCAGGCCAGCGTTGAGGCCCAGCCGCAGCATATTGCGCTGCAATGCGAGCAGCGCAGCGCGCGGTTTGCCGAGGTCGAAGCCCAGGCCAATCAACTGGCGCGGCATCTGCGCCAGGTCGGTGTGGGTGTGGAAAGCCGCGTGGGCATTCTGCTGGAGCGCTCCCTGGCGTTCGTCGTCAGCCTGTTGGGCGTGCTCAAGAGCGGCGCCGCTTACGTGCCGCTGGACCCGAAATGGCCCGCCGCGCGTCAGGCTTTTGTGCTGGCTGACAGCGGCGCGGGCTGGCTCATTACCGATCAGGGCGCACCGGGTGACTTCAAAGGCGAGGTGATCGGCGTCGATGATGAGGCCCAATGGCGAGCCCAACCCTGCGACGGTCTCGAGCAGCGTATTCATGCCGATCAGGCCGCCTATCTGATCTACACCTCCGGCACCAGCGGGACACCGAAAGGCGTGGTTATCAGCCATGGCGCGCTTGCCGATTACGTGCAAGGCCTGTTGCTGCGGCTGGACCTCGCACCCGGGGCAAGCATGGCCATGGTCTCCACAGTGGGCGCTGATCTGGGCCATACCGTGCTGTTTGGCGCGCTGTGCTCGGCGCGCACCCTTCACCTGATCAGCCCCGACCGCACCAACGACGCCGACCGCTTTGCCGCGTACATGGCCGAGCACAAGGTGGGCGTGCTGAAAATCGTCCCGACCCACTTGAACGGTCTGTTGCAGGCCGCGAACGCCGCCGATGTGCTGCCCGAGCATGCGCTGATCCTGGGCGGCGATGCGCTGCCGTGGGCGCTGGCGGCGCAGATCAATCGTCTGAAACCCGGCTGTCGGGTCATCAACCACTACGGCCCCACCGAAACCACGGTGGGCGTGCTGAGCCACGAGCTGTTGCTGCCCGAGCCTGCCGACCGTGCGCTGATGGGGGAAAGCGTGCCCGTCGGCAGTCCGCTGCCGAACGTGACAGCGCTGATCCTCAATGACCATCTGCAGCCGGTGGTGCAAGGCGATGTCGGTGAGCTGTACATCGGCGGGCCGGGACTGGCACGGGGTTATCACGGACGTCCGGCGATGGCCGCTGCGGCATTCGTCCCGGACCCCAGCGGCAATGGCGGGCGGCTTTACCGCAGCGGCGACCGCGCCCGATTGATGGCTGACGGGCAAATTCAATTCCTCGGCCGCGCCGACGATCAGGTCAAAGTACGCGGGCATCGCGTGGCGCTCGGCGAAATCGCCCAACGGCTGCGCCAGCTGGACGGGATTCGCGATGCCCACGTTCGTCTGGATGAGCGCGGTCAGTTGATTGCTTACGGCCTGCTGGCCAACGGCGCATCGGTGGCCGGCGAGACCCTGCGCGAGCAACTGGCGCAGAGCCTGCCTGACTACATGGTGCCCGGCCACGTGCTGACCCTTGAGGCCTTCCCGCTCACGGCCAACGGCAAGCTTGACGTTGCCGCGCTGCCCACGCCGAGTGTGAAATCCGACGCCTTCGAAGCGCCCCATGAAGGCGTCGAAGCTGCATTGGCTGCGCTCTGGCAGGCGGCCTTGAAGGTCGACGCGGTGGGTCGCCACGACAACTTCTTCACCCTCGGTGGCGACTCGATCCTGAGCCTGCAGATCATTGCCCGGGCTCGCCGCCAGGGCATCCGTCTGACGCCCAAGCAGCTGTTTGAAAAACAGACCATCGCCGAGCTGGCGCAAGTCGCCACGCTAGCCGAGGTCAAACCCGTCCCCGCACCTGCACTGGCGCCCGTCGCACCGCGCGAATTTGCCCTGACGCCCATTCAGGCGCGGTTTTTCAGCCTGCCGGTCGCCCAGCGTCAGCACTGGAACCAGTCGCTGCTGCTCGACGTGCCGCAAGCGCTGGACGTCGCGCACCTGCAGCAGGCCCTCGCGGCTGTGCTGGCTCACCACGACAGCCTGCGCCTGAGCTTCCATCAGAACGACGAAGGCCAGTGGCAGCAGCGTTACCGCGACAGTGAAAGCGCCGAGCGCGTGTTGTGGACCTGCGAGTTAACCCGCGAAGAAGACCTCGATTCGCTGAACGACGAAGCCCAGCGCAGCCTGAACATCGACACCGGCCCGCTGCTGCGTGTGGTGCATGCGCGCCTGCGGTCCGGCGAAGCGCGCCTGTTGCTGGCGATCCACCACTTGGCCGTCGACGGCGTCTCGTGGCGGGTGTTGCTGGAAGACTTGCAACTCGCCTACCGCCAACTGACCCCGGGGCAGAATGTGACGCTGGCGGATAAAACCGCCAGCTTCCAGGCCTGGTCGCAGTCGTTGAGCACCTTGGCGCAGAGCGCTGAATTGGCTACGCAGCTGCCGTATTGGCAAGCGTTGGACGCCGCCGATGCCACGTTGCCTGGGGATGTTTCGGTGCAGAGCCGGGTCGGCGACAGCGAAACCGTGCAATTGACGTTCGCCGCGAATGACACCCGGCGCCTGCTCAGCGAAGCCCCGGCCGCTTACCGCACGCGCATCGACGAGCTGTTGCTCGCGGCGCTGGCCCAGTCGTTGTGGCAGTGGAGCGGTCGTCGGCGCCACGTGATCAGCCTGGAAGGTCACGGTCGTGAGGACGCCACGGGTGCCCTCGACCTGAGCCGCAGCGTGGGCTGGTTCACCAGCCTGTACCCGCTGGCGCTGGACGCCGCGGATGACCCGGTCGCGACCCTCAAGATGGTCAAGGAGACGGTGCGCGGCGTACCGGACAAGGGCCTGGGTTACGGGGTACTGAAGTACTTGGCTGACGCAGATTTGCCGGAGTTGACCGGGCAGGGCGTGACCTTCAACTACCTCGGTCGTTTCGACGATAACGAAGGCGCGCTGTTCTCCCTGTCGAGTCGCACGCCCGGCAATCTGCGCGATCCCCAGGGTCCGCTGGCCAATGCCCTGGCGGTGGACGGTCAGGTGCGCGACGGCCGGTTGCAGCTTGAGTGGACCTTCAGCCGCAAACGCTTCAGCCGCGAGAGCATTCAGCAACTGGTCGGGCTGTATGAAGCGCAGTTGCTGCAGTTGATCGCCCATTGCAGCGACGAATCCCACGCCGGCCTGACGCCTTCGGACTTCCCGCTGGCGGCGTTGAATCAAACGCAACTCGATGCGCTGGGTATCCCTGCGCGGGAGATCGAAGACATCCTGCCGCTGGCGCCGATGCAGCAAGGGATTTTGCTGCACAGCCTGCTGGAGCAGGGCCACGGCATCTACTTGATGCAGGACCAGTACGACGTGGGCAGCCACGTGGATTTCGACGCGTTCAAGTTCGCCTGGCAGCAAGTCGTGCAGCGCCACCCGGCGTTGCGCACAGCGTTCCACGGCCTGGAAAGCGGCGTGCAGCGTCAGGTTGTGATGCGTCGCGTGCCATCGCCGGTGCAGCTGATCGACCTCAGCCATCTGTCCCGGGACGCTGCCGAAGCCGAGCTTGATGCGTTGCTCAAAAGCGAGCGCGAACAGGGCTTCGATTTCGCTCGTGCGCCGTTGCTGCGCCTGCGCCTGATCAAGTTCGGCGACGCGGATTTCCGTATCGTCCAGAGCCACCACCACGCGTTGATCGACGCCTGGTGCCGGGGCCTGATGCTCACCGAGTTTTTCGCCCATTACCGCGCGTTCCTGGAAGGCCGTCAGGTCAGCCTGCCGCCCGCGCGAGCCTATCGTGATTTCCTCGCCTGGCTGGCCGCGCAGGATGAAGGGCTCAGTCGCGACTACTGGCGCAACGCGCTGGCGGGCTTCACCGACGTCACGCCACTGCCGTACCGCCACAGCCCGCAGGGTGACGCGCAGATGCGCGACGTCACGCTGGCGCTGGGTGCCGCGAAGACCGCGAAACTCGCCGAACAGGCGCGGCACTATCGCCTGACCGCCAACACCTTTGTGCAGGCAGCGTGGGCGTTGTTGCTGATGCGTCATGCCGACCGCGACGAAGTGCTGTTCGGCGTCACGGTTGCCGGTCGCCCGACGGAACTTGAGGGTATCGAAGGCGCGCTGGGGCTGTTCATCAACACCTTGCCGCTGCGCATCCGTCGTCCGGACATGGGCGCGTCGGCGCTGGAGCTGCTCAATGCCTTGCAGGGACAGAACGCCGACATGCGCCAGCACGAGCACCTCTCGCTGGCCGACATTCAGCTGCTGGCCGACACCCCGCGTGGCCAGCCGCTGTTCGACAGCCTGTTTGTCTTTGAAAACGTTCCGTTGGGCGCCGAGGTGCAGCAGGCCGTGAACGACTACCGCATCACGCCGCTGGCCAACCGCACCCACACCAACTACCCGCTGACGGTGGTGCTGCTGCCGGGTGAGTCCCTGCAGTTGCAGCTGACCTACGACACGCGGCACTTCAACGACGCCGACATGAACGCGCTGGTCAGCCACTTCCGTCGCCTGCTCACACAGTTGATCGACAACCCGCAACAGGCGCTGAGTCAGTTGCAGATGCTTGAGCAGACGGATCGCGAGCAGTTGCTGGCCCAAGGGCTTGGCCCGGTGCAGAAGCACTGGTACGACATCAGCTACCTGGAGCGCTTCGAGGCCAGGGTATTGGCCCATCCGCTGCAGGAGGTGGCGCGCTGTGAGGGCCAGAGCCTGAGCTACGGCGGACTCAATCGGCAGGCCAACCGCATCGGCCACGGCCTGATTGAGGCGGGCGTACAGGAGGATGACGTGGTGGCGCTGTTTGCACCGCGCGGGCTGGCGCTGTTGAGTATGATCCTCGGCGCGTTCAAGGCCGGCGCTGCCTACCTGGCGCTGGACGACCGTCATCCGGCCGGACGCAGCGCACGCATGCTGGTCAGCAGCGCCGCGCCGGTGTTGCTGACGCCACGGGAGTGTCTGCCCCAGGCCGAAGCGATGGTTGCGCTGGCCGAGGACAAACCTCGGTTGCTGGTGTTCGAGGATGTGCTGTCGGCTGGCGATCAATTGGCCGATCGTAACCCCGGTCGCTACGCGTCGGCCGAGCAACTGGCCTACGTCATCTACACCTCCGGCTCCACAGGCGAGCCTAAAGGCGTGATGGTCAACCAGCGCGGCATGCTCAATAACCAGATGTCCAAGCTGCCGTACCTGCGTTTGGGCGAGGGCGATGTGATCGCCCAGACCGCCGCCACCGGCTTCGATATTTCGGTCTGGCAATTCCTCACGGCGCCGTTGTTCGGCGGGCGTGTGGAAATCTTGTCTGACGCCGTGGTACAGGACCCGCAGCGCCTGCTGGAGGCAGTCGCGGCCAATCAGGTCAGCGTGCTGGAGTGCGTGCCGGCGGTGATCGACGCCATGCTTGCGGTCGCGCCACAACGCCTCGGTGCCCTGCGCTGGCTGCTGCCGACCGGTGAAGCGCTGACCGCGGGTCTGGCCGCGCGCTGGTTTGCCCGCTACCCCGACATCCCGCTGGTGAATGCCTACGGGCCCGCCGAGTGCGCCGACGACGTTGCGCTGCACACCCTGACCGCAGCGCCGGCGCTCAACGCCAACATGCCTATCGGCCGGCCCACCGACAACAACGCCCTGTACGTGCTGGATTCAAGCCTGCAACTGGCTGCACCCGGCGTGGTCGGCGAGTTGTACATCGGCGGCGTGGGTGTGGGCCGTGGCTATGCCGCGCGGCCTGGCTTGACCGCCGAGCGCTTCCTGCCCGATCCGTTCGGTGAGACCGGTGCGCGGCTGTATCGCAGCGGCGACCTGGCGCGCTGGAACGCCGATGGCGCGCTGGAATACGTCGGCCGTGCGGACTTCCAGGTGAAGATTCGCGGCCAGCGTATCGAGCTGGGAGAAATTGAAAACCTGCTGCTCGCCCACGCCTCGGTACACGACGCCGTTGTCAGCGCACAGCCGACGCCGCACGGCCCGCAACTGGTGGCCTACGTCGTGGCCACGGCGGGGCAGGCGCTGTCCAGCGACGTGCTGAAGACCGCGCTGGCGCAAACCCTGCCGGCGTTCATGGTCCCGGCTCACATCGTCGTGCTGGCACAGATGCCGCGCAACGCCAACGGCAAGCTGGATCGCAAGGCGTTGCCGGCGCCGAGCCTGGAAGCGCGCACCTTCGAAGCGCCACAGGGCGAACGCGAATCCGTCCTAGCCGAGCTCTGGCAAGACCTGCTCAAGGTCACGTCGGTGGGTCGTCACGACAACTTCTTTGAACTGGGTGGCCATTCATTGCTGGCGACGCGGCTGCTGTCGCGCATCCGCGAGCGGTTGGGCGTGAGCATCCCGTTGGCCCAGGCGTTTGAGGCCACCACCGTCGCCGCCCAGGCGGCGCTGATCGACACCTTGCAGGGGCAGACCCTGACACTCGACCGGCTCGATGCCCTGGACGAGTTAATGAATGAGCTGGAGGAAAGCAACTGATGTCGCAACCGAGCATGGCTTCACACAGCAAGCTGCTGGCACTGGCCACACGCTTCCTCAGCCTGAGCAGTGCCCAGCGTCGGGTGTTTCTGAGCAAGCTGCGCGAGCAGGGCCTGGATGCGTCGTCGCTGCCCATCCCTGCGGGGGTCGCCGGCGAACGCAGTGCAGCATCATTCGCCCAGCAACGCTTGTGGTTTCTGGAGCAGCTGGAGCCGGGTAACGCCACCTACCACCTGCCGGGTGCCTTGCGTCTGAACGGCCAGCTGGACGTCACTGCTGCGCAATCGGCGTTTGCCCGCGTGGCCGAGCGTCATGCCAGCCTGCGCACGGTGTTTGCCACTTCAGAAGACGGCACGCCGGAGCAGGTCATTCAGGCCATTCAGCCGCTGCCGTTCGAGGTTTTACAGGCGGACGACGAAGCTGGCGCGCAGACGCTGGCCGATGACTTCGCCCGACGCCCCTTCGACTTGGCCCAAGGTCCGTTGTGGCGGATAGCGCTGGTCGAGCGCGCCACAGACGATCACCTGTTGCTGGTGTGCCTGCACCACATCATCGCCGACGGCTGGTCGATTCAGGTGCTGTTGCTGGACTTCGTCGAGGCCTACCGCGCTGCGGTTGAAGGTCCTGATCATCAACATGCCGATCTGGCGCCGCTGCCATTGACCTACGCGGACGCTGCGCTTTGGCAACGTGCCTGTCTGGACGCCGGCGAAGGCGATCGGCAACTGGAATACTGGCGGCAACAGTTGGGTGATGAACCACCGGTGCTCGAACTGCCGGCGGACCGTCCGCGCCCGGCACGCCAAAGCTTTCGCGGCGCGCGCCTGCCGTTCAGGTTTCCTGCCGCGCTGTCCGCACGAATGCGCGAGCTGGCCCGGCAGCGCGGGGTGACGCTGTTTACCGTCATCCTCGCCGCCTACCAGGTGCTGCTGCAGCGCATGAGCGGGCAATCCGATTTGCGCATCGGCGTGCCCATTGCCGGGCGTCAGCGCGCGGAGACGGAAGGGCTGATCGGCTTCTTCGTCAACACCCAGATCCTGCGCGGTGATGTACAGCCCGACGCCGGGTTCAACCAGGTCATCGACGGCGTGCGTCAGGCATCCCAGAGCGCACAGGCCCATCAGGACCTGCCCTTCGAGCAATTGGTCGACGCCCTCGCACCCGAACGCAGTCTGAGCCACAACCCGTTGTTTCAGGTGCTGTACAACCACCAGCAACGCCAGGACCAAGCCCTGCAGCTGATGCCCGGTTTGAGCGCCACGCTGATGCCGCTCGACAATGGCAGCGCGCAATTCGACCTGGCCCTGCACACGTGGGAAAACGCGGCCGGCGAGCTGGCCGGTAACTGGAACTACGCGACCGATCTGTTCAATCACGCCAGCATCGAACGCCTGCACGGGCGTTTTGAGCAGCTGTGCGCCGACCTGCTGGAACGCCCGGACGCGGCAATAGGCGACTTCGAGCTGCTGGACGCTGAAGACCGCGCACAGTTGACCGCGGCCAATGACACAGCACAGTACTGGGCGGAGTCAGAGCCGTTCGTACACCGGCATTTCGAGCGCCTGGCACAGCTTCATCCCGAGCGGGAAGCTTTGCGCTTTGGCGATGAGGTCCTGAGTTATCGGTCGCTGGATCAGCGGGCCAATCAGCTTGCCCATCACCTGCGGGAGCAGGGCGTCGGCCAGGAATCGCTGGTCGGCGTTGCGGCGTTGCGCTCGGTGGAAATGGTCGTTGCGCTTTACGCAGTGCTAAAAGCCGGCGCCGCGTATGTGCCGCTCGATCCCGAGTATCCGGCGGATCGCTTGCGTTACATGCTGGAAGACGCCGGGATCGGTTTGTTGCTCAGCCACGACCCGGTGATCGGTGATCTGCCCGTTGTGGAAGGCCTGCGTGTGCTGAATCTGGAGAATCTGGCGCTAGCGGGTTATCCCGTCACCGCACCGGCGGTTGAGCTGCACCCCGAGCAACTGGCTTACATGATTTACACCTCGGGCTCGACCGGCAAACCCAAAGGCGCGGGCAACACCCACGCCGCGCTGTTCAACCGGTTGGCCTGGATGCAGGGCGCTTACGGGCTCGATCAATCGGACGCGGTGCTGCAAAAAACGCCGTTCAGTTTCGACGTGTCGGTCTGGGAATTCTTCTGGCCGCTGATGGCGGGCGCACGTTTGGTCGTCGCCCAGCCGGGGGATCATCGCGACCCGCTGCTGCTGAAATCTCTGATTGAGCAGCAACAGATCACCACGCTGCATTTCGTCCCGTCGATGCTCGCCGCCTTCATGGCGCAGGACGATCTCGGCGGCTGCGCGTCCCTGAGACGGATCGTCTGCAGTGGCGAAGCCTTGCCCGCCGATCTGGCGCGCGACACCCTGCAGCGCCTGCCGAATGCCGGGCTGTACAACCTGTACGGCCCAACCGAAGCGGCCATCGACGTCACCCACTGGACCTGCCGCAACGAGCCGGGCGCTTCGGTGCCCATCGGCGCCCCCATCGCCAATCTGCAGATCCACATCCTCGACACTCGCCTGAACCCGCAACCCATCGGAGTGCCGGGCGAGCTGTACATCGGCGGCGCTGGCCTCGCGCGCGGCTATCACCTGCGTCCCAGCCTGACCGCCGAGCGTTTCGTTGCCAGCCCCTTTGGCGGCGGCGAGCGGCTGTATCGCACCGGTGACCTTGCCCGCTGGCGTGCCGACGGCGTGGTGGAATACCTCGGCCGTCTCGATCATCAGATCAAACTGCGCGGCCTGCGCGTTGAAATCGGTGAGATTGAATCAGCGCTGCTCGATCATCCGGCCGTCCGTGAAGCGGTGGTTGTCGCTCGCGAGCTCGCCACCGGCATGCAATTAGTCGGCTATCTCGTCGCTGATGAATTCGACGAAGAACACCTGCGCGAACAGCTGAAAAAGCGCCTGCCGGACTACATGGTGCCGGCGCATTTCGTAACCCTGAACAGCCTGCCGCTGTCGGCCAACGGCAAGCTCGACCGCAAGGCGTTGCCCGACCCACACATCCAGCAGCGGGCTTTTGAAGCCCCGCTGCCTGGAGTCGAAGCGCAACTGGCGTTGCTCTGGCAAGACCTGCTCGGCGTCTTGCAGATCGGTCGTCAGGACAACTTTTTTGCCCTCGGCGGCGACTCGATCCTCAGCCTGCAAATCATCTCCCGCGCGCGCAAGCTCGGCATCGTGCTGTCGCCCCGGCAGATGTTCGAGCGCCAGACCATCGCCGAGCTGGCGCAGGTCGCGCAGGTGGTCAGTCAGGACGCGGCTGCGGTCGAGCGCATCGAGCTGAACCGCGACATCCCTCTGACGCCCATCCAGCACTGGTTCTTCCAGCAACCGATGAAAAACCGCAGTCACTGGAACCAGTCGCTGCTGTTGAAACCGAGTGAGGCGCTGGAGCTGCCGGCGCTGAACCACGCCCTTCATGCGTTACTCAACCATCACGATGCCTTGCGCATGCGCTTCGTGCAGCAGGACGACGGCCAGTGGCAGCAACGCTATCGCGCCTGCTTTTGTGCTGAAGGGCATTCCTCTGGCGAGCAGGCCCGCGACGGCCTGATCTGGCTGCGTAACTCCGGCTTGAACGAGCTGACGGCTGCTTGCGACGAAGCCCAGGCCAGCCTCGATCTGAGAGACGGCCCACTGCTGCGCGCCGTGCATTTCACCCTGGCCGAAGGCGGGGAGCGGCTGCTGCTGGTGATTCATCACCTGGTGGTGGACGGCGTGTCGTGGCGCGTGCTGCTGGAAGACCTGCAAAACGCCTACGCCCAGGCCCGGGCGGGCCTGACCATCGACCTCGGTGGGAAACCGCTGTCATTCCAGCGCTGGTCCAATCGTCTGCTCGATTACGCCTACAGCGACGCCGTGCTGGCCGAAGCGCCTTATTGGTATGGACTGCCTTCGGCGCCGGCCTTGCCATGCGCCAACCCTTTGGGCGAAGCACGGCAAGCCAACGTGCGTCAGCTGCACCTGTCACTGGACGCCGGACGCACTGAACGGCTGATCAACGAAGCACCGCCCGCGTATCGCACGCACATCAACGACCTGCTTCTGACTGCGCTGGCCCGGGCGATGAAACGTTGGAGCGGCGAGGCGCAAGCGCTGATCGCCCTTGAAGGCCATGGTCGTGAAGACCTGTTCGATGGCGTCGACCCGGCCCGCACCGTGGGCTGGTTTACCAGCCTCTATCCGGTCAGCTTGCAGGCCCATGATGACCTCGACGCAGCGCTCAAGCACACCAAGGAAACCCTGCGCGCCGTGCCCAACGGCGGCTTGGGTTACGGCCTTCTGCGCCATTTGCGCGGCGAAGCGTTGCCGGCGCTGGACGGCTGCGTGTTGTTCAACTACATGGGCCGGCTGCAAGACAGCAGCGGAATTTTCCGGCTCGCCGAGGAGGGCAGCGGCGCCCAGCGCGCCGCCGATGCGCCGCTCAATGGCGAGCTGTCGCTGGACGCACAGGTCCGTGACGGCCGGTTCAGCCTGACCTGCAGCTACAGCGCCGAGCGCCATGAGGCGGCATCGGTTCAGCGCTTGCTCGACGCCTATGCCGAGGCGCTGGACGAGGTCAGCGAACACTGCCGTCGCCACTCGGCGGTCACCCCGTCCGACTTCCCGACGCTGGGGCTGACCCAGGCACAACTGGACGCCTTGCCGGTGGCGCCGCGCGACATTGAACAGCTCTACCCACTGACGCCGATGCAACAGGGTTTGCTGTTTCACAGCGAACTGAGCGGCAGCGAAGTTGCGGACCCGGACAGCGCCCGGGACTTGTACATCAACCAGGTGGCGCTGGACATCGAGCACCTGCCGGTGGCGCGTTTTACAACGGCGTGGGCGGCCGCGGTGCAGCGTCATCCGATCCTGCGCGCTGCCTTTTTACGCGTTCCCGGCAGCGAGCAGCCGCTGCAAGTGATTCGCCGCGACGCGGTGCTGGCAGTGAAAGAGCTGGACCTGCGCCATGGCGATCAGGCGATGGCCGACGTTTTGGCGGCCGAGCGCGAAACCCCGTTCGACCTGCACAACGCGCCGCTGATGCGCGTGCTGCTGGTGCGCCAGAGCGAGACCCTGTGGAAACTGATCTGGACCTTCCACCACATTCTGCTGGACGGCTGGAGCAGCGCGGCGCTGCTGGGCGAGGTGATTGAAGCGGCGCTGTCCGATGCCTCGCCGCAGCCCGCCGGCCATTACGCCGACTACGTCAGTTGGCTGCAGAGCCGTGACGCCGAGCACAGTGCTGCGTTCTGGCGAACGCATCTGGCCGGTTTCGAACAGCCGACGATGATGGCCGCCGCGCTGACCGCTCCGGTGTCGGACAACGGCGCGCCGCTTCCCGCACAGGTGCGCGTCACCTCCATGGACCTCGACAGCGCGCTGCTGAACAGCACAGCGCGTCGTCAACGCGTGACCGTCAACACGCTGATTCAGGCTGTCTGGGTGCTGCTGTTGCAGCGCTACACCGGTCAACAGCGGGTAGCATTCGGCGCTACGGTGTCCGGTCGTTCCGCACAGGTGCCGGGCATCGAGCGCATGCTTGGGCTGTTCATCAACACGCTGCCGCTGGTGCAGGCGCCCCAGGCGCAACAGAAGGTCGGCGACTGGCTGAATGACCTGCAAGCGCACAACCTGGAACTGCGCGAACACGAGCACACGCCGTTGTTCGAGGCCCAGCGCTACGCTGGCCATGCCGGGCGCGACCTGTTTGACAGCCTTCTGGTGTTCGAAAACTACCCCGTGGACTCGGTGCTGCGCGACAAACAGGCCAATGGCGTCAACCTCGGTTCGGTCGAGCTGAGCGACAAGACCCACTACCCGCTGAGCCTGGCAGTGGTGGCGGGCGAGCGTGCCCATGTTCACGTCAATTACCACAGCAACGTGTTCAGCGCCGAACAGATCGAGCGCCTGTGCGGGCATTTCCAGACGCTGCTCGACGGCATCTGCCGTTTCCCGGAAGCGCGCATCGGCGAGTTGTCGATGCTCACAGACGGCGACCTGCAACAAATGCACGCCTGGAACACACGGCCGTTCTCGCCGTACGTGAACCGCCCGATTCACGAGCTGATTGCCGAGCATGCGCGCATTCGTCCTGATGCCATTGCGCTGGTCCATGGCAAACAGCGCCTGAGCTTCGCCGAGTTTGACCGCCGCGCCAATCAGCTGGCCCACGCCTTGCGCACCCACGGGATCGGCACCGAAGTGCGCGTGGCGATTGCCATGGAGCGGGGGATTGATCTGTGGGTGGCATTCTTCGCCGTGCTTAAATCCGGCGGCGCCTACATTCCGCTCGACCCGGACTACCCGACCGAGCGCCTGCGCTACATGCTCGAAGACGGTGGCGTGAAACTGCTGATCAGTCACGACGCGGCACAGGATCGCGTGCCGGTGGGTGACCTGCCGCTGCTCAATCTGGACACGCTGGATTGTTCATCTGAACCGGTCACGGCGCCCGACGTGGTGATTCACCCCCAGCAGTTGGCCTACTTGATTTACACCTCGGGCTCGACCGGCAAGCCCAAGGGCGCGGCCATCGCCCACGCCGACATCTCGATGCACATCCAGACCATCGGCGAGCGTTACCGCTTCACGCCCGAGGACCGCAAATTCCATTTCCTGTCGATCAGCTTCGACGGTGCCCATGAAGGCTGGATGATGCCGCTGTGCTGCGGCGCCCGCGTGGTGCTGCGCGACCAGGAACTGTGGAGCGTCGAGCAGACCTACGACACGCTGATCCGTGAAGGCATCACCGTGGCCTCGTTCCCGCCGAGCTACCTGCGCCAGCTGTCGGACTGGGCCGGTGTGCAGGGCAAGGGGCCAGGGGTGAAAACCTACTGCTTCGCCGGCGAAGCCTTCAGCCGCGAGATGCTGCATGACGTGATCCGCAATTTGCAGCCGCTGTGGATCATCAACGGCTATGGCCCGACCGAAACCGTGGTCACGCCGACGCTGTGGCTGGCCTCCGCCGGAACCGCCGACTTCACTACTGCCTACGCGCCGATTGGGGATCTGGTTGGGGATCGCCAAGGCTATGTGATGGACGCGGATTTGAACCCGCTGCCGCAAGGCATCGCGGGTGAGTTGTACCTGGGTGGCGCAGTGGCGCGGGGTTATCTGGACCGTCCGGGCGCCACTGCCGAGCGTTTCCTGCCGCATCCCTTCAGGGCGGGCGAACGCATCTACCGCAGCGGCGACCGCGTGCGCTTGAACAGCGAAGGGCTGCTGGAATATTTGGGACGCATCGATCACCAGATCAAGATTCGCGGTTTCCGCATCGAAGCCGGTGAAATCGAAGCGGCGTTGAAAGGCTGCGACGGCGTGCGCGAGGCGCTGGTCATCGTGCGTGACGGCGTGAACGGCAAGGTCTTGCTGGGATACGTAGGCGGCAACGGTCTGGCGGAGGACAGCCTCAAGCAACAGCTGAAAAACACCTTGCCGGAATACATGGTCCCGGCGCACATCGTGGTCATGGAACGCTTGCCGCAGTTGCCCAACGGCAAGCTCGATCGCAACGCGCTGCCGGATCCGAAGGTAATGTCCGGCGATTACCAAGCGCCGCAAAACGGGCTTGAGCAGCTACTCGCGGCGCTGTGGCAACCGCTGCTGGGCCTCGACGCCGTCGGCCGCAACGATCACTTCTTCGAACTCGGCGGTCATTCGTTGCTGGCCATGCAGTTGATTTCCCGGCTGCGTCACGAGCATCAACTGAGCGTGCCCTTGCGCGCGCTGTTCGATGCGCCGCGCCTCAGCGATTTCGCCCGGCGCATCGCGCAGCTGACGCCGGCCGAGCAACCCGCCGCCCAGCTTGAACTTGTCGCACGGCACCAGGACCGCGCCGTGCAGTCCTTCTCCCAGCAGCGTCTGTGGTTCCTCGATCAACTGCAACCCGGCGGCCACACCTACAACCTGCCCGGCGCGGTGCGCTTGCGGGGCGAGCTGAACGAGGCAGCCCTGCAAGCGGCTTTCGACGGGCTGGCTGGGCGGCATCATGTGCTGCGCACGCGCTTCCTGGCGATCGAAGGCGTGCCGATGCAGCAGGTCGAACCGGCTGCAAGGGTCGCCATCGAGCGGTTGGACATTCGACATGAGGCGGACAGCGATGCGGCGTTCAATACGTTGGCTCAGGTCTTCGTTCGGCGGCCCTTCGATCTGTCGTGCAGCCCGGTCTGGCGACTGGCGTTGGTGCGGACCGCGCCTGATGAACAGCGCCTGCTGCTGTGCCTGCACCACATGATTTCTGACGGTTGGTCGGTGCGCGTGCTGCTGCAGGAATTCAGCGAGCTGTATCGCGCAGCCGCAGAAAACCGCGCGCCGCAGCTCGCGCCATTACCGGTGCAGTACACAGACTTTGCCGTGTGGCAGCGTGACTGGCTGGCGGCAGGTGAGGGTGAGCGGCAATTGGCCTACTGGCGCGAGCAACTGGGCGACCAACACCCGGTGCTGGAGCTGCCGACTGACCGCCCACGGCCAGCGCAGCAAAGCTATCGCGGCGACCGCCTGTTGTTCACCTTCAACGCCGCGTTGAACCAGCGTCTACGTGGCTTTGCGAGGGAGCAGGGCGTCACGCCTTTCATGGTGATGCTGTCGGCGTATCAGGTGTTGCTGCACCGCCTGAGCGGGCAGAACGATGTGCGGGTTGGCGTGCCGATTGCCGGCCGCTCCCGGCTCGAAGTCGAGGGGCTGATCGGTTTCTTCGTCAGCACCCAAGTGCTGCTCGCCAACGTGTCGCCCGGCCTCAGCTACCGTCAGGTGCTGGAGCAGACCACGGCCTGCTCGCTGGATGCCCAGGCCCATCAGGACCTGCCATTCGAGCAATTGGTCGAGGCGCTGCAACCCGAGCGCAGCCTGAGTCATAACCCATTGTTCCAGGTGGCATACGACCACCAGCAGCGCGACTTCGACGTGCTTAGCGGTTTGCCCGGGCTGCACGCCGAGGTGCTGCCGCTGGACGACGGCAGCAGCCAGTTTGACCTGGCGCTTAACACCCATGAAGACGCCGACGGCACGCTGGGCGGGTCGTGGACTTACGCCACGGATCTGTTCGACCACGCCAGCATCGAGCGCCTGCATGCGCGCTTTAAGCAGCTGCTGGCCCAATTGCTGTCAGCGCCGGACGTTGCGATTGGCGACGTCGAGCTACTGGACACTGAAGACCGCGCGCAGTTGGCAGCGGTCAATGACTCAGCGCGGAACTGGGCTGAGTCGGAGCCGTTCGTCCACCGTCATTTCGAGCGCCTGGCACAGCTTCATCCCGAGCGGGAGGCTTTGCGCTTTGGCGATGAGGTCCTGAGTTATCGGGAGCTGGACCAGCGGGCCAATCAACTGGCCCACCGCCTGCGAGAGCAGGGCGTGGGCCGGGAATCGCTGGTCGGCGTTGCGGCGTTGCGCTCGGTGGAGATGGTGGTAGCGCTGTATGGCGTGCTCAAAGCCGGTGCCGCGTATGTGCCGCTGGACCCTGAGTATCCGGCGGATCGCCTGCGCTACATGCTCGAAGACGCCGGCATTGGCTTGTTGCTGAGCCACGATGCTGTGATCGACGGTCTACCGGCTGTTGAAGGCTTGCGCGTGCTCAATCTCGATCATCTGGCGCTGACGGATTATCCGCTCAGCGCGCCGAAGGTCGAGCTGCACCCCGAGCAACTGGCCTACATGATTTACACCTCGGGTTCGACCGGTAAACCGAAAGGCGCCGGCAACACCCACGCGGCGCTGTTCAACCGGTTGGCGTGGATGCAGGCCGCTTACAGGCTCGATCAATCCGACGCGGTGCTGCAAAAAACGCCGTTCAGTTTCGACGTCTCGGTCTGGGAATTCTTCTGGCCGCTGATGGTGGGCGCACGTCTGGTGGTTGCTCAGCCGGGGGATCATCGCGATCCGCGGGTTTTGAAAGCCCTGATCGAACAGCAACAGATCACCACGCTGCATTTCGTGCCGTCGATGCTTGCTGCCTTCATGGCGCAGGACGATCTCAGCGGCTGCGCCTCGCTCAAGCGCATCGTCTGCAGTGGCGAAGCCTTGCCCGCCGATCTGGCGCGCGACACCCTGCGGCGCTTGCCTAACGCCGGGCTGTTTAATCTGTACGGCCCAACCGAAGCGGCCATCGACGTCACCCATTGGACCTGCGTTGACGAGCCGGGCGCGTCGGTACCCATTGGCGCGCCAGTCAGCAATTTGCAGATTCACATCCTCGACAGTCGCTTGAACCCGCAACCCATCGGCGTACCGGGCGAGCTGTACATCGGCGGCGCGGGCCTCGCGCGCGGCTACCACCTGCGTCCCGGTCTCACTGCCGAGCGTTTCGTCGCCAGCCCCTTTGGCAGCGGCGAGCGCCTGTACCGCACCGGCGACCTGGCGCGTTGGCGTGCCGACGGCGTGGTGGAATACCTCGGCCGTCTCGATCACCAGATCAAGTTGCGCGGGCTGCGCGTTGAAATCGGCGAAATCGAATCAGCGCTGCTCGATCACCCGGCCGTCCGTGAAGCCGTGGTGATCGCTCGCGAGCTGGCCACCGGCATGCAGCTGGTCGGCTACCTCGTCGCTGATGAACTCGACGAAGAACACCTGCGCGAGCAGCTGAAAAAGCGCCTGCCGGACTACATGGTGCCGGCGCATTTCGTGACCCTGGACAGCCTGCCGCTGTCGGCCAACGGCAAGCTCGACCGCAAGGCCTTGCCAGACCCACACATTCAGCAGCGGGCTTTTGAAGCCCCGCTGCCTGGAGTCGAAGCGCAACTGGCGTTGCTCTGGCAAGACCTGCTCGGCGTTCCCCAGGTCGGCCGTCAGGACAATTTCTTTGCCCTCGGCGGCCATTCGTTGCTGGGCATTCAACTGGTGGCGCAGGTTCGCCGTGACCTGCAACTGGAGATGCCGCTGCGTGCGCTGTTCGATGCGCCACGGCTGGCGGATCTGGCGCGGTACCTGAGCACCCGGGCCGTCGCCACGTCGATGCCGGCGCTGCGTCCGCGTATCGACCGGGAATTCGCGCCGCAATCGTTCGCCCAGCAGCGCCTGTGGTTCCTCGCGCAACTGGAACCGGACAGCGTCGCGTACAACCTGCCGTGCGTGCTTGAGCTGCGCGGCGCACTGAAACTCGATGCCCTGCAGCAGACCTTCGATGCACTGGCCGCCCGTCATGAGAGCCTGCGCACCTGCTTCCGCCCGGCGTCGACGCAGCGCGGGGATGCGCTGCCGCAGCAACGGATTTTGCCGGTCAGCCATGTGCCTGTCGTGCGCCATGATTTGCGCAACGAGGCTGATCCGCAGCAGGCGTTCGAGGCGCTGGCGCAGGGCTTCATGAATCAGCCGTTCGATCTGGACGCCGAGCGCGCGCCGTGGCGTGTGGCCGTGGTGCGGCTCGACGAAGAGGAGTGGCGCCTGCTGCTGTGCATGCACCACATCATCTCCGACGGCTGGTCGGTGCAGGTCATGCTCGAAGACTTCGCCGCGCTGTATCGCGGGTTCGCCCAAGGCAGCGACGTGCAACCTGCGCAGCTGCAGCTTGCGAAGATAAGTGTGCAGTACGCCGACTACGCCGCCTGGCAGCGCGAGCACTTGAGCGGCGCCGAGCGTGAGCGCCAGTTGAACTGGTGGCGCGAGGCGCTGGGTGATGAGCAGCCAGTGCTGGAATTGCCGGCGGACCGTTCGCGTCCCGCTGAACGCGACGGCAAAGGCGGGCGCCATGCGTTCGTCCTTCCTCAGGATTTGGCAGAGGCGGTGCGAGAGACGGCGCGGACTCACGACGCCACGCTGTTCATGGTGTTTCTGGCCTCATTCGATACGCTGCTCTATCGCCTCAGCGGCCAGCGCGATCTGCGCATTGGTGTGCCGGTGGCCGGGCGTGCCGAGGTGCAGACGCAGCGCCTGATCGGCTTCTTCGTCAATACCCTGGTGTTGCGTGCGCAGGTCAGCGGGGAGCAGCCGTTTACCGGTTTGCTGGCCCAGGTCAAAGACAACCTGCTCGGTGCGCATGCCCATCAGGACCTGCCGTTCGAACAACTGGTGGAAGCGTTACAACCGGCGCGCAGCCTGAGCGTCAACCCGCTGTTCCAGGTCAGCTACAACCACCAGCAGCAGCCGGACATGTCGTTGTTGCAGTTCGACGGCTTGCGCTGCGAGGCTCGTCAGTGGGACATCAAGGGCACGCAATTCGACCTGGTCCTGGGGACCTTCGAACACGGCGACGGCCGTATCAGCGGCTACCTCGACTACGCGACTGACTTGTTCGACGCGGCTACCGTGGCGAGGCTGCATGAGCAATGGGTCACGCTGCTGCGAGGGATTTGCGCCCGCCCGCAGACGGCCATCGGCGATCTGCCGTTGCTCGGCGAAAGCGATCTGGCGGCTCTGGATCAATGGAACACGCCGCCGTTCTCGCCGTACGTGAACCGCCCGATTCACGAGCTGATTGCCGAGCACGCGCGCATTCGTCCCCAAGCCATCGCGCTGGTCCATGGCGAGCAACGCCTGACCTTCGCCGAGTTCGACCGTCGCGCCAACCAACTGGCCCATGCCCTGCGTGGGCGAGGCATCGGCACCGAAGTGCGCGTGGCGATTGCCATGGAGCGGGGGGTTGATCTGTGGGTGGCATTCTTCGCCGTGCTGAAATCGGGCGGGGCCTACATCCCGCTGGACCCGGACTACCCGACCGAGCGCCTGCGCTACATGCTCGAAGACGGTGGCGTGAAGCTTTTGATCAGTCACGATGCGGCGTTAAACCGTGTGC
Organism: Pseudomonas lutea; assembly: GCF_000759445.1. Taxonomy (NCBI): domain Bacteria; kingdom Pseudomonadati; phylum Pseudomonadota; class Gammaproteobacteria; order Pseudomonadales; family Pseudomonadaceae; genus Pseudomonas; species Pseudomonas lutea. The sequence continues at coordinate 350,760 of NZ_JRMB01000001.1, forward strand.
CGGTGGGCGACGTGCCGTTGCTCAATCTGGACACGCTGGATTGTTCATCTGAACCGGTCACGGCGCCCGACGTGGTGATTCACCCCCAGCAGTTGGCCTACTTGATTTACACCTCGGGCTCGACCGGCAAGCCCAAGGGCGCGGCCATCGCCCACGCCGACATCTCGATGCACATCCAGACCATCGGCGAGCGTTACCGCTTCACACCCGAAGACCGCAAGTTTCATTTCCTGTCGATCAGCTTCGACGGCGCCCACGAAGGCTGGATGATGCCGCTGTGTTACGGCGCCCGCGTGGTGCTGCGCGATCAGGAGTTGTGGAGCGTTGAACAGACCTACGACACGCTGATTCGCGAAGGCATCACCGTGGCGTCGTTCCCGCCGAGCTACCTGCGTCAGTTGTCCGACTGGGCCGGTGTGCGGGGCAAAGGGCCAGGGGTAAAGACCTATTGCTTCGCCGGCGAAGCCTTCAGCCGCGAGATGCTGCATGACGTGATCCGCAACCTGCAGCCGCTGTGGATCATCAACGGCTACGGCCCGACCGAAACGGTGGTCACGCCGACCTTGTGGCTGGCCTCCGCCGAAACTGCCGACTTCACCACCGCCTATGCGCCGATTGGTGATCTGGTCGGTGATCGTCAGGGCTACGTGATGGACGCGGATTTGAACCCGTTGCCTCAAGGCATCGCCGGTGAGCTGTATCTGGGCGGCGCCGTCGCAAGGGGTTATCTGGACCGTCCGGGCGCCACTGCCGAGCGCTTCCTGCCGCACCCGTTCCGCGCCGGCGAGCGCATTTACCGCAGTGGCGACCGGGTACGACTGAACAGCGAAGGGCTGCTGGAATATTTGGGACGCATCGATCACCAGATCAAGATTCGAGGTTTCCGCATCGAAGCCGGCGAAATCGAAGCGGCGTTGAAAGGCTGCGACGGCGTGCGCGAGGCACTGGTCATCGTGCGCGATGGCGTAAACGGCAAGATCTTGCTGGGTTATGTCGGGGGCAACGGCAACGGCCTGGCCGAAGACAGCCTCAAGCAACAGCTGAAAACCACGCTGCCGGAATACATGGTGCCCGCGCATATCATCGTCATGGAACGCTTGCCGCAGTTGCCCAACGGCAAGCTCGATCGCAACGCGCTGCCCGATCCGCAACTGAGCACGCAGGCGTTTGAAGCGCCCCAGGGCGAGCGCGAAGTGCAGCTGGCGAAGGTCTGGCAGCAATTGCTTGGGGTGGAGCAACCCGGTCGACGCGACAGCTTCTTTGAGCTCGGCGGCGACTCCATTCAGTCACTGGCCGTGATCACCCGTCTGCGCCAGGTCGGGCTCAAGCTGCTGCCCAAAGACGTGTTCAGTCATCCACGGCTCATGGACCTGGCCCTGCGCCTCACCGCCATCGACGCCAGCGCCATCCCGTTGACCGAGGAAACGCCCAGCGGACCCGTGCCGTTGACGCCGATTCAGGCGCACTTCTTTGAACAGCCGATGGCCAACCGCGCGCACTTCAATCAGGCGTTGCTGCTGGATGTGCGGCGGCCGCTGGAAGGCGAACTGATGCGCCAGGCCGTGCAGGCGCTGCTGACTCACCACGACGCGCTGAACTTGAGCTTCCACGCCCAGGACGGGCGCTGGCAGCAGACGCACCGCCAGACACCTGCCGCTGACGGCCTCTGGCTGCGGGACGTGGCCGACGACCGCGCCATGACCGCGCTCTGCGAACAGGCCCAGCGCAGCCTTGATCTGCATGACGGTCCGCTGTTGCGCGTGGTGCTGGCGCAGACGGCGCAGGGGCAAAAGCTGTTGCTGGTTGCCCATCACCTCGTCGTCGATGGCGTGTCGTGGCGCGTGTTGCTGGAGGACCTTGCCCGGGCTTACACGCAATTGGCGGCTGGCAACGCGGTGGATCTCGGGCCGAAGTCCAGCAGCTACCAACGCTGGGCAAGGCATCTGGTCGACGCTGCGCAGGGCGCCGAGCGGCAGGCGCAAGTCGGGCTTTGGCTGGATCAGGTCGGTACGGTCGCGTCGGTCTGGCCTGTCGACCACCCCGAAGGGCGCGCCACGCAACAGGACCTTGCGCAGTGTGAACTGCTGCTGGACACGGGGCTGACCCGTCGGCTGTTGCGTGAGGCCCCGGCGGCACTGGGGGCGCGTACCGATGAAATCCTGCTGGCGGTGCTGGCCGACGCCCTGAAGGGCTGGACTGGCCAGAATGACAACCTCATCGCGCTGGAAGGTCACGGCCGCGAAGCCCTGGCTGATGGTCTGGACGTCGGCCGCACCGTGGGCTGGTTCACCAGCCTGTTCCCGTTGCGGGTGCGTGCTGCAAACGACATCCGCCAGACCCTCGTCGGCGTGCGTGACAGCCTGCGTGGCTTGCCGGACAAGGGCGTCGGCTTCGGTCTGTTGCGCTATCTGGGCAGCGACTCGGCACGCCAGGCCCTGGCCGCGCTGCCCGAGCCCAAGGTGGTCTTCAACTACCTGGGGCAGTTCGATCAGGACCTGGGCGATGGACGCTTTACCCCTTCGAAGGTCTCGGCCGGCACGCTGGTAGACCCTGCGACGCCGCTCAACCGCGAGCTGGAAATAAACGGCCAGGTCTTCGCCGGGCAGCTGGGGCTGACGTTCCGCTTCAGCGGTCAGCGTTACCAGCGCCAGACCATCGAGCGGCTGCAAGCAGCGTATCACCAGGTCTTGATCGCGCTGCTGGACAGCCTGCCTGCTGCACAACCGGCTACGACGCAAAGCCATGCTGCCAGTGGCGAGGGCGTCGGCAACGCGGGCAGCCGTCGCCAAGGCATCCGCCACGAAGGCGCACCGAACCCGTTGCTTCGCCTGAGCAGCGGCGCCAGCGATAAACCGGCGGTGTTCTGCGTCCACCCGGTCAGCGGCACGCTGGTCGGTTACTACGCACTGGCGCGCCGTTTGTCTGCGCAGTGGGACGTTTGGGGCGTGCAAAACCGACAGGTACTGGACGGCGAGTGGCGTGACTCCTCCATCGAACAAATGGCCCGCGACTACGTCAAGGCCCTGCTCGAACAGCAGCCGTCCGGCACGTACCGACTGATCGGTTGGTCGATGGGCGGAACCCTGGTGCTGGAAATGGCCCGACTGCTGACTCGCCTTGGTAAGCGCGTGGAGTTCGTCGGCCTGATCGACGGCTACGTGCCGGGCGCCGGTCAGCCGCGTCCTGCGATGCCGGAAAGCCTCGCTCCTGAAACCTCGGCGCTCGACGCTGATGACGGGGGCCTGGAAGCCGACGCCCACTGGCAACAGTTGCTCGGCGTCGAACGGCACATGCGCCAACTGGCCAATCAGTGCCACAAGATCCACGCCCTCAGCGTGCCGGTGTACGCCTGGTGGGCCGAGCGCTCGCCGGAAAATAACGATAACGCACCGGCTCTTCTGGAGCAGGGCATGGGCGTTCGCTTGCAGGTTTCGGCCTGGATCGACGCCGACCACCTTTCGATCGTCCGTGATCAGCAGTTCATCACGCAGCTTGCCGAGGCCCTCGTGCAGGTCAGCGAACGCCCACATTCACACGATTTCCAGGAGCACGAACATGCATAGCCAATACAACGTGACACCGATCGCCGCGCGCGCCAGCGAGTCACTGTCGAACAGCCCTGAGCATGCGCTGGCCAACGCCGATTACCGGTTCGCCCCGACCGCGCGGCTGGAACGCCAGGCGGCCGTGGAATCCAACGCACGCAGCTATCCGCGGCGCATCCCCCTGGAACTCAAGCGCGCTCAAGGCATTCACGTGCAGGACAGCGAAGGGCGCTGGTTCATCGACTGTCTGGCGGGGGCCGGTACGCTGGCCCTTGGGCATAACCACCCGGAGGTGATCCAGGCGATGCGCGACACCCTCGACGGCCAGCGCCCGCTGCATACGCTGGACCTGATGACCGAAGCCAAAGACGATTTCATCAACGAACTGTTCGCGCTGTTGCCGGCTGAATTTGCCAAAGACGCGCGCATTCAGTTCTGTGGCCCGGCCGGGACCGATGCCGTCGAAGCGGCGCTGAAACTGGTCCGCACCGCCACCGGCCGCAGCAACCTGATGGCGTACCACGGCGCGTACCACGGCATGACCCAGGGCGCGCTGGCGCTGATGGGCAACCTGGGACCGAAGACCTATCTGGACGGCATGGGCGGTGGCGCGCAGTTTTTGCCGTTTCCCTACGACTACCGCTGCCCGTTCGGGGTCGGTGGTGACGCAGGCGAACGCATCGGTCTGCACTACATCGAGAACCAGCTCACCGACCCGGAAAGCGGTGTGCTTCCGCCAGCGGGGATGATTCTGGAAACCCTGCAGGGGGAGGGCGGTGTCGTGCCCACGTCAGCCCACTGGCTGCGCGAAATCCGACGCATCACCCGTGACGCCGGCGTGCCACTGATTCTCGACGAAATCCAGTGCGGCGTGGGTCGCACTGGCAAACCGTTTGCCTTTGAACACGCGGGCATCGTGCCGGATGTGCTGGTGCTGTCCAAGGCCATCGGTGGCAGTCAGCCGATGGCGGTGGTGGTCTACAACCAGTCGCTGGACGTGTGGAAACCGGGCTCCCACGCCGGCACCTTCCGCGGCAATCAGTTAGCCATGGTCGCCGGCTCCACCACGTTGCGCATCGTCCGCGAACAGCAGCTGGACCTGCACGCTGCTGCCATGGGCGAGCGCCTGATCGGCCACCTGCGGTCGCTGCAGAGAGACTGCCCGCAGATGGGCGATGTGCGCGGCATGGGCCTGATGCTGGGGGTGGAAATGGTCGACCTCGATGGCCGTCCCGACGCACTGGGCCACTTCCCCCATAACGGCGCGCTGGCGTCGAAGGTGCAGCGCGAATGCCTGCAGCGCGGGTTGATCATCGAAGTGGGCGGGCGTCACTCCTCGGTCATCCGCTTCCTGCCGCCCTTGATTGTCACGGCTGCGCAGATCGACCAGATCGCCGACATCTTCGCCGCCGCCGTTCACGCTGCTTTGCAGCACCCCCTGATCGACCTGTAACGCCCGCGAAACAACAGCGAGGCCAGGGATGGCCATTCGCCAAAAGCCAAGAATAATAATGGTAATGAGAAACGTTCTTTGTTACATTTTCACGCTTTTTTGACACATGCAGGCAAAACTTTGGGGCGTGGCCCCGTGTAATTTCAAGGGAGGGGGAGTTCGGATGGCGAGCAACAATAAGGGTCTTTTCAAGGTGAACGCCTTGGCAGCGCTGGTCGCAACAGTCGCCTGCCACGGCTCGGCCTGGGCCGCAGAAGCGCCGGTCAACGCACAGGGCGCCACCATCGAACTGCAGAATTCGATGGTCACCGGTGAAGCGCCCGAAGGGCAGGAAACCGTGGGCTATCAGGTGAAAAACAGCACCGCTGGCACCAAGACCAGCACGCCACTGTCGGAAACCCCACGCTCGGTGTCGGTGGTGACTCGCCAGCGCATCCAGGATCAAGGCTCGCAAACCCTGACCGACATCCTCGGTTACGTCCCCGGCATCTTCGCACCGCCGTTTGCAGTCGGCGACGCCCTGGCCGGTGACCTGTTCTTCATTCGCGGCTACAACGCCACCGATTACGGTTATGGCCTGCTCAAGGACGGCTTGCGTCTGCAGGGCAATCGTTACGACACCACCACCGAACCCTATGGCCTGGAGCGCACCGAAGTGTTCCGCGGGCCGAGCTCGATCCTGTACGGCGAAAACGCGCCAGGCGGGCTGGTCAATCTGGTCAGCAAACGGCCTACCGAAACTGCGCAGGGCGAAGCGAAATTCAGTTACGGCAGCAACAACCGCCGACAGCTGTCCCTCGACGTGTCCGGCCCGCTGACCGACGACAACCGTATTCTGGGCCGCGTCGTCATGCTCGGTCGCAACGCCGACACCCAGGTCGACTCGGTGCCGGACGACCGTATCTACATCGCGCCGTCGATGACTTTCAACTTCGACGAAGACACCGCGCTGACGCTGCTGTCGTCTTACCAGCGCGACCGCACCAAACTGCTGCTGGGCTACCCGGCGGCGGGCACGCTGCTGAACAACCCCAACGGCAAGATCGGCAAGGATCAGTTCAACGGCAACCCGAACTGGGATGACTTCGAGCGCGAAACCTGGACCCTGGGGTATGAGTTCAAGCATCAGCTCAACGACACCTGGCAGTTCCGCCAGAACTCGCGCTACATGCAGTCGCGTCTGGACCGTCACGAGACCTGGCCAAACAACCTGAACAACCGCGGTTTCGGCACCACGCTGAGCAGCACGGCCTACGACCGCGACAACAAGTCGATCACCTATTCGGTGGACAACCAGTTCGAAGGCAACTTCACCTCAGGTGCGCTGGAAAACACCGTACTGCTGGGCGCGAGCTACGATCGCACCTCGTTCAATCAGGACTGGGATGCCGGGCTAGGCGGGACCTACAACGTCTTCAATCCGGTATTTTCGCCGGTGACGCCGAACACCACGCAGTACGTGCAGAACTCGCAACTCGATCAGCACATGTACGGCACCTACGCGCAACTGCAAAGCAAGTACGACAACTGGATTTTCCTGGCCGGCGGGCGTCAGGACTGGGTTCACAGTGAATACCGTAACCGCGCCAGCGCTCGGCGCGCAGGCAGCGCCGCCGTAGCCGGTACCGACCTGGACGGGTGGGACAACGAGTTCAGCTGGCAAACCGGGCTGATGTATCAGTTCGACAACGGCTTGTCGCCATACGTCAGTTATTCCACGGCGTTTACCCCGGCGCAGCAATCGTCGACCCCGACCGGGGGGCTGTTCGATCCGATCAAGAGCGAGCAGTACGAGATGGGCCTGAAGTATGAGCCCAAGGGCTGGAACACGACCTTCAGCGCGGCGGTGTTCAATCTCACCAAAACCGACGATGTGGTGCCGGACAGCACCGGTTTCAGCCGCCAGGTCGGCAAGACCGAGTCGAAGGGCGTTGAGCTTGAGGTGAACAGTGATGTGACGAAGAACCTCAGTTGGACGGCTTCTTATACGTACACCGATGCGCGCGTGACCAAGGACACGGCGGGGTCGTTGTTCAAGGATCATCAGTTGACGGGCGTGCCGCGTAATCAGGCGAGCACGTGGGCGACGTATCGCTTCCTCGACGGTCCGTTGAGCGGTTTCCACGTAGGCGGCGGGGTGCGTTATTTCGACAACACGTTCGCGTATACGGCGCCGAGTCTGTACGGGAAGTTGAAGACGGGCGATGTGACGCTGGTGGATGCGTTGGTGGGGTATGACATCGACAAGCATTGGTCGGTGGATGTGAACGCCAAGAATCTGTTCGACAAGGAGTTTGTGAGCGGCTGCAATAACGCGGGTCGGTGTTATTGGGGTGAAGAGCGGACGGTGATGGGTACGGTTGCGTTTCGCTGGTAATCCGAAGATCAAGAGCGGCTCTGCCTAACGGCAGAGCATTTCGCCTTCGGCGAGTTACTTTTAAAAAACCGGGAGCCGGACCAACCAAAAGTAACCAAAAGTAACCAAAAGTGCCTGCTCTCGGTTAGGCCCCTCCTTCGTCGGGGTTCCTTCACTCCGGTCTCGCTCCGTGGGCCCGCCGCCATCCGCCATCCATGGCGGGGGGCGGCTCTCGCGGCATCCATGCCGCGCCGCTCGGCCCACTCCGCGAAACCTCCGTTCAGCCTGCACCCAAGTCGCGATGTGTGGTGTTTGAGCCTTTTGCGTATGAAGATCAAAAGCGCTGCGCAGATCAAAAGCTTCCCGGCTGAAGCCGGTCCTACGGTCGAGGTCACCGCCAATCCCACTGGACGCCTGCGATGCTTTTGTAGGACCGGCTTCAGCCGGGAAGAGGCCAGCCCAGTCGCCCACATTCTGCTGCCCACACCCCCTCTCTGTGGGAGCGAGCTTGCTCGCGAATGCTGTTGCTGTTGATCGTTCCCCCCACGCTTTTCAGATGCGGCTGCCTGAACGCGGTTTCTGTAGGAGCCGGCTTGCTGGCGAACGCGGCGGGGCAGGTATGAAGATGTTGGCTGAACAAATGCTTTCGCCAGCAAGCCGGCTCCTACAGTCGAGTTGCATTCATCCTCCGACACCATTCCGATCGTGCCCACGCTCCGCGTTAGCATGCATCCCCCGACGCTCCGCGTCACGTCACCAGGCCGGACGCGGAGCGTCCAGAGCGGCATGCCCACGCGGAGCATGGGAACAATCATCAATCTGCCCTTGATTTGCTCTTGATTTGCTCTGGATCTGCTCTTGATCTTCGTACACAGCCAGTCCAGTCACCCCAATCGCGACTTGGGTGCAGGCTGAACGCAGGTCTTGCGCAGTGGGCCGAGCCGCATGGATGCGGCGAGAGCGCCGTCAGGGCAAGGATGCCCGTTCGGCGCGGGCCCACGGAGCAAGACCGGAGTGAGGGTATCCCGACGAAGGAGGGACCTAACCAGGCAGGCACTTTTGGTTACTTTTAGTGCTTTTTAAAAGTAACTCGCCGAAGGCGAAACAGTCTGCCCCCAAGCAGACGCCCTTGATCTTGATCTTCAAAATGTTTTCACAAAAAAAACTAACCACTTGGTGCCCTCATTCGTCTTTCAGGTAAGGGCGCGCTCACCTGCGCCCATCCACACCACGAGGGTTTAACCATGAGCTTCGACAGCGAAAACACACGCTTCCTGGTCGTCATCAACCACGAAGAACAGTACTCCATCTGGCCCGACTACAAAGCCATCCCTGAAGGCTGGAAAAGCACCGGCGTCGAAGGCGACAAACAAACCTGCCTCAACCACATCGAAACCGTCTGGACCGACATGCGCCCCCTCAGCCTGCGCAAGGCCATGGCCTGAACCCTCCACCATCCCCAGGGAGCGTACAACCCATGAACATGCGCATGCTTGCGCCCGACCGCCTGCGCCTTGAAGCCGGCTTCCCCCTGCGCATCCAGCCCGCCCAGCCCGGGGTCAGCCTGGCCGCCGAATTCGACGCCCTGCGCAACATCGTCGACCAGTCGCTGGAGCGCGACGGCGCCATCCTCTTCAGCGGGTTCAGCAGCGAAGGCGTTGAAGGCTTCCAGCGCTTTGCCGCTTCTTTTGGCCATCCGCTGCTCAACTATGAATTCGGCTCCACGCCGCGCACGCAGGTTGACGGCAAAGGCGTCTACACCTCCACCGAATACCCGGCGCACCGCTCGATCCCGCTGCACAACGAACAGGCCTACACCACCGAATGGCCCATGCGCATCTTCTTCTACTGCGCCAAAGCCGCTGTCAGCGGAGGCGAGACGCCGATTGCCGACAGCCGTCGCGTGTACCAGCGCATCAGTCCGGCGCTGCGCAAACGCTTCGAAGAAAAGCGCCTGATGTACGTGCGCAACTACGGCAACGGCCTCGACCTGACCTGGCAACAGGTGTTCAACACCGACCGTCACAGCGACGTCGAAGCGTACTGCCGCACCCGTGGCATTCAGTGCGACTGGAACGAAGAAGGCGACCTGCGCACCCGTCAGTTGGTGCAGGGCGTGGCGCAACACCCACGCAGCAAAGACTGGGTCTGGTTCAACCAGGCGCACCTGTTTCACCTATCGAATCTGGACGAGGAAATGCAGGAAATCCTCCTCGACACCGTCGGCGAAGAAGGCTTGCCACGTAACGTCTATTACGGCGACGGCAGCCCGCTGGAAGCCGATGCGCTGGCGGAAATTCGCGGCGTGCTCGCTGAGTGCGAAGTGGTCTTTCCCTGGCAGACCGGGGACGTGCTGATGCTCGACAACATGCTCACCGCGCACTCGCGCAAGCCCTTCACCGGCGAACGCAAAGTGGTGGTCGCGATGGCCGAAGGCGTCAGCGGCCACACCTTGCACACGCTCACTTGAGTCCGACATCCATGCCCAAAACCAAGCTTGTTTACATCTGGTCGTTGCGTAACGCAGCCGCCGACAAGGCCGGTCAATACGTCGATTACCACGGCGAGCAGCGCTACATGACTTCGCCGCTGGAGTATCTGGTCAACGCGCTCAACACCACGGCGCTGGGCGACCACTACTCGCTGGAAGCAATCATCTACGACGAAAACCCCGAGTCCGCCCGCGACCGGGAGAGCATCAAGGACTACGGTTTTGCGCCGGGGCAGGGCGCGCACTGGTTCTATCCGCCGGGCCTGACAGTGCAGGGACGCAAGGTGGACGATTTGCTGGAAAATGTGCCGTCGAGCTATCGCGCCCTGCCTTTGGGCGACAGCGCGCGGCTGGCGGGCAAAGCCGATTTTGAGCGCCGGCTGGGGGAGAGGCTCCACGCTTTGAAAGCCGATGTGGTGGTGCTGGACGGACTGCTGGTGATCCTCGACGAACTGGTGCGCGAAGGCGCTGATTTCCATCGACGGATTTTCAACGTGCACCCAGGCATCACACGGCTGGAATCGCCATACGAACGGCGCGGCGCCTACGCCACCCTGGACGCGCTGTACGGGGCTCGCGGCAAGAAAGTGGTCAACTGGTCGACGCGGGAGATGATCGACATCCCGGTGGTGGACATGACCGGTGCGTCGTTCCATTACGTCGACAACGGGATCGATTCGGGGGAGGTGGTGTTTGACGTGCTCGACACCCCCATCGCGCCGGACGACACCATCCTTGAGTTGCGCTGGAACAACTTCAACAACAGCCTGTTTCCGGCGCTGGAGCAGGGGTTGTGGGTACTGGCACGGCAGCAGTCTCATTGACGCCATGCGGCTGATCGCACCAGCACAGCGAGTCTCGGCGTGATACCTGCGCTGGCGCCGCTGTTCATCGGTGACTTCGAGCACTACCGCGATGTTCTGGTGCTGCCCGACGATCCCCGTGAGGGCGTGCCTATTCTCACGTTCCTCACCGGCCATTACCTGAACGATGTCCTGACGGGGTTCGGCGCTGCCTACCCCGACAGCGACCCGCGCGGGCTGGCGTCGATCTGGAGCAAGTACTACTTCATCCAACTGATCCCGCCGGTGGTGGCTGCGTCATTGATCCTCGACCATCGTCTGCCGCTGCAACTCGATCGCCTGCAACTGATCCTTGACGAAAGCGGTCTGCCTGCCGCCTTCAAATTACCTCATTCGGGGCAGCGCTGGGCGCCAGCTCCGGTGAACTCTTTCGAGCGCTTCGACGGGCTGCTCAATCATCACCTCAGGCCGTTCATCGAAGCATTGGCCCGCCACGTGCGCCTGTCGCCGAAAGTGCTGTGGAGCAACGCCGGCAACTACTTCGAATGGCTGTTGGGGGTGTTGGCAAACGCGATGCCCCATGCCGATCTTAGTCACGGCCGCCAGTTACTCAACGCCCGACATTTGCCGGACGGCCGCCGCAATCCGCTTTACCAACCCGTGTGCTATATGAAGGTACACGGGCAAAGCGAACTGAAGCGCCAACGCCGAGTATGCTGCATCCGCTACCGTGTCGACAGCCTTGACTACTGCAGCAACTGCCCGCTGTCCTGACTGACCGCGCACACATTGTGGGACCGGCTTCAGCCGGGAAAGCGCCAGTCGTCAGGCTGCAAGACTGAGGCTGATGCCACCGGCCTCTTCCCGGCTTAAGCCGGTCCCACAAAGGCATCGCGCACACCGATTGGCACTGGCTGAAACCCCGATTTGTGGGGACCGGCTTCAGCCGGGAAAGCGCCAGTCGTCAGGCTGCAAGACTGAGGCTGATGCCACCGGCCTCTTCCCGGCTAAAGCCAGTCCCACAGGGGCATCGCGCACACCGACTGGCACTGCCTAAAACCCCGATTTGTGGGACCGGCTTCAGCCGGGAAAGCGCCAGTCGTCAGGCTGCAAGACTGAGGCTGATGCCACCGGCCTCTTCCCGGCTAAAGCCAGTCCCACAGGGGCATCGCGCACACCGACTGGCACTGCCTAAAACCCGATTTGTGCGACCGGCTTCAGCCGGGAAAGCGCCAGTCGTCACGTCGCAAAAGTGAGGGTGATGTCACTGGCATCTTCCCGGCTAAAGCCGGTCCCACAAAGGCATCGCGCACACCGATTGGCACTGGCTAAAACCCCGATTTGTGGGACCGGCTTCAGCCGGGAAAGCGCCAGTCGTCACGCCGCAAAAGTGAGGGTGATGCCACTGGCCTCTTCCCGGCTAAAGCCGGTCCCACAGGGGCATCGCGCACACCGATTGGCACTGGCTAAAACCCCGATTTGTGGGACCGGCTTCAGCCGGGAAAGCGCCAGTCGTCAGGCTGCAAGACTGAGGCTGATGCCACCGGCCTCTTCCCGGCTAAAGCCAGTCCCACAGGGGCATCGCGCACACCGACTGGCACTGCCTAAAACCCGATTTGTGGGACCGGCTTCAGCCGGGAAAGCGCCAGTCGTCACGTCGCAAAAGTGAGGGTGATGTCACTGGCCTCTTCCCGGCTAAAGCCGGTCCCACAATCACGCCTCACGCCCGGTCAAACCGCTGCGTCCATAAAACGCCACCACCACAAAACACCCCAGCGGCAGCAGGTACGCCAGCGCTGTGGAGAAGTGATCCGCCACCAGTCCCATGAAATACGGCATCAGCGCGCCGCCCACGATGGCCATGATCAGAAACGAGCTGCCGCGCTTGGTGTGCGGGCCGAGGTTTTTCACGCCCATGGCGAAGATCGTCGGGAACATGATCGACATGAAGAAGAACACCGCCACCAGCGCCACCACCGACACGCTTTCCACGCCGCTGACCACCACTGCACACAGCGCAACGTTGATCCACGCATAGACCATCAGCAGCCGCTGCGCCGGGATGCGGCCCATCAACCAAGTGCTGAAAAACCGTCCACACATGAAGCAAATCATCGCCACCGACAATAGGTAAGCGGCGGTCTGGCTGGTCATGCTGGCCCAGTGTTCGGTGACGTAGTTGATAAAGAACGCGCCCACGCCCACCTGCGCCGCGACGTAGAAAAACTGTGTGACCACGCCGCCGACAAACTCGCGGTGCTGCCAGAGCGTCTTGCTGTCACCGCGCTGGAGGCTCGACTCCTGCTCGCGCAGGTCGGGCATCGGCGTGCGGGCAAACAGCGCGGCGACCAGCAGCACAATCACGGCGATGACCACGTAGGTGGTCTGCAGCGAACTGTTGTCGCTGCCGGCATTGCTGCCGCCGAAGAACAACGCGCCGCCGAGCAGTGGCCCGACGAACTGCCCCAGGCCGTTGAACGATTGCGCCAGGTTCAGCCGTCGCTCCGCGCCCTTTGGGTCACCCAGCACGGTGGCGTAAGGGTTGGCGGCGGTCTCGAGACAGCCCAGCCCCAGCGCAATCACGAACAGCGCAAACAGAAAAAACGGGAAGCTCGCCGCGTTGGCGGCAGGCATGAACAGCAACGCGCCGGCGGCATACAGGCACAGCCCCAGCAGGATCCCGGCCTTATAGCCGAAGCGATCCATCAGCAGGCCAGCGGGCAAGGCGATGATGAAATACGCGCCGAAGTAGGCGGCCTGCAGCAGCCCGGACTGGGCCTTGCTGACGTGCAGGGTTTCCTGAAAATGCTTGTTCAACACGTCGAGCAGGCCATATGACAGGCCCCACAGAAAGAACAGACTGGTCACCAGCATCAACGCCACCCGTACCGACGGCGCGGCGTGGCGATAGACCGGGGTGTGGATCTTGGTGTCTTTGGTCAACATAACGCTCTCCTTATTGTTGTTGTTAAAGCGTGCAGCGTGATGAAGCGGATGTTCGGTTAACGCCGGGGGTCGCATCACTCCAAGGACTTGCAGGAGCGCGCTTGCCCGCGATTGCGGTATGTCAGCCGCCAGTGAGGTTGAATGTGCCGGCCCCATCGCGGGCAATCCCACTCCTGACATTGAAGCGCTTCAAGGCGGCTGATCTGCCAGGCTGAAAATCTGCGCCATGGGCTGCCATTTATTCCCGGGCTCGGTCCACGGCGTCGGCTTCTGAAACCGCCACATCAACGCCTCCCATTCCTGCACCTTGGGGTGGGCCGCCGATGCCTGATCCATTCCTTCAGCGCTGAACGCCGCGGTGGTGTCCATGACCATGAACAGCCGCGTGCCCAGTCGCCAGATCTGCATGTCGAGCACGCCCTGACGGCGCAAGTGCTCGGCGATTTCCGGCCAGATGCGCCGGTGCACCCGCTCGTATTCGGCGATCAGCGCCGGGTCATCGGCCAGGTCCAGGGCCATGCACAGGCGTTGTCCGTTGCTGTCATTGGCCAGGTCACTGCGCGTATCGCTGCTCATGTCAGTGCCCGGTCGAGATGCGTATAGCCGCCGTCCACCACCAACCATTGCCCGGTGGTGTGTGAAGCGCGCGAGGAGAGCAGGAACAGCACGCTGTCGGCGATTTCCGTCGGCGTGGTCATGCGCTGGCCGAGCGGGATCTTCTCGACAATCTTTGCCAGCTTGGCCTGTGGGTCCTCGAAGCTGGAAATCCAGCGTTCGTACAGCGGCGTCATGACCTCGGCCGGGATTACCGCGTTGACCCGCACACCGTCGGCCAGCAGCGACGCGGCCCACTCCCGGGTCAGCGACAGTTGCCCCCCTTTGGATGCGGTGTAGCCGCTGGTGCCGCCCTGGCCGGTGAGGGCGGTTTTCGAGCCGATGTTGACGATGGCGCCTTTGCTGGCCTTCAGCGCATCGACGCACAGATGGGCCATGACGTAGTAATGAATGAGGTTTTTTTCCAGCGACTCGACAAACGCGCTGCGGCCGGCGTCCAGTCCGACGTTGTCATTGACCCCGGCGTTGTTGACCAGCCCGTCGAGGCGCCCGAACCGTTCGAGCACCTGGCTCACTGCCGCTGCACAGCCTGCCTCGTCGCGCAGCTCGACCTGCACGAACAGCGTCTGCGGCTGGCGTCGGTCCAGTTCAGCGGCCAGCTCGGCGGGCAGCGGCTGGTTGGCGAAGATCACCGGGATCGCGCCTTCCTCCGCCAGCCCCAGCGAGATGGCCGCGCCGATCCCCGAGCCGCCGCCGGTGACGATGAACACTTTGTCTTGCAGATGCAGATTCATGGGCAGTTTCCTTGAAGGCCGTAAAGGCGAAGGGCGGTGCCGCCGCGCAGCGCGTCTTGCTCAGCGGTGGAGAGGCTGCTGATGGCGGTGTCGAAGAGGTGGTGGACCTGGCCGTAACTGCCGGCCAGTTGGCAAACCGGCCAGTCGGAGCCGAACATCAGCCGGTCCGGACCGAACAGCTCGAGGGCCAGGTAGAAATAGGGCAGCAGTTCCACCGCCCGCCAGTGTTGCCAGTCTGCTTCGGTGATCAGGCCGCTCAGCTTGCAGGCAACATGGGGCAGGGCGGCCAGCGGGGCGAGACGGTCAGCCCAGGCGATGGGGTCTTCCAGGGACAGGTCGGGCTTGCCGAGGTGATCGAGGATCAGGTGATGCTGATCGTGACGTCGGCAGAAGTCAGCAGCGGCGTGCAGGTCTTTGTCTTTAATCAGTACGTCGTACGCCAGGCCGTGGCGTTGCAGGTGGTGCATGCCACGGGCGAACGCCGGGTCCTTAAGGAACAGAGAGGGCGCGGGCTCGTCCTGAACAAGATGGCGAAACCCCACCAGTTTCGGCGCGTTTGCCCAGCGCGCCAGCTGCGTGTCCAGATCATCCGCGCGCAAATCGACCCAGCCCACCACGCCGAGAATCCACGGGTGGGTGGTGGCATGGGCGAGCAGTGCGCCCGTCTCGTCAAGGCTCTGCCGCGCCTGCACGGCAATGCAGCCGTCGACGCCGTGCTGGTCCAGCAATGGCTTCAAATCATCCGGCAGGAAATCCCGTTGCAACGGCGCATGGCGCTCGTCAATCCACGGGTAGTCCTGTGGCGTGTAGGTCCAGAAATGCTGGTGAGCATCCACCCGCAAGGGGGATGCCGGAACGCTTGAGTGTCGGGACGACATTGTTGTTGTACTCCGTCCGTTTCATGCCTGACGCAAGTTCCGCAGAGGCGCGAATTTGTAGGAGCCGGCTTGCTGGCGAACCCGATGTGCCAGGCGACTCAGCAGCGTCTGGTCGGACGCATTCGCGGGCAAGCGCGCTCCTACAAGGGTCCGGCGATGTGCTCAGCCTTTGTATGCATACCGCGCCCGCGAAGCGGCCTTCATCTCGATCGAAAAACCCGGCGCGGTGGGCGGCATGTACGCCGCGTCGCGGATCACGCACGGGTCGACGAAGTGCTCGTGCAGGTGATCGACGAACTCGACCACGCGGCCCTCATGGGTGCCGGCAATGCACAGAAAATCGATCATCGACAGGTGCTGTACGTACTCGCACAGCCCGACGCCGCCGGCGTGGGGGCACACCGGGAGATGATATTTGGCGGCCATGAGCATCACTGCCAGCACCTCGTTGACCCCGCCCAGACGGCAGGCATCGATCTGCACCACGTCAATCGCCTCACGCATGATCAGCTGCTTGAAGACGATGCGGTTCTGGCACATTTCGCCCGTGGCGACCTTCACCGGCTGGACCCCGAAACGAATGGCGCGGTGGCCCTCGACGTCGTCCGGGCTGGTCGGTTCTTCGATGAACCACGGCGCGGCGAAGGCCAGTTCGCGGACCCAGTCAATGGCCTCGTTGACCTCCCAGACCTGATTGGCATCGATCATCAGATGCCGCTCCGGCCCCAACACTTCGCGGGCGATGCGCACGCGGCGGATGTCGTCCTGCAAGTCGCGGCCGACCTTCAGTTTGATATGGGAAAAACCACCGTCCACCGCCTCCTGACACAGGCGCCGCAGTTTGTCGTCCGGGTAACCCAGCCATCCGGCCGACGTGGTGTAGCAGGGGTAACCGTCCGCCATCAGCGCCTGCATACGTTGCGCCTTGCCCTCGGCACGTTCGGTCAGCAGCGTCAGGGCCTCGTCCGGCGTGATGCAATCGGTGATGTAGCGAAAATCGATGCAGCGCACCAGCTGCTCCGGGGTCATCTCGGCCACCAGTTGCCACACCGGTTTACCCTCTGACTTGGCCCAAAGGTCCCACGCGGCATTGACCACTGCACCGGTGGCCAGGTGAATGGCCCCCTTGTCCGGGCCGATCCAGCGCAGCTGGCTGTCGCTGGTGACGTGGCGCCAGAAGCGCCCCATGTCTTCGGCGATCCACTCCAGCTTCAGACCGACCATGATCCCGGCCAACGCGTTGATGGCCGCGCAGCAGATCTCGTTGCCGCGGCCGATGGTGAACGTCAGGCCGTGGCCCTGAAGGGTAGGGTGATCGGTTTCGAGAATGACGTAAGCCGCTGAATAATCAGGGTCCGGGTTCATGGCGTCCGAACCGTCGAGCAATTGCGAGGTGGGGAAACGAATGTCTTCGACGCGTACAGCGGTAATGGTGGTCATGGCGAGTCCCTTTGGCGTTGTTATTGGCAGCGCGGCTTACCTGGAATTAGTGAAAAACCTGTCTTCTTCGCACCGCATGATCTTGGGTCGGTGGAGATCCTGTGGGAGTGAGCTTGCTCGCGAAGGCGGTATTCCTGTCCGCAGAGATTCAGCGGATTTACCGGCCTTTTCGCGAGCAAGCTCACTCCCACAGGTAATGCGTCGACAGCTGTCCGGTTACGCCAGCTGCCTCAGGCGTCGACCGTCAACTGCTCCTGCTCACCCAGCCCTTCTATGCCCAGCCGCATGCGCTGTCCGGCCCGCAGGAATACCGGTTCCGGCTTGATACCCAGGCCCACGCCCGGCGGTGTGCCAGTGGAAATCACGTCGCCCGGTTGCAGGCTCATGAACTGGCTCAAGTAGCTGACCAGTTTCGGGATCTGGAAAATCATGGTGCGCGTGTTGCCGTTCTGGTAACGCTTGCCATCCACTTCCAGCCACAGGTTGAGCTGGTGCGGGTCGGCGATTTCGTCGCGGGTCACCAGCCAGGGGCCGATCGGGCCGAAGGTGTCACAGCCTTTGCCCTTGTCCCAGGTGCCGCCGCGCTCGATCTGAAACTCACGCTCCGACACATCGTTGATCACGCAGTAGCCGGCTACGTGCTCCAGGGCGTCGGCTTCGTCGATGTAGCGTCCACCCTTGCCGATGACCACACCCAGCTCGACTTCCCAGTCGGTCTTCTTCGAATTGCGCGGGATCTCCACGTTGTCGTTCGGCCCGACAATCGCGCTGGTCCACTTGTTGAAAATGATGGGCTCTTTGGGAATGTCGGCGCCGGTTTCCGCCGCGTGGTCGGCGTAGTTCAAGCCGATGCAGATGAACTTGCCGATCTTGCCCACACACGGGCCGATGCGCGGTGTGCCCTCCACCAGCGGCAAGGTATTTGGGTCCAGCGACTGCAAATGGGCGATGCTCTCCGGGCTCAGGGCTGTGCCGGACAAATCGCCGATCAGGTCGGACAGGTCGCGAATGCCGCCGTTGCTGTCCAGCAGGGCAGGACGTTCTTGACCGGGTTCGCCGTAACGCAACAGTTTCATGGGGTGTCCTCTAGACGTGAAGTCGGTGTGAGTGGGTACGAAAGGGATGGGCGGGCAAGCTCAGTTGCTCCAGCCGCCGTCGATGATTTGCGCCGTGCCGGTGGTAAAGCTGCTGGCTGGCGAGCCAAGGTACAGCGCCAGTTGAGCAATTTCCTGAGGCGTGCCCAGGCGGCCGATGGGCTGGCGGGCTTCGAACGCCGCGTACACCTCGGCTTCGTCACGCCCCTCGCGGGCGGCCTGATCGGCGACACGCTGGCGTAAAGACGGCGATTCCACGGTGCCGGGGCAGATGCAGTTGCAACGGATGTTCTGCCCGACGAAATCGGCGGCCACCGAGCGGGTAATCCCGATGACTGCGGCCTTGCTCGCGCAATAGGCGAAGCGATTGGGCACGCCCTTGATGGCCGAGGCGACCGACGACATGTTGATGATCGAACCGCCGCCGTTCGCCAGCATCGCCGGCAGGAAGGCGCGGATCATTTTGTACATGGCGGTGACGTTGAGGTCGAAGGCGAAGCGCCAGTCGTCTTCGGAACATTCGAGGATATTGCCGCTGTGCACCACGCCCGCGCAGTTGAACAGCACGTCTAGCGCGCCCACTTCGGCGGCCAGACGCTCGATGGCGGCGTGGTCGGTGACGTCCAGCACACGTTTGTGCACGCTTTGCAGGTGGTCCAGTGCCGCGCCGTTAATGTCGACGGCGAAGACCTCCGCGCCAGCATTCAGAAATGCCTCGACGCTGGCTTGACCGATGCCCTGGGCGGCGGCAGTGATGAGCACTCGCTTACCGGTGAGGTCCATGGTGATCCCTTGTTGTTATTGTTGAGACGACCCGTCTTGTGGGGTCTGCCGGCCGGCCATCGCGTCGCTTCGTCCGCCGATACGGACTGCACGCAGCCCTTTCGGGTTTGCTATGCTCCGCTCGGTGCAGCGCTCCAATGGTCAGGCCATTGGTCCTGTTTTTAGCACCAGATGCGGACCGCAACAAGGTCAATTTTTGATGTTCTGCCTGTTCCACTGCGTTGAAAAACGCCGAGCCGACCGCCGATGCCAATCCAAGTAATTGATAACCAGCGACTTTATCGCCAGATCGCCGACCAGCTTCGGGCGCTGATCGACAGCCGTGAATTTCCTCCGGGCAGCCGCCTGCCGGCCGAACGTGAGCTGGCCAAAATGTTGGGCGTGAGCCGGGCGTCGGTGCGCGAAGCGATGATTGCCCTGGAAGTGATCGGGCTGGTGGATGTCCGGGTGGGCAATGGCGTGCTGGTGTGCGAGCCGCCGGGGAGGGCGCTGACCGATGAGCCGGTGATGACGCAGGTCACCCGGGATCAGTGGAAGGAAGTCGATCCGGAGTTGGGCATCGAGGTGGATTTCAGCGCGGAAATTCCGCCCTTCGCGTTACTTCAGGCGCGCCGTCTGATCGAGCCGGAAGCTGCCGCGCTGGCGGCGCAGAACGCCAGTGACGAGGACCTCGACGCGATCCGCGAGGCCTTCGAGCGCAATACCCGTGACAACCGCGCGCATTCGCATACGCATCCCGGCGACCGGCTGTTCCATATCCGCATCGCCCAGGCCTCGGGCAATCCGGCCTACGCACTGATGATCAAGCACCTGCTCGGTCACCAGTACGGCAGCATGTTCCAGCGGTTGCAGGCCCACTACACCTCTGACGACATGCCATTCCGTTCGGAGCACGAACACCGCCTGATCCTCGACGCCCTGCAAAACCGCGACGCTGAAGCTGCCCGCAATGCGATGGCCGCGCACCTGGACGAAGTCATCCGCATATTCAGTCGGGGTGGGGTGTAGCGTTGCAAGACGGCCTGCGCGGATGTTCCCGTTAACGCATTACCTGTAGGAGCGCGCTTGCCCGCGAAGGCGGTGTATCAAACGATGCAAAGGTCACAGGCAGATTGCATTCGCGGGCAAGCGCGCTCCTACAGTTGTGCGCGGCCGCGGACTTTATCCATCCGTCGACCGCGACACCTCTTCCCATTCCGCAAACTCGGCTTCGAGTTGTGCCAGCTTCTCCCGAACCATCTTCAGCGCATCACTGCCCAGCAACAAATGCGCGGGCGGGTTTTTGCTGTCGATCAGCTTGAGCATGGCTTCTGCCGCCTTGACCGGATCGCCGGGCTGCTTACCGCTGCGTTCAGCACGCGCCTGGCGCACCGGGTCGAAGCTGGCGTCGTAATCGGCGATCTGCCGTGGCGAGCGCTGCATCGAGCGCCCGGCCCAGTCGGTGCGGAACGACCCCGGCGCCACCGCAGTGACGAACACGTTGAACGGTTTGAGCTCCTTGCCCAGCGACTCGGAGATGCCCTCCAGTGCGAACTTGCTGCCGTGGTAGTAGGAAATCCCCGGCAGCGTCATGAACCCGCCCATCGACGTGACGTTGAGAATGTGACCGCTCCGGCGCTCGCGAAACAACGGCACGAAGGCTTTCATGATCGCCACTGCGCCAAACACGTTGACGTCGAACTGGCGGCGCAACTCTTCCAGCGGTGACTCTTCAAGAATGCCTTCATGGCCGTAGCCAGCGTTGTTGACCAGCACGTCGATGGGCCCAAACGCTTTATCAGTGTCGGCCACAACCCGGTCAATGGCGTCGAAATCGGTGACATCCAGCAGCACGCCGTGGGCGCGGCCCGGTGCCTGCGCCTCGAATGCCTGCACAGCCTGGGAGTTACGCAGGGTTCCGATCACCACATGACCCGCTGCCAACGCCTGCTGCGACAGCGCCTGGCCGAAGCCGCTGCTGACACCGGTGATGAAAAGAGTTTTGGTTTTGCTCATTGCGCATATCCTCACGAGGGCGAAGCCGTTGGTAGAAGATCTCCATGTTAGAAACCTTGCGCGGCAATGCGATGGCCCAGTCCTACGTGATGCTTGCCTGATCCTGCCCCGGTAGCATGCACAACAGCATGGCTTGCCCTATGGCTTGGGATTGGCCGTGTTTTTGGTCACCAGTCGCAATCCACTCGCTACACTGCCCACGGCCGCAAAGCCCGCACCGATGCTTAACGCCAGCACCGGCCCGTGGCTGCTGGAAATGCCGAAGCTCAGCGCCACCAGAGCGGCGCCAGTCGCCTGACCGATCAAGCGTGCCGTGGCAATCGTGCCGCTGGCCCCGCTGGAGCGCTCCTTGGGGGCGCTGGTCATCAGCGCTTTCTGGTTCGGCGCCTGAAAGAAGCCAAAGCCGATGCCGCACAGCACCATTCGCGCGGTGATCGAGACCACGCTGGCGTCGGCCGGCATGCTCGCCAGCGACAGCATGCCCAGGCACAACATGGCCAGCCCGATACCGCCCAGCAACCCTGGCGGATACCGGTCGGACATCCGCCCGGCGACCGGCGCGATCATCGCCACCACCACCGACCAGGGCGTCATCAAAAACCCGGTCTGCACCGGGTCGCGACCCAGCGTGGTCTCGAAGAAGAACGGCAGCGAGACAAAGGCCAACCCTTGTGTGGCGAAGGAGCAGAAAGCGGTCAGGGCCGACAGCGCGAACATCGGACGCTTGAGCAGGTCCAGCGGAAACATCGGCGCGGGGTGCCCGGCTTCACGCTTGAGCATCAGCGCGCCGCCCACGAGAAAGATCGCCAGCGCGATCATCACACTGCTCATCGAACCCAGCTGAGCCGCCTGACTCAAGGCGAAAATCAGCGCGCCGAAAGTGATCACGTTGAGCATCGCCGTCAGGCGGTCGAAGGGCAGGGAGCCAAGCCGGGTGACAGGCAGGGAGTTCCAGGCAAACACTAGCGCGAACAGGCCGATGGGCAGGTTGATCGCGAACAGCCATGGCCAGCTCGCCACTGACAGCACCAGCGAGGCAACGGTTGGGCCGATGGAAAACGACCTACCGACCACCAGCGCATTCATGCCCAACCCTCGGCCAAGCCGCTCATGGGGAAAGATCGAGCCGATCAGCGCCGCGTTGACGCTCATGATCGCGCTCGCGCCGACGCCTTGCAGCACGCGGGCGATGATCAGCGAGGGCAACGACCAGGCAAGCGCGCACAGCGCCGAGGACACCACGAACAGAATCAACCCGCCCAGGTACACCCGGCGATGGCCGAGCACACCGCCCAGCGCGGCAAACGGCAATAGGGTCGCCACCGCTGCAAGCTGGTAGGCATTGATGATCCAAACCGAGGCTGCGGGTGACGCGTGTAAATCGGCGGCAATGGCGGGGAGGGCGGTATTGGCGATGGCCGTGTCGAGAGTCGCCAGGGCAATGGAGATCAAAATTGCGGCCATGCCGCGAAATTCACGGGGCGTCAGTTTGTTACCGACGCGGGGAGAATCCTCAATGACGGGCTGGACCATTATCGACAACGCTCCGAAATGAAATTCAGGCAGACCTGCGGGCGCAGGCAGAGGCGCGATGGTGCCGTGTTGTTAGCAAGCTACGCAATCAAAGATACGCGAGGTGAGCGCAAAGCATATTGCGCCGGCACACGGCAGGAGTGCTGCAGGAATAACAAGGCCCGCATACCACTTTAGGAGCCGGCTTGCTGGCGAATGCCATGTGTCGGTCGCCTTTTTCCCGACTGACTCGACACGTTCGCCGCCAAGCCGGCTCCTACGGACGGCGCTAGACAATAAATCCGTAACCGGAACTCAGTAGCAAGCCTTAACTGTCAGCCGTATCAATGTCCTTATCGACCTCACCGGTTTGTCGCGCCGCTTTGGTCGTGTCCGGTGACTCATGCTCATGGGGCTCGAAATCAGGAGTAAAGCTGTTCTTCTCACCCTCCGCAGCACCGTTGTTTTCCTGCGTCTGCGTTGCATCAGGCGCCTGGCCCTGCGACCCGCTTTGCTGCTGTTTCAACGCATCGTTCTGCGCCAGGCTGCTGTCCGGAGTCTCGGGATTGATCGCCGGGTCATTGCGATTGAGGGATGGATCATTGTTCTGGGTAACCATATGCACCTCTTCTGTCATATCCCGTTCTGGGGACTTAACGATTCGAGGGCAACGGCGGGCAAGGGTTCGATCAAAGTGCTGATTGGCATCGTCTGACAGACTGTTATTGTCAGCGCCGGTCAGCGTCATCAGGTTGCCCAAGCGGGTGACGCGAAGCGTCTGGCACTGCATTGCCACGCAGAGCGTGGGAACGATCACAAAAATCAAACGCTTCCCGGCTGAAGCCGGTCCCACCGGTGCCCGCGGTTTGTGAGTGGGACCGGCTTCAGCCGGGAAAGCCAGTCGCACAGGCGTGCGCGGTTTCCTAGTGGGACCGGCTTTAGCCGGGAAGCTTTTGATCCGCTCGTGATCCGCTTTTGATCTTCGTACGCAGGAAGTTCAGCCGACACCCATCGCGACTTTGGTGCAGGCCGAACGCAGACGACGCGGAGTGGGTCGAGCCGCATGGATGCGGCGAGAGCGCCGTCAGGACATGGATGTCCGTTCGGCGCGGGCCCACGGAGTGTCGTCGGAGTGAGGGAACCCGACGAAGTCGGGCCCAACCGAGAGCAGGCACCCTTGGTTACTTGGGGTGCGTTTTCCAAGTAACTCGCCGAAGGCGAAACAGTCTGCCCCCAGGCAGACGCTCTTGATCTTGATCTCCAAGCCCCAGCGCTGCTGTCAGATAACGGCGAGAATCGCTGCAGTAACAGCCTCGATATTCCCCTTGTTCAACGCCGCCACACAAATCCGCCCCGTATCCAACGCATAAATCCCGAACTCATTGCGCAAGCGATGAACCTGCGGCGTCGTCAGACCCGAATACGAAAACATCCCCCGCTGGCGCGCCACAAAACTGAAATCCTGCCCCGCCGCGTTATTCGCCAGACGCTGCGTCATCTCCTCACGCATCGCACGAATCCGCTGACGCATCTCGCCCAACTCCTCCTCCCACTTGCTACGCAACTCAGGGCTGTTCAACACCGTCGCAACGATAGTCGCCCCATGGGTCGGCGGGTTGGAATAGTTCGTGCGGATCACACGCTTGACCTGAGACAAAACGCGAGCCGTTTCCTCTTTCGAATCGGTCACGATCGACAACGCGCCGACCCGCTCGCCGTACAGCGAAAAAGACTTCGAAAATGAGCTCGAGGCGAAGAAAGTCAGGCCGCTGTCGGCAAATAACCGAACCGCCGCCGCGTCTTCCTCGATGCCATCACCGAAGCCCTGATAGGCCATGTCCAAAAACGGCACATGCCCCTTGGCCTTGAGCACCTCAAGCACCTTTTTCCAGTCTTCCAGTGTCAGGTCGACACCGGTCGGGTTATGGCAGCAGGCGTGCAGCACGACGATCGAGCCCGACGGCAGGTTCTGCAGGTCTTCGAGCATGCCGGCGCGGTTCACGTCATGGGTGGCGGCGTCGTAGTAGCGATAGTTCTGCACCGGGAAGCCAGCGGTCTCGAACAGCGCCCGGTGGTTTTCCCAGCTCGGGTCGCTGATCGCCACCACGGCGTCGGGGGACAATTGCTTGAGGAAGTCAGCGCCGATTTTCAGAGCACCCGTGCCGCCGACCGCTTGCACCGTCATCACCCGGCCCGAGGCCAGCAGCGGCGATTCGGCACCGAAAAGCAGCGTCTGCACAGCCTTGTCATAGGCGGCGATGCCGTCGATCGGGAGGTAACCGCGTGGCACGTGTTGAGCAACACGATTCTCTTCCGCTTCGACAACGGCGCGCAGCAGCGGAATTTTCCCTTCTTCGTTGCTGTAAACGCCCACACCCAGGTTGACCTTGGTCGTGCGGGTATCGGCGTTGAATGCTTCGTTGAGGCCCAGGATAGGATCGCGTGGTGCCATTTCGACAGCGGAGAACAGGCTCATTGTGCGGGGGCTCTGAGTGAGGAGTGAATGGGTCGCGTCGCTCCAGCCGATTGCACTAGAGCGGTGCACAAACGGGGAGCTAGTATAGAGACCCACGCCGGTGCGGGCGACAGGCCGGGGGCGGTTTTTCAGGGTTTTCGGGAAAAATTTTCGACCGTTAGTCCAGTGCCGCGGACTAATCTGCCATGGCGGCTTGAAAGGCGGGGAGGTCGACTCCATTTGTAGTCCCATCACTTTCTCTTATGTACGTCTTTTCCGTGACGGGATCAGTCGTCCGTGCTCAATTGCGTTGCTGCAGGACTTGTCCCGCGTGTCTGGTCCGACAGCAGCCTGTCCAGAGGTACGTTATGTCCGAGTTTCAACTCGTTACCCGTTTTGAGCCGGCCGGTGATCAACCGGAGGCGATTCGTCAGTTGGTCGAAGGCATCGACGCAGGGCTGTCGCACCAGACGCTGCTGGGTGTGACCGGGTCGGGCAAAACCTTCAGCATCGCCAACGTGATCCAGCAAGTGCAGCGCCCGACCCTCGTGCTGGCGCCGAACAAGACCCTGGCCGCCCAGCTGTATGGCGAGTTCAAGGCCTTCTTCCCCAACAACTCCGTCGAGTACTTCGTTTCCTACTACGACTACTACCAGCCGGAAGCCTACGTGCCGTCGTCCGACACCTTCATCGAGAAGGATGCGTCGATCAACGACCACATCGAGCAGATGCGCCTGTCGGCGACCAAAGCGCTGCTGGAGCGCAAGGACTCGATCATCGTCACCACGGTGTCGTGCATTTACGGCCTGGGCAGCCCGGAAACCTATCTGCGCATGGTGCTGCACGTCGATCGCGGCGACAAACTCGACCAGCGCGCGCTGCTGCGTCGCCTGGCCGATCTGCAATACACCCGTAACGACATGGATTTCGCTCGGGCAACCTTCCGGGTGCGCGGCGACGTGATCGATATCTTCCCGGCAGAATCGGACCTCGAAGCCATCCGCATCGAGCTGTTCGACGACGAAGTGGAAAGCCTCTCGGCGTTCGATCCGCTGACCGGTGAAGTCATCCGCAAGCTTCCGCGCTTCACGTTCTACCCGAAAAGCCACTATGTAACGCCGCGCGAAACCCTGCTCGACGCGATGGAAGGCATCAAGGCCGAGCTCAACGAGCGCCTCGAATACCTGCGCGGCGCCAACAAGCTGGTGGAAGCGCAACGCCTGGAGCAACGCACTCGCTTCGATCTGGAGATGATCCTGGAGCTGGGTTACTGCAACGGCATCGAAAACTACTCGCGCTACCTGTCGGGCCGTCCTTCCGGGGCGCCGCCGCCGACGCTGTACGACTACCTGCCCGCCGACGCGCTGTTGGTCATCGACGAGTCCCACGTCAGCGTGCCGCAGGTCGGCGCTATGTATAAGGGCGACCGCTCTCGCAAGGAAACGCTGGTGGAGTATGGCTTCCGCCTGCCGTCGGCGCTGGACAACCGGCCGATGCGCTTCGACGAGTGGGAAAACGTCAGCCCGCAGACCATCTTCGTATCGGCGACGCCGGGCCCCTATGAGGCCGAGCACGCTGGACGTGTGGTCGAGCAGGTCGTGCGTCCGACCGGGCTGGTCGATCCGCAGATCGAGATCCGCCCGGCGTTGACTCAGGTGGACGACCTGCTTTCCGAAATCCACAAGCGCGTGGCGATCGAGGAGCGGGTGCTGGTGACTACGCTGACCAAGCGCATGTCCGAAGATTTGACCGATTACCTGGCCGACCACGGCGTCCGTGTGCGTTACCTGCACTCGGACATCGACACCGTCGAACGCGTCGAGATCATCCGCGACCTGCGCCTGGGCACCTTTGATGTGCTGGTGGGGATCAACCTGCTGCGCGAAGGCCTGGACATGCCGGAAGTCTCGCTGGTGGCGATCCTTGATGCCGACAAGGAGGGCTTTCTGCGCTCCGAGCGCTCGCTGATCCAGACCATCGGCCGTGCTGCGCGAAACCTCAACGGCCGCGCGATCCTCTACGCCGACCGTATCACCGGCTCCATGGAACGTGCGATTGAAGAGACCGATCGTCGCCGCGAGAAACAGATCGCGTTCAACCTGGCCAATGGCATCACGCCGAAAAGCGTGATCAAGGACGTTGCCGACATCATGGAAGGCGCGACCGTCCCTGGCTCGCGCAGCAAGAAGCGCAAGGGCATGGCCAAGGCCGCCGAGGAGAACGCCAAGTACGAAGCCGAACTGCGCTCGCCGAGCGAGATCACCAAGCGCATCCGTCAACTGGAGGAAAAGATGTACCAGTTGGCGCGCGACCTGGAGTTCGAAGCCGCGGCGCAGATGCGCGACGAAATTGGCAAGCTGCGGGAGCGGTTGCTGGCGGTTTAACAGCAGTGGTGAAGATAGTTGCCCCTTGCCCGCATTAGCGTGTGGGGAAGGGTGCGGCTGCCGTCAATGCGGGATGGGGGTTCGTGGGTGCCGTTCGTGTCGACGTACAGGCTGCTCAGAGTGTTGCGCTGTTGTTGCAGCAGGCGCAGGCCGTCCCATGTTAAAACCGTTTGGCCAAGCAATTGGCCTTGTTGGTCGTGTTCGCGTTTTGCCGATGCGTCGGCCCAGTGGGTCGTAGTTCATGCGCACGACGTGGCCGTTCGGGTTGCGCACTTCGATGAGGCGGCTGTCGGCGTCGTCGGCAAACCGTTGGGTGCCGTGCCGGGCACTGCGTTTTTCGATCATCCGCCCGAAGCCGTATTAGCCCCACCAACCGCCCCCGGCATACACCCACCGATCCCGCCGATCGCAACAGCAATCCTCGCCACCGCCACCGCCACCGCAGTAATGGCCCCTTTAGCCGCAACCTCAAGCACACCTCCGAGGATGTCGGCCATCATCGAAGTGTGAGACAGGGCGTCTCCAAGGCGGGCTGCGTTGAGAGGCTGACATGCGAAAATCTAGAGTGCATCAGCGAGATACAGGTGACATTCATCCTCTGAGATGAATATCACCTGTCGGACGTCTTTTTTGAAGCAGGGAGAGATGAGGAGAGGTCGCAGGTCTTCATCGGCAATCGCAGTGTGTAAAAAAACCACCAAGTTTGATCGTTCGGCAAGCACAACCCTGCCCTTGAAAATCAGCGTTTTGCCTTTGTGCGCGACTAGGTTATTGGCAACGTAGTACCACTCAGCCGAGAGCCAATGTTCGACATCCTTAATGCTGTCGAGTGTTTTTACATGTATTGCTTCAGTGCTCAGCTTACGCATTTCAAAAAAAACGGCGGCTTCGTCTGCGTTTTCCGGAAGCTCTTTTTCGTTCAAACCTTTGAAAAGGTATTTATTCTTCATTCAATTCGGTATGTCATAGAAAATATGACCGTCCGCTCCGTTGTTGTACTACTTAAGTCGAGTAGACAGGCTGTTGCCAATGTCCTCGCACAACGAACTTAGCCCGTTGTCGGCGCCCGTTTTGATCATCGCAACGCCGACTATCACTCCCACTACCGCGCCTGACACACATACCCCGACGGTGCCGGTCGCCTTCGTAATGCCTTCCCGCCACCACGGCAGCCGTCGCCAGGGCAGTGATTGTCACGTTAGCCGCAACCTCAAGTACACCGCCGAGGATGTCAGCTATCATCGACGTGTGGGAAAGAGCGTCGCTCAGGAGGTCCGGGTAGACGAAGTTGGACATATAAAAGCATTAAATTGGTAGTTTTCATATGTCTGAACCAACGTCAGAAGGGCAAACCTCCTCTAATAGCTCTCATTTTTTGAATATCTGCGCCTTGTTTGTTCAAGTATTGCAGTGCGTCTTCTAATTTCGGGAATGTCAGTACCTCTTCTTCCGCGTAGTCCTCAAATACATCGAACTTAGATTCATCGATCATCAAAAAGTAAGTTGAGTAGACCCCCTTCTCTTTTTTTATTGCGTATTGGAATAGATACTTGATTGAGTTGATCAGGCGGACCTCGTCATACCCTCTCCGTTTGCCTGCTTCTAGAGCTTTTACCAAGTGCTCCATGGGGTGTCCTCAGCCGGTAATGTCGATGCGAACCATCGTTCCATCTGCGCGCTTGATGTTGATGTGAGGGAACTCGCCGTGTCCTGTTCCTTTAGGATCGTCATGTCCGAAAACACGACCGGTAGCTTTGTCTATTGGATAATCCTTTCTATAGCGGACTTTGCCGTCTTTCTTCTTGAACTGCTCCATCTTGTATTTTTTCCTGATTTCCGTTGCATCCTGTGGCCCAATACCCCGTACCTTCTGGGCGCCTGGGAATGCTTCCGTCACCAACTCGTGGGCTTCGGCCTTGGATTTCACGCTGACTGTTGTTTTCTGGGGACCATTACGTAGAGCGTTTACATTCTTGTCGCAAGCCGCCAAGCCCAGCGGATCGATCCATTCAATAGGATTCGGCGCGTACTGATAGAGATTAATCCCACCCGCCAGCCCAATCGGGTCCGGCGTCGTAAACCTTTCCACATCCGGGTCATAAAACCTGAAGGTGTTGTAGTGCAGTCCGGTCTCGCGATCAAGGTATTGGCCCTGAAATCTGAGATTCTGTTCCTCGATGAAGTACGGCTCGCGGACCTCTTCGGCGTTGTTTCCCCAGACCTGGTAACGGGCGTGCCATACGACATGGCCGTCAGATTCGGTCAGTTGTTCGGGCAGGCCGTTAAGGTCGTTGTGGTAGTAACGAATTTTTTGCAGGGCGCCGCTTCCGTCGATGCGAGCGAGGGGCTCGTGGCTGCCGTCGGCGTACACATACAGGCTGGTCAGGCTGTTGCGCTGTTCGTGCAGCAGGCGCAGGCCGTCCCAGGTGAAGACCGTTTCGCCGAGCGATTGGCCGTGTTGATCGTGTTGGCGTTTGCCGATGCGTCGGCCCAGTGGGTCGTAAGTCATGCGCACGACGTGGCCATTGCTCAGCGTAATTGCCTTGCCCCACGCTCCAATTTTCTAAAGGCTATGACAAATAAGTGCTGCACTCTTGAAATCCGAGAGTTTCAACCAAGGCGCTAAAATGCCAGTTTCCTTCGCCTGCTCTCAAATGTAATCTGCCATCCTCTTGGGTTACGAAAAAATGGGAGTAAGAAATATTACGCCAGTTTTTTATAGATAGGTCAGTTGCATTGCTGCCGAGGAGTTTGATCACGATTACATCATAATTATGTCCGTGAGCTCCCCATTTGGGTATTTCGATTGAAGGCTTCTGCATAGTGTGCAGGTTAATGCTAAACCTACCTTCGACATCAAGCCCTAGTTGGCCGATCAGGATCTTCTCTTTGAGTCCATCAGAAAATATTTTTTTTAAAAACAAGTTATTATTTATGTGGTCTAGAATATTCATTCCCAACTCCTAAAAATTATAATTCCCGTGAGTTCCAGGAACATAACCTGTCCCTACGTTCTCTATTGGCCTTACGTTGAAGTGGGGTTCTCCGCCATGTCCCGGTGTCGCTTTTGCATGACCTAGGCTGTGTTCCTGGATAACAATGGTCTCTCCGCGATTGTTTAAATAATAGTACTGCCTAGTTTTTAATGGCACTCCATTTTGAATAATCACATTTTTATCTCCATCCATTAGCTCAGGTCGCGTTAAGTTAGATGGTTTCTGGTTCACTGGAATCCCAGCATCCCGCTTAGCCTGCCTGAACGCATCTCGCCGGCTCTTCGCTTGATAAGAGGTTTTTTTGTTGGGCGTACAGCTTAAACCGAGGGCATCCACCCACCCAACCGGATTCGGCGCGTACTGATAGAGATTTATCCCACCCAGCAACCCAATCGGGTCCGGCGTCGTGAACCGTCCCACATCCGGGTCGTAAAACCGGAAGGTGTTGTAGTGCAGTCCGGTCTCGCGATCAAGGTATTGGCCTTGAAATCTGAGATTCTGTTCCTCGATGAAGTACGGCTCGCGGACCTCTTCGGCGGTGTTGCCCCAGACCCGATAACGCGCGTGCCACACGACATGGCCGTCAGATTCGGTCAGTTGTTCGGGCAGGCCGTTAAGGTCGTTGTGGTAGTAACGAATTTTTTGCAGGGCGCCGCTTCCGTCGATGCGGGCGAGGGGCTCGTGGCTGCCGTCGGCGTACACATACAGGCTGGCCAAGCTGTTGCGCTGCTCGTGCAGCAGGCGCAGGCCGTCCCAGGTAAAGACCGTTTCGCCGAGCAATTGGCCGTGTTGATCGTGTTCGCGTTTGCCGATGCGTCGGCCCAACGGGTCGTAAGTCATGCGCACAACGTGGCCGTTCGGGTTGCGCACTTCGATCAGGCGGCTGTCGGCGTCGTAGGCAAACCGTTGGGTACCGTGCCGGGCACTGCGCTTTTCGATCATCCGCCCGAAGCCGTCGTAGCGATAACGCTTGTCCTGATACGTCAGCAGTCGGTTGTGCACGACCCGCCCGGCGCGGGATTGCGGGCCGTCGAGCAGGTTGGCGGCGGCGTCGTAGGCGAAGGTTTCGCTGTGGCCCTGAGGGCTGTCCTGACTGACCATGATCCGCGCCGTCGCGTCGTAGTGCAGCAGCGTTCGCTGGTCACGCTGGCGGTTGCGATGCAGTCGTCCGATCAGGTTGTCGGCGGGGTCGTATTCAAATTCCTTGCTCGATTCGGCAGGCAGTTGCGGCGGTTGATGAGTAGCCCGACGCAACCGGGAACGCAGACGCCCGGTGCGGTCGTACTGACTGCGCGTGCTGATCTGTCCCTGGCTGCGCAGCACTTCGCGATGCAGACGATCACGTTTGAAGTCGCTGATGATCTGCCCGTCGAGATTGATCTGGTGCAGATGGCCGCTGCCGTAATGCAGGCGATTGAGCCACCGGCCATCAGGCAGTAGCGTTTGAGTCAGGTTGCCCAGTTCGTCGTAGTGATGCTGCAACGCACCAGCCGCCGAGTGCTCGCTGACCAACTGGCCCATCGGGTCGTAGGCAAATCCCAGCTTTTGTGGGTGGCCCAATTCATCGGTAAACGCGACCTCAATCAGTTGATCCAGCGGGTCGTAACGGTACTCAGTGCGCCCGTCGGCAGTGACTTTTGCGATCAGGCGGCCCACTCCGTCGCGTTCCAGTAAATGAACACTCGAAGCCGCAACGCGCTGGTTTTCATCGGGCGCAGGCAGCTGTTCCATGCGAACCGGGTGACTCAGCGCGTCGTAGCCATAACGCCGCTGGCTGCCATCCAGATCTTGCTGCGTTATCAGCCGATCAGCGGCATCCCAGACAAAGCGATAACTCTCGCCATTCTCGTTGGTCAGCGCCTGCAACCGGCCGAAGGCGTCGTAGCTGAACTGCACTTGGCGCTTGTGCGCGTCGAGGCGTCGCCGTACCTGACCCCGGCGGTCGTACTCATAGCTTGTGGTATCGCCGGACGGGTCGGTATAACCGGTGAGCAATCCGCTGGCATCACGCGAGTAATGTTCGGCCCGACCATCCGCCAGCTGACTGCGCAGCAGCCACCCTTGGGCGTTGTGCTGATAAAGCGTGCGCTCGCCCAGCGCGTCGGTGATGCCTTGCAGATAACCGCGTTGGTCATAGCTGAAGGCCGTCGGATAACCCGAGCAATCCACGTGCCGAATCAACTGGCCGAATTCATTCCAGCGCAGCTGTTTGCGCTTGCCGATGGCGTCGATGATTTCGGTCATCTGGCCACGTGCGTCGTAGCCATAGCGCGTGACATGCCCCAGCGGGTTGGTCTCCTGAGTGCAATTGCCACGCGGGTCGTAGCGGTATTGCCAACTGTTGCCGGCGGCGTCGGTTTCAACCAGGGGCAACGACCAGTGCTCCAGCCAGACCGTGGAATCACTGCGTCCAAGCGGGTCCTCGGTGGCACTGAGATTGCCAGCGTCGTCGTAACTGTACGACCACTTGCCGCCTTGTGGATCGACAGCAGAGAGCAACTGACGCTCGTCGTTCCAGGTAAACTCCCAGGTCTGGCCAAGATTGTCGGTGTACCCAATGATCTGATGCTGACTGTTCCACAGCCGCGTGCTGCGCCGGTTCAGGCTGTCGGTGATCTGCGTGCTGCCAGCGTCCAGGTGGTAGTCGAAGCGGTACTCATCGCCTTCGTCAGTCCAGTGACGAACCACGCGCCATTCGAGCCCATCAATCAGCATCCATTGATAAAAACAGCGCAAGCCGGTCGGCAGTTGATGCTCGACCATGCGCCGCCTGCTGTCGTAGGCAAAACGACGCTGTACCGTGCCAGAGATATCGCGAACCTCGGCCAGGTCGCCTACAGCGTCGTAGGCATAGCTCGCCAGAGTTTCCCGGGTCTGATCGCTGAACACGCGGTAGACACGTTCAACTCGTCCTGGCCATTGCGCCGAATACGCCAGCGATACGCATAACGCATCAAACGTATCGCGCAGTTGAGCCAGCCGACCTTGCGCGTCGTAATCCAGATAAATGCGGTTGTCGTTGCGGTCACCCAACTGAGTCAGGCGCAGCAACGAAGAAACCCCTGGCGTCGGCTCGAACAGCCGATAGATCCCGTCCTCGCTCTCGATCAGCAACTGACCATTGCCATGCCGTTTCACGGCCAGCCCTTCGCCTGCGCTGAATACCGCGCCGCCAAGCGGGATCGCCCCCATGTCGATGCTGCGCGCCTGCTCATCGATGTAGATCAGCCGTTCGCCGCCCTGCGGATGGGCTTTGATGTGCACACTGACCTCGAATGCCACGCTCCAGCCCGCGCCGAACAGACCATCGCTGCGCTCATCACGGCTGCTGTAAAAGCGCTGCCACTCAATGGGCAGGATGCCCGGCAGCACGAAGTCCAGCTCTTCAACGCCGCCCAGAACCTTGGCGCCGGTCGCGGCGTGGACCGGATTTGGTGAACCGGCGATGGCGTTGGTCAGCGCACCCATGGCCGAACTGACGACAAAAGCATTCACGCCGCTGAGCAGCATGCACGGCAGGTTGCTGAGGAACTTGCCCTTGCTGCCCTTGAGCATCATCAGCGCGGTGATCGCCAGGCCAACCCCGGGCGTCTTGCCGCTGCGGATTTCCCGCACCACCACCTTGCCGCCGCCGATGCGCACGTTGGGCGATATCAGCCCCGAGGACACGACTGTCGCGTCGCACGTACTGCGGTCGCCGCTGCGCACGGCGGGCTGGCCATTGATGGTGACCTTGTCCGAACCTTCGGCAAGCATCTGGGGTGGCATCGGCGGGTGCCGCGTGCAGAGCACCAGGTCCAGCGGCTTGGGCACGACGCCCGGGCCCGGCGTCGCGACGGTGGGGCGCCACATCTGTGCGAAGAACCCCTTGGCCATATCGAGAAAGCCCGGTTCCTCCCGGGATTCGTGTCCCTCGGCTTCTGCAATGTCAGGTGAGCCCGCTGGCATCTGCTTCGAGGGCACGCTCCCTGCCGCGCGCGCGGCGGGAATGCCGTTGATGAACGTGTCGGTGGAGCCCGTCGAAATATTCGCCTGAGGCGTGGGCGGGAACAAGCCGTTGGCGATGTCCTCGCACAACGAACCGAGGCCCTTGTCGGCCCCGGTCTTGCTCATCACCACACCGACAACCAGTCCGACCACCGCGCCCAGCACGCAGGCGCCGATGCCGCCGGTGGCCACCGTAATTCCTGTCGCCGCGACCACCGCAGCGGTAGCCAGTGCGCCGATGGCAACGTTGGCAGCCACCTCCAGCACGCCCCCGAGAATGTCGGCCATCATTGAGGTGTGCGACAACGCATCGCCCACCCGAGCGGCCCAGAGTGCGTCAGACATTCCTTGTCCTGCTATTTGAGAAACGGCGTAATCTAAACGCTTTGAGCTGCGTTGTCTGAACTCAGAAACAAAAAAGGAGCAGGGTCGGCGCTTTTCAGAAGTGGACTACAACACTGTGCCTTCATTTCTACGGATTGGAAAAAGATGCTTGATGAACTCGGCATCTTCCGGTTCGCTGGCCAGCCGGTCCACTGGGCAAAAACGGCCAGGGCGATCAGCACGACCACATCGTCGCGATCATGGCCGGCCATGATCGCGCAGCATTCGCTGGAAGACACGGTTAGTTCGTTCCCGGCGGGGAGGGCGGGGCCGCCAGTCCTTGCATTGCCACGATTGTGCGGCCCGTCAAGCACCGACGCTGGAGCCGCGCAGGCCGC
This sequence comes from Pseudomonas lutea, assembly GCF_000759445.1. Taxonomy (NCBI): domain Bacteria; kingdom Pseudomonadati; phylum Pseudomonadota; class Gammaproteobacteria; order Pseudomonadales; family Pseudomonadaceae; genus Pseudomonas; species Pseudomonas lutea. The sequence goes on from NZ_JRMB01000001.1 coordinate 385,949, forward strand.
GCCTGTTAAGATTCGCGGCTTGTTCGACCTATCCGGGATTTTCCATGACCACCGTCCGCACCCGCATCGCGCCATCGCCCACCGGCGACCCTCACGTTGGCACGGCCTACATCGCGCTGTTCAATTATTGCTTCGCCAAACAGCACGGCGGCGAATTCATCCTGCGCATCGAAGACACCGATCAACTGCGCTCGACCCGCGAGTCGGAACAACAGATTTTCGACGCCTTGCGCTGGCTCGGCATCGAGTGGAGCGAGGGGCCTGACGTCGGCGGCCCCCACGGCCCGTATCGCCAGAGCGAACGCGGCGATATCTACAAACAATACGTGCAGCAACTGGTTGATGCCGGCCATGCCTTCCCGTGCTTCTGCACCGCCGAAGAGCTTGACCAGATGCGCGCCGAGCAGATGGCCCGTGGTGAAACCCCGCGTTATGACGGCCGCGCGCTGCTGCTTCCCAAAGAAGAAGTCGAGCGTCGCCTGGCTGCAGGCGAGCCCCATGTGATCCGCATGAAGGTGCCGAGTGAAGGCGTGTGCGTGGTGCCGGACATGCTGCGCGGCGACGTCGAAATCCCGTGGGACCGCATGGACATGCAGGTCCTGATGAAAACCGACGGACTGCCGACCTACTTCCTGGCCAACGTCGTCGACGACCATCTGATGGGCATCACCCACGTCCTGCGCGGCGAAGAGTGGCTGCCGTCGGCGCCCAAGTTGATTCTCCTGTATGAATACTTCGGCTGGGAAAAGCCGGCGCTGTGCTACATGCCGCTGCTGCGCAATCCCGACAAGAGCAAGCTCTCCAAGCGCAAGAATCCGACTTCGGTGACGTTCTACGAGCGCATGGGCTTCATGCCCGAGGCCATGCTCAACTACCTTGGCCGCATGGGCTGGTCGATGCCTGACGAGCGCGAGAAGTTCTCGCTGGACGAAATGGTCGAGCACTTCGACCTGAGCCGTGTGTCGCTGGGCGGGCCGATTTTCGACATCGAGAAGCTGTCGTGGCTCAACGGCCAATGGCTGCGTGAGCTGCCGGTGGAGGAGTTCGCCAGCCGCGTGCAGACCTGGGCGTTCAACAGTGACTACATGATGAAGATCGCGCCCCATGTGCAGGGCCGCGTCGAAACCTTCAGCCAGATCGCGCCGCTGGGCGGCTTCTTCTTTGCTGGCGCTGTGACCCCGGACGCCAAGTTGTTCGAGCACAAGAAGCTTTCGCCAGAGCAGGTGCGTCAGGTCATTCAGCTGATCCTGTGGAAGCTCGAATCGCTGCGTCAGTGGGAAAAGGACAGGATCACAGGTTGCATTCAGGCGGTGGTCGAGCACCTGGAGCTCAAGCTGCGCGACGCCATGCCATTGATGTTCGCGGCCATCACTGGTCAGGCGAACTCGGTATCGGTCACTGACGCGATGGAGATTCTGGGCCCGGACCTGACCCGCTTCCGTCTGCGCCAGGCGCTGGACATGCTCGGCGGCGTGTCGAAAAAAGAGAACAAAGAGTGGGAGAAAGTGCTCGGCGCCATTGGCTGACCGAGCCGTGGCCGCTGCGCAAGTTGCAGTGGCCGATCTTCGGGGGCATTTTCCGGGTGGCGGTAAGTGATTGTTATCCCGGAAAATTCTTTTGGAATTGTTTTAAAAAGAGTTTGACAGCTTTCCGGGTCGCACTTAATATGCGCCCCGTCCACACGGCAACGCAGAAACACGCGGTAACGCGGCGTCATCTGCAAGTGTATTGTGGGGCTATAGCTCAGCTGGGAGAGCGCCTGCATGGCATGCAGGAGGTCAGCGGTTCGATCCCGCTTAGCTCCACCAAATTAGAAGCTTCAAGGTATGCGTCACCGCCTCGAAGCTTGTACTGCTTCGGAACCAGCACCGATTCAGTACGCAAGGGTTACGTCCCCTTCGTCTAGTGGCCTAGGACACCGCCCTTTCACGGCGGTAACAGGGGTTCGAGTCCCCTAGGGGACGCCAGTTTTACCGAGTGATGCGCTGTTTAGGCTGATCTCCGCCGAGAGGCGTAAATCCGGGGCTATAGCTCAGCTGGGAGAGCGCCTGCATGGCATGCAGGAGGTCAGCGGTTCGATCCCGCTTAGCTCCACCAATTTCGCCAGGGTTTGTCATTGTTTCGCGACAAACCTGACTGAAGGTTTTGCGTCCCCTTCGTCTAGTGGCCTAGGACACCGCCCTTTCACGGCGGTAACAGGGGTTCGAGTCCCCTAGGGGACGCCACGATTTCTCGCTCTGCGAGACCAAGGGTCATTCGATTATTGAATGGCCCTTTTGTTTTTTCGGACCTGCCGTTCTGCGTGCGTCCAGCTTGTTGTCCCTCTTTGTACTGCCCCGCTGCGTGCGCACCCCACCTGTCGTCCATCTCAAAAGCTGGAATCGTCCTTGCCAATGCAGATGATGAAGATAATATTATCGTCATCATCCGGGAGGCGGACATGAACGATAAAAAAGCACTCACCCGAGAACGTATTCTCACTGCTGCCAGCACTGCGCTCATCGCCCGTGGGCCGGTCGAACCCAGCGTGAGCGAGATCATGGGCGCTGCCGGGCTGACCGTGGGCGGTTTCTACGCCCATTTCGACAGCAAGGAGGCATTGATGCTTGAAGCGTTTAGCCAGTTGCTGGCTGAGCGCCGCGAGATGGTCGCAAGCATCGACGATCGACTGCCGGGCGAGGAGCGGCGCGCGCTGTTGGCGGCGTTTTACCTGTCGCGCAGGCACCGTGACGCTCAGGAGCACGCGTGCCCGCTGCCGACGGCGATAGGGGAGATGACGCGGTTATCCGAAGATTTTCGCGACGCTTTGTCGGAGCATGTCGAGCTAATGGTGGCGCAGCTCGCTGCCAGCCCTGAAGAGGCCGACAAGACCCTGGCCGATATCGCCTTGATGGTCGGTGGTCTGGCGCTCGCCAGAGCCCTGGGGCCCAGCGAACTGTCGGATCGAGTGCTCAGGGCGGCCAAATCAGCGGTGCTCTGAGGCGCACAGCGCCACTGTGGGACCGGCTTCAGCCGGGAAGTGGCCAGCGCATTCACCCTCAATTTGGCGGTGTGACGGCAGGCACCCTCGATCTGGCTGCGTGACATCCGATGCCTTCCCGGCTAAAGCCGGTCCCACCGAATGCGCGCGGTGCGTTAGTGGGACCGGCTTCAGCCGGGAAGAGGCCCGTGTGAACACCCCGTGAGTCCGGCGAAGCAAGACCGTCATCGGTTTGTCCGCTGCTTTTGATTACACTGCCCGCACGATCAAGTGAAAAGGGCAGGGAATAGATGGTCTGGGATCTGGCAACGCCGTTTGTGATTGACCTGCAGGTCGGCGAAGAGGACATCGACGGACTGGGCCACGCCAATAATGCCGTCTACGTCACCTGGCTGGAACGCTGTGCATGGCGGCATTCTCAGCAGTTGGGTCTGGACCTGAGCGAGTACCGGCGGCTCGACCGGGCGATGGCCGTGGTGCGGCATGAGATCGACTACCTGGCCAGCGCCTATCAGGACGATGAATTGCAACTGGCCACCTGGATCGTGGACTGGGATCAGCGCTTGAAGATGACCCGGCGCTTTCAGCTCAAACGGCCCAGTGATGGCGTCACGCTGCTGCGCGCACAAACCACTTTTGTCTGTATTGAACTGTCGTCGGGCAAGCCAAAGCGCATGCCTGTCGAGTTCATCGACGGATACGCTCGCGGGCTACACGGCGCAGTCACCTGACGTCCGGCGCGCGTAAACCGTATCCAATCCGCCGGCCTCTGCGTAAACTGCCGGACTTTTTTTCGAGTGTGACCCATGCAAATTGCTCTGGCGCCCATGGAAGGTCTGGTCGACGACATCCTGCGCGACGTGCTGACTCAGGTCGGCGGTATCGACTGGTGCGTCACCGAATTCATTCGGGTGACTGAACGCCTGCTGCCGGAGCATTACTTCCACAAACTCGCCTCTGAACTGCTGCAGGGCTCGAAAACCCGCGCCGGCGTACCGCTTCGCGTGCAACTGCTGGGTTCGGATCCGGTGTGCCTGGCCGAGAACGCAGCGTTTGCGGCCGAGCTGGGCGCGCCGGTCATTGATCTAAACTTCGGTTGCCCCGCCAAGACCGTCAACAAGTCCCGGGGCGGCGCGGTGTTGCTCAAGGAACCGGAGCTGCTGCACGACATCCTCAGCCATGTCCGCCGTGCCGTGCCCGCGCACATTCCGGTCACCGCCAAGATGCGCCTGGGCTACGACAGCACCGAACCGGCGCTGGACTGCGCGCGTGCGCTGGAAGCCGGCGGCGCCGAGCACATTGTGGTTCACGCTCGCACCAAGGTTGACGGCTACAAACCGCCTGCGCACTGGGAGTGGATCGGCAAGATTCAGGACGTGGTTAGAATCCCGATCATCGCCAATGGCGAAATCTGGACCGTTGAGGACTGGCGACGCTGCCGCGAGATCTGCGGAGCCCGCGACATCATGATCGGTCGCGGTCTGGTGGCGCGCCCTGATCTGGGCCGACAGATTGCTGCCGCGCAAGCCGGACGCGAGGTGGTGGCCATGACGTGGGCTGAATTGCAGCCGCTCTTGCGTGATTTCTGGCTGCAGGCGATGGCCAAGATGACCCGCGTTCAGGCACCGGGCCGGCTCAAGCAGTGGGTGGTGTTGCTGACCAAGAGCTACCCGGAAGCCACCGTGCTTTTTGACGCGTTACGCCGTGAAACCGACTGCGAGCGGATCAGCCTGATGCTGGGTGTGAAGGTGTCGGAAGCTGCCTGAAAATTTTTTTTGAAGGACTCTTGAAACGTAAATGGCCGTCCCTATTTTGGGATTACGCGATGCCGAAGTCGGGTCGCGGAGATAACCACTTGCTGATTTATCAGGAGATTTTCAAATGACTACTGCATTTTCCCTGGCTCCACTGTTCCGTCACTCGGTTGGCTTTGACCGCTTCAACGATCTGTTCGAATCGGCGGCCCGCAACGAGTCGGCCAGCAGCTATCCTCCCTACAACGTCGAGAAACACGCTGACGACCAATACCGCATTGTCATCGCGGCGGCGGGTTTCCAGGAGGAAGATCTGGAGCTGCAAGTCGAGAAGGGCGTGCTGACCGTCACTGGCAGCAAGCGCGAGAACACGGCAGAAGGCGTGACCTTCCTGCATCAGGGCATCGCCCAGCGTGCCTTCAAGCTGTCGTTCCGCCTGGCTGACCACATCGAGGTCAAAAATGCTGCTTTGGCCAACGGCCTGCTGAACATTGACCTGCTGCGTCTGGTGCCTGAAGAAGCCAAGCCAAAACGCATCGAAATCAATGCCCAGAAAGCGCTGGCTCACTGATACCGAGTCAGACAAGAAGGCGCCCTGCGGGGCGCCTTTTTTTGCGCGTTCAGCCACGAATCACCATGCACGCAACCAATGTCGTGGCGCGCTTGCCCGCGTATGCAGGGCGTCAGGCGATTGATTCGTCACAGCCAGAACGCCTTCGCAGGCAAGCGCGCTCCTACAACGGATCTGCTTAACGCCTACGGATTAGGGCCCGGATGAGGTCCGTAGGAGCCGGCTTGCTGGCGAACGCATCAGGTCAGGCGGCCAATTCGTCACAGGCAAAATGCCTTCGCGGGCAAGCGCGCTCCTACAACGGATCTGCGTATCGCCTATGATTTTTGGCACGGATAAGGTCCGTAGGAGCCGGCTTGCTGGCGAACCCATCAGGTCAGGCGGTTAATTCGTCACAGGCAAAATGCCTTCGCGGGCAAGCGCGCTCCTACAACGGATCTGCGTAACGCCTACGGATTAGGGCCCGGATAAGGTCCGTAGGAGCCGGCTGCTGGCGAACGCATCAGGTCAGGCGACTAATTCCTCACAGGCAAAATGCCTTCGCGGGCAAGCGCGCTCCTACAGTGGGTCTGTGCAATGGCCATGATTCTAGGCGCGGATAAGGTCCGTAGGAGCCGGCTTGCTGGCGAACGCATCAGGTCAGGCGGCTAATTCCTCACAGGCAAAATGCTTTCGCGGGCAAGCGCGCTCCTACAACGGATCTGCGTATCGCCTACGAATTAGGGCCCGGATGAGGTCCGTAGGAGCCGGCTTGCTGGCGAACGCATCAGGTCAGGCGACTAATTCCTCACAGGCAAAATGCCTTCGCGGGCAAGCGCGCTCCTGCCATGGGCCTGTACAAGGCACACAACTTTCGGCGTGCTTAAGGCGTTTACGGTTGTTCCGGCTGTGCCATCTGCGCATCAAGCAATGCCATGAACGCACGCGCTGCGTTGGACAACGTGCGCTCGGTGTGGACGATATAGCCCAACTGCCTGCGCAGCTGGATGCCCGGCAGCGGGATCGGCGTGACCTGTTCGTCCAGCATGGTGCGGGGCAGTACGCTCCAGGCCAGGCCGATGGACACCATCATTTTGATCGTCTCCATGTAATTGGTGCTCATGGCGATATTTGGTTTCAGGCCCTGCGCTTCACACAATTTACTGACGATGTGATGCGTGAAGGTATTTTCGCCGGGAAATACCGCAGGGTAGCGGGCGATGTCCGCCAGGCTGACATTGGCCTGAGTGGCCAGCGGGTGCTCTGGCGCTGCAACGAAGTCCAGCGGGTCGTCCCAGACCTCCACTGCTTTGACGAGCGCGTGCGGCTCGGGCGCGAGGGTGATCACTGCCAGCTCTGCCCGACCGTGCAGAATCTCTTCGTAGGCCACTTCCGAATCGAGAAACTGAATGTCCAGAGCGACCTCCGGATAGGCCTTGGTAAAAGCCCTCAGTAATGACGGAAGCCGGTGCAAGCCGATATGGTGACTGGTCGCCAGGGTCAAGCGCCCTGTGACCTCGCCGGTGAGGTTGGTCAGCGCCCGCCGCGTGTCATCGAGCACGTTGAGAATCTGATAGGCACGCGGAAGCAGGGCACGGCCCGCCTCCGTCAGGCTGACTTCGCGGCCCAGCCGGTCAAACAGGCGCACGTCCAGCTGCTGCTCCAATCCGGCAATGCGCTTGCTGACCGCAGGCTGAGTCAAGTGCAGGCGCTCACCCGCCGCAGAGAAGCTGCCCATCTCGGCAATGGCGATAAAAGCATTGAGGTTTGCCAGATCCATCTCGGATTCCTGTTGGTTATGCAAAGCATGAAAAATATGAATTTGAGTTATTTAACCATATTCCATAGCATTGCCCCCCACAAGCCAAGGGTCTTTACGGTGTCATCGTGACATCGCTGGCCGGGGCATAGAAATACGCTGATGAGGAACCGTCTGATGGCCGGCAAAACGCTCTACGACAAGCTCTGGGATTCGCATTTGGTCAAGCAGCGCGACGATGGGTCGGCGCTGCTCTACATCGACCGTCACATCATTCACGAAGTGACCTCGCCCCAGGCGTTCGAAGGCTTGCGTCTGGCCGGCCGCAAACCCTGGCGCATCGACGCCAACGTTGCCACCGTTGACCACAACGTGCCGACCACGCCCGACCGCAAGGACGGCGTCGATGCCATCGTCGATCAGGTGTCGCGTCTGCAGGTCAAGACCCTCGACGACAACTGCGATGAGTACGGCATCACCGAATTCAAAATGAATGACGTGCGTCAGGGCATTGTTCACGTCATTGGCCCGGAGCAGGGCGCGACCTTGCCGGGCATGACCGTGGTGTGTGGCGACTCCCACACCTCGACCCATGGCGCATTCGGCGCGCTGGCGCACGGCATCGGCACTTCGGAAGTCGAACACGTCCTCGCAACCCAGTGCCTGGTTGCCAAGAAGATGAAGAATATGCAGGTCAAGGTCGAAGGCAAGTTGCCGTTCGGCGTGACGGCCAAGGACATCGTGCTGGCGATTATCGGCAAAATCGGCACCGCCGGCGGTAATGGCCATGCCATCGAATTCGCCGGCAGCGCCATCCGCGACCTGTCCGTCGAAGGCCGCATGACCATCTGCAACATGTCCATCGAAGCCGGCGCCCGCGTCGGGCTGGTAGCAACGGATGAGAAGACCATTGCCTACGTCAAAGGTCGTCCTTTCGCGCCGACTGCCGATCAATGGGACGCCGCCGTGGAAGCCTGGAAGGACCTGGTATCCGACGAAGACGCGGTATTCGACACGGTGGTCGAACTGGACGCTACCCAGATCAAACCGCAAGTCAGCTGGGGCACTTCGCCTGAAATGGTCATCGCTGTCGACCAGCATGTGCCGGACCCGGCGCAGGAACCCGACCTGGTCAAGCGCGGATCCATTGAACGCGCGCTGAAATACATGGGCCTGAAAGCCAATCAGGCGATTACCGATATTCAGCTCGACCGCGTATTCATCGGCTCCTGCACCAACTCGCGGATCGAAGACCTGCGCGCCGCAGCAGACATCGCCAAAGGCCGCAAGGTGGCCTCGACCATCAAGCAGGCGATCGTGGTACCCGGTTCAGGACTGGTGAAGGAACAAGCCGAGCGCGAGGGGCTGGACAAGGTCTTCATCGAAGCCGGTTTCGAGTGGCGCGAACCCGGGTGTTCGATGTGCCTGGCGATGAACCCGGATCGCCTGGAAAGCGGCGAGCATTGCGCGTCGACCTCCAACCGTAACTTCGAAGGCCGTCAGGGCGCCGGCGGCCGCACGCACCTGGTGAGCCCGGCGATGGCGGCTGCAGCAGCGGTCAACGGCCATTTCGTCGACGTTCGCACCATGAGCCAGGCATAAGGAGCCCAGCATGAAGCCTTTTACTCAACACACCGGCCTTGTCGCTCCGCTGGACCGCGCCAACGTTGACACCGATCAGATCATCCCCAAGCAGTTCTTGAAGTCGATCCGCCGCACCGGTTTCGGTCCCAACCTGTTTGATGAGTGGCGTTACCTGGATGTGGGCCAGCCCTATCAGGACAACTCCAAACGCCCGCTCAACCCGGACTTCGTGCTCAACGCCGAGCGTTACCAGGGCGCCAGCGTGTTGCTGGCCCGCGAAAACTTCGGTTGCGGCTCCAGTCGCGAGCACGCGCCGTGGGCACTGGAAGAGTACGGCTTTCGCAGCATCATCGCGCCAAGCTATGCCGACATCTTTTTCAACAACAGCTTCAAGAACGGCTTGCTGCCGATCATCCTGAGCGAAAGCGAAGTCGATGAGCTGTTCAAGGTGGTTGAGGCCACACCGGGTTATCAGCTGAACGTGGACCTGGCGGCGCAGACCGTGACCCGTGAAGACGGCAAGGTCTATCACTTCGAGATCGATGCCTTCCGCAAGCACTGCCTGCTCAACGGCCTGGACGATATTGGGCTGACGCTGGTGGACGGCGAGGCGATCGCGGCGTTTGAAAGCAAACATCGCGCTTCGCAGCCTTGGCTGTTCAGGGATGCGTGATTGATGGGCGCTCTGTAGGAGCCGGCTTGCTGGCGAACTCGCGGTGTCAGGCGACGCGGTGGTAACTGAAAAGCCACATTCGCCAGCAAGCCGGCTCCTACAGACGGCATGGCACCTGCTTACACAATCGGCGCTCATCGAGCGCCGATGCACTTATTGAAACGAGGACGTTATGAGCAAGCAGATTCTGATTCTCCCAGGCGATGGCATCGGTCCGGAAATCATGGCCGAGGCGGTCAAGGTGCTGGAACTGGCCAGCGAGAAGTACCAGCTGGGTTTCGAACTGAGCCACGACGTTATCGGCGGCGCAGCCATCGACAAGCACGGCGTGCCGCTGGCAGATGAGACCCTGGCGCGGGCCCGTGCCGTTGACGCGGTGTTGCTGGGCGCGGTGGGCGGTCCGAAGTGGGACGCCATCGACCGTGACATCCGCCCCGAGCGCGGTCTGCTGAAGATCCGCTCGCAACTGGGCCTGTTTGCGAACCTGCGTCCGGCCATTCTCTATCCTCAGCTGGCTGATGCCTCAAGCCTGAAACCCGAGATCGTTGCCGGCCTGGACATCCTGATCGTTCGCGAGCTGACCGGCGGCATCTACTTCGGCGCCCCACGCGGCACCCGCGAACTGGAAAACGGCGAGCGTCAGTCCTACGACACATTGCCGTACAGCGAGGGCGAGATTCGTCGCATCGCCCGTGTCGGCTTTGACATGGCCCGCCTGCGTGGCAAAAAGCTCTGCTCGGTGGACAAGGCCAACGTGCTGGCGTCCAGTCAACTCTGGCGTGAAATCGTGGAACAGGTCGCCAAGGACTACCCGGACGTGGAACTGAGCCACATGTATGTCGACAACGCCGCCATGCAACTGGTCCGCGCGCCAAAGCAGTTCGACGTCATCGTCACCGACAACATGTTCGGCGACATTCTCTCCGACGAAGCGTCGATGCTCACGGGCTCCATAGGCATGCTCCCTTCGGCGTCGCTGGATTCGAACAACAAGGGCATGTACGAGCCTTGCCACGGTTCGGCGCCGGACATCGCCGGCAAGGGCGTGGCCAACCCGCTGGCGACTATCCTGTCGGTGTCGATGATGCTGCGTTACAGCTTCAACGAACACACCGCCGCCGAGGCCATCGAAAAAGCCGTGAGCCTGGTTCTCGATCAAGGCTTGCGCACCGGTGACATCTGGTCCGAAGGCAATGCCCGGGTCGGGACGCAGGAAATGGGCGACGCCGTAGTCGCCGCGCTGCGCAATCTGTAATATCTCGGGCCCACGGCTGTCCGGTTGAGCCCTGTTGGTTCTCGGCAGCCGAGGCCCCACTTTTAATTAAGGTGTAGTTGCGATGAAACGTGTAGGTCTGGTCGGTTGGCGCGGTATGGTCGGTTCCGTGCTCATGCAGCGCATGCTGGAAGAGCAGGATTTCGATCTCATTGAGCCGGTTTTTTTCACCACCTCCAACGTCGGTGGCCAAGGCCCGTCGGTGGGCAAGGACGTGGCGCCGCTCAAGGATGCCTATAGCATCGACGAGTTGAAGACCCTCGACGTGGTGCTGACCTGCCAGGGCGGCGACTACACCAACGAAGTGTTTCCCAAGCTGCGTGAAGCCGGCTGGCAGGGCTACTGGATCGACGCTGCCTCTTCCCTGCGCATGCAGGACGATGCGGTGATCATCCTTGATCCGGTCAACCGCAAGGTCATCGACCAACAGCTGGACGCGGGCACTCGCAACTACATCGGCGGCAACTGCACCGTTAGCCTGATGCTGATGGGCCTGGGCGGGCTGTTCGAGGCCGGTCTGGTGGAGTGGATGAACGTGATGACCTATCAGGCGGCATCCGGTGCAGGCGCGCAGAACATGCGCGAGCTGATCAAGCAAATGGGTGCGATCAATGCGTCGGTGGCGGATGAACTGGCCAACCCTGCCAGCGCGATTCTGGACATCGACCGCAAGGTGGCTGACGCCATGCGCGGTGAGGGTTTCCCGACCGAGAACTTCGGTGTGCCGCTGGCCGGCAGCCTGATTCCGTGGATCGACAAAGAGCTGCCGAACGGTCAGAGCCGGGAAGAGTGGAAAGGCCAGGCCGAGACAAACAAGATCCTCGGCCGCTTCAAGAGCCCGATCCCTGTCGACGGCATCTGTGTGCGCATTGGCGCCATGCGCTGCCACAGTCAGGCGTTGACCATCAAGCTGAACAAAGATGTGCCCATCGCTGACATCGAGGGCCTGATCAGCCAGCACAATCCATGGGTGAAGTTGGTGCCGAACAATCGGGAGGCGAGCATTCAGGAGTTGAGCCCGACGTCGGTGACCGGCACGTTGAATATTCCGGTAGGACGTCTTCGCAAGCTCAACATGGGTTCGCAGTATCTGGGGGCGTTTACGGTGGGTGACCAGTTGCTGTGGGGCGCGGCTGAGCCATTGCGGCGGATGCTTCGGATTCTTCTGGAGCGGTGATCCTGCGTTCGCGCTAGACCTGCGGCGTGGTTAGTACGCCAGGATCAAGAGCGTCTGCCTAAGGGCAGACGTTTCGCCTTCGGCGAGTTACTTGATAAAGCCCCAAGTAACCAAGGGCTTGTGCTCTCGGTTTGGCCCGACTCCGTCGGGTTCCTTCACTCCGGTCCCGCTCCGTGGGCCCGCGCCGAACGGGCATCCATGCCCTGACGGCGCTCTCGCCGCATCCCTGCGGCTCGACCCACTGCGCGAGACCTCCATTCAGCCTGCACCCAAGTCGCGTTTGGCGGCGTCTGTGCTTTATGTGTTTGAAGATCAAAAGCAACGGCAACGGCAACGGCAACGGCAACGGCAATAGCAACGGCAATAGCAAGAGCGACGGCTTCCCGGCTGAAGCCGGTCCTACAGATGCGCGCGGTCTGTTAGTGGGACTGGCTTTAGCCGGGAAGGGGCCGGTTCATTCGCCATCAATTTCGCGGCGTTTACCGATCGACAATTCTGCGGTGTGTCCCATGACCCCTACCGATCGTTCCCACGCTCCGCGTGGTAATGCCGCCTCGGACGCTCTGCGTCCTGCACAAGATGTGCTTCGGGCCACCTATCCGACGCGGAGCGTGGGAACGATCAACAATGTATGCACAGCGCTGCTGTTAGTGGGACTGGCTTTAGCCGGGAAGAGGCCAACCCAGGCGCCATCAATCTTGCGGCGTGCGCACCGACCCTTTCCCGGCTAAAGCCGGTCCGACTTGGGGCAACCCGCATTTGCCCTGCTTTTGATCTTCCTGCGCAAAATTCCAGACACCGCCACACTAGGAGCAGGCACTTTTGGTTACTTTTAGTTGGTCCGGCTCCCGGCTTTTTAAAAGTAACTCGCCGAAGGCGAAACAATCTGCCCCTAGGCAGATGCACCTGATCTTGATCTTGATCTCGATCTAAACCCAACTCCAAACCGCATTCCCGGCACCTCAATAAACCGGTGAGCCAACATCGAAACCACCACAACCGCGACCACCACCAACAGCATCAACAAGTTGTCATTCAACGCACTGCCCGTACTCAGATACCGCACCAACGACCCCGGTGTCTCGCCCGGCCGGTCCACCAGCAATGGATACCCGCCGAACTTCGCCGCCACCGTCAGCCCGGTCGCGATCACGAAAATCACCGCCGCGTGGGTCAGATAAATCGACAGCCACAGCCTGCCCAGTGCCGGAAATACCCGCACCTGCAACAGCCGCGACACGATCCCCGCTTCCCAGGCGAAAACCAGAATCGCCAGGCAAAACAGCACCGCGAGCTCAATCGTCAACGGTGCTTCGCCTTCCACCATCACCCAGATGATCGCCACCAGCACACCCAGTTCAAGCACGCTGGCCAACACCCGGCCCGGTGCGACGTCCCGCAGCCGCGCGTACAACCGATACGTCACCGTGCCCGCAAAAAAACAGGCCGCGCCCCACAGCACGTAGCGGGTGAGCAGATCGGAATCCGCAAACAAGCCGATAAACGCCAGCGCACCCAGCGCCGTGAAGATCAGTCGCGCCATGCGCGGCACGGCATAGCAAACCACGCCGAAAACTAGCCACAGGTAAAACACCACACTGACCCACCACGACGGATAGTTGAACGACAGCGCGTTGAACCCCGGCCACCACGCCTGGATCAACAGCACGTTGGGCAGGATTTCACCGGGCGCCCGATCACCGCTGAACGCCGGGAAATTCAACAGCAGGCCGTAGCGTTCCATCACCAGTTTCAGCCCTTCGAACGCGATGAAAAACAGCAGCACAGCCAGGTGCAAGGGCATGACGCGATACATCCGGCCGAGCATGAAGTCGCCAAGTTGACGCGGTGTACTCAGCGTGCCGACGTAGCGCCGGTAAATCAGAAAACCGCTCAGTGCAAAAAAGAAACCGGCGAACTGGCTGGCGTTACGGAAAAAGGACAGCTCGGTAATGCTTCGCTCGATGTGCGAATGGTGAACGATCAGCGTCAGTGCGCAGAGTCCGCGCAGGCTGTCGAGCACAGGGAATCGTTTCATCCTACGGATCCTTCAACAGACGAGATAAGCGTGCGGGCACGCGGGCGGGACCGGCAAGAGCAGGGCAGGGAGTAACAGGGCAGGGCGCCGAGGAAAGTTACCACCTTCAGCACGGGGGCTGATGAGCAGGTGGAGCCGACTGGGAGGCTGAAGCGAGACGCTCAAAAACATCACTTGGGCATCGCCAAAAACATGCTGCCGGCCGCGCGCTGCAGTATGCCTCAGCCGCGTATCGAGTAGGTACAGGCGTTTGGCGGGCACCCCCAGATAAAAAACATCAATTCCCGATATATGGGACGCTAAGTTATATATTGAGATATCCGGCACATCCGGTTTATAGTCGGCTCCGCATTCACTCATTAATAACAATCAGGTGAAGCCATGCAGGCGCAATTGATCGCGCTCGACTGGGGCACGACGTCCCTTCGCGCGTACCGACTCGGCGAACACGGCCGGGTTCTGGAACAACGTTCGCTTGGCGCGGGCATCATGCAACTGCCAACGACCCCCCGCACCATCCTCGGTCAGCCGATCACCGACGGGTTCGAACTGGCTTTCGATGAGGCGTGCGGCGACTGGCTGGATGCCGAACCGACATTGCCGGTGATCGCCTGTGGCATGGTTGGCAGCGCTCAAGGCTGGCGTGAAGCGACCTATCAGCAGACGCCAGCCAGCGTCGCGGCGCTCAGCTCTGCATTGGTCACGGTGCGCAGCGTGCGCGGCGTTGACGTGCACATCATCCCCGGCGTGTTGCAGCGCTCCGAGCTGCCCAACGTGATGCGCGGCGAAGAAACCCAGGTCCTCGGCATTCTCGACTCGCTGCCCGCCAGTGAGGCCACCAAGCCGTTTTTGATAGGCCTGCCCGGTAGTCACTCGAAATGGGTGAGGGCGGTGGCCGGCCGCATCGAGCACTTCGACACGTTTATGACCGGCGAGGTCTTCGCCGCGCTGTCCAGCCACACGATCCTGGGCCGCACTATGCAGCGCAGCGACGCCTTCGATGCCGAGGCCTTTGACCGTGGCGTGGCGGTTTCCCGTTCGGCCAGCGGTGCGGCAGGCCCGCTGTCGACCATTTTCAGTTGCCGGACTCTCGGCCTGACCGGCGTGTTGTCCGGCGCCGCCCAGTCCGATTACCTGTCGGGTCTTCTGATCGGTCACGAAATTTTTGCGCTGACGCAATTGCTCGGTCAGACGCAGGCGCCGCTGCCTGCGGTGATTCTGATCGGCAGCGATGCGCTGATTGCGCGTTACCAGCGAGCCCTCGACGCCAACGGCTTCCCCCAGGTAACCCTGGCGGAGCAGGCCACCGAGCGCGGTCTCTGGCAAGTGGCCGTTCAGGCCGGACTCATCTCATCCTCCTCTTCGGCCGCTGGCCGGCCCCTTCACCCAGAGAACTGACATGCTCAAGCAAGCCCTCGTGCAAAACGGTCTGGTCGCGATCCTGCGCGGCCTGCGCCCCGAAGAAGCGCCGGCGATTGGCGACGTCCTGTACACCGCTGGTTTCCGCGTGATCGAAGTCCCGCTCAACTCGCCCCAGCCGTACGACAGCATCCGCCTGCTGCGTCAAAGCCTGCCCGCCGATTGCCTGATCGGTGCAGGCACGGTGCTGACGCCCGAGCAAGTGCGCCAGGTCAAGGAAGCAGGCGGGCAGGTCATCGTCATGCCTCACAGCGATCCAAAAGTGTTGCGCGCCGCCAAGGCGGAGGGCTTGTTTCTGTCCCCGGGCGTGGCCACGCCGACCGAAGCCTTCGCCGCGCTGGCTGAGGGTGCCGACGTATTGAAGATGTTCCCCGCTGAGCAAATGGGCCCGGCGGTGGTCAAGGCATGGCTCGCGGTGTTGCCGGCCGGCACCGCGCTGATCCCGGTCGGTGGCATCACCCCGGACAATATGAAAGTGTTCCTCGACGCCGGTGTTTCCGGTTTCGGCCTGGGCTCCGGGTTGTTCAAGCCCGGGATGAGCGCCGACGACGTCGCCAAAAGCGCCAAGGCCTACGTGGCCGCCTGGCACCAGCACAAGCCTTCAACTCACCCGTGACCCATTGGCTCGCCGGACCCTCAACCCCGGCTGTTTGAACACGCGCGTCATCGAGCCTGTGTTTTTGAATAAGAGAGACAAGACATGAAAATCACCAAACTCACGACTTACATCGTCCCGCCGCGCTGGTGCTTCCTGAAGGTGGAAACGGACCAGGGCGTTACCGGCTGGGGCGAGCCCGTGGTAGAAGGCCGTGCGCACACGGTCGCCGCTGCGGTCGAAGAATTGTCCGATTACCTGATCGGCAAGGACCCTCGCAACATCGAAGACATCTGGACCGTGCTCTATCGCGGCGGCTTCTACCGTGGCGGCGCTGTCCACATGAGCGCCCTGGCCGGTATCGACCAGGCGCTGTGGGACATCAAGGGCAAGGCGCTGGGCGTGTCGGTCAGCGACCTGCTCGGCGGCCAGGTGCGCGACAAGATTCGGGTCTATTCGTGGATCGGCGGCGACCGTCCGGCGGACACCGCTCGTGCAGCAAAAGAAGCGGTGGAACGCGGCTTCACCGCTGTGAAAATGAACGGCACCGAAGAGCTGCAATTCCTCGACACTTTTGACAAGGTCGATCTGGCGCTGGCCAACGTCGCCGCCGTGCGAGATGCCGTAGGGCCGAACGTGGGCATTGGCGTCGACTTCCACGGTCGCGTGCACAAGCCGATGGCCAAAGTGCTGATGAAAGAGCTGGACCCGTACAAGTTGATGTTCATCGAAGAACCGGTGCTCAGCGAGAATTACGAAGCACTCAAGGAGCTGGCGCCGTTGACCAGCACCCCGATTGCGCTGGGCGAGCGGCTGTTCTCCCGTTGGGATTTCAAGCGGGTGCTCAGCGAAGGCTACGTCGACATCATCCAGCCTGATGCCTCCCACGCAGGCGGTATCACCGAAACCCGCAAGATCGCCAACATGGCCGAAGCCTATGACGTGGCGCTGGCGTTGCACTGCCCTCTGGGGCCGATTGCGCTGGCCGCCTGTCTGCAACTGGACGCCGCCTGCTACAACGCGTTCATCCAGGAGCAGAGCCTGGGGATTCACTACAACGAGAGCAACGATCTGCTTGATTACATCAAGAACCCCGAAGTCTTCGACTACGACAAAGGCATGGTGAAGATTCCCAACGGGCCGGGGCTGGGCATCGAGATCAACGAGGAATACGTCAAAGAGCGCGCCGCCATCGGCCACCGCTGGCGCAACCCGATCTGGCGCCACGCCGACGGCAGTTTTGCCGAGTGGTGATCAGGCCCTGCTGACTTAGGGGCGGTTCTGTAGGCGCTGGCCTGCTGGCGGACGTGGTGGGTCAGGCGCTGCGTGGGTGAATGATCGATTGCGTTCGTCCGAACGCGGCCCGCAGCAAGCCGGCTCCTACAAGGCGGTGTTCAGGCCCCTGCGCCGCGCCGGTTGCCCCACACCCGCAACACTAAAACTCCAGACCTCAGATAACCATAAAAAGAGGCACTTCTCATGCGCACACAGACTGTTCCCGAGGCGCGGGCGATCACCGCCACGCCGACCCGCAAACGCTTTTTCATCATGGTGTTGCTGTTCATCACGGTGGTGATCAACTACCTCGACCGCAGCAACCTCTCCATCGCCGCGCCCGCACTGACCAGCGAGCTGGGCATCGACCCGGTGCATGTCGGGCTGATCTTCTCCGCGTTCGGCTGGACCTACGCCGCCATGCAGCTGCCCGGCGGCTGGCTGGTGGACCGCGTGCCGCCGCGCATCCTCTACACCGTGGCGCTGGCGCTATGGTCCATCGCCACCATCTTCCTCGGCTTCGTCGGCAGCTTCATCGGCCTTTTCGTGCTGCGCATGGCAGTGGGTGCGCTGGAGGCTCCGGCCTACCCCATCAACAGCCGCGTCGTCACCGCCTGGTTCCCGGAAAAGGAGCGGGCCACCGCGGTAGGCTTCTACACCTCAGGCCAATTCGTCGGTTTGGCGTTTCTGACGCCGGTGCTCGCCTGGCTGCAAACGCGCTACGGCTGGCACATGGTGTTCGTGGCCACCGGCGGCGTCGGCGTGCTGTGGGCGGCGATCTGGTACATGGTCTATCGCGAGCCGCGTGACTTCAAAGGCATCAATCAGGGCGAGATCGACCTGATCAAGGACGGTGGCGGCCTGGTCGACATGCAGACCGATGCGTCGAAACACAAAAGCGGGTTCAGCTGGCAGGACCTCGGCATCGTGCTGACCAAGCGCAAGTTGTGGGGCATTTACCTGGGTCAGTTCTGCCTGAACTCGACGTTGTGGTTCTTCCTTACCTGGTTCCCGACTTACCTCGTCAAATACCGGGGCATGGACTTCATCAAGTCGGGTTTATTGGCGTCCCTGCCATTCCTCGCAGCGTTCGTCGGCGTGCTGTGCTCGGGGTTCTTCTCCGACTGGCTGATCCGTCGCGGCCACACGGTGGGTTTTGCCCGTAAAACGCCGATCATCGCCGGCTTGCTGATCTCTACTTCGATCATCGGCGCCAACTACGTGGATTCGACACCACTGGTGATCGCGTTCCTGGCCTTGGCGTTTTTCGGCAATGGCCTGGCCTCGATCACTTGGTCGCTGGTATCGACCCTTGCTCCGGCGCGGTTGTTGGGACTGACCGGCGGCACGTTCAACCTGATTGGTAACCTGGCGGCGATTGCCACGCCGATCGTGATTGGCTTCCTCGCGTCGGGGGACTCGTTCGCGCCGGCAATCACCTACATCGCCGTTCTGGCGTTGCTTGGGGCGTTGTCTTACATCCTGCTGGTGGGCAAGGTCGAACGTATCGAGTTGTAATCGCCCTGCACACGTTCCGCACAAGTGCTGCATGCGTTCTGCGCACATTCTGCGCAGTCCTCATGCTCCGCTGGCAGGCTTCAAGGCCGGCGACGATAATGTCGCCGGTTTTCTGATTCGATAAGGCGCGCCATGCAAGATGTTCCCGACACCGCCGTGACTGGCAAAGACCCTGCACCCACCGGTACGCAAACCTTGATCCGTGGCCTGGGCGTGGTCCAGGCAGTCGCCGGTGGCGCCCGCGACCTCAAGGAAATCGCCCGGCTGATTGGCACCACCCGCAGCACGACCCATCGGCTTGCCAGTTGCCTGGTCGAGGAGCGTTACCTGCGGGTTTTGCCGCAAGTGGGCTATTTGCTAGGCCCCAAGCTGATCGAGCTGGGCTTTCAGGCCCGCGAAGAAGTGCCGCTGCTGGTAGTGGCCAAACCTTTCCTCGATGAGTTGTCGGCGCAAACCGGTGACACCGTGCACTTGGCCATGCGTGATGGTGACGAGGTGTTGTACCTGCACAAAAATCCGGGACGCAACGGCCCTGAAATGCGTTCGCGGGTGGGCCATCGCATGCCGCTGGCCCGCACCGGGATCGGCAAGGCGTTGATGCTGGACGACCCGGAAAGCGAGTGGCAGCGGTTGTACGAAATCAGCGTGCCGACCACCGGCAAAAATCCGCTGTGGCCGGTGCATGAAGAGCAGACGTGGCAGCAGGTGCAAGCGCGCATGCACGAATACGTAAAAGGCGGCTATGCGTTCGATCTGGAGGACAACGAACCGTCGATCCGCTGCGTGGCGGCGCCTGTGCGTGACGCGAGCAAACACATCGTCGCCGGGATCAGCATCGCCAGCACCGTGCCCTATATGCCACTGGAAAAAATGGCCGAGCTGGTGCCATTGATCAAGGACGCGGCGGCGCGCTTGTCGGCAGAGCTAGGGGGTTAACAAGCCCGTGCCTGGCAGGAGTCGCTGGCGGGCTAAACATCCGGGAAACCTGGCGCAGCCATACCCTTTTGGGCGCCTGCACAGCCCGGTTTGCTGACCAGATCGAGAAATCGGCTCGAAAGCGCACCAACAATCCTGGAGACCCGCGGTCATAGCTCTTCAGGGGCCAATGGCCGATCGGCCGAGGCAAACGCGATTTGGGGTGAAATGTCATGGTGAGTAGAAAAAAAACAGGCTCCACACCGCTGCAGCTGCTTGAGGAAATCACCACCCTTTTGATGGAGCATTTTGAGCAAGCCTGCGGCCGGGCGCTCGCGGATGCAGAAAAGATGCTTTCCAGGCTCGAAAAGAAGCGGACCAAACTGGAGACGAAGCTTGGCAAGAAGCGAAGCCGGCTCGACACCACGCCAGTCGGGAAGCGCAAAAAGCAGGCAAAACTACGGGCCACTATCAAGGCGCTGCAGGCAAAATTGTTTGAAGCGCAAGGCCGGACCGAGCACACCCGGCAGTACATCCGGGACTTCAAGCACGACGTCCAGATGAGCCTGGCGTTGCTACAGGGCGTAGGGCAGGTGCATGAAGAAGCCAGCAAAATGCTGCGCCAGCGCGAACTCGGCGCAGATAGCCCACCATCTTCGCAAACGGAAGTGACCGCCACGTCTGCATCGAAGCCTTCGCCCTCGAACCTGCGCGCTGCGAAGCAGGCGACGGCACTGAAGGCCATCGCTAATGCTGTCGTCGCCAAGCCCACGGTGACGGTAGTCAAGGGACGAAAGCATGCGCCCAGCGACGTTGCACCCTTGGCCCATGGGATCGCCGAGGCCAGTGCTGCACCCGAGCCGGATGAGGCGCCTCATGCTGAGTCGGCGCTCCAGCCGGAGTGGCTTGAGCGCTCGCTGTAGTTTGTTGCCGTTCGCCCCGCATTGCGCGGGGCGACGCCTCCATCAGGCCTTCAACGTGGCCATATCAATCACGAAGCGGTATTTCACGTCGCCAGCGATCATACGGCTGTAGGCCTCGTTGATGTGCTGGATGTCGAGCATCTCGATGTCACACGTGATGCCGTGCTCGGCACAGAAATCCAGCACTTCCTGAGTCTCGGCAATGCCGCCGATCAGCGAGCCCGCCAGCACGCGGCGCTTCATCACCAGATTGGCCGCATGCAGCGCCGGGTCCACCGGTTCGATCAGGCCCACTAGAATGTGCACGCCGTCAAAGCGCAGGGTTTCCAGGTAGGGGTTCAAATCGTGCTGCACCGGAATGGTGTCCAGCAGGAAGTCGAACTGGCCGGCGGCGGCTTTCATCTGCGCCGCGTCGGTAGAGACGATCACGTGGTCCGCGCCCTGACGTCGGCCTTCCTCGGCTTTGCTTGCAGAGCGGGTGAACAGGGTCACTTCGGCGCCCATGGCCTTGGCGAACTTGATGCCCATGTGGCCCAGGCCGCCCATGCCCAGAATACCGACCTTGTCACCGGCCTTGACGCCGTAATGCTTGAGCGGCGAGTAAGTGGTGATGCCCGCACAGAGGATCGGCGCGGCAGCGGCCAGGTCGAGCTTTTCCGGGATACGAACAACGAAGTGCTCGCTGACCACGATGCTGTTGGAGTAGCCGCCCATGGTGTTGCTGCCGTCGACGCGGTCCGGCGTGGCGTACGTCATGGTCGGGCCTTCGAGGCAATACTGCTCAAGGTCCTGAGCGCAGGCTTCGCAATGGCGGCAGGAGTCGACCATACAGCCGACCCCGACCAGATCCCCCACCTTGTGTTTGCTGACGTTGGCACCGACTTCGGTGACCTTGCCGACGATCTCGTGGCCGGGCATCAGCGGGTACACGGCGATGCCCCATTCATTGCGCGCTTGATGGATGTCGGAATGGCAGACACCGCAGTACAGAATTTCGATGGCCACGTCGTCTGGCCGAGGGCTGCGACGGCTGAACGTCATGGGGGCGAGGGGGGCGGTGGCTGACTGGGCGGCGTAACCGATGGCTGTGTACATGGAGCACCTCATAAACGATGACGGTTGAGGCGGTGCATTTTCCTCAGCCACGCCTTTGTCGGCCATGACCATTCCTACGTGTGTCATGCCTGATCCTCCAGATATTGGGCTTTGCATGTGGCGGTGTGGTGCTGATCTGCGATGATGGCGCTGTCAAATCCTCCGCATGGCTGCCTATGACTCCTGTTTCTCACTCCGAGGCCAACGCCGAATTGGTTTCGCTCATCAAACCGTTGGCCTTACGTCCGGGCTTTGTCGACACGCGCGTGCCCGGCGTGCAAGCCATGTCCTGGGATTACTACGTGGCCAGCAGCCCGCAGATCTACGAGCCGAGCCTGGTGATCATCGCGCAAGGCAGCAAGCTCGCGCGCCTTGGTCCGCGCACGCTGGAATACGGCGCGGGGCACTATCTGGTGCAGGCGTTATCGGTGCCGTTCATGTGCGAAACTTTCGCCACGACACAAGCACCCATGTATGGCGTAGCGGTGTCGATTGATCGCGCGCTGCTGGGTGAACTGGTGCAAGCCATGGGCGAGGCGCCGCACGTCAAGGTCAAGGCGCAGACGCCGGAGTCCATGACCTCCGCCGAGCTGGACGCACCGATGCGCGAAAGTGTCGAGCGACTGTTGCGCTGCCTGCACGATCCGCTCGACGCCCAGGTGCTGGGTCAGGCCAGGGTCCGGGAAGTGGTGTATGCCGCTTTGCGCGGTCCGCAAGCCGGGGTGTTGCGGGCACTGGTCGAGCAGACGGGGCACTTCGCGCGTATCGCCGCTTCGCTGCAGCACCTGCGCGATCACTACGATCAGGCGTTAAGCGTCAATGACCTGGCCCGCTGTGCCAACATGAGTGCCTCGACGTTTCATGAGCACTTCAAGCGCAGCACCTTGCTCTCGCCTGTCCAGTACCTCAAACGCCTGCGTTTGCTCAAGGCACAACAGATGCTCATCGGTGAAGGCATGGGCGTCGCGCAGGTGGCGCACAAGGTCGGCTACCAGAGCACCTCGCAATTCAGCCGCGAGTACAAGCGCTACTTTGAGCGCAATCCGGGGGAAGAGGGTGAAAGGCTGAAGATATCAGCGTGAGAAACAAGGCTGGGGCTAAAGGGCTTCCCGGCTAAAGCCGGTCCCACGGTCATGGTCACCGCCAGTTGCTTTGGATGCATGCGACCTCTTTGTGGGACCGGCTTCAGCCGGGAAGAGGCCAGCGTGTGCAACATCAATTGTGCGATGTGGCCGCTGACGCCTTCCCGGCCAGAGCCGGTCCTACTCACAATCCATTACATGTTCGGGTAGGTCGGGCCGCCTGCGCCTTCCGGTGCTACCCAGGTGATGTTCTGCGAAGGATCCTTGATGTCGCAGGTCTTGCAATGGACGCAGTTCTGCGCGTTGATCTGGAAGCGCTTGGCGCCGTCTTCCTGAGTCACCACCTCATACACACCCGCGGGGCAATAACGCTGAGCGGGCTCATCGTATTTGGGCAGGTTGACGCTGATCGGGATGCTCGGGTCCTTGAGCTTGAGGTGGCACGGCTGCTCTTCTTCGTGATTGGTGCCGGAGATGAACACCGAGCTCAGCTTGTCGAAACTCAACTTGCCGTCCGGTTTCGGGTAGTCGATCTTTTTGGAGTCGGCTGCCAGTTTCATGCATGCGTAGTCCGGCTTGTTATCGCGCAGCGTGAAGGGAATCTTGCCGCCAAACAGGTTTTGGTCAATCACGTTGAAGGCGCCGCCGAGTATCGCCCCGTACTTGTGCACGGCAGCCCCGAAGTTGCGGCTGGCGAACAGTTCTTCATGCAGCCAGCTGGCCTTGAAGCCTTCAACGTAGCCGTTCAGCATGTCGCCGCCGGCGTTGCCTGCGAAGAGCGCATCGGCCACGGCCTCGGCGGCCAGCATGCCGGACTTCATCGCCGTGTGGCTGCCTTTGATCTTGGCGAAGTTGAGCGTGCCCAGATCGCACCCGATCAGCGCGCCGCCCGGGAATACCATCTTCGGCAGTGCGTTCAGGCCGCCTTTGCAGATGGCCCTTGCGCCGTAGCTGATGCGCTTGCCGCCTTCCAGGTACTGCTTGAGGACCGGGTGATGCTTGAGGCGCTGGAACTCGTCAAACGGTGACAGATAGGGGTTGGCGTAAGACAGGTCAACGATCAGGCCGACCACGACCTGATTGTTTTCCAGGTGATACAGAAAGGAGCCGCCGGTGTTTTCGGTGCCCATGATATCCAGCGGCCAGCCGGCGGTGTGCACCACCAGGCCTGGCTGATGTTTGGCCGGATCGACTTCCCAGATTTCCTTGAGGCCAATGCCGTAATGCTGCGCGTCGGCTTCGCTGTCGAGCTTGAAACGGTTGATCAGTTGCTTGCCGATGTGGCCACGGCAGCCTTCGGCGAACAGCGTGTACTTGCCGCGCAGTTCCATGCCGGGCGTGTACAGGCCCTCCTTAGGGTTGCCTTCGCGGTCAACACCCAGGTCGCCGGTGAGAATGCCGCGAACCACGCCGTTGTCGTCGATCAGCGCTTCCTGAGCAGCGAAGCCGGGATAGATTTCGACGCCCAGGTTCTCGGCCTGCTGAGCGAGCCAGCGGCAAAGATTGCCCAGGGAGATGATGTAGTTGCCTTCGTTGTGCATGGTTTTGGGCACAAACATACCCGGCACCTTCTGGCTGGCATCTGCGCCCGTCAGCACATAGATGTCGTCGCCTTTGACTGGGGTGTTCAACGGCGCGCCAAGGGCTTTCCAGTCAGGGAAGAGTTCGTCGAGGGCACGGGGTTCGAACACAGCACCCGACAGAATGTGGGCGCCGACTTCAGAGCCTTTTTCCACCACGCACACGCTGATTTCCTGCCCGGCGTAAGCGGCTTTCTGTTTCAGGCGGCAAGCGGCTGACAGCCCGGCGGGCCCGGCTCCGACGATGACGACGTCGAATTCCATGTATTCGCGTTCCACAGGCTATCTCCTACTCAAGGCTCAACGGCATATTTTTTTATAAGGCAGCTGGACCGACACGCGGAAGGTCGTTATCCGGGTGTCATCCCTAAAGGCGCGCATTATATCTACACCACCTCACAGGTCCAATACAAACGTTTGTTTGAATCGGCTGAAACCCTGATAAATCATAGCGAGGCGGCTTGCGACTGGCGTTTATGTCGTATTGACCCGACTACCCGATGCGGTCAAGATACGGGCGGTTTTGCGCTCACGCCCGGTTGCGTATGCACCTGGTCAATCAGCCCAAAGCGTCGTTACCAGAACACCCGTGAAAGCGCCGTCACCACGGTTCTTCGCCCACTTAAACTGCCGCCCGCCAGCGCGCCGCAGTTTACACGGGCGATGTGAGTCTGGCTTGGATTGCCGCTGAGCTGCGGCCGCTTTTGCTGACATCGGCATTCGGCAACCGTGAATACGTTGTTTTCACAGGTGTTCTTTACACTGACGTGTACCCATCGCCGGGCATGGCCCGGCGATTTCTTTTCACCGGAGAGTAACGAGGAATCCATGAAGGTTCTTGTAGCTGTCAAACGAGTGGTCGACTACAACGTCAAGGTTCGCGTCAAAGCGGACAACTCCGGCGTCGATCTCGCAAACGTCAAAATGTCGATGAACCCCTTCTGCGAAATCGCCGTGGAAGAGGCCGTTCGCCTGAAAGAGAAAGGCGTTGCGACCGAGATCGTCGTTGTGTCCATCGGCCCGACCACTGCTCAGGAGCAGTTGCGTACCGCCCTTGCACTGGGTGCCGATCGCGCCATCCTCGTGGAATCCGCTGACGAACTGACGTCCCTGGCGGTTGCCAAGCTGCTCAAGGCTGTCGTTGATAAAGAACAGCCGCAGCTGGTTATTCTCGGCAAGCAGGCCATCGACAGCGACAACAACCAGACGGGTCAGATGCTGGCGGCCCTCAGTGGTTACGCCCAGGGCACCTTTGCTTCGAAAGTCGAGGTGTCCGGTGACAGCGTTAACGTGACCCGTGAAATCGACGCCGGCGCGCAAACCGTTTCCCTGAAACTGCCGGCTATCGTTACCACTGACCTGCGTCTGAACGAGCCGCGCTACGCATCGCTGCCGAACATCATGAAGGCCAAGAAGAAGCCGCTGGAAGTACTGACGCCTGACGCGTTGGGTGTTTCCACTTCGTCGACCAACAAGACCCTCAAAGTCGAAGCCCCGGCTGCCCGCAGCGCTGGCATCAAGGTCAAATCGGTCGCTGAACTGGTTGATAAACTGAAAAATGAAGCGAAGGTGATCTGATGACGACCCTGGTTATCGCTGAGCACGAAAACGGCGCAATCGCTCCCGCCACCCTGAATACCGTTGCCGCCGCCGCCAAGATCGGTGGTGACATTCATGTTCTGGTTGCAGGCCTGAACGCGGCCGCTGTTGCTGACGCAGCGTCGAAGATCTCAGGCGTGTCCAAGGTCCTGCTGGCCGACAACGCTGCCTACGAACACCAACTGCCTGAAAACGTCGCCCCGCTGGTGGTCGAGCTGGCCTCCGGCTACAGCCACGTTTTGGCGGCTGCCACGTCCAACGGCAAGAACATCCTGCCGCGTGTTGCCGCGCAGCTGGATGTCGACCAGATCTCCGAAATCATCTCCGTCGAAAGCGCTGACACGTTCAAGCGCCCGATCTACGCCGGCAACGCCATTGCGACCGTTCAGTCGTCGGCAGCCGTGAAGGTCATCACCGTGCGTGCCACAGGCTTCGACGCAGTCGCAGCCGAGGGCGGTTCCGCTGCGGTTGAAGCAGTTGGCGCAGCCCATGATGCGGGCAAGTCGTCCTTCGTCAGTGAAGAACTGGCCAAGTCCGATCGTCCCGAGCTGACGGCTGCCAAGATTGTCGTGTCCGGCGGACGCGGCATGCAGAACGGTGACAACTTCAAGCACCTGTACACGCTGGCGGACAAGCTGGGCGCGGCGGTTGGCGCTTCCCGCGCTGCCGTGGACGCAGGCTTTGTGCCGAACGACATGCAGGTCGGCCAGACCGGCAAGATCGTCGCGCCGCAGCTGTACATCGCGGTCGGCATCTCGGGCGCGATCCAGCACCTGGCAGGCATGAAAGACTCCAAGGTGATCGTCGCGATCAACAAGGATGAAGAAGCACCGATCTTCCAGGTCGCTGATTACGGCCTGGTAGCCGATCTGTTCGAAGCAATCCCTGAGTTGGAGAAGCTGGTCTAATCCACTTCCCTGACTTATAAAGAGACCCGCCCGCAAGGGCTGCCCCAAGCGTTGGTGATGTCAGCCGACAGACCATGCTTGATGCAGCCAGCGCCGGCGGGTTTTTTTATGGGCAAAAAAAGGAGTCTTCATGTCGTTGCGGACGCGGGCGCTGTCTTCACTGCTGGGCGCAGTTTTGTTGCTGCCGTCGCTGGCCTGGTCTGGCGGAAAGTGCGACCGGTTGATTGTTACCGGCAGCCCGGATGCGCCGCCGTATCTCTGGCGCGATCCTCAGGACCCCAAGCACCTTATGGGCGCGAATGCCGACTTGCTCAAGGAGGTTGCGCAGCAGATTGGCGTCAAGGTCGAGCTTTTATACGCCGGCAAGCGCAGTCAGGCCATTGAGGAAGTGCGCACGGGGCGCATGGATCTTCTTGCTGACATCCCTTTGAACGCCGCAGAGCTGGAATCCCTCGATTTCATTCATCCGCCCATCGCTCAGAATGAGATCATGGTCTGGACACGTGTGGGCCACGATCAGCCGTTCAACTCGCCGACCGATCTTCAGGGGCATCCTGGCGCGATGTCCGAAAAAACCCGAGTGACTGCCGCATTCGAAGAGGCGGTCAAATCGCGTCTGTCGCTGGAGAAGCAGGCGAGTCTGCCCCTGGCCTTTCAAAAACTGGGCGCCGGGCAAGTCGAGTTTGTCCTCGCCGGCCGCTATGCCGGCATGGCGGTCACGCAGGCACTCAACATCGCCAACGACGTACAGACTCAACCCGTTCCGCTCGACCGCCCCGGGTTTTATCTTGCGCTGTCGTTCAACTCCGCCTGCAACGATCCATGGCTGCGCGGACAGCTGGCGAAAAAAATGACAGAATTGGCGGCTTCCGGGCGCTCCAGTGAGGCGGTCACGCGCAATCTGGACCTGTGGAAAATTCAGCTGCAGCAGTCCGGCAGCGCCATCCATCAGTAGGGATATGTTTTGAGCTTTGTTTTGAGAATTCAGCCCGTAGTTGCCGCCGTGCTATTCGCCGCCCTGGTCGGCTGCGCCAACGATCCTGCGCCAACCGAGCAGTTGAAGCTGACCCAGCAGGCGGTGGCGCAAGCCCAGGCCGTGGGCGCAACCGATGAAGAACCGGATCTCGTCAACGCGCAGACCCAGCTGACCCAGGCGCGCGCGGACATGGCGGACCAGTCCTACAAGGCGGCACGCATGCATGCCGAGCAGGCCGAGCTGGACGCGCGGCTGGCAGAGGCGCGGGTATTGACACAGAAAAGTGAAGCGCAGGTGGCGCAGGTCAATGCTCGTCTCGAGCGCCTGCGCAAGCAGCTGGGGGCCGGCCAATGAACGCCGTATCACGAAGCCTCGGTTTCGGCCTGTTGCTGGCGAGTGCCGGTCTGGCTGGCTGTGCTGGCCACCAGGGCAGCGATCAGGCGCTGCAAGGTGCCGTTGCCGATTACCAGAAGGTCAAGGAAGACACCAACGTGCTGCGCAGCGCGCCGAAAGACGTGATTCGCGCTGGCGAGTTGCTGGGGCGGGCAGAGCGCCTGTCGAGTTACATCGGCAGCGCGGATGACGTCACCCATTACGCGTATCTGAGCAGTCGTTACAGTGCGATCGCCCGGGAGCACAGCAAGCTGCTGCTCAATCAGGAGAAGCTGGCGCGTCTGGAACTGGAGCGTCAGCGCCTGCAACTGGCGTTGCGTGAAGCGAAACTGGCCGGTGCCCAACAACAAGGCCAGTGGGCGGAGGATCAGGTCGTCAGCCTGTCCACCCAGCAGAATGAACGCGGGCTGGTAATGACCCTGGGCGACATGCTCTTCGACACAGGTCGCGCCGAACTGAAAAGCTCGGCCAACCGCACCGTGCTCAAGGTCGTGCAGTTCCTCCAGTTCAATCCCAGGCGCGTCGTGCGCATCGAAGGCTATACCGACAGCACGGGCGACGGGCAGGAAAACCTCACGCTGTCCAAAGATCGGGCGCAGGCGGTCGCCGACGTGCTGTCCGATCTGGGGATCGAGGAAGAGCGCATCCAGGTTGAGGGCTACGGAGACCAGTATCCGGTAGACGTGAACACCTCGGAGCGTGGGCGTGCGCAGAATCGTCGCGTCGAGATCGTGTTCTCGGATGACAAGGGTCGCCTCAGCGCGCCACGTTGAGAGTATGGCGGCACCAGCCTGGGCTCCCCATGCGTCAGGAGTTTAGGTCGCTCTGGAGAAGGGGTCCCCGGCCGCGCTCTTTGCAGGAGCCGGCTTGCTGGCGAACGCATTTGATCAGACGCCATAGAGAGCGAGTGATCTACCGATTCGCCAGCAAGCCGGCTCCTGCAGAATCCAGCCAGGCATTCAATCTCGTTATTCAAACACCACGCCCTCTAGCCGGAACGGGAACTGTCACCGTACACTTCCCAACTGTTCCGGTGATCTACGCTTTGATTGCCGCTACGCATGATCAAAGAATGGGATCGAGGGACGCGAATGACCAGTCTGTTGCTCTACCAGCGCATTGCCCAACAGCTGGCCGAAGACATCCGCCGAGGTGTCTATCAGCCCGGCGAGCGCGTGCCCTCGGTGCGCAAGATGAGCTCGCAGCTCAACGTCAGTCACGCCACAGTTCTTCAGGCCTATGCCAATCTCGAAGATCAGGGGTTGATTCGTGCGCGTCCGCAGTCCGGCTACTACGTGCATCAGACGCCGGCACTGACGGCGGCCACCCCGGACATCGCCCGTGTCGAGCGCCCTGGTCTGGTGACGCGCGCCAGCATCATTCAGCAGGTGCTGGTCGAAGCGCGGCGCGAAGGGGTGTTCGCGTTCGGCGCTGCTGTTCCGCATATCGACTACCTGCCATTGCGGGCCTTGCACCAGCAACTGGCTAAAGTGACGCGCTTTCAAAGCCCGCGTGCCTTCAACTACATGTTCAGCCCCGGCTTCGAGCCCCTTCGTCGCCAGGTGGCCATCCGCATGCGTGACGCTGGCGTCGTGGTGGACCCGTCCGAGGTCGTGATCACCCATGGCTGCGTCGATGCGCTGCAAATGTCATTGCGTGTGCTGACCAGCCCCGGCGACCTGATCGCCGCCGAATCCCCCACCTACTACGGCCTGTTGCAATTGGCCGACCTGCTGGGCCTGAAAGTCATCGAGATCCCCAGCGACCCTAACACCGGAATCAGCCTGGAGGCGCTTCAACTGGCGGCGAATCAATGGTCCATCAAGGCCTTGGTGATGACGTCGCGATTGAGCAATCCCCTGGGCAGCACCATGCCCGAAGAGCGGCAAAAACATTTATTGCGTCTTGCCTCGGATTTTGACATCCAGATCATCGAGGACGACATCTACGGCGAGTTGATGTACGAGCAGAACAAGACCAAGGCGCTGAAGGCGTTCGACCGTCTGGGGCACGTCATCTACTGCTCAAGTTTCTCCAAGACCTTATCGCCGGGCGTGCGAATCGGCTGGATGATCGCCGGCAAGTACCAGGCGGAAATTCAGCGTCTGCAAACGTTCAGTACCCATTCGGCGTGCAGCGTGACGCAGATGGCGGTCGCATCCTACCTCGAGAACGGCGGGTACGACCGGCACCTGCGCTTTATTCGGCAGGAGCACCGCAAGAACCTCAGTGCGTTCCAGTTAGCTGTGCAGCAGATGTTTCCTGAAGGCACGCAGATCAGCCGCCCTGCGGGCGGGTTCATTCTCTGGATCAGCCTGCCGGGCCGGGTGAATACTCAGGAGCTGCATGTGCGCGCGCTTGAGCAGGGCATCAGCATCGCGCCGGGGTTGATATTCAGCAACACGGAGCAATTCAATCACTGCATACGCCTCAATTGTGGGCTGCCGTGGAATCGCGAGGCGGAAAGGGCGTTAATGACAGTGGGTATGCTGGCTAAGCAGTTATGCCAGGATGCGGGCCAATCCTGGTGAACTCAAGAGAGCGGCCGCTTTCCATACTATGAAGGGCGGCAGACAGGTGACTTGTCAGCCTCCGTGCAAAGAGCCAGCATATGGCTCATGTCTTGAATACAGTCGTCCAGTCTATGAAATCACTGCGCTGTTTTAGTGTGATGTTGGTGGTGTTGCTGAGTGCCTGTGACGCTGACAAGGCGCCGGCTCCGCCAGCGAAGGTCAGCAACTCGGCCGCCCCGGCTGCTTCGGCCCCGGCTGCGAGCGCTACGGGTGACGTCGCTGATGGACAGAAATCTGCGCCGTCCGCTGCATCCGCTGTGTCTACGGGCGAACCGTTGCCTATCGGCAAGCCGGCGGTGGAGGGGCAGGCGGTCCACGAACTGGCGCCCAACATCCCTGCGGTCCCGGTTGTCGCCTCCGGGAAGCCGTCTGGAAAGTCCAGTGAGACACCGATCGCTGGCGGCAAGGCCGCGGCGAGCTCCGTGCCTTCCGATGCTAAATCGGCCAAGGTTAAAGCGGATAATGCCGAGGTGGCTCGGCGCGCTCCGGTCGCGAATAAGTCCAAGGCGGCTTCCCAGGTCGTCAAAGAGACCCGTTTAAATAAGGTGCCGCTTGATCTCAGCTTGCCTCCCGAGATGGTCAAGCAGTTGACCCCGCCGGCCAACGTGATCACCTCTGCGTCGAAGACCAAACCCCTGCCAGCCGGTGCCAAGCCGCTGCTGCCGAAGATGTTCCCCGATGCCAACGCCGACCCTGACTTCCAGATGCAAGGTCGGCTGCTGAGCAACGAAATGGACCTGCAATTGCGCAATGAAGCGCGCAAGGACGTGGAAGGTGCAGCGCTGGATTTCACATTTAAAAAATGATGAAAGCCTGAAGCTGTCGGAGTGCCGGATTTTCAAACGTGTGTTTTAGCGCGTAAGATCCGGCCATCGTCTTAACTGTCCAGACAGGGTCTCTTATGGAATGCCGTCCAGGCTGCGGCGCGTGCTGCATCGCGCCGTCCATTACCTCACCTATTCCCGGCATGCCCAACGGCAAACCTGCGGGCGTGCGCTGCCTGCATCTTTCGATTGACATGCTCTGTGGCATCTTCGGCCAGCCGGGCAGGCCGGCCGTGTGTGGTCAGTTTGCGGCAGAGCCCGACGTATGTGGCGCCGGCCCCGAGGACGCAATCCGTCTGATCGGCTGGTGGGAAAAGATGACGTCGGTGGCTTGAAACGCGGCCGGTCATGACTGAACTTCAACAATAAGGAATAATTTATGAGTTCGCTGTACCGCATCGCTTTCGGGTTGGGACTGACTGTATGGGTGGCAGCGTCCGCGCAGGCCGAGGAATGGAAGGTCGCCAAGAACGAGGAGGGCATCAAAGTCTCCCTCAGTGAAGTCCCTGGGTCACAGTACAAGGCCTATCAGGGCGTGACGACTATCAAGGCAGGCATCGGCAAGCTAAGAGCGTTGCAGGAAGACGTAGTTGCTGCGTGCGCATGGATTCACGAGTGCAAGCTGCAAAAAATCCTCAAGCACGAGGGCGACAAGACCTGGACTTACTCGCAGTTCAATACGCCGTGGCCGGTGACTCCCAGGGATTCAGTGTTGAAGGTCACCACCGTAGAAGGCACGGATGGCAGTGTCACGCGCAAGCTCGAGGCCGATCCCAAGTACATCCCGGAGGAAAAGGGCTTCGTGCGGGTTGCTCAGGTTGATGGGTTCTGGAAGTTCGTGCCCAAAGGCGACAATTTGACCGAGGTGACCTACCAAGTGCACACCGAGCCGGGTGGCAGCGTGCCGTCCTGGCTGGCGAACAAGTTCGTGGTAGATGCGCCGTTCAACACCCTTAAAGCCCTGAAAGACCGAGCGGAGAAGAACTGATCGGCTTGTTTACGCCCTGACGCGACAAAACAAGGCTGCCCGAAGGCAGCCTTTTTTGTGTCTTGCAGGTGCCGCCGAGTTACTTGCGCTCGGCCAGCGGAACGATGTCGCGCGACACTTCACCGGTGTACAGCTGGCGCGGACGACCGATTTTGTAAGGGCTCGACAGCATTTCCTTCCAGTGCGAAATCCAGCCAACGGTGCGTGCCAGGGCGAAGATCACCGTGAACATGCTGGTCGGGATCCCGATCGCCTTGAGGATGATGCCCGAGTAGAAATCGACGTTCGGGTACAGCGAACGTTCGATGAAGTACGGGTCGGTCAGGGCAATCTCTTCCAGGCGCATGGCCAGTTCGAGCTGAGGATCGTTGGTGATGCCGAGTTCGCGCAGGACTTCGTCGCACGTCTGCTTCATCACGGTGGCACGCGGGTCGCGGTTCTTGTAGACGCGGTGACCGAAGCCCATGAGCTTGAACGGATCGTTCTTGTCCTTGGCCTTGGCGATGTAGGTGTCGATGTTGGACACATCGCCGATCTCGTCGAGCATGGTCAGCACGGCTTCGTTCGCACCGCCGTGGGCAGGGCCCCAGAGTGCGGCAATGCCGGCAGCAATACAGGCGAACGGGTTGGCGCCCGAGGAGCCCGCCATGCGCACGGTGGAGGTAGAGGCGTTTTGTTCGTGGTCGGCGTGGAGGATGAAAATCCGGTCCATGGCCTTGGCCAGCGTCGGGCTGATCGGTTTGATCTCGCACGGCGTGTTGAACATCATGTGCAGGAAGTTTTCCGCGTAGCTCAGGTCATTGCGCGGGTACATCATGGGCTGGCCCATGGAGTACTTGTAAAC
Organism: Pseudomonas lutea; assembly: GCF_000759445.1. NCBI lineage: Bacteria > Pseudomonadati > Pseudomonadota > Gammaproteobacteria > Pseudomonadales > Pseudomonadaceae > Pseudomonas > Pseudomonas lutea. The sequence continues at coordinate 419,244 of NZ_JRMB01000001.1, forward strand.
CATCGCTGCCAGGGTCGGCATCTTGGCGACCAGACGGATCGCCGAGATCTCGCGATGCTGTGGATTATTGATGTCCAGCGAGTCGTGGTAGAACGCCGACAGGGCGCCGACCACACCGCACATGACGGCCATCGGGTGGGCGTCGCGGCGGAAACCGTTGAAGAAGGTCTTGAGTTGCTCGTGCACCATGGTGTGATTCTTCACGGTGACGACGAATTCGGCTTTTTGCTCGGCGGTTGGCAGTTCGCCGTTAAGCAGCAGGTAGCAGGTTTCCAGGTAGTCCGATTGCTCTGCCAACTGTTCGATCGGGTAGCCGCGGTGCAGGAGAATGCCATTGTCACCGTCGATGTAGGTGATCTTCGATTCGCAAGAGGCGGTGGACATGAAGCCCGGGTCGAATGTGAAGCGTCCGGTGGCAGTCAGGCCGCGTACGTCGATGACATCGGGACCAACGGTGCCGGTCAGAATGGGCAGCTCGACGGGGGCTGCGCCCTCGATGATCAACTGCGCTTTTTTATCAGCCATGTGGCCTCCTAATTATGCTTCAAATCATCAGACAGACCCCCCACGCAGGGCCCGCATCACTATAGTGAGATAAATTCTAAAGTCAATTTGCCAAAAGTCTTGTAGCAGAGGGCTTTAAGGCACAGTTTTCGTCGAAATTAGGGGCCATTTACGCCAATTATCCAGCTAAAGCAATCCACCCTTGGGGTAGGGTCTGCGCGTTGTCATTAGTTGGCTAACTGTCTATACTCGGCGTCCGACCGCCAGGGGCTTTCAGGCCCGATTCACTGGGGTTGGTCACTTCCTGGGTAGTGGGTACCTGACCAGTGCACTTCCCAACAACTTGCCCTGAGTGTTAGGGCTCTTCAGTGTGAAAAAAAGCCGTGAAAAGCCAACGACCTGTAAACCTAGACCTAAGGACCATCAAACTCCCTATCACTGCTTACACGTCCATCCTTCATCGTATTTCCGGTGTCATCCTCTTCGTCGGCATTGCAATCATGCTGTACGGACTGGACTTGTCGCTCGATTCCGAGGAAGGCTTCGCGACGGTGAAAGCGGGACTGACCAGTCCGCTGGCCAAGTTTGTGATATGGGCTCTTCTGTCCGCACTGCTGTATCACCTGGTGGCGGGCGTCCGTCACCTGATCATGGACACGGGCATCGGCGAGACGCTGGAAGGCGGCAAGCGGGGCTCTAAAATCGTTATCGCCGTGTCTGTGGTGGTGATCGTTCTGGCAGGAGTGTGGATATGGTAACCAACGTCACAAACCTTTCTCGTTCGGGCCTGTACGACTGGATGGCGCAGCGCGTCTCTGCCGTCGTACTCGCGGCTTATTTCATCTTCCTGATCGGGTACCTGATCGCGCACCCTGGCCTTGATTTCGCCACGTGGCACGCTCTGTTCTCCCATAACGGAATGCGCATCTTCAGTCTGCTGGCTCTGGTTGCCCTCGCGGCCCACACATGGGTCGGCATGTGGACCATCGCGACCGACTACCTGACGCCGATGGCGCTGGGCAAGTCCGCGACAGCGGTGCGTTTCCTGTTCCAGGCTGTGTGCGGCATTGCGATGTTCGCTTACTTCGTCTGGGGTGTGCAGATTCTTTGGGGTATCTGATTCATGGCTAACATTAATTCGCTTTCATTCGACGCCATCATCATTGGCGGCGGTGGTGCCGGCATGCGTGCCGCACTGCAACTGGCTCAGGGCGGCCACAAGACCGCTGTGGTCACCAAGGTCTTCCCGACCCGCTCTCACACCGTTTCCGCTCAGGGTGGCATCACCTGCGCAATCGCTTCTGCCGATCCAAACGATGACTGGCGCTGGCACATGTACGACACCGTCAAGGGCTCCGACTACATCGGCGACCAGGACGCGATCGAGTACATGTGTTCCGTGGGTCCCGAGGCAGTGTTCGAGCTCGAGCACATGGGTCTGCCGTTCTCGCGTACCGAGCAGGGCCGCATCTACCAGCGTCCGTTCGGTGGCCAGTCGAAGGACTTCGGCAAGGGCGGTCAGGCTGCACGTACCTGCGCCGCAGCCGACCGTACCGGTCACGCGCTGCTGCACACCCTGTACCAGGCCAACCTGAAGGCCGGCACTGTATTCCTCAACGAGTACTACGCGGTGGATCTGGTCAAAAACCAGGACGGCGCATTCGTCGGCATTATCGCTATCTGCATCGAAACCGGTGAAACCTCCTACATCCGCGCCAACGCGACTGTATTGGCCACTGGCGGCGCCGGGCGTATCTACTCGTCCACCACCAATGCCCTGATCAACACCGGCGACGGCGTTGGCATGGCTTTGCGTGCAGGTGTACCGGTTCAGGACATCGAAATGTGGCAGTTCCACCCGACCGGCATCGCCGGCGCAGGTGTACTGGTCACCGAAGGTTGCCGTGGTGAAGGCGGTTACCTGATCAACAAGCACGGCGAGCGTTTCATGGAGCGTTACGCTCCGAACGCCAAGGACCTTGCCGGTCGTGACGTTGTGGCTCGCTCCATGGTCAAAGAGATCATTGCCGGCAACGGCTGTGGCCCGGATGGCGATCACGTGATGCTCAAGCTTGATCACCTGGGTGAGGAAGTGCTGCACAGCCGTCTCCCGGGCATCATGGAATTGTCCAAGACCTTCGCTCACGTCGACCCGGCCGTCGCGCCAATTCCTGTCGTACCGACTTGCCACTACATGATGGGCGGCGTGGCCACCAACATTCATGGTCAGGCCATCACCCAGGACGCCGCCGGCGTTGATGCAATCATCCCTGGCCTGTTCGCGGTCGGCGAGGTTGCCTGCGTTTCGGTTCACGGTGCCAACCGTCTGGGCGGCAACTCGCTGCTCGATCTGGTGGTGTTCGGTCGTGCTGCCGGTCTGCACCTGGAGCAGGCGCTCAACGAAGGCATTGACTACCGTCGCGCCTCGGAAACCGACATCGACGTCGCCCTGGCTCGCCTCAGCGGCCTGAACGAACGCACCACCGGTGAAGACGTTGCGACCCTGCGCAAAGAACTGCAGAGCTGCATGCAGAACTACTTCGGCGTGTTCCGTACCGGCGAATACATGCAGAAGGGTATTGCCCAGCTGGCGACCCTGCGCGAGCGCATCGCCAACGTCAAAATCAACGACAAGAGCCAGGCATTCAACACTGCCCGGATCGAAGCGCTGGAGCTGCAGAACCTGCTGGAAGTCGCTGAAGCAACGGCGATCGCCGCAGAGCATCGCAAGGAGTCCCGTGGCGCTCACGCCCGTGAAGACTTCGAAGATCGCGACGACGAGAACTGGCTGTGCCACACCCTGTACTTCCCGGGTGACAAGCGCGTAGCCAAGCGTGCCGTGAACTTCTCGCCGAAAACTGTTCCGACTTTTGAACCTAAGATTCGGACTTATTAAGGGTGACCGCCATGTTGCAAGTCAGTGTTTACCGCTACAACCCTGATCAGGACGCCGCGCCGTTCATGCAGGATTTCCAGGTCGATACCGGTGGCAAAGACCTGATGGTGCTGGATGTGCTCGCTCTGATCAAAGAGCAGGACGAAGGCTTTTCGTACCGTCGTTCGTGCCGCGAAGGCGTGTGCGGTTCCGATGGCATGAACATCAACGGCAAGAATGGCCTGGCCTGCATCACTCCGCTGTCGGCCGTGGTCAAGGGCAACAAGATGGTGGTTCGTCCACTGCCTGGCCTGCCGGTCATCCGTGATCTGGTTGTCGACATGAGCATCTTCTACAAGCAGTACGAGAAGGTGAAGCCATTCCTGCAGAACGACACGCCTGCTCCGGCCATCGAACGCCTGCAGACGCCGGAAGAGCGCGAAAAGCTCGACGGCCTGTACGAGTGCATCCTGTGCGCCTGCTGCTCGACGTCGTGCCCTTCGTTCTGGTGGAACCCCGACAAATTCCTCGGCCCCGCTGCGTTGCTGCAAGCCTATCGCTTCCTGGCTGACAGCCGCGACACCAAGACTGAAGAGCGCCTTGCCTCGATGGACGATCCGTTCAGCGTATTCCGCTGCCGCGGCATCATGAACTGCGTCAACGTTTGCCCGAAAGGCCTTAACCCAACCAAGGCTATTGGTCACGTGCGCAACATGTTGCTCAAAAGCGGTGTCTGATCCAGTCGCACCTGTAATATCGCAGCACCCGCTACTGCAGTACCCGTAAACGCTGCGGCGCAGGCTTCAACCGGCGCCGTAGTTTTAACCTGAGCAGTTGTCGTATGGCCTCAGCTCTTATTTTGAAGAAATGAAACCAGCAGGGGCATCCGGGCTGGTACCCGGACTATCTGCGTGATTCCTAGTGACTTGAAGTCGCTGCACATGGACTTTTCAAGTTTGCGCTGGCATCGACGCCGATGGTGTCCCCTAACCGAGGGTGACCAAGCATGCAAGAAAGCGTGATGCAGCGCATGTGGAACAGCGCCCACCTTTCCGGTGGTAACGCTGCCTATGTGGAAGAGCTCTACGAGCTCTACCTGCACGACCCTAACGCTGTGCCAGAAGAGTGGCGCACCTATTTTCAGACGTTGCCGGCTGACGGCAGCACTGCCACCGATGTATCGCACTCGACGGTTCGCGATCATTTCGTGTTGCTGGGGAAAAACCAGCGCCGCGCCCAACCGGTCTCCGCCGGCAGCGTGAGCAGCGAGCATGAGAAGAAGCAAGTTGAAGTACTGCGGCTTATCCAGGCATTCCGTATGCGCGGCCATCAGGCGGCGCAACTCGATCCTCTGGGTTTGTGGCAGCGGACTGCGCCAGCTGACCTGTCGATCAACCATTACGGTTTGACCAACGCTGACCTCGATACCACATTCCGTGCCGGCGACCTGTTCATCGGCAAGGAAGAAGCGAGCCTACGCGAAATCGTTGAATCGTTGCAGCAGACATATTGCCGCACCATCGGCGCCGAGTTCACCCACATCGTCGATTCCAACCAGCGCAACTGGTTCATGCAGCGCCTCGAGAGCGTGCGGGGCCGTCCAGCCTATTCCGCTGACCTCAAGAGCCATCTGCTTGAGCGCGTGACTGCGGCCGAGGGTCTGGAAAAGTACCTGGGCACCAAGTACCCGGGCACCAAGCGTTTTGGCCTGGAAGGCGGGGAAAGCCTCATCCCGATGCTCGACGAGCTGATCCAGCGTTCCGGGTCCTACGGGACCAAGGAAGTGGTCATCGGCATGGCCCACCGTGGCCGTCTCAACGTGCTGGTCAACACCTTCGGTAAAAACCCGCGCGACCTGTTCGACGAATTCGAAGGCAAGAAAAAGGTCGAGCTGGGTTCCGGTGACGTGAAATATCACCAGGGCTTCTCGTCCAACGTCATGACCACCGGTGGCGAAGTTCACCTGGCGATGGCCTTCAACCCGTCTCACCTGGAGATCGTTTCTCCGGTGGTCGAGGGTTCTGTGCGCGCCCGTCAGGACCGCCGTAACGACGCCACCGGCGAGAAGGTTCTGCCGATCTCGATCCACGGTGACGCTGCGTTCGCCGGTCAGGGTGTCGTGCTGGAAACCTTCCAGATGTCGCAGACCCGCGGCTTCAAGACGGGCGGCACGATCCACATCGTGATCAACAACCAGGTCGGCTTCACCATCAGCAAGCAGGAAGACTCGCGCTCGACAGAGTACGCGACCGACGTTGCCAAGATGATTCAGGCACCGATTCTTCATGTGAATGGCGATGACCCGGAAGCCGTGTTGTTCGTCACTCAGCTGGCCATCGATTACCGCATGCAGTTCAAGCGTGACGTGGTGATCGACCTGGTCTGCTACCGTCGTCGCGGCCACAACGAGGCCGACGAGCCAAGCGGCACCCAGCCGCTGATGTACCAGCAGATCGCCAAGCAGCGCACCACGCGCGAGCTGTACGCCGACGCTCTGGCTGCAGCCGGTGTTCTCAACGCAGAAGCGGCTCAGACCAAGGTCGACGAGTACCGCAACGCGCTGGACAACGGCATGCACGTGGTCAAGAGCCTGGTCAAGGAGCCGAACAAGGAATTGTTCGTCGACTGGCGTCCTTACCTGGGTCACGCGTGGACCGCACGTCACGACACCAGCTTCGACCTCAAGACTCTTCAGGAGCTGTCGGCCAAGCTGATGGAAGTGCCGGAAGGGTTCGTGGTTCAGCGTCAGGTTCAGAAAATCTACGAAGACCGCCAGAAGATGCAAGTCGGCGGGCTTCCGATCAACTGGGGCTACGCAGAAACCATGGCTTACGCCACGCTGGCGTTTGAAGGCCATCAGGTGCGCATCACCGGTCAGGACGTGGGTCGCGGTACGTTCTCGCACCGTCACGCCGTGCTGCACAACCAGAAAGACGGCGCCACTTACGTGCCGTTGCAGAACCTGTACGCCGGTCAGCCGCGTTTCGACCTGTACGACTCGTTCCTGTCGGAAGAGGCGGTACTGGCGTTCGAATACGGTTACTCGACCACTCAGCCCAATGCGCTGGTGATCTGGGAAGCCCAGTTCGGTGACTTCGCCAACGGTGCACAGGTCGTGATCGACCAGTTCATCACCAGCGGCGAGCACAAGTGGGGTCGTTTGTGCGGCCTGACGATGCTGTTGCCGCATGGCTACGAAGGGCAGGGCCCGGAGCACTCTTCGGCCCGTCTTGAGCGTTACCTGCAATTGTGCGCGGAGCACAACATTCAGGTGTGCATGCCTACCACCCCGGCACAGATCTACCATCTGCTGCGCCGTCAGGTGATTCGCCCGCTGCGCAAGCCGCTGATCGTGCTGACGCCGAAGTCGTTGCTGCGCCACAAGCTGGCCGTTTCGACCCTGGAAGATCTGGCCCATGGCTCGTTCCAGACCGTCATCCCGGAAATCGACACCCTCGATGCCGCCAAAGTGACGCGTCTGGTGCTGTGCAGTGGCAAGGTTTACTACGACCTGTTGGAAAAACGCCGTGCCGAAGGCCGCGAAGATATCGCCATCGTGCGTATCGAGCAGCTCTACCCGTTCCCGGAAGACGACCTGATGGAGGCCATCGCGCCTTACTCCAACTTGACCCACGTGGTCTGGTGTCAGGAAGAGCCGATGAACCAGGGCGCCTGGTACAGCAGTCAGCACCACCTGCGCCGCAGCATCGGCAATCACAACCGCAATCTCGTGCTCGAGTATGCCGGCCGTGACGCTTCAGCTGCTCCTGCTTGTGGTTACGCTTCGATGCACGCCGAACAGCAGGAAAAACTGCTGAAAGACGCGTTTTCCGTTTAACGCCTTCGCGCACTTGAAACCGAATTAAAGGAATTACAGATAATGGCTATTGAGATCAAAGCCCCCTCTTTCCCGGAATCCGTTGCCGACGGCACCGTTGCCACCTGGCACAAGAAGCCGGGCGACGCAGTCAAGCGTGACGAACTGATCGTTGATATCGAAACCGATAAAGTCGTCCTGGAAGTATTGGCCGAAGCTGACGGCGTACTGGGCGCAATCGTTGCCGAAGAGGGCGCTACTGTCCTGTCGAACCAGCTGCTGGGCTCGATCGAAGAGGGCGGTGCCGCCGCCGCTCCAGCCGCCGCTGCACCTGCTTCGGCTGCCGCAGCTCCTGCTCAGGCCGCCGCGCCTGCTGCTGCACCTGCTGCCGCAGCCGGTGACGAAGACGCCATCGGAGCTCCAGCTGCCCGCAAGCTGGCCGAAGAAAATGGCATCAACCTTGCCAGCGTCAAGGGCACTGGCAAGGACGGCCGTGTGACCAAGGAAGACGTGGTCGCTGCCATCGAAGCGAAGAAATCCGCTCCGGCCGCTGCGCCTGCTGCCAAACCTGCCGCAGCTGCCGCTGCGCCTGTTGCTGCCGCTGGCGATCGTACCGAGAAGCGCGTGCCGATGACCCGTCTGCGCGCCAAGGTTGCCGAACGTCTGGTTGAAGCTCAGTCGAACATGGCGATGCTGACAACGTTCAACGAAGTCGACATGACTGAAGTCATGGCGCTGCGTTCGAAGTACAAGGACCTGTTCGAGAAGTCCCACAACGGCGTACGCCTGGGCTTCATGTCGTTCTTCGTCAAGGCGGCGACCGAAGCGCTGAAGCGCTTCCCGGCTGTCAACGCGTCGATCGACGGCTCGGACATCGTCTACCACGGTTATGCCGACGTCGGCGTTGCCGTATCGAGCGACCGCGGCCTGGTGGTTCCAGTGCTGCGCAACGCCGAGCAGATGAGCCTGGCTGAAATCGAGGGCGGCATCGCCACCTTCGGCAAGAAAGCCCGTGACGGCAAACTGTCCATCGACGAGATGACTGGCGGTACCTTCACCATCACCAACGGTGGTACTTTCGGTTCGATGATGTCGACGCCGATCGTCAACCCGCCGCAAGCGGCCATCCTGGGCATGCACAACATTCTGCAGCGTCCTATGGCGATCAACGGTCAGGTTGTCATTCGTCCAATGATGTACCTGGCGTTGTCTTACGATCACCGTCTGATCGACGGTAAAGAAGCCGTGACCTTCCTGGTCACCATCAAGAACCTGCTGGAAGACCCGGCGCGTTTGCTGCTGGACATCTGATTAACGGACAGCTGCAAGCCGCACGCGCCAAGCTGCAAGTAATAGCAGCCTGGCGCCAGCGCTTGGGTCGTCGCAACATCTCATGAACAGGCTGCAACTCGTCTGTAAAGCATCACGGATCAGCTTGCAGCTTGTGGCTTAAAGCTCGCAGCTAAAGAGGAACTCTTTTCTATGTCCCAGAAATTCGACGTGGTAGTGATTGGCGCTGGCCCTGGCGGCTACGTGGCTGCCATCAAGGCTGCACAACTTGGTCTCACGACTGCCTGCATCGAGAAGTATCAGGATAAAGAGGGCAAGCTCGCCCTGGGCGGCACCTGCCTGAACGTAGGCTGCATTCCTTCCAAGGCGCTGCTCGACAGCTCCTGGAAATTCTACGAAGCCAAGAACCAGTTCGGTGTTCACGGCATCTCGGTCGGCGACGTCAAAATGGACGTTGCTGCCATGATTGGCCGCAAGTCTCAGATCGTCAAAGGCCTGACCGGTGGCGTTGCCAGCCTGTTCAAAGCCAACGGCGTTACTTCCCTGCAGGGTCACGGCAAACTGCTGGCCGGCAAGAAGGTCGAGCTGACCAAGCCTGACGGCACCACCGAAGTCATCGAAGCGGACAACATCATTCTGGCGTCCGGTTCGCGTCCGATCGACATCCCGCCGGCTCCAGTCAACCAGGTCACCATCGTCGATTCGACCGGTGCCCTGGAATTCCAGGCAGTGCCTGAGCGTCTGTGCGTGATCGGCGCAGGCGTCATCGGTCTGGAACTGGGCTCCGTGTGGGCACGTCTGGGCGCGAAAGTGACCGTTCTCGAAGCACTGGAGAAGTTCCTGCCAGCGGCTGACGAAGCGGTTGCCAAGGAAGCATTGAAGACGTTCACCAAGCAGGGTCTGGACATCAAACTCGGCGCCCGTGTTACCGGCTCCGAGGTCAAAGGCGATGAAGTCGTTGTGAAATACACCGACAACGCCGGCGAGCAGAACATCACTTTCGACCGCGTCATCGTGGCCGTAGGCCGCCGCCCGGTCACCACCGAGCTGCTGGCTGCCGACAGCGGCGTCGACATCGACGAGCGCGGTTTCATCTTCGTCAATGACCAGTGCGAAACCAGCGTCCCAGGCGTCTTCGCCATCGGTGACGTGGTCCGTGGTCTGATGCTGGCGCACAAGGCGTCGGAAGAAGGCATCATGGTTGTCGAGCGCATCAAGGGTCACAAGACCCAGATGAACTACGACCTGATTCCTTCGGTCATTTACACGCACCCGGAAATCGCATGGGTCGGTAAAACCGAGCAGACCTTGAAGGCTGAGGGCGTTGAGGTTAACGTCGGCAGCTTCCCGTTCGCGGCCAGCGGCCGTGCAATGGCAGCGAACGATACCGGCGGTTTCGTCAAGGTCATCGCTGACGCCAAGACCGACCGTGTGCTGGGTGTACACGTCATTGGTCCAGGCGCTGCAGAGCTGGTTCAGCAGGGCGCGATCGGTATGGAGTTCGGCACCAGTGCCGAAGACATCGGCATGATGGTCTTCTCTCACCCGACGCTGTCCGAAGCACTGCACGAAGCGGCTCTGGCGGTGAATGGCGGCGCCATTCACATCCAGAACAAGAAAAAACGCTAAAGATAACCACGGCGGTCCGCCCGTCGTAGGCCCTGTTCGCAGGGTTTACCGCGGAAGGTCCGTTGGACTCGAACTTCCGGCACGCAAGCAGGCATCAGGCCTGACCTGTGTGTCGGGAGAAGCGGTCACAGGTGGTGCGGCACGCTTTGACGAGCAGCACCGAATGCGCAGTACCTAACGAAGACGGTAATAAGCATGAATCTTCACGAGTATCAGGGTAAGCAGCTGTTTGCTGAATACGGCCTGCCAGTATCCAAGGGCTATGCAGTAGACACCCCGGAAGCAGCAGCAGAAGCGTGCGACAAGATCGGCGGAACCGAATGGGTCGTCAAAGCCCAGGTTCACGCGGGTGGTCGCGGTAAAGCGGGCGGCGTAAAGCTGGTTCGCAGCAAGGAAGACGCAGCTGCGTTCGCTCAACAGTGGTTGGGCAAGCGTCTGGTCACTTATCAGACTGATGCCAATGGCCAGCCAGTCACCAAGATCCTGGTTGAATCGTGCACTGACATCGCCAAAGAGCTGTACCTGGGCGCTGTAGTCGATCGTTCGAGCCGCCGTATCGTGTTCATGGCTTCCACCGAAGGTGGCGTGGACATCGAGAAAATCGCTCACGACACGCCTGAAAAGATTCTCAAAGCCACCATCGATCCACTGGTTGGCGCTCAGCCATTCCAGGGTCGCGATCTGGCATTCCAGCTGGGTCTGGAAGGCAAGCAGGTCACCCAGTTCGCCAAGATCTTCACCGGTCTGGCCAAGCTGTTCCAGGACCACGACCTGGCCCTGCTGGAAGTGAACCCGCTGGTGATCAAGGCTGACGGCGATCTGCACTGCCTCGACGCCAAGATCAACATCGACGCCAACGCCATGTACCGTCAGCCAAAGCTGAAGGCTTTCCACGACCCGTCGCAAGACGACCCGCGCGAAGCCCACGCTGCCAAGTTCGAACTGAACTACGTGGCACTGGAAGGCAACATCGGCTGTATGGTCAACGGTGCTGGCCTGGCCATGGGCACCATGGACATCGTCAACCTGCATGGCGGCAAGCCAGCCAACTTCCTTGACGTTGGCGGCGGTGCCACCAAAGAACGCGTTACCGAAGCGTTCAAGATCATTCTGTCCGATACCAACGTCGCAGCAGTACTGGTCAACATCTTCGGCGGCATCGTTCGTTGCGACATGATTGCCGAAGGCATCATTGGCGCAGTGAAAGAAGTCGGCGTGAAAATCCCGGTTGTTGTTCGCCTTGAAGGCAACAACGCTGAGCTGGGCGCTAAAGTACTGGCAGAAAGCGGCTTGAACATCATCGCAGCTACCAGCCTGACCGACGCTGCTCAACAAGTCGTCAAAGCTGCGGAGGGCAAATAATGAGCGTCCTGATCAATAAAGACACCAAGGTTATCTGCCAGGGCTTCACCGGCTCGCAGGGTACCTTCCACTCCGAGCAAGCCATTGCCTACGGCACCAAAATGGTTGGCGGCGTGACTCCAGGCAAGGGCGGCACCACGCACCTGAACCTGCCAGTGTTCAACACTGTGTCCGAAGCAGTAGAGAAAACCGGCGCAACCGCTTCGGTTATCTACGTTCCGGCTCCGTTCTGCAAGGACTCCATCCTTGAAGCAGCGTTCGGCGGCATCAAGCTGATCGTCTGCATCACCGAAGGCATCCCGACCATCGACATGCTGGAAGCCAAGGTCAAGTGCGACGAACTGGGTGTGGTCCTGATCGGTCCTAACTGCCCAGGCGTCATCACTCCGGGCGAGTGCAAGATCGGCATCATGCCAGGTCACATTCACTTGCCAGGCAAGGTCGGTATCGTGTCGCGTTCCGGCACCCTGACTTACGAAGCTGTGAAGCAGACCACTGACGCCGGTTTCGGTCAGTCGACTTGCGTCGGTATCGGTGGTGACCCGATTCCGGGTTCGAACTTCATCGACATCCTGAAGCTGTTCCAGGAAGACCCGAAGACCGAAGCGATCGTCATGATCGGTGAGATCGGCGGCTCTGCTGAAGAAGAAGCGGCGGCCTACATCAAGGCTCACGTGACCAAGCCAGTGGTTTCCTACATCGCTGGTGTGACTGCTCCTCCGGGCAAGCGCATGGGCCATGCGGGCGCGATCATCTCCGGCGGCAAAGGCACTGCAGACGAGAAATTCGCTGCACTGCAGGACGCAGGCGTTAAAACCGTGCGTTCGCTGGCAGACATCGGCAAAGCCCTGGCTGAGCTGACCGGTTGGGAAGTGAAGAAGGCCTAATCGCCCTCGTCTCACTGGCTGATCACCAAAAGCCACCTTCGGGTGGCTTTTGCGTTTCTGGCGTTTGATAAGGAGAGGGCAGACGAGTCGCGACTGATAAAGCTGTAAGAGCCGGCCTGCTGGCGAACGGACTAGAACAACGCACACCATTGGATGAATCTCCACAACTCACGGCCAGCGCGCGCCTGCAACAGAGCCGCAGAGGGTGCCGACTGATCAGGATCGCTCGATTTTTGTAAGACATTTCTGATATGCGACACCAACGTGCGTTCAACGGTCGCACCGCCCTGTATCGGTGCGGGAAATGGGTTAGGCTAGCCGCCGTTTTGCGCAGTCAGCCCCCACAAGGAGCAGGCGCGCGCTCAGGGTCTGTCTTAAAAGGGCGGGCAGCATTTCCCCCACCCTCAGGGAAATCCTCTCTTAATTCCGATTCAGCAGTGTGGTTTCCTTGATGAAAGTGTTGAAAGGCCAGGACATTCTGGCACTGGGTTTCATGACGTTCGCGTTGTTCGTGGGCGCCGGCAATATCATTTTCCCCCCGATCGTAGGCCTGCAGGCCGGGCCTAACGTGTGGATGGCCGCTCTGGGCTTTCTGGTCACGGCCGTGGGCCTGCCCGTGGTCACCGTGATCGCGCTGGCCAAGGTCGGCGGTGCCATGGACGCGTTGAGCAGTCCTATCGGCAAGGTGGCCGGGACGGTTCTGGCCGCAGTGTGCTATCTCTCGGTGGGGCCGTTGTTCGCAACGCCACGCACGGCCACTGTGTCTTTTGAAGTCGGTCTGGCGCCGCTGACGGGTGAAAGCCCGCTGGCGCTGTTCCTGTACAGCCTGGTTTATTTTGTCCTGGTGTTCTGGATTTCCCTGTATCCGGGCCGTCTGCTCGACACGGTAGGGCGCTTTCTGGCGCCACTGAAGATCATCGCGCTGGCCATCCTCGGCGTCGCAGCATTCGCCCTGCCTGCCGGCGACGTCGGTGTTGCCGAGCCCGCCTACGTGGCAGCGCCGTTCTCCCAGGGCTTCATCAATGGTTACCTGACCATGGACACCCTGGGCGCGCTGGTCTTCGGCATTGTCATCGTCAACGCAATTCGCTCGCGCGGTGTCGAGTCCCCACGGCTCATCACCCGTTACGCCATCATTGCCGGCCTGATCGCCGGTGTAGGCCTGGCGCTGGTTTACATCAGCCTGTTCCGTCTGGGCTCCGACAGCCATGCCATCGCCGCCGGCGCCAGCAATGGCGCAGCGGTGTTGCACGCTTATGTGCAGCATACCTTTGGCACATTGGGCAGCAGTTTTCTCGCCGTGTTGATCTCCCTGGCCTGTCTGGTTACAGCGGTTGGGCTGACCTGTGCCTGCGCCGAATATTTCAGCCGGGTGCTGCCGCTGTCCTACAAGACCCTGGTGATCCTCCTGGCGGCGTTTTCGTTGCTGGTGTCCAACCTCGGTCTGACCAAACTGATCCAGTTCTCGATTCCAGTGCTGACGGCCATCTATCCGCCATGCATTGCGTTGGTGGCCTTGAGTTTCTGCAAGGATTTCTGGCGGGAGCAGGGTCGGATCGTCGCGCCGGTCATGCTGGTGGCGTTTCTGATTGGCGTGGTGGATGCAGTCAAGGGTTCCGCCTGGGGCGAACACCTGCCGGATGCGCTGGCGCATCTGCCGCTCAGTGAACAAGGCCTGGCCTGGTTGATCCCGTCGCTGATCACCTTGCTCGGCGCATTTTTGGTCGACCGACTGCTGGGAAAACGCAGCGAAGCACTGGCCTGATGCATATCGCGAACGGCGATGTCCGCCGCGCTGGTCATTCACTAAACGCATAAAAAACAAAGCCCGCTAAATGCGGGCTTTGTTTTTTTGAAACTTTGGAAATTACGGCTTAGTTGCCGGTGCAGCCTGGTTTGCTTCTTTAGCGCGCTCTTGAGCGGCTTCAGCATTCTTTTGAGCGGCTTCCTGACTTTCTTTGGCAGCGTCGTTCACTTTGTCTTGTGCTTTTTGCATCGATTCCTGCGACTGCTCGGCAGCCTTGTTTGCATCTTGCTGTTTATCTTCGGATTTTTTGTCGCAGGCGGCGAGGCCCAGAGTGGCAGACAGCATCAGGGCAATAGCTAAAGATTTACGCATGGGGTGTTTCTCCTTATTGGTCATCAACGTGCCTTCGAGCACCCGGTTATAAGGATAGTTCCATATCGGGGCGGGATAAATAATATGGCTTTCACAGCGGCTCCTTCGCTCCGATAACACCCTTCGATTATTTGTGCAGGCAATGCAGCGATATTGAAGAGGGTTACGGGTGTGCTGTGCGCATGAAGATTGTTCGTCGAGCGCACCCGTGTCCCTTGAAATCGTCGTCCAAGCCCCCACCTTGTTCACAACCCGTTGCTCGGAGCCGCTTTCGGCCTTCGGTGCAGCTACCCCCTATTTGTGTGGACTGATTGGAGTTTGATGACCATGAGTGTGGAAACTCAAAAGGAAACCCTGGGCTTCCAGACCGAGGTGAAGCAACTGCTGCACCTCATGATCCATTCGCTGTATTCGAACAAGGAGATTTTCCTGCGTGAGCTGATCTCCAACGCGTCGGACGCGGTGGACAAGCTGCGTTTCGAAGCGCTGTCCAAGCCCGAGCTGCTGGAAGGCGGCGCCGAGCTGAAGATTCGCGTCAGCTTCGACAAGGATGCGCGCACGGTCACCCTGGAAGACAACGGCATCGGCATGAGCCGTGAAGACGTCATCACCCACTTGGGGACCATTGCCAAGTCCGGCACCGCCGACTTCATGAAAAACCTCTCCGGTGACCAGAAGAAGGATTCCCACCTGATCGGTCAGTTCGGCGTCGGTTTCTACTCCGCGTTCATTGTTGCCGACCAGGTTGAAGTGTTCACCCGTCGCGCAGGCCTGCCGGCCCGCGAAGGCGTGCACTGGTCCTCGAAAGGCGAGGGCGAGTTCGAAGTGGCCACGGTGGAGAAAGCCGATCGCGGTACGCGCATTGTGCTGCGCCTCAAGAGCGCTGAAGACGAGTTTGCGGACGGGTATCGCCTGCGCAACATCATCAAGAAGTATTCCGATCACATCGCCCTGCCGATCGAACTGCCCAAAGAGCAGGCCGCGGTGGAAGGCGAAGCCGAGGTTGTGCAGGAGTGGGAAACCGTCAACCGCGCCAGCGCGCTATGGACCCGCCCACGCACCGAAGTCAAGGACGAGGAATACCAGGAGTTCTACAAGCACATCGCTCACGACTTCGAGAATCCGTTGACGTGGAGCCATAACAAGGTCGAGGGCAAGCTGGAATACAGCTCCCTGCTCTATGTGCCGGCCCGTGCACCGTTCGATCTTTACCAGCGTGAAGCCCCGCGTGGCCTGAAGCTGTATGTGCAACGCGTGTTTGTGATGGACCAGGCCGAATCGTTCCTGCCTCTCTATCTGCGGTTCATCAAGGGTGTGGTCGATTCCAACGATCTGTCCCTGAACGTCTCGCGTGAAATCCTGCAGAAAGACCCGATCATCGATTCGATGAAGTCTGCACTGACCAAGCGCGTGCTGGACATGCTGGAAAAACTGGCGAAGAACCAGCCTGAAGAATATAAAGGCTTCTGGAAAAACTTCGGGCAGGTCTTGAAAGAAGGCCCGGCCGAAGACTTCGCCAACAAGGAAAAAATCGCCGGCCTGTTGCGTTTCGCGTCGACCTCCGACGACAGCGGCGAGCAGAGCGTTTCTTTGGCCGACTACCTGTCGCGTGCCAAGGAAGGCCAGGACAAAATCTACTACCTGACCGGTGAGAGCTACGCGCAGGTCAAGAACAGTCCGCACCTTGAAGTCTTCCGCAAGAAGGGCATCGAAGTGCTGCTGCTGACCGACCGTATCGATGAGTGGCTGATGAGCTACCTGAGCGACTTCGACGGCAAAGGGTTTGTCGACGTTGCACGCGGCGACCTGGACCTTGGCAAGCTTGATTCCGAAGAAGACAAGAAGGCCCAGGAAGAGGTGGCAAAAGACAAGGAAGGCTTGATCGAGCGCTTGAAGACCGCACTGGGCGATGCCGTCAGCGAGGTCCGCGTTTCTCATCGCCTGACCGATTCGCCTGCAATTCTGGCGATCGGTGAGCAGGATCTGGGTCTGCAGATGCGTCAGATCCTGGAAGCGAGCGGTCAAAAGGTGCCGGACTCTAAGCCGATTTTCGAATTCAACCCGTCGCACCCGTTGATTGGCAAGCTGGACAACGAGCAGAACGAGGACCGTTTCGGCGATCTGTCGCACATCCTGTTCGACCAGGCTGCGCTGGCTGCGGGCGACAGCTTGAAAGATCCGGCCGCTTACGTGCGCCGTTTGAACAAGTTGTTGGTTGAGCTCTCGGTATAACATTTGCGTCACGACAGAACCCGCCTCGGCGGGTTTTGTCATTTTAATGTCCCTCCATCCTTATCAGCAGGAGTCTGTAATGAGCAATGTGACTGTGCAGTCCGTCGTCTACCAGATCGACGGCGTAAGCTACGAAAGCCGTCTGGCCTTCAGCGAGAGTGCTCAGGCCGCACCGGGCCTGGTGATGGCGCCCAACTGGATGGGCGTCAGCGACGATGCCGAACAGATTGCCATGGACGTAGCAGGGAAGGGCTATGTGGTGCTACTGGCGGACTTGTACGGGCAGTCAGTGCGCCCGGGCAATGGTGATGAAGCAGCGGCTGCCATGATGCCCTTGAAGAACGATCGCGTGCTGCTCAACCGTCGCATGCAGGCCGCACTGGATCAGCTCACTTCCCAACGCACTGCCGCTGTCGATACCTCGCGGCTGGCGGTGTTTGGTTTCTGCTTTGGCGGTTGCTGTGCGCTTGAGCTGGCGCGCACCGGGGCTCCATTGAAGGCCGCTGTTTCATTCCATGGCACGCTGGATACGCCAAACCCTGCAGATGCCAACAACATTCAGGGCAAGGTGCTCGTCCTGCACGGCGCATCGGATCCGCTGGTGCCGAAAGAGCAATTGCCGGCGTTCGAGGCAGAGATGAATGCGGCCAATGTGGATTGGCAGTTGCTCAGCTACGGCGGTGCGTTTCACTCGTTCACCGATCCCCATGCGAACAACCCGGGCGTGCAGATGTACAACCCGACCGTGTCCAAGCGTGCGTTTACCTCGATGCATAATCTGCTGGACGAGGTGTTCGCCGGCTGACCCTGTGAGTCGGGCAGCTGCTGAGTGGCTGGATTTTCAGCGTCCAGCAACTGCCTGATGTGAAGCATTCGCCAGCAAGCCGGCTCCTACAGGTGATGCGGAACTGCGGTTATTTTCGTGGCATTGGCATTGGAACTGGCAATTCAATTCGCTCCACTTCTCCGGGCACAGTTGGCCAATCGCCAGCGGCCCACTTCGCTCTAGCCTGGTCGATCAGCGCTGGATCGCTCGCCACGAAGTTCCAGTTCATCCTTCTTGGCCCATCCAGTGGCGCTCCGCCAATCAGTACCGCATGGCATTCGCTCTGTGCGAACAGCGTGGGTTCGCTGCCCGGATCAAGCACAACCAGGCTTCGTGGCGATAATGGCTCACCATCCACTGTCAACTCGCCTTGGATCACGTACAGAGCACGTTCTGCATGTTCCGCCGGGACACGCAGCGTCGTTGCTGTTTGCAGGCTCAGCTCCGCGTACAGCGTGGGCGACAGCACCGGCACGGGCGACTTCAAACAGAAACCCTCGCCGGCGATCAGGCGAATACGAATGCCCATAGCGTCACTCACTGGCAGCGTCGGGGCAGGGTGATGGCTGTAATGGCCGTCGCCGTGTTCGTGGGTTTTCGGCGATGCCAGCCACACTTGCAGCCCGTGCAACCGCGAGCCGCTCGCACGCAATGCCTCGGGAGTGCGCTCAATGTGGGCGATGGCACTGCCGGAGGTCATCCAGCTGACTTCGCCGGGCCTGACGTGCTGATCGCTGCCGAGGCTGTCCTTGTGCAGGATCTCGCCCGCGAACAGGTAGGTCAGGGTCGACAGGCCTATGTGCGGGTGCTGACGAATATCCATCCCGGAGCCAGGCATGTAGGTGGTTTCGAGCATATGGTCGAAGAAGACGAAAGGTCCGACGCTGCGGCATCGGGCGGAGGGGAGAGGGCGCAGGATGGGTTGGCCTTCTACGTCCTCGACGCGAGGAATTATGGTCAGCATGGCGGGTACTCAAAGGCCTGGTACGAATGACTGAGCGAAATTTATCGGCAATCCACGTTTCCCGATAGCAGCGTTGTGATGCGCGGGAACGGTTTTGTAATGATTTATTACGAAGTTTTGAACGGTGCCTCAGAGAATTGTCCTACAGAACCATTTCCTGAAGCCGACACCTCTGGAAACAGCTTTTTCGAAGCAGCGTTCTAGGAAGGGACAGGGTATGACCGTTAGAAACATGAACATCGCGCCACGCGCAGCACTTGGCTTTGGTCTGCTTGCCCTGCTGGTGTTTGCGTTGGGGATATTTGCCCTGGTGCAGATGTCCAGCATGCGCAACCAATCGGACCACGTGGAAACCAAGTGGCTGCCTAGCGTGATGGAGCTTGGCGCCCTTGGGCAGGACCTGATGCGGGTCCGAACCTTGACGCTGCGTCTGATGCTCAACCGAAGCCCCGAGGCGCTGCGCGACAACGCTGGCAAGCTGGACCAACTCAAGGCAGGGCTGAAAGTCACGCAGCAAAATTACGCGGCGTTGATTGGCTCGCCACGCGAACGCGAGCTGTATGAGGCTTTCGCCGCTGTCCAGGCTGCCTACATGCAGCGACAGGACAAGGTCATGGAGCTCTCTGCTGCGGGTCTGACCGATGAAGCACTGAAGATGATCAACGGCGAGATGACACAGCTCGCCGACAAAATGACGGTCGCCCTGAATGAGCTGACAACGCTGAACAAGCAAGGCGCCCTGGATGCAAGCGATCTGGCCCGGGCTGTGTTTTCCAGTGCGTTCGCCTGGGTTGTCGGCATGATGCTGCTGACAGCGTTGATGACCCTGTTGCTGGCCTGGGGCCTGACCCGAAGCATCGTCAGGCCGATCGCACAGGCTCTGGGCATCGCTCAAGTGGTGGCAGCCGGCGACCTCACCGCAGACATCGTTGTGGAGGGTCGCGATGAACCGGCTCGGCTGCTGGAAGCACTGAAGGTCATGCAGCAAAGTCTGCGTCGCACCATCATGCGCATCGCCGACTCCTCGAACCAGCTGGCGTCGGCGTCGGAAGAGCTGAGCACGGTCACAGAAGACGCTACGCGGGGCCTGCATCAGCAGAGTCTGGAGATCGATCAAGCCGCCACCGCAGTCAATGAGATGACGGCGGCGGTGGAAGAGGTGGCACGCAACGCGGTCGCCACCTCCGAGGCGTCAGGGGAGTCGGACCGGATTGCGCAGCATGGCCGCGAGCAGGTTCAGCAGACCGTAGCCTCTATCGCGCATTTGGCCGAGGACGTCACTGAAGCGGGCGAGCAGGTCGAAACCCTCGCGCAGAAGGTTTACGGCATCACCAAAGTGCTGGACGTGATCCGCTCCGTGGCGGAACAGACCAACCTGCTGGCGTTGAACGCAGCGATCGAAGCAGCCCGTGCAGGTGAGGCGGGCCGCGGTTTCGCCGTGGTGGCCGATGAGGTCCGGGCCCTGGCGCATCGCACGCAGTCGTCGACACAGGAAATTGAACAACTGGTGGGCGACATTCGCCAAGGCACCGATCAGGCTGTGGCCGCGATGCAAGGCAGCAACAGCCGCGCGCAGACGACCCTGGAGCTGGCGCAGTCGGCAGGGGTTGCACTGGATGAGATCGCGGCGGCCATTACGCTGATCACTGAACGCAACGTGGTCATCGCCAGCGCGTCGGAAGAGCAGGCTCAGGTGGCGCGTGAGGTGGACCGCAATCTGACCAACATTCGCGACATCTCGCTGCAGAGTTCGGCGGGAGCCAACCAGACCAGCGCTGCCAGCCATGAGCTGTCGAGGCTCGCGACCGATCTGAATGGCATGGTTGCAGCATTTTCGGTGTGACAACCGCCCCTTTCCCGGCTAAAGCCGGTCCCACTAAGTGAACGCGGTGCTGGCGTGGGACTGGCTAAAGCCGGTCTCACTAAGACGCGGCGCAGTTGTAGGACTGGCTTCAGCCGGGAATGCGCCGGTCAGGGCTCCGTCAATCTTGCAGTGTGCCGCCGACGGCGTTCCCGGCTAAGCCTCTGCTGCAAATCGTGTCTGAGCTTTGGCAGTGACCGCATTCTCCAGGCATAAAAAAGGCGCCCCTCAGGGCGCCTTTTTTAGTGCTGCTCGGCGTGTTACTTGCCAGTCCAGCGCTTCATCACCAGCGTGGCGTTGGTGCCACCGAAGCCAAAGCTGTTGCTCATCACCAGGTTGAGCTCGGTGTTCTCGCGGGTTTTGGTCAGGATCGGCATGTCGGCAACCGCTGGGTCCAGCTCGTCGATGTTCGCCGAGCCAGCCATAAAATTACCTTCCATCATCAGCATGCAGTAGATCGCTTCGTGGACGCCGGCAGCGCCCAGCGAGTGACCCGACAGGCTCTTGGTGGAGCTGATCGCAGGAGCCTTGTCGCCGAATACTTCGCGAACGCCTTCCATTTCCTTGACGTCGCCGACAGGGGTGGAAGTGCCGTGGGTGTTCAGGTAGTCGATGCTGCCATCAACGGTGGACAGCGCCTGCTGCATGCAGCGAATGGCGCCCTCGCCGCTAGGGGCGACCATGTCGTAACCGTCGGACGTGGCGCCGTAGCCGACCAGTTCGGCGTAGATTTTCGCGCCACGGGCCAAAGCGTGCTCCAGCTCCTCGACCACAACCATGCCGCCGCCACCGGCGATGACGAAACCGTCACGGTCGGCATCGTAAGCGCGGGAAGCCTGTTCCGGCGTCTCGTTGCGCTTGCTGGACAGTGCGCCCATGGCATCGAACAGGAACGACTGGCTCCAGTGCTCTTCTTCGCCGCCGCCGGCGAAAACGATGTCCTGCTTGCCCATCTGAATCTGTTCCATGGCAGTACCGATGCAGTGGGCACTGGTTGCACAGGCAGACGCGATGGAGTAGTTCAGGCCCTTGATCTTGAACGGCGTCGCCAGACAGGCCGAGACCGTGCTGCTCATGGTACGGGTGACCCGGTATGGACCGACGCGCTTGACGCCTTTCTCACGCAGGATGTCCAGCGCTTCCATCTGGTTGAGCGTCGATGCGCCGCCGGAACCTGCGATCAGACCGGTACGCGGGTTGGACACCTGCTCTTCTGTCAGACCGGAATCGGTAACAGCGTCCTTCATGGCCAGATAGGCATAGGCAGCCGCGTGGCCGACGAAGCGGAAGATCTTGCGATCGATCAGCTCTTCAAGATTGAGGTCAATGGAGCCCGAAACCTGGCTGCGCAGACCCATTTCGGCGTATTCCGGGTTGAATCGGATGCCAGGGCGACTTGCACGCAGGTTGGCGGAAACGGTGTCTTTGTCATTGCCCAAGCAGGAAACAATGCCCAGACCAGTGATAACGACGCGGCGCATGCGAATACCCTTAGAAATTGTCAGTGGAAGTGAAGACGCCGACACGCAGGCCTTCAGCGGTATAGATTTCACGGCCGTCCACGCTGACCGAACCATCGGCGATGGCCAGATTCAGCTTGCCTTTGAGGACGCGCTTGATGTGAATGTTGTAGGTGACTTTCTTCGCAGTCGGGAGGACCTGACCGAAGAATTTGACTTCGCCCGAACCCAGTGCGCGACCGCGGCCCGGCAGGCCCTGCCAGCCGAGGAAGAAACCGACCAACTGCCACATGGCATCCAGGCCCAGGCAGCCTGGCATCACCGGGTCGCCCTCGAAGTGGCAGGCAAAGAACCACAGGTCAGGGTTGATATCGAGTTCGGCGACCAATTCACCTTTGCCGAACTTGCCGCCTTCTTCGCTGATCAGGGTGATGCGATCCACCATCAGCATATTAGGGGCGGGCAGTTGCGCATTACCTGGGCCGAACAGCTCGCCGCGACTGCAGCGCAGCAGGTCTTCCCGGGTAAAGGCGTTTTGTTTGGTCATGCGAACTCCTCGATAATCCTGTGCGGCAGGGTGTGGCGTTACTTACCCAATCTGGCCAGCGGGTCATCCCTCTGCTGGCAGCCTACTCATAGACTATTGCGTTGTAGTGAAAGTCACAGCACGGGTGAAATGAATGTACACCTGTGCACTGAAATTTTTCGTCCGCACGTCGGCGTGGGTCGAATCGGCACACAAGACTGCCGGAATTTATCATTTACCGCCAGTCGCAGATGCCTTAATGGTCAACCATCGCTGCAAAACCTGCTGCAAATCAGTGCGTTTGAATGGCTTGGCCAGGTAATCGTTCATTCCGGCCTGCAGGCAGATCTCCCGATCACCGTGCTGGGCATTGGCGGTCAGGGCAATGATGGGGAGCGTTGCCAGGCCCGGCAGCGTCCGGATTCGGCGCGTGGCCTCGTAGCCGTCCATGACCGGCAGTCGGCAATCCATCAAGATCAGCGCGAAGCTTTCCTGGCTGGCCATGCTCACCGCCTCAGCGCCGTCGGCTGCGACGCTGACCTGCAGACCCAGACTGCGCAGCATCGCTTCGACCACCGTACGATTCACCGGGTTGTCCTCGACCAGCAGCACACAGGCATCGCGGCTCTGGGGCAGATCGCTGACCGTGCCCGGCGGAGGGACGCTCAACGGCTGGTTGACACGCTCCAGCGGTATCTGCAGCCGGAATACCGAGCCCAGACCCTCGCTGCTTTGCGCCCCCAGCGAGCCGCCCATGCGCTCGGCCAGGCTGCGCGCGATGGGCAGGCCCAGGCCTGTGCCGCCATAGCGACGCGAGATCGAATTGTCGGCCTGCTGGAACGCGTCGAACATTGATTCCAGCAAGTCCGGGGAGATACCAATCCCGCTGTCACGGACCGCGCAGGTAAACAGAATGTGGTGCGGATCGGGCTGAGTGAACCCGGCTTCGACGCGCACGCTGCCCACTTCGGTGAACTTCAGGGCGTTGCCGATCAAATTGACCAGTATCTGCCTGATGCGTGTCGGATCGCCCTTGACCTGCAGCCCCTCCAGCGAGGGTGGCATGTCCAGCTGCAATGCCAGGCCGCGCTGCTGTGCGTTGTGAGCAAATGCCTGAACCGACGTCGCGATAAGGTCCGCCAGATTGAAGGTAATGCTTTCCAGCTCGAGTGCGTCGCGCTCGAATCGCGAAAAGTCGAGGATGTCGTTGATGACCCGCAGCAGGTGCTCGGTTGACTCCATGGCCAGCGCCGCATACTCGGCCTGCTCGTCGGTCATTTTCGTGGTTTCCATCAGCTGCAGCATGCCCAGTACGCCGTTCATCGGTGTCCGCAGCTCATGGCTCATCATCGCCAGAAATTCGGATTTCGCATTGTTGGCGCGCTCGGCTTCTTCCCGGGTCCGGATCAGCTCGTCCATCGCCTGCTTTTGCTCACGGCTGGCTTTCTCAAGGCCCAGGGCCAGATTGTTGATGTGCCGGGCCAGATCACCCAGCTCGGCATCATCCGCAACGGGGAGCGGGGCGGAGTAGTCACCCTGCTGAATAGCTTTCACCGCATCACTCATGGCGCTGATCGGCTGCGACAGGCTCAGCGACAGGCGCCTGGCCAGCAAGTACGTGAACAACAAGGCGAACATCGCCAGCACCCCGGCCTTGAGCAGTATTTCCTGCTCGCGCTGGTTGAAGGCGTCGCTGGACATGCCTACCAATACGCGTCCCAGATAGGCTTCGACCGGCACGCTGGGATCTTCGACGGAGCCGCGCCCGCTGGCGGTCGCCCAGCCCGCTTCGGCGGTTTCAGACTGCAGGCGGATGGGTGCCTGAAAGACTTCCATTTGCCGCGCACGGCCTTGCGCTTCAGCGGGTTCGACATGCACCAGGACTTCGCCAGCGCTATTGCGAACCTCAAGAAACCGCACGTGCGGCGTGGTCATGGTGGCGTTCATGAGGTGTTCGAGCAGCGCTGTGTTACCCGCAATGACGCCGTATTCCGTGGCGGGTGCCAGTTGATTGGCGATGAGCTGCCCGGTGTGATTGAGCTCCTGCCGCAGGTCCTGAATACGCACCACGGTGAAGAAGCTGATCAACAGTAACGTGAGCAACAACGCCGGGCCGAGGCTGAGGATCTGCGTCCGGGTGCTGATGTTCCATCCGCGCTGGGCCGTCACCGCGAGGCTCCGGTGGTCGCAATCCACAGAGATAGGCGCTGCTCAGGCATGGCAGAACCCGACGGGCAGAAGGCTGTGAACGGTGGGGGTCATGTAACGGATCTCTTCGGGAGCGACCTAACGATAGCTCATCGGCGCCCTGGCGGAATTTTCATCCTGGGCGCGCATCTTAACCGAGCCGTGGGCAATTTCCTTGATGATAGTGGGGCCTGGACGAGATGTTCGTGAGTGCGCCTTTTGCCGCTGGTCGCCGGCACAACGCCCCGTATAATGCCCGCATCGCCAGATGTGATGGCCCTGAATGGATTGTGTTATGACCGAGCAGCAACCTATAGCGGTCCTTGGCGGCGGCAGCTTCGGGACCGCAGTGGCCAATCTGTTGGCTGGCAACGGCCATCGGGTGAAGCAGTGGATGCGGGACCCGGAGCAGGCCGCGGCCATTCGCGACAACCGCGAAAACCCGCGGTACCTCAAGGGTATCAAAGTACTCGACGGCGTCGAGGCAGTCACCGACCTGCAAGCTACGCTGCAAGGTAGCGAGCTGGTTTTCGTGGCGTTGCCCTCAAGCGCATTACGCAGCGTGCTGACGCCACACGTCGAGCTGCTCACCGGCAAAATGCTGGTCAGCCTGACCAAGGGGATCGAAGCCGACACCTTCAAACTCATGAGCGAGATCGTTCAGGACATCGCCCCCGCTGCACGAATCGGGGTGCTGTCGGGTCCCAACCTTGCGCGCGAGATCGCCGAGCACGCCCTGACCGCAACGGTCGTGGCCAGCGAAGATGAGGAGCTCTGTCAGCAGGTCCAGGCAGCGTTGCATGGCCGCACATTCCGCGTGTACGCCAGCGCCGATCGTTTTGGCGTGGAACTGGGCGGTGCACTGAAAAACGTTTACGCCATCATTGCCGGCATGGCGGTGGCCCTGAACATGGGCGAAAACACTAAAAGCATGTTGATCACCCGGGCGCTGGCGGAGATGACCCGCTTTGCCGTCAGCCAGGGCGCCAACCCGATGACGTTTCTGGGTCTGGCCGGAGTCGGCGACTTGATCGTTACCTGCTCATCGCCCAAGAGCCGCAATTATCAGGTCGGCTTTGCGCTGGGGCAGGGGCTGAGTCTTGGCGAGGCCGTCACCCGGTTGGGCGAGGTCGCGGAGGGCGTCAATACGCTCAAGGTGCTCAAGGCCAAGGCGCAGGAGCTGCAAGTGTATATGCCGCTTGTGGCCGGGCTCCATGCCATCCTCTTCGAGGGGCGCACGCTGGAGCAGGTCATCGAGTTGCTGATGCGCGCCGAGCCGAAAACCGACGTCGATTTCATTTCAATCAGTGGTTTCAACTGATCCCATTTCTGGAGAAGGCTCTTGAACGAATCCAAACTCAAGCAACACGAATCGATCCTGCTGCGGGTTCTGTGGATGGTGCTGTTTGTGCTGGTCTGGCAGGTGGCAGAGACGGTGCTGGCGGTCGTGGTACTGGCCCAGCTGGTCTATCGCCTGTTCAACGGCGCGCCGAGCCTCGGCATGATGTCGTTCGGTGACAGCCTGAGCCAATACCTGGCGCAGATCGGTCGTTTCGGCACGTTCAACACTGACCAGAAGCCCTGGCCCTTTGCTGACTGGCCAACGCCACGCGCGCCCGACGGAGAGACTCCTTATACGGTGCCGGTTACGCCATACGCCTCGCCTGTGACGCCCGCATCCACGCCCGCACACCCCCCGACAGCGACACCGACACCGACACCGACACCTGAGCCATCGCCTGAGCCATCACCGGAGCCGGAACTTGCTGCCCCGCCAGCCGTGGCCCCCACACCACCGACGGCCCCAACCCCGCCGGCAAAGCGTGACGAGGAGCCAAAGCTGTGAACGTATGGATTTTGCGCCATGGCCAGGCTGCCCCCCAGGCGCGCACTGACGCTGAACGAGAGCTGACCGCCAAAGGACGCGAGGAAGTCTTGCGCAGCGCCGCTCACCTGATGGGCCAACCGCTGCAGCGCATCATTGCCAGCCCGTACGTGCGCGCGCAGCAGACCGCAGAGTTGGTCCGTCAGGCTCTGGGGTTTACCGGCTCCATCCTCACCGTGCCGTGGCTCACCCCGGACAGCAATCCGCGCAGAGTGCTCGATGAGCTGGAAGCGTACAACACAGAAGACGTGTTGCTGGTCAGTCACCAACCGCTGGTTGGCGCGCTGATCGGGCTCGCGGTACATGGCTCCGTGCAACAGCCTCAGTCGATGCACACCGCCAGTCTCGCCCATCTTGAGGCCGATTTGCCCCTTGCTGGCGGCATGGAACTGGTGGATGTTCGCCACGCAGAATGAGACGCGAGAGGGACGTTTTGCGCGTCTCTCTCGCGTGACGCATGCAATGCTGCCCTTTTGAACAACAAGGAAGAAACCATGAGCCTGTGGCGCAAACCCCCCGATCTGAACGCCCTCAATACCCTGCAGAAGAACACCATCGGCGAGGTGCTGGATATTCGCTTCGACGCAGTCGACAACCAGTCTCTGACGGCAAGCATGGCCGTCGATCAGCGCACCCATCAGCCTTACGGTTTGTTGCATGGCGGCGCGTCGGTGGTGCTTGCCGAGACTGTGGGTTCGACTGCGAGTTATCTGGTCATCGATACCGATCGGTTTTTTTGCGTAGGCATCGAGGTCAACGCCAATCATCTGCGCGGCGTGCGCAGTGGTCGGGTCACGGCGGTGGCGCATCCGGTCCACATCGGGCGCACGACGCATGTGTGGGACATCCGGCTGACGACCGAAGATGGCAAACCTTGCTGCATTTCCCGTCTGACCGTCGCAGTGGTGCCCCACGGTGAGCAGCCTCCCTCACGCTGACGTACCAGAGGGGGCTGATTATTTTCAGCGCTTCGACGTGAATTAATCTGTCCCCAGGGTGCGCGGTCCGGTTGCGAGGGTTTGCTTGATGGCAGACATTTCGCACCTCGGCGAGTCACTCGATCAAAAGCACACCAAAAGCTTCCCGGCTAAAGCCGGTCCCACTGAGCGCACGCGCTGTTGTCGGTGGGACCGGCTCTTCCCGGCTAAAGCCGGTCCCGCTGAGCGCACGCGCTGTTGTTGGTGGGACTGGTTCTTCCCGGCCGGGGCTGGTCCCACTGACCGTACCCGCTGCTGTTAGTGGGACTGGTTCTTCCCGGCTGGGGCTGGTCCTACTGACCGTACGCGCTGCTGTTGGTGGGACCGGCTTTAGCCGGGAAGAGGCCGGTTTGGGCACCATCAGCCTTGGGGTATAACGCTTGATCGTTTTCATGCTCCGCGTGGGAATGCCGTCCCGGTCGGCTCCGCCTTGCCGCCGGTTGCCGTTTTGGAGAGATAGGCGGTCATTCCCTCCCGCCCAGATAAACGCCCCCATGACCGGAGTGGCCTCATTGATGGCAGTTCCGATCATTGCCGGCCCGGTCAGCTGGTGCGCACAATCGCGGCTTGTTCTGGTTGCCCTGGATGCGTCGGCATGGCCCAACTTCTTTTTTTCGCTCACGCCAACGGATTTCCGTCAGGCACCTACGGCAAGCTGTTCGCCGCGCTGGGATCCGAGTATGAGATCCGCCATCTGGAGCAGCACGCGCATGATCCCCAGTTCCCGGTGACCGACAACTGGCCGGAGCTGGTGGATGAGCTGATACATCACCTGCGCCAGCTGCCGCAGCCCGTCTGGGGCGTAGGCCATTCGCTGGGCGGCGTGCTGCACTACCATGCCGCGCTGCGTCATCCCGAGTTGTACCGTGGCGTGGTCATGCTGGATTCGCCGGTCTTGACGCGCTTCGATCAATGGATGATTCGTGCCGCCAAGCGCTTGGGTTTTATCGATCGCATCACGCCCGCAGGCCGGACGTTGGGGCGTCGTGAAGTGTTCAGCAGCGTGGAGGCGGCGCGCCAGTATTTCTCCGGCAAGTCCCTGTTTCGGCGTTTCGACCCCGAGTGCTTCGAGGCGTATTTGCGCCATGGATTGCAAGCGGATGGAGACGGTTTGCGGTTGCGTTTTGATCCGGCGACCGAAATCAGCATTTACCGCAGCGTGCCCCACACCAGTCCGGGCCTTGCCCGTCAGTTGCGGGTTCCGCTTGCGATGGTGCGCGGCGAAAGCAGTGACGTGGTGCGCCGCCACCATGCGCTCTCTGTCAAAAACATGCGCAAAGGCCTGTACCTTTGCGTACCTGGCGGACACATGTTTCCCCTCGAATACCCGGAAGACACAGCGCTCATGCTCAGGACCTTGATGTCCCGCTGGGCGGAAGAAGAAGGCAGCATGAAGCCCGACGCGGTGCTTGAACGGGCGCGCGCATGACGGGCTCTGTTGCAGACTGTTTCAATCGCGTCTTCGCCGTTCCTTGACTTGCGACCTGCAACTGCCGACGCTGGGGCAGTTGAAACAGGAGACTGCACGATGGACCATTGCCTACGCCCCGACCTTTTATTTTCCAGCACGCCGCGCGTTGTCGCGGCTTTGTTTTGCCTGCCGATTGCCTTGCCTGCCGCTTCAATGGCTGCCTCGCCGATTGACCTGCCATGAGTGCATCCATGACGTTCAGCCACACCTTCACCCGCACGCTCGCGTTAGCGCTGCTGCTCTCCGGCCTCAGCACCATCACCCATGCCGCCGACGTTCCCGGTAGCCAGGACCTGCCCAATCTGCCGAGACTGACCGACGCAGAAATCGTCGACTATCGCCCGGCCGTCGAGCTGGAACGTATCTACCCGCTGGGCTCGATACGCAAGATCAGCGGCCAGCTGCGGTTCGACGGACAGGTCTCCGGGCGCGGCAATGTCACCGCCATCACCTACCAATTGCCGGTTGAGCACAGCGCCGACGAAGCATTCACCGCCGCACGTGAGGCATTGCAGCAGCAGGGCGCACAGCTACTGTTCTGGTGTCAGGCGCGGGACTGCGGCGAAAGCAGCCTGTGGGCCAACGAAGTATTCGGCAACGCCAAGCTGTACGGCGCCGATAACGGCCAGTCCTATCTGCTGCTGCGCCTGGCTGCCCCGGCTGACAACACCTTGGTGGCGTTGTATGGCATCACTCGCGGTAACCGCCGCGCTTTCCTTCATGTCGAACAATTTCAGGCCAGCACCCCGCTGGGCGATGTGCTGCCGACGTCGGCGACTCTGTTGCGTGAGCTGAAAAGTACGGGTGAGCTTGAGCTGCCGATGCTGACCGCCGAACCGCAGGAGCCCTGGATCACCTTGCTGTCCCGCGGGTTGAATCTGGACAGCACATTGCGCGTCACGCTCTCTGGAGAGCAACGCGAGGCCTGGCGTCAGGCGCTTGTGGCCAAGGGCGTACGCGCAGCACGGCTGGAGGCTGGTGATGGTAAAAATCCCGGTCTGACCTTGCAGCTCATTCGTTAAGCGAAGTTGACCTCGAACCGGTGCCTCTGGCGCGCATCTCCAGGCTGCATGGTCAGAGCAGGCGGGCGACGGGGTTCACCGGTATGCTCCTCAGATATCCCCATCCTTGTGCGGAATGACCATGTTCAATAACGATCGCCTGTTGGTGCAGATACTCCTGCTCGCGCTGCTCGGCGCTTGCCTGTGGGTAATGGCGCCGTTCTGGTCGGCGCTGTTCTGGGGCGCCGTGCTGGCTTTTGCCAGCTGGCCGCTGATGCGCTTGCTGACACGGGCGCTTAAGGGACGCGAATCACTTGCCGCCGCCATTTTGACCGTAGGCTGGATGGTGCTGGTGCTCGCGCCTCTGGTCTGGCTGGGTTTCAACCTCGCAGACCACGTGCGCGACGCCACCGGCTTCATCAAGGACGTGCAGGTGGACGGTTTGCCCGATCCACCCCTGTGGCTGGCGGGAGTCCCGCTGGTGGGCGAACGGCTGGTCGGTTACTGGAACACCATTGACCAACAGGGCGCTGCCTTGCTGGCCAGCGTCAAACCTTATCTGGGCCAGGTCGGCAACTGGCTGCTGGCGCGCAGCGCGCAGATCGGCGGGGGCATTCTCGAACTGACCCTGAGCATCGTCTTCGTTTTTTTCTTTTATCGCGACGGACCACGGGTGGCGGCGTTCGTGCTCAGCCTGCTGGAACGGCTGATCGGTGACCGCGCACAGTATTACCTCGACCTGGTGGCGGGCACGGTGCAGCGGGTAGTGAATGGAGTGATCGGGACGGCAGCGGCCCAGGCGGTGCTGGCCTTGATCGGTTTCCTGATTGCCGGCGTGCCGGGCGCTCTGGTGCTGGGTATCGGGACCTTTCTGCTCAGCCTTGTGCCCATGGGCCCGCCGCTGATCTGGATCCCGGCCACGGCGTGGCTGGCCTGGCGTGGTGATTACGGCATGGCGATCTTTCTCGGTCTGTGGGGCACGTTCATCGTCAGCGGAGTCGATAACGTGCTCAAGCCGTACCTGATCAGTCGCGGCGGCAATTTGCCTTTGGTGGTTGTCTTGCTTGGGGTGTTTGGCGGCTTGCTGGCGTTTGGCTTTATCGGCCTGTTCATTGGTCCGACGCTCTTGGCGGTGGCCTACAGCCTGCTGCTCGATTGGGTGGGCGACAGTCGCGCCCGACAGGCGATCAAAGCGAGCAACGAGTGAATGACCCTGCGCGGACGCTCAGGTGCGCGGCAACTCCAGCACGGCCGTTAGCCCGCCGCCGGGGGTTTCCTCAAGGTGCAAGTCACCCCCCATCCGGCGCGCTGCTTCGCGGGCGATGGTCATGCCGATGCCGACTCCACCCGAGTTGCGATTGCGCGACCCTTCCACGCGGTAGAACGGTTCGAACACCATTTCGCGCAGCTCTTTGGCAATGCCGGGGCCGTGGTCGATGACGCGGATGCGCAGCAGGTCGCTGGTGTCTTCGCTTTCCACGCGTGCGTGGCCGGCGTAACGCAGCGCGTTGTCGATCAGGTTGTTGAGGCAGGAGCGCAGGGCCATGGGCTGGGAATTCAACGGTCGGCAGGTGCCGCTCGCCTGAATGTCATCGCCGTTGTCCTGGGCGTTCTCAGCCAGGGATTCGATCAGCGCCTGTACGTCGAAATACTGCAGCGCTTCGCTGGTGCGCTGCTCGTTTAGGTACGTCAGGGTGGCATCGAGCATGCCGATCATGTCGTTCAGGTCCTGGCTCATTTGCCCATGCAGCCGCAGGTCTTCTATCTGCTCGACCCTTAGTTTAAGGCGCGCCAGGGGGGTGCGCAGGTCGTGTGACACGGCGGCGAGCATGCGTGCGCGCTGTTGCACCTGGTCGCGGATGCGCTCCTGCATCAGGTTGAACGCGAGCGCTGCCTGCTGCGCTTCCCGTGGCCCATTGGCAGCGAGGGGAGGGCTGTCGAGGTTTTCGCTGAGGCGCTCGGCCGCTTCGCTCAACCGGCGAATTGGCCGGCTCAAGGCCTTGGCGCCGAACCACGCGGCGATTACCAGGGTGATCAGCTGAAACAGCAGCGGCACCAGCGGAATACCCAGCAGCGGCGGTCGGCACGGTGGCCCGGGGCGCGGGTCGTTTTTGTCAGACAACGTGCTGCCGGAAGTCGGCGAAGGCTGCGTCTGGCTGGCCATCGGCCGAGCGCACTCGGGCGGCGGCATTCGTGGTCCGTAGTAATGAAACCAGACGAACGCCAGCAGGTGGGCCAGGACGATAGCCAGCAGCGCTCCGCCGAACAGCCGGGCGAACAGGGTGTCGGCCGAGCGGATCAACCAATCTCCCGGGCGTCGAACATGTAGCCCTCGCCGCGTACCGTTTTGATCAACTGCGGTGATTTCGGGTCATCGCCCAGCTTCTGCCGCAGGCGCGAGACGAGCAGATCGATGCTGCGGTCGAACGCCTCGATGGAGCGTCCTCGGGCCGCGTCGAGCAACTGCTCGCGGTTGAGCACCCGCCGTGGACGTTCGAGGAATACCCGCAGCAGCCTGAATTCAGCGTTGGACAGGGGCACGACAAGGCCGTCCGGCGCGGTGAGCTGGCGCAGGACGCTGTTCAACCGCCAGTTGTCGAAGCGCAGGGTGGCGCGTTCCTCGGTGCGATCATCGCGTACGCGACGCAGGATGGTCTGGATGCGCGCCACCAGTTCGCGCGGCTCAAAGGGCTTGGCCATGTAGTCGTCCGCGCCCAGTTCGAGGCCGATGATGCGGTCGGTGGGTTCGCAGCGGGCGGTCAGCATCAGGATCGGGATGTCGGACGAGCTGCGCAGCCATCGGCACAGCGAAAGCCCGTCTTCACCCGGCAGCATAAGGTCGAGCACCACAACGTCGTAGTTCTCCTCGGCGAGCGCCTGGCGCATGGCGTTGCCGTCGGTGACACCGGTGCTGTGGATGTTGAAGCGGGCCAGGTAGTCGCAGAGCAGTTCGCGGATCGGGATGTCGTCGTCGACGATCAGCGCGCGGGTGTTCCAGCGGCGCTCTTCGGCTGGCGAGGTGGCGGTGGTGGTGCCGGGAGGTGTCTGCATGGTACTGCCGCCGTGTTGTGCTGCCGAATGGGGCCGCGGGTAGGAGTCGACGCGGCCATGCTACTTCGCTGGCGCGCGGGGCGAAAGGGTGGGGTGGGGAGGTGTCGGTGGGGTGTCTTGAATGTATCAAGTCGGGTACATCCTCAGGCCTTGCGGGGTGGCTGACTGCGCCAGATCAACAGCGTCGGCCTAACGGCCTCGTGTTTCGCCTTCGGCGAGTTACTTGATAAAGCCCCAAGCAACCAAGGGCTTGTGCTCCTGGCTAGGCCCTTCCTTCGTCAGGGTTCCTTCACTCCGGTCCCGCTCCGTGGGCCCGCCGCCATCCGCCATCCATGGCGGGGGGCGGCTCTCGCGGCATCCATGCCGCTCGGCCCACTCCACGAGACCTGCGTTCAGCCTGCACCCAAGTCGCGATTGGCGGTGACTGGGCTTTTTGCGTAAGGAGATCAAAAGCAGATCAACAGCTTCCCGGCTGAAGCCGGTCCCACTGGGTCATCGCGATCTCACTGTAGGGCCGGCTTGATGGCGAATGCGATGTTTCAGCTAGGAAAAATGCAGCCTGACAATCTGCTTCCCGGCTGAAGCCGGTCGCACTGGGTGATCGCGATCTCACTGGGGGCCGGCTTGATGGCGAATGCGATGTTTCAGCTAGGAAAAATGCAGCCTGACAATCTGCTTCCCGGCTGAAGCCGGTCGCACTGGGTGATCGCGATCTCACTGTAGGAGCCGGCTTGCTGGCGAACGCTGTCTGCCTGCCGACATGTCTGTGGCTGGCCCACCCCATTCGCCAGCAAGCCGGCTCCTACAGGGAATTGCATCCAGTCAGAAAGACCGTGCAAACGCTGGTGATCGCAACATAATTTGCCGTTGCCGTTGCCGTTGCCGTTGCCGTTGCCGTTGCCGTTGCCGTTGCCGTTGCCGTTGCCGTTGATCTTGATCTTGATCTTCATACACAGAAAGTCCGGACGCCGCCAAACGCGACTTGGGCGCAGGCCGAACGTAGACGACGCGCAGTGGGTCGAGCCGCATGGATGCGGCGAGAGCGCCGTCAGGACATGGATGTCCGTTCGGCGCGGGCCCACGGAGGGTCGTCGAAGTGAGGGAATCCCGACGGAGGAGGGACCTAACCAGGAGCAAAGCGTTTTTGGTTACTTTTGGGGCGCTTTTGCCAAAAGTGACCCGCCGTAAGGGCGGAACCATAACAACTCCACCCACAAATAACGGATATGCCTACGGTGTAAAGCTTGTAAACGGTCTGTTTTATTCACTCTTTACGCTTTCTTTATGCCCCACGACCGCCGTCGCTCTCGTTCCTTTACACCCTCACTGAACACAATTGCCCCACACGGCAGTCGCCGTATGACGGAGAGTTTTTCATGAGCGTTCTGGATGGGGTGTCGCTGCTGCTGGCAGCAGGGTTGTTCGTGTACTTGCTGGTGGCGCTGCTGCGTGCCGGCCGGGTCGAGGAGTGACGGCCATGCACGGTTATGACTACCTGCTGATACTGGCGTTTTTCGCCCTGGTGCTATTGCCCGCGCCGCTGCTGGGACGGTTTTACTACAACGTGATGGAAGGTCAGCGGACCTTTCTGACCCCGGTCATGGGCCCGGTCGAGCGCGTTTGTTATCGCCTGGCGGGCGTCGATCCCACGGTCGAGCAAAACTGGAAAACCTACACACTGGCCCTGCTGGCGTTCAACCTGGCGGGGTTTGTCGTGTTGTTTACGATCCTGCTGATGCAGGGGTCGTTGCCGCTCAATCCTCAGGGCCTGCCGGGGATGGAATGGTCGCTGGCGTTCAACACCACAATGAGCTTCGTCACCAACACCAACTGGCAGAGCTACAGCGGCGAAGCCTCGCTGAGTTACCTGAGCCAGATGGCCGGCCTGACCGTGCAGAACTTCGTCAGCGCCGCCACCGGCATCGCCGTGCTGGTTGCGTTTTGCCGCGGCATCAGCCGCCGCTCGACTCAGCATCTGGGCAACTTTTGGGCGGACATGACCCGTGCCACCTTGTATGGCCTGCTGCCGCTGTGCCTGGTGCTGGCGCTGCTGCTGGTCTGGCAGGGCGTGCCGCAGACCTTCGCGCACTACGTTGATGCCGTGACCCTGCAAGGTACCGATCAGACCATTCCCCTGGGCCCTGCGGCCAGCCAGATTGCGATCAAGCAACTGGGCACCAACGGCGGCGGTTTCTTCGGCGTCAACTCGGCGCACCCGTTCGAGAACCCGACCATCTGGAGCAACCTGTTCGAGCTGGTGTCGATCATCCTGATCCCGGTGGCGCTGGTCTTCACCTTCGGCCATTACGTCAAGGACATGCGTCAGAGCCGCGCAATCATCGCCTGCATGCTGGCGCTGTTTCTGATCGGTGGCGCAACGGCCATGTGGTCCGAGTATCAGCCCAACCCTGCGCTGAACATCGCCTCGGTCGAGCAGGCCGCGCCGATGGAGGGCAAGGAAACGCGCTTCGGAACCACCGCTACCGTGCTCTGGGCCGCGACCACGACGGCTGCTTCCAACGGTTCGGTCAACGGCATGCACGACAGCCTCAACCCGCTGACCGGCATGATCGCCCTGGCCAACATGATGGTCGGTGAGGTGATCTTCGGCGGCGTTGGTGCAGGCCTTTACGGGATGTTGCTCAACGTGCTGATCGCGGTGTTCCTGGCGGGTCTGATGATCGGCCGCACCCCGGAATACCTGGGCAAGAAGCTTCAAGCCCGTGAGGTCAAGCTGCTGGTGGCGACGCTGATCGTGATGCCGGTTGGCGTGCTGGTGTTCGGCGCGCTGGCCGCCAGCTTGCCGGGCCCGGCGGGTGCAGTGAGCAACCCCGGCGCCCACGGTTTCAGTCAGTTGCTGTACGCCTATACCTCGGCAACCGCCAACAACGGCTCGGCCTTCGGTGGCTTCAGCGCCAACACCACCTTTCATAACCTGATGCTGGGCTTGTCGATGTTCATTGGCCGCTTCGGCTACATCCTGCCGGTGCTGGCGCTGGCGGGCAGTCTGGCGGCCAAGAAGACGTCCCCGCTCGGCCAGAACAGCTTTCCGACCCATGGCCCGCTGTTCGTTACCTTGCTGACCATGACCATTCTGCTCGTGGGTGGCCTCACGTTCCTGCCGACGCTGGCTCTGGGACCGATTGCCGAACACTTGAGCCTGGGCTTCTGAGGACTACACCATGAACATGCAAGCCCCTGTAACAAAGAGCCCGGACAGCAACGCCCCGGCCAGCAACACGGCCGTGCCCGGTCATGGCCAGCAGCCCGCAAGCGCCCCAGCCAAAACCGGGTTCGCCGCACTGTGGCGCCCGGCGCTGATCCAGGCGTTCGTCAAGCTCGATCCGCGTCAGCTGCAACGGGCGCCGGTGATGCTGGTGGTCGAACTGACCGCCATTCTGACCACCGTGCTGTGTCTGATCCCTGATCCGGCAGTGCCGACGTCCGTCGCCGTGCAGATCGCGGTCTGGCTGTGGTTCACCGTGCTGTTCGCCAACTTCGCCGAAGCCCTGGCCGAAGGCCGTGGCAAGGCCCGCGCCGACAGCCTGAAAGCCGGCACCGAAGGCTTGAAGGCGAGGGTACAAGATGCCAACGGCCAACAGCGGATGGTCAACGCTGCCACCCTGCGCAAGGGCGATGTGGTCCGTGTCGAAGCCGGGGAGTTGATCCCGGGTGATGGCGAGGTCATCGAAGGCATTGCCGCGGTCAACGAAGCAGCGATCACCGGTGAATCGGCCCCGGTGATTCGTGAATCCGGTGGCGACCGCTCGGCTGTCACGGGCAATACCCGACTGGTGTCCGACTGGCTGCTGGTGCGCATCAGCGCCAACCCGGGCGAATCCACCCTGGACCGCATGATCGCGCTGGTAGAAGGCGCCAAGCGGCAGAAGACCCCCAACGAGGTCGCCCTCGACATCTTGCTGATCGGCCTGACCCTGATCTTTTTGCTGGTGGTCGTGACGCTGCAGCCCTTTGCGCACTTTGCCGGCGGTAACCTGCCGCTGGTGTTCCTTGTGGCGCTGCTGGTGACCCTGATCCCGACGACCATTGGCGGCTTGCTGTCGGCCATCGGTATCGCCGGCATGGACCGCCTGGTACGGCTGAATGTCATCGCCAAGTCCGGCCGCGCGGTAGAAGCGGCGGGCGACGTCCATGTGCTGCTGCTGGACAAGACCGGCACCATTACTTTCGGCAACCGTCGCTGCTCGGCGGTGTATGCCGCGCCCGGCGTATCGCCCAAAGAGCTGAGCGAGGGCACGCTGCTGGCGTCGCTGGCCGATGACACCGCCGAAGGCAAATCCATCGTCGAGTACCTGCGCGCCTCGCACCCCATGACGGAGCCAGCGGCGAGTCAGCTGACCGCCGTGCCTTTCACCGCAGAAACCCGTTTGTCCGGCGTTGATTTCCAGGGCCGTGTCTACCGCAAGGGCGCGGTGGATTCGCTGCTGAAGTTCCTCGGCCGTGACCGCAGTGATCTGCCACCGGTGCTGGCTCGCGAAATCGACAAGATCGCCAAAACCGGCGGCACCCCGTTGCTGGTCTGCGGCGACGGCAAGCTGCTGGGCGCGATCCATCTGAAGGACGTGGTCAAGCCAGGCATTCGCGAGCGCTTCGAAGAGCTGCGCAAACTGGGCATTCGCACCGTGATGGTGACGGGCGATAACCCGCTGACCGCGGCGGCGATCGCGGCAGAGGCGGGCGTTGATGACGTGCTGGCCGAAGCCACGCCCGAGAAGAAACTGGAGCGCATCCGGCAGGAGCAGAACGACGGTCGTCTGGTGGCCATGTGCGGCGACGGCGCCAACGACGCCCCGGCCCTGGCCCAGGCCGATGTCGGCATGGCGATGAACGATGGCACCCAGGCCGCGCGGGAAGCCGCCAACATGGTTGACCTGGACAGCGACCCCACCAAGCTGCTGGACGTGGTGCAGATCGGTAAGGAATTGCTGGTGACCCGCGGGGCGCTGACGACTTTTTCCATCGCCAATGACGTGGCCAAGTACTTTGCCATCCTGCCGGCGCTGTTCGCGGCGATCTACCCGCAGCTGGGCGTGCTCAACATCATGCACCTGGCCAGCCCGCAAAGCGCGATCCTGTCGGCCATCGTGTTCAACGCGCTGATCATCGTGGTGCTGATTCCGCTGGCGTTGCGCGGGGTCCGTGTGCAGGCCGCGAGCGCTGCGCATTTGCTGCGACGCAATCTGCTGGTGTACGGGCTGGGCGGGCTGGTGGTGCCGTTCGTGGGCATCAAGGCGATCGACCTGCTGTTGACGGCCTTGCACCTGGTTTAACCCTTGATCGTGCTGCGCGGTGAATGATCCCGCGCGGCGCTCACTTCACACGAGGAATGAATGATGTCC
Source organism: Pseudomonas lutea (assembly GCF_000759445.1). Classification (NCBI taxonomy): domain Bacteria; kingdom Pseudomonadati; phylum Pseudomonadota; class Gammaproteobacteria; order Pseudomonadales; family Pseudomonadaceae; genus Pseudomonas; species Pseudomonas lutea. The sequence goes on from NZ_JRMB01000001.1 coordinate 457,528, forward strand.
AGCGTATTGCGTCCGGCCGTGAGCCTGATCGTTCTGATGACCCTGATCACCGGCGTGGCTTACCCGCTGGTAGTGACCGGTGTCGCACAGGTAGCGTTTCCCGAACAGGCCAACGGCAGCCTGGTCTACGACGACCATGAGAAGGTGCGCGGCTCGGGATTGATTGCCCAGAATTTCACCGGCGAGGAGTGGTTCCACCCACGTCCTTCCGCCGGCGCGTATGCCACGGTGGCGAGCGGTGCGAGTAACCTGTCGCCCAGCAATCCGGCGCTGGCCACGCGGGTCGGTGAGGATGCGGCCAGGGAGAAGGTCGAAAATCAGGGCCCGGTGCCACTGAACCTGCTGACAACCTCCGGCAGCGGCCTTGACCCGCATCTCTCGCCCGCAGCAGCGGACTACCAGGTGGCGCGTATCGCCGCGGCGCGCAACCTGCCGCGTGAAGCAGTCCAGAAAATGGTCGCCGAGAACACCCGCACCTCATTGATCGGCCCGCCGGTGGTGAACGTACTGGATTTGAACTTGGGTCTGGATCGGTTACCGTCTGGCAAGGTCGTGAACTAAGTCCGCTGGATCGTTCGGCTGGCATGGCCTCGGTAATGGGTACGCCGGGTTTCGGCCCGGACAGGGACCTGTGGCGCACGCCGAACTGTAGGAGCGCGCTTGCCCGCGAATGCATGAGTACAGACGATGGAGATGCATCGGATGTACCGCCTCCTTCGCGGGCAAGTGCGCTCCTGCAATTGGCCTCGGCCAGGATACAGATCTGTGACGTTGCGCAACGTAAGTCAGGACAACGATCAACCCGATCCCACACCTCAGGACAACCTTAGTGAATTCAACCAACCGCGCCGACGCCTTGCTGGTCAACCTGCCCCGAGACGATCGCGGGCGGCTGAAGGTGTTTCTCGGCGCGGCGCCGGGGGTGGGCAAGACTTACGCGATGCTTCAGGCCGCGCATTCCCAGATGCGCCAGGGTGTTGCGCTGCTGGCCGGTGTCGTCGAGACCCACGGCCGTGCCGAGACCGAAGCGTTGCTCGGCGGTCTGCCGCAACAGCCGATGCTACGCACCGAATACCGTGGCGTCATGCTCGAAGAAATGGACCTCGACGGTCTACTCGCGGCCAGGCCGAAACTGGTACTGGTCGACGAGCTGGCGCACAGCAATGCGCCCGGCAGCCGGCACGCCAAGCGCTGGCAGGACATTCAGGAACTGCTGTCTGCCGGGATCGACGTTTACACCACGGTCAACGTCCAGCACCTGGAAAGCCTCAACGATCAAGTGCGCGGCATCACCGGAGTGCAGGTCCGCGAGACGCTGCCCGACTGGGTGCTGCAGGAAGCTTATGAGCTGGTGCTGATTGACCTGCCGCCGCGCGAACTGCTGGAGCGTCTGCGCGACGGCAAGGTCTACGTGCCCGAGCAAGCGCGGGCTGCCATTGATGCGTTCTTCACCCAGACCAACCTCACTGCGCTGCGGGAAATGGCGATGCAGACGGCCGCCGCGCAGGTGGATGACGACCTGGCGCTGGGCTATCGGCAATTGGGTCGGGCTGCGCCGGCGGTGCGGGGTCGGCTGCTGGTGGGTATCGACGGCGACGCTCAGGCCGAGCGTCTGGTGCGTCATGCCAGCCGCGTGGCGCAACGCCGGCATCTGCCGTGGAGTCTGGTGCATGTCGATAACGGACGCTTTATCGACGAACTGGCGCGAACCCGTTTGCAAGGCGCGCAGCAGTTGGCCGAACGGCTGGGTGGCGAAGTGGTGGTGCTGCGCGCGGCAGAGGTGGCGAAAACGCTGATTCAACACGCCGCCGAACGCCGAGCCAGCCTCGTGCTGGTGGGGCAGTCGCGGCCTTCTCTGCGCCGTCGTCTGTTGGGTGGCGGTCTGGCGTCGCGCCTGTTGCGCAATGCCCACGGGCTGGAAATCAACGTGCTCGACAGCGAGTCACGCCCCGATCAGCCGCAATCCACATCGCCACGCACGCTGGTCTGGTTCGATTACGCTCTGGCGCTGGTTGCCACCCTTGGCGCCAGTGCGCTGGCCTGGGCGGTGGCGGGCTGGCTGGCGCTGCCCAATATTTCCCTGGTGTTTCTCGCCGCCGTCCTGTTGGTGGCCGTGCGCAGCAGTGTCGGCCCGGCGATGGTCTGTTCGGTGCTGTCCTTTCTCGCCTATGACTTTCTCTTCATTCCGCCGAATTTCTCGCTGAGCATCCAGCGCGAGGAAGACGTGCTGACGTTGCTGTTCTTTCTGTTGATGGCGGCCTTGACCGGCAACCTCGCGGCGCGCCAACGCCGTCAGTTGCAAGCGCTGCGCGATACCCAGGAAGAGACCAGCGAGTTGCTCGACCTGTCGCGACGTTTGACCGCTGCCACGGACCGCCAGGCGGTGCTGTCTGCCGCCGATCATCATCTGGCCGGCTGGAGCGAAGTGCAGTTGTGCGTGCTGGACAACGACCGCGAGCAGGGCTGGAAGGTCGAGGTGGGCGGGCCGCTCGAGTTCTCCGAGCCTGAGCGCGCGGCGGCCGACTGGGCGTGGCAGCACGGTCAACCGGCGGGCAAGGGCACTGGCACGTTGCCGTCGAGTCACTGGTGGTGGCTGCCGCTGTGGGTAGACGACGCACCGTTGGCGTTACTGGGCATCCGTGCCAAACAAGGCCATAGCTTCAGCGTCCAGCGGCGACGCTTGCTCACCGCCCTCAGTCAGCCGTTGGGGCAGGCGCTGGCACGGGCGCGGCTGGCCGAGGACCTGGAAGCCGCGCGTCTGCACGGCGAAACCGAGCAACTGCGCAGCGCGTTACTGGCCTCGGTGTCCCACGACCTGCGCACCCCGCTGACCGCCATGCGTGGCAGCATCGACAGCCTGCTGGCGCTCGGCGAGGCGATTCCGCTGGACGATCGCCGTGAACTGCTCGAAGGCACCCGGGACGAGGCCGAGCGTCTGGACCGCTACATCCAGAACCTGCTGGACATGACGCGCCTTGGCCATGGCGCCCTCAAGCTGGCGCGGGACTGGGTGTCACCGGGCGATATCGTCGGCAGCGCGCTCAACCGGTTACGCGCGGTGCTGGCACCGTTGCAGGTCAGCACTCACGTGCCCGCCGAGTTGCCGCTGCTGTACGTGCATGCTGCGCTGATCGAGCAGGCACTGATCAACGTGATCGAGAATGCGGCGCGCTTTTCGCCCGTCAACGGCCGATTGCAGCTAGGCGTCAGCGAGGAGGAGGGGACACTGGTTTTCGCCGTGAGCGACGAAGGACCGGGAATTCCCGAAAACGAGCGCGCGAAGATTTTCGACATGTTCTACACCGCCGCGCGCGGGGACCGGGGCGGGCAGGGCACCGGGCTGGGTCTGGCGATTTGTCAGGGCATGGTCGGCGCCCACGGCGGACGCATCAGCGTGGCGGAGGGCATTGACGGCCATGGCACCTGTATCAGCCTGCACCTGCCCCTGCAAACACAGCCCGAAGCAGAAATGGACCAGGCGGTCTGAATAGGCTTTGCGCTACTCTGACGCCCTTGTGAAACTGAGTCTTACCCATGACAGGACACCCATGAGCCAGACGGCGACCATTCTGGTGATTGACGACGAGCCGCAGATCCGCAAATTTCTGCGCATCAGCCTCGCGTCACAAGGCTACAAAGTGCTGGAGGCGGGGACCGGCGGTGATGGCCTGACCCAGGCGGCGCTCAACAAACCCGACCTGCTGGTGCTCGACCTGGGCCTGCCGGACATGGACGGGCAGGACGTGCTCAGCCAGTTTCGTGAATGGTCGAACGTGCCGGTGCTGGTGCTCTCAGTGCGTGCCAGCGAGGGTGAAAAGGTCCGCGCACTGGACTCCGGTGCCAATGATTACGTAACCAAACCGTTCGGGATTCAGGAGTTTCTGGCGCGCGTGCGGGCGCTGTTGCGTCAGGCACCGGAGGGCAGTCAGGCGGAATCGGCGGTGGTGATCGGCGCGTTGAACATCGACCTGGCGTACCGACGGGTGTCCCTGGAGGCTGCCGAGGTAGCGCTGACCCGCAAGGAATACGCAGTGCTGGCGCAGCTGGCGCGACATCCGGGGCGAGTGATCACCCAGCAGCAGCTGCTCAAGGACATCTGGGGCCCGACCCATGTCGAGGACACCCATTATCTGCGGATCGTGGTGGGTCACCTGCGGCAAAAGCTGGGCGACGACCCTGCCGCGCCGCGCTACATCCTCACGGAAGCGGGCGTTGGCTATAGGCTGGTGAATGTGTAACAGAAGATGCGACTGCGAGGCACGCCCGGATCAGGTGATTAATCAGCTTGAATCAGGCAACCGATTCATCACACCGCGACGGTCTAAACCGCTATTGTGCCTCTCCCTGCGCTGCGGCACTTTTACCGGGCCGCACCGTCAAAGCCGCATCGCTGATTTCCCTAGTTGAGGTAACACCCATGAAAGCCTGGATCTGCCTGCCCCTGTTGGCGTTGGTTCTCACCGGTTGCGCCGGCAAAACGGCCTACCGTGACAGTTGTGCGACCAACCTTGACGGCGCCTGGCACGAGCTTGATCTGGCCAAGGCCGAAGGTTTCGCCGGCACGGTCAGCTACTCCAAGGCGCTGTCGTTGCTGACTGGCGCCAAGACCCAGCAGCAGTTCGAGGCCTTCGAGGGTTGTTCCGAGAAAGCCGAGAAAGCCCGCTTCTACATCCGTGAGTCCCGCGCCGGTCGTTGATCCGCTGTTGCCCGCGCGGTGCATGCCACCGCGATGCGGCCCTCCAATTCCCCCATCTCACTCTGGCGAAAAGGCCTACGCTGACTTTACAGTGGCTGCACGTCTGGCATTTGTTGCAGTCCTATCAGCCATGAGCAGTCGCCTGGGGAGGCCTTCCGATGGGCAGAAAACTGGATGCGTGTCTCAACGCAGTCAACGAAGTGGTGCTGGGCAAGGAACCTCAGGTCAGGCTCGCGTTGACCTGCCTGCTGGGCGGCGGGCATCTTCTGATTGAAGATTTGCCCGGCATGGGCAAGACGACCCTGAGCCACACCCTGGCCCGGGTGCTCGGCCTGAGCTTTCAGCGCATTCAATTCACTTCCGATCTGCTGCCGGGGGACATCCTCGGCACCTCGGTGTTTGACCGGGAGACCGGGCAATTCACTTTTCACCCCGGACCGATCTTCGCCGAACTGGTGCTGGCGGACGAAATCAACCGCGCCACCCCCAAGAGCCAAAGCGCGCTGCTGGAAGCCATGGAAGAGGGGCAGGTCACCATCGAGGGCGCCACGCGCCTGTTGCCGGACCCGTTTTTTGTCATCGCCACACAGAACCCCTTCAGTCAGGGCGGAACGTTCGCGTTGCCCGAATCGCAGCTGGACCGTTTTTTAATGCGCCTTTCGCTGGGCTATCCCGCCCGCGCTGCGGAGAAAGCCCTGCTGCTGGGCGAATCCCGGCGCGACCTGCTGCCGCGTATCGAGCCGTTGCTGGATCACGCCGAGCTTGCCTTGCTTCAGCAAGAAGCGCGGCAGGTGCGGGCCAGCGACGCGCTGGTCGATTACGTGCTGCGCCTGGTCGATGCCACGCGCAGCCAGCCGCAATTTGCCTATGGCCTGTCGCCCCGGGCCAGCCTGGCGGTGTTGTCGGCGGCACGGGCCTGGGCGCTGCTCGCCGGCCGCGACTACGTGATCCCTGAAGACGTGCAAGCCATTCTTCCCGCGGTCATCGGCCACCGCTTGCGCGAGCGCACGGACCCGACCGGACATGGCGGCGGCGCGCTGGTGCAATGGCTACTGCGTGAGGTGCCGGTGCTGTGATCGAACCGTTCAAACCGTACTGGCAGCGCTGGCTGGGACGCCGAATCCCGCCAGCGTCGCGGGTCGAGCTGGACCACCGCCGAATCTTTATCCTGCCCACCCGCGTAGGGGGGACGTACGCGCTCGTCCTGATTCTGCTGTTGCTGGTGTCGATCAATTACCAGAACAGCCTGGCTTACGGTTTGACCTTCCTCATGCTGTCAGTCGGTGTGCTGGCGATTCTGCACACCTATCGCAACGTCAGCGGGTTGATCCTCAGTGGCGGCCACGCACGCTCGGTGTTCGTCGGCGAGCCGGTGCAATTGCGCTTGCGTCTTGAAAGCTCGGGTCAGGGGCATCAGGCCATTGCTCTGGGCTGGAGCAGCGAACAGCTGGAGCAGACTGACGTACCGGCCGATTGTCAGGTGGAGTTGGGCCTGACCCTGCCGGCCCTCCAGCGCGGGTGGCTGCGGGCGCCGCGGTTGCGGGTGGAGAGTGTGTTCCCGCTGGGCATCTTTCGCGCCTGGAGCTGGCTGGACCTGGAACAGACAGTGCTGATCTACCCGAGGCCGTTGGCCGGGACGATGCCGCTGCTGCAGGGCGTGCAGCCCCACGCCGAGGACGAAGGGCACGCCACGACAGGGCCGGGCGTCGATGACTATCAGGGCCTGCGCCTGTGGCAGCCGGGTGATTCGACGCGACGCATGCACTGGAAAGCCTGGTCGCGCGGGCAGGCGCTGATGGTCAAGGAGTTCAGCGACCTCAGCGGCCACGACCTGTGCCTGGATTTCATGGCGTTGGGCGGTGACATCGAAGAACGGCTGTCGCGGCTTTGCTACTGGGTACTGGAGCTGTCCCGTCGCCAGCGGCCTTTTGCGCTGCGTCTGCCAGGCTTCGTTTCGGCCGTGGACAGCGGTGACGCCCATCGCGAGACGTGTTTGCGCCAATTGGCGCTGTACGGGGTGCGGGCATGAGCAGGCCACAACCATGACCTCCGCAAGCCTGAGCAAGCCCATCCCGCGCGTCAGCCTCAACTGGTTGTTGATCGCCCAGGCGCTGGTGATCGTGCCGTTTTCGCTGCATGTGCCCGTGGCCTTGCTGGTCCTCTGGCTGGCGTGCTCGTTCTGGCGCATTCAGATCTTTCGGATGCGCGTGCGCATGCCCGGCACCTGGATCAAGGCGGGGCTGCTGGTCGGTACCGCCGGCGGGATTTACCTGGCGCGCGGCAGCCTGATCGGCCTGGACGCAGGGGCGGCTTTGCTGATCGCGGCCTTCGTCCTGAAGATGCTGGAAATGCAAACCCGACGCGATGCCCTGGTGCTGATTTTTCTCGGCTTTTTTTGCATTGCAGTCGGTTATCTCTTCGAAGACTCGTTGCTCTGGGGCCTGTTTACTCTGCTGCCGATCACCACGCTGCTGGCCGCGCTGATCGGCCTGCAGCAGTCGAGCGTCTCAAGCAGGCCAACCGCGACATTGAAGCTGTCCGGCAAGTTACTGCTGCAGGCCGTGCCGCTGATGGTGCTGTTGTTCCTGTTCTTCCCACGGCTTGACCCGCTGTGGTCCTTGCCGCAGCCAAGCAACAAAGCGCAGACCGGCCTTTCCGACAGCATGACGCCGGGTGACATCGCCGAGCTGAGCAAATCCGCTGCGTTGGCGTTTCGCGCCAGCTTTGAGGGTCCGCCGCCGCCCCGTCATCAACTGTACTGGCGAGCACTGACGCTTGACCAGTTCGACGGCCGGCGCTGGTCGCAGTCTTCAAGGGCGCAGGTGCCGGATGCACCGTCCTGGCGCCGTGAAGGCCCGAGCGTGCGCTACAGCGTAGTACTGGAACCGACCGGCAAGCCCTGGCTAATGACCCTGGACGTCGGGCAAACCGATGTGGCCGGCGTGCGCCAGATGAGCGATTTCCGCTGGCAGCGTCGACGTCCGGTTGAGCAATCGATGCTGTACAGCGCTGAGTCCTGGCCCGATGCGGTGCGCGAGACAGTGCTCAGCGAAGGCGCTCGTCTGCAGGCGTTGCAATTGCCGGCCAGAGGCAACCCGCAGGTGCGCGAATGGGCGGCCGACCTGCACCGGCACCATGGCGCAGCCGACATGGTGGTGGATGCGCTGCTTGCGTATTTCACCGCGCAGCCGTTCCGCTACACCCTCAAGCCGCCATCCCTGGGTGCCAACAGCGTCGATGACTTCCTGTTCGGCAGCCGCGCCGGCTTCTGCGAGCACTACGCCGGGGCGATGACCTTTGCGTTGCGTGCGGCGGGGGTGCCAGCCCGGGTTGTCACCGGTTATCAAGGCGGCGAACTGAATCCTGACGGCAACTACCTCAGCGTGCGCCAGTTCGATGCGCACGCCTGGGTTGAATACTGGCAAGCGGGCGTGGGCTGGCGCAGTGTCGATCCTACGGCGGCGGTCGCACCGATGCGTGTCGAGCAAGGCCTTGAACAGGCGCTCGCCGCGGACGAGGAGTTCCTCGGGGACTCGCCCATGTCAGCGCTGCGCTACCGAAACCTGGCGTGGCTGAATTCGATTCGCATGAGTTGGGACAGCCTCAATTACGGCTGGCAGCGCTGGGTGCTGGGCTATCAGGGCCAGCAGCAGCTGCAGGTACTGGGGCGCTGGTTTTCCGGGTTTCAGGCGCCGGTGTTCGCGGCGGGGGCGATGATCATTCTCGGGCTGCTGGCGCTGTGGCTGCTTAAACCGTGGCAGCGCCAGAGCGATTTCCAGTTGCGTGTGTTCAACCGTTTCGAACGTCTGCTGGCCCGGCAGGGTCTTAAGCGTCAGCCGGGTGAGGGTGCCCAGGCGTTTGCCCGGCGCGCCGGCGAGCGGCTTCCCGCACAGGCGCAGGCCATCGAAGCGTTTGTGCGGGAATTCCAGGCCCAGCGCTATGCGGGAGGAGGTGGTTCTCACGCGACGCTGCGCCAGCACCTCAAATCCCTGCGCCGCAGCTTGCCGTGGCGTTTGTCTTCGTTGAAGGACAAACAGCCTTAATCAACAGCCAAGGAGTGTTTAATGTCAGCGATGGTTGATCACCTGGTTGCCGAGATTATCGGCCTTAACATCAAATTGCTGGCCTGCCACGCGCGGCTGGAAGCGTCCACCGACAGTGAGGCGCTGCACGACTTGCGCACCACTGTCAGGCGTCTGCGCAGCGTGCTGCGACCTCTGCGCGGTTTGCCGGGCCTGGATCAGGTCGAAGCCTCGGCAAAGGACGTCGGCGCGCTGACCACGCCGCTGCGGGACATGCAGGTGCTGGCCGGGTTCCTGACCGAGCAGGGTTTGCCCCAGGCAGCCGCCAAGCGCGCCCAGTACCTGGAAAAAGCCTGCCCCAATGTTGCCACCTCAACCGAGCTCAATCGGTTGCTTGGCGTGCTGGACCAGCTGCCAGCACTGCTGCGCACCCAGCAGCGCAATGGTCAGCTGGATAAGCTGCAGCAGCGCATTGAAAAGCGTCTGGACAAACAGTGGAAGCAGCTGCGCCAGGCGATGGGCGACCCCGCCCATGACCGTCACCGTCTGCGCCTGCTGATCAAACGCGTGCGCTACGCCGCCGAGGCTTATCCTGAATTGAGCCATCAGCCCCAAAATATGCAGCGTCGTTTGAAAGCGGCGCAAGGCGCGCTGGGCGACTGGCACGACCATCTGCAGTGGCTGGAGCAGGCACGGCACCAGCGGGACCTCGCGCCCTGTGTGGCGGGATGGGAGCTTGGAATTCGCCGCGCCGAGGAAAAGTCCGACGAAGTATTGGACCGGCTGTACACGGCTTGTTTTGGCAAGCATTCGCCTCGATAAGCACCATCGTAAAACGCTGAAGGCGAAGGCGAAGGCGAAGGCGAGGCAGGACAGGCAGGACAGGATGCTTTGGTCCGCAGGTTGGCACTTATAGACCCTGTCCTGCGGCGCCTGCCTCGTTAACATCCGTGTACACCGCCTGCCACCCTGGAACGCGCATGAAATTCTCCGAGCTGCTCGACGCCGTACGTACTCACCCCCAATCCGTAACCATCCCCGCATCCTGGGCCCAGGGGCGGGCCTGCTTCGGCGGGCTGATGGCTGCATTGGGATACGAAGCGATGCGCGCGAAGGTGTCGTCCGAGCGTCCGGTCCGCTCACTGGCAATCTGTTTTGTCGCGCCGCCAGCGATCGACACGCCCATTTCTTTTGAGGTGGAAGTGCTGCGCGAAGGCAAGGCGGTCAGCCAGGTACTGGGGCGCGCTGTGCAGAACGGCGAAGTCATGACGTTGATTCAGGGCAGCTTCGGCGCGCCCCGGGCGTCGATGGTCTCCGTCCAGGCCGAGCCTGCGCCGGTGTTCAAGGCGGTGGGCGATATTCAGCCTTTTCCCTTCATTTCTGGCGTCATGCCGGAATACCTTCGCTACATTGATCTGCGCTGGGCTTTGGGCGGGCTGCCGTTTTCCGGGACGCCGTCCAGAGCCATTGGCGGCTACGCCCGTTTGAGGGACGTAGAGGAGGAGCCTCTGACCGAGGCGCACCTGCTCGCGCTGGTCGACACCTGGCCGCCCGCAGTGCTGCCGCATCTGAATAAGCCTGCGCCGGGGAGCTCGTTGACCTGGACGATAGAGTTTGTGCAGCCGTTACCCGCGATGACGACCCATGACTGGACGCAATATCGAGCCGAGATTGAGCACGCCCGTGACGGCTATGGACATACCGCAGCGGCGTTGTGGGGGCCACAAGGGGAGCTGGTAGCTATGAGCCGCCAGACGGTGACGGTGTTTGGCTGAAAGTCGGGATCTGAAGCCTGTTCTGCCGATGAGCGGGGTTCTGATTGCAGCGTGGGCGCAGTCGCAGCTTGGTCGCGCTGCGGATTAACCTGGCAGGCGTCAGCGGAGCGGACATTCGCTGGTGACGACCTGGAACCGTTTCACGCAGAGGCCGTTTACTGGCCTCTGGCTTTGATGGCTTGGGCTGCGACCAGACCTAAAATGCCGATGGCGGCTGAGGTCAGGCTGCTGCTCAGGGCACCGTCCAGCAACAGCAGGCCGGAAACAATGGACAGCGGGAACGCCAGTGACGACAGCACAGCGTTAGAAGGCAGACCTTCCTTGCGCGACCCGCTGAAGAATTCCCCGATATGAAGATCCGTAATGAACTTGGGCATGATGCTCCCCTCGTTGAAACCTGAATAAGAAGTGTTTTTGATAGAGGTGAGAATAGGCGCCAAGGTTCACTTCAGCGAATCGAGGATTGCTATCAGCCTGATAGGCGGCAGATCAGCGCTCAGCGGAGGAGGGTTCGTCCGCGTGCGAGACCGTCGGCAACCCGAAGAACTCGCGAGCGCAGTCGGTGGTATGCGCTGCCACCTCGGCCGGAGTTTCTTGCCGATGCAGTGCGACTTCGCGCAGGACTTCGGGTAAGTAGGCCGGTTCGTTGCGACCGTTCTTCGGCTTGGGCCGCAAGGTGCGCGGCAGCAGGTACGGCGCGTCGCTTTCCAGCATCAGACGACCGCGCGGAATGTCCCGGACCAGAGGGTGCAGGTGTGTCCCGCGGCGTTCGTCGCAAATCCAGCCGGTGATGCCGATGTGCAGGTCCAGATCGAGGTAGCTGAACAACGCACGCTTCTCTCCGGTGAAGCAGTGCACCACGGCCGCCGGAAGCTGATCGCGGAATTCGCGCAGGATGGCCAGCAGACGCTCATCAGCGTCGCGCTCATGCAGGAACACCGGCAGCTGCAATTCCACCGCCAAGGCCAGATGCGCTTCCAGCACTTTTTCCTGCTGCGGGCGAGGAGAAAAGTCACGGTTGAAATCCAGCCCGCATTCGCCGACGGCACACACGGATTTTTCCGCCAGCAGCGCGCTGAGCTGGCGTTCGGTTTCGTGGGTCCATGCACTTGCGGAGTGGGGGTGAATGCCGGCAGTGCTGAACAGCCGCTCGCCGCTGTCATCCAGTCGGCGCGACAGGGCAAGGGCCTGTTCGCTGCCCTCAATGTCGGTCCCGGTCAGTATCAACTGGCTGACGCCGGCCGCGTACGCGCGGTCCACGACCTCGCGTTCGCGGGAGGCGAAGCTTGCGTTGGTCAAGTTGACGCCAATGTCGATTAGTTGCATGGTGCTACCTTCAGGCCAGAGGCCGAGAAGAATACCAGAGCGACTGGTGCGATAAAAAACAGGCAGGCCAACTGCTTGCATCACCCACATCCTGTGACAGCGCCCGATCGGACGCACGCCGCTGCACGCGCCGTGGGCCGCCTGGCTGCCAGGCGCAGGCTTCAAGCCGCTTATTCGGCTGTTCATCGGAGCATCAATGATCCGAGCCTCCCTGTTCACGCTGCTGTGCGTCGTGGCGGTTCCCGCCCATGCGTCGCCGCGGCCCGCCGGTCCGCCCGTGGTGATCAAGAAGAACCAGGTGCGTGACCTGCCTGCGATACGCAGCGCTAAAGTGTTGCGTGTGCTGGTCAACCAGAGCCGCAACAGCTCGGCAGAGGTGCAGGGTGAACCGCTGGGCGTCGAGTGTCGTCGCCTGCAAGCGTTCGAAACCTATCTCAACAGCCATGCCCGCGATGGCCAGAAGATTTCCCTCAAGCTCATTCCCAAAGCCAAGGACCAGTTGCTTGCCGCACTGCAGCGCGGGGAGGGCGATATTGTCGCCCCGGGCGAACTGCTGGACGCCAGCGCTGCCCGCTATGTCGAGGCCACGCAACCGGTGGTCAGCCACGTGCCGCTGGTGGTGGTGGGCGTGAAAGGCGAACGCGCGCTCAAGCACCCCGAACAGCTTTCCGGGCGCACGCTGATGCTGACCAGTGGCAGCGCGGCCGATGAAGCCATCCTGCAACTCAATCAGAAACTGGCCCTGCGCAAATTGCCGCCGGTGAAGATCGAGTGGGTCGATCCGAGCCTGGCGGTGGAAGACGTGCTGGAAATGGTTCAGGCCGGCGTTTACCACCTCACTGTGGTCGAGCAACCCATCGCCGAACGCTGGGCGCGCGTGATGCCTAAACTGCGTGTCGACCGCGCCGCGGCCCTGAGTGAGCCAGGCGACATGAACTGGTTCGTGCGCAAGGACGCGGTGATGCTGCGCGGTGCGGTCGATCAGTTTCTGCAAACCTATGCGCCACCCCGCAATCAGGACGTTGCGTTTCAGAACGCTTACAAGGACCGCTATCAGATTCACAACCCGTTGGCCCGCGAAGACCGTCAGCGCCTTGAAAAGCTGCGCCCTACGCTGCAATTGCACGCCGACAAGCAGAAGATGGACTGGCTCGACCTCGCGGCAGTGGCGTTTAAAGAGTCCGCGCTCAACCCGGTCGCCAAAGGCGGCAGCGGGGCTACCGGTTTGCTGCAGATTACGCCGTCCGCGGCGCAGCGTGTGGGCGTGGACAACATCCATGACCTGGATGGCAACGTGCAGGCGGCCAGCCGCTACATGGCGATGTTGCGCCGCACGTTCTTCGCCAGCCCGAAGATCAACGAACGCGAACGCATGGCGTTTACGCTGGCGGCTTATAACTTGGGCCCGGAACGTGTGCAAGCCATGCGCGCCGAAGCGAAGCGGCAAGGCCTAAACCCCAATCAGTGGTTTTTTCAGGTGGAACGGGTCGCGCTGGAGCAGGGCGGCAAGAACGTCGTCAGCTACGTCAACAGCGTGAACAAGTACTACCTGGCGTTCGACCAGGCGCGTAGTTCGCTTGAGCGTCCGTCGTCTCGTTAACCAATCTGAAAAATCGATATAAATGACGTGCATTTTGCGGTAGTAACATTCATAGATCCGATTATGATGGCGCCATTCTCAAATCAAACGGAATTAACCGCCATGAACACCTCACTCAAATCGCTTTTCACTACCCACGCCGGCTTTGGCATCACCGGACTGCGGATTCTGGTCGGCATCATCCTCATGGCCCATGGCAGCCAGAAGCTGTTCGGCTGGTTTGGCGGTTACGGCCTGGAAGGTACCGGCCAATACATGGCCAGCCTGGGGCTCAATCCGGGCTACCTGATGGCGCTGATGTCCGGCAGCGCGGAATTCTTCGGCGGCCTGGCCCTGTTTGTGGGCTTGCTGGCAAGGCCGGCAGCGTTGGTCGTGATTGTAATGCTCGTGGTGGCGATTCTTTCGGTGCACATCCACAACGGCCTGTTCATGGCCAACAACGGGTACGAGTTTGGTTTGGCACTGATCGCCGGCGCAGTGGCCGTGCTGTTCGAGGGCGCAGGGCGGCTGTCACTGGACCGCCTGATCGCACGCCGCTGATCGTTGCAGACACAAATCCCGGGCTCGAAAGAGACCGGGATTTTTTGTGCGTCAGGTCAGACCCTACGTTGATCGAATCAGTCGATTGACAGTGCCCGCATCGCTTCTCTAGGATGCTGCTCATGCGCCGATTTAAACAGCTACTTGCGGGGCGCCTGATAACGCTGGCCGGTTATCGAAATTCCGCTAAAGCGCTGGTTCGGTGTTGCCTCTCACCGCTGCCCAGCGGATCAATGAGGCAGAGAAACGACACTATGAGCAGTCATTCCCACCCGCGTCCCCTCGTTCGCCTGGCACCTATTGCCAGCCAGTTCAATCGTCGTAATCCACAAATCCTTCTTGGCGGAGCCCATCAGCCGACCCTGCTGCGTTACCTGGACGGCTGGCCGCGACGACAGGGCGGCCCGCACGCCTTTCTCATTCAATTCATCGAAACCGACGACGCCCTGGAGCGCTTCAGCAACGACCAGTTCGACCTGGCCGTTATTCAGGCACCTGCAGCCGAACGCGCGCAGGCGGTGATCCACCAGCTGGTCCGCGTCGCTCGACAGGGCTTGATCACGCGCTGCTGACCGCTCTTCGCTTGGGTTGCAAGGGCTGGTCAGGGTGCTGGCGCTTGAAGCGCGCGCGTATTTCGTTGGCATGACGGCAGTGAGCAATCAGTTCACTGCGCAACGTCCAATCCGTGTTGATGATGTAGAAATTCTGGATGAAGCTGTGTTCATCCTCCGACGCGAACCACTGGTTGATCTTCAGACTCAGATCGGTGGGGGCATGGAGCGGCAGCGAGTACTTGGCGCATTGGATGGCGGTCAGGCTGCCCTCCGGCTTGTACTCCAGCGCGACTTCGTTGACGAACGCTTTCAAGGTGTTGGTGTTGAACAGGTTCTGTCCCGGCCAGCGCTGTTTGACGCCCCGCCACAGGTGTTCGCTGGCCGCGCCATGGTTGTAGGCCAAGATGACATTCTGGCCTGGATGGTCACGCCAGATGTCGTCGAGCAACCACGCGTTCACGGCTGTTGGCACAAGCCTCGGTTTCAGGCCGCGCATGAGCAGGTTCTGGAACTCCTCATGGACGGGCGGCGAGAAATCCTTGAACTGATGGAAGTCCAGGATGACCATTTCCTTCGCAGGCACGCCATTTTTCTCCAGTTCTGCAAAGAATCCGTCAACCGCCTGCAGGATGTCGACCACTACGTTGCGGCCTGATGAGGTCAGATGAAACAGCTGGAATCGCCGTGGGTCATGTCTCTCGTACCGGGCGTAAAAGGCGACGCGCAGGTCCAGCGCGCGCACGCCCTGGCGCAGCTGCTCCAGTGGCGAGACGTCCTGAGCTTTTTCCTGGGGGATGCCTGAGTTTGGGGAGAGTTTGTCGCTGCCAGCGTTGTGGCTACCGGGCAAAATGAGTTGGTCGATGCGCAACCCGCCGAGCTCGGGGGGCTGCGCCATCCAGTGGAAATGCGCTGAGCGCGCCGCAGCAGATAAGTTGAGGGTCATACAGTCAGTCCTTGACGTGTCTTGAGCTCCCTGGGCGGAGCAACCTGAGCGATGTTTCGCTCGAATCCTGTAGCCAGTCTGGCCGTCGCTGCGCTGGCGTCAATCCTGCGGCCGGGGTCTAACCGTTGCCGGATGTGAGAGCACCACGGCGCAAAGTGGCTGCCAAGGTTTGAGCGATACACCTGCGTTGGATGCAGAGACTGCTTCGCTGACGATCGCGCCCCTGCCGCTGTCGATCAGAGCGGTGCGCCGGGATTGGCTGCGCCCGCGATAACGCCTTCCCACGCCACTCACTTCACCCTGAGCACCACGCGTCCGCGCACGGGATGATTGTCCAGGTGGTGATGGGCCTTGCCGAACTGCTCGAACGGCCAGGTGCGATGAATGTCCGGCTTGAGCAGACCGTCCGCTGTCATCGCGTTGATCCCCTGCAGGGCACGTTGCACGGCAGGCTCATTCTGCTCGATGCCAAGCTCCGGCTTGCCGGTGAAATTTTCCAGGCAATGCACATGAAAGCGCATGTTCTTGCGAAACGCCTGCAGCGCGGGGAAGGGCGTCTTGTTGCCGCCGCGCAGACCGTACAGCACCAGGCTACCGCGTGGCGCCAGCACGTCGCCGAGCATCGACATCTGCATGCCGCCCAGTCCGTCAAATACCGCCTCGATGCCGTGACCGTGGGTCAAGGATTCGATGCGCAGGCAGATGTCGTCTTCGTCGGTGACGATGACCCGTTCGGCGCCGTTGGCCAGCAGGTAGTCGCGGTCTTGCGCGTGGGCCGTCGCGGCAATCACCCGCAGCCCCAACGCCTTGCCCAACTGCACGAAGGCAATGCCGGGGCTGTAAGTCGCGTCGGTAATCAACACTGTCTGGCCCGGTTGCACGGAGGCCAGTTCAAAGGCAAACCATGCAAGCAGCATCGGCGTGTAATGAACGCTGGCTTCAACCGCGCTCAAGACCTCGGGATAACGCGTCAGCGCATTGCGCGGCACCACCACGTGGTCGCCACACACTGGGTACTGATTGGCGCTCATGGCCTTGAAGCTCGCCACCTTGTCGCCCACCTTGAGGTCGGCCACGTCAGCACCCACGGCTTCGACAACGCCGGCCATCTCGCTGCCAAGTCCTGCAGGCAACTGGACAGGTGCCAATGCCAGGTTCTGGCGCCACAACACATCGTCCCAGCTGATGCCGATGGCCTCGGCACGCACGAGCACTTCCCGTGGCCTAGGGGCTCGGTCAGGTTGCTCTTCGCAACTGAGGACATCGGCTTTGCCGAAGCGATGGAATTTGATGGCGCGTGACATTTTAAACCTCGATGCCTGTCGTTGTGTGTTGCGACGACTGTATCGATGCCAACCCTGCGGCACTATGTGTGTCGGTCGATACCCGACATGCGTGCTATCAATTCGCCTCTGTCCCATCTCCGGCGATCAGGCGCGCAGGCCTGTTTTTCTGGCTCGGCGAGTATTCCGGAGGGCAGGGTGTACACGTTGTTGGAAAAGGTAGCGCGCCCAGTGTGAGGGGGATTATTTGCCCCAGGCCAGCAGGGCGTGTTCGACAAATTGCCGCACCTTGGGCAACCGATAGCGGTCCTGCGGGTACATCAGCCACAGTGAACGGCTGGGTGGCCGGTAGTCCTGCAGCAGCGGCACGAGCTTTCCGCTTGCCAGGTCCTCGCTGATCAGCACGTCCGGCAGCATCGTCACGCCCATGCCGGCGACCGCCGCCTGGCGCAATGCCGGGGTGCTGTTGACAATCATGTTTCCTGACACCGGAATCTCCAGCACGCCCTCAGGGCCGGTGAGGCGCCAGAGTTTCTCGCTGGCCCGCCAGTCATCACCCGCCGGGTAGGCGAAGGCCAGGCAATTGTGCTCGCGCAGGTCATGAACTGACGTGGGCGTGCCGCAGCGTTCGAGGTAGGCGGGCGCTGCGCAGATGGTCAGGGTGTAATCCTGCAACGGACGCGCAATCAACGCTGATGACTCTGGGGTGCCGAGCCTGATGGCTGCGTCGAATCCGTGCTCGACCAAGTCCATGGTTTGGTTGCTGAGCACGACCTCGACCTTGATCTGCGGATAGCGCTGGACGAAGTCGCTGAGCATGGGCGACACCCGCTCAGCACCAAATGCAGGCGGTGCGGTAATGCGCAAAGTGCCGCTGGGCTCGGTCTGGGCCTGCTCGGCCATGCGTTCGGAATCGTTGACCAGCCCCAGCACCTCGACGCAGCGCCGGTAATACTGCAGGCCGAACTCCGTCAGATTCTGTCGTCGGGTGGTGCGCTGCAGCAGGCTCACGCCCAGCCGTTGCTCCAATGCTTTGAGATGGTTGCCCACCATGGTCGTGGACATTTCGCACTCGCGCGCGGCCGCCGTCATGCTGCCACCTTCCACCACTTTAACGAACACGGTCATGGCCAGAAACACGTCCATTATCAAGCCCTGATTTAAAGTCATTGAAGTCCAGGCCCCTTTATACACCAGAGGCGGCTAACGATACTGGCCATCATTCCCCTGATGGAGCCACCGCCATGACCGCCGCCTGCCTGATGAACACCTACAAACCGATGGCCTTGAGCTTCGTGCGCGGCGAGGGCGCTCGACTGTGGGATGACAGCGGGGGGCAATACCTGGACGCCGTGGCGGGTGTGGCCGTGACCAATGTGGGCCACAGTCACCCGAAAATCGTTACCGCCATCAGCGAGCAGGCCGGGATGCTCCTGCACACCTCCAACCATTACCGCATCGACTGGCAGCAGAAACTGGCCCATCGGCTGACGCAGTTGTCGGGGTTGGAGCAGGTTTTTTTCAATAACTCGGGTGCCGAGGCCAACGAGACGGCACTCAAGCTGGCGCGTTTGTATGGCTGGGCCAAAGGCATAGAACACCCGCTGGTGATGGTCATGGACAACGCCTTCCATGGCCGCACCCTCGGCACCTTATCGGCCAGCGACAACGGTGCCGCACGGCTCGGCTATCAGCCGATGTCCGGGGAGTTCGTCAAAGTTGCGTTCGGCGACATGGCCGCGGTCGAGCGCGCGACACGGTTGTATGGCGAACGCATCGTCGCGGTCCTGGTTGAGCCAATTCAGGGAGAAGGCGGCGTGGCGGTGCCGCCGCCGGGGTATCTGCAAGCCTTGCGCGCTCATTGCACCCACAACGCCTGGTTGTTGATGCTCGACGAAATCCAGACCGGCATCGGCCGCACCGGCCGCTGGTTCGCGTTTCAGCACGAGGGCATCGCGCCCGACGTCATCACGCTGGCGAAAGCGCTGGGCAACGGCATCCCCATCGGCGCGTGTCTGGCGACGGCTGCGGTAGCGCGGTTGTTCACCCCTGGCAGTCACGGCAGCACGTTCGGTGGAAACCCGCTGGCCTGCCGTGTGGGCTGCACGGTGCTGGACATCGTTGAAGAACAGGGTCTACTGCATAACGCAGCGGTTCAGGGCGAACGCCTGCTCGCGAAGTTACGCGACGCATTGGCCGGGCACCCTGAGGTGGTGGACCTGCGGGGATTGGGGCTGATGATCGGCGTTGAGTTGAAGCGGCCAGTGCGTGACCTGTGTCTGATCGCTGCCCGGGAGCATGGCCTGTTGATCAATGTTACGCGCGGACAGACCATCCGGCTGCTGCCGCCGTTGATTATCGATGAGGCGGATGTGGACAGGATTGTCGCGGGGGTGGTTGGGGCGTTTGGGGAGTGAAGCTCAGTGGAGGAACGTGTTCCCTCAGGAACGCCGATGCGTTAAACCTCGACGCCGTTACCGGCGTCGAGGTCTGTTTAGCTGTACCTGGCGGTACCTGGCTGTGCCTAGTTGTGCTTAGCCGGCAACCGGCGAGCGCCAGTCATCGGAGCCCGAAGTACCGCAAACTTCGTGGGTCCAGGTGATTTTACGGTAAGTGAATTCCACATCTTCCAAATGAGTGAAGTGCGCGTTGGAAGGGTCTTGGCAGTTGTGCATGTAATCGTTGATGTCGACGATGATCGCGTCTTCCAGCTTCGTGGTGTAGTAGTGCTCCTGGGTGCCGGCAGCGGATGTACGGTACCACTGGATGGTGATTTCGGTGAGGCGCTCGCCTGACGTCAACGCCGCCAGAAGCAGGGGAGACGATTTGTCAAACACCTTGGTGATTTTCACCGGCTTATGCACGCGTTGCCCGGTCGGTTGGCCGGATTGCGGGTCGCGCGGGATTATCACTTCATGCTGAAACCCCTGAACCATGACCTGATCTTCATGCCCCTCCTGATAAGTGTTGCCCACTGAATCAGCAGTGAAAGCCCCCGCAGTGATAAGACCCTGTTTGGTGCCCGTGATGGACATATAAGCGGGTGTGGCCATTATGTTGCTCCTTGATTTGCATAAACGGAATACCCACCAGACGATTCACCCAGTGGGCGCGATGTGTTTTATCAAGTGTCATGCCAGCTAACCAAATTTGGCCATTAACTCCTTATTTAAATGCGCAACAACAATGTCGCCCTCTAAAGAGGTTATTCAAAAGGGTGCATATGCGCAGTTAGTCACCCGGCACTGCGCAATATCCTGCGCACTCACTCAAGAGCACTGCCGCATAAGTCGTTCGCGCCGATGCGTCGTCTTCTCACCGCTCTTCGTAGGGCAGGTTGCTGCGCATACCGGCCTTATGGTGGCAGCCTCGGCCGCGTATGGTGTCATGGGTGATTCTTTGGGTTAAGTGCTGGAGGTTATGAGTGGCCGACAAGAAACTTGGAGAAATTTCCTACACTAATTGTCTGCTAGCCTCGCTTATCTAGCACTTGATAGTGTTAGTTGTGCTCCGTAGTATCTGCGGCCTCTGCCCTGTAGACGTTTTGTTACACCTTGCCGAATAAATAACGTATCTGTTTTGTTCTGTCCAAACGGCAGAGCACTGCCTTCCATATCCTCATGTTTAGTTGAATGTATATGCCTCACTCATGCGCACTTTCCGCACATTGTCTGGAACTCGCCAAGGTCTCTATATCCAAAGAGAACTTCGCGGGTAAGGACGTTCGTTATTCGAGCGAATACGAGTCGCTGGAGAGTGAGCTGAGTAAAGCGCAATCCATGCATGACGGCGGACAGGTCGACTGGCTGAAGGTCCGTGAGCAAAGCGAAATACTCCTCGCCACCCAGTCCAAGGATCTGCGCATCGGTGCGTGGTTGACATGGGCGCTGTACCAGCGTGAATCCTTTCCCGGGCTAGTGGCGGGACTAGGACTCATCCATGAGCTTTGCGCCAATCATTGGTCCGACATTTATCCTGTAAAGCAGCGCACCCGATGCGCCGCGATCCATTGGCTCGTCCCCCGTATCGAGCGGGTGCTCGACGACAACGCCGTCCTCAATGAGCAGCCTGCCTTGGGCGATCGCCTCATTGCAGTGCTGGAAAACCTCGATCAGGTGTTTGCCCGGCATCTGGATGCTGACGCTCCGCCTCTTTTGCCCATCTGCAGACGGATACGAAGCCTCGTTCAGCCCGCAGCCGACACGCTGCCGCAAGCCCAGGGCGCCACTCCCGTACAGCCCCAGCAAAGCGCTACGCCGAAAGCTGCCCCGGTCTCGATGATCCAAAGTGAGAAAGATGCCCATAAATGCCTGCGTCAATTGCAGGAGAGCGCACGCCCTTTATGCGACTGGTGGCTCAATCAGAAAGTCGGCGACGTGCGCGCGTTGCGCCTCAATCGCAGCTTGCCCTGGCTGCTCATCGAATCGATGCCCGAGAGCAACACGGAGCAGATCACCGCGCTGCGCGGGCTCCCGGCCGACAGGCTCAAGACTTATCAGGACAAGTACGAGCACCGGCGCTACGCCGATCTGCTTGTCGAACTCGAAGCAAGTCTGGCCAAGGCACCGTTCTGGTTCGACGGTCAACGAATGGTCTGGGAGTGCCTGCAAGGCGTGCATGCCGACGTGGCAATGCGTGAGGTCGAACTCCACTTTGCGTTGTTTCTTCAGCGCCTGCCGGGCGTCACCGAGCTGCGATTTCACGACGGCGTGCCGTTTGCAGACGCTGCGACCAAAGCCTGGATCTCCGGCAGTGTCATGCCTCGCCTGCAGTGCGCCGTTGCGCCCCCCTCCGTTGAGGCTGCCGGTGCGCAGCTTCCATGGGAGTGTGCGCTGAGCGATGCGCTGTCGGTGTTGAGCCAGGACGGGCTCAAGACTGCAGTACGGATTCTCAAGCACGGGATGCGCAGCGCCCATGGCAAGCGGGCGCGCTTTTTCTGGCAGCTCTCTCTCGCGCGGCTGTGCTTCACGGCCAGGCGATATGAACTGGCCAAAACCCAACTCGAAACCCTTGACCAGACACTGGAGCAGTCAGGCCTCGATGCCTGGGAGCCCGATCTCGCGCTGCAAGTTCTGCAGTTATTGCACAGCTGCCTTGCGTTGTTGCCTCTCAACCAAGGCGTGCGTGATCACAAGGACCAGGTTTATCGCAGGCTGTGCCACCTCGATTTGGAAGTGGCACTTGAACAGGCCTAAAGGCCCTAATCGCTAGGAGAGACACCATGGCCAAAGAAGGCTCGGTAGCCCCGAAGGAACGTATCAACGTCACATTCAAGCCGGCCACTGGCGGTGCGCAGGAAGAGATCGAACTGCCGCTCAAGCTGCTCGCGATTGGCGATTACACCCTGCGCAAGGACGACCGCAAGCTGGAAGAGCGAAAGCCTATCAGCATCGACAAAATAACCTTTGATGACGTGCTCGCCAAGCAAGCCTTGAGCCTGACGCTGAGCGTCCCCAATCGCCTGCAGGAAGCGAAAGACGGTGAGGAGCTTGGCGTGGAGTTGAAGGTGAACACGATGAAGGATTTCAACCCGGCCTCACTGGTGGATCAGGTGCCGGAACTGCGCAAGTTGATGGAGCTGCGCGACGCCCTGGTAGCGCTCAAGGGGCCGCTGGGCAATGCACCTGCGTTCCGCAAAGCCATTGAAGGCGTCCTCGCCGACGATGAGTCCCGAGGGCGAGTGCTGGGTGAATTGGGCTTGAACGCCACATCCCGGGACGACTGAGTCACTGCCATCCAAGGAGCAACACCGTGAGCACCATTCCTGTTCAGCAGCACAGCAAAGAGACCCGCGAGCACAGCATTCTCGACAGCATTATCGCCGAGACCCGTCTGACCCGCGACGACGACGCCTACGACATTGCCAAACGCGGTGTGTCAGCGTTCATTGAAGAGCTGCTCAAACCTCAGAACGCCGGTGAGCCGGTCAAGAAGGCGATGGTCGACCGCATGATCGCCGAAATCGACGCCAGGCTAAGCCGTCAGATGGACGAGATCCTGCATCACCCGAATTTCCAGGCCCTGGAGTCGGCATGGCGCGGCCTGCAGTTGTTGGTGGAACGCACCAATTTCCGCGAGAACATCAAAATCGAAATCCTCAACGTGTCCAAGAGCGACTTGCTGGAGGATTTCGAAGACTCGCCGGAGGTCATGCAAGCGGGGCTCTACAAGCATATCTACAGCGCAGAGTATGGCCAGTTCGGCGGCCAGCCTGTGGGCGCCATTATCGCCAATTACTTTATGTCTCCAAGCTCACCAGACGTGAAGCTGATGCAATATGTCTCAAGCGTCGCCTGTATGTCCCACGCGCCGTTCATTGCCGCTGCCGGCCCGACATTCTTCGGCCTGGAAAGCTTCACCGGCCTGCCTGACCTGAAAGATCTGAAGGATCATTTCGACGGCCCGCAATTCGCCAAATGGCAAAGTTTCCGCCAGTCGGAAGACGCTCGCTACGTAGGTCTGACAGTGCCGCGTTTTCTGCTGCGCAATCCCTACGATCCCGAAGAAAACCCGGTCAAGTCGTTCGTCTACAAGGAGACGGTTGCCCACAGTCATGAGCACTATCTGTGGGGCAACACAGCGTACGCATTCGGCACGCGGCTGACCGACAGCTTCGCCAGGTTCCGCTGGTGTCCGAACATCATCGGCCCACAAAGCGGTGGCGCCGTCGAAGACCTCCCGCTGCATCACTATGAAAGCATGGGCGAAATCGAAACCAAGATCCCAACCGAGGTTCTGGTGAGCGATCGTCGCGAATACGAGCTTGCGCAGGAGGGGTTCATTTCCCTGACCATGCGCAAGGGCTCCGACAACGCCGCGTTCTTTTCGGCGAGCTCGGTGCAAAAGCCCAAATTCTTTGGCAACAGTGCGGAAGGTAGGGCGGCGGAGCTCAACTACAAGCTAGGCACCCAGCTGCCCTACATGATGATCGTCAACCGCCTGGCTCACTACCTGAAAGTGCTGCAACGCGAGCAACTCGGTTCATGGAAAGAGCGCACCGACCTGGAGCTGGAGCTCAATAAATGGATCCGCCAGTACGTCGCCGATCAGGAAAACCCAAGCGCTGAAGTTCGTGGGCGCCGGCCGCTGCGTGCCGCGCAGATCGCGGTCAGTGACGTCGAAGGCGAGCCTGGCTGGTACCGCGTGAGCTTGAACGTGCGGCCGCACTTCAAATACATGGGCGCCGATTTCACCCTGTCACTGGTTGGCAAGTTGGACAAGGAGTGACGGGGATCAGCGCATGACGGGCTATGGCAGCCTTTTCGAGCGTCTGGGTGGCGATGCTGACAAACGCGCCGGCTGGACCCGCGAAGTTTCAGCCATGGCCTCGGTGGCGGCCCATCTGGCGAAGATGCTCAGCACACGAGCGGGAGGTGTTCAGACGCTTTCCGACTATGGGCTGCCTGACCTCAATGACATGCGCTTGAGCCTCCACGACTCGCTGACGCAGGCACGGCTGGCAATCGAAGTCTTTATCGAGGCGTACGAGCCGCGCCTGAGCAACGTCCAGGTTATTTCACTGGAACACGGCAACGATCAGCTTCGGCTGGCTTTCAGGATCGAGGGCTTGCTGGAAATAGAGGGCGTCAGGCGTCAGGCAACTTTTGCCGCGCGCCTGGAGGGGAGCGGGCAGGTTCTGGTCAGTTGCTAAGAAACAGTCGGCAGAACCGGACTGCGGTATTGCGCCCCTCCATGAAGCATCTCGCCATGCATGTTGCCAGCACACGCTGAACTCAAACCGCTCTGCTTGAAGGTAATCCGTGTCTTTCAACCATTACTACCAAAGCGAACTCACTGCCCTCCGCCAGTTGGGTCGTCAGTTTGCCGAGCGCAGCCCCGCCCTGGCGCCATTTTTGGGGCAGGCCGGCCGCGATCCGGACGTAGAGCGGTTGCTGGAGGGATTCGCGTTCCTGACCGGACGCCTGCGCCAGAAGCTCGACGATGAGCTTCCGGAGCTCACTCATTCACTGATGCAGCTGCTATGGCCCAACTACATGCGCCCGTTACCTGCGTTCAGCATTCTGCAGTTCGATCCGTCGACCCTGGCAGGGCCTGCGCTCAAGGTCCACCGGGATACGCCGGTCGACAGCGTTGCGATTGACGGGGTGCCGTGCCGCTTCCGCACTTGCTACACCACCGATGTACAAGCGCTCGATCTGGCTTCGTTAACCTATTCGGCGAAGGGCGAACGGTCGCTGTTGTGCCTGCGCCTGGAAATGACCGCCGACGGTCATGTGGGGGAACTGGCATTGACCCGCTTGCGCCTTCACCTCGCGGGGGAGCGCTATATCAGTCAGATGCTCTACCTGAGCCTGCTGCACGACCTGGAAGGCATTGAGCTGGTTCCGCTGGACGCCGCCGGCAAGCCGCTCAATGTCGTTGATGGCATGCCCATCGCGTTCAGACTGCCGAGCACTGGCGCGCAGCCAGTGGGATTCGCCGAAGAAGAAGCGATGATCCCCTATCCCTTGAACACCTTTCGCGGGTATCGGTATCTGCAAGAGTACTTTGCGTTCCAGGACAAATTTCTGTTCGTCGACATTAACGGCCTTAACCGCCTTGCGACGTTGCCGCCAGAGCTCATCAAGCAAGTGCGCGGCTTTGAGTTGCGCTTCGATATTCGCAAGAGTCCCGTCCAGCGTGTGCGACCTACGCTGGACAACGTGAGGCTCCATTGCACGCCCATTGTCAATCTGTTCAAGCACGACGCCTCGCCCATACGCCTGGATGGCAAGCAGGACGAATACCTGTTGTTGCCGGCTGTGTATGCGCCGGAGCACTGCGGCGTTTTCTCGATTGACAGCGTGACTGGCTGGAAGCCTGGCGGGCTGGGTTACCAACGCTATGTCCCCTTTGAATCCTTTGAACATGACCCCAGCTTCGACGTGCCGGCCAGTCGTGCCCATTACAGCATTCGCCAGCGGCCATCGTCGCTTCACGATGGGCTTGATACGTATCTGAGCTTCAGCATGCGTCAGGCCCAAGCCAGCGAAACCCTCTCGATCGAGCTGATGTGCACCAACCAGAACCTGCCGCGCAGACTCAAGCTGGGTGACATTTGCATTCCCTGCGAACAGACGCCGGAGTTTCTGACTTTTCGCAACATCACGCCGGCGACCCAGAGTTACGCGCCGCCGCTGAATCAGGACTTCTTGTGGAAGCTGATCAGCAACATGTCGCTCAACTACCTGTCGCTGGCCGACGTCGACGCGTTGAAAGTGATACTCGAAACCTACGACCTGCCGCGCTATTACGACCCGCACGCAGAAAAGGTCAGCAAGCGGTTGCTTGGCGGCCTCAAGGCAATCAAGCACCAGCACGTCGACAGGTTGTACAGGGGGCTGCCCGTACGTGGTTTGCGCACTGAGCTGACCATCGACCCACAGGGCTACATCGGAGAGGGTGATCTGTTCGTATTCGGCTCGGTGCTGAATGAGTTCTTCGCGCTTTACGCCAGCCTCAATTCGTATCACGAACTGCGGGTGATCAGCATACCGGGACAGGTATACCAATGGACGTCCCGTATGGGCCAGCAGCCCCTGCTATGAACGAATTGAGCCAGGGCATCCGCGAATATTCGCTGTTCCAGGCGGTTCTGCTGGTCCTCGACCGGCTACGCGTTGAGCACCCGCACCTGAGTGATGACGACCTGTACGACCAACTCGAATTTCAGGCCAACCCGAGCCTTGGTTTTCCCGGAAGCGACGTGGATCGCGTGGAGTTTTTTGAGGAATCAGGGCTGACCCGAGCACGCCTGCGTTTCAACCTGCCAGGGTTGGTCGGCTCCGCCTCGCCCTTGCCTGCGTTCTACAGCGAACAAGCCTTGGGCGACAGCGAAGAGGGCAACCCGACCCGGCAGTTTCTCGACCTCTTTCACCATCGACTGCATCGGCTGATGTTGCCGATCTGGAAGAAGTATCGCTACCACGCCCGCTTTGAACGCGGCGCGACCGACCCGTTTTCATCGCAACTCTTCGCCCTCATCGGTTTGGGCAGCGAGCAAATACGAAGCGACCGCGAGCTGAATTGGAAGCGCCTGCTGCCTTATCTGGGTTTGCTCAGCCTCAGAGCTCACTCGGCGGCGCTGATCGAATCGGTCCTGCGTTACTACTTCAAGCACGGCGGGGTGACGATCGAGCAATGCATCGAGCGCAGCGTGGAAGTCCTCGTTGAGCAACGCAACGGCCTGGGGCGGGCCAACAGCAACCTCGGCGAAGACCTGGTCCTGGGCAACCGGGTGCGTGATCGCAGCGGCAAGTTTCGCATACACATTCGCGAACTTGGCTGGGGGCGATTCCATGAGTTTCTTCCGATCGGGGCGAGCTACCGGCCGCTGTGCGCACTGGTTCAATTCACGCTGCGCGACCCCATGGACTACGACGTACGCCTGGTGCTGCGACAGGAAGAAATCCGTGAGTTACGCCTCGCTGAGCAGAACACCTGTCGTCTGGGGTGGACCAGTTGGCTGGGCCGCGATTACGCGGACGGTGTAGTGACGCTGAGCAGTAAAACATTAAGGACGGCCGAACGATGAATACCCTCAACCTGCAACAACTCATTCAGGCGCTCGACGCCCAAAGCCGTCGCGATCTGGAACACGCGGCCGAACGCTGTGTATCGCGCGGCGGCAGCAAAGTCCTCATTGAGGACCTGTTGCTGGGCCTGATGGACCGACCGCACGGCCTGCTTGTTCGCGCCCTGCAGGATGCCGGCCTGGACGCGGCCGAGTTCAGCGCAACGCTGCACCTGAAGACTGAAAACAGCGCGTCGCGCAATCCGGTATTCGCGCCTGAGTTGATGCAGTGGCTGCAGGATGCATTGCTGGTGGCCAACCTTGATCTGGGACAGACCCACGTCGGGGAGGCAGCACTGATCCTCTCGCTGATGCGCAACCCCTTGCGCTACGCGGGCACTCGCTATCAGGCGTTGCTTGCCAGGCTCGACACCGAGCGCTTGAAAGCCTTCGCGCTCTCTCGCAATGCCGATGCCGACAATCAAAAGCAGGCCGTTGGCGCGGAATCGCTACTGACTCGCTTCACTCACAATCTTACCCAGCAGGCGCGGGACGGCAAACTCGACCCGGTGCTTTGCCGCGACGAAGCGATCCGTCAAATGATCGATATTCTGGCCCGCCGGCGCAAAAACAATCCGATCGTGGTCGGTGAGGCCGGTGTTGGCAAGACTGCCGTCGTTGAAGGCCTGGCATCGCGCATCGTTGCGGGTGAAGTGCCGCAGGCGCTGCACGGCGTGGAACTGCTGGCGCTTGACATGGGGATGTTGCAAGCCGGCGCCAGCCTCAAAGGCGAGTTCGAGCGACGCCTCAATGGCCTGATCGAGGAGATCAAGGCGTCCCCTGCGGCAATCGTGTTGTTTATCGACGAGGCCCATACCCTGATTGGTGCGGGTGCAGACGCAGGCAGCTCCGATGCGGCCAACCTGCTCAAGCCCGCACTGGCTCGCGGGGAATTGCGCACCATTGCTGCAACCACTTGGGGCGAGTACAAAAAATACTTTGAAAAGGACCCGGCGCTTGCCCGTCGCTTCCAGCCCGTGCGACTTCACGAACCCACCGTCGACGAAGCCGTAACCATTCTTCGTGGCCTCGCGCATGCCTACGAACGAAGCCACGGTGTCTATTTGCGTGACGATGCAGTGGTCGCCGCGGCCGAGTTGTCTGCCCGCTATCTGGCCGGCCGGCAATTGCCGGACAAGGCAGTCGATGTGCTTGATACCGCCTGTGCGCGGGTTCGCATCAGTCTGGCCGCTGCGCCGCAACGGCTGGAGCTTCTGCGCAGCGAAATGGCTGAAGGCAAGCGCCAGTGTCAGGCACAGCGACGTGACGCCGAAGCGGGGTTATCGATCGACCAATCCGCATTGCAGACGCTGGAAGAGCGCCTGTGCGCTGCGGACGAAGAAAGGCGTTTGCTTGAGGCGCAATGGTGTGAACAGAAGGCGTTGGCCGAGCGCTTGCTCGAACTGCGTCGGCAACTCGCGCTGGCCCATGATGCTGCTGTTGATGATGCTGAGACCCCCGGGGCAGCTGTGGGGGTTAAGCGAGATGCCACAGGTGCGGCAGGCGACACCTTGTCCATCTATGAAGCGCACAGCGTCGAGGATATACAACGGGCGCTGGATGACGTCCACCAGGCATTGAGTCAGGCCCAGACCTGCGAACGTCTGGTCAGCTACGAAGTCTGCCCGCGTCTCGTCGCCGAAGTGGTTAGCGCCTGGACGGGCGTGCCGCTGGCGCAGATCGCCCGCGAGCACAACGCCAGAGTCGCCAGTTTTGCCACCGACCTGCGCGCCCGCATTCGGGGGCAGGAGCAGGCGGTTAACGCGCTGGATCGTTCGATGCGCGCCGCTGCTGCCGGCCTCGGCAAGCCTGAAGCGCCAGCCGGTGTGTTTCTGCTGGTAGGCCCAAGCGGTGTCGGCAAGACCGAAACTGCTCTGGCGCTTGCCGATTTGCTGTACGGCGGAGAACGGTTCATCACCATCATCAACATGTCCGAATTTCAGGAAAAGCACACCGTCTCCCGTCTGATCGGCGCGCCGCCCGGGTACGTAGGGTATGGCGAAGGCGGCATGCTGACTGAAGCCGTACGGCAAAAACCCTACTCGGTGGTCCTTCTCGATGAAGTCGAGAAAGCAGACCCGGATGTCATGAACCTGTTCTATCAGATCTTTGACAAGGGCATGGCAAATGACGGGGAGGGGCGCGAGATCAACTTCCGCAACACGTTGATTCTGATGACCTCGAACCTGGGAAGTGAACGCATCAGCGAGCTTTGCGCAGGCGGCGCGCGCCCATCGGCGCAGGTCCTTGAGGACCATATTCGTCCACTGCTTGCCCGGCATTTCAAGCCGGCCTTACTGGCGCGCCTGCGTGTGGTGCCTTATTACCCGGTCAGCGATTCGGTGTTGCGCGAGCTGATTGAGATCAAGCTGCAAAATATGGGCGAGCGTCTGAACCGTCGTCGGCTGGACTTCACTTTTTCCGAGACGCTGGTCGACCATCTGGCTGAGCGCTGCAGCCAAAGTGACAGTGGAGCGCGTTTGATTGACCAGTTGCTGGAACTTCAGGTCCTGCCGCAGGTGGCTGATCGGCTACTGGATGCAATGGCGGCAGGCCAACGTCTCACGCGTGTCCATGCAACGCTTGATCACAGCAACTGCGTGACGTGTGAGATTGCCTGAGATGGGAGCAATGTTCAGTCAGGTGCCGCAGGCACTGGCCTATGCCGAAGCCTTGCTCGAAGAGTTCGGCAGCCTCGCACGTGCGGTCGATGAGACCTCGCTGTTGAGCGGTCTCGTATCCGGCCTGGCGAAGCTGAGCGGCTGCGAACTGGCCCAGCTGTACAGCGTAGACGCCACTGAAGACCGGCTGTTCATGGCTGCCGAGTGCCTGGACGGCAGTTTGCAGCCGCGTGAAGCGCCCAGTCTGTCGGCGGATGGCAGCGGTGAGCAGCTGTTGAGTTTTGCGTTGCGTCAGGACCGCGTCGTGTGCTTCTCCGACCTCGCCAATAGTCTGCACGAGACCCGTTTCTTGCCGCCTCGTGACACCGCCTGGCAGTCGTTGCTGTGCATCCCGATCACAGGCCGTCCAGGCACCGTCCACGGCTTGCTGGTCTGCGCAAGCAGCCGGACTCTGGAGCTGCGCGGCTTTGCCGATTCACTCGCCCGGTTGGGCGGCTTCGTGCTGGGGCAGCTGCAGCTGCTTCAACGGACGAGGCTACCTGCCAATGGTTCACCGCCGCGGCGCGTCTGCTTGCCAAGCGTCAGTGCCTACGGGCTGATGGGCAAGAGCCCTGCCATACGCCAGACCGGCTCGATGATTGGCAAGGTCCTGCAGAGCTCATACACCGTGCTGCTGCGCGGTGAAACGGGCACCGGCAAGGAAGTGGTCGCGCGGGCCATCCATGACTGCGGCCCGCGTCGCTCACAGGCATTCATCGTGCAGAACTGCGCGGCGTTGCCGGAGAGCCTTCTGGAAAGCGAGTTGTTCGGCTATTGCAAAGGGGCGTTCACCGGCGCTTTGCGCAATCGTCCAGGGCTATTCGACGCAGCCAATGGCGGCACGTTGTTGCTGGATGAAGTCGGCGACATGCCGCTGTCGGTGCAGGCCAAGCTCCTGCGTGTTTTGCAGGAAGGTGAAGTCCGGCCGCTTGGCTCCAATGACACCCACAAGGTCGACGTGCGCATTGTTGCAGCGACGCACCGCGATCTGTCGCTTATGGTTCGGGAGGGCACGTTCCGCGAGGACCTCTACTACCGGCTCATGCAGTTCCCGATCGAGTTGCCGCCGTTGCGCGAGCGCGGCGAGGACATCATTGAGCTGGCCCGTCATTTCGCTGACCAGGCCTGTGCGTCTCTGCAGCGCCATGCACTGAGCTGGTCGGATGCAGCGCTTGATCAACTGTGTGGTTACGCTTTTCCGGGGAATGTCAGAGAGCTCAAGGGTTTGGTTGAACGCGCCGTTCTGCTGTGCGAGGGCGGGGAGTTGCTCGCCGAGCATTTCGGCCTCACCCGTGCCCCGGTGGCTGACGACACCCACCTGAACCTGCGAGAACGCCTTGAGCATATCGAGCGCGGTCTGCTGCTCGATTGCCTGCGCAAAAACCGGGGCAATCAAAGCCTGTCCGCGCGCAAGCTCGGCTTGCCCCGGCGCACGCTCCTGTACCGGCTGGCCCGTCTGAATATCAATCCGGGTGACGTAAATGCCTAGTCAGCAAACGCGTCACCCCCTGTCCATTTTGGTGGGTGCCAGGCATTGGCGCCTCGTGCTCAGCTCTGGAGACCACCTGATGTCTGCTCGTCATCGGCAAGCCGTTCTATTGACCCTTGTTCTGTTATCCGGCCTCTCGGGTTGTGCCGGCAATTACAAGTTCAACGACAACCTGTACCGCCCTCTGGGTGACCCGCAGCCGGCGAACCGCGGCTATTGACCCAGGAGTATCAACATGGAACTGGTTCTGGAAATGCACAGCGCGCGGCAGTTTGTGCCAGCGCAGTCGTACCGGATGACATTCGGGGCAGGAGGCGGCGTGATTGGGAGGGGAGAGGACTGCGACTGGGTCATCCCCGACTGCACCCGGCACCTGTCACACCGCCACCTTACGATCAGCTGCAACGACAACGCTTTTTTTCTGACTGACACCAGCAGCAACGGCGTGATGGATGCCGACAGTGGCCAGCGGTTGCCCAAGGGCCAGGCGATTCGCATTGATCACGGCAGCGGGTATGTGATCGGCGATTTTGAAATTCGCGCACGGCTCACCCGGGGCTCAGCTTCATCCGACCGGCAAGCGGGGCCTGCAGACACAGCCGGATGCATCATCCCCGATGATTCCTTTCTTGACCTCGACCCGCTGAATGCGCTCGACCAGCAGGAACGTGTTCACTCGGACATCGACGAGCTGATTTCACCCCCGGCTGGCGTCAGCAATGGCTCCCATCGTGGGGACTATGCCCGGGTGGATATGGAAAGCTTGCGCGTGCCGGAACTGGTCGAGGCGCCTGCAGAACCATCGGCCCCCAGCGTTGATCACGCTACATCGACGGCCACAACCAGAGCCCATGGCGGCGAGTTCTGGACGCAGTTCTCTGCGGCCCTCGGCATTGAACTCGGCCATCTCGATCAGGACGCCCGGGAAGCTCTGGCCGTGGATGCAGGTCGCTTGCTGAGGCTGAGTGTCGCCGGGCTGCAGCAGATTCTGCACACGCGCAGCGAACTCAAAAACGAACTGCGCCTGTCGCAGACCACGGTGCAGGGCGCACAAGGCAACCCGCTGAAATCGGCCGTTGATGCGCCACAAGCCCTGGCGGCATTGTTGACCTCCCACAAACCCGGCCAACTGCCGGGCGAGCAGGCGGTGTCGCAGGCCTGCAACGACGTGCAGGCGCATCAGGTGGCGTTGATGGCGGCCAGCCGCGCCGCCGTTCGCGCCACCCTGGAGCACTTCTCGCCGGAACAGCTGATCCTGCGCTTCGAGCGCGACAAACCGCCGTTGTTCCCGACCTCAGGCAGTCGATGGAGGGCCTACGGCCGCTATCACCAGGCCCTGCGTCAGGACAACGACTGGAGCGAGCGTCTGATGGCGCGCGACTTCGCTCAGGCTTATGAAGAGCAGATCCGATTGATCGCCACCCTCCGCAGTGGCCACCAGGGATGAAACACATGTTTTGTCGTTCCACTCGCGTCTCAGGCGCGCTGACTGCATTGGCCGTGTGTGTGCTGCTGGCAGGCTGCTCGACGCTGTCTCCCTATTCACGACTGACCAAGCTCGACCTCCGGCTCACTGCCAGCGATCAACTGAATCCTGATCTGAACGGGCGCCCGTCGCCCATCGTGTTACGGCTCTACGAGCTCAACCACGCGGTCGCTTTCGAAAATGCCGATTTTTTCAGTCTTTATGAGCGGGCCAAAGAAACCCTCGCGCCCGACATGGTCGCCAGCGAGGAGCTAGAGCTACGCCCGGGCGAGACGCTTGAACTGAAGCTCAGCGTACACCGGGGCAGTCGCTATGTCGGTGTGGTCGCGGCCTATCGCGACCTGTCCCAAACCGTGTGGCGCTCAACGCATCGTGTTGCAGCGACCGATACGACGGAGATCGATCTCACCCTTGATCAAAGTGGCATTCGCCTTTCACGAGAAGCGCTGGCCGAGGCGGAAAACCCATGAACGCCCACAAAGTCATCTGGCAGGAGGGCATGTTGCTGCGCCCGCAGCACTTGCAGCACAACGATCGTTACCACGATTACCAGATAAAAACCCGCACCCGATTAATGGGCGGCTATGTCTGGGGCTTTATCACTTTGGACATCGACGTGCAGTTTCTCCATATGGGCAAACTGGTGATCAGCCGGGCGTCCGGCGTCCTGCCCGACGGCAGCCTGTTCGACCTGGGCGGCAGCAAGGAGTCCCTGGCCCTGGACGTTCCGCCCAATACCGCCGACACGCCTGTTTATCTGGCGCTGCCGTTGGTCACTGGCAATCATGTCGAGTCACGCCGGGGTGAGCAGACTGATGTTCTGGCGCGCTACATCGCGTATGAAACCCAGGTCGCCGATTCGAACGCCGGTGATGACGCGGTGTGCCAGGTCAGCTGTGGTCGCCCCGACTTCAGGCTGCTGCTCGGTGAACAGCAAAGCTACCAGGCGTTCGTGAGGCTGAAAATCTGTCAGGTGCTGGACACCAGCCCGGACGGTGTGGTCACTCTCGCGCCGGATTTCGTCCCCACCTACCTTCAGGCCCATGCGTCCAGTTACCTGCTGTCCTGCGTCAAGGAAGTCATCGGCATGCTCAGTCACCGTGGCGACACGATTGCCGAGCGCATTCGCTGCAGTGGCACGGTGGCCAGCGCGGAGATCGGCGACTTCATGATGCTGCAATTGATCAACCGGGCAGAGTTGCTGCTGCGCCATTACCTGGGCGTTGAGCAGGTGCATCCAGAAGAACTCTACCGCACGTTGCTGACGCTGCTCGGCGACCTGGCGACCTTTTCGAGCGAAAACAGACGACCACGTCTGGACAGCCGCTATCAACACAATGATCAAGGTGAGAGCTTCCGCAAACTGATGGACGCTCTGCGGCAAATGCTGTCCATGGTGCTTGAACAACATGCCGTCGAGTTGGCCCTGCAAGCGCGCCAGTACGGCATCAGCGTCTCGCCGTTGCATGACCACACGCTGCTGGGTTCGGCTTCGTTTGTGCTGGCCGCCAGCGCTCACTGTGATTCCGAGGAACTGCGCCATCGCTTGCCCGCGCACCTCAAGGTGGCACCGGTGGAGCGTATCCGCCAACTGGTAAACCTGCATTTGCCGGGCATCAAGCTAACCCCGCTGCCGGTGGCGCCGCGGCAAATTGCCTTCCACTCCAAAAAAACCTGGTTCGTTCTCGACCTGACCGCCGAAGACCTGGCCCAGCTCGAACGTTCAGGCGGCTTTGCGTTTCACGTATCCGGCGAGTTTCCCGAGCTGGAGCTCAAATTCTGGGCCATCAGGAGCTGACCGACATGAATAGGGGTAGCGATTACCGCCAGGATGATAAAACCGTGCTGGTCAGTCGGCAGGGTCATGGACCCTCGACAGGCCCCATGACGGATTCCACCGCGCCGCCGCGGTTCGAGCAGCTCGAAGAACGCATGGTGTATGCCGCGCATCTGCCTGCATCGCAGGTTTTCAACGTGGGCATGAATCCGCTCGTGGCGGCGGCGTCCGAGCTGTTGTCCGAATTGGTGCGCCTCAAGCGCGTCGAGGACCCGCAAGACATAGCCACCCTCAACGATCATCTGACACACGCCCTCAAATCCTTCGAGGTGCGGGCGTTGCATAACGGTGTGGAGGGCAGTCAGGTCATGGGCGCCCGTTATGTGCTGTGCACAGTGCTGGATGAGGCGGTGGTCACCACTGCATGGGGCAACGAAAGCGAGTGGTCGCAGATGAGTCTGCTTAGCGGCTTCCACAATGAAACCTTCGGTGGCGAAAAGTTTTTCCAGCTACTGGATCGGCTCTCGAAAAATCCGGTGAAGCACTTGCCGATGCTGGAGCTGATGTACCTGTGCCTTTCCCTGGGGTTTGAGGGCCGATACCGCGTGCAGACCCGTGGTGTGGTGGAACTTGAAAGTATCCGCGACGCGTTGTATCGGCAAATCCGCCACCTGCGCGGTGACGCACCCCGAGAGCTCTCTCCCCATTGGCAAGGGTTGAGTGGCCGGCGCAGCAGCCTCGTGCGCGTTGTTCCCGCATGGACGGTGGTCACGCTCGTTGTCGTCTGTCTGGTCGTGATGTATTCGGGCTTCGCCTGGGTGCTGGGCGAGCACCGTGAAGCCGTTCTGCAGCCTTATCAACTCCTGGACCAGACCGCAGTTGACCCGCAATCGCAATCACAACTGCAACCGCAGCCGTAAATAGAGACGTGTGATGAAAGAGATTTGCAAGAAAACCGGCGCGTTGTTGCGTCAGACCTGGATGTGGACACTGCTGTTGGTGTTATGCCTGGCGCTGTTTGTCTGGGTTTTGGGGCCGGTGTTGGCCGTCGATGAGCGGAAGTTCTGGGAGAGTGCCAGCTCCCGCTTGCTGACCATCAGCGCACTGTTCCTGTCCTGGGGGCTGGCAATGGTCTATGTCGGTTGGCGGGCGGGAGTGGCCGAAAAGGCGGTCGAAGGCAGCGAAATCGGTCAGGCGCGCAGCTTGCACGACGACCGGCAGGATGAGGAACAGGCCGAACTTCGCTCGCGATTCAGTGATGCGCTGAAGACACTGAAAACCTCGAGCCTGTATCGCGGCCGTCTTGAAAACGGGCGTGCTGACTTGCCGTGGTACCTGCTGATCGGCCCCGAGGGCAGTGGAAAAACCACCTTGCTGGAATGCTCGGGGCTTGATTTTCCGCTGAACAAGCTTGAGCGCACGCTCAGCCGAAACCCTCAAGCCACTCGCCACTGCGACTGGTACTTCGCCAATAGTGGCGTGCTTCTGGATACCCCTGGCCGGTACCTGACCCAGCCTGGTCAGGATGTCGACCGCAATGCCTGGACGGCGTTGCTGGGTCTGTTGCGCAAGCACCGTCGTCGTCGCCCGCTTAATGGTGTGCTGGTCACGTTACCTGTCGACCTGTTACTCAACGGCAGCGAGCTCGCGCTCGAAACCGTTGCGCGGCAGGTGCGAGCACGTTTGCAGGAGGTCCATCAGAAGCTGCGTCTCGAAGTGCCGGTGTACCTGGTATTGAGCAAGGCCGACAGCCTTCCTGGCTTCTCCGAGTTTTTCGACACTTTGACTGCTGACGAGAGCGACCAAGTGCTCGGTACCAGCTTCCGCAAAGGGCAGAACGGCACCGATGCGGGCGTCTTGCGCGATGAGTTCGGCGCGCTTTTGCTGGGTCTGAACAATCAGGTGATCACCCGTATTCACCAGGAACGTGATCCCTCGCGACGAGGACTCATACTCGACTTCCCGTGCCAACTGAGCAGCATCGGCGAACAGCTCTGTCTTTTCGTGGAGCTGGCGTTCACGGGCACTCGCTACCAGCCTGCAAGCCAGTTGCGCGGCTTCTATCTGACCTGCGCAACACTCACAGCTCAGCAGGAAGCCGCCCTCGGCGCGGGCATGGCGCCCCCTCCAGGCATCCCGTTGGGGCAAGTGGCGACCCTGCGCAACAGCCGGGCGCGCTTTATCCATCACCTGCTCAGCCGAGTGATTTTTCCGGAGGCAGACCTTGCCGGCCTCGACATCCGCGAGCAACAGCGCATTCACTGGGCGCAGCGCATGCTGTACGTGGGTGCGATCGTGGCACTCGCGCTATTTGGCATGCTCTGGGTCGGGAGTTTTTCCTTCAATTACGAACGGCTGGATCGCGTCGGTGAGCTTGCCCGTGCATGGGCCGAACAACGTTCGGCGCCGAAGCCACAGGACACCTTGCTGGCCATGCTTGAAACCCTCGACACCGGCTATGCGGCGACGCAGGTGTTTGCTGATAAAGGGCAAGTCGAGTATCAGGCGCGCGGCGGTCTTTATCAGGGAGAAGCCGTCAATCGCGTGATCGCGCAAGCCTACGAACGTGAGCTGGAGTCTCAGCTGCTGCCACAGGTCGCGGCAATGCTGGAAGGCCAGATGGTCGCCCATCTGGATAGCCGCGAGGGACTGCTTAAACGCCTGCGCGCTTATCTGATGCTAGGGATGAAAGACCGGCGCGACGCGGCTTGGCTCAAAGATGAAGTCGCCGCCGACTGGTCGGCCCTTTACCCCGAGGACGCCGCAGTGCAAAACAGGCTGAACGGCCATTTTGAGCGACTGCTGAAGCTGCCTTTCGTGCATGTGCTCAATGATCAGCGAGTGGCCCAGGCCCGCCAGGTATTGCGCAGTGAGTCCCTGGCGACGGTGGTCTATCGGATGCTGCGCGAGCAGGCGGCCAGCTTGCCGGCCTATAGTTTCGACCAGCATCTGGGCCCGCAAGCGGCAATGTTTGTCGGCACGGATGCCGTGATCCCGGGGTTCTACACCCGTCAGGGCTACCAGCAGTATTTTTCGCTGCAGGGCGCTCGCGTGGTTGCCGATATCCTGCGTGACAACTGGGTGCTGGGTGAGGGCTCCGGCCTCAGCGACATGGACATGCGTCGTCTGATGGTCGAACTGGAGCAGCTTTACTTTCGGGATTACGCTGATCAGTGGGGCGAAGCCATCAGCGCCGTCGAGCTTGCCGGCCCCTACGATTTTGTCGACAGCGCGCAACAGTTGGCCGGCCTGACGTCGGCGCATTCCCCGGTGGTCAATCTGCTGCGCGAAGTGCGCGAGCACACCCGCTTCACCCCCCTCGCCGAAACCCTGACCACTGCCGTTGACGCCAATGCGCAGCCCAAGGACAAAGATGGCGCTGCAGGCAAAACGGTAGCCGTCATCAGCAAGACAACGGACGCGCCAAGGGCGGCAATTCCCGATACGGCGCGCAAATCGCTGCAAAACCGGTTTGATCCCTTGCACCGCCTGCTCGACGACAAAGATGGGCCAGCGGCCGATCTACTGCCAGTTCTGGGCATGCTGAACGAGCTGCAAATGCAGATGGCGAGCCTGGGCCAGGCCGGTTCGCCCGAGCAGGCCGCATTTGAGATGGCCAAGTCCCGCATGGGTGGTCAGCGCGATGCACTCGGCAGCCTGCGCGCTGCATCCAGTCGCCTGCCGCGTCCAGTGGGAACGTGGTTCAACGCCTTGGCCGAAGATGCCTGGCGGCTGGTGCTCAACGATGCTTATCGGCATATCAACCAGCGTTACCAGAGCGAGGTGTACGGCTTCTACGCCAAGGCGATCAGCAAGCGTTATCCGTTCAAGGCCGACAGCGTCAGTGATGTGGCGCTGGGTGATTTTCGGGAGTTCTTCAAGGTTCAAGGGCTTGCCGAGCGTTTCTTCGACAGCTTCATGCGCCCGTTCGTGAGCGGCGAGGCAGGCACCTTGCGCCTGCGCAGCATCGACGGGCAAAGCTTGCCGGTCTCCCGGGTTTATCTCGAGCAAATGGCTGCCGTTCGGGTCATTCGTCAAGGTTTTTTTGCAGACGACCCCGCCGAGCCTCAAGTGCAGTTCAAGCTTGAGCCTCATACCCTGGACTCTTCTGTGAGCCGTTCCGAATTCAAGCTCGGCGATAAAACCCTTGAGTACCGCCACGGGCCTATCGTTGCGGTGTCGTTCAAGTGGCCCACGGATGCCGACGCCGGCCGAACCAGCCTGGTCCTCGACCGAATGGTCGGTCGTCCTCTGGGCATTGAAGAAAGCACCGGCCCGTGGTCACTGTTTCGTTTGCTGGATTCGATGGAGCGTGAAGAACTGAGCGGTCGTGATGTGCTGGTCCTCAAGGCCGACGTCGGCGGGCTGCGTGCGAGCTATGTGCTGACCAGTCAGCGCTCCCCCAACCCGTTCGACCTGTCCGCGCTCCGACGGTTGCGCATGCCGGCGCAGCTCTGATGGGCACTGGCAGTCAGTGGCGCAGCGCCGCCCGGACCCACACCGGCAAGGTTCGGGCGCGTAACGAGGATGCGTTTTTGAATTGTCCCGAACACGGCCTCTGGGTTGTCGCCGATGGCATGGGCGGGCATCACGGCGGCGACATTGCCAGCCAGATGATTGTGGCCAGCCTGGCAGCGCTGCCCCTGCACTCGGGTTTCGATGATCGGGTCATTCGCATCAGGCAATGCCTGCACTGGTTGAACCGCCGACTCGGCCAGGAAATGACGGTCAGCCCGGATCGGCGCGACAACATCATCGGCAGTACGGTGGTCGCGCTGCTGCTTGAGCAGCGCCGGGCGGCATGTGTCTGGGCGGGCGATAGCCGATGCTATTTATGGCGTCGTCAGCGGTTGTATCAGCTGTCCCGCGACCACTCCCTACAGCAACAACTGATCGACGAGCAGCAGATGAATGTCCGTCAGGCCAAGGCACACCCGGGCGCGCACGCCTTGACCCGCGCGGTAGGCGCTGGCGAGCAACTGGCGCTGGAGGTGCTTGAGCTCGAAGTGCTTCCAGGCGATGCATTTTTGCTCTGCACTGACGGGCTTTATCAAGGCATGAGCAGCGATGCCCTGGGCCGGGCGCTCAACCTCGCTGTCCCCGAAAAGGCACTGCAACGCTTGTTTGACTGCGCGTTGCGGGGAGCGGCCAGGGACAACCTGACCGCGGTGGTCATACGTCAATGACTGACGCCGCGCACGCCGGTGACGACGCCAGCGACGGCGATCTCACCTATCTTGCTTTCGCGCCTCCACATCGACCCGGACCGGCGGCCGCCCCATCGAGCCTTGCTGCGATGCACGACGTCCTCGCCAGTCGTTATCGCATCGAGCGCTTGCTAGGCGCTGGCGGAATGGGCGCCGTCTACCGCGCCCGCGACCTGCTCGCCGAGCAGTATGAGGACCCGCATCCCTACGTCGCGCTCAAGGTTCTCAACGAGGTGTTCTCCAAGACCCCGGACGGCAGCGCTCTGCTCTACAGCGAGTTTCGTCTGACCCAACACCTGCGCCATGATCATGTGCTGCGTTTGCAGGCGTTCCACGTTGACCCCACGAGCCAACGCGCCTTCATCACCATGGAACTGCTTCACGGCATGACGCTCGACCAGCTGCTCTGTGAGCGCCCCCTGGGGCTGCCATGGAAAGAGCTGCGTGAGATCGTGCTGCCGCTGCTCGACGCACTGGCCTACGTTCATGCGCGCGGCGTGGTTCATGGCGACATGAAGCCCAGTAACGTCATGCTCACGGAGGAGGGGGTGCGCCTGTTCGATTTCGGTTTGAGCCGGGTCGAAGAGGGTGTGCTGCCCGGTCTACCGCACCTCAGCCGCGAGCGGTTCGATGCCTGGACGCCGGGCTATGCGGCACCGGAATTGCTGGAGCATCAACGGCTTTCGGCCAGCGCTGACGTCTATGGAGTGGCGTGCCTGATCTACGAGCTGGCGAGCGGCAGGCATCCCTTCCGTCGGCTCCTTTCAACCCAGGCCCGCGATGAACACCAGGACCGTGAGCTGCGTCCCCCCGACAACCTGCCCAAACGCTGCTGGCCGGCCTTGCGGCAGGCGCTGGCCTTCGACGTCGCCGCTCGTACGATAACGGCTGGACAACTGCGTGACGTTTTCTCGATTCGCTCACTCAGGTGGTGGCAAGGGTCGAGCCGGTGACGCTGACCAAGCGCCGTTGCTGGTCGTTGGGCAGGTGTGGAGATCAAACATGATGGTGTTGCCGCTGGCCTCTTCCCGGCTAAAGCCGGTCCCACAAGACCAACATCGTTCCAATGCCGGTCCCAAAGGATCCACGCGATTGCTTTTCAGTAGGACCGGCTTCAGCCGGGAAGCTTTACCGGGCCATGTACGCCGCCAGCTCCTCGGGCGCGCCGTGCGGGAAGGCGCGTCGCAAGTAATCGAGGAACGCGGACACGCGCGCACTCAGCAGCCGCCGCGACGGATACAGCGCCCACAATGCAACGGGCGCAGCGTCGATGTCGCCCCAGTGCAGCAGCGTGCCGGCGCGCATATCCTCGCCCACCAGTGACACGGGCAAACGCCCGGCGCCCACGCCGGCCAGCACGGCATCGCGCACCATCACCAGCGAAGACAGGCTCAGCACCGGGTCAATCGTCATGCAGCTTCGGCCCGTCGGGGAGGTGAGGTGCCAGCTGATGTCGCGGTCCCCGGGCCCCCTAACCACCGCCGGCACTGCAACGTTGGCTGCCGGTTTTACCAACTGCGGGCTCGCGACCACGACCAGACGATCGTGCAGGAAAATCCGCCCGATGAGGCTTTCGTCGACCGCGGGATTGACCCTGATCACCAGGTCATAGCCTTCCTCGATCATGTCCACGGCGCGGTCTTCGGTGGTGACTTCAAGCCGCACCTCCGGGTGTTCCAGCGCGAAACCTGCGGCCAGCTTGCCCATCGCCGTCTGCGCAAAGAACAGCGGGGCGCTGATGCGCAATCGACCTCGCGGCCGCGCACCGCCTGAGGCGATGTCTGCTGCGGTCTCGTCCAGTTCGCTGAGCAACGAGCCGGTTCGCTCGTAGAGCGCCCGGCCTTCTTCGGTGAGCTTCAGCGTGCGTGCGCCGCGTTCGAACAGGCGCAGGTTCAGGCTGCGCTCCAGTTCCGCGACCCGGCGTGACAGCGTTGCCTTGGGCCGGCCGGTGGCTCGAGCGGCGCGCCCGAATCCGCCGTGCCGGGCGACGAGGTTGAAATCCGAAAGAGCCAGTAAATCCATGGTCGCACCTGAAATGTTCAAACCAGCGGTGGCTGAAGGCCGGAGCCTGAATCTCAGCGCCGAAGGAGTCTTCCACGAGAAGCGGCGACTGTTCCACATACGGGACGGCCTGTCCAATTATAGAGGCTATCGGCCCATCCATGATCCGCCGATAGTGACGTCTCCAGTCCAACCCACCACGGTAAACATCATGACCATCCTCGTTACGGGCGCTACCGGCC
Organism: Pseudomonas lutea; assembly: GCF_000759445.1. Lineage (NCBI taxonomy): Bacteria > Pseudomonadati > Pseudomonadota > Gammaproteobacteria > Pseudomonadales > Pseudomonadaceae > Pseudomonas > Pseudomonas lutea. Next base: position 499,702 of record NZ_JRMB01000001.1, read on the forward strand.
GAGTCGGCAGCAAAGTCGTCGAGCAACTTCTTGAACGCGGCGCAGACGTGCGCGTGCTGGTTCGGGACCCGTCCAAAACCCGCTTTGCGCCTGAGGTCGAGGTGGTTCAGGGCGATATGCTTGATCTTGAGTCACTTCGGCGCGCGTTTGCTGGTGTCTCGACATTCTTTCTGCTGAATGCCGTCGCCGCCGATGAATTCACTCAAGCGCTGATTGCACTGAACATCGCCAGGGAGGCCGGCGTTAACCGGGTCGTTTACCTCTCGGTCATCCACGCCGACCGCTTCGTCAATGTGCCGCATTTCGCGGTGAAGTCAGGCGCCGAGCGAATGATCGAGACGATGGGCTTCAGCGCCACGATCCTGCGTCCTTCGTACTTTATCGACAACGACGAAATGGTCAGCCAGGCCATCCTTGAGCACGGCATTTACCCCATGCCCATCGGCAGTAAGGGGCTGGCCATGGTCGATGCGCGGGACATCGCCGAGGTGGCGGCCCTGGAGCTGCTGCGTCGCGATCAGGCGCGCAATGAGTTGCCCTCTGAAACCATCAATCTGGTGGGGCCGGACACGCTGACGGGGGAGGGTGTTGCCTCGATCTGGACGCAGGTGCTCGGTCGTCCGGTGGTTTACGGGGGCGACGATCCGACCGCTTTTGAACAGAACGTCGCGAACTTCATGCCCGCCTGGATGGCCTACGAGATGCGCCTCATGGCCGAGCGCTTTGTCGGCGACGGGATGATTCCGGAACCCGGCGACGTGGCGCGCCTGACGCAGATGCTCGGGCGGGACCTGCATCGCTATCAGGACTTCGCCATGCGTCTGGCGCGCCTGGTCTGAGCCACCGACGCTCTGAAGTCTGGCGCAGAAAAAGCCCGCGATCAGCGGGCTTGGTTATGTCTGGGCAATGGTGTCGCGCGTCCATGCGCGACCGGAAACTTACACCACCGTCGCTGGCGGCGGCTCCTGGCGCAGCCCGGCGTTGCCCAGACCCTCATTGATCAGCACCATGCTTTGCGGTGCAGACAGGGCGATGCCCATTTCTCGCAGGCGGCCAAGCACCGTGAACAACAGGTCGCTTCGGGCATTACCCACTGAACGCGGGCTGTTCACAAAGCCGGTGGCGCTGATGATCAGGCCCGTGTTGGTGAGGTCCTTGAACGTCACCGATGGCGCCGGCGTATCAAGGATGGCCTCGTGTTCGGTGAAGGCCTGCAACAGCAGCTCGCGGATCTTCAAGACGTCCGTTTCCAGCGGCAGGGTCAGTGAGACACCTACTACGCCCAGCGCATTGCCCATGGTCACGTTACGCACGTTCTGAGTAATGAACTGCGAATTCGGCACGATTACCGTGGAACGATCGGACATCTGGATTTCGGTCGCTCGCACGTTGATCCTGCGGATATCGCCTTCAACCCCTGCCAGACTGACCCAGTCGCCGACTTTCACCGGCCGCTCGGTCAGCAGGATCAGGCCGGAGATGAAGTTCTGCACGATCGCTTGCAGACCAAAGCCGATCCCCACCGAGAGTGCGCTGACCACCCAGGTCAGGTTGGTGAGGCTGATGTGCAGGGTCGACATCACCACCGCAACCACCAGCACGAAGCCGATGTAGCCGATCAAGGTCACCAGCGACGCTTGCATCCCGGCGTCCATGTTGGTTTCAGGCAACAGCCGTTCGCCGAACCATTCCTTGAGCACGCGCACGCCGAGCAGGCCGGCGACCAGGCAGCCCAACGCTAGCAGAATGTCGCTCGGGACGATGTTCAGGTTGCCCAGGGATTTGTTGGTGACGTCCACTTGGGTGAAGCTTTCGAGCAGTTCGCCCGGGCTGGACCCCGAGGGCAGGAACGCCAGGAGTACGGCGGTGAGCAGCAGCAGAGTGCGGCCGATGCCTGCCAGCACGGTGCTCGCCTGGGCCTGATGGCGTGGCGACAGGCCCAGTGCCGAGCCCAGCGCCATCCCGCCCGGTTGCTTGGGTGACAAGAGGTTTTCGCAGACGTCGCCGAAGAAGGCCACCAACAGGTAAGCCGTCGAAGCCACCACGCTCATCCACAGCAGCTTGACCGCCAGGTAATACGCCAGCGTCAGATAGCCGCTCAGCAATGCCAGCAGACTCAGGCCTACCCACACCGCAACCACGAACGGGATCAGCCCGACCAGGCCGCCCGGGCGGGGTAGTGCGTGCTGACGGCGGGTGCGGCGGTAGCGCAGCAGGCCGAAGAAAAACACCAGCGAGACCGCCAGTGCGGTCAGGCCGTTGACGGCAACGGTCAGGGCCAGGCTGCTGGCGATGACGCTATTGATGCGCTCCTGGGTGCCGATGATCATCAGCGCCAGCGCCAATACGGGCGGGAAGCGACCCATCGCCGTGGCGATTTCGTCAGCGATGTTCGGCAAACGCCAGGAAGGGTGCGGCAGCATCAGCAGTGCGCGACCCAGGCCCACGATGAACGCGCAGAAGGTGATCAGCGTCTGCAACTGGTCAAGCAGATTGACCACGTCATTGCTGAGCACCGCATTGCTGACGATGCCCCAGCGCAGCAGGGAAGTGGCCGCGGTGATGGTCAGGATCGTCGACAGCCCGACGGCCAGCGCGAGGGCACTGCGACGCAGGCGTCCCTCGGGCAACCAGCGGACCACCACACGGATCAACAGGCTTTCAAGCAGGCGCCGCACCACGACCCAAACGAACAGCGCACCCAGTACGACGCTGCCAAACAGCATCCGGTTGCCGGGTGCCAGGGCGCTGTTGAAGACGCTGCGCACATCGCTCAGCAGGCCGTTCATGCGTCGCAGGTCATCGTCGGTCGGGCGGATCAGCGTCGACCAGAACGCCGAGCTGAGCGGGCTGGCCGTGCGGGTACTGATTTGCGAGTCAAACAGGCTGCGGCGCAGGCTGAAGATTTGCGTGGCCAGGTCTCGCGCAGACTGGCTGAGCGTGGTGGTCTGGCGTTCGTCGTTGACCAGCGCGTTCTTCTGCGCCGTCAGCGTCTTGCGCTGGGACGTCAGGGTTTGCGCTTCGTCCGGCTGCACCGGGCCGAGAATGTTGAGTTGATCATTCAGGTGTTCGATGTCGACCGCTTGTTTGGCGACCAGATCGTCGGCCTGCTTCTGCACCTGCAAGGCAGCCTGACGCAAGGTGGACAGCAGGTCCTCGTTGGCGCTCACCGTGACTTTCTGGCGGATCTGGTCGAGCTGCTCGCTCAGGTCATCCAGACTCGGCGCCTCAACCTCTGGTGTGGCGTCGGCTTGCGTCGCCACCTGCGGCGCGGGCGCTGCCTGGACCATTGCGGGCAGCGTGCCGCATAACAGCAGCAGGGCAAGCAGTCCGGTGTAGATACGGTTCAACGTAGCGTGTTGCATTGGGGTTCCCTTGGGTGCGTTAACCGGTGCGTTAACCGGCTTTGCGGTCTGTGCGTCTGGCCTGCGCCTTGAACGCAGGGTCGCGGCTATGGGAGATTTGCCATCGCGCGGAGGCGGATCATAGCAAGGATTGGGGCATGAGCACCCTCGCAGGCCCTGCCTGGCGGCGGATGAATCATTCAGCTCTGGCTGCCTGAACCGGCGCTTCGGTGCCGCCCGTGCGACGGGTCATGCGGCAGGGTCACGGGATGGTCACATTGCCCGGCACATGATCGCGTTTCGCACTCAGACACGGTCCGCGTACGGCGAGCCATTCAGGAACAGAGGGGCAACACGATGGCGACACAGCACGTTCAAACCAATCTCAGCCACAGGCCGCGCCTGGCGGATCTGCAGCCCATTGCCCTTGCGCCGCCGACACCGGCCACTGCGCTGCGGTCGTCTGCGCAACCGCGGATCACGCCAGCCACGCAGCTGGAAGACCGGCAGGGCTACAGCAGTGATTTTCTGGGTGACTTCGTGGTGCCGTGGCCGACCTCGCTGACGCCGAAAGACATCTACCCGTTGGGCAACCCGGGGAACCGTCTGGACTACACCCATTTCTCGATCAGCATGTCCCGCAGCCGCCGCATCGCGCAGTACGTCGGGGTCAACATCGATGGCGCCAGCAGCGTGGAGATCGTTCGAAAGCAGGACGCCTGGGCCTACGACGGTCGCCTGCCGGTGGAGGCGCAGATTGGCGAGGACATGTACCGCGACAACCTGCTGGACCGCGGCCACCTGGTCCGCCGCCAGGACCCCAACTGGGGCACCGAGGCCCAGGCCGCCAACCTCGACACCTTCCACTTCACCAACTGCTCGCCGCAGATGGCCGCGTTCAATCAAAAAACCTGGCTCGAACTGGAAGACTTCATTCTGGACAACACGCGCCGCTGGAACGGCCGGGCGACGATCTTCACCGGGCCGGTGCTGCGCACTGACGACCCTGTGTACCGAGGCGTGCAGATCCCCCGCGCATTCTGGAAAGTGGTCGCGTTTCTGGGCGATGACGGCAAGCCGTCTGCCAGCGCGTACCTGATCGACCAGACCCGCGAGCTCGACAAACTGGAGTTGGTATTTGGCGCTCTCAGGACCTATCGCCGCAGCGTCGCGCAGATCGGACAGCTCGCCGGCGTCGACTTCGGCGAGCTGGTGCGCTACGACGGATTTTCCAATGAAGAGCAGATCACCGGCACTCGCATCGAAGCGCTGATTCAGGGGCCGCAGGATATCCGCTTGTAGCCTGCCGCCCCGGCCGAGCCCGTTTGGCCTGCAGTGGACCCACGCGCAAAGCCGGATGCCAGATGAGCGTCGTTCTACACATTCACGAAAAAAAGGAGCCAAGGGGAATTAATGCGCTTAACGGCTATCTAGGATGACGCCTGCTGTCCGCGCCGATGCCCGGTTCTGTCCGGTTGATCGGCAGGCTCGACAGCACGCCCGCCCTCAGCCCTTGATGGCGGGCCAATTCACTTCCCGGAGATTTTGCGACATGAACGTCACCTTTACCCGTCACTGGTTACTCGCCCTTGCGCTACCGTTGCTGCTGACCGCTTGCGGCAACAGCGAGCCCGACCAGCGCGCCGCTTTCAAGCAGTTCCTGCAAACCCGGATCATCGACAAGCCGGGCGTACATGTGCCCAAGCTCACGCCGGATGAATCCAAGGCGTTTGGCGACTACGCCAGTCACTGTGCGGTGATTGCCGATTTCAACAGCGGCATGGACGCCAGCGTCAAACCGTTGGGCGGTCTGGTGCAGAAGGGCGCCTTCCGTTCGCTGGGAGATGTCATTGAACGGCGGGACGATCTGAAGGCCGTGCAAAGCGGCTTGAACGACATGGTCACGCAGCTCAAGCAGCAATTGGCCAAGGCCGACACTGCCCACGCCCAGCTCAAGCAACCGGACGACCTGAAGCCGGTCTACGACAGCGCGTACGACCGCACGGTGTCCGTGCCGGCCAATACCTTCCTGACGGTCGTGCCGCACGTCAACAGCACGCTGGACACCGGCCTCAAAGTGGCGGACTACGTCGACGCCCATAAATCGCAAATCGAGATCAACGGTGCGGTGGTGCAGGTGAAAGACGCCAAGGTGCAGGCTGAACTGAATGGCCTCCTGCAGGAGCTGAATGCGAAGGCCAGGCAGGTGCAGGACGCCCAGACTCGCTTGCAGAGCGTGATGCTGGGTCGGTGAACCCCAAGTGCAGGCGCTCTGTTCGCGCTAATTCCGGGCCGCGCTGCCGTGATCATGCGCATACTGCCCACGACTTTTTGAAACGGAGCACCTTATGACACAGCTATTCAATGTCCGGGATTTTGGCGCAGTCGGGGATGGGCATACGTCTGACACGGCGGCCATCCAGGCGGCCATCGATGCAGCAGCCAAGGCCGGCGGCGGGGAAGTTTATATCCCTGCGGGCACGTGGACCCTCACCGCAGCAGGCAAGCCCGCCGACGGCGCGCTGATGCTTAAAAGCAACGTATTCATCAAAGGCGACGGCATGGGCGCCACGGTGCTCAAGCTGGCGGACGGTTCCAGCCAGGCGGTCACCGGTCTCATCCGTTCTGCGAGCGGTGAGGCGACCCATGATTTTGGCGTGAGCAACCTGACCCTGGACGGCAACCGCGACGCGACCACGGGTAAAGTGGATGGCTGGTACAACGGCTTTTTGCCAGGCAAGCCGGGGCAGGACAGCAACGTCACGCTGTCTGGCGTTGAAATCCGCGACTGCTCGGGCTACGGCTTCGACCCGCACGAGCGCACGGTGAACATGCTGATCGAAAACAGCGTGTCCCACGGCAACGGGCTGGACGGTTTCGTTGCCGATTACCTCATCGACAGCACGTTTCGCAACAACCTGGCCTATGACAATGACCGTCACGGCTTTAACATCGTGACCACCACCCATGATCTGGCGCTGCTGAATAACGTGGCCCACGACAACGCCGGCGCAGGCATCGTCATTCAGCGCGGTAGCGAAAACATTCCGTCACCGCACCACATTACGATTGAGGGCGGCGAACTCTACGGCAATGGGGCAGAAGGCGTGCTGGTCAAACTGTCGAGCGGCGTCGATATCAGCGGGGTGGACATTCATCACAACGCCACGTCCGGTGTCCGCCTTTATGGCAGCACTGATGTCGAAGTCCGCGGCAACCTGATCCATGAAAACGCCCAGGGGTCAGCGCTGCCCGAGGTGTTGATTCAACCCTTCGATGACCGTGGCGGCGTTTCGGGGAAGTTTTTTCCCGCGGACCACAATACGTTTGCCGACAACATCATCACTGGCGGGGCCAAGAGCACCTTCGGCGTGGCCGAGGCCAATGGTCAGACCGGGAGCAATTCGGTTTACGGCAATACCTTTGCTCATCTGCAGCAGGGCGACGTGTCCCTGCAAGGTGCGGGTGACCACATCGGCACCAACCACGTGCTCAATGCCATCGAAGGCGGGCAGAGCGCTGACACCCTCAGCGGCACGGCCAAGGCCGATTCGATCAATGGCAAGGCCGGCGCGGACAGCTTGAACGGCGGCGCAGGCGCCGATGTGCTATGGGGCGGCGATGGCCACGACCGGCTAAGCGGCGGAAGCGGCAACGACACCTTGATGGGCGGTGCGGATGCCGACGTACTCTTCGGTGGAGCGGGTTCGGATGTGTTCCGGTTCAATTCGGTGTCCGACAGCTACCGAACCGCGACCCAGGGGCATGCCGACCGTATCGGCGACTTTGATGTAAAACACGACACGATAGACGTCTCCGGCCTTGGATTCGTCGGCTTTGGCGATGGCCACGATTCGACCCTGAAGCTGACCACCAACGCTGACCACACGCGGGTGTATCTCAAGGACCTGGATGCCGATGTGCAAGGGCATCGCTTTGAGCTGGTGCTCGATGGCGATTTCGCAGGAGGTCTGCCGGCGCGGTCGGTTGTGTTTGCCCACGCCGATGCAGCGCTGGCGAGCACGTCTGCCGGAGCGGAGCACGCTGCAGTCGAAGTGGTGGGCGTGGCGGCGGCGCATCCAGACACCGGGTTTGTCTGATGCCGGGCCCGTTTGCCATCTGCCCGGCTTGAGTCTGGCAGCGGTGAACAACTGAATCCGCCACGCGCCGTACCCGGAGGTTTACGGCGCGTGGCGAGGCATCACTGTCGCCGCCGGCCCTTCGCAGTGCATGGCAACAAACCGGCCCTGCGGTACGTCTCGATGGTGCCCTCATACACCGCGATATCACCTCGGCCCCTCTGCATTAACCTTCGTCAACCACGCACGGTTACTCGTTTAGCAACTGTCTGCTCGCGGCATCATGTTGTTACTTGGCTAAGTTCATCAGGTGGGTGAAGCCTGTAGTTCAGGCTAACTTGCATTGTCACCCGGCACCGACTGCCCATCCCACGCTACAGGACAAGCTCAGCCATTTCGGCTTGACGACATCTCTCGTTCATATTGCTCTGCCATGATTTTCTTTTCGCCGACCACGCATCTACAGGGCCGATCCCTCTGACCTGGAAATGCTGGCCAGCTGGCAAGTTCTGTAACAAGGACATGTGAAATGAGGGTGATCGTGGTTGGCGCAAAGGGTGTTGAACTCATTCAGGTTTTTCGGCCGGTACAGAAGAGGCATAGCGACAGGCTAGCCAGGGCCGAGGGGTTTACCCGTGCAGCGGGCAACCCGGCATCGCGTTTGGGTGATGGGGCGATGGCGCGGCGTGATATCGGCTTACATCCGCACAGTCACCGGGTACCGCGATGACAGTATTGATAACGGGGGTTGCGGGTTTTATCGGCTTTCATGTGGCGAGGCGATTGTGCGGCCTCGGCGTTCAGGTAATCGGGATCGACAACTTGAACGACTACTACAGCGTCGAGCTCAAGTCCGCCCGACTTGCGCAGCTTGGAAACTTCTCATCCTTTCAGTTCCAGCCCATCGACATCGTCTACCCTCGATCATTGCTCGACCTTTTCAGCACGTCTGGCTTCAGCGAGGTTATTCATCTGGCGGCTCAGGCGGGGGTTCGTTATTCCATCGACAACCCGGGTGTGTATGCCCAGGCCAACCTGGTCGGGTTTCTCAACGTCCTTGAAGCGTGCAGGGTTTACCCTGTGAACCATCTGGTTTACGCATCCAGCAGCTCTGTTTACGGCGCAAACACCAAGATGCCTTTCGCCGTGGAGGATGCCGTTGAGCAGCCTGTTTCTCTCTATGCGGCGACCAAGCGCGCCAACGAACTCATGGCGTACAGCTATTCGCATCTGTATCGCATTCGTGCAACGGGCCTGCGGTTTTTTACCGTCTATGGCCCGTGGGGACGGCCGGACATGGCGCTGTTCAAATTCACCCGAGCCATCCTTCACGGCGAGCCCATCGATATCTACAACGACGGGGAGATGGCGCGGGATTTCACGTACATCGACGACATCGTCGAGTCGATCACCCGGCTGCTGCCAAGGCCACCACCGCTCATCGATGGGGTCGCGCCCTGCCAGCTGTTCAACATCGGGCGAGGCAAGCCGGTCAAGCTTCTTGACTTTATCCTTTGCCTGGAATCGGCATTGGGAGTCCAGGCAAAGCGCAATTACCTTCCACTTCAAGCCGGAGACGTCCTGCAGACCTGGGCCGATGTATCAGGCCTTGCTCAGTGGATTGACTTCAGCCCGCAGGTCAGCGTGGAGCAAGGCGTGGCTGAATTCGCGCGCTGGTATCGGAATTTCTACCCGGCCAAACAGGCATAACAGGAAAATCGGTGGGTGCAATGAGTGAAACGGTGCTTGTGTCGGTGTTGATCCCGGCAAAAAATGAAGCGCAGAACCTGCCTTCACTGCTGCATGAAATACGAACGGCACTCGCCGGCGAGCGCTATGAGGTGCTGGTGGTTGACGACGGCAGTACCGACGACACGCTCCACGTTCTGCAACAGATCAAAGCGCAAGGGTACGACCCGTTGCGAATCCTGCACCACAGGGTTTCCCTGGGGCAGAGCACGTCGATCTGGCATGCCGCCCACGCCGCTTGTGGAGAATGGCTCGCGACCTTGGACGGTGACGGTCAGAACGACCCTGCCGACTTGCCCGGCATGCTGGCTCTCGTGCGCAGTGCCAACCAGGGGCAGGACCCGTTGGTGACGTTAGTGGCGGGGCATCGCATCAACCGGCGGGACAGCGCGAGCAAGCGCTGGGCGTCCCGCTTCGCCAATGCCCTGCGTAGCCGCCTGCTCGGAGACGCGACGCCCGATACGGGGTGTGGGCTAAAACTGGTCCAGCGCCGGGCGTTTTTGCGGTTGCCTTACTTCGACCACATGCACCGGTTCATTCCCGCGTTGATCCAGCGCGATCAAGGCCGAATGATCGTGCATCCCGTTCACCACCGTCATCGCCAGGCTGGCGTTTCGAACTATGGCAATCTGGATCGAGCGCTTGTCGGCATTCTCGATCTCTTCGGGGTGTGGTGGCTCGTGCGTCGTACGCGGCTTGGTACGAAAGCTGTGGAGGTGGTCGAATGAACTTCACCCGCGAAGCGCTTTGGCTCGGTGTGGGATTTCTCGGCCAGGCAGTCTTCACTGGCCGTTTCGTGTTGCAATGGCTCTACAGCGAAATCAAGAAACGTAGCGTTATTCCTGTGGGGTTCTGGTACCTCAGCATGCTCGGCAGCGCACTGCTGCTGCTTTATGCAATCTACCGCGAAGATCCCGTGTTCATCATCGGCCAGTCATTTGGCTTCGTCGTTTATCTGCGCAATCTGCAGTTGATTGCCAAACACAAAGCATTGAAGGAATAACGATTGCGACGTGCCCATTCCCCCACGCTGCAATGCCTGGCTTTGGTGGTGCTTGCTCTGCTGCTGGTCGGTGCAGGTTTTGGTATCCGACAGCCGTTCAACGTCGACGAAGAACGGTTTTTAGGCGTATCGCTGGAGATGCTTCACAGCGGCAGCTGGCTCATCCCTCATCGTGCCGGCGAGATATATGGCGACAAGCCGCCCCTGTTCATGTGGGCGGTCGCCTTTTTTATCTGGCTGACCGGCTCGCCCGGGCAGGCGCTATACATCCCGGGCCTGCTCTCGGCGGCTACGACCACTGCCGTGTTGTACGACCTGGGCCGGCGCCTATGGTGCCAAAGGGTCGGCAGGATCGCAGCATTGCTGTTTTTAGCCACCTATCAAACCTACAGCGTATTGCGTGTCGGGCAAATCGACAGCTTCCTGTGCCTGTGGATCGCCGTCGGCTTTTACGGTATGGCACGTCATCTGCTGCTGGGGCCGGCATGGGGGTGGTTCTACCTCGCGTGTCTGGCGATGGGCCTGGGCATCATCAGCAAAGGGGTGGGTTTTCTGCCCGCATTGATGTTGCTGCCCTACGGCTATGCAGTGCGAAAGGGATGGCAGGGTGTGGCAGTCATGCCGGGACAGGGCCGTCGCTGGGCTGTGGGTTTGCTGATGCTGATGTCGGGCTGTGCCGTCTGGCTTGCCCCGCTGCTGGCCAACGTCTGGCTCCACGGCGGCGCTGAAGAACTGGCATACCTCAACGAGATTTTGCTCCACCAGACCGGCGACCGATTCGCCTCGGCCTGGGACCACCGCGAGCCGTTCTGGTATTTCCTGACCGTCATCCCGCAATATTGGCTGCCCCTGGTCCTGGCATTACCCTGGCTGGTACCCGTGTGGCGACGGCAACTGCAAAGGCACGACGGCCGCCTGTTGGTGCTGTTGGGTTGGGTGGTTCTTGTGGTGCTGTTTTTCTGCCTGAGCACCGGCAAGCGCAAGCTTTATATTTTTCCGGCAGTGCCTGGTCTGGTCCTGGCCGCTGCACCGATGGTTCCCTGGCTGCTTCGACGATGGTTTGGTGATCGGCCAAAGCGTCGCAGCGTATTCAATAGCGTGGCGGTGGCATGGTTTTTTTTGTGGTTCGTGCGTGGCTTCGTCGAGCCGTACACAGACGGGCCCAACCCCCACGAAAAGCTCATGGCCGAAGCTGCTCGAATGACTTCCAGCGCCGAACTGGTTCTGGTTGGCTGGCGGGAGGGGCACTGGCTCTTCGCGCGCCAGCCGCTGGTCCATTTCGGCTTTGCGGACCCCTTGGCCCTTGAACATGCCGCTCTTTGGTTGCGCACTCATCCCGAGGCCTATGCGATGGTGCCAGTGGCTGAGATCGAGCGGTGTTTCTTGCGCAATAAAGCCCGCGCGGTTGGATCAACGTCGAGAGCTGAGTGGGTCATCGTCAGCCCTGATGCCGACAATGGCCAATGCAGCCCAACGACGCCTGCCCGCGCTTTTCATTTTTCATGGGGAGACACCGGCCGGTAGCGCGCTCGACTTGAATTAAAAGCGGCCGGGCTCATGCGCGGCCTTCTTGCAGTGCTTCCTGGCTTGCACCCAAAGCCTGATTCTACCGACGAACCTTGAGTTGCAGACGGGAGGTTTAGCAGCTTCTTCTGCATTCGGAATGCGCAGGCTTGCGCGGACTATCCATCGGCTGTGCTGATCCCTTTGTGAGCAAGCTCACCCTCATCTGTCAGCAATTCCCGTTGCGAGAATGGCTTCAGCCTGGAACCACCGCAAGGGCTGGCTATTCAGGCGGAGAAAGGGGGATGGCGGCCGCAACGCTTCAGCCCTTAAATGGCCTCGGAAGCGGCGATGGAACCCAGGATTCTCAAGTAAAGGCTGACGGTTGTGCCCGCGCCGGGAGCGGTGTTGATCCGCGCGTCACCGCCGGATTTGACCGCGAAGTCCTTGACCTGGGCCAGTCCCAGGCCTGTGCCTGCACCGCTGGCCTTGGTGGTGAAGAAGGGCTCGAACACCCGCGCGGCGACCTCGGCGGTCATGCCCGGGCCGTTATCTTGCACGCTCACCACCAGGTAATCGCCCTGTTGCAACGACAGATCGTCTTCGACGTGTACCCAGCGCGTGGCCACCCGTACTTGCCCTGTGCCGTTCAACGCATCGCGAGCGTTGGTCAGCAGGTTCATCACCACCGCATGCAGCTGGGCCTCCACACACAGCACCCCCCAGCCCCATTCGGCAAAATCGAAGCTCAGGTCGATGGACCCCGCCATCGAGTGTTTCATCAACGATTGCGCGGAATGAAGCCGCGCCGTCACGTCGATACAGATCAGGTCGGGCCCGTCACCGCGTACGCTCGACATGAGGTAGCTGATCAACTGACGACCCTGTTCCACCGCCTGCAAACCGGTGTCGGAAAAGCGCTCGACGTCCAGCGGCCGGCGCGAGCGCAAACGGGTCATCTGGAAGGCGGCGCTGACACTCTGCAGCAGGTTGTTGAAGTCATGGGCAATGCTGGCGGTCAGCATGCCCAGCGAAGAAATGCAGCGTGAATGCTCAAGCAGCGGCATGACTTCGCTGTGAGTGCGCTCCGCTTGCTGGAAACGCTCTTGGAGATGGTCCAGTTGCTGCTCGCGCTGCTTCACTAACACACGGGCTTCAAGCAACGCAGCGGCTTGTCGGGCCAGCGCCTGCAGGGCCAGGGATTGGCCCTCGCTCAAGCTTCGTGTGCGGGTATCGATGACGCAGACCGTTCCCAGCGCAACGCCACTGCCCGTGACAATGGGCGCACCGGCATAGAAGCGAATATAGGGCGGCCCCAGCACCAGAGCGCTGGAGGAGAAGCGTGGGTCAAGGGTCGCATCTTCGACCACCAGGACATCCGCGGGCTCCAGAATCGCATGGCCGCAAAAAGCCAGGTCACGATGAGTTTCCTGCACGCCCAAGCCTATGCAGGCCTTGAACCATTGGCGCTCTCGATCCACCAGCGAAACCAGCGCAATGGGGGCATCACACAAGGTGGTGGCGAGTAAGACAATATCGTCGAATTCCTTTTCGTGTGCGCTGTCCAGCACATCCAGGTGTTCGAGCGATAAGACACGCTCTTCCTCGTTGAAAGGGAGGGGGGCGGGATGATGGGCCATCAATAAACCGGAGCGAGAGTCAATCGTCCCGCATCATCCTCTGCGGCCCGTCGGACCGCAAGCGCAACGGCAGACGGACTTATGGGCGTTATCAGGGATCCAGAAAAGGGCCTCGATACCGCCCTCGGTGTCGCGGCTGTGAATCGTGGGAAAGCAGATGCGACACCGCGCAAATCCGCTGCTTAGCAGGCCTGTGCCACCGGGTTATTACTGACGTTACGCCCCAGCACCAGCACGGTTGCAAAGCCGCAGCCCACCAGCGCGGTCGCGATGCTCAAGAGGGCGGAGCTGCCCAGGGTATCGACGATACGTCCGCCGAAGAACGAGCCCAGCGCGATGATCACTTGAAACAGGGCGACGAACAGCGGCATGCCGCGCTCGACATCCTTGGGCGCCACGACAAACATCCAGATGCTGGCGCAGGCCGGGAACGCACCGAACGCAAAGCCCCAGAGCGCGATCAGCATGGCGGCGCCGGTCATGCCGGTGGCGAAGTAGGGAAACAGCGCGGTGCTGATGCCGATCATCACAGCGACCAGCAACAACGTATGGCGCACGCTGCGGTTGGCGGCGAATCCGGCGAACACATTGCCGATGACCCCGGCGACGCCGTAGAGCAGGAGCAGCGAGCCGATGGTCGGGCCGTCAAAGCCGGACTGCTGTTTGAAGAAAGGGGCGACGTAGGTGTACGCGGCAAAGTGCGCCAGGCCGATCAACAACACCGCGATCAGTCCGACCCGTGACTGCGGGTTGATGAACAGGGCCGGCAGGTCTGCGATGCGAATGGCCTTGTCGGGCATGAGCCGTGGCAGCAGGAAAATCTGCGCCAGCAGTACGGGCACGCCGACAAGCGCGGTGACCAGAAAGGTCGTGCGCCAGCCCAGCAGGCCGCTCAGCCAGGTGCCGACCGGCACGCCCAGCACGGTCGCGAGGGTCACACCGACCATGATGATCGAGGTGGCTTGTGCCACACCGACGCCTTTGGGCGCGAGTCGTCCGCTGAGCGCAATGGCCGTGGCCCAGAACCCGCCGATGCTGATGCCCAGCAGCACACGGCCAAACAGCAGCAGGCTGAAGTCGCTGGCGTAGGCCACCACGGTGTTGGCGATGATCATGATCAGCGTCAGTCCGATCAGCAAATAGCGACGGTCCATGGCGCCAATGCCGACCGACAGCAGCGGGGCTGCGAGGGCGGCGGCAATGCCGGGCAGGGTCACCATCAGGCCGGCGTGGCCCGCACTGATGCCCAGATCGCTGGCAACGTCATTAAGCACGCCTACTGGCAGAAACTCGCTGGTGACCAGAGCGAAGGCGCCGATGGCGACGGAGAGTATCGCCAGCCATTGTTGTTTGACGCTTTGCTGACGATGTTCGGGTAGGCCGCGAGGGGCTTGGCTGGCGCTTGGCATGAGGCTGGGTTCCACGGAAAAAGTCGCCCGTGCGGCAGGCGAGGGGATGGGCAAAATCGGAGGCGAGTATAGGAGGCGGGCGTGTTAATCCTGCAGGCCGGTCATTCGATAGTGATCATCAGTGCAATCAATGGGACGCCTGCGCCGTGGTCCGGTTCGATGTTTCCAGGACTCCGGCGCGGGGAAGGGCTGTCGCGGTCAATCAAGCGCCTTGGGCTTTCGCGCCAGAAACAACGCCTCGGCGTCCCGCGCCAGTACCGGTGGGCTGAGCAGAAAGCCCTGCGCATATGGGCAGCCCAGCTTTCTCAATTGCTCAAGCTGGCCGACCGTTTCAACGCCCTCGGCAACAATCGCAAGGTCCAGTGCCTGGCCCAGGGACAGGATACTTTTGACGATGGCCACGCTGCGCTCGTGTTTCATCATGCGCGTCACAAACGAGCGATCGATCTTGATCGAATCAATCGGGTAACGGTCGATATAGCCCAGGGAACTGTAGCCCGTACCGAAATCGTCCAGCGCAACCCGGATGCCCTGTGCGCGCAACTCTTCAAGCGTCTCGGCGACCATTTCGGGTTCGTGCAGGAACACCGACTCGGTGATTTCAATCTGCAGGGAGTGGGGGTCAAACCCGGTCTCCTGGACGATGTCGGCGACTTGCGCAGCGAAATCCCGACGGTTGAGTTCGACACCCGACACGTTCACATTGAGCTTGATCTTGCCCTGCGTACCGCTGTTCCAGCCCTTGACCTCGCGGCAGGCGTTGCGCATGACCCAACGACCCAGATCGCCCGCGACGCCAATGTCTTCAGCCACACTGATGAACACGTCCGGTGAGATGTTCCCCAATGTTGGGTGGCGCCATCGAACCAGCGCTTCAACGCCGACGACGGCTTCGCTGGCAATGGAAAATATCGGCTGATAGACCAGGTAAAACTCATCACGGGCAATGGCGTGCTTGAGCGCGTTCTGCATCACCAGCATGTTGATCGACGCCTGGCGCATGGACAGGTCGAAGACCGCCCAGCTGCCACGGCCTTTGTTTTTGGCCGCGTACATGGCCACGTCTGCATCGCGGATCAGGTCTTCGGCGATGCTGTGCTGAGCGTCCAGGCTGGCGATGCCGATGCTGCAGGAAGTGAACAGTGGCTGGCCGTCGATCTCCGTCGGCACGCTGAGCGCCCGCGTCACGCGCCTGGCGGTTTCAATCGCCTGGGCTTCGTGGTCCGCGCCGGTCAACAGGATGGCGAACTCATCGCCGCCAATGCGGGCGATCACGGCATCCGGGTCGATGCAGGCTTTGAGACGCTCGGCGACGCTTTTGAGCAGGATGTCACCGGCGTGGTGGCCCATGCCGTCGTTGACGTATTTGAAGCGGTCCAGGTCAAGGTACAAGACCGTCGCCGCGCCGACGTGTCCATCGCCGTTGTCGTTTAGCGCAGCCTGGATCCGGCCCATGAAGTAGCCGCGGTTTTTCAGGCGTGTGAGCTCGTCATGAAAGGCGGCGTAAGACAGCTCGTCCTGCATTCGCTCGCGCTCGAACAGCCGCGATTCAAGCGCCACGCGTTCCTCACGGTCGAGCTGCGCTTGCTGGACAGCGCGCTCGGCGTCCTTGCGCTCGGTGATGTCACGCTGCACGGACACCCAGTGGGTGAACCAGCCTTTCTCATTGGCCACCGGAACGATGCTCAGCTGCACCCAGAATTTCGTTCCGTCGCGCCGCGTGTTGATGAGTTCGACTTCCACCGGTTCCCAGCGCTGCAGGGCGTCGCGTATGCGCTGCAATGTCGCGCGGTCGGTGTCCTCGCACTGCAATATCCGCGGCGTCTTGCCGATGACTTCTTCCAGACTGAAACCGGTGGTGGCCAGAAACGCCGGGTTGCAGTAAACGATGCGCGGGCCCGGCAGATCGATGGGCTCGGCTTCGGTAATCAGGATGGCATCCTTGGCATTGACCACCACCGATTCGAGCAAGCGCAGGCGTTCGATGGCCGCAGACCCACTGGCGGCGCTGATGGGGTGCAGCTGGAGCGCTTCGTAGAGGTCCGCGGCGTGGGTTTGCAGTGCGTAGGTTTGCGCAGCGCTCAGGCGTGCATGGGGGACCGGGATAGTCAGCAGCACGACCCCTGTCAGCCGGCCAGCTGGTGCCCTGATGGCCACGCAGACCAGCGAATCGCTGACCAGTGAATGCAGCCCCGTGGGTTGCACGGCGTCAATCGGCATCGTCTCGCCGACGTCGACCACGTCGCCATAGGACAACACCATTTTCAACCATCCGGCCGTGGTGGAATCCGGCGTGATCGGCGGTGCGCTGCCGTAGGAGGAAACAATGCTTAAACGATCGTTCTCGCAGCAGATCAGGGTCGCGCCTATCGTGCCGGTGAAGTGGGAGGCCGTATCCACAAAGTGAGCCAGCACGTCCTGTTTGTTCAAACCAAGGTGAGGTAACGCGGCCATGCACAATTCCTGCGAGGGGTGATTCAGAAGGTATTCAGTCGAGACTGCTCCCATCAGGGTGAGTTCAAGTCAACCCTGGAGGCGGCCACGTGCGCCTGGGCCATGGAGACACGTGGAGCCGCCTGGGCGATGGGCCGTTGAGCATGAGCTTTGAGTACCCGATAGTATCTTAGCGCCATCATTGGTGAAGATTTGTTGGCCCCTTGAAGCCATTCTCGACCGCCAACCGACAGCCGGTCGAACCGAAACACGGCTGCGACGTCAGTTGAAACATCCACTTCGCCGTCCTGCCGGGCCCAAGGAGAGCTTGACCATGGAAAAAATCACTGCTGCGCCAGCTATCCAGACGCTGACGCTGGATTCAAATCTTGGCATTCCAAACAACCCAAGCCTGCCGGTGCTGATGTATGCCAGTGCCATTGATGCCACCGCTCATGATCCGGCCAAGGCGTTTGAAGCGCTGTTCGGCGCCAATGGCTGGCCGCCGCAGTGGCGCTACGGTGTCTACGACTTTCACCATTACCACACTCGCGGTCATGAGGTGCTGGGAGTTTATGCCGGGCGCGCGCGGTTGATGCTGGGCGGGCCGAACGGCCATGTCATTGAGGTCAACGCCGGGGATGCGCTGCTGCTGCCGGCAGGCACAGGGCATTGCAACCTGGAGTCCAGCGATGATTTCGCTGTGGTAGGTGCCTATCCGCCGGGACAGGAGGGCGACATCAATCGTGAGCCAGCGACGCCGGCGCAGATCGAACAGATCGCCCACCTCAGGTTTCCAGCCAGTGATCCCGTCATCGGCCATAGAGGCGGGGTAGTTGAGCATTGGCGCAAGTGATTTCACCCGCCTGGCGTTCGGGATCGCGTGTTAGCCGACAGTCGTATCAAGGAGCTGGCTCGGGTTGACGCCGATGAACTTGATGGGTACTTCGTCCGGTATCAGACCGTCGAACAGCAGGCCGGGGACCTTGGCGGGGTCATCGTCGACGGCCACTTCACAACGCCTGCGCCTCCCGACCGAGCACGGTGTCTTCAAATAATCGCGAAGCGGACCAGGCCTGAGGTCCTGCATGCATTGACCCCAAATTGGTGAGCAGGGCGAGGACGCAGTCTGCCTCCTCGAACCACCAGGTCGTCGCGCTGAAGCCCAGCACATTGCCGCCATGGCCGATCACCGCGCCGTGAGGCGTTGCGGCGCGGAAAATCCCCAGACCCATTTGCGTGCCGTTGTGCGCGGGACGCCATGTCAGCATTTGCTGCATCAGCTCGCGTCCCAGTACACGCCCGTCCCTGAGCGCGGTCATGAACCTGACGATGTCGGAAGCCGAAGACACTACGCCGCCGGCGGCCCATTCGACGGACAAGTTGCTCGACGAAACCTCCAGCCATCCGGGCTGAATCTGGCGGAAAGACGGGGCGATTCCGGCAGCCTCAATAAACGCATCGGTGCCGCCGTGATAGCGGGTGCATAGCCTTGAGGGACGCTGAGTATCTGCGCGTTCGAGATACGTGGACGTCATGTTCAAAGGGCCGAGGATGCGCTCGGCCAGGACCTGCTCGAAGGGTTTGGCCGTGACGGCTTCGATGAGCAGGCCCAACAGGGTGTAATGGGTATTTGAATAGTGAAAGCGGGTGCCGACGTCATGGTCGGGTGACGCGCCGCGAATGTAGTTCAGCGGCTCGACGCTCGCCCACTGCTTGCCGGGCGTGATGCGCTCGCCTCTGGCATCGCGAATCCACCGGGCGTCCTCTTCCCAGCTGGCGATGCCGCTGTGGTGCGACAGCAACTGGCCAACAGTGGTGACGTCAGCGTTGGCAATCCCCGCAAGCATCGTCGTCGATAAATACGGAATCAGCGTGTGGTCGAGGCCGAGGCGCTTCTCTTCGACCAGTTGCAGGACCAGCACCGCAACCAGCACCTTGGTGATGCTTCCGACCCCCAATACGCACGCAGGGTCTGCCGGCGTTTGACTCACGATGTCGGCGTACCCCGCAGCCCCCTCCCAGACAAGCCCGTCGCGGTTGCCAACTGCCAGGGTCAGGCCCGGTACGCGTGTCGGGGCAAGGCTATCAATCAAGGCCTGGAGGCGAGTCGATGCAGTCATTGGCTGGCTCGTGATGAAAGGGTGGGAAATAGTACTTCGAGAAGACGCTCGGCGTCGCGAGCCGCCGTTCCGAATGAACCGCGCTGAACGACCGCCCGTCAGTGTCGCTGCTGAAACGATTGAACAACCTGCGGATGTGCGGGCCAGACACTTTGCGAGCAGCACAGCTGCCATTCATTTCCTGGACGCGAGAACATTATGAAAGCACTTGTTTATAACGGCCCACGCGACGTCAGTGTCAAGAACGTACCTGACGCCAGAATTGAAAAACCCACCGACGCGCTGATTCGGGTGACCACCACCAACATCTGCGGCTCCGACCTGCACATGTATGAAGGCCGCACCTCCATGGAAGAAGGCCGTGTACTCGGTCACGAAAACATGGGCGAAGTCATCGAAGTCGGTGCCGGTGTCGACCGCGTCAAGGTCGGCGACCGCGTGTGCCTGCCGTTCAACATCGGCTGCGGATTTTGCGAAAACTGCGAGAAAGGCCTGACCGGTTTCTGCCTGACTGCGAACCCCGGCAGTGCCGGCGCAGCCTACGGTTTTGCCGACATGGGGCCCTATCAGGGTGGCCAGGCAGAGCTGTTGCGCGTGCCTTACGCTGACTTCAATTGCCTGGTGCTCCCCGAGGACGCGGTGGAGCGGGAAGAAGATTATGTGATGCTCTCGGACATCTTCCCTACCGGCTGGCACGCGACCGAGCTGGCGGGCCTGTTGCCGGGTGAAAGCATCGCGATCTACGGCGCGGGGCCGGTCGGCCTGATGGCTGCGCATTCGGCGATGATCAAAGGCGCTTCCCAGGTCTTCGTTGTCGACAATCATCCAGATCGTTTGAAGCTGGCAGCGCAGATGGGCGCCACGCCGATCAACTCGCTGGAGAAGGAAGCGGTCGATCAGATCCTCAACCTCACCAATGGCAAGGGCACTGACCGCGGCTGTGAATGCGTGGGTTATCAGTGCTGCGACAAGCACGGCCACGAGGCAAACCACCTGACCATGAACAATCTGGTGGCGTCGACCAAGGCCACCGGCGGAATCGGCGTGGTGGGCGTATTTGTGCCTCAGGATCCGGGCGCCAAGAACGAGCTGGCGAAGGAGGGCAAGATGGCCTTCGACTTCGGCGCCTTCTGGTTCAAGGGCCAGCAGATCCGCACCGGCCAGGCCAACGTCAAAGCTTATAACCGTCGCCTGGCCGAGCTCATCCACCACGGCCGCGCGACGCCGTCGCAGATCATTTCCCACCGCCTGAAACTGGGTGAAGCACCGGACGCCTACAAGCAGTTCGATGCACGCGCCGAGGGCTGGACCAAAGTGATCCTCAAGCCTGCCGCCTGACGGCACTTGATTGCAGACGCCGGGCCAGAGTGCCCGGCGTTTGTGCTATGACCTTCCTCGGTTCGCTAGCGGGACGGGATTGCCCGCGAGGTCGTTGTCTGGGTCGGTGAAGCATTTGCCGCCCCTGCGTGTGCGGTCTTGTGGATGTGCAGTGAATTCGCTGCCCATTTCGCGGGCAAGCGCGCTCCTACAGTTGGTCCGTAGTGTTCTAATTCTTTCCGCGTTATTCCCCCTTACCTTGTCATCTCTGTCTAAACGCAGCACTGCATTCGATGGAGACTCGCTGTAGGAGCACGCTTGCCCGCGAAGGCGTCAGTCGCCCCGGTAATTCGTTTGCAGGCCCGACGCGTTCGCCAGCAAGCCGGCTCCTACAGGTCCGGCGTTTTATCAGGTCACAATGCGGCCAGGTGATACAGATTTTATCAGTGACTTGTTCGCGGTATGCCGCCCGACGCTTTCCCGGCTAAAGCCGGTCCCACTGACGGGCTCTGCGGTGTGCCTGGGTCTACGCATTGCCAGGATCTGCGGTGTGCCTGGGTCTACGCATTGCCAGGATCTGCGGCGTGTCTGGGTCTAAGCATTGCCAGGATCTGCGGTGTGTTTGGGTCTACGCGTTGACCGTAGGAGCCGGCTTGCTGGCGAATGGGGCGGGGCATGCAATGTCGCAGCGTCTGGACTGACGCGTTCGCCTTCCCCTCACGGCGCGTCGATTACCTTTGCCAGGCGAACGACGGTTACGCCCTCGCCCAGGTGACGGACTGAGGGCTGAATCAGCACGCAGTTGTCGTACGGGGTGACCACCGGGTCATCACCATCCATCGCGATGACGGTGCCCGCGTGTTTGATCTGCTCCAGCCCTTTGAAGTCTTCGACAAAACGGAAATCCATGGTCTTGGCAACGATCGGTTCGGTCACTTCCAGAAAGCGCTGCGGCGCCGGTTTGACCGGTTGCAGGAAATCCGCCACGTCGGCTTCGCTCACGGTGCCGGTCAGCATCAGAAAACGCGCCGCGGTATCCAGAGCGACTTTTGTGCTGACAGCCGACACATGCTGTCCCGTTTCGATCAGCAGGGCATTCTTCGCGCTCGACTCGTCACCGAACCCCTGAAAGTCGCGCAGACGACAACCATTTTTGTGCCCTGCGTCGGCAATCACATGCTCTGGCACGCCCAACTCGGCCGCCATCCGCAGACCCTTTTTGCAGGCGCCGCTCATCATGATGGGCGCTGCTTCTTCGTGCATGGAGTGGATATCCAGCAGCAGATCCACCGTCTCGATGATCGGCCTTAATTCCCGGGCGCGGCGCAATTCGCGGCTCTGCTCGGGGCCGTCGAGGCGGCTCTCCAGCCAGACCCGGTTCATGTCCTCATCCAGATAACGCGTGGCGTCGATGTCTTGCGGGTTGAAATGGTGGTACGCCTCGACGTTGCCAAACGCCAGCGTCAGGCGGCCCTGGCGCGGGCGAAGGCCCTTCTTCAAGAAGCGGTCGAGGGTGATCGCGCCACTGACCTCATTGCCATGGGTCAGCGCCATGATCAGTACGTGCGGCCCGGCCACGCCGCTGTCGAAACTGTGCACGTAGTCAACGCCGGTGGCGCTGTCTTTCCACGGCGTGATGTCAGGAAACTCGACTTCAATGGGGTAGGGCTTGAGGCTCGCTCGCACGTCTTCAATGGTCTTCATGGTGGTCTCCGGCAGGAAAAAGGCTGCATTCCCCACCGCCCTGGCAGATGGCGGCGAGGTCGTTGTTCTAATCAATTAATGAAAGGCACGGTCGCCTGAGGAGTGACCGGCGTTGCGCATGCGACGGCCCAGGCAGATGACGGCGAGCACGCTGATCAGCGCGGTGCCGATCACATAGAAGCTCGGGGCGAGTTTGCTGCCGGTGGCGTCGATCATCCACGTCACGATCAGCGGGGCAAAGCCGCCGAACAGCGTGACCGAGAAGTTGTAGCTGAGGGCCAGGCCGGTGCCGCGAATGCTGGTGGGAAAGATGTCGGCGAGCATCGCCGGAATCGGGCCAAGGCTGGCGGCGATCAGCACGCCAACCACCGCTTGCACCAGCAACAGGTTGGTGACACTGGGGAAGTGATTGAGCAGCACAAACATCGGGTAGGACGACAAGCCGGTGATCAGCAGCGCAACGGTCAGCACCCTGAAGCGACCGAAACGATCGGAGAGGGTGCCGAACACCGGCGCCATCACCATCAGCGTCAGGCCTGTCACCAGCGCGCCGAGGTACGAGGAGGTCGCTGCAATGTGCAACTGCTTCAGCGCGTAGGTCGGCATGTAGAGCTTGTGAACGTAGTTGAAGGCGGTGGCGCCGGCCACCACGCCAATGGCCAGCAGCAGGCTGAGGTGCCCTTTGACCAGCACATCGCGCAGCGGTGTTTTCTTCGGCGTGTCGGCGGCGACCTTTTTGAAGTCCGGCGTCTCGTCGATCTGGCTGCGGATGTAGAAACCCACCGGGCCGATCAGCAGGCCGACCCCGAAAGCGACGCGCCATCCCCAATCGCTGAGCTGCACATCCGTCAGCACATAGCTCAACAATGCGCTGACGCCTGCCGCCAATACGGTCGCCAGGCCCTGGGTCGACAGCTGCCAGCTGGCGAAAAAACCGCGCCGCCGCGGCTCGGCGTGTTCCACCATGAACGCCGTGGCCGCACCGAATTCGCCCCCGGTCGAGAAGCCCTGAAGCATCCGCGCCACGACGATCAGCAGCGGCGCAGCCAGCCCGATCTGTTCATAGGACGGTGTGAACGTGATCATGGCGGTGCCGATCATCATGATCAGAATCGACATCGTCAGCGATGCCTTGCGGCCGGCGCGATCAGCGTAAGAGCCCAGCACGATGGCACCGAGCGGGCGCATCAGAAATGAAATGCCGAACGAGGCGACGCTTAGCAGCAGCGAGGTGGTTTCGTTGTCGGAGGGGAAGAACAGCTTGCCGATCACCACAGCGAAGTAGCCATAGATCAGCAGGTCGTAGAACTCCAGCGCGTTGCCGATGCTGGCGGCGACGATCTCTTTCCAGGGGCCACGCTTGCGGGCGGCGAGCGGAGCGTTCATTGCGGATGATGATGCGGTCATGGCGAGGCCCCGGCAAATTCACGATTAAGATCCCCGATCTCACCTCGGCAACCGTACCGGGTTGATCGCGTTTTGTTTTTTTATGAATCGGTGATGGATCAGCTCATGAAGCAGCAATCATGAGTACTGGGCGAAGCGCCCGGACGGCTCGCAAGTGAGGGTCAAGGGGCTGCGTCAGGTTCGGGGCTTACTGTCGATCAGCAGGGAAGGAGGAGCAATTGCTGTTTCGGCACACGGACGGGCTTTCTCGGCACGCGGCCGGGGCATCTGCTGCTTCGGCCCGACCGGCACTTAGATTTTTTCTTCGGCGCCCGTCATTGGTGCATCCTCCAGCAGCCCGTTCCAGATGTTCATCAGCCGCTCGCCGCGGTTGGCGCGCAGCCGATGCAGCGAGATATCAAAGCTGAATTGATACTGGGGGCCGGCGGCGATGACCAGGTCGCCGGCGTCGAGCGCCTTCCTGACTGCCATGCGCGGCAGCCAGGCCAGGCCGTTGCCGCGCCGGGCCATCTCAAGGATCGCCTCGTACGAATCGGCTTCGTAGATCATGCGCAGGCTCAGCCGCTGCGGCAGACCGGCAAGGTGCCGGGCGAGGGCGCCGCGCAGGGTCAGCGAGGGCGACAACGCCAGCCACGGCACCACGGGGCCCTGGCCGTCCGAGCTGATGGCAAATTGCGGGGAGCCGTCGGCCAGCGGCGCACTCACCGGCAGCAATGCCTCGGTGGTCAGCGTCATGGACTCGAAACGGTCAGGGTCGATCAGCAGATGGGTCTGAGGGCTGGAGAAAATCAGCAGCAGGTCGACCTCGCGGGCGGCGAGCCGTCTGATCGCCTCCTGGGCGCCACTGGTCACGATGGAAACCGGGAATACGCCAAACCGTGCGGTCAAGGTTTCGTACCAGTCCGGAAAGAAGTCGCTGGCCAGCGTACGGCCCGTGGCGATTCGCAGGGGCGTGTCCTGATAGCGGCCGGAATCCTGAAACTGCGCCCTGACCGTATTCAGTCGCTCGAGCGCCTGAGTGGCAGCGTCCAGGAACAGCAGGCCGGCGGGCGTCAATGACAGCGGCTGCTTGCGCTCGATCAGCGCTACTCCGGCCCAGTCCTCCAATGCACGGATTCTGCGGCCGAACGCCGGATGGGTGACGCAGCGGTTCTCGGCCGCCCGCGACAGGCTGCGCACCTGCGCCAGTTCAATGAAATCTTCAAGCCATTCCAACTGCATGGGGCCTCCCTGATATCGGTTCAGAAAGAAGACTACGTGCAGCGGGTGTGCTTCGTACATGGCTAGCATGCAGTGCTTCAGTGGGACCGGCTTTCGCCAGGAGGAGGAGCGTAAGAGTGCTTTGATTTCCGATGGTCGCTCCCACGCTGAGCCTGGGAGCGACCACAACGTCAACAGCTTCCCGGCTGAAGCCGGTCCCACTGGTCCACTGGTCCACTGGTCCACTGGGACCACTGGGGCCACTGGCAACAATGCCCCCCACCGGCACCACTGACTGCGCGTATCCGCCGGTGACAACAGGGCAGCGACGCCCTGTGTCGTCTGGGATTAGCGGTTGCGGGTCACTCGCCACACCGTATTGGACAGGTCGTCAGCAATGATCAGCGCGCCGCGAGGGTCCACTGTCACACCCACAGGTCGGCCATGGGTCTTGCCGTCTTTGCCCTGAAAGCCCGTCGCGAAATCCACTGGGTCGCCCGAGGGTTTGCCATTGCTGAAGGGCACGAACACGACCTTGTAGCCCACCGGGTTATCCCGGTTCCAGCTGCCGTGCTCACCGACGAACACGCCATCCGCAAATTTGCCACCCATTTCAGGGATTGAGAAGTCCAGGCCGAGGGCGGCCACGTGGGACCCAAGGCTGTAATCCGGTTTGATGGCCGCAGCGACTTTTGCGGGATCCTGCGGTTGGGCGCGCGGGTCAACGTTCTGGCCCCAATAGCTGTAGGGCCATCCGTAAAAGCCGCCCTCACGGATCGACGTCAGGTAGTCCGGCACCAGGTCCGGGCCCAGCTCGTCGCGCTCGTTGGCGACCGCCCAGAGCTTGCCGGTACCCGGCTGGATTTTCAGCGCGGTCGGGTTGCGCGTGCCGGTGGCGTAGGGTTTGTGCGCGCCGGTCTGCGCATCGATTTGCCAGATTCTGGCGCGCTCCAGCTCAACTTCCATGCCGCGCTCGGTGACGTTGCTGTTCGAACCGATACCGACATACAAGGTGTTGCCATCGGGCGTGATCGCCAGTGACTTGGTCCAATGGTGGTTGATCTGCGACGGCAGCTCGGTGACGGTGACCGGTGCACCGCTGGCTTTGGTCTGGCCTTCGACGTAATCAAAGCGCACCAGCGCATCCTGATTGGCGACGTACAATTTGCCGTTGGCATACGCCAGGCCGTAGGGGGCATTGAGGCCCTCGGCGAAGACGGTTTTCAGCTCGTATTTGCCGTCACCGTCTGCATCGCGCAGCAAGGTCAGGCGGTTGCCACCTTTGACCTTGGTATTGCCCTGCGCCTTGATGTAGCTGGCAATCACGTCCTTGGGCTTGAGCTTGGGGGCATCGGCGCCGCCTTTGCCTTCTGCCACCAGAATGTCGCCGTTGGGCAATACCAGCGTCTGGCGTGGCACGCGCAAGTCATCGGCGATCGCCGATATGCTGTAACCCTCCGGCACCGTCGGCTTCTGGTCACCCCAGGCAGCCGGCTCGGCGATCTTCATGCTGGGCAGCAAACCGCGCTGCGCTTCAGGCATTTTCGGGTCCGGGCCATGGGCTTCGTCAGTGTTTTTTTCGCCGCCGCAGGCACTCAACAAAAGTGCCATGGACAAGGCGGTCAGTGCGTAGGAATGTTTCATCGTGCGCCTCCCGAACGAAGGTTGGTCAGGCCGATCACCGCCGAAATGCAGCTCAGCGCGGTCACGATGACCGACAGGATCAGGCCCGAGGGCATCATTGCCCAAGCGTCCTTGGCGTGTTCAAAAGCATTCACCAGGCCCAGGCACCAGGTCACCAGCAGCAGCAGAAAATACACCGTCGGGCGGCCTTTTTTCGGGTTGGCCCGGATCAGGTTCACCAGGGCAAATAGCAACGCCAGCCCGCAAAACAACTCGCCTCCGGCGATCAGCCACGAAGCAAAGTTGCTCCACTGAATCAGGTAAGTGTTGTAGTAGGCGATATCGCTGAGTAATCCGCCGAGAAACAGCGGCACCGTTCCTGCCAGCAGGATCGCATGCAGCGGACCGGGTAGAACCCGGTAGTGAGGGTAGGCTGTGTCAGTCACGGTAGCTCCTTATCGTTCGTCAGCTTGAGCCAGTCACAGAGGCGAGTGAAGGCGGGCAATACATTGACCAAGCGATAAGAAAGAGCGTGACGGCGGAGCGTAAGTTCAAAGGGATTACCGGCGCGATTGTCTGCGTCGCGGTTTATCGAGCGCCGAGTCCCCCCAAACTGCTTGCCGCGCATTTTGATTAAACTCTTGGGCATGTGCACACGTCTATCCCTTCAAGCCGACGCCATGCGCGTTACCGGGACAGACCAGCCCAGTGCCTGATCACTCATAAAGATCTACACCCAGTGGATAATCCAACCTATGCAGACCTGTCGGGGTCGGGCAGGCATATTTTCTTCGCGGCCGTGGCAACCACCCGCATGCCGATGTCCGTCACCGATCCCAATCAGCCTGACAACCCGATCATATTCGCCAACGGGGCGTTTCTGGAGCTGACCGGCTATAGCACTGACGAGCTGTACGGCCGCAACTGCCGCCTGATGCAAGGCGCCGACACTGACCCACAAGCTATTGCGCTGATTCGAGATGCGGTGAACGCCAAATCGGAGATATCCATCGAACTGCTGAATTACCGCAAGGATGGCTCCTCTTTCTGGAATGCCTTGTTCGTGTCCCCGGTCTACAACGAGGCCGGCGAGCTCATCTATTACTTCGCTTCCCAGCTGGACGTGAGCCGCCGGCGGGATGCCGAAGAGGCGTTGCACCAATCACAGAAGATGGAAGCGCTGGGTCAACTCACGGGTGGCATCGCCCATGATTTCAATAATCTGCTGCAGGTGATGGGCGGTTACATCGACCTGGCCGACCGCGCCGTGGCCAAGCCGGAGCTCGATACCGGGCGCGTCCAGCGCAACCTGGCGATGACCCGACATGCCATTGATCGGGCAACCACCTTGACTCAGCAACTGCTGGCGTTCTCCAGAAAGCAAAAGTTGGAGGGGCGGGTCATCAACCTCAACAACCTGATGGACTTCGCCCATAGCACGGTCGAGCGTGTGATGGGCGACGGAGTCATCCTCGAAAGCAGGCTGCATGACGGCCTGTGGAACTCACGGGTCGATCCGGCCCAGGCCGAGCTGGCCTTGCTGAACATCATTATCAACGCCCGCGATGCGCTGGCGGGCCGCAGCAACGCAACGATCACCTTCGAGACCCGCAACGTGGATATCGCCGAAGCTGATGCCAGCCATTACGACGGAATGCCTGCCGGGCGCTACGTCTGTCTTGCGATCACCGACAATGGCTGCGGCATGCCCGAGGACGTCAGGACCCGTGTGATGGAACCGTTTTTCACCACCAAGGAGGAGGGCAAGGGCACGGGCCTTGGCCTGTCGATGGTGTACGGGTTTGCCAGACAGTCGGGCGGGACCGTGCGCATCCATTCTGAAGCGGGGGCGGGCACCACCTTGCGCCTGTATTTTCCGGCAGACGCCGCAGGGCTCTGCCTGGCGGAAGAACAGACTAAAGCTCGGGTGCTCTCCGGAAACGAGTCGATACTCATCGTTGAAGACCGCACGGACGTGGCCGAACTGGCACGCATGGTGCTGGAAGAGCAGGGTTACCAAACCGAAACGGCGGGTAACGGCGCCGATGCGCTGGCGCTTCTGGCCAGCGGACGAGCGTTCGATCTGCTGTTCAGCGACGTTGTCATGCCCGGCGGGATGAATGGCATGGCACTGGCCCGGGCAGTCAGGAAATCCTACCCCACCATGAAGATACTGTTGACCACCGGCTATGCCGAGGCATTTGTGAGCCCGGCTGACCGGGTGGGAGACGAGTTTCCCGTGCTGGCCAAACCTTGCTCGCCCGACGTCCTGGCTGCCAGGATTCGACAGGCGCTCGAAGCGCCTGACGAGTCGGGCTAAAGCCCGCAGCTGATCATCAGGCTGTATGTGCATACAGTGAAACGCTATCATCGCCTTTTTTTAATGACAGTGAGCCAGCGCATGTCCGAAACCGATTACACAGGCCCGTTTCCTCCCGTTGATACGATGGCCATGATTCCGGTGATTCTGCGTCTGGTGAAGCAGACCACGGGGCTGAGGTTTTCAGCGGTGGCACGGGTCACGGCGGATCAGTGGGTGGCCTATGCGGTGGACGACTCGGTGCGCCTGGACATCAGGCCGGGTGACGAACGCGTGGTGCACGAGACGCTGTGCAATGAAGTGCGGCTGCGCCGGCGGTCACTGGCATGCGGTGCCGGCATGCGCGAGCTGGCGAACGGCCCATACGAACCGGAGAACCACATACCCCGAGACCGTCTGCAGAGCCATATTTCGGTGCCCATCATCACCTCTACCGGGTTATTCGTCGGCACGTTGTGCGGCCTCGACCCCGAACCGCAGAACTTCAATGACACCAGCGTGATCGAGACCCTGGAGTTGTTCGCCCAACTGCTGGCCAGTCATCTGGAGCTGCACACCCAGCTGAATGACAGTCAGTCCGAGCTGGGCGTTGCCGAAGAAACCGGGCGCTTGCGCGAAGAGTTTGTCGCCGTCTTGGGCCATGACCTGAGGACGCCCATCAGCGCTGTACGCTTGAGTGCAGAGCTGCTTCAGGCGCGCGTTGAGGAGCAGCATTCCAGAAAACTGGTCGACGCCATCCACAGCAGCACGCTGCGCATGTCTGCCTTGATCGAAGACGTGCTCGACTTCACGCGCTGTCGTTTAGGCGCAAAGTTCGTGATAAACCTGAGCCGTGTCGACAACCTTTTCGAAGCCCTGACGCCGGTGATTGCCGAGATCAGGCATGCCCATCCCAAGGCCGATGTGGTCTACCGGTTCGGCGCCGCCAGGCCGGTGCGGTGCGATTTTGGCCGGATCAGTCAGTTGGTTTCCAATCTGCTTTCCAATGCCGTTCATCATGGAGCCCCAGGCGGGCCGATCCTGATCAACGGGCATGTCGACGACCAAAGCATGGTGCTGTCGTTTTCCAACGAAGGCGCCGCCATTCACGCCGACCAGATCGATTTGCTGTTCAAGCCGTTCACCCGTGCCGAAGGCGAAAACAAGAGCGCGGGCCTGGGGCTGGGGCTGTACATCTGCTCGCAAATCGCCGAGTCCCATGGGGGCGAGTTGCACGTGCACTCCGATGACCGCCACACGGTGTTTACTGTGCGTTTGCCGCTGCTTGTGGATAGCGTCGAACCCATGCCGGCCTGAGGCAGTGCTCGCGCAGTGGCTGATCAGCTGCGGCGTTCATAAGTCAGATACCCGTTCGCCGCAGTTCCCGTGCACTGGAAACCGGCGCGCTCGTAGATCCCTTTCGCCGGGTTGTCAGGGCGCACACTCAGGCATAACCTAGTGAAGCCCTGCCCGGAGGCCGCTTTCACGAAACCCTCAAGCAGTGCCGTACCGATGCCGCTGCGCCTCAGCGTGTCCGCTACGTGAAGGGTGTAGAGCTCCGCACAATCGCCCGCGCGGGCCCATAACGAATAGCCCGCAAACTGGTTGTTCAAAACAGCGACGGTCATCCGTTCAAAATTCTCCACCCATTGCGTCAGGTGTCGCTCGGTTTGAGAGCGCCACGCGGCTTCGTGCTGCGGCTCCCATTGGCGAATGTAGGCCTCTTCACCCCGGTAGATCGCCGGGAGGTCGCTGATGACTGCCTGCCTCAGATGCAACGTCATTTCATTGTCCTGTGCTTGCCTGCGAACGCGGTCTGGGTCGACTGCGAGCACCGCTGTCCATTTCGGTTGTGGTTCGGTTGTAGTTTGGTTGTAGTTTGGTTGTAGTTTGGTTTCATCCTGCGATCAGCCGCTGCTGTCGAGCGGGTTCGTCAGCGCTCGCAATACGTGGTCTTCCCACACGCCGGCAATCTTCAGATAGGCCCGGGCATACCCTTCCTTTTCAAACCCCAGAGACGCCAGCAAACGCTCGCTGCGGACGTTGCGCGGCAGATGATTTGCCATGATCCGGTGGAGCCCGATTTGCTCAAAACAATGACGGTTGCCTGCTTCCAGTGATCTTTTCATCAAGCCCTGTCCTTGCAGCGCCTGCGCCAGTGAAAAGCCCAGATAGCAGGCCTGAAAAGCCCCCCCGATGATGTGGGTGTAATTGCACCGCCCCAACATCGCTCCGCGCTTGGGGTCGACCAGAACAAAGCAGACCGAGCGCCCGGCGGCCATGGACTCCAGTTGCTGTTCCACTCGGGCCCTGGCGTTACTCAAGCTGAAATAGTGCTCATCCCGCTCGGGTTCCCAGGGTTGCAGGAAGTCGCGGTTCACCCTTTCATAATGATGAAGGGCCTCGGCGTCATCGAGGCCAAGCGTTCGCAGGCAGTAATGCTCAATGGCGTAGGTCATAAACCCCATTCCTCACAACGCTCATCGCAGTGTTTGATTAACTTTCTTCCAACGAGGTATGGAAACTGCATAGCCCCTGAAACCGACAATATGATGGCGCCTTCAGATGCTGCTGTACTCGAAATCAACAAGGCTTTCATCTTCCGCGCTGACCAAGGCCCTGATTGGTTTCATTACCCTGGTCGGCCTGTCGTTGATTCTTGCCACGGTGTGGCAGATGACGCAATCGAGAAGAGAGCGCGTCGACTCTACCAAAACCGAAGTGTCCAACATCGTCCGAGCCGCCGAGCAACAGGCGCAGGACACCTTTCGCCAGGCGGACAACACCTTACGCGACCTCATCGAGCGGGTGGAGCATGACGGCTTGGCGCTGGACCAGCGAGCCCGGCTCAAGAAGCTGATGGCGCGAAGCGTCGAGAACGTGGAGGGCATCCAGGCGCTGTTCATTTACGATGCCCAGGGCAACTGGATCGTGAGCTCTTTCCCCCAGAATACGCCCGCGAAAAACAACAGTGATCGCGCCTATTTCGCTTTTCACCGCGAGCACACTGACGAGTCCATTCACATTGGTTCGATCGTGGAAAGCCGCACGACGGGCGATAAGGTCATCCCCATCAGTCGGCGTATCAATGCGCCCGACGGCACATTTGCGGGGGTGGCGTTGGCAACGGTACCGGTTGACTACTTTCAGACGTTTTTCGAGCGCATGGATGTCGACGACAAGGGTGTAATTTTCCTGGCGTTGAACAACGGCGACCTTCTGGCGAGGCGACCTACCCTGGCCGCCCTGATGACGACCAACCTCGCCAAGGGCGATATTTTTTCGCTCTACCTGTCGAAGGCCGACAGCGGTACGGCTGTCATCCAGTCGGTGGTGGACGGGGTCGAAAGAATCTATGCCTACCGCCGAGTGGCCGGGCTGCCCATCGTCGTGGCGGCGGGTGTCTCATGCGAGCATGTATTTGCGCCCTGGTGGGCCTACGCCTGGCGGTCGATGGCGATGATCGGCCTGATCATCGCGGCGCTGGGGTTGCTTGGCATGTTGCTGTATCGACAGATACAGCAGTTAATGACGGCGGAACGTGAGCTGAACATTGCCAGAGGCGATCTGGAAGTCATCGCCCAGACGGACAGCCTGACGCTCATGGCCAATCGGCGGTGCTTCGACACAGCGTTGCAAAAGGAGTGGGCGCGAGCCGGCCGGAATAATTCCAGCCTTGCCATCATCCTGCTGGACATCGACTGGTTCAAACAATACAACGATCACTACGGCCATCTGCAGGGTGACGAATGCCTGAAACAGGTGGCGAGGGTCATTGGCAGCAGCGTTAACCGAGCGTCGGATCTTGCGGCCAGGTATGGCGGTGAGGAATTCGTCGTGCTGCTTCCGGAAACCGATCTGGCCGGGGCGATGAGCATCGCTGAAAAGATCCGCTTATCCATCGTTGACGCGCTGATTGAACACTCGGCCAGCCCCATCGGCAATTTGACGATCAGTTCCGGAGTGGTGGCCATCAGTGCCACACGCAATAGCCCCTATAGAGCTGCGCTGGAAGAGGTAGACCGGCTGCTCTACAGCGCGAAAACCAAGGGTCGCAACCGGGTCGAAGGCCGTTCCATCCAGGCTTCAGCCGCGCCGTCGTCATCGCGAGGCGTTGCGCCGCTGACGCTGGACGTCATCGCTCCTTAGAGCACCCGTTGCACTGCGGGTCGTGCTATCCCGCCAGGCCCGCCAGATGCACGTACAGCGAGAATCCGCCCAGCAGGACCCAGACGCTTGCGAACAACCAGGGGGTGCGTGTTGAAAAGCCCAGCGCCTTGTCGTTGCCGTTCTGCATCGTTTCGCGATGGCTGAACAAGGGCACGCCTTGGCGGTCATCGCTGGCCGACCGCTCATTGCGCAGTAGAAACGTCTGCTTGGCGTACCAGTGATCGATGAGCCTGTAGGAGGCTTTGATCCCGGGCCAGGCGTGCGCGGATAACGTGACGCCCAGCAAGGCGAGAAAGAGCGGGACGATCAGGGTAAAGAACTTCCCCCATTGTTCGCTCAGATTGGCCATTGTGGACGCGTAAACCACGATCAGAAATGATTGCACGCCCAGGTACGTGTTGCTGCGCCTGCACAGCAGGGTCGTTTCGCTGTGGATCTGATCTCGGTAGAAATCGAGTCGGTCGCGCACCGTGCCGAACATTTCGGGCGGACCCTCTGCGCTGGCATCGGCGATAGTGGTGGGGGTGATGATCTGCTTCACGCTGGGGTCCTTTGCGAAATCAATGGGTTGCTGCGCCTCAGGTTCGCTGTCGCAGCGCGCCCAGCATTGTCGCGATCACCTCGGATTCGACCGCGCCCTGGCTGTCGCCTGCGTCAAAGGCAGCGCAACACGCCGAAGCGTCGCCGTCACAAATGCGGTACACGGCGATCACGCTGCCTGGCCCGCAGCCCGTATGCCCGCAAACAGAATGCCCGGCCTCCATGGACCCTTGCATCACACCCAAACCATAGCCGGCGGTCGCCCAGGGGCGTCCGGGAATCGGGCCGCCCAGTGCTCGGGCTGTCTGCATCTCCTGCAGCAAGGGCCCGGGAAGCAGATCGGCGCCGAGGAGGCCATCCAGAAACAGCGCAGCCTGCGAAAGCGGCCCGATCAACAGGCCGTGGTAAACCCAGGCGGGGTCGTAATTCGAGGCGTTGCCCAAGTGAGTCATGTGGAGGTCTGCCGGCGTTTTAGCGAAGTGAACGTTGGCCAGCCCCAAGGGAAAAAGTGCCCGCTGGGTGACCGCTTCCTCCAGCGGCCGATCAGTCAGCCGCTCAATGAGCCTGCTGATCAGCATGTAGCCAACATTTGAATACCCCCAGCCTGTGCCGGGCGGGTACCGAAGTCGCTCACCGTCAAGGCGCCGCATCATTTCCTCCGGCGACCAGGCGGGTTCGGCCCGCGCAACAGCGGCGTGATAGTCCGCCAGCTCTCCATAATCCGCCAACCCCGCTTCATGTCGCAGCAGCTGGCGCAAGGTGAAAGGCTGAGCATCGACGGGATCGTCCAGCCCGATCAGCCGGTCACGAACCAGCGAGAGCGCCGTGGTTGCCAGGACCGTCTTGGTAAAGCTCCACCAGGGGGTTATCGGTTCATCTGACGGGGCGGTTAGCGGCTGGCGATTGACTATCAATGAACTGAGCATTGGCTTCCTTGTGATGCGTGATAGGGGCGGCTCGACAGCAGGGGCAATCAGTGCGCTGCGCCCATCTGCCCACGTAACGCGCTCCGCAGAGTGGCAATCACCTCATCCACTCCCGGACCTTGGACGGGCGGAGGGTCAGGGCGTTCGCAAAACTCTCTCCAGACGTAAAGCATCAGTTCTGCGCCATCGGTCTTGGGGCGTTGTCGGGCAATGAGCCAAACGTCTGCAGCAGCCTGTACCTGTCGTCGCTCCAGAACAATGCCTCTAACCACGGATAAACCGGAATGAAATGAAAGTGGATGGAATGCCCCGCCTGATGGCCGAAACGGCCAATGTAAAGGTGTCTGGGCTGCAGATGTTCATCGAGTGTGGTCTGTAGCATGGCTTGCAAACCACCCAGCTCGGCCAGCGCTTCGCTGGGTAACGCCGCCAGGGAAGGGCTCATGGACTTAGCGCCGAGCATGAGGTACCCGGGCAACGCGCTGTCCACTCGATGATTGATCAACCAGTGGCGTGTTTCGTGGATGACAAAGCGGGGCGGTATGTCCATTTCACTGCCTTGATTGAGTGACAGCGGAGGGTAACACTCAGGTCCGCGGCACTCTACGCCTGGGGGCATTCAGATATGCACGTCCGCCACTCGGGCGTCATGTCCCGACACACAGCGGAGTCAGGTGCTGGCGGGCGCGCTAAGCGCGAATTAATTCAATCGCTCCCGACACCTTGATTTGCATATACGGATTTTCATATATTCGATTTTTGCAGCGATTACGCGTCGACATGATTACCCCTCCGGAAGTATTCAAAAGTCTCGCCGATGAAACGCGCTCACGCGCCACCTTGTTGATTGCCAGCCAGGGTGAGCTGTGTGTCTGCGAACTGATGTTCGCGCTTGAGGAAAGCCAGCCGAAGATCAGCCGCCATCTCGCCCAACTGCGCAGCAGCGGTCTTTTGCAGGATCGCCGTCAGGGGCAGTGGGTGTATTACCGCCTGAATCCGCACCTTCCCGCGTGGGTGAGTGAGGTGTTGCAGCTGACGCTAGACGCAAATCCCCAATGGCTGCAACACAATGCGCATCGCTTGCTGAACATGGAGGGGCGGCCATTGCGGGAAGTTCTGTGTTGTTGACGTTTCGCCACTCACACTCAACGTTCGGACAGTGCAACTGAACTCACTTCATCACTCACGCCAAAGGTGCAAAATCCATGCGGGTCCTCTTTATGTGCACGGCCAATAGCTGCCGTAGCATCCTTTCGGAAGCCATGTTCAATCACCTTGCGCCGCAAGGATTTGAGGCAGTGAGTTCGGGCAGTTTTCCCAAAGGTCAGGTGTTGCCGCGTAGCATCACGACGCTACAGCAAGCCGGTATCGCCACAGCCGGCCTGAGCAGCAAGGGCAACGACGCCTTTGAGGGCGACCTGCCAGATATCGTGATTACCGTATGCGACAAGGCGGCCAATGAAAGCTGCCCGGTGTACTTTGGCCCAGCGCTCAAATCCCACTGGGGACTGGAGGACCCCTCCGACGTAAAAGGCGATGAAGAGGCGATTGACGCTGCTTTCCGCGCAACGCTCGCTCGCATCGAGCAACGCTGCAGGGCGTTTTTTGAGCTCCCCTTTGACAGCCTCAACCCCGAAGCGCTCAAACGCGAGCTCGATCGAATCGGCAGTCTTTGACAGGAGGCCACATGACAGAACTACTCCCTAATCTGGACCGTTCACTCTTCGACGACACGAACACCTTCAGGCTGGGCGATCACAAACCGCGCATCCTGCTCCTTTACGGATCGACCCGTGAGCGTTCGTTCAGCCGTCTATTGACAGAGGAGGCCGCGCGTCTGCTTGAGTATTTCGGCGCTGAGACTCGCCTGTTCGATCCTTCCGGATTGCCGCTGCCAGACGACGCCCCGGCGGATCACCCCAAAGTCCAGGAGCTGCGCGACCTGACGCTGTGGTGTGAGGGCCAGGTCTGGTGTTCACCGGAACGCCACGGTGCAATGTCAGCAGTGTTCAAGGCGCAAATTGACTGGATACCGCTTGAGCTCGGCGCCGTTCGTCCTACCCAGGGCAAAACCCTGGCGGTGATGCAAGTGTGTGGCGGCTCGCAGTCCTTCAATGTGGTCAATCAGCTGCGGCTGCTGGGACGCTGGATGCGGATGTTCACCATCCCCAATCAGTCCTCGGTACCCAAGGCCTACATGGAATTCGACGAGGCCGGCCGAATGAAGCCTTCCGCCTACTACGACCGGGTGGTTGACGTCATGGAAGAGCTGGTTAAATTCACCGTGCTCTTGCGTGACCGGCAGGCATTCCTGGTGGATCGCTATTCCGAACGCAAGGAAACGGCAGAACAGCTCATGGCTCGCGTGAATCAGCGCTCGATTTGAGGTCCTCATGATGATTGATATTCGTACGGCTCGTCTCGAGGACGCAGCGGCGATCCAGACCATTTACGCCCCGATTGTTGTCGAAACAGCAATTTCGTTTGAAGACGAGCCACCCAGCGTTGAAGAGATGCAACAGCGCATCGCCTCAACGTTGCAGACCTACCCCTATCTGGTTGCGATCAGAGATGGCCGCGTGGTCGGGTACGCCTATGCCAGTCAGCACCGGGCTCGTGCCGCTTATCGCTGGGCAGTCGATGTCACGGTCTACATTAGCGAGGGTGAGCGTCGAACGGGTGTGGGCTGCGCGCTGTATGAAGCGCTGCTGCCCATTCTGGTCCGCCAAGGCTTTCATGCTGCCTATGCCGGCATCGCCCAGCCGAACCCCGGTAGTGTGGCGCTGCACGAACGGCTTGGTTTCCGACACATCGGCACCTACCCGAACGTTGGTTTTAAACGTGGACAGTGGCACGACGTTGGCTACTGGCACCTTGAGTTAGGCCCTACCACCGCTGCGCCTGCAGAAATCTGCCCTTTCCCGGAGCTGGGGAAGTATGGCGTGCAGGCATGACCACTCGCACATCATCGGTGTTCACCCGCGTTGACGACTGATGCCGTGGGGCCTCGCTCCGGCTTTTTGATAAACCCCAACGTCAGCATCGCGCCCACGCCTGCAAGCGCCATGTCCTTCTGTGCATCCCAAAAATCGTCCTGCGCACCGACCACATCGGCTCCGTGGTCACCCAGGTACGCGCCGCCAAACCATTCCATCAGCTCATAGACCGCCGAAGTGCTCATGATCAGGTTCCAGGCGATAAGGGAAACGTAGCGCGGATTCATACCCATCTGCTGCGATAGCTCCCGTATCGGCACGCTCAGCAGCAGCCCATAAGTCAGGTGTACGAAGCGGTCGTATTGATTGCGCTCCCATCCCATCACCCCGTTGAGGTCGAGACTGAATACATTCAACAGCCAGGCGTTATACGGGACGTCCGGGTAGGTGTAGTGCGCGCCGACCTGATGAATAAACAGGAACAGCAAGGTCGCGCACCATGCGCTGCGGGACAGCGCCGGCCGGGTCCGCTTGCGCCACAGCGCGGCGACGACCAGCAGCACCATGATGTTTTCAACGAACCAGGACTGTCGATCGACCGGTGCGATCCCCAGTGCCACAAACGTTAGGCTGAAACCCAAAAGCGCACGATGGGCGAAGCTGGCGCTTACTGCTTGAGTCATCGGGCATCCTTACTGATCAGATTCGTCACCTCGGCGGGTCAGCGCTGCTGGATGCGCAACACGACCTTGCCGTGCACATGCCCGTTGGCGACAGCGTCCAGCGCCTTGGCCGCGTCTTCCAGCTCGAAGGTCTGTTCGATGAACACCCTGACTTCACCGGCTTCCACCAGCCCGGCGATGGCTGCAAGCTCCTGTCCGTCAGGCCGCGCGGTAAAGCGGGTCCCGGTTTTGCCTTGCGCCTGAGGATGATGGGCATCCGGCATTTCAAGCGTCGAGACCAATCGGCCGCCTTCACCCAGCACCTGCCAGGAACGCGCCTGCGTTTCGCCACCAATCAAGTCGATGACCAGATCAAAGTCCTGACAGATGTCTTCAAAGGCTTCTTTTTTGTAATCGATGGCGCGGTCCACCCCCAGCTCCTGAAGGAAGCCAAGGCTTTCGCTGGATGCCGTGGCGAACACCGTGGCGCCTTTGACCCGCGCGAACTGCACTGCGAAATGCCCGACACCGCCACTGCCGCCATGGATCAGCACCTTATGGCCCTGTTCAAGATGGCCATGCTCCACCAAAGCCTGCCACGCGGTGTGGCCGGCCAGAGGAATGCCAGCCGCGTGGCGCCAGTCCAGGGAGGAGGGGACGTGGGCCAGGTGGGCGACCGGCACGCGTGAGTACTGGGCGTACCCACCGTCGGCGCCAATCATGGCAAACACCCGATCACCGACTTCAAAACCCGACACACCCTCGCCGAGCGCTTCGACCGTTCCTGCGATCTCGCGGCCCATGGTCAACGGCAGCTTGTCCTGGCGCACTTCCGGATACTCGCCCTCGCGGATTTTGTAATCCACGGGATTGACGCCCACGGCGAAGTTTTTCACGAGGACCTCGCCGGCTTGCGGCTGCGGGATATCGACTTCGCTGAGTTCCATGACCTGCGGGCCGCCGAAATGATCGATGCGAATGGCTTTCATGGTTCACCTCCACGGGTGGTTTTTTGACTGAGCAAAGGCTGTCAGTGGGGCTCGAGCATCGCCGTTGAAAGCCTTCGGTACGGTTTGAAATGTCGACTGGTGGTGGTTTTGAACGTTCAGCTTTTTGCCATCCGGGTGGCGCCTGCGGTTAGGTGCCTGCGCTGCGACGCCAGTGCGTGCATCGACATCCCCTGCGGTCCGCGCATGCTGGACGTGGCGCTGACACGCTTCTGGCGAGGGACGTGTGGCGGGACAGGGGCAGATTTTATGAACCCCGCCGATTCACGTTTTGTCGTACGTGGATTCGCGTTCCTGAAACGGCAGCGCTCGGCGCTAAGGAGAAGGCCCATGACGACGGTAGGTGATTTCCTGATCGAACGACTCAGCCAGTGGGGTGTGACCCGCATCTTTGGCTACCCGGGCGATGGCATCAACGGCGTGTTCGGCGCCATGCGCAGAGCGCCTGACAAGATTGAATTCGTGCAGTGTCGGCACGAAGAAATGGCCGCGTTCATGGCCAGTGCCCACGCCAAGTTCACCGGCGAGCTGGGCGTGTGCATTGCCACCTCCGGCCCCGGCGCATCGCACTTGATCACAGGGCTGTATGACGCGCGCATGGACCACATGCCCGTCCTGGCCATCACCGGCCAGCAGGCCCGTACCGCGCTCGGCGGGCACTACCAGCAGGAGTTGGACCTGGTCTCGATGTTCAAGGACGTCGCTGGCGCGTTCGTGCATCAGGCGACGGCCCCTTCGCAGGTGCGGCATCTGGTGGATCGGGCAGTGCGCACAGCGCTGGGCGAGCGCCGGGTCACCGCGCTGATTCTGCCCAACGACCTTCAGGAAATGCCCTACGAAGAACCGGCACGTGCCCATGGCACGGTGCATTCCGGCGTGGGGTTTTCCAGACCCAGGGTGCTGCCCTACGAGACTGACCTGCAACGCGCCGCCGACGTGCTGAACGCCGGAAAAAAGGTGGCCATGCTGGTGGGCGCCGGCGCGTTGACCGCCAGCGATCAGGTTCAGGCGGTGGCTGAAAAACTCGGCGCTGGCGTTGCCAAAGCCTTGCTGGGCAAAGCCGTGCTCCCGGACGCGCTGCCGTGGGTGACCGGCAGCATCGGCCTGCTGGGCACTGAAGCCAGCTACAAGCTGATGACCGAATGCGACACGCTGCTGATGATCGGCTCGGGCTTCCCGTACTCCGAGTTCCTGCCCAAAGAAGGCCAGGCGCGCGGCGTGCAGATCGACTTGAGCCCGGACATGCTCAGCCTGCGCTACCCGATGGAGGTCAATCTGGTGGGCGACGCCGCCGAAACCCTCACTGCGCTGCTGCCGCTGCTCACCCCCACGACAGACCGCAAATGGCAGAGCAAGGTCGAGCGCTGGCGCGGCGACTCGGACAAACAGCTGCGCAAGCGGGCGCTGGTCAGCGCGGACGCGATCAACCCGCAGCGGGTGGTTTACGAACTGTCGTCGCAGTTGCCTGACGCCGCGATCATCACCTCCGATTCAGGCTCATGCGCCAACTGGTACGCGCGCGACCTGCAGATTCGCGTCGGCATGATGTGCTCGCTGTCCGGCGGGCTGGCGTCCATGGGTGCCGCGGTGCCTTACGCCATTGCGGCAAAGTTCGCCCACCCGCAGCGCCCCGTCATTGCTCTGGTCGGCGACGGCGCCATGCAGATGAACAACATGGCCGAGCTGATCACGGTCGCCAAATACTGGAAGCAGTGGGGCAACGGCAAATGGGTGTGTGCGGTCTTCAATAATCAGGACCTGAACCAGGTGACGTGGGAACAGCGGGTAATGGAAGGGGACCCCAAGTTTGCGGCGTCACAGGACATCCCGGACGTGCCCTACCACCTGTTCGCCATCTCGATTGGCCTGAAGGGGATCTATGTCGAGCGCGAGGAAGACGTTGCCGGTGCCTGGGAGCAGGCGTTGAGCAGTGACGTCCCGGTGCTGATCGAATTCAAGACCGATCCGAACGTTGCGCCGCTGCCGCCGCACATCAAGCTGACCCAGGCGAAAAAGTTTGCCGGAGCGTTGCTCGCTGGCGACCCCGACGAGGTGGGCATCATCAAGCAGACCGCCAAGCAAATCGTCAGCAGCGTGCTGCCCGGACGCGGCAAGGGAGCATGACGGACACGCCGAAGAAAACGCCGGTCGATAAATCATTGAGCGAGCTTTCAGGCTAAGCCTGATCACTTGCGTGGAGTCTGCTTCATGGAGTCATCGGATCCGGCGTTGATGCTGGCGCGTTTTCAGTTTGCGTTCACCATCAGCTTTCACATCGTGCTCGCGGCGTTGTCCATCGGCCTGGCCAATTACCTGATGGTGCTTGAAGCCCTGTGGCTGTGGCGCAAGCGTCAGGTCTACATGGACCTCTATAAGTTCTGGCTCAAGGTCTTTGCCTTGACGGTTGCGGTGGGGACCGCGTCGGGCCTGGTCATGGAGTTCGAGTTCGGGACTAACTGGAGCGCATTGGCCAGCCGGGCAGGGGGCGTGCTCGGGCCGCTGATGTTCTACGAAGTGATGGTCGCTTTCTTTCTGGAAGCCGGCTTCATCGGCGTCATGTTACTGGGCATGAACAAAGTCGGCCCGCGGCTGCACTTCTTTTCCACCTGCGCCGTGGCCGTCGGTTCGCTGTTCAGCGCGTTCTGGATTCTGTCCGCCAATTCGTGGATGCACACGCCCGCCGGATTCAGCGTGGCGGCTGACGGGCGACTTGTGCCTGAGGA
This sequence comes from Pseudomonas lutea, assembly GCF_000759445.1. Classification (NCBI taxonomy): domain Bacteria; kingdom Pseudomonadati; phylum Pseudomonadota; class Gammaproteobacteria; order Pseudomonadales; family Pseudomonadaceae; genus Pseudomonas; species Pseudomonas lutea. The sequence continues at coordinate 541,499 of NZ_JRMB01000001.1, forward strand.
TTGGCTGCAGATCATCTTCAATCCCTCGTTTCCCTATCGAATGGTCCACATGAGCATTGCCGCGTTTCTCGGCACGGCCCTGCTGGTGGGCGGGGCCGGGGCATGGCACCTGCTGCGAAACCCGCGGCATCAGGCTGCACGGGTGATGTTCTCCATGGCGCTGTGGATGGCCGCCATCGTCGGGCCACTGCAAATCGTCGCGGGAGATCTGCACGGCGAAAATACCCGTGACCACCAGCCGCAGAAACTGGCCGCCATGGAAGGGTCCTGGCAGCGGCCCAAAGCAGGACAGGGCGAACCGCTCAGGCTGTTCGCGATCCCGGATCAGGCCCATCGCACAAATGATTTTGAAGTAGCGATTCCCCATCTCGGTTCGTTGTACCTGCGCCATGACTGGACCGGCACCATTCAAAGCCTTGAGGAGTTTTCGCCGGACGATATCCCGCCGGTCGCCGTGGTGTTCTTCGCGTTCCGCGTGATGGTGGGCTTGGGTTTGCTGATCGTTGCGCTGGGGCTCGCGAGCCTGTTTCTGCGCTGGCGAGGCACGCTGTTTCGGTCTCGCTGGCTGTTGCGCAGTGCCGTTGTGATGGCGCCCGCTGGGTTCGTGGCGATGATCTGCGGCTGGATCGTCACCGAAGTGGGGCGGCAACCTTTCACCGTGTACGGGCTGATGCGCACGGCCCACAGCAATGGCCAGCAGCCGTTTTCATTTGTCGCCGGCAGCACGTTGGCCATCGTGGTCCTGTATCTGCTGGTGTTCGGCCTTGGTTTTTTCTATCTCATGCGCGCCATCGGCAGGCTGCCCGCACAAACGCCAGGCGCTGACGAAACAACAGCTGAGCGGCGGGAGGTGCGTGATGTGGATGCCTGAGGCGTTACTGCCCGACCTGGCGGCGGCTGCGATTGCGTTCACTATCATCACCTACGTGATTCTGGACGGCACCGACCTGGGCGTCGGGATCCTATTTGCAACGCACCGCGATCCCGATGAAAAACGGATCATGGTCAAGTCCATCCTGCCGATCTGGGACGGTAACGAGACCTGGCTCGTACTCGGTGGCGGTGGTCTGCTGGCGCTGTTTCCGGTGGCCTACAGCGTGTTGTTCTCGGCGCTGTACATTCCCGTTATGGCGATGCTGCTGGCGCTGATCGTCCGGGCGGTCGCGCTGGAATACCGCCAGGACGCATCCGGCCGAATGAAGCGCCTGCTGGATATCAGTCTGGTGGGCGGTTCGTTGATCGCCACCCTGTGTCAAGGGCTGATCATGGGCTGCGTGGTGCAAGGTATTGAACAACACGATGGCAGGTTCAGCGGTACCGGCTGGGAATGGTTCGGGGTGTTTCCTCTGACCTGCGCCGTCGTGCTGGTGATCGGCTACGCGCTGCTGGGCAATTGCTGGCTGTTCTGGCGCACGGAGGGGCCGTTGCAGTCAGTCGCAAAACGACGCGCGCGCCGACTCGGCTGGCTGACGCTGCTGGGGACCGCGGTGGTTTTTGTCTGGAGCAGTCTTGTGAACCCTGCGTACCGAGAGCACCTGTTTGCCTCCAGCCTGACCCTGCCGCTGATCTTGCTGCAGTGCGGGTTGGTGGCCGGCTTCCACCGGGCGTTCTCTCACCGCTTCGCATTTTTGCCGTTGTTTGCGGTGCTGGGCGGGTTCGGCGTGGCGTTTGCTCTGGCCATTATTGCCCTGTACCCGCTGATCCTGCCGGCCTCGTTGACCATCCGCGAAGCCTCGGCGCCAGTGTCCAGCCAGGCTTTCATGCTCTCCGGTTTTGCCGTGCTGGTGCCGGTGACGCTGGCATACAGCACCTGGGGCTTCTGGGTGTTCCGGGGCAAGGTTAAAAGCGACTGAAGCCTGGCAACGAGGGCCAGGCTTGCTGGGCAGGTCGAAATGAACACAGCACTTTTTGAAGCACAGGACGCCGGCATCATGCCTTGGCTGGCGCACCCTCAAGTGGCCGGCAGCAGTTGCATCACTGCGCCTTGCCGCGTCCCAGGGCGGATTTTCGCGCAATGCCCCAACCGAGTCCCAGTGCAGCAGCGGCGCCCGATGCGCACAACACGCTGAGCTTGGCCGCCGCAAGCAGGCTTTCGTCGTTGAAGGCCAGCGACGCTATGAAAATGGACATGGTGAAGCCAATGCCAGCCAACAGGCCGACCAGCACGACACCGGTCCAGCTCACATCGCCCGGCAGCTTGCAAAGCCCCGACTTGACCAGTACCACAGTGGCCATGACCACGCCCAGCGGCTTGCCAGCGACCAGCGCCAGTACAATTGCCGCGAATACATGCTGAGACAGGGTGTTTTGCAGATCCGCGCCCCCGAAGTTAACCCCCGCATTGGCCAGTGCAAACATCGGCATGATGACGAACGCAACCCATGGGTGAAGTGCCGCCTGAATGCGCTGCACCGGGGTCAGCATCTCCCGCTCCGCCTGCCGGATGACCTTCAAGGGTTTTGACACTTCCCGGGACTCGGTCGCGCTCCCGGAGAACCGTTCAACCAGTTCGTGAAAGCCGTTCTGAAGGGCTTCCAGCGGACGCTCCTTCATTGGCATCGACCGCACGGGGCTCATGAGCCCCAGGATTACGCCGGCCAGCGTGGGGTGAACCCCGGTCTTGTATAGGCCGAACCAAATGATCGCGCCTGGCAGGGCATAGGGGGCCATCTTGCCTATGCCCATGCGCTGGAACAGCAGCACCATCAGCATGCCGACGATGGCAATCACCACGCCCGAATAATCCAGGCTGGTCGTGTAGAAGACCGCGATGATCAGGATAGCGACGATGTCGTCAATGATTGCCAGGGCCAGCAACAAAACCCGGACCCCGCTCGGAATGGATTTGCCCAGCAGCGCCAGGACGCCGACGGCAAACGCGATGTCCGTCGCCGTGGGCACCGCCCAGCCATGGCCAGCCTCGGTGCCGTGGTTGATCGCGAGGTAAATCAGTGCCGGCATCAGCACGCCACCAAGGGCAGCGCCCAAAGGCAGCAGGGCCAGTTTGAAATTGGCCAGCGCACCGTCGTGGATTTCCTGACGTATTTCGGCCCCGACGACCAGGAAGAAGATCGTCATCAGGCCGTCGTTGACCAAAAAATGGAAGGAGCGGGAGAGATTGAAGTCGCCAAAGCCGATGCTGATTTGCGTTTGCAACAGGTGCTCGTAGCTTTCGGCGAATGAACTGTTTGCCCAGACAAGTGCAGCGATCGCGGCAATCAACAGCGCGATGCCGCTGACGGCTTCGATGTGAGAAAAGCGCTCCAGGGCGGACATGGCTTTTTCGGCCAACTGCTGGGGAAGTGGGATCGTAGGGCGGGGATGCTGATTAGCGGCCACGGTGGAGCCTCCGTTGGCGGCCCGACCAATCGTGATATTTAACCTGCTCTGCGCCCTATGCGACATCGCACCCGCGCCGATCATAAAAAGGTGGGGGCGCAAGTGCAAACCTTCATGTCGATGGCATTTGAACCTTCGCTCCCTGCTACCACTCCATCTAGGGTGCCGGAAGGCGCAACCCGGTTACGCTGCCGACCCGTCGTCCTGGCGGTTCCTGCGCCTCAAAAAGGAATAGTGCGATGATCGCTCGGTGGCAATGGCTGTTGGTTCGGACGACCAAACGTCTGTGGTTCAGGGCGGGACTGTTTTCCCTGCTGGGCGTTGTGACGGCATTGCTGGCTGTCGTCCTCAGGGACCACATTCCGATAGATCTGCCAGGCAAGATAGGCGCTGATGCCGTCGACAAGATTCTCGGCATCATCGCGTCCAGCATGCTCGCCGTTACCACGTTTTCGCTCAGTACCATGGTCACGGCCTATGGAGCAGCCAGCACGGGCACTACCCCACGCGCCACCACCCTGGTCATGGAAGACACCACCACCCAGAACGCTCTGTCCACCTTCATTGGCTCGTTCCTGTTCAGCCTGGTTGGCATCATTGCGCTGAGCACCGGCGCCTACGGTGCGCAGGGCAGGGTCATCCTGTTCGCAGTGACGCTCGCAGTGGTGGTTCTGATTGTCTACACCCTGCTGCGATGGATTGATCACCTTTCCAGGCTGGGTCGGGTCGGCGAGACGATTGACCGGGTCGAAGACGCTACCATCAGTGCCCTGATGGATCGGTGCCAGCTGCCTTACCTGGGCGGCTGCGCCTACCCTGATCAACAGGAGCCGGCGCTGCCGAGCGCGGAGATCGGCAGCCGCGAAGTCGGCTATGTGCAGCATATCGACGTGACCGCGCTGGAAGCGTTTGCACAAAAATGTGCGGCGCTGATTTATCTCGAGGTGTTGCCTGGCAGCTTTGTCAACGAGGGCGAGTTGCTGGCCCGGATAGTGAGAGCAGGCGCCGAGCCGCTGGGTGAGTCTGAGGTGGCGCAAATCCTTTCGGCCATCACTATTGGCGTTCGCAGAACCTTCGAGCACGATCCGCGCTTCGGGCTGGCAGTCCTGTCCGAAATCGCGTCCAGAGCGCTTTCGCCCGCCGTGAACGATCCCGGCACAGCAATCGACGTCATAGGCAGGGGCATCCGCGCCTTCAACGCACAGGCGAGGTCGGTCACGCTGCAAAGGCCTGAAACACGGTGTAATTGCGTGCATGTGCGCGGGTTGTCCGTGGAGGACATGTTTGAAGACTTCTTCTCGCCGATTGCGCGCGACGGCGCAGCGCTGCTGGAGGTGAATATCCGTCTGGTCAAAGCGCTCGCCAGCCTGGCACGCTGCAGTCCGGCGTTGTACGCCGCCGTATGCGCGCGTCACATGGCCGTCATTCTTGAACGGGCGGAGGCGGCCATGACGCTTGATGCAGACAAGGTGCGGTTGAGAGCGTGCGTTGCGGCTTCGAGGGTGTGAATCACTTAATAAATGGCGTTTTTTATCGCGCTCTTTCATACCCCTGCGGTGTGACTCTCGGCGGCTAAGCGTTATGCAGGTTCCTCGACCCGATGAAACTGCGCTTGGGATTTGCCGGCTCGCTTGGCCCGATACAGCGCTTCATCCGCCTGGCCCAGCGCATTGGCGAAATCGCCTTCGGTCCACAACGCACCGCCGATGCTGCAGCCCACTCTGATCACCTGGCCGGCGAGGGTGACCGGTTCTGCAATCTTCTTGAGGATGCGTTGCGCCGCGCTCTGAATACTCTCCAGTGACTCGCCGGCCTTCAATCGCAGCAGCAGGACGAACTCATCCCCGCCGTGGCGCACCGCAATGTCGCCATCGCGCACGGTGGCGGAGAGTCGCAGGCCGACCGAGTGGAGCAGGGCGTCTCCGACCGCATGACCGAAGTTGTCATTGACCGGTTTGAAGCCGTCCAGGTCCAGGCACAGCACGCCGAAGGCAGGCTGTTGACCGGCTTCGTTCTGCAGGCCCTCGACGTAGTTTTCCAGTGCTGCCCGGTTGGGAAGACCGGTCACGGTGTCGCGGTACGCCACGCCTTTGATCAGCGCCAGCTGGCCTTTTTTCTGAGTCAGGTTTTCCACCAGATGGCGAATCACCATGCTCAGCTTTTCAACTTCCAGGCTGCCTTTGACCAGCGGTATATCGACGTCCGCACCCTCGCTCAGGCGCGTCGCTGCGTCGGCGATCTGGTTAAGGGGGCGCGTGATGACCCCGGCGACAAACCAGCCCATCACGGCAAACGCGATGGACAACAGGCTGCCCCACAGCAGGATTTCCGCGCGCAGTCCGTTGGCCTCGGCAAACGCGACAGAGGCGGGTTGCCGCGTCACGACCGTCCAGCCAAGTCCTGCATAGCCATCAATGCCGGCGCTTCCGGCAAACCCTGACACGTAGGTTTTGCCGTCCTGCCACTGGCTGACCGTCCAGTGGTTTTCGCTGTTGTGGTGGATGCTGGCTTCGCTTGGTTTACCGATCAGTTGCTTGGGGCCGAGCAAGACAATGCCGTCTCTGCTGACGACCAGAAATTCAAGCTCCGGGAGGCTTTTCTTCAAGGGTTCAAACATAGTCCGGCCAATCTCGGCGGCCCATTGCCAGGACAGGTGTGTGCCCAGGACTCCCATGAATTTACCCGCGGTGTCCAGCACGGGCATGCTGATATCGACGAACTTCATGGCTTCGCCCGATGGGTTGGGCAAGAGTTTTGCGAGCATGACGGCTTCGTGCACGTCGCCAATGAACGTCTTGTCCTGCCCCTCCATGAACACAGGACGGTGCGCGATGCTGGCACCTTCCAGCAGGCGGCCGGTTGACGCAACCACCGTGCCTTGGGCATCCGTGAGGCCGATCCACGAATAGCTGGGGAACTGCGCGTTGAGGTGGTTGAGCAGGCTGCGAGCCTGGGCAACGTTGTCGGGGTTGCGCAGCGCTTCCAGCGCGCTGAGAACGCTGAGCTCCTTGGCGCGGCTGTGCATGTCGCGATCCAGACGGTCAATCATCGAGGCGGCGTATTCCGCGAGCTGGTGTCCGGTCTGCTCTTTGTGCCTTGAGATTGCTGATGCGCCAATGACCGTGCCGAAGATGCAGGTAATCACCAACACGGAAAGCGCGACGAACACTGCGAATTTCGCTCGCAGGCTTTGGAAGGGGAGCAGCTGCATGATAGATCGCCCGGCAGGATCAAACGCCTTCGATCCCTGGCATTCTTGATTACGCTATCGGCGAGCGTGAGGGGTTTCTTGAGCGACTCATTGCCAGCCCACGCCGACAGTCAGTTGGACGCCCCTCAAAAAGTGCGGTTTGCCAGATTGAAATATCCCCCCTGGGGGGATAGGATGCCGGCCATTACTGTCGAACCCGAGGCTTCTTCATGAGCGATCACGACCACAAAAGTGCGCATCCCGATTCCCTTGCTCATGGCCATGTTTACCCCGATACCCATCCCCATGTCCACCAGAGCCACGCGGCGATCATCAAGCGCCTCAAACGCGCTGACGGCCACTTGCGCAGCATCATCACCATGATCGAAGAAGGCCGTGAGTGCGTGGACATCGCGCAACAGCTGCACGCGGTGGAAAAAGCCGTGTGCCAGGCCAAACGGACGCTGATCCAGGATCACATCGACCATTGCCTTGAAGACACCGTTGCGTCCTTGGGCAATGGCGAGCGCGGGCCACTGGAAGCCTTCAAACAAATCACCAAATACCTCTAGGTCTGTCATGCCCAATTTCGCTGAACTGCTGCAACAGGGCGGGGCTCATGCCTGGCTGTACTTCCCGAGCGCTATCCTGCTGGGTGCCTTGCACGGCCTGGAGCCCGGCCATTCCAAAACCATGATGGCAGCCTTTATCGTGGCGGTCCGGGGCACGGTGAAACAGGCCATCCTGCTGGGCCTGGCCGCGACGTTGTCGCACACCGCGGTGGTCTGGCTGGTGGCTATCGGCGGCATGTATCTGGGTGCAGGGCTGGACGCGCAGACCACCGAGCCATACTTCCAGCTTGCGTCCGCTGCCCTGATCATCGCCATTGCGCTATGGATGCTATGGCGAACGTGGCGTGGGGAACGGATGTTCACCGTGGAGCACGCGGGCGGTCATCATCACCATGACCATGACCATGACCATGACCATGACCATGACCCTCATCATGACCATCATGACCATCATGACGGCACCCATCCGATGGACGCGGCCCTGTCTGCGGATGGCTATCAGGACGCCCACGAGCGCGCCCACGCCGACGACATCCGCAAGCGCTTCACCCAGCGTAAGGTCAGCACCGGCCAGATCATCGTCTTCGGCCTGACGGGCGGGCTCATTCCATGCCCGGCCGCCATCACCGTGCTGTTGCTGTGTCTTCAGGTGAAGGAGGTCGCGCTGGGCGGGATGCTGGTCTTGAGTTTCAGCATCGGCCTGGCCCTCACGCTGGTCACCGTCGGCGTTGCCGCAGCCGTCGGGGCCCGTAAAGCCTCCAGCCGCTGGCCCTGGTTGAGTGCCTTGGCACGTCGGGCGCCTTACTTGTCCAGCGTGTTGATCATTGCAGTCGGTGTGTACGTGGGCGTGCACGGCTGGATCGGGCTGAACGTTTAGGCACCTGTCGCAGCGGTACAGGGGCTGAATATCCTTAGTGCAGCGTGCGCGGTGTCACTGACACCGCGCGTCCTTCCAGTGGACCCAGGCAGACCGGATGCCTTCAGTGGGGTGGGCACACCGAGTGCCTTCTGTGGGACTGGCTTCAGCCGGGAAGGCGTCAGTCGTCTTGCCACAGAATCGATGCCGTTCAAACAGGCCTCTTCCCGGCTGAAGCCGGTCCCACGGGCACACCGCGCGTGCCTTCACTGGGACCGGCTTTAGCCGGGAAGGCGTCAGTCGCCATGCCTCGGAACAGATGGCGTTCAAACAGGCCTCTTCCCGGCTGAAGCCAGTCCCACTGGCACACCGCGTGCCTTCAGTGGGACCGGCTTTAGCCGGGAAGGCGTCAGTCGCCATGCCTCGGAATAGATGGCGTTCAAACAGGCCTCTTCCCGGCTGAAGCCGGTCCCACGGGCACACCGAGTGCCTTCAGTGGGACTGGCTTTAGCCGGGAAGGCGTTAGTCGTCATGCCACAGAATCGATGGTGTTCAAACAGGCCTCTTCCCGGCTGAAGCCGGTCCCACTGACACCGCGCATACCGGGTAGGACCGGCTTCAGCCGGGAAGGCGTCGGTTGCCACGCCTCGGTGCAGTGTGCCGCCGCCGGCATTCCCGGCTAAAGCCGGTCCTACTAAGTAAACGCGCCGCTGTTGTAGGACCGGCTTTAGCCGGGAAGGCGTCAGCGCAGCAGGTGGACACACAGCCCTGCCGCGGCGCATCCCAGCAACACCGTGATCACCCCGCGCTTGAAGCGAAACAGGGCGACCGCTGCGCCAATGGCGATCAGCAAGGACGGCCACTCAAGTCCTGCACTGAAGCCGTTGGGCCAAAGCACGTGGTAGCCGAAAAAGCAGGCAAGATTGAGAATCACACCCACCACGGCGGCAGTGATGGCGGTCAGCGGGGCGGTGAAGGAGAGCTCATTGTGGGTCGATTCCACCAGCGGCCCACCGGCGAGGATGAACAGAAAAGACGGCAGGAAGGTGAACCAGGTCACCAGCGCGGCAGCGACGGCCCCTGCAACAAACGCCTGCTCCGGCCCGAAGACGTGCAGGACATAGGCCCCGACGAATCCGACATAGGCCACCACCATGATCAGTGGGCCCGGCGTGGTCTCGCCGAGCGCCAGGCCATCGATCATCTGCGTCGGCGTCAACCAGCCATAGTGACTGACCGCGCCCTGGTAAACGTAGGGGAGCACCGCGTACGCACCGCCGAACGTCAACAGCGCAGCCTTGGTGAAGAACCAGCCCATCTGCGTGAGTGTGCCCTCCCAACCGAAGAGTGCGGTCAGGACCGCCATGGGCAATACCCATAACACGACGCCTGCGGCACCGAGGTATGTGAGCCTGAGCCACGTAAAGCGCGCATGGTCCGGTGGCGGCGTATGGTCATCGATCAGGGCCGGGCCAAAGGATGCGTTCGCCGCGGCGTGCCCGCCGTCCCTGAACATCTCCGGCACCCATCGACCGCCCAGATAGCCCACCAGCGCAGCCGCCAGCACGATCAGCGGGAAGGGAACATTGAAGGCAAAGACAGCGGTGAACGAGGCTGCAGCAATGGCCCATAGCCCGTTGTTTTTCAGCACGCGCGAGCCGATCCGATGAGCCGCTTGCAGCACAATGGCCGTGACGGCGGGCTTGATCCCGTAAAACAACCCGGCCACGACGGGGAGTTCGCCAAACGCGATGTAGAGCCACGACAGTGCGATCAAAATGAACAGCGAGGGCAGCACAAACAGCGCGCCGGCGATCACGCCGCCTTTTGTCCGGTGCATCAGCCAGCCAATGTACGTCGCCAGTTGCTGGGCTTCAGGCCCCGGCAAGACCATGCAGTAGTTGAGTGCATGCAGAAACCGGCGCTCGGAAATCCAGCGTCGGCGCTCCACCAGCTCCTGGTGCATGATCGAGATTTGCCCGGCCGGGCCGCCGAAGCTGATAAAGCCAAGCTTCAGCCAGAACCAGAATGCCGTACGCAAACTGACGGGGGCAGGGGTGGACAGCTCCTCTTCAGGCTCCGGCTTCAATGTGCCGCTCATGGGCGAATGCTCTTTCATGGCGCAGGCGAGGGCGAGTGTCAGACCTTTTTATCCGCCAAGCCAGCCTCTGCCTCGTTGTTGCTAGCCGAACCAGCTGGGGCGGCGATAGCATCAGGTTCAACCGCCGCTTCGGTGGCGAGCTTGAGACGGTCGGCTTTGCTGACGTAGGTGGACTTGTTCTTCGGCGCCAGCTTGGCGCTCGCCTTTTTCGCGTTGGCCTTCAAAATCTGGTTGAGTTTCTTGCGACGGTTCATGCCTGGTTACCCGGTGTGCAGATGCGTGACGGTTTAAGTGCGGGCAGTGAATCAGATCAGCGACAAATCTTCCACACAGTCCTTGGCAAGGGGGCGCCCAGCGGTTATGAAACACCACGCGGAGCCGACCGCGCTTGCTCGACCATTCGCCTGGAGCCCCACGATGGACTTTGAAGACAGCTCGCCCGTCACAACCCTGCAGGCGCTCGAAGCCTTGTATGGCCCCATCGCCGCGCCGTCACTGGTCAAAGAGGTCGACCACATTCACCCCGTGTATCGGCCATTTATCGAGGCCTCGACCTTCGTTGTGCTTGCGTCCTCCGGCGCGGGGGGGCTGGACGCCTCACCCCGGGGCGATCAGGCGGGTTTCGTGCATATCCACGACAGCCACACCCTGTATTTGCCGGACCGTCGCGGCAACAACCGCATTGATACGCTGCGCAACATCATTGAGGACCCTCGGGTTGCGCTGCTGTTTCTGGTGCCGGGCGTGGGCGAGACGCTGCGAGTCAATGGCACGGCGCACATCTGTATCGCGCCTGACCTGCTGGCCCGATTCGCGGTGGACGGCAAGCCGCCGAAGTCGGTGATTCGGGTCACGGTGAGCAGCGTTTACTTTCAGTGCAGCAGGGCGGTCATCCGCGCCGGACTCTGGGATTCATCCCGGCACGTGCCGCGAAGTGCGCTGCCAACCGCCGGGCAAATTCTCAAAGCGGTCTCTCAGGCCGCCATCGATGGCGAGGCGTACGACAAGGCGCTACCGGGAAGGATCGCCGACACGCTGTACTGACCGGCGGAATCGGAGCACCCAAGACGGGAAGAGGACCCGCTCTTGCGCGCGGTGCAACAGTGGGGCTGAGCGTGCTGACGAAGCGATGTCCTGATCGCAGAGATGCGTCGGCTGAACGGGCGACTTCGCGAGCAAGCTCACTCCCACAGGTTGAACGGTATTCGCAGTTGTGACGTTGATCCTGGGGGTGGCCCGATGACAGCTTCCGCCCTACCATTGATGCTCATCTTCGATCAACGCGACGGGCCGCCGTGAATATCAACTTTGACCTCAACGACCTTCAGGCTTTTCGTGCCGTGGTGGAGAAGGAAGGCTTTCGCCGCGCGGCGGATTCCATCCGTATCACCCAGTCGGCCCTGAGCCGGCGTATCGAAAAACTCGAATCGGCGTTAGGCGTGAAGCTCTTCGAGCGGACCACGCGCAAGGTGTCGCTGACCAATGTCGGTCGCGCATTCCTGCCGCAAGTGGAACGGCTGCTCGATGACCTCGACCTGGCACTGCTCAGCATCGGCGACGGCGGGGCCACTCGCAGGGGCACGTTGACCATCGCTTGTGTGCCTTCGGCGGCGTATTACTTCATGCCCCATGCCATCCGCAGTTTCCATGGGCAGTTTCCGCTGATTAAAATCAGGCTGATCGACGCGTCAGCCAATGAGGTCAGCGCCGCCGTGGCTTCCGGCGAAGCGGATTTCGGTGTGGGCTTCACCGGCAACCTGGCACCGGAAATCGAGTTCAGTGCGTTGCTGGAAGAGCGCTACGTGATTGCCTGTCGTCGCGACCATCCCCTGGCCACACGCGACGTCGTCACCTGGGCGCAAGCCTACGAATACGAGCACATCACCCTCGACAAATCCTCGGGCAACCGTCTGGTGCTGGACCGTGCGCTGGCGGGTCTGAAAATGGGCAAGGAAAGCGTGTGTGAAGCGCGGCACGTGACCACGGTGCTCGGGCTGATCGAGGCGGGATTGGGGATTGCTGCGGTGCCGTCGATTGCCATGCCGCTCTCGCCTCATCCGATCCTGGCGAGCGTGGCGTTGATCGAACCGGAGGTGGTCAGGCACATGGGCCTGTTGAAGCGCCGCGGGCGCACGTTGACGCCTGCGGCTCTGGAACTGGAGCAGCGCATTCGTGCGCTGCCCGGTACCTTACCGAGGGACTGAGTCCAGCCCGGTTTGGCGAACGCTGGCCTGGGCATCGGGGGACGACAGGAAGTCCAGCAATTGCTTCGCTTCAGCCGGGTGATCGGCATTCTTCGGGATACCAGCGGCGTAGCGCGTGACCGATTGCACATTCTCCGGGATTTTGCCGACGAAGGTCACGCCCGGCACGGGCAGCAGCTCGGCCACCTGCTGGAAGCCTAGCTGGTAGTCGCCCTTGGCGACGACAGACGCGACGGGAATGCGCTCGATCATTTTGCCTTTAGGCGCGAGCTGCTGCTGGATGCCGAGCTTTTTGAACAGCTCCTTCTCGATATACACGCCGCTCGCGCTGTCTGAATACGCCACTGACTTGGCCGCCAGCAAGGTGTTTTTCAGCTCCGTATCGGTGCCGATGGCGGGCTCGTCCGCGCCCGCTTTGACGACCATGCCGATGCGTGAATCGGCCAGTTCTACACGGCTGCCGGCGTCGACCTTGCCCTGCATGATCAGGTCATCCAGCGCGTAGCCGACCATGATCACCACGTCGGCGTGCTCGCCCCGGTCGAGGCGGTTGGGTATCGCCTCGGCGGCTTTGCCCATGGACGGGCCGAGGACGGTTTTTAGCGTGTTACCGCTGTGCTCGGCATACTGCGGGCCGAGGCGTTGATACGCCGCGGTGAAGCCGCCCGAGGTCATGACGGTCAGCTCCTGCGCTTGTGCAACGTTGCCATACGCGCAGCAGGCGAGGGCCAGGACGGAGAGATGTTTGAACAGGGCATTCATAATGACGTCCTTCAGGCAGTAGCCAGTGATTGGGCGGCGAGACGGCGGTACAGCATCAACGTCGCGGTAAAGGCGCAGAAAGCAGCGAAGATCATCCAGTACGCCGGGGCAGCCTTGTCGCCCGTCAGGTGGATAAGCCAGGTCGAAATGGCCGGGGTAAAGCCGCCGAAGATGGCCGTGGCCAGGCTGTAGGCCAGGGAGAAACCGGCCACACGCACTTCCACCGGCATCATCTCGGTCAGCGCCGGAATCATCGCGCCATTGTAAATACCGTAGAGGAACGAGAACCACAGCAGCACTTCGAGCATGTGCGCGAAGGTTGGCGCCTGGGCGAGAAACGACAGCGCCGGATAGGCCGTCAGCAGGGTCAGCAGGGACATCGACAACAGCAGCGGTTTACGCCCCAGCCGGTCACTGAGTGCGCCGCCGATGGGCAGCCAGATGAAGTTCGACACGCCCACCAGCAGCGTGACGATGAGCGCATCGCTGGTGCTCAGTTGCAACACGGAGCGGCCGAAGGTCGGCGCGTACACGGTGATCATGTAGAACGCGGTGGTGGTCATCGCCACCATCAGCATGCCGAGGATGACCACGCTGGCGTTGCTGAACAGCGTGCTGAAAACCATTTTCATGGTCGGCCGGTGCTTGCGCGTGGTGAACTCCTCGGTTTCCTCAAGGCTGCGGCGCAGCAGGAAGATGAACGGGATGATCAGGCAACCAACGGCGAACGGAATGCGCCAGCCCCACGCCGACAGCTCGGCAGGCGCCAGCCATTGGTTGAGGGTGTAGCCCAGCGCGGCGGCCACCACGATAGCCACTTGTTGACTGGCGGACTGCCAACTGGCGTAGAAGCCTTTGCGGCCCGGCGTCGCCATCTCGGCCAGATAAACCGACACGCCGCCCATTTCCGCACCTGCGGAAAAGCCCTGCAGCAGCCGGCCCAGCAACACCAGCGCGGGCGCCCACAAGCCTATTGAGGCGTAGCCAGGGACGAGGACGATCAGCAAGGTGCCGCTGGCCATGATTGCCAGCGTCACGATCAGGCCACGACGGCGCCCGACGTCATCGATATAGGCACCCAACAACACGGCGCCCAGCGGCCGCATGAGGAAGCCCGCACCGAACACGGCGAAGGTCATCATCAACGAGGCGAACTCATTGGTGGCGGGGAAGAAGGCGGCGGCGATCTGGGTGGCGTAGAAGCCGAAGAGGAAGAAGTCGAACTGTTCCAGGAAGTTTCCGGACGTGACCCGGAAGACCATCCCGGCCCTGGACTTCCCGGAGGAGGCCTGGCGTGGCGGCTGATGCATAGTGTTCTCCAGCGTTTTTTTTGAGTTTGTAAGCGCTTGTAACTGGAGATTCTGTGGCAATTTTCAGATGGCGATAATCGTTATTTTTTCATCCATTGATGCATGGATCAGATCAATCCTGGCGTGGGTGGTTCGCGTTGGTAGCACAGGATTGCGTGGGGGTAGTCGGCAGCCGCAGTGAGCGGCTGCCGTCTTGAGGCGCTGTTACGCCAGCGTCCCGTTGAGCATCAGTGCTTCGACATCCGGCGCGACCTGGTTAACCGCGCCCAGATATTCAATGAGCTCCGCGGCGCGGCTACCGCGCAGGCCGGCCGTGGTCAACGATTTGTCGCGCACGTAGGTGTAGAGGCCGGAGACCGCAAACGCCTTGAGCTGGGCGATGTGTTGCGCCTGCTTGGGCAAGGTGTTCTGAAATACATCGCTCTGGAAAAAACGCCGACGGGCCAGCGGCGTGCGGAAGGCAATCTCCATGATCGCCAGCTCTGCGCGCGCGTCGTTGGCGAAATGCGCGACGTTTGGGGCCGGCGGGTGCTGGCCGTCATTCTCGAACGGTTCGCACAGGTGCAGGCACACTTTGACCACGTCGTCCGAGCCTGCCAGCAGCGGTCCCAGATCGGATTCCAAATAGCCGTGCAACTGTGTCAGCGCCTCGCGCGGGCTGAAATGCACGTGAATCCGGTCGAACGTATCGGTGCCGTTGAACCGCTCGTCAGCCAGCGCATTGGTCAGCGTCATCGAGCCTTGGGGCAGGGCGTAGGCCAGGGTTTCATCAAACATGTTCTGCTCGTCCGAGAACAGAATCGGGCTGGCCTCCTGAAACACCTTCTGGTCGGCGGCGGACTCGAATCCGATCTCCACGCCGCCGTCGAGTTCGTAGTCCTGAAGGGTCTCGATGCCCTCAGCCAGCGGCCAGAGATGAGCGTCCTGTTCCCGCGAGAAGTGGTGCTGGATGTACAAGCCCAGGCCGGGCAGTCGCGAGCACAGCGGGCCATGCACGTCACGCCAGTAGTGCGCAAACACCTCGTGGGGCACGCGTTCGCGCCTTTTGACGGTCGTGTAGCTGTTGAATTCGATCATGCGGCACCTGTCATTCGGGAAATAATCAGTCGTAGTGATCCGATGCAGGTGCCGCGGCAGGGTTCAAAGCAATTTAGCGGGGCTCCCCGGTGGCCGCATGGGTCACTTTGATGTCGGTTAGACCGAGTTGGCCGGCCTGTTCGACGACTTGATCCGGCGACGCATCGGCGTTGGGCATGATCAGGCTGTTTTCGCTGTCGCCGAAATGCAGCTGGAGCAGGTGCATCGCCGCGTCGGCCACCGACAGCTGCGGCGCGTTCAGGTCGAATCGGTGGCTGCGTGGCTCGCCGTTGTAGCGATAGTCAACGAGGTAATCAGGCATGACGAACTCCGGAATGAGAAGGTAAAGGCGTTATTTGCCGGGTTGCTTGTGCCTGGCGTACATCACCGCCGAGCCGCCCGAAGCGGGTCTGGCCTGCAACTCGAAGGCTTGCGGAAAACCCTTGATGAGGTCACTGAGTTTTTTGTAACCGTGGGTGCGTGGGTCGAACTCCGGCCGCAGCTTGGTGATGTTGGTGCCCAACGCACCGAGCTGGACCCAGCCGTCCTCGTCAGCGATGTCGTCGAGTATCTTGGCGATAAAGCTGATGGGCGCTTTCGGCCGTTTCGCCGTTTCAGTCGCTGCAGGCTTGAGCACGTCGGCCTGGGCCTGGGGGTCAACACTCTGTTCGGTGCTGACGGCGATGGCGTCCTCGCGCAGCAGTTCGATGTAAATGAATTTGTCGCAGGCGGCAACAAAGGGGCGTGGCGTTTTCTCCTCGCCGAAGCCGATCACGGTCAGGCCTTCCTCGCGCAGACGTGACGCCAGCCGCGTGAAATCGCTGTCGCTGGAGACCAGGCAAAACCCGTCGAAGCGCCGCGTGTACAAAAGGTCCATCGCGTCGATGATGAGCGAGCTGTCGGTGGCGTTCTTGCCCTTGGTGTAGGCAAATTGCTGGATCGGCTGAATCGAATGATCGAGCAGCACCTTCTTCCAGCCGCCCAATTGCGGGCCCGTCCAGTCGCCGTAAATACGCTTGACGCTGGCGACGCCGTACTTGGCGATCTCTTCAAACAGCCCCTCGACGATAGCGGCGGGGGCGTTGTCGGCGTCGATCAACACCGCGAGGTGCTTTTGAGCGTGAGTGGAGATAGGCGTGGCCATGAATCTTCCTTGCGCAAAAGCCACACCATACCGCCAAACACTCGATGAATCCCGTCTTGCGCGGCGCGCGGATCATTCCCACCCGCATTCGCACCCGCGCAACGCTGCGCTAGTGCGGCACGGGCGTAGGCAAGTCGGTGCCGGTACGCCAGGCATCGAGATTGGCCATGACCAGGTCCGACATGGCGCGGCGGGTGTCCCAGGTGGCGCTGGCCATGTGCGGGGTCAGCAGCACATTGTCCATCGCCAGCAACGGCGGCGCGGGGTGCGGCTCGTTTTCGTAGACGTCCAGTGCAGCGCCCGCCAGACGCCCCTCGGCCAGCGCCTGCGCGAGGGCCTGTTCGTCCACCACGCTGCCACGCCCGACGTTGATCAGGTAGCCCTGCGGGCCCAGCGCCTCGAGTACGCGAGCGTCCACCAGGTGATGGGTGCTGGCGCTGCCACCGACTGCCACGACCAGAAAGTCCACTGCCGCTGCAAGTTCGACGACCGAGGCGTAATAGGTGAACGCGACGTCCTGAGGGCGGCGGCCGGTGTAGGCAATCGCCATGTCGAAGCCCTCCGCCCGGCGAGCAATGGCTGCGCCAATGCGGCCCAGCCCGATGATCCCCAGACGCGCTCGGCTGACTTTGCGGCTAAACGCAATGGGGCCGTCTGCCCAGGCGCCGGAGCGGGTAAAGCGGTCGGCCACCCGCAGGTTTCGCGCGATGCCCAGCATCAACGCCATGGCGAAATCCGCCACGTCTTCGGTCAAGACATCCGGCGTGTGGGTGATGCGGATGCCACGCTGGCGCGCTGCGTCCACGTCGACCCCGTCATAGCCCACGCCAAACACCACGATGACTTCCAGTGCCGGCAGGCTTTCGATCAGCTCACGGCTGACCGTCGATTCGCCGTTGGCGACCATCGCGCGGAGATCGGCGGTGGCGGGGCCGATGCCGGTGCCATCCTGATCGGCCTCCACGACCTCGTAGGCCGCGTGCAGCGCTTCGTCGAGCATGGCCGGTAAACGGGCGATTTTAAGGAGCCTTGGCTTCATCCAGACCTCGGGGTGTGTGAGTGGTAGTGGCATCTGCCATGGCGGCAGTGGCGGCCGTACCTCGCGGTGCCGGACGCGGCGCGCGGGCAAGAAACAGCCCCAGCACACCCCCGGCCAGCAGCGCTGCGGACACCAGCAGCAGGGCGTAGTCGTAACTTTGCGTGGCGTCCTTGATCCAGCCCATCACTGGCGGCAGGCCAAGACCTGCAATGTTGGCGATGGAGTTGATGAGCGCGATCGAGGCGGCAGCGGCGGCGCCTGACAGGTATTCGGTGGTGGTGGCCCAGAACACCGGCGTGGCCGCCCAGTTCAGACCCACTGCCACCACCAGCAAGGCGTACGCCAGCCATGGGTTGCTGGTCATCACCGCCAGCGCCAGCAAGATACCGGCCGCCATCAACGGCAACGCCAGGTGCCAGCCGCGCTCACCCTTGCGGTCCGAATGGGTGCCGTTGAAGTACATGAACACGCAGGCAAACAGGAAGGGCAGCGCCGACAGCACGCTGACGGTAAACGATTCCTGACCGGACACCGACTTGACGATCAGTGGCAGGAACAGTGTGATGCCAATCGTGCCGAATGCCTGCAGCAGCCAGAACAGGCTCAGCAGCCACACCTGCCTGCTGCGAAACGCGGTCTGCCACGCGGCATGATGGGAAATCGGCGAGTTCGCCTGCTCGGCGGCGATAGTGCGGCTCAGCCACTCTTTCTGATCGGCCTGCAGCCAGTGGGTGCTTTGCGGCGAATCCGGCAAGTAGCGCAGCACGACGATCCCGAGGATGACGGCCGGCAGCCCCTCCAGCAAAAACAGCCAGCGCCAGCCGCTCACGCCGAAATAACCGTCCAGATGCAAAAAGGCCCCGGACAGCGGCAGGCCAATCACCGACGCCAGCGCAGCCCCGATGTAGAAGAACGACATGGCCTTGGCCCGGTCGGTCTTGGGGTACCACTGCGACAGGTAATAGATGATTCCCGGCGTGAACCCCGCCTCGGCGGCGCCCAGCAATAGACGCATGCCGTAGAGCTGATTCGCGCTTTGCACGAACGCCATGCCTGCCGCAACGATGCCCCAGGTGATCATGATCCGCGCGATCCAGCGCCGCGCCCCAACCCGCGTGAGAATGACGCTGCTGGGCACTTCGAGCAGGATGTAGGTGAGAAAGAACAGGCCCACGCCGATGCCATACATGCGAGCGGTCAGGCCCAGCTCGGCATTCATCTGCAATGCAGCGACGGAAATGTTCGACTTGTCGATGTACGCGACCATGTACAGCAGCATCAGAAACGGAATCAACTTGAGGTTGAGCCGCTTCATCGTGCTGGCGTGCAGGCCCGAATCCAGAAATGGCTGGGGCATGGGACTTCCTGTTGTTTTTATGGAATGCGAAGAAGCCCCACCTTAGACGACCTGTGCGGATACCTCAATATGTGATTCGTCGTCCCATATATAGGGATAATTGGTGACCCTATACTTCGGGATTTTGGCCAGCGCAGCGGACCTGACCGGTGGTCGTGTCGATCTATTCAGAGCCGCCTGTGTCAGGCTCCTGCAACCACCCAAATGGAAGAGGGCGCGCTCATGAACGGCTCGAGGAATTCGGCCACTGCCTATGCAGACTGAGAAGAAACATTCGCGAGCAGGCTCGCCCCGACGGGCTCGGGAGCGACCTTGGATGCTGGCTCTGTTGGCAGGCAGGGGATCAATAACGCGCATACCGGAGCTGATCTCACAGCGAAATTCAACGGCTGGCGTCCAGTGTTTTGAGCATGGCGACCGCGGCCAGGCTGTGAACTTTTCGAGTCGGGTGCCATTCATCCCAGTAGTAATGAGTGTCAGGGGTTTCACACACGGGCCCGGCGTCCGGATAGGTGACCTGACATGGGGCATCGAGCTCCTTGAACCCCGCAACATCAGGTGCGGCTCGGAGCGTGTTGCTAAAGGCCAGATGGTCGAAGTAGCTGATGGCGACGTGACGAGTTTTAGCCAGTGTCTTCAGCGCCGCTGGAAGTTTCTGTTCGAGTATTTCCTGGTATGCCTTCGCACTCGTCGCTTGATTGCCCTGGACCACAGCCGGCACATGACTTAAATCCGTAGTTCCCACCACCATCACGTGCTTCGCGCCTGCTTCAATCAGCGACGCGGTGGCCTTCTGTATGTTCGCCACGCTTGTCTGGGCAAGCGCGTCTATCGACTCTGTCCGCGAGAAGTCCGCCCATTCAAAAAAGTCATTGGCCGAGGTGAAAATGAAATAGAGCGCATTCGGGTCCGCTTTGTGTGCCTCGGCGGCTTTCAGATGATCAGCGATCTGACCGAAAACTCCAGTGTTGCGGGAAGGTTCCATCCAGGAGTAGTAGTTGCCGTTACCGCTTTTTGCGCCGCCAATTGCGTAGTCGGTCAAGGGTGTTTTCAAGGCTTCGGCCAAATGTTCTACCGCAGTGGGACCGTTGCTCCAGCGTCCCCTCCAATATAAGGAGCCGGGTAACTCCAGCGCATCCTTGACCTTCCGGGAGGCCAATGTTCGGGTGAAGTTTTCACCTGCACCATTGTCAGAGTAGCTGTCACCGAAAGCATAAAGATGATCGTAAACCGGGGCGCCGAACGCCGTTGATGCAGTCAGTACCAATAGAGCAGCCAGGCAAGCGCGTCGAGTCATTGAAAGTCTCCCAGTGTGTCATTCCAGATTACATCCGCCGAAGCTTTGGTCATGCGACGGCAGCGACCTGCGTTTATTCGAGTGCGCGCAATCTGTCCTGTTCGCGACAGGTAGGTGGCGGATTAAAGTCGACTTCCGACAGGGACAGTTCCAGAGACCACGGTGAACCACGCCGGCGTCCAGGCTTCCTTGCCACGCAGTGAACACCGTCCCTGTTGGGGTGACCGGGGTGGCGCTCCACCTTGCTCGCGAAGACGGCACTTCAGCCGCTGAACATTGATTGGCCATACAGCCGCTTTCTCGACAGAGGTACATAACCAACCCTGCCGCGACGACCGATCAGTTGCCGGCAGGTCCGCCTGAAGTGCAGGCGGGAGGAACGAGTGCAAGCGGCGTCATTGCGCCCAAACCCACCCTGGCGCAGACTCCCGCGCACTTTCAAGGAGCGCTGCCCATGACGACTGCCCAACCCGATTTCACCACCCGCCTGCTGATTGATGCCGGCATTGGCCCAGGGATGCGAGTGCTGGACGTGGGCTGCGGAGTGGGGGACGTGGCGTTTCTGTTGAGCGGCCTGGTCGGTGCGCAGGGCGAGGTTGTCGGGATCGATCACGATGGCGCGGCGCTTGCGACGGCGCGCGGCAGGGTAGGCGACGGGCAGCTGGCGGCGCCCACGTTCGTGCAGAGCGGGCTGCTCGATGTGCCGGCGTCGCTGGGGACGTTTGACGCGGTTGTCGGCCGCCGCGTGCTCATGTATCAGCCCGACACCGTGGCCGCTGCGACGGCGTTGGCCCGATTGCTACGCCCCGGCGGCATCATGGTGTTCCAGGAGCATGACACCACGATGGTCCCGGCCAGCCTCGACGGTTTTGCTCTGCATCGCCAGGCCCAGGGCTGGTTGCGCGACATGATCGCCCGCGAAGGCGCCGACCTGCACATCGGCTTCCACCTTCACGGCATCCTGAGCAAGGCCGGTCTGGCCGTGGAAAACGTGCGCGCCGAATGCATCGTGCAGACCCCCGACAACCCCTATGCCCTGGCTTACATCGTGCGCGCCTGCTTGCCGAGAATCATCACGCTGGGCGTGGCGACGGCTGAAGAGGTCGACATCGACACCCTGCAGCAGCGGCTCGATGAAGAGCGCACTCAGTCAGCCGGGATCTACATCGGTGACGTTATATTCGGTGCCTGGGCGCGCAAGCCCGCTGAGTAAGGCGGGCTCCACAGCCCCCGATACTTGAGTACGCTATTTCAACGCGTCCCTGGTCAGAAAGCGCTCGGCATGATCTGCCGGGGGCAATCGACACGCATCGTAGCGACCGAAAATCCTGTAGCGGTTCAGCGCGATCCTGTCGTACAGCCAGTCGCGGATCACTTTTGGAAAGACCCGCCCCAGCAGCAGCCAGTGCCAGCGTGCCGGCAGGTGGGCGATGATCCTGAACATGGCATCCGAGCGAACGTAGAAGCGGTCGTCCTCCACCAACACGATGGTATTGAACGCGTCCTGCGGCAGGCCCGCCCATTTCAGCAACGCCTGACCTTCGGGCGATTGCACGGCCGACAGCGTCAGGCGACGTTCTTTGTCCTGCTGGATGATGAATGTCGCCCAGCCGTTGCACAGCTTGCAGGTGCCGTCGAACAACACGACGGCGCGGCCTGCTGCCAACCTGCCGGGCTGCGATTTCACAGTCTCCATATGACCACCCCCTTTGAGTACGCGTAATGATCGCTTGAGGGTGCGATGCCCGCCATCCGTTTAAGTTCTGAATTGCATCACCAGGCCGTTCAGGCCCACTGCCAGTTGTGACAACTCACTGCTGGCTGCCGAGGTCTGATGGGCGCCCGCGGACGTCTGCAGGGACAGGTCCCGAATGCTGGTCAGGTTGCGGTCAACTTCGCGCGCGACCTGAGCTTGCTCCTCGGTGGCGGTGGCGATGCTGACGTTGCGTTCGTTGATCAACACGATGGCCGCCTGAATGTCTGCCAATGCGCGCCCGGCAGCGCCGGCCACGTCCAGGCTGACCCGTGCGCGTTCGCTGCTCTGGCCCATGGCGTTCACCGCCTTTTGCGTGCCGCCCTGGATCGAGGCAATCATTTTTTCGATTTCGGCGGTGGACTGTTGCGTGCGATGCGCCAGCGCGCGCACTTCGTCGGCCACCACGGCAAACCCGCGTCCTGCCTCACCTGCGCGGGCGGCCTCGATGGCGGCGTTGAGCGCCAGCAAGTTGGTCTGGTCGGCGATGCCGCGAATGACGTCGAGCACGCCACTGATGTTCTGCACCTGCCCGGCAAGGCCGTTGATCTCGACTGCCGTGCTGCCCACCGATTGGTGCAGCTCGTTGATGGCCGAAATGGTTTCGTTGACGCGCAGGCGGCCGTGCTCGGCCGAGTCGCTGGAGTCGCGGGCAGCCGTTGAAGCCAGAGAAGCATTGTGCGCAACTTCCTCCACCGCCGCGCTCATCTGATTGATAGCGGTGGCGGCTTGGTTGATCTCGTCGTTCTGGCGCTGAACCCCGCGCAGTGATTCTTCGGTCACTGCCGTCATTTCTTCCGAAGTCGAGGCCAGTTGATTGGACGAGTGGCCCAGCTCCGAGAGCGTGCGGCGCAGGTTCTGCTGCATGACCGACAGCGCTTGCAACAGACGCCCCGGCTCATCGGAGCCGTCGACGACAATGGTTTTGCTCAGGTCGTTGCCGGCGATGTCCTGGGCCACTGCGAGGGCTTTGGCAATCGGCGCGACCAGGCTGCGGGTGAACAGCGCCGCCAGGGCAAAGGTGGCAACCAGTGCCAGCACGATTGCGCCAATAATCACGGTGCGCGCCTGGACGTAGCTGTCATCGGCGGCCACATCCGACGCCTGCATTTTTTCGTTGGCCATCTGCGCAATGGTAGCGATGTCCTTGGCCAGGGTGTCGGCGGCGCGGGTTTGCTCGCCGGCAGGTTCGGTCAGCGCAGCGACAACGTCGTCGCGCTTTTGCGCCACGGCATCCAGGAAGCGCGCATGCACGCCCAGATAGGTCTGCATGTCCCGTTCCATCTGCTGGTAGGCATTCAGGCCGCGTTCGGAAATCAATAATGGTCGCAGTTGTTGAACGTCCTTTTCGAGCTGCGCGCGTCCTTGGGTAACGCGCGCGCGGGCGGCGTCGGTGCTGGCTGCGCTTTGTGCCGCCCGCAGGCTGGAGTTGCCCAGACGGATGTTCAGCAGATCGGCTTTGATGTCAGCGATGGTGAGAAGGGTAGGCAGCACGTTGTCCTGCAGTGCGTCCCGGGCGTCCTTGAGTTTCGACGATTGCAGCAGCGAAAACAGTCCGACGGCGGCGATCAGCAGGGCGAAAAAGCCAAAGCAGATCAAAGAGCGGGGGGCGATATTGAGGCGTCTGAGGGTCATGTCGGGGCTGTCCATAAGTGAGGAAATCACCGGGATATCGACATGAAACGGTTCAGCTTGATGACACTCCGTCCTCTTTTTGGGGCTAATGCAGTATTTGGGTCGCGGCCAACGTGCGTCAGCTGCGGTTGCCGCCCAGACAAGGGCGGCGACCGCAGCGCTTTTTAAAGCTGTGGCGCGCCGGCTGCCACCATGGCACGCCATGCCTGGACGCTGGGGCGTTCATTCATCCGCGCATGCCACTCCAGCAGAGCGGTGCACTCCGCTGGCACGGCGAGTTCGACCAGCGAGGCGAAGATCATGCCGCCAAACACCGCGATGTCGGCCATGGAAAACGCTTCCCCGGCCACGAACGGTTGAGTCTTGAGGACGCTGTCGAAGTGGTGCATGCCGCGCACCGCCTTATCGCGCATGCGGTCGCCCCATTCGGCGTTCTGGTACAGCTCGACCTCAGGGCCCAGGCCCGGCGTGCCGTGGTGGAAGTACACGCTGACCGCATCGAGAAATTCGATTTCCGCGCGTTTGGTCATCATGTGAATACGGCCTTTTTCCACCGGCGTCGCGCCGGTCAGGTCCGGGCTGCCGACCAGGGAGTCGAGGTACTGGGTGATGGCCGTGCATTCGGCAATCAACGTGCCGTCGGCCAGCGCCAGCACGGGCAGCGTCCCGGAATAATTGATCGCAAGGAACTCCGGCTTCTTGTGCTCTCCCTTCCAGAGATTCACCGGCACGAACTCGATACGGTCCAGTAAGTTTTTCTCCGCCAGGGCGATGCGGACGCGAGCGGGGTAGGGACCGTTGAACCAGTCGTAGATGGTCATCATCGGGATCTGCGCGACGTCGGATTGGGAAGTGGGAGTGCTCATCAGTTTGTCTGCCTGTCAGTTGGTAGGTGAGCTGATAATCATCTTCTCAATGGGCGTTGTCAAGCCCTACCTGTCAATTGGCAGGTAATAGATGTTTGGTGTACGATGCCCGGCATTCAGCCATCCAAAGAGGAATACACCGTGAGCGTGAACGCGCGCGAAGCCATCCTTGCCGCCGCCAAGACCGCAGCGCAGTTGCACGGATACAGCGGCATCAATTTCCGAAGCATCGGTGAAACGGTGGGCATCAAGAATGCCAGTATTTACTACCACTTCCCGAGCAAGGCCGATCTGGGCGCTGCCGTTGCCGCGCGTTACTGGCAGGACACCGCCCGGGTGCTGGAGGACATGCGCGAGGCCGACCCCGACCCGCTTCGCTGCCTTGAACGCTACCCGTCGATATTTCGCAGTTCGCTGGAAAACGGTAACCGGTTATGCCTGTCCAGCTTCATGGCCGCCGAGCATGAAGACCTGCCGGACGAGATTCGCCGCGAGGTCAAAGCCTTCGCTGACGTCAATGTGCGCTGGCTCGCTGATGTGCTGATGGCCGCCGGACTCGGCGATGCCGAACGCTGCGAGCGTCGGGCGCTGTCGATCTACACCGCCATCGCAGGTGCGCAGTTGATCGCCCGTACGCGGTCCGACATCAGCCTGTTTGACGCGCTGATTCAGGACTATCGTGAATCGGGGCTGATACCGGCGGTTTGACGGCGATAGCGTCCGGGCGATTGCCCATGAACGCGGCGGAAGGCAGCGCCAAACGCGGCGTCGGATAAGTAACCCAACGCTGCGGCAACCGTCGCCACGCTGTCCACGCCGTTGAGCAAACGCGCCGCGGCGACCTGCATACGCCAGCGCGTCGCGTATTCCACCGGCGCCTGACCGACCACGCTTTTAAATAACGCTGCAAAACCGGATCGGGACAGGCACGCCAGGCTTGCCAGCTCAGCCAGGCTCCAGCTCTTCTCCGGCGCGCCGTGAATGGCGCGCAGCACTGGTGCGATGGATGGATGACGCAACCCGCCGAGCCATTTCAGATCAGCCGCATCGGCCGTCGTGATGTGGTGCCTGAGGGCATGTATGAATATCAGTCGCAGCAGGTCGTTGCACATCGCCTGACCGGCCATCAGGCCCGATTGCCATTCCCGGTCCAGCTCGTCCAGCAGCCAGCCGAACGAGCTGGCGGCGCCACTTTCGGCCCGGATGATCAACGCCGGTGGCAGCAGGTCGAGCAACTCCACGGCGCCGGGGCTAACCAGTGAGACGCTGCCGCCCAGCAACTCCACCTCATCACCAGCGCCGAAGCGCGCCGACTCATTGGCCGTCGAGAACACCGCCGCAGCGTCTACCGCCGCGATGTCCGGGCCGCTCGCCAGATGAAGGGCGTGCGGGAGACCACGAAGCAGTCACCGGTGCGCATCAGGCGGGCGGGGGTGTTCTCGATTCGCAGCCAGCATTCACCCCGACGCACGACGTTGAATTTCAGTTCGATAGGCCGGAATCGCAGCGCCCATTCCCCACCGGCGCGCAGGCGCACGGAGCAGGCCGCGCGCAGTCCGGCGAGGGCGAGTACGTCTGAAAGCGGGTCGGAAGGAGGGTTCTGGATAATCACGACAGAAATTCGGACTTATCTGGCTGGTTCGTCTGGTGAGCTTAGCCAACAATCCGCTCTCGCGAAACTCCGCCGAGAACTTCACCATGACCAGTACCACGACCTGCACGACGACCGCTCAATACCCCATCGCTACGTCCTTCAACGCCGCCAGCAGCGCCGCCGAGGTGATGGCGGGCATTGACCTGACTGGCCACTTGGTCATTGTCACGGGTGGCCATTCCGGCCTTGGTCTGATCACCACTCGACACATGGCCGCTGCAGGCGCTCGCGTCATTGTGGCCGCCAGAGACGCGGGTCGCGCCCGTACCGCTCTGGCAGGGATTCCCGGTCCGGGACACGTTGAGGTGCGTGAAATGGATTTGATCGACCCCGCTTCGGTGGAGGCGTTCAGCCGCAGCGTCGTCGAGGACGGGCAGGCGGTCGCGCTGTTGGTCAACTGCGCCGGGGTCATGGCTTCGCCGTTGATGCGCGACATCGACGGGCACGAAGGCCAGTTTGCGACCAATCACCTGGGGCACTATCGCCTCACCTGCGGAATCTGGCCGGCGCTGGCGGCCGCAGGCAACGCGCGGGTGATCTCGGTGTCGTCGCGAGGCCATCAGATCGCCGGAATCGACTTCGAGGACATCGATTTTCAGCGTTGCCCCTATGACAAGTGGGTGGCCTATGGGCAATCGAAAACCGCCAATGCGTTATTTGCCCTCGCGCTCGACGGCCGCGGCCGCAAGCATGGCGTGCGCGGGTTTTCGTTGCATCCGGGACAGATTCTCACGGACCTCAGCCGACACCTCAGCCCCGATGAGATCGCTGCGTTCGGCGTGCTGGACGAGCAGGGCAATCAACGGCTGGACCCGGCGGCGGGCCTGAAAACCCCAGAGCAGGGTGCGGCCACGGTTCTGTGGTGTGCGACCAGCCGAGCACTGGACGGCAAAGGCGGCGTGTATTGCGAGGACTGCAACATCGCCGGCCCCAACGACCCGCGTACAGGTCGGGCCGGCGTGGCAAGCCGGGCCGTTGACCCACAACTTGCCGAACGCCTGTGGACGCTGTCCGAGCAGTGGACCGGCCTGACCGTTACGGCTTAATGGCCTGCCGCCGGCTCATGCAAGTCCACCGGGCCGATTACTGCGCCTGAACCTGAACCAGACCGCCCGTTTGTTCCGGCTTGCCGGACACGATCACCAGGTAGCGGCGCTGCTCGGCCGCTTCGCTTTGCACGATCTGACGGATCGGCCCGATGGCGTTGACAATTGCCGAACCGGCCGGGTTGGTCATGAAGCCGGCCAACGGTTGCAACGTGCCACTGCCATCGGCTTTGTCGGCCAGCGCCAGGGTGTAGGGCTGCTTGGGGTCGAGACCGGTGACGGCGGCTTGCAGCACTTGGGTCAGGCCCTGATTGAACAGGCTGACACTGGTCGGCGCCTGGTCGGCGGTCTTGCCCACCGCGTTGAGCGTCAAGTGCACCGCCTGACCGGCCACACCCAGCGGTTTGAGGTTATCGGTGCCGGGGCCTTTCTCGACCGCGTTAGGCACGTAGGCAATCGCCTGTGGTGCCTGGCCGATCGGAATGGTGGCAATGACCTTGTTGCTCAGCGTGTCGATCACCGCGAACGCATCGGCGTTTTCCAGGCCGACGTAAATCCGGGTGCCGTCGCCCGAAGGCCATACGCCATGGGGGAGGTTGCCAACGGCGATCGTAGCCACCTTCTCAAAGGTGTCGGTGCGGTAGACCTGCACCTCATTGAGCCCGCCCACGGTGATGTAAGCGAACGAGCCGTTGGCGTTGTTGACCAGGTTGACGTGGTTGGCAATCGGGCCGATGTCCAGGGTCTTGAGCAGCTTGAACGGCGGCGTCGCTTCGAAGACCTGAGCTTTGCCCACGTCCTTGAGGGTGAACCAGACCTGCTTGCCGTCCGCCGACGCCGCGATGTTGGGGCAGAACGGGCTGGCCTGTTGCACATGGCCGACGATTTTGTGATCGGCGACGGACACCACCACGGTTTCCGGATTGAACGACGAACACACGTAACCGTATTTACCATCCGGCGAGAAGATCTGCATGCCGGGACCGGCCGGCGTCTTGATGCGGGTTTTTTCCACGTAGGTTTTCGCGTCGATCACCGACACGTAATCCTCACCGCGCACGGTCACCCAGACCTCTTTGCCGTTGGGCGTGAAAAACGCCTCGTGAGGCGCACGCCCCACGTACGTCTTGTGCTTCACGGTGTTGGTTTCGGTGTCGATGAACGACACCGAGTTGGTGCCGATCGACACCGCCGCCAGGGTTTTGTGGTCCGGCGAAAAGCCCAGCCCGTGGACCAGCACTTCACCCTTGTACAGCGGGCTCAGGTTGCCGGGCTGCGGGTCACCAAGGCTGATGACGCCAAGCAGCTTGTTGTCGACCGGGTCGGTCACCGAGACCGTGTTGGAAAACTGCTCGGCGGCGTACACCCGGTCGGTATGGGACACCGGAATGTCCCTGGCCGAGGCCTTGCCGGGGATTTGCCCGGCGAAAGTCGACATCGAGGCGGTCAGCAGGGCGCTGGTCAGCAGCGCGAGTGGCAAGCGAGGGACATTCATCGGTTCGTTCCTTCCGGGGGTGGCGTCGGGTCAGCGATCAGGGGTTGGCAATTAAGGGGTTGGCAATCAAGGGGTAGGCAATCAAGGCTGGGTGACAGGTGGCCGGGTCGTCGATTGTGCGGGCGGTTGCGCAGGCGATTGGGCAGGCCCTTGGGTGGGCGCGGCGACAGAAGGGGGCAGCGGTTGCCCGACAGCCAGGGCCATGGCCGCGATTTCCTGCTGCTGGTCAACGATGATTTCCTGGGCGATGCGTTTGAGTTGTTCGTTGTGGCCGTACTTGAGGATGCTCAACGCCATGTCGATGGCACCCTGATGATGCGCAGTCATCATGGCGACGAAGTCGCGATCGACGTCGCCGCTGGGCTTGACGTCCATCCCGGCCATCATCTTGTCCATCGCAGCGTTGTTCTCGCTGATGAAAGGCGCCTCGGTGGCTACGGGATCGCCGGCATCGCCGTGCATATGGCCTTCGTGCGCCTGGGCGACAGACAGCCCTGCAAGGTGCAGGACCAGTCCGCCGATGATCATGCGGCGATGGAATTTCAACATGTGCGTTTCCTCCTGGCTGAAGCGTTCACAAGAAGGACGACGCTCGATGCGGATTTATTCCCCGGGCGTTTTCGATTCTCTCTTCTGCAGCGCAAGCGCTACGCACGGGCAGGCCATTATCGTGCGCCGTGCTGAACATCGATGGTGGCGCGCGGCTGGTGTGATCGCCTGCCCGGTGTATGCTTCGGCCCTCCCCATGGCCGGGCATTCTCCATGCTGCAGAAAAATCTCCTCCGTCGTCTTGATCTGATCACCCTGAAACTGTTCGTTGCAGTGTACGAGGAAGGCACGCTGACCCGCGCGGCCAGCCGGGAAGCCATTGCGGTGTCGGCGGCGAGCAAGCGCCTGATGGAGCTGGAGGAAGTGCTCGGCATCGGCCTGTTCGTGCGCAATGCCAAAGGCATGCGGCTGACCGCGGCGGGGGAGACGTTGTTGCACCATGCCCGGCGCATGCTTTCCGATCTGGAAAAGATGGGCCTGGAACTCGATGAGCACCTGCAGGGCATGCGCGGCTACGTGCGCATGCTGGCGAACCTGTCGGCGATCATTCAGTTTTTGCCCGAGGACCTTCACGATTTTGTCGCCAGCCATGCGCTGGTCAAGGTGGACCTCGAAGAGCGGCCGAGCAACGGCGTGGTGCAGGGATTGGTCGACGGCGTTGCCGACATCGGCATCTGTTCCGAAGACACCGACGTGCAGGGCCTGCTCAGCGCTCCTTACCGCCGCGACGAACTGGTGGTGGTGATGCGCCCCGATCATCCGCTGGCCGGCAGGACGCAGGTCGCGTTCGAAGACACCCTCGGCAGTGATTACATCGGCCTGCACGCCGCCAGCTCGATCAACATGCGCACCCAGAACGCTGCGCGTTCCCATGGTCGGCCGCTGCGGGTGCGCATCCATGTCCCGGGCTTCGATGCGATGTGCCGGATGGTCCAGGCGGACATGGGCATTGGCGTGTTGCCGCGCAGGGCGTTCGATCTGCTCGGCCCGTCGTTGGGCCTCAAGGCCGTGGGCTTGAGCGATGCGTGGGCGCGGCGCACGCTGATTCTGGTGGTGCGCGACACGGGCGCGCTGTCGCCGGTGAGCCAGTTACTGTTCGAGCACCTGCAGCGCCACGACGACTGAGCCTTCGCGTTTCGCGAACGGCTGTTGCCAACTGACGGTTGGATTTGCTCAAGATGCGCCTCTAGTCTGGGTTACAAATTCCAAGAAAGACTCGAGGTAACTCCATGACTGGCCCCCTTCAAGGCGTCCGCGTCATCGAAATCGGCACGCTGATCGCCGCACCCTTTGCAGCCCGCCTAATGGGCGAGTTCGGCGCCGAAGTGATCAAGATCGAATCGCTGGGGCAGGGCGACCCGCTTCGCAAATGGCGAAAGCTGCACGAAGGCACGTCGCTGTGGTGGTACCTGCAGTCACGCAACAAGAAATCCCTCTCGCTGAACCTCAAATCCGCCGAAGGCATCGACATCGTCAAGCGGCTGGCTGAAAGCGCGGACGTGCTGATCGAAAACCTGCGGCCCGGCGCGCTGGAAAAGCTCGGCCTGGGCTGGGAGGTGCTGCACGCGCTCAACCCCAAACTCACCCTGGTGCGCATCTCCGGCTACGGCCAGTCCGGCCCTTATCGCGACCGTCCCGGCTTCGGTGCCATTGGCGAGGCCATGGGCGGCATCCGCTACACCACCGGCACGCCGGGCTCGCCGCCTGCGCGAGTGGGCGTCAGCCTCGGCGATTCGCTGGCCTCGATGCACGCGGTGATGGGCGCGCTGATGTCGCTGCTGCGGGTCAAGACCGGCCAGGGCGACGGCCAGGTCGTCGATGTCTCGCTGGCCGAGAGCGTGTTCAACGTCATGGAGAGCCTGGTGCCGGAGTACGACATGCTCGGCCATGTGCGCGAGCGCAGCGGCGGCGCGTTGCCGGGCATTGCGCCGTCCAATACCTACCCGACGGCCGACGGCGCCTACGTGGTGATTGCCGGCAACAGCGATCCGATCTTCAAGCGCCTGATGCAGGCCATCGGCCGCGATGATCTGGGCGAAAACCCGGCGTTCGCCCACAACGATGGCCGCGCTGCGCAGAGCGACCTGCTCGATGCCGCGATCAGCGCCTGGTCCTCGGCGCGGCCCATCGATGAGGTGCTCAAGGCACTGGAGCAGGCAGAGGTGCCGGCGGGGCGTATCTATAACGTGGCGGACATCGTGGCCGATCCGCACTATCAGGCGCGCGGGATGATTCTCGACGCCGAGCTGCCGGGCGGGGCCTCGGTGAAGATGCCGGGCATCGTCCCGAAACTCTCCGACACGCCCGGCTCGGTCAACTGGCAGGGCCCCGCGCTGGGCCAACACACGGACAGCTTGCTCGGCGAGCTGGGCATGACGGCCGCCGACATTGCCCAGCTCAAAGCCAGCGGGGTGGTGCAATGATCACCGACTTTTCCCAGCGCCTGATCGTGCAGGAAGTCTCGCCGCGCGACGGCTTGCAGATCGAGCCGACCTGGGTGGAAACCGCCGACAAGATTGCCCTGATCAATCAGCTTTCTCTGGCCGGCTTCAGCCGTATCGAAGCCGGTTCTTTTGTTTCGCCCAAGGCCATCCCGGCGCTGCGTGACGGCGATGAGGTGTTCCGCGGCATTGCACGCCAGCCTGGCGTGACCTACGTCGCATTGATCCCCAATCTACGCGGCGCGCAGCGGGCCATCGAGGCCAGCGCCGATGAGCTGAACCTGGTGATGTCCGCCAGCCAGACGCACAACCTGGCGAACATGCGCATGCGCTGCGAGCAGTCGCTGGCCGCGTTCGCCGATGTGGCGGCGCTGGCTTCTGGCACGTCGCTGAGCCTGAACGGTTCCATTGCGACTACGTTCGGTTGCCCCTTCGAGGGCCGCATTGATGAGGACCGCGTGTTGCAGATCGTCGACGCTTATCTGGCGCTGGGCATGCACGGCGTGACACTGGCCGACACCACCGGCATGGCCAACCCGCGTCAGGTCTTTGCCCTGGTACAGCGCGTGTTGAGCCGGGTGCCGGCGTCGGCGCTGACGCTGCATTTTCACAACACGCGCGGGTTGGGCCTGAGCAACGTGCTGGCGGCGTATGAGGCCGGCGCGCGGCGCTTCGATGCGTCCCTCGGCGGGCTGGGTGGATGCCCGTTCGCGCCAGGCGCGTCGGGCAACATCTGCACGGAGGATTTGGTGAACCTGTGCGACGAGATGGGCATCGAGACCGGCATCGATCTGCCGCTGTTGCTCAATCTGTCGCGCGGCCTGCCTGCGCTGTTGGGTCACGAGATGCCGGGCCAGGTGGCCAAGGCCGGGCGCAATTGTGACCTGCACCCGGCGCCGGAAAACCTGCCCGGCTAAACCTGTGCCGCCCGGCCTGCGCCCCGAGATGACAGGCGAGGCGCGGCCGGCTTTAGCCACATCAAGGATTCACGCACTCGCGAGCACGCCGCCTGCGCGCTCGGCCAGACAACAAAAACAATAGGACGCCTACGGGAAGTCCCTCTGGAGTAACCGCAATGACCGTTTCTGTTCTGACCCCGGACAGCAGCCTCGCCGAGGTTGTAAACGCTGAAAAAGCACTGATCCGCAAGGTCGCGTGGCGCCTCATGCCGTTGATCATGGTCTGCTACCTGTTTGCGTTCTTCGATCGCATCAACATCAGTTTCGCCAAGTTTCAGCTGCAGACCGACTTGAGCCTGAGCGACACGGCGTATGGCCTGGGCGCCAGTCTGTTCGTCATCGGCTATGTGCTGTTTGAAGTGCCGAGCAACATCATGCTCTACCGGGTCGGGGCACGGCGCTGGATCGCCCGGATCATGATCTCCTGGGGCATAGCGACCGCGCTCATGGTGTTCGTCAACGCCGAATGGCAGTTCTACGTGCTGCGTTTCATCATCGGTGCCATGGAAGCCGGTTTCGCGCCGGGCGTGCTCTATTACCTGACGCTGTGGTTTCCGCAGACCTACCGTGGCCGGATCACGTCGATTCTGTTCCTGGCCTCGGCGTTTGCCGGGTTGCTCGGGGCACCGATCTCGGGCCTGGTGCTCGGGCACATGGACGGCGTAATGCACATGCGCGGCTGGCACTGGCTGTTCCTGCTCGGCGGCCTGCCGTGCATCGCGCTGGGTTTCGCCGTGCTCAAGCTGCTCAAGGATCGGGTCGCGGATGCGCATTGGCTCACCGATGCCGAGAAAGCCCATCTGTCCAGCCGCATTGCCCAGCATGAGCCGAACAAGCACGGCGGCTCGCTGTTAACGGCGCTGAAAATGCCCGGCTTTCTCATGCTCGGGCTCATCTACTTCCTCATCCAGGTGGCGTCCTACGGCTTGAATTTCTGGGCGCCGCAGCTGATCCGCAGCGCGGGCGTCGAGAGCCCTGTAGTCATCGGCCTGCTCACGGCGATTCCCTATATCTTCGGGGCCATCAGCATGATCGTCGTGGGACGCTTGTCAGACGCCAGCGGCGAGCGCCGCAAATTCGTCTGCGGGCTGGTGGTGCTGGGGGCCATCGGCTTCTTCAGCGCCGGCATATTCGCTCAGCACACCAGCTTGCTCATCGTCTCTCTGGCGATGCTGGGCGGCGGCATCGTCGCGTCGATCCCCGCGTTCTGGACACTGCCGCCCAAGCTCCTCGCCGGCGCAGGTGCCGGCGCTGCCGGTGGCATTGCGCTGATCAACACACTGGGGCAGTTTGGCGGCATCGTCAGCCCCGTGATGGTCGGCGCTATCAAAGACCTCACCGGCAGCACGACCCCGGCGCTGTACGTGATCGGGGTGAGCAGCCTGATCGCTGCGGCGCTGTTGATGTGGGCACTGCCGCAGAAATTGCGGACGCTGGACAAGAACGAGGGCTGAACGCAGCAGGCGGGCGCTGACATCGGTGCCGTGCCCGGCCGGTGTTGATGTCGGTGTTAATGCCGGTGGCAATGCCAATGGCTGCTGATGCTGATGCTGATGCTGATGCCAATGCCAATGCCGATGGCTGTCGCTGCCG
Source organism: Pseudomonas lutea (assembly GCF_000759445.1). Taxonomy (NCBI): domain Bacteria; kingdom Pseudomonadati; phylum Pseudomonadota; class Gammaproteobacteria; order Pseudomonadales; family Pseudomonadaceae; genus Pseudomonas; species Pseudomonas lutea. The sequence goes on from NZ_JRMB01000001.1 coordinate 575,738, forward strand.
ACGACGCCGACCGATGCCGGCGCTGTTGTACGCGTCGGCGCCATTCCCGACAAAGCGCTTGCCTGGATGTGCAGGGTGCTGTTTTTCGGGGATGATCGGGACTCACTACTCAACCCGTCCGGAACGCACCGGCAGGCGGCCGATGATGGCCGCGCCCGGCTGACGATTCCATGGAGCGCACGTAATGATTGATCACCTCGACCATCTGGTCCTGACCACCATCGACGTCGAAGCCTGTAAGGACTTTTACGTGCGGGTGATGGGCATGCGCCTGGAAACCTTCGGCAGCGGCCGCCTGGCCTTCTGTTTCGGCAACCAGAAAATTAACGTTCACCAGCGCGGTCATGAGTTTGAGCCCAAGGCGCACCTGCCAGTGCCGGGCGCGCTGGACCTGTGCTTCATCGCCAGCCAAGGCCTGGACGCAGTCATCGCGCATCTGCAGCAAGAACAGTGGCCAATCATTGAGGGCCCGGTCGACCGCACGGGCGCGACCGGGCCGATCCGTTCAGTTTACGTGCGCGATCCGGATTTGAACCTGATCGAGATTTCCGAGCTGATGGGCTGATGGGCTGATGGGCTGAATTTTGCGAACGACATCAATTCGGTGTCGTGACATTACGACACGCGCACGTCATCAATTCGACGGTGTGACATCTGACGCTTTCCCGGCTGAAGCCAGTCCCACAATGCGTTAGGCGCCATGCACACGGCGTTCGGGCTACCGCATTCTCTGTAGGAGCCGGCTTGCTGGCGAACGCGGTCCGTCAAATAGGGAGATGGTGACTGGCACAATGCATTCGCTAGCAAACCGGCTCCTACGAATTTTGCGAACGGCATCAACTCGGCGGCGTGAGATTACGGAATGTGGGCACGGCATCAGCCCTGCGGCGTGACATCTGACACATTCCCGGCTGAAGCCGGTCCCACAATGCGTCAGGCGCCATGCACACGGCGTCCGGGCTACCACATTCTCTGTAGGAGCCGGCTTGCTGGCGAACGCGGTCCGTCAAATAAGGGGATGGTGACTGGCACAATGCATTCGCCAGCAAGCCGGCTCCTACGAACTTTGCGGACGACATCAATTCGGCGGCGTGACATTGCGAAATTTGGGTAGCGCATCAGTTCGGCGGCGAGGCATTACGAACTGGGAGCACGGCATCGGTTCGGCGGCGTGAGATTACGAAATGTGGGCACGGCATCAGCCCTGCGGCGTGACATCTGACGCCTTCCCGGCTGAAGCCGGTCCCAGAATGCGTCAGGCGCCATGCACACGGCGTCCGGGCTACCGCATTCTCTGTAGGAGCCGGCTTGATGGCGAGCGCGGTCTGTCAAATATGAAGATAGTGACTGGCGAAAATGCGTTCGCCAGCAAGCCGGCTGCTGCAAAATGTGCGACGTGGACTTAACCGCACCACACCGGCCGCTACAAGCAGGGCGCATGCCCGAGGTCGAAACCCCGGGCATGCGTCCCTAATCGGCGTCGGGGCCTACCCCCCAAACTGGTGATAAACCTTCGCAATCACCTTCCAGTCCCCATTGATCTTGATCAACGTCAGGTAGTCGTTGTAATCCGCGCCAATGGCGTCCTTCTCCATGTCCACCCGTACCACCGCCGTGGTCGGGGTAATCGCCAGGACATCCAGATGCGTCGTGATGTCCGGCGCCTTGCCGTTGCTCTCGACGAAGCTGTACAGGTTGCCAATCGGCCCGCCCAGAAGCTGCCCGTTGGTGAAACCGTACATCACCGCCTCTTCATGAAAGGCCTGCTTGATGGTCGCAACGTTGCCTTCGCGCAGGCCCTTAACGTAGCGGCTGGCCGTTTCGATGACGGCGTTGTAGTCGTGGGTGGCAACGGCTTTGATGTTCTTGCTCATGTTTATGACTCCAGGGTTTGAGTTGGATAGGCGATAGCTTCAATGGCCAACAGCCGCGCAATCACCAGTCCTGTCGGGTGGGTGAAATGATCAGGTCGTTGACGGTGACGTTGGCCGGCTGATTCAGCGCGTAGATCACGGCGCGGCTGATGTCTTCCGGTGCAATCGCGATTTCGTTGAGCGCTTGTGCTGCTTTGCGGCCGGCCGAGTCGGTGACTTTGTCCGCCCAGCCGGTGTTGATAACACCGGGGCTGACGGTGTTGACGCGAATGCCGTGGTGGACGCCCAGTTCCTTGCGCATCGATTCGGTGATGGCCTGCACGAAGAACTTGGTCGCGCTGTAGACGCCGGCGCCGGGGCCGACCTGGTGGCCGGCCACCGAATCCATGTTGAGGATTTGCCCGGACTTCTGTTCCAGCATGAAGGGCAGGGCGGCAGCGATGGTGTTCAGGTAGCCCTTGATGTTGACGTCGATCATGGCGTTCCAGTCCCGGGTCACAACATCGACCCAGTTGGAGAACAGCATCAGCCCGGCGTTGTTGACGAGGATGTCGACCGAGCCGTAGGTGTCCTTGGCGAACTGCGCCAGAGCGCGGGTCTGTTCAGCGTCGGTGACGTCGGTGACAAAGCTGGACGCCTCTAAGCCCGCAGTGCGGAGTTCACTGACGAGGGATTCGAGGCCTTTCTCATCCAGTGCAGCCGCTACGACGTTGGCCCCTTGAGCGGCCAACGCTCTGGCCGTTGCAGCGCCGATCCCTGACGACGCGCCGGTGACGATGGCGGTTTTCTTGTCCAGATAATTCATCTTCATGTTCCTAAATTCAGGGCGTGCGGGCAGCGTCGGCTTTCCCGGGAAAGCCTTGCCGTTACGCCGTTGGTTACTGCAGCGTCTGAAGGCGGTGCGGTTCGCCAGGGGGGTTAGTAAGTGCCCAGCGGCCAGTCGGTGTAGCCCTTGGCGCCGCCGCCGTAATAGCTTTCGCGCGGGGCGATGGTGAGCTCGGCGCCATGGCGCAGACGTGCGACCAGGTCCGGGTTGGAGATGAACAGGCGACCGAACGCGACGGCGTCGATCTTGCCCTGGGCGCGGCGCTCGATGGCCATGTCCAGATCGTAGTTATTGTTGCCAATGAACGGACCGTTGAACTGAGCGCTCAGCGCATCCATGTCGACGCCTTCCGGCACTTCGCGGGAGGTCGCGGTGGCACCTTCGACAAAGTGCAAATACGCCAGGTCGAAGCGGTTCAGTTGCTGAATCAGGTAGCCGTGCAACGCCTTCACGTTGCTGTCCGGCGGCGTGTTGCCCGCATCTGGCGTGACCGGCGACAGGCGAATACCCACGCGGTCGTTGCCCCAGATGTCGACGATCGCCTGGGTGACCTCCAGCGTCAGCCGGGCGCGGTTTTCGATCGAGCCGCCGTATGGGTCGGTACGCTGGTTGGTTGAATCGCGCAGGAACTGATCCAGGAGATAGCTATTGGCCGAGTGGACCTCAACGCCATCAAAACCTGCTCGCCTGGCGTTCTCGGCAGCGTGCTTGTACTGCTCGATGATGCCGGGGATCTCGTCGGTTTCCAGCGCGCGGGGCATCGACACCGGGACGAAGCCGTTGGCCGTGTAGGTGTTGCCTTCGGCTTGAATGGCGGACGGCGCGACCGGGGCTTCTCCACTGAGCTGCAGCTCAACGCTGGAGAACCGGCCCACATGCCAGAGCTGACATACGATTTTGCCGCCGGCCGCGTGTACGGCATCGGTGACGGTGCGCCAGCCAGCGACCTGCGCTTCGCTCCAGATCCCGGGGGTTGCCGCATAGCCGCGCCCCTGGGCCGAGATGTTGGTGGCTTCGGCGACGATCAACCCGGCGGTGGCGCGCTGGGCGTAGTAGGTGGCATGCAGTTCACCGGGCACGCCGTCTTCTTCGTAGCGGCTGCGGGTGACGGGCGCCATGACGATTCGGTTGGCCATTGTGATGGCGCCTATCTGCACAGGAGAAAACAAATCGGTGCTGTTGCTGATGTCACTCATTGATAATTACTCGCATATTTGACCGGTCGTCTACCAATCTTCCAAAAAAAAGCGCCTGCTACCGCAGCAGGCGTCGGGTCAGGCTCATGGCCGTGTCGAAGGACGTGGTGGACTTGTTGACCTTCACCAGAAGGGAAGCGCCCAGCCATAGTTGATACAGGGTTTCGGCGAAGGCCTCGCTGCTTTCCTCGATGTGCAGGCTGCCGTCTTCCACGCCCGTGTCGACGCAGGCGGTGATGCGTTTGATGATCTTCGCGGTGCCGGCCTCCAGCACCCTGCGCATGTCTTCGGACAGGTCGCAGACCTCCGGGCCCAGCTTGACCACAAGGCACTTGCCTTCCGGATGATCAGCACCCTGGGTCTCGATCCAGTAATCGAAATAGGCGAGCAGCTTTTCAGCGCCGCTGCCTGATCGTGTCATGACCGTTTCGACGCGGCCGAGGTATTCGCAGAAGTACTCGTCAAGCAACGCGGCGCCGAACTCTTCCTTCGATTTGAAGTAATAGTAAAACGAGCCCTTGGGCACGCCCGCCGCGCTCACGACTTCAGCCAGGCCCACGGCGGTGTAGCCTTTGTGGGTCATCAGCGACTTGGCTACGTCGATGATGTGTTGGCGCATTTCCAGGTTGGGTTTCTTCATAATGCGCAACACCATAGGGCAAAACTGACCGGTCGTCTACAACCAGTCCAGCGCCCCGATGAAAGGCCTTACCTCACCTCTAATCCCATCTCAAGCGCCCGCACCTCATACCCCAACTCCTCGTACATCCGCCGCGCCCGGCCATTGAACGCCCACACCGACAGCCGAATATCCTTCGCGTCACGCTCCTCCGCCCACACCCGCACCTGCTCCATCAACCCACGCCCAAGGCCCTTGCCCCAAAATCGCTCCGCTACGCACACCGAGCCCACCCGCGCGAAGGTCATCGGTTGCAGCAGCGGCCCGCTGGCGGTGAACATCCCGGCGCTCACAAAACCCGCTGGCTGTCCGTCGATCAACGCCAGGTAGATCACCTGTTGCGGGTTGCTCAAAAAGCCCTGCCAGTGCGACGCATCCCGGCTGTAATCGGTCGTCTCGGCGGCGTAGATATCGGGACGCTCGGCGTGGTGAATGGCGTTGAGCAGTTGCCCCAGTTCGCAGATCGCCGCGATGTCTTCGGGTGTGGCTTCGCGGTAGCGGAGGGTGTTGTCCATGGCGTTGTCGTCCTTGTCAGGCGGTTGCGGGTGATCGGCTGTTGTACCCGTCGGCCATCAACTCCACAACCCAGTCGATGAACACCCGCAGCTTGATGCTGATGTGCCGGTTGGGCGGGAAGGCGATGTACATCGGCATCGGCTCCAGCTGCCAGTCTTCGAACAGCGGCAGCAGCTCGCCACTGCGTACGGAAGGCTCGGCCATGTACTGCGGCAGCCAGAGGGCACCCATGCCGGCAAGGCCCGCCGCGAGGTAGGCGTTGCCATCGTCCACGGCCAGCCGGTAGCGGCTTTGGATCTGCAGGCTTTCGCCCTCACGCTGCAGGGTCATGGGAAACAACTGCCCGGTACGCGCCCAGCGGTAACCGACGATGGAGTGCCGGATGTCTTCGAGCTCACCGGGATGACTGGGCACCCCGGTTCGCGCCAGGTAGGCGGGCGCGGCATACACGCCCAGGCGCAGGTCCGTGATGTGCCGCGCCATCAACGATTGATCGGTCAGCTCACCGCCGCGCACCACGCAATCGACGTTTTCGCCGATGAGGTCGATCATGCGGTCGCTCACGCCGAGGTCGATCTGGATGTCCGGGTAGCGCGCCTGGAAATCCGGCAGCGCCGGGATCAGCACCATCCGCGCGAAGGGGCTGGGCACGTCGACCCGCAGGCGGCCTCGGGGTGCGGCGGCGGCGCTGGAGAGGCCGGTTTCGGCGTCGTCGAGGTCAGCCAGCACCCGCACCGCACGTTCGTAAAACACGGCGCCGTCGGCGGTGACGTTGACCTTGCGCGTGGTGCGGTTGAGCAGCTTGACCCGCAACCGCGCTTCGAGCTGCTGCACCAACTGCGTGACGGTGGTTTTGCTCATGTGCAGCGTGCCGGCCGCTTTGGTGAAGCTGCCGGTTTCCACGACCCGGACGAAGGCCTGCATCGCGTCGAAACGGTCCATCACGCCACCTGATTGTTTGGGGATTGCAAACAGTCTTGATCAGCCTCGCTCGTTTATCCAGCGAATCCGCCGCTCTACAGTGGCCTCATCGAAACGACGGAGCATCCCGCTCCGCTGAAGGAGGTTTCACATGACTGTTCGCGACGTTGTTTTTCCGCCTGGCCGCCACGCGCTGTACGAGCGCAACCGCTACTCGCCGGCGATCAAATCCCAGGGCCTGCTGTTTGTTTCGGGACAGGTCGGCAGCCGTGAAGACGGCTCGCCGGAACCTGATCTGCGGGCGCAGGTGCGACTGGCGTTTACCAATCTCAACGCCATTCTGGCGGCGGCGGGCTGCACGTTTGACGATGTGATCGACGTGACGGTGTTCATGGTCGATCCCGAATCGATATTTGAAACCGCCTGGGAGGTGGTGCCAGAGTTCTGGGGCGAGGCGCCGCACCCGACGATCACAGCGGTGGGAGTGACGTGGCTGTACGGCTTTGATTTCGAGATCAAGGTGATCGCGCAACTGCCGGATAAAGCGTCCGCGATTCACGCGGCTTAGCGTGGGAGCAGGCCGGTGGCGGTTGAAATCTTCGCCCCGGCCCGACAGACTCTGCGCCCCGTTTTGGCCGTTGGCGCCAGGCGGCCAGGTGAAGAGGGCTGCAGTTGAACGAACACACTTTGTCCAGGCGTCTGGAGCGCGTGGCGGCGCAGGTACCAGTCCGCGCACGGCTGGCCGACATCGGCTCGGACCATGCCTACTTGCCGGTGGCTTTGCTGCGCCGAGGGCTGATTGAGGCGGCGGTGGCCGGGGAAATCGCCCTGACGCCCTTCGCTGCAGCCGGGCGGACGGTGCGCGAGAGTGGCTTCGAGCAACAGATTGCAGTGCGCCTGGCGGATGGGCTGGGTGCCATCGACGCGTCGGATGAGATATCGGCGGTGAGCCTGTGCGGCATGGGTGGCGAGACGATCCGCGACATTCTCGACAGCGGGTTGTCACGGCTGAGCGGGCGTGAGCGTTTGATCTTGCAGCCCAACGGCGGCGAGCCTGAGCTGCGTCAGTGGTTGATGGAAAATGGCTTTCGCATCCTCCATGAGGAACTGCTGCGGGAAAACCGCTTCGATTACGAAATCATCGTGGCCGAGCGCAGCGGACCGGTGGCTTACAGCCCCGAAGAGCTGTATTTCGGGCCGCTGCAGTTGCAGGCGCGCAGTCCGGCGTTCATCGACAAGTGGCAGCGTGGGCTGGCCCGTAAACGCCGCACGCTGGAAGGGCTTGCCCGGGCACGAGGTGCTGTGCCCGAGCAAACGATAAGCGACCTGTCGCTACAGATTCGCTGGATCACCGAGCTGCTGGGCTGAATACCAGCAGCCTGGACCGATTTGTTCAGAGCTCCTTCTTCATGTGTTTTTCGATCTGCTCAAGGGACTTGCCCTTGGTTTCCGGCAGGCAGGTGAAGACGAAGATCAGCGAGCCGATGTTGATGGCCGCGAAGACGAAGAAGGTCGGGTTGCCGATCGTGTCCACGGCAATCGGGAACAGGAACGCGACGGTGGCGTTGAATAGCCACTGCATCGACACCGCCGTGCCGGTCAGCAAGCCGCGGACCTGCATCGGGAACAGCTCCGACATCAGCAGCCAGTACACCGGTGAAATGCACATCTGCATGAACAGCAGGAACACCAGAATGCACGCCAGCGCGGTGTAGCTCTGGGTCAGGTTCTGCGGCATGAACTGCAGGACGCAACCGAGGGCCGCCTGCATCAGCACCACGATGACCAGGCCGGTCATCAGCAAGTGCCGACGCCCGTAGCGGCCGATGGCCCAGATGCCCAGCAGGGTGGCGATGACCGATACGATGCCGTTGCCGATGGTCGCGGTCAGCGCGGCGTTGGTGCCCATGCCGGTGTTCTTGAGGATGATCGGCGTGTAGTACATGAATGCGTTGACGCCGGTGAACTGCGCGGTAAACCCCAGCCCCACGCCTATCAGCAGCAGTTTCAGGATCCACGGCTGACGCAGCAGTTCGCGGGCGGGCACGCGCTTGTGGGCCTGCTTCTCCTGGGCTTTCATCTCCTCGACTTCGCGCTGGGCGGCGTCTTTGGTGTCGCGCAGTTGTTCCAGCACATCTTGCGCTTCGTCAAAGCGGCCCTTTGAGGCCAGCCAGCGCGGCGATGGCGGCACGAAGAAGGTGCCGATCAGCAGCAGAATGCCCGGCACCATGGCGATGGCCAGCATGTAACGCCAGATGCCGGGCGTGTGCAGCAGCGCTGCCAGCACGGCGCTTAGCACGTAGGCCAGCAGCTGGCCACTGACGATCATCAGTTCGTTGCGGCTGACCAGCCTTGCGCGTCGCGAAGGCCCGGCGATCTCGGCGATGAACACCGGCACCGTGGCGGAACCGCCCCCGACGGCGATACCCAGCAGGAAGCGCGCCGCGACCATGAACGGCACCGAAGGCGCCGTCGCCGTGCCGAGCGCGCCGACGATGAACAGTATCGACAGCATGCGCAGGGTCACGCGCCGGCCATAACGGTCGGACAGGTAACCGCTGCCCAGCGAGCCAAAGGCTGCGCCGACGATCAGCGATGCGGTGATCAGCCCTTCGCTGACGGGGTTCAGGCCCAGACCGCCTTGGTCGAGCGGCAAGGTCATGAAGGGCAGGGCACCCGCGATGATGCCCGTGTCGTAACCGAAAGCGAGTGCGCCCATGGTGGCGACAAGGACCGAGATGAAAATCAGGCGCCGCGCCGAAGCGCGCTGTTCGCCTGGTTGGCCTATGGCGGCGGATGGGGAACTGGAAGACATGAAAACCTAAACCTCTCGTGGAACCGGCGTTGTGCCTGCTCGCTGACGTCGTGGTTAGGGGCATGTCGGCCCTGTGAGTTCCGTGCCGTGGCGAAAAAACTCAACGATCTTACTCGGAGGGTTAACCCCAATGCAGCTGGGGCTGAATGGTTTCAGTCGTTCGCGACCGTTGTAGCCTCGGTTTGAGCGTGGCTGACGGCCGAACCAGGGCCCAGAATCTCGGCCACCTTGTGCGTGAAATTGTTGATGCCGAACGGTTTGAGCAGCACGGCCATGCCGGTCTCCAGCTGGTCGCCGTCGACCGCAGCGTTTTCCGCATAGCCGGTGACGAACAGCACCCGCAAGGCAGGGCGCATTGCCCGCGCCGCGTCAGCCACTTGCCGGCCGTCCATGCCACCGGGCAGGCCGACGTCGGTCACCAGCAGATCGACTTCTTCCATGGCGCGCAGCACTTGTAGCCCGGACGCGCCGTCTTGCGCTTCGCTGACCCGGTAACCACGCTCGCGCAGGGCATCACACATCAACATGCGCACGTGGGGTTCGTCGTCGATCACCAGCACGCTTTCACCGCAGCCCTGTTCCTGCAAGGCGCATCGGTTCGACACCGGCTCCGCTTCGCCGCAATAACGCGGCAGGTACAGCGCGATGGTGGTGCCGGCGCCCGGGGTGGAACGCGCCCTGACGGTGCCGCCGGACTGGTGCACGAACCCGTGGATCATCGACAGGCCAAGGCCGGTGCCCTGACCGATGGGTTTGGTGGTGAAGAACGGATCGAAAATCCGGTCGAGAATTTCCGGGGCGATGCCGGTGCCCGTGTCGGTCACGCTGATTTCGATGTAGTCACCCTCGGCCAGTTGCGCCTCTATTCTGACTGCGTCCGCGCTGGCGACATTGCGCGTGCGCACGGTCAGCTCACCGCCGCCGGGCATGGCATCGCGCGCGTTGAGGGTCAGGTTTACCAGCGCGCTTTCCAGCTGGGGTGCGTCAATTTTGCTGAACCACAGGTCGCCGCTGGCGAGGGTCTGCGTGCTGATGGACGGGCCGATGGTCGAGGAGATCAACTGGCCCATCCCCGCCACCAGCCGGTTGATGTCGGTCGGTTTGGGGTCCAGCGTCTGACGTCGCGAGAACGCCAGCAGCCTCTGGGTGAGCAACGCTGCGCGGGTGGCCGAATCGTGGGCGGCATTGACGTAGCGATCCAGAGCGTCCACCCGGCCGTTGGCGATGCGCCGCTCGATCATTTCCAGGCTGCCGAGGATGCCGGCGAGCAGGTTGTTGAAGTCGTGAGCGATGCCGCCGGTGAGTTGTCCGACCGCTTCCATTTTCTGCGCCTGACGCAGGGCTGAATGGGCTTCTGACAACTCCTGAGTACGCGCCAGCACGCGCTGCTCAAGGGTCTCGTTGGCGCTCTGGACTTGTTGGAACAGGGTGGCGTTGTCGAAGGCAATGGCTGCTTGTGCTGCCAGCGCCGACATCAGGTTTTCATGCCGGGAGGAGAAGCGCCCCGGCTCGGGATGGCCGTAAAACAAACCGCCCAGCACTTCTCCCGAGCGCGACACCACCGAAACCGCCAGGTAACTGCGCACGGGCAAGTGACCGGCGGGCAGGCCGAAGTGGGGTGAGGTCAGGCCGTAGCGCGGGTCCTGCAGGATATCGTCGGAGCGCATGACCCCTTCGTTGAGAAAGGTCGGTGCGAATACCGGCGTCGCCCGAGGCCCGGGCAGGTGGGCAAAGTCCTGCGCCTGAGCGCCTGACAGGGTGAACAGGTCGAAGTTGTCGTCGGCGATGTTATGGAAATACGCACCGAATGCAGCGCCGGTCATCTCACGGCCGGCGTCGGTCACGGTCTGCACCAGGCGTTTAAGGTCGAGATCGACAGCCAGCTCGGCGTTGACCCGGTTCAGTGTCTCCAGCGTGCGCGTTTCTTCTCGCAGCGCCGCTTCGCTGGCTTCAAGGGCTGCGCGGGACAGGTGCGCGTCGGTGACGTCGTAGCCTTCACAGAAGATCCCGGTGACCTGGCCTGCGGGGTCAAGCAGGGGCTCATAGATGAAATCCAGGTAACGGACTTCGGACGGGGCATCGGGATGGCTCAGCTGGATCGGTGTGCGTTGGTGCACCAGGCGCTCGCCCGTGTGGTACACCGAATCGAGCCACTCATAAAAGCCCTGGCCACCCAGCTCCGGGAATGCCTCATAGATGGTCTTGCCGACGTAATCGCGCTCGCCGAACAGACGGGTGTAGGACTGATTGACGAACTCAAAGCGGTGTTCGGGGCCATTGAGAATGGTGATGAAACCCGGTGCCTGCTCGAACATTTTGCGCTGGCGCACCAGTTCTTCGGCCTTGCGCCGCTCGGCCAGCACCCGCTCGGTGACCTCATGGCCCTGATTGAGAATGCCGGCGATCAGGCCGTTCTCCCCACGGATAGGCGTGAAGCTGTAGTTCCACCAGGTTTCCTGCAGTTGGCCGCCGCGCTCCATCATCAGCAATTGATCAAACGCCGAGAAGCCTTCGCCCTTACTGACGGAGGCCTCCATTTGCGGCCCCACGATGTCCCAAATGCTGGCCCAGACTTCGCGCGCCGGCCGGCCCAGCACGGCCGGGTGCCGATCCGCCGGAATCGGCGCCCAGGCATCGTTGTATAACAGGCAGAAATCCGCTCCCCAGTAGATGGCCGTGGGAAAGCTTGAGTGCAGGCAAATGCTGATGGCCGAGCGCAACGACTGCGGCCATTGCGCGGGCTCGCCCAATGAGGTGGCCGCCCAGTCGAAGTCTCGGATCAATTGCCCCATTTCACCGCCGCCGCGGAGAAAATCCGGGGTTTGAGCAGGCATATGTACGTTATCCGACTTCATGGGTGACATCTCGAAACGGGCATTCGGGAAGGTGATGGACCGGGATTGGCGCAAGAGAGTTCAGCGCCTGGACGAACGGCAGATGCCCGCCCGCCAGTGCTGGGACTGCCACGGGCCGTTATTCGCCAGGCGCCGGATGGCTTGAACGCCAGGAAATTATGGCCTCAAGCTATCATGCTGGTCACGGGGAGGCAGTTTGCCAGCAAACGGGAGCGGTGTGGGGTTTATCGAGCGCGCTTCGATGCCGTTCAGCGGTACGGCGTTGCCAACTGGCGCCAGCCATAAAAGGCCAGGGCTGTCAGCAGCGCACCGAGCCACACGATCACGCCTGCCCAGAAGGTGTGCGACATGAAATGCCAGCCCTGCAGCACACGCGTGGTGCCGTAGATCATGCCGAGGAGCATCGAGCCGTAAAGGACGGCCCTGGCATGCCGCCAACGGTAGCGACGCGCCACAAAATACAACGCGACCATGGTGAAGCCGCCCGAAGCATGGCCGCCCGGCCAGCAACGGCCCGGGCCTGCCTCATGCAGCAGCGTGAAATTCTCGAACCATTCCTTTTTCGCCATAGCCCCGCCATACAGCGTCGTCTCCACCGGGCAGTAAATGCTGGTGTGGCTTTTGAAGAAATGGATCATGCCGGTGACCACAGCGAAGGCCACCACCACGTACAGAAGGTCGCGGCGATGGCGCGCCGTAAAACGCAGCAGCGGTGCGATGTGCAATTTCTCAAGCAAATTCAGCAATCGGCCGGGGCGTTCCGGTTTTAACAGTGGCCAGATGAACGAGAGGAGGGCGCCAATGATGGCCGCTTCCCCGGTGAGATCCGGGATGATCCGGGGCCAGCGGTGCGTGAGATTTTCAAACAGACGATTGTGCCCATAGGGGAAGGCATGATCGGGGTAGTACAGCCAGTTGCTGATGACTTCGTCCAGCGACGTCAGGTCGAAGACCACGAAGATCGCCAGCGCAATGGCGATCGGCAGACCCAGGTTCCAGGCATAAAATCTTGATCGTTCGCTGCGCACGGTTGTATCCCGAAAAGTTTGCGTCATTGCCTCGACCGGTTCGAACCGACGGCGCGCCGAACCTATCGTTGTTCAGGTCAATGTCGGGTGACGGCGATGTGAAAGGTTCATTGGGCGCAGGACGCCACGCTGGATTGCTCATATTTATAGGCAAAGGTTATCCGGCTCGGTCAGCAAACCAGATTTAACTTTTCGTCATTGTTTATTCCACTGCTCAACGGTTGCAACGCCCACTGTTTTTTTCACAAGGCCATAACCAAATAACGATGTGTCTCTTTTTAAGATGGCCATCAATCTCGACATGGATGCCGTTGTCGATTCATCTAATGGCCTGAACTCAATGATGCGCAAACCCTTGTTTATTCCGCTGGCTGACAAAGCCGGCAAGTTGTCACGACCGGGCAAAACATCCAGGCTACTGATGACCGTTGTAGCGATCGCCGTGTCGTTGTTGATATTGACCGGTTACACCTATTGGCCCCGGTCGCCCGTCGATCTGGCAATCGACAGCCACTCGCGCATCGCCAGTCTTTACGACAGCTGGAAGAAAGGCGAGGTGGTGATGCTGGTGCGCCACGGCGAGCGCTGTGACCGATCAAACAACGACTGCGTCGGGCCGCGCGACGGCATCACCCGCCACGGGCAGCAGGTCTCGGCAGAGGTCGGCCGGTCGCTTGAGGGGCTTGGGTTGACGCAGACCGACGTCGTTGCCAGCCCGTCAACGCGGACCCTGCAGACGGCCGAGTTTCTGGTTGGCCATCCGGTGGCGGCGCAAGACTGGCTCTTTGACTGCGAAAACATGAGCCTGGATCAAGTGATGGCCCACAAAGCGAGCCAGCGCAATCTGGTGCTGGTGACCCACAGCGGTTGTATCAGCCAGATCGAGAAACAACAGGGTTATTACCACGCTGATATGAGCGACTACGACAGCGTGGTGTTCATTTCAATGAACCGGCAAGGCCGGCCAGTGATAAGAGGGCTGTTGAATCCCGAAGGCTGGAATCAACTCATGGTGAAGGGCAGTAAATGAATGCGCGATAAATAAACGTCAGACAACTGCAGTGCACTTGCTCAACACGCAGTCACTTGGTCGCAGGGTTTATTTGCACAATTGATAACCGACGCCATACACGGTATGCACCAGCGGAAAGTCAAAGCCATCGTCGACGACTTTTCTGATTTGATGCACCCGAGTGCCGAGCCCCGTACTTCTTTCAACCCCGTCTTCGCCCCACAGCTTCGCCGCAATTTCCGCCTTGCTGACGATCGCCGGACTTCTGGCCATGAGCAAGGCCAGGATGTCGATGTTGGTTGGATTGAGCTTCAAATGTTTATCGGCCCTGAACGCTCGGTATTTTTCCGTGTCCAGCATCAGATCTTCAACCACCAGCATAAATACGCCCACCTTTGCGACAGTGGGCGGGATAGTAGGTGGGCAGTTGTCAAAAATTAGTTCGGGTCCCGTGAACAAGCCGTTCAGCAGCAGGGCGTCATGGTCATCGCCCTGGCGGTCGGGGCGTGAGGTTTCACACTCGAAATCAACCAGATGTCTCGACTTCTTCCCGGCTGAAGCCGGTCCCACTGGGCGGGTGGCTTGGATTTGTCCTGGCTGAAGCCGGTCCCACTGGGCGGGTGGCTTGGCTTCTCGCGGTCCCACTGAGGTGGATGCATGCATCACTGCGCTGCACTGCACCTGTGTGGGACCGGCTTCAGCCGGGAAGGGGCCCTTGAATTCAGCCGAGGGTCCCGCTTGCAGTACGTTTGTAAGGGCGCCATTGCTTCTGCGGGATCGGCAGTTCGCAAGACTCCCCGCGCCCGATCGGGAAATAACGAAAACCGCTTCGGGCCAGTCGTTCTGTGTCGTACAGATTGCGACCATCAAAGATCACCGGCGCACGCAGGCGTTGCTGGATCAGCTCGAAGTCCGGTGCCTTGAACTGCTGCCATTCGGTGCAGATGATCAGCGCGTCACTGCCATCGAGGGTCGACTCGGGCGTGCCCATCAGCACCAGGTCCTTGCGTTGCCCATAGAGACGTTGGGTTTCCTGCATCGCTTCGGGATCAAACGCTCGCACCGTCGCGCCGGCTTCCCACAGCGCCTCCATCAGCACCCGACTGGGCGCGTCACGCATGTCATCGGTGTTGGGCTTGAACGCCAGACCCCACAACGCGAATGTTTTGCCACGCAGATCTCCGTCGTAAAAAGCCCTGACCCGCTCAAAGAGCTTGCTCTTCTGCCGCTCATTGATCGCTTCGACCACCGCCAACAGGTCATTCGAGCAGTCGGCCTCTCGGGCGCTGTGGATCAGCGCACGCAGGTCTTTGCCAAAACATGAACCGCCGTAACCGCAGCCGGGGTAGATGAAGTCGTAGCCGATGCGCGAATCCGCGCCGATGCCGAGCCTCACTGACTCCACGTCCGCACCCAGGTGTTCCGCCAGTTCGGCGATCTGGTTGATGAAGCTGATCTTGGTCGCCAGCATGCAGTTGGCCGCGTATTTGGTCAGTTCCGCGCTGCGCAGGTCCATGAACATGATCCGGTCATGGTTGCGATTGAAGGGCGCGTACAGCTCACGCATCACGTTGCGCACGGCCTCGTTGTCGCAGCCGATGACGATCCGGTCCGGGCGCCGGCAGTCGTTGACCGCAGAGCCTTCCTTGAGAAATTCCGGATTGGAGACGATATCGAACTGCAATAACCGCCCGGCGTGGCGCAGGGCCTTGTCGATGTGCCCGCGCAAGGCGTCGCCACTGCCCACCGGCACCGTGGACTTTTCGACGATAATCAGTGGCTCGGAGCGGTGCGTGGCAATCGCCTCGCCGACGGCGAAGAAACCGCTCAGGTCTGCCGAGCCGTCCTCGCGTGAGGGCGTGCCGACAGCGATGAACAACACGTCGGCGTGCTCAATGGCAAAACGGCTGTCGGTGGTGAATTGCAGACGCCCGTTGTCCAGATGTTCGCGTACCAGGTTTGCCAGCCCCGGCTCAAATATCGGCACCTGGCCTTGGCGCAGCTGCTCGACCCTGGCGTGGTCAATGTCCATGCAGACCACCTCGTGGCCCACTTCCGCAAGCACACTCGCTTGCACCAGACCGACATACCCGCTACCGAAAACGCTGATTTTCATGGGGATCATCCTGAAGAAGAGTGCTGGAAACTCGCCGACGCTTGATGGGCGAATTCACCCGTCAGGCCCAGCGTGACACCTTCAAATTTCGATCCCGTGAACGTTTTATGGCCAACAGAGGGTTAACAGCTTGTGGATGTGCGGGGTAAATGAAAGACGCCTCCCGACGTCGCCGCAGGCTCAGTCGCCCTCTCAAGGCGATGCTGACGTCGATAACGGATGGCGGCTCTGCATGCGTTCGTAGGAGCCGGCTTGCTGGCGAACCCGATCTGTCATTCGGCCCGGAGGTGGCTGAATCATCGCATTCGCCAGCAAGCCGGCTTTTTGTGTGGGACCGCAGCGCGGCAAGGTTCATCTCGCTGCACGCGACATCTTTTGTAGGACCGGCTTCAGCCGGGAAGGGGCCGGCGTGACCGAGCTACTCGACCTCGGTCCAGTGGGTTTTGGCTTTTTCTGCGCCGGGCACCTGAGCGGGCAGTCGCACGAAGATGCTGTAGCGGGTCTTGTTTTCTATTGCCTCGAATGCGGCGAGCTTCTCGATCAGTGCCGCGCTGACCACCTTGCCGGCGTTGAGCAGCAACATGCCGTTATCCGCGTTCAGGTTGCGCACCAGGGTCATGCCCGGCACCAGCTCCCGAGTGCTGACGGCTTTGACGGTCGGGTCGGTCAGCACCGCGTCGTGCAGGTACGTGGCGCAGGCGCCGGCGAAGTCCTCGACCAGCGCGGGGTCGTAGAGCTTGCCGGCATAGCGGCGGATGAACAACAGCGCTTCACCGCTGCTCAGGTGTCGCTCCAGAATCAGCCCGCGCTGCAGTTCGATGAAGTCCACCGCGAGCTTGAGCAGGCGCGCGCCGTACGGAATGGCCTCGCCTTTGAGGTGCCCCGGAAAGCCGCTGCCGTCCCAGCGCTCCTGATGGTGGAGAATCAGGCTGGCGGCGTCCTGAATCGGTTCCAGCGTCATCAGCAATGACTCGCTCTGGCGCGGGTAGCTGCGCCAGGTGTCCCGGTCGGCGTGGCTGACCATGTCCGACGGGGTATTGATCAGTGCATCGCTCCAGCCCAGTTTGCCGATGTTGTACAGCGCGGCGGCCATGCACAGATCGCGGCGCATCGACTCGTCAACGTCCAGATGGCTGCTGCACGCGTTGATCAGGTCGATCACCTCACGGTTGGTCTGTTTGTCCGGGGGCAGGCGCTGATTGACCAGCATCGAAAACACTTCGGTGCCGGTGGCGTAGCTGTGTTTGAGCTCTTCATAGGCGAGGTCAAGCATGTCGGCGGTCTGCTGCAGCTCGGCAGTGCGCGCCTGCACGCGTTTTTCCAGCGTGGCGTTGAGGCGCTTAAGCTCATCGTTCTGGTGCTGTGTGAGCTGTTCGAGGCGGTGGCGTTCGCGCTCGGAAAACTGATACGTCAGCGACTGACGCAGGGCCAGAATCAGATCCTCGTCGGTCCAGGGTTTGGCGATGTAGCGATGGACGTGGCCTTCGTTGATGGCGTTGACCAGAGTATCGAGCTCGGCGTAACCGCAGAGAATGATGCGCGTGGTGTCCGGGTACAGGCTGTAAACCTGCGCCAGCAACGCCGCGCCGTCCATGCCGGGCATGCGCGCGTCGCTGACGATCAGGTCGACAGAGCGCTCGGCCATGATCGCCAGCGCGTGTTCGCCACTGGTCGCCCACAGCACGTCGTAGGGTTGCTCGCCGAGAAGGCGTAGCAGGCTGTCGAGGATGGGTTGTTCATCGTCCACCAACAGAACGGTGGGGCGTTGCTGCGACGGGCGTTGCTGCACTTGCACAGGGGCTGAAGCTTCCATGATGAACCCTCGCGTCTGGACCGACGGGTGACTGACACGGACTGCTGGATGCCCAAAGGTTAGTCCAGATATCGGTGCGGCATGCAGGGTTCAAGCACAAAAAATTGCAGGGTGGATCGGCAGCAGTGGCCCGCCGGGGAAGCGGGCTGGACGCTGCCGCCGTTGTGATCAGGCGTGGGTGACGCCGGGCACGTCCATGTTGATCCGGCGCCAGGCGGCTTCGGCAAAGCTGTACACCGAGAAGGCAATCAACCCCAGTGCCATGACCATCAGCACTACACCGCCGGCCGGCAGGTTTTGCAGCGCGTTGAGTGCGTCTTTCAGGCCCGGCGGATGCATCGCCTGATAACTTGAGCCACTGATCGCCAGGAGCACGCCGATCTCGACGAACGAGACGCCGCGGGCGATCAAGCCAAAGCGGGACACTGGGCGCACGTACCGCATCACTTCCTCATCGGCCTCGAAGTACTTCTCGAACGAGGCCTTCCAACCCTTGAAGAAATGCGCGATGCCGACGCCCAGCGGGACCAGCGCGATCAGATAGACGACGAGGTTGGAGTGCTTCCAGGACAGCATTTTGGCGAGCAGGTCTTCGGTCTGACCGCCACCCGAGCCGCCTGAACTGCTCAGGCCGTCGACCAGCAGGCCCAGGGCGAAGAACGCCAGTGCGCCGTTGACCACGCCGCCGGCCAGCAGCCCCGCGCGGATGACCAGGCCTTTGAGCTCTGTGCCGTGGTGGTCGACATCACGCGTGGCCTGCAAGACCCGCCACGCCGCGAACGCCAACAGACCGGCCACCACCAGACCCACCAGAATGTGGCCAAACGGCTGGCTGAATAAGGCTTCCAGGCTGCTGTGGCTGTCTTTTGGCCTGGACGAGTCGCGCGCAGCGAGCAGAGCGAAAATACCAATGATCAGGTACAGAACGCCGCGGGCGGCATAGCCGGCTCGGGCGAGCATGACAAGGGTGTGATGCGGGGACATCGGGGCAATCTCCGGGGTAAGCGATAGATGAGCAGACCCGAGACGGGGCGCGGGGTTCGATTGTGTTGAGCAGCAGGACCGGTTTGGCACGGAAAACCTGCCTCGGGCGGTGCCTATGGTGGTACCGGATTCAGCCGGGAAGGAACCCTGGCGGACAACCACTTTTTTGCGTTGTGGCGGCTGGCGCCTTCCCGGCTGAAGCCGGTCCCACAAATCCGCGTAATTTGAATGCACGCGGCGATATTGATCGTTCCCACGCTCTGCGTGGTAATGCGTTCTGCAACGCTCGGTGTCGCTGCGATCAACACGCGGAAGGGCACGGCGCTACCCCGGTAGGAGCCGGCTTGCTGGCGAACGCGGTGGGTCAGCGCTGAATGTGTTGGCGGACAAGAAGCCTTCGCCAGCAAGCCGGCTCCTACAGATTTGCGGGTGCCCGCGGTTTTGCGGTGTGGCGGCTGATGCTTTCCCGGCTGAAGCCGGTTCCCTAGATCTGCGTTACTTGATGCGCACAGCGATATTTGATCGTTCCCATGCTCCGCGTGGTAATGCCTCCAGCGACGCTCAGCGTCATAGCGATGGACGCGGAGCGTCCGGGGCGGCATCCCCTCGCAAAGCGTGGGGACGATCAACACGTGGAAGGGTAGGGCGCTACCCCTGTAGGAGCCGGCTTGCTGGCGAACGCGGTGGGTCAGCGCTGAATGTGCTGGCGGACAAGACGCCTTCGCCAGCAAGCCGGCTCCTACAGATTTGCGGGTGCCCGCGATTTTGCGGTGTGGCGGCTGATGCTTTCCCGGCTGAAGCCGGTTCCACATGATGGCGCCAAGTCCGACATCATTAAAATGCGCGCGCGTTCCCACGCTCCGCGGGGTAATGCCTCCAGCGACGCTCAGCGTCATAGCGATGGACGCCGAGCGTCCGGGGCGGCATCCCCTCGCAAAGCGTGGGGACGATCAACACGTGGAAGGGCAGGGCTACCCCTGTAGGAGCCGGCTTGCTGGCGAACGCGGTGGGTCAGCGCTGAATGTGTTGGCGGACAAGATGCCTTCGCCAGCAAGCCGGCTCCTACAGATTTGTGGGTACCCATAATTCCGTGTTATGGCTGCCGACGCTTTCCCGGCTGAAGCCGGTCCCACAGATCTGCGTTACTTGATGCGCACAGCGATATTTGATCGTTCCCACGCTCCGCGTGGTAATGCCTCCAGCGACGCTCAGCGTCGGCGCGTCAGAAGGAGCATTCAACAGGGTTAGCCGGCAACGGACTCGATTCGGCGGCAGATCCAGTCCCGGCTGTGTTCCAGTACCCGGTCGGCCATCATGGTAGGGAAGTGGATAAAGCCGTGGGGTGCATCCGGGACGAGATGAATTTCAACCCCGCTGTGTTTCGACCAGCGCTCGGCCATCTGCAGCGTGTCGTCACGCAGTGGGTCCAGTGAGCCGACCCACATCAGCGACGGCGGAAACCCTGCGAAGTCCCCATACAAAGGTGACAGCGGTGGCGCTTTGCGCTGCTCCTCGCTGATGCCCGGGGTCAACAGGCGCAGGGCGTCGACCATGCCTGGACCGTCCAGCACCAGCGTGTCGCGGCTTGCGGTGCGCACGCTCGGTGTGCCGGTCAGGTCATACACGCCGTAATAGAGCAGGGCGCCGCACACGCGGGTGAACAACGCCGGCCAAGCCTTGAGCTGGAGCAGCGTAGCCGCAGCCAGATGTCCGCCGGCCGATTCGCCAATGACGATCACCGGCAGGCCAGCAAATTCCGGGCAACCTTCGCCCAGCAGCCAGCGCGCGGCGACGAGGCAATCGTCCATCAGGCCCTCAACCGGTGTCGCCCCGGCCAGCCGATAGTCGACCGAGACCACGGCGACGTTGCAGGCCCGCACCATCGCAATATTGAGGTCGTCGTTCATCTGCGCGTTGCCGATCACCCAACCGCCGCCATGTATATCCAGCACCACGCCTTTAGGTTGGCCTTTGGGACGAATGATCCGTACGGCCACCTGCCGGCCGTCAACGCTCGCCGTCGCGCGTTGAGCAACCAGGCCGTAACGCGCCAGTTTGGCCGCACCGCGCAATTGACCGACGCGCAGCAGCGACTGGATCAGCAGGGGCGCGAAGCGGTTGCGGATGCGAAAGCGCGGCATCCAGGCCAGCTTCTTGTTGAACTGCCGGGCTTGCGCCAATTCATCGTCTTGAAAACGCAAACCGTCGTTGCTGTCCAAATGCATGCTCTCTTGTGAATGAACCCGCCAGTCGGGTATCTCTTGGTGTCTGGCGAGGCTCGAGAGTTTCACGCCCGTGATCGCGACGCCCAACCTGACCATCTGGGCGCACAGCGATCAGTTGCGGCCTCGGCCTGTAGGAGCGCGCTTGCCCGCGAAACGGTGTGTGCATCCGCCGCATCTAGTGCGTCCGGGATACCGTCTTCGCGGGCAAGCGCGCTCCTACACGAGATTGCGCGTTGGTATCACCCGAATCGTGAAACCTGCCTGCCGATGATCGTGCCCACGCTCCGCGTGGGTATGCATCCCCCGACGCTCCGCGTCACCCGTGCTAAACGCCTCGCGGGTCGTTAGAACCGGCCTGCCGGCGTCGGCTTGATCAGCTGCAGTTGCTGGCGATAGTCATCGGTAACCTGTCGGGCCTGGCTGTTGCTGGTGATCACGCGCGGGGTGATCAGCACGACCAGCTCGGTGCGTTTCTTGCTTTTACTGGTATTGCCGAACAGCCAGCGCAGGCCCGGAATGCGCCCTAGATAAGGCACCGCCGACACATTGTCGCTGTTGTCCTGTTTGATCAGGCCGCCAAGCAACACGGTTTGCCCGCTCTGCACCGCCACCTGCGTGGACACCGAGCGCGTCGAGATGCGCGGGTTGCCGTTAGTGTCGGTGCCGTTCGCGTCGTTGGCGTCGCTGACCTGCTGCTGAATGTCCATGTACACCAGGCCACCCGGATTGATCCGCGGCACGACGTCGAGGATGACGCCGGTCTGCACGTATTCGACGCTGCTGAGGGTAGTGCCCGAGGTGTTGGTATTGACCGTGGTCTGGCTGATCGGGATGTTGTCGCCGACCTGGATCTGCGCCTGCTGGTTGTTCATCACCACCAGCGACGGCGCCGACAGCACCTGCGTGCGACCGCTGGTTTCCAGCGCGTGCAGCGCGACCTGCAGGTTGTTGCTGACGAACGAATAAAACAGCGAGTCGGCACCCAAGCCCGCGCCGCCGCCGCCCAGCGCGCCCTGGCTGCCAGGCGCATTGGCCACCGTGGTGCTGCCGGAATTTCCCGCCAGGCGCCCGAGGTACCATTGCACGCCGAGGTCCAGCCCGTCGCTGAGGTTGACTTCAAGAATCCGCGTTTCGATCTGCACCTGCATCGGCGCGTTGTCCAGCCGTTTGATGGCGGCTTCGATTTCATTCCACTGCGCCGGGCGCGTGCGGATCAGCAATTGGTTGCTGCTCTGCTGAGCGGTAATGCGTGTGCTGTCATCCAGCCGCTTGCTGGCGCCCGAGCCGCTGCCGGTCGCATCGCCGCTGTCGCTCTGGCTGCTGTCGGCGCTGTCCTCGGAGGTTTCGCCGTCCTGCTCTTCATCGCCCTGCTGCGCGCCGGCGTGGAAGTTGCCGCTGCCGCCATTGCCGAGCCCGCCGCCCATGCCGCCATTCATCCCGCCGCCCATGCCCGAGCTGCCATTGAGGCCCTGACCGCTCACGCCCATGCCGCCGCTGCTGCCATTGCCACTGCCGTTGAGCGATGACAACGAACGGGTGCGCAGGCCGGGTGCAACCTTGGCCGCGCTGTCGTCCTTGATCTGGCCGTTGCCGTAGATCTGGCGCAGGTACTTGGCGAGGTCCGAGGCTTTCATGTTGCGCACGTCGTAGACGTACATCTGCGGCTCGTTGCCGCCGCCCTCGTCGATGGTGTGAATCCAGTCGCCGACTTCGCTCAGGTAACGCGGCTGCGAGGAAATCGCCACCACCGAGTTGGTCCGCTCGATCGGCAGGAACTTGACCATGCCCGCCAACGGCATGCCGCTGTCCGGGCCGAACATCTTCTGCAGTTCGGGCATCAGTTCGCCGACGCTGGCGCGCTGCAGGCCGTACACCGCGATGGACATGCCCTTGAGCCAGTCCACGTCGAAGGTGTCGATGGTGTCCTGATAGTTGGCGAGCTCATCCGGCGTACCGGCCAGGCTCAGCACGTTGCGCGCCGGATCGACCAGCAGAAACGCGTTGTCGCGGGCAAACGGCTTGAGCAGCTTCTGCATTTCGGTTGCCGAAATGAAGCGCAGCGGGTACAGGCGCGCCGACAGGCCGCTGGAAGGCCGCGCCACCGGCATTTCCGGCACCAGTTTGCCGGCCACTGCCTGATTGGCCGGGAGAATGACGTAGCGGTCGCCCTGGCGGATCATCGCGTTGTCGGTCCACGACAGCAGGGTCTCCAGAATCGACAGCGCCTGCTGCTTGTTCACCGGTTGCGAGGTGGAAAAGCTGACGTCGCCTTTCACCCCCTGATTGATGCTGTAGTTCTCGTGCAGCAGGTCGCCCATGACCGTGTTGATCACCGCTTCGATGGGCTGATTGGCGAAGTTGAAACTGATGTCGCCAGTGGCCGCCGCGGCGCCTTTGTTGCCCGTTGCAACCGGGGCCGGGTTCGAGCCGCGCACGAACGTCTGGTTGCCGCGAATGATCTGCTGCCGTGCCGGCGCAGGCCTGGCGCCCGCGTTGTTCGGGCTCGGTGCTTCGACCGGATCGCTGACCGGGCCTCGCTGCGAACCGGTACCGTTGAGTGCTTCCTGCATCAGGGCCGGGTCGTTTTCAAAACGCTCCGGGGTGGACGCGCATCCGGCCAGCGCCACGGCGGTGGCCAGGCACAACAGGGGGCTGCGCAGACGGGAAAACTCAGGGGTGCGATTGTTCATGGTGTGGGTACGTGTGGAAGAGTAATAGGGGGGACTTGCGACGGCGGCGGAAGGCGCAGCAGGGGCAGGCGCAGTTCGCGGGTCTGGCCCTGATGGCTGAAAGTGGCGCTTTGCGGCGTGACCGAATCCAGGGTCCAGCCGTTGTCCAGCGTGCTGCCGACGGCCAGCTTGAGGCGGCGCTTTTGCGGCAGTTGCAGCAGCACCCAGCGCGACGAGCCGTCAACGATCACGCCGCTCAGGCTGATGCCGTCCAGCGACGAGGCCTGTGCTTTGCCGCTGACCAGATCGGGCTTGCGGTCGGGGCTGAACATCGACTGCTGCCAGGTCAGGGTCAGCGCCTGGGCCGAGAGCGCGGGCAATGCGGCAGGCCCGGCAGCCACAGCGGTTTCACGGGCTGCGCTGGCTGGCAACCAGTCTATGTCCTGACCGGCGCCCATGCTCAGGCTGACCGCCGCAGCGGCCAGCAGCGCAGTGGCGACGCCAAGGGTGAGACTCAAGGTGTCGAACTTCATGCGTCAGGCGCCTCGCTCTCTGAGGATTCATCGGGCTCATCAGGCTGATCGGCTTGATCCGCTTGATCCGCTTGATCCGCCTGATCGGGCGGTGACGCGCTCTGCGCCTCGCCTCTCGCTTCGGCAGCCTGAGCTTTGTGCGGCGCTGCTTGTTGCAGATAACCGCGCAGCAGCAGGTGCACCTGCAAACGTCCGGCACCGCCGGAGGCAGGGGCCGAGGTCGCACGGCGAATGCTCAGGTTGTCGACGAACAGAAACGGCTGACCGTATTCAAGGTCATGCAGCAACGTCACCAATGGCTCCATGGCACAGTCCAGGGTCAGGCTGACCTTCACCTGGCGGTACGGCTCGGCGCTGTCGCGTTCGGGGGTGATCGGCATGCGCTGGGTGACCTGGCAACCGGGGCCCTGATCGGCGTGGGCCTTGACCAGGTCCAGACTGCGCTGCATCAGGTCGGCGGCCACGGCGCTCGGGTCTTCACCCGGCAACAGGCTGCTGCGGCTCGACGGATCGCGGCGGGCCGCCTGCAACTGCTGCTCAAGGCGGTCACGTTGAGCGAGCGCGCCGGCATAGCGTTGCTCCTGGTGGCGCAGGGTGTCGGCCTGCTCCTGCAGGTCGCTCAACGGGTCGAGAAACCAGCTTTGTACCAGCAACCACCA
Source organism: Pseudomonas lutea (assembly GCF_000759445.1). NCBI lineage: Bacteria > Pseudomonadati > Pseudomonadota > Gammaproteobacteria > Pseudomonadales > Pseudomonadaceae > Pseudomonas > Pseudomonas lutea. Next base: position 600,459 of record NZ_JRMB01000001.1, read on the forward strand.
GGCGGCCCACAGCACCAGCGCCAGGGCGATCAGCGCGGCACCACGGCGCTCAGGTGGGGTCAGTTCACGGCGCATTGGCGGTCTCCTTGCGCAACTGGGCGCGCAGCGAGAAACGCTCTTTGCCGGTCTGTGCATCGGGCTGAATGATCCCCTGGAACTGCGCATCGCTGAGGGTGCGGCAGTCTTTCATGCGGCCGATAAGGGCACTCGCCTTGGCGCTCTGACCGGTGATCGACACGCTGCCGCCGTCGGCGATCTCCAGCTGCTCGACCCAGGTGTCGGCGCCCAGGCAACCGGTGAGGTCGGCGAGGACGCTGGAGGTGGTCGGTTGCGCAGCCTTTTGCTGGGCCAGATAGCGCGCGGCGCCCTGGGTGTTGTTGAGCTCGCGACGCAGGTTCTGTACCGCCTGCACCTGGGAACGTTGTTCGTCGACGTGCGCTTGCATCGCCTCGACCCTGGCCGTGCGCGCATCCAGCCACAGCACCATGCACGTCAGCAGCAAGACGCCACACGCCACTGCGAGAAAACGCGGCAGGCGTGCCGAGCCCGCAGCGGCCGGCTTCATGTCGGCGGGCAGCAGATCAACGTTCAGCCGTTCGCCGTTGGCGTGGCGTGCATCCACCGCATACAGCGACAGGCCTTGCTCGCGGCAGCTGTTGATGATCGGCTGCAGACGCTCACGCAGTATCGCCACCAGCAGCACCTGCGCCAGGGTCTTGCCCTTACCGGTCACCCGGGCCACGTACTGCATCTGCTCGCGCGGGTAGGGCGTGTACTTGTCCAGTTCAAAGCCCACCACGCTGTGCAGATCGCGCAGCGCGGCCAGCGGCAATTGCAGCGGCTGCGCCAGCACCATGCTCGCCGGCAGCATGAGGATCAGACGCTCGCCGGTCATCGGTGGCAGCGCTTCCGGCAAGGGCCAATCGAGCAGCCGTACCCGCACCTTGGGCATCAACCGTGCGCGCACATTGGCCGGCAGCATCGCCTGCAACTCCTGCAGCCAGGCCTGCCACAACTGTTGCGCCGGGCTGTCGCGCCACTGATTGCGCACGCGGGCCTGCAAGGGCGCGAGTTGCTGTAAAAATGATTGCTTCATTCTTGCCAACGCAGAACGCGATACGGTCGCGCTCCCTCCTTCGATGGGTTCAATAACAACGTGACGTTGAGCGTCGTGGTGTAACCGCCGGGCAATGTCGCCTGGCTTTGAATGCTGATGACCGGGCCTGCGTCTTCTGTGGCCGGGCCCGCTTGCGGCAGGCCCAGCGCGCGCCGCAGCCAGGGCGACGCCATGCGCGCGTCGGGTGCGGTCTGCCCGCTCCACAAGGTCACGTGCGGGCTGGCGCACTGATACAACGGCTGGCCGATGCCTGGCAGTTCGCGCACCTCCTCGACCATGCGCAGCGGCGCCCGACCACCGCCGCGGCGCTGCTCCAGGCCCTGGGCAACCTCTGCCGCCAGCCCCGGAGCCGCGCCGCACGCCACCAGCAGACGGGCGAACGACTCGGCCGGGGCGGCGTTGAGGTCGAGCTTGCCGGTCTCGCTGCCCAGGCTCACCGCCAGCGCGGCGTCGTCGAAGCGCAAACCGTGGGGCTGACCGTCAGCCTTCCAGTGACGCGCCGGGTCGCGGTCCAGTTGCGCCAGGACCGCCATGCCGATGCCAGCTTCAGCCGCCAGCACGGCTTGCGTGTGCTGGCGCTGCCAGAGCGCCTGGCGATTCTGCAAATGCACCCAGCCGAGCAGACCGGCGAGCAGGGTGCTGAGCAGTGCCAGCACCCACAACACCAACAGCAGCGCCACGCCTTTTTGCCGAGGCTCATTCATAACGTGTGCGCCTCCCCAGACAGGTCCAGGCGCAGGTTGACGCTTTGTAACGGCCACGGCACCGGCCCTGCCAGCTGCGCGTCGATGCGCACGCTGACCGGCAGGCGCCCCGGCCATGGCCAGCGGTCCAGCCACGCCGTTGATTCGCCGGTGGGCGACACGCCGCGATAACTCAATTGCAGCGACCGCACGTTATGCAACAGCACTTGAGGCTCTTCGGCGGGCAACAGGCCCTGACCGCGCAAGCGCTCCAGGCTGATCTGCAACCGCTGACCGGGTGCCAGCGTCACACTGTGCCGGTACAAACCACCGCCCAATGTCGCGGGCAGCGGCGCATAAAAACGCATGGCCTGGGCGTCGCCCTCGAACACCGGCGCCTGGCCGGGCTCAGATCCGCCGGCCGCCAGTGGTAGCGCTTGACCGATCGCGCTGCGCAAAAAGTTCTGCGTCGAACGTATCTCATCGAGCCGCGTGCTGTAGCGCTCGGCCTTGGCCATGGCCCGATTGGCCCCGGTGATCGCGGCGCCGACCATGGTCAGCAGCACGCCGAGCAGGCTCAGCACCACCAGCACTTCGAGCAAGGTGAAACCCTGGCTTCGGCGCGTCATTGACCGGCACCCGAACCGGCACTGCGCACTTGCAGGCTGCTGTAGTGGGCGCGGCGCGCACCGTCGCTCACTTCCAGATCCAGTCGCCATGCGCTCGCGGGCGCATTGCCACGGGGCAGGGAGCTGACGTCCATCTGCCAGTTCACGCCGCTCCACTTGCCCTCGGTGCGACCGGGCTGCAACCGACCAGCGCTGGCTTCATCCATCAGCGAGCGTGCCGCAAGACTCAAGCGATCGCTGCGCTGCGCCTGCTGTAACGCGCGCGCGCTCTGCCCGAAAGCCACCACCAGCACGCTGCTGCACACCGCCAGGACGGCGAGGGCGGCGAGCATTTCCAGCAAAGTGAAACCGCGCTGACGACTCAATTGAGGGTGCGCAACTGAACGTTGCCGGTCAGCCAGTTAACGTCGACCCGCCAGTGCTTATCGCCGCGTGCCAGCAGCAGGTGGCCGCCGCTGGAGCCGCCGTCGGGGTAGAACTCGAACGCCGAGCCCAGGCCGTCAGCGGTCTGTAATTGCACGCGCATGTCGGCAGGCAGTTGCACGGCTTTCAGGTGCGGGCCCTGCAAACGACCGTTGCGCAGATCAAAGCGGGTCTGCGCCGGCTGACCGCTGACGATTGCCTGCACTCGCGCGGCGCGCAGTGACTGCACCACTTCGCTCAAGGCGCGACGCTCGCCTGCCGACTGCAAACCGCGACCCACGCCAAAGCTCACCAGGCCGACGCTGATGCCGATCAAGACGATCACCACCAGCAATTCGAACAGGGTGAAACCGCGGGCGCGGGGCAGGGCGTGCATGTTATTCCCAGTTGCCGATGTCGGCCTTGTAGCCGTCACCGCCAGGCTGCCCGTCCTGACCGAAAAAGATCAGGTCAAAGCTGCCGTGCTCACCCGGGTAGCGATAGCCGAATGCGTGACCGAACGGGTCTTTCAGGTCCGAAGGTTTGGCATACGGGCCGGCCCAGCCGCTGGCATTGGCCGGCTTGCTGACCAGTTGCTGCAGATTGGCCGGCGGCGTGCCGACGTCCAGGCCATAGCTTTCGATTTTCATGCCCAGGCTGGCGAGTTGTGCCTTGCCCGCGCCGTATTTGCCCTTGTCGACGTTGCCGCCGACCTGACGCACGACGATGGTGGCGACAATGCCCAGCAGCACGATCACGGCGAGCATTTCCAGCAGGGTGAAACCGCCCTGGCGACGGCCTTGGGCAGCGTTGAATCGTGGCATGTGTAGTTCCTCAAATGTTACTGGTAAGGCTCATCAGCGGCAGCATGATGGCGAGCATGATCACCGCCACCATCACGGCCATGACGACGGTGAGGCTGGGCACCAGGGCGGCGAGCAGACGGTCGATGCCGCGCTTGGCCTCGACGTCGAACACGTCGGCGACTTTCAGCAGCATCCCGTCCAGATTGCCGGCCTGTTCGCCGACTTCGATCATCTGCAGGGCCAGCTCCGGCAGCAGCGGCTGTTCGCCGAACGCCTGCGCCAGCGTGGCGCCGCCCTTGACCCACTCAGTGGCCTGCTCGACTTGAGCGCGCAGGGCGTAGTTGCCGCAGACCTGACGGACGATGGTCATCGCCTGCAACAAGGCGACGCCGTTGCTGAGCAAGGTGCCCAGGGTTCGCGCCAGACGCGCGGCTTCGATCCGCTGCAACAGCGGGCCGATAACTTTGATGAACAGCAGGCGCCGGTCGTGCCGTTGCCGGCGTTGCGGATCGCGGCGCAGCACCGCCACGCCCCAGATCAGCGCGACGATGGAGCCGAGCAACAGCAGGCCATAGGCGCTGAGAAATTCGCCCAGCCACAAAATGGCTTGGGTAATAAACGGGATCGGCACGCCCAGATCGCGGAAGATCGGCACGAACTGCGGCACCACGTAGGCCAGCAGCAAGGCCAGGGAACCGAGCACGCCGACCACCAGAAAGATCGGGTAGATCAGCGCGTTGATGACTTCGCCGCGCAGCATCTGGCTGCGCTCCAGGTAATCGCTGAGCTGGCGCAGGGTGTTTTCCAGCGAACCGCCGGCTTCACCCGCGCGCACCATGCTGATGTAGAGGCTGGAGAACTGGCCGTGCTCTTCTTCCAGCGCCTGGCTCAGCGGCTTGCCGGCTTTGACCTGTTCGCGAATCCGTTCCAGCAGCGCCTGACGCTTGGGTTCGTGGGTCTGCTTGAGCAGGATGGTCAGGGCGCGTTCCAGCGGCTGACCGGCACCGAGCAGGGTCGCCAGTTGCTGGGTGAAGCTGACCAGCGCCGCGCCGTTCATGGCGCCCCGGCGCATGGCCGCGCGCAAGCCGCTGTTGGCACTGGCCTCAAGGCCCAACAGCAACAAGCCACGCTTCTGCAAGATGGCGGTCGCGGCGGTTTCATCGGCCGCTTCGAGGGTGCCGTGCTGCGCAACGCCGTCGGCGTCCAGGGCGCGGTATTTGAAATGAGCCATGGTCAGTCGCCACGCGTGACGCGCAGCACCTCCTCAAGTGAGGTAACACCGGCCACGGCCTGACGCAGGCCTTCTTCATAAAGTGTGCGCAGGCCGCCACGCCGGGCGGCCTGCTCCAGCGTTGCAGCATCGGCTTGACGCATCAGCAGCCCGCGCAGTTCTTCGTTCATCACCAGTAATTCGGTGATCGCGCTGCGGCCGTGATAGCCGCCGCCGGGCAATTCGCTGGCGGGGCGATAGAGGATGATCGGGCGCTGCTCGGTGAAACGGTCCAGGCCATGCTCGGCCACCAACTCGGGGGGTGCTTCGAAGGCGACGCGCGTCAGCGGATCAAGCCTTCGCACCAGCCGTTGGGCCAGGATGCCTTTAACGGTGGACGCGATCAGGTAGCTTTCCACACCCATGTCCAGCAACCGCGTGATACTCGCTGCCGCGCTGTTGGTGTGCAGCGTCGACAGCACGAGGTGACCGGTCAGCGACGATTGAATGGCAATGCGGCAGGTTTCCAGGTCGCGCATCTCACCGATCATGATCACGTCCGGGTCTTGCCGGACGATGGAGCGCAGGGCCCCGGCAAAATCGAGACCGATGGCCGGCTTGACCTGAATCTGGTTGATCCCTTCAAGCTGGTACTCGACCGGGTCTTCAACGGTAATGATCTTGCGCTCGGCGGTGTTGAGCCGCGACAGCGCGGTATACAGCGTCGTGGTCTTGCCGGAACCGGTAGGGCCGGTGACCAGCAGAATGCCGTGGGGATTTTCCAGCACGTCGAGGAAGTTCTGCAGCCGCTCGCCGTCCATGCCCAGGCTGGGGAAGTCGAAACTGACGGTCTGCCGGTCCAGCAGACGCATCACCACCGACTCGCCGAAACTGGTGGGCACCGTGCTCACCCGCAGGTCGAGTTCCTTGCCCTGGATGCGCAGCATGATGCGGCCATCCTGGGGCAGGCGACGCTCGGCGATGTCGAGCCGGGCCATGATCTTCAGTCGCGAAATGATTGCCGCCGACGAGCTGGACGGCGGCGCTTCGGCTTCGTGAAGCACGCCGTCGATGCGATAGCGCACCTTCAGCTGGCTTTCAAACGGCTCTATATGAATGTCGGAAGCGCGCTGCTCAACTGCACGTTGCAGGATCAGGTTGACCAGCCGGATCACCGGCGCCTCGGAGGCGAGGTCCTTGAGGTGCTCGATGTCTTCTTCGGTTCCGCCGTGCTCGTCGAGAGTCTCGATCAACGAGCCCATCGCCGAACGGCCCTGTCCATATAAACGCTCGATCAGTGCGTCGACCTCACTGGCAGCGCCCACCGACACGTAGACCGGCGCCTGACAGGCATACGCCACGGCGTCCAGCCCATAGGCATTGCCCGGGTTGGCCGCCAGCACATGCACGCCGTCCGCATGGGTGCCGATGGGCAGCAAGCGGTAGTGCCGCAAAAAGCGCTCGCTGAGCTCCGGCAGGGCCTCGCCGGACAGCGAGAGATTTTCCGACAGCAGCAGCGGCGCTTGCAGGGCAGCGGCCCAGGCCCGGGCGAGATCGAGTTCGGACACCAGGCCCAGACGCGTCAGCAATTCGGTGAGCGAACTGCCTTCCGACTCGAGGGCCAGACGCTGTGCCCGCTCCAGATCACCTGCCTTGAGCCCGGCGTTTGCCAACAGCCACGCGCACAGCGCTTCAACAGAATGCGCGCTGAGTTGTTGGCTATTGATAGGAGACAGGTTAATGGACACAGCACCGGTTCAAATAATAAGAGGCCTCTCACGAGACCTCTTGGGTTAATTAAAAACGTTGAATGCAATAACTAAGCGTTGCTGCGTTAGTTTGTCGCAGACGAACTATTGGCTGTCGGACGACCGCGCTTGTTTTCGTCAGCCTGGTTCTGCTTCGTGGACTTCTTCACCGCTTTGGCGTCTTGGGCCTGGGTCATGACGGTGGAGTCCGGTGCGCCGGAAATGGTTTCCTGAGTGTCGGAGTCTGCGGCCATGCTGGCGGTTGCAAACGACAGGGTCAGTGCGGCGATAGCGCCCAGTACTGGCAGTTTCATGTGATGTTTCTCCAATGTTCTTCAGGGGTAAGAAGTGATCGCCGCGCTGGCCTTCAGCGCGAAATCGCCACCCGGTCCGGGGTGAAATGCCCGGATCCACGGGGTCCGGGGCGACGATTCGTAAAAATTGCTAAACCTACAGACCTATAGGTTTAGCGAGAGTTCAGTGGGTGTATCAAAAAATGTCGAGTTTGTATTCGGATGATTTTTTTGTTTGACATCAATTGAAAACAATTGCCTTAATTTAAACGTCTCGGGCATCGCTCGTGCAGTTCGGTGGCTCATTGCCATAAATGTAAGTTATAGAAGATCATATCGCCCACACTTATTATCCGGTTGTTACGTCACTTTTCGTTGGTCGATGTTTCCATTTGAAACTTCGGTATAGGCTGAGTATCGCCTGAAACAAAGGGCTGTGGCGTGTCAACTGCGACAAATGAGCGCGGGCGGTATCTGGAGAGCGTCCCCCCATGCGAAATCGTAAAACTTTCGGTGCCCACTCGGCACTGGCTTTGTTGAGCCTGGCCATCTGCCACGCCAACGCAGCCGACACCACCACCCAAGAGCAACTGGCTGCCAAAGAACTGCGCGCTGACAAAGCAGCAGAAAAAACCCTGGCCAAGATGACCCAGGAAGAAAAGCTGGCCTACATCGGCGGTATCGGCGGCTGGGACGTCAAGCCGCTTTCACAGTATGGCGTTCCGCAGATCCATGGCGCTGATGGCGGCGCAGGCATCCGTTACACCAGCGAAGGCAACGATCCGGGCGTGGTCTATCCGTCCGGTCCGAACCTGGCCGCTACCTTCAACCCGCGTCGCGCCATCGATTTCGGTCGCGCACTGGGCTACGACACCGCCAGCGGCGGTTATCAGTTCGTCACAGGTCCGGGCATGAACCTGTACCGCATGCCGTGGAGCGGACGCGCTTTCGAATACCTCTCCGGTGAAGACCCGTTCCTGGGCGCCAGCCTGGGTCCAGCGGTCATCAACGGTATCCAGCAGCGTCGCGTCTGGGCAGAAGCCAAGCACTACGCCGGTAACGACCAGGAAACCAACCGCTTCATCCTCAATCAGGTGATGCCGGAACGCGTACTGCGCGAGATGACCCTGCCGCCGTTCGAATCCGCGTCCAAGAACGGCACCGTGGCGATGATGATGTGCTCGTTCCAGAAGGTGAACGGCGAATATGCGTGCGAGAACAAGCACCTGATCGCTGACATCCTGAAAAAGGAATGGGGCTTCAAGGGCCTGGTACAGAGCGACTACAACGCCGTGGTTCACGGTCTGCCTGCTGCACAGGCCGGTACCGACCTGGACATGATGGGCGGCCAGATGAACAGCCGCGTGCTGAAGCCGTATCTGGACAGCGGCGAGCTGGACATGGCGACCGTGGACGACAAAGTCCGCCGCATCCTGAAAAACATCTACCTGTACCAGTTCGACAAGTTCGCGCCGCTGACTACGCACAACATGAACAGCGCCACCAGCAACAAGGTCGCCCTGAACATCGCTCGCGAAGGCATCGTGCTGCTGAAAAACCAGGGCGACGTGCTGCCGCTGGACAAGAACAAGGTCAAGCGCATCGCCGTCGTGGGCGATCTGGCCAAGTACGCGCCGCCGACCGGTTTCGGCAGTGCTCACGTTGATGCCACGCGTTACATCAGCGAGCTGAGCGGTTTGCGTCAAATGGCACCGGGTGCCAAGGTCGAGTTCCTCGACACCCTGTCCCTCGACCCGACAGCCATGCACTGGACCACCACCGACAGCAAAGGCAACAGCGTCGCTGGCATGAAGACCGAGTACTTCAACAACGCCACCTGGTCCGGCGACCCATCGGCCACCCAGATCGACACGTACGTTAATCTGGACTGGTCCACCGACACCGTGCCGAGCAATGGTGACACCGCCAACACCTCGATTCGCTGGAGCGGTCAGGTCACCCCGACCATCAGCGGCGACCAGGTCTTCAAAGTGCGTGCCGACGGCGCCGTGCGTCTGTGGGTCAACGGCGAGAAGGTCATCGACAACGGCGACGGTGAGAACATCACCAACAAGAGCATTCCGCCGACCATCCCTGTTTCCGGCAAGATCAAGCTGGAAGCCGGCAAAGCCTACGACGTGAAGCTTGAGTACTCGCGCCGTGACGGCTACCTGTCGACCATGGGCGGCCTGGTGGGCGTGCAGCTGTCGACCGCGTCTCTGACTGCACCTTCTGACCTGTCGCAGTACGACGCGGTCGTGGTTGCCGTGGGTAACAGCGCCGAATACGAAGGTGAAGGTTTCGACCACAGCTTCGATCTGCCTGAGTACCAGAACGAGCTGATCCAGAACATTGCCAAGGCCAACCCGAACACCGTGGTGACCATGCACGGCGGTACCGCGCTGAAAATGGGCGACTGGATCGATCAGGTTCCGGCTGCGCTGCACGCGTTCTACCCGGGTCAGAACGGTGGTCAGGCCCTGGCCGAGATCCTGTTCGGCAAGGTCAACCCGTCGGCCAAGCTGCCGATCAGTATCGAGCGCAACATCGAAGACAATCCGCTGTACAAGGACTTCCCGAACTTCGACAACACTCGCACCAAGGTCAAGGAAATCAGCTACGCCAACGACCTGACCATGCTCGGCTACCGTGGCTACGACAAGACCAACACCAAACCGCTGTTCGCGTTCGGTCACGGCCTGTCGTACACCCAGTTCACCTACAACAACATCTCGGTCACCCCGGGCGTTGCAGTGGGCAACACGCCGATCAAGGTCTCGTTCGACCTGACCAACAGCGGCAAGCGTGCCGGTTCCGAAGTCGCCGAGCTGTACGTCGGCCAGCAGAACCCGAAAGTCGAGCGCGCCGTCAAGGAGCTCAAGGGCTACAAGAAGGTCTTCCTGCAGCCGGGCGAAACCCGTCGCGTCACCATCGAACTCAACGACCGTTCGCTGGCGTACTTCGACGAGGCGAGCAAGCAGTGGGTGGTCGATGCCGACACCTTCAACATCAGCCTGGGCTCGGCCTCGGACGACATCCGTCTGAATGCCAAGCTGGTTAACTCGTTCCGTCAGGAACTGTCGACCACCACCAGCAACCCGCTGCCACGTTCGGCGCTGAACTCGGTCAAAGTGACCTTGCCGGCAGTGAAGACCGGCGGTGTGTTCGATCAGAGCGAGAACGTCGACGCAGGCAACGGCAACACCGACTACGACGGCAACACCGAGTACTGATTGACCGTGAAGGACGAGGGCTGATTGACCCGCCTGCGCCGGGGCTGTGTTCCGGGGCAGGCATCAGGGCCTGAGTCAGTGACATGAAAGAGGCGATCCAGCCAGCTGGATCGCCTCTTTTTTTATGCGCGGATCTCGCGTTCGACCTGAGCCATGTAGCTGTCGAAACGCTGCACCAGATCTACGGTTTCCGGGAAGCGCAGCCATTGCAGCTGCAGCCCGTCCATCATCGCCAGGATCTGGTGGATGATCGCGTCCAAGTCCACATCCCCACGCACTTCGCCGGTGGCCACCAAGTGGTCGAGCCGGGCACGCATGCGCCCGTGAATAGTGACGTAACGGGACTGAAACCATTCCCAGCCCGGATGGCTGTCCACCAGACTTTCGGCGTTGAGCATGCTGAAGGCGCGAATCACACCCGGCGCCGTTGCGTTGGACCGGTTGATCTGGCGCAAGCCACTCACAAAGCCCTGCAGCGTTGGCTCGCTGTGCAGGCTGCTCACCACCTTGTGGTTAACCTCGTCGCGGCGCGCCAGCACACCCATCAGCAGGGCTACCTTGTTCGGAAAATGATGCAGCACGCCGGCGACGGAGATGCCGACCAGATCGGCGATGCGGGCAATGGAGGCGCCGGTGTAGCCCTCCAGCGAAAACAGTTGCAGTGCGGCGTCGAGCAGTTCTTCGCGGCGCTTTTCACCCTTGGGTGCCCGGCGCGTGCGGGGCAATGTGTCTGACGAATTTCCTGTCATCGGGTTTACCTGGCGCCTCCATGATTTGCAGGTGTCGTTGGGTTTCGGCAGGGCTGTCGCGACGGCGGCTGGCGGCCTTGCAGGAGGGCAAGGATGCAGCCAGTCGCGAGGGTGCAGAAACGGCACGCCCTGTTTAAGGGGGCGACCGTTTTTTGGCAAGCAAAAACTGACGACTGCCTGCGCGCGGCAAGCCTGCCCGCCGTTCGGCTGTGCGCGGTCCAGAAAGTGGGAACTCCCGCAGCGCGCGCCTCTCCGTTGATGTAACCGCCTTATGAAGAGGATCCATTGTGAACGACCAAGCCAGTCCCGGAGTTGCCTACCTTATTGAATGTGCCGAGGAGACGACCATCGATTCTCGCCTGTTTGCCATCTATGAAGCCCTTGCCGAGGCGGGCGGGCTCATTCCTCAGGAATACTTGATCAAGGTCGCTCGCGAGACCCCGGTCGGGCCCAAGCAGCAGTTGTTGATCCGACTCATCGGCAGGGCCAGCCGCGCGCAGATTCATTGAGTGATCGGTGTATGACGCTGCATGCCCACGGCTTTTCAGCCCACCCCTCAAGGCTCGGAGCGCTTGCCGCGTCGGCATCGCTCCGAGCAATAACGAACCTCGTCCCAGCAGCGCGCCCATTTCTTGCGCCAGGTGAACGGCAGCCCGCATACCGCGCAGGTCTTGACCGGCAGTTCGCTCTTTTTCACAACGCCTCCCCGGCGTCGAGCCGGCTCAGCAGCGTTTCGCCCCGCTGCCACAGCGCGTCCTGTTTGGCTGCGTCCATCCGGTCGAGATTCTTGTACACCATGACCATGCGCTGGTTATCGCGCAGCACGTTGCCGTGGCGCATCACGAAATGCCAATACAGCGCGTTGAACGGGCACGCGTCATCGGTGGTGCTCTCGGTGACCTTGTAAGCGCAGCCGCCGCAGTAATCGGACATGCGCTTGATGTATTGGCCGCTGGCGCAATAGGGCTTGGAGCCGAGGTAGCCGCCGTCCGCGTGCATGACCATGCCCAGCGTGTTCGGCAGTTCGACCCAGTCGTAGGCATCCATGTAGATGGCCAGGTACCACTCGCAGACCTGCCTGGGTGCTATGCCGGCCAGCAGGGCGAAGTTGCCGGTCACCATGAGCCGCTGGATGTGATGGGCGTAGGCGTGTTTGAGGCTCTGCCCGATGGCCTGGCGCATACAGTTCATGCGGGTCTGCCCGGTCCAGTAAAACTCGGGCAGCGCGCGGGTGTTGCCGAAGGAATTGCCTTCGGCATAGTCCGGCATCTTCAGCCAGTAGACACCGCGCACGTATTCCCGCCAGCCGATCAGTTGGCGGATAAAACCCTCCGCCGCGTTCAACCCGACGCTGCCTGACCAATACGCAGACTCCACGTCGCTGCACAGCTGGCGCAGGTCGAGCAGGCCGATATTCAGCGCCGCACTGATGCGCGCGTGGAACAGGTACGGCTCGTCGATGGCCATGGCGTCCTGATAATCACCGAAAGCGGCCAGGCCGTAATCCAGAAAATACTGCCAGAGGGCCTGCGCGTCGGTGTGAGTCACCGGGTAATCGAAGCCTTCCAGCGAGCCGTAATGGCTGGCAAAACGCTCGCCGACCAGCGTCAGGACTTCGTGAGTGATGGCGTCAGGGGCGAAGCGTGCGGGGTAGGGCGCCATGACTTTTTTCGGCAGCGCCTTACGGTTATCAGCGTCGAAATTCCATGCACCACCGACGGGGGAGCCATCGTTATTGAGCAGCAGCCGCTGTTTGCGCCGCATCTCGCGGTAGAAGAATTCCATGCGCAGCTGGGGTTTGCCGCTGGCCCAGGCTGCAAATTCGGCGCGCGAGCAGAGGAAACGACTGTCGCTGTGCCAGGTGATGGGCAGGCCACTGGTCTTGATGGCGTGTTCCAGACGCCAGTCGCCGCATTCGGTGGCGTGGATTTCTTCGGCTTGCAGCGACGCGTGCCAGCGCTGCAGTTCACCCGGCACCGACCCGGTGTTCAGTGGATCGTCGAGTGTGACGTACTGCACCAGGATGCCGCGCTGTTGAAGCGCCTGGGCGAAATGGCGCATGGCACTGAAGATCAGGGCGATTTTTTGAGGGTGATGGCCGACATGGGTGGCTTCCTCCATGACTTCGACCATCAGGACGGCGTCGCGTCTGGGATCAAGGTCGGCGAGGGAAGCGAGGTCAAAAGACAGTTGGTCGCCGAGCACCAGGCACACGCGGCGCACGGGCATCATTCGTGTGAGCCTGACAGCCACGACGGCATGCCGGGTGGTGAAGGCGCGACTGGCAGGGCGATGAGCTCGGACACGTTATTCCTGGACGTTCGAAGGACGCCCGCCGCTGGTCAGCCCAGCGGCGTATGGCGTCGAGAATAGTGGCGGTGGACGGCGGCGCTGGGGATTAGCCCGCGACGTGGCGTTTGACGCACTGCATCAGACCCTGCAACGGTCCGGACTCGATCGGCGCCGGTACGCACACCGTGCGCTCCCGGTCGCCTTCGCTGATGGTCAGCGTGTAATGCTGCATGCCACGCAGCGAGCGGGCCGGACGGCGGCCTTCAGGCAATGCGAAGAATTCGGACGCGGCCACCAACTGCCGCAGCTCCTGCTGATCACATTCGGGCAGGGCGTCCACTTCAATGGTGTTGGGCTTGTTCAAACCCGGGAAGTAGGCGACCCCGCCGCTTTCACTGAATGAGATACGCATGTTCGCGGTTCCTCCGGGTGACTCCTCGTCGCGGCGGGTCATTGTGCGTTGATGCCCACGGCCGCCCAACCTTCTTTTACCGCGTTTTGTGCTGCTTCGCCTACACCGTACAGCCGGCCGGCGACGTCGTGGGTAATCCGCGCAAAACGCACGAAGCCGGTGTTGGGGCGCAGCCGCGAATCGCGCAGTGCGTCATACCAGATGCGCCCGGCCTTCTCCCATGCATGCCCGCCGAGGCGTGTTGCGACCTGGTAGAACGCATGATTGGGGATGCCGGAATTGATGTGGACGCCGCCGTTGTCATCATAGGTGTGGACGAAGTCGTCCATGTGACCGGGCTGCGGGTCTTTGCCCAGCACCTTGTCGTCGAAGGCAGTGCCGGGCGCTTTCATCGATCGCAGGGCGCTGCCGGTGATCTTGTCGGTGAACAGCCCTTCGCCGATCAGCCAGCTGGCCTGCCGGGCGGTTTGTTTCAGGGCGTACTGCTTGATCAGCGAGCCGAACACGTCCGACATCGATTCGTTCAGCGCGCCGGCCTGGTTGAAGTAGACCAGCCCGGCTTCGTCCTCGGTGACGCCGTGGGCGAGTTCGTGGCCGATCACGTCGAGGGCGATGGTGAAGCGGTTGAACAGCGACTGGTCGCCGTCGCCGAACACCATCTGCGCGGAGTTCCAGAACGCGTTGTTGTAGCCCTTGCCGAAATGCACGGTGGCGTCGAGGGCCATGCCGGCATCGTCGATGGAGTTGCGTTCATAGACTTCGGAGAAGAAATCGAAGGTGGCGCCCAGCCCGTCATAGGCTTCGTCAACGGCCACGTCGCCGCTGACCGGCTGGCCTTCGCCGCGAACCAGAGTGCCGGGCAGGGTTTCGCCGCCATCTGCGGTGTAGATCGAGCGACGCTTGCCGGTCAGCGCAGTGGCGGCGAGATGAACCAGGCGCCGATCAGGCTGGGCGCTCAGGCGCAGTGACCGAAAGGTGTTGTCCTTGGCCCGGGTGCGCAGGGCGGCTTCGCGTTGGGCTTTATTGCCGTTGCGTGCGATCTGATCCAGCAGGTAGGGAGGGATGAGGCAAAGAACAGGGTTTCGGGTGTGGTTCCTGCACATGGACAATGCTCCTGAGTGACCTGTTTCGGGTGGGCGACACGGTTCGGTCTCGCTTTAATCGACAAGTGCGGAGGGTGCGGTGTTCCCCGCTTGCCGTTAGCGGGACCGGCTTTAGCCGGGAAGAGCGTCTGCCTGGGGGCAGACTGTTTCGCCTTCGGCGAGTTACTTGGAAAAATCGAAAGTCGCACCATCCCCAAGTAACCAAGGGTGTCTGCTCCTGGCTTGGTTCCTCCTGCGTCGGAATACCCTCACTCCGACGAGGCTCCGTGGGCCCGCGCCGAACGGACATCCCTGTCCTGACGGCGCTCTCGCCGCATCCATGCGGCTCGGCCCACTGCGCATCGTCTGCGTTCGGCCAGCGCCCAAGTCGCGTTTTGTGTCGTCTGAATGTTATGTGCATGAAGATCAAAAGCAGATCAACAGCTTCCCGGCTGAAGCCGGTCCTACAGTCGGCGCACATCGCACTGGATGTATGCGATTGCTTAGTAGGACCGTTGAGGAAGTCTGGGCGGGAGGATGCGGAGCGTCCGGAGCTGCATTCCCACGCAGAGCGTGGGAACGATCATCAAGTGGGTGATTGAAGAAACGCATTCGCCCTGTAGGAGCGCGCTTGCCCGCGAATGCGTTTCTTCAACCACCTATTGCATGGCTGACACGCCGCATTCGCGGGCAAGCGCGCTCCTACAAAGAGGCTCATCGTGCCGACAATTTAATCGTGCCCACGGTCCGCGTGGGTATGCATGCCGCGACGCTCTGCGTCATCGGGTACCAGCTGAAGAATCCCGCGCCGCAGGACGCAGAGCTCCGGGCGCTGCATTCCCGGCTACGGCCGCGCGTTTTCGGCGAGTGGCGGCGGGTTTTTCAGCCACAGCTGCAGTTCAGCTTCAGCCTGTTCCAGTGCCGTGCGGTTGAGCAGGCGGCGCAGCAGGGCGACGTTGACGGCGCGGGCGCGCAGGTTGAAGGCGGTGCTGCGCTCGCTGGCGTCGTCGGGCTGGTACACGCCGAGTTTTTCATAGAGCTGCTGCAAGCGGTTCTGCACGCTGCGCAGTGACAGGTTGCGCCGCGTGGCAATGGTGCGGTCGGTCAGCCCCAGAGCGATGTCTTGCAGCACTTCGTACTCACCATCGCTCAACCCGGAAAGCTGATCATGGGCCTTGAGTTGCACGCCGCGAATCTCGCGGTCGATCACGCATTGCTGCTCGATGAACAGCCCTCTCAACGCCAGACGCAAGCGCTCTTCCGACGCGGTTTTAAGGATGTAGCCATACGCAGCGCCCTGGGGCACGATGCGCGCAATCCCGCGTACATAGGCCTCGTCCGAATAATTGGACCAGAACAAAATTGACGTGTCCGGCTGCAGCCGCCAGATGGTTTTTGCTGCCTCAACGCCGGTGCGGCAAGGCATCTGCAGGTCCATGACCACGGCATCCACCGGGCTCTGGCTGAACAGCCGCTCGCCAATCTGACCGTCTTCGGCTTCCAGCAGGCGCGTGCATTCCGGCAGGGCCACCTCGATCACTTCGCGCAGGAACGCCCGGTGCACCGGGTCGTCTTCGATCAACAGGACTTGCATGGCACCTCCGGCGCGGTAACGGGTTCAAGCGCAAAGTCTGTCAGCGGCAGGCACACACGAACCCGGGTGCCGCGCTCACCGGGCCCCGGCTCGATCTGCAACTGCGCCGCCATCAGCTGCGCGCGCACTTGCATGTTCTGGATGCCCCCCGTGTTGAAGCGTTGATTGGCCTCCAGGCCCACGCCATCATCGTCGATGGTCAGTTGCAAACCCTCGCGCGTCTGGCCAATGTTGATGACGATGCTGTCCGGCATGGCGTGCTTGATCGCATTGTTGACGGCTTCCTGAATGATGCGGAACAGCGCGACCTTCACCGACTCCGGCAAACGATCGCCCATGCCCTGCGTGCTGTCCTGCAGCCGCGTCGCGATGCTCAGCCCGCTGTCGCGCACGCTGCGCCGCAACAAATCCTCAAGGCCTTCTTCAAATCCGAACAGCTGCAGCACCGTTGGCTTCACCGCGTCGATGAGCTGCCGCAGCTCCTGCATGCTGTCTTTCAGCGCCCGCGCGATCCCGCGCAAGTCTTCCCCCGGCACGTTGGGCAGGGTTTCCAGGCGGGCGATGCGCCGATGCAGGCGGGTCAGGTCGGCGAGGGTCTGGTCGTGCAAGTCCATGCCGACCCGCTGACGCTCGCGCTCCAGCTCTTCGGTCAGGCGCAATGCGCCCTGACGCAACCCCTCTTCACGGGCGCGCACCTGGGCCTCGGCGATCGCCAGTTGCTTGGCCTGCTCGGTCTGTCGCAGGGCATATACGTAGGAGGCCAGCAGATCGGCGACGTGCTGGGTGTGACGAACGTCATCCAAAGTGTAGAAATGCTCGGTGTGTTTGGAGCAACTCAACGCGCCGATGATTTCACCGCGCGCCCGCAGAGGCACATGCAGGCGGCTGCGTAAACGGGCATCGAAGATCGGGTGGTTGATGGCGCCGGGAAAGGCAAACCGGGCATCGTTCATCGCATCGTGGGTCAGCAGGAACGCCTGTTCACCCAGCAGCACGGTGCGAATCGGGCTGGTGTGCACCGGCATGGGCTGGGCGACATCACCCCACAGCGTGTGCACACCGCTCTCATAGGTGATGTGCTCGCGGCCATCGAGGACGAACAGACACACATCGAGGTGATCGTGGGGCAGGATCGGGCTGATCTCCCGCGAGACGGCGTCGATCATCGACTGGAAATCCAGCTGGCCGGCCAGGGCGCGGGAGATGCCGAGAAAGTGGTGCAGCACGTCTTCGGCGAGGGTGTGCGGTCGCTGTGCCATGGGCTCCAACCTGCTTTTATTTTTGGAATCGACCCGTCTTTGCATCGAACGAGGGGCAGTCGCGCCATTATGGCCCTTGTGCGCTAAAAAGAACGCAGGATCCAGCAACCCGGTTGCGGGATCCCGCATCAGGTCTGCACGATTGACCCCTGACGCTCCGCGCCGGGCAGTGCAGACTCGCCGCGTACTGTTCGTTAGAAGGTGCGACCGACGCCGTCGGCCACCCTGCAGCCCCACAAAAATAACAAGGGTTCAACTATGAAAAGTCGTCGTCATCCGCTACGCCGTTCATTGCTCTGCGCTGCACTGGCCGTTGCGCCCCTGATGGCTCTGCCCATCGCTGCCCACGCCGACACGTCTGGCAAAACCGTCGCGCTGTCCAACAACTACGCCGGCAACTCCTGGCGCCAACTGATGCTCGCCAGCTGGCAACAGACCACCGACAAGGCGGTCAAGGATGGCCTGATCAAATCGGCCGACACCTTCACCACCGCCGAAAACCAGGCCACCGAGCAAGCCGCGCAAATCCAGAACATGATTTTGCAGGGCTATGACGCCATCGTCATCAACGCGGCCTCGCCGACGGCGCTCAACGGCGCGGTGAAGCAGGCCTGCGATGCCGGGATTATCGTGGTCTCCTTCGACGGCACCGTGTCCGAACCCTGTGCATACCGCATCTCCATGGACTTCAAGCAGACCGGCATCGAGCAGATGGACTACCTGGCCGGACGCTTCCCCCAGGGCGCCAATGTGCTGGAGGTCCGTGGCCTGGCCGGCGTTTCGGTGGACGAGCGTATTCACTCCGGTATCACCGCCGGCGCGCAGAAGCACCCGAACCTGAAAGTCGTCGGCGAGGTCAACGGCAACTGGTCACCCACCGTGGCACAGAAAGCCGTGTCCGGCGTGCTGCCCAGCCTGCCGAAAGTCGACGCGGTGGTCACCCAGGGCGGCGAGGGGGTGGGTATTGCCCAGGCCTTTGTAGCAGCGGGCCGTCCGTTGCCAGCAATCATCTTTGGCAACCGCGAAGAAGAACTGAGCTGGTGGAAAAAGCAGAGCGACACGCAGGGGTATCAGAGTTTCTCGATCAGCAGCGGACCGAGCATCTCCAGCCTGGCGTTTTATGTCGCGCAGCAGTTACTCGACGGCAAGACCATGCCCCATGACTTGCTCTCGCCAGCGGTGACCGTCACCCAGCAGACCCTCGACGCGAGCCTCAAGGACCTGCCAAAAGGCGGGATCGTCAGCGAGACCTACACCGTCGACGACGTCGCCAAGCTCAAGCCTGCCGCTTCCCTGTGAGCGTTTACATCTGAGCACCGCGGGCCGCGCTGCCTGCGGCCCGCCAAGGAATTTCCGACATGAACGCAAATGGACCTGTGCGGGTCGCCTTCGCCGGCGCCGGCAAATCGTTCGGCGCCGTGCGCGCCCTGACTGACGTCGACCTGAGCATCCGCGCCGGCGAGTGTTTGGGCCTTATCGGCCACAACGGCGCGGGTAAATCGACCCTGATGCAAGTGCTTGCCGGCACCCTTGCAGCTGACTCTGGGCAGCTGTTGATCGAAGGCCGCGACGTGCGCGACGGCTATTCGGTGCAGGTGGCTCGTCAGCACGGCATCCGCTGCGTGTTTCAGGAGCTCTCGCTGTGCCCGAACCTGAGCGTGGCGGAAAACACCCGCTTGATGTCACCGGCCCTGCGCGGCTTTGGTTGGCGGCGCAGGGCAGGGGCGCTGATCGAGGCCATGCTGGAGCAGATTTTCCCCGGTCACGGCATCGACGCCGATGACATCGTTTCTGATCTGTCCATCGGTAAGCGGCAAATGGTAGAGATCGCCCGGGCGTTTATTCACGTGGATGAGCGTCTGGACCTGGTCATCCTCGACGAACCGACCTCGTCGCTGGACGCACGCGTGGCCGAGCAACTGCTGCGCCATGTGCGGCGCTTCGTCGAGGGCGGCGGCAGCATCGTGCTGATCAGCCACATCCTCGGCGAAATGCTCGGCACCTGTGACCGCATCGCTGTGATGCGTGATGGCAAAGTGGTAGAAACCCGTGCTGCGAGCGCCTTCACCCATGACTCGCTGGTGGAGGTCATGGGCGGCACTGCACGCGAGACTCAGGCGGCCGCTCAGGTGTTTGCATCGCGCCGGGAGCAAGGCAGCCCGCGTGTGCAGCAGCAGCCGGCCCGGCAAACCGACGGGCGCACCGTGCAGGCGTTTGCCGGGGAGATCGTCGGCTTGTCCGGTCTCGCCGGCCATGGCCAGAGCCAGTGGCTGACCCAGGTGCTGCGCGATTGCGTCAAGCGCGGCACGGGCGCCAGCTTCGTCGCCGGTGACCGGCAGACCGATGGTGTGTTCTCGCTGTGGTCCATCGGCGAGAACATCACCGTCGGCTCGCTCAACCAGCTCAAGCGCGGCTTGCTGTTGAACCCCGACGCCGAGCAGACCATGGCCGATGACTGGATGAAGCGCATGAGCATCCGCACCCCCGACATGCGCAATCCGATCCTCTCGCTGTCCGGCGGCAACCAGCAAAAAGCCCTGTTTGCGCGTGCCTTGGCGTCCGACAGCCAGATCATCCTGATGGACGACCCCATGCGCGGCGTCGACGTCGGCACCAAGCGCGAGGTGTATTCGATCCTGATGGAGGAGGCGGCGCGCGGTCGCACGTTCATCTGGTACACCACCGAGCTGGAAGAGCTGACCTACTGCGACCACGTGTACGTATTCCGCGACGGCCAGACCGTCCTGGACGTGCCGCGCAGCGAACTGAGCGAGGAGCGGATTTTGCGCAGCTCCTTCGCCGAGGAAACCGCATGAATGCCCCGTTGAACACCGTCGCGAGCGCCCCCGTGGCAACTCGCAACCCCGCCGCACGGCGGGCGCGCATGCTGCGTGCCGCCTTGCCGGCGGTGTCGCTGGTCGTGTTGCTGGCGACCATTTTCATCATGCAGCCCCGGGCCATGAGCTACATGGGCCTTAACCTGATGCTCAACCTGGCGGTGCCCATCGCGCTGGCGACCATCGCCCAGATGCTGATCATCAGCGTCAACGATCTGGACCTGTCCATGGGCAGTTTCATCAGCTTCGTCGCCTGCGTTTCGGTGACGTTGCTCGATCAGCATCCGTTTCTCGGCTGGCTGGCGCTGGCCGGCTGCGTCGGCGTGTATGCGCTGCTCGGCGCGCTGATTCACAGCCGCAATCTGCCGTCGATTGTCGTCACGCTGGGCATGTCGTTCATCTGGGTCGGTGGCGCGATTTTGCTGCTGCCTTCGCCGGGCGGAACCGCACCGCAGTGGTTGCAGGCAATGGTGCGGATCAAGCCGCCGCTGGTCCCGCTGGCGATCATCGCGTGCATCGTGCTGGGGGTTGCCATGCATTTTTTCCTGATGCGCTCGACCGTGGGCGTGGTCTTGCGCGGGGCAGGGGGCAACCCGCTGGCGATTGCCAAGGCTGGCTGGTCGTTGCTGCGCATCAAAGTGGCGATGTACGCCATGGCGGGCAGCTTCGGTGTGTTGTCGGGCCTGTTTCTGGTGGGACTGACGACGTCGGCAGACGCCAATGTGGCGCTGCGCTACACGCTGCTGTCGATCGCCGGAGTGATTTTGGGTGGCGGTGAATTCGTCGGCGGGCGCGTGTCGCCCATCGGCGCCGTGCTGGGCGCGCTGACGCTGGTACTGGCCGGCTCGCTGCTGTCGTTCATCCGCATCTCGCCGGACTGGCAGATCGGCGCCCAGGGCGCGATTCTGATTTTCGTGCTGGCGTTGCGTGCGGCGGTCAATCGTCTGGAGGTACGCCCTGTATGAGCACATCAACGTTGACAGCGCTGCGCGGCAAGCCGTGGCTGTGGTCGTTCCTCGCCGCGTTGCTCATCTGGGGCGCGACACTGGTATTCACCGGCGGGCAGGGCGCAGGTGCATTGCTGTCCGGTGCGCTGGCGTTTTCGACATTTTTCGCGATCGTCGGCATCGGCCAGATGTTCGTCATCAGCACGGGGCCTGGCAACATCGACCTGTCGATCCCGGCCAACATCGCCCTGAGTGGCGCGCTGGGCATGAAACTCATGGACGGCCAGGACGCCAATGTGTGGCTCGGCGTGGTCGGCGTGCTGGGCATCGGCGTGCTGGTGGGCTGCGGCAATTTCGTGCTGATCCGCTTGCTGCGGATTCCGCCGATCATCGCGACCCTGTCGGCAAGCTTCATCTTGCAGTCGCTGGCCATCGCCTACGGCCGCAGCGTGCGGGTGCCACCGCCGGACAGTTTTTACAGCTTCGCCACCGGCCGGGTGTTCGGCGTGCCGTACCTTGCCCTGGTGGTCATCGGTGTGGCGGTGCTCATGGGGTATGTGCTGACGCGCACCCGCTACGGCCGCTCGGTGCTGGCCATCGGTCAGAACGCTCGCGCGGCTGAACTGGCCGGCATTCGCGTCGGCCGGATGCGCTTCGCGACCTACGTGCTGTGCGCCGTGTTCGGCAGCCTCTGTGGCCTGACCCTGGCGGGTTTTTCCGGCGGTGCATCGCTGGGCATGGGCGAGGAATACCTGCTGGCGTCGATCGCCGTTGTGGTCATCGGCGGTACTTCGGTGGCCGGCGGGTTTTCCAACGTCCCCGGGATCTGGGGCGCCTCGCTGTTTCTTTACCTGCTGGTGAGCATGCTCAACACCTTCGGCGCCAGCGCCGGGGTGCGGCTGATCCTCACCGGGCTGATCATCATCGCGGTGATTACCGCTGTCAGCGGACCCAAAAATGCCCGCGCCTGAACCAAGGATCAATCCCGTGTCCGACGACCTCTACGAATGCCATGACAAGCGCTTCCACCGCCTGATCCTGCCCAACACCCAGCTTGAGCGCCTGTACGATCAGTGCCGCTGGGCCGAAGGGCCGGTGTGGTTCAACGACGGCGGTTACCTGCTGTGGAGCGACATTCCCAATCAGCGCATGTTGCGCTGGACGCCGGAGCAGGGCGTGTCGACCTTCCGCAGCCCCTCACACTTCGCCAACGGCAACACCCGCGACCTGCAGGGGCGATTGATCAGTTGCCAGCACGGCACGCGCAGCGTCACGCGCACCGAGCCGGATGGCTCGATCACCGTGCTCGCCGAGCGCTTCGACGGCAAACGGCTCAACTCGCCCAATGACGTGGTGGTGCACCGGGACGGCGCGGTGTGGTTCACCGACCCCAGCTACGGCATCCTCAGCGATTACGAGGGCTATCAGGCGGATGAAGAGCAATCCGGCCGCCACGTGTATCGCATCGACTCGCACAGCGGTGAGGTCACCTGCGTGGCTACTGATTTCGTGCAACCGAACGGTTTGGCGTTTTCGCCGGACGGCCAAACGTTGTACATCGCCGACTCGGGCCGCTCCCATGACCCCGACGGTCCCCACCATATTCGCGCCTTCGAGGTGATCGACGGACGCGAGCTGGGGAAGTCGACGGTGTTTGCGGTCATCGAGCCGGGGGTGCCGGACGGCATGCGCGTGGATGTTCAGGGCAACGTCTGGACCAGCGCCGGCGACGGCGTGCAATGCTTCGCCGCCGACGGCACGCTGCTGGGCAAGATCCGCTTGCCGGAGAAGGTCGCCAACCTGACCTTCGGCGGCCCGCGCCGCAACCGCCTGTTCATCACCGCCAATACGTCGCTGTATTCGCTGTATGTGGCGGTGGCGGGGGCACAGGTGCCGTGAGGCTCAGAGCTTGAAGCGACCGACCACGGTGCGCAGTTCGCCCGCCAGCAGCGACAGCTCATCGGCGGTCACGGCGTTGTCCTCAATGCCTTCCATCAGCAAAAAGGTGCCGTTGCGGATTTCAGTGACATTGCGGTTGATGTCTTCCGATACCGCATGTTGCTGCACAGCGGCGCTGGCGATCTGGGTGTTCATGCCGACGATGGATTCCACGCCCTCGTTGATGGCGTCCAGGCTGCTGGAGGTCTGGTCGGCGGACGTCAGGCAATCCTGCGCACGCTCTTTGCCGGCCTTCATCTGTTCGACGGCGGCGTTGGTTGCCGTCTGCAGTTGCTGGATGATCCGCTGGATCTCGGCGGTGGAGTTCTGCGTGCGCGAAGCCAGGGTTCTCACTTCATCAGCGACCACGGCGAAGCCACGGCCCTGTTCGCCGGCGCGGGCGGCTTCGATGGCGGCGTTGAGGGCCAGCAGGTTGGTTTGATCGGCGATGTTGCGGATCACCTCGATGACCCCGCCGATCTCCTGGCTGTGCACCGCCAGCGCTGCCACTTTCTGCGCGCTGAGATCGACTTCGCCAGCCAGCGCTTCGATGGTCTGGCGGGTCTGCTGCATCACGCCCAGCCCTTTGCCGGAAGCCTGACTGGCCTGTTCCGCGGCACGGGCAGCGCCTTCGGTGTTCTGCGCAACGTCGGCGACGCTGGCGGTCATTTCATTGATGGCCGTGGCCACTTGCTCGGTTTCACCTTGCTGGGCGTTCATCGACAGCTTGGCACGGTCGATGGAGGCGCTCAGGCGCGTCGCTGCATCCGACACCGAGCTGGAGCTGCGTTCAACCTGGGCGAGGGACTCACCAAAGGCTTGCACCATGTGGTTCAAGCCGCTGCCGATGTCGGCCATTTCGTCTTTGCCTGCGATAGGCACACGCGCGGTCAAATCACCCTTGGCGATGCGTTGGGTGGCATCGAGCATCTCCTCCATGGCCCGGCGCATGGAACTGTAGATACCGCTGAACGCGTAGATCAGCAGCAGACCGGCAATGGCAAACATGGCCAGCAGGTAGGTGCGCTCCATGGCGCGTGCGTGCACGCGCTGTTCCATCACCGAGGAGAGAGCCCCCTGCAGCGCGTCCTGGGCCTTATACAGTTCGGCCACCACAGCGTTGCCCTTGCCCGCCAGGCCCTGCATGCCAGTGACGATGCCTTGGCTCGATGCGATCAGGCTGTCCAGGTCGCTGCGGAAGCTGTCCAGGCCGGACAAGGCGTTTGAAACGGGGGACTGGATGCGTTCGGCAAGACCCGCTTCTTCCCGGCGCAGCAAGGCGATGCTTTGCAGGAGCTCCTGACGGATCTGGCTTTCCTGCTTGAGCAGCGCTTTGATGACGCCCCGATCGGACCCCGTCAACGGCTGTCCTTCGTGCAGGCCGCTGGCCAGGCCGCGCATTTGCCCGACCACGTTGATCTGACGTGGCAGTCGCAACGTGCTTTGGTCGATCAGGAACAACGATGCGTAGTCTTCGTCCAGCACCATCCCTGACGTCGCCGACACAAAGTAGATGAAGTTGAGCGTGTCGGTGAGTTGATCATTCCACGCATCGAACATGCTGGCCTGGTCAGCTGCGGTTTTGCTCTGGTTGATCAGACGCTCGGCCGAGGAGCGCAAGCGCTGGACGCGGTCACCGGTTTCGAGTGCGGTCGCGTACTGCCGGTCGGTCTTCTCAAGTGCAGTAAAGGCGTCCAGCAATTTTGACTGGTTCGCGGCGAGGTCAGCCTGTGCCGTCTGATCGCCGCTGAGCAGGCGATTGGTCAGCGCGCGTTGCAGCATCGACAGGCGCAGCACGGGCGTCACATCCGTCAGGTAACGCTGGCCCACCTGTTCGGAGTGGATGCCGGCGATGCTTTCGTTGATCTGGCTGAGCAGGCGAGAGCCCAGCAGCGCCAGGGGAATCAGTACGATGAGTGCAAGCACCCCGAATTTGGCAGGAAAACGTAGGCGGTTGGTCAGGTACACGGCAGGCGCAAGAATGTTCATGCAGTTCTCACAGCCCCGGAGCGGGGCGCGTTGGGTGGTTGTCGGTGAGAACGTTCCGTTTTCTCGGGTTTGAGGTGGCGTTGATACGCTCTTGGAGCTCGTGCGAGAGGCTGATTTCACTGGGCTCTGTCAGCCTGTCGGCGGCGTTCCGGTTAACTTTAAAAAAACTTGTACAACAATTTATATTTGTATAATTCTGGAACTGAAACGTTTAAGTAGTGTCTTTGTGATATCAATCCATGTTGCCGAGCAGTGGCTATTGACGGGTGTCATGAGTCAGCGACCTTTCGTCTTTATCAGCTACCCAGCTGTGATGGCCATGCGATATCATTGGTTCCGTAAATTTTTGACAGCCGAGGGCTTCTGCCATGACCTGTTTGCTGGAAATCGAACAGAAGCGCCTGTCGGCTGTGCATGCATTGCAATGGCTGGAAACGGCGCATAACGAGAATTTTGATCGGCTCTGCCGTCTGGCCGCTGCTCATTTCGGCGTGCCTACCGTGCTGGTGTCGCTGGTGGAGAAGGACCGGCAGTGGTTCCCCGGTCGCGTAGGTTTCGACGCGGGCCAGACTCCGATCGAGCAGTCCTTCTGCCGCTACACGATCCAGAATTCCGGGGTCATGGTGGTCAACGACGCACACCTTGATCCGCGCTTCGCCGACACGGCGCTGGTCACCCGGCCGGGTGGCATACGCTTCTACGCCGGTGCGCCGCTGCGCAATCAGCACGGTGAAGTGCTCGGCAGTTTCTGCCTGATCGACAGCGTGCCGCGCGAGCTGCTCCCGGCTGAGATCACGGTTCTCGAAGATTTTGCCGAGTTGGTCATGGGGCAGATCGAGCAGTGCCAACTGATGCGCTACCGCGATCCGGTGAGCAAGCTGCCCAATCTGCACCAGTTCTTGCTGGACACCCACAATGTGGCGGTGGCGGACACTCAGGTGCGCCTGATGATGGTCATGCGCACACAGGCAGTGCCCAGCGCTGCAGATGTCAGCGTGACCAGCAACCTGGATGCGCAGCAAAAACGCCGTGACATTGCCCACTGCCTGCGCCGCCGTCTGGACGGAATTGCCGAGCTCTATCATGTCAGTGAGCTGGACTTCTGCCTGCTCATGACCTGCGAACGGCATCGGCGCGATGAGCTGATTCGGGTGATGCTCGCGCTGATCACCGAGCCTTTCACCCATCAGCAAGTGGCGGTGGGCCTGGCCTGTTGCGACGACGGTGAAAACTCTGCCGCCGCGCTGATGGGCAAAGCCATACACGCTGTGGGAATGGCCACCTACCGCCAGGTGCAGTGGGCGTCGTATGACGAAGCGGAAGATTGCGCCCAGCGCCGCGCACTGCTGTTGCTCAATGAACTGAACGAGTCACTGGACAGCGGCGACATCTATCTCGAATACCAGCCGCGTTTCAGCCTCCAGGACGGCAAACTGCTCAGCGTCGAGGCGTTGATCCGCTGGACCCACCCGCTGCTCGGCAAGATCTGGCCGGCGGAATTCATTCCGTTGATCGAAAGCGCCGGCAGGATCAGCACGGTAACGCGCTGGGTCATTGATCGCGCGCTCACCGATCTCAGCGGCTGGATCGATCAGGACGTACGCCTCTCGCTGAACCTGTCGCCACTGGATTTCGCTGAGCTGGACATTGCTCAAACGCTGCAGGACGCCTGCCATCAGCATGGTGTTGAACCTGCGCGGCTGGAAGTCGAAATCACCGAAGGCGAGTGGATCCGTGCCGACAAGCGGGTGATCGCTCAGCTGACCCGGATTCGCGAACTGGGTGTCGATGTGGCCATTGACGACTTTGGCGCCGGTTACAGCAACTTCGCCTATTTGCACGAAATCCCCGCCAACATTCTCAAGCTGGACAAGTCGCTGGTCAGCGACCTCGAAAGCAACCCGCGTAATCGCATCATTGCGCGTTCCGTTCTGCACCTGGCCAGCGAACTGGGCTATCGCACCGTCGCTGAAGGCGTCGAGACGTTTCGCTGCATGAGCCTGGTGAGGGAATACGGTTGCGAAGAGGCCCAGGGTTATTTCCTGAGCCGGCCGCTTGGCCTGGCAAAGCTCAAGCAGCAATGCCAGAACATCGCGTTGACCTTCATCGCCCAACCCCCGGAAGCGTGGGGCGACGAGGAGCTGATCAACGCGGCGGTGTTCGACGACGGTCAGGTGACCGAAGCGGCGTGAGGCTTTCCGGCTAACGCCAGTCCCACGTTCACATGCAATCCATTGGGACCGGCTTCAGCCTCCAAACCCGCAGCTTGCAGGACCGCCTTTGGCAGGGAGCGCGTCAGGCCGCATCGAAATCCTTCGGTCTTTCCCGGCTGAAGCCGGTCCCACTGACGTCGCGTTTAGTCGCCCGACACTGGCGTGGGCTGGATGATCTCGACCCAGTAACCGTCCGGGTCCTTCACAAACGCCAGGCTTTTCATGCGGCCATCGGTCAGGCGTTTCTGGAAATCCACCCCCAACTCTTCAAAGCGCGCACACGCCACCTTCACGTCGGGCACAGAAATGCAGATGTGACCGAAGCCGCGCGGGTCGGTGTTGCCGTTGTGGTAAGCGAACTCGGGGTCTTTTTCAGTGCCGTGGTTGTGGGTCAGTTCGAGCACGCCCGGAATGCCTTTCATCCAGACGTTGCGCGCGGCGTCGTCTTGCGGAATCTGCGCCTTGTCCACCAACGCGAGGAAGTACAGGCTGAATTCAGCTTCCGGAAAATCACGTTTTTCCACCAGACTGAAACCCAGTACCCGGGTGTAGAAATCCAGGGAGGCGGTAATGTCTTTGACCCGCAACATGGTGTGGTTGAACACGAATTTTGCGGTCGAGGCGTCCGGGCTGGCCGTGACGCCAGGGAAGGTGTTGAGGTCATTCAGACTCATGGTTGTCTCCGTTAACGCTAAAATGTTGCGTAATGATACGGGCTCAAGCGTGGCGCGCCAAACGCCAAACTTCCAAAGCGCGGCTTGTCGGCGCTGAGCGCGCGGCTCACACTTGGCGGCTCGCCATTCAGGTATCGCTCATGCCTTCCACACTGCGCTTATGCGCCCGCGCTGCTGTTTCTTTACTGCTGATCCTTCCGGGCGTTGCCATGTCGGCCGACGCGATGATCCTCTGGCCCGAAGGCTGGGAGGTCGAATCGCTGCCCCAGCCGCCGGCAAGTGAGGGCCAGCCGGCCGTGCAGTTACGACAGCGCGCGGTGAAAAACGATCAGAACGGTGACCCGGCCATGGTCGTCGAGTTGACACAGACCCGGCTGGAGCCCGGTCATGCGGTCAACGTACAGGGAGTGCTGTTGGCGATGCGCAAGGCGGTGCAGGTGAATTTCGCCAGGGGCGGGTTTCAAAGCGTCTGCACACGAATGAAGGACAGTACGCTGAGCGATATTCCGGCGATGGAAACCACCTGCACAATCACCCAGAACGGCAATCACGTCATGACGCAGACATTGGTGGCTGCGGCAAGCCCGGCGCTGGCGTGGTCTTTGTCCTATGCCGGCTCGGCTGAGGGCTACGCGGCGAACAAGGATCAGGTGATGCACATCAGGAATTCGCTGCGCCTGGGTGAAGCGCCCTAGGGGCACCACACAAATCGCAGGCATAAAGAAGCCCGCCGAAGCGGGCATTGGGGCGCTAATCCTTTAGCAGCCTCTATCCTCTACAAACCGGTGTGAAAAAAACGTGAAGCTCAGGTGCCGTTCAGCCTCCGTTCACCTTTTAAATTTCCGCGCACTAGAGGCCCTTGGCCAGCTTTCCGGCCGTAAGCGAATTTTGGTTATCGAAGTCTCTGTCCCAATGAGGGGCTATGACTGAGCATGCTATAAACCGGTGAATCATTAATAGCGCTGGAAGGTATTAATAGAAAGCTGTTCAGCTAATTGTCAGGTTGGATATCAAAACTGTGATTCATTGCCCGTAAAGTCATGGGTTGAACAAGACTTTAATCGGAACACTCAGTGAGTCACTCTTCGGTTAAAAGTCCCACAAGGAAGCCCTGCCAGCAGAACTTTCTTGTGGCGACGGAACACATGACTAACGACCGCGTAACCAGGAATCCACTGACTCAGCGCCGTATTGTAGTTTCCACGACTTCAAACCGCGGTGGTTGCCGCCCTTGGTTTCAATCACTTCCCCGGTGTGTGGGTTTTGGTAAACCTTGACCACCCGCGGTCGGCGGCGTTTTGGCGCGGCCGGGGTCGTGCCATGAGTGGCGGTGCCAGGGTCGAGAATGGCGATGATGTCGCGCAAGGTCTTGTCGTACGTGCTCATCAGGGCCTTGAGCTGCTGCTCAAACTCGATTTCCTTCTTCAATCCGGCATCATTCTTCAGGTGTTCCAGCTGGGCCAGCTGCTCCTGAAGGGCTTTTTCTGCTGCGCGAAATTCGGCAAGTCTGGACAAAATGGTACTCCGGCAATAAATGGCTGTTGTCAGCCCAACGCAAGCAAGTGTGTGACCGTGTCAGTGTCACTGCCTGTGGTTTCCCCGCTGCCTGTCCGGCTGTTGAATCGGATCCTACTGCCGACACTAACTTGATGACGATGAGGGTCGGAGCAAGACAGGTAGTTCAGTGGGGTGCGGGCAAATAATGCACTTTTTTTCGGAGTTGTAAAATAGGCGGTGGTTAATTGTTAAATCAAACAGCCGCTGGCGCCCAAACCGGTCTGACAAAAATCCAATAATAGGCGTAAAGCGTTGTAAGTAATTTCTTATACTTTGGCGTTATTGGAAACTGTGCGGCTAAAGGCCTTGCTGCAGCGCCGGGTCATCGGCGTTCAACTGCTCCAGCTCCGCCAGCAGCACCTGTACTTTTTGCAATTGTCCGGCGTCTTTCCAATAGCGGATCAGCAGGATCCTCGCACGACGGTCAGCGGGTTCGCGCTTGAGGATGTCCTCAAGCTGGCGCTGTGCAGCTTCCAGCTGGTCGAGGTCGTGCAGCGCCACGGCAAGGTCATAGCGATAAGCGGTGTTGTCGGGTTCAAGTTCGATGGCCCGGGTCAAGGCGAGCAGGGCATATTCATTCTGTTGATGACGCAGCAGCCATTGGCCGAGGGCATGCTGGGCCATGGACGACTGCGGGTGTTTTTCCAGCCACTGTGCGAGTAGCTGGCGCGAGCGATCGGCTTGCCCCTGACGGTCAAGCAACAGAACCAGCGCCAGCCCGGCCTCGAGATTGTCCGGCTCCAGACGGGTTGCCACCTGCAGCGCCTCGATTGCTTTTTGCGGGGCGCCGTCGTTGATGTAGAGCCGGGACAGCGCGAGTTGGCGGGAGGCGCTCGGTACCTGAGCGTTCAGGGCCTGTTCGTACTGCTGGGCCGCCTCCTGGAGCGCGCCGTAATAAAGACCCAGATCATCCGGGCTCAGATCCAGCAGTGCCTCTACAGCGCCGAAGCGCACTGACGGGTCAGGGTCCTCGAGCAGGGGGCCGAGCAGCAGGCTGCGCTGAGCTTCAGGCAACATGGCTGTCACGGCCTGGATCGCCGTTTGCTGAACCAGCGGAGCAGGGCGCTTGAGGTCGCCACGCAGAATCTTCAGCGCCTGCGGGCCCGGGTAATTGACCAGTTCGGCGAGCAGCCCGGCACGGCGGATGTCGGACAGGTCGGTGCGGGTAAATTGCTGATACAGCACGCGGGCAGCGCCCGGTTTGCCACCGTGAGCCTGCTCCAGCGCTTCGGCGTAGCTGTGATTGACCTGCGGGGCGGCAGGCGGCGCATGCCAGTTACGAACCAGCAGCCCGAGGCCGATGACCATTAGCAACAGCGCCAGCGCAAGTGCCACCTGCCAGCGCCGTCGGGCCCCCAGCGGGTCAGGTGTGCGCCGGGAAGACGATTCAGACATATCGGTTTCCGTGTTTGCGTGAGCAGCAGCTTCGGGGAGACACCGCCGGGTGTCAAACGCTGAGGTCGTTCATCACGCCTCTCGTTGCGCGGGCGAGCGATCGACACCCGCCAGAAAAAAGCCCCGAACCTTGCGGGTCCGGGGCTTTTTGAGGTCAGCAGAACGGCCTCGGCTCGGCAGTTCCGCCATCTGCGTGCCGATCAGGCGTTTGGTTGCCAACCACCGCCCAGGGCTTTGTAGATCGCAACGATGCCGCGGTACAGATCGATCTCGGCCAGCGCCTGGCTGTCCTCGGCCGCCAGGCGCTCACGTTCGGCGTCAAGCAGCACAAGGAAGTCAGCCGTGCCCTCGCGGTACTGGATGTTTGCCAGATTGGCCGCCGAACGACTCGCTTCACTCTGCCGCACCAGCGACACCAGACGCTGCTGACGCTTGTCGTAGTCGCTGAAGGCGTTCTCGGTTTCTTCCAGGGCCAGCAGCACTTGCTGCTCGTAGTTGGCCAGCGCGCCTTCGGCATCGGCGTTGGCGCCGCGAATACGCGCCCTCACGCTGCCCAGGTCAAAAGCGGCCCAGGTGATGCTCGGACCCAGGCCCCATGCCGCCGCCGCGCCGGAGCCGATCTGCGAACCGCGGCTGGCGGTAAAGCCCAGGAAGCCGCTCAGGCTGACCCGCGGGAACAGGTCGGCCGTTTGCACACCAATGCGTGCAGTCTGCGCCGCCAGTTGTCGCTCGGCACTGAGCACGTCCGGACGGTTTTCCAGCAGCTTGGTCGGGTCACCGATCGGGAGAGCCTTGGAGATCGCCGGCAGCTTGGCCGGGGCGAGGCTCACGGTCATGGCGTCCGGACGCTGGCCGAGCAGGGTGGCGATGCGGTTGCGCTGGCGCACCTGTTCAGCCTGCAGCTGCGGGATGGTCGCTTCCACCGCGGCCAGACGTGCGTCGGAACGCACCACGTCGAGCTCGTTGCCCACGCCTTCGTCGCGCAGTTGCGCGGTGACGCTGCGCGATTCCTGCTGGTTCTTCAGGTTGTCCCGGGCAATGTTTTCGCGCAGTTGTGCGCCGCGCAGCTGTCCGTAGGCATCCACCAGTTCGGCGATCATCGTCACCTGCAGCTGGTACAGGTTCGCTTCGGCAGCCTGCTGGTCGGCATTGCTGGCTTCCAGTTCGCGCTGAATGCGCCCGAACAGGTCGAGTTCCCAGGCCATGTCCAGCCCGAGGTCGTAGCGTTCCTGATTGACCCGGTGCTCGGTTTCACCCGGCACTTGCGAGCGGCCGATCTGGCTGCTGGCGCGGCTGGTCACGACCGGCATGGCGTCGTTGCTGATGTCGTCACGAATAGCCCTTGAGGCCTTCAGACGTGCGAAAGCGACACGCAACTCACGGTTGCCCTGCAGCGATTCGGCGACCAGTTTGTTCAGGGTCGGATCGTCGAACTGCTGCCACCAGATGGTTTCGATGTGGCTGCGGTCGTAGTTGCGCTGTGTGGCAGCCTGGATGTTGGCCGCCGCGGTATCGGGCTTTTTGTAATCCGGGCCGACGGCGCAGGCCGCCAGCGCCAGGACCAGCAGGCTCGGCAGGAACAGTTTTACAGCCTTCATCAATGAGCCTCCGGAGCGATGGTCTGAACGCGTTGAGCCTTGGCCGCCTTGCGTGCCTCTTTGCGTCCCACGTAGTTGCGAATCAGGACATAGAAGACCGGCGTCAGCAGCAGACCGAAGAAGGTCACCCCGAGCATCCCGGAGAACACCGCCACGCCCATGGCATGACGCATCTCTGCACCGGCACCACTGGAAAGCACCAGCGGAACCACACCCATGATGAACGCGAAAGAGGTCATCAGGATCGGCCGCAGACGCAGACGGCAGGCTTCCAGTACCGCTTCGAGCGGGGTCTTGCCCTTGTCCTGCTCGTCCTTGGCGAACTCGACGATGAGGATCGCGTTCTTGCACGCCAGGCCCACCAGTACGATCAGCCCGATCTGGGTGAAGATGTTGTTGTCGCTGCCGGCAATGATCACACCGGCAATGGCTGACAGCAGGGTCATCGGTACGATCAGAATCACCGCCAGCGGCAGGCTCCAGCTTTCATACAGCGCAGCCAGTACCAGGAACGCCAGCAGTACGCAGAGCGGGAAGACCAGCAAGGCGGTGTTGCCCGACAGGATCTGTTGGTAGGTCAGGTCGGTCCACTCGTAGGTCATGCCGTTGGGCAGCTCCTCCTTGAGCAGTTTTTCCATCGCCACCTGCGCCTGACCCGAGCTGTAGCCTGGGCCAGCGGCGCCGTTGATTTCGGCGGTGATGAAGCCGTTGTAGTGCATGACGCGGTCCGGGCCGGAAGTGTTGGTGACGTTGAGCAGCGTCGCCAGCGGGATCATTTCGCCGCGGTTGTTGCGCACTTTCAACTGACCGATCTGTTCGGCGTCCTGACGGAACTGCTGTTCAGCCTGCACGTTGACCTGATAGGTCCGACCGAAACGGTTGAAGTCGTTGGCGTACAGCGAGCCCAGATAAACCTGCAGCGTGTCAAAGATGTCACTGATCGGCACGCCGAGGGTCTTGGCTTTTTCACGGTCGATGGCGGCATCGACCTGCGGCACGTTAACGGTGTAGCTGGTAAACAGTGCAGCCAGTTCCGGCACGCTGCGGCTCTTGCCGATGATGTTCATCGTCTCTTTGTACAGCTCGTCGTAACCCAGGTTGCCACGGTCTTCGATCTGCAGACGGAAGCCGCCGATCGTGCCCAGGCCCTGTACCGGCGGCGGCGGGAAGATCGCCATGTAGGCTTCTTCGATACCTGCGTATTTGCCGTTCAACGCACCGGCAATTGCACCGGCGGACTCGCTGGCCTCCTTGCGGTCTTCAAAGGACTTGAGTGCGACGAAGACGATGCCGGAGTTCGGGCTGTTGGTGAAGCCGTTGATCGACAGGCCCGGAAAGGCAATCGCGTTTTCTACGCCCGGTTGTTCCAGGGCGATCGCGGACATCTTCTTGATCACTTCCTCGGTACGGTCCAGGCTCGCGGCGTCCGGGAGTTGGGCAAACGCCACCAGATACTGCTTGTCCTGCGCCGGTACGAAACCGGTTGGCGTGGTCGAAAAGCCCAGCCAGGTCATGACAATCAGGCCGACATACACCACCAGCGCCACACCGCTGAAGCGGATCACCCGGCCGACCGAATTTACATAGCCGTTACTGGCCTTGACGAAGAAGCGGTTGAAAGGGCGGAACAGCCAGCCACCGAACAACTTGTCGAGCACGCGCGAAAAGCGGTCCTTGGGCGCATCGTGGGCACGCAGCAGCACCGCCGCCAGTGCCGGCGACAGGGTCAGGGAGTTGAAGGCCGAGATCACCGTCGAGATGGCGATGGTCAACGCGAACTGTTTATAGAATTGCCCGGTCAGGCCGGAGATGAACGCCGCCGGAATAAACACCGCACACAGCACCAGCGCTGTAGCGATGATCGGTCCCGTCACTTCGCGCATGGCGATCTGGGTGGCTTCCATCGGCGCGTGGCCGAGTTCGATGTTCCGCTCGACGTTTTCCACGACCACGATGGCGTCGTCGACGACGATACCGATCGCCAGTACCAGTCCGAACAGCGACAGGGCATTGAGCGAGAAGCCGAACAGGTGCATGACCGCAAATGTACCGATCAGCGACACCGGTACAGCGACCAGCGGGATGATCGAGGCGCGCCAGGTCTGCAGGAACAGAATCACCACCAGAACGACCAGGATCAGCGCTTCGAACAGCGTGTGAACCACCGCTTCGATGGAGCCGCGCACAAAGATCGTCGGGTCATACACGATGCTGTAGTCCATGCCTTCCGGGAAGCTCTTCTTCAGCAGCTCCATTTCGGCGCGCACTTCGTTGGAAATGTCGATGGCGTTCGAGCCAGGGCGCTGGAAGATCGGGATGGCGACTGCGGGCTGATTGTTCAGCAGCGAGCGCAGAGCGTACTGACTGGAGCCCAGTTCAACGCGGGCAATGTCCTTGACCCGGGTGATTTCACCGTTGTCGCCGGCGCGAACAATGATGTTTTCAAACTCTTCTTCGGAGACCAGACGGCCCTGAGTGTTGATCGACATCTGAAAGCTGGTGGCGCTCGGGGAGGGCGGTGCGCCCAGTTGACCGGCGGCTACCTGACGGTTTTGCTCGCGGATGGCATTGACCACATCGGTCGCAGTGATGTTGCGCGAAGCGGTTTTGTTGGGGTCGAGCCAGACACGCAGCGAGTAGTCGCCCATACCGAACAACTGCACGTCGCCGACACCGCCCAGGCGCGCCAGCTCATCCTTGATGTTGAGCACCGCGTAGTTGGACAGATACAGCATGTCGTAGCGCTTGTCCGGCGAGGTCAGGTGGACCACCATCGTCAGGTCCGGCGAGGCCTTGTCGACGGTGATGCCGATGCGCGTTACTTCTTCGGGCAGCTTGGGCTCTGTCCGGGTGACCCGGTTTTGCACCTGCACCTGCGCGGTGTCGAGGTTGGTCCCCAACGCAAAGGTGATGGTCAGGGTCAGCTTGCCGTCGGCGGTCGCCTGAGAGGACATGTAGAGCATGTTCTCGACGCCGGTAATCGCCTGTTCAAGCGGCGCGGCAACGGTTTCGCCAATCACTTTGGGGTTGGCGCCAGGGAAGTTGGCACGGACCACAACGGTCGGGGGTACGACTTCCGGATATTCACTGATCGGCAATTGGAACAGCGAGATGGCACCGGCGATCAGGATCAGCAGCGAAAGCACCGCCGCGAAGATCGGTCGCGTGATGAAGAACTTGGAGAAATTCATTGAATGTGTCCCTTAACCGCGTGGCGTGGCGGAAGCAGCGACCTTGGCGTCGAGCTTCGACGGCGCCTTCGGTGGGTTGCTGGCTTCAAAGGCCTGGCGTTGTTGTTGCAGTGCGGAAATGGTTTCAGGGGTGGCCATCGGCGTGTCTTGCGGGTCAATCGGCGAACCCGGACGCACGCGCTGCAGGCCGGTGACGACGATGCGGTCGTCCTTGCTCAGGCCGCTGCGCACGATGCGCAGGCCTTCAAGCTTCGGCCCCAGGTCGACGCTGCGATAAATCGCCTTGTTGTCCTTGTCCACCACCAGCACGAACTTCTTGCCCAGGTCGGTGCCCACGGCTTCGTCCTTGATCAGCATCGCCGAGTAAGTGCCGCTGCCGACCAGCTTCAAGCGGGCGTACAGGCCCGGGGTGTACTCGCCCTTGCTGTTGTCGAACACGGCGCGCCCGCGAATGGTACCGGTACGCGGATTGACCTGGTTGTCGACGAAGTTCATCTGGCCCAGGTGCGGGTTTTCGACTTCGTTGGACAGGCCCATATACACCGGCGTGGTCGCGCTGCGTTTGCCGTCGCGCGCCAGCTGGTTGTACTTGAGGAACACGCGTTCGTCGGCGTCGAAGTAGGCGTAGACCTTGTCCGTCGAGACCAGGCTGGTGAGGATCGTCTGGTCGGCGGTAACGATGTTGCCCGCCGTGATCTCGGCACGGCTGACGCGACCGGTAATCGGCGCCGTCACACGGGTGAAGCTCAGGTTCAGGCGCGCCAGGTCAAGCTGTGCCTGAATGGCGGCGACGGCGGCCTTGGATTCCTGGGCGGTGGTGGTACGCGAATCGGCAAGTTCGGCGGAGATCGCGTTATTGGTGCGCAGCCGTTCGCCACGCTGGGCTTCGTTGGTGCTGCGCTGGGCTGCGGCCTTGGATTGCTGCAGTTGTGCTTCGAGACGATGCACTTCCGCTTCAAACGGGCGCGGGTCGATCTGGAACAGCAGGTCGCCTTTCTTCACCAGTTCGCCATCGGTGAACGCGACGGCGTCGATCTGGCCCGACACACGCGGACGCACCTGCACGGTTTCCGGCGCCTCAAGGCGGGCCGTGACTTCGTCCCACTCGTTGACCGGCTGTTCGAGCACCTTGGCCACGTTGACTTTGGCCGCTGCCGGGGCAACCGTCGCTTCAGGCGTCCGGCCGCAGGCGCTGATGACCACCAGGGCCAGCGCGGCGAGGGGATAGCGCAAAGGAGTTAAAGACTGAAGCATGGAAAAATCCGCCGATGTTATTGAGATGGGCGGATTCTGTTCTCGGGGGTTTTATTGCACGAATCGAATGACGCGAAGGTAACTATCAGCCGTAATGATATTCGGCGGATGCGCGGGGCTCTGGCATGGGACACAGCGGCCCATGCGCTAGTTCCGGATGGAGGTGTTCATTGACGCGCTATTAATGCCCCGGCACGACGCATGAACGGCAGGCCTGTCAAACTTCCTCCGTCTATAAATCCATTATCCTGTGCCTTAAGCCGGAAATAGCAGCTTAATACCCGGCATCTTGGAGTTATCGTTTGGAAGCAGAGCGGACTCAGCTCTATACTGCAACGAACAGCGCATCAATCATCGAGCCCCCTATGTTGGACTTAAGCTTTAGCAAACCCAGTGAAATCGTCACTCGCCTCTGCGCACGTTTGCGCGCCGAGCGGCTTGCACTGGAAATGACCCAGGCCGACGTGGCCAGCCGTGCGGGGGTCGGGGTCAACACCGTTTCAAACCTTGAGGCGGGGCGCAATGTCGGTTTTGAGAATCTGGTTCGCGTGGCCATGGTTCTGGGGCGGACGAAGGAGCTCGAAGGGCTGTTTATGCCCAGGCTCGACAGCCTTGATGACATCCGCCGCTATGAAGGCGCTGCCGCGCGCCGCCGCATAAGGAAATCTGGCGATGCTTGAGCGGATCGATGTTTATTACAACGGCTGGGATGAGCGCTGGTTGTGGGGGACGCTGGTCTCCACCACCGCCCTGACCGGACGCCCGCAGATCGTCTTTGAATACAGCGATCAGGCTCGCGCCAGCGGCCTGGAGCTGTCGGGCTTTACGCTGCCACTGGACGGCCCGCGCTTGCGTCGAAACTTTCCGTCGCACCAACTCGCGTTGCCGGGGCCCGTCTACGATGCGTTACCCGATGGCTGGGGCATGTTGCTGATGGACCGATTGTTCCGACGTCGTCAGCTGAATGCGGCGCGCATCGGGCCGCTGGAGCGGTTGGCTTATATTGGCGACACGGCCATGGGGGCGATGTCGTTTGAACCCGTCTCGCCTGAAGGTCAGGTGTCTCAAGCCCATGTCCCGATCGAGTTGCTGGCCGCCGAGATTCAAGAGGTGGTGCAGGGAGACGGAGGCGAATTTCTGCACACCTTGATGCTCGTCGGCGGCTCACCCCAGGGCGCCAGGCCCAAGGCATTGGTTTACCGCAACGGTGCCACCGGCGCATTCACCACGGCCGCCACACCAGAATTCGAAGCCTGGCTGATCAAATTCCCTGCCAAAGGCGAGCACCCGGAAGTCTGCGCAGTTGAAAGCGTATATGCCGAATGCCTGCGCCGGTGCGGCATCCGCACGCCCGATACGCAGCACTTCACCTTGCCCGGCGGCCTGGCGGCGTTCGCCAGTCGCCGATTCGACCGGGTCAACGGTCGCCGAGTGCCAATGCAAAGCCTTGCCGCGTTCACCGGCGCGGACTACACCTCGCCCGGGTCACTGGACTACGTCAACTTTCTGCGCGCGACGCAACTGTGTACCAACGACGTCCGTGAAAAAGCCATTGCGTACGAGCGCGCCGTGTTCAACATCGCGTTCAACAACCGCGACGATCATCCGAAGAACTTCGCTTACCTCATGTCGGCCACTGGCGCCTGGTCGCTGTCGCCTGCGTATGACGTGACCTTCTGTGAAGGCCCGGGCGGGTATCACCAGATGGACGTGCTGGGCGAGGCGTTGGCGATCGATCGAAACGCGATGCTCCGGCTGGGTGAAGAAGCCGAGATGTCTGCGCAAGCAGCGGGCGTTGTGATCGACGCTGTCTGTGAGGTCGCCCTTCAGTTCGCGTCGATTGCCCGGCAGATCCATCCCGGGTTGATCCGAGGCGAAACGTTGCAGGCTATTCAGGGACGGATCGACGAGAACGTTGCGTTGCTGCGTTGAGGCTTCCCGGCTAAAGCCGGTCCCACATTCGAGGTTCCAGCCCCGCCATAAGCCGGTCCCATGTTCGAGGTTCCAGCCCCGCCACAAGTCGGCCTCACGTTCGAGGTCTCAGCCTGGCTAAAAGCCGGTCCCATGTCCGAGATTCCAGCTCCGCTAAAAGCCGGTCCCACGTTCGAGGTCACAACCCAGCTAGCTGACGGAGCCTGTGCCCCAGTGTGACCGCGCTGGTCCAGTGGGACCGGCTTTAGCCGGGAAGGGGCCGGTGTTGTCACTCTAAGCTTTGAGATGTGATGCTGGGTGCTTTCTTGGCGAGGAGTCGGTTTCACCCGCTCTCATCATCTCCTCTTTATAACGGAAACCCATGGCTCAGCCCCGCATACGTCACATCGCCATCTGCGTCTTTTCCCATCAAGGCAAGATCCTGGTTAATGCGTTTCCGGACGCCGTGAAGCAGCAAACACTGTTTCGGCCTTTGGGCGGCGGCATTGAGTTCGGCGAGCACAGCGCCGACGCCATCGTCCGGGAGATCCGCGAGGAACTGGACCTGCCGATCCACGACGTTCGTTTGCTCGGGACGCTGGAAAGCCTGTTCACCTATTTAGGTAAACCGGGCCACGAGTTCGTTCAAGTCTACGACGCGCAGTTCAGCGATCTGCGGGTTTACGACCAATGCGGTCTGGAAGGACACGAAAGTAATGGCGACCGCATCCAGGCGCAGTGGCGGGACAGCGAGAGCCTGCGTCGCGACGGCGTATTGGTGCCGGAAGGGCTTCACGAAATGCTGCGGTCGCTGTCTCTTCTCGAATAAAGGAAAGCAGGCCTGCTTGGATCATTGCCATCAGGGCCTGGATGACAGCGACGGGGAGAGGGGAGCGGACCGCCAGCGTTGCAGGATCAGCAACAGTGCATTGAATATTCTGGTGATTCCCCTTGGCGGAGGGGGCAAATAGCATGAGATGAACTCATCTCCCATGCGAGCCATTCAATGACTACGTTTGATCCAGCCAATTCCGGTAACGGCAACCCCGGCGTCAGTCGGCGCAAAGTGCTTAGAGTCGCTGTGGCGGGCGCAGGCGCCGCGTCTGTCTTGGGCAGTTCGTTTGTGAGCGCGGCGGCCAGCCAGCATCCTCCCGAAACAGGCAATGCCACAGCATTCGATGATGCTTTTCGTGTCACCTTCCACAAGCAGCAGGTCGGCGATGTCGAGGTGTTCTACCGCGAAGCCGGACCAAAAAATGCCCCGGTGCTCCTGCTCCTGCACGGCTTTCCGACTTCAAGCCACATGTTCCGTAACCTGATGCCGTTGCTGGCCAGCCAATACCGTGTGATCGCGCCTGACTTGC
This sequence comes from Pseudomonas lutea, assembly GCF_000759445.1. Classification (NCBI taxonomy): domain Bacteria; kingdom Pseudomonadati; phylum Pseudomonadota; class Gammaproteobacteria; order Pseudomonadales; family Pseudomonadaceae; genus Pseudomonas; species Pseudomonas lutea. The sequence continues at coordinate 640,836 of NZ_JRMB01000001.1, forward strand.
CTGGTTTTGGCAACACCACTACCCCCGCTCGGGGCGCGTTTGATTACACCTTCGACAACCTCTTCAAAGTCATCGAGGGCTTTACCGAGGCGCTGGGGTTGAGCCGGTATGCCCTTTACATATTTGATTACGGGGCGCCCGTCGGCTTGCGCCTTGCGGCCGCCCACCCGGAACGGGTCACGGCGATCATCAGCCAGAACGGCAATGCGTATCTCGAAGGCTTCAGCGACCAGTGGGATCCGTGGCAAGCCTATTGGCGCGACCCCACACCGGCCAACCGGGAAGCCTGTCGGCCGTCATTGTTGCCGGCCACTATTCGCGACTGGCAGTACGGCACCGGTGCGGACCCGCAGAAACTGTCGCCCGACGGCTACAACCTGGACATTCTGTACATGGCACGGCCTGGCGCTGAAGATATCCAGCTGGACCTGATCCTCGACTACCGCTCCAACGTCTCGGCCTACCCGGCATTTCAGGCGTACCTGCGTCAGCATCAGCCGCCGTTGCTGGCCGTGTGGGGCAAGCACGATCCGGCGTTCATCCCGCCCGGAGCACTGGCGTTTCGCAAAGATATTCCAGATGCCGAGGTGCACTTGCTGGACACCGGGCATTTCGCGCTGGAGACCCATGCACCGGAGGTTGCGGCATACATTCGGGAGTTTCTTGGGCGGAAGATGAGGGTTTAGCGGGTTTTAGAAATGGTGCCCGCGCCGTGAGAGGACCTCGGATTAGAGCTCGGTGAGCTTCGATCCGAGTCAGGGGGTGGGGATCGCAAAGCGCTCACCTGCGCTGCGGGCAGGGTGTCAAAGGCTGTCAGGATCCCCAAAAAACATCTGAATGCGCGACCGCAACCAGCGCTCCCCAGGATCATTATCCTGCGAGCCGCGCCAGGCCATGTGCAGCTCGAACGTGCGAGATTCGATCGGCAGTTCTTCCGAGCGCACACCGCCCGCAGCCGTCAGCACGGCAGCCGCGTAGTCCGGCACGGTGGCAACGATGTCGGTTCCGGCAATCAGCGTCGCCAGCCCGTTGAACTGCGGAACCGCCAGCACGACGTGGCGTTTGCGTCCGATTTGTTCCAGGTGCTCGTCGATGAAGCCGCCCAGGTCGCCGGCGAAGGACACCAGTGCATGGGGCCGTGCGCAGAAGTCGTCCAGGGTGATTGGCCCCGGCATGGTGTCGGCGCGCAGCAGTTTGGGCTTGCTGCGGCGCAGCACTTTGCGCTTGGCGTTGGCCGGCAAATCATCGGTATAGCTCACGCCAATGGAAATTTCGCCCGACGACAGCAGGGCGGGCATGAGGATGTAGTTGGTCCGGCGCACCACCAGCACGATCCCCGGCGACTCCGAGCGCAGGCGCTTGAGCAGCGGGGGCAGCAGGGCGAATTCGACCTCATCGGACAGGCCGATGCGGAACACGGCGGTGCTGGTGGCCGGATCGAAGTCTGCCGCGCGGCTGACAGCGGTTGAGATGGAATCGAGCGCAGGGGACAGCAGACCAAAGATCTCGATCGCTCGTGCGGTTGGCTCCATGCTGCGCCCCGTGCGCACGAACAGCGGATCGTCGAACAGCCCGCGCAGTCGCGACAGCGCTGCGCTGATCGCCGGCTGGCCGAGAAACAGCTTCTCGGCGGCGCGGGTGACGCTGCGTTCATGCATCAGTGTTTCAAAAACGATGAGCAGATTGAGGTCAACGCGACGCAGGTCGTTGCGATTCATGACGGGGGTCTCGGGGACATTGGTCGATTCATGGGCGGCCCAGACGCGCGCCACGTGTTCAGCTCAGCCAAGGATATTACGGGTAAATACCGGCGGTCTGCATTGTTGAATTTTCCTACAGCAGTGTAAATGCGTTTCTCGCGGGCTTTTGCCGTCCGTCCAGGCGTGTCATGTGAACCTTGCGAGCAGAAGGCGACCCAACCCTACATACTGGCCATTTGTAATCCAGCTAAATTGGACCGGTGCAGAGCAGGGCGCACGTGTACAACCCGGCGTTTCACGGCGCCGGGTTGCAATGTCGCCACAGGCACACAACAATGTGCGCCCTGCAGGCCCGGGACGGTCGACGCAGATCCGGCAGCCGCCGTCGCCATCACAATCGATGGCAGGCATGTCGACTATTAATAGCCACTGATAGTGTTACCGGCAGCGCCCGGATAGAGTTCATGGCATCAAGGTTCATAAGGCGAGGTTCGAAATGTCCCGCACGATCCGTTTTCATCAGTTCGGTCCGGCCGAGGTGCTCAAAGTAGAAGAGCTGCCCGTCGCGTTGCCTGCACCCGGTGAGGTGCAAGTGCGCGTTCAGGCAATCGGCGTCACCTGGTACGACGTGCTGTGGCGACAAAATCTGGCTTCATCCCAGGCCCGCCTTCCTGCCGGGCTGGGTTCCGAAATGGCGGGCGTCATCACCGCCGTGGGTGAAGGTGTGAGCGATTTGAAGGTAGGCGACAAAGTTGCCAGCTTTCCCTCGGCAGACCCTAACGTGCACCCGGTATACGGCGAGCTGATCCTGCTGCCGCGTAACGCCGTTACCCTGTATCCCGACGTGCTGACCCCCAATGAAGCGGCGGTTCATTACACGCCGATGCTGGTGGCCTATTTCGCGTTCGTCGAGCTTGCGCGGGCCAAACCCGAGCAAACGGCGCTGGTGACCGATGCCAGTCACTGTGCAGGTCCTGCTTTTGTGCAATTGGGCAAGGCGTTGGGGATCAAGGTGATCGCGGCGACCAAGACCGACACCTGCCGCGAGTATTTGCTGAAGATGGGCGCTGACAAGGTGATCGTCACCGAGGAGCAGGATCTGCTTCTGGCGATCAACAAGTACACGGACAACCGCGGCGTGGACATCGTTCTGGACGGCCTGGGCGGTCCACAAATGTCGATGCTGGGCGATGTGTTGGCGCCTCGTGGCAGCCTGATTCTCTACGGGCTGCAGGGCGGTAACCAGACCCCGTTCCCGGCATGCGCGGCGTTCCAGAAGAACATCCAGTTCTTCGTGCATTGCGTGGGTAACTTCACCGGCAAGCCTGAGCTGGGCATCAAGCAGGACGAAGAGGCGATCAAACGTGCATTGCGCGACATCAATCAGATGACGGCCGATGGCATGCTGGTTCCGCAGATCACCAAAGTGTTCCCGTTCGATCAGTTGGTCGAAGCCCATCGTTTGATGGACGGCTGCCCGGTCGGTGGTCGCATCGTGGTTGAGGTTGATCCATCCTGAGCGCAGATCATCGCGCTTATTGAATGCTCGACGCTTTGACCTGGCGTCGGGATCAGGTTGGAGACCGGTAGAAGGTAGCCAACACGTCACAGGTCACAGGTCACATTCAAGCCTTCCCGCAAAGTCCGGAAGGCTTTTTGTTTATTGAAGTTTAGTTTTATAAACGACGTTCACAACATTCCTATGTGACTGATCTCGTGGAGTTGCGTCAGCCGAGCGGGTTCACTGTTCCTGTTTTATCCGCTCTGTTTAAACATCCGTTTATTCATGCCATTAAACAGGTCTGTTTAATGCGCCTCTTTGTGCGCGGAAAAACCGCTGCTTTTATGTCGGTGGTTGCCGGCTTGTAATTATTTCTCTGAGGCCGATAATCTCATCAATAATTAAAACTCAAGGAATGAGGCAATGTTTGATGACCTGCCGCCGAATGCCGTGCCCGCCCACGCCAGTGCTGCGGCCTTTGCAGCCCCTGCGAATATCGTCTGCTTTATCAGTTCTGAAACCAACATTCTGTCGGTTAAGGGCAACCGGGTTGTGACGCCATGAGTGCCATGCACGAACAAGCCATGAACTACGTATACCAACAAGTGCTGCAACGCTTGTCAGGTTATTTGAACCGCAACGAACGAACGGCGCTGCAACTATTGATTCAACGCCTGGTAGTTGCCGCGGGGGAATCGACAAGATCGGCGGTTATAAAGTGCTGGTGGCGTTTGGCGGTGGCAAGGACAGCGCGTACACCGTTGCCATGTTGCGCGCCGCGCAGTTGACCATCGCTGCCAGGGGGCCGGCAACGTTCAGGCTGCGAGTGGCCAATATGCGGCATGCCGGTATTACCTCAGCCGTGATGGGCAATATCGATCGCTGCTACTCCGCCCTGTTCATGCACGACGACCCGAGGGTCGAGCTGCTGGTAATCGACCATCAATATGCGCAGATCTTCGAAGCGGACTTGCCGTTTTCCAGCGCAGGCCGTGAGCAGAACCGCTCCGATCTGCTATTGGCCGGCCACCTGACGGCTGGGGACGCCCGGGCCACCTTTTGCAACAGCTGCTACCTGGGCATGGCCGAGTTCATGGTCCGTGCTGCGTGTTGGGGGGACGGCGTCGATGCGCTGATCAGCGCGGACTCGCTCAAGGAGCAAAAGCAGTACGCTGCGTGGATCACGCGTCTTGCCCGGCACGGCAAAGAGAACCTCGCGCCCTGGCACACGTTGGGGTTCAGCGGAGCGTTGAACGTCATCGACACCGTTGCAAGCGAGTACTACCAGGCGCTGTACGGCAACGCTGCGCAACCGTCGGGCTACACCCGCCCGCCGTTTTACCCGCACCGAAGCATGGCGCCCACCCTGCTGACGGCTGCTGACCTCATCGGCTTTCGGGCCCATGAGCACTGGGCACTGCTGACGGATTTCCTGGGCTTCCGCTTCGACGATCTTGCGTTCAATTTCAGTGAGTCGGACTGCGCCAACCCGCTGCTCATGGCGCACCTGCGGGGCTTGAGGGCCGAGTTCATCGAAGATCGTTCGTACGACGAGGGCATCGCCCAATACCTTGAAGTGGCCGCCACACTGATGCGCCGCAAGCGCATGCCAGGGCGGCTTATCACCCAGGCGCTCGCCGCGTACGACAGCCCTGGAAAAATCCAGGATCGCCGGCAGCTGGCCGAAGGCTATGGTCAGGAGGCATTCGGGCTGGGCGAGACGCAGTGGGTGTGCCTGCTGTTTTCGCCCTTTGTGGACGCTGGCGCGCGGCTCGAAGCGTTCCTGCGTCGATACCATCCGGGCATGCTGGTCGGGCTGAGTGACCTGCACAAGGCGTTGGCTGGCCAGCTCGCGCCGGACCTGGTGGAGCATTGGCTGGTGGATGTCAGCGGCCTGAGCTTGAAGGGACTGCAATCGCTTTACGCCAAGGGTCGCGTGGACTTTAACGACGACAGTTCGATTATCGCGCGCGTGCGTGCAGCCGACCCCGACAAGCGTCGGGTGGTGACGGTGGATCCGCTCACGGGAACGTTGACGAGCGAAGTGATCTCAGGCCGCTGAGCGCGGCGGTTTAACGGGCCGGGGCGATCCGCTGGCTCTTTCTGCGACGACCCTGCGCCAGGCGCACGGATGGGGGTGTTATGGACAACAAGACCGATTTTGCCTACCAGATGGTGTATCGCTACTTGCTGCGGTTGACCAATGAGATCTCCACCGGGCCAGCTGTGCGCTTGCCATCGTTACGCCTGCTGGCAAGACGGTTACGGGTGTCGATTTCAACCGTACAAAACGCGTACAGCTTGCTTGAGAGGGAGGGGCGGATCTGTTCCGTGCCCAAATCCGGTTATTACGCGCTGCCCAACCCCTGCCACGACGCCCCTTGCGAGGGCGACGATGTGTTTACACGCTTTCATGCCGGCGCACGGCGCACTGACATGTTCATCTTTGGTGTCGATGAGCCGACGTTGCTGGTGTCCCTTCACGGCGCGCTGCTCAGCGCCGAGCGCGACCTCATGCGCCATTATCCTTGCCCGCCCGACCCGCAGTTCCAGCCGTTCGGCGATATTGAATTACGCACGTCGCTGGCCGGTTACTACACCTCGTCGACCGAGCATTGCTGGCACCCGGACAATGTGTTCATCGGGCCGGACAAGACCGCCGTCTTGAAGGCGGTCATCAAGGCGCTGCAATTGCGGGACTGCGCGGTCTTGGTGGAGTCCCCGTGTGGCTGGGGGATTCTGCGCACACTGCAGTCGTTCGGCATCCGCGTGATCGAGGTCTCTGCCGACGCCCACGGCGGAATAGACGTGGACGACCTGGGGGCGGTGATCCAGCGAGAGGCTGTGAAAATGGCGATCATTTCCTCGCAGATGGACCCGGTCCGCGGCCAGCTTCAGCCTCGCGAACGGCGCGCGCAGATGGCAGAGGTATTGAACCTTCACGGGCTGTGGGTGCTGGAGAACGATTGCCATGGGGCGTTGTGTTTCGAGGAGGGCCATCCGCCGTTCCGGGATCTGATCGACCCACAGCGCCTGTTGGTACTGGGCGCGTTCGACAAGACGATCGGGCTGGAGGCGCCGTTCGGCTATTTGTTGAGCCGCCATTCGCGCCCGCTCTGGCACGAGCAGTGGGTGCTGCGTTCGTTTCGTTTACCGCCGGTTCGGCAGAAGGCGGTTGCGCGGCTTTATGCGTCGGGGCAGCTGGACCGGCATCTGCATGAGTTGCGCAGCCGCTTGAAGTTGCGGATGGATGAGTTGTCGGGCGCGGTTGAGCTGTATCTGGGGGACGAGGTCCGGTTTTTGCGGCCTCGCGGCGGGGCGTCGCTGTGGCTGGAGAGCAAGCATCGGGTGGATACGGCGCGGGTGTTCAATCGATTGCTGGAGCAGCGAATCGTAGTTGCGCCGGGGGAGTTGTTCAGCGCGAGGGGGTTGCATCAGCAGAGTTTGCGGATCAGCGGGACGGTGGATTGGGCGCAGAATATTGAGTCGATGCTGGTGATTGTGAGGAATGCGTTGGGGCAAGAGCGGTTGGGTTGAGGCTTGGATTTTCAAGATCAAGATCAAGATCAAGATCAAGATCAAGATTAAAGGCGTCGGCCTAACGGCCTCGGGTTTCGCCTTCGGCGAGTTACTTTTAAAAAGCACTAAAAGTAACCAAAAGTGCCTGCTCCTGGTTTGGCCCCTCCTTCGTCGGGGTTCCTTCACTCCGGTCCCGCTCCGTGGGCCCGCGCCGAACGGACATCCATGTCCTGACGGCGCTCTCGCCGCATCCATGCGGCTCGACCCACTGCGCAAAACCTGCGTTCAGCCTGCACCCAAGTCGCGATGGGTGGTGACTGAGCTTTTTGTGTTTGAAGATCAAGATCAAGATCAAGATCAAAAACCAGATCATAAGCTTCCCGGCTGAAGCCGGTCCCACTGGCTGAACACCGCCCCTGTAGGAGCCGGCTTGCTGGCGAATGCGGTGGATCATCCAATTTGATAGTCGATGGTCGATGGTCGATGATCTGTGTCGTTGGGTTAGTCGGCACCTGGAATATGCGCGATGCGATAGGCTCGCGGTTATGTGATTTCTGCCCGTCAATCCGTTTGCATTTGCCTGCGCAGCTTTGAGCTGTTATCTGTGCGTCCGTCCAGTGTTCCGATCGTTGGTTTGACCGTTCAGTGACTTCCATTTCCAGTCTTTCATCCGATCCGCGTGCAGCGCCTGTGGCGTCTGTGCCGGTGGCGGCTGCCGATCCTGAAACGGGTTATCGGGTGGCGGTGCGGGAGTTGTGCGAGTTCACGGCGAAGGCGGGGGATCTGGATTTGCGTTTTACGCCGTCGCCCACGGCGCAGGAGGGGATTGTCGGCCATCGAACGGTGGCAGCTCGGCGCGGGCCCGGGTATCAGTCTGAGGTGGCGCTGAGCGGGGTGTTTCATGAGCTGACGATCCGCGGCAGGGCAGATGGTTATGACGCGGAGCTCAATCAGCTTGAGGAGGTCAAGACCTATCGCGGCGATCTCGCGAGCCTGCCTGCCAATCATCGTCAACTGCACTGGGCTCAGGTCAAGGTGTACGGGTGGCTGCTCTGCCAGCAAATGCAGTTGACCGAGGTGAATCTCGCGCTGGTGTATTTCAACATCATCAGCGAGCACGAGACCCTTGTGCAGCAACGCTTCACGGCGCCCGAGCTGCAGGCTTTCTTCGAGGCCCAGGCGGGCATTTTTCTGCGCTGGGCCCGGCAAGAGTTGGCGCACCGCGAGGCGCGTGACCACGGGCTGAGTGCATTGAAGTTTCCCCATCCTGCTTTCCGTACCGGGCAGCGTGCGCTGGCCGAGTCGGTCTACAAGGCGGTGAGCACCGGGCGATGCCTGATGGCGCAGGCACCCACCGGTATTGGCAAAACCATCGGCACTGTGTTTCCGATGCTCAAGGCCGCGCCGACCCGCAAGCTGGACAAAGTGTTTTTCCTCACTGCAAAAACGCCGGGGCGCAAGCTGGCGTTGGATGCCCTGAGTGTCATCGCGCGCAGCGCTCCGCACCTGGGTGTGCGGGTGCTTGAGATGGTGGCGCGCGACAAGGCCTGCGAATACCCGGAAAACGCCTGCAATGGCGACTCGTGCCCGCTGGCCAAGGGGTTCTACGATCGATTGCCCGCAGCGCGGGCCGACGCGATGACTGCGCCGTGGCTTGATCAGGCGGGTACGCGCGAGGTGGCGCTGCGCCACGGAATTTGCCCCTATTACCTGAGCCAGGAACTGGCGCGCTGGGCGGACGTGGTGATCGCCGACTACAACTACTATTTCGACCTCAGCGGCATGCTCTTTGGCCTCTGTCAGTTCAATCAGTGGCGCGTCGCGGTGCTGGTGGACGAGGCGCACAACATGGTCGAGCGGGCGCGGCAGATGTACAGCGCGACCCTTGATCAGCACAGCATGAATCAAGTGCGCCAGAGTGCCCCGGAGCCGGTGAAAAAAGCCCTGCAGCGGCTCAACCGCGAGTGGAACGCTCTGCATAAGGAGCAGTTGGCGCCGTATCAGGCGTACGCCGCCACGCCAGCCAGATTTCTCAACACCCTTAGCCAGTGCATTACGACGTTCGGCGATTACTTCAACGAACACCCGCATGCCGCCAATGGTGAACTGCAGAGCTTCTACTTCGAGGCGATTCAGTTCGGGCGCATCGCTGAACTGTTCGACGAGCACTTTCTGTTCGACATCAGCAAGCGCGAACTGGGCAGCAAAGCGCTGTCGCGCCTGTGTCTGCGCAATGTGGTGCCGGCCGGATTTGTGCGCCCACGCCTGACTGCCGCGATCAGCGCCGTGTTGTTCTCCGCGACGCTCAATCCGCGCCATTACTACCGGGACCTACTGGGCTTGCCTGACACGACGGCCTGGGTCGACGTCGAGTCGCCGTTCCAGCGCTCGCAGCTGGATGTAGAAATCGTCAGCCGTATTTCCACCCGTTTCACTCACCGACAGGCGTCGCTGGCGCCGATAGTCGAGCTGATCGCCCGTCAGTTCGAAGCCCGGCCGGGTAACTACCTGGCGTTCTTCAGCAGTTTTGACTACCTGCAGCAGGTCGCCGAGCTGATGGAGCGCAGCCATCCGCAGGTGACAGTGTGGAAGCAGTCACGCGGCATGGGGGAAGCTGATCGGCAGGCGTTTCTTGATCGCTTCACGCCGGACAGTCAAGGCATTGGCTTTGCGGTACTCGGCGGCGCCTTCGGCGAAGGCATTGACCTGCCGGGGGCGCGCTTGATTGGCGCGTTCATCGCGACCTTGGGGCTGGCCCAGATCAACCCGGTGAACGAGCAACTTAAACAGCGCATGAGCCTGTTATTCGGCGCCGGTTACGACTACACCTATCTGTACCCCGGCATGCAGAAGGTGGTACAGGCTGCGGGACGGGTGATCCGTGGCCAGGACGACCGCGGCGTGGTGGTATTGATCGATGACCGCTTCGCCGAGCGCAAGATCCAGCAGCTTCTGCCCGCGTGGTGGCAACTTTAGCCGTCCCCGGCCAATTGTCTCAGGGCGTTACGGATCGATAGCCGAGCGCAACGGTCCAACTGCCAGTAAACTGCCGCGCAGTCGGTGTTTCAGGTCATTTCCCGGTTCGTCGGGGATCTTTCTTTTTGTCATTTCCTGTTTTTTCATCCACGGAGGTTTCGCATGAGTATCAGTCCATTCGCGGGCAAACTGGCGCCCGCAGAATTGCTGGTCGATCTTCCTCGTCTGGTGACGGCCTATTACACCGGCCAGCCCGATGCGTCGGTGGCGACCCAGCGTGTCGCCTTTGGTACCTCCGGGCACCGCGGCAGCTCCTTCGAGCTGAGCTTCAATGAATGGCACGTCCTGGCCATCAGTCAGGCGATCTGTCTGTACCGCCAGGCCAACGGCATTGATGGTCCGCTGTTCCTTGGCGCTGATACCCATGCCCTGTCGACCCCGGCCGCCGCTACGGCGCTGGAAGTGCTGGCGGCCAACGGCGTAACCGTGATGATTTCCGAGGGCGACGAATACACCCCGACCCCGGCGGTTTCCCACGCGATCATCTGCTACAACCGCGGCCGTACGTCAGGACTGGCTGACGGCATCGTCATCACGCCGTCGCATAATCCGCCTGAGAGTGGTGGCTTCAAGTACAACCCCACCAATGGCGGTCCGGCCGACTCTCACATCACCAAGTGGATCGAGAACAAAGCCAACGAGCTGCTCGCCGAGCGTGTCATCGGCGTCACCCGCATGACCCACGAGAAAGCCCTGCGCGCCGACACCACCCATCGTCACGATTACATCAACACCTACGTCGCGGACCTGAAAAACGTCATCGACATGGACGCGATTCGTGGCGCCAACCTGCAGCTGGGCGTAGACCCGCTTGGCGGGGCAGGCGTGCGTTACTGGTCGGCGATCGGTGAGCACTACGGCCTGAACCTGGAAGTGGTGAACAAGTTCGTCGATCCGACCTTCCGCTTCATGAGCGTGGACTGGGACGGCAAGATTCGCATGGACCCGTCGTCCAATTTTGCGATGCAAAGCCTGATCGGTCTGAAAGACCGTTTCCAGGTGGCTTTCGCCTGTGATCCGGACCACGACCGTCACGGCATCGTCACGCCAACCGGCGGCCTGCTGGCGCCGAACAATTACCTGGCGGTGTCCATCGATTACCTGTTCCAGAACCGCCCCGACTGGCGTTCGGATGCGGCTGTCGGCAAGACGGTGGTGAGCAGCGGGATGATTGATCGGGTGACACAACGCCTGGGTCGCCGCCTCTATGAAGTGCCTGTCGGGTTCAAGTTCTTCGCCGAAGGGTTGTACGAAGGCTCGCTGGGTTTCGGTGGCGAAGAAAGCGCCGGCGCGTCCTTCCTGCGTCGAGACGGCACGGTCTGGACCACCGACAAGGACGGTCTGATTCCTGCGTTGTTGGCAGCCGAGATTCGCGCGCGCGAAGGCCGCGACCCGAGCGAGATGTACAAGGCGCTGACGGATGAGTTGGGCGAGCCGGTGTCGACCCGGGTCGAGGCCAAGGCCAATTTCGAGCAGAAGGCGTTGCTGAGCAAGCTGTCCCCGGACCAGGTGACTTCGACGGAGCTGGCGGGTGAGAAGATCGAGCAGATCCTGAGCAAGGCACCGGGGAATGATCAGGCCATTGGCGGTCTGAAGGTCATTACCGAGAACGGCTGGTTCGCCGCGCGGCCGTCGGGTACCGAGGACATTTACAAGATTTACGCCGAGAGCTTCAAGGGCGAAGATCACCTCAAGCGTCTGGTGGCTGAGGCGCAAGTGCTGGTGGATGGTGCGATAGCACCCTGATGCTTTCGTCCCGACCCGTGTATCGAGCACGTCTCGAATATGCGTGGTGGTGCTGATGCTTAGCGTACGGAGGTCAATTGCATCTGCCTAACGGCAGATCGTTTCGCCTTCGGCGAGCTACTTGATAAAGCCCCGCCTTCGGTTTCAAAGAGCAGCCAAGGGCTTGTGCTCCCGGTCGGGCCCGACGAAGGAGGGGCCAAACCAGGAGCAAGCACCCTTGGTTACTTGGGGATGGTGCGACTTTCGACTGTTTCCAAGTAACTCGCCGAAGGCGAAACAGGTCTGCCATTAGGCAGACGCTCTTGACCCTCAACCACAACCCAAACAAAAAGCCCCGGCTTCTCACGAAACCAGGGCTTTTCAAAAAACCACTACATCAAGCCACGTCCACCAGTACTATTTCGCTGTCTTCGATAGCCGTCACTCGCAAGACGCGCTCATCTTCAGCCGCCACACCATCACGCGCCTCGGCACGCACACCGTTGACTTCGATCAGCCCGGTGGCAGGCACAAGATAGGCCCGACGGCCTTCATCCAGCGCGTACTCCGCGGTCTCACCTGCCTTCAGGTTCGCCGCCACCAGACGAGCATTTGCACGGATACGCAACTCGATGTCGTCATCCTTCTTGCCGCTCGCCAACGTCACGAAACCCTCGCGATCCCCTTTCGGAAACGGCTTGGCACCCCAGGACGGTGGCGCGCCGACTTCGTCCGGCATGATCCAGATCTGGAAAATCCGCGTCTCTTTCGACTCCAGGTTGTATTCACTGTGCGCAACGCCAGTGCCGGCACTCATGACCTGCACATCGCCCGCTTCCGTACGGCCACGGTTGCCCAGGCTGTCCTCGTGGGTGATGGCACCTTCACGAACATAGGTGATGATTTCCATGTCCCGATGCGGATGGCGCGGGAAGCCCGTGCCGGCCTCGATCACGTCATCGTTCCAGACCCGCAACTGGCCCCAGCTCATGCGGCTCGGGTCGTAGTAGTTGGCGAACGAAAAGTGGTGGTGGGCATTCAGCCAGCCGTGGTCTGCGCCGCCCAGGGATTTGAAAGGTCGAAGTTGCAGCATGATCAGTTCCTCCGTAGCAGGGCCGGGCCTATGGCAGGGCGCCGCTGGTGATGACTTGTTCAGTCGATGGAGCAATGATCTATCAACGAGATATCGATAAAAAGCGTGATTATTGCGTGATAACTATCGAAAAAATCGATTGGGTAGGCGCTCCCAAAGCCTTGAACTTTGCCCCCTTTATCGACTAACTCCATGAGCGCAAAGCATTTCACTGGAGCTGAACGGCGAATGCGGCGACCATAGGCGCCCTGACGTTAACGCTGATACCGGAGCCCGCGTGCCGCACGATTTTTCCGCCGAGCCAACCCACGAGCTACCTCCTGACCTGACCACCCCCGAGCGCCTGCCGTTTCTCAGACGCCTGGTCGCGCGAGCGATGGGTAGGGGCCTGTCGCGCATTCAGGCTCAGCACGTGCCGTCCTGGCATCAGGGTCATGCCGATGGCTACCTGAACGGGCATGCCGAAGGCATGAACGAGGGCTACGCCGAAGGTCATCTGGACGGTATCGAAGAGGGCCGGCAGGTGCTGGTGATCCGCGACACCCGCCCCCTCGAACACCGAGGCCCGCGGGTCGATGATCACCTGTTCGACGACTGGCGTCTGCCGCTGACCAACGAGCTGAAAAAACGCATCAAGGCGGACGTGGCCGAGCGACTGCCGGCTCATGCGCAGCCCACGGCGGCGCAGTGGAAAATGATCTTCAGCGACACACCGTCCACCTATGTCATCGCCGGGGCCGGCGCGGGCAAGTCCACGTCGCTGGTGCTGCGCGTGTTGCTGCTCAATCATTACCTGGGCTTCGAGCTGGATTCCATGACCGTGGTGACGTTCACCCGCGAGTCGCGCAAGGATTTCATCAACAAACTCATCGACATCATGGCCCTGTGGGGACGCCAGTTGACGCTGCGCGAGGCCCGAGAAGTGGTTCGCACCTTCCATTCGCGCATTTTGCCGCTGGTGCGCAGCCTCCCGGGGTTCGAGCAACTGCAGGCGTTTGAAAACCTCAGCAGCCAGACCGGCCAGCTGTTTGACGACACCGCCGACAGCAACCCTTTCGACCTGCGCATCAACGACGCGCAGCGCCAGCAGATGAACCTGTGTTACCGCGACCTTTACGCCGCCAACGAGCGGTTCCGTGAAGTCATGGCGCCTTTGTATCGGCAGTCGCTGCAACTCAAGGAACTGGACCGCGATCACCCTGATGTGCAAAAGCGCATCACGGTGATGGGCTTGTCCTCCAAGCGTGACGAGGAGTTGTGCGACATCATCGAGGACCTGTGGATCCGTGCAGGGGCCTGGCCTATTCAGGGCGTTGAGCCGATGCGCCAGACCGTCGAAGTCAGCGGGCTGAATTTCCACGTCCACGGTTATGCCGCCGAACTGGATGCCTGGATCGTGCTCGGCTTGGACCCCGGCGAAGACCAGCATCTGCGCCGCCCGGACGCCAAGCTGCCCGTGTGGGCCGAGTGGGTCATCAAGCGCACGCTGTTCCAGGCGTTCTGCCGCAAACCGGTGATCTGGCTGGAAAACTACCAGGCTTCGCGCGGCATGATGCAGTCCCTGTCAGGCGCGGCAGTCGCGGGCCCGGGCTTTGATTACAAGGTCAAAGGCGAGCTGAGCGCTGCGCCGCTGCTGGATTGTTTTGTGGCGGCCGCCAGTTTTATCGAAAACCTCGGGCTGGACGTCGCCGACGCGGTGGCGCAAATGCGCTTTTCCGACCAGGACCCCGACCGGTTCTTCTTTGAAGCCTTGAGTCTGTTCTGGAAAGCCTTCGAGAGTCACTTGCTGGAGCAGTCGCCTCCGGTCATGACCTACAACCGGATGTTTTCCCTGTTTGGCGAAAACTCGCCGGAAAACCTAAAACTGGTGAGCGATGCCGGGCTGCGGCCGCTGTCGCATCTGATGATCGACGAGTTTCAGGACGTGTCGCCGCAAATTGTCTCGTGGATCCGTGCGACTCTGCGCGAAATCCGCAGTCGCGGCCCGGCGTTGCACGTCGGTCGCGGCGCTCAACGTTCGTCGTTGCTGTGTGTGGGCGATGACTGGCAATCGATCTACGGCTGGCGCGGCAGTTCACCGAAGTTTTTCATGGAGTTTGCCAAGGAGTTCTCGTCGCCTTCGACCACCAAGGTCATGCTCAGCGACAACTTCCGCAGCCACCAGCACATCATCGATGCGGCAGAACATATCGTCCGCGCCGCGCCGGCCATCAGCGGCAAGAAGGCCCGGGCCAGCGGTCCGGTGCAGGAGCTTGTACCGGTAACCGTACTGGAACGCGACGACGACCGCCTGCTGTCTCTCCTGACCGAGCATTACAACGCCGGCGACTCTGTGCTGCTGCTCTACCGCAAGGGTAGCGAACGCAGCCGCCTCCCGGAGGCGTTTCAGGCCCTTGCCAACGCCGATTACGCGTTGCCGCCGCAGCAGCGTCGCCTGAAACAGCTCACCTATCACAGCGCCAAGGGCCTGCAAGCCGACGCGGTGTTTTTGCTGGGCGACTGTCAGCACCTGACCCAGTCACCGTACAAGAATCAGGTGTATCAGTTGGCCGGTCTCGGCCGGGAAGGGGACCTGGAAGCGTTCGACAACGCGCAGAAGGATGAAGTGTTGCGCCTGGCCTATGTGGCCATTACTCGCGCCGTGCGGCACTGCTACTGGTTCATTGACGCCGCCGGTACTGAAGACGCCTCCATCGCCCGCGCCTCCGCACGGGTCGCGTCGGACAAACCGTTTTTCGACGACACCCGAGGCGCCCACTCTGAGGTCAAGGCCCAACCGGCCGAAACCGTCTGATGTCCTGTGGGCGACAGGGTTGGCCGCTTGACGCGCGGGACTGACCGCTGTGTTTTACGCCCTGTTCAGATAGGGCGTACGACGGGGGATAAACGTTTCGACTTCAAGCTCGATGGCTTCGATGATGCGCTCCACGTCGGTGGCGTTCATGACCGTGGCGCAGGGGATGGCGGCGATGGCGATCACGGTTTCCCCACTGGCGCGGTCGAAGAGGCGCGCAACCATGCTGCCAGGCGCATCCATGTTGGCTTCAAAGCCCACCGGATGAAAATGCCAGCGCATCAGCTGGCAGGCATTGGGGAATGTGACCTTGTTCATCAACCCACCTCGTTCAGTTGAGCACTTCATAAGCTCCGCAGAGTAGGTAAACAGCAGGTCTGAACAGACTTGCGCAGCGATCGAAACGTCGCGTAGGGAAGCCCGGCCCGCAGACCACGAGTCAGTTAAAGGTAGCACCGAGTTCTGACAATGTCGGGAAATAATTCCTACACAATTAAGAATTTCGTGTTTCTTTGATCAACGTCACCCCACGCTTATATAGGGCATCGAATTCGATTTGTTGCTGAATCGATATAGCGCACCGGCGCACTTGGTGATGAGCGCCTCATGGAAAATCCACCAGCGGTTTGGTCGAGGGTCTGGCCACGCAAGGACGTGACATTGGCAAGGTGCTGGACGTGATTCGTTCGATTGCCGAGCAGACCAATCTGTTGGCACTCAATGCGGCCATTGAAGCCGCCCGTGCGGGTGAAGCAGGTCGCGGGTTTGCCGTGGTTGCTGATGAAGTTCGCGCGCTGGCGCACCGCACTGCGCAATCGACGACGGAAATCGAGCAAATGGTGGCAGGCATTCAGACGCGTACCGGCGAAGCGGTGCAGTCGATGTCGCGCAACACCGAGAGCACCCGCACCCCATTGGGCCTCGCCAGTTCGGCGGGCGATGCGCTGGAATTGATTACCGAGGCCATTGCGCAGATCAACGAGCGCAACCTGGTCATTGCCAGCGCGTCCGAAGAGCCCGGGAACTGTAGGAGCCGGCTTGCTGGCGAACGCTGTGCATCCGACACAACGATGTCGTCTGACCCACCACGTTCGCCAGCAAGCCGGCTCCTACGATCCGATATTCAACCTTCCCAGGCCGTGGGGTTGACCAGGTCTTTCGGCCGCTCGCCCGCCAGTGCCGCCAGCAGATTCTCCACCGCACAACGGGCCATGGCTTCACGGGTTTCATGGGTGGCCGAGCCCATGTGCGGCGTGGCGACCACGTTGCTCATTTTCAGCAACGGCGAATGTGCGCTGACCGGCTCCTGCTCGAACACGTCCAGGCCAGCCGCGCGAATCTGACCGTTTTGCAGGGCGGCAATCAGTGCCTGCTCGTCCACGACTTTGCCCCTGGCGATGTTGATAAAGATCGTCTCGGGGCGCATTCGGGCAAATTGCGTGGCGCCGATAAGCCCCTCGGTTTCGCGAGTCAGCGGCACCGTCAGGCAAACGAAATCCGCTTCGGCCAGCAGCGCGTCGAGGCTGCGATAGGCTGCGTTGAAGCGTGCCTCCACCGCCGGCTTGGGCGAGTGGCTGTGATAGATCACCGGCATCCCGAAACCGAAATGCCCCCGTTGCGCCACCGCCTCGCCGATCCGTCCCATGCCGATGATGCCCAGCGTCTTGCCATGCACGTCCGAACCGAAATGCTCAGGGCCCAGATTGTGCGTCCACTGGCCGTCGCGGACCATGGTCGCCAGTTCCACCACCCGGCGGGCAGTGGCCATGATCAGCGCGAAGCCGGTGTCGGCAGTGGTTTCGGTGAGCACATCCGGCGTGTTGGTGAGCAGAATGCGGCGTCGGGTCAGGTACTCGATGTCGTAGTTGTCGACACCCACCGAGACGCTGGCCACGGCCTTCAGCTTCGGCGCCAGGTCCAGCAGCCCTGCGTCCAGCTTCAGGCTTGCGCCAAGCAGGCCGTCGGCACGGGGCAGGGCGTCGCGTAGACGGGCCAGGCCGTCACTGGATTTCGGGTCTTCGATCAGCGTCACCTCGGCCTGCGATTGCAGGCGTTGCATCAGTGGCGCCGAGAGTTTTTTGTAGAGCACAACATGCGCAGTCATGGGAAATGTCCGGGTCAGGAGTGGGCAGGCGTTGGGCGCGGCTGCGGCGTGTCGCTCAAGGGCCGCGCCTTGGTGTCCGGCTTGAGCAACAGCGTCAGAACAACCGACACCAACAGTGCGCCGCTCATGAACAGGTACGAAGCGCTCAACGTGCCGGTGACGCCGTTCAGGTAACCGACCAGGTACGAGCCGGCGAACGAACCCAGTGCGCCAAGGCTGTT
This sequence comes from Pseudomonas lutea, assembly GCF_000759445.1. Lineage (NCBI taxonomy): Bacteria > Pseudomonadati > Pseudomonadota > Gammaproteobacteria > Pseudomonadales > Pseudomonadaceae > Pseudomonas > Pseudomonas lutea. Next base: position 658,529 of record NZ_JRMB01000001.1, read on the forward strand.
GATCAGCGCCATGGCACCACCGGCGACATTGGCCGGGAGGATTTCCGGGACGATGGCAAAGAAGGGGCCGTACGGCGCGTACATGCACGCGCCGGCGATCACCAGCAGCGAGTAGGACCACCAGAAGTGCTCGGTGCCCAACGCGTAGGAGCCGTAGAAGGCAACGGCGGCCAACAGCAGCGGTGGCCAGACAAACGCTTTGCGCTTCTGGGTTTTGTCAGATGCCCAGGACACCAGCACCATGCCGATCACCGCAGCCAGATAAGGCAACGCCGAGAGCCAGCCGGCTTCGACCATGTCCATCTGCATGCCCTTTTTGATGATGGTCGGCAGCCACAACACGAAGCCGTAGACGCCGATGCTCCAGCAGAAGTACTGCGCCGCCAGCAGCAGCACGCGAGGGGAGCGGAAGGCTTCGGCGTAGTTCTTCACCGGCTTGATGCCCACTTGCTCGGCATCAAGGCGCGTTTGCAGTTCGGTCTTTTCTTCAGCGGTCAGCCACTTGGCCTGGGCCGGACGCTCGTCCACCAGACGCCACCAGATAAACGCCCAGACCACCGCAGGCAGACCTTCGACGATGAACATCCAGCGCCAGCTGAAGTGCGCCACCAGGTAGCCCGAGACCACCGACATCCACAGCATGGTCACCGGGTTACCGAGGATCAGCACGGTGTTGGCCCGCGAGCGCTCGGCCTTGGTAAACCAATAGCAGAGGTACACCAGCATGGCCGGCATCACCGCCGCCTCGACCACGCCGAGCATGAAGCGAATGCCGATGAGCATGTAGGCGTTGGACACGATGCCCGTCAGCGTAGCCAGGCCGCCCCACAGGATCAGGCTGACGAAGATCAGCTTTTTAACGCTCTTTTTCTGCGCGTAGATTGCGCCGGGCACCTGGAAAAAGAAGTACCCCAGAAAGAACAATGCGCCCAGTAACGACGACATGCCGGGGGTGATGTGCAGGTCTTCGGCCATGCCTGACGCGGCGGCAAACCCGTAGTTGGCGCGATCCAGGTAGGCCAGGCTGTAGGTGATGAAAACGATGGGCATGATCAACAGCCAGCGGCGTTTAAGGCCGGCGTGTTTGACGGATTCGAGCAGCTTTTCCATTTCAGGCTCCCTGAGCATGTTGTTTTTGTCGCAGCAGGTGATGCTAATCAGTGTTTGGCTTGCAACGTGTGACGGTCAGGCAATCTGTCGTCGCGAGGCGCTGGTGTTTCGGAGCATGTCGCCGCCGGGCATGTTGCCGGGCAGGGCCGTGGCAGGCATGGCGGCATCGAGGGCGGCACGGGAGGGCAGGCCCTCCATGTCTCCGCGGCTCTGCACCACCTGGCTGCCGATCCAGTTGCCGCGGGCCGTCGCCTGTTCGAGGCCGAGGTTTTCCAGCAGTGCGCTGATCACGCCGACCGCAAAGCCATCGCCTGCGCCGACGGTGTCAACGACGTTGTCCACTGCCACGCCGGGGACGAACGCTTCCATCGATTGCGTGCGGCAATAGGCGCCCTCGGCACCGAGTTTGATGACCACTGCTTCTGCGCCCAGATCCAGGTAAAACCGCGCGATGTCGCCCGGTGTGTCGAATCCGGTCAGCAGCTCGCCTTCCGCCATCCCGGGCATGACCCAGTGGGCATGGCTGGCGAGCCGGTTGACCTCCCGGATCATCGTGCTCTGGCTCGACCACAGCGAAGGGCGAAGGTTGGGGTCGAACGACACGCTGCGGCCCGCTTCGCGCATTTGCGTCATCAGCACATGGGACAGCTCTCGGCAGGTGTCCGACAGCGCCGCCGGAATGCCAGTGGCGTGCAGGTGCCGGGCTTTGAGCAGCTCGGGGACGATGTCGTTGACCGACAAGTGACTGGCGGCCGAACCGCGTCGGAAATACTCAACCACCGGGTCGGCGCCTTCCAGCTCCAGCGATTTGAACTGAAACCCGGTCGGGCGAGCCCGGTCCACCGTGACATGGGCGCAGTCGACGCCTTCCTGTTGCAGGCTGTCAGTGACAAAGCGGCCCATGGAGTCGTCCCCGACCCGGCTCAGCCACGCGACGTTGAAGCCCAGCCGGGACAGCCCGATGGCGACGTTGCTGTCGGCGCCAGCGATGCGTTTCTCGAAATGGCGGACCTGCGCCAAGTCGCCGGTTTGCTCGGCGACCAGCATGGTCATGGTTTCGCCGAAGGACAAAATATCGATCTCAGACATGGCTCAGCGTCTCCGTTTCCGTGGAGTGTGGGGTTGACGAGCTGCCGAGATTGGCAAGCAGGGCAACCTGTTCGCGCGTGACCTCCAGCAAGTCGTCGCCTTGGAGCGGGTATTCGATGGCACGGGGCACGCCTGTCGGCATGTGCTGCATGAGTTGCCGCCAGTCCTGCAGGTCAGCCGGCGTCGGCGGCACGGCGATAAGTTTGCCCGCTGCATTACGGGTGATCGCCTTGCAGTGCAGGTATTCGACGTAACGGCCCAGCGCGCGCGCGGCGTCGCTGGCCAATTGGTCATGCCAGCGCCAGTTGCCGATGTCGAAGGTCATGCCGATGGGCATCTGCAGCGCGGTGATCGCGGCAAAAAACTGCACGAAGGGTTCGATGCGGCCGCCATGCTCGGTCTGATCATTCTCCACCAGCAGATGCACGGCGTAGGGCGCAAGCCGGTCAGCCAGCGCGGCGAGGTCGCAGCGCTCGTTGAAATGCCCCAGCGACACCTTCAACCACACCGCACCGCAGGCGCTGGCGCGGTCAAGGGTCGGTTGCAGCTCTGGATTGGGCTTAGTGTCGCCTTCAAGCCACAGCTCGATTGGCGCCGAATAAAGGCACTCCAGCCCCTGGACCTGAATGGCATGGGCCAGGCCCGGTAAATCTTGATGCGCCACGTCAGGGCTGAACAGCTCTTCACGCAGTTCGATGCGCTTGACGCCAGCGCTCACCAGCAGGGGGATGAAACTGGCCTGTCCCTGGGCGCGGACGAGGTCGGCACCGAAAGCGCCGAGGCTGATGGCAACGGTGGGTTGATTCATTATTGTTGTCCTCTGAAACCGGTTACATTTTTGTTCGAAGAGCAGGCGATGCAAAAGTTCGAACCTCGCGGCACTCGCTGACCTGCGGTAGGCGAGTGCCGTTGATCAGCGTCGTCGTCGAGTCGAACCGCGCGGGATCAACTGCGCGGGGAAGTCATACAGGCGCACCGGGGCTTGATCGCCACGCAAGCGCTCCAGCAGGCATTCAAAGGCGGTGATACCCATTTCATGGGTGGGTTGCGCCAGCGAAGTGATGCCGCTGCCCACCAGCGGGTACCAGTCAAGTTCGTCGAGGGCAATCAGGCCGATGTCGTCGAACAAGTGACAGCCCAGTTCGTGCAATTGGCGGGTGGTGATCAAGGTGGCAACGCCGTTGCCAGTGAACAGCGCCTTAGGGCCGGGACCTTCTTGCGCGATGAACTGGCGCAGATGGTCGCGCAAGTGCTCACCGGTGTCACACACCGCGCCCTTCATCCCGGCGCGCTGGCTGATCTCGGCCATGAACGCATCGACCCGCTCGATCCGCGAGCTGGTGCCGTCCTGAGGTTCGGTGACCATTAACACGTCGCGATAGCCAGACTCCTGCAAGTGGTCCAGCGCTTGACGCACGGCGGCTTGATTGTCGAGGCCGACCAGGTCGCTGTGCAGTTCGTCGACCTTGCGATCGACCAGCACCATTGGCAGCTCGGTGTGCAATTCGCGCAGCTCATCAAGGTGATGGCCGAGAGTGTTCACGATGAGCCCTTCGATGTTGTAGGAGCGCAGCGCGGCCAGGTGCAGGCGTTCCTGCTCGTCGTCGCGGTCGGTGTTGCACACCACCAGGCTGTAGCCGTGTTTGCGGCAAGCGGTTTCGACGCCGTGCATGACGGCGATGGAGTAGGGGTTGCGGATGTCGGCGACGAGCATGCCGATCAGGCGGGTACGGCCGCGTTTGAGTCCGCGGGCCATCTGGTTGGGGCGATAGCCCAGGGTTTCGATGGCGTGTTCGATGCGTTTGGCGATGGCTTCGGACAGCAGGGCACGGTCATCGCCGATGAAGCGCGAGACGCTGGCCTTGGAGACGCCGGCCAGGTCGGCGACGTCGTTCATGGTGACGCGGGTGCGCGTGGGTAACGTAATGCTGTTCACGGCCTGACCCTTATTGGATTTATCAGCAGGCTTGCGGGAGCTTGGGGTGGTTTTTGGGAGAGCGGGCGTGCTCTGAAACCGGTTTCAGGAGACAACAGATTGAGGGGTGGCGTCAATATGGTTTGGTTGGGATCTGCTTAACGGCGGGTTTGGGGTGATTGGGCTCGGATCAGGGTCAAGATCAGGATCAGGATCAACATCAAAAGCGTCGGCCTAACGGCCTCGGGTTTCGCCTTCGGCGAATTACTTGGAAAAACACCCCAAGTAACCAAGGGTGTTTGCTCCTGGTTTGGCCCTTCCTTCGTCAGGGTTCCTTCACTCCGGTCTCGCTCCGTGGGCCCGCCGCCATCCGCCATCCATGGCGGGGGGCGGCTCTCGCGGCATCCATGCCGCTCGGCCCACTCCACGAGACCTGCGCTCAGCCTGCACCCAAGTCGCGATTGGCGGTGTTTGGGCGTTTTGTGTATGGAGGTCAAGGGCTGATCAAGAGCTGATCAAGAGCTGATCAAGAGCTGATCAAGAGCTGATCAAGAGCAAATCAAGGGCGGATCAAGTGTGAATCGAGAGCGAATCAAGAGCAAACCAAGGCCGGTTCAAAGCCAGGTCAACAGCCAACCACTAGGGGATCGAAGACTTCCGGGTTGAAACCGTTCCAACTGCACACTCGGTCCAACTGACCGCACGCAATCCCCTGTAGGAGCCGGCTTGCTGGCGAAAGCATTTGTTCAGTCGCCACTTTCATAACTGGCCCACCGCATTCGCCAGCAAGCCGGCTCCTACAGACCGCGGTCAAGCCAAAGATGCGCCGTTGCCATCCCATCCCGGTTGCCATTGCCATTGCCATTGCCATTGCCATTGCCATTGCTTTGCCGCTGCCGCTGCCGTTGCCGTTGCCGTTGCCGTTGCCGTTGCCGTTGCTCTAGATCTTGATCTTCGAACACCTACACCCCAGACACCGCAAAACGCGACTTGGGTGCAGGCCGAGCGCAGGCGATGCGCAGTGGGTCGAGCCGCATGGATGCGGCGAGAGCGCCGTCAGGGCATGGATGCCCGTTCGGCGCGGGCCCACGGAGCGTCGTCGGAGTGAGGGAACCCCGACGAAGGAGGGGCCTAACCAGGAGCAGGCACCCTTGGTTACTTGGGGTGTTTTTCCAAGTAACTCGCCGAAGGCGAAATGCTCTGCCGTTAGGCAGAAGCCCTTGATCTTGATCTTGATCTTGATTTAGGTCTTGATCTTAGAAAAAACCATCACCCCTTAAACGTATCGCGCCACGATAAAAATCGCCGTTCCAGCATCGCCAGTACCCCATCGGTCAATTTACCCAACACCGCCAGCACGATAATCGCCGCGAGCACAATGTCCGGCCGCGACGTCTCGCGGCCGTCACTGAGCAAATACCCCAACCCCTTCGTCGCAGCGATCAACTCCGCGGCCACCAAAAACATCCACGACAGACTCAACCCCGACCTCAAACCCGTGAACAAACCGGGCAGGGCGGCCGGCAAGAAAACATGAACGATCATCTGCCGCGGACTGAAGCGGTACATCTGCCCGACCTCCACCAGCTTGCGATCAACACTGCGGATGGCCGCCACACCGTTCAGGTACACCGGGAAAAACGCCCCGATGGCGATCAGCACCACCTTTGACGTCTCGCCGATCCCCAGCCAGAGCAGCAACAGCGGCACCCAAGCCAGGCTCGGGATCGAGCGCAGTCCGGCAAATGTTGGCTCCAGATAAGCCTCGGCTTCCCGACTGAGCCCGACCCACGCGGCAAACACCAGAGCCACGGCCGCGCCGATCAAGAACCCGCTCAGCACCCGGGTCAGGCTGGCGCCGATGTGTTTCCACAGCGCGCCATCGGCCAGGTCAGTCAGCGTCGTAGCAATCTCGCTCGGCGCCGGCATCTGGTACGACTGCACCCAGCCGATGCGTACGGCGATTTCCAGCATCAGCAAAACGGCAACGGGTACGGCCAGACCCTTCAAGCGGGACCGCCATTTCCCACGCGTCCGGGTGACAAGGGTTTGGGCGACTGTGATTTCTTCCTTCAACGCGAGGGATGTCGACTCTGCGCCGCGAAGCCTGCCGTCGGTCAAACCGCTGCCGTGCGCCTCCCTCATGGCTTGACGACGACCGCGTCGGCGTAGCTTGGGTCGATCAATTGATCGATGACCTGGCCGACGTCGGTGCCTCTGCGCACCAGTTCTTCGGAGACCAGGATCGGTGCAGCTGCCTTCGACGCGGTGGTGTCCTGCTCTGTCAGTCGCGGGTTGCTGAGGTCGGTACGGCTTAGCTGCAGCCTGGCGACGTCCAGTGGCAGGCCCGACTCGGTGGCGACCAATTGCGCCAGTTGGTCTGGATTCTTGAGTGACCACTCACGGGCTTTTTCGTACGCGCCGAGCACGGTCTTGATGGCTTCCGGGTGCTCTTTCGCATAGCGCTCGGTGACGCTGACGACGCCGTAGCTGTTGAAATCCTTGTTGCGATACAGCAGACGCGAGCCGGCCTGAATCTCGCTCGCGGCCATGTGCGGATCGAGTCCTGCCCAGGCGTCGACGTCACCTTTCTCCAGTGCGATGCGGCCGTCCGGGTGTTGCAGATGCAGAAGTTCGACATCGTCTTTGCTCAGCTTCGCCTGTTGCAGGGCGCGCAGCGTGAACAAATAAGGGTCGGTGCCTTTGGTGGCAGCGATTTTCTTGCCTTTGAGGTCGGCAACGCTCTGTAGCGGGGAGTTCTTGCCCACCACCAACGCTGTCCATTCCGCCCGGCTGTAGACGTAAACCGATTTGATCGGGCTGCCATTGGCCCGCGCCAGAACAGCAGACAGGCTGGCGGAAGACGCAAAGTCCACGCCGCCGCTGTTCAAGTACTCCAGCGAGCGGTTGCTGCCTTGACTGAAAACCCAACTCACCTTGCTTTGCGGGAGGGCCTGTTCCAGCCAGCCGAAATGCTTGAGCACCAGGCTTACGGGTGAGTAATAGGCGTAGTCCAGATGCACCTCAGCCGGAGGTGCCTCGGCAGCATAGGCCTGGGATTGTAGTGCCAGTACCAGTGCACTGGCGACCAGTTTGAAAGCGTGCGGCAGACGGAGGATTGAGGTCATGGGGTGTCCACTGAAAGGGTATAAGCTGCGCGCGGCTGCTTATGACGGAATCGGCAGTCCGAACTGTTCATCCTGCTCAAATGGAATATAGCAGGCTTTATGCCACAAGGGCGGGTGGCGTTGTTTCCCGCTGCTTTCGGGGTTGCAGCGAGCTGAACAAAGACCCTGAATCAACAGCCTGTTGATCCACTGTCTGCTGATCAACACTTGCGCTGTTTCATGACAGCGGGCGCCGTCAGGCTGATGAGCAGGGGAGCAAGCACCCGCAAAAAGCCGTTCGCCGAGCTCACACCGATCCGACCGTTCAGCGATTAAATCGGGAAATCAGGGAGTTGCGTGCAACCTCTGGAGTGTTTACTCGTCTGATGCGCGTTCCTTATACAGAAACATTGGCTCGCCATACTGCACCGAGCCGCACACTGACAAGGACGTTGCATCGGGTTAGAGCCCACCATGAGCCATCAGAAATCCATGCCCATATGAATTCTCTCAAGTCTCCTGTGGGGTCACGCGCAAAGCAGCGCTTGACCTATTTTCTGCTGCCGGCACTGCTGATCTCTTCCGCCGTTTTCTGGTTTGCCGCCGGCAAAGGCGTTCACGCCGAGCCCAAGAATGGCACTCAGACCCTGGTGTTCCTGCGCCACGCCGAGAAGCCGGAAAGCGGGCTGGGCCAATTGAATTGCCAGGGGCTGAACCGGGCCATTGACCTCTCCACGGTGCTGCCCAACACGTTTGGCAAGGCCGACTTTATCTTTGCCGCCAACCCCAGCCGCCACGTTGAGGAAGGCGAACATGACCATTCCTACAGTTACCTTCGCCCGCTGATGACGGTAGGGCCAAGCGCAATCAAACTGGGCCTGCCGGTCAATATCGATTACGGCGCCAACGACACGGCTGATCTGGCTGATGAGTTGATGCGCGACAAGTACCACGACGCCACCATCTACACGGCCTGGTCACACGGGTACTTGCCGGAGTTGATCAACAAGGTTGCCCAGGAGGCGTCGGGGGAGAAGATCAAACTGGTCGACGACTGGGTCGCCGAGGACTTTGACTCGGTGCTGGTTCTGACCCTCAAATGGAATGATGGCAAAGCCACCCTGCAGTACGAAAACTACAAGCAGAACCTGGACGGCGGGGCGGTGGGCTGCCCAAGCTGATGGATGGTGTGTACGGGCATTCGCGGCGTGGCTCCCGACGTCTTCCCGGCTAAAGCCGGTCCCACAGATTGCGCGTCCCGATTTACGCGTAGCGGCGGGCATTGAGCACTGACAGCGCCGCAATATTTGTACCGTCCGTGGGTTTGGGTTAGCGTCAGCCGACCCTGACTGCCACGGGCTTTCCCCATGCCGGAACCTCTGCATCCGCACGCCTCGCGCCTCATCCCTTTTCATCCGCCGTTCGACTGGCAACGCATGCTCGACTTCTTCGCAGCCCGCATGACCGCAGGCGTTGAAGCGGTGGTCGAGGGCGCCTACCTGCGCAATATCGAGTTCAAGGGCTGCCCGGGCGCGTTATCGGTGGAGATGGCGGCTGATGGGCGGCATCTGTTGGCGACCGCCCACGGCGAAGTCAGTCGGTACATAGATGAACTGGTCGTGCCGGTCTCGCACATGTTCGATCTGTACGTTGAACCCGGGCAGGTCGATGAGAGCCTTTCCCGGGATCCGTGGCTGGCATCTCTGGTGCAGCGTCGTCCGGGGCTGCGCGTGCCGGGGGCTTTTTCCGGTTTCGAGCTGGCGGTGCGTACGATTGTCGGCCAGCAGGTCAGCGTGAAAGGCGCGACGACGATTGTCGGGAGGCTGGTGCAGCGCGCCGGCGTCCAGGTCAGCGACCACCTCCATCATCAGGTCGGTTGGCGATTTCCGACGCCCGAGGCACTGGCGCAGGTCAATCTGGACAAGATCGGCATGCCCGGCAAGCGGGTCGAGACCCTGCAGCGCCTCGCTGCGGCGGTGGCCAGTGGCGAGCTCTCCCTGGATGTCCGTCATGGCGACATCGGCGATCTGCGTCGACAGTTGCTGGCCATGCCCGGCATCGGTCCCTGGACCGTGGAGTACATTGCCATGCGCGCATGGCGTGACCCTGACGCCTGGCCGGCGGCCGATCTGGTGCTGATGAACCTCATGACGCTGCAGGAGCCAGACCTGCTGCGCTTGCCTCAGCACAAGGCGCGTGCCGAAGCATGGAGGCCGTGGCGGGCGTATGCCGCCATGCACATCTGGAATTCCGCTGCAGATGTGGCGGGAAAACAAAAAGGCGGTTGATCGCGAATTTGAGCGCAAGAAGTGGATAGCATGCAGGCCTGGCGGGCGTAGCATTCGGTTGATCCAGGCGAGCGTTGCCAAGCCGCCTTCCAGATGGTCGGAGCAGGAGCGAACTAATGACCTTCACCTACCGCTTTATCGAATCTCCCGTCGGGCAGCTCAGACTGATTGCCAAAGGCCCTCGGCTGACGGCCGTGCTGTGGCCAAACGATCGCCCAAATCGGGTGTTATTGGGGCCGATGGATGAGGACACTGGCAGCGGTATCCTTGATCAGGCCGAGCGGCAACTCGGTGAGTACTTTGCCGGACGTCGACAGGCGTTCGAGCTTGAGCTTGAGTTTCATGGCACCGATTTTCAGCGCCGGGTGTGGCAGGCGCTCCTCAGCATCCCATTCGGCGAGACCCGCAGCTATCTGGATATTGCTGTGCAGATTGGCAACCCCACTGCGGTGCGTGCGGTCGGGGCCGCCAATGGCAGAAACCCGATTTCGATCATTGCGCCTTGCCACCGCGTGATCGGCAGTACCGGTGCGCTCACGGGCTTTGCGGGCGGTCTGGACACCAAACTCCTGCTGCTGTCACTGGAAGGCTACCAGCCGGCGCTCCGACCCAAGAGCATGGTCAAGGCCGCTCTGGCCCAGGGCTAACTGTTTTAGACCGACCGACTTAAATCACGGTAATGGCTCACATCAGGGCCCCCTAAAAACCTGTTACCGCCACCCCTTATCATGGAGATGATCATGGCCGGTTCCGCTAAGACATTTCGTTCATTGCACCATCAATCCACCGTTCTGCGCCTGCCCAACGCCTGGGACGCAGGCAGCGCCCGGCTGTTCGAAAGTCTGGGCGCAACGGCGATCGCCACCACCAGCGCCGGCGTCGCCTGGGCGCAGGGTTACGCTGACGGACGCCTGTTCCCGATAGAGTCCGCGGTCAGCGTTGCTGCCAGCATTGCCCGGTTGATAAAGGTGCCGCTCTCGGTGGACTTGGAAAACGGTTACTCGGACGATCCGCTGGCGGTAGCGGAGCACGTCAAGCGTGTACTCGACGCCGGCGCGGTGGGCATCAATATCGAGGACGGCACCGATGCGCCGGAGTTGTTGGCGCGCAAGATCGAGGCCATCAAAAGCATGGCTGCCCGCAATGGACTGGACGTCTTTGTCAATGCACGCACCGACGTCTACCTGGCTGGACTGGTGGCGGATGAGATGCGCGTGGAGGAAACCCTCAAGCGCGGCCGGCTCTATCAACAGGCCGGTGCAGACGGCCTGTTTGTGGCGGCGTTGGTGGACATCGAGCAGATCAAAACCATCGTGGCCGGTGTAGGGCTGCCCATCAATCTATTGGCCCGCCAGGGACTTCCCGACGCCGAGGCGCTCGCGCAATTGGGCGTGCGCCGATTGAGTGCCAGGTCCAGCATCGCACAGACGTTATGGGGACAGGCCGAACAACTGGCGCGCGGTTTCTTGCAGGACGGGCGCTCGGAAGCCGTTATCGAAACCAGTCTGGCATACCCTCAGATACAGGCCCTGTTTGGCCGATAAACCGGTGAATTGATTGTTGGGTGCGGGGTGGTGCCGTCATGGGTTGCCGCTCGTCGGTTACAAAATGAACGGCGCAATCGACAAGAGGTGCTAGCCAGGTTTTAACGGAAAGAGTACAAATGTACTCCATGACGAACCTATCCCCAAAACGCGCTGCCATTCTCACCTTCATCCGAGATCGCATCGCCCACAATGGCCAGCCCCCCAGCCTCGCAGAGATTTGCGAGGCCTTTGGCTTTGCCTCTCGCAGTGTGGCTCGCAAGCACATCATTGGGCTTACCGACGCCGGTCTGATTGAAGTAGTCGCCAATCAGGCGCGCGGCATACGCTTGATTGATGCACGCCCGCGGGCCCAAATGCTCGACATTCCTGTCCTCGGCAGGGTGGCAGCCGGCGTGCCCATCGGGCCGGACATCGATACCCACGACACGTTTACGCTCGACAGCCGTACCTTCATGCGCGTCCCGGATTACCTTCTGCGGGTCAATGGTGACTCGATGATTGAAGACGGCATTTTCGACGGCGATCTGGTGGGCATCCTGCAAAGTGCCGAAGCCCGCGACGGTCAGATTGTCGTCGCCCGGCTGGACGGCGAAGTAACGATCAAGCGTCTTGAGCTCGGCGCAGATCAGCTTCGGCTACTGCCGCGCAACCCGGCGTATCAACCGATCATCGTACGGCCTGACCAGGACTTCGCCATCGAGGGCGTCTTCTGTGGCCTGGTGCGCCGGGAATGATGGGCGCGGTGGTCAGCCTCGACGCGCTGCTGGACGAGCGGCGTGTCTGGAAGGGACGTCCTCAGGTTCCTTCCATTGCGGCCCAGCCCACCGGGCATCCTGCTCTGGATGCCGCACTGCCCATGGGCGGCTGGCCACCTGCGGCGATGACCGAAGTTTTGATCCCGGCCAATGGCAGTGGCGAGTTGCGGCTGATGTGGCCGACACTGGCCCGGCTTGCCGACAGTGGCGAGCGCATCGTGCTGGTCGCACCCCCTTATTTACCCTATGCCCAGGCTTGGCAGATGGCAGGTATCGACCTCAAACAGTTGTCGATCATTCATGCCAGCGAGCGAGATGCACTGTGGGCAGTGGAACAGTGCCTGCGTTCGGGCAGTTGCGGGGCGGTGCTGTGCTGGCCGACCAAGGTCGATGATCGCGCCTTGCGACGCCTGCAGGTGGCCGCCGAAACCGGCGAGACCCTTGCCTTCGCCTGCCGCGGCCATGAAGCGGCGGCCAATCCGTCACCGGCCGCGTTGCGCATCGCCATCGATACGCGCCCCAGCCAGTTGCGCGTGCTCAAGTGTCGCGGTGGGCTGGCGCCTGCCTCACCCGTTCCGTTCACTGCTGACGCTTGAGGTTGCCATGCTCTGGGCTTGTGTCCTCTTGCCGCAGCTGGCGCTGGACGGCGTCATGCGTCGCCGCGATAACCCTGAAGAACCCCTGGCGCTGATCAGCGGCACGGCGCAGCGACGGGTGCTGCAGACGGTCAACCCGGCGGCACGCGCTCTGGGCCTGCGCCCAGGCCAGTCGCTGACGGCAGCCCATGCCATGACCCGCGAGTTCGCCACCGTCGAATACGATCCTGACGAAACAGAACGCTGGCATCGTCTGCTGGCTGCCTGGGCGTACCGTTTCAGTTCCCATGTCAGCCTCAAGTACCCTCGCGTGTTGCTGATGGAGGTCGAGTCGAGCTTTGGCTTGTTCGGGCCATGGCCGGTGTTTGAAGCGCGTCTGCGTCAGGAACTGACCGAGCTGGGCTTTTCCCACCGCATTGTCGCAGCGCCCAATCCGTTGGCGGCACGCATGCTCGCCAATGCTCACGACGGCCTGGCGGTCACCGACCCCGGTGCGTTGCAGGACGTGCTGGAGAACATGCCGGTGAATCGCGTGGGCCTGCCCTCGGAAGTGGCGACGGCTCTGGCCCGCATGGGCCTGCACCGTGTCCGGCAGGTCCAGGCACTGCCCCGTGATACGTTGGCCCGGCGCTTCCCGGCCAACGTCCTTCAGCACCTCGACACTCTGTTCGGCCGCAGGCCCATGGCACTGGAATGCTATGTACCGCCTGATCGTTTCGACACACGCATTGAGCTCAACTTCGACGTCGAATCCCATCAGGCGCTGCTGTTTCCCCTCAAGCGCATGATTGCTGACCTGGCGGTGTTCCTGGCCGGGCGCGACAGCGGGGTGCAACGCTTCGTGATTCATCTGGAGCATGTGCCGAGCGTAGGCAGCGTTGCGCCAGATACTCAGATTCCCGTGGGCCTGCTCAGCGCCGAGCGCGAAGCCAGCATGCTCTTCGAACTGGCGCGCGGTCGTCTTGAGCAAGTTGAGGTGCCGTCCCCGGTGCATGCCTTGCGCCTTCAGGCCAGGGACCTGCCAGCCTTTGTGCCGTCCCATCGGGAGCTGTTCGATGACCGTCCCCAGCAGACTCTGCCATGGGAGCAACTGCGCGAACGTCTGCGTGCGCGGCTTGGCGATGAAGCGGTCGCCGGTTTAGGGTTCCATGCTGATCACCGCCCCGAATGCGCCTCGCTGGCGGCCTGTCCGAGCAAGCCGCCTGCCCTGATGCTCAAGGTGCCCCGGCCGGGCTGGTTGTTGCCCGAGCCAGAAGTCCTGACCGAACCCGGCTTGCGCGTGCTGGCAGGGCCGGAACGCATCGAGTCGGGCTGGTGGGATGGCGGGGATGTCCGCCGCGACTATTACCTTATTGAAACCCGCAGCGGCCAGCGTGGCTGGGCCTTCCGCAGCGTGGGCGAGAGCCACTTGCTGCTGCACGGCTGGTTTGCATGAGCGGGGCATACGCTGAACTGCACTGCCTGTCGAACTTCAGCTTTCAGCGGGGTGCGTCAAGTGCCAAAGAGCTGTTCGAGCGCGCCACCCTTCACGGTTATCAAGCGCTGGCGATCACCGATGAATGTACCTTGGCCGGCATCGTCCGGGCCTGGCAGGCCGCAAAGGAGTGTGACCTGCCGCTGATCATCGGCAGCGAGATCACGGTCGAAAGCGGCCCGAAAATCGTATTGCTGGTGGAGAATCTTGCGGGTTACCAGGCGCTTTGCCGCTTGATCACCCAAGGCCGCAGGCGCAGCAAAAAAGGTGAGTACCGGTTGCTGCACGAGGACTTTCAGCAGCCAGTCGCGGGACTTTTGGCGCTTTGGTTGCCCGACCTGGATGAAACCGCTGCAACCCGGCGCGAGCAAGGCGAATGGCTGCGTGGGGTGTTCAAGCAAACCCTGTGGCTCGGCGTCGAGCTGCATTGCGGTCCGGACGACCGCCAGCGGTTGGACGCTTTGCTGGAACTGGCTAGAGCCCTGGCTATTCCGGCCGTCGCCAGTGGCGATGTACACATGCACGCCCGCGGTCGCCGGGCGTTGCAGGACACCATGAGCGCGGTCCGTCATCACACCACGGTGGCAGAAGCCGGGCATCGCTTGTTTGCCAATGGCGAGCGACATCTGCGACCGCTGCCGGTGCTGGATGGACTCTATCCAGCCAGCCTGTTGGCGGAAACTCTGAACATTGCCCGGCGCTGCACCTTCGACCTCAGCGAGCTGCGCTACGAATACCCTCACGAATTGGTGCCGCCCGACCAGTCGCCCAGCAGCTGGCTAAGGCACTTGACGGAGCAGGGTGCAATCAGGCGCTGGCCTCAGGGTGTGCCGGAAGTAGCTCGCAGCAACATCGAAAAAGAGCTGAAGGTCATCGCTGCCAAGCGCTACGAAAGTTACTTTTTGACGGTCCACGACATCGTCAGCTTTGCCCGCGAGCAACACATCCTCTGTCAGGGCCGTGGCTCGGCGGCCAACTCGACGGTGTGCTTTGCCCTGGGCATCACCGAGCTGGACCCTGCCAAAAGCAATCTGCTGTTCGAGCGTTTTATCTCCGAAGAGCGCGACGAGCCGCCAGACATCGACGTCGATTTTGAGCACGAGCGACGCGAGGAAGTCCTGCAATACATCTTCCGTCGGTACGGTCGGGGCAGGGCGGCGCTGACGGCTGTCGCCAGCACTTACCACGGCGCAGGCGCGGTCCGGGACGTAGCCCGAGTGCTGGGCCTGCCGCCTGACCAGATCAACGCCCTGGCCGATTGTTTCAGCCGCTGGAGTGACAACCTGCCGCCTGCCGAACGCCTGCGCGAGTGTGGTTTCGAGCCCGACAGCCCGATCCTGCGAAGGGTCCTGACCTTGACCGGCGAGTTGATCGGTTTCCCCCGGCACCTGTCGCAGCACCCCGGGGGGTTCGTGATTTCCGAACACCCGCTGGAGACGCTGGTGCCGGTGGAAAACGCCGCCATGGCCGACCGTACGATCATTCAGTGGGACAAGGACGACCTTGATCTGGTCGGCCTGCTCAAGGTCGATATCCTGGCACTGGGCATGCTCAGCGCGCTGCGTCGCACCTTCGATCTGGTCAGAGGCTATCGCGGCTACGACCTGACCCTCGCGACCATCCCGGCGGAGGATAAACCGACCTACGACATGATTACCCGGGCCGATACCATCGGTGTGTTCCAGATCGAATCACGTGCGCAGATGTCGATGCTGCCGCGCCTGAAGCCCAACACCTTTTATGACCTGGTGATCGAAGTGGCCATCGTGCGTCCGGGGCCGATTCAGGGCGGTATGGTCCATCCCTATCTGCGCCGCAAGAACGGTGAAGAGGAAGTCACCCATCCCTCCGATGAATTGAAGGCGGTGTTTGAGCGCACGTTGGGCGTGCCGCTGTTTCAGGAGCAGGTCATGCAGCTGGCCATCGTGGCCGCGGATTACTCGCCCGGCGAGGCCGATCAGCTGCGCCGTTCCATGGCGGCCTGGAAGCGTCATGGCGGCCTGGAGCCTCATCGTATACGCCTCAGCGAACGCATGAAGGAAAAGGGTTATACCGACGAATTCATCGTGCGCATTTTCGAGCAAATCAAAGGCTTCGGCAGCTACGGATTCCCGGAGTCCCACGCGGCCAGTTTTGCCCTTCTGACCTACGCCAGTTGCTGGCTTAAATGCCACGAGCCGGCAGCCTTCACCTGCGCGTTGATCAACAGCTGGCCCATGGGTTTCTACAGCCCCGATCAGTTATTGCAGGACGCCCGCCGCCACCAGATCGACGTGCATCCGGTGGACGTGCGTTACAGCGACTGGGACTGTTCACTGGAACCCGTCGCCGGCCGCGGATACAACCAGAATCTGGCGATCCGCATGGGCATGCGCATGATTCGGGGCTTTCGCGAGGAAGACGCCAGGCGCATCGAAAAGGCGCGCAGCGTGCGGGATTTCAAGGACGTGACCGACTTGTGCATGCGGGCCGAACTGGACAACCGGGCGCGTGCTTCTCTGGCCGACTCGGGCGCGCTGCGCGGTCTGGTGGGGCACCGTCATCGGGCGCGCTGGGAAGTCGCCGGCGTGGAGATGCAACGGCCGCTGTTCGGCGACGACTGTTTCGGTGAAGAAGCCCAGGTTGCGTTGCCCTTGCCCAGTGTCGCCCAGGACCTGGTGGCGGACTACGAGACCCTGGGCACCACCCTCGGTCCGCACCCGTTGGCCCTGCTGCGCAACAAACTGGCTGCAAAACGCTTTCGCAGTTCCAAAGACCTGCTGAATGAGGAGCATGGCCGAAGCTTCAGCGTGGCCGGGCTTGTCGTTGGCCGTCAGCGGCCAGGCACGGCCAGTGGCGTGACCTTCGTGACCCTCGAAGACGAGCACGGGATGATCAACGTGGTGGTATGGCGCGACCTCGCCGAACGTCAGCGCAAAGTATTGGTGGGGTCACAGCTGATGCAGGTGTTCGGCAAGTTCGAATTCCAGAAGGGCGTCCGCCACGTCATTGCCCAGCGCCTGTTCGACCTGACCCCCATGCTCACCGGGCTGGACGTGCGCAGCCGCGATTTCAAATGAATCGCAGGGCTGAACAGAACCTGACAAACCATTCCAGCTATAGGAGCCGGCTGACGCTGCACCGTTGCGCAAACTGTAGGAACGCGCTTGCCCGCGAAATGGGCGACCGAGATTGCCGGTTCGCCAGCAAGCCGGCTCCTACAGGCCAGATGAGATTGCCTCGCCTGCAGGAGCGCGCTTGCCCGCGAAATGGGCGACCGAGACTGCCGGTTCGCCAGCAAGCCGGCTCCTACAGGCCAGATGAGGCTGCTTCGCCTGCAGGAGCGCGCTTGCCCGCGAAATGGGCGACCGAGATTGCCGGTTCGCCAGCAAGCCGGCTCCTACAGGCCAGATGAGGCTGCTTCGCCTGCAGGAGCGCGCTTGCCCGCGAAATGCTGAGCTTAGATCTCCACCTTTACCGCCCGCCCGGTTTTGATGGATTCGATGGCGCAGTTGGCCAGGTGCAATGCACGTAAACCGTCACGCGCAGTGGTTGGCAGCGGCGCGTTGGCGCGCACTGCTTCAATGAACTGGTTCAGCTCGATGCGATAAGAATCGGCATAGCGCTCCAGGAAAAAGTTTTCCAGCGGATCGCGCACTTCGGTTTGGGTAGCGCTGTAGGTGCGCACGGTGCTCGGGCGATGGTTGTCGTTCAGGATCATGCCCTTGGCGCCGAACACCTCCAGTCGCTGGTCGTAGCCGTAGACGGCCTCGCGGCAGCAATTGATGTGGCACTGCTTGCCCGAGGCGGTGCGCAGCAAAACCATCACGCTGTCATAGTCGTCGATCTGTGCCAGCGCCGGCTCCACCAGCCGGCTGGCCATGGCAAAGACTTCGACCGGCTCTTCGCCGAGCAGGGTGCGCGCGGTGTCGAAGTCATGGATGGTCATGTCACGAAAGATCCCGCCGGAGTGGGTGAGGTATTCCACCGGCGCCAAGCCGGGGTCGCGGCTGGTGATCACCACCTGGCGCACCTCGCCAATGTCGCCGCGGGCAATGGCTTTGCGCAGCTGCAACGTGTCCGGGTCGAAGCGCCGATTGAAGCCCAGCATCACCTTGCCGTTCAGGCGTTCGATATCCTCCACCGCTCGGGCCGCCTTGGCGAAGTCCAGGTCGATGGGCTTTTCGCACAGCACCGGCTTACCCAGTTTGACGGCGCGCAGCATCAGGTCGATATGGGTATCGGTCGGCGTGCCGATCACCAGCGCATCGACGTCGTCGCGGGCGATTGCCTCGGCGCAATCGTAAGCAGCGGCGCAGCCCAGTTTGCTTGCAAGCGTGTCGACTCCTTCGCGCCAGGGATCGGCGATCACCGACAGGCGCACGTCCGGATTGGCCGCCACGTTGGCAGCATGAATGTTGGCGATACGGCCTGCGCCGAGGACAGCAATGCGTAGCATGAGGTGCATCTCCTGGAATTGTTGTTATGAAATTTCGGCGGAACGGTGAGGCGGCACATCTTAGTGATTCAGATTGAACGGCGTGACCACCTGAACGTGGGAAACCGGAATGGGCACTGCTTTCCACAAACGGTGAAACTGCAGAATGTGCAGGAACGCATTGCGGGCATCGGCTTGCAGGTTGTGATCAATGATCGCGGCAATCTTTTCCTGCGCCAGCAGTTCGCGGTTTTCCGCGTCGAGGTCGTGGCCGATAAGCACATCGAGAGGACGCTGAAGGGCCGCGAATGCCTCGACAATGGCGCGGTTACCGCCACCGACGCTGTAGATCGCCTTGATCGACGGATTGTCCTGCAGTGCGCGGGTGACTTTTTCCAGGGTCGGCTCATGCACCCCGAACCCGCCGGTGATGTCCACGACCCGCAGATGCGGTGCGCGGCTGCGCAGCCAGGTGCGGAAACCCATTTCGCGCTCTTCCTCGCCGCGAAACAGCTCACTGCTGATGACCACCGCAACGTCCTGCGCCGTGTCGTCGAGCCAGCGGGCCATCAGATAGGCCGCGGTTTGCCCGGCCGTGCGGTTGTCCATGCCGATGTAACCAATGCGCTCACTCTGGGGCAGATCGGAAACAAACGTCACCACTGGCACACCTGCGGCCATGGCCTGGTTGACGGCTTCGTTGATGGGCAATTCATCTGCGGCCTTGACGATCAGGCCCTGACTGCCTTTGCCCACGCAGCGCAGGATCAACTCGTGCATCTGCTGCGAGTCAATGTCTTCGTAAAGATGAAATCTGGGGAAAACCCGGAATGGGGCGAGGCTGCCCAGCTGTGCGTGGATGGCCTTCTGGACTGCATCGCTAAAGCGTTTGGGCGTGTGCAGGATGATGTCGATATGGAAGGTGCGCCCCACCGCAGGGCCAGACTTTTCCTGAGCTTCGAGCTCTTCGAGCGCCTGGTGAATACGCCGGTGGGTCTGGTAATGCACGCTGCCGCGCTCATGCAGCACGCGATCGACCGTGGCCTTGCTCACGCCGGCCTGAGTGGCGATCTGTTTGATGGAAAAACGTCTGGCGCGGTCGAGCATGTGAATCCCCTTGAGCCTCTGGGTGAGGTCTTGTTGAGGTCGATTCGGGGCCTGTATGAGGCTGGCGCAATGCTAGTCGCTGTTCTATCGGATGTAAATATGGAAATTAAATTCTAAATAGCCGAGTCGTATGACGGGTGTTTTGGTTCCTTGCCATGGCTGGCACGGCCTGTGCTGCGGGTTCACGCTGAGGTGTGTGATCAACATTCGAATCAGGAGCAAGCATGTACAAAGACTATCCCGCTGCTTACCAGGTCAGCAAAGGCGCCGCTTTGCAGGTCGATACGGCGTTTTACCAGCGCATTCGCGAATCACGGGAGCAGCGCACGCTGGTCGAACAGTTTGAGGTGCCGATTCGCACCGGGCGCGCGTGGAAGGTCAACGCCGGCCAAGTGTTCCGCGTGACCACGCCAGCGGGTCCGCAGGTTGGCGACTTCAATGTCTGGAATGCCCACGACCCCCGAGAGCGTATGTGGGCCGCACGCACCCGGCAACTGCAGGGCGCTCATGTCACGGTCAATGACCGGCTGTGGTCGAACCTGCCGTTCCTGCGCCCCATGGTCACGATCACCGACGACAGCCTCGCCAGCTACGGCATCGATGAACACGGCGGACGCTTGCATGACCTGCTCGGCACGCGATGCGACCCCTACGTCAACAAGATGCTGACCGGCGAGGACTTCCATCACCATTGCCATTCAAACCTCACCCGCGCCGTGCTGCCCCACGGCCTGACCGAGTTCGATGTGCACGACGTGCTGAACATCTTCCAGTGCACCGGCCTGAATCACGACGACATGTATTTCATGAAGGCATGCCCGGCCAAACAAGGGGATTATCTGGAGTTCTTCGCCGAGATCGACCTGCTGTGCGCATTGTCCACCTGCCCGGGCGGCGACCTTTCCCTGCCGATGTGGGGCCCGGACGCGCAGGATCCGCTGAGTGTGTGCCGCCCGTTGGGGGTCGAAATTTATGATGTCGACGCCCAGTTGCTGCAGGGCTGGGAACCGCCCAAACGCGCCGCCTACAACGGCCTGCACGGGCTGAAAATCGACAAGGCGCCGTGGGAGCAGTAGCGCTGACTGTCGGGGCTGATGGGCTGTCAGGCGCCACGCATCAATTCTCAGCGCCAACCATCAGTCTTCAGCGTTGACCATCAGCCATTAGCGCCACGGGCATCAGCGTCACGCATCGCGTAGCAGGTCATGGGCGTTGAGCAGGCGCCAGGCGATGTCAGGCTGCTTTTCCAGCCCGCGGCGAATGGCTGCGGGAATGGCCGCCCGGGTTTTGCGACACATGCCGGGCAGCTCGGCAATCTCGATGAGCATGCCGCGCATGCTGCGCACTTCATTGAAGCCGGGGGCGATGTCGAGGCGGATGCCAAGCTGCTCGTACATCCGCCGTTGCAGGTGCTGCAGATCTTCCAGGGTGGTGATGTTCTCCAGCCGCTCGATCAGGCGCTTTTCTTCCTGGCGGGTGAGGCAAAGGATCCGCAGGTCAGCCCCGTCAAGCGCCAACAGCCGGTCGCGGTCGCATTTACAGGCGCCGGGCGGGCAAGGGGAGCGGATCGGCAATGGGGCAGTCATGGGTTCCGATCATAACCACGGGCTCACGGGATTTACAGCGCTCAGTCGTGTCGGGGAGACGCCGGCGAAGCTGCAGATGTGGTCAGGCCAGATTGGCGAATATGTAATTGGTCTTGCCAATACCGAGGCGCCTGTGTAGTTTTTTCCCACGGCCCCGGAGCTGCCACCCCGGCATGAATCCGCGCCTCCAGAATCCGTCCATCACCTTAACAACAACAAGATCACTGCCCTGCGTCAGCGGCTTTGGCCCTCTCAAAGCACCGGCGTGCCTGGTCTGGAGAATGAAGATGCTCACCGTCGTCTGCGAAAAACCCGGTTCATTGCTGGCCCTTGATCGTCCGAAACCCGAACGCGCTCCTGGCGAAACGCTGGTCCGCATCAAACGCGTCGGCGTCTGCGGCACTGACTTGCACATTTTCAACGGCAACCAGCCGTTCCTCGAATACCCTCGGGTGATGGGGCACGAGTTTTCCGGCATCGTCGAGCAAAGCGAGGCGGGCAGCGGGCTGGAACCCGGCGACGTGGTGTACGTCATGCCTTATCTTTCATGTGGCGACTGCATCGCTTGTCGCCAGGGCAAAACCAACTGTTGCGTACGCATTCAAGTGCTCGGTGTTCATCGCGACGGCGCGTTCACCGAGTATCTGAGCCTTCCTCACGGGTTCGTGCTCAAAGCCGAAGGGGTGACGCTGGATCAGGCTGCCATGATCGAATTCCTGTCGATTGGTGCCCATGCGGTGCGCCGCTCCGACGTACAGCCAGGCCAGCGCGCGCTGGTGGTCGGCACCGGTCCGATCGGCATGGCCGTTGCTATCTTCTCAAGCCTGCGCGGTGCGAAAGTCACCGTCCTCGACACTCGTGAAGATCGACTGGCGTTCTGCAAACAAAATCTGCAAATCGACTCTGCCGTGCTGATTGGCGAGGACGACAAGCAGCAGCTCGATCAGCTCACCCAAGGCGAGTTTTTCGACGTGGTGTACGACGCCACCGGCAATGCCAAGGCCATGGAGCGCGGTTTCGAGTTCATCGCCCACGGCGGTAAATACGTGCTGGTCTCGATCGTGCGCGACACCATCAGCTTTTCCGATCCCGAATTTCACAAGCGCGAAGCGACGTTGATGGGCAGCCGCAACGCCACCGTCGAGGATTTTCGCTACGTCGAACAATGCCTGCGCGACGGCTTGATACCGGACGCTGCTCTCAACACCCACCGCATGACCCTGAGCGAAGTCACCGAGCGCTTCACGTCCTTGCTCGACCCCGCTCAGCGCGTGGTCAAAGCCATCGTCGAATGCTAGGAGGAGGGTGCATGCAGGCAAGCTCGTTCACGCCAATTCTGCAATTTGGCACCAGCCGCTTTCTTCAGGCTCATGCCGATTTGTTCATCTCTCAGGCTCTGGAGAAAGGCGAAGCCTTGGGACAGGTCACTGTGGTGCAAACCACCGACAGTGCTGACAGCGCTCGGCGCGTGCAGGCGCTGGCTTGCGGGGCGGGCTATCCGGTGCGCATTCAGGGCGCAGAAAACGGCCGCAGTGTCGACGAAGAGTATTGGTCCACGGCCATTGCCGGTGCGCTGCATGCCGGGCCTGACTGGCCACTGATTCGTCAGGCGATTCGCTATGACGTGCAGGTGGTGATCTCCAATACCGGTGACAAGGGCTATGTGCTGGACACTGCGGATACGCCGGCATGCCTGGCCGCCGATGCGCCGACGCCGCGCAGTTTTCCGGCCAAATTGCTGGTGCTGCTCCACGACCGCTGGCTGGCGAACCCCGCTGCACCGCTGTCGCTGTTTCCCTGCGAACTGGTGTCGCGCAATGGTGACGTGTTGCGCGATCTGATCATGGGACTGGCGGTGCAGTGGGATCTGGCCCCGGGCTTCGCTGACTACCTGCGCGATACCTGTCGCTGGGCGAATTCTCTGGTCGACCGGATCGTTTCGCAGCCCATCGAACCGGTCGGCGCCATCGCCGAGCCCTATGCGATCTGGGCCATTGAACGGCAGGCCGGACTGGTGCTGCCTTGCACGCATCCGTGCATGGTGGTGACCGATCAGCTTGAGCAGTACGAGCAATTCAAACTGTTCATGCTTAACCTGGGCCACACCTGGCTGGCCGAGCGGTGGCTACAGGGGCGGCGCGCGCCGGACGAAACGGTGTTCGAGGCAATGAGCGATCCGCAGCTGCGCGAGAGTCTGGAACAGCTCTGGGAGCGTGAAGTACTGCCGGTGTTCGCTGCCAAGGGGCAACTTGCCCAGGCGCATGAATATCTGGCGAGCGTCCGCGACCGCTTTCTCAATCCGTTTCTGCAGCATCGTATCGCTGACATCGCCCAGAACCACGACGAGAAAAAACGCCGCAGGTTCTTGCCGGTGGTGGAGATGGGGCGGGGGATTGCGGGTCTGGAACAGCCGCTGCTCAAGGGGGCGTTGGCCGCTTGATTCCCACCCGACACACCGCGCCGTAAACAGTGGGACCGGCTTCAGCCGGGAAGGCGTCTGTGGCTACAATCCAAAATTGAGGGTCAAGATTACCGTCGTCTTCCCGGCTGAAGCCGGTCCCACCAAAGCACTGCGTGCGTCCAGTGATGATTCACGCCATAGCCACGCCACAGGGCATTCCAATGCCTGTGATATTCTCCGGCGCATTCTGACGGAACGTGATTGATGACTGCGCCAAGCTCTGCACCCGAACGCCGCCTTTACCAGGTAATCGCCGACCGACTGCGCGAGCACATCCGCAAGAACGGCATCGTACCGGGCGCGCGGCTACCGCCCGAGCGGGATCTGGCGCAGTTGCTTGGGGTCTCGCGGCCTTCCTTGCGCGAGGCGTTGATTGCTCTGGAAATCGAAGGCAGTGTCGAGATCCGCATGGGCTCCGGCATCTACGTTTGTGAGCATCTGCTGGGCGTCAAAGGCAAGACCCGCACGCTGGGCGAAAGCCCCTCGGAACTGATGCAGGCCCGAGCCCTGATCGAGGGCGAGAGCGTCATGCTGGCCTGCCTGCACGGCAGCAAAGCCGATTACAAATACCTGCAGGCCTGCATCGACAAGATGCGCGAAGGCGCGCTCAAAGGCGTTCCGGCGCTGGACGACGATCGCAAATTCCACCAGCGGCTGGCGAAGATGAGCGGTAATTCGACGCTGGTGCGGATTATCACCTCGCTCTTCGAAGAGCGTTACAGCCCGCTTACTGCACACGTCAGCGAGCACTCCGAAACCCGCGAAACCTGGGCCATGGCCGTGGCCGAACACGAGGCCATCCTGCACGCCGTCCAAACCCGCGACCTGATCGGTGCCCAGACCGCGATGCGTGAGCACCTGCGCAGATCCGAAGCGCGCTGGCTGGATGGCATGGATGCAGAGTTACGGTAGGCGGTCAGTTGTTGCGCCGTTGCGGTTACGTCGCAAACAGGCGTCACCCAGTTCTGCACGCATTCATCCTAACCCTTGTAGGAGCGCGCTTGCCCGCGAACGCGTTGGTACATCTGCTGCAGTTGTAGCGTCTTCACGGCCGTCTTCGCGGGCAAGCGCGCTCCTACAGGTTTTGCGGTGTGCAGGCATGCCCACGCCCACGCGGTCTGGCGTTGTTGAACCTGCCACGAGATTCGCGCGGAACGCCGGTGTAGGAGCGCGCTTGCCCGCGAACGCGTTGGTACATCCGCCGCAGTTGTAGCGTCTTCACGGCAGTCTTCGCGGGCAAGCGCGCTCCTACAGGTTTTGCGGTGTGCTGGTAAGACGCGATTAGCTTGAGGCTTGAGGCTAGAAGCTTGAAGCTCGAAGCTGACCCATCACCCCATCGTCTTGCGTATGCCTTCCCAAAGACCGTTCAGATACACAGCCCCCAGCGCGCGGTCGTAGAGACCGTAGCCTGGCCTGCCGGTCTCGCCCCAGATCATGCGGCCGTGATCGGGACGGTAATAGCCTTCGAAACCGGTCTCGACGTACGCCTTGACGATCTCGGCCATGTCCAGCGATCCATCCTCGGAGCGGTGGGCGGTCTCGTAGAAATCACCCGCTTCGTTGACCTTCACGTTGCGCAAATGGGCGAAATGGATACGGCCCTGTCCGCCAAACTCCCGCACCAGCGACGGGATGTCGTTGCCCAGGTCGGCGCCGAGGGAGCCTGAGCACAGCGTCAGGCCGTTGGCCGGGTCGTCGACCATGGCGAGGATCTGCGCGAGGTCCTCACGGTTCTTCACCACCCGCGGCATGCCGAACATCGAGCGCGGCGGGTCATCCGGGTGCAGGGCCATCTTGATGCCCGCATCTTTTGCCATCGGAATGATCCGCTCCAGGAAATACGCCAGCCGTTCGCGCAGCGTGCCTTCGTCAACCTGGGCGTATTCGCTGATCAGCGACCGAAGGATTTCGGGTTCATAACTGACGTCCCAGCCCGGCAGGCTGATGCCGTTGTCCAGGTTCGCCTGTTCGATGACCGCCACGTCAAACGCCAGCGTGGTCGAGCCGTCCGGCAGCTCCATGGCCAGAGTCGATCGGGTCCAGTCGAACACCGGCATGAAGTTGTAGCACACCACCTTGATTCCGCAGGCCGCCAGATTGCGCAGTGTCTGCCCGTAGTTGTCGATCAACTGATCGCGGCTCGGCAGGCCGCGCTTGATGTCCTCATGGACCGGCACGCTCTCAATGACCTCCAGGTCAAGCCCGTGGGCGTTGACCGTGGCCTTGAGGGCGGCAATCTTTTCCAGCGGCCAGACCTCGCCCACGGGGATGTCGTAAATCGCGGAAACCACGCCGGTCATGCCGGGGATCTGGCGGATGTAGGGCAGGGTGACGGGGTCGCTGTCGCCGTACCACCGGAAGGTCATCTTCATCGCAGGGTCCTTGTTGTTATGTGCGCCTACCGCTCAAAGCCCAGGCCGGAAGAACGGCCAACGGCCCGAACCGGGTTGCGAAGCAGCATAGATTGGTCAGGCCAAAATATGCAAATCCCGACCGCTCAGCGATAAAACCGCAATTAAATCGGCTTTTCGATTTCCCTAACCCGGAATCCGGGTCTAGTATCGGCTGCATTCGGATATTTGGTCAGGCCAATTCAGCGGGGCGGGGTGGAGTGGTTTTTCACCGATTTCCTGCCCGTGAATCAAGCGCCGGGCGCTATGCGAAGCGGTAACGACGTCTTACTCATAAAAATAATTAGGAGGACTCGCCATGCAGAAAGGGCGCTGGTTGGTAATTTTTCTGTGCTTCCTCGCGGTGGCCATCAACTACATCGACAGGGCCAACCTCGCGGTTGCCGCCCCCTACATCCAGAAAGAGCTCGGCCTGGGCTCAGGGCAAATGGGCCTGCTGCTCAGCGGTTTCTTCTGGACCTACGCACTCATGCAAATGCCGTTTGGCTGGTTCGTCGACAAGGTCGGCGCACGCATCGCCTTGCCATTGGCCGTGGCCTGGTGGTCACTGTTCACGGCAGCCACCGCGGCGGCCAGCAGCCTGGCAGCGATGTTCGGCTGCCGACTGATGCTCGGCGTCGGGGAAGCCGGTGCCTATCCGTCTTGCGCGAAAATCGTCAGCCAATGGTTCGACATCAAGGAACGCGGCTTTGCCACCAGCATCTTCGACAGCGGCTCACGGGTCGGGTCGGCGCTGTCTATCCCGCTGGTGGCGTTGATCATTGAATTCTGGGGCTGGCGCGCGTCGTTCGTCATCACGGGCGCGGTGGGCCTGATCTGGGTAGTGGGCTGGTTCCTGATCTACAAGGAACCCCAGGCCGTGGCCGCCATCGAGCAGCACGAAGCGGGCAAGGCGGCGACCCTGGCCGCACGACCCAAAGTCAAATGGGCGTCGCTGTTCCGCCACCGCACTCTCTGGGGAATGATGCTGGGCTTCTTCTGCCTGAACTTCGTGATCTACTTTTTCATCACCTGGTTCCCGACCTACCTGGTGACCGAGCGCGGCTTTTCGCTGAAATCCCTTGGGACACTGGGCACCATTCCCGCTGTCGCGTCCATCGTCGGTGGCTGGATCGGTGGGCTCACCTCCGACGCGTTATACCGCCGAGGGTGGAGCCTCACTGCAGCGCGCAAGACCTGCATCGTCGGCGGCATGCTGATGTCCTCAAGCATTTCACTTTCGGTGTTCACCGAAAGTACCTACGCGATGCTCGGATTCTTCAGCCTGGCGTATGCGAGCCTGGCATTTGCCGGCGCGAGCATCTGGTGCCTGCCCGCTGACGTGGCACCGACCCCGGCCCACGTGGCCTCGATTGGCGGTATCCAGAACTTCGCGTCCAACACGGCCGGTATTTTTATCACCACGTTTACCGGCTTCATGCTGGTGATCGGCAACGGCTCGTTTACCGCGCCGTTAATGACTGCGGGGGCGTTTGCCTTACTCGGCGCGTTCAGCTACCTGTTCATCGTTGGCAAGATCGAACCGTTTTCGACCACGCCGGAGGATGCTGCGGCTGTAGATGCGCCAGTGGTGGTTCAGCGCATCTGAGTGTTGAACCGCATGCGGGCATCACTTTTGCGGTGTGACCACCGACGCCTTCCCGGCTGAAGCCGGTCCTACAGTTTGCGCACGACTTGTAGGACTGGCTTTAGCCGGGAAGAGGCCCGTGCGGGCACCGTTATTTTCGCGGTGTGCCCGCTGACGCTTTCCCGGCTGAAGCCGGTCCTACTGTGCGGCGCGCGCTTCGGCTTTGACCGCTGCACGTATGGCCTCCAGCAGCATCCTGCACGCCGGGTTGTCGTTGTCCGAGCGCCATACCAGGTGCAGCTCGCTCTGCACCCCTTCGCCCAAATCGATGTCACGGAACGTGACGCCTTTGAACACCACATTGGTGGCGCAGCGCGGCACCAGCGCCAGGCCCATGCCCGCATTGACCAGCGCCAGAATGGTCAACGAGGACCCCAGCCATTGCACATACTCGGGCGCGACCTGCGCCGAGCGAAACATGCCGGTGAGCAGTTCGTTGAAGGGCGGGTACGCCGAATGCGAATACATCAGGAACGGCTGAGCGTCGAGGTCCTGGACGCTGACAGTCGTGGCACTCGCCAGCGGATGCTGACTGGGCACGGCAAGCACAAACGGTTCGCGCACCAGGCACTCGGTTTCATAACCGGGCTGCAGCAACGGCGCCCGCACGATGCCCAGGTCGATGCGCCGCGCGCGCAGGGCTTCGTGTTGCTGATAGGTGTTGAGCTCGGTCAGGGAAATCTTGACGTGGGGCTGGTTCTGCCGCGCTTCGGCGATGACCCGCGGTAAAAATTCGTACACCGCGCTGCCGACAAAGCTGATGGTCACCGAGCCGATGTCACCTTCGGCAAAGCGTCTGGCAGCAATGGCCGCCTGATGCGCGCGTTCGAGCAGAGTCTGCGCTTCGATGAAAAACGCCCGACCTGCTGCCGTCAACGCAACGCTGCGGGTATTGCGGGTGAACAACTGGACACCAAGCGAATGCTCAAGGAGCTGGATCTGCCGGCTCAGCGGTGGCTGGGTCATATTCAGGCGTTCCGCTGCCCTGCGAAAGTTGAGTTCGGTGGCGACGGTGGTGAAGCAGCGCAACTGGGCTAGCTCAAACATTGATCCATTCCCGGTATCAATCGACAGTCAATCTAGATTAGACGGCAACAATGGCAGCGGTCCATCATCCGGGCAGGCTTTAATTTGCTCATCCCACAAAAAATACAAAGACCGGGAGTCGCGCCTTGAACACAGTTCCCTCCAGTGAGCTCAACAGCTCCGCTGATCCCGCCGTACTGGCCCGCGCCGCCGCGAAGGTAAAACGTCACGTTTTGCCGTTGTTCGTGGTCATGTTCATCGTCAACTACATTGATCGGGTGAACATCGGCTTCGTCCGCAGCCACATGGAAACCGACCTCGGCATTGGCGCTGCGGCGTACGGTCTGGGCGCCGGTCTGTTTTTTGTTGGCTATGCGCTGTTCGAAGTGCCTTCCAACCTGCTGCTGCAACGCTTCGGCGCCCGAGCCTGGCTGACGCGCATCATGTTCACCTGGGGTGCGGCGGCGATGGCCATGGCGTTCGTGCGCGGCGAGACCAGCTTTTATGTGTTGCGCTTCGTCCTCGGCGCGGCGGAGGCGGGGTTCTTCCCGGGCATCATCTATTACTTCACCCAGTGGTTACCTTCGAGCGAACGCGGCAAGGCCATGGCCATCTTCCTCAGCGGCTCGGCCATCGCGTCGGTGATCTCGGGCCCTGTTTCCGGTGCCTTGCTCGGCGTCAGCGGTCTGAACCTGCACGGCTGGCAGTGGATGTTCATCATCGAAGGCTTCGCCTCCATCGCCCTGTGCGGCTTCGTCTGGTTCTGGCTGCAATCGCACCCCCGCGAAGCCAAATGGCTGAGCGAAGAAGAGAAGGGCGCATTGATCAGCGCCATCGACGCCGAGCAGCGCGCGCGTGAAGCGGCACAAGTGATCAAGCCGTCGATCTTCAAGCTCCTCGCCGACCGGCAGATCCTGCTGTTCTGCTTCATCTACTTTTCCGTGGCCCTGACCATCTACGGCGCGACCTTCTGGCTGCCGAGCATGATCAAGAAGATGGGCAGCCTGAGCGACTTCGAGGTCGGGCTGTTCAATTCGATCCCATGGATCATCTCGATCATTGCCATGTACGGTTTCGCCGCACTGGCTGCACGCTTCAAGCATCAGCAGGCATGGGTCTCCCTGACCCTGGTGATCGCCGCCTGCGGGATGTTCATGTCCACCTTCGGCGGACCAGTCTTCGCCTTCGTCGCGATCTGCTTTGCGGCCATCGGTTTCAAGGCGGCTTCAGCACTGTTCTGGCCCATTCCCCAGGGCTACCTGGACGCGCGCATCGCCGCCGCGGTGATTGCGTTGATCAATTCGGTCGGCAACCTGGGCGGCTTTGTTGCGCCGACGGCGTTCGGTTTTCTGGAGCAGAAAACCGGCTCCATTCAAGGCGGCCTCTACGGCCTGGCAGCGACCTCGCTGGTGGCGGCAGTGGTGATCTTTTTTGCCCGCACCACGCCGCGAGGTGAGCCACGCCGCCCGCCGTTGGCTGAGCCGGATCCGCGTCATGCCGCCGCCTCGCTCAGCTCAACCCCCAGCCTGAAACCCTGATTGACCGGGAGAAGTCATTTTGAAAATCATACGCGTCGCTGTCACACCGATCGCCTTTCGTGATCCGCCCTTGCTCAACGCCAGCGGCATCCATGAGCCCTTTGCGTTGCGCTCGATCATTGAGGTCGAAACCGACAACGGCTACATCGGCCTGGGCGAAAGCTACGGCGATGCGCCGGCGCTTGCGATCCAGCAGCAGTTGCAGAGCCAGCTCATCGGCATGGACCCGTTCAACCTCAACCAACTGCGCGCGGTGGTCAAAGCCACCGTCGCGGCAAACAAGCCCGCGAGCGTTGCCGGTGCCGAGCTGGCGCCCGGCTCCCACGCCAGCAAAGCCGTGAGTAACGCCTACTCGGCCTTTGAGGTGGCGTTTCTCGACGTACAGGCACGCTCGATGAACCTGCCCCTGGTTGACCTGTTGGGCGGGGCTGTTCGTGATCGTGTGCCGTTCAGCGCTTACCTGTTTTTCAAATACGCCCAGCACGCCGACTCGCCCTATGCACCGGACAGTTGGGGTGAGGCCCTGAGTGAAGAGCAAATCGTCGCCCAGGCGCGGCGGATGATCGAGGCCTACGGCTTCAAAAGCGTCAAGCTCAAGGCAGGCGCGCTGGAACCCGAGCACGAGGTGTCGTGCATCAAGGCGTTGAAAAAAGCCTTTCCGGGATATCCCCTGCGCATCGACCCGAACGGTAACTGGTCGCTGGAAACCTCCATCCGCATGGCCGAACTGCTCGGTGACGACTTGCAGTACTACGAAGACCCGACGCCGGGCCTGGAGGGCATGGCCGAGCTGCACAAACGCACCGGCCTGCCGTTGGCGACCAATATGGTCGTGACCGACTTCGACGAATTCCGCCGCAGCGTCGCCTTGAACAGCGTGCAGATCGTGCTCGCCGACCACCATTACTGGGGCGGGCTGCGCGACACCCAGGCGCTGGCGAAGATGTGTGAAACCTTCGGTCTTGGGGTGTCGATGCACTCCAACTCACACCTGGGCATCAGTCTCATGGCCATGACCCACGTCGCCGCCGCTGTTCCGAACCTGGACTTCGCCTGCGACACTCACTACCCGTGGCAAGAACCGGACGAAGAAGTGATCAAAGGCGGCAAACTGCCCATCGTCGACGGCTGCGTCCACCTCACCCGCGAGCCCGGGCTGGGCCTTGAACTTGACTATGACCAGCTCGGCAAACTCAACGACCAGTTCTTGAGCTGCGGGATCCGCCAACGTGACGACGTTCGGCAGATGCAGAAATACAAACCCGAGTGGAAAGCGGTCAAGCCGAGGTATTGAGGTCAGGGGAATGGCCAGCGGTGCAGTCGTGGGACGGGGTGTGACGCGGAGCGTCACGGGATGCATACCCACGCGGAGCGTGGGCACCATCAGCGAGCAGATAACGCATGGGGTCAGCGGGCATCCTCGTTGCAGACCCACCGCTTTCGCCAGCAAGCCGGCTCCTACAGGACTGTGTTCAGCCAGTGGGACCGGGGGTGACGCGGAGCTTCCCGGGATGCGTGCCCACGCTGAGCGTGGGTACGATCAAACAGCATCGTTCAGGCCGCAGATCCGTCAGCGCCTGAACTGGCCTCTTCCCGGCTAAAGCCAGTCCCACTAACAGCAGCGCGTGCATGCCATGAGAGTAGGGTTGACCGCACCGGACTGTGGGACTGGCTTCAGCCGGGAAGCTTCTGACCTGCTTCTGATCTGCTTCCGATCTGCTTTTGATCTTCAAACGCAAAAAGCCCAGACACCACCAAACGCGACTTGGGTGCAGGCTGAACGTAGGTCTCGCTCCGTGAGCCGAGCGGCATGGAAGCCGCGAGAGCCGCCCCCCGCCATGGATGGCGGATGGCGGCGGGCCCACGGAGCGGGACCGGAGTGAAGGAACCCCGACGAAGGAGGGGCCAAACCAGGAGCAGGCACCTTTGGTTACTTGGGGATGGTGCGACTTTCGACTTTTCCAAGTAACTCGCCGAAGGCGAAACCCGAGGCCGTTAGGCCGACGCCTTAGATCTTGATCCTGGTCCTGATCCTGATCTTGATCCTGATCTCAAAGCCTCAACCCGACCCCACCCGCAACCGTAACATCCGCGCCCCGTCAAACGGATCCACCAACCAGTGCCCCTGCACCCCGAAAACCGCCTCCAGCCGCTCAGGCGTCAACACCTCATACGGTGAACCCAACGCCACCAGCCGGCCGCCTGCCATCACCGCCAGACGATCACACCCCAGCGCCTGATTCAAATCATGCAAAGCCATCACCGTCGTCACCGGCAACTGCTGCACCAGCCGCAAAATCGACAACTGCTGCTGAATGTCCAGATGATTGGTCGGCTCATCCAGCAACAACACCTGCGGCCGTTGCGCCAGCGCCCGCGCAATATGCGCTCGCTGCTGCTCACCCCCCGACAACGTATGCCAGGGCCGCTGGGCCAGATGCTGCAGATGCACATCGGCAATCGCCTGGGCCACGATGCGGGTATCGTCCTCGCTCCACGGTCTCAGCGCCGACAGCCAGGGGGTACGCCCCAGCTCCACCGCCTGCTGCAGGCTGATCGAATCGCTGGTCTGCGCGTGTTGCTCCACCACCGCCAACTGTCGGGCGATGACACGCCGGCTCAGCGTCGGCAAACGCTGCCGGCCCAGCCAGACCTCGCCGCGAGTGGGCGTCTGAATGCCGGCCAGCAACTTCAGCAGCGTCGATTTTCCTGAACCATTGGGCCCGACCACGCCGAGGTTTTCCCCCGCGCGGATCGACAGATCAACCCCACACAGCAAATGCTCGCCCTTGACCGAGTAGCTCAGGCCACGCGCCTCGACCATTGCATGGGGTACCTCGTGTCGGGCGTTCATCGGCCGCGGCTCCCGCGCACCAGAATCAACGCAAACACCGGCGCGCCCACCAGCGCCGTGATGACCCCGATGGGCAATACCTGGCCCTTGATCAGCGTGCGCGACAGCACATCGGCGGCAATCATGAACAGCGCGCCGATGAGGGCGCTCAGGGGCAAGAGCCGTGCATGGCGCACGCCCGCCATCAATCGCACTGCGTGGGGAATCACCAGGCCGACGAAGCCGATGGAGCCGACGATCGACACCATCACAGCGGTCATCAACGCGGCGGTGCCGATCAGCACCGCCTGCACCCGGCGCACCGGAATGCCCAGCGAGGCCGCCGAATCGGTGCCAAACGTAAACGCGTCCAGTGATCGTCGGTGCATCAGGCACACCAGCAAACCGAACACCACCACCGGCACCGACAACGCGACCGACGACCAGCGCACGCCGCTGAGATTGCCCAGCAACCAGAACATGATCCCGCGCGCCTGCTCGGCACTGGCCGATTTGGTGATGAGAAAGGACGTCAACGCGTTGAACAATTGAGACCCCGCGATGCCCGCCAGAATGATCTGGGCCGCAGGCGTCTGGCCCCTGGAGGAGCGGGCAAGCAGGGCGACCAGGGCGAAGGCGGCGAGCGCACCGGCGAAGGCACCGGTGGAGAGCGAGACCGTCCCGGCGCCTACGCCGATGATAGCCACCAGCACTGCGCCAGTTGAGGCTCCGGCGGATATCCCCAACAGATAAGGGTCCGCCAGCGGGTTGCGCAGCAACGACTGCAGCACCACCCCCGACACCGCCAGCCCCGCACCGCAGGTAGCAGCAACGATGGCCCGGGTCAGACGGTAATTCCAGACGATCCCTTCATCGATCGGGTCCAGCGCATAGCCCGCCGCCCAGAGCTTGTTCGCCAGCACCTGAACAATCACCGACAGGCTGATGGAGGTCTCGCCGATCGCAACCCCGGCGAGCACCGCCAGGATCAGCAGCACGCTGGCCCAGACACCATGGGCGCACAGCCGGGCCAGGTTCGCGTGACGTTTACTCGATCGCATCATCGGGCGAGGGTGGCCTGGGCGAGTTGCTCGATCCCGTCGAACAGCCTGACGCTGGACTCCATCGCGCTGGCGTCCATGATCACGATGCGGTTGTTCTTGACCGCGTCCATGTTACGCGTGACCGGATCGGAGCGGAGAAACGCCAGTTTCTTTTCATGGTCATCGGCCGGGAATCGACGACGGTCCATGCGAGCAATGACCAGCACGTCGGGGTTGGCCTTGGCGATGGTTTCCCAGCCCACGGTGGGCCACTCCTCGTCGGAGTCAATGACGTTGCGCATGCCCAGGGTGTCGAGCATGAAGTTGGGGATGCCCTTGCGCCCGGCTACATAGGGGTCGACGTTGAGGTCCGGGCTGGAAAACCAGAACAGCGCCGACACAGGCTGGCCATCATGGGTGCTTGCCTGGGTGACGGCATGGGCCAGACGCTGCTGGTAGCGGGTGATCAATTGTTCGCCGCGATCTTGAACATCGTAGATCTGCGCGAGTTGACGCAGGCTCTTGTACAGCGTGTCGACGCGGAAGGCCTCGAGACGGGTACCGTCGGCGCCGACGCGGTTGTTTTTGCCCTCGCAGTCGGAGGGCAGGATGTACGTCGGGATGTGCAGATCCTGAAACTGCTCGCGGGTGCCGACTGCGCCTTGTGGCCCGACCATCCATTCGAACTGCACGGGGACGAAATCCGGACGCTTGCCAATCACCGATTCGAAGCTTGGCGCGTTGTCGGCCAGACGATCAATATTGTCGTTGAGTGCCTGGTATTCGGGCAGCACCGGATTGAACCACAGTGACGTGCCGACGACCTGTTTGCCCAGCCCCAGCGCATACAGCATCTCGGTGGCGGCCTGGCCGATGGTCACGGTTTTTTGCGGGGCATGGGTGATGGTCAGCGTCTGGCCACAATTGTCCACGCTCAGCGGGTAAGCCGTTGAGGCGGCGAGGGCAGCGGTAGGCAGCGTCAGGGTGACGAGCAGGGCAGCGAGGCGGCGCAGCGGCATGACAGCGATCTCCGGAAAGCCTGAATGCTGGCGAAGCAGGCGCTGGAAAGGTCATCCCGACAGGCCGGCCATGGGAACGGCAAGCGCAGGGTTCGCGCAACGGGCGAACGGGTGTCCTTCCCCGGACACCCCGCCGGTGAATGAATAAGCTGGCCGGCAGGTCTCCTGACTGGCGCATCAATGCCGTGCTTCGGCCTTCCCGGGGAAACCCCAGTGGCGAACAGCAAGCAGGGCTCAGCGCCTACAGTTGCGGGGGCAGTTCCATTTCAGCACGAGGGCTCGCGCCTTTGGATTCCCTATTAATTCCGAGTGGAAACCGGCGTCGGGCATACTAAACGATTCAACCCGCCGAGGCGAATGCGGCGGGTGATACGCCAGACCACGAGAACCAATGCGCGACGGCAACGCTTCTTGCGCCTAAGGCTGCGCCTTATAACCGCCCCCCAAGAGCCAAGCGTCAAGCGCCGTAAGCCGTAAGCCGAACGCCGAACGCCGAACGCCGAACGCCGAACGCACAACGCCAACCGCCACCCGCCGAACGCGAGACGGGGCGCATCAAAATACGCGGGCTGATGAGGCGCATACGGTCTGTAGGAGCCGGCTTGCTGGCGAAAGCGGTGTGTCATACGTGGATTTCCCGCCTGACACCGCGGGTTCGCCAGCAAGCCGGCTCCTACAGTGAGTGGGGCGTTCAACCCATTACGCCGTAGGGGATGAAAAAGTCGATGGAACAAGTTTGAGTGGCTACAGCTTAAACGGCCAGCCGATCATCTTCTTGGTTCTGGGCGGCGCATACGTCCGTACCTTCGAAGTCTTCAGGCCCAGACGCACCAGCGACTCGGCCAGCGCCACCGCTGCCGTCACCCCATCCACCACCGGCACACCCGCGCTCCCGCGTATCTGCTGATCCAGTCCGGCCATGCCGCCGCAGCCCAGGCAAATCACCTCGGCCTTGTCCTCGTTTACCGCTTCGAGCGCCTGGGCAACGATCGCTTCAATCGCCCGTTGCGGCGACGCTTCAAGCTCTAGCACGCTCATGCCACTGGCCCTCACCGACGCGCAACGCTCGTACACCCCGGCGAGTTTCAGGCGGTCCTCGATCAAGGGCACCGTGCGATCCAGCGTAGTCACCACCGAATATTTATGGCCCAGCAACATCGCCAGGCTGGCGGCAGCCTCGGTGATGTCCACCACCGGCACCTCCAGCAATTCCTGCAGCCCCTCGCGGCCGTGTTCACCGTAGCCGGCCTGAATCACTGCGTCGTAAGGGCCCTCGTAGGACATCACGCGGTCCATCACCGCAATGGCCGCCAGGTAGCTTTCAAAATTGCCTTCCACCGACTCGGCGCCAAAGCGCGGAGTCAGGCCGATGATCTCGGTGCCGGGGGACGCGACACTGCGGGCCTGCTCGGCGATGGCCTGGGTCATGGACTCGGTGGTGTTGACGTTGACGATGAGGATTCGCATGGACAACTCTCGCGCTGGAAACCGTTGCCGGGCGTCTGGCCCGGCGTTTGCAGCACGATATCAGGCTTTCATCGGCACGGGCGCCTGCAGGGCGATGAAGCCCTGATCGCGCATGGCCTGCCAGAACCCGTCGGGGACTTGCGCGTTCAGTGCGGTGACGTCTTCGATAATCCGCGAAGGCCGGCTTGCACCCGGAATGACCGCCGCCACCAGCGGGTTGGCGAGGACAAACTGCAGCGCGGCCGACTTGATGTCCACCTGATACTGGCGGGCGATCTCCTGAATGTGCGCGACCTTGTCGAGCATCGCCTGCGACGCTTCCTGATACTCGAAATGCTTGCCACCCACCAGCACGCCGGAACTGTAAGGCCCGCCCGCGACGAACTCGGCGTTGTGTTGCCGGGCTTTGTCGAGCAGCCGCTGCAAAGGCTGCTCGTGATCCAGCAGCGAATAGCGCCCGGCCAGCAGGAAGCCATCGGGCTGCGCTTCTTCCAGATCCAGGGTCAGCTCGCACGGTTCGACGCGGTTGACGCCCAGCCCCCAGGCCTTGATCACGCCTTCTTCGCGCAGGCGGGTGAGGGCGCGGAAAGCACCGGTGCGGGCGATGTTGAAATGTTCGATCCAGGCATCGCCGTGGGCATCCTGGGCGACGTCATGCACGAACACGATGTCCAGACGATCGGTGTTGAGCCGCTTCAGGCTGGCTTCGATGGAGCGCAACGTGGCGTCGGCTGAATAGTCCGTGACGATCTTGTTCTTCAAGCCCTCGGCAAACGGCCCGCTGCGCGTCTCGGTGTCGATTTCGTCGGAGATCAGACGGCCGACTTTGGTGCTCAGGGTGTACTGGTCACGCGGGATGCCGGCCAACGCCTTGCCCAGGCGCTGCTCGGACAGGCCGGCGCCATAGATGGGCGCGGTGTCGAAGTAGCGAATGCCCTGATCCCAGGCAGACTGAACGGTGGCTGCGGCTTCTTCTTCGTCGATGGTGCGGAACATGTTGCCCAGCGGCGCGGAGCCGAAGCCCAGGCGGCCGATGATCTTGTCATGCAGACTCATGGAATGTGTCCTGTGCAGAGTAAATTGATGTCGCAGACGGTTAGGAGTGTCGTGCGGACAGGCGTTATTAACTGAGTGCTGGCCGTAGTGAGAGTTCTGGAAAAAGCATGGCTGGTTGCTGTGCAACTTTCGTGACCGACAGTGCTTCAAATCATCTGCCACACTTGGCAAGCGACGCCCGGACATCCTGAGCGACCTCCGGGATTTTCCTACCATTCAAGGAAACCGCCATGCAAAACCACCCTCACGCCTCCGCTGCGGTACACCCCGGCCACGTTCATCAACCGTTGGAAGACGACGCGGAAATGGACGTCGATAACGATCCTGGCAACGAAGACCCGGGCTCTCAGTTCGACCGTGATGCCACTGTCCCGCTGATCGATCCCGACGAGTAGATACGTCGTTGGGATAGGGGCCGGCGTTCGCGGCCCCTTCGATTTACATATGTACTTCAACCGCCAGCGGCAGATGATCCGACAGGTGCGTCCACGGCCGCGTGCCGAGGATCATCGGCTGGTGGCTGGTGGCGTTGCGCAAGTAGATGCGGTCAAGGCGCAGCATCGGGAAGCGCGCGGGGTAGGTCTTCGCCAGACGGCCGTCAGCGCGTTCAAAGGCCTCGTGCAGATAGCCGCAACGCTGCAGGCGTTTGTTGCCCTGCAGCTGCCAGTCGTTGAAGTCGCCAGCGATGACCACCGGGGCATCGTCGGGCAGCGAGTCAAGCAAATCGCAGAGCAGATTCAACTGCAGCTGCCGGTGGCTCTCAAGCAGGCTCAAGTGGACGCAAATGGCGTGCACTTCAGCGTGGCCAGGCACTTGCAGCACGCAGTGCAACAAGCCGCGACGCTCCGGCCCGGTGATCGAGATGTCGAGGTTGCGGTAATGCAGGATCGGGTATTTGGACAGTATCGCGTTGCCATGGTGACCGTCAGGGTAGACCGCGTTACGGCCGTAGGCGAAGTCCGTCCACATGCTGTCGGCAAGGAATTCGTAGTGCGGCGTATCAGGCCAGTCTTCGTACTTGGCGGCGTGGCGGTCATGACCACCGAGGACTTCCTGGAGAAACACCAGGTCCGCGCCCGTGCTGCGTACGGCTTCACGCAGTTCCGGGAGGATGAAGCGCCGATTCAAGGCGGTGAAGCCTTTATGCGTGTTGACCGTCAGCACGCGCAATTTGTGGACCTCGCGCAACGAGGCCGGGTCCGGAGGGGTAGCGTTCAGGCCAGCGGGATCAGGGGTCACGCCCTCACTCCTGTTCGGGGGATGTGCTAGTTCGGACCGAAGCGCGCGTCGGCAGTTCAGCTTTTAACCGGACCGAGGCTTACCTGGCAATGTCGGCGCGAGGTGCGCCGCGGCTCCACTGCGGCGCCGCGGCCTTCCTCAGACACGCGTGTCGATGGGCGCGCGGCGTGAGAGCACCACCGCCAGCGTCAAGGCTGATACCGAGAGCAGGGCGGCGAAGAAGAAAATCCAGTCATAGCCCATGCCCAATGCCACCGCACCCATGAGCGGGCCGGCGATGGCCAGCGCCAGATCAAAGAACACTGCGTAGGCGCTGAGGCCTGCGCCACGACTGCTGTTGGGCACCTGTTTGATGGCCTCGACGCCGAGCGCCGGGTACACCAGCGACAGGCCGAAGCCGGTCAGGCCTGCGCCGATCAGGGCAAAAGTTGTGTCGGGTGCCAGCCACAACAGCACCAGGCCGACAGTCTCCACGGTCATGCAGGTGATGGCCGAGCGAAACCCGCCAAAGCGGTTGATGGCATTGATGAACAGCAAGCGCGCCACAATGAAGCAGATACCGAAAACGGTCAGGCACCACGCGGCGCCTTCCCAGCCACGGGCGACATAGAACAACGTGATGAACGTAGTGAGCGTGCCGTAGCCGATGGAAGAGAGGGTCAGGCTCAGGCCAAACGGCGCCACCCGGCCAAACACGGAGAAGAACGGCAGGCGTTCACCGCGCACCACCGGGATCGCCGGTTTTTTGCGGATCAGCAGCAAGGCACCGGCTGCCAGCACAAACAGCACCACGCCCAGGCTGGCAAAGCCCAGCGCGCCGACCATCACCACGCCCAGTGGAGCGCCAATGGCAATGGCGCCATAGGACGCAATGCCGTTCCATGAAATCGAGCGGGCGGTGTGCTCTGCGCCCACCTGACCGATGCACCAACTGATGGTGCCGACACCGATCAGCCCCTGTGAGGCGCCGAGAAACAGGCGAGCGATGATCAGAATGGTCAGGCTGACGCCGGCGAAGCGTTCCAGCAACACCGCGGCCAGGGTCAACACGCCGCTCAGGGCGATGCCCGAGAGCCCATAGACGATGGCGCGCTTGGTGCCAATGGTGTCGCAGATACGGCCTGCCACCGGACGGCTCAAGAGGGTCGCCAGGTACTGCGCACCAATCACCAGCCCGGCGATCACTGCGCTGAACCCCAACTGGTTATGCACGTAGCCGGGCATCACGGCGATGGGCAGCCCGATGCACAGGAACGCGATGAAGGTGTAGACGACGATGGAGACGATTTGCAGTGTGATCGCCATGGAGCTGGCGTCACTGACAGACGGATTGGGCGGCAGGGCGGCAGACATGAGGACTCTTCGCTGGAGCGGTGGGAGTACCGCATCATCGCGCGCGGTGTCGGGAAATGAAAGCTGGCTAACGATATTCTCTGCAGGTAATCCCGAAGAGCTTCCCCGCTGAAGCCGGTCCCACTAAGCGCTGCACCGTGGGACCGGCTTTAGCCGGGAAGCTGTTGAGGCAACCGCGCTTGTCTCTGTGGGACCGGCTTCAGCCGGGAAGCTGTTAGCGCCTTAATCGTTGGCTGAATGCCGCGCGCCTTACCAAAACAAAAAGCCCCGTCGCTGTGGACGGGGCTTGTGGTTCAGCAGGTCTGGGTCAGCACCATGGCGTTGATCAGAACGCGACGCCCTGACTGCGCAGGTAATCGTCGTAAGTGCCGCTGAAGTCGGTCACGCCGCTTGGGCTCAGCTCGATGATGCGCGTGGCCAGGGACGACACGAACTCGCGGTCGTGGCTGACGAAGATCAGCGTGCCCGGGTAGTTCTCCAGCGCCAGGTTCAACGCCTCGATCGACTCCATGTCCAGGTGGTTGGTCGGCTCGTCCATGATCAGCACGTTCGGCTTCTGCAGGATCAGCTTGCCGAACAGCATGCGGCCTTGCTCACCACCGGAGATGACCTTGACCGACTTGAGGATCTCGTCGTTGGAGAACAGCATCCGGCCGAGGGTGCCGCGGATGACCTGCTCACCTTGCGTCCATTGCCCCATCCAGTCGAACAGCGTGACATCGTCTTCGAAGTCGTGCGCGTGGTCCTGGGCGTAGTAACCCAGCTCTGCCGCGTCGGTCCACTTGATCGTGCCGGCGTCCGGGGTCAGTTCATTGACCAGCGTGCGCAGCAGGGTGGTTTTACCGATACCGTTCGGGCCGATGATCGCCACGCGCTCGCCCGCTTCAACCTGGAAGCTGAAGTTCTTGAACAGCGGCTTGCCGTCGAAGCCCTTGGCCATTTGGTCAATGATGACCGCCTGACGGTGCAGCTTCTTGTTCTGATCAAAGCGGATGAACGGGCTCACGCGGCTCGAAGGCTTGACCTCGGCCAGCTGGATCTTGTCGATCGCCTTGGCGCGGGAGGTGGCCTGCTTGGCTTTCGAGGCGTTAGCCGAGAAGCGGCTGACGAACGATTGCAGCTCGGAGATCTGGGCTTTCTTCTTGGCGTTGTCCGACAGCAACTGCTCGCGGGACTGGGTCGCCACGGTCATGTATTCGTCGTAGTTGCCCGGGAACAGGCGCAGCTCGCCGTAATCCAGGTCAGCCATGTGGGTGCACACGCTGTTGAGGAAGTGACGGTCGTGAGAAATGATGATCATCAGGCTGGAGCGCTGGGTCAGCACGTTTTCCAGCCAGCGGATGGTGTTGATGTCCAGGTGGTTGGTCGGTTCGTCGAGCAACAGCACTTCAGGGTCGGAGAACAACGCCTGCGCCAGCAATACGCGCAGTTTCCAGCCTGGGGAAACCTCGCTCATCGGGCCAAAGTGCTGCTCGATGCCGATGCCCAGACCGAGCAACAGCTCGCCGGCACGGGACTCTGCCGTGTAGCCGTCCATCTCGGCGAATTCGGTTTCGAGTTCGGCAACGGCCATGCCGTCTTCTTCGGTCATCTCGGGCAGCGAGTAGATACGATCGCGCTCGGCCTTGACCTTCCACAGCTCTTCGTGGCCCATGATCACGGTGTCGATCACCGTGAAATCTTCGTAGGCGAACTGGTCCTGGCGCAACTTACCCAGACGCACGTTTGGCTCGAGCATGACCTGCCCGCCGGACGGCTCAAGATCCCCACCCAGGATTTTCATGAAGGTGGACTTGCCACAGCCATTGGCGCCGATGAGGCCGTAGCGATTGCCACCGCCGAATTTGACCGAAACGTTCTCGAACAGCGGTTTGGCGCCAAACTGCATGGTGATGTTAGCTGTGGAAATCAATGACCTTACCTATCAATGGGTTGCGGGTTGCCGGATCTGGCCTTGGGCCAATCCTGAGGCACTTCAGAGTTTTTCAATTTGCCCCAATCGCCGCCGGAGCCGGGCCAGCGCGCATATGTCGAGAGCAGCATCTGGACTGAGTGTCCGAGCTGTTGGGCGATAAAGAGGGGAATTCATTCCAGACATTGCGCATAGTGTCGCATAAGTATGACGACAGTTGTACGGGGGGCGTTGCTCAAACCGCCTTGCCGGAGGGGCAATCCCGCTTCTTTGAGCCGCCCGTCGTCACCACTGTATATCTGTCATCGAGCTCATTCGGGCTCGGCGGGTGCTTGCGCTGGCATCGCCGGTCTGTGGCCGGCGGTATGCTCAGGCGCGAAAAGCCCGCCATTTGGCGGGCCCCGACTGATGCTGTCTGTCAGTAGTACATGTCCTCAACTTTGCGCTTTTCCAGCGTGTAGGCTTTCAGGTCAATCTCATTGGACGAAAGCTTCGAATCGAGCCGGTCCATGTCGCGCCGTTTCAGGCTGGCAACGTGGGC
This sequence comes from Pseudomonas lutea, assembly GCF_000759445.1. NCBI lineage: Bacteria > Pseudomonadati > Pseudomonadota > Gammaproteobacteria > Pseudomonadales > Pseudomonadaceae > Pseudomonas > Pseudomonas lutea. Next base: position 701,046 of record NZ_JRMB01000001.1, read on the forward strand.
CTTGGACGCCTGATAGTTGATCGACTCGGCCGCATCGTAGCCACTGACCGGGTCCCAGAGGATGGAAACTGGCCATAGCAGCAGGTTGACGACGCCCCAACCGCAAGCGCGGCCGTAGAAGGACCCGCCGCCGGGCAGCAGCCCCAAGCCGGCCGCCAGGCCCGGACTTTTCTCTTGAACATCGAGGTGGTTGGCCCGATAGGCCGCCAGCTCTGACTCTTGAACCGAATTCAAGCCGGAGGCGCACCCGGCGGTCAAAGCCAGCAAAGCAGCGGCAGATAAATTGCGAAGAGCGTGCATCTGAATTCCCTATATCCATGATCCCCCAGCCGGTGCCCGGCTGAGCGGCCGCGGATTCTACTCGGTCCGTCGCGTAGTGTGATGGCATTAGGCCTTTTTATTTTCGACGCGGGGCACAAAAGCCGGACGCCCACGCCGCGCGGGGCAGCCCGGCGACGATGAACGTTTGAGCAAACGTCAATGCTCGCGCGCACTGCGCGCCGTCCACCACCGGATCAGGCGTGCTCGACCACCGACTTGGGTTTATTCACCGTCGTATGATGGGAAAACACGATGCAGCCGATGAGGCGGGAAAACAGGCCGAGGGTTTCGACGAGGTCCGGGTCTTCGAAGGCGCTGGCCTTGGAGTCGAGCAGGCACAGCGCGCCGAACAACTGGCCGTCCGGGAGGGTGATCGGCACGCCGATGTAGCTCTCGATCGCATAGCGCTTCACCACAGGGCGGCCGGCGTAGCGGTCGCTCTGGCTGATGCTGGGGATGATCAGCGCCTGTGGATTTTGGCGCAGCTCGTTGCAAAGCGTCGTTTCCAGTTCGAGCACTTCGCCTTCCTCTATGCCGATGTGGATCTCGTCATAGACCGCACACGCAACCCATTGCGATTCAGTGAACTTGGCGATGCCGGCAAAGCGCATACCGGTCAGTCGCGTCACCAGCTTGAGGATGTTGGTGGTTGCTTCAACTTCGGCGATGGCCGAACGCTCGGCAATGGTCAGCAAATCCGGGCAGAGCAAGGAATCCAAAGCCATTGTCGGCTCCATGTCAATGTGGGGTGGCGGCCGGGCGGGGCCACACATGACGCGCAGATTAGCATTTTGTAGGGCGAGCGTATCTGCCGCTCGGCACGGTGCGACCATTTGCCATGGCAGGCCCGGTTGAAACCGGGCGGGGCATTTAGAGTTGGTGGGTAAAGCGCTGCACCGCACCGACCACTTGGCGCGCGCCTTCCTGGATCTCGACGATCACGCTGCCGGCCTGGTTGGCCAGCGACAGGCCTTGCTCCGCCTGGCTGCGCGTGCTGCCCATGTCCCTGACCACATCATCCACCAGCTTCTGGTTTTGCTGCACGACCGCAACGATCTCCTCGGTTGCGGTGCTGGTGCGCCCGGCAAGCTGACGGACCTCGTCGGCGACCACCGCAAAGCCACGGCCTTGCTCGCCGGCTCGCGCGGCTTCGATGGCGGCGTTGAGTGCCAGCAGGTTGGTTTGCTGAGCGATGCCGCCGATCGTCTGCACGATGGTGCTGATCAGCAGTGACTGTTTGCCCAGTGCCTCCATGCCATGGGAGGCGGAGAGCATCTGGTCGGCAATGCCGTTCATGGTTTCCACAGTATCGTTGATGACCGCCGCCCCGCGCTGCGCCGAGACGTCGGTGCGCTGGGAGATCTCGAACGCTGTCCCGGCCGCGACGTTGATTTCGGCTTCGCGCCGAACCTGATCGGTGATCACCGTTGCGAACTTGACCACTTTGTACAACTCGCCCTGGGTGTCATGCACCGGGTTGTAGGTTGCTTCCAGCCATACCTCTTCGCCGCGGCTGTTGATGCGCTTGAAGCGGTCAGCGACGAACTCGCCGTTGTTCAGGCGTTTCCAGAAGGCGCGGTATTCTTCGGTGGCTGCAAATTTCGGGTCGCAGAACAGGCTGTGATGTTTGCCGACGATCTGCTCGGTGCTGTAGCCCATTTCCTTGAGAAACGACTGGTTGGCCTTGAGCACGTGACCGCTGAGGTCAAACTCGATGACGGCGGTGGAACGCAGCAGTGCGTTGATGAATGACTCGTTCTCCCGGGCCTTGTTGATTTCCTGGGTGACATTGGTGGCCAGGCACTTCAACGCGATCAGGCGGCCTTGTTCGTCCTTGAACGGCGACCAGGTCGCGCGGATCCAGATCAGGGAACCATTCTTGCTGATGAACCGATAGTTGTCGGTCACTGCGGTGCCGTTGGCCGCCGCTGCTTTGAAGTCGCGGAAGCAAGGCATGGTCGCCACATAGGTCGGCACGAACGACGCCATGGGCTTGCCGATCAGTTCATCTGCCGAATAGCCGATCGCGGCGCAGAATTTCGCGTTCGCATCCGAGATACGTAGTTCTGAATCCACGCTCAGCGAGAGCATTTCATTCATCAAAGCATCATGGAAATGCTTGAGCGTGATGAGCTCTGCGCTAAGGGTGGACACTTGCTTTTTGATCCGGGAATTAAACATCTGCTGCTCCGTGAATAGGCTCCATCCCCTGATGTCGGCGTTTGGATCCCGAAATTAAGTCCGATCGTCTGAATTTTTTATAGACAAGCTGGGGCAGGAGGGAGGCGAATCGAGGAATTGCGGACAAGAAAAAGCCCGCGATGGGGGGTGCGGGCTTAAAGTCAGTCTTGGAGGAGCAAATGAAGAGTACCGCCCTCAATGTGAAAAACCTGTGAACACATCTCAACAACGCTTAGTAAATAGCATCGCTCAAAAATGCCTTCACGATGGACTTCGCTGAAGGGCTGACTTTCTGATCGCCCAGCTCCTTGGTCGTGAACCATTTACAGTCAGCGATCTCATTGTGGGGTGCCGGGGTTGCGATCATCGTCACCGACACTTCAAAGACGTGATGCAGCACCGCGCCACCCTCGAAGCGGGTCACGTAGGCCAGGTCTTCCAGGATAAGCCCGGTTTCCTCCCGCAGCTCGCGCGCGGCGGCCTGTGCCGGCGATTCGTCGGCCTCGACCTTGCCGCCCGGCAGCGTCCAGCGTGCTTTGGGTTTGCGCACATAGAGAATCCGGTTGTCCCGGCGGCAAATCACTGTGGCTCGTTCTTTCATTGGCATTTCTCCACCGCTCAACCCCGTAAAGACTCCGGCTATCCCTGCGCGTTCACGTGGTTGTCATAAAAGCTTCATAAACCATTGGAAGCACTAACGGTGCCAATGTTCCGTTGACTCTTATGAATCGGCCGATGTTCAGAAAATCGTAGCTGCTTGTGGTCTTTTCCGATCGTTTCCACCTGCCATCGGCATTGAAGGTGATGGGCGGTAGAGGATGCTGCTGCTTCATGCGCGTTATTGGCGCGCACCGCACATTCGTGGGGCCTGAGTGTGGGGCGATGTGGCCATCCGTAGCGGCCAATTCGGCGCATGTCCATCCGTATCGAGACCAACTGACTGCCGGGAGAGCGCAAATAGTTGAAACGCTTGCAGTTCTTCACGCTTCTTTCCGCGCCTGGGTCTGTGGCACACTTTCTGCTGTCTATTCCGTTGTGGCAAACAGCGTTCCGCTATAGCGGAATTAACATGACGGTTGGAGGTTCTCTCATGCGGCGCGGATTCCTTTCTATGAAAGCTTGTGCACTGGCCCTGATGACAGCAGCGACGTTCGCGACGACGGCCTTCGCTGCCGACAGCAAGCTCGACAGCGTCTTGCAGCGCGGTCATTTGATCGTCGGGACAGGAAGCACCAATGCTCCCTGGCACTTCCAGGGGGCGGACGGCAAGCTGCAGGGCTTTGATATCGACATCGCGCGCATGGTCGCCAAAGGGCTGTTCAACGACCCGAGTAAAGTCGAGTTCGTGGTGCAGTCGTCCGACGCACGGATACCGAACCTTCTGACCGACAAGGTGGACATGAGCTGCCAGTTCATCACCGTCACCGCCAGCCGCGCGCAGCAGGTGGCTTTCACCTTGCCGTATTACCGCGAAGGCGTCGCACTGCTGTTGCCGACCAACAGCAAGTACAAGGAGATCGACGATCTCAAGGGCGCAGGGGACGGCGTCACGGTTGCCGTGCTGCAAAACGTCTACGCCGAGGAATTGGTGCACCAGGCGCTGCCCAAGGCCAAGGTCGATCAATACGACAGCGTCGATCTGATGTACCAGGCCATCAATTCCGGTCGCGCTGATGCCGCCGCCACCGATCAGTCTTCGGTCAAGTACCTGATGGTGCAGAACCCCGGTCGCTATCGCTCGCCGTCGTTTGCCTGGAGCCCGCAAACCTACGCCTGCGCCGTCAAGCGTGGCGATCAGGACTGGCTGAACTTCGTCAACACCGCACTGCATGAAGCCATGACGGGTGTGGAATTTCCGGCCTACGCCGAGTCGTTCAAGAAGTGGTTCGGCGTGGATCTGCCGACCCCTGCGATCGGCTTTCCGATGGAATACAAATAACGCGGCGCGGCTTACATGACTTTCTGAAGGGGTAGGGATGGCCGTGTTGCCGTCCCGTCCCAGGACTTGCTGACCATGAATTATCAGCTGAATTTTGCCGCCGTCTGGCGGGATTTCCCCAGTTTGCTCGCGGGGCTGGGGCTCGGCCTTGAGCTGGCCCTGATCTCGATTGCCATCGGTTGCGTGATCGGCATGATGGCGGCGTTCGCCATGCTTTCACGGTACCGCGCATTGCGGGTGGTAGCGTCCATATACGTAACGGTGGTGCGCAATACGCCCATCCTGGTGCTGATCCTGTTGATCTACTTCGCCTTGCCGGGGATGGGCATTCGTCTGGACAAGATCCCGTCGTTTATTGTGACGCTGTCACTGTATGCCGGCGCTTACCTGACCGAAGTGTTTCGTGCAGGCCTGCTGAGCATCCACAAGGGCCAGCGCGAGGCCGGGCTGGCGATCGGCCTTGGCGAGTGGCAGGTGCGTGCTTACATCGTGGTGCCGGTGATGCTGCGCAACGTGTTGCCGGCGCTGTCCAATAATTTCATTTCCTTGTTCAAGGACACGTCCCTGGCCGCCGCGATTGCCGTGCCGGAACTGACCTATTACGCGCGCAAGATCAACGTCGAGAGCTACCGGGTGATAGAAACCTGGCTGGTGACCACGGCGCTGTACGTCGCGGCCTGTTACCTCATTGCCATGCTGCTGCGCTACCTCGAACAGCGCCTGGCGATTCGCCGCTAGGAGGCCCTGACCATGTATGAACAACCTGGTTGGTTGCAGGAGTTGTGGGTTGCCCGAGAAACGTTGTGGGCAGGGTTTTTGACCAGCGTGCAGTGCGCGGGGCTGGCGATTGTCTTCGGCACGGTGATCGGTGTGTTTGCCGGGCTGGTGCTGACCTACGGTAAATGGTGGGCGCGCCTGCCGTTTCGGGCCTATGTCGATCTGATACGCGGCACCCCGGTGTTCGTCCTCGTGCTGGCCTGCTTTTATATGGCACCGGCGCTGGGCTGGCAGATCGGCGCGTTTCAGGCCGGCGCCCTGGGGCTGACGCTGTTCTGCGGCTCTCACGTCGCTGAAATCGTGCGTGGCGCTCTTCAGGCGATACCGCGCGGGCAGCTGGAAGCTGGCAAAGCCATAGGCCTGACGTTTCCCCAGTCCCTCGGTTACGTGCTGCTGCCTCAGGCCTTGCGGCAGATATTGCCGACCTGGGTCAATTCGTCCACCGAGATCGTCAAGGCCTCCACGCTGCTGTCGGTCATCGGCGTTGCCGAACTGCTGCTCAGCACGCAGCAGGTGATTGCGCGCAATTTCATGACCCTGGAGTTTTACCTGTTCGCCGGCTTTCTTTTCTTCGTCATTAACTACGCCATCGAGCTTCTTGGGCGGCAAATCGAAAAACGGGTGGCCTTGCCATGACACAGACTCAAACCGCGACTGCCGCCCCGGCTCTGTTGAGCATCGAAGGGCTGCAAAAATCCTACGGCCCGGTCGAAGTGCTCAAGGGCGTCGACCTGAAGATGAACAAGGGCAACGTGGTGACGCTGATCGGCTCCAGCGGCTCCGGCAAGACCACGCTGCTGCGTTGCGTCAATCTGCTCGAAGAGTTTCAGGGTGGGCACATTCGCCTGGAAGGCCAGGACATCGGTTACAGCGACGTCAGCGGAAAACGCGTGCGCCATCCCGAGAAGCTCATCGCGCAGCACCGGGCGATGACGGGCATGGCGTTCCAGCAGTTCAATCTGTTCCCGCACCTCACCGCCCTGCAAAACGTCACCCTCGGCTTGCTCAAGGTCAAGAAGCTGCCCAAGGACCAAGCGGTCGCCCTGGCGGAAAAGTGGCTGGAGCGCGTCGGCCTGCTGGAGCGTCGCAATCACTTTCCGGGGCAACTGTCGGGTGGCCAGCAGCAACGCGTGGCGATTGCCCGCGCCATTGCGATGAACCCCAGCCTGATGCTCTTCGATGAGGTGACCTCGGCGCTCGACCCGGAACTGGTGGGCGAGGTGCTCAGCGTCATCAAGGGCCTGGCGGAAGAGGGCATGACCATGTTGCTGGTGACCCACGAAATGCGCTTTGCCTACGAGGTGTCTGATCAGATCGTCTTCATGAACCAGGGGCGCATTGAAGAGCAGGGCCCGCCCAAGGCACTGTTTGAACAACCCAAGTCAGCCCGATTGGCTGAATTCCTCAAGAACATTCGTTTTTAAAACGCTCAATCAAAGGAGATTTTCATGAGCATTACTCGTTACGGTGCAGGCAGTACCGCAGGTGGCGGCCAGCCACGCCCATTCGCACGCGCCGTCGAAGCCGATGGCTGGCTGCACGTGTCCGGTCAGGTGCCGGCTGAAAACGGTGAGATCATCAACGGCGGGATCGTCGAGCAGACCCATAAAACCATGCAAAACCTGGTGGCGATTCTGACTGAAGCCGGGTACGGCCTCGAAGACGTCGTGCGGGTCGGCGTATGGCTGGAAGACCCGCGGGATTTCTGGAGCTTCAACAAGGTGTTTGGCGAGTACTTCTCCCCGGAACACGCGCCTGCCCGCGCCTGCGTACAGGCGAGCATGATGGTGGATTGCAAAGTCGAGATCGATTGCATTGCCTACAAGAAGAAGTAGGGAGCAGCGGCAAGCTTTAAGCTGCAAGTCGGCAGAGCGCTGATGCAACACGTGCCGCTTGAAACTTGCAGCTTGAAACTTTCTTCTAGCCTGGAGCTGGTCCAATGACCGAAGACACCATCAAACGCCGGGCGCGAGGTTTGGACCGGGCGTTCGATATTCTCGATTTTCTCAAGGAGACCGGTACGCCGCTTCGGCCCAACGAGATCGCCAGTGGCATCGGCAGCCCCAAGTCGACGGTGTATGAACTGGTGAGCTCGCTGCTGGAGCGGCGCATTTTGGAGACGGTCGGCAAAGACGGCCACGTGTACCTGGGGCGGCAGCTGTACTTCCTGGGTCAGGCGCATTTGCGCCACTTCGATTTCACCCGCGAGGCCGAAGTCAGCCTGGGTGAGATCGTCGAGCAGACCCGGGAAACCGCACAGATGTGCCTGCTCAACGGGCGCAAGTACACCGTCGCGCTGATGAAAGAGGGCGCGCGGCATTTTCGTATTTCCTCGGATATCGGCGAAGACGCGCCGATTCCGTGGACCGCATCCGGGCGCCTGCTGCTCGGGCACCTGTCGGATCAGGCCATCATTGACCTGATCGACGACGAAGACTTCATTCTTCCGGATGGCAAGCGCCTGCCGGTCGAGACGTTTCTGGCCGAGATCCGCCAGGCCCACCAGGACGGCTTTTTTTCCTTCGACAGCATTGCCGACACCTTCACCCATTGCTTCGCCGCGCCGGTGCGCGACAAGCAGGGCATCTGCATTGCCACCTTGTGCATCGTCGCGCCGCGTGCCGACGCCACCGCGCACTATGCGCATTACCGACAGGTGCTGATCGACAGCGCCAACGGCCTGGCCCGGCGGGTCATCGAATAGCGTCGTCGATAGCGACGCATGACCCACACGAACACCAACATCAGGAGAACAGACATGAGCATTGCCGCGATCGAAAAAGGCGCCACGCAGCCAGGCGACCACTTGGTGCGCGACGTCAGCCTGCCCGCGCTGGTCATCCACGACAAGGCGCTGGAACACAACCTGCGCTGGATGCAGAAGTTTGTCAGCGACAGCGGTGCCGAGCTGGCGCCCCATGGCAAGACCAGCATGGTGCCGGCGTTATTCCGGCGGCAATTGCAGCATGGCGCGTGGGGCATGACCCTGGCCACGGCGGTGCAGACCCGTGCGGCATACGCCCACGGCGTCCGGCGCGTGTTGATGGCCAACCAACTGGTGGGTGCGCCGAACATGGCGATCATCGCCGAGATGCTCGGCGACGGGATGTTTGACTTTCACTGCATGGTCGACCACCCGGACAATGTCGCCGCGTTGGGCGAGTTCTTCGCCAGCAAGGGGCTGCAGCTCAATGTCATGATCGAGTACGGCGTAGTCGGTGGACGCTGCGGATGCCGCAGCGAGGCCGACGTCATGGCATTGGCTGATGCAATCGCCGCTCAACCTGCACTTAAACTGACCGGCATCGAAGGTTATGAAGGCGTGATTCACGGCGATCAGGCGGTTGCCGGTATACGTGAGTTCGCGACCTCGCTGGTGCGCTTGGCCGTGACCTTGCAGGACAAGGACGCATTCGCTCTGGAGCGGCCAATCGTGACAGCGTCCGGGTCAGCGTGGTACGACCTGATCGCCGAAGAATTCGACAAGCAGCAGGTGCGCGAGCGGTTCCTCAGCGTGTTGCGCCCCGGCAGTTACGTGGTTCACGACCACGGCATCTACAAAGAGGCCCAGTGCTGCGTGCTAGACCGTCGCCACGACCTGAGCGAGGGTTTGCAGCCGGCGATGGAAGTGTGGGCCCACGTGCAGTCCATGCCGGAACCGGGTTTTGCGGTGATCGCCATGGGCAAGCGTGACGTGGCATTTGACGCCGGGATGCCCAACCCGATCAGGCGCTACCGTCCGGGGACTGTTCCGGCGCAGAGCGACGATGTCAGCGCCTGCACAGTGACGGCGGTGATGGACCAGCACGCGTTCATGACCGTTGCGCCGGGATGCGAGCTGAAGGTAGGCGACATCGTGTCGTTCGGCACCTCGCACCCTTGTCTGACCTTCGACAAATGGCGGACGGGTTGCCTGGTCGGCGATGATCTGTGCGTCATTGAATCTTTTGAAACCTGCTTCTGACAGGAGTCAGCCATGAGTGAAATGGTCAGTCACAGCTATCCGCGTGTTGCGTTGATCGGCGAATGCATGATCGAGTTGCAGCAGCACGCCAACGGCTCGCTCAAGCAGAGCTTCGGTGGCGACACGTTGAACACTGCGGTGTACCTGTCGCGGCTGCTGGGCTCGGCGGCGCAGGTGGACTACGTCACCGCACTGGGGGACGACAGTTTCAGCGATGCGATGTGCCAGGTCTGGGCGGATGAAGGCATCGGCCTGAGCCGGGTGCAGCGTCTGCCGGGGCGGCTGCCGGGTTTGTATTGCATACAGACCGATGCCAGTGGCGAGCGACGGTTTCTCTACTGGCGCAACGAAGCCGCCGTGCGCGAATGCTTCACTACCCCGGCGGCTGAACCGGTGCTTGCGGCGCTGCCGGAATACGACGTGTTGTATTTCAGCGGCATCACCCTGGCGGTGCTGGGCGAGGTGGGCAGGGCACGTTTGTTGTCGACGCTGGGCGATGCGCGGGACCGCGGCGCGCGGGTGGTCTTCGACAACAATTACCGGCCACGGCTGTGGCGTAGCGTTGAGCAGGCACGCCAGGCTTATCGGGCCGTCATGCATGAGGTTGATCTGGCCCTGCTGACCGAGGAGGACGAGCAGGCGTTGTTCGATTACGCCGACGGCGAGCAGATCATGCAGGCGTATCGAGACATGGGCGTCAGCGAGGTGGTGATCAAGCGCGGTGCTCAGAGCTGCTTGATCAGCGTCGATGACCGCCGGCACGAGGTGGCCGCCCACCCGGTGCAGCGAGTCGTCGATACCACCGCGGCGGGCGACTCTTTCAGCGCCGCTTACCTGGCCCTGCGGTTGCGTGGCGGCAGCCCGGAAGATGCTGCGCAGGCCGGGCATCGATTGGCGAGCCTGGTGATTCAACACCCCGGCGCGTTGATTCCCAGAAGTGTGATGCCGATCTGAACGGGTAATGGTCGGTGTGCCCACCGGCCTATTCCCGGCTAAAGCCGGTCCCACTAAAGCATCTTGTCCATTCAGTGGGGTTGGTGGTGGGGCCTGGCTGAGGGAACACAGACACCTTGTGGGACCGGCTTCAGCCGGGAAGGGGCCCGGGAGATCGATGCAAGGGATCGGCTGTAGCCATCAATCCCTATAAAAAACCTGCACCAAGTGATACCCGAACTTGCTTTTGACCGGACCGTGTACCGTGCGCAACGGCTTTTTGAATATCACCTGGTCAATGGCGCCGACCATCTGACCCGGCCGCACTTCACCCAGATCCCCGCCACGCTTGCCACTCGGGCAGGTTGAGTATTTCTTCGCCAGCACGTCGAACGCCTCGCCTTTGGCAATGCGCTGCTTGAGTTGCTCGGCTTCTTCAGCGGTTTTGACCAGAATGTGACGGGCTTGAGCTTTCATGATGAACCAGGCGTCTCGATAAAAAAGCGGCGCATTATGCCTTTGCCGGGCGTTTTCGGGTAATTTCCCACACTTCGGCCGGACGAACGTCCGCAGCCCGGCTTACCGGCGCCTGGACCGGCATGCTGGCAAACAAGCCGAACGTTGAATCGGGCCCAATGTCGACTCAGTGTAGGCCTGCAGTCTCCTCAAACCTCTTGTGCGGTGTTGCCTTATGGATTTTCCGGCGTTGTTGAAGGTGCTCTCCACTCAGGATGGGTCAGATCTTTATCTGTCCACCGGCGCGCCGCCCTGCGCCAAGTTCAACGGCGTGCTCAAGCCATTGGGCACTGAGGCGTTCAAACCCGGTGACGTGGCGCTGATTGCCGCCGGCATCATGGACGCCGAGCAGCGCCATGATTTCGAGCGCGACCTGGAGATGAATCTGGCGTTCTCGCTGTCCGGGGTCGGGCGCTTTCGCATCAACATCTTCAAGCAGCGCAACGAAGTGTCCATCGTCGCGCGCAACATCAAGCTCGACATCCCCAAGTTCGAGGACCTGCACCTGCCGCCGGTGCTGCTCGATGTGATTATGGAGAAACACGGGCTGGTGCTGTTCGTGGGCGCGACCGGGTCGGGCAAGTCGACGTCGCTGGCGGCGTTGATCGATCACCGCAACCGTCATGCCAGCGGTCACATCATCACCATCGAAGACCCGGTGGAATTCATTCACAAGCACAAACGCTCGATCATCAATCAGCGCGAAGTCGGCGTGGACACCCGCAGCTTTCACGCGGCGTTGAAGAACACCCTGCGTCAGGCGCCGGACGTGATTCTGATCGGCGAAATCCGTGACCGTGAAACCATGGAGCACGCGCTGGCGTTCGCCGATACCGGTCACCTGGCGATCTCGACGCTGCACGCCAACAACGCCAACCAAGCGCTGGATCGCATCATCAATTTCTTCCCTGAAGAGCGCCGGCCGCAGTTGCTGCATGACCTGGGCAACAACCTCAAGGCTTTTGTCTCGCAACGGCTGGTGAAAACAACCGACGGCAAACGTCGCGCGGCGGTGGAGGTGATGCTTGGCACGCCGACCATTCGTGACCTGATCCACCGCAACGAACTGACCGAGCTCAAGGGCATCATGGAAAAGTCCACGAACCTTGGCATGCAGACGTTTGATAACGCGCTCTATGACCTGGCGGTGGAGGGTGCAATTACCGAAGACGAAGCGCTGAAAAACGCGGACTCGGCCAACAACGTGCGTCTGCGGCTCAAGCTGCACAGCGAAAACGGGCCATCGACCATCGCCACTGCGCCGCGCGCGCCGCAACCGGCCGCGCAGGTGAATGTGAAGGACTGGGGGCTGGTGGACGAGCGCGATGAACCGGGGAACTGAAATATAAGCTTCGCTGCCTGCTGCGGGTGAAGACGACGCACGATCCGTACAAGCCGGCGTGCCGGCGAACGCGGTGGGTCATTCACATTTTCGTATCTGGCACACCGCGTTCGCCAGCAAGCCGGCTCCTGCAGGTTTTCACCTGCTATCTATTTTGCAGTGCGTGATTTCAGCCGTGATCAATGGTGCGGTGCGACGCCTGACGCTTTCCCGGCTAAAGCCGGTCCCGCTTAAAGCACCTACGGTGTGTCTGGAGGTATAAGGTCTGACTGTAGGAGCGCGCTTGGCCGCGAATGCGATGTGTCAGCACCATCCAATCGCCTGACCCAACGCCTTCGCCAGCAAGCCGGCTCCTACAGGTTTCGCCCGTGGTCAATTTTCCCGGTGCGAGGTTTCAATCGTGATCAATTTTGCGGTACGAGATTTCAGCCGTGATCAATGGTGCGGTGCGACGCCTGACGCTTTCCCGGCTAAAGCCGGTCCCACTTAAAGCATCTGCGGTGTGTCTGGAGGTATAAGGTCTGACTGTAGGAGCGCGCTTGCCCGCGAATGCGATGTGTCAGCGCCATCCATTCGCCTGACCCAACGCCTTCGCCAGCAAGCCGGCTCCTGCAGGCTTCGCCCGTGGTCAATTTTTCCGATTCGAGATTTCAACCACCATCAATGTTGCGGTGCGAGATTTCCACCGTGATCAGTGTTGCGATGCAACACCTGACGCTTTACCGGCTAACGCCGGTCCCACTCACGGCATCTGCGGTGGGTCCGGGTGTATGCGTTGTGACTGTAGGAGCCGGCTTGCTGGCGAAAGCATTGGTCCAGTGGCCCCTTTCATCACTGGCCAACCACATTCGCCAGCAAGCCGGTTCCTACGGACCGCGCATTCAGCCAGCAGGCGTCTGGGTCTGCCTTATATTCGACAGAGCAGGGCACCTACCGCGCCAGCCATCCGCCATCGATATTCCACGCCGCGCCTCGGACTTGCGCGCCGGCCTCACTGCACAGGAACAAGGTCAGCTCGCCCAATTGCGACGGCGTGACAAACTCCAGTGACGGCTGTTTTTCGGCCAGCAGGTCATGCTTGGCCTGCTCAAGGTCCCCTGTTTCGGCGGCGCGGTCATCGATCTGCTTCTGCACCAGTGGCGTCAGCACCCAGCCCGGGCAAATCGCGTTGCAAGTAACGTTAGCGGCTGCGGTCTCCAGCCCGACGACCTTGGTCAGGCCGATGACGCCATGCTTGGCCGCTACGTACGCCGCCTTACCCGTTGATCCGACAAGCCCGTGCACCGAGGCGATGTTGACGATGCGCCCCCAGCCCCTGGCGCGCATACCCGGCAGACTCAGTCGCGTGGTGTGGAAGACCGAAGAAAGGTTGATGGCGATGATCTTGTCCCAGCTCTCCACCGGAAAGTCTTCCACCGCATCCACATGCTGGATCCCCGCGTTGTTTACCAGAATGTCGACGCCGCCAAACTCGCGCTCCGCGTAGGCAATCATGTCGGCGATCTGCGCCACATCACTGACGTCGGCGGGGTGGTGGCCGACCTTGCCGCCATACTGCCTGACCTGCTCGATCACCGCCGATGCATCGCCAAAGCCATTAAGCACCAGATCGGCACCGGCTTTGGCCAGCGTCAGCGCGATGCCCAGACCGATGCCGCTGGTGGAGCCGGTCACCAATGCCGTTTTGCCTTGCAGACTCATGTTGTGTTCCTCATACGATGCCGGTTGCATAGAAAACCCCGATTACCACAAACACCGCGAGTGTCTTGATGATCGTGATGCCGAAGATGTCCTTGTAAGCCTCGCGGTGGGTCAGGCCTGTCACCGCCAGCAGGGTGATAACCGCGCCATTGTGCGGCAGGGTGTCCATGCCGCCGCTGGCCATGGCGGCGACACGGTGCAGCACTTCCAGCGGGATATTGGCCGCGTGGGCGGCGGCAATGAAGCTGTCGGACATCGCAGCCAGGGCGATGCTCATGCCGCCGGATGCGGAGCCGGTAATCCCGGCCAGCAGCGTCACTGTGATGGCTTCGTTGACCAGCGGATTGGGAATGCTTTTGAGCCCGTCGGCCAGCACCAGAAAGCCAGGCAACGAGGCGATCACCGCGCCAAAACCGTATTCGGACGCGGTGTTCATCGCTGCCAGCAACGCGCCGCTGACCGCCCCTTTGCTGCCTTCGGCCAGTTTCGATTTGACGGTGGTAAAGGCAAACACCAGCACAAAGAGAATCCCGACCAGCAAGGCCGCCTCCACCGCCCAGATCGCCGTGATTTTGGAGATTTCAGTCTGCACCGGCGTCGCCATGCCCGGCAGCGCCAGGGTGTGGGTCTTGCCGTACCACTGGGGAATCCATTGTGTGAACAACAGGTTCATCACACCCACCAGCAGCAGTGGTGCGAGTGCTACCCAGGGGTTGGGCAGGGCGATGTCGGCAGGGGTGTCCGGCTCGTTACGCAGTTCGGTGCCGTAGCCTTCGCCCGCGCGCTGCGCCTTGTTACGCTGGCGCTGAAGAAACAGCATGCCGACGCTGAACACGAACGCCGTGCCGATCAACCCCAGCCACGGTGCGGCCCACGCGGTGGTGTTGAAAAATGTGGACGGGATGATGTTCTGGATCTGTGGCGTGCCGGGCAAGGCGTCCATGGTGAACGAGAAAGCGCCGAGGGCGATGGTCGCCGGAATTAATCGCTTGGGGATGTTGCTCTGGCGGAACATCTCCGCCGCGAAGGGATAGACCGCAAACACCACCACGAACAGCGAAACACCACCGTATGTCAGCAGCGCGCAGACCAGCACGATGACCAGCATCGCCTGACGCGTTCCCAGCAAGCGAATGGCCGCTGCAACGATGGAGCGGGAGAAGCCGGACAATTCAATCAGCTTGCCAAACACGGCGCCCAGCAGGAAGACCGGAAAGTAGAGTTTGACGAAGCCGACCATTTTGTCCATGAACACGCCGGTGAAGGCCGGCGCCACGGCAGAGGGGTCGGTGAGCAGCACTGCACCGAGCGCCGCAATGGGCGCGAAAAGGATGACGCTGTAACCCCGGTACGCAGCCAGCATCAGCAGCGTTAGCGCCGCTAAAGCGATGATCACACTCATCGAGTGTCTCCTGTTGTTTTTGTTATGGATGCGGCGATGCCGCGCAACAGGAGGTATAGCCACTTTCGTGCCACTGCGCCAAGTGGCTGACTTTATTACGTTTTTTTGCTAACGGATTGTTCAATCCCATAAGACTGTCCAGCAATTGAGACTGTCCGCAGGGTCTTACAGCCAGAGGCTGCCGCATTCATCCCTGTCAGCCGCTCTAAACAGGCGGCGGTGTGGCAGTCCACCTGCGTGGATGCGAGTCTCAGTATTGAGACTCGGCAATTCCCAGCGCCGCCATCTTCTTGTACAGAGTGGAGCGACCGAGGCCCAGCTGCCGGGCCGCCAGCACGACATTGCCCGCACATTGGGCCAGCTTCGCCTGGATCAGCTCGCGGTCGAAATGCTGACGCGCCTCGCTGTAAGTCTGATCGTTTGACGCCGGAGACAGCGAACCGCGGGGCGAAGTCACCGGCACCAGTGTGCCGATCGCAGAGCGGATGTCGCCAGGGGTGAGCAGCAGATCGTCACTCAACAGCGCAGCACGTTCCAGCACGTTGCGCAGCTCGCGAATATTTCCCGGCCAGGCGTGTTGCGCGAGGACCGACATCGCGGCAGGCGCCAGTTCGTGCTGGCTGCGCAGGTCCTCGAGAATGGCCTCGGTCAACGCCGGAATGTCGTCCGGACGCTCGCGTAACGGCGGCACCGTGATCGGCAGCACGCTCAGTCGGTAGTAGAGATCGGCGCGGAATTCGCCTCGTTTGATCGCGGCTTCCAGGTCGGTGGAAGTCGCAGCGATAAGGCGCACGTCACTCTTGAGCAACTGGTTGGAGCCCACCGGCTCGTATTCTTTCTCCTGGAGCACGCGTAACAATTTGCTTTGCAGCGGCAGGGGCATGTCGCCGATCTCGTCCAGAAACAGCGTGCCACCTTCGGCCAGGTGCAGCTTGCCATGGCGCCCTTTGCGGTCGGCGCCGGTGAAAGCGCCCGGCGCGGTGCCGAAGAACTCTGCCTCCAGCAACGCTTCGGGGATGGCCGCACTGTTGATGCTGATGAATGGCTTGTGCGCTCGGGGAGAGGTGTTGTGCACGGCATGGGCCAGCAGCTCTTTCCCGGTGCCGGTCTCGCCAAGCAACAACACTGGCGAGTCGCTGCTGGCGCTGCGGCGCGCCCGGCGTTTCACTTCAAGACTGGCCTCGCTCGTGCCAATGAAGTGCGCAAAGCTGTATTTGGCCTGGCGCGCGCGAAGCTGCGAGCGGGTCGAGGCCAGCTCCTGCTGCATGCTCGAATAGCGCTTGAGCAGTGGCGACAGCGCGTGCAGCTCGTCAAACAGGGCGAAGCCGATGGCGCCGATCACCGCGCCGCCGTCGTCGTGAATGGGCAGGCGCATGACCACCAGCGGATCCTTTGCCGTGTCCATCATGTCCAGCAGGATCGGCTGGCCATTGCTCGCGACCTGGCGCAGCAAACTGCCGGGGATCACCTGCTCGCAAGGCTGACCGACCGCGCGACTCGGGTCTTCCAGGCCGAAGCGGCGGGCGTACCGCTCGTTGATCCAGACAATGCGGGCGTCGCGGTCAACGATGACCGTGCCCTCACTGGACTGCTCGATGATCTCGAAAAGCGAACGGATCGCCAATCGCCGAACGCGTCGGTAATCCTTGAGGCTCTCGCTGTCTTTCATGCGCGGTTCCATCCATCGTGTTTCTCGGCATCTGGCCGCACAGACTACGGGTTGATACGTGCCTCAGTTAAAGCCGGGGTGCGCCGCTGCGAGCAATTCCCGGGTGTAGGGGTGCTGCGGGGCATCGAACACATCATGGCTCGCGCCGCGCTCCACCACTTTGCCGTCCTTGACCACAATCATGTCATGGGCCAGGGCCTTGACCACGGCCAGGTCATGGCTGATGAACAGGTACGTCAGCCCGTGTTTTTCCTGCAATTGGCGAAGCAACGCGACGACCTGCTTCTGCACCGTACGGTCAAGCGCAGAGGTCGGTTCGTCGAGCAGTATCAAGGCAGGTTTGAGCACAAGGGCACGGGCAATGGCGATGCGTTGTCGCTGCCCGCCGGAAAACTCATGGGGATAGCGGTGCCGGCTCGACGGGTCGATGCCGACTTCCTCCAGCGCCCGGATCACTTCGGCCTCACAGCTGGCCTTGTCCAGGTCGCTGTGAACTTCCAACCCCTCGCTGATGATCTGTGCCACCGACATGCGCGGGCTGAGGCTGCCGTAAGGGTCCTGAAAGACGACCTGCATCTGCTTGCGCCACGGGCGCATCTGCTTTTGCGTCAGGCTGTCGAGCGCATGACCCTTGAAGCGGATACTGCCACGCGATTCCAGCAAGCGCAGGATTGCCTGACCAAGTGTCGATTTGCCTGAACCCGACTCGCCGACGATGCCCAGGGTTTTGCCGCGCTCGATGCTGAGGCTGATGTCGTCGACAGCCTTCAGGTACTCGTGATGCCGGTTGAATATCCCGCCGCCGAGGGAGAACCAGACGCGCAGATTATCGACTTCCAGCACTTTTTCGCGGCTGTCACGGGGCAGAGGCTCGCCCGCCGGCTCAGCATCCAGCAGCAGGCGGCTGTAAGGATGTTGCGGGTTTTTGAACAACAGCTGGCAGTTGGACTGCTCGACGATTTCCCCGGCGCGCATCACGCAGACCCGCTGGGCGATGCTGTGCACCAGGTTGAGATCGTGACTGATCAGCAACAGCGACATGTTCAGGCGTTGCTGCAGTTGTTTGAGCAGCAGCAGGATCTTGCGCTGTACGGTGACGTCCAGCGCCGTGGTCGGCTCGTCGGCGATCAGCAATTCAGGCTCGCAGGCCAGGGCCATGGCGATCATCACCCGCTGGCGCTGGCCGCCGGACAACTCATGCGGATAGGCCTTGAGGCGCTTCTTCGGGTGTTGAATGCCGACCAGCTCCAGCAACTCGATGATCCGCGCCTGGGCTGCCTTGCCGGCCAGGCCCTTGTGCAGCAACAAGGTCTCGCCGATTTGCCGGGACACCGTGTGCAGCGGGTTCAGCGAGGTCATTGGCTCCTGGAAGATCATCGCGATCTGGTTGCCGCGCAATTCGCGCATGACGTTGCCGTCGGCGCCAAGCAATTCCTTGCCGCGATAACGAATGCTGCCGGTACTTTGCGTGCCGGCCTGTGGCAGCAGTTGCAGGATCGAGTGAGCCGTCACCGACTTGCCCGAGCCCGATTCGCCGACCAGCGCCAGGCATTCGCCAGCGGGGATGTCCAGGTTGATGTGCTTGACCACGGTGTTGCCGTTGAACGACACCGAGAGGTCGCGGATTTCGATCAGGTTTTCGGACATCTCAAGACCTCGGGTCGAAGGCATCCCGCAGGGCCTCGCCAATGAACACCAGCAGCGACAGGATCAGCGCCAGGGTAAAAAATGCGGTGAAGCCGAGCCAGGGAGCCTGCAGGTTCTGCTTGCCCTGGGCGATCAGCTCACCCAGCGAGGCGCTGCCGGCCGGCATGCCGAAACCGAGAAAATCCAGCGCTGTGAGGGTCGAAATCGCCCCGGTCAGAATGAACGGCAGGTAGCTGAGCGTTGCGTTCATCGCGTTGGGCAAAATGTGCCGCAGGATCACCTTGCGGTCATCCAGCCCCAATGCCCGGGCCGCTTTGACATACTCGAGATTGCGCCCGCGCAGGAACTCGGCGCGCACCACATCCACCAGAGCCAGCCATGAAAACAGCGCCATGATCCCCAGCAGCCACCAGAAGTTGGGCTCGACGAAGCCCGACAGAATGATCAACAGGTACAGCACCGGCAGGCCGGACCAGACTTCGAGCAGACGCTGACCGATCAAATCCACCCAACCACCGTAATAGCCCTGCAAAGCGCCGGCGGCGATGCCGATCAGCGCACTGACGAAGGTCAACGCCAAGGCAAACAGAATCGACACCCGGGCACCGAATATCACCCGCGCCAGCACGTCACGCGCCTGATCGTCGGTGCCCAGCCAGTTGATCGAGGACGGCGGGCTGGGGGCGGGCTTGTTCAGGTCGTAGTTGGGCGTGTCATCGCTGAACGGAATGGGTGGGAACAGCATCCAGCCGTCGCCCTTGCTGATCAGCTGCCGCACGTAGTCGCTGCGGTAATCGGGCTGGAACGGCAACTGCCCGCCGAACTCCTGCTCGGTGTGACGCTTGAACGCAGGGAAGTACAGCTCATGCTGATAACTCAACACCAGCGGCTTGTCGTTGGCGATCAGCTCGCCGCACAGGCTGAGCGCGAACAGCCCGCAAAACAGCCACAACGACCACCAGCCGCGGCGATTATTGCGAAAGCGCTCGAAGCGGCGGCGGGCCACCGGAGACAATCTGCGCATCATGCATTCCTCGCGCTGAAATCGATTCGGGGGTCGACCAGGGTGTAGCAGATGTCCCCGACCAGCTTTATCAGCAGCCCGAACAGCGTGAAGATGAACAACGACCCGAACACCACCGGGTAGTCTCGTGACACGGCGGCCTCATAACTCATACGGCCAAGGCCATCGAGGGAGAAGATGACCTCGATCATCAACGAACCGGCGAAGAACACGCTGATGAACGCTTGAGGGATGCCGGCGACGATCAACAACATCGCGTTGCGGAACACATGGCCATACAGCACGCGTCGCTCGCTCAATCCCTTGGCACGCGCGGTCACCACGTATTGACGGGTGACTTCGTTGAGAAACGAGTTTTTGGTGAGGATCGTCAGCGTGGCGAAACCGCCGATCACCAGCGAGGTGACCGGCAGCACCAGGTGCCAGAAGTAATCGGCGATCTTGCCCCACGTGCTCAATTGATCGAAGTTCTCGGACACCAGACCGCGCACCGGGAACCAGCTCAGTGACGTGCCGCCGGCGAACAGCACCACCAGCAGCATGGCAAACAGAAACGCCGGCATGGCGTAGCCGATGATGATCGCGGTGCTGCTCCAGATATCGAAGTGGCTGCCGTGCTTGACCGCCTTGCGAATGCCCAGCGGGATCGACACCAGGTAGGTGATCAACGTCGCCCATAGCCCGAGAGAAATGGACACCGGCATCTTCTGCAGAATCAGGTCAGTGACTTTGGCACCGCGAAAGAAGCTGTTGCCGAAATCCAGCTGAGCGTAGTTCTTCAGCATGAGCCACAGGCGCTCGTGCAGGGGTTTGTCGAATCCGTACTGGCGCTCGATTTCCTTGATCAGCTTGGGGTCCAGCCCCCGGGTGGCGCGGGACTGGCCAGCGTTCATGGTTTCAGTATGACCCGCGCCGATGGTCCCGCCGGCAACGCCCTGCAGCTTGGCGATGGCCTGCTCGACCGGGCCGCCCGGTGCCGCCTGCACGATGAAAAAATTGACCAGCAAAATGCACAGCAGCGTCGGGATGATCAGCAGCAGGCGCCTCGTCAGGTAGCCGAGCATTACTTGACCTCCGAAGGGATCGCCGAGGCGCCCCGTTGTTGGGCGAACTGTTCATTGGTCAGCGCCTGAGGGCTGACTTCCCACCAGGTGTCGATGGCCTCGCTGTTGCTGGCCTGCACCTTGGGGATGCCAAAGCGGTTCCACCACACGGTGGAAGAACCGGGCGGGTAATAGTTGGGAATCCAGTAGAAGCCCCATTGCAGCACGCGGTCCAGGGCATGGGCATAGTCGATCATCGCGGGCTTGCTGTCGGCTTTGGCGAGGCCTTCAATAAGGGCATCAACGGCCGGGTCGCGCAGCACCATGTAATTGCTGGAGCCGGAATCGTTGGCGACCCGGGAGCCGAAATTGTTGTAAAGCTCCATGCCGGGGGAGGTGGAGACCCCGTAACCGGTGACGATCATGTCGTAATCGCGGGCCATGACCCTGTTCAGGTACTGCGCCGAATCGATGCGACGAATCTCGAAATCGATGCCGATCTGCGCGAGGTTGCGCTTGTACGGCAGCAGGATTTTCTCGAAGCCACTCTGGCCATTGAGGAAGGTGAAGCTCAGAGGCTCGCCCTGAGCATTGACCAGCTTGTCACCCTGCGGCATCCATCCCGCTTCTTCGAGCAGCGCCAGCGCCTGCAGTTGTTTGTCACGGATGAACCCGCTGCCATCGGTTTTCGGGGTCTTGAATACCGTGGTGAATACCTCCGGAGGGACCTGACCGCGCAGCGGCTCAAGGATCTTAAGCTCCGACTCGGTCGGCAATGCCGTCGCCGCCAGATCGCTGTTGGAGAAATAACTGTTCTGACGCACATACACGTTGCGCATCATTTGCTTGTTGGTCCACTCGAAGTCCCACAGCAGGGCCAGCGCCTGGCGTACGCGGCGGTCCTGAAACTTCGGGCGGTCGAGGTTGAACACGAAACCCTGGGAGCTCTGCACGGCACCCTTGGCGAGGTGGGCGCGTTGCAGGCGGCCCTCGGTCAGCGCCGGGCTGTCGTAGCCGATCGAGTAGCCGGTGGCCGAGTATTCGCGGTTGTAGTCATATCCACCCCCGCGCAGGACCTGGCGGGCGACGTCGGTGTCGCCGAAGTACTCGACGCTGAAGTGGTCGAAATTGTAGGTGCCGCGATTGACCGGCAGGTCTTTGCCCCACCAGTCAGGGTCGCGCTCGAAGGTAATGCTGCGGCCGGCGTCGACCTTGCCGATACGGTAAGGGCCACTGCCCACCGGGATCTCGAATCCACCGCCGTTGGCAAAATCGCGGTCCTTCCACCAATGCTCCGGGAACACCGGCAGCGAGGCCAGGTCGAGCGGCAGGGTGCGGCTTTCGCTGCTTTTGAAATCAAAGCGGATCTGCGAGGCAGACTCGACCTCGACGCCTTTGACGTCCTGAAACTCGGTGCGGTACGACAGGCTGCCCTGGGTCATCAGCAGGTCGTAGGTGTAGCGCACGTCCTGGGCAGTGATGGGCGAGCCATCTGAAAACCTGGCTTTGGGGTTCAAGTAGAACCGCAGGGACATGCCGTCGGCAGCGCGCTCCATCTTTTCTGCAATCAGCCCATACACCGTGTACGGCTCATCCAGCGACCGCACGGCCAGCGGGGAGTAAAGCAAACCATTGACCTGCGCCACGCCAGTGCCTTTGTCGAGGTAGGGCATGATGTGGTCAAACTGACCGATTTCCTGCGCAGAGCGGCGCATGCTGCCGCCTTTTGGGGCATCCGGGTTCACGTAGTCGAAATGCGCGAATGTCGCCGGGTATCGCGGCGCCTCGCCGTAAACGGTCAATGCATGTTGAGGTGCGGCGGACAAGGCCTGTAAGCCTGAGACGAGGACCAGTGTTGCAACCATCAGCGATGACAAAACAAAACGCATTCCACGAATCCTGACTGACATCACTGAGCGATATCAGGGTTGAAGGTCATGACGGGCGCTTGCGGCCGGTCCGGTTTTTATAGTGATTACCCCGGTGGCAAGGTACCGCAAAGCCGAAAGCTTTGTAACCGGACAATACCGACGGTTGATGACTTCTTTGTTGGCACCGCTGGGACAGCCAGCGATGCTTCCTCCACGCCGATCCCGCCCCCGGTGCTGCGCGTTCTGCCCGGCTCGGGCTCGGTGTAGCAATTTTCCTGCCGCAAAACCCGGTAGCAGCGACAGGGCCCGCGTTTCAATACCAGCGCCGCAATGCCAGCGTTTCAACTTCACAAAAACAAACGGCCCGCATCAAGGGCGGGCCGTTTATGTTGCAACGCGCAGGATCAGTCCTGACGGCTGGTCACTTCCAGCAGGTGATAACCGAACTGTGTCTTCACCGGGCCTTGCACGACATTGACCGGGGCGCTGAACACCACCGTGTCGAATTCCTTGACCATCTGGCCAGGACCAAAGGAGCCAAGGTCCCCGCCTTGACGGCTCGATGGGCAGCTGGAGTTGGATTTGGCGACTTCGGCGAAATCAGCACCGCCTTCGATCTGAGCTTTGAGTTCGTTGCACTTCTCTTCGCTGGATACGAGGATGTGGCGGGCAGTGGCTTTGGCCATTTGGGTAACTCCTGTGAAAAAAAGAAAACGAGCGTACCGGAATAAGGGTCGCGTTTCTCGAGAAAGTTCAGGTCGGCGCTTCGGTGCGTGACCGGTGACAGCGGTGGCTAAAGGCCTTTGCTCCACAACAGGGCTGCGTGGTCCAGATAGAGCTTCACAGGTTCGAGCTGCTTTCGCACCAGGCCGGCACTCTGGTTGATCGAGTCCACGTGGTCCATTGGGTAGTCCGAGCGGATGACCTTGCCCAGATGGGAACTGAATCGCCCCACCAGACCGTCATTGGACGCGGCCTCCTTTTCAAACAATCGCGAATAACTGCGCAGCGCAAGGTGCAGCGGGTCCAGGGCGTTACGCCCTTCGGCAAACAGCGAGCCGCCGATGCAGCCGCTCCACGAGTAATAATGCACGCCGTTCACGCGCTCCGCGCCTTCGCCACCCCATGTGGATGGCAGCCCATGAGAGTACTTGCGGTTGAACGACGCAACGCCTTCGGACGTGAGCGCATCCAGCGCCTTCACAGGATCCTGGGGAAGCTCGGCATTGCCACTGAGCAATGACAGAAAATGCACAAAGCCTGCGGTCAGTCGCGAGGCCACCGCTTCGGGCAGCTGCCCGGGCGTCAGCGCACGGCGCACCCGGTCTGCGACCTCGGAACCGTGATTGGGTCCGCTCACCGACGTCACCGACGCGACGATGTCGGGCCGCAGTGCAGCGGCATAGCGAGAGGTCAGCGCGCCCTGGCTGTGCCCGATCAGATTGACCTTGAGATATCCGGTGCGGCGCAGGAAACGCTCGATCTGATCAATCAGCTGTTCGCCACGGGTCTCGTTGTCATGCACCCCTGAAAGCGCGGGCACATGTACCCGACAGCCCGCTTTCTCCAACGCTTGGGGGATGGCATGGAACATCTCTACCTTGCCGATCCGGTCGAAGCCGAACAACCCGTGGACGAGCAAAATGGGGTATTTGGTGGTGACTTCCGTGCGCATGTCTGTCGTTCCTTCGAAAAGAGAAGGAGCGAGCTTAAACAGCGCAGCGGGTGCGCGCAGGCGGCATAGGGAAGGCCGTCGACGATGTTGTGCGAGAGTTTGCAAAGCGCCTCAAGCGCTGCGAGCCTTGCGCGCCGGGGGTGCCTGAAAAAGCGTTGGTCACGGGCTACAGATACGCAGGCTGCCGACGCCGCTTTCCCACAACGGCCGTCCTCATCGCGACAGGCCGTGGCTGATCGCGACGACGCCATTCGGGAAGGCTGGGTACAGAGCCGTGCCCAGCTTCCGATTTCTATCCATTGCCGCCAGTGCGCTACCTGTACCGCAAAGCCGCGACAGCTTTGCGCAACAGCCCCTCGGTTGCATTCCAGCCCAGGCATGCGTCGGTGACGGACACGCCGTACTTCAATGAGCCGCTCAACGGCTGGCAACCTTCGTAGAGGTGGCTTTCCAGCATCATGCCGATCAGCGTCCGGTCGCCCGCCAGTCGTTGCTGCAGCACGTCGTTGAAGACTGCCGGCTGACGCAGCGGGTCCTTGCCACTGTTGGCATGGCTGCAATCGACCATGACCCGGGCCGCGATGCGGTTCTTTTCCAGGCTGGCGTTGACCGCAGCGACGCTGGCTGCATCGTAGTTGGGACCGCCATGGCCGCCGCGCAAAACGATATGCGTGTCCGGGTTGCCCGCCGTGTCGATGATCGCCGGATGCCCATGAGGGTCCATTCCGAAGTGGCGGTGCGCATGGGCGGCTGAGCGAATGGCATCGCAGGCGACACCGATGCCGCCGTCGGTGCCGTTTTTGAAACCTGTGGGCACACCCAGACCGCTGGCCATCTCCCGGTGGATCTGTGACTCGGTGGTCCGGGCGCCGATGGCCACCCAGCTCAGCACGTCGTCGAAATACCCCGCAGCCATCGGCTGCAGCAGTTCAGTGGCAACCGGCAGGCCGAGCCGGACCATTTCGCGCATCAGCTCCCGAGACAGCTCAAGGCCCTGGGCCATGTCATCGCTGCCGTCGAGCGCAGGGTCGTACGCCAGGCCTTTCCAGCCCACGGTGGTGCGTGGCTTCTCGACGTAGGCACGCATCACCAGCAGCATCTGGTCACTGACCTCGGCGGCAAGATTCGCCAGGCGCTCGGCATATTCCAGCGCTGATTGCGGATCGTGGATGGAGCACGGACCAACGACTACCAGTAAACGGGAGTCTTCACCGTTAAGGATGGCGCGAATGGAACGGCGATGGGCGGCAACTTGCGCACCAAGGGCCGCACTTAGCGGGAGTCGGGCTTTTAATGCAGCTGGCGTGGGGAGGCGTTTTGGAGCAGCTGGGCTTTCAATCAAAGCGACGGCGCTGGTCGGCAGTGCTGTCAAAGGCTTGTTAACGACGGGCGAATTCATGTGAGGGCTTCCTGGTCGGCGGGCGTTGCCCGCGCGGACCTACTGGGGTGTTCGACAATTGGCCGTATTGGCCGTGGAGAGGGCATTGCCACCTGTCAGCAGGTGATCGGAGGTGGCAGGCTGTCCCGATCCCAGGGTGGTAAATCGCCAGGCGAAGTCGACGTCGTTGCGGTAATAGTGGCTGCGGTTCATGTGACGTTCCTCGATTCGGTTGTTGAGAAAATGCGGTGCCATAAAAAACAAAACCCCCGGTCGGGAAGCCGACCGGGGGTGAGAGTTATCTCTGGTGGGCGTCCCGAACTTCAGGGCGCCGTTTGGGTATCAGGCGCGCCAGCGGCTAAACCAATACCCATAAAAATAAGACACAGGGGAGATGGACACGCTTGCACGCCGCACAACCGCGAGCTCAGCCTGACGGCGGGCGTCGGCAGTTCTCGGTAGCTGATGGGAAAGGGCAAGCGACATGGTCGGTCTCCGTGGAATGCCGTCGAGCTTACTTCAGGCGACGGGCGTTCTTCAATTGGAAATTGCAATGGCCATGATCCGAGCGTTGCTGCTGTGCCCGGCATCGAGCGGGGCCACTAACCCGCGCAGTCAGTGGTCCACCGACTCGCCAGACGCAGGGGCGGACGCAATCACGCCGACTTTCATCCCCAGCAGCACCGCCACTTTGTGCGACTCGCCCCTGCGCCCCTTCTTTCGTCCCGACAACACTTGATAGGTGGTCGCCGGGTCTACGTCGTGCTCCCTCGCAAACTCTTGAACCGATTTGCCCTGCTGTTCCAGCCAGGCCTTGGCTTGTGCGGCGGTGCGAATTCCGGGCATAGTTCAAAACCGTTCAAGTTCGTTCAAATTATTTCGATTCTACCATTCGTAAGGATGGGGTCAACAAGGTTATACAGTCAAATGAGTGGAATAAACGCCCGTATTAGGGAAGAGCGCGAGCGCCTTGGGCTTTCACAGCGTGCATTCGGCGAAATCGGTGGTGTTGAAGCCAATGCACAGGGTAAGTACGAAAATGGCGAGCGTACGCCAAAAGCAGATTATCTGGCACGCGTCGCTCAGCGGGGCGTCGACGTGCTTTACGTGTTGACGGGGTCCCGCGTCCCGGTACCGATCGACGGTTTGAGTCAAAGTGAAGAGTGGATCCTGGGCAGCTATCGCACGCTGGTCAAAGAGGATCAGGACGCAATCTATCGACTGACCACGACCCTTGCGGAATACACCAGTACTTATGCGCCTGAGAAAAAGGCCTGACTTGACGCCGGATCTGGCCGGCATCGGGTAAGGCTGCAGGGGTGCGTTTGAAGATTTTTATCAAATTCTGCGGTCGATGATGATAGTTTGTCGGCACTGTTGTAGATCATCTGATACATAAGCGCAGGAGCGCTTCGAAGTCAGTCGGTTTCTTTCTTTTTGCTAACGTGGCGGGTGATCGTCATGCAACGTTCGGTGGGGTGTCTGCTTGATTAGGGTGCTGGTTGTCGATGACCATGATCTGGTTCGGACAGGTATCACGCGCATGCTGGCCGATATCGACGGCTTGCAAGTGGTGGGGCAGGCCGAGTCTGGCGAGGAATCGCTGCAGAAAGCCCGTGAGTTGAAGCCCGACGTCGTGCTGATGGACGTCAAAATGCCCGGTATCGGCGGTCTCGAGGCGACTCGCAAGCTGATGCGCAGCCATCCCGACATGAAGGTGGTCGCGGTCACCGTGTGCGAAGAAGACCCGTTCCCCACGCGATTACTGCAGGCAGGCGCGGCCGGGTACATGACCAAGGGTGCCGGGCTGACCGAGATGGTCCAGGCCATCCGCCTCGTGTTCGCCGGGCAGCGCTACATCAGCCCACAGATCGCACAACAGCTGGCACTGAAATCCTTCCAGCCGCAGACCAGCAATTCGCCGTTCGATCTTCTGTCCGAGCGCGAAATCCAGATTGCCCTTATGATCGTCGGCTGCCAGAAAGTGCAGACCATTTCCGACAAGCTTTGCCTGTCCCCCAAAACCGTGAATACCTACCGGTACCGCATATTCGAGAAGCTGTCGATTAGCAGTGATGTTGAGCTGGCCTTGCTGGCCGTCCGTCACGGCATGGTCGACGCCAGCGCCTGAAATGACCCAACCGTTTGATCCCAGTGCTTTTCTGTCCACCTGCAGTGGTCGCCCCGGCGTATATCGCATGTTCGATATCGACGGCCGGCTGCTGTACGTCGGCAAGGCCAAGAATTTAAAGAAGCGTCTCGCCAGTTATTTTCGCAAGACCGGCCACGCGCCGAAAACCGGCGCGCTGGTTGCCCGCATCGCTCAGGTCGAAACCACCATCACCGCCAATGAAACCGAGGCGTTGCTGCTGGAACAGACACTGATCAAGGAGTCGCGGCCACCGTACAACATCCTGTTGCGGGATGATAAATCGTACCCTTACGTGCACCTCTCCGACGGTGAATTCCCGCGACTGAGCATTCACCGTGGCGCCAAAAAAGCCAAGGGCCGCTATTTCGGGCCGTACCCGAGCGCAGGCGCCATTCGCGAGAGCCTTAGCATTCTGCAAAAGACCTTCCACGTGCGTCAGTGCGAAGACAGTTTCTACAAGAACCGCACCCGGCCTTGCCTGCAATATCAGATCAAGCGCTGCAAGGCCCCTTGCGTGAACCTTGTCGAACCCCAGATCTATAACGATGACGTGCGTCATTCGGTCATGTTTCTGGAGGGGCGCAGCAATGCCCTCACCGATGAGCTCAATGCGCTGATGGAAAAGGCCTCAATGGACCTCGATTTCGAGCACGCCGCCGAGCTGCGTGACCAGATCGGGCTGCTGCGCCGTGTTCAGGATCAGCAGAGCATGGACGGTGGCACCGGCGACGTTGATGTGGTGGCAGCGTTCGTGAACCCGGGTGGCGCTTGCGTACACCTGATCAGCGTGCGCGGCGGTCGGGTATTGGGCAGCAAGAATTTCTTCCCGCAGGTTGGTATTGAGGAGGAGGTGGGTGAGGTCATGTCCGCTTTCCTGGCGCAGTACTTTCTTGGTGGCGGTGAGCGCGAGTTGCCGGGCGAGGTCATCGTCAACGTGGTCCACGAAGACTTCCCGACGCTGATCGACGCCATCGACGCATCGCGAGGCCGCGAAATCACCATCAGCCATCGGGTCCGTGGAACGCGGGCGCGGTGGCAGCAACTGGCTGTGACCAATGCCGAGCAGGCGCTGATGGCGCGGCTGGCCAACCGTCAACACGTCGCGGCGCGTTTCGATGCGCTGGCGCAGGTGCTCAAGCTGGACGAACCGCCGCAGCGGCTGGAGTGCTACGACATCAGTCACTCCAGCGGCGAAGCGACCGTGGCGTCCTGTGTGGTGTTCGGCCCCGAAGGCCCCATCAAGTCGGACTACCGGCGCTACAACATCGAAGGCATTACCGCCGGGGATGACTACGCTGCCATGCACCAGGCGCTGACCCGTCGCTTCAGCAAAATCAAGGACGGCGAGGGCAAGCTGCCCGACATTCTGCTGGTCGACGGCGGCAAGGGCCAGTTGAGCATGGCCCGTGACGTGATGAATGAGCTGGCAGTCCCGGACCTGATTCTGCTCGGCGTTGCCAAAGGAACAACGCGCAAGGCAGGCTTTGAAACGCTGTATCTGAACGATGCTGCGCATGAGTTCACCCTCAAAGGCGACTCGCCAGCGTTGCACCTGATCCAGCAGATTCGTGACGAAGCCCACCGATTCGCCATTACCGGGCACCGTGCGCGACGCGGTAAAACCCGCCGAACCTCAACGCTGGAAGGCGTTGCTGGGGTGGGGCCAACCCGGCGTCGCGACCTGCTCAAACACTTCGGTGGCCTTCAGGAATTGTCCCGTGCCAGCATCGAAGAAATCGCCAAGGCGCCGGGAATCAGCAAAAAGCTCGCAGAGTCGATTTATGCAAACCTGCACAGCGAGTAGAATGCTCGCTCACCTCGTAGCCAGTTGTGCCGATGAATATCCCTAATCTGATCACCGTATTACGTGTCCTGCTGATTCCGATCTTCATTCTGTTGTTCTATCTGCCGTACCACTGGAGCTACATGGCGGCCAGCTCGGTATTCGCTTTGGCAGCCGCGACTGACTGGCTGGACGGGTATCTGGCAAGACGACTTGAGCAAAGCACCCCGTTCGGCGCGTTCCTTGACCCGGTTGCCGACAAGCTGATGGTGGCCGTTGCGCTGGTGCTGCTGGTGCAGGCCCACGCCAATTTGTGGCTCACGCTGCCTGCGGCGGTTATCATCGGCCGGGAGATCGTAATCTCCGCCTTGCGCGAGTGGATGGCGGAGCTGGGTGCGCGGGCGCAGGTCGCCGTCTCGAATCTCGGCAAGTGGAAAACCGCAGCGCAGATGCTCGCGCTGGTGATCTTGCTGGCCAACCCGCCCGCTTTCACCTTCTGGGTGGTGTTGGGTTATGTGCTGTTGATGGTCGCAGCAGGCCTCACCCTGTGGTCGATGGTGCAATACCTGCGCGCCGCATGGCCGCATCTCCGTACCACTACAGATGAAAAATAAGTATTTTTAAATCAAGGGGTTGACGGGGTCATTTGAGTGTATAGAATGGCGCCCACACAAAGCGGGAATAGCTCAGTTGGTAGAGCACGACCTTGCCAAGGTCGGGGTCGCGAGTTCGAGTCTCGTTTCCCGCTCCAGTTTGTATGCGTTTAACGGTAGTGGTTGGATCGTTGAGCGTTTGAGGCCGAGTAGCAAAATGGTTATGCCGCGGATTGCAAATCCGCTTACGCCGGTTCGATTCCGACCTCGGCCTCCACATTTAAAGCCTGTAAGATCAACGTCTTACGGGCTTTTTTGTGGGCGGTGATTGGCAAATCGTTTCCGCATCACGTCCATCACTTCCGCAATCTGGCGATGCGTGCCTGCGGTGCCAATCCCGGGCCGTCCGGGACAGCCAGCCCGCCTGTCCTGAACGCTCATTCAAACAGCTCGCGCTCCTCATCAAACATCCGGACGATCTCGTCGCTGACAATCCTGATGGCGGTGTCCTTCCTGTCGCGCCTGCGGGTGATCAGGAACACGTCCTTGCTTTCCGGGACCAATCCCAGATCACACACGTGCAGTGCCGGGTCCGCGCGGCCGATGTAGTGGGGGATCAAGGCCAGGCCCACTCCTGAACGTGCGGCCATGGCCTGGAGCGATTGATCTTTGGCGCGGAAGGCGACGCGGGCGCGGGGG
Organism: Pseudomonas lutea; assembly: GCF_000759445.1. Lineage (NCBI taxonomy): Bacteria > Pseudomonadati > Pseudomonadota > Gammaproteobacteria > Pseudomonadales > Pseudomonadaceae > Pseudomonas > Pseudomonas lutea. The sequence continues at coordinate 731,656 of NZ_JRMB01000001.1, forward strand.
AAGTGCCGCGTCATCCACGTGGACATCGACAGGTAGGCATCTGCTTCATTGAAACCAATGAGCACGGGATCGCCTTCCTTAGTGGCTGCGCGACACGCCTCCTGAGTTCCATAGAACCCGTAGCCCACCGTGACCAGCGGACGCGCGATGACATCACCGTCCCTGGGCATGTCGAAGCGAATCGCGATGTCGGCTTCATGCCGTTCAAGGCTGACAGCTCGCAGGGCAGGGGCGAGGTCGATGTCCAGCTTCGGGTAACGGGCGGCCAGTGTTGGCAGTCGCAGCGCGAGATAGCCGCCCGAAAGCCCGGGAGAAGAGTTTATGCGGATCAGGCCGGAGGGCGTGCCGTCCTGCATCCCGCGCGCCAAGGTCTGAGCCGCTTGCTCCATGTCGCTGGCAGCTTCGAGCGCATGCGTCCCGGCGTGGGTCAGGACATAGCCGTCCGGGCGTCGCTCGACCAGCTTCACCCCCAGTGTTTCCTCCAGCGAATGAAGCCGGCGTGCCACTGTTGCGTGGTTGACGGAAAGCATTCTGGCCGCTGCAGACAGGCTGCCATGCCGAGCCAATGCCAGGAAAATCCTGACATCTTGCCAGTCCGGGTCTGTGCGTTTTTTATCAGTCATTGATAAAAGATAGGGAATTTTCGAACAGCTGACAACGTTCTATCTTTTGCTGACCTACAGAGCACTCAGGAACAGCAAAATGTCTGATATCAAGAAAGTTGCCATCGTCACAGGCGCCTCACAGGGAATGGGCGAGGGCATCGTCAATGCATTTCTCGCCAGGGGGTATGGCGTAGCCGCGACCTCCCGTTCGATCAAACCCTCGACGCGGCCGGATCTGATCACGGTTGCCGGTGACATAGGTGATCCCGATACTGGCAAGCAATTGGTCGCTGCGGCGCTGGAACGGTTCGGCCGCATCGACACGCTGGTCAATAACGCCGGCATCTTCATTGGCAAGGCATTCACCGACTACACGGAAGAAGATTACCGCCTGAAGCTCAAGACCAACCTCGACGGGTTCTTCTTTACCACCCAAGCCGTCCTCCCGGTGATGCTGGCGCAGGGTAGCGGGCATGTCGTTCAGATCACTGCCTCGACCGCAGAGTTTGCCAGCTCGCGTTCGCCTGCCTTCATTGCGATGCTCACCAAAGGCGGCATGAACTCGGCGACCAAGAGCCTGGCGATCGAATACGCTACCCAGGGGATTCGTGTGAACGCCGTGGCGCCGGGTGTGATTCGCACACCCATGCATAACCCGGAGCGGGTCGAACAGCTGAGCGCCTTCCACCCCATGAACAAGCTGGGTGAGGTCGAGGACATCGTGCGCGCGGTGCTTTATCTTGAGGATGCGACGTTCTCGACTGGCGAGATCCTGCATGTCGACGGCGGTCTGATTGCGGGTCGTTGAGCTGACAGGAAGGGGGAGCGGCGCGCTCCCTCTTCGACGTACCCACGTCACTTTGAGGATCCGAGATGCAAGGGCGAGACAATCATGACGCGTGAGAGGGAAGGCACCTTGCCTGTAGACGGCGCCTGCATCTGGTATCGAATAGTGGGGACCGGCCCGCTATTGTTTGTACAGACGCCGGGATGGGGTATCGGCTCTGCCCTGTACCAGTCAACGCTTGGCGATCTTGCGCAGCGCTTCACGCTGGTATTCCACGACACCAGAGGCAGCGGCCGTTCGTCTCTCTCGGGAGATGGTTTCGCCATGGTGAATGTGGGCCAGTTCGTGCTGGACCTGGAGGCACTGCGTCAGCATCTCGATATCGAGCGTTTCGTGCTGCTGGGTCATTCGCATGGCGGCTATATTGCGATGAACTATGCCCTGGCATACCCGGGGCGTGTCACTGCGCTAGTGCTGGTGGCCTCGCAATTGGGCGTTGACGAGCCGCAGGCAGACGTGCGGCGGACCCTGCCGGTGCTGGCCGGAGACTCACGGTTTGCAGCGGCCGCAGCGGCATTTCAGGCGCCAGGCAAATTCGCAGATGACGCTGAGTTTTCCGGGTTTCTGCGCCAGGTCGCCCCTCTGTATTTCAAGGAGCCCTCTGGCCATGGCTATGAACAGTTCACGACCTACCTTAATGAACATCAGGTTCCCCTGAAGACTTTCCAGGCCTGCGCGGTCACAAATCGACACTTTCCAGTAAGGGCAAGATTGGCTGAATTGCACATCCCAACCCTGTGCCTGGTGGGGCAGTCTGATTTCATCTGCTCGCCGGTTCAGTCACAAGCGATCCACGGCAGCATTGCGAGGAGCGTTCTGGTTGAATTCCTGAACAGTGGTCATTTTTGCTGGCTTGAAGAGGCCGAGCTCTTTCGCAGCGTGCTGTCGCGCTTTCTAGACGGTAGCCTCGCGCGTGACGGAGACGATAGTCGTGCTCTTCAATTGCTGCGCGTCTGACCTCCACGAGGGACGCTGCTTGGGTTCGACGAGTGCTGAAAAAGAATTTGGAATAACTTCGCCCCTTCAGACGTTTATACAAGGCAGGCGCTGACGGCCAATGTGGGCCATCGGCACAGCTCGGTAACGGTCTTGATGAAGCACTGGTGAATGATGGTGTGCGGCGTGGGACCTTTCATAAAAATATCAGCAAGCGAAGAGCAGACGAATGAGCGATTCAAGCGTAAATCCCGCTACACCCGCCGTGGCATTGGCGGCGGAAATTGTCGAGCGCGAGGCGTGGCTGGATCTGTTCGACGCCGCACCCCAATCTGCTCGGGCGGCGTTTGGACTGTCCAGTTCCAGGATCGGCGGGATGGGCTTACTGGCGAGCCGTGGCATTCCCATCACTGAGTTCAACCGTGCGATGGGCGTGGACACCCAGGGCCCGTTGCCGCACAGGGATTTGCTCGCGGCGACTGACTGGCTCGATTCCCATGCCGCGCAAGGCTGGGCTTTTCAAGTCGCGCCCGCCTCACAGGCCGCCTCCAATTTGCAGACCATCGAGCCTATGGGTTTCGGCCCCTCGGGGTCGGGCTGGGCCAAATTCGTCAAGTGGGTGGCTGGCCCCACTCCAGCGCGGTTGCCTGCAGGCGTGGAGATCCGCATTGCCGATGCCGCCGCCGCCGCGTCCTTCGGCGGCACCGTGCAGGCAGGCTTTGGCGTGGCGCCGGAATGCGCCGATTGGTTCGCGGCGTTGGTCGGGCGTCCCGGGTGGTGCTGTTTCCTTGCCACGATTGACGGCGAGCCGGCGGCGGCTGCGGCGATGTTCATTCGCGACGGCGCTGCGTGGTCGGGTATGTCGACGACATTACCGGACTACCGCGGGCGGGGCCTGCAATCTGCTTTAATCGACGCCCGTCTGAACGAAGCAGCAGCGCGCGGCGTTACATGGGTGACCAGTGAAACGGGGCAGCCATCGGTCGAAGACGAACCCGGGTTTTCCTCGTACAGAAACCAAAAGCGTGGCGGATTCGAGCGTGCCTACATCAGGCTGAATCTCAAGCGTGCCGACTGATTCGACGACTGAACTCGGCCCCTGCGCATTACGTAGCAACCGCGTTGCGGGGGCCGCCGATTTGCCAGGCGAATGACCGCCACCACTGGCGTTGCTTACCAGTGGTGCACATCGCGCGCCATTGTAAAACCGGATGTTATCGACTGATGAGTCCGTCCCAGGCGTCAGCGAGCGTGGCTTGATAGGCGTAGAGACCAGGGACTCCGCCCGTCATCACAAACACCACATCCTCGCCTTGCTGGTAAGCACCCTGGCGCAGCTGGCTGAGCAGCCCGGCGAAAGCCTTGCCCGAATAGACCGGGTCCAGCAACAGCCCTTCAGTTCTTGCCAGCAATGCGACCGCTTCGAGCATTGCCCGAGTAGGCTGACCGTAGGCCGCGCCAAGCTGGCTGTCGTCCACTTGCACAGCGTGGGCCAGGCCGTGATTGAATCCGGCCAGCTCCAGCGTGGAGGTGGCAAGTTCGGTGGTCTTCTTCACGGCACCGGCAGCACTGGTCATCACCGCAAAGCCGTTGATGATCCGTGGGTCGCGCGCCATGGCGCACCAGCCGGCAATCAAGCCCGCCTGGGTTCCGCTGCTGCCATTGGCGACGGTGATGCCCTTGAGGTTCAGCCCCCCAGCGTCAGCCTGCTGGCTGATTTCCACGGCGCAGTCGGCATAGCCCAGGGCGCCGAGTGGGGTTGACCCTCCCACCGGGATGACCGCGACGCTTTTGCCACGCAGGGTCAGTTGGTCGCAGAGCACGACCGCATTGTCCTGGGCTGATGCACCCCGCGCGAGTACATGGCATTGCGCGCCGAAAATCCTGTTCAACAGCACGTTACCGTTGTGGTTGTAATCCGCAGTGTTGATGTCCACTTCCTGGGTCAGGATGAGGTGGCACTCCAGTCCCAATCTTGCACAAACGGCGGCCGTAAGGCGGGCATGGTTGGATTGCAGACCTCCGAAGGTGATGACTGTGTCATGGCCGGCTGCAATGACGCTCGCCATGTGGTACTGCAATTTCCTGAGTTTGTTGCCCCCACCGCCGATGGGGATGAGGTCGTCGCGCTTCAGATAAATGCCCGCTTCAACACCTTCACGCTTGAGGGCGCTTTCCAGTCCAGTCGCGCGGTAGAGCGGGGTAGGACCGACAGTCAGATCTATTCGCGGAACATCGGCAAACCCTTTTTGAATCGATGGGACCATTGCTGCAGCTCCTGCTTAAGCCCAGTGTTGGGCGACAGCCAGCGAATGACCTTGAAGCGATTCGCTGACCAGCGACCTAACGCATCTAGACGACGTCGTTGCGAGAACTGTCAGATAACGCCACAGGCCATACGATCACCGCCACCACCCAACGGCATCGGCATATCGGAATGGTTGTCCCCACCGGCATGAATCATCAGCGCGTGGCCTTTGATCTCGGAAAGCTTCTTCAGGCGGGGGGCGAGCACCGGATAGTTGGCCACGCCGTCCGCCGTGACGTAGACAGCCGGCAGATCGCCCAGATGGCCGTCTGCATACGGGCCCAGATGCTTGCCCGTATGACCGGGGTCAAAGTGGCCGCCGGCGGCCAGAGCCGCGACTTTTTTGCCGTCCTTCATGCCTGAGTCGCAGCTCGCATTTTCATGCACATGAAACCCATGGATGCCTGCAGGCAACGACTTCAACTGCGGGGTGAAGACCAGCCCGTAAGCCGTCTCGCTGATGGTCACCTGGCCGATGGGCTGAGGTGCCCCGTCGGCGCTGACCAGGTTCATGGGCACATCAAGCGATGCTGCGTGAGCACCGACGGATATCATTGCAAACAATCCAAGTAATAGATGGGATTTCATAAACACCTCGGTGAGTGACTCAGGAAAAGCCACAGGCCACTATTAGTTTGCCCTATGGCATGAACTGCGAGAGAGGATAGGAACTAATGTGGGCGACGTCCACAACAAGATGGGCATGTATCCAGCGATCAATTGGCTGGCGTCACTGTTGAACACCGTAATGGCTAACGCGATGCTTTGTGCTTCAGGATGAATCAGTAGTGTTCATAAGTAGACATATATCAAGGGGAACTAAAACTGATCGCGCTTGTTCTCTCGACGAACGTTTGCCTGGCGCGGAATAAGCGGCTCATCACAGTGCCCACCGGCACGTGTAGAATTTCCGCGGCCTCTTTATAGGTAAATTGCTCGACTGCCACCAGCCACATGACTTCTCGTTGCCTGATAGGTAACCCCACGACAGCGGCGAGCATTTGCTGGTGCATGAGTTCGGTTTCCGGCGTATGCGCGGCGGGATCGCACACCCTTTCATCAATCCAGTCGCCCCATTCCGAGCGCGAACGACAACGGACGTTACGCGCCCTGAGCTCGTTTATCCAGATGGAATGGGTGATCGAAACCACCCAGCCGAGTGGGGATGTATCGGGCTGGAGCTGATGGGCTCGTTCAAGGGCGCGAAGGCATGCAAGCTGGACGAGGTCTTCAGCGTCGTCCCGGTTCCCTGACATCCGGAGCGCGAATGCTCCCAGGCGAGGGAGCATGCCGGGAAGCAGGGCGGATAAGTCTGCATCGGTGATGGCCATGTTATCTCGTGGATGTAGGAGGTCTTGGATAGACGGGAAGGAGTACCAACCGCTCATTCATATTCTGCTGGCAAGACAGGCAGGGGGAGAGGGGTCAGTCTGTAAAAAATGTATGCCGCGAAGTATGCCATCTCCAACATTTAATGCCGATAAAGCAGCGTCGCCTGATTGTCGAATATTGCACATCCATATCGATTAAGTCTCGACTGGATATGCGACAAGTATCGTTCCGTTTGTTTGCCTGTTACAGCGCCGTGTGCACCCTACAAGGTACTTTTCTAGAGTGCAATGCATGGGGCGGCAGTATGGCTTCATATCCTTAAAGTATCGAAGCGAGAGAAACTCAGTATTATTAAGGCTGAACTAAGCTGCGTATCCTCTTGCCAGTGATCAGCGGCGCCTACCGCCGTCTGCATCGCTTGTCCCCCTAATAAAAACAATGCGCTGAACGGGAAAACAACAATGCATAAGAACCCTGTATCCCTGGGCCTGACGTCTGCTGCCCTGGGTTTGAGTCTGGCCTTGCCAGGTTTTGCCGAAGCCGATTTTTTCGAAGATAGTAAAGCTGATCTCGAATTTCGCAATTTCTACTTCAACAGCGATTTCCGTCAGGAGGGCGCCAGCCAGTCCAAGCGAGACGAGTGGGCGCAGGGCCTGCTGCTTAATGTCGAATCCGGGTTTACCGAGGGCACGCTCGGCTTCGGCGTAGACGCCATGGGGCTTCTTGGCCTGAAGCTGGATTCCTCACCCGACCGCCGTAATACCGGGCTCTTGCCGGTGGGTGACGACAAGGCACCCGATGACTACAGCCGTGGCGGCGTCACTGCCAAGGCGCGCCTGGCCAAGAGCGTGCTGAGGGTCGGCACCCTACTGCCGAAGTTGCCCACTGTGCTACCCAACGACGGACGTCTGTTGCCCCAAACCTTTCGCGGCGCACAGCTCACTTCCAAAGACCTTGCCGACATGACCGTCAATGTTGGCCGGTTGACCGCCAACACCGAGCGCAATGACAGCGGTAACGAAGACATCGAAGCGGAAGCAAAAGGCATCAAGGGCGGACGGCCAAGTGACAAGTTCGATTTCGCCAGCGCCAGTTACAACTGGAGCAAAGCATTGACCACCTCTTACAACTACGGAGGGCTGGAGAACAACTACAAGCAACACATCGTCACGCTGCTGCATAACTTTGCGCTTGGCGAGTCACAGTCGATCAAAAGTGATCTGCGGTACGCGCGCTCACTCAAAGACGGTAATACCAATATTGATAACACCGCGCTGGGTGCTCGCTTCACCTACAACGTCAGTGGGCATGGTTTCGGTATCGCTTATCAGAAGATGAGCGGGGACACGGGATTTCCACACCTGGCCGGCACTGACTCTTTTCTCGTCAATTACGTGATGATTTCTCCCGATTTCGCCAATCCGGATGAACGCTCCTGGCAGGCCCGCTATGACTACGACTTTGCGGCGCTGGGTCTGCCTGGCCTGTCGTTCATGACCCGCTATTTGAAAGGTGACAATTTCGCGCGCGGGCGAGAAGAGGGTACCGAGTGGGAACGCAACACCGACATTGCCTACGTGTTCCAGAGCGGCGCGTTGAAGAACCTTGAGCTGAAATGGCGCAATGGCAGCTACCGCAGTAATGGCGGTAACAACATCGACCAGAACCGCGTGATCGTCAGTTATACGTTGCCTCTGCTGTAACCATCTGGCCGGATTTTCTGTGCACCCGTCTATTCCAATACTTGAGACACCGGAGCCTGCTATGCCAATAAGAAAAAACCTTGTTCACCTGGCTGTCGTCTTTGCCCTGTTCGGCAGTTATGGGGCTTACGCAGCCAACACCGCTGATCTGCCCTGCAAGACCACCGAAGAGTGCGCCGCGCAGGCTGCGAAAATCGGTGCGACCGTCGACCAGTCCAAAACCAGTGGCAGCAAGACCGAAAGCCAGTTTTCCTGGCTGAACCGGATCAACAAAGCCTCCATCGTCATGCTCACCGAAGAGGGCATTGTCACGCCCGACCTGGGCCAGAAAATCGCCACCGGGGTGCGCTACGCGATCGATCAGGCGGATCAGCCCAACGGCAAGCGTCCCGGCGACGTGCTGCAGCTGGAGGAGATCATGACCAACAAGATCGGTCCTGAGGCGTCGCTCATTCACTCCGGGCGCAGCCGTCAGGACATGCTCGCGACCTACCGACTGGCGAAACTGCGCTCGGACGTGCTCGCCTACAGCGAAGCTATGAACGCGACCCGCCAACGCCTGCTGGATCTGGCGGACAAGAACGTCGATACGCTGATCCCGGCCTATACCAATGGCGTGCAGGCGATGCCGATCACTTACGCGCATTACCTGCTGGCGTATGAGGCGGCGTTTGATCGTGACGGCCAGCGGATTCGCGAGCTGTACCAACGCTTGAACCAGAGCCCGATGGGCACCGCGGTGCTGGCAAACTCGGCCTACCCGCTGAACCGCGAGCGCCTCGCGCAGTTGCTGGGGTTTGACGGCGTCCGTGAAAACTCACTGGATTCCAGTCAGGTCTCGACCTATGACATCCCCATCGAGGCGGCAAATCTTGCGTCGTCCTCGGCCATCCGCGTGGGTGCGCTGATCGGTGACATTCACACCCAGTATCATCAGATTCGTCCCTGGCTGTTGCTGGATGAGGAAAAAACCTACACCAGCAGCGCGATGCCGCAAAAGCGCAACCCGGGCTTGCTGATGCGAGCGCGGGAGACGGCCTCCGACGTGGTCGGTCTGGCGCAAACCGTTACCTTGCGCGCGCACAACGTGACGACTGGCATGACCGATTATAAATTTGCCTTTGATTCGCTAGGTGTTTTCGATTCGACCAAAGAGATGTTCGGTGCAATGGACGCGGTGCTCGACGCGTTGCAGGTCAATCCTCAGCGTGCTCGCGACGAGCTTGAAAACGAGTGGACCACGTCCATGGAGCTGGCCGACACCCTTGAGCGGACTCAGAAAGTGCCGTTCCGGATCGGGCACAGCTTCGCTTCGCTGATCGTCGAGCAAGCCAGGGATCAAGGCCTTACGCCAAAAACCTTCCCGTACGCGGATGCCCAGAAGCTCTACACCAAAGCGGCGGACAAGTATCAGTGGAAACAGAACACCTTGCCGCTGGATGAGGCGACCTTTCGTGCGTCGCTGTCACCGGAAAACATGGTCAAGACCCGCAAGGGCACCGGCGGTCCGCAACCGGAGGAGGTCAAGCGCATGCTGGCCGAAGCGCACAAAAATCTGGACGCCGACCAGAGCTGGTTGCGTGAGCGACGGGACCGGCTCAAGCAGGCCGAGGGAAACCTCGACCAGGCGTTCGAGAAGCTGTTGTCCTCGAAAAACTGAGGGCGGGCGGCTGCTGGCTTGCCGGTAATAACCGATGAGCACTGCGCCCGGCAGCCAGGCTATCGGTGGCCAGCATTCAGGCTATCGGCAGCAGGGTCCGGCTGGAATGCCGGACCCTGCTGCCACCGGGCAATCGCCAGGCATGCCACGCAGTTGCCCAGCACGTTGGTCAGCACACGGCACTTCATCAGACGCTCCACGCCCAGCAGCAACCCGGCGCCTTCAAGCGGTACTGCCTGGAGCAGGTGCAGGGTGGCGATCAAGGTGATGAAGGCCGAGCCCGCCATGCTCGTCGAGCCGAGGGAGGTGACCAGTGATATCAGCAGCAGGGTCAGTAACTCGGTGCCGGTCAGGTGTACGCCCGACAGTTGCGCAAGGAACAGCACTGCGACGATCAGGTAGATATCCGAACCGCTGAGGTTGAAGGTGTAGCCCGTGGTCAAGACGAGTCGGGTCAGTTGACGGTCGCAGCCGAGGGCCTGCATCTTTTCGATCAGCCCTGGCAGCGCTGCCACGGAGGAACCGGTAAAGGTCACCAGCAGCAGTTCATCTTTCAGATACCGCAGCAGTGACCACAGCGACAGTCCCGATGCGCGGGCGATTGGCATGAACACCAGGACAATGAATGCTCCGCACGCCAGGTACATCACCGCGACGAATTTAATTAGCGGCAGGGCCGAGGCGAGGCCGAATCGGCCGATGGCAAAGGCGATGGCGCCGAAGGCGGCAACGGGGGCGAAACGCAGTATCAGGCGCATACCGCTGAACAACCCTTTGACGATGGTTTCGGCAGTCCCACGCAGCGCCTCGACCGAACGAAGGGATCGGGTTTTGGCCATCAGGGCGCCTGTCAGAACGGCGGCAATCATGACCGGCAAGATCGGATTTTGCTTCAGGGCAAGGAAGAGGGTTGACGCGGAGGCCCGCCAGGAAAAGTCTGCTGACGATGGCAGCCCCGTGAGCGTTGGCACTGTCCAGGCCGATGCCAGCCCTGTCATGCCGGGTGCGTGGCCGGCGCCCGGTTGCATCAGCACCGCCATCACGCACCCCAGTAGAAGCGATAGCAGCGTCATGAGCACAAAATACGCCACGAGCCTGCCGGGCAGACCGCGTTGTCCGGCCTGCAAACCCGACACTCCGGATACGACCAGGAGAAACATCATTAACGGCATTAACCAGCCAATGATCAGAATGAAACCGTCACTTAACGGCTTCATCTCGACGGCAAGCCCGGGACTGAAAACGCCCAGAAGAGTGCCGAAAACGATGGCCAGCAGCATGTGCAGCGAGGGTCGGGTGAGGAGCCTGAAAGGCATCGGGGTTCCGAAATGGGTGCGATTGTTGTTATTAACGCGCCTTGTCAGTGGGTTGCCGATTGGGCACGCTGGCCGGCCATGTCGCAGTGATCGGCGGCAATACTAAGACCTCATTGCGAGACAGACCACCATGGAGCTTCGTCATCTGCGCTATTTCGTGATGGTCGCCGAGGAGCGTCACTTTACCCGCGCCGCTGCGCGACTGAACATGCAGCAGCCGCCTCTCAGTCAGCAAATCCGCGCGCTGGAAGCCGAGCTGGGTTTTGACCTGTTCAAACGCCACCCCAAGGGCGTGGACCTGACAGCGGGCGGCCAGGTCTTTTTGCAGGAGGCGCAAGACATTCTGGCGCACGTCAAAGAGGGCTCGCTGAAGGCGTCCCGTGCGGCTCACGGGATCGAGGGGCAACTGAGTGTCGGGTTCACCAGTTCGGCAGCGACGCATCCGCTCATTCCACGGATCATCCGGGCTTACCGCGAGCGGTTCCCCGGGGTCAGTGTCTTGCTCAAGGAGGGCAGCGCCCAACAACTCACCGAGGAAACCGTCGACGGCAGTGTCGACGTGGGCATCGTGCGAGCGCCGGTGGGGCGTCATCAGAGCATTGAGTTTCATCGGTTACTGAACGAAGAAATGCTCCTTACCTTACCGGTGGGCCACCCCTTGCTCGCCAGGCATGGCGAGGGTGACGAGGCACCGGTCATCCCGCTGACGGACCTGGCAGATGAGCGTTTCATCCTGGTCCGTCGCCCCGGCGCGCCGGGCATGTACGCCAACTTGATCACAGCCTGCCAGCGCGCCGGCTTTGAGCCCAAGGTCGCCTTTGAAGTCGAGCGCATGCTGACCAACGTCAGCCTCGTCGCGGCGGGTGAGGGCGTGTCAATCGTGCCAGCCTCGATGAAGGATGTTCACAAGGAGAGCGTGGTGTACTGCCACATAGGCGGCAGCCGGCCCCGTCTGCATGCTCCTGTTACGCTGGTGTGCCGAAGTTTCAATCAGCTCCCGCCGCTGGCTAACTTCATCGAGTTGTCTCGTCAGTTAAGCGGGCGCAGTTACTCGAAGCGCCATCAGCGTCTGAAAACGGGCTGCTGAGGTTTACTCGGCGCTTTGGCGCTTTACTGGTGATAACTACGTGCTTAGCGTCGGCGTCTTCGGCGTCCCGCTTCCTTGCCATCTCCACACGGGATTGGATAAGTGCAGCGCAAAGAAGTCCGACAATGCCTTGACCTTGGCCGAGCGGCTTCGGGTCGAAGGCGTCACGAAATACAGCCCGCCCTGCGCCATGTGCCAGTCCGGCAGCAGGAGCTCCAGGCTTCCATTCGCCAGATACTCGCTGGCGATGAACTCAGGCAGTTCGGCGACGGCCAGCCCTTCCAGTAACACCGGAATCAGGGCGTTCGAATTGGTGACGCGCAGCGGTCCGGTGGGCACCACATCTTCCTCGGTGCCGTCTGCATGAGTGAACCGCCACACCTGCGTGCGCGCGCGGTAGGCGTAGCTCATGCACGCCCGATCGGCCAACTCTCGCGGGTGAGCGGGGCGACCATGGGTATCAATGTAACCGGGCGACGCCACCAGATATTGCGTCACGCCGCACAGCCGCCGTGCTACCAGCGATGAATCCGGCATGACCGCGATGCGCAGCGCGGCGTCGAACCCTTCGGCAATCAGATCAACAGAGGCGTCGGACAGGTGCAAATCCACCGACAGCTCGGGGTACTGGCGCATCAGGATCGGCAGCAGCGGGGCGACCCAGCGCACGCCGAACGCCAGTGGCACCGCGAGCCGCACTTGCCCGCGGGGCAACATCGAAAGGTCTTGCGCCCGGGATTCAAGCGCTTCGGCCTGGCGGCATATGTCTCCGGCCTGGGCGGCCAGGCTTGCGCCGAATTCCGTCAAGGCCAGTTGCCGGGACGTACGGTTGAACAGTCGCCCGCCCAAGCGCTCCTCCAGCCGTGCCACGGCACGCGATACGGTCGGCACTGACACGCCCGTCACCCTGGCGGCTGCGGCAAACGACCCTTCCTCCGCCACCTTGGCGAACAAGGCCAATCCTTCAAAATCCGGTAATTTGCTCACTTCAAATCTGCAATGATGAGTTGCAGAGGATTCTATTTTGAAAAGATCACCGGGTCGATATGCTCGTTTCACATCCTCATCAACACATTGAAACGCGCAGGAGAACTACCATGAGTCACAGACTTGACGGCAAAATCGCCCTGGTTACCGGCGGCACATCTGGCATTGGCCTTGCCACCGCAAAGCGCTTCGCCGGAGAAGGCGCTTATGTCTATATCACTGGCCGTCGTCAGGCCGAACTGGACGCAGCCGTAGCAGCGGTTGGAAACGCCACGGGCGTTCAGGTGGATTCAACCAGCCTTGAGCAACTCGACGGGCTGTACCGGAAGATCAGCGCCGAGAAAGGTCACCTAGACGTGCTATTCGTCAACGCAGGCGGCGGGTCGATGCTGCCGCTGGGTGACATCAGCGAAGCGCAATATCAGAACACCTTTGACCGTAACGTGAAAGGGCTGTTGTTTACGGTCCAGAAAGCGCTTCCGGTCCTGGCCAGAGGGGCTTCGATCATCCTCACTGGCTCGACCGCCGCCAGCATGGGCACGCCTGCTTTCAGCGTGTACGCCGCGTCCAAAGCTGCGGTTCGGTCGTTCGCCCGCAACTGGATGCTGGACCTGAAAGACCGCAATGTGCGCATCAACACGTTGACCCCCGGCGCGACAAGAACGCCTGGCCTGGTAGGCCTTGCGGGACCGGATGCTGACCAGCAACAGGGGCTGCTTGACCATATCGCCTCGCAGATACCGATGGGGCGGGTCGGTGAGCCGGAGGAAATTGCCGCAGCCGCGCTGTTCCTCGCCTCGGACGATGCAAGCTACGTCAACGGTACCGAGCTGTTTGTCGACGGCGGGCAAGCGCAGGTTTGATCGCTCGCTCGCCTGAGGGGACACGTTTAGCTTCTGAAATCAGTGACGCCAGGCTTCCTTGTGATGCCTGGCGTCGCTTTGAGCGCTGATCAGTCCGGGCAGTTTTTCATCCGCCACCGGTGGTTACTTCAAGCCCGGGGGCAACTCGGAAGGCGAGCAGTGGTTGAAGGCGGTAGCAGTTTTGCCCTGCTTGAACACGAATTTGCCTGGGTTAACCACCGTAACGTCCATACGTTCATTCACAAAAGGCGCCGGGCCTGCGCCTGCGTCGATGCAGCGCTGCGCAACGGTATAAGTCGTGCCTTTCTTGCCCTGCACTTGCAGAACACAGCCATGCGTATGCGCCGTACTCAAACCCTTGCCGTCATACTGCTTGATCCCGGCGTTCGCCGGATTCTGGCATGTCTGCGATGCGTCTACGTAGATGCCGTGCTTGAGCGGCAGGGTGTCGGCGGCAAACGAGCAGGGCGATATCAGCGTCAGGAGCGCGGAGGCTGCGAAAGCGGTGGACCTTCGTTTCGGCGAGCTGCGCGGGAGGCGGCGGTGACTGTTCACGGGTGCTCGAGGATGCATAGGGTAGGGCCTGATCGGGGTGGATAAATGCCTGACGGGGCTATGATGGGCGGGGCGGGTGCCGGGGCAACACAATGAATTGGGCCCCCTTGGTTTGCAAGACCGGGGCGTGAGACCTCTTGCCTTGTCGCAACCCGAAGCGAGCCTGAAGCAAGGTAACCGATTGAAATCAGAACGCTTTGGCCTTGCCTCACCGACCGCGGGTGTATATATTCCCCGCTCTTGTCAGCTGACCTCGCGACACGGTTTGTGAAGGTTCAGCATCAGAAGTGCTACCGCCCTGATGGTGAAATTGGTAGACACACCGGACTTAAAATCCGTCGTCCGAAAGGATGTGCCGGTTCGACTCCGGCTCGGGGCACCATTTAAAATCAGGCGCTTACGGATCAATCCGAAGCGCCTTTTTTGTGTCTGAGTTTCCGCAATCCTCCAACATTGCCGCAAATTCCCGCCTAGCTCAGCCGCAACAAAGCGCCACCGCGCGGTTGACCCAGACGTCTCCGATTCCAAATCCCGCATTGCGCGTTGCTCTCACAACCGTGTTCGCCAGCAAGCCGGCTCCTACAGGGCGGCGTGCTGAACGTCTTCATCCAGTGATTGACCCGCGCGGGCAATGAATGACGCCGGGCCTCAAGCCTCCCCACCCAGCACCTTGCTCAGGAACGGCGCCGTCCGGCTGTCCGCCACCCGGGCGACTTCTTCGGGCGTGCCGCAGGCCACGACGTTGCCGCCCTTGTCCCCGGCGCCCGGGCCGATGTCGATGACCCAGTCACTTTGCGCCACAACGCGCATTTCATGCTCCACCACGATGACGCTGTGCCCGCCGTCAACCAGCGCGTTCAGCTGCGTAAGCAGGCGGTCTACGTCAGTGGGGTGCAGGCCAGTGGTGGGCTCGTCGAGGACGTAAAGTGTGGCGCCGCGTTGGTTACGCTGCAGCTCGGTTGCCAGCTTGATGCGCTGGGCTTCGCCGCCGGACAACTCAGTGGCTGGCTGGCCGAGCCGCAGGTAGCCCAGGCCGATGTCGCGCAGCACGGTCAGCGAACGCAGAACGCCCGGCTGCTCGGCGAACACGTCCACCGCTTGCTCGACGGTGAGCTGCAACACATCGGCGATGCTCAGCGCGTTCCAGCGGATGGCGAGTGTGTCCGGGTTGTAGCGCGCGCCATGACAGGTCGGGCAGGGCGCGTAAACGCTGGGCATGAAGAGCAATTCAACGCTGACGAACCCTTCGCCTTCACACACCGGGCAGCGGCCCTTGGCGACGTTGAACGAGAATTGCCCGGCATCGTAGCCAGCCTTCTGCGCCGCGGGGGTGGCGGCAAACAGTTTGCGGACGTTGTCGAACAGCCCGGTGTAGGTCGCCAGATTGGAGCGCGGCGTGCGGCCAATGGGTTTTTGATCGACCTGCACCAGCCGCTTGATAGAGGCCAGCCCGCCAGCAATGTGCCCGCCGGTGGGCTGAGGCGCATCATCTTCGAGGCTGGACTCTTCCTGATCGGTCTCGACCGCAGGCCGGCCGAGCGCGGCACCCACCAGCTCCAGAAGCGCCTGGCTGACCAGGCTGGATTTGCCCGAGCCGGAAATACCCGTGACCGATGTAAAACAGCCCAACGGAAATTCCGCGCTCAGCTCGGTGAGATTGTTGCGGGTGATGCCTTCCAGACGTAGCCAGTCGGTGGCAGGCCTTCTTTCGGCCCTCAGCTCGGTGTGCGAGGCAAATAGATGCTTGCCCGTTTGTGACGCTTCGACCTTGGCCAGGCCTTCAGGTGGGCCGCTGTACAGCACGTGGCCGCCATGCTCACCGGCAGCCGGCCCGACGTCGATCAGCCAGTCAGCACGGCGCATGGTTTCCAGATCATGCTCGACCACAAACAGCGAATTGCCGGACGCCTTGAGCTGCTGCAATGCCGCGAACAGCGCCTCGCTGTCGGCGGGGTGCAGGCCTGCCGAGGGTTCATCCAGCACGTAAATGACGCCGAACAGTTGCGAGCCCAGTTGCGTCGCCAGCCGCAGGCGCTGCAGTTCGCCCGACGACAGCGAGGGCGTGCTGCGATCAAGGGCCAGGTAGCCCAGGCCCAGCTCGGTCAGGGTGCTGACCCGCGCCAGCAGGTCCTGGGCGATGCGCTGGGCCGCGAGGCGCTTCTCGACGGAGAGGTTCGGGGTTGCGCGCACGTCTGGCGCCGCGTCATGGCCCGAGCCACCGGCGTCGATCCTTTTCTTGCGCGCACTGGCCCTCAGCTTGGGGTCGAGAACTGCGTTGTTGGACGCATCATCGAATTGCCCGGCGGCGACGGGGCGCAGTACCTCCGCCAGCCGCAGCAGGGACATCTGCGACAGCTCACCAATGTCGAGACCGGCGAACGTGACGGACAAGGCCTCGCGTTTCAGTCGCTTGCCCTCGCACAGCGGGCAGGGACTGCCACGCATGAACCGTGCAACGCGCTTCTTCATCAGTGCGCTCTGGGTGGTCGCAAAGGTGTGCTGCACATACCGACGAGCGCCCGTGAACGTGCCCTGATAGCTGGGCTCGACCTTGCGTTTGATCGCCAGAAGGGTTTCTGCCGGAGTCAACCCGGCATAGACCGGCGCCGTGGGCTGTTCGTCAGTGAACAGAATCCAGTCCCGGTCCTTCTTCGGCAGGTCCCGCCACGGGGTATCGACGTCGTAACCCAGCGTCACCAGAATGTCGCGCTGGTTTTGGCCGCCCCAGGCAAGAGGCCAGGCGGCGATCGCGCGTTGGCGGATGGTCAGCGAGTCGTCCGGGACCATCAACTCTTCAGGCACCTCGTAGACCCGGCCCAGTCCATGGCATTCCGGGCAAGCGCCCTGGGGCAGGTTGGGGGAGAAGTCCTCGGCGTAGAGCATCGGCTGCCCCGGCGGGTAGCTGCCGGCGCGCGAATAGAGCATGCGAATCAGGCTGGAAAGGGTGGTGACACTGCCCACCGAAGAGCGCGTGCTCGGTGTACCGCGTTGCTGTTGCAGCGCGACGGCGGGTGGCAAGCCTTCGATGGAGTCGACGTCCGGTACGCCGACCTGATCGATCAGGCGTCTGGCATACGGCGCGACGGATTCGAAATAGCGCCGCTGGGCTTCCGCATACAGCGTGGAAAACGCCAGTGAGGATTTGCCCGAGCCCGAGACGCCGGTGAAGACCACCAGCGCGTCGCGGGGGATGTCGACGTCAACATCCTTGAGATTATGCTCCCGGGCACCGCGGACCCGGACGAATCCGGGAAGGTCGGGGTCAACAGTGAAAGAGGATGGGCGAGCGTCGTCTGGCGTGCGTGGAGCAGTGGTCATGGGTGAGGCCTTTGAATCCGGGAAAGCGGGAGCGGTTTACTCAGCGAGGGGCACTTTGGGCGTGTGGCCGGCGTCGTCGTGTTCACCGCCGGTCAGCGGTTCGTCTTCGCGGACGTCGTCGGTGCGCTCGCGGTCGTCGGCAACGTCGGCGGGACGCGCGTCCGGGTCATTGAGCTTTTCGCCAGGGATGTGGGCGTTATCGGGTTTCATGATGTTTCTCCTGCCAGTTCTTCTGATGCTTCACGAATGACTTCTGCAGCCTGCAGGCCCTGAAGGAAACCGGCCAGCGCGACTTCCTCCATGCGCAGGCCTTTGCGCTGCCGGATGCGCGGCAATTTGGCGAGCTCGCCGACCGCAAAGGCTTCGAGCACTGCCGGGTGGATGTAGCACTTGCGGCACACCGCCGGGGTATTGCCCAGCAGGCGCGCCACCTCCTTGACCATGGACACGACGTGCTTCTTCGCGTCGGCTTCCGGCTCCCAGTGCAACTTGCGCAGGGTCGCCAGGGCCATCGCACTGCCGGCCCAGGTGCGGTAGTCCTTGGCGGTGAAATCGGCACCGGTCAGCTTGTGCAGGTACTGATTGATGTCGTGGGAGGAGACGGAATGCCGCTGGCCGTCGTCGTCCAGGTACTGGAACAGGTTTTGACCGGGCAATTCCATGCAGCGCTTGATGATGTTCGCCAGGCGCCGGTCGGTGACGCTGAGCCGGTGCTCGACCCCGCTTTTGCCGCGAAACTCGAAATAAATCTTGCTGCCTTTGACGTCCACGTGTTTGTTGCGCAGCGTGGTCAGGCCGTACGAGCGATTGTCCCGCGCATACTGACTGTTGCCGATACGGATCAGCGTCTGATCGAGCAGCGACAACACCGCCGCCATGACTTTCTCGCGGCCCATGCCGGGCTTGGCCAACTGGGTTTCCAGCTGCTTGCGTACTTTGGGCAGCGCCTTGCCGAAGGCAATCATCCGCGAGTATTTGTTCTCGTCGCGGATCTCGCGCCAGCGCGGATGGTAGCGATACTGCTTGCGCCCACGTGCATCGCGGCCGGTGGCTTGCAAGTGGCCCTGGCGGTCAGCGCAGATCCACACGTCGGTGTAGGCCGGCGGGATCACCAGCGCATTGATGCGCTTGATCTCGTCCTCGTCGCGGATACGCTGGCCGTCGGTGTCGAAATAGGCAAATTTGCCGCGCAGGATCTTGCGGCTGAAGCCCGGCTGGCTGTCATCGACGTAGTGCAAATCTTTGGGCAAATCTTCGCTGTGGATGGTGTCCGGCATGAAAGGCAGTCCTGAACGCGGGTCTTGTTGCATTGACCGTTGCGCTGCGCAGTCGTGCCGAATAATTGCAAAAGAGGCTTTGCGAAGGCCGCCCGGTCAGGCGAGCAATGCCACCGATTTGATTTGCGCCCAGAGCCGCTGGCCGGGCTGCAGCTGCAACTGGTCCCGCGAATAACGGGTAATGCGCGCCAGCAGCGCGGTGCCGTCGGCGTCGAGGCGCACCAGCACATGGGCCGTGTTGTCCGCCGCAATCTCCTCGACGACGGTCACCGGCAGGCGATTGAGGATGCTGCTCTGCGCGTCGGGTTGCTGGCTGAGGCTCACGTCTCGCGCCTGCACTTTCAGACGCAGCGGCTTGCCGGGCAGCAGTGCCGAGTGCGCAACGCGGATACTCAGTTCGCTGCCAGGCAAGCCGACGGTGATCAGCTGGTAGGCGGCGTCGTAAGCCAGCACGCTGCCAGCGATGACCACGCCCGCCTCGTCGCCCATGGCCAGCGGCAAATCCAGCCGGGCCAGGGTTTCGCCGATCGGCCCGCTGCCCAGCGCCTTGCCTTCGCTGAGCAGGACCAGATGGTCGGCCAGCCGGGCCACTTCATCCTGAGCGTGGCTGACGTAAATGATCGGGATATCCAGCTCGTCGTGCAGGCGTTCGAGGTAGGGCAGGATTTCGCTTTTGCGTTGCGGATCGAGTGCGGCCAGCGGCTCGTCCATCAACAGCAAACGCGGGCTGGTCAAGAGTGCGCGAGCGATACCGACCCGCTGGCGCTCGCCACCTGAAAGCGTGTCGGGCGAGCGTTGCAGCAGGTGATCGATCCCCAGCAGCGCGGTCGCCTGCTCCAGCGTTATACGGCGTTCGCGCTCGGCAATGCGCTTGAAACCGAACCGCAGATTGCCCTCGACGTTCAGGTGCGCAAACAGACTGGCTTCCTGAAAAACGTAGCCCAGGGCGCGCTGATGTGCAGGCACGAACACCGCGTTGTAGGCGTCCTGCCAGACTTCGCCATTCACCCTGACGTAGCCGCCGGTAGCATTTTGCAGCCCGGCGATGCAGCGCAGGCACGTGGTCTTGCCGGAGCCGGACGGGCCATAAAGTGCGGTCACGCCGCGCCCGGGCAAGGTCAGGTCCACATTCAACGTGAACCCGGCATAGGCCAGGTTCAGGCGCACTTCAAGGTTTGAACTCACGCGCTGCTCCAGGGCGATTTGGCCTTGCCGCTGGAGTACAGCGCCAGCAGCACCAGGAAGGAAAACACCAGCATGGCGCCGGCGAGCCAGTGGGCCTGAGCGTACTCCATGGATTCGACGTGGTTGTAGATTTGCGTGGACACCACGCGGGTCTTGTCCGGGATGTTGCCGCCGATCATCAGCACCACGCCGAATTCGCCGACGGTGTGGGCAAACCCCAGGATGGCGCCGGTGATGAATCCGGGGCGCGCCAGGGGCAGGATCACCGAGAAAAAGCTGTCCCAGGGCCCTGCGCGCAACGTCGCGGCAACCTCAAGCGGGCGGGGGCCGATTACCGCGAAAGCGTTCTGCAAGGGCTGCACCACGAACGGCAAGGAGTACAGCACCGAGCCAATCACCAGCCCGGTAAAGCTGAAGGTCAGCGTGCCGAGCCCCAGCCGCTGGGTCAGTTGCCCGACTGCTCCGTTGGGCCCCAGCAATAGCAGTAGGTAAAAGCCGATCACCGTGGGCGGCAACACCAGCGGCAATGCCACCACGGCGCCGATCGGGCCCTTGAGCCAGGAACGCGTGCGCGCCAGCCACAGCGCGATGGGTGTGCCGACGATGAGCAGAATCACCGTCGTCAGGGACGCCAGTTTGAGCGTCAGCCAGATGGCCGCGAAGTCGGCACTGCCCGGCAGCATTTACCGCTGGTACCCGAAGGATTTGATGATCGCAGTGGCTTTAGGCCCTTTGAGATAGTCCATCAAGGCCTTCGCGGCGGCATTGTCCTTGCCTTTGTTCAAAATCACTGCGTCTTGCTTGATCGGCTCATGCAAATCTGCGGGTACGATCCACGCCGAGCCGCCGCTGAGATTGCCGTCCTTGAACACTTGAGAAAGCGCGACAAACCCCAGCTCGGCATTGCCGGTCTGCACGAACTGATAGGCCTGAGCGATGCTTTGTCCCTCGACGATCCTGTCTTTGGTGGTAGCGGTCAGACCCAGCTTCTCCAGCGTTTGCGTGGCGGCCAGCCCATACGGTGCAGCCTTAGGGTTGGCAATGGACAGATGCGCGTACTTGCCGTCCTTGAGCACCTGGCCCTGGTTGTCAACGTAACCCTCTTTGGGCGACCACAGGGCCAGCGTGCCGACGGCGTAGGTGAAGCGCGAGCCTTTGACGGTCTCGTTTTCGCTGTCCAGCTTCGCTGGCGTGGTGTCGTCGGCGGACAGGAAGACCTCGAACGGCGCACCATTTTTGATCTGGGTATAGAACTGGCCGGTCGCGCCGAACGAGGCCACCAGTGTGTGCCCGGTGTCCTTTTCGAAGTCCTTGGCGATGGCTTGAATCGGCGCCGTGAAGTTGGCCGCCACGGCGACCTGAACTACGTCGGCAGAGGCCATGCCCGACGAAAGGGCCGCAACGGCGAAGACCAGCGAGGGGAGAGAGAGGCGATGGGGCACGGTGCGCATGAACAACTCCGGGGCTGCAAATCTGGGGGAAGGGAGAGCAACCGGACATCCATCAGGCGCTATGCAGCGAAATATATAGCGACTAGCCCCGGCGTGAAAGCCGGATCTTCCCGAAAGCTAATCAACCGCCGGTCAGCGACCGGCGAGGCGCTCAAGCGCGCCAATGGCGAGCTGGCGCGTGAGGTCTTCCGCTGACAGCGAATGTTTGATGCCGACAGCCTGGCCTGCCCACAGATTCATGAAGCCGTCGTCACCCCGGGCTTCGGCCTTGCTGCGCAGCGGCACGAGCGCACCACCCGCAGTCGGAAACGCTGGCGCGGCGTCCGCCATCGGACCGATCTCGCGCATGATCCGATTAACGATGCCCCGTGCCGGGCGCCCGGTGAACAGGTTGGTAATCGCAGTCTGGCTGTCTTGGGCGCGGCTCAGCGCCGCCTGGTGCAGGGACGAGGTTTTCGCTTCCGGGGTGAACAGGTAAGCGGTGCCCACTTGCACAGCACAGGCGCCCAACATGAACGCGGCGGCAATCCCGCGGCTGTCGGCGATGCCACCGGCGGCTATCACCGGCACCGACACCGCGTCGACGATCTGTGGCACCAGCGCGAGGGTGCCGACCTGAGTGTGCAGCGCCTCACTGAGGAACATCCCGCGGTGCCCACCGGCCTCGTAACCCATGGCGATGATGGCGTCGCACCCGCGTGCTTCCAGCCACCTGGCTTCTTCGACCGTGGTGGCGGAGGAAAGCACCCTGGCGCCCGCGGCCTTTACTCGCGCCAGCAAAGCAGGGTCGGGCAGACCGAAGTGAAAGCTGACTACTTCCGGGCGCAACTCCTCCACCAGTGCGCAGGCAGACTCATCAAACGGTGCGCGACTGGACGCCGGCGTGGGCGCCTCGAAATCTGCGCCCAGTTCGTCGTAGTAGGGCTTGAGCAGATCCTTCCAGCGGGCATCGGCCTGCGGATCGGCGGCGGGCGTCTGGTGGCAGAAGAAGTTCAGGTTAAGCGGCGCATGGGTGCCTGCGCGAATGCGCGCCATCTCCTCACGAATCTGCGCGCGGGTGAGCATGGCGCAAGGCAGCGAGGGCAGCCCGCCGGCCTTGCCGACGGCAATGGCCATTGCCGAGCCTGATGCCCCGGCCATCGGCGCTTGCAGAATCGGCAGTTCGATGTCCAGCAGCTTGAGCAGGCGGGTGTCGGGCCAGGCGATCATCGGCAGGGTCTCCAAAGCAAAGAGGGCAGCGAATGCAACGTTGCGGTTGATTTAATAGACGCTCGGTCTAATATGCAACCCCATGAACGAGATCATTGCAAAACCCAGGCGCCCCGGGCGACCTCCCAAAGTGCCACGCCCTGATGACTTCGATACCCGCGAGGCGCTTATCCGCTGCGGGGTCGAGGTGCTGACCGAACAGGGCTTCATGGCCACCGGCATTGACGCCATTCTCAAACGCATCGGCGTGCCGAAGGGCTCCTTTTATCACTACTTCGCCAGCAAGGAGGCGTTTGGCCTCGCGGTGCTGGACAGCTACGCCCATTACTTCGCACGGCGCCTTGACCGGTGGCTGCTGGATGAGTCGCTGTCGCCACTGGAGCGCCTGGCAGGATTCGTCCAGGAATCCAAGGTCAATATCGCCCGCCATGCGTTCAGACGCGGTTGTCTGGTGGGCAATATGGGGCAGGAAGTCAGTGTCTTGCCCAGCGGATTTCGCGAAGCACTGGAAAACGTATTCCTCGACTGGCAGGCGCGGCTGAGCGTCTGCTTTGAGGCGGCGGTGACCGTGCGTGAACTGCCCGCCCGCACTGACTGTTCAGAGTTGGCGGCGTATTTCTGGATTGGCTGGGAGGGCGCCGTGCTGCGCGCACGCCTGGTGCAGAACGCACAACCACTGGACACTTTCATCATCGGGTTTCTGCGCGGCTTGCCGCGCTGATGCTTTAAGGCCTGGATATAGACGAGCGGTCTAAATAGGAGCAAGTGGCATGTTCAAAGGCATCCTGATCCACAAAGACGACAACGGCTACCGCACCGAACTGAGCGACATCGATGACACTCAGCTGCCCCAGGGTGACGTCACCGTGCGCGTCAGTCATAGCACGCTCAATTACAAGGACGGCCTCGCAATCACCGGCAAGGGCCCGATTGTGCGCCAGTTTCCCATGGTGCCGGGGGTAGACCTGGCCGGGACGGTGGAGCACAGCGGCGACCCCGACTTCAAGCCGGGCGATCAGGTCGTGCTCAACGGTTGGGGCGTCGGTGAGGCCCATTGGGGCGGACTCGCCCAACGGGCACGCCTGCAGGGCAAGTGGCTGATCCCGCTACCCGCCGCATTCTCGGCGGCCGAGGCCATGGCGATTGGCACGGCAGGTTACACCGCGATGCTGGCGATCATGGCGCTGGAGAAAAACGGGCTGACGCCGGACAAGGGCGAAGTGCTGGTGACCGGCGCCAACGGAGGCGTCGGCAGTTTTGCCATCGCCTTATTGGCCAGGCTTGGCTATCGGGTTGTGGCCTCAACCGGCCGCGTGAGCGAGAGCGCCTACCTCACGTCCCTGGGCGCCTCCGAAATCTTCGACCGTGCCACCCTGGCCGAACCTGGCCGTCCATTGGCCAAAGAACGCTGGGCCGGGGCGATCGATTCGGTTGGCAGCCACACTCTCGCCAACATCTGCGCCAGCACCCGCTACTGGGGCACCGTGGCTGCCTGTGGTCTGGCCCAAGGGATGGAATTTCCGGCGTCGGTGGCACCGTTTATCCTGCGCGGGGTGACGCTGGCCGGAATCGACAGCGTGATGCGTCCCCGTCAGGACCGGATTGACGCCTGGGCGCGTCTGGCACGGGACCTGGATGTGTCATTGCTGCCGTTGATCAGCCGCGAGATCGGTTTGAGCGAGGTGATCGACACCGCGCACGCGCTCATGGACGGGCACGTGCGCGGGCGCATTGTGGTCGATACTCAGCGATAAGCCTATGCAAGTTGCGGTTTAGTGTTAGGTGAAGGGACGCACAGCAAGCACTTTGACCTGCGCCATGGCGGGATGGGCTGGATTGAGCAACAGGTTGCGCGTGTGGGTGATCGCCGCTGACGGCACGATCAGCCCGAGTTGCTCACGCCGCCCCAGCCATGCCCCGCCAAAATCCATGCTGACCCTGTCCGCGGGGATGAGGTCCCAGCCGGGCGGGAGGTGGCTCAGCGCGGGCTGCCAGTACAACGCGGGGTCATCCGGCAATTGCACGTGCACGAGCTGAAAGCCCCGCTGTGGCAGCCCGGTGGATTGAGTCAGCGTGTCCAGCGCGCAACCCGCCGCGCTTAACGCCAGATACACGGCGGGCTGATCGGCGTGATTCCAGCGCCCACCGAACCTCGCGGCGCCATTTCCGGACAGGTCATGGGCTTCGTGCCCTTTGCAGATTCTCCAGGCCTGCATCAGACCACCGCGCCGTGCTGCAATGCGCTCAGCACCCGGCGAGCCTGACGCGCGCCGATCTCGGTCTCGCACAAGGCGAGGGGCGTGAGCCCGTTGAGGGCGCGGTTTGGCGCGATCATCCAGCGACGTGCGGTGTTCTGGTCTTCAAAGAGTTCGGCGGCATGGGTGGCGAGGGCCGCGACCCGATCAAGGCG
Source organism: Pseudomonas lutea (assembly GCF_000759445.1). Taxonomy (NCBI): domain Bacteria; kingdom Pseudomonadati; phylum Pseudomonadota; class Gammaproteobacteria; order Pseudomonadales; family Pseudomonadaceae; genus Pseudomonas; species Pseudomonas lutea. The sequence continues at coordinate 756,705 of NZ_JRMB01000001.1, forward strand.
TTCGGAGCCGACCACGTCAAGCGGGCGTTGCTGGCGCTGGCGGCGCTCCAGGGTCGAGACCGAGGTGGCCAGCAGCGTTTCGAGCTGGCTGTTGCTCAGCCGAAAAGCGTTGCGCAGCACTTTGACCCAGCCGGGAGGGAAGCCCGAGCGGATGTAGTCCAGCCGTTCGGTTTCGTTGCGTGCGTTGAGTTGATCGGCGATCAGCCAGAATGAAGGGGCGGTGTCGGTTATCGCGTGAAGGGTCGAAGGCACGTCCATGCTCCTTGTGAGATCAGGTGCAAGGACCTTACGCCGCTGTCAGGGTTTCTCAAGCACCGAGCTGTTACCGGCGTTTGCAGGGCAATCTGGTTGCGTGGGGCCGGCCTCGGCCGGTAGCCCGTTTGAAGCGCACGTCAAATCGGCAGGGCTATGAACGACGCTGTCACGCTCGCGGGTGAGCAGGGCGTGTTTACGCTCGACGCCCCAGCGGTAACCGGACAAGGCGCCATCACTGCGCACCACCCGGTGGCAGGGAATCGCCACGGCGAGGCTGTTTGCTGCGCAGGCCAGGGCCACCGCACGGCTGGCGGTCGGTGCACCAATGCGCTGGGCAATCTCGGCGTAGCTGGCAGTGCTCCCCGGTGGAATCTGCCTGAGCGCTTGCCAGACCCGTTGCTGAAACGCGGTGCCCTGCAAATCCAGCGGCAGGTTCAGGCCCAGCTTCGGCGCTTCGACAAAACCCACCACCTGGGCCATGAGTCGCTCGAAATTTGCATCGCCGCCGATCAGCGTGGCGCAGTGGAACTGATCCTGCAGGCTCTGCACCAGTCGATCCGGGTCCTCACCCAGCAGGATGGCGCACACCCCGCGAGGGCTCTGCGCCACCAGAATCGCGCCGAGAAAGCACTGGCCTACGGCAAAGTGAATTTTGAGATCCGCGCCGCCTTTGCGGTAATTCGTCGGGGTCATGCCCAGTAAGGCGCTGCTGGCTTCGTAAAAGCGGCTGTTGGAATTAAACCCGGCGTCGTACAGCGCGTCGGTGATGCGCCCGCTGTCTGCCAGTTTGCTGCGCACTTTGCCGGCACGGTGAGCATTGGCATAAGCCTTGGGGGTTACACCGGCTACCGCTTTGAAGACGCGATGGAAATGCCACGGGCTCATCCCGGCCTCAGCCGCCAACTCTGTCAGGGACGGTAACGGCTCAGCCTCGGCGATCAACCGGCATGCGGCGGCGACTGCGGCGGCATGCGCGGCAGCGAGCTCGCGGCGGTCGGGCGTGGTCCGTTTGCTGGGGCGATACCCTGCGGCTTCGGCCTGGGCTGCATCATCGAAAAACACCACATTTTCCGCACGCGGCAAACGCGATGCGCTGCCCGGCCGGCAATAGACGCCGGTGGTGCGTACACCGTAGACAAATGAGGTGTCGGCGCTGGCGTCGCGGGTGACCACAGCGTTCCAGCGCGCATCGTGGACTGCGCTTCGGGGTGTCGTGTCGGTGGAGGGGCGGCTTATGTCGCGGTTCATGTCAGGACTCATGTCATGGCTGCTGGTCAAGGCTGCTGGTCAGGGCCCGTGTGGGCAGGTGTCGGACGCATCTGAACGTCACGTGAGGCGCCCTGCGGGAATCTTCCACGGACGGCTCACGTCACTGAACACTAGCCGCCTCACCCCATCCTCACACTCCGAGTCTTGCGCTCAAATTCAGGCCAGCATCGGTGGCAAGGTGCCCAGCAGCGATACCGCGGCCAGCGCACCCGCACCCAGCAGACCTTCAGCGAATACGCTCAGCTTCAAGCGTGCCACCGGCAGCTCGGCCATGTGCGCCAGTCGCCGGTTGAGTGCCGCCAGCACCAACATGCCCAGTACCAGCGTCGCCTTCACTGTCAGCACCAGACCAAATCCGTCGAATGCCGGTACGGGCCATAGCCCGCCAGTGAGTGCGCGCACGTTGATCAAACCCGTGGCGATGATGATGGCCACCAACCCATAACCGATACCGCTGAAGCGGCGTAACACCGCCGCCAGATCAACGCCCTCGGCGGATTTGAGGAGTACGGCGAGCATGGCCAGTCCGCCCAGCCAGGTACCGACCCCCAGCAGGTGCAGCATCTGGTTGACGATCAGCAGTTGGCCTTTGATCCCGTCGAACATCGCGCCGTGGCCAACCGGTGCCAGGGTCATCAGCAACAAGGCGTTGAGCGTCAGGATAGCGCCGGGCGTCGCGCGGTGGCAGAAAATGACCAGCAGCGCATTAAGCACCAGATGCACGACCCACACGTGCCCAAACCAGGTATTGCCGAGTACCAGTCCAAGGGTTTGTGGATCGACCGCACTGGCCCACTCTCCACTGAGATAGGCGGCGGTCAGCATCAGCCATGCCACAGCACTGGCCAGGGCAATGCCAGCGAGAACTCTGGTCCTGCGCTGCAGTTGGAGGCCGGCCGGCCCGGCGTCAAACGCCCGCAGCCAGGGCCCGAACAGCCGGCTGCGGAACAGCGCCATGCCAAACAGCAACAGGACTGCGCCGAAGTGGATGAAGCGGCACAGGATCAATCCTTCGTGCATGGCGTTATGGCGTCACCTGAAAACGGTACGTGCCCTCGCTCTTGTGAGTGTCCACCGACACGGCATGCCATTCCACTTTGTACTTGCCCGGCACCATCGGTACGGCGGGGGTCACGATCAGGATTTTTTTGTCAGCGGGGTCGGTTTCCACGCTGCGCGTCTGAATGATTTCTGTCGGCGCGTCGGCCGCATCCAGGCTGATGACGACCTTGGTGAACTTGTCCTCGAGGCCTTCGGAGAAGGTCAGGCGCAACTCTTTAGGCGCGGTGACTTCGCTGTCCGCAGCGGGTTGCTGGCTCTCAAGGTGGGCGTGGGCGAAGGCGGCGGTGGAAGTCAGACAGGCCAGCAGGGACAGGCAGGAGAGGGCGTGCTTGAAACGTTGGGCAGACATCAGCGGGACCTTTGGTTTGGCGGCAGCGATTTGCAGCGGATGGATGACGGAGTCGGCCGCAGCCGACTCGCGATAATGGATCGCTACTAGAGCAGAAAGTGCTGATGGACTCCAGCGAATGTGCCGAATGCGGCGAGGGCGTGCGTTGCGGATCGGGGCGGATCGGGGCGTAGAGGCGCTGATATGGGATGATCGCAGGCTGCGCCACAGGGCGGCGCAGGCGTGGGGGTGAAAGGCTTGAGTCGGGCCTCTTGTGTCAGACCTTGAAGAAGCTGACACGCTCGGTGAGTACGTCGGCCAAGGTCGACAGCTCACGGCTTGAGCGTGCTACCTGGTTGGAGCCGACTGCGGTTTCGAGCGCTGAATCGTGGATGCGATTGATGTTAACGCTGACGTCGTCGGCCACTGCCCGTTGCTGCGCGGCGGCGCTGGCGATCTGCGCGTTCATGTCGTTGAGTGCACCGACTTCGTGGCGGATCTTCACCAGAGCAGTCTGCGCGTCGTGGGTCTGCTCGACGGTACGCTGGGCCATCTCGCGGCTTTCGCGCATCAAATCGGCGGTTTTCACGGCGCCGGTTTGCAGTTGGCCGACCATCTCGCGAATCTCCTGGGTCGATTCCTGGGTACGGTTGGCCAGCGAGCGCACCTCATCGGCCACCACGGCGAAACCGCGGCCTGCTTCACCGGCGCGTGCCGCTTCAATGGCCGCGTTGAGCGCCAGCAGATTGGTGCGTTCAGCGATCGAGTTGATCACCGCCACGACATTTTCAATCGCCCGGCTGTCGCTGGAGACCTGTCCTACGGAATCGGCAGCGCTTTCCAGCTTGCGCGCCAACAGGTCCATGGCCTGCGCCGTGCCTTCGACCATGCGCTTGCCGTTCTCGACTTCTTCGTCGGCCGTTTGTGTAGCGTTGGCTGCCTGGCTGGCATAGCCCGCTACTTCCTTGACCGTGCTGGCCATCTGGTTGATCGCGGTGGCCATCTGTTGGGTTTCGCTGGCCTGCAGGCGCATCTGCTCGCTGTTGCTGTCGGAACTGGACAGCAACTGCGCGGAAGAATGAGTCAACGCTGTCGCTGCCGAACGTACCTCGGTGATGGTTGCCGACAAGTGCAGATTGGTCGCTTTGAGCGCGCCCATGACGCTGTCGGGGTAGGCCGTTTCGATCCTGTCGGTCAGTTGGCCGGCTGCCAGGCGGCGGATGGAGGCCGCAACCTGGTGGGGTTCGGCACCCAGGGTCGACTTGAGGCTGCGGATGATCAGCAGCGAGGCAATGATGCCCAACACCACGGCAACGCCGGTGGCCAGTAGCATCAGCGAGGCGAATTGCGACGCAGTGGCCCGTACCGAAGTGATATGCCCACCAATGGTCGATTCTTCCAGATCAATCAACGCATTGATGCGGGCGAGCCAGTCTTTGTAAGCGCCGGACACCTGCTCCATCAACACCGTCTGGGCCTGGTCAATATCGCCCTGCTGGCGCAGTTTGAGCAGTTTTTCGGTGCTTGCCAGTGCAGTGCGCTCGGCCGACTTCACGTTCGCCAGCAATTCTTGTTCACGAGGTGAAGCGCCCTTGCTCTGGAAGATCCGGTCCATGGGCGCCGCGGATGCCTGATAAAGCCCGTCGAGACGCTCGATATCGCGCAAGTGCGTGGCCAGGCCTGCATCGTTGCGCACCAGCACGGCATCCCGCAGCGCAATGGCGCGGTCGTGAACGCTGCCGCGGAAATTGATCGCGTAACGCTGCTTGATGGTGGCGTCTTCGCTGACGTCTGTGAGCGTCGATTCAATCACCCTGACCCGGTTCACGCCTACCAGCGTCAGCAGGATCATCAGTGCGAGGACGAGCCCGAAGCCCAGGCCAAGACGCTTGGCTATCGTGAGATCTTTGAACATGGAGGCACCTGAGAAATAAGTTGCGTGATATTAGAGTGCTACTATGAGGCGCACCTTATATCTAAGTTCACTCTCATTTGCCTCGTTATTTATCTATCGTGCCCATAGAGACCATTCAGGCATCGGGCGGGAATTTTCTGCATTCAGCTGTGTCACGCGGTTCACGGTAGTTGCCTTGCGCAGGCATAAAAAAAGCCACCGCACTGAGGTGGGTGGCTAAAAGTCTTACCAAAGGAATGATGAAGCGGAGCATGATCCAGTCGCCTGACGCTGCGGAGTCATCAAGCAATTGAGTCGTGTTCTTCATCGCCGACGACGGTAACACCGGCTGAAAGCTTTGGACTATTACGAAGATCGATAGTGACTATCAAGAGCGGTGTGGCTATCGCCGCGTCTTACGGTGCTAAAAGACTGCCGCAGGACCGCGAGCGCTCTAACCCGGTACTGCGGTGAGTGCCAGGGCGTGCAATACCTATAAAGACAGTGTGTCGTGCTTTGGATTTTTTGCGGTCACCATCTGCCAACCGCCCGGCCCTGCGTTGAACTTTCATATGAACTCGAAACTGAACGCCGCATCGAAGTGCGGATGTGCTGGGCCTTAATCAGACAGGGGATAACAATGACGTTCGTAAAATGGAATCTGATGACGCTGGCCGTCTCGCTTGGTGTGAGTCAATGGGCAACGGCAGGGGTTGTCAGTGATCAATCAGAGGCCAAAGGCTTTGTCGACGACAGCAGCCTGACCGTTCACCTGAAGAACTATTACTTCAACCGCGACAACAAGAATGGCAAGGACGACAGCAAGGACTGGACCCAGGGCGTCCTCGGCAACTTCAGTTCCGGCTTTACCCAGGGCACGGTAGGTTTCGGTGTCGACGCTTACGGTTACTGGGGCTTGAAGCTTGATGGCGGTGGCGGTACCACCGGCACTGGCAACCTGCCGGTGGACAGCCATGGCGATCCGCAGGATGAATACGGCACGGCAGGCGGCGCGCTGAAAATGCGTATCTCCAAGACCGAACTGCGTTACGGCAACCTGCAGCCAGAGGCGCCTGTGTTCGCGGCCGGAGGCTCTCGTTTGTTTCCGCAAACGGCGACCGGCTTCAACCTGCTCAGCAGCGATATTGCCAATCTTGAACTTGACGGCGGCCACTTCACCGGCAGCAACGGCCCGGTGACCACCAACAACGATCATGGTATCTGGGCGGCGTACGCCAACGTTGAAGCGAGCAGCATTGATTACGCTGGCGGCAAATACGCGATCAACGATAACTTCACGGTCAGCCTGTACGGCTCGGACCTTAAAGATGTCTGGCGTCAGTACTACGGTAATGCCAATTACACCTTGCCGCTGTCTGACCAGCAGTCAGTGAATCTGGATTTCAATATTTACCGCACCAATGACACTGGCGCCGCCAAGGCGGGGGATATCAGCAACACAACGTGGTCGCTGGCTGCCGCGTATTCGTTTCTCACCGCGCATACGCTGACGCTGGCCTATCAAAAAGTTCACGGCGACACCCCCTTCGACTACGTGGCGTTTGGCAATAACGGCGCAGGCGATACGGGCGATTCGATATTGCTGGCCAACTCTGTTCAGTATTCCGACTTCAACGGCCCGGGTGAAAAGTCCTGGCAGGCCCGGTACGACTTGAACATGGCCACTTACGGTGCGCCCGGCTTGAGTTTCATGGTGCGGTATATCCACGGTGACGACATTGACGGTTCGCATATCCCGTCCAACAGCACTTACACCGGTTATGGCGATGACGGTGATCACCATGAGACTAACCTGGAGGCCAAGTACGTGGTGCAATCCGGCCCGGCCAAGGACTTGTCGTTGCGCATGCGTCAGGCGTGGCACACCGCTAATGGTGATCAGCCCGACGGCGACGTCAAAGAGTTTCGCCTGATCGCCGATTACCCGATCAATATCTTTTGAGGATTCGCAGTTTGATGTAACCGTTTCGCTCTGACAAAAAGCCAGGCAGTCCGAGAGGTGCCTGGCTTCTTATCGTCTGCACTCCGGGATGCGGCAGGAGGGCATGCCCCCTCCCGGCTGAAGCCGGTCCCACTGAAAGCAAAGCAAAGCAAAGCAAAGCAAAGCAAAGCAAAGCAAAGCTAAGCAAAACTAAGCGTGCGGTCAGCGGCATGAACATTGTAGGACCGGCTTCAGCCGGGAAGGGGCCGGAACGTGCAACACCTCTGTGAGCGCATTCAGTTTGGCGTGTGATCACCGCGAATCGAGTGGTTGGCCATGTGCTCCAGGCCCTTGATCAACCCCGAGTGATCCCAGCCACTCCCGCCCAGCGCCGCGCAGGTGCTGAACACTTGCTGCGCGTTGGCGGTGTTGGGCAGGTTCAGCCCCAGTTCGCGTGCGCCCTCAAGCGCCAGGTTCAAGTCCTTCTGATGCAGGGCAATCCTGAAGCCCGGACTGAACGTCCCGTTGATCATCCGTTCGCCATGCACTTCCAGAATTTTCGACGAGGCGAATCCGCCCATCAGCGCCTCGCGCACTTTGGCCGGATCAGCGCCGTTCTTCGAGGCAAACAGCAAGGCCTCGGCAACCGCCTGAATGTTCAGCGCGACGATGATCTGGTTGGCCACTTTGGCGGTCTGCCCGTCGCCGTTGCCGCCGACCAGGGTGATGTTTTTACCCATGGCCTGGAAAAGGGGCAGGGCACTGTCAAACGCGGCCTGCTCGCCACCGACCATGATGCTCAGCGTCGCGGCCCTTGCGCCCACCTCACCCCCGGACACCGGAGCGTCAAGGTAGCGCGCGCCGGTCGCGTTGATCTTCTCGGCGAAGCCTTTGGTTGCCGATGGTGAGATCGAGCTCATGTCGATCACCAACTTGCCTGCGCTGCAGCCTTCGCTCAGCCCGTTTTCGCCGAACAGCACGTCATTGACCTGCGGGGTGTCGGGCAGCATGACGATGATGAACTCCGCCTCTTGCGCCACCTCCCGCGGATTGGCCAATACCATGGCGCCGCCGTCTATCAGAGCCGCAGGTGGTGAACTGAAGTGCCGGGAAAGAATAAGTTGATGGCCTGCGTTCTGCAGGTTTTGCGCCATGGGCAGGCCCATGATGCCGGTGCCGATAAAGCCGATGGTGGCCATGAGTTGTTCCTCTTGTGAGACAGGTCGGATTGGATAGCCCGGATTAATCGCTCGGACGTGTTCGCGAATCAGTCGCGCAGTGGGGCTCGTGCAGTGAGGCTCGTGCAGTGAGGCTCGTGTAGCCGCGCGCTTGCCCGCGAGGGCAATTGGCGCCTGACGCCGGAGTTCGCATGACACATGCAATTGCCGGCAAGCGCGCGCCGACACGGCGCAGGTCACACCAGATTGTGTGCCTTCAACCAGCCCAGTCCTGCCTCGGTGGTGGTCAGGGGTTTGTACTCACAGCCGATCCAGCCGCGATAGCCCAACCGGTCCAGGTGCCTGAACAAAAAGCCGTAGTTGATCTCGCCCGTGCCCGGTTCATGCCGACCAGGGTTGTCTGCCAACTGCACGTGCCGGATCACCGGCAGGTGCTTTTCCAGGGTGCGGGCCAGGTCGCCTTCCATGATTTGCATGTGGTAGAGGTCGTATTGCAGCGACAGATTTTGGCTGCCGACCTTGTCGCGAATCGCCATCGCCTGGGCCGTGGTGTTCAGGTAGAAGCCCGGAATGTCGAGGGTGTTGATCATTTCCATGACCAGTCCGATCCCTTGGGCCTGGAGCCGGTCGGCGGCGTATTTGAGGTTGTCGACGAAGGTTTTTTCAATCAGTCCTTCATCCACCCCTGGAGGCTTGATCCCGGCGAGGCAATTGACCTGTGTGTTGCCCAGGACCTTGGCGTAGGCGATGGCCAGATCGACCCCTGCGTAGAATTCCTCAACTCGATCAGGATGACAGGCGATTCCGCGCTCGCCGTTGGCCCAATCGCCGGCCGGCAGGTTGAACAGCACCTGGGTCAGACGGTTGCGCTCCAGTTCGGCTTTGATCTGGGCCGAGCTGAAATCGTAGGGAAACAGGTATTCCACTCCGCTGAAAGGAACGTTGGCGGCGGCTTCAAAGCGCTGCAGAAAATCCACCTCAGTGAACAACATCGACAGGTTGGCGCATAAACGCGGCATGGCGTACTCCTTGTTTGTAAGCGGCAAAGGGGAGCGCGATCAGTCCAGCAGGCTGACGGCGGTAGGGGCGTCGCATCGCGTTTCGGCCAGCGCCTCGAACTCGTTGATGGCGTTGATTTCGGTGCCCATCGCGATATTGGTGACACGCTCCAGAATGACCTCCACCACCACCGGCACGCGGTATTGCTGCATCAGCCCCGAGGCTTCGGCGAAGGCAGCCTGCAAGTGGGCTGGATCGAAAACGCGTATCGCCTTGCAGCCCAGCCCTTCGGTTACCGCGACGTGGTCAACGCCGTAGCCCTCCAGCTGCGGGGCATTGACGTTGTCGAAGGCCAGTTGCACGCAGTAATCCATGTCGAAATTACGCTGAGCCTGGCGAATGAGGCCGAGGTAGGCGTTGTTCACCACCACGTGGAGGTACGGCAGCTTGAACTGGGCGCCCACTGCGAGTTCTTCGATCATGAACTGGAAGTCGTAGTCACCCGACAGGGCGACCACGCGGCGGCTCGGGTCGGCCTTCACCACGCCCAGTGCTGCCGGAATGGTCCAGCCCAGTGGGCCGGCCTGGCCGCAGTTGATCCAGTGGCGCGGCTTGTACACGTGCAGCAGCTGCGCGCCGGCAATCTGCGACAGGCCGATGGTGCTCACATAACAGGTGTCCTTGCCGAAGTAGCGGTTCATCTCCTCATACACGCGCTGGGGCTTGACCGGGATGTCCCCATAATGGGTTTTGCGCTGCAGCGTGCGCTTGCGCTCCTGACAACTGGCGAGCCACGCGCGGCGGTCTTTCAACTTGCCTGCCGTGTGCCATTCGCGCGCCACGTCGATGAACATCGCCAGCGCCGCGCCTGCGTCAGAGACAATCCCCAGGTCCGGGGTCAGAACCCGGCCGATCTGTGTCGGTTCGATGTCGACGTGGATGAACGTGCGCCCCTCGCTGTACACCGAAACCGTACCGGTATGCCGGTTGGCCCAGCGGTTGCCGATGCCGAGGACCAGATCGGACGCCAGCATTGTGGCGTTGCCGTAGCGGTGGGACGTTTGCAGGCCGACCATTCCGGCCATTTGCGGGTGATCGTCAGGGATGGCGCCCCAACCCATCAGTGTCGGAATAACCGGGATGCCGGTGAGTTCGGCGAACTCCACCAGCGCGCCCGACGCGTCGGCGTTGATGATCCCGCCGCCCGCGACGATCAATGGACGCTCGGAGGCGTTGAGCATCGCCAGGGCTTTTTCGATCTGCCTGCGACTGGCCTGGGGTTTGATCACCGGCAGGGGTTCGTAGGCGTCGATGTCGAATTCGATCTCGGCCATCTGCACGTCGAACGGCAAGTCGATCAGCACCGGACCGGGTCGGCCACTGCGCATCAACTGAAAGGCCTTCTGAAACACGTAGGGCACCTGACCGGGTTCCATCACCGTGGTCGCCCACTTGGCGACGGGTGCGGCGATGCTGGCAATGTCCACCGCCTGGAAGTCTTCCTTGTGCAGGCGCGCACGCGGCGCCTGGCCGGTGATGCACAGGATCGGGATCGAATCGGCCGACGCGGAATACAGACCGGTGATCATGTCGGTGCCCGCGGGCCCTGACGTGCCGATGCACACGCCAATGTTGCCGGCCACTGCGCGGGTGTAGCCCTCGGCCATGTGCGAGGCGCCTTCGACATGACGCGCCAGGACATGATCGATGCCGCCTAGTTTCTTCAGTGCGGCGTACAGGGGGTTGATGGCGGCGCCGGGAATACCGAACGCGGCGCTGACGCCTTCACGGCGCATGACCAGAACGGCGGCCTCAATGGCTCTCATGACGGGCATTGGGTATTCTCCTGAACTCGATAGTTTTTGTATGTGAACAGCGTGATTTGAAACCGCCTGGTTGTGAATGGCTGTTTTAATCCGTTCTATCGGTATCTGGAGTATCGAATGGACCGTTACACCGAGTTGCGCAGTTATGTTCTTGTCGCTACGCGCGGCAGCTTTGCCGGCGCCGCGCTGGTGGAGGGCGTCACGCCAGTGATCATGGGGCGGCGGCTAAGCGCGCTGGAGGATCGGCTGGGGGTCAAGCTGATCCATCGCTCCACTCGCGGCCTGACCCTCACGGAAGCTGGCGAGTCGTATCTTGAGAACGCCAGGCGGGTGCTGCAGACGTTTGAAGAGCTGGACGCCAGCATCAGCGAGAACGAGAGCAGCGTTCGCGGGCACTTGGTGGTGTCGGCGCCGGCCGGTTTCGGACGCCGGCATGTCGCGCCCCATGCCCCGGAATTTCAGGCGCGGTTCCCGGACCTGCAGCTGTCCTTCAACCTCACCGACAACGTGGTGGACCTGGTGCGTGAGGGCTACGACATGAGCATCCGCATCGGCGAGGTGCTCGACCCCAATTATGTGGCCATCAGGCTGTACGCCAATAAACGCGTGGTGTGTGGGTCACCGGCGTATTTCGCCAGGCACGGTTTCCCGCAGACCCTTGAAGACCTCGCGCAGCACAATTGCCTGTCCTTCAACCTGCAGGGCGGACAGCACCGGGGCTGGACGTTTCAGCGCGACGGCAAACCGGTGGCCATCAAGGTGACGGGCAATCTCTACTGTAACGACGGCGAGTTGCTGTTTGACTGGGCCAGGCGCGGGCTGGGCTTGAGCTGGCGCTCGACCTGGGAAATTCAGAATGAAGTGCAAAGCGGCGAACTGGTCACCGTGCTGGACGAGTTTGCCTTGCCCAGCTACGACATCCAGGGGGTATACCCGCAACAGCATTACCTGCCGGCAAAGGTGCGGTTCTTCATCGCGTTTTTGAAAGAGGTGTACAACCGGCCGGGGTACTGGCGGCAGGCGTGAGGGAGGCCTCAGCGGCACTCACTGCAAAAGCTTCCCGGCTAAAGCCGGTCCCACAAGGGGATTGCATTTGCTGCGACACCCCGGACCTCTGTAGGAGCCGGCTTGCTGGCGAATGGCCGGTCCAGTCACCACATCTCTGGCGGGTGTTCGATTTTTCGCGGGCAAGCGCGCTCCTACACGTTGGGACTGCGATTCACCAGCGAGCCGGCACCTGCAGGTCGGCGTGCCGACAGGCATGTTGAGGCCGACGCAAAAACTGTAGGAGTGAGCTTGCTCGCGATAGCGGTGGCTCAAAGACGTTGATATCGACTGACCCGGTGCCTTCGCCAGCAAGCCGGCTCCTACAGATCGGTGAATGGATACCCGAAGGCGGAGCCGGTTAGATCAGCTCGACAACCACCGGCGGCAGACCACGGATCTCGCCTACGGCCAGGCCTGGCCCGGAGGTTTTGTACATGCCGGTATACGACCCGGTGGTGATCACCATCTCCGGTGTCACGGTCAAGCCGTTCTGGGTGTGGTGGTTGACCAGCCACGGCAGCAGGCGCCGTGGATCACCGGCAGGATTAGCGCCGTCGCCGGGCACGATGTCTTCATCCGCGAAGGTGAAGGTCAGGGCAGGCTCGACGAAGGGGAAGTGCGGGTCGTAGTCAACGAACTCGCCAATGATCAACGCGCCGTGGTTGAGCAGATCGCCCAACGCCAGCAGCGGTTCGATTTTCGGCCAGGCGGCAAAGCGGCTCGACACCACTTCAATGGTCGCGCCCATCGTGGCGATGCTGCCCAGCACCTCATCATCCGAATAGGGCTGTTCGCGTGGGGTGAATGCGCGGCTGAGGCGGAAGGCGATTTCCAGCTCAAGGATGGGCGAAGGGTAATCGACGCATTCGACCTGACTGCCGCTGGCAAAAATACCGTCGTCCGGCAACAGCGCACCGTTGATTGGCCCGGTCGGCGACTTGGAACCGACTTTCCAGCCGCCGACTGAGGTCTCGCGCAGACGCAGGATTTCGCGTTGCAACGCGTAGGCGCTGGCGGCATCGACAGGCACGCTGTCAGCGGGGATTTCGGTGATTTTCTGACCGCGATGCATGGCATCGACAATCAACTGGGCAATGTTCGCTGGGTGAGACGATGGATTCACGCGGGTCTTCCTTCAGGCCATTGATGGAAAGCGCTCCGGGCCGGTCGCCGTAACGGCGAGGGCCTTTCGGAGCCAGCGTGACTACTCTAACCCGATTTGCGGCATCACATCCCAGCGCAAGCACAAAAGGGCGTTAGCTGTGCTCGCACGCGTCACCCAGACGTGTGTACTCCAGTTTGTGGGCTACGCCTTTGCTGTCGATGTATTCCATATGTGCCTTGACCGGGGCGCACGGGTTGGCGGCGTTATTGGCACTGGTGATACGCACCACCTTGGCAATGTCCAGGTCTTCGCTGTAATCGTACTGGGCCGTTTGCGCCGACGTTGCAGTCGAGGTCTGGGGTGAACCCGGCTCGCCGGCAAAGGCAAACAGGCTGGTGAGGAAAAGCGCGACAAACAGGGGAAGTTTCATGAGGGCTACTCGCAGGTCCGTGGAAGGCGAGCGCAGGGGAGTGGCTCGCTGATGGAGCCATCTTAGGCAGCCGCACGTGTGGCGAAAAATGGTGCGTGTCGATAACGCCCATCAGTGCAGCTGATGATCTTCAGCCCGGCAGAGGCCCGAGAATCTCGTGGATGAGCGCAATGAATGCATTCACCCGCCGTGACCCGCGATGGTTCGGCAGAAATAGCGCAGACACGTGACCCTTGGCATTGTCGGGATGCGCCGGCAGGTCAGCGAACAGCTCCAGCAACTGGCCACTTTCAATGTCCTGGCCCACCAGCCAGTCCGGCAGCAGCGCGACACCCGAGCCGGCCAGCACCAGTTCGCGCAGCACCTCGGCGTTGTTGCTCTTGAAGCGCCCGCGCACCGGCACGCGAACCTCGCCACTGTCAGCAATGAACGTCCACGCCTGCTGCGGATTGCCAAAGTTGAAACGCAGGCAATCGTGACCGGCAAGGTCTTGCGGTATCTGCGGCTGGCCGTGGTCGGCGAGGTAGTGCGCGCTGGCCACGACCCGTCGGCGGAACTGGCCGACCGGTCGACAGACCACGCCATCCATGGCCGCAGGCGTTCCCAGGCGGATCGATACATCGACGCGATCGGCAAACAGATCGACGACCGTGTCAGTCAGCGTGATGTCCAGCTCCAGGCGCGGATGACGTGCCATGAAGTGCGCCAGGTGTGGCGCGATGACCCGGCGCCCGAATGCGGTCGGCACTGACACCCGCAGCGGCCCGGAAGGCTCGTCCTGGCTGTCCATCACGGTGGCGTCGGCTTCTGCCAGATCATCCAGAATCTTGCGCGCGCGCAGGTAATACGCCGCCCCCGCATCGGAGATCGTGACCTGCCGCGTCGAGCGATTGAGCAGCACCGTGCCCAGTTCGGCTTCCAGGGCATCGATCATGCGCGTGACGCTGGAGGTGGCGACGCCTAGCTGTCGAGCGGCTGCGGAAAAGCCTTTCACATCGACCGTTTCCACGAACATCTTCAGCGCCAGCAGCTTGTCCATGAGTCTGTGTTCCTGTGCGGTGAGTGCAATGCGCAATGCTGCCGACAGTCGCAGCCGGGCGCGCGGCGGGTCAGCGTGGTCCGGCGTTGTAGTCCAGATCTTCGCGTAAACGCTGGACGCAGAAGTCGACAAAAGAGCGCACCTTGGACGAACCCCGGCGGCCCTCGACGTAGACCACGTAAACCGGCAAGGGCGTGACCTCGAAGGTTTCGAGCACCGCACGCAGTGTGCCCGCCTGCAGGTGCTGACGGATCTGATACGACGGCACCTGGGTCAGACCCCAACCATCAAGAGCGGCATGAATCGAGGCCGTAAACGAGGTCAACGACAGCCGCGATTGCACCTTCAGTTCCTGATGCTGGCCATCGATCCGGAACGTCCATGCGGGGCTGCGCCCGCCGATCATGACGGACACGGTTTCCCGTTCGACCAGCTCCTGCGGGTGCAAGGGCGTACCGTGGGTCGCCAGATAGTCAGGGGAGGCGCAGACCATGCGGCGGACAGCGCCAACCTGAATGGCGGTCATGGAAGAGTCGGCCAGTTCGCCGATGCGCACCGACACGTCAATGCCTTCTTCCAGCTGACCCGCCACGCGGTCCATCAACAGGCCGCGAATCTGCACCTGGGGATGGTGGCTGAGGTAATCGGTCATGACCGGGGTGACATGCAGGTCACCGAACACCTGCGGCGCGGTGATGGTCAGCAACCCGCGCGGCGTGGCGTGGATGCCGGCGGCTGCGCTTTCCGCCTCATGCAGGTCGGCCAGCAGGCGCCGGCAGTCTTCGGCAAAGCGCTGGCCGGATTCGGTCAGCCGCAACTGCCGGGTGGTGCGCACAATGAGCAATGTGCCGAGGCGCGCTTCAAGCTGCGCGACGGCACGGGTCACGGTGGCCGTGGACACGTTCAGATTGCGCGACACCGCCGCGAAGCTGGGGCCTTCGGCGACAGCGGCGAAGAGGGTCATTTCCTGGATGCGGTCCACTGAGCGTCCTTCGAGCCGACAAGAACGGCAGTCTGAGGGAAATCCGGGCGAGCGGAAAGGGCTGTTCCAGCCAGCCGGAAAAACGACCGCGCGGTCATGTTTGCTTGGTGATCCGTGCACGGCTTCTATATTCTTGCTGACGCTGGACTTCTCGTACGGCTGGCCGGCATTCGGCACGGCAATGGACACCCGCATTCACGCAAGGCCAAAGGAACGCTGATGAGCACCACCAGCACGCCGCTCTCCGGCGTCAACCAGCCATTGAAGGGCATCGCACTGATCCTGTTTGCGACCTTTCTGTTTTCCAGCCACGACACCCTGTCCAAATACCTTTCCGGCATTTACCCGATCATGATGGTGGTCTGGGTCCGTTACGTCGTGCACACCGGGCTGATGGCGTGCATTTTCATGCCGTCCTCCGGGCTGCGCGTGCTGCGCACCAAGCGCCCCGGGCTGCAGGCGCTGCGGGCGGTGTGCCTGCTGGGCACCAGTTTGCTGTTCACCAGCGGCCTGATGTTCATCCCCATCGCCGAAGCCACGGCGGTCAACT
The DNA here is from genome assembly GCF_000759445.1 of Pseudomonas lutea. Taxonomy (NCBI): domain Bacteria; kingdom Pseudomonadati; phylum Pseudomonadota; class Gammaproteobacteria; order Pseudomonadales; family Pseudomonadaceae; genus Pseudomonas; species Pseudomonas lutea. Next base: position 772,611 of record NZ_JRMB01000001.1, read on the forward strand.
TCCTCGCGCCGTTACTGGTGACGGCCTTGTCGGTGCCGTTGCTCAAGGAGAAGGTCAGCCGTGGTCAATGGATCGCCGTGCTGGTGGGCTTCAGCGGCGTGCTGGTCATCGTTCATCCTGGCGGCGAACTGTTCAGGCCGGCGGTGTTGCTGCCGCTGGGCTCGGCCTTGTGCTTTGCCTGCTACCAGCTGCTGACCCGTCTGGTCGCGGCCCACGACAGCCCGACCACCAGCAACTTTTTTGCCGGCCTGTTCAATAGCCTGTTGATGAGCGCGGTCGTGCCGTTCTTTTGGCAATCGCCGGAATGGAAGCACATTCCGTTCATGCTGGCCCTTGGCAGCTGCGGAATGGTCGCGCACTTGATGCTCACCCAGGCGTTCCGCTTTGCAGCGCCGGCGATGCTGGCACCATTCGGCTACTGCCAGATCGTCTTTGCCGGGGTATGGGGCTATATCGTCTTCAACCACGCGCCGTCACTCACGGCACAGGCCGGCATCGCAATCATCTGCCTCAGCGGCCTGGCGGCTGCCTGGCAACAACGGAAGAAGGGCGGTTGACGCCGGATGGCTTCATGGTTGGCGCGGTGTCTTGACGTGCTGTTCGAGGGTCAACGCGCCTGCAATCGCGCCGCGCTGAAGTCGTTTTTTTCAACGCCTGAGTCCGGCGAGCTTCATGCGCTGTTTTCCGCGTCCACGCGCATCTTCACAGTCACACCCGATCCACACGCTCTTTTTGCCTGAGGCCGAACGATGTCGCAACGCCAGTCCACGCTGATCGCCCTGCTGGTGGCCGTCACCTTTTTCATGGAGAACCTCGACGCCACGGTGATCGCCACGGCGATGCCGGAGATGGCCAAGACATTCGGTGTGGCGGCGGTGGATCTGAACATCGGCATGAGCGCTTACATGCTGGCGATTGCCGCGTTCATTCCACTCAGCGGCTGGCTGGCCGATCGTTTCGGGTCGCGACGTGTCTTCGGCGCAGCGATCGTGCTGTTCACCGCGTCCTCGATGTTGTGCGGTCTTAGCAGCAGCCTCGAAGCCTTCGTCGCTGCCCGGGTGCTGCAAGGCATGAGCGGCGCGATGATGGTCCCGGTGGGGCGGCTTGCGGTGATGCGCGCGACGGAGAAAAAGGACCTGGTCCGGGCTATTTCGCTGATCACCTGGCCGGGGCTGGTGGCGCCGATACTCGGGCCGCCACTGGGCGGGTTCATCGTCACCCATGCCTCATGGCCATGGATCTTCTACCTCAACCTGCCCCTCGGCGTGCTGGCCTTGATCGCCACGCTGATCCTCATCCCCAGGCACAACGAGACCCGCGCACGGGCGTTTGACCTCAAGGGATTTTTGTTGCTGGGCATCGCCTGCACCGCGCTGCTCTTCGGCATGGAGCGGCTTGGGCAGGGCCACGGCAGCCAATGGCCGGGTCTTGCCGTCGTAGCACTTGGCATTGTCAGCGGCGCCCTGGCCTGGCGGCACATGCGCGCTCACCCGCATCCGCTGATGAACGTGGCGGTGGTGCACATCCGCACGTTCAGCGTCAGCCTGCTGGGTGGCTCGGTGTTTCGCATTGCCATCAGCACCTTGCCGTTCCTGCTGCCGCTGATGTTCCAGTTGGGCTTCGGCCTGTCCGCGTTCGATGCCGGCTTGCTGGTGCTGGGCGTGTTTGCCGGCAATCTGGCGATGAAACCCTTCACCAGCGTCATCATGCAGCGCTGGGGTTTTCGCCAGGTGCTGCTGGTCAACGGGTGTATCGGCGTGGCGGCCATCGCCGCCTGCGCGTTGCTTGAGCCGGGCATGTGCTGGCCGCTCATTCTGCTGATTCTGTTCATCGGCGGGCTGTCGCGCTCGATGCAGTTCACGGCGTTCAACACCCTGGGCTTCGCCGACGTGCCCAAGCCACATATGAGTGATGCCTCGACGATGTTCAGCATGTGCTTCCAGCTGAGCATGGGCCTGGGCGTGGCGATTGCCGCGTTATTGCTGCGCGGTGCGATGTACGTGCATGGCAATGACGGGCACGCCATGACCGCCGATTTCCAGCTGACGTTCCTCGGCGTGGCGCTGATTGCGGCGTTGGCGTTGCTGGACAACCGCCGTGTGTCGGCGCGGGCGGGTGAGGCGCTGCTGCAACCCAAGACCTGACAGGTTTGCGGCCGCGGGCCCGGTAACGAGCCTCCGCACTGGCCAAAACCGTCAGGCGTTCTGCGCGCTTTGACTATTGCCCATCGGCGCGCCAGAGCGGAGTATTTCGTCACTCCAACAATAAAAGTCTAAGGACGACACAATCATGCAGATCGAAGGCAAGGTGTTTCTGGTCAGTGGCGGCGCGTCCGGGCTGGGTGCGGCCACCGCACAGATGCTCGTTGACTCAGGGGCCAGCGTGATGCTGATCGACGTCAACGCCCAGGCGCTCGCCGCCCAGGTGCAGACGCTGGGCGCCAATGCCCGCGGCACTGTGTGCGACATCACCCAGGAAAGCGCGGTGCAAGCGGCGCTGGACGATGCCCTGGCTGCGTTTGGCCAGATCAACGGCGTCGTCAACTGCGCAGGCATCGTCGGCGCCGAAAAGATCCTGGGCAAAGAAGGCCCTCATGCTCTGGACAGTTTCAGCCGCGTCATCAACGTCAACCTCATCGGCAGCTTCAATCTGTTGCGCCTCGCTGCGGTTGCGATTGCCGAAAGCGCGCCTGATGCGGGCGGCGAGCGCGGCGTCATCATCAACACCGCTTCGGTTGCAGCGTACGACGGCCAGATCGGCCAGGCCGCCTATGCAGCGTCCAAAGGCGCCATTGTCAGCCTGACGCTGCCGGCCGCCCGTGAACTGGCGCGCTACGGCATTCGCGTCATGACCATCGCCCCGGGGATCTTTGAAACCCCGATGATGGCCGGCATGACTCCGCAGGTTCGCGAGAGCCTGTCCGCCGGGGTGCCATTTCCGCCGCGGCTCGGCAAGCCGGAAGAATACGCAGCGCTGGTGCGCCACATCATCGACAACAGCATGCTCAACGGCGAGGTCATCCGCCTCGACGGTGCCCTGCGCATGGCTGCGCGCTAATCGAGGAGGCTTCATCATGTCACTGAACAAACGCCAGATTCCGAATGACGACCCCGTGGTGATCGTCAGTGCCGCGCGCACGCCCATGGGCGCCTTTCAGGGTGATCTGAAAAGCCTGACCGCCCCGGAGCTGGGCGCCGCAGCCATTCGCGCCGCCGTGACCAGGGCGGGTATCGAGCCCGCCGACGTCGACGAGGTGCTGTTCGGCTGTGTGCTGCCGGCCGGTCTCGGCCAGGCGCCGGCGCGCCAGGCCGCATTGGGCGCCGGGCTGGGCGATGCCACCCCATGCACGACGTTGAACAAGATGTGCGGATCGGGCATGCAGGCGGCCATTCTTGGCCACGACATACTCCTGGCAGGCAGCGCCGAGGTGGTGATCGCCGGTGGCATGGAAAGCATGACCAACGCGCCGTATCTGTTGGAGAAAGCCCGCAGCGGCTATCGCATGGGTCACGGCAAAATCATCGATCACATGTTTCTCGATGGCCTCGAAGACGCCTACGACCGCGGTCGCCTGATGGGCACCTTCGCCGAGGAGTGCGCAGGCCTTGAGAATTGCAGCCGGGAGGCGCAGGACGCCTTTGCCGTCGCGTCTCTGACCCGTGCGCAGGAAGCCATGACGCGGGGCTGGTTCGATGCTGAAATCGTCCCGGTTGAAGTCACCGTGGGCAAGGAGCGCAAAACCATCCGCCAGGATGAACAACCGCCCAAGGCCCGGCTGGACAAGATCCCTCAGCTCAAACCTGCGTTCCGTGAAGGCGGCACGGTGACGGCGGCCAACTCAAGCTCGATCTCCGATGGCGCGGCGGCGTTGACCCTGATGCGCCAATCCGAAGCCCGGCGACGTGGGCTTGCTCCCCTGGCGGTCATTCACGGCCACGCCGCTTACGCCAACGAACCCGGCCTGTTTCCGACGGCGCCGGTGGGGGCAATTGACAAGCTGATGAGCAAAACCGGGTGGTCGCTGAGCGAAGTCGATCTGTTCGAGATCAACGAGGCATTCGCAGTGGTAGCGCTGGTGACGATGAGCCGGCTGCAACTGCCACACGAGAAGGTGAACGTGCACGGCGGAGCTTGTGCCCTGGGGCATCCCATCGGTGCATCGGGTGCGCGAATTCTGGTGACGCTGCTGTCGGCCCTGAAGCAACGCGGGCTGCGGCGCGGTGTGGCAGCGATCTGCATCGGCGGCGGAGAGGCGACTGCGATGGCGGTTGAACTTATTGACTGAAATCAACGGGTTACAGGTCGTAATCAATCTAGATAGTCGCGTTGCCGATCAGGTTTGGCTATTTGAATAATAAGGATAAAAATCAATGAGTTACTTGACAATCCTAAAAGAGATCAAAGGTCGTGTTGCGCTGCTGACCCTCAATCGTCCTGAGGCGCTGAACGCCCTCAATGCGCAGCTGATCAGCGAGCTCAACCACGCCCTCGACGAGCTGGAGCGTGACCACGGCATTGGCTGCATCGTGCTCACCGGCTCGGCCAAAGCGTTCGCTGCCGGCGCGGACATCAAAGAGATGGCCGAGCTCAAGTACCCGCAGATCTACCTGGAGGATTTGTTCAGCGACAGCGACCGGGTGGCTAATCGCCGCAAACCCATCATCGCCGCCGTGTCCGGCTTTGCCCTGGGTGGGGGCTGCGAACTGGCGTTGATGTGCGACTTCATCCTGGCGGCAGACAACGCACGATTCGGCCAGCCGGAAATCAAGCTGGGCGTGTTGCCGGGAATGGGCGGTACGCAGCGGCTGACCCGCGCGGTCGGCAAGGCCAAGGCCATGGAAATGTGCCTGACGGGGCGCATGATCGACGCTGTGGAGGCGGAAAGCGCCGGGTTGGTGGCGCGGATAGTGCCTCAAGAGCAATTGCTTGATGAAGCACTGAAAGTCGCGGCGGTGATCGCCGCAAAATCCTTGCCGGTGGCGATGATGGTCAAGGAAAGCGTCAACCGCGCCTTTGAGGTCAGTCTGGCCGAGGGGATTCGTTTTGAGCGCCGGGTGTTTCATGCCGCGTTTGCCAGTGAAGACCAGAAGGAAGGCATGGCGGCTTTCATTGAAAAGCGCGAACCGGCGTTCAAGCACCGTTGATTGAGTCGCGCGTGGTTGCCCCTCAACGTCCGCTTATGTCCGGTGATGTTTGGCACCGGGGGCAGGTCTCTGAGTCAGGCAGTGGCAGGCCAGCGCTTGGCAGGGGTGTGTTCTGGCGCCGGCGTGTATAAAATGCGCCGGTCGCCGCGGTTGCACCCCGGCAAGTCATCATCGATTACCCATTTTCAGCGTTTACCGCTACTGGCCGGGCGTGCGAAGTGCGCGGGCTGCGAGCGGTTTATCGCCATCGGAACAAGAGAGCAATCATGGGCGCACAGTGGAAGGTCAAACACAAAGAAGCGGCTGCCAACGCCAAAGGGCGGATTTTCGGCAAGCTGTCCAAAGAGATCATGATTGCCGCGCGTTCAGGGGCTGATCCCGACATGAATGCGCGCCTGCGTCTGGTGGTCGAGCAGGCCAAAAAGGCCTCCATGCCGCGCGAAACCCTTGAGCGCGCCATCAAAAAAGGCGCCGGGCTGCTGGGCGAGCACGTGCACTTCGAGAAGCTCACCTACGAAGGCTTTGCGCCGCACAAGGTGCCGGTCATCGTCGAATGCCTGACCGACAACATCAACCGGACCGTGTCCGAGATTCGCGTGCTGTTCCGCAAGGGCCAGCTGGGCGCCGAGGGCTCGATCACCTGGGACTTCGATCACTTGGGCATGATCGACGCGGCGGCTACGTCCGCCGATGCCGATGCCGAAGAAGCCGCCATCGAGGCCGGCGCGCAGGACGTTGAACAAGGCGAAGAGGGCGTCGCGACGTTCTATACCGATACCACTGACCTTGACGCGGTGTGCAAGGCGCTGCCTGACTTCGGCTTCACCGTTGAGTCCGCGAAAATCGGCTACCGCCCGAAGAATCCGGTCGAGGGTCTGAGCGAGGAGCAAATGGCCGAGGTTGAAGCATTCCTTGAAGCCATCGACAGCCACGATGACGTGCAGAACGTCTACGTGGGGCTCGCCGGTTAACGCTGCGGTGGGTGGGGATCGGTCCTGCCGGTGCTGGCTAAGCCGTTGAACCTGATGCCTCAACGACCTCGGCATAACGCGCCGTCTGCACAGATCCCGAACGCAGCGCAGAACCTGTAGGAGCCGGCTTGCTGGCGAACTCGGTCAAGCAGCGATAAAGATGTCGACTGACACGACGCGTTCGCCAGCAAGCCGGCTCCTACAGAAATGGGATTTCATTCTAATAACGGCGGTGTGCTTGGCTTCTACAGGAAGGGATTTTATTCGATTGACGGTGGTGTGTCTGGCTGCTTCAGCCTGATTTTCAGGCTGGCATAGATCCCGAACGCAGCGCAAAAACCTGTAGGAGCCGGCTTGCTGGCGAATCCGGTGTGTCTGCCATAGAGATGTCGACTGACACGACGGGTTCGCCAGCAAGCCGGCTCTTACAGAATAGGATTTCATCCGACTGACGGTGATGTGCCTGGCTGCTTCAGCGTGATTTTCAGGCTGGCACAGATACCGAACACGCGCAAAAACCTGTAGGAGCCGGCTTGCTGGCGAACCCGGTGTATCTGCCATAAAGATGTCGACTGACACGACGGGTTCGCCAGCAAGCCGGCTCCTACAGAATGGGTTTTCAGCCGATTGACGGTGGTATGCCTGGCTCCTGCAGAATCGGATTTCATTCGAGTAACGGTGGTATGCCTGGCTGCAGCGGTGTTTGCCGGCCCCTACGTTTAATCCGAGGCAAGGTCTAACGACCTCTGCACGCTGCAACCCGCTTCAAACCCCAAATATTCAGGCATCAAGCTGCCGCTCGATCTCCGCAAACCCGGGCCGCTGCATCGCGTCCGCCTGCACGCAGCGCTGTGCCAACTGCTGCAACCGCGCAGTGTGCGGGTCGCTCGCCTCGCAACAGTCCAGCAATTCCCTCAACAGTATCCCGAACGCCCTGACCTCGATGCGTTCCAGCCTGAGGCTGGTTTCAACGTCGGGATAAAACGCGGCTGCGCCAAAGTCGCCGAGCAACGTGTCGCCGTGTTCGTTCCACAGAATATTGTGCGCGTACAGGTCACCGTGGTTGATACCGCGGGCGTGCAAGTGCCCGCAGGCGGCGGCAATTCCGGCAGCCATTCGCGTTACGCTCGACAGGCTGAGCTGCGTGCCGCCATAGGTGTCTCGGGTGCAGGATTCCAGGGTCGGCGGGCGGGCGAGGGTCATGAAGGAGGGCGCAATCAGTTCCAGAACCAGCCCTCGTACGGCCTGCGGATGGTCTTCGATCTGCCCGAGCACCGGGATCAAATGCGCATGCCGACCCGCTGCGATACACGCCTGCATCTCGTTCAACGGCGAACCGTCGCTGGTGACGTCGCCCTTGTACAGCTTCACCGCCACGTCGATTGCCGGGGTGACGTCGTCCGCGCGCCACACGGCCTGTTGAATCACCCCCGAAGCGCCTTCTCCCAGTACCTGTTGCAGCGTCAACTGCTGCCAGGGAATCTGCCGGACCGGCGCCTCGGTATGAATGTCGTTCAGCGGGTTGCCGGCGAATGCCAGCCAGGCCAGCGCAGGCATCTCCAGCAGCCAGCGCGGCAGCTCATGCAGTTGATTGACCGCGATGCGCAGCAATTCGAGGCGCTGGCAGCCGGCCAGCGATTCAGGCAATTGTCTCAGCCGATTGCCGGCAAGCATCAGTTTTTGCAGCTGCGCGCACCCTCCGATGGCGTCGGGCAGTGTTTCGATGCGGTTGTCCGTCAGCACCAGCGAGCGCACGTTCGGCGGCAGGGCGCTGGCGGGCACTTCGACGATCTGGCAGGCCTTGAAACCGACGAAAAACAATGCCTCGCACTGGCCCAGGCATTCGGGCAAGCGGGTGAAAGGATTGTTGGAGCAAAACAGGACTTTCAGGTGCTTGAGGCGATGCAGATCGGCCGGCAATTCAGTCAGCTGGTTGCCACTCAGATCCAGCACCTCCAGCGAATCGGCCAGGCTGAAGATTTCCTCGGGGAATGTGCTGAGGCCGTCTTTGAGGGTTAGCCGCGTGACGCCGGCCAGTTTGCCGGAACGCAGGTCTGCAAGGGTATGCATGGGGGGAAGGGCACCTATGATCGATGAGCCGGCATGATAGCGGCTCATCGTCCTGCGCGCTCGGCCGGTGAGGCCGTTACCGCAGCGCAACCCTGCGCGGCAACCTGCGCGGCAGTTGTGTCGTTAGGGCGATCAGCTCAGGCAGCGGTCCAGCAATTGATGCACGCGTTCAAGGCTCGGAGCCGATTCGGCATACAGAATGCGGTAAACCATCGGTGCCACCACGGCGTCGACCAGATCATCGGCCGAAGGGCTGTGTTCGCCGCGTTCCCGGGCGCGGTCGATGATGATCTGCAGCTGGTCGCGCACTATGTTCAGGCATTTGCCCGAGCACAGCGTGGCACTGCTCGCAACCACGTCGCGCATCATTTCCCGGCCTGGGGCGGAATTGGTTTCTTCAAGATAGACCTCGACCCACGTGCGCAGGTCATCGCGCAGGTTGCCGCAATCGACGGGTTCGTCCGGGCGCAGGCGTTCAACAGCGGCGTCGGCCAACAGCGAGGTCAGGTCACCCCAGCGCCGGTATATGGTCGACGGCGTGACGCCGGCACGGGCCGCAATCATGGGCACGCTGAGGGCAGAACGCTCTTGCTCCTGGAGCAAGTCGCGCACGGCTGCGTGAATCGATGTCTGCACCCGCGCACTGCGGCCGCCGGTGCGAATGCCTTCTTTGATAGCCATGGTGCGGACCTTAACACAAAGTATTTGCTTTAAGCGGAAGCTGATCGCACACTCCAAACGCTAATTCATAGCTTTTGTGGCGTGCTTTTTTGGGAGAGTGTACCCGTGTCTGATTCTTTGCAGTACCCGCATGTCGATGGCCGGAGGCGCAGTCACCTTGGATTCCTGGCGTTCGTGCTGCTGTGTTTCTTCGCGGCCTCCAGTGCGCCCACTCCGCTTTACCACCTCTATCAGCAGGCCTGGGGGTTTTCGTCGGCGCTGCTGACGATCATTTTTGCGGTTTATGCGTTGAGCCTGCTGGCCACGTTGCTGGTGTTCGGCTCGCTGTCGGATTACCTCGGCCGGCGACCGGTCATCTTCCTTGGGCTGCTGCTGGAAATCGTCTCGATGCTGGTGTTCATCACTGCCACCGATGTCAGCGGGTTGATCCTCGCCCGGGTGCTGCAAGGCGTGGCGACGGGGATCGCGACCAGTGCGCTGGGCGCGGCGATGCTGGACAGCGACGCCCGGCAAGGTCCGCTGCTCAACAGCATCACACCCATGTTCGGCATGGCGTTGGGCGCTCTGGGCACCAGCGCGCTGGTGGCGTATGCACCATTGCCCATGGCCCTGGCTTACGGGCTGCTGCTGACGGCGTTCGTGGGGCAGGCGCTTTACCTGCTGCGTGTGGCCGAGACGGTGACACCGCAGCCCGGCGTTCTAAAAACGTTGAGACCCAGGCTGGCGGTGCCGGCCCAGGCGCGGTCGATGCTGTTGTTGGTGCTGCCGGCGGACATCGCCGCCTGGGCGCTGGGCGGGTTTTTCCTGTCACTGGCGCCTTCTTTGCTGGCGGCAGCCACGGGCTCCACGTCGGTACTCAATGGCGGATTCGCGGTGGCGGCGCTGACCATCAGTGGCGCCTTGTCCATCCATAGCCTGAGGCTGCGGGCGCCCCGGCTGGCTTTGCTGGTTGGCTGCAGTTTTCTGGCAATCGGGGTGTCGGTGATCCTGGCGGCCGTCAATCTTGGCTGGCTGTGGTTGTTTTTCACGGGGGCGGTGGTCGCCGGGGTCGGCTTCGGCGCCAGCTTTCTTGGCGCCTTGCGCCTGCTGCTGCCGCTGGCGCACGCCCACGAGCGGGGCGCATTGATGGCGGCTTTTCTGGCCCTGAGTTACCTGGCCTTTTGCGTGCCGGCATTGATTGCGGGAGTTTCGATTAAAGCGGCGGGGCTGGTGACCACCACCAACGTCTACGGTGGGATGGTGGTCCTGCTGGCCTTGTCGGCACTGGCCGGCCTGCTGGTTCAACAGGCCGGCCGCACCCGAGCGGCGTGAGTGGGTTAGCGGTTGTGACGCAGGATCGAGAAGTTAAGGGCGGCGGCAACGGTCAGCCACACCAGATAAGGGAACAGAATCAGCCCGGTGATGAGGTCCAGCTGAATCGCCATCACCACCATGGCCGCCACCACCAGCCAGAGCGCTACGATGATGACCATCCCGGCAAAGATCCGGTGGGCACCGAAGAATACCGGCGTCCACAAGGTGTTCAGCGCAATCTGCGCGGCCCACAAGGCCAGCACTGTCTGGCTGCCGGGGATGAGGGTCAGGCGATAACCGGCCCACGCCAGTAACAGATAAATGGTCGTCCAGGCCACCGGAAACAACCAGTTGGGCGGGGTGAAGCGGGGCTTTTGCAGCCCGTCGTACCAACTGCCGGGCTGAAACAGGATGCCGGTGCTACCGGCAGCGCAGCAGGCGATGAGGAAAATGTAGAAGGTCATGTGGGGTCCTTTGCTGAAACCGTTGGGTTGCCGACCGCTCGGCCGTCTCAGCATTGGATGCGTCTGCGCGGGAAAGGTCCGCGCGAACGTGGATTAGTTCTGCTCGGCCAGTTGACGAAGGCGGTCTTGCACCGCGTCGTCGAAGATCATGTAAAGCGCTTCCACATCGGCCGGGCGCAGGCGCTTGGTCGTTTCCAGGCCGAGGATAAAGCTGATCTCCATGGCGCCCTCGCGTTCGAGGTCTTCTTTGGTGGTGGCGGCGTTCAGCGCGCGTACCAGATCGTCGATCGGCCCCTGAATGGGTTTCGGGAGCCTTAGTGCAGCAATTCGCTCTTGGGGCATTGCACAGTCCTGGGTATCGGGTGGGGCGGCGAACCGAAAGGCGGTGAGCCCTGGAGCCTGGGATAGGCGCGTATTGTGGCCGAGTTACGGCGCAGATCCCACCCGAGGAAACAAAATAGTGAACGGCCGGGAGGGAGTGAATGCCGCCGCCGATGTCGGGTAGGTATCGCTCAAGTTACAAACGAACGCGCCGACACCCTGTTCAGGAAGCCCGCACTCACTCGAACAGGGACGTGACATGTCAGCGATTTCTTCTGTTAGCCCGGCGCCATTGGCGTTGATGACCCAGCCGGTCACCAGGCCGGTCGCCAGCGTGGCGGTGAATGACACCGCCGTACCCGGTCAATCGGCGAGCTCGCCCTCGACGGTGGTCATGCTCGGTCAGGACACCGCCGTCAGCGACGCGCTGACCTACAACGTTCGCGGATTGATGCCCGATGCCATCGTGCCGCCGGCGTGGGAGTACTCGCGGCAGGATAAAGTGTCGGTCGTCATGACGGGCAATTTCGGCACCTCGGCGACTGCGGGCCGTTTCCAGGGCCTGGGCGCGACCTTGCTCAGCCAACTCGCCCAGACCGGCCAGAATATCTCCCAATCCGTGCTGCGTTCGTCTACCGGCAAAGCGCTGGAACCCTCGGAACTGGAAGCCGCGCAGAACCGGTTGCACAGCAATCCGGCCAACAGCATCAGCCTGACGCTGCAAACCGCGAGCGGCAAAGCTATCAAATTGAGCCTTTCCAGCCAGGACGATGGCCTGGCGGTGCAGGCGCAGGTCAGCGGTGGCGCACTCACGGACGAGGAAATGAGCGCACTGGGTGCCATGGCTGACGGCTTCCAGTCAGCCATTGACGGGCTCACCTCCAAGCCGCCAACGCTCAAGCTGGATGCGCTGACGCAGTTCGACGCGAAGGCTTTTGCGTCGGTGGACTTGAAAACCTCGCTCAAGCTTGAGGACGGCAGCGCCCAGACCCTTGCGCTGCACGCCGATGCCGACCGGCGTTCGGTGAGCATGAGCGGCGCGCTGGGCAATCTGGATCTGTCGGTGGACCTGAAGAACGCAGCCGTCCGCGGTGACAGCGCTCAGCAGGATAAGGCGCTTGCCGGTTACGTCAGTCAGATCGAGTCGGCCCGCAAACGCGGTGACGGTGACGCGAAGTTGCTGTCGATGTTCGAGGACGCTTTCAAGACGCTGCACAGCCATTACCCGGATACCCGGGTCTCCGCCGCCGCCCAGACCGTGAGTTCGATCGAACTGACCGACACGGATCACGGCCTGTTGACGGGCCTCGGGGACTTCACTGCATCGGTCAGCGAGAAGAGCGTGGAGGGCAACCCGGGTCGCCCGGGCGAGCTGGACACCTTCGCGTATACCTTGTCGCAGACCACGCAATCCAAAGGCCGCGATCAGCTCAACCGGACGATCGTGCAGGACCAGCAGTCGTCGCTGGTTGCCAGCTATCACAAGGCGTTGCCAGGTGCGCGCAAGCTGGAGCTGACCACCGATCCCGCGACGCAGAATTATCTGTACTACCAGATCAGCGATCAGGCCAGCAGCAAAACCAGCATCGGCTATGAAAAGGGCGCACTGGTGGATGCGACGTTGAGTCAGTCTGCGAGCCAGTCGACGCGGATCTCCAAATACGTGATGGGTCGCCTGGAGTCAGACACGCATACACCGGTTTCGCGTTCCAAATCCCAGAGCTTCCTCAGCGTGCTTCAGCAAGCGTTGCAGCAGGACAAGGAAGCCAGGCAGGGTCGAGGCGTCTCCACGTTGGACGCCACCCTGGCCAGCCTCCATGCGAAGGTGTTGCTGCAGAGCGAGCCCTCGAACCTTATGTAGGACCGCGTGCCACCTGCAATCTCCCTGACTACCAAGTGTAGGACCGGCTTCAGCCGGGAAGGCGTCGGTGGGTACACCTTTGCTGCTGCGGCGTGGCGCGATCAGTCTTCCCGGCTAAAGCCAGTCCTACAAGACCGCGTGCAGTCTGCCATTTCCCTAACCACATGCAACTCCAAGTGTGGACCGGCTTCAGCCGGGAAGGCGTCGGTGGGTACACCTGCGCTGCTGCGGCGCGGCGCAATCAGTCTTCCCGGCTAAAGCCGGTCCCACAGGGCCGCGTGCGACCCTCATGGCCAAGCCAGTCCTGGAAGGCCGCATGCAGCCTGCCGTTTCACTGACTGCATGCAACCCCAATTGTGGGACCGGCTTCAGCCGGGAAGGCGTTGGTGGGTACACCTTTGCTGCTGCGGCGTGGGGCAATCAGTCTTCCCGGCTAAAGCCAGTCCTACAAGACCGCGTGCAGGCTGCCATTTCACTGACTGCAGGCAACTCCAATTGTGGGACCGACCTCAGCCGGGAAGGCGTCGGTGGGTACACCTTCGCTGCTGCGGCGTGACGCGATCAGTCTTCCCGGCTAAAGCCAGTCCCACGGGTCCGCATGCGACCCTCATGGCCAAGCCAGTCCACAGGTCCGCGTGCGACCCTCATGGCCAAGCCATTCCTGCAAGGCCGCATGCAGCCTGCCGTTTCGCTGACTGCAGGCAACTCCCATTGTGGGACCGGCTTCAGCCGGGAAGGCGTCAGCAAGCGCGCCGTCGCTGTCTGGGGTGACGCAGCGGGTCGATGTCCGGAATCATTGCAGATCTGACATTGCCGGGCTTAGGCATGGCCTCTACACTCGCGTCAATCCACTAGATGACTGGTCTACTCAGTCATGTAGACGACCTGACGTCTTCGCCGGACCGCCGATCAAAGCGGCGTCCGGATTTCACAATATCTCGGTCGACCCCTTTTGCCGCCGCTGACCCAGTGCGCGAAACCCTTTTGACTTTTTGGAGTTACAACTTATGCCGAACCAACCTCTGCTCACCCATGTCACGCTCGGCCGCCATGTGCTGAAAAACCGTATCGCCTTCCCGCCGTTGACACGTCAACGGAGCCTGCAGCCGGGCAATATTCCGTCGGACCTCATGGCCACCTATTACCAGCAGCGCGCATCGGCCGGTTTCATGATCACCGAAGGCACGCAGATCGAGCCCCGCGGGCAGGGCTACGCCTGGACCCCGGGGATCTACACGCCGGAGCAGGTCGAAGGCTGGCGCAAGATCACCGACGCGGTGCATGCCGAAGAGGGCGTGATCTTCGCCCAGCTGTGGCACGTGGGCCGCGTTTCGCACCATGCCTTGCAGCCCGATGGCGAGGCCCCGGTTGCGCCGTCCGCCATCGCTGCGGCCAATGCCAAGGCATTCATTGAAACCGCGCCAGGTGCAGGGCAGCTGGTCGTGCCGCCGGTACCGCGCGCGCTGAGCGTCGAGGAAATCCGCGAGCTGGTGGAGCTGTACGCCCAGGCCGCCAAAAATGCGATCGAAGCGGGCTTCGACGGCGTGGAGATTCACGCGGCGAACGGTTATCTGGTCAACCAGTTCATTTCCGAGCACTCCAACCACCGTGAAGACGAATACGGCGGCTCGTTGGAAAACCGCCTGCGTTTCCTGCGCGAGATCGTCACGGCCGTGGCTGACGCCGTCGGCGGCGATCGCCTGGGGGTGCGTTTTGCGCCGCTGTTTGCCAGCACGGATGAAGAGCGGGTTTACATCGGCCTGGTGGAAAGCGATCCCCATCACACCTACCTGGAAGCCATCAAAGTCCTGGAGAACGCGGGCGTGGCCTATGTCTCCATCGCCGAAGCCGACTGGGACAATGCCCCCGAGCTGCCGGAGACCTTCCGCAGGGCCGTTCGCGAGGGCTTCAGCGGGCGCATCATCTACGCCGGTCGATACACGGCAGAGCGTGGCAATCGCCTGATCGATGCCGGCCTTGCCGACCTGATCGCGTTTGGTCGTCCTTTCATCGCCAACCCGGACTTGCCAGCGCGCATCGCCAACGGTTGGACGCTGAACCCGGTCAACCCCGCGACCCTGTACGGCGGGACGGAAGAGGGCTACACGGACTACCCGACCTACGCCGAATAAGTGAGCCTCAGCGGCAGCGCCTCCCCGGCGCTGCCCGGTTCATCAACACGCTGATGCGCTGAACGCGGCCGAACCCCTGTCCGGCGCGCTCAGCGCATGTAGGCCTCGTAAAACGCCGCCGTTGCCAGATTCTTGTCCTTGGCCTCGAACATCACGTCGAAGCGGTCCAGAAACTCGGTGACGTACAGGTTGGTCCAGCGGTTCCACATCTGCGCACTGTGGGCGTACAGCTCGCGTTTCGGGATGACCTGCAGCAGCGCATCCATTTCCAGCTTCGCATCGGCAGCAAAACCCAGCTCCTGCAAACGCTCCTGGGGCTGCGAGTAATGCATCGCCGGGCGCACGCCGCGCCAGCTCTCGACAATCCGCTGGACACGCTCCGAGTCCGGCGCGATGTAGTCGTTCTCGTTGACCCAGCAGTGATGCACATCCAGCACCACCGGGGCCAGGTCCGCCAGCCCGAGGCAATCGTCCACCCCGTAGGTTTTCTCTTCGTTTTCGAACGTGATGGTGTTGCGCGCCTCTTGCGACAGCCGTGGCCATATCGCTCGAATACCGTCGGCACCCAGGCGCCCGGCGATGTGCACGTTGCATTTGAAATCCTGAAACTGCCGCCCGTAGCCCATCATGCGGATCATGTCGGCGTGGTACTCGAACTCGGCAATGCTGTTCTCCACCACCTCGGGGCGATCGGACCCCAGCACGCAGAACTGGCCCGGGTGCATCGACAGGCGAATCCCCGCATCGCGCGCGGCGTTGCCGATGGCCGCAAACCCGCCAATCAAGACGTCCTGAACCTCGGGTTGCCGGTAAAACGCGCTGACTTTCGGGTGGCTGTAAAACGGCAGCAGATCACTGCTCAGACGCAACATGCGCAGCGCCGGCGGCAAAGTTGCCACGTAGGCGAGCAGGGCCAGTTGGGCCTTCAGGTTGTGTGAGACCACCTCGAGCAGCCGCGCCCGAGCGACTTCTACGGCCACGCTGTCCATCCAGCGCAGGGTGGTGGTACGCGGATTTAGCGCCGACTCGATCACTTTCAGCTCGGTCAGCGCCAGGCTGCGCTGCGGGTGGCGGTACTGGCATGCAAAGCCGATGCGTGCGGTAGACATGGCGTTTCCTCATCTCAAAGCAGGCTCAACGGTACTGAACCCCAAACAAACACGGCGAGCCAGGCTCGCCGTGTTTCACCAGACCGGGCCGTCAGCTGCGTGTGGCGACCTCGTCCAGATGTTCCAGTAGCGCCAGCGGGTCTTCATAGACGCGCAGCGCGCCGGCACGTTCAAGTTCGCTGGTGTCGTAGCCGCCGGACAGCAGGCCGATGCCCGTCGCCTTGCAACGGCGCGCCGCCAGCATGTCCCAGATGGCGTCACCAATGACCAGACAGTCTTCGATCTTCGCGCCGATTTTTTCAGCTGCGGTCAGGAACAGGTCCGGGTCAGGCTTGCCATGGGTGACGTCGGTGCGGGTCACCAGATTGATCTGATCGGGCTTGAGGTCCAGCGCTTTGAGGTTGATCTTCGCCGTGTCCATCTCGCCGCTGGTGGCGATGCACCACTCAAAGCCTTCTTTGGTCAGGGTTTGCAGCAACTCAACGGCGCCTGGCAGTGCAATGATCTGGTCCTGGGTTCGCTCGTAGGCCTCGGCGTGTTTTTCGCTCAGGCGTTTGGCCTGGGCTTCGCTGATCTTCATGCCCGTTTCGCGGGACAGCATCGTCAGCATCAGCCCGCCGCTCATGCCGATCTTGCGATGGATGCGCCACATGGCCAGGGGAATGTTTTCCGAATCGAGGGCTTCTTTCCAGGCGGTGACGTTCTGGTAGACGCTGTCGGTCAACGTGCCGTCCAGGTCAAACAGGAAAGAGGTTTTAGGTCGCATGGTGGGGCTCCGTGGGTACAGGTGTCATCCGCTGACAATGAACGTGAAAGTGGGCTCGCCCGGCAGTACCGGGCGGCCCGTTCGGTATGACCGGTCAGTCAATACGCGGGTGCTGTTGAACGAGGTTTTCGCGCTTGGCCTGCAGCTCGGCGATCTGTGTGTCGATGTCTTCGATCTTCTGCTCGATGTTGTCGTGATGCTCCTGCAGGAGCTCGCGTGCCTCATTAAGGTCCGAAGCGGCAGGGGCGGCGCCACGCAAAGGCTTGTTGGCGGTTTCTTTCATGGTCAGGCCGGTGATCAGGCCAATCACCGCCACGACCATCAGGTAATAGGCGGGCATATACAGATCGTTGGTGGTCTCGACCAGCCAGGCCACCGCCGTCGGCGTGATACCTGCAATCAGCACCGAGACGTTGAAGGCACTTGCCAGTGCGCTGTAACGAATGTGGGTGGGAAACATCGCCGGCAGCGTTGAAGCCATTACGCCAATGAAGAAGTTGAGGATCACCGCGATGATCAACAGGCCGGCAAAGATCAGACCCAGCTGGCCGCTGTTGATTAGCTTGAAGGCCGGAATCGACAGCAACAGCAGCGCGATACTGCCGGCAATGATGAAAGGCCGACGGCCGATCTTGTCGCTCACGAAACCAATGATTGGCTGCACGAACAGCATGCCGACCATGATCGCGACGATGATCAGCACCCCGCGATCCTCGCTGTAATGCAGGTTGTGCGAGAGGTAGCTGGGCATGTACGTCAGCAGCATGTAGTACGTGACGTTGGTGGCCGCGACCACGCCGATGCAGGTCAGCAGGCTGCGCCAGTGTTTGGTGGCCACTTCCTTGAACGACACTTTAGGGCCATGGGCCAGACCTTCGCGGTCGCCTTGCTCCAGCTTCTCGACGTGTTGTTGGAAGGCCGGTGTCTCTTCCAGCGCGTTACGCAGATAAAGCCCGACCATCCCCAGCGGCAGCGCGAGGAAGAACGGCAAGCGCCAGCCCCACTCAAGAAACTTCTCCTCACCGATCACCGAAGAAATCAGCACCACAACGCCGGCGCCCAGCACGAAGCCGGCGATCGAGCCGAAGTCGAGCCAGCTGCCGAGAAAACCGCGCTTGCGGTCAGGGGCGTATTCGGCGACGAAGATCGACGCGCCGGTGTATTCGCCACCGACCGAAAAGCCCTGGGCCATCTTCGCCAGCAGCAGCAGGATAGGCGCCCAGATGCCAATCGACTCATAAGAGGGGATAAGGCCGATGGCAAAGGTGCTCAGCGACATGATCACGATGGTGGCGGCGAGCACTTTCTGCCGTCCGTACTTGTCGCCGATGGCCCCGAAAAACACGCCGCCAATGGGGCGGATCAGGAATGGCACCGAGAAGGTCGCCAGCGCCGCAATCATCTGCACGCTGGGGTCGGCGCCGGGGAAGAAGATCTTGCCCAGTGCATAGGCCACGAAGCCGTAGACGCCGAAGTCGAACCATTCCATTGCGTTGCCCAGGGCGGCGGCGGTGATGGCCTTCCGCATCTTGGCGTCGTCGACGATAGTGATGTCTTGCAACCCGATCGGGTTGACGGTCTTCTTGCGTGATCTCATATCAATCTCGGCAGCTTGAGTGTCGTGGTGCAGAAAATCCATGCCGGTGTCCGGCACGCGAAGGCGCGGGACGCTGCATGCTGTAGTGGTGTCGGAGGGGTGTGCTGCATGAGAGCGGGCGAAGCGGCAAATAATTCATCAAAGGGGCTGGTTTTTTCGCAACACCGTGCAAATGAATGGCAAATGAACGATTTCAGCGTTCGAATGTCTTCGAAACGCTTGGATCCAATAATCTGAGTTTATTAGGTGCGGACAAACGGTAGAGTGAGCCTATTGCATTAGTGATGGCTCAATGACATATTCACTCCCGTCATCCACTTACCCCCACGTGAAAAACAATGCGCCCCTTTAAGTCACTTGTTGCAGCTTGCGTGCTGATCAGCGGGTGCAACGGAATGCCCACCGCGTTTAACCAGGATCCTGTTTTTGACCAAGCGTTTGTCGTCCACTCCGGCGCACCGTTGCCTTATCTGTTGATGGGCACCGCGATCCAGTGGAACGAAGATTACGCCGTCACCGTCAAGCACATTCCGTACATCCCGGGCGCAGTGTTTCAGGGGCAGGGCGATGTGCAGTTCTTTAAGCACAAGGCAGATCACGTGCCGATGTGGCGCTCGTACCAGCCGGGCGAAGAGCTGACTTCCGTGGGCTTCAATTCTGCTTACATGTCGGTGAAAGGCAGCGGCCATGCGCTGCCGGCCATGGTTCGTCTGGACGCCAAAGAAGGCAACGTGATGTATGGCACCCATGATGGCCCGGTGGCAAAGGGTATGTCGGGCGGTCCGGTTTTCGCGGCAGACGGCAAGGTGGTGGGGATTACCGTGGCACTGCTGACCTCCAGCGACCTGGCCAAGATCAAACGTCTGGACCTGGCCAACCAGCCACGTGTGAGCATTTTCATGCCGTACAACGAAATCAATCGCGAGTGGACCCGCTACACGGCGCAGCTCAAGCCTGCCACGCCGGCAGCGGTCCATCTGGCGACGAATTGATCAACGTTCGCGCAGGGCTTCGCGGGCTCGGTTCAGCGGTTTGATGAGGTAATCCAGCACGGTCTTCTCGCCCGTGCGGATGTCCACGGTGGCGATCATCCCGGGGACGATGGCAAAGGTTTTGCCCGCCTTGTTGCGCAGCACGTCCGAGTCCGTGCGGATGTACACGCGGTAGTAGAAAATCTCCGGTTTGACCTCGTCCTGAATCGTGTCCGGCGAAATGGTCACCACCTTGCCGTCCAGGCTGCCGTAGATGGAGTAGTCATAGGCCGTGATTTTCACTTTGGCCTGCTGCTCGGGATGAATGAACGCGATGTCACGTGGCGAGATGCGCGTCTCGATCAGCAGTTGCTCATCCAGCGGGACGATCTGCATCAGCTGGCCGTTGGGCGGCACAACCCCACCGATGGTGCTGACTTGAATGTCTTTGACGATGCCCCGCACCGGCGATCGCAGGGTCAGACGTGACAGCGAGTCACTACGGCCGCGAATCACCGCGGACAGCATCTGCGCCTCGGCATTGGCCTTGGCCAGGTCTTCGCGGGCATGCACCATGTACTCCGAGCGCGCCTCGCTGGCCTTGAGTTCAAGCTCCGACCGCTGACGGTTCAAGCGCAGGACTTCGACCCGACTCGATGCGCCGATTTTCGCCAGGTTCTCGGTGATGGCCAGCTCACTGCGCACCAGTTTCAGCGAACTCTCTATACCGGTGAGCGTCTCGCTCAGGCCCTTGCGTCGGGCGTTGAACAAGTCGGTTTCGGCGCGCCGCAGCTCGGGGTATTTATCCAGCGATGCATCGAAGGCCAGCGGTTTTTCGCTGACCTCTGCCTGCAACCGGTTGACGCTCGCCAGCGCGGCCCGGTATTTCGCTTCGCTTTCACCGACGTTGGATTCGCTCTTGACCGCATCCAGTTGCGCAAGCACCTGACCGCGCTCGACCAGGGTGCCTTCGCTGACGTTCAGCTCCTTGATGATCCCGCCCTCCATGGACTGAATCAGCTGCTCTTTGGAGGTGGGCACCACTTTACCGGTGCCGGTGGACACTTCCACCACCTGAAACCACGCCGCCCAGGCCAGAAAGCACGCCAGCATCAGCGCGCAGACCCAGATCACCCGCACGCCACCGGCGATGCTTCGTTCGTCCTGGCCGTCGAGGTAGGACACCTGATCGGCAAGCCTGGGCGTCTGCCCGGTTGTCAGTGCGTTCATGCCTTCGCTCCTTGCGGTTGCTTGAGTCGGGTGAGGGCGGCGTCGCGCTGGTCGTCGATCACCACCCGGCCGTTGTCCAGCACGATGATGCGTTCCACCAGTTGCAGGATGCTCACCCGGTGGGTGGCGACGATCAGCGTTCGGCCCTGGCACCAGGTGGACAGTTTTTCCAGCAATTGCCGCTCGGTGATGTCATCCAGCGAGGCGGTGGGTTCGTCCAGCAGCAGGATCTGCGGCTGGCGAATCAGCAGGCGCGACAGCAACAGGCTCTGGCGTTGCCCGCCGGACAACCCCAGACCACCCTCCAGAATCAGATGGTCCATGCCTTTAGGCAGTTGCCGCACGAACTCCAGCGCGCCGGTGACTGCCAGCGCGGCGATGATTTCCTGGTCGCTGGCCTGACCTGCGCCGAGGGTCAGATTGTCGCGCAGCGTGCCGTGAAACAGCCGCGCCTGTTGCGACATCAACCCGACGTCTCGGCGCAGGTCGGCCGGGTCGATGTGGGCGAGGGCGATGCCGTCCAGGCTGGTCTCGCCGGTGGCCAGGTCCATGGCGCCGGCCAGCGCCTGCAGCAGCGTGGATTTGCCGGCGCCGTTGCGACCCAGCACGGCGATGCGCTCACCGGGACGGATGGTCAGATTGATGCCACTCAGCGCAGGCGAGGCCTCTTCGCTGTATTTGAACCCGGCCTGGCGCAACACGTAATCGCCACGGATCGACGGCAAGTGCACGCGCTGGCTGCCTTCGGGGTGATCAACCGGCATCTGCATCAGGCGATTGAGCCCTTGCAATGCCACCTTGGCCTGCTGCCAGCGAGTCAGCACGTGGGTGAGTTGCGCCATCGGCGCCATCATTCGCGAGGCCAGCATCGACGCCGCCACCAGGCTGCCGGTGGTCAAATCGCCGGCGATCACCATCGGCGCGCCGAACACAATGACCACGGCAAATACGGCGCCCTGCACGTTTTGCGTCCAGGCGACCAGGCTGTTGGTCAACGAACGCAGCTTCAGGCTGCTGTCGGCCGAGGCGGCGTTGTAGTGATTCCATTGCTGCTGGAAACGCTGCTCGGCTTGCAGTGCCTTGATGTCGTCCATGCCCTGCACGGTCTCCACCAGCATGGCGTTGCGCAGCGCCGCTTCGCGCATGGAAGCATTGGCCAGCCGCGCCAGCTTGCGTTGAGCAAGGAGACCGGGCAACACCATCGCCACCAGCGCGAGCAGCGGAATCAGCACCAGCGATCCGCCGATCAGATAAAACACCAGCAGGAACAGGAAGAAGAACGGCATGTCCGCCAGTGCCGTCGCCGTGCTGGAGGTGATCAAGTCTCGTATCTGCTCCAGCTCGCGCAACTGGGAGATGAACGAGCCGGTGGATTTGGGCCGCGCGGAGTTGCGCAGTCGCAAGGCATGGCCGAACACCAGGTCTGACACGCGCAGGTCGGCACGCTTGCCCAGCACGTCGGTGATGCGCAGGCGCATGATGCGCATGACGAAATCGAATACCAGCGCCAGCATCACGCCGCCGAACAGCACGTAGAGGGTCGGCAACGACTCGGCCGGGATCACCCGGTCGTAGACCTGCATGGAGAACAGCACCCCGGCCATGCCCAGCAGGTTGGCGACCAGCGACGCCAGCATCACCTGGCCGTAAGGGCGCAAGTCGCTCAGCACGATGCGCCGGAACCAGTGCTCGTCGTAAGGTTTGATGTAGTCGTCGGTGCGCACATCGCTCAGTGGCTGAACCGGCCGCAGCACCACCGTGCGCAGCGCCTGCTCGGCCAGTACGCCGGGGTCGATGCGGCTTTGCAGCCCCTGGTCGCCGCTGTAGGCGATGCCCAGTTCGCCTTGTTCGCCAACGCTTTCGATGACACCGACCTGGCCATCGCGCATCTGCACCAGCAATGGCGTGCGCCAGCGCGACAGGCTTTTTCGGTCGTATTGGGCGAACTTGACGCTTAACCCGGCCTGGCGCGCCATGTGCCGAACCACTTCTTCAACCCGGCCTTCGCTGTGGACCGAAACCAGGCGAATGCTTTCCGGTGAAACGTCCAGGCGGTAATGCCGCGCCACCTTGAGAATGGCTTCGAGCCAGGGCGAGTAGTCGGCGCGCTCGGGGCCTGCCGATGGAGCAGCATCCTGAGGGATGACGATGGTCTCGGTCATGGCAGGATCTCCACGTGCTGGATGGTGCTGTGGTCGATGCCGAACGCACGGCGCAGGGCACCGCTGTTGTACAGGCAGTCGATTTGCAGACGGCGCAGGTCGGCCTGGGTGTTGGCCAGATCGAAGCGGGACTGATGAATTTCCTGTTCGGCGTTAAGCAGGTCGAGCAGCGGCCGCGTGCCCAGCTCCAAATACTGCCGGCCATACAACTCACGCGCCTCGGTGATGCTGGTCTGCCGCAATTCAAGGGAGCTGAGCCTGCGCGTCAGGCCAGCCGTTTGCGCCTGCGCTTCGCCCAGCCCCTGGCGGGCCTGCAAGCGTGCGGCGTCTTCGGCCGAATCAGCCGCTGTCAGCGCGTAGCCGGCGGCACGGCTGCGAGCACTGGTAGCGCCCCCTTGGTAGATCGGCACTTCCAGATTGAGGAAGATTCCGGCCTGAGTGCGATTGATGGTCGAGTTCTGGTCGTCGTAATGGTCGTCCAGGTATTGGTTGATCGACGGCTGCAACGACAGTGTCGGGTAGGCCTCGGACTTGGCTTGGGCCAGTTCGGCCTGAGCCTGATTGCGCTGGGCCGCCGCTTGCAGCACGGCGGGGAGGGCGTCGGTGATCACCGGCGCGTTGCAGGCATTGCTCATTGAAAGGCTGGAGCTGTCGCTGACCTGGGGCGGTGTCTGCCGACCGAGCAGGTTGGTCAAGGTCGACTGCCAGCGCGCATACAGCGCTTTGTACTCCTGCAACGTGGCCATCGCGCCTTCGGCCCGGGATTGCGCCTGCACCACATCGGAGCGGGTACTGGCGCCCATGTCGCTGCGTTGCCTGGCCAGCTCGACGATATCGCCGACCCCGCGAATCTGCTCGCGGGCGACGTCCACCAAACGCTGATAACGCTGGACCTCGATGTAGGCGAACGCGGTGTCGCGGCTGACCTGATCGATCGCCAGCAGGATACTCGCCTGACTGCGCGCTGCCTTGGCTCTTGCCGCCTCGACCGAGTTGGAGACCTTGCCGAAGTCATACAGCATCTGCTTGAGCGAAATGCTCACCGACTGACTGCCGGCATCGCTGCCGTAGCCGCTGGTATACCCGCCTTTGACCCCGCCGGAAATCTGCGGGTAATAACCGGCTTCGGCCACGTTGATGCCCTCGGCTTGCTGATACAGCGTGCCGATCGCTTCGCTGATGCTGGGGTGCCAGTCAACGGCGAGCCTGACTGCCTGTTCCAGGCCCAGCGTCTGGCTGTCCTCCCTGACGGCCACTGGCGCCGCGGCTGAACCCCCGCCACCGCCAGCGTTGCGACTGTTCTTGCGGCGCGGCTCGTCAGGTTTGGCCTGCAGCCGCGACGGGCTGATGCTGCGCAGGCTGGGGTCGATCTGATCGTCGGCCCACGCAGTGGAATACATCGGATGACACAGGCCGATGGTCAAGACGACCACCGGCCATTTCTTCTTGCGAACGCGCTTCACATGGCTTCCTTACTGTACGAATACAGGGCTTCCCTTTGTTCAATCAAACGACGTGAATCCCGTTCTGTACCCACAAGTGATGGGTCGGATCTTCCTGCGGCGTGTACTGGGTGTAATCGACGCCATCGGCCTGCTGCGCAGCGCCGGCGATCCATGTGTTGCTCATGTGCACGGTGTCTTCGCTGCCTCCTTTGATCAGCAACGTGTTGTTGTCGGGCGAGGTAATGGAGACCAGGTCGGCCAGGCTGATGGTCAGCGCAACCGCACTGGTGTGGTTCAAGTCCAGCACCTCGATGTTATGGATACGGCTTTGCAGATCGCCCAGATTGATGGTCGCATCGCCGCCCGCCCACAACAGCGTGTCGGTGCCGGTGCCGCCATCGACCGAGGCAAAATGCTGGTCGGCGATGATCAGCGTGTCGTTGCCGGCGCCGCCTTGCAGGGTCACTGCACCGCCGTGCGAACCGTCCAGGGTGTCATTGCCCGCCGTGCCCTGAATGAGCTCGGCGCCGTGGGCTGCAACCGCCGTCGCTGCGCTGTGGTCTTCTCCTGTCGCCGCCACCGAGAACGCGGCAAACGAGGTGCTGGCGAGGGCCCCGGCCTTATCGAGATCGATGGTCAGGGTGGCGGTGTCAGTGGTGCCGTTTGGATGCTTGAGCTGGTAGGTGAAAACATCCTCTTTGCCGATGACGGCATCCGATTGCCCTGGCGTCAGCGTGTAGGTGTAGCGGCCATCGGCCTGGACCAGCAACGAGCCGTAGGTGCCGACGATCGTGGTGCCGTTGTAGCCCGGCGTCACGTAGCTGCCTGCCGCCAGCACATTGAGCACGGTGAAGGCCGAGCCGAGTACATCGGCGCCGCCGCCCGCCGTGTCGGTGAGGAGGTTGCCGGCCACCGGGGTGTAGCTGCCGACCACGAACTGGTTGGTGAAGGTGGCGGCGTTGATCAGGCTGGTGTTGACGCTGGTCAGTAAACCCACACCGCCGGTGGCGACTTTTACCTGGTAGCTCCCCGCCGTCTGATCATCGAAACGCACGCCGTAATTACCGCCACCCAGGTTGGCCAGCGAGCCGCCGCCGTAGCTCTTCACCAGCACATACTGGTTGGTGGCGGTGTTGAGCTTGTACAAGCCGACGGTCATCGACCCGAGCAGGGCGAGCACATTGGCGGAGCTGACCACCACCGTCAGGTCGCTGACAGTCCCGGCCGCCACGCTCGTGGTCCAGGACCCGTTGCCGCCCCCCAGCAGAACACCAAAGCTGCCCAATGTGGAATTGGTGATCACCTCCTTGTTCACCAGCGTGATGTCGCTGAACGCCACATCATTGGTCGCGTCGACCAAGAAGGCCGGGCTCGCCAGATTGCTGTTGCTCCACACCTCGGTCGCCTGAGGGCTGTCGATGCGCACGTACAGGTTGGCGGTGTCGGTCAGGCCGTTCGGGTGCGCCAACTGATAGGTGAAGACATCGACCTTGCCGACGCTGCTGGCCGAGCCGTCTGCTTTGTAGCTGTAGTTGCCGCTGGCATCGATGGTCAGCGTGCCGTAAAGGCCCTGAACCGTCAGCCCGGCGGTCGCCGTGACGTAGCTGCCGTTTTTCAACACCTGCAGCACCGCGCCATTGTCAGGGCCGGTCGAGTCTCGCTGGCCGTCCACACCAACGTCGCTGATAACGTTGCCCGTCACCGGCGCGCCGGCGGTGCCGTTGAACTGGGTCAGGCTGGTGACGTCGAGCTGCAGCTGAGTGTTGACAGTAGTCGCGACCCCGATGCCGGTGCTCGACACCACTAGCCGGTAGTCACCGCTTAGCAAGTCGCCAATATTCACCCGCACACCCTGGCCGGTGAGCGCAACCAGGTCAAGCAAACCGCCGCTGCCGTTGACGTCCAGGGTGACCCAGTTGCCACTGGCATTTTTGACCTGCAGCGTATAGACCACGCCGTCCAGCAGCGATACCAGACTGTTGGTCGTCAGCGTCAGCGTCGGGTCAAGGCTGGTGCCGCTGGCGACGGTGAACACGAACGCTTTGGAAAAGCCGGCCAACAGGGTGGTGAACGAGTCTGCGTAGGTTTGCGAAGCTTTCGCCGGCGTCAGCGTGACGGTGGCGGTGGCCAGGTTATCGCTTGCCACCACCGGCGCGTTGACGTCGATATCCGGCGCGGTAACGTTGGCGGCCGCGGACAGATTGCCCTTGTTGTCGGTCAGGCTGACGAACAGGCTTTCGCCGTTGATCTGCGCAGGGGCGAGCGTGACACTGAAAGTGCCGTTCGCCCCCACGGTGCCCGTGCCGATGACCGCGCCACTGAACGACTTGATCTGCACCGTAGACCCGATTTCACCGGTGCCGGATACCGTCAAGCCATCGGCGCTTACCTGCATTGAGGACGGTGGCGCGGGCGGCGTCAGGTCTGGCGCAATGGCGCTGGCGGCCTGCGATACGTTACCGGCGGCATCGGCCTGCGTGATGCTGAGCACCTGGTTATCGATCTGCGCAGCACTCAGCGCGACCGTGAAGCTGCCGTTGGCGGCCACGGTCGTGGTGCCGAGTACAGCCCCCAACGCATTGCGCACGGTTAACGTTGAGCCGGCGACGCCTGTGCCCGACACCACGGTCCCGCCGGCATTGACGCTGACGGTCGTGGGTGCTGCCGGTGCAGTCGTGTCCGGCGCCAGCAAATTGCCGGCCACCGAAACGTTGCCAGCGGCGTCAACCTGACGGACCGTCAGCGCCTGGCCGTCCAGTTGTGCGGCAGTCAGGGTGAGGCTGAACGTCCCGCCAGCGCCCACCGTGCCGGTGCCCAACTGGGTACCGGCGGCGTTGAACACGTTAACGGTCGCGCCCGCTTCGCCGCTGCCGCTGAGCGTCAGGCCATTGGGGGCCAGAACCAGCGCGGCAGGCGCGTTGGGCGCTTGAACGTCGAGCGCCGTGACGATCGCCACGGCCGACGGGTTGTTGGCCGCATCCGTTTGCTGAACGCTCAGCACCTGGCCGTTGAGCTGCGCGCTGGCAAGCGACACGACAAAGGTGCCCGCGGCGCTGACCAGCGCAGTGCCCAGCACCACGCCGGCCGCATTGGTCACGCGCACGGTCGCGCCGGCTTCACCATTGCCGCTGACCTGCAAGCCAGCGCTGTTGAGCGCGACGTTGGTCAGGTTGGCAGGCGGGGTCGTGTCGATGGCATTGGCAGTGGCCAGCAGGGAAACGTTGCCGGCCGCGTCTCGCTGGGTGACGGTCAGCACCTGGCCATTGAGCTGCGCCGCCGAAAGGTTGGCGCTGAAGGTGCCGTCCGGCCCGACGACGGCGGTACCCAACGAGGCGCCCAACGCGTTGCGCACGGTCACGGTGGCGCCCACTTCGCCCACCCCGCTCAGCACCGTGCCCGCGCCATTGAGCACAAGCGCTGTCGGTGCATTGGGTGCGGTGATGTCGGGTGCGGTGACCGGCAGCGTGGCGGAATTCAAGTTCGCCAGGTCAGTCTGGTACGCGCCGAGTACCTGACCATTGGCCTGAGCCTGTGTCAGCGTGACGCTGAATGCACCACTGGCGTTGACCAGCGCTGTGCCCAGGATGGCGTTGGCAGCGCCGGTTATCGTCACCGTTGCCCCGGCTTCACCCCGACCGGTCACCAAAGTGCCGGTGGCGTTGACCGCAAGCTCACTCAGTGCGGCCGGCGGCGTGCTGTCGGCGGCCACCACAGCCGCTGGCAAGGACGCGCCGCCGGCGATCGAACTGGCTATCACGCCGAGGCTTTGGCCATTGGTCTGAGCCGCATTCAATGTGACGCTGAACGTGCCGCCCGCTCCGGTGGGTGCAGTGCCCAGTACCACGCCCGTTGCGCTGTAAACCGTGACAGTAGTGCCTGTCGGGGCGCTGCCGGTGACCGTCAGGCCGTCGGCACTGACCAGCAGATTGGTCGGGGCATCCGGTGGCGGGCTCACCGGCACGGTGAGGTTGGCAACCCCGGACGGGTTACCGGCGGCATCCGCCTGAGTGATCGTCAGAACGGCATTGGCGGGCACCGCAGCGTTCAGCGTGACCACAAACGTACCGTTGGCCGCGACCAGGCCATCGCCGAGGGTGACGCCACCGGAATCTTTCACAGTCACCGTCGCACCCGCTTCACCGCGTCCCGCCACATTCACGTGATCGGCGCTGATGGACAGGTTGCTGACGGCATCGGGTGCTTGAGTGTCCTTCACCGGATAAAGGAGCGGCGTAGAGGCATTGCTTTTGGCATCCGTGGCGACAACGGAAATGAGCTGGCCGTTGATTTGCGCCGGCACCAGGTTGACCGAGAACTGACCCGAGCCGTTGGTGGTGGCAGTGCCCAACACCGTGCCGGTGGCCGAGGTCACAGTCACGATGCTGTTGATCTCGGCGGTGCCTTGCAGCACGGTGCCCGCCGGGTTCAGCGAAGTGATCACTGGAAGCGCAGGCGGCGTGGAGTCGGGCGCAGTGACGGGTACTGGAGTCGAGTCGTTGTTCGCCGCATCGAGCTGCACCACCGACAGCGACTGGCCGTTGAGCTGGGCAGGCGCCAATGTCACGCTGAACGTTCCGTCTGCGCGCACGATTGCCGTGCCGAGCTGAGGCGTACCGGCCACCGAAACCCGAATGGTCGCGCCAGGCTCGCCCAGGCCGGTCAGGAGGACCCCGTCCTGGCTGACAGCAAGATTCGTCACTGCGGCCGGATCGGTCACATCGGCCACTTGATAGACCGCCGTGGCGGACGCATTCGTGGCAATGTCCGTCTGAGTCAGATTGAGACGCTCGCCGTTGAGCTGGGCGGACGTCAACGTGACGGTGAAAATACCGTCGGTACCGACCGTTGCGGAGCCAAGACTGGCACCGCTGGCACTGGTTACAGTGACCGTGGCACCGATCTCGCCTGTGCCCTTCAGCGTCAGACCGTTCGGGCTCAGCTCCGTCACCGCCGGGGCGGCCGGCGGCGTGATGTCAGGTGCCAGCACAGGCGCGCCAAGGGAGGGGTTGCCCGCCGCGTCGCGCTGAATGACCAACAGTTCCTGGCCGTTGAGTTGCGGCACCGACAGCGTTACGGCGAAGTTGCCGTTCGCCGCGACCACGCCGGTCCCCAAAAGGTTGCCTGCGCGGTCGGTCACCAGCAGGCTGGCGCCGGCCTCGCCGCGACCGCTGACAATCGCCCCTGCGGCATCCAGGCTCAGGCCGGTTGCCAGCGCCGGTGGCGTAATGTCGGGTGACGCAAGCAAGCCGGCGGCCGAGGCATTGTTGACTGCATCGGTGAGCACCACGAATACCGTCTGGCCGGCGTTTTGAGGCGGCGTCATAGTGATCTGAAACGTGCCGTCCGGGCCCACACTGCCGGTGCCGACGACGGTGCCGTTTGCCAGTGTGATACGAACATTCGCGCCCACTTCGCCACTGCCGCTGAGCTCGCTGCCTGAGGCATTGAACCGCAGATCGGTTGCGACTGCTGGCGGAGTCAGGTCGGGCGCCGTGACGGTGGCCGGTACGCTGACATTGCCGGGCGGGTCGGCCTGCTGAACACTCAGCACCTGGCTGTTGATCTGCGGCGTCGTCAGGGTGACGCTGAACGTACCGTCTGCCAGCACCAGCGTGGTCCCGAGCAGAGTGCCGCTTGCATCGCGCACAGTGACAGTGGCACCGGCCTCACCGGTACCGGTCACCACGGCGCCGGCCGGGTTGATGTTGACGTTATCCAGCTGATCCGGCGGGGTGAAGTCCGGTGTGGTCAGGCTGGCCTGCGGTGACACATTGCCAACGGCGTCGCGCTGCACCAGCGTCAGCACCTCGGCGTTGGTCAGGGCAGGCGTCAGCACCAGGGTGAACGCTCCGGTGCTGCCTACCGTCGCGGTGCCTAGCGGGAGACCCGCGCTGTTGCTGACGGTAACGATGGCGCCGGCTTCGCCGCGGCCGGTCAGTGTGGCGCCGTCGCTGGAAATGCTCAGTTGGCTCAGCGCCAGCGGCGCCGTGGTGTCAACCGACGTCAGGCTGGTGGTCTGGGAGATATTTCCGGCGGCATCGGTCAGCGTCACGGCCAGCCTTTCGCCGTTGGCTTGCGGTGTGTTGAGGGTGAACTGGAAGGTCCCGTCGATGCGCACACTGCCAGAGCCCACCAAGGCGCCGCTGGCGTTGAAGACGTTAACGGTGGCACCCGCTTCCCCGGTGCCGGAGATCACGGCGCCATCGGGCGTCACTGCCAGACCGAGCGGCGCGTCGGGTGCGAGCAGGTCTCTGGCGATCAGACTGGCGCTGGCCGACTCATTACCGGCTGCGTCGGTCTGGCTGAGGTTCAGGGATTGTCCGGCGATCTGCGCCGGGTTGATCGCCAGGGTGAAGGTGCCGTCAGCACCGACCTGGCCGGATCCGACGATCAATCCGCCAACACCGAGCACCGTTACCGTCGCACCGGCTTCACCATGACCCGTCAGAGTCAGGCCATTGGCAGTGAGCACCAGGTCGGTGAGCTGACCCGGTGCGGTGACATCGGCTGCCAGGTAAGCGGTGGCCAGCGAATTGATCCCGTCACTGGAGGTGGCAACTGCCGACAGCGACTCGCCGTTGAGCTGGGCGGCGTTAAGCTGCGCAGTGAACGTGCCGTTGCTGTTGACCAGCGCTGTACCCAGCAGCGCACCGGCGGCGTTCCGCACGCTGACCGTGCTGCCGGCAGTGGCGGTACCGGTCAGGCTCAGGCCATCGGCGCTGAGGGCCAGGTTCACCGGCGCAGGCTCGGCCAGATTGCCCGGGGCAACCACCTGGGCGAAGTCGGATGCATTGCCCGCCACGTCGGTCTGGACCACGCTCAGCGTTGTGCCCGTGCTGGCTGCCGGGTTCAGGGTCACGGAGAAGCCGCCATTGGCTGCGACGGTGCCGCTGCCGATCAGGGTGCCAGTGGCATCGCGCACCTCTACTCTGGCGCCGGCCTCACCGCTGCCGCCCAGTGTCACGCCGTCGGCACTGATGGCCAGATTGGTGGGGGCGAGCGGAGCAAGGGTGTCTGCGGCCAGATAAGGCGTCGGCACCGAGACGTTGCCGGCGGCGTCGGTGGCCGTGACGCTCAGGCTCTGGCCATTGAGCTGCGGGCTGGAAAGGGTGAGCTGGAAGGTGCCGTTTACGCTGGCAACCGCCGAACCCACTATCACCCCGGACGCATCGCGCACGGTGACGGTGCTGCCGGCTTCGGCATTGCCGGTCAGTTGCAGACCGCTGCCGCTCAGCACCAGCAAGGCCGGGCTGTCGGGTGCGGTAAGGTCCGAGGCGGTTACATTGACCGCCGTCGACACGTTGCCAGGCGGGTCTTCCTGCGTGACGGTCAGCACCTGTGCATTGATTTGCGCGGCGCTGAGCGTGACGTCGAAGGCGCCGGCGGCGTCGACACGGCCGGTGCCCAAGACGGTGCCGGCGACATTGCGAACGGTCACCAGCGCACCGGGTTCGCCTCGACCGGTCACGTTCAGCCCGTCAGCGTTCACTACCACTTGAGTCAGGGCAGCGGGCGGGCTGATGTCCGGCGCCGTGAGGTTGGCCGACGGCGACACGTTGCCGCTCGCATCGGCCTGACTGATGTCGAGGGCTTCGCCATTGCTGGGGGCGGGCGCCAGCGTCACCGTGAAGGTGCGGTCGCCGGCCACCACTGCGCTGCCGAGCAACGCGCCGCTGGCATCAAGAACCCTCACCGTCGCGCCCGGTTCGCCAAGGCCGGTCAATGTGCTGCCGT
Source organism: Pseudomonas lutea (assembly GCF_000759445.1). NCBI lineage: Bacteria > Pseudomonadati > Pseudomonadota > Gammaproteobacteria > Pseudomonadales > Pseudomonadaceae > Pseudomonas > Pseudomonas lutea. Next base: position 804,562 of record NZ_JRMB01000001.1, read on the forward strand.
TTCCGCTGATGAGCAGACTTTGCGGCGTCGCCGGTGGTGTGGTGTCCACGGTCGTGATGCTTGCGCCAGTCGAGACGTTGCCGGCAGCGTCGGTCAGAGTTACCGAAAGCGCCTCGCCAGTGGTCACGGCGTTGGGCAACGTGACCTGGAACTGGCCGCTCTGGTTAACCAGGCCGGTGGCGAGGATGTTGCCGGCGGCATCGCGAATGGTCACGGTCGCGCCGGGCTCGCCGGCGCCATTGACCACCGTGCCCACGTTATTGATGCTCAGGCCGGTCGCCGCGTCAGGCGCCTTGAGATCCGGGGCGATGACGCTACCGGTTTGCGAGACATTGCCGGCAATGTCGGTTTGCGTGACCGTCAACGGCTGGGCGTCCAGTTGCGAAGGCGTCAGGGTAATCGCGAAGGTGCCGTTGGGTGCAACGGTCCCCAGACCGAGCACAGTGCCGCCGCTGTTGCTAATGGCGACCGTCGCGCCGGCTTCACCGCTGCCCGAGACCACGCTGCCGTCGGCGTTGATGGTGAGGCTGGCAGGCGCTTCAGGCGCGGTCAGGTCGTTGGCCACTACCAGGGCGGTGACCGAGGAGTGGCCGGTGTCGTCGGTGGCGGTGACGTGCAGGGTTTGGGCATTCAATTGCGCGAACCGCATCAGAATGCTGAAGCGTCCAAAGCTGTTGACCTTGCTGCTGCCCAGATTGAGCCCGGTACTGTCGAGCACGGTGACCGTACTGCCCGCCGTCGCGGCGCCGTTCAGGATGAAACCATCCGGACTGATGGTCATGCTGTTGGGCGTTGCCAATTCAGTGCCGTTGGGGCCGGCCAGGATAGCCGTCGAAAAATTGCCGGCGCCATCGGTGCTGATGACCTGCACGGTGGTGTTGCTCGGGACGGGTTGGGTGAGGGTGATAACGAATGCGCCATCCTGGCCCGCGGTCCCGATTCCGATCTGCTGGTTGCCCGGTCCGCGGATGGTGATGGTGGTGCCAGGCTCGCCGACGCCGGAAACCACGTCACCCTCAGGGCTGATGGCCAGATCGGTAATGGCAACCGGGTTGGTAGTGTCGGGCGCCACGACCTGTGCTGGCTGCGACAGATTCGTCCCGTCGCTCGCTACCACTTGAAGCGTCTCGCCGTTTCTCAGCGCCGTGGGGAGGGTGAAGCTGAATGTGCCATCTGGCGCGACAGTAGCGGTGCCAATCTGTGCGCCATTGGCGTCGAGCACCCTGACCGAGCTGCCGGGCACGGTAATGCCGGTCAACTCGCCATTGCCATCCAGCGTCACACCGGTTGGCGAAGGCGGCGCGGTGACATCGGGGGCCGTAACAGGAACGGCCACCGAGGGCTGGGTGCCGGCGTCTGTCTGGATCACATCAAGGCGCTGCCCGTCCAGCTGCGGCGCGTTTAACGTCACGGTAAAGCTGCCATTGCCTGCGACGGTGGCCGAACCCAGCAAAAGGCCGGCGGCGTTGCGAACCACAATCGTGTCGCCGGCGATACCGGTACCGGAGATCGTCAGACCGTCGTTGCTGATGCTGACTCCGGTTGGCGCACTCGGCACCGATGTATCCGGCGCGGTGTAGGAGGTGGCAGCAGAGGTGTTGCCTGCCAGGTCTGTCTGGGTGACCAGCAGCAGCTGCCCGTTGTCCTGGGCCGAGGTGAAGGTGAAGCTGAAACCACCGGTCGAGTCGGCGACGGCGGTGCCCAGCGGGTTACCGTTAGCATCGCGGACGGTGACAGTTGCGCCGGGCTCGGCCTGGCCGCTCAGGGTCAGGCCATCGGTGCTCAGGGTGAGCCCGGTGAGGGCGGCGGGAGGCTGGATATCTGCCGCCTGCAAGGGAACCGCCGGAGACACCAGGGTCGAGGCGTCGACTTGGGTCACGCTCAGGGCCTGGCCATTGATCTGCGGATTGGACAGGGTGATCTCAAAACGTCCATCGCTGCCCACCACGGCGCTGCCCAACGTTGCGCCGAGGGGCCCGGTGACGGTCACGGTGGCACCGCTCTGGCCGTTACCGGTGACGATCAGACCGTTCGCTGACAAATCAAGATTGGTCACGGCAGGCGGTGCACTGAGGTCCGGCGCGATAACCGGCGCGGGGGGCGATTGGTTGCCTGCGCCATCGGCCTGAGTCACCTGCAACAGTTGGCCGTCGGTTTGCGCCTGGTCCAGCGTCAGGGTAAAGCGACCATCGGGGCCAACCTGGCCTCTGCCTATGATGCTGCCGTCAGGGCCGCGTACCGTCAGGCTGGCATTGGCCTCACCGGTACCGGTCATAATCAGGCCGGTTCGATCAAGCGTCGGGGTGACCAGTGCTGCAGGCGCCTGGGTGTCAGGGGTCACAAAGCTGACGCTGGACGCCGGGCCGCCCGACGTGTCAGTGGCGCTGACCACCAACGTCTGGCCGTTATTTTGCGGGCTGCTCAGGACCACCGTGAAGCTGCCGTCCGCTGCCGCAATGGCGGTGCCGAGCACGGCCCCATTGGTCGCGCTGACGGTAATGGTCGAGCCGGCCTCGCCGACGCCGCTCAGGGTCGTGCCGCTGACGTCGATGTTGATGGCGCCCGGCTGCAACGGGCCATCCAGGTCCGGCGCGCTGACCGGGGTCACGGGCGACGGGTTGCCGGCAGCGTCGCTCAGCACCACTTGCAGGGCCTGACCATTGGTTTGCGGCGTACTCAGGGTGACAGTGAAATTGCCAGTGGCCGAGGTCACACCGGTGCCAATCACATTGCCCTGGGCATCAAGCACCGACACGCTGGCGCCCGGCTCGCCACGGCCGCTCAGCGTAAGGCCGTTGTTGGCCACGCCGAGATCGGTGGCGGCCGTCGGGCCGGTGATGTCGGGCGCAGTGACCGGCACGGTGACCGAGCTTTCGCCCAGTCCATCCACGGCGACCACGTCAACCACTTCGCCATTGGCTTGTGCGGGCACCAGCGTCACCGTGAAGCTGCCATTGCCGGCGGCGGTTGCGCTGCCGAGTAACACGCCGTTGGCGTCGCGCACCTGAATCAGCGAGCCGGCACTCGCGGTACCGGTCAGCTGCGCTCCATCGGCACTGATGGCCAATGCGGAAGGTGTCGCAGGACCGTTCGCATCGGGTGCTGTAACCACCAGCACGGGCGAGACCAGCCCGACACCATCGGTCTGGGTAATTTGCAGCTGATTACCGGCGCTGGCGGCTGGGAAGAGGGTGGTTTCAAACGTGCCATTGGCACCGACAACCGCCGTGCCCAATGGTGCACCGGCGGCACTGACGATCGAAACGGTCGCACCGATCTCGCCTTTGCCGGAAATTTGCGTACCGTCTGCGCTGATCACCACATCGCGCACCTGCGTCGGCGCAGTGGTGTCGGACGCGGTCAGCTCTGCCGACGCCGAGTTGCCCGCCGCATCCGTCGCGCTGATGTTGAGTTTTTCGCCGTTGCGCTGCGCGGCGTCCAACAGGACGCTGAAGCTACCGTCCAGCTCGACACGCGTTGCGCCAATCACCCGACCTGATGCATCACGCACCAGCACTCGCGAGCCTGCCTCCGCCCGGCCGGTGAGGGTCAAGCCGTCTGCCGACAATACAAACGCCGAGGGTGCCAATGGAGGCGTAGTATCCGGCGCCGGCACAGGCACGTTGCCTGACGTATTGCCTGCAGCGTCGGTGAGGGTGAGCTGAAGCACCTGACCGGCGTTTTGCGCCACGCTCAGGTTGACGTTGAACAGGCCGTCGGTGCCGACGACTGCGGTCCCCAATACGTTGCCATTGATGTCGATGACGCTCGCCGTGCTGCCGGGTTCGCCGCGTCCGCTGACAATAAGCCCGTTGCCGCTGATGGCAATATCGGTAGGTGCGTCCGGCGCAGTAACGTCGCCGCCGGGCGGGGTGACATTGATGTCCGGCGCCACCGCCTGTGCAGGCACCGATACGTTGCCGGCGGCATCGACTGCGTTGACGGTCAGCGACTGGCCGTCAGTTTGCGGAGGGTTCAGACCCAGGCTGAATGTGGCGTCGGCGCCGACGACAGCGCTGCCCAGCAAGGTGCCATCGGCGGCACGCACTTGAATGGTTGCGCCCACTTCGCCCGAGCCGCTCAGCCGGATGCCGTCGGCACTGACTGCGAGATTACCCGGGGCGTCTGGCGGCGTGGTATCGGCGGGTGGCGTGACGTCGAGGTCCGGCGCCAGTGCCTGCGCCGGTACGGACACATTGCCCGCAGCGTCGATCGCGTTGACGGTCAACGATTGGCCGTCAGTCTGCGCAGGATTGAGCCCGACGCTAAAGGTCCCGTCCGCGCCGACGATGCCACTGCCCAACAAGGTGCCGTCGGCCGCACGCACCTGAACGGTCGCGCCGACTTCGCCTGAGCCGGTCAGGACAGTGCCGCCTGGGTTGACTGCAAGGTTGGTTGGAGCAGCGGGAGGCGTAGTGTCTGCGCCGGGCGGCGTACCGCCACCGGGCTGGCCATCGTCGACAACCGGCGTCGTAGTCTGAGCAGGAGGCGATACGTTGCCGGCAGCATCGATTGCGCTGACCTGCAATGGCTGGCCGCTGGTTTGTGGCGGACTGAGCGTGAGGCTGAAGTTGCCGTCCGGCCCGGTGACTCCGCTGCCCAGCAGGACGCCGCTATTGTTGCGTACCTGAATGGTCGAGCCAGCTTCGCTGGTGCCGGTCAGGAGGGAGCCGTCAGCGCTGACCAGGAGATTGCCCGGTGCGACGGGGGCCGAAGTGTCGGCCGGACTGCTGCCGCCACCACCGCCCCCGCCACCGCCTCCAGCTACCCCGCCTGCTGCAGCGGCACCGCCGGCACCGAGCAGGCCGAGGCCGGCAAACGCCCAGGTCGGCGTCGCGCCGCTGACTACGCCCGCGTCTGCGATGAGTGTGTCCAGCGAATTGACTTCATCAAATGTGAAACCGTTAAAGGACTGGGCATCGTATTGGGCCTGCCAAAGGGTGCCATCCTCACCCTGAAAAACCATGTCGCTGTTGACGCCGTCCGCGGTCGCATTAAAAAAATTGGCAACTTTGATCTGTTCGCCATTTTTCAGATTCACCACAAGTTCCTGGCCATTGCGGCTCACTGAAGCGACTTGACTGGGGGGAACGGGCATTTGAACAACGGAGGGCGTGTCGAGGGACAGATTCCCCCAGGTCTTTGCGGTAAGTTCGGAGGTTGCTTTATTGGCTACAACGATATTGTCCATGTGACAGTCCCTTTCTTCGCTTTTAGCACTACAACAACGCGGTGAGTGGCGTGTCATACCAGCCGCCTGACTTCGGCTTCCCAGTCAGGTGCATTTCGTTCTTATGAGTGGAAGCCGTTTGCCATTAATTTAGATTGGATCCACCCAATATCAACGGAATATTGTTTGACGGATAGGCAGCAAGCGGATTGAGGGGATGACAACTTACTGATTTCGCTGCTAAAAATCTAAGTTAGATAGGGATCTACCGGTCGTCGGGGCGTTTGCGCAAATGCATTCGATCGGGGGGGAAACGTTTGCGTTGACGCTTTGAATTAAGTCGGTCCCGACGAATGGCATCAGGCTCTTTGCGTTATAAACCGGCACATTCATGTGAATGCCCGGCACGACATTCGCTGCCAAGGTTTTTTTAGCGCTCGCAATGATTTTGCGGGAACAAAAGGCTGGAAAGTACGTTGCTCAGGTCCGTTAAATACCTGCTCGCGCCGTATTTAAACGCTGTAAGGTAGTGCCCCCTACCGTACGAGGCTGTTTCGCTAGTTCAGGAAGCTCGCACTCCAGCCCCCCATTGCACCCACCGGTCCATCGTGTGGCGTGAATTCAGCAGGAGTTTGCCCATGGAACCCCTTGGATCGCGATTGAGAAAAGAACGCAAACGGTTGGGCCTGACGCAGATTGCGTTCGCCCGGATCGGCGGTGTCGAACCCAACGCGCAGAGTCACTACGAGAGCGGTCATCGTTCCCCCAAGGCGGATTATCTGCAGCGGGTGTGTGATGCGGGAGTGGACATGCATTACCTGTTCTCCGGCGGGGCGGTTCGGGCTGATCCGCAAGGCTATGAACCCCGGGAGCCATCCCGCATGGGGCGCTTGTTGGCCGGCAGCCATGGCGAAGTGCTTGTCTCGAACCGCAACGCGGTCGGCATTCTGGGGACGCTGCATCAAAGTCTGAATCACACCACGCAAGTCATCGCCGACGTTGCGACCTGTTTCGGCACGCGCCCGCCAGACAACCGCGAGGAACAGTTCGCCGCGCAGGTGAGGGATTTTCAGGAAGACTCGCGACGCTTCATCGGGCTGGCAATGATGAAGGTGCAACACAGCGTTTGACGTGGCACCCGTGTGCTCCCGGCGCACAGCGGTCTCGCGCCAGCCTGAATCGCAAGTTGCACGAAAACCTGAGGGTGTTGACGTGCCGAGACAGCGGGTGGTCAGGGGCGGGTGATGTCGCGAGGGGAATCGCGTTCGCCAGCAAGCCGGCTCCTACGGATTTTCGTGTCCGTCACGACTGCATGCTCATGCCAGCTTTTGTAGGAGCGCGCTTGCCCGCGATGCGGTGTGTCAAGCAACGATGATGCCGCTGCAGGAGTGCATTCGCCAGCAAGCCGGCTCCTACGGATTTTCGTGTCCGTCACGACTGCATGCTCATGCCAGCTTTTGTAGGAGCGCGCTTGCCCGCGATGCGGTGTGTCAGGCGACGATGATGCCGCTGGAAGAATGCATTCGCCAGCAAGCCGGCTCCTACGGATTTTCGTGTCCGTCACCACTGCATGCTCTTGCCAGCTTTTGTAGGAGCGCGCTTGCCCGCGATGCGATGTGTCAGGCAACGATGATGCCGCTGGAAAAATGCATTCGCCAGCAAGCCGGCTCCTACGGATTTTCGTGTCCGTCACCACTGCATGCTCATGCCAGCTCTTGTAGGAGCGCGCTTGCCCGCGATGCGGTGTGTCAGGCGACGATGATGCCGCTGGAAGAATGCATTCGCCAGCAAGCCGGCTCCTACGGATTTTCGTGTCCGTCACGACTGCATGCTCATGCCAGCTTTTGTAGGAGCGCGCTTGCCCGCGATGCGGTGTGTCAGGCGACGATGATGCCGCTGGAAGAATGCATTCGCCAGCAAGCCGGCTCCTACGGATTTTCGTGTCCGTCACCACTGCATGCTCATGCCAGCTTTTGTAGGAGCGCGCTTGCCCGCGATGGCGGCCTGTTAGGCGATGAAGATGCCGCTGCTTAAACGACCAGCGCCGCATCCCGTTCGGGGCCGACCCAGCTCAGCGTTTGTTCAAGGAGCATTGGCCGCGAGAACAGGTAACCCTGAACCAGCGTGCAACCGAGGCTGCGCAATGCCTGCAGTTCGGCCTCGGTCTCGACGCCCTCGCTGATGCACTGCAAACCCATGTCCTGGCTCAACGCCAGCAGCGACTTGACGATTTTGTAACTCGCCGGGTTCTGGTGGATATCGGTGACAAAGGTGCGGTCGATTTTGAGTTTGGTCAGCGGCAAGGCATGGAGCTGACTGAGGCTTGAATACCCGGTGCCGAAGTCGTCCAGCGAGATGCCGCAACCCAATTCCCGAAACGCATTGATCGCCCGTTGCGCTTGCACCAGGTCCTTGATAACCGCGGTCTCGGTGATTTCCAGGTCGAGCCGCGTGGCGTCGAAACCACTTCCACGGATGACGCCGATCAACTGCTCAACCGCCTCCATCGACGAGCAGTCGTGCGCCGACAGGTTGAATGACAGGCGCACGTCCACCGGCCATGACTGTGCGGCCTGCATGGCCTTGGCCAGCAGCGGCGGGGTCAGGCGGTTGACCAGGCCGATCCGTTCAGCCACGCCGATAAAGTGCCCGGGCGCGACGCTGCCCAGCTTTGGACTCATCCATCGGGCCAAGGCTTCGAAGGCCACGGTGCGCGAGGTGCGGATGTCGATGATCGGCTGAAACACCAGCGTGAACTCTTCCTCGACATTGGCCTGGCGCAGGCCCTGTTCGGTGAGCACATCGCGCTTGAGGCGCTGATGCTGACTGGCGGAAAACATGCACAGCTCCCCGGGCGTCTCGCGCTTGCTGCTGTACAAGGCGTAGTCGGCAAACTCATAACATTCGGTTGCGGTGCTCGCCAGGTCGGGGAACACCACCAGACCCATGGACGCGCTGATCGTCACCTGGATGTCACCGATGACGAAGGGCTGACGCATGGCCCGACACAGAGCCATGCCTTGCTTGACCAGTACGCTTTCGGCGCCGGCGTTGACCATGATCAGGCCGAATTCATCGCCGCCCAGTCGAGCCACGTGGAGCTGGTCGCTGGCGAACGCCAGCAGACGCTCGCCCACCTGACGCAGCAGTTTGTCGCCCACGCCATGGCCGTAGGAGTCGTTGATGGGCTTGAAACCGTCCAGATCAATCATGCCGATGGCAAGCCGTGAGCCGTCTTCTCGCGCCTTGACCAGCTCGCGCTCGAGCATGCTGAAAAACTGCCGCCGGTTGGGCAACCCGGTCAGGCTGTCTTCGTTGGCCAGGCGCTGATTGTCGTCGCTGAGTTTCTCGGTACGGATCTGCATGTTCACCAGCCGGGTGAACTCGCCGTAATGGTTTTGCAGCACCACGATCATCGCCAGCGAAACCAGAAAAACGTTGGCCGCCATGGCCGTGTAAGTGGCATTGCCGGCGGTGGCGAAGAACGCCACAAAGGCGATGTTGACCACCGCTGTGGTCATCATGGCGGAGGAGGGCAGATGCATCAGACAGAAGATGCAGACAATCACCGTAATTGCCATGTAGAAGGCCACGTGCGACTTGGTGTAGGTGTCGCCATAGGGAAACAGCAGCAACGACCAGATCGTGAAACCGAATGCGATAAACACGGTGAGCTGGTTGGTGCGCGTCAGCTTTTTGTGGATTTGCTCGGTGGAAATACGCTGACCGCGGCTGTGCCACCAGATGCCGGCCCGCAGCCCGCCCACCAGGGTCAGCACCAGCGGGATGTACACCGTGAGCCAAGTGGGTGCCACTGCGTAGTGGGTGGCCGCCAGGGCGAGGGTGTTGATCAGCAGGATCACGTACATCATCGGGAGTTGTCTGGACAGCGCGATGTATTGCGCTTCCAGCAGGCGGGCGTTGGTTCGCGGAACGCTGACCAGCGCTTTCAATCGTTTAAAAGGCAGGAATTTCATAAAAAGGGACCCAACGCGCGCAACTGTAAATAAAGACAACGGCACCACTTGCAGCGCTGCAAAACGTTATGACTGTGTGTGGATATCGGCTGGCGGGCGTGTTTCTGTAGCCAAGGGCGGCGTCACGTGGGGCATCAGGCAAAACGCGGCCGCCGCAACGGCCGCGCGGTCAGGCTATTTTTTTGCTTCGGTATTGGGTGCTTCCGAGCGGATCAGGAACGCCTCGGTGGTTTGCGGCAAATGCTCGAGTATCCACTTCGCCATGGCCTGCTCCTGGGGCAGGATCTTCTCGCACACCGCCTGGGTCTCGTGATCACCCGCCGCTTTGGCTGCCGCGATCAGCACGGTGTACATCGCAATCTCGACGTTTTCGAACACATAGCCGGCCATCGAGCCTTTGATCACTTCGTCGCTCATCATCGAGCCGCCGACCGCCTGGCCGAACGCCATGAGTTTGCCGCCCAGGTCTTTCAGCGTCGAAGGGCTCCCGCCAAGACGTGTCAGGCAGCCGTCGATCAGCTCCTGCTGCCCGAGGGTTTCCTTGATGTGCTGATCGATGCGGGCTTTCAGGTCAGGGTAATGCTCCAGGCGTTCGGACTGCGCCTTGAGCATCTTCTCGGCCTGCTGCTCCATTGCGTGAGCGTCGCGCAGCCAGTCGAGCAGGTTTTCTTGTGGAGTTGCCATGAGGTGTTCCTCTCGCTGTGAATGTATGGGGTTGATAGGCAGGTTCGGGCATGAGTTCCACCTCATCGAAGGCTTGAGGAATAAACGGTCGGTCGCCGATAAAAAGCCGAAAAACTGACCTTTTCAAGCGAAGCCGTGCCCAATGCAGCAGAGCCGGTACAGGGGAGCGTGAGCGAGCGAAACCGTGAGCGCGCGAACCTTCCGGCCGGACTCCCGATGCTCACTTTCCCGATGCATGTTTAAAGGACGTTGAACGATGGTAATAGCCTGTCTGGGTTGGGGCTCATTGATATGGAAGTCGGACCCGTTGCCGATGGCCAGCGAGTGGTTCATCGACGGCCCATGGTTGCCGGTCGAATTTTCGCGAATCGGCGACGGCGGTGAACTGTCCACGGCGCTGTGCCTGAATGCACCGCCCTGCCGGGTGTTGTGGGCTGTTCTGGCAACGGATTCGCTGGAGCAGGCATGCAGCGCGTTGCGCGAGCGCGAGCAGATTCCGGCCGCGCGTGAAGATGGCATCGGCGTGTTCGTAACGAGCGGTTCTGCAACGGGGCCCCTGGCCGAGTGGGCCAGCGACCGCCAGGTGGACGCCATCATCTGGACTGCGTTACCGCCGCGCCTTCACACGGAGGGAAGGCTGCCTGCCTGTGAGGATGCGCTGGCGTACTTGCAGAGCCTTGCCGGTGAAGAACTTGAGCACGCTCGCGAGTACATCTGCCAGGTTCCGACACAGATCGACACGCCGTATCGCCGTGCCATCCAGAAAAAGCTGGGGTGGAAGTAGCAGGCTGGAATCCCCTGATACCAGCCTTTACGACAGGCCCTAATGCGCCAGCATGTTGTGATGGATGCTGCTCATGATCCAGATCGACAGGCCGACCAGCAGCACGATGATGATTGCCGAAAACACCAGAGCAACCATATTCCAGCGTTGTTCGGCAGCGGTGTCCAGGTGCAGGAAGTACTTCAGGTGAACGAAAATCTGCACCACTGCCATGACGATGATGAGCCATGCGGTCGCATTGCGCGGCAGCGAGGGGTACATCGTCATCGCAAACGGCACGATGGTCAGCACGACTGACATGATAAAGCCGTTGGTGTAGGAACGTTTGCTGCCGTGGCTGCTGCCGGCGGAGCTTTTCACAGGGCTTTGGGTATACATCTCAAACCACTCCCAGCAAGTAAACGACAGTGAAGACGCAGATCCAGACCACATCGAGGAAGTGCCAGAACAGGCTCAGGCAACTCAGGCGGGTAGCGGTCGTGGTGTTGATGCCCTTGCGCTTGACTTGCCACATCAGAATTGCCATCCAGACCAGCCCGGTGGCGACGTGTGCGCCGTGAGTTCCGACCAGCGTGAAGAAGGCGGTCAGGAACCCGCTGCGGTCTGGCCCGTAGCCTTCCTGGATCAGATGATGAAACTCATTGATCTCCATGCCGATGAAGCCCAGGCCGAGCAGAAACGTCAGCCCCAGCCAGCGGATCACGTAGGTGGGTTCGTCGCGATTCATCGCCAGCATGGCGTAGCCGTAGGTGATGCTGCTGAACAACAGCAACATGGTTTCGGTGAGCACATACGGCAGTTCGAAGATGTCGACGGTAGAGGGTCCGCCCGCAACGCTGTCGCGCAGCACCGCATAGCCTGCAAACAGCGTCGCAAACAGAATGCAGTCGGTCATCAGGTAGATCCAGAAACCGAAGACCGTCAATGACCCCGCGTCCTCATGCCCATGCTCCTGGCTGTGGGCAATATCCGTATTCAGCACACTGTTTGACATGGTTAGGCCTCCGCCAGTTGTTTAAGTCTTGCCTGCTCGATGCGCGCCACTTCCTCCGCCGGGACGAAATAGTCGGTGTCCTCGTCCATGCTGCGCACCACCAGGGTCACGACCGTGGCGAGCAGGCTGACAATCACCAGCCACCAGATATGCCAGACCAGGGCGAAACTGCAAATGAAGGCAAACACGCTCATGACCAGGCCCGCCGCCGTGTTGCGCGGCATGTGGATCTGCCGGTAATCGGTGTGATTGAGGGTGCTGACGCCGCGCTCCTTGATCCCCCAGTAGGCGTCCAGATCATCCACCACCGGTTGCTCGGCGAAGTTGTAGAACGGCGGTGGCGAGGCGGTCGCCCATTCGAGCGTGCGGCCGTCCCATGGGTCGCCCGTCTTGTCGGCGTAGGCATGGCGGTTGCGCACGCTGATGAAGATCTGCAGCGCCTGGCTGGCCACGCCGCACAGAATGACCCCGACGCCGATGACCTCAACGATCAGCCAGGGACGCCATTCCGGATTGTCGAAGTGATTCAGGCGGCGCGTCATGCCCATGAAGCCGAGCACATAGGACGGCATGAACGCCAGGTAGAAGCCCACCAGCCAGCACCAGAATGCAATGCGCCCAAGCTTGTCGTTGAGCCTGAAGCCGAACATTTTCGGGAACCAGTAAGTCAGCCCGGCCATGTAACCGAACACCGCACCGCCGATGATCACGTTGTGGAAGTGAGCGATCAGGAACAGGCTGTTGTGCAGCATGAAATCCGCGCCGGGCACCGCCAGCAAGACCCCGGTCATGCCGCCGATGCTGAAGGTCACGATAAAGCCCAGAGTCCACAGCATCGGCGTTTCGAAGCGGATACGGCCTTTGTACATGGTGAACAGCCAGGTGAAGATCTTCACCCCCGTCGGCACTGCGATGATCATCGTCATGATCCCGAAGAACGCATTGACGTTGCCGCCTGCGCCCATGGTGAAGAAGTGGTGCAACCAGACGATGAACGACAGGATAGTGATCGCGATGGTCGCCCACACCAGGGAGACGTAACCAAACAGCCGTTTGCGGCTGAACGTGGCGGCGATCTCCGAAAAGATCCCGAACGCCGGCAAAATCAGGATGTACACCTCAGGGTGGCCCCAGGCCCAGATGAGGTTGACGTACATCATCGGGTTGCCACCGGCCTCGTTGGTGAACCAGTGCATGCCCAGATAGCGGTCAACCGTCAGCATGGCCAACGTCGCGGTCAGGATGGGGAAAGCGGCGAGGATCAGCACCGAGGTGCACAGCGAGGTCCAGGTGAAGATCGGCATTTTGAACAGCGTCATGCCCTGGGTGCGCATCTTGAGGATGGTGACGAAGAAGTTCACGCCGGTGAGCAGCGTGCCGATCCCTGATATCTGCAGCGACCAGATGTAGTAATCCACGCCCACCCCGGGGCTGTAGCCCAACTCCGACAAGGGTGGATAGGCCACCCAGCCGGTGCGTGCGAACTCACCGATGCCCAGCGACACGTTGACCAGCATCGCACCGACCACGAACAGCCAGAAGCTCAGCGCGTTGAGGAAGGGGAAAGCCACGTCGCGCGCGCCGATCTGCAGCGGCACCACCACGTTCATCAGGCCGACCACAAAGGGCATGGCCATGAAGAAAATCATGATCACGCCATGGGCGGTGAAGATCTGGTCGTAATGTTCGGGCGGCAAGTAGCCCGGGCTGCCGTCGGAGGCCAGCGCTTGCTGGGTGCGCATCATGATGGCGTCGGAGAAACCGCGCAGCAACATGACCAGCGCGACGATGATGTACATGCAGCCGATTTTCTTGTGGTCGACCGAGGTGAACCACTCGCGCCACAGGTAACCCCAGCTGCCCTTGAGGGTAATCCAGCCCACACCGCCAACGCCGATGATCATCACAATTGCCAGCGTGTACATCACGATGGGCTCGCTGGTTGGGATCGCTTCCCAAGTCAATTTCCCGAACATCTCAACGCTCCTTTGCCATCGTGTCTTCGGTTGTCATGGCGCCTGTCCCGGTGTCCGTCGGCTGAGCCTTGGCTTCACGGTTCTCTGCGGCTTTGCCCTTATTCATGCCTTCGTACTTGTCGACGATGGCCATGAACAGGCCCTGATCGACGTTCGAGTAGTACTCGATGCGATGGCCGATGGTGGGCTTGGCCAGCGTGTCATATGCGGTACGGTCCAGTTTCTGCGGCGAAGCTTTGACTTTGCTGACCCACGCGTCGAAGTCGGCCCGAGTGGTGGACAGGGTGCTGAAGTGCATGTCGGAAAAGCCCTGGCCGTTGTAATTGGCCGCGATGCCGCGAAACTCGCCGGTCTCGTTGGCGATCAGGTGCAGCCGGGTCTGCATGCCGGCCATGGCATAAATCTGCCCGCCGAGCGCAGGAATGAAGAACGACGTCATCGCCGCATCGGAGGTGATGGTGAAACTGACAGGCGTGTGGACGGGCAATGCCAGTTCGTTGACCGTGGCGATGCCAAGGTCCGGGTAGATGAACAGCCATTTCCAGTCCGTGGCGACCACTTGAACGTTCACCGGCGGCACATCGGAATCCAGGGGTCGGTAGGGATCCAGTGCGTGGGTTGTCACCCAGGTAACGATGCCCAGAATGATGATGATCACCAGGGGCACGCCCCACACCACTGCTTCGATTTTGTGGGAACTGGCCCAGCGCGGTTTGTAATCGGCTGACTTGTTGGTCGCCCGATAGCGGTACGCGAACAGAAACATCATGACGATCACAGGGATGACCACCAGCAACATGAGCCCGGTGGCCAAAATGATCAGATTGCGTTCGTCAATCGCGACCTGGCCTTTCGGGTTGAAGACAATCAGGTTGCAGCCCGATAACAACAAGGCCGATAAGCCGATGCACAAACAGCGCCTCACAGTTCCCATAGCGCTCAACTCCTTGCGGTTAATCCAGCGACGCGCTGTTTCGGCGTCGCCCTTAGCGGTTTGAATGCAGCTTTACGTTTCGTGTACAGGGCGGGTTATGGAGAGATCGGGTCACTTGCCGGGAAAGTCTCTTCAACCGCTTCGTCAAGTTGCGGCTCGCTGACGCCGGTTTGTTGTTCCTGACTGACCTCTTCGCAATGACACGCCGCATCAGGGCAAGGAGCACCCGCCGGGTGTTGATCGGCGCAGGCGAGACTGCAATAAGCCTCGTCATTGCGGGTAAATTTACTTTCTGGTGCGGCATCGCATGTGCACTTGGGGCACGCGCATCTTTGAGAACCAACAGGCGAAACCATAGGGTCTGTCCCCCTCGGGTAAGTGGTGGAAGCAACTAACAAGATGCCGGGAATGTGTAACAGCAATTAACGGTTTGGAATGAGGCGCTGCATGATGGTTTAACAACACCAGTGAACGGGTGACGAACGGCATAACTAACGAAACGGTAAATATTCGGGCTGACTGAACTTGGCCGTTTAAGCGACTGGCCGGAATCATTCTGCGGTGCTTTAGTCTGTTGAGTGAGTCGTTGCTTATTACCCTCTTTCCAAGGAGCAATTCCATGTTCAATCGCGGTGATGCCTATAACCACTGGACCCGGTCCCAGACACCTGACGAGTGCTACAGCGAGGCGGCAGAAAACGGTTGCCAGATAGAAGTCCGTGCGCGCGAAGGGGTCAGCGGCGTCGAGGTCCTGGTGTGCGTGTACGCAGCGGACGGCGAGCGTGTTGTGGAACGTATGGAAACGTTGTCACAGGACGAGTGGACGGTAGAGGACGCTCTGCAACGCGGCCGGGATCAGGCCGAACGGATTGCCGGAGGCGAATCCGGGCGCTTGCCATGCGCTGATACAGGGCAGCGTCAGACCGAATAGGGCTGTGAGAACGGGGAGGGCGCGACGCTCTCCTGGCAGGCCTGGTCGATCAGGCTTCCCGCTGTTGCAATGCCGGACTTTTTTAAATAGGCCAAAACTGGTGGCGTTTAGATATCAACTAACAGGCATCTCTCCGGCTAAAAATGGGCAACTAACGTTTTGGATGCTTTGTCAGTGATGCACATTACCTGCCCCCACTGGCCGTCAGCAGCCTTAGTCTAAATAACGGGACTCAATCATCCATCCATTCGAATACGTTGGCTCGCATGTTCAGGGCTTAGTTGTACTAACCGTTTGAAGGGAGTTCCGGCCGTTCGTCCCTAAATTTCAAATATGTGATGAACATTCATATTTTGCTCACGGTCACTTTTAATACACGCAGCTCGGCGCGTGTGTGGAAGCGCTTACTTGAGATATCGGGTACCGCCCCAGTTTTGTACGCGGCACGAAGCCGCCCTTGAAAGATTAAGGCCTCAATGATGGAGACTTACCATGCGGTTAGCGCCTGAACGCATGTTCCTTACCCGGTCGCAATGTCTGAGTCCCAGATTTGGAATATCGGTCATGTTGGCCTGTGTTGCACTCAGCGGCTGCGCGAGTGATGACACGCAATCCAATGTGCCCAGCCCGGGAAAACCCACCAGTGCCACCTTGGGCGTGCTGGACGCAGGTGCAGCTGTACTCCAGTCCAGGCCGCCCATTGACGCCTTGAACGCCTACCTGGACGGATTCCATTTCTACAACGGCCATCCGGACGTGCAAATGGAAGCGCATCACTACTGCTCCGTGCTCAGCGAGTCGTTTATTCAGTGCGTCATCTACGACGGCAACGTTAAGGACGCCAAGCTGATGGGCGTCGAATACATCATCAGCGCCGAGCTCTTTGCGCAGCTGCCGGCAGGTGAAAAGCGTCTTTGGCACAGCCATGCCCACGAAGTGAAATCAGGCCAGTTGGTGGCGCCGGGCATCCCCGACACCGCCGAGCATGCCTTGATGGCCAAGCTCGCCAACACCTACGGCAAGACCTGGCATACCTGGCACACCGACCAGGACAAGCAGCTGCCGCTCGGTGTCCCGCAGTTGATGATGGGCTTCACGGCTGACGGCCAGGCCGATCCCGCCATGGTCGAGCAACGTAATCGGCGCATGGGCATCAGCACTGAACAGACGCGCGCTAATCGCGCCGATATCAAGGCCCAGCCGGTCCTTCAGGGCGCGGATGCCTGGCAGCATGGGGACGCCGTGCAGCTGGCGGACCCGACCGGCCGCGAACATATCATGCAACCGCAAAAGCACTCGCCTCCGGGCACCAACAGCCGATCTGCCGCCTCCCAGACCGACTCCTAGCGTTCAGGCGTCGCCGACCGGTGAGTGAGCCGTCCACCTTCTCTGGAAACCAACAATACGAATTGACCTGTGAATGAGATCGCGATCATGCAACATACCCAACACTACCGGATCGAGTACCTGTTCCACGGCAAGCCTCGATGGTTCTACGTGTGCGCAAAGCAGATGGACAATGCAGAAGCGTGGCACTGGGCAGCCGTCGACGCCGGCGTCGCCGACATACCCAAATACCGGTGTGACAGGACCATCAAGTTGTCAAAACCCAAGGCCGAGCGGCTGGGCATAGATGCGGTGGCCTGGAAGCCGGCGTAAAGCGCCAGATCCCGTGAGTTGTTGAAAATGAGCCGGTGCCGCTGAATGAGGTAAATATTCAGTGGCACTGGCTCTCACCCAATTCCCGGCTGAAGCCGGTCCCACAGAACAGATTCCCGGCTGAAGCCGGTCCTACAGAACTACTTCCCGGCTGAAGCCGGTCCCACAGAACAGATTCCCGGCTAAAGCCGGTCCTACAGAAGCAATTCCCGGCTAAAGCCGGTCCTACAGAAGCAATTCCCGGCTGAAGCCGGTCCTACAGAAGCACTTCCCGGCTGAAGCCGGTCCTACAGAAGCACTTCTCGGCTAAAGCCGGTCCTACAGATTCGATTCTCGGAGTCCAGAACGGAGCGCTGTCCCTGTGGGACCGGCTTCAGCCGGGAAGGGGCCATGTCTGACCCCCCACCTACGGCCCCGCCCAGACGTCAGCTCACCAGTGTCGTAGCCTCTTCCTGATGCAGATGGCATTCCCAGCGCCAGGCGTCGGCCAGCATGCGGTCCAGTGAACGCCGCGCGCTCCAGCCCAGTTCATTGAGGGCCTTTTCCGGATTGGCCCAGCAGCGCGCAATATCCCCCGCGCGACGGCCCTCGAAAACCAGCGGCACCTGCACCCCCGACACCTTCTCGAACGCCCGCACCACCTCCAGCACGGAATAACCCAGGCCCGTGCCCAGGTTCCATATCTGCACGCCACGCTGGGTGCGCAGTGCATCCAGCGCCTTCACATGCCCTTCGGCCAGGTCCACCACATGTATGTAATCGCGTACCCCGGTGCCGTCGGGCGTGTCGTAATCGCGGCCGAACACGCTGAGCGCTGGACGCTGCCCGCTGGCGACCTGCAACAAGTACGGCAGCAAATTGTTCGGTGTGCTGGTGGGCGCTTCCCCCAGCAAGCCGGACTTGTGCGCGCCGATCGGATTGAAATAACGCAGCAGCCCGACCGACCAGCGTTCATCCGAGCACACCATGCTCTGCATCACGTTCTCGGCCATCAACTTGGACTGACCGTAAGGGTTGGTCGGCTGCCCGGTGGCGCAGGTTTCGTCAATGGGCATCATGGCGCAATCCCCGTAAACCGTGGCTGACGAGCTGAAGAGCAGGTTGAACACCCCGGCATGGGCCATGGCCTGGCACAACGTCACCGTGCCGCCGACATTGGTGTCGTAGTAACGCAGAGGCTCGCGGACGCTTTCGCCGACCGCCTTCAGGCCCGCGCAGTGCACGACGGCGTCGATGGGGTAGTCGGCGAATACCGGGTCCAGCAAGCCGCGATTGCGCACATCGCCCTGGATGAACCCCGGGCGACGGCCACTCAGTGCAGCGATCCGGTCGAGGGTCGAGCGGTAACTGTTACAAAGGTTATCCAGGATCAGTACGTCATCGCCCTGTTGCATCAATTCCAGCGCTACGTGTGCGCCGATGTAGCCTGCACCGCCCGTAATCAAAATCATCTGTAACCCCCGAACTGACCCCCGGCGACCTGTGGCCGGACCTCCCTTTATGGGCTTGCCGAGCTAAAGCCAGCTCGAGAAAACCCGTGTCTGTCAGGGTTATGGGGATGCAGATGACGGGGAGTTCCACCGTCTTGAACCACCGGTACGTGCTGTTCATCGGCAAAGCGTTTGCGCAGATGAACGGGGCGGTCAGGGGCGACTTCCAACTGCATGAGTCGCGCAAACAGATCACTGACTGCCGCGCGCCCTTTCGACGTTGAAGCCAAGGAAGTGATGGCCCACAACAGCCCATCCCAGAAGGAAGACGCCATGAATCTTGCCGAACAACCTGACTCTTTATCCGCCGTCGCGATTGACCACCCACTCCACTCCCACCCGCAAACCCGTCCGACGCTGCTGTGCCTTTCGCACCTGCGCTGGGGGTTCGTGTACCAACGGCCTCAGCACGTGATGTCGCGCCTGGCGCAGGACTACGACGTGATCTTCTTCGAGGAGCCGGTGTTTGACGACCACGCCACGCCGCATCTGGATCATTCGCAGCCGGCGCCGGGTATCGAAGTCGTGGTGCCGCGCCTTGCGCATGGCTTGAGCGAAGAGCAAGTGGCCGACGCGCAACGCGCATTGCTGGATGAGCTGCTGCAATCCCGGGGCGCGGGCGAGTTGCTGCTGTGGTACCTCACTCCCATGAGCCTGGCTTTCACCGATCACCTGAAGGGCGCGGTGACCATCTTTGACTGCATGGACGAACTGTCGGCCTTCCGGGGTGCGCCGCCGCGTCTGGTGGACATGGAGCGCCAGCTGATGACCCGCGCCGACGTGGTGTTCACCGGTGGCTACAGCCTGTGGGAAGCCAAACAGCGTCAGCATGACAATGCGCATCCGGTGCCGAGCAGCGTTGACATCGAACACTTCGCCGCTGCCCGCCAGGGCTTGCCGGAACCCGCTGACCAGGCGGCCATTGCGACTCCGCGGCTGGGATTCTTTGGCGTCATCGACGAGCGGTTCGACATTGATCTGGTGGCGCAACTCGCGGCCCAACGTCCGGACTGGCAAATCGTTCTGATCGGGCCGGTGGTCAAAATTGACCCGGCGACGCTGCCCAGGCTGCCCAATATTCATTACCTCGGGGGCAAGCGCTATGAAGAGCTCCCGGCGTATCTCGCTGGCTGGGACGTCGCGCTGATGCCGTTCGCAATCAACGAGTCCACGCGCTTTATCAGCCCGACCAAAACCCCGGAATACCTCGCCGGCGGTTGCCCCGTGGTGTCAACGCCGATCCATGACGTCATCCGTGGTTACGGCCAGAGCGGCGCAGTCACCATCGCCGACACCGCCAGCGCGTTCGTCGCCGCCATAGAAGCCGCGCTGGGTCAGAAGGGCTCGGCGGATTTCCTGCGCAGCGCCGATGCCGCCCTTGATGGCATGTCGTGGGATAAAACCAGCCGTTTCATGAAGGAGCAGATCGAATGCCTAAGATAACCCTGGAACAGGCCATCAGCGCCTCTTCGCGCGCGCCCCATGACGGCTACGACTACCTTATCGTCGGCGCCGGTTTCGCCGGCAGCGTGATCGCCGAACGGCTGGCGGCGGGGCTGGGCAAGAAAGTGTTGTTGATTGACCGGCGTGAGCACATTGGCGGCAATGCCTACGACCATCTGGACGATGCCGGTGTGATGGTGCACCGCTACGGCCCGCACATCTTTCATACCAACGCCCAGCGGATTGTCGACTACCTCTCGCAATTCACTGAATGGCGTCCGTACGAGCACCGCGTCCTGGCGAGAGTAGACGAGCATCTGGTGCCCATCCCGATCAACCTCACGACCCTCAACACGCTTTACGGGTTGTCGATGACGTCTGAAGAGGCCGAAGTATTTTTGGCCGAGCGTGCAGAACCGGTGTCAACGATTCGCACCTCCGAAGACGTCGTCATCAACCAGATCGGTCGCGAGCTGTACGAGAAGTTCTTCCGCGGCTATACCCGCAAGCAGTGGGGACTGGACCCGAGCGACCTGGACAAATCGGTGACCTCGCGCATTCCCACGCGAACAAACGAAGACGATCGCTACTTCACTGACACCTTCCAGATGATGCCGCGTGAGGGCTACACGCACATGTTCGAGCGCATGCTCGATCACCCGAACATCGACATCCTCCTCGACACCGATTTCAAGGCTGTGCGTGAATCGATTGCCCACCGTCACCTGATCTACTGCGGGCCGATCGACGAGTACTACGATTTCCGTTTCGGGCGCTTGCCATACCGCTCGCTGCGCTTTCAGCACGAGACGGTGCAGCAGGCCGAGTACCAGCCGGTGGCGGTGGTCAATTTCCCTGACCAGAGCGTGCCCTATACACGCATCACCGAATACAAGCACCTGACCGGACAGACCCACCCGCTGACCAGCATCAGCTACGAGTTTCCCTGTGACGACGGCGACCCGTATTACCCGGTGCCGCGCCCGGAGAACGCCGAGCTGTACAAGCGTTACAAGGCTCTGGCTGACGAGACGGCAAATGTCACGTTCCTTGGACGTCTGGGCACCTACAAGTACTACAACATGGACCAGGTGGTCGGTCAGGCGCTGGCCCTGTATCAGCGCATCGAAGACGGCCATGCGGTTACGCCCGAGGCCGCCGGAGCAACGGCGTCATGACGGTACAGCGCCGCTGGGACGGCAGTCATGGCGCTGGCGACAATGGCGCGCTGTTCAAGAGCTTCCTCATGGCCGGCTATGAGTGCTCGACCCAGCGCCGCAGGGATGGCAAGCGCCTGGACTTGTCGGCGTCAACCGGTCATGCGCAGTGGGCTGACAACGACTATGCGCAGCTGACCGGGCTGGGCATTCGTTGCGCCCGGGACGGGCTGCGCTGGCACCTGATCGAGACGAGCCCCGGCCACTATGACTGGAGTAGCTTCCTGCCGATGTTGCGGGCTGCTCGACGTCAAGGCATCCAGGTCATCTGGGACCTGTGTCATTACGGTTATCCCGACGATGTCGATATCTGGCGGCCCGGCTTCGTTGACCGCTTCGCGCGCTTCGCCGGGGCGGCTGCGCGCTTGATGCGAGAGGAGGGCGAGGACGTGCCGTTTTACTCGCCCATCAACGAGATGTCTTTCTGGAGCTGGGCGGGTGGCGATGTCGGCTACTTCAATCCTGCGGCGCATGGCCGCGGACTGGAACTCAAGCACCAGTTGGTGAGGGCCAGCATCGCCGCCATCGAAGCCGTGCGCGATGTCGTGCCGGCGGCGCGCTTCGTCCAGTGCGATCCGCTGATCAACGTGGTCTCCGGTTCCCGGCGTGCCGAGGACCAGGAGGCCGCCGAGCGGTATCGCCTGGCGCAGTTCGAGGCCTGGGACATGCTGGCCGGGCGGCAGTGGCCGGGGCTGGGCGGTGACGAGAAGTACCTGGACATCCTCGGCGCCAACTTCTACCCGCACAACCAATGGATGTTCAACGGCGGCATGATCCCGCGGGGCAGCGCCGAGTATCGACCGCTGGCGGGAATGCTCAAGGAGTTGCACCAGCGCTACCAACGCCCGGTGTTGCTGTCTGAAACCGGCTGCGAGGATGAGGAGCGTGTGCCGTGGTTCAAATACGTCGTTGATCAGGTGCTTCTGGCAATTGATCGAGGCGTGCCCATGGAGGGCGTCTGCTGGTATCCGTTTCTGGACTACCCCGGCTGGGACGACGGCCGCTACTGCCCGACCGGCTTGTTCGGTTATCCCGATGGTGAAGGCAAACGCGCCGCGTTTCATCCCCTGCACTTGCAGGCGCAAGCGCTGCAGCAGCGGTTGATGGCTCAGGCACAGCGTGATATCCGCCCGGAGCCTGCGGGAGTGGCCGATGAAAAATGACCGATGGCGCGAGTGTCCTCTGCCGTTGACGCCTATAGCGTTTTTGTGGCGCTACGTGCGTGTGCGCCCGTGGCATTTTTCGACCATGCTGTTCCTGGTCATCGGGGCTGCCGGCTGTGCGGTTGCGGTGCAATACGGGATGAAACTGCTGGTGGACGCCATGGCCGCCGGCAGGGAACACGTCGCCCATGTCTGGGGCCCGTTCACCCTGTTCCTGGCGCTGATCGTGACCGAGAACGTGTTCTGGCGGTTGGGCGGCTGGCTGGGCTGCCGCACCGTGGTGGGCAGTTGCGCAGATTTGCGCATCGACCTGTTCACCCACCTGACCGGTCACCCGATGCGTTACTTCACCCAGCATTTCGCTGGGGCGCTGGCCAATCGCGTGTCGTCAGCCGGCGCGGCGGCGGGTTCCATCTACGGAGGGCTGGCGTGGAAGATCATTCCGCCCTGCGTGGACTTCATCGGCGCGGTGATCGTGCTGTGTACGGTGCGGCTGTCCATGGCCCTGGCGCTGATTGTCTGCGTGCTGCTGGTCGCTGCGCTGATCACCGTGATCGGCATTCGCGGGCGTACACGGCACATCGATTTCGCCTCGCAGTCTGCGCGGGTGGGGGGGGAAATCGTCGATCTGGTGTCCAACGTCTGGACCATCAAGGCGTTCTCGGGACGCGACCGCGAGCGCGCACGGCTGGAGCGGGAGATCGGCGTCGAG
Source organism: Pseudomonas lutea (assembly GCF_000759445.1). Lineage (NCBI taxonomy): Bacteria > Pseudomonadati > Pseudomonadota > Gammaproteobacteria > Pseudomonadales > Pseudomonadaceae > Pseudomonas > Pseudomonas lutea. Next base: position 827,696 of record NZ_JRMB01000001.1, read on the forward strand.
GCGCGCGCCCAGCGGCGCAGCTGGATTTACCTGGAGAAAGCCCGCGTGCTGCATGACATCTGCCTGTCGGTGATGGCGGGCGGCATGCTGGGCTGGGCGATATTGCTGTGGCTCGATGCGCAGGTCACGCCCGGCGACGTGGTGATGGTCAGCGCGCTGACGTTTCGCATCCTGCACGGCTCGCGTGACCTGGCCCTCGCGTTGGTAGATACCTCTCAGCAGATGGGTGTGATTGCCGAGACCCTGAACATCATCGCCCAGCCCCATGCCCTCAGCGACACCCGCGAAGAGCTGGCACCGCCGCTGGGCCACATCCAGCTGGTGGACGTCGGTTACCGTTACCCTGGCGGCGTGCAGGTGTTCAAGCATCTGCGGGTGGACATCCCGGCCGGGCAGAGCGTGGGCATCGTCGGCGCGTCGGGCTCCGGCAAATCGACGCTGATCAGCCTGCTGCAGCGTCTGGACGACGTCAGCAGCGGCGCAATCCTCATCGACGGGCGCGACATTCGTTCGGTCAGCCAGGACAGCCTGCGTCGGCAGATTGCCGTGGTGCCCCAAGAGCCTGCCTTGTCCAACCGCAGCATTCTGGAAAACATCGGCTACGGCTCGCCCCACGCCACGGAGGAGCAAATCATCGGTGCGGCGCGGCAAGCCTATTGCGACGAGTTCATCCGCGCGCTGCCCGAAGGCTATCGGACCCAGGTGGGCGAGCGCGGGGTGATGCTGTCGGGCGGTCAGCGCCAGCGACTGGGGCTTGCCCGTGCGTTCCTGAAAGATGCGCCGATCCTGATTCTCGACGAAGCCACTTCGGCGCTGGACTCCGATTCCGAGGCCATCATCCAGAGGGCACTGACGGATTTGATGCGCGGCCGCACGGTGCTGGCAGTGGCGCATCGGCTGTCGACCGTCTCGAATTTCGACCGCGTTCTGGTGCTGGACGCAGGGCGTTTGATTCAGGACGGCGCTCCGCGTGAGCTGCGCGAGGTCCCCGGTCAATTCCGCACGCTGTGGCAGCTACAAAGCATGAGCGTGCACAGCTGAACAGCTCTGCGCGCTCGCGATGCCTTTCATCCGCTGGCTCGCGCGTCGTCGCAACCTGACGCGGCGAGCAGAATCCACAGAGCGTTACCCAAAGGAAAAATCTCAACGATTCTCAGGAGTTTGAACAATGTCTGCCGAATCCGTTTTGGACTACTTGCGCGACCATTCCCTGATGCTGGCCACGGCCGAATCCTGCACCGCCGGGATGATCATGTCGTTGCTGGCCAAAGTGCCGGGCAGCGGTTCGCTGATCGAATGTGGCTACGTGGTCTATTCCCCGGAAGCCAAGCAGCGCCTGCTCAGCGTCAGCCCGGACACCATCGAGCGTTACAACCTGACCAGCGTGGAGGTGGCCGAAGAAATGGCCGCCGGTGCGTTGCATGACAGCCCGGCGACCGTCGCCGTGGCCACCACGGGCGTGTGCGGGCCCGACGACATGGACGGGATCCCGGCAGGTACGGTGTGCTTCGCCTGGGGCTTCGTTCACCAGGAACGGCTGCGTATTTTCACCCATTGTCATGTCTTCTCCGGCGACCGCGAGTCGGTGCAGCAGCAGGCCGCCGTCTATGCTTTGGAACAGGTTCCGGTGTTTCATCGACAGTTGGTGGAAACACGGCACTGAGCCGGACCGTTCATCGCACCGTGAAGCGTTAGGGACAAACCTTCGTCAGCACCATTGAGTCATCCATTAAGGATCCTCAATCGGAAAAGACTGCGATGCGAACATCTCCTCTTCTTGTTCTGCTGGCCGTGCCTGCGGCGCTCCTGCTTCTCTCCGGGTGCGCCACACAAAGCCTGAATGAAAGCGAACGCAACCGGCTGGTGGGCAAGACGTTCGTCGTCACCGGCGCGTCCAGCGGTATCGGCCGAGGCGTCGCGTTGCAACTGGGCCGCAGCGGGGCCAACGTGGTGCTGGCTGCGCGCCGCACCAAGGCCCTTGAAAGCCTGGCCCGGGAGATCGTCGTTGCGGGCGGTACGCCCCTCGTCGTGACCACCGACATCTCCAGAACCGAAGAGATGCAGCATTTGCTCAATGCCACGCTTGAGCGATTTGGCCGCATCGATGGCTGGATCAACAACGCCGCGGTCATGGCGACCGGGCGCTTCGAAGACATTCCCCTGGAGGACCATCAGCGGCTGCTCGACGTCAATCTCAAGGGCACGCTGACCGGCAGCCACCTGGCGATGCGGCAGTTCCGCAAACAGGGCGAGGGCGTGCTGATCAATGTCGCTTCCATCGACAGCGAAGTGCCGCACACCTATCAGGCCTCCTACTCAGCTTCCAAGGCCGGCGTGCTGAGTCTGGGTCGTGTGCTGAACCAGGAACTGCGTTTGAACAAGGAGCGCGACATCCATGTCGTGACTGTGATGCCGTGGGCGATCGACACGCCCATTTGGGACCACGCCGCCAATTACACCGGCCATCAGCCGCAGATGCCCACCATGGACGGGCCGGAGAAGCCGGTAAACGCCATCGTCCGCGCCACGTTGTACCCACGGCGGGAAATCACGGTGGGCTACAAGGCCAAGCTGGCGTACTGGAGCCATCGCCTGACCCCCGAAATCAGTGACCTTTTCTCGCGCCACGCCGTGCAGAAAGGCCAGGTCGACATGAACCCGCAGGTGCCACCGACCTCCGGCAACCTGCATACCCCGCTGGAGACCGGGCAAGGGGTTTCCGGCGGTATTCGCGAGCGGATGCGTGAGCAAAGTGAACACAGTGAGCAACCGCAAGCGCAGCCAGGCGCTGCGCGATAACCCATGCACTTGAGAGGGCGAGACCATGATCGACGATGCGAAAATCCGTGAACGTGCCTACGAGCTTTGGGAGCTTGACGGGCGACCAGAAGGTGCCGAATACAGCCACTGGCTGCAGGCGCGCGAACAGCTTGAATCAGAAGCCCGCCAGCCTGCGGCGGCCAATACGCTCGATTCGGTTGGCGGCAGCGCCGAGAGCGGGATCCCCGAGCTGCCGGTGGACCAAGGCACTCACGCGGAGCAGTGAGGCCGTAGGGTGCGCCGTGTCTCGCGGCGCACCCGGTTGAATTTTTCCGGCCAGCGGCGATCTTTCGATGCAGAGCAGCGCAGCGGCGTTGCTCCCCGCGAGCCACATTTCCCGAGCAACCTCGCTGCATAGCCGGAGCACACCATGACATCACACCAACACTCGCCGAGCAGGGCGCTCAAGCGCGCGGTCACCGGGCCCATGCTCTTGCTGTTCATTCTGGGCGACGTGCTGGGTGCCGGGGTCTATGCGTTGGCCGGGACCATCGCGGGCCAGGTCGGTGGCGCGATCTGGGTGCCTCTGCTGATTGCGCTGTGCTTTGCCATGCTCACCGCAGGTTCATACGCGGAGCTTGTGACCAAATACCCTCACGCAGGCGCCTCCGCGGTGTTTGCGGGCAAGGCGTTCAAGTCGCCACTGACTTCATTTTTGATCGGCTTCTGCATGCTGGCTGCCGGTGTCACCAGTGCGGCCGGCCTGTCCCTGGCGTTCGCCGGCGACTACATGGCGCCGTTCATCCAGCTGCCTGCCCACGTTGTGGCGTTGATCTTTCTGGTCGTCATTGCGTTGCTCAACGCCCGGGGCATCAAGGAATCGTTGTCCGCCAATCTGGTGATGACAGTGATCGAGGTGTCGGGCCTGCTGCTGGTCATCGTCGCCGCCGTCTGGTTTTTCCAGACCGGTGAGGCGGATCTTTCCCGAGCCGTGCAGTTCAAGGAGGGGATCAACCCCGCGTACGCCGTGTTGGGCGCGGCGCTGCTGGCGTTCTATTCGTTTGTCGGTTTCGAGACGTCGGCGAATATGGCCGAAGAGGTGCGCAACGTGCGCAAGGTGTATCCCCGCGCTCTGTTTGGCGCGCTGTTGATCGCCGGGGCGATTTACATGGGCGTCGGGGTTGCTGCGGCGGCGGTAATGCCAATCGACCAGCTGATGCATTCTTCGGCGCCGCTGCTGGAGGTGGTCAAGGCTTCGCACCTGGGTATTCCGCCACGGCTGTTCGCTTTTATCGCGTTGGTGGCAGTCGCCAACGGCGCGCTGCTGACCATGATCATGTCGAGCCGGCTGGCCTATGGCATGTCCCGCCAGGGCCTGCTGCCGCACGCGCTGTCGAAGGTGCTGCCTGAGCGTCGCACACCCTGGGTGGCGATCGTCGCGACGACGGTGGTGGCGATCATTCTGACGCTGACCGGCTCCCTTGCTACGCTGGCGGAAACCGTTGTGCTGCTATTGCTGTTCGTGTTTATCAGCACCAACCTGGCAGTGTTGATTCTGCGTCGCGACCACGTCGAGGCCGATCATTTCAGGGTGCCGACCTGGGTGCCGGTGCTGGCGATCGTGTCTTGCCTGATTCTGCTCACACAGCAAAGCGCTGAAACCTGGCTGCGCGCAGGCGTGCTGATACTGGTGGGCGTGGCGTTGTATTTCCTCGCGCGAGTGGATGGAACCCGGCCTGCGTTCAATACGCAGTTGGCGGAGGGTGACGCCGAATAATCTCCGACCCCTCCTTGTGGGTCGAACGGTGGCGCGATGCCGCCGTGCTGTTGCAAGGCTTGTGCGACGTGAAGGCGTGGTCCGCAGGCCCAGATAAGTGAGGTCACGGAAGTGCCACACGCCTTCCTGCGCCGGGAGTTGCGCAGGACTTCGCATCTGAGCACCCCGTTTCAGCCTGAAGCCCAAGCCGACCATCGCCCCCGTAGAAGCACGCAATGAGCGGCACAGCGGTGGGCAGATTGTTGCGCACGGTTGCCTGCGTTATCCCCTTTGAACACGCCCCGCATCTAGCTTGAAGCCCCGCAATCCCTTATCGCGCCATGGCTGCGCGCTGGCTGGCACGTCCCTTGATAGCTCCGTGGTCCTTCGCACGCTCCCCATAGCGTTCGGACTTCTGTCACAGCGCACAAGGAACACGGGATGTTCGCACCGGCAAATAAAGCTCAATTCAGCCTCACCGTGAATGGTCAGGACACGCTGTTTCAGGTGCTGTCCTTCACCGGCCGCGAACGATTGAACCATCCATTCGAGTTCGAGCTGGAACTGGTCAGCGAAAACCCGTCGCTGGACCTTGAAAGCCTGTTGCACGCTCAGGTCTACCTACAGCTGTCTGCAGACGGGGCCGGCATTCACGGCCTCGCCTACAGCGTCGTCCAGGGAGAGGCTGGCAAACGCCTGACCCGTTATCGAATGAGCCTGCGTCCGCAGCTTGCTTACCTTGCACACCGGGTAAACCAGCGGATCTTCCAGCAGATGACGGTGGGGCAAATCATCAGCCGCGTGCTGGAGGAGCATGGCATCCTCGCGGGTGATTACCGGTTCCAGCTCGGCGCAGCCTACCCCGAGCGCGTGTACTGCGTTCAGTACGACGAGTCCGAACTGCACTTCATTCAGCGTCTGTGCGAAGAGGAAGGCATTCACTTTCATTTTCAGCACAGCCCCGAGGGCTACCTGCTGGTGTTTGGCGATGACCAGACGGTGTTCCCGAAGCTCGCGCCGACGCTGTATCAGCAGGACACCGGACTGGTGGCGGACAGCGAGGTTATCAAGCGCTTCGGGCTGCGCCTCAATACGCGCACCAGCCGCACCACCCGGCGCGACTACGACTTCACCAAGCCGCGGTTCCAGCTGGAAGGCACCGCCGCAGGCACGGCCATTCCAGACCTGGAAGATTACGACTATCCCGGCCGCTTCGTTGACCGTGAGCGCGGTCGGCAGCTGGCCAACCGCGCCCTGGAACGCCACCGCAGCGACTTCCGGCTGGCCGAAGGCAGCGGCGATCAACCACGCTTGGTGGCCGGTCACTTTCTCGCACTGACCGGGCACGCCAACCCGGCATGGAATGACCTGTGGTTACTGACCGAAGTCCTCCACGAAGGCAAACAGCCGCAGGTGCTTGAGGAGGTCGCCACAAGTGACGTTAGTGACCTGAAGTCTGATTTTCATCAGGGGTATCGCAACCGCTTCAGCGCAACCCCCTGGGACGTTCACTACCGCCCGCCGCTGGAACATCCAAAACCCAAAGTACTCGGCACCCAGAGCGCCATCGTGACAGGCCCCGAAGGCGAGGAGATCTACACCGATCAGCACGGCCGGGTGAAGGTGCAGTTTTTCTGGGACCGGGAAGGGCAGTCCGACGACAAGACCAGCTGCTGGATGCGCGTGGCGTCCAACTGGGCGAGCCAGAACCTGGGATCCATCAATCTACCGCGAGTTGGCATGGAAGTGCTGATCACCTTTCTCGAAGGCGATCCCGACCAGCCTCTGATCACCGGTTGCCTGTACCACGGCGTCCATTTGCCACCGTACAAGTTGCCGGATTTCAAGACCCTGGCCACGGTCAAGAGCAAGGAATACAAAGGCAGCCGTGGCAACGAGCTGCGCATCGATGACACCACCGGCGAGATCAGCATTGCGTTGCGCAGCGATCACGGCGCCAGTGCCATCAACCTCGGTTACCTGACCCACCCGCGACCGGCTGGCGGCCAGCCGCGAGGCGAAGGCTTCGAATTGCGCACCGATCGTCACGGTGCCGTGCGGGCGGGCGCCGGCTTGTTGATCAGCACCGAACCGCGCCCCAACGAATCGAAGCACCATAAGGACCTGCCTGAAACCGCCGAGCGTCTGGCCACCGCGGCGGACCAGCAAGATGGCTTCGCACTGCAGGCCAAAGCGCTGGAAGCTCAAGAAGCCGGTGATCAGGACGCCGTGGCCAAAGCGTTGCATGCACAACATCAGGGCGTGCTGGGCAGCGGTCCGGGGCATACCGGCAGCCATGAATTTCCCGAATTCATCGAACCGCATCTGGTCCTCGCCAGCCCTGCAGGCATTGCGCTGACCACGCCGCGCTCCAGCCACATCGCCACGGGCGAACACCTGGCCCTGAGCAGTACGGGGCACACCAGCCTTTCCATCGGTAAACGCCTGTTGGCCAGCGCCAGCCAAGGCATGCGCCTGTTCGTGCAAAGCCTCGGCTGGCGTCTGGTGGCTGCCTCGGGCGACATCGATGTCCGCGCCCTGAAAGACAGCATCAACTTGCTGGCCAAGCTGAACATTACCGCCAACGCCGAGCGCATTACCCTGACTGCCAAAACCGAGCTTGTCATCCAGGGCGGTGGCAGCGCCACGACCTACAATGCGGCGGGCATCACCCACGTCACCACAGGCCCCTACACGGCCCGCGCCGCCAACTTTGCCTACACCGGCGCGGCGAACCTGTCAGGTGTGTTTCCCGAGCCGCCAAAAGCGGGTGAGGGCGATCTTCAGTTATTCAACCAGTACGGGGGGCTGCAAGGCATCCAGGGTGGTGGGTTTGAAGTGGTCGACGCGCTGGGCAAACGTCTGACGGGCGCCCTCGACAGCCAGGGTTTTGGCACCGTCGCCGGCGCTGCGCCGGGCCCTGCGCGGGTGCTCTTCGACAAAGACCCGGCCGACACCTGGACCCAGGGCAGCGTCATCGGCAAACCCGACTGGCCGCGCACGCCGGGCGGCCCCGCCGAGCCACCCGCGCCCTTGCTCAGTCAGGCGACCGAGCTTTTACCGAGCAAGAACTGGGACCCTGCGCAGTTTGCAATATCGACGCTGCAGGCCGAGTCGCACGGGTTGCCAGCACTGGCGAGCGCGGCCGCACCCGCTGCTTCGGCCCTGCTGGGTCGTTTGATCAAAAGCGGATCTTTCCCGCGCCTGCCAGCGGTGGAAGTGCCTGAGGTGCTGCTTGAAGTGTCGGGGCTGTTGGCCGGGGAGTGGTTGTCGTGAGCGTGGGGTTAAAAGGTACGCAGCCTCAGGTAGCGATTGTTCCCCTTGATCAGATTCAACTGGAAGACGTCGGGCTGGGCGCGGCCAACGTCGATGCCTGGCTGCAGGAGATCAGCGGCGGCGTCGTGACGCTGGACAGGATCAAGACCGCTGCCGGCGCGCTGCCGGTCGTGGGCAACATCATGGCGCTGGTGGATGCGCTCAACGACATCGTCAGGCTGTCGAGCAGTGAACAGCGCGACCCGCTGGATTGGGTCAGTCTCGGCATCAATCTGATCGGGGTGCTGCCGTTCCCCCCGACCATGGCGGCGGCACGCATGACCCTGCGGCCGACGCTGTTTCTGGTGCGTCAGGAGATGCGCCAGGCCGGAAAGTTGGTGCTGGGCGACGGGCTGGTTGAAGTGCTGATCGGGCATCTGAATGCCGACATCATCGGCACGCTGGATGACTTCGTGACCCAGGCGCAGGCCCGGCTGGGCGGCATTCTGGATGAGGCAGGGAAACTCGGCGAAGAAATGCTGTGCCAGATCGCCCAGGGTCTGGAGACGCTGGTCAACGCCGATCTCGATGCCCAGGCTAATTTGCTGGAAGCGGAGCAGTTGGTCCAGGCGGCTGGCGATCAGTGGGCTTACGACCCCGCGGCGGCGATCGGCAACATCTTCGTGGCGGCGGCCGATGTGTACATCGCTGCTGGTAAGGGGGCTGTTAATAGCGTTGTGGACCATTTGGTGCCCACTACGCTGAAAGAAGAAGTGCTCAGGCAGGCGGCATCTTTGCGGGCCATGGGTGCAGAGCTTCGGGGCCAGATTGCTGGCTTGGCGGATCCTGCGGCTGAGCACTCCATTGGCGCGTTGCTGATGACTCTGGCTGGCGCGGTGGCCAGTTGGCGCTCGCGTAACGGTCATGGGCAGTCGGTCAACATCAAGCCGGGGTTGGTCAGTCAGGCCAAGCGTCGTGGGGGTGAAGGCAGACTGGGCGTTGTCCAGCATGAAGCCGCTGCCAAAGGCCGGCCCAACCCGAAGAAAAACTGCGTGTGCGACTCGACGATTCGCAGCATCAACTTTGCGATGGGGTCGGAGTCGGTCGCGCACACCGATTTCAGTCTGCCGGGGCCGTTTCCTGTTGAGTGGACGCGAACGTATTGCTCAAGTCTGGGTGCCTACGACCAGGACGTCGTCGGCGCACGCTGGATCACACCGTTTACCACACGGTTTGACTGCGTGGACGAGGGCCTGGTGTTCCATGACGCCGACGGGCGCAGCCATGAGTTCACCCTGCCCAAGGTCAAGCTGGTTCACTACAACGCCATCGAAAACCTCACGCTGATCCGCGTCAGCAACGACACGCTGGTGTTGTGTCGAGGGTTTGAGCGCCGGGAAACCTATGTCCGACGGGGTGAGCACTTTGTCCTCACCAACATCGTTTTGCGCAATGGCGCCGGGGCGATGCTGCATTACGAGCATCGGCATGGGGAACAGTCGGTGCTTTCCGAGGTGGTGACGTACTCGGAAAACGATGTCAGCAAAGTCCATCTGCGCCTCGGCACTCAGATCGACGATCACGGACACCTGACCGGCATCTGGGAAATCCGCGACGGTGAGGTGAAACGGCAGCTGTGTGCGTACGAATATGATGATTCTAGCGACCTGACGCTTGCTCAGGACGAGAACGGTTCCGCGTGGCGATATCAGTACGAAAATCACCTGATCACCCGTTATACCGACCGCACCCATCGCGGCATGAACCTGCAATGGCAAGGCACGGGCCCCGACGCCAAGGCTGTGCGCGAATGGGCCGACGACGGCAGCTTCGATACGCGGCTGTCTTGGGACAAAAACATCCGCCTGACTGTCGTCACCGATGCTCTCGGCCAAGAGACCCAGCACTTCTACGACAGCCTTGGCTACACCCATCGCATTCGCCATGCCGACGGGCGCTCGGAGTGGTTCTTTCGGGACGACGCCAAGAACATCATTCGCCACGTCCATACCGACGGCACGACCGACCGCTATCGCTACGACCGCCTCAGCAATCTGACCGAACACACCCGCGCTGACCACAGCGTGATGAACTACGCCTACGACGACAAAAGTCAGCTGATCAAAATCAGCGATGGCGAGGGTGGGCTGTGGCGGCGCGACTACGACGACAAGGGCAATCTGGTCGAAGCGGTTGATCCGCTGGAGAACACCACCGAATACGCCTACAACCCGTTCGGGCTTCCTACGGCGATCAGGGACGCCAACGGCAACACAAAAGCGTTGGCCTACAACGACGCCGGACAAATCGTTAAGTACACCGACTGCTCTGGGAAGGTAAGTGCGTGGGAATACGACGAGCGCGGGCAGATGGTCTGCTTTACCGACGCTGCCGGACATAAAACCGAGTATTCCTACGCATCAGGCCACTTGGTGGTGACCAAGCACCCGGATAAAACGGAAGAACGCTTTAGCCGCGATGCCGAAGGTCGCCTGCTTGCGCGCTCCGACGGCCTCGAACGCTGCACCACCTGGCGCTACACCGCCGCCGGCTTCATCGCCGAACGCACCGACGCCGCCGAACAGACCCTGCGCTATCGCTGGGACAAACTTGGTCGCTTGATCGCGCTGGAAAATGAAAACCAAAGCCGCGCCCATTTTCAATACGACCCGGTCGGCAGATTGTTGGAAGAACGCGGCTTCGATGGCCGCTCGACGCGATACCGCTACGACCCCGAAACAGGCCGCTTGGCCGAGACCGTCAACGGCCAGCGCGCCATCGGGTTGAGCTTCGACCCCATGGGTCGCCTCACCGAACGCCACGCCACCCTTGGTGAGCAATCGCAAAGCGAAACCTTTTCCTACGACGGCAACGGCCAACTGATCAGAGCCACCAACGCCGCCAGTTGCCTGCAATGGTTTCATGATCAAGCTGGCAATCTGGTGCGCGAGCACCAGCACTACCTGAGCCTGGAAAAGCCGCTGGTTGCGGTCTGGCAGCACGAATACGACGTGCTGAACAACCGCGTCGCTACCGTCCGCCCAGACGGCCATCGCGTTAGCTGGCTGACCTACGGCAGCGGCCATCTGCTCGGCATGAAGCTCGATGACCATGAACTTCTGAGCTACGAGCGCGACGAATTGCATCGCGAAGTCGCTCGGCATCAGGGCAACCAGCTCAAGCAAACGCAGCAATGGGACCCTGCGGGACGCCTGCAAGAACAGCTGTTGGGCAGCGCAGACGATAAAACCACGTTCATAAAACGCGCCTACACCTACGACGCTGCTGGCCAATTGACTGAGATTCAGGACAGCCGTCGCGGCCAGCTCTCGTATCGCTACGATCCCGTAAGCCGACTGCTCAGCGCAACAAGCCGATTGGGCGTCGAAACCTTCGCCTTCGACCCGGCAAGCAATTTGCTAAACGACACTGCCGCACCGGTGCGCCGCCCACTCGACCCCGAACCCACCCGCAACAAACTCATGGACAATCTGCTGCGCGAATACGCCGGCACCCATTACAACTACGACGAACGCGGCAACCAGATACAGAGGTTAACCAATGGCGCCCGCAGCGACCTGCAGTGGGATCTGTTCGATCGACTGATCCACTTCAAAGACCCACGCCTCACCGTCGACTTTGCCTACGACCCGCTCGGACGTCGCCTCTATAAACATTCCAAAGCCCATTACCGACCACGCCCCGAAGCCGGCACCGGCTGGAACCAAAACGAACACGCCCGCAAAGAACAGGAATTGGGCTGCGGCTTCACCCTCTACGGCTGGGACGGCGACACCCTGGCCTGGGAAAGCAGCCCCGCGCGAGGTCCCGGTGAAACCGGCCGCACCGTGCATTACCTCTTCGAGCCCGGCACCTTCGTCCCGGTCGCCCAGGCGATCCGCCACGCCACCATCCGCCTGATCAGCCAACCCACCTACCAAGGGCGTTACAACCGGAAAGAAGACCCGCTGTGGACCTACAAACCCACAGCACAACCCATTGACGTTCTCGCCTGGTACCAATGCGACCACCTCGGCACGCCACAGGAACTCACCGACCAGAACGGCAACACCGCGTGGAGCGCCCAGTACAAAGCATGGGGCCAAGCCCACGAACAGCGCTCGGACTTCGCTCAAAAGGTCGGCCTCAAAAACCCGATCCGCTTCCAGGGCCAATACCACGACCCCGAAACCGGCCTGCACTACAACCGGCATCGGTACTATGATCCGGGGGTTGGCCGGTTTATCAGTAAAGACCCTATCGGTCATCAGGGTGGGCTGAACCTTTACCATTACGCAGCTAATCCGGTTTTCTTCGTCGACCCTCTGGGCCTTGCTGGTCATCGGGTCACCGCGCAAACTGCAGGGCAAGACGTACTAGCGCGCGGTGTTCACGTAAATGTGAATGGTCCTGGGCTACCACCTAAGGGGGGACATATTGAATTAAAGCCTGACCCTAAAGGGACACACGTAATACTAGAACCGGCTGACAAAGCGACTCGCAATATGAACGGCGTCCAGTGGCGCAAAGCCTGTAAATGTGTGGGTAGCTACCTTGATGAGTCTAGAAACGTAGACCGTATGGCGAAAGCTTCGGAAGCTGGAATTTCGGCAAACCCCAACTCTGGGAGAGTCCCAGAACTGAGTAAGGTCGGAAATATCTTGAGGAATCATCATCGTGATGGAACCAACCCGGTGTCGAAATGAGAGAAGCTTTTAACAGGCTAGATCTATCATTCTTTGAAATTTTTTGTCTTTTTTTAAGAGACGCAACATCAAGTCAGTCTCGTTTGTTTGGGCTCACAAGCTTCTCGCCAGATGAACTCATAAAGCATGACTTTGAACGGGTAGGCGAATGTGATGACTATCATTTTTTTGAAAAGCTTTACTGCGTCAGTCACAGGAATCGTGACGTGGCCGTAGTCTTTAAACTCTACTTCTATCGGTGTCAGCAGATAGGGAGCGGCTTTGACGTTTTGAAGGGGGTGAGGCTTACCTCGTTATTGACCAACCATATGAGATTTGACCAACGCCAACCTGACATGCAGCAAAGGCCTCTGGAATTGTATTTTTCGAAGGACCAGAAAGAAGGTGCGGTAATTTTGCAGGATTCAATAGTCATCCGATTCAGCCACAGCAAAAAAAGGGACGGATATCAAGTTGACACCCTTGAAAGTGACAGCGATAAATCGGGAACCTTAAACAGGATCGCTACCAACACCATAAGGCACACGATGGACTTCTATGATCTGGATCTGTCAGACCCAGGCCTGAATGCACGTAACGCTTCTGCTGGCTTGCGTCGACTCATTGATACTTTGACAACTTACCGGCTTTCAAGCATGGCCACCTTTTGAAGTACTTAAACGGTCGACATGTTGGCCAAAAATCGCACGTCTCAAAACTGCATGAATCGGTTGACGGAGTGTAGCGCCGGGAGCTGAGGACTGAAATAAACTTCTCTGCCACGAATCCTCATTCGATCAGGTCAGGTCGGGCGCTTTCAGCCAAAAACCGTGAGCTAATGCAGAACACGCTGGCGGGCCATTAGGGGCGGCCGGCATGAGCAGCATTGGCAGATCAAATGGTTAGCGCTGGCGTGCTCGGGTTTACTGTCGTCGACGAACCGGCCGCAGGCTATCCAACGAGCCACTCACCTCAACTGGCCCGTTGGCGCCCACTTACCTCATCACCAAAACGTCGTCGCCTGCGCCCTCGCTTTTTCGCCAATCACCGCAATAGCCTTCTCCACATCGCCCTCAGTCGTATAACGCCCCAAACTCAATCGCAAGCTGCTGCCCGCCTGGGCCTGGGTCAGGCCCAGCGCCAGCAGCACATGAGAAACACTGCTGCTCGCCGAGTTGCACGCGGAGGTGGACGAGACGGCCAGGTCGCTGGCCAGGCTCGCGACGTTGAAGCCCGGGCGGTCGATGCACAGGTTGAGTGTGTGCGGGATGCGCTGTTGCGGATCGCCGTTGAGGCTGATGCCCTCAAGGCCAAGCAAACCTTCGCGCAACTGCGCAGACAGCCGGTCGATGCGCGTGACTTCTTCGGCCATCTCGGCGCTGGCCAGCGCGTAGGCCGCGCCCATGCCGACGATCTGGTGGGTGGCGAGGGTGCCTGAGCGATAACCCTGCTCGTGGCCGCCACCGTGCATTTGCGCTTCAAGGAGCGGCCGCGCGCGGTCGCCGACATACAGTGCGCCGATGCCTTTCGGGCCGTAGGTTTTGTGTGCAGAGAAGGACATGAGGTCGACAGGCAGTGCCGACAGGTCGATCGGCAGTTTGCCGGCGCCCTGAGCGGCGTCGACGTGGAACAGGGCACCGTGCTCACGGACGATCTGGCCGATGGCCGCGATGTCAGTGACAGTGCCCAGTTCGTTGTTCACTAGCATCAGCGACACCAGCAGCGTGTCATCGCGCAGGGCCTGGCTGACGGCATCGGGATGGATCAGCCCGCGGTCGTCAGGTTCCAGCCAAGTGACCGGGCAACCGGCCAGTTCCAATTGACGAACCGTGTCGATGACCGCTTTGTGTTCAATGGTGCTGGTAATGAGGTGCCGACGCTCGGTGTGGTGCGGATTGAGCGCAAGGCCCTTGATGGCAAGGTTGTTTGATTCGGTGGCGCCGGAGGTCCAGACCAGGGCATCAGCATTGCAGCCCACCAGCTCTGCGACTTGCCGGCGAGCCAGCTCAACGGCTTGGCGTGCTTGATTGCCATAGGCGTGGGAGCTGGAGGCCGGGTTGCCAAAAGTGCCTTCCCGACCGAGGCAGGTGACCATCGCCTGAATGACGCGATCGTCGACCGGGGTGGTGGCTGCGTAATCGAAATAACAAGGGAGTGTTTTCATGAGTGTTCTGCGCTGTCCGTCGTGCAGAAAATACTACTAGCGTCCACGTGAAAAAAAATTGATTCCTCGCCGTTGTTTGTCCGGCCGTGCGAAATAATATTCCGCTAAAAAACGAAAGCGCGGAATTCTGTTCTCGTGGTAGCGCTTTTTGACTTATCTTTATCGCCTTAATGCATATGAGTCATCTGAGGCAAAGTACCGTCATGGACAAGTTTGACCAAGCCATCCTGAGCATTCTGCAGAACGACTGCACGCGTCCGATTGCTGAGATCGCGGACCGTGTAGGGCTGGGCAGCACGGCGTGCTGGCGCCGGGTACAGAAGCTCGAAGAGCAGGGCATGATTCGCGGCCGAGTGGCCTTGCTTGATGCAGGCCAGTTGAACGTCGCGGTGACGGTGTTCGCGGCGATTCGCACCAATCAGCACAATGCCCAGTGGCTCGGTCGGTTCCATGACCTGATCGCAACCTTGCCGGAGGTAGTCGAGTGTTATCGCATGGCGGGCGACACCGATTACATGCTGCGCATCGTGGTGCCGGACATCGCCGGTTATGACGCGGTGTACAAGAAGCTTATTCAGCTGTCGGGGATTACGGACATGAGCTCCAGCTTCGCGATGGAGCAGATCAAGTCCACCACCCAGCTACCGTTGACCTACACGGCCTGACCCGTCAGGTAGCCATTAAACTGGCTGGTCTAATCTAGGCCAAAAAAAACAGCCATCAAAGGATGGCTGTTTTTTTGTGCGCTTACAGACTCACATGGGGATCACACGCGGGCTTTGTCGATCCACTCCATCGACGTGCGCCAGATGCAGATGCCCAGAAAGTACGCCGACATCGCCAGCCACACGAACAGGGTGACGGAAGCGTTGTACGGATGGTTCATGACCAGCAGAAAGCTGCAGAAGAACCAGACTGCGGTGACCGCAATGTTCAGCGGCATGAAGCGGCGGACGCGAAACGGGTGCAGGAACTTCATGCGCGTAACGGTCAGCAGCGCCAGGCAGATCACGGTGATGAACGTCAGCCACGGGGCCGGTGAAAGGATGTACACGCACAGCGCCACCACGTTCCAGGCTGCAGGGAAGCCCTGAAAGTAGTTGTCCTTGCTCTTCATCTCGACGTTGCAGAAACAGAACAGCGACGACACCAGAATGATCGACGTGGTCAGCAGCAGGGTGTATTCCGGCAGCGGGATATAGCGATAGATGAACAGCGCGGGGATGAATACGTAGGTCAGGTAGTCGATGACCAGGTCCAGCACGGAGCCGTCGAAGTGCGGCAGGACCGACTGCACATTGAGCTTGCGCGCCAGTGAGCCATCGACACCGTCGACGATCAGGGCAAAGCCCAGCCAGAGCAGGCACGCCTTGGGTTGATTATCGAACAGAGCAATGGTTGCCAGGAAGGCGAGCACCACCCCGGTGGCGGTAAAACCATGGGCGCCCCAAGCCTTGAGCCAGGCCATGCGTTGAATTGGAATCATGAACGGTCCTTCCGGAAATAAGCGGGTTCGGTCGGGTACAGCCGCAGTCGACGGAACCAGAGGTGCATCTATCGACCGGGGATCGGTCGATAAGGTTCAGACGTAACCCCTACACGGTAGCAGGCGGCGCCGGCTTTCGTTACTCAAATGTGACGCGGCGCCATGGTACACGCCGGTGGCAGCGGTCATTGGTCGGCTGACTGACAAAGAAGGCAATATGCTGGCCCATGAAGCGCAGCGGCGCATGCAGAATCACCCGCTAATCAGTCAGTTAGCCAAGGAACCGCATGTCATTTCTCAGGACCGTATTGACTTTCTCTCTGCTCGCGTTAGTGACCAGTGAGGCCTTCGCCCGAGGCCCCAGCAAGAATGAGCGCGACCTCTGTACGTGGGGCGCGGGCATGGCCGGTACGGCCCAGCAATACAAACTGTCCGGCCTGACACTGTATGGCGCGCGCAAGAAGATGCAGGCGCAGCATTTTGCCCAGCAGTGGATGCGCATGAGTGCATTGGGGATTACCGAGCAAACGTACGACAGCCCGTCGCGGCTGCGGCCGGAAAGCGTCAAACAGGTTTACTACGAAGGCTGCATCAAGCACGAGGTGGCCAGACGCTGATCCATCGCGCCGCGAACCAGATGTTCGCAGCGCGACAGGTCCTCAAGGGCTGAGGATCAGTGCGGCGCGCGGGGAATGGTTTTCATCAGGTCGGCCGGGCTGATATGCCCGACCACCTGCACGCCGCTGCCGGGTTGCGGCAAGCCCAGGATATGGCCTTTGATCTTGCCGATGACGTGCATCTCGCACGGCTTGCAATCGAACTTCAATGTCAGAACTTCGTCGCCATGTACCAACTGCATCGGCGCCACCTTGGTGCGCACGCCGGTCACGCCCTTGGCCTGTTTCGGGCACAGGTTGAAGGAGAAGCGCAGGCAATGCTTGGTGATCATCACCGGCACCTCGCCAGTTTCCTCGTGGGCTTCGTACGCGGCGTCGATCAGTTGCACGCCATGGCGATGATAGAAGTGCCGCGCTTTCTCGTTGTACACGTTGGCCAGAAACGACAGGTGCGCCTCGGGGTATACCGGGGGCGGGGACGTCTCCGGCTTGCGCGCGCCACGCGGGTGCGCCTGGATACGTGCCAGGGTCAGCGCTTCGATCACCTCACGGCGCAGGGCCTTGAGTTGCGAATTGGGGATGAAGAAGGCCTGCGGCGCGTCCAGCTCAATGGCCGTGGCGTGGTATTCGGTGGTGCCCAGTTGGCCCAGCAAGTCATGCAACTGCTCGAGCGCCTGCTCCGGCTTGTTGGCAACGCCAAACGGGCCGTTCAACTGCACCCGGGCGCTGATGCCTTCCTCGCTGGTGGCGACCAGTTCCAGAGCGTCTTCACGCAGACGTGCAACCCACGACACACCGATCCGCCGCTCGGCAGAGGTCTTCTGCAGGGCCTGTTGCCAGTTGTGGTCCAGGTTGCGGCTGAGCGGGTGGTTGGGCCGCAATTGCAGACCTTTGGGCATCTCATTGGGCTCGACGCGGTAGCGATAGCGTTTCTCGCCATCTTCCTCGAACTCGCCCTTGGGCTCGGCGATGTTGGCGCGGAAACCCAGCACCTCGCGCTTGACCAGCACATTGAGCCCGTCGCCGTTGGACAGCGGCTCATGGGTGACCACTTGCAAATCGCGCTTGCCGACTTTTTCGACCACGCCCACCAGCAGACCGGTGAAGGTCGGTGAGTCGAACGCGCCGATGTCGATCTTGCGGTCGCTGACAAAATAGTCGGTGCTGCCGCGGTGGAAGGTCTTGTCCGGGTCTGGCAGGAAGAAGTGCGCGGTGCGGCCGCTGGAGGCGCGGGCCAAGTCCGGGCGGTCTTCCAGAATGTCGTCCAGGCGCTGACGGTAGTAGGCCGTGATGTTCTTCACGTAGCCCATGTCCTTGTAGCGGCCTTCAATCTTGAACGAGCGCACGCCGGCGTCGACCAGTGCGCGCAAGTTGGCGCTCTGGTTGTTGTCCTTCATCGACAGCAGGTGCTTTTCATAGGCCACAACGCGACCCTGATCGTCCTTCAGGGTGTACGGCAAACGGCAGGCTTGTGAGCAATCGCCACGGTTGGCACTGCGGCCGGTCTGGGCATGGGAAATGTTGCACTGGCCCGAGAAGGCCACGCACAGCGCGCCATGGATGAAAAATTCGATGGCCGCGTCGGTTTCATCGGCGATGGCGCGGATTTCCTGAAGATTCAGCTCGCGAGCCAGCACCAGCTGCGAGAAGCCCGCCTGATCCAGAAAGCGGGCGCGTTCCAGTGTGCGGATGTCGGTCTGGGTACTGGCGTGCAGTTCGATGGGTGGAATGTCCAGCTCCATCACGCCGAGGTCCTGAACGATCAACGCGTCAACACCCGCGTCGTACAACTGATGGATCAGCTTGCGCGCCGGCTCCAGCTCGTTGTCGTGAAGAATGGTGTTGATGGTGGTGAATACGCGCGCATGGTAGCGGCGGGCGAATTCGACCAGCCCGGCGATTTCGCTGACTTCGTTGGCGGCGTTGTGGCGCGCGCCGAAGCTGGGGCCGCCGATATAGATGGCGTCAGCGCCATGCAGAATGGCCTCGCGGGCAATCGCCACGTCGCGGGCAGGGCTGAGCAATTCGAGGTGATGTTTGGGCAGAGACATATTTTTTTAGTCGGCACGGTCACGGTCAAGGCGCGTATTGTAGCGGCGAAACGCCTGACCGGCACCCGTCTGCTGCCCGATGGCGTCAGCACATTGGATGCCGACGCCCGATACGCCCGTGATCAGGCCTTGGCAGCCATCGCGGTCACTTCAACGCGCATGCCTGCCACGCCCAATGCGGCCACGCCGACGGCGGCACGCACCGGCCAGGGCTTGGCGAAAAAGCGCTGATAAACCTCGTTGAAGGCGGCACGATCGGCCATGTCGGTGAGGTAGATGGTCAGGTGCAACACGCGATCCATGGAACTGCCAGCACGCTCCAGGGCGACCTTCAGGGCCTGAAGCGTGCATTCGCTTTGTTCGACGATGCCGCCCAGCTCCAGACTGCCGTCGGCGCGCGTGGGAATCTGCGTGGAAACCAGCAGGCCGCCGAAACCGGCAACGTCCGAGGAAATGGAGTCGACGTCAGGATCGGGCGTGAAAGTGATGTCGTGGTTTGCCATGGTGATCTCTCTTCAACGAAATGGGGTGAACGGGCCGTTCGAGGGCCGTCGCACATGATGGCGGACTCGGAAGGGAAAAGGCAGGCTTGACGGTAGGCGAGGTCCTGACATTGGCGCAAAGCCAGCGCAGTGGACGTCGCGCCATTGTGTGGCCGTAAGCCAAGAAGCAAGCCGCCCCCACGTTATCTCTGACGTGGAGGCGGCTCCGGGGGGGGGGGTCAAATCGGCGGATTCAACGGGGTTAAAGCTAGCAGCGGACCCTACCGTTAGCGAGCTAACTTTCTGCAAAACACTGTTCCCGATTCGGAAAGAATCTGCCGAAGACCCCAGCGATAACCGCCAATCACATCCTTGCCAAAAAAGTCCGAACTCCTCGCGAAGGCTCAAAGTCCACCTTTAACGCTGACCACTTTGCGTTGAAAACTTTAAGGAGAGCGACATGACTGATTACCCGAAACCACCTTTCAAGCCTCAGCAGCAGCCGGTTCCCGGCGATCAGAGCAGAATGGAGCCATACCCCGATTGCGGCGAAACCAGCTACAAGGGCTCGGGCCGCATGAGCAACAAGATCGCACTGATCACCGGTGGTGACAGCGGCATTGGCCGTGCCGTGGCCATTGCCTTTGCCCGTGAAGGGGCAGACGTCGCGATCTCGTACCTCGATGAGCATGAAGACGCGAAAGAAACTGCCCGTTGGGTGGAAGAGGCAGGCCGTCAGTGCCTGCTGCTGCCGGGCGATCTGACCGCTAAATCCCAATGCGAGGCTATTGTCGCCGAGACCGTGAAGAAATTCGGCCGCATCGATGTGCTGGTCAACAACGCAGCCTTCCAGATGACCCATGAAACGCTGGAGGAAATCCCGGACGAGGAGTGGGTGAAGACTTTCGATCTGAACATCACGGCCATGTTCAGAATCTGCAAGGCGGCATTGCCGTCGATGGCGGCGGGCAGTTCGATCATCAACACCAGCTCGGTCAATTCCGATTCACCCAAGCCCACGTTGTTGGCGTATGCGACCACCAAGGGCGCGATCGCCAACTTCACCGCAGGCCTGGCCCAGTTGCTGGGTGATCGCGGCATTCGGGTCAACAGCGTCGCGCCAGGCCCGATCTGGACGCCGCTGATTGTCTCGACCATGCCGGAAGAGCAGGTCAAAACGTTCGGTGAAGAAACCCCTCTGGGTCGTCCCGGCCAACCTGTGGAAGTCGCTCCAATCTACGTGCTGTTGGCGTCCGACGAAGGCAGCTACATTTCGGGCGCTCGTTACGCAGTGACGGGCGGCAAGCCGATCCTCTGAATCCTTCGAGGGCTGCATAGCAAAAGGGGCTGCACATGCAGCCCCTTTTTTTGTCGAGTGTCCGTCAGATTCACGTGCCTTTGACGGTGCTTTTGAGGTCGTCAGCCATGTTGACGCCGGCGTCCGAGACCGTTTCCCACGCCTCGCTCACCGTGGACTTGGCCTTTTGTGCCATGTC
This sequence comes from Pseudomonas lutea, assembly GCF_000759445.1. Classification (NCBI taxonomy): domain Bacteria; kingdom Pseudomonadati; phylum Pseudomonadota; class Gammaproteobacteria; order Pseudomonadales; family Pseudomonadaceae; genus Pseudomonas; species Pseudomonas lutea. The sequence continues at coordinate 848,448 of NZ_JRMB01000001.1, forward strand.
ATCGCTGGCTTTGCCAAAAACCTTATTCTCTTTCTCGGTGCTCGGCAATGCCGCACCCAGGGCAGCGCCGAGGGCGATGCCCATGGCCGCCAGCGCCAGCGGTTGCTCGCGGAGCATGTACTGGAAACTGCCCTGCAGGTTACGGCTTTGACGCAGCAGCGCGTCTTGCGCAGAACCGGCCGATGACGACAGTTTGTCTTTCATCGCGGAGGTCTGGGCGCCTGCTTGCTGTTTGAAATCGCCCAGGGTCTGGCTGGCGGATTCGCCGAACTGACTGACTTTGTCACTGGCGTGATGCCCTGACTCCCTGGCATGGGCGGTGGCGCCGCTGAACGCTTCGGTGACGCTGTGGGCTGCGCCGCTGAACCTGTCTGCCAGGTCGCCAAACATGGAAGAGCCGCTGCTGCCAGTGCTGTAGCCGGGCTTCTGATTCTGTCCGAGCATCAGCCAGGCAACGCCCACGGTGGTGAGCAGGGCAGGCATCGGGTTGTTTTTGATCGAGGTCCCGAGGTTGCCGAAGAACTCACCACCGTTTTCCTTGGTGAAGGCCAGCGCCTGATCGATCAATTGCCCCGGAGACAGTTTGTTTTCCAGTGCATCGACGATGTTCTCGATGTTGGCCCGTCGCGCGTCGATGTTGCGCTCGATTGCGTCCGGGCTGTCGCCGGCCACGCGTTCGCTGCGGTCACGGCCGAATTCATCGTCGGTGGCAAAGCTGCTTTCGATGCTCATGAGACTTTCCTCTGAATGGCGTCTTTGTCCTTATGGAGCGAATTCATGGTGCGCTCCGGGGCGAGGTGTGTGGCTTCCAGGTGTTTCTTCCCGGACTGAACCATCACAAAGCCGACGATCATGGCGATCACGCCGACGATCAACGCGGCTAGCCACGGCGCCATAACCATTGCCAAGGCGTAAACGGCGGCCAAGAGCAAAATGACCAAGCCTGCGAGCATGACCACCATGCCACCGGCCAGCGCAGCGGCGGCGGCTTTAGCGGTGGCCACGGAGCTGCGGATTTCAGCCTTGGCCAGCGCCAGCTCTTCGCTGATCAGCGCCGGGACCTCGTGGGTCAGCTGACGGATCAGGCTCAGCACCGAGGTGTCGCTGTCACCGTTGCCACGTGGCGGAAGTTCTGAATTGATCGACATTAGAATTCTCCTCGGGGTGCGGGCTTGTCAGGCGCTGGCGAAATCGGCGATGACGGGGCGGTCGAGGCCGGGCTGTTCACAGTGCCGGGGTCGGAGTTGAAGCTGCCCAGCTCGGCGCCGGACTGCTGGATGCCCACACCATCGTCAAGGTCGGTGGTGGCGGAACCGTGGGCGGTGGGGTCATGGGGGGCCAGCGGGTCGGGCGTCTGGATGGGCGCGCCGCGCACCGCATCACCTCTGTAGGGGTGCTGTGCCTTCAGTGCGTCGCCTTCACGGTTGCTTCCGTCCGTTCCTGCACTGAACCCGCCGTCGCGTTCGCCTGCCGGGTATTGCGGACTGGCCCCCGAGGTGGACGAGGCATCCGTAGCAGAAGCGCTCAGGTCTGAGCTACTGGCGCGCAGGAATCGCGACAACCCGAAGCCCACCGCCACGCTGCCGGTGACGAACAGTGCCGGGTTCTCGCGGGCGAGCCGACCGGCCTGCTGCAGCATTTCTTCTGCACTTTTGCCACGCATGCTGGAGGCGAAGGCGCTCAGGCTCTCGGCGATGTCGCTGATGTAATGAGAGATGCCCAGCGTGTCCTTTTCCTGCAGGTCTTCTGCCGCGGCGCTTGCGGTTTTCGCCAGGTTCTCGAGCTGATCGGCCGCGCTGTCACGGTACTGCCCGAGCTGTTCGGTGCCATGTTCGCGTGCGCTTTCAAGCACATGCTTCGCGTCGTCTTGCAAGGTGTGCAGCGCCTCTCCTGGAGACGCGGGGCGCGCTTGAGCGCCTGCGGTGTCTTCACTGAATGTGGGCATTTGATCATCATCCTTAACCGAAACGGGATATAGGCAGCATCCGATGACGGGCGCGCCTGCTCATTTCACGCTGCAGAGAACCTGCACGCTTATAAAGTTGAGCAACGCTGCGATGACCGAGTTCGGGGTTGAGGACGAACGGTCGAGCACTTTGTCAGAAGGCCGCGCGCCGGGCGTTTGGACCTATCCGAACGAGCGCTTGAGGGTCCGTCTGAGGGGGAAAGGTAAGGGCGGTAACGGGCTGAATGCGCGGAGAGAACCGCGCATTCAGAGGGGGAAGCAATCAGCCTTTGCTGTGCTCGTCAGACGTTGGCGGGTTGGCGACGCCGCGTGGCCCGGCGATGCCCCAGATGACCAGGCCCACCACCGGGAAGATCAGAATCAACACGGTCCAGCCCAACTTGGCGCCGGAGGATTTGGTGCTGCGCCAGACGCTGGCGATGGCCCACAGATCGACGAGCAGGATGATGATCGCCACGGCGGTCGAGAATACGCTTTCCATCTTCTGTACCTCCTGACTGGGGTTACATTGCGGGGACGCCGGTCACCGCTTCAGGTTCGACGACAGGGATTTCGGGACGGCCCGGGGTCAGGATGACCTTGCGGCAATCTTCTTGTTTCTTGTCGAAGATCTTGTAGCCGTCGGCAGCCTGCTCAAGGGACATGCGGTGGCTGATGATGGCCTCGGGGGCCAGGCGACCGGCTTCGATGTGTTCGAGCAATTCCGGCAGGAAGCGCTGAACGTGAGTCTGGCCCATCTTGAACGTCAGGCCCTTGTCGAAGGCATCGCCAAACAGGAAGCCATGAATGAAGCCCGCGTACACGCCAGGCACGCTGACCACGCCGCCACGGCGCACGGCCGCGATGCACTGCCGCAACGCCTTGCCGCTGCTGCCTTCCATTTTCAGGTTGGTCAGGATGGTTTCGGTGGTGCTGCCCTTGGCTTCGAAACCCACCGCATCGACCACGCCGTCCACGCCGCGCATGCCTTTGGTCTGGCGAATGATGGTATCGGCCGGGTCATCGTCTTCGTCGAAGTTGATCGGGATCACGCCATAGGTCGCCTGAGCGTAGGCCAGGCGGTACGGATGGTGGTCGACCATGAATATCTGTTCGGCGCCGAGCATTCTGGCGACCGCAGCGCTCATCAGCCCGACCGGGCCTGCCCCGTAGATGGCAATGCTTGAGCCTTTGCCGATCCCGGTATTGAGCACGGCCTGATAGCCGGTGGGCAGGATGTCAGAGAGGAACAGCACTTTCTCGTCAGACAGGGTGCCGGGCACCTTGAACGGCCCGGTATTGGCCTTCGGTACGCGCACCAGTTCGGCCTGACCGCCGGGGATGCCGCCATAAAGGTGACTGAAACCGAACAGGGCCGCTCCTGGTGGAATGGCCTTTTTGTTCATGATGGCGCCGCGACCGGTATTGGTGGTTTCACAGGCGGCATACAGGTCGATGTTGCAGAAGAAGCACTCGCCGCAAGCGATCACGAAGGGGATCACCACACGGTCGCCGCGCTGAACCTTGGTCACTGCCGAACCGGTTTCTTCGACGATACCCATGAATTCGTGGCCGAAGATGTCACCGTGCTCGACGGTCGGTATCTTGCCGCGATAGAGGTGCAGGTCGGAGCCGCAAATGGCGGTGGCGGTGACGCGCAGAATGATGTCGTCGGGCTGTTCCAGGACCGGATCGGGGACGGTGTCCACTTTCACGTTGTGGGCGCCGTGATAGGTGAGTGCTCTCATTGGGATTCTCCGCGAGTGAAAAATTCAGATGTCTGAATAGCGGAGCGGCAAGCGAGGCGTTTAGTTCATGACTTTGCATGGATGAGGGATTAGCGGTGTGCGTGACGCGAGCAAAAACATCGTCACCGGAGGCATCTTTGTTCGGCGCCAAGAGCTTCCCGGCTGAAGCCGGTCCCACGAATCGCGTGGGCCAAACCAGTGGGATTGGCTTTAGCCCGTCCCAGCAATCGCCGGCCAACCTGTGGGACCGGCTTTAGCCGGGAAGGGGCCAGACCGTTCACCTCAACCCTGAAGCGATCGCTCGTGCAGTCCCTCAAATCACCCCCGGCAAAGCCTGTCTCACCACCTGCATGGCGAGTCGGAGCCTTCAGCCCTTGGTCTTGGTCGGATCCGCAGCGCGCAGATAGGTACGCTCTTCCTGAATCGTGCCGTCCTCCTTGTGGATCTTCAGCGACGCTGTTTTACCGTCCAGATACTCGCTGGCCAGGCTGACGATTTCCGTCTTGGTGCCTGCCGTCTTGGAGGCGCGCGCCGCGCCTTCCTTGGTCAGTGCCCAGCCGTTGTCGGTTTTGGTGATGTGGTAGTTGTCCATGGTTTCCTCCAGTTGATGAATCATTTGAGGCCGACACGCTTGCGCATCTCGGCCGTGATGGTCTGTCGGGTCTTGGGCAGATCGGCCCAAGGGTCTTCTTCCAGTTCGGCGAGCCGCTGGTGCACGTTGTGAATGTTCCAGGCATTCGCGCCTTTGATCTCCAGCAGTTCCTCGCGGTTAATCGGCACCGACACCGGCAAGCCTTCGCGTGTACGGACCGAATACGCGCTGATCGTCGTCGCGCCCAGGCCGTTGCGCAGGTAATCGATGAAAATCCGCCCCACGCGATTCTTCGGCCCGGACACGGCAGAAAACCGGTCCGGCAGCAGCTTGGCGATGTGCTTGACGATGGCGTGGCTGAAATCCTTCACCGCGTCCCAGTCAGCCTTGGGCGTCAACGGCACGACCACATGAATGCCCTTGCCGCCGCTGGTTTTCAAAAACGAGGTCAGGCCCAGCTCATCCAGCACGGCTAGGGTCAGCTGCGTGGCCTCCACCATACTTTTCCAGGGCAGGACCGGGTCCGGGTCGAGGTCGAGGATGAACCGGTCCGGACGCTCCAGGTCTTTGGCGACGGCGTTCCAGGTGTGCAGCTCCATGGCGCTCATCTGCACCGCGCCGACCAGCGCTTCGATGTTGTTGATCAGCATCACCGGGTGGCCGGTGTATTCCTTGCCCATGGTCTCGATGCCCGGGATGGCGAGGCGATCAGCGTTCTTCTGGAAAAACAGCTCGCCGCCGATGCCCTCGGGGGCGCGTACCAGCGCCACCGGGCGTTGAGCCAGCTGCGGCAGAAGCCACTCCGAAATGCGGATGTAGTAATCAGCGAGGTCGCGTTTGGTTGCGCCGCCGGTGGGGTCGATGACGCGCTCGGGATGGGTCAGGCGGATCTTGCCACTGGTCACCGCCGGTTGCGCAGGCTTGGCTGCGGCCTTGGCTTTGGCAGTTTTCGGTGATTCTGTCGCGTCAGCCTTGCCGGATTCTGCAGCTTTGGCGGGTTTAGCCGCCTTGGCTGGCTTGGCTGGCTTGGCAGGCTTCGGCGATGCAGCAGCCTCAGCCTCAGCCTCAGCTTCAGCGCTGTCGCCGGCAGCGGGGGCCGGGGCAGGGAGCTCCTCGGTGATCGACTCGGCAGGCTTGTCGTTGCGCAACCCGTGGAACACGGCGTGCCGGACTGATCCCTCTTTGGTGATCTCGGCAAAGGCGACCTCTGCCAACAGGACCGGCTTGAGCCAGTGCACACCCTTGGCCTCAAAGCCGGTGGGCGGATTGACTACCGCAGCCTGCTTGGCCTGCAATGGCGTCAACTGATCGAAGATGGTCCCCAGGGTCGCCTCGTTGAACCCGGTGCCTACCTTGCCCGCGTAGCGCAATTCGCCGCTGTCGGCGTCGTGCAGCCCCAGCAGCAGCGCGCCGAATTTGCTGCGTGCGCCTTTGGGGTCGGTGTAGCCCACCACCACGAACTCCTGACGACGCTTGCACTTGAGTTTGATCCAGTCACCGCTGCGGCGTGACACGTACGGGCTGCCCGATCGCTTGCCAATCAGCCCCTCCATCTGCATCTGGCAGGCACTGTTGAGCAGGGCGTCGGGCACTTCGTCGAAGTCTTGCGAATAACGCAGGACTTCGTCCTCGCTGCGCTCAAGCACCGTCGCCAGGGCGGTGCGGCGCTGCTCGACCGGCACTTCGCGAAGGTCCATGCCGTTGAGAAAGGGCATGTCAAAAAGGTAATAGACGATGTTGCCGCTGCGGCCCGCTTCGAAGGCGTTCTGCAGGGCCTGAAAGTCCGGCACGCCTTGTTCGTTGGCCACCACCATTTCGCCGTCAAGCCAGGCTGATTCCAGTCCCAGCGCTGCGATGGCTTCGGCCTGGCGAGGCAGTTTGTGGGTCCAGTCATGGCCATTTCGGGTGAACAGCTGGACGTTGCCATCCGCGACCCGCGCCATGACCCGGTAACCGTCGAACTTGATCTCGTAACGCCAGTCGCCCTCGGGGGCAGAGTCCACCAGCGTGGCCAGCTCTGGCTTGAGCAGCGCAGGCAGTTCACCCGGCGCGGCGCCTGACAGCTGTGCCTTGGCGGGTTTCTTGCGCGAAGCCGGAACGCTCTCGACGGGTTTGGGAGCGGCGGCTTTCCCTCCACGTTTTTTAGGGATCAACGTCCGGTCACTGAGCACACTGTCCGGCAGCGCCTTGACGACGTCGTATTCGGCTTCCGGGCGGGCCGATTCGTCTTGATGCTTGATCAGGAACCATTGCTCCTGCTTGCCGGGAATATGGGTTTTGACCAGGTTCCAGACGCCGCCAAGCTTTTCGCCCTGAAGCTCGAATTTGAGTTTGCCTTTCGCATAGGCCTCTGCAGGGTCGGAGAGCGGCGTCCATACCCCACGGTCCCAGACGATGACATCCCCCGCACCGTAATGCCCTTCGGGGATGTGACCTTCGAAACTGGCGTAATCGAGGGGATGGTCCTCTACGTGAACGGCGAGGCGTTTGATCTTCGGGTCCAGCGACGGACCTTTGGGCACGGCCCAGCTCTTGAGCGTGCCGTCGATTTCGAGGCGGAAATCGTAATGCAGGCGGGTTGCGTCATGCTTTTGGATACAGAACTGCAGGGCATGCGCCTGACCGCGCTTTTTGGCGGCCGTACGCTTGGGTTTCGCGCCGCCCGACGGCTCGGGCGTCGCGTCGAAATCGCGCTTGCGGTTGTACTCGTCGAGTCCGGCACTCATGACTTTCTCTCCCTTTACCTAACGCTGCTCGGTGGCCTCCGCTAGCATCGCCAACGTCTGTTCCATCTCGACAATGGAGGCCTCAAGTGTCACGAAGCCTTGAGCGATGCTTTGCGAATTGTCGACGGTCTGGTGCCCGGCAAGCTCGGGTACCTCGCTGAGTTCCAGACGGGCGAGTGCCTCGACACAGGCCCGAAGTGTGTCCAGTTGATTGAGCACGATTGCCATCTGATTGCGTATCGCATCGCTCATGTCCGGCTCCTGCTTGTGGTGCAACGATCGGGCTATGTATCAGGCCCGCATTTGTATGGCATCAGACACAAAAAAGGCAGGGCTTTCACCCTGCCTTCATCAACTAAACCGGGTACTAATCCTTAAAAGGATTAATCGGCTTACTTGGCAGCGTCGCCGCCGTGAGCCTTGGCCAGTTCTTTAGCGTGAACCAGGTGCTCTTTCAACTTGGGCAGCATCTGAGTTGCGAAGGCTTTCAGCTCTGGATCTTTGCCATCAGTGGACTCTTTCTCGAACAGCTTGATGGTCTGTTCATGTGCAACAACCTGATTGTTGGCGTAGGCCTGATCAAACGACTTGGCGCTGCGCAGTTCCAGAATCATCGACTTGGCTTTGTCCATCAGCATCGCGTTGTCGGACACTTCCAGCTTCTTGGTGTCAGCAATGCCTTTGAGCTTGGTGTTCGCCTCGGTGTGATCCTTGATCATCATCGCAGCGAAAGTTTTCACGTCGGCAGCGGTGCCTTTCTCTTGCGCCAACTTGCCGGCTTCAACTTCAGCAACGCCCTTGGCAGAAGCGTCTTCCACGAAGTCATCGTTATCCTGCGCAGCGAATACGCCCTGGCTGCCCACCGCCATCAACAGAGCCAGTGCGGAAGTCTTGAATAGTTTGTTCATCGTGAAGTTCCTCTTCAGTGTATTGATTCGTAGGAGCCGCTTTAAGCGCCCGTATTCTTTCCGACGGGGCCATTTGTAAAACGTTCAGAGAATTTTTAAACAGATCGCCCGGATGGATTCGTCGACGGGTTAACCGGATATCAAGGGCATCTTGATACGGCCGATTAGTGCAGTTGCAGATCCACTTGCGACTCGAACCACTCGCGGTAGGGAGTATTAACTGCCTTGTATCGATTGAAGTCTGGTGAGCCGTCCGTCCACCAGACCGGACCGCGCTCGCCAAGGGCGATTTTCGCTGCATTCACCTCGGCGCGGGCGGCTTTGAGGGCCGATGCATCGTCCTGCCGCTTCGCCGCTTTGACCGCCTGACGCGCTGCCATCAAGGCGTTGACCCAGCGCTGGCGTTCATTTTCATCCAGCGCTGGATTGCTGCAGCGCCACAGCTGACCCTTGACGACGATGTAACGCCCGTCCGGCGTCGATGGGTATCTCACCGGGTCCGCGTGACCGTCAGCACAACGGCGGCGATGCGGTCAGCCTGCTGATAGGTCTCGGTTTCCAGCTCCTCACCGAATACGTCCGGGTCCATCTCGCGGTAGGACCAGGCAAGATCAGGGCGGTCGATCAGCCCCCGAGCCTGTTGCAGAAAGACATCTTCGCCGTCGATGGAAGGCGCGCCGGTGTACAACAGCACGCTGCCGCCTGGCGCCAGTCGCTCAATGGCCTGCCCGAGAATGCGCACCGACAGTTCCGAGCCCAGATGCTCGCCGCCATGGCGGTACGCGCGCTCCTGGGTGTCTTTCATGTAGGGCGGATTGGCGACGATCAGGTCGAATTCGCCCGTGGTGCCTGCCAGGATGTCGCTGTGATAGGCAACCACGTTATCGGCCTTGGCGAGAGACGCGTTGACGGCGGTAAACCGCAAGGCAGTCGGGTTGATGTCCACCGCGAGTACGTGTGCATCGCGACGGGCCCGGCCAACCAGAATCGCGCCGACGCCACTGCCGCAGCCGATGTCGACGGCGGTGCGGATCGGGTGTGAGGACGTGCGCAAATGGTCTTCAATCGCCTGGGCGAAGCGGTAGGTGTCGGGGCCGAAGAACACCGAGTCATGCGCCACCGTGGGGAAGGCGGAGTGGACGAACAACAGGTCGTCAAGGCTTGACCAGCGCACTTCGCTGACCCACATGCCAGCGTGGGCGCGGAGAATACCGCTGGCCAGCAGAGTTTCCAGTTCGGTTTCATCGAGCAGGCCGGTTTCAAAGGGCCGGCTCCAGCCGAACACATCGCGCAGCGTGCGGGCTACCCGATTTTCATCCCGCGCGTTGACCCGCTGGTGAGTCAGCGGCGTAACCGTGACGAAACGATAATCCTCGGCTTGTAGATGCTGACCCAGTTGCAAAAGGGCGAGGTCGTGGCTCTCATCGGTCAGTTCCGGGGCGTCGAGTTCAGTGTCGATTTGCGGCTCTATTACGTTCTGCTGATTCATCGAGTCAGGCTTCCTTGCGCCAGTTGGCGAGCATAGATACGGGTGGCGGCAAGGCCTTCGGGAGTCGGATGTGCATCGGGCGCGATCAACCGGACCAGTTCAGCGAACGGCAGGGCAGGCGAGGCGTCTGGTCGGCCGGTGTCGGTGGATGCCACGTGGCGGCGGCGAAAGCGCGTACGGAAAGGATTGTTCTGGCCCGGCGCTTGCCAGTCGCCCGCGATCCAGTCCTTGAGCAACTGCATTTCGTAGCCGCTGAAAACGCCAAACATCACGGCGCCCGGCCCGTCGATCAGCTGCCAGAAACGGCTGTCCTGAGGGTCCTGATTGCGCTTGATCCAGCCTCGGTCTTCCAGAGCAGTCAACAGCTGGCGGCTTTGGCCCGGCGTGGCAAGCCAGTCGTTGATGGTGCGGCCTTCGAGGCGGCAGTAGTCCGAATGCATGTGTTGACCGAAGGTGCTCTTGGTCTCCAGCATCGACACCACTTCTTCTTCCAGATCAAACCCTCGAACGATGTCGGTCGAACCCAGGCCCAGGTCGTTGAGCAAATAGCCCGCTTGCAGGCGCTGCAGGAATTCGCCTTTGCTGTCGTCATTGGGCAGCAAGTCCAGCACAGCCTGTACGGCCTTATGGGCATGGCCGGAGCTGGCGTTATCGATGGTGACGTGCAGGGTGAAGTAATAAGGATCAATGCCCAACTCGCTCAGCTCGAACGAGGTGATCAGCAAGTGCAGCGGCAGTTGCTCGTAGCCCAGGTTGTAGCCCAGCACCTCGGGCAGAAACTCATCGCTCAGATGACCAAGGCCCAGTTGAATCGCACCCTGCAAGTACAACGCATCGTCCAGCGCAGCGATGGGTGCGCAGTCGTGTTCGGTGAGCAGGTTGCGGTACAGCACCACGTGGTTGAGTGCAGGTTCGCCGTCACCCAACTCTTCAAGATAAGTGCGAATCAGGCCGTGATAGCGCCAGTCATCGGCGTGCTTCACAGTGCCGTAAAGCCAGGCGCCATCGACCAGCTTGCTCGGCGCAACGCTCTGCAGAAAGTAAAGCGCATGGGCTTTGTTGGTGAAGAATTTGCGAGGGCCGCCTGCGCGGCGCTCTTCCAGATACACGCGGTAGCGCTCGGCCACCGAGTGGCTGTTGCTCGCCACCCATCCAGACAGGTCGGCCAAGTCAGCAGGCAGGTTCGACGGAAGCTTTTTCGCGATCTCCAGTTGCTCATGGAGAAAGTCACGCACGTTGTCCTGCTCGCCTTCAACCTGTCCACGCAACAGACGGGAGTACAGCGAGTAGTGGGCGCCGGTGGATACATGCGCCGTGGCAGAACGCTCGGAAAGTAGCTGTAAAGAGGTCATGGATAGCCTGCTGACTTTTCTTGATATGTATGTCAGAGGGAGCCGCTTCCCGAAAATTCAAAAGAGTTGCAGCGCAGTCGATGATCGACACCTGTTGCCGATGAAAGGCGAAGTTAGTGCTCAGTATAATTACGCCCGACGGGGTAGGGGCTCGCGTTCCTGCGAGAGGGTAGGTCAGGCGCATGAATGGCGCAGGTTGATCGAGGGTCGCGGGCAAGCGCGCTCCTACACCGATATGCGGTGTGGGTGGCACCAACTTAGTGGGACCGGCTTCAGCCGGGAAGACGCCGGTATGTGCGCCCTCCTATTAGAAGGATGCCGCACAACTGCCAGACGAAAAAACGGCCTCCATTGCGGAGGCCGTCCGGGTTCACAGCGGTTTATCAGACCACGAGGTCAGTGGCATGCAGCTCCTTGACGCCCACCAGCTGGATCTCGAAGTCAGGGGTCGCATCGGCGTTGACGCTGCCGTAGAGAATCCCGTCGGCGAAACGCAACTGGCCGGTCGCATCGTTGCTGTCAAAGGCGTTGTTGCCGATGAAGGTGAAGTGGTCCATGCCCGGGGTCTGCGGATTGGCGTCCAGGCCGCTGAAGTCGAGCAAGTCACCTTCGGCGGTCTTGAAGCCATTGATCACGTCGCGCAATACGCCCACACCCATGTCCGCAACGGAATTGAACACATAAGTGTCGGCTCCGGTGCCGCCGGTCAGCGTGTCAGTGCCCAGACCACCGATCAGACGGTCATTGCCTGAACCACCCACCAGCGTGTCATTGCCCGCGCCGCCGTTGAGTACGTTGGCGCCGCTGTTGCCGGTCAGGGTGTCACCAAAGGCACTGCCGATCAGGTTTTCGATGCTCTTGAGCGAATCGAGCCCCGAGCCCAGCGTGTTCTGCTGCGCCGAGGTCGACAGCGTCACGGTGATCCCCGACTGAGCGCCGCTGTAGGAGACCGTGTCGTTACCGTCACGTCCATCCAGCACGTTGTTGCCGATGCCGGCGAACAGCACGTTGTCCAGCGCGTTGCCGATACCGTTGGCCGCATCGCTGCTGTCCAGGTACAGGTTCTCGACGTTGCTGCCCAGGGTGAAGGTCGCCAGGGTGCTGTGCACGCTGTCGATGCCGCCAGAGACACGATCGGCGTTGGTTTCGATCACGCTGTCGCCGCTGTTGTCGACGTAGTAAGTGTCGTTGCCGTTGCCGCCGCTCATGCTGTCGGCCCCGCCTGCGCCGTTGATCACGTTGGCTGCCGCGTTACCGGTGATGAAGTTGCGCAGGTCGTTGCCGTTGCCGTCGATGGCGGAAACGCCCGTCAGTACCAGGTTCTCCAGATTCGCGCCGAGGGTCCAGCTGACCGACGCCTGCACGGTGTCGATCTGCGAAGGTGAGTCGCTGGATTCGGTAACGCTGTCAAAGGCGTTGTCGACGATATAGATGTCGTTGCCGTCGCCACCGCTCATGGTGTCGGCCCCGAGGTCGCCGTCCAGCGTGTCGTTGCCGGCCGAGCCGACCAGGGTGTCGTCCTGGTCAGTACCGAAAATCATGCCGCCTTCGTTTTGCGCGCCGTCGAAGATTGCCTGCACGCTGTTGTTGTCGCTCGGGTCGCCATGGAAGCCCAGGTCGTCGGCAATGTAGTCGGCCAGACGCTGGCCGACGATCTCGGCGGACTCTTCGTGCAGGTGCCAGACGTCGTCCGGGTAAACCAGGGGGTCGACCTCATGGCGCAGTGGCAGGTCGGTGTAATCCACCGCCAGCTTGACGTCGTCGCGCTGGGCGGCAATCGCCTCTTGCGCGGCGCGGACATAGCCAACGCCCTCAACGATGCCGGCGATTTTTTCTTCCGAGAAACCGCGAGCGCGCGCCGCATCCTGGTCGTAGTGACCGGTTTCCATCATGTACACGTTGAAGTTGCCGAACTGCGCGTGCAGGTAATCGAACACCGACAGGGTCGCCGCCTTGTAGGCGGCTGCAGCAGCGTCCTTGTCCGAGGCGCGGGCGATTTCCTGCGCCGCTTCCTCGCCCTGGCCCCAGATGATGCCCATGGTCACCTTGTCGATTGACTTGAGCTCAGTGAGCTGGTCGTTCAGCAGGGCGACGGCACGCAACAGGGCAGGGCCCGGCTGGTCGATATCGGTCAGCCACCAGCACAGCTTCAGTTCTTCGGCGCCAAGGGTGGACATGCCGTTGACCGTGCTGCCGCCCACTGCAATGTCGATCCCGTTGCCGTCGGCGTCGTTGAACTGACTGCGCACGTCGTAGGTGGTGTACTTGCTCAAGCCGTCCACCAGCATGGAGGTGCCGGACTGGCTGTCATCTTCGGTCATGCGCAGCAGACGCGCATTGGACTGGCCGAGGGTTGGCAGGAACAAGATCTCCTGATCGGCCCGGGAGCCAAACACGAAATCGTCGGCGGTCAGGGTATTGAGGTAGTTGCCGCTCAGGGCGATCTCGAAGCGATGACCGTCAGCGTCGGGCTGGCTGGATTTGATGTACGTCTTGTCGCCAGCGGCGTTCAGGCTCAGGTACAGCGTGCCGTTGCTGCCGTCACCCAGACCGAGGAAGCCCAGGCCGGACACATCGATCTTGTCTACGCCGTGAGTAAAGTCGTAGATCGTGTCGGTGGCCGTGACGCCGCCGGTGCTGTAGTCGCGATAGCTGTCCTGGACGCTGGTGTAGCGGAAGGTGTCGGCACCTTCGCCGCCGTACAGCGCGTCACGTCCCAGGCCGCCGTCGATGATGTCGTCCCCGGCGCCGGCGCGAATAGTGTCGCTGCCACCCAGACCCAGGATCAGGTCGGCGCCTGCGGTGCCGGCGATCGTCTCGCCGTTGTCGGTGCCGGTGAGGGTGCTCGCCGGTGCATCGGCCACCGCCAGGGCAAAGCTGTCACTGACAGAAGCGCCTGACGGGTCGGTGGCCTTGATCAGCAGCGTGTAAGTTCCCGCCGCAGTGCTGGTCGGCGTGCCGCTGAAGGTCAGCAGCGTGCTGTCGAAGGTCAGCCAGTCGGGCAGGGCGCTGCCATCGGCCAGGGTCGCGGTATAGCTCAGCGTGTCGTTATTGCCGTCGGTAAAGCTGTTGCTGGTGACGGCGTACGTGAACGGCGAGTTTTCGGTGGCGTTCTGGTCGAGCAGCGGTATCACCACCACGGGTGCGACGTTAACCGGCACGTTCTGGTTGGCAAAGATGAAATGGCTGGCATTGAGACTGCCGGTCAGGTTGCCGGCCAGGGACAGCTCAAAACGGTTGCCGTTGGCGTCGGCCACGCTGTCCTTGATGTACGTGCGGTTGTTGCCGGCGTTGTAGGTCACCTGCAGCGTGCCGTTCTGGCCGTTGCCCAGCGCGGTGTAGCCGAGGGCTGACACGTCGATCTTGTCGGCGGCGGCATCGAAATCAAGGATCTGATCGCTGACGCTGCTGGTGGCGGTGCGATAGCTGTCCTGGGTAGAGGTGAAGCGGAACACGTCCGCACCCGCGCCACCGGTCAGTTTGTCTGCGCCGGCACCGCCGATGATGACGTCGTTGCCGTCACCGCCATTGAGTACGTCGTTGCCCGCGCCCCCGAACAATTGATCGTTGCCCGCAGTGCCCGTGAGGGTGTCGTTACCCGGCGTGCCGTTGATTACGCCCGGGGTCAGCGGGACGTCCTGCACTGCGAGGGTGAAGCTGTCGCTGACCACGGCGTTGCTGGCATCGCTTGCGGTGATCTTGATCGCGTAGGTGCCCGAAGCCGTGTTGCCCGGTGTGCCGCTGAACGTGCGCGTGGCGGCATCGAACGTCAGCCAGGCCGGCAGGGCGGTGCCGTCTTCCAGGGTCGCGGTGTAGCTCAGGTTGTCGTTGTCCGGGTCGGTAAAGCTGGTGCCCGGTACCACGTAGCTGAACGGCGTGTTTTCGGTGGCGTTCTGATCAAGCAGTGGATTGGCCACCACAGGTGCCTGGTTGACCGTCGGCGGGGTGGCGAAGACGAAATTGGCGCTGGTCAGCTTGTCGACATAATTGCCCGCGAGCGCAACCTCGAACCGGTTGCCGTCCGCATCGGCCGTCAGCGACTTGATGTAGGTCTTGTCGCCAGCGTCGTTGAGGACCGCATACACGGTGTTGTTCATGCCGTCGGCCAGCGCGGTAAAGCCCAGCTTGGACAGGTCGATCTTGTCGGCGGTGACATCAAAATCGGTGATCAGATCACCCAGGTTAGCGCCGCCTTCATTGTAGTTGCGGTAGCTGTCGAGCCGGCTGGAGAACGCGAACGTGTCAGCGCCCGCTCCGCCGCTCAGGGTGTCCTGACCGGCGCCGCCGTCCAGGCGATCATCACCGCCGCCGCCCGCCAGGCTGTCGTTGCCCGCCAGGCCCAGAAGTGTGTCCTTGCCCTCGGTGCCCTGCAGAGAATCGTTGTTGGCGGTGCCGGTGAGGGTGCGGTTGAAGATGAAATTGTCGGCGGTGAGCGAGCTGACCAGGTTGCCCGTCAGAATCAGCTCGAACCGGTTGCCGTTGGCGTCGGCGTCGTAATCTTTGATGTAGGTGCGGTCGTTGCTCGCGCTGTAGCTGACCTGCAAGGTGCCGCCACGGCCGTTGCCCAGACCGGTGAAGCCCAGGTCGGCGAGGTCGATCTTGTCCTTGGTCGGGTCGAAGTCGGTGATGGTGTCATCGAAGCTGGTGGTCGCGTTGCGATAGCTGTCCGTTTCGCTGGTGAAGCGGAAGATGTCTGCGCCCGTGCCGCCGCTGAGCTTGTCGACGCCGGCGCCGCCGATCACGATGTCATCACCCGCGCCACCGTTGATGGTGTCATTGCCGGCCGCGCCGTAGAAAATCTCGTTGGCATCGGTGCCCAGCAGGGTGTCGTTGCCATCGGTGCCCTGGACTGCAATGACCGGCACGGTGTCGCTGACGTAGCTGCCATCGCCGTACACCAGGGTGTCGCCCTTGGTGGTGTGGCTGATGGTGTTGCCGATGATGGCGTTGCGATCAGTGCCGTCTTCGTTGCGCTCGGCGACGCCGTAAGTCGACAGCGCGCTGCCGTTGATGGTGTTGCCCTGGACCGTGTTGTCGCTGCCGTTGAAATATTTGCCGGAAACGCCCTTGGTGTCGTCGTAGGACTGAATGATGATTTCCGGCACGCCGCCACCCAGGGCGTTGTTGCTCAGGGTGTTGTTGATGACGTCGACGTTGTTGCTGCCGTAGATGCGCACGCCGGCGCTGCTGTTGTCGTGGATGTCGACGCCAGTGAGGGTGACGCCGCCGGACAGTTTGATCAGCACGCCTTCGGCGCCGTTGTCATACACCTCGCCACCGGTGATGGTGATGTTATTGGGCGAGGGGATGTTCTCGCTGCCACGCTGTACAACGATTCCGCCGCCGCCGTTGCCATAGGCAACGTTATTGCTGAGGGTGAAGTCGTGGGTGCTGGTCACGACGTTGAAGCCGTGACGGTCGTTGTCGTAGGCGACGTTGTTTTCGAAGGTGCTGTTGCTCAGGAAGTCGGCAACAAAACCGTCCAGGCCATTGCCGTGGGACACGCTGTTCTTGATGACCATGTTGACGGTCTGTTCATGCGGGTCGAAACCGTAACCGGAGCAGTCCTTGATTTCGACGCCGTCCAGCGTGACGTTGGAGTCGTAGCCTTCCTTGCCAGGAATGAAACCGTTGAACCAGCCATCGATCTTGCCGGTGGTGTTGTCCCGGTTGCCGTCGATGGTCAGGTTGCTGAGGCCGAAGTCGTGGGTTTCTTCTCCGTAGGCGGAGCGGATGACGCCGGTGATTTTGGTGTCAGAGCCGTCGGCCACTTTGATGTTCGAAACGCCCATGCCGTCGCCGTACATGTAGACGTTGCTTTTGAGCATGAGACAGCCGTCAGACGGTTCTTCGCCGCCCGTCACGATGTAGGTCCCGGGCGGTACGTACACTTGTCCTCCGCCGGCCGCCGCGGCTGCATCAATCGCTTGTTGAATCGCCGCGGTGTCGTCAGAGACGCCATCTCCTTTGGCGCCAAAATTTTGGACGTTAAAAATCATGTACTTATCTCCGGTTCCAGGCTGTGGTCGTACTGCGTGCCAATTTCCGATCGGCTTGCACCGCAGGTATGACCTAACTGGATGGGAAAGTTGTAGCCGTATGTCGGGAAACCGTCGTTTTGTGACGACCGGCACATTTCGGTTGATTTTTACGTCAGGTATTTGACGAATTAAGGGTGCGCTTTTCTGGCACGGCGAGCGGTTTTAGAACCTGTCAATTGGCCCTGCAACTACGCCGTGCACGTTTCTGTAGGAGCGCGCTTGCCCGCGAAGGGGTAAATGCGGTCGACGGCGATGTATGTGGATGCTGGCGAAAGGGTTCTGGCTATCACCGCTGCAGCGTCTGCCCCGGCGGGTTCGCCAGCAAGCCGGCTCCTACGGGTCATTTAAACGTCGCCGGTTGCATGTTTTGGCGGGATCGACCGTAGGAGCGCGCTTGCCCGCGAAGGGGTAAATGCGGTCGACGGCGATGTATGTGGATGCTGGCGAAAGGGTTCTGGCTATCACCGCTGCAGCGTCTGCCCCGGCGGGTTCGCCAGCAAGCCGGCTCCTACGGGTCATTTGAACGTCGCCGGTTGCATGTTTTGTCGGGATCGACCGTAGGAGCGCGCTTGCCCGCGAAGGGTTAGTCGTGGCGATGGCTGGTTTCGGTGGAAGCTGGCGCGAGGGTTTTGGCCTTCGCTGCTGCAGCGCTTGACACAGCGGGTTCGCCAGCAAGCCGGCTCCTACAGTGGGACCGTGTGCATCCAACAGGTCCGCCGTTTCGGGTTAGGCGTACGCATCAGGTGACACGTTCGCATTGGGACACGTCCGCATTGGGGTGACACGTTCGCATTGTCGTGACGGGTACGCGTTGGGTGATACGTACGCACTGGGCTGATACGTACGCATTGGGGTGAAGGGTACGCATTGGGTGATACGGGGCATTGGGGTGGTTTGTGCGTTTTTCGTGGGACCGGCTTCAGCCGGGAAGGCGTTAGCGGTCGCGATTGACGATCAGGCCACTTCCGCCGGGGCGCAGCGCAGGCAGTCGCGGCCTTCGCGTTTGGCGGCGTACAAGGCTTTGTCGGCCATGGCGATCAGTGCTTCGGCGCTGATCTGAGGCGCATTGGCAACCGCGACCCCGAGGCTGATGGTGACTTTGGCGCCAGCGCCCAGCGCCGGGTGTGGCACGTTGAGCGCTGACACCGCGGAACGCAGGTTTTCCGCCAGCGCCCGCGCCTGAGCCGGATGGGCATGGGTCATCAACACCAGTATCTCCTCGCCGCCAAACCTGAAGGTCAATGCGTCAGCCTTGTTCGCGGTGCGCTGAATGACCCCGCTGAGCAGCCGCAGGCACGTGTCGCCCTGCAGATGCCCATAGTTGTCGTTGTAGGATTTGAAGTGATCGATGTCCAGCAGGATCACCGCGACATTCATCGGCACCTCCGCAGCCCGGCTCCACAGGGACGCCAACACCTCACCCTGAAACCGCCGATTGAACAGCTGCGTAAGGGAATCGATGCGCGCCAGTTCCAGCAGTTGCTTCTGCAGCAACCGCCCACGCAGCGCAAACAGATAACTCAGCCGACTGCCGTGCTCCAGAAACCAGGACGCCATCAGCAGCAACGCGACGGTCGACACAAACAGCAGCGCGTTGGCCTGCCAGATCTGAAAGTCGGCGAAGTCGGCGATGTAAGTGGTCACCAGCTGGAACGTCAGCATGAATGCCATCGCTACGGCCGAGTAGCGGATCGGCAACTGTTGAATCACCGTGCAGTAAACCATGATCAACAGCATGCCCAGCTGGTAATGCAGCCGGAACGGACTCTCGCTGAAGATCATCACCACCAGCGGCATCAGCGAGCACAGCACAGTGCCGGTCCCTGCGGCCGCTTCCACAACCGCACGGGTCTTGGCGCGAAGCACGATCACCGTCAGGAAGATAAACAAGGGCGTGATCAGGAAAACCCGCCCAAGCGCCACGTAGGCAAACATGTCGTTGAGACTCAGCCAGTCGCTGACCATGAACACGTTGTAAATGATGCCGCCGGTAATACCGACCGCTGTCAGAAACCGCCGCCGCTGTTCAAGGGTTTCGGCCTCATACCGTGACTCCAGTTCGGCACTGAAACGCAGGCCACGGAAGCGCGACGCGATAGTGCGGTCGACCTCGGCGAGGACTTGCGCATCGTTGGGGCCAGGGCGGTCGAGGACAAAGGAAAGCATGATGCACCAAAAGGGTGAGTTGACCGGACTATGACAGATGAGTGATGCCTTAGTGCCATCATTTCGTCGGAATACGTTTCGGGTGCCGTTGGTCCTCACCGGTCACCCGAAAAAACAGGCGCCAATTTAGATGCGGAAGCTGCCGACCAGCTGAGTCAAGCGTGCCGACTGACTTTCCAGGTCAGCACAGGCGCGTAACGTCGCTTGCAGGTTTTCAACGCCTTCCTGGTTAAGCGTATTGATCTCGGTGATGTCGACATTGATGGCCTCGACCACCGACGTCTGCTCCTCCGTTGCAGTGGCCACCGACTGGTTCATGGCATCAATCTCGCCAATGCGCACGGTCACGCTCTCCAGGCTGGTACCGGCCTGATTGGCGATGCTGACGCTTTCATGGCTCTCGCGCTGACTGTCGTTCATGATCGCCACCGCTTCACGCGCACCCAGTTGCAGCTCCTCGATCATCTTCTGCACCTGGCTCGCCGATTCCTGGGTGCGATGAGCCAGGCTGCGGACCTCGTCAGCCACCACGGCGAACCCACGGCCGGCTTCACCGGCACGCGCGGCTTCAATGGCCGCGTTGAGCGCCAGCAGATTCGTCTGCTGGGAAATCCCGGTGATGACTTCGAGAATCTGCCCGATGTTGGCGGTCTTGGCGTTGAGCTGTTCAATCTGCTCGCTGGCGCCGCTGATGCGCGTGGACAACCGGTTCATCGCTTGAATGTTTTGACCCACCACCGCCTGACCGTTTGAAGCCAGATCGCGCGCATCGCTGGAATGCCCCGAGGCCATCGCGGCGTTCTGCGCGATTTCCTGCGCCGCAGCGCCGAGTTCGTTGATTGCCGCTGCCACGCTGCTGGTACGGTTGGCTTGTTGATCCGAGTTCAGCATCGAGGAGTTCGATGCACTCACCACGCGCAGGGCCACTTCATTCAGCTGTACGGTGGAGGAGGCGACTTGACGCATCGAATCATGGATTCGCCCGACGAAGAGGTTGAAGCCGTTGCCCAAGTAACCGAACTCATCCTGGCTGAGGATTTCCAGACGCTTGGTCAGATCACCTTCGCCGGCAGCAATGTCGTGCATCGCCCGGCCCATGGTGTTCAGCGGACGCATCAGCACGTTCAGCAGCACACCGAGCAGCAGGATGATCAGCACCACGGCAATCACCGTGGCGACGATGGCCGAAGTACGGAAATCGCCCAGCGCGGCGTAGGCCTGTGCTTTGTCGACGGCGATGCCGACGTACCAGTTCACTGAAGGCAGGCCGTTGACGTGGGCGAAGGTGATGATCTCCGTGCGGCCGGCGTGCTCGCTCTCGCTGATGTCCTGTGACAGGCGAGGCGTCGCATCGGGGTAAACCTCGGCCAGGGTTTTCATGACCAGCGAGGTGTCCGGGTGGACGAGGATGCGGCCGTTGGCGTCAACCAGAAAGGCGTGGCCGTCGTTTTGCAAGTGCAACGCGCTGATCATTTTGACCAGTACTTCGAGACTCAAGTCGCCACCCGCCACACCGCTGACACCGGACGGGCCTTTGACCGGTGTGGCAATGGTCACGATCAGGCCTTTGGTCACGGCGTCCAGATACGGTTCCGTCAGCGTGGTTTTGCCAGCCTTCACCGCGTCGGTGTACCACGGACGGGTGCGCGGGTCGTAGTCGCCGGGCATGTCGTCAGGCGGCTGGGTAAAAAATGAGCCGTCATTTTTGCCCAGATAGATGCTCATGAATGTCGAGATCAGGGTCGGCTGGCCGAGCTGGCGGTTAAGCGCGTCCTGGGATTGCGATGTGGCGGCCGCTTCGGCCACGTTTTCCACCAGCAGGATGCGTCCCGACATCCAGTTCTGGATATTACCCGCCGTGCTTTCGCCCATCTGGTTCAGACTTTCCCTAAGCTGATTCCGGATGGCATTGCGTTGCAGATAATCGTTGTAAAGGGTGAACAAGCTAAACGCCGCGATCACCACCAGCGAGGCCGCCAGCAGGATTTTGTGGCTGAATTTCAGGGATTTGGTCATGCCGTACGAGCCTTCAAGGTGTTGCAGGGAAAGAAACACAGTCAACGGGGCTATCGGCTGGGGTTTCTATAGATGAAGACCGTCCTCCAACTAATCACCTCTATTTGAGTGGAATCGGACAACCGGTCGCGGGAGGGGAGGGAGAAGGAGGCCCATGGGCGAAAAAGCGAGGGTGAGACAGGGAGCAAGCGGCAGCCGAGTGGCACACCGCTTGATAGCGTTTAGCTGGGTTAATCACTCAAAGCGTATGGCTGTAGACCAGCGCGTAGGATTCGATACCGTCGTTTGGTTCTTTGATGCCGGCATTGGAGTAGTGGGTGACCCGAAGGGCCACGCGTTGGGTGTCGCCGAACTTCAGGCCGGCGCCCAGGCGATCCTCGAAGTTGAAAGCGGAGCCGAACTTCTGATCGCCGGCACTGGCACCGGTGAACATGGAAACACCCACGCCCGCTTCGATAAACGGCTTGATCTGGCCGCTGCCAAATTCATACACGAACACCGGAGCGAAGGACACCGAGTGACGTGCACCGGCTTGTTTACCGGCTTCCCAGTAGGTGTAACCCAAGTCCCAGTAGCCGGTCAGTTTGCCCGTCGAGCTTTCAAGCCAGGCCTTGTCCCAGTCAAAACCCAGTCCCACGCGGGCAGTGACCCCGCCTTGACTGGTGGCACCCAGGGCGCCGGACATCTGGGTTGCGTTGGCATTCATTGCCAGTGAGGACAGGCACAGCGCAGCAAGCAATAATTTTTTCATGATTTAACTGCCGAAAATTGTAAATGGGACCCGGGGTACAGCTCACTCGAACGGATATGAGGCATAGTGCCACTACTAAGTTCCATTTGGGTTCACATTTTTCCTGCTCGGCGGCGTTCCTCGCTTCTGCCAAACCCGTCGAGCTAACAGTTTTGCCATCGCCCCGACACTTTCCTAACGAACGGATGCCGCGGTGATGCTCTGCATTGATCAATAATATTGGGGCTCGGCAGTAAAAAATTCCGCTTTCGTCAAACGTATTTAATCTCAACAATGGGCTTACTTAGTTCCGACCCAAGGACCCTACGATGAGCCTTTCGCCGTTCCACCTCGCTATCCCTGTTTATGACCTTGCGGCCGCGCGGCATTTCTACGGTGACGTGTTCGGCCTCTCGGAGGGCCGTTCCAGCGAACAATGGGTGGATTTCGACTTCTATGGTCATCAGTTGGTCATCCACGAGCACCCCAAAACCACTTCCCAGGAATCAGTGCATTCCAACGCCGTGGATGGCCATGACGTGCCGGTGCCACACTTCGGCATCATTCTGCACTGGGAGCAGTGGGAGGCGCTGGCGCAGCGTCTTCGCGATCGCGGCACCTCCTTTGTGATCGAACCGTACATCCGCTTTCAGGGGCAGGTGGGGGAGCAGGCGACGATGTTTCTATTCGATCCCTGTGGCAATGCGCTTGAATTCAAGGCGTTCAAGGACATGAGTCAGTTGTTCGCCAAGTAATCGCGCCATTGAAGCAGCGGGCCTGACGCCGCTAGCGCGCCTGGCCCGTCAGCGTGTCGATCACGCAGGTGCGGAACAGCGCCTGAAGCGGCGACTGCCGCTGCAGGTATTTGGTCACCAGCACGATTTCGCGAAAGAAAACCATCTCGCCCAGATCGATAACCCGCACGTCCCGGGCATGCTCAAGCCATAAGCCGGCCATCGGCACCAGCGCCACGCCCAGGCCTGCTCGAACCATTTTGACGATGGCGTCCAGTTCGTCGAGTTCCAGCGTTTGCCGGACCTCGAGTTTGCGTTCGCGCAGAAATTGAGTCACCCGCCGGCCACCGAACGAGCGTTGATCGTAGCGAATGAACGGTTGCTCGCTGAGCAACTGTCGCGGGTCGTCTCCCTCCAGATCAAGCGGTGCGACCAGCACGAAGGGCTCCCGGGCAATCACCTCGGCGTGCAATTCCTTGGGTAACGCAAACGGCGGTTTGATCATGATCACCAGGTCAAGCTCGCCGGCGTCGACCTGGCTGAGCAGGTTCAGCGACACGCCGGGTATCAGGCTGGCTTCGATGAACGGCGCCTTGCTGCGCAGGGCCACCAGGGCCTGAGGCAGGATGCCGGTCTGCGCGGTGCTGATTGCGCCAATGCGCAATGAGCCCCGAAAGTCATTGGCGCTGTCGGGGGTGCCCATTCGCACGAACAGCTGAAGCATCTCTTCGGCCAGCGTCACCGCGCGTTGCCCGGCTGCATTGAGCGTGGCGGCGCGACCGGTGCGGTCGAACAGGCTGACGCCCAAAGTGTCTTCCAGGTTCTTGATTTGCGCGCTGACCGCCGACTGGGTCAGTCCCACTTCACGGCCCGCAGCCGCGAAGGTGCCTCGGCGGGCGACGCAGACGAAGGTTTTCAGCTCTCTGATCATCGTCAGGTCCTGGGCGGTGGTGAAGTCGTGTGTGAGCCGTTGCACAGCGGCCTTGAAGCGGCCGGCAGCGGATCATACCCAGCTGCGCGCGCAAATAAAAATGCCGCCCCGGAGGGCGGCATTTTCAGTGGCAGGACGCTTAACGGTAGCGTTCGAGCCAGTGCGCGTACGGTGCTGGCAGGGTCCAGGACGCTTTGTCGACGCCCAGTTCCTTGGCGGCGAAATACGCCCAGTGCGGATCAGCCAGGTGCGCACGGCCGATCGACACCAGGTCCAGCTGACCATTCTGCACGGCCGCCTGGGCCAGTTTCGGATCGCCAAAGCCCCACGCCGAGGTCACCGGGATATCGGCCTCGCGGCGCACGCGCTCAGCGATCGGGCCCATGAACGCCGGGCCCCACGGAATGTTGGTCTCCGGGATGGTAAAGCCGACGCTGACGCTCAGCAGGTCCAGGCCGCCGGCCTTGAAGCGCCGCGCCAGTTCGATGGATTCGGTGAGGGTCTGCTCGTCACGACCGTCGTACTCGATCACACCGAAGCGTGCGGTCAGTGGCAGGTTTTCCGGCCAGACTTCGCGCACGGCGGCAAGGGTTTCCAGCAGGAAGCGGCTGCGGTTGTCGAAGCTGCCGCCGTAGGCGTCAGTACGCTGGTTGGAATGTTCGGAGAAGAAACTCTGGCCCAGGTAACCGTGGGCGAAATGCAGCTCGATCCATTCGAAGCCAGCTTCGCGTGCGCGCCGTGCGGCATCGACAAAGTCCTGCTTGACCCGGGCGATGTCGTGCAGCGTCATTTCCTGCGGGACTTTCGGCAGGTTTGCACCAAAAGCGATGGGCGAGGGCGCGATGGTCTGCCAGCCGCGGGTATCGTCGGCTGCCATGTGGTCGTCACCTTCCCAGGGACGGTTGGCGCTGGCCTTGCGGCCGGCGTGGGCAATCTGAATGCCCGGGATCGAGCCCGCTGCCTTGATCGCCTGCACCGCAGGGATGAACGCCTGGGCGTGCTCGTCGCTCCAGATACCGGCGCAGCCCGGGGTGATCCGGCCTTCAGGGGAGACCGCAGTCGCCTCGACGACCACCAGACCCGCGCCGCCGCGTGCCATGCTCGCCAGGTGCACGTGGTGCCAATCGTTAATGACGCCGTTGTCTGCGACGTACTGGCACATTGGAGGAATGGCGATGCGGTTACGCAGGGTCACGTCCTTCAGCGTGAAGGGTTCGAACAGTGCAGACATGGAAATACTCCTGATGATTGAATTCGCTTGTTCGATAGTATTCGAAATATGGCGCAGGAGGAAACCCCCCGCTATGATGTGCGCATGCGCGCCTTCAAACACCCGTCACCTACCGAACTCACACTTGAGCGTTTGCTTTACGCCTTAAGTGACCCTGTGCGCCTCGACATCGTTCGCTGTCTTTCGTCTGTCGCCGAAGCCACCTGTGGCGAACTCGACGGCGGGCGACCCAAGTCCAGCATGTCTCATCACTTTCGGGTGCTGCGCGACGCGGGCCTGGTGCACACGCGAAATATTGGCACCACGCACATGAACTCTTTGCGGTCGGACGAGCTGGAAGTGCGCTTCCCAGGTTTGTTGCGCTGCATCCTGGCTCAGCACTGACGTTGCGGTAACGTTGCGGTAACGATGCACTGGCGCTGAAACGAAAATGGCCCGATCACTCGATCGGGCCATTTTTTTTCGTGCCGGTTGTTAACCTCGGCTCAAGTCC
This sequence comes from Pseudomonas lutea, assembly GCF_000759445.1. NCBI lineage: Bacteria > Pseudomonadati > Pseudomonadota > Gammaproteobacteria > Pseudomonadales > Pseudomonadaceae > Pseudomonas > Pseudomonas lutea. The sequence continues at coordinate 873,550 of NZ_JRMB01000001.1, forward strand.
TTTCCGGCATGCACATACCCTTTTCTCGGCAAATAAGCGACAGCTTCGCGTTTCAAGGAGTTTTATACAGCGCGCCGATAAAATAGTGGCAAAATGCCTGACTTCGAAATTGCCCGGTAATCAGATCAAGCGAATTGCATCCTCCCTCAAGCTAATTCTCGGGGCCGCGTTGCAGCTTCCCGCACACTGTTCTTAGCTACTCCCTGCCACCTATCGTATTAATTCGCGCCGAGAAACCTTGATGAACAGCCTTACCGCCGATGACCGCACCCAGGTCACTCGGGAAGCCACCGCCGAATACTGGAAACACATCATCCCCATCGTGCAGATCGCCTTTGCGATCCACGTATTGCTGCTGGGGCTGTTCCTGATCGTCGGGCTGCGGGTGATGTGGATCACCAACGCCGTCAGCGTCCTGGCCTACATCGCCTGCCTGCTGGCCATCAAGCACCGTTTGTACCGCTGCGCCGGCATGCTGATCAGCATCGAGATCATTGCCCACGCCGCCATCGCCACCTGGCGGCTCGGCTGGGACAGCAACTTCCATCTGTATGTGTTCTGTATCGTGCCGATCATTGCGTTCGGGTTTCATTCCTCACCGGTGCGTCGGGGATGCCTGAGCGCCGCCGTGCTCCTCGTCACCGTCGGTGGCTACCTGATGCGCAACAAAGTGCCGGTGACCAGCATCAGCGAAGACGCGCAAGACCTGTTCGGCGCCATCAACGCGCTGACCGCGACCGCGCTGCTGCTGCATGCGACCGCGCTCTCGGTACGTTTCAACCTGTCGATGCACATGAATCTTTACCATTCCGCCCACCGCGACAGCCTGACCAACCTCTACACCCGACGCCGGGTGCTGCAGCGCTTTCGTCAGCTGGGCGCAAGCCGGCGCGAGGTTCCCACCGCGCTGGTGTTGATCGACATCGACCACTTCAAGCAGATCAACGATCAGCACGGCCACGATTTGGGCGACGTGGTGTTGCAGCAGGTGGCCGACATCATCGCCAGTTGCGTGCGCACCACGGACATCGCGGCGCGCTGGGGCGGGGAAGAGTTTCTGGTGCTGATGCCGGACACCCCTCTGGAAGATGCGCGGCTGATTGCCGAACGCATCCTCACGCAGTTGCGCGAGCAGGGCGGTGCGATCCGCCAGGTCACCCTGACCCTGACCGCGACACTGGCCGTGGCGACAGTGGAGGAGGGAGAAGCCTTCCGGGACGCGCTGAACCGTGCGGATCAGCGCTTGTACGAGGGCAAGCAGGAAGGGCGTAACCGCGTGATGCTGGCGCAGTAGCCGTCAGGCGGGCAGGTTCATCATTTCCCGTACGCGCGCCGTCAGCGTTTCGATGGCGAACGGTTTGGTCAGCACCTGCATGCCGGGCTCCAACTGGCCTGCACCGACGGCCGCGCTTTCAGCGTAGCCGGTGATGAACAGGGTTCTCAGCCCGGGCCGGATTTCCCGGGCAGCGTCCGCCATCTGACGGCCGTTCATGCCTCCGGGCAAGCCGACATCGGTGACCAGCATGTCAATGCGCATGTCCGAGCGCAGCAGATTCAGCCCGCCCACGCTGTCAGCCGCTTCGATCAGCGTGTAACCCAGATCGGCCAATACCTCGGTCACCAGCATGCGCACCGTGGGCTCATCATCGACCACCAGAATGGTCTCACCGACACCGGTGCCCTCGTTGGTCGACTGTGACGCATCGCCGTCGCTTGCGCTCGCCGCGCCGTGATAGCGAGGGAGGTAAATGCACAGCGTCGTGCCCTGGCCGACCACCGAGGTAATACGCACCTGGCCACCTGACTGCTTGGCGAAACCGTAAATCATCGACAAGCCCAGGCCGGTGCCCTGGCCGATGGGTTTGGTGGTGAAGAATGGATCGAACGCCTTGGCCACGACGTCCTCGGGCATGCCGGTCCCGGTGTCGGTGACGCTCAGGGTCAGGTAGTCACCCTCGGGGATATCCAGCGCAGCGGCTTCGGCGTCAATGACCCGGTGATGACTGGTTTCGATGGTGATCAGCCCGCCGTCGCGCATGGCATCGCGCGAATTGATGCATAAATTGAGCAGCGCATTCTCCAGCTGGCTCGCGTCGACCTGGGCAACGCAGCCGTCGGCCGCCCCCAGTGTTTGCACCTGGATGCTCGGCCCCACGGTGCGCTGGATCAGTTCTGTCATGCCGGCGACCAATGCATTGACGTCGGTGGGACGGGGATCAAGGGTTTGTCTGCGGGAAAATGCCAGCAAACGGTGGGTCAGGGCGGCGGCGCGTCGGGTTGCGCCTTGCGCGGTGGTCAGGTAGCGGTCGACATCCGCCAGGCGGCCCTGGGCCATGCGCGCACCCAGCAGTTCCAGCGATCCCGAGATGCCGGCCAGCAGATTATTGAAATCATGGGCGAGCCCGCCGGTCAGTTGCCCGACGGCCTCCATCTTCTGCGACTGGCGCAGCTTTTCTTCAGACTGCATAAGGGCGGTGGTGCGTTCGGCCACGCGTTGCTCCAGTGTTTCGTTGAGCGCTCGCAGCGCGGCAGTCGCCAGGTCGCGCTGCGCCTCCACGGATCGCCGTTCCTGGACATCGATCAGCACGCCGGGGAACCTCAGTGGAACGCCTTCTTCACTGAGTTCGACGCGGCCGTTTGCCTCGATCCAGTAGTACTTGCCGTCGGCCCGGCGCACCCGATACTGGTGCGCATAGGCCCCGCCGCGGGCGATGACCTCTTCAATCGCGGCCATCAGCCCGACTTTGTCTTCGGGGTGCACCGTGACGATGACCTGGTCAAGGGTCAGCCCTTCGTGGCCCAGGGCAGGGTCCAGTCCGAAAGCGCGAGCGAACGCCTCGTCCACCGTGAAGCTGTCGCTGCTCAAGTCCCAGTGCCAGGTGCCAAAGATTGCCCCGGCTTCCAGCGCCAGCTGCACGCGTTCCACGTTGGCCCGGGCGATGGCTTCGCTCTGGCGCAGGCGCTCTTCGGCGTCGCGTCTTCCGGTCACGTCGTTGAAGATGATCGCGATCTGGCGCTCGTCCGGGTCGCCCACCGGAACGGCGCGCACGTCGAACCAGCGCTCGAACGCTTTGGCGTAACTCTCGAAATTGGTCGGCACACGGGTCTTGGCCACGCGTCCATAGGTGTCGAACCAGAACTGCTCCAGATCGGGGGCAAACTCCGTTACCCACTTGCCGCGCAGGTTGACCCCGGCCTCGCGTTCGAAGGCGGGATTGGCTTCGACAAAGCGGTAATCGACCGGTTTGTCGTCGGCATCGAATTTGACCTGGACGATCGCAAACGCGGCCTCGACCGTTTCGAGAATGGTCCTGAATCGCTCCTCACTCTGGCGTAACGCCGCCTGCGTGTCGCGAATCGCCGAGAGGTCGAGCATGGCGCCGATCATCCGCTCGGCGTTGCCATCAGCGTCCCGGCTGACGTGCCCCCGGTCCAGGACCTGGGCGAACGAGCCGTCCGCGCGACGGAACCGGTACTCCTCGTTCCAGCCGGTGTCCGCACCGTCGATGACGTTGTGGATGGAGACGGAGACGCGGTCACGGTCCTCCGGGTGAATCTGGGCAAGCCACCATTCCCCGGTTTTACCAATAGTCGCTAGAGAGTGCCCGTACACCCGCTCCAGCGCGTCGTTCCACAACACGTGATCCGCTCTGAGGTCCCAGTCCCAAATGGCGTCATTGGTGGCTTTGACAGCGAGGCGATAGCGTAACTGGGCGTCATCGTGGGTGAGGTCTGCGAGTGAAGGCACGCTGTCCTCGGACGAGTGTTGCGCAGCGGCGGCGATGTTCTGACTTTCGCACGTGGCGGACGCGCCGAGGAACGCCGTTTCACGTGCTTGCAATGCCAACCGCAGCCGCTGCACTTCAGCCTCAAGCTCTTCCCGGGTCAGATGCTTCAAGATTTCACCTGCGAAATAACGTCGTGACCTGAGGCCGTATTGACCCGTGGCGTGCTGGTTTTCGGTCGCCGGCGTCAGGAGGATGCGGCGCACAGCGTTTTACGCCGGGTACTGGCAGAACGCAATACGGGTTTAGAAGAGGACTGGGCCGTACAGATAAAGTTTCGGTCAAGCAGGCCGGACGGGGGGAAAGACAGGAGGCAGGATGCGCTGTGGGACGGGCTTCGTGACGGGGCGTGATTGGATCGAACTCCCTCTAAACGGCCACGGTCAGAGGAAGACGGGTGCACCGTTAATCAAAACGCCGCCCGCTGCACATTTTTGCCAAAGGACCTGATCATGCTCGCAAAAAAATACCTCCCTCATTTGATGTTCACCGCCCTTTGCGCCGTGGGCAGTTTTGCCCACGCTGCCGAAGAGCCCAGTGTGAAACTGGATCGCCCGGGGTACGGCGTCAAGGAACTCAAGGAAGGCGACAACGCGCCTGATCAGTATCAACGGCCGGATCTGGCACTCAAGGATTGGCGCGCCCGTCACCTGAGCGAGCCGGGCGACGACAAACAGTGGGTTGAGATCCATGATCAGTACGCTTTGATCGACATCCCGACCGGCACCATCAGGAAAATGGTCCCTAAAGCCAAAGCCCATAAATAAAAGCGGGTTGCCTCAGGCACTCGTTGAGCGCGCCGGCCGAGCACCGGGGCGGTGATCAGCCGGTCACGGCTGTCGGGCTGACCGGCCCACTGCTCAAAACGTGGCCAGATCCGCTTGGGCAATCACTGCATCACGACTTTCATCTCGTAACGACCCTCGGCCTTTGCGGTACGAATGATGGTGAGGGTGCCGCTGCCGAACTCAAGCTTGGCTGGGGCGCCTTTCATGATCGATTCTTCAGCACTGTGCGGCATCGACAAGCCCAGTACTCGCACGGCCAGTCGCTTGGAGGCTCTCACCAACTCCCGCTTGGCAAGGTCGTCATCCGCTTTGGAGATGCCGCCAAGTGTCAGTGTGACTCGGGTGGGAATGTCATCCGCCCCCTCTGCGGCATACCCGATCTGACTGCCGGCGGGCACGTCGGCTGAAACCGGTCGAGTGCCGCTTGAACAGCCCTGACTGCCCGTGTCGTCCTGGCGCCAGTCCCCGGCACGCAGTTGCGTATCAGCCAGCAGCCGGCAGATCTGAACGGGGGATTTGACGCGCAGTTCCGCCGCGCAGTTGAGAGACAACAACAGCGCAACGGCGCCGCAAATGGGACGAAGTATCAAGGCAGCCTTCCTGGTCAATAGACGGTTTGGCAGAGGGAGTGACGGTGTCTGGCTGCGCTGCGCACAAGACCTGTCACTGCATTCCTGTCTGCCGATCAGCTCGCGCCCCGGTTTCCGTGTTCCCGCTCGACTGGCAACGCCATAAATCCATGTTTTTGTGCCGATCATGCGGAAACTTCACCGAGGCGGTAAGGCTTTTAGCACGGATTTCGACACCTCGCCTCAGCGCAAATGTATCCGCTGCAAAAAAGTTCCCCGACCCTGGTTTTTTAATGACGAAATGTTCGTTTCCTGCCGCTTTTACCTTAAACAGTCGTCGCGCGAGGAAATACCCATTATCGCAACGCTCCCGCGTGCAAAGGCCCGCGAGGACAGGCTTGGTTGATGCTGAAGCCGATCCGACGAAAGCCCGCTCCACGTCTCTAACAATCATGAACTCTGTCGGTCCAAGCTGTTCGCCGAACCGGTTACGGCAACAGGTTCACAGGTCGTCAGTATTTTTCCAGGCAGGAGCAGCGCATGAGCACCATCCCCACTTTTGATATCCGTACCTATGGCGCCAAGGGCGACGCTGTCACGGACGACACCGTGGCCATCCAGAAGGCCATCGGCGCCGCCAGCGCTGCGGGTGGGGGCAAGGTGTATATCCCGGCCGGAACCTGGCGGGTGTCGGACGCCGATGGTTCGGGCAACGCGCTGTCGTTGAAGAGCAATGTGACCCTGACGGGCGACGGCGCAGCGAACAGTGTGCTCACACTTGGCGAAGGTCCGGGGGCCTCCACGACAGCCCTTTTGGGTGTGCTGGCGGGCAGCACGGTGCGGGACGCTGCCGTCAGCAACCTGTCGCTGGAAGGCAATGCCTCCGGTTCGAGCGGCGAGGTCAGCGGTTGGTCACAGTCGGGTGGCAGCGTTTCTCATCTGTTGATCGACGGCGTGACCGCGACCCACTTCAGCGGCAGCGGTTTCGACCTGAGCGGCGCGGCCACCGGGCTGGTGGTGCGCAACAGCACGGCAACCGACAATGGCTCGGATGGCTTTGTGCTGGGTGGCGCGTTGTCGGCCTTGACCTTTCAGGACAACCGCGCGGTGGACAACGGCGGCCACGGCATCAACGTCGGGCTCGGCGGCATGCCGATGTCATTGACCGATAACCTGGTGTCCGGCAACGCTGGCGACGGTATCTATGTTCATGAACAAAGCGGCGTGGACACCGGCTTTTTCACCGTTATCGGCGGCGACGTACACGGCAATGGCGGGGATGGCGTGCACATGCGCGGTATCGAGTACGGCGGCGTTTACCGCCTCGATATCCACGACAACGGCGGCTCGGGGGTAAACCTGCAAGGCACGACCCACATCGAGGTCTCCGATAACGTCATCCATACCAACGCGCAGAGCAGCGACGTTCCGGAAGTGGCGATCCGCACCCTGGGCGGCGAACCCGGTTCGCAAAACTTCGTGTACGACAACCTGATCACCGGCGGTGACGGTTCGACGTGGGGCGTGGCCGAGGTGCCGTCGGAAGTCGCAGGCGTGGAAGGCAGCGTGATCTTTGGCAACGTGATCAACGGCACGCCCGCCGGCGACATCAGTGCGGCTGGCAGCGAGAGTCAGGTGTACAACAACAGCGATGTGCTGATCGTGCGCGGCAGTGCCGCCGCCGACACGCTGTTTGGCAGCCGCTCGGATGAACTGATCAGCGGCGGCGCCGGCCGTGACCGCATCGATGGTGGCGCAGGCAACGACGTGATTAACGGCGGAGCAGGGGCCGACCGGCTTAGCGGCGGCACGGGCAGCGATGTGTTCCGTTTCACCTCCGTGACCGACAGCTATCGCACGGCAACCACCTCCTACAGTGACCGTATCACTGATTTCAACGACGCCACTGACCGTCTCGACCTCACTCTGCTCGGGCTGTCCGGTCTGGGCAATGGCCATAATGGCACCCTTAAGGCGACGTATAACGCCGCGAGCGACACCACCTACCTGTCGAGTCTGGACGCTGATGCCAGTGGCAATCGCTTTCAATTGGCACTCGACGGCAATCACCTGAGCACCCTGGGTGCCGACAACTTTTTCTCGGCCATCACGGGCACCGCCAGCGACGACAAGCTGCTGGGCACCCTGGCCGATGACGTGTTGATGGGCGGTGCAGGGCGCGACACGCTGTCCGGTGACGGCGGCGCGGACCGGCTGCTGGGCGGCAGCGGCGGCGATACGCTGATCGGCGGGGCTGGCGCCGACACCTTTGTCTACACCAGCGTCAGCGACAGCCTGCGCAACGACGCCAGCGGCAGCTACGCGCAACGCGACCTGATCATGGATTTCAACAGCAACGGCCATGACCGTCTGGACCTGACCGCGCTGAACTTCAAGGGCCTGGGCAACGGCTATGACGGCACGCTCAAGGTGGTGCTGAACCTGGCGGGCGATCAAACGGCGCTCAAGTCGCTGGAGCCGGACGCCGACGGCAACCGCTTCGAAATCCTGCTCAACGGCAATCACCTGTATGACTTGACCGCGACCAACGTGCTGTTCGCCAACCCCGACGATGCACGCACCGATTCGTCGCAGCCGCTGACATCGGTGAACGCAACCGGCACCGCAGGCGTCGATACGCTGTATGGCAACTGGGGCAACGACTCGCTGTACGGCCTGGCCGGGAACGATGTGCTGGGCGGCGGTGTCGGTGATGACCTGCTGGTGGGCGGCGGCGGCAGTGACCGTCTGACCGGCGGCTCGGGTGCAGACACTTTCCGTTTCGATCAGATCAGCGACAGCTACGTCGGTGCCGCAGATCTGATCACTGACTTCACTACCGGTCACGACACACTGGACGTCTCGGCCCTCGGCTTCACCGGGCTGGGCGACGGTCACGACGGCACCTTGAAAGTCAGCTACAACGCCGGCAGCGACCGCACTTACGTGCGCAGCGACGATGCCGACAGCGCCGGGCACAAGTTCCAGGTCACCCTGGCCGGCGATTACAGCCACACCTTGAATGCCGATGCGTTCGTGTTCAGCGCTGGCGCAGGCGCAGGTGAAATCACGGTGGTGGGTGTGGCCACAGCGACGGACCCTGCGGTCATCACCCACGCCTGATCTCAAGCTCCAAGCCGGCCCCGCATCGATAGCGCTCCCAACGCGCACGCTATTCAGTGGGACCGGCTTCAGCCGGGAAGGGGCCGGTGTGATCACCTCAATCGCTCGGTGTGTCTTATGACGCCTTCCCGGCTAAAGCCAGTCCCACATTGACGGCGCTCTCAAAGCGAACGCTAGCCAGGGGGGCCGGCTTCGGCCGGGAAGGGGCCGGTGTGATCTCCTCAATCGCTCGGTGTGTCTCATGACGCTTTCCCAGCTAAAGCCAGTCCCACATTGACGGCGCTCTCAAGGCGAACGCTACCCAGTGGGACCGGCTTCAGCCGGGAAGAGGCCGGTGTGACCATTTCCATTGCTCGGGGTGTCGCAAGACCCTTTCCCGGCTGAATCCATTCCTGCCAGTCGCCACGACCCTCGCCAACCCGTCTTCAATCTGTCACACCCCCGCCGTTCAAATGCCATATTGACTCCGTAATGTCCTCGCCAATGAGATCGATCTCAAGCGAGTGAACATGAGTGACCTGAAAGAAGTCGCGCGGGTGGCCGGTGTATCAAGAGCCACCGCCGCGCGCTGTTTTTCCTCCCCTGAAGTGGTACGTCCCGGCACCCGCGACCAGGTATTTGCTGCTGCCCGGGAGCTCGGTTTCCGCCCCAACCTGCTGGGCCGCCAGCTGCGACTGCAAACCACGCAGTTGATTGGCGTGGTCGTGCCCAGCCTTCTTAACCCTGTGTTCGCCGAACAGCTTCAGGCCATGGAGCGCGCCGCACGGTTACGCGGTTACAGCCTGCTGCTGGCCACCACCGATTACAGCGCCGAGCGCGAAAGCGCCGTGGTGGAGGAGTTGCTGCGTCAGCGCGTAGACGGCCTCGTCCTCACCGTGACCGACGCCCAGAGCAATCGCGTGCTGCAAGACCTCGGCACGGAAGACACCCCATTCGTGCTCGCCTATCACCAGCCCGACAGCACCGAGTACAGCGCGGTGTCGGTGGACAATCGCGCCGGCATGGCACTCGCCACGCGCTACCTGCTCGATGCCGGGCACCGCCGCATCGGCATGGTCGCCGGCCCGACCTTGCAGTCCGACCGGGCGCGCCAGCGCTACGCCGGTTATTGCGATGCCATGGGCGAACAACAACTGCCCGCCATGCCGATTATCGAAATGCCCAGCCACACCCAGGCTGAATTCTCGGCACTCGCGCCGTGGTTGAACGGTGTAGATGCGCCCAGCGCCCTGGTGTGTTCCAACGACTTGCTCGCCATCAGCCTGATCGCCGAACTGCGCCGCCACGGCTGGCCTGTGCCACAGCGGCTGTCGATCATCGGCTTCGACGGCATCGCCATCGGCGCGCAGATGCACCCGGCGCTGTGCAGCGTGGTCCAGCCGATTGCCGCGCTGGCGACCACGGTCATCGATCAACTGCTGGCTCAGATTGCCGGCGGCGCCCCGACATCCCACTGCCTGCCGTGCCACATCCGGCCGGGCGAAAGTACTCAGCCCTACAATCAGCCCTACGAGGAGACGCTCCATGATCCGCTTTAGTAAAACCCTGGCGGCACTGCTGCTGTGCGGCGTTGCCAGCCTCGCCCAGGCCGCCGACCGCGCGATCTGCTACAACTGCCCGCCGGAATGGGCGGACTGGGGCACCCAGCTCAAGGCCATCGCCGACCAAACCGGCGTGCAGGTGCCGCTGGACAACAAGAACTCCGGTCAGGCGCTGGCGCAACTGGTGGCCGAGAAAGCCGCGCCGGTGGCCGACGTGGTGTATTACGGCGTGACGTTCGGGCTGCAGGCGCAGAAAGCCGGCGTGGTCGGCACCTACAAACCCAAAGGCTGGGAACAGATTCCGGCAGGGCTCAAGGACCCGGACGGTCACTGGTTCGCCATTCATTCCGGAACCCTGGGCATCATGGTCAACGTCGATGCCCTGGGCGGGTTGCCGGTTCCGCAGAGCTGGGCGGACCTGCTCAAGCCGGAATACAAAGGCATGGTCGGCTACCTCGATCCCTCCAGCGCCTTCGTCGGCTACGTCTCGGCCGTGGCGATCAATCAGGCCATGGGCGGCACGCTGGATAACTTCGCACCGGCCATCGACTACTTCCAGAAGCTGGCGAAAAATGCGCCCATCGTGCCCAAGCAAACCGCTTACGCCCGAGTACTGTCCGGCGAGCTGCCGATTCTGGTGGACTACGACTTCAACGCCTACCGCGCCCGCTACAAGGACAAGGCCAACGTCGCGTTCGTCATCCCGAAAGAGGGCAGCATCAGCGTCCCTTACGTGATGAGCCTGGTCGCCAACGCGCCGCATCCGGCCAACGCCGAGAAAGTCCTGGATTTCGTGCTTTCCGAGCAGGGCCAGGCGCTGTGGGCCAAGGCGTATCTGCGTCCGGTACGCGCCATGCAGATGCCCGCCGATGTGGCTGCGCAGTTTTTGCCGGACAGCGATTACGCCCGGGCTGGCGTGGTGGATTATCAGCACATGGCCGATGTGCAGGAAGCCTTTGCCGCGCGTTACCTGAGCGAGGTCAAGTAAGTGAGCACCCGTGTATGGCCAGCCCGTGGGCTGGAAGGAAGTAGAGCGCCGCGCTGGCGGTTGCGCCCGACCGCGGCATGGGCCCTGGCACCCGCAGCGGCGGTGCTGGCCGCGTTTTGGTTGCTGCCGCTGGCGCACTTGATCGTGCTCGGCGGGCAGGCACGCGATGCCGCCGGCAGCGGCTATTGGCAGGTACTGGGCAGTGCTCAGTACCTGGGCAGCCTGGCGCAAACCTGTCTGCTCGCCGCCGTCGTGACAATGGCTGCCTTGCTGGTGGGTGGCATCACCGGCGTGTTCCTGGCGCGCCAGCGTTTTTTCGGTCGCTCGACGCTGGTGGCACTGCTGACCTTCCCGCTGGCATTCCCCGGCGTGGTTGTCGGATTTCTGGTGATTCTGCTGGCCGGGCGCCAAGGCCTGTCCGCCATGCTCGGCCTCAAACTGGCGGGGGAACGCTGGGTGTTTGCTTACTCGCTGGCGGGGCTGTTTCTGGGCTATCTGTATTTCTCGATTCCGCGGGTCATTCTGACCGTGATGGCGGCGTGCGAAAGCCTCGACCGAAGCCTTGAAGAAGCCGCTCAATCTTTGGGTGCGAGCCCATGGCGAGTGGTAAACGACGTGATCATTCCCGGGCTCGCGCCAGCGCTGGTGTCTTGCGGCGCGATTTGCTTCGCCACGTCCATGGGCGCCTTCGGCACCGCATTCACCCTCGGCACGCAGCTGAACGTCACGCCGGTGGCGATCTATAACGTGTTCACCAACTACGCCAATTTCACCGTCGCTGCTGCGTTGTCAGTGGTGCTCGGTGCGCTGACGTGGGCCGTGCTGCTGCTCGCACGGCGCATGGTCAGACAGTCGGGGACGGTCCTGTGAAGCGTCCCTGGTTGTTCGGCGCGCAATTGATGTTCACGCTGCTGGTCTGCGCGTTCATGCTGGTGCCGGTGGTGATGTCACTGCTCGCCGGGTTGACCCGCAATTACTTTCAAGGCCTGTCCAGCGGACTGACCTTCGACTGGATCGTGCAGGTGTGGGAGGCGTATGCGCCGACCGTGTGGCTGTCTCTGCAACTGGCCGCGGCCTGCGCCGTGTGCGTCTGCGTGATCGGCGTGCCTGCGGCCTATGCGTTGGTGCGAATGAACAACCGCTTCAGCCGTGCCTTCGAAGAGTTGATGGTCTTGCCGGTGGCCATGCCGGGCCTGGCCAGTGCGCTGGCCCTGTTGCTGACCTACGGCCAGTTCGGCAGCTTTCGCAGCAGCTGGCTGTTCATTCTGGTGGGCCACGCGCTGTTCACGCTGCCGTTTCTGGTGCGGCCGGTGATGGCAGTGATGCAGCGCCAGCACCTTCCCGTGCTGGAAGAAGCCGCCGCCAGCCTCGGCGCCGGCCCCCTGCGACGGTTTTTCGGCATCGTGGTGCCCAACTGTCGGGCCGGCATTCTTGCCGGTGTACTGATGGTGGTGACGCTCTCGCTGGGCGAATTCAACCTGACCTGGATGCTGCACACGCCAATGACCAAAACCCTGCCGGTGGGCCTGGCCGACAGTTACGCCTCGGCACGGCTGGAAGTCGCCAGCGCCTACACCCTCATATTTCTGTTGATGATCGTGCCGCTGCTGGTGGCGTTGCAGGCCATCAGCGCACGCCTGTCCCGTGGAGCACAAAGATGACTGGAACCACGCTGCGCCTGATCGGTTGCCGCAAGGCTTTTGCCGATGGCACCGTCGCTGTTCACGACCTCAATCTGACCATTGAAGCGGGGGAGACCCTGGCCATCCTCGGCCCGTCCGGCTGCGGCAAAACCACCACGCTGCGGATGATTGCCGGGCTGGAGCAGCCCGACGTCGGTCAGGTGTGGTTCGGCGATCAGGACGTCACCCGTCTGCCCATCGAGCGCCGCGATGTCGGCATGGTGTTCCAGAACTACGCGCTGTTCCCCAACCTCAGTGTGGAGGGCAACGTCGTTTACGGCTTGAAAGTGCGAGGCATGCCGGTGGCCGAGCGCTCCCGGCGTTGCGCCGAGCTGCTGGAACTGGTCGGCCTGCAGGAACACGCCAAACGCGGCATCCATGAACTCTCGGGTGGGCAGCGGCAGCGAGTGGCCCTGGCCCGTGCCCTTGCGCCAAGGCCCAAGGTCTTGCTGCTCGACGAACCTCTGGCAGCGCTGGATGCGCAGTTGCGCGAGCGCCTGCGCAGTGAGTTGGATCAACTGCTGCGCGGGCTGGGCATCACCTCGGTGTTCGTTACCCACGATCAGGGCGAAGCCATGGCCCTGGGCGACCGGATTCTGGTGATGCAGGAGGGGCGCATCGCCCAGCTCGGCACTCCGCGCGAGATTTATCAGCGGCCCGCCAACGCGTTTGTGGCGGGCTTCGTCGGCAATCTGAATGCGTTTACGGTGTCTGGCCGAACGGCCGGCGGGCTGACTGTCAACGGGGGCGAGCTGCCGTGGTCGCAGGTCGATGAGCCGGCGACGGTGTACTGCCGGCCCGAACATCTGCGGGTGGTGAGCGGCGCGGGGCATGTGCGCGGGCGTCTGTTGGGGCAGTTCTTTCAGGGCGCGCAAAGTCGACTGTTGATTGAGGTCGGCGCCACGCAACCGCTGCTGGTGGACAGCCCCGACAGCACCGTCCACACCCCGGGCGATTTGATTGCCCTGTCCGTTGCGCCACAGGCGCTGTTTACCCTGCATCCCTAAGTATTGCCGAGCGAGTTCATGTCGAGTCTTCCGTTTCTCATTGCGCAGATCAGCGATCTGCACCTCAAAGCCGGCAACAAGCTGACCTACGGCGTGGTTGACACCCTCGGTGCGCTGCGCCGCGCGGTCGATCATTTGAACGCCAGCCAGCTGCGCCCGGATATCGTGGTCATCAGCGGTGACCTGGTGGACTTCGGCCGGCCGGACGAGTACGCGGTTTTGCATCCAGAACTGGCGCGCTTGAGCATGCCGTACTACCTGGTGCCCGGAAACCACGACGTGCGCGAGCACCTGCTGGCCGAGTTCGCCGATCACGTGTATTTGCCGCTCTGCCCTGAAGCGCCACTGGACTGGGTGGTGGAAGAGCACCCGCTACGCCTGATCGGTCTGGATACGACGATCCCGGGGGCTCATGGCGGCCGGGTGCTGGACAGCCAGATGGTCTGGCTGGACGACGTGCTGGGCCGCCGGCCCGAGGTGCCGACGCTGGTGGTCATGCACCATCCGCCGTTCGTGACCGGGATCGGTCACATGGACCGCGAAGCCTTTATCAACGGCGCAGCCCTGGAACAGGTCATCAGGCGCCATCCGCAAGTGGAGCGTCTGCTCTGCGGGCATCTGCATCGACCCATGCAGCAACGTTTCGGCGGGAGCATCAGTTGCACCTGCCCAGGCACCTCGCACCAGATCGTGCTCGATCTGCGCCCAGACGCACCCGCGCATTTCAATCTTGAACCGCCTGGGTATTTGCTGCATCGCTGGGAGCCCGGCCAGGGGCTGGTGAGCCATAACGGCGTGTTCGGCGATTACCCGGGGCCGTATCCGTTTTATGACGCCCAGGGGTTGATCGATTAGAGCCCGTGCGGCGGGTGCTAGACCGGCGTTTAACTGCGTTTCGCCGTGGCGCAACGATAGGCAACGGAAAATTGCAGGAGCGCGCCTGCCCGCGAAGGCGTCGATGCTGGCGATAGATCCGTCAAATTCGACGGCCGTTCGCGGGCAAGCGCGCTCATCAACCATCGCTACGCCGCAGAGGCATCGGACGTTGATAACTGTGGGAGTGAGCTTGCTCGCGAAGGCGTCGATGCTGGCGATAGATCCGTCAAATTCGACGGCCAGTTCGCGGCCAAGCGGGCGCTCATCAACCGTCTCTACACCGCAGAGGCACAGGCCGATGATGACTGTAGGAGCGCGCTTGCCCGCGAAGGCGCCGGTGCTGGCGATAAAAATCCGTCAAATTCGCCGGCCAGTTCGGGGGCAAGCGCGCTCCTACAAGCCGGGAGCAGCCGCAAATCCGGCGGTGACCCCTGGGGTTTGTTTAAGACGCACGCCCTGGCGGGCAACGCGAGGTTGCATGAAGGCCAATCTATAATCGGTCTATAGTCGCTCTATAATTCGCTATAAATCACAATCTCGCTCTGCCTATAATCGGTCTATAGTCGCTCTATAATCCGCTATAAAGCCGTGTCGAGGTTTACTCATGAACGAAGTCGTCTACCACCGCCCCGAGTTGGCTGCCCGACTCGCCAAACTGATCATGCAGGTCGCTGTGGGCAGTTCGGCCAGCTCCGGCGTCTTCCTGGCAGCGCCACGGCGCACGGGCAAGTCCACATTTGCGCGTGAAGACCTGCGTCCGGCACTGGAGAAAGCAGGGGCGATCGTGCTGTACGCCGACCTCTGGCAAGACCTGACCAAAGACCCGGGCCTTGTCATCGTCGAAGCCATCCGCGAAGCGGTGGGACGCAACGATGGTTTCATTACGCGGCTGGCCAAGGCGTCGGGAATAGAGAAAGTTGCCGTGGGCGGCCTCAATTTCAGCCTGGATAAAATCGGTCTGGGCAAAGACATCGACCTCACCACCGCGCTGGTGGCCCTCTCCGACGAATCGCAGAAGCTTATCGTGCTGATGATCGACGAAGCGCAGCATGCGATCACCACCGAGGCAGGCGTGGCGGCGCTGTTCGCGCTCAAGGCGGCGAGGGACGAGCTCAACAGCTCACGGCACCATGGCCTTCGTGTCGTCTGCACCGGCTCGAACCGGGACAAGATGGCCATGCTGCGCAACAGCAAGGACCAGGCGTTCTTTGGTGCTTCAATGGTGCCGTTCCCGACCCTGGATCGAAACTACATCGACTGGCTGTGCGAGCATATTGATCTGCCATCCCCGCTGGATCCGGCTGAGGTGTTCGAGCTGTTCAAAGAGAGCGGCTACCGCCCCGAAATGCTCGGTGCCGCGGCTGATGCCATCCGCTTTGACTTCTTTATCGACCCTGAAAACGTCCGTGAGCGGTTCGCCGAGCTGGTTCGCGCCCAGGCGGATGAACTCAATGCGAATCTGAAGAAGGTGCTCCACAGCCTCACGCCGATCCAGTCTGCCGTGATCCGCGTCATGGGCAGCATGGGCGACAGCTACGCCCCGTTCGAGGCACCGACCATGGACTTGTACGCCGCAGCAATGAAGCAGGCAGGCATTGCGCAAACTGCCATCAAAGTGGAGGTGCCAGGCGTGCAACAGGCGCTGATCGCCCTGCAGGAAAAGAATCTGGTGTGGAAGGCGTCTCGGGGGGTTTATGCGGTGGACGAGCACGTGATCGTCGATTTGCTGCGTGCCGACGGGCTGCTTGAGGGCTTGTAACCTCGCAGCAGCCCGGATCCTTATCGCTTCAGGGCCTTGGCCTCTGCGACCAGGCATTCAAGGGCGAACTGCTCTGTGTAGGTCATCTGGATGGGCGTGGTTTCTCCCTTGACGGTCCGTTCGCCATCCAGAATGTAGCGGATGCGCTTGTCCGTCACACCGATCCGCTTGGCGATCCACGACGGTGTTTGTCCTATCTGCGAAATCAGCTTGTCGGCATATTCGGTCGAAGGGTTATAGCGTTCTGCGTTGGGTGTCATGTGACGTCCGGAGAAGGGTTAGGCGCGTTGCACCTGAGAGGGATGCCCCACAGTGTGCCAACAACTGGACGGTGTCGCGACCCTCTAGACCGCTGGTAACGCGCCGGCAGTCGGCAAAGCCCCGTATCCATTGCCTTTCGCGAAGATTATCGCCTCAGGTTCGCGCGCCATCGGCCGATAAAACTCAGGTCACCGTGGACGCTTTCACAACTAGAACACCACGCGTCGTCATCCATTCTGCCCACAACTCTTACAACCTATGCGGAAGGTCTCATGAACATCAAACAGAAGCTGACGTGGGGGTTCGCGGCCATCGCGTGCGTTCCGGTGCTGGTGGTAGCGGGGCTGGTGGTGTTTAACGCGCGCGATGCTGCAGAAGCCAACTTCGTTGACAGCAGCGGTCGTGAAATCCGCCAGATCAATAACGGCATGACGCAGTTCTTCGACGCCATCAGTCAGAACGTCGACTACCTGGCCCGTGATCCTCGAATCGTCGCAGTCAAGGACCTGAAAAATTACACCAGCGCCGACGCCGCGAAGACTCCCCTGACCGACAGTAACGTCCGCATGCTCGAGATTTTCGACGGTTTCGCCAAAACCCACCCGACCACCGCGTACCTGTCGGTCGGCCTGAGCGACGGCGGCTATGCGAGCTGGCCGGATGACCCGAAAATCAGCAACTACGATCCGCGTCAGCGTCCCTGGTACAAAGCCGCCATTGCCGCACCGGGCACTACCGTACGCACCGGCGCTTATTACTGGGCGCCGGATGACGTGTCGTTGATCGGCACCGTGCATACCGTTGCCGATGCCAGTGGCGCCGTGGTCGGAGTGGTGGGCCTGGACGTATCGCTCAAGCAGCTCACCGAGCTGGTAAAGAACATCAAGCTGGGCCACAGCGGTTACCTGATGCTGGTGGAGGCCAATGGCAACGTGCTGGTTGACCCCAGCGATGCCAAACACAACTTCAAGCCGCTGGCCGATTTAGGTACTAATTACGCCGCACTCGCCAAGGGCGGGGATGGCTCGACGCAGATCGAGATCGACGGCAAGGTCTACATGGCCAATGTCATCACCTCCAAAGGGCTGGGCTGGCGCTTCATCGGCCTGATCGAGCGTGACGAAGTGATGGCGCAGGCGTCCAGCCTGACGTGGCTGATCGCTGGAATCGCCGCTGTGCTGGCGATCATTTTTGCCATCGTCGGCGCCACTTTTGCCGGCGTCATTGTCCGGCCTATCAGCGGCGTGGCCGATGGCTTGCAGGAAATCGCCGAAGGCGAGGGCGACCTGACGCGCCAGCTCAAGGTGCGTGGCAACGATGAAACCGCGACCCTGGCCGGCTGGTTCAACCAGTTCCTGGGCATGATCGCGCAATTGATGCAGCGCATCGGCGGGGCGTCTTCGGATTTGCAGCGTGCAGCCGCAGACACCAGTGAAGTGGCGCGCAACATGGACGAGGCCGCCGGGCGTCAGCGCGAGGCGGTCGAACTGGTCAGTACCGCGTTCAACGAGATGGTCGCCACGGCCAACGAAGTGGCGCGCTCGTGCAGCAACGCGGCGTCCAGTGCCGATGCGGGTTATCGCGACGTGCATGCCGGTCAGCAACACATCAGCGAGGCCAACGGCAGCGTGCTGAAACTGAGCAAGGAGCTGCAACAGTCAACCGAAACCATGCAGTTGCTTGAGCAGGACAGCAAGAACATCAACGGCATTCTGGACACCATCCGCTCGATCGCCGAGCAGACCAACCTGCTGGCGCTAAACGCCGCGATCGAAGCGGCCCGCGCCGGGGATCAGGGTCGGGGCTTTGCGGTGGTGGCCGACGAGGTTCGCGCGCTGGCACGCCGCACTGCCGACTCCACCGGGGAAATCGACAGCCTGCTGGGTAACCTGGCCAGGCGCACGCAAGAAGTGACAGTGCAGATGCGCGGCAGTCTTGAGGTGTCCCACAGCAGTGTTGAGTGCATCCAGCAGGCGCGCGACAGCTTCGACAAGATTCGCTCGTCGGTGGATTCGATTCGCGATCAGAACACCCAGATCGCGACGGCCGCTGAAGAGCAGCATCAAGTGGCCGAAGAGATCAACCGCCACATCTCGCAGATCCACACCGACGCCCAGCTGGTCGAAGAATTCGCCCACACCGCGCAGGCAGGCTCGGGTCGCCTGACCGACATCTCCGGTCAGCTCAACGGCCTGGTGGGACGCTTCAAGTTCTGACAGCGGACACGATGCCGGCCAGGGATGGCCGCCACGTACATTAGATCCAGACTGCCCCTTAATGCGCCTACCTCAAACTGCAGGCCCGCCGCTCAACCTGCGGCTTCCCCCGAACTGTAGGAGCGCGCTTGCCCGCGAATTGGTCGGCGAATTTGACGCATCCCTATCGTCCCCGCCGACGCTTTCGCGGGCAAGCGCGCTCCTACAATGACGGGTGGCAACCCGCGATGTGGGGCATGCCTAAAACGGTGGCACCCATCAATGTATGGGTATCCCAGACCGTGGCACCCATCGATGTATGGATACATCAAACTGTGGCAACCCCACCAATGCGCGGCGAACATCAAACGGTACGCCCGCCGCTCAACTTGCGGCCTACACCAAACGGTGGGCGACCGCTCAATCTACGGCCTGCACCAAACTGTAGGAGCGCGCTTGCCCGCGAATTGGTCGGCGAATTTGACGCATCCCTATCGTCCCCGCCGACGCTTTCGCGGGCAAGCGCGCTCCTACAATGACGGGTGGCGACCCACCGATGTGTGGCATGCATAAAACGGTGGCACCCATTGATGTATGGGTATCCCAGACCGTGGCACCCATCGATGTATGGATACATCAAACTGTGGCAACCCCACCAATGCGCGGCGAACATCAAACGGCACGCCCGCCGCTTAACCTGCGGCTTACACCGACCTGTAGGAGCCGGCTTGCTGGCGAAGGCGTTGGGTCAGTCAACAGGTCCGGTGCTGATCCACCGGGTTCGCCAGCAAGCCGGCTCCCGCAGCCTCTCGCGTTCCTCCACGGCCATACGAATTACTGGGCGGTTGACGACCCCCCCCCTCAGCGCTGACCGCCCGCTGGTTACTCCACCGCCACCCAATGATCCGTCGCCACCGCCGCAAAACGTTGCGCCGGGGCGATGAGGCCTGCCTGTTTGATCGGGTCAGGGCGTTCCAGCTCTTTCAGCAGGCTTTTGAAATCGCGACGGCGGCCGACTTCGGGGACGGGCACCGCGGCGAGCAGGCGTTGGGTGTAAGGGTGCTGCGGGTTGTGCAGCACCTGATCGCGGGCACCGATTTCGACGATGCGCCCGCCGTACATTACCGCCACCCGATGGCAGATGCGCTCGACCACCGCCATGTCATGGGAAATGAACAGATAGCTCAAGCCATGCTCGCCGCGCAGCCGCTCCAGCAGTTCCAGCACTTGCGCTTGAACCGACACGTCCAGCGCCGAGACCGATTCGTCGGCGATGATCACTTTGGGGTTCAGCGCCAATGCCCGGGCGATGCAGATGCGTTGCCGTTGTCCACCGGAGAACTGATGCGGATAGCGTTCCAGGGTATCCCGCGGCAGATCGACTTGCTGCAGAAGCTCCGCTACGCGTTCGCGTCGCTGCGGTTCAGGCATTTTGTCGTGAATCAGCAAGGGCTCGCCGACCAGATCGAACACCGTTTTGCGCGGATTGAGCGCGGCGTAGGGGTCTTGAAACACCATTTGCACGTCCCGGCGCACCCGCTGCAAGGCATCGCCCTGCAGACCGTTGAGCTCCTGGCCGAGCAATTTCACGCTGCCCTGATAGTCCAGCATGTTCATCAACGCCTTGCCGGTGGTGGATTTACCGCAGCCGCTTTCACCCACCAGCCCCAGGGTTTCGCCCTGACGCAGCTCGAAACTCACGCCCTCGACCGCATGCACCGTGCGCGGTGCCTCGAACCAGCCGTGGCGCAACGCAAAGCGCACGCACAGGTCCTGCACCGCCAACACCACCGGCTGCCCGGTCAAGACTTCGGGCGGCGGCGCGCTGCCCAAAACCGGCACAGCAGCCAGCAGTTTGCGGGTGTAGGGCGCTTGTGCAGCGGTAAAGACCTGATGCAGAGAGCCACGCTCCTCCATGCGACCCTGATTCATCACCACCACCTCGTCAGCCATCTCAGCCACGACGCCCATGTCGTGAGTGATAAGCAACAAGCTGGTGGAAAACTCCTGCTGCAATTCCCGCATCAGCTCAAGGATTTGCGCCTGAATGGTCACGTCCAGCGCGGTGGTCGGTTCATCAGCGATGAGGATTTCCGGCTGGCACAGCATCGCCATCGCGATCATCACCCGCTGACGCATGCCGCCCGACAGTTCGTGCGGGTACTGGGTCAGGCGCTTGTCCACTTGCGGCATCCGCACCGCATCAAGCATCGCCCGGCAGCGCTGGCGGATCTCGTCCCGGCTCAATGCCTCATGCCGGCGCAACGTCTCCGCCAATTGCTGGCCGACGGTCAGCAGCGGGTTCAGCGAGGTCATCGGCTCCTGGAAAATCATGCCGATGCGCTTGCCGCGCAGCTGTTGCTTCTCGCGCTCCGGCAGGCCCAGCAAATCGCGGTTGTCGAACAGGATCGCGCCGCTGGGGACACTGGCCGCCTTGGGCAGCAGGCCCATGATCGCCAGCGACGACAGCGATTTGCCGCTGCCCGACTCACCGGCGATGCACAGGGTGCGGCGCGGATACAAGGCGAAACTCAGCTCCTCGACCACCCGCCGGCGCGAGGCACCGCCGCCGACATCGATGCTCAGCCGCTCCACGGACAGACTGGGCTGGTCGTTGGGTTTCACTGGAACACCACCTTCGGAAAGTAGAACGACACCACCCAGTTGGGCAGGTCGACGATTTCGCTGATGCGCAGATCGCCGCACACCGAGCACAACATGTACGCCTGTTCGGCCGGCATGTGATGCTCGCGGCACAGCCAGTCGATGGTGTTGGCCACCGCCTGGCGGGCGGCCTGCATCAAATCCGGACCGATGCCGGTGAAGGCCTCGTAACCGGCACTGTCGAGGTGGCGCGTCACCGGGCCCGGGGTGCTGAAACGCGGCGTGGCCAGCGGCGTCTGCTTGATCAGATCGAGCTTGACGACCACGTCCATGGCGCTCTCGATGGCCGTACCGCAGACCTCGCCGTCGCCTTGGGCGGCGTGGGTGTCGCCAATCGAAAACAACGCACCGGCAACCTCCACCGGCAGGTACAAAATGCTGCCGGCCGCCAGATCGCGGATGTCCAGATTGCCGCCCACCCGACGCGGCGGCACGATCGAATGCAGGCCCGCTTCGGCCGGGGCAACGCCGACGGTGCCGGCGAACGGTTTGAGTGGCACCTTGGCAAAGTCACCAAACGCAGCAGGCGCCAGGCTCTGCGTGTCGTAGTGCCACAACGCCAGAGCCGGCGCCTGAAACTGATCGGCGAGCAGGCCGAAACCGGGAATGTTCGCGGTCCAGCCGAAACCGCCCGGCTTGAAACTGTCGAGCGTGATTTTCAACACGTCGCCGGGTTCTGCGCCCTCGACATAAATAGGGCCCGTCACCGGGTTGATCTGGTCGAAGGGCATGACGCTGACGTCGGCCACTTGAGAGTGGGCGGTGAAATAACCATTGGACGAGTCGCGGCAGTTCATCTGCAGCGTGGTGCCGGGCGCCACGCGCTCGACAGGGGTGAAGCTGTGGTCCCAACCGAAATGGCTGTTGACGCTGTGAATGGTCTTGACCAGGCAGTTCTGGCACATGAGTAAGGTCCTCGGTGCAAAAAGGCGATGGGTGAGGGGAGCAGTGGCCCATTCTCCAGCGTTGCCGGGAGCGGGCCACGGGCAATCACTTCACCCAGATATAGTCATAGTTGACCGGCACATGAACCGGATCGACGTACAGTGCGTCGTCGCCACCCATGCGCTTGGAGCGCACGGTGAAGCGCTGTTCGTTAAAGACCGGCACCCACGGTGCGTCGGCCATGGCGTCAGTGAAAATCTTCTTCCACGCCTCGGTGCGCTCGGCCTGCTGCTCCGGCCGCGCCATGGCGTCGGCTTTGGCGGCACGCTCATCCAGCGCCTTGTTGCAGTACAACGACCAGTTCCAGCCGCCTTCCACTGCGCCCGTGCAACCGAGAATCGGGCCGTAGAAGTTCGACGGGTCCGGGAAGTCAGCGATCCAGGCCATGCCGCCGGACCACACCATCGGCGCCTGATCCTTCGAGCTGCCGGCCGCGATCACGTTGGCTTGCGCGAGGGATTTGATCTGCACGCGGATGCCGACTTTGGCCAGGTCCTGCTGGATCGACTGGGCAATGCGCGGTTGTGGGTCGGTGTTCATCACATACAGCTCGGTGTCGAAACCCTTGGCCAGCCCGGCGTCGGCGAGCAGCTTCTTCGCCCCTTCGACGTCGTAGGGCAGGCCTTTGTACTGGGTGTCATAACCGGGCATGGCCGGTGGCAACGGCTGGTTCGCCGGCACCGCGCGGCCGTTGATGATGCGCACGATGCGTTCCTTGCTGATGGCCATGTTGATGGCCTGGCGCACCTTGAGGTTGTCGAACGGCGGCAGGGTGGTTTTCAGCGTCACGTAGCCGGTCTGCAACTGGTTGCCGGTGACCAGCAGCGGTTTGGACGCCGGGTCGTTCTTGAATTGCAGGAATTGCGCAGGCGGCACGCCGTCGCCGGCGATATCCACCTCGCCCTTGTTCAGGCGCAGCAGCGCGACGGTTGGGTCCTGGCCGATCTCGAAGGTGATCTTGTCGACGTAGGGCAAGCCTTTCTGGAAGTAATCGGGGTTCTTCACCAGCTCAAGCTTCTGCCCCAGTTTCCAGTCGGCCAGCCTGAACGCACCGCTGCCGACCGGGTGCTTGCCGAAGTCCGCACCCCATTGCTCCACGGCTTCCTTGGGCACCACCGAGGCAAAGTTGATGGCCATGATGTGCAGGAAGGTGGCGTTTGGCGCGCTGAGCGTGATGGTCAGGTGCTGATCGTCGACCACCTTGACGCCGTCAAGACTGGTGCTCTTGCCGGCGGTCATGTCTTCGTAGCCGACGATGGAGCTGAAGAAGCCTGCGCCCGGGCTCTGGGTTTTCGGGTTGACCGTGCGCTCCAGTGAATACTTGACGTCGCTGGCCACCAGCTCGCGGCCATTCTGGAACTTCACGCCCTTGACCAGAGTGAAGCTGTAGACCAGACCGTCAGGCGAAATGCTGTAGTCCTCGGCCAGGCTTTTCACCAGCTCGGTGGTGCCGGGCTTGTAGTCCATCAGGCGCACGAACAGGCTTTTGATCATCGACCAGTTCTGCCAGTCGTAGCCAATCGCCGGGTCCAGCGTCGCCACATCGTTCTGGTAAGTCACCACCACATTGCCGCCGCTTTTCGGCGTATCGGCCCACAGTGGCGTGGTAAACAGCGTGGCCGCCACGGCCAGGGTCAGCGCGTTGATCTTCATTGTTGTGCCCCGTTGTGTTGATGAATTCAGTGCTGCTTGATGTCGATGCGCGGGTCCACCAGCGGAATCACCAGATCCGCCAGCAGATTGCCGAGCACGATGGCCACCGCCGACAGCGTGGTCACGCCGACGATGACCGGAATGTCGACCTGCTGGATCGATTGCCAGGCGAGCTGACCGATGCCCGGCCAGCCGAACACCGACTCGACCACCACAAGCCCGCCCATGAACACGCCAATGTCGATGCCGATCATCGGGATCACCGGCACGATGGCATTGGGCAGTACGTGCACGAACACCACCCGCGCCCGGCTCAGGCCCTTGGCCCGGGCGGTGCGAATGAAGTCCTGATGCAGCACTTCGATCATCGAGGAGCGGACCATGCGCGAATACCAGCCGCTGCCCAGTAACCCCAGCGTCAATGCGGGCAGCATCAAATGGCTCGCGCCGCCGTAACCGCCCAGCGGAAACCAGCCCAGCTGCACCGCGAAGAAGTAAAGAAACAGCATCGCGGCAATGAATTGCGGGGCCGACACGCCCACGAAGGAAAACGCCATTAGCAGCTTGTCAGCGAAGCTGTCGCGTTTCAGCGCGGCGAGCATGCCCAGACTGACGCCGATCAACAGCTCGAAACCGATACCGGCCGCCATCAACTCCAGCGACGGCCGCAGGCGCGAGCCGATCAGCTCGCTGACGGCAGTGCGCTGGATGTACGAGCGGCCGAGGTCGAAATGCAACAGGTTGCCGAGGTAATTCAGGTATTGCTGGTAGAACGGCAAATCCAGCCCCAATTGCGCGCGGATGGCGGCCACGACTTCCGGCGTCGCGCTGCGCCCGGCAATTTGTCGCGCGGGGTCGGCAGGCAGCAGGAACAGCAGCAGGTAGGTGATGAAGGTCACGCCGAGCAGGATCAACAGCGCGTAACCGACCCGGCGGCAAATGAACGGCAGCATCAGCGACGCCCCTTGAGTGTGGGGTCGAGTTCGTCGCGCAGGGCGTCACCGACCAGATTGAATGCCAGCGACAGCAGGATGATCGCGGCCCCGGGAATGAACACGAGCCATGGCGCCGAGGTGAAGTACGTCTGGCTCTCGAAAATGATATTGCCCCAGCTCGGGGTGGGCGGCTGCACCCCCACGCCCAGGTACGACAACGTGGCTTCCAGCAGCACCGTGGTGGAAATGCCCAGCGTTGCCCAGACCAGAATGGTCGGCAGCAAGTGGGGCAGCAGGTGTGAAAACAGAATCCGCAGCGAACTGGCGCCCAGCGTACGTTCTACCGCTACGAAGTCCCGCGCACTCAGCGCCACGGTTTCGGCGTAGATGACCCGGGCAATCTGCACCCAGTTGACCATCGCGATGACCATGGCGACGATCCACACGCTGGGCTGGAAAATCGCCGACAGGGCGATGGCCAGCAGCAGCGCGGGGAAGGCCATCATCAGGTCAGTCACGCGCATCAACACGCTGCCCAGCCACCCGCGCACAAAGCCTGCGGTCAGCCCGACCAGCGTGCCGATCAGCACGGCCATGCCATTAGCCAGCAAACCTATGAACAGTGAAGTGCGCGCGCCAAAGATCAACCGCGACAGCAGGTCACGGCCCAGCAAGTCAGTGCCCATCCAGTACGGCGTGGCCGGTGCCAGAGGCGCACCTTCCATCGACAGGCCTTCGACGAACTGCTCGTCCGGGTCGAATGGACTCAGCCACGGCGCCAGCACCGCGAGCAGCACCACCATAGCAATAAACAACAGCGAAACAGCGACAGCGGGACGACGCAGCAGGGCCTTCAACGTGCTCATGCGCGGTCCTCGTTGCGCACGGCGAGCAGGTCGACGCACAGCGCCTCAATCGGCCGGTTGAGCTGCATCGACAGGCTGCGCAAGCGTTCAAAGGCAGTCGCCTCGTTGATGTTCTGGGTGACCATCAAGCGCGCCAGCGCCTGGGCCATCAGCGGACGCATGGCCAGCCGCTGCTGCAGCTCGCAGAGCCGTTCGGCGTCGGCGCGCTGCCGTTCGCGCAGCCCCACCGCCATCATCAACGTCGTGTACACCGAGCCCTGGCTGATGGGCTTGTTGAGCAACGCTGTGGCCCCCAGCTGCAACGCGCGCTGGATTTGCGACAGCGTCTCGTGGGCGGTCAGCGCGATGATGGGAACCCCGGCGGCGTTCAACGCCTGCACCGCGAGCGGGCTGGCGAAGTGCTCGATTTCCAGAATCGCCGCGAAGCAGCCCTCTGTCTCACACGGCGCATCGTGAGCCAGCGCTTGCGAGTGAATGCCGAGTCTATGAAGGCTTTTGCCCAGATTGGCCTGACTGCGTTCGTCGCAGTCGATCAATAGCAGATGGCCCTGATCGAGGGCAGGAAAGGCGCGTGTTTTCATTTGACGATCCTCAGGCGCGGCGCCGGGGCCGCGTGTCGGCTGGCAACGCCGGCGTGTACATCCGTATGGGTGAGATAAGGGTCGGCGGCAATCGGCTGATGCGCCGACTGCACCACTTCAAAGCGGCCGTCGCGCAGCTCGGCGATGTGGCTGGCCAGTGCGCTGTGGTGATTGCGCGACGACAGGCTTACGGTGCCGAGCACGCTGGCGACCGGGTGGCCATAAAGGTATTCGCAGATGGCCGTGGGCGACGCGTCATTGCTGGCCTGCAGGGCGTCGGCAAACACCCGCAGCGCGGTGTAGGCGCTGGTGTAGTAATGCGAACAGACCCGTGGACCATGGCGCTGCTGCGCGTGGCAAAAACCTGGGTCGACGGTTTCAAAAAACGGACCGCAGGACAGCAGACGCAGCGCTTGCATCGGGCCGACCGCGTCCAGCTCCGCTTCGGTCAAATTGCAACTAAGCACCGGCAGGCGCAGGCCTTGTCGGCTGCAGGCAAGGTCCAGCTGCTGCAAAAAACCGTAGGAAGATTCGCCAACCAGGTTATTGAGGACGAATGCCGGCGGGTCCTGGATGAGCGTTTCAATCAGCACCTCAAATCCGGTTGCGCCCAAGTGAGCGTACTTTTCGCCCATCACCTCAGCGCCGTTGGCTTCCAGCACCTCCCGCGCAATGCGGTTGCTTTCCCATCCCCAGACATAGTTCGAGCCGAGCAGAAAGGCCCGATGACCAAACTCGCTCAGTGCGTAACCCAGCAGGGGCAGCAGCGTCTGGTTCGGGCAGCCGCCGAGGTACAAGACGCTTTCGCTGCTCTCGTAGCCTTCATAGGGGCTTGAATACCAGAGCAGGGCGCCGTGCTGATCCAGATCAGGAATGATTTCCTTGCGACTGGCCGAGAGCGTGGTGCCGAAAATGTGCCGGACCCCTGCGCCCAACAGCTCGGCGACACCGCTGCTGTAGCGCGCCGGGTCGCCCTGCGGGTCGTTGCAGATGGCTTCGAGCCGCACGCTGCGTTGCGCATCGGCGTTGATGTCGGCGAGCGCATCCTCCAGGCCGAGCAAGGCACTGCGCCCCATGCGTCGGTACGTGCCTTCGGTCGAAAGCAAAAAGCCAACCGCCACCGTGGGACGCTGGTCTGGCGCAAAGGGCGCCTGGGTGGCGAGCCCTGACAGTGAAGGCTTCGGTCTGAAGAAGTCCGGCATGAAAAGCATCCATAAAAAAAGCCCGATCAACCCGGTAGGGGTCGATCAGGCTTCGATACCTGGCGCATTCGAGGCGCGTATGTGGACGAGACTTAAGGACCAGAGTCCGGCTTGTCGTGTGCTTTGGGGGTATGAAATAAACATGCCAACCAGACTGTAGCGCTTGAATCAGCTTTTGCCAGTCGATGGCTTGCCAGTTGTGCTCTCACGTGGGGCGATTACGCCCGATGGTGCTTCAAACCGGGGCAGCCTTCACCACGCTTGAGCGGGCAAAAGGGGGCGCACCTGTGGGAGTGAGCTTGCTCGCGAATGCATTGGGTCAGTCAATGCATCAGTGCCTGGCAGAAATGCATTTCGCGGGCAAGCGCGCTCCTACAGGCGATTAATTACGCTTTCGGGTTCCTGGCGGGTGCGCGGTCATCTGGCGTCCTGGATGGGCGCCTGCAGCAGTGGCAGACATGGATCGTTATCGGCCGCCTGCGGGGGTGGCGGGGGTGGCGGGGGTGAACGGTTCCGGTTGCCGTCACACCGTTGTAGGAGCGCGCTTGCCCGCGAATGCGTTGGATCAGTCGACGCATCAGTGCCTGGCGAAAATGCATTTCGCGGGCAAGCGCGCTCCTACAGGCGATCAATTGCGCTTCGGGGTTCCAGCCGGGTGCGCGGTCATCTGGCGTCCTGGATGGGCGCCTGCAGCGGTGGCAAGCGTGGGCCGTCACCGGCTGGCTGCGGGGAAGGCGAGGGGTGTACTGTCACTGGTTGCCTTCACACCTTTGTAGGAGTGAGCTTGCTCGCGAATGCGCTGGGTCAGTCAATGCATCAGTGCCTGGCAAAAAGCATTTCGCGGGCAAGCGCGCTCCTACAGGCGATCAACTGCGCTTTCGGGTTCCTGGCGGGGCCGGAGGCGTTCCAGACCAAGCGCTTCTACGGTGGGTTTCACTCGTTGCGAATTGGCCGGGAAGCGATCGGCCTCCGCGTATCACACCTCAAGTGCTATACCATGAGCCCACATTCATACTCAGGGCAGCGTCGCTGGTGCCCGACGAGGCCCGCTGCGATGAGAGATTTGCCACCCACCGCCACCCTGCGCGCGTTTGAAGTCGCCACACGTCACGCCACGTTTACTTCAGCTTCCGAGGAACTGCACGTCACACAAAGCGCGGTCAGTCATCAGTTGAAGAATCTCGAAGACATCTGGGGCGTGCAGCTGTTTCAGCGAGGCAAGACCCTCAGCCTGACGCCTGCCGGTGCGGCACTGGCGCCCATCGTGCGGACGTTTTTCATGAACCTGGAAGCAACGCTCGCCGACCTTCGGGAAGAGAAGGGACGCTTCAGGCTGAAAGTCAGCACGACCTATTCCTTCGCGCTCAAATGGCTGCTGCCGCGCCTGCCCAAGTTGGCCGAACTGCACCCGGAAATCCTCGTCACGCTGGACAGCACCGACACGCCGGTCAACTTTGCCAGCGGCGAGGCTGACGTAGCGATCCGGCTGGGCGGCGGTCACTACCCGGCGTTGCATTCTGAATTCATGTTCAGGGAGCACATTTTTCCCGTGGCCAGCCCCGATCTGCTCAGGCGCTTTGGCACTCCCCGCGAGCCGGCGGAGCTGTTGCGCTATCCGCTGCTGACCCGGGACGGGTCGGATCTGGTGCCCAAATGGGAAGTGTGGTTCCAGCAGGTCGGGGTCAGCGTGACTTCGTTGAAGGAAAGCGTGCGCTTTGCCGACTCCAACATGACCGTCGAAGCGGCGCTGCTGGGCCAGGGCATAGCGCTGGCGCGCAGCGGGCATGTGGAGAAAGAATTGCAAGACGTCAGCTTGCTGCGTCTGTTCGATGTACCGTTTCCGTCGCCGGTGGCCTATTACTTCGTTTGCCCGAAAGGCATCGAACGCCAACCGCACGTGGCCAGCTTCCGCGCCTGGCTCATTGAAGAAGGGCTGACCGCCGGTCTTGCTTACGGCTGAGACATAGGCGCAAAGCACGATGCGTGATACGTGATGCGTGATGCGTGATGCATGAGCATTCACTCATCTTCGGATGAGGAGAATTTGCTTCATTTTGCGCAAGCGGGCTGCCTAACATGGCCCATGCCTACTCACATCATCCTGTTGATACTCTTTGCCGCGCTGCTGCATGCCAGCTGGAACGCGTTGCTGCGTGGCGGCGATGACAAGCTCTGGTCGATGACAATCATGTGCGTGGCCGTGGCCATCGTCAGCAGCGTGGGCGCGCTATTCATGGTCGCGCCGGCGCCGGAAAGCTGGCCGTATGCAGCGCTGTCGGCGTCGCTGCACGTGGGTTACAACCTGTTTCTGGTGCGCACCTACCGCAGCGGCGATCTGGGCCAGACGTACCCGGTTTCCCGAGGTTCCTCCCCGGTGTTGATTACCGTGTGTGCGTCGCTGTTTGCAGGCGAAGTGGTGGGCGCAACTGCGATGATCGGCATTGCGCTGGTTTCGGCGGGGATCATTTCGCTGGCCTTCAAGGGTCGCAAGCTGGAAATCCCCGGTTTGCCATACGCGCTGGGCACCGGTTGTTTCATCGCGGCCTACAGCGTGACGGACGGCATCGGCGGGCGTTTGTCCGGCGCGCCCATGGCCTACACCGCCTGGATGTGCGCGTCTTGGGGCGTGCTGATGCCGATGACGTATGTGCTGCTGCGCGACGCCCGCAGTCTGGTGACTATCCGGCCTGGCTTCTTCACTGCTTTTTGCGGCGGCCTGGTGTCACTGCTGGCCTACGGCATTGTGATTTACGCGATGAGCGAAGCGCCCATGGGCGCGGTATCGGCCTTGCGCGAAACCAGCGTGCTGTTTGCCGCGCTGATCGGCTATTTCTTCCTTGGCGAATCACTGACGGCGCGCAAGCTGATAGCGTGCGCGGTGATTGCGACCGGCATTCTGCTGATTGGCTGACTGCGCAGGACAGCGCCGATTGACGACACATCTGTTCCTTTTCACAGCGCCAGAAAGGAGACTTTTCAATGGAAGACGTTTCGCAAGCTCCAGTGATGCTGATCACCGGCGGAAGCCGCGGGGTCGGCGCCGCGACGGCACGGTTGGCGGCAGCGAGTGGCTATGACGTTGCAATCAGCTATGTGGCCGACGAGTCCGCAGCCCTCGCGGTGGTGACTGAGGTCGAAGCGCTTGGACGCCGTGGCCTGGCCATCCGTGCCGACAACGCCGACCCGGAACAGGTCACGCAGATGTTCAGTGCCATCGACCAGACGTTCGGGCGCATCGATGTGCTGGTCAATAACGCAGGCGTACTTGGGCCCCAATCCAGGCTGGAAGACCTGGGCTTCGAGCGCATGCAGCGCATCTTTGCGGTCAACGCCATCGGGCCGATGCTCTGCGCGCAGCAGGCCATCCGGCGCATGGCGCATCGATACAACGGCCGCGGCGGCTCGATCATCAACATTTCTTCAGCCTCGGCGAGACTGGGCAGCCCGAACGAATATGTCGACTACGCCGCGTCCAAGGGCGCCCTTGAAACCTTCACCATCGGTTTGTCCAGGGAGGTCGCGCGGGAGGGCATCCGTGTCAACTGCATACGCCCCGGGCACATCTACACCGACATGCATGCCAGCGGTGGCGAGCCGGATCGCGTCAACCGTGTAAAGGACTCGATACCCATGGGCCGCGGCGGACAGCCGGTTGAGGTGGCCAGAGCCATTCTCTGGCTGGCGAGCGAGGAAGCATCGTTCATCACCGGTACATTTCTGGACGTCACAGGCGGAAAATGAGGGTTGCCGTTCCCTTTCTGCTGCCGCGAGCGAGCAGGGACGAGTCTTTCGACCGCGATCTCATCACCACTGTCGACGCGCCTTTGGCTTGATCACCTTCAACCGCGCAATCGCTAGCGTGTGCAGGTACTGCCGGACGGCGTCGTGATGCTCGACGCTGACGTGGTTGCTGTCCAACAGCCCCAGCAGATACCCCTCGGCCATCGCGTGATAGCGCGAGACACCTTCCCGGGTGTCGCTGGTCTTGAGCTTGCCGATCAACTCGTCGATCCGGGCGCGATGTTCGCTTGAAAACCAGTCCGGCCGCGGTGGGGAACCGTCCTCATCGCCCAGGGTGATGTCCGGATTCATGAGGTCTCCAGGAGAAATAGTCGGGTGATCCCTGCGGTGACCGGTTGGCACTGCAAGCGTTGCTGTTTCGGTTGACCCGCCTCAGCGCCGTTGGTTGCCGGCAGCACAGCGTTGTTCGCTAAAACCATGAGTCCATCGCACTGCCGTGTTCTGCGGCTATCATTCCCGGGAGGCCGGTTCAGGTCCCTCGTTCGGCGCATGGGCGGGGGCCCGCAACCGCCGATTATTTGGCCCATCGTAAGCGTTTAAAGGAGCCTTCCATGGCGTTTGACTGGCACAGCGAGCCTCTGCGCAGAGACACTCCCGTCACTCAGGACTACCGCAATACCCAGAACGTGCGGCGCTTCATGACCGGGCAGTGTGGCGCTGCCTTCAAGTTCGACCGGGACTTCATGGCCTGGATACGCAACGACAGTCCCAAAACCCTGGGCGATGTGGTGGATGAGTGGCAACGGCGCCATTGCGAGGCTATTCACAAGACCACGGCATGACTGGAGGCCACATGTACACGTTATTCGGTTCGGACAGGTCCGGCTCGGCGGCGATTGAAATGGCCCTTGGGCTATGCGGGGCGGACTTTCGCCTGGTGGCCGCGAGTTCGTGGAATGAAGGCGTCGGGCAGGACGAGCTTAAACGGCTCAATCCTTTGATGCAGGTGCCTACGCTGGTGGCGCCCGGCAATGCCGTACTCACCGAAAGCGCGGCGATTCTTACCCACCTGGCGCTTGAATTTCCGCAGTCCGGCCTTTTATCCGGCGACTCACCGGAGCGGGCCCAGCAACTCAGGGCGTTGGCTTACATCACCACCAATTGCTACGCGACCATCGGCCTCATCGACTACCCGGAGCGATGGCTGCCCGGTGCCGATCAGCAGCAATTAGACCGCTTGGTCGCCGGGGCAACAGGCAAGCTGCACAGCCAATGGGAGGTGTTCAGCGATGTCTTCCACAACCCGGTGGCCTGGCACCCGGAAGCGCCGGGCGCCGTGGAAATTCTCGCCAGTGTGGTGAGCCAGTGGAGCGGGGCGCGTGAGCATCTTCGTGTCTGCCGGCCGGAATGGTACGCGTCGCTTGAGGAAGTCGACCGCCATCCGCGCATCGCTTTGGTGCTGGAGCGCCACGGCTGGTGAGCGTCGCCGTGCCGGCACGAGCTAGGACAGCGCCTGGCGCAGTTTCGCCGGGCTGATGCCCATGCGCAGCCTGAACGCCGTGGCCATGTGCGCCTGCGAGCTGAATCCGCAGTCATGGGCGATCGCGGCCAGCCGTGCCGTGGGGTCGCGCATCAGCGCACGGGCTTTGGCGACCCGGCGGTCAATGAGGTAGCGGTGCGGGCTCTGGCCGGTGGTGTGCTTGAAGGCCCGCATGAAATACCCTTCGGACAATTCCAGCAGGTCGGCCATGGCCTGCACGCCCAGCGGCCCGTCGAGGCCAGCGTCGATGAATTCATCAAGCCTGCGCATCCGTCGGGCATCGATTGAGCCGTGCATCGGCGCATCCCGTCTCTGCTTGTCATCGATCCGCTCAGCCAGCGCCAGCCCCCAGCCCTCCCAGTCGTCCTCAGTCGAGCCCTGCAGCAGCGCAGCGCGGATCTTCATCGCCAGGACGATCGCGCGTGCATCGATGCGGTTGTTGAACGCGCGCTCGCCTTTCAGCGTCAGTCCATCGGTGCGCAACACGCGCAAATACTCCCCACCCGTGGGTGATTCGGACAACACATCGCAGCCCACCGGGACGAATGCCAGGCCGTTGGGCACGGCGTCGAAGGGCTGCACGCGGTCGCTGCCGATGGCGTGCAGCCCGCGCTGGCTGGCGAAGGCAAAGCCGATCGCCGACGCCGCAGCGACGTATCGCGTCGCATAGCGGCTGGCGGGCAGCAATTCGAGGATCCACGGCCCTGCCTCGACCCGGCGTACCGGTTCAGTGGGCGGTGGATTCAACACGGATTTGGTCGGGCTCATGGTCTGCATGGTAATCAAGCGCGCGGCGAAAAGTCAGGTCAGTTTTCTGAAAGCCTGCTCGGCGGGCCCGTGCCTAGACTGGGCGGAAATTCTTTGGAGACCCGCCATGCACGGACTGACCCGCGAAACCATCACCGAGGCCGCGCGTCTGGTTTACCAGGTCATGCCCGCCACCCCTCAATACGCTTGGCCGTTGCTGTCCGAGCGGCTGAACTGTGCGGTGTGGGTCAAGCACGAAAACCATACGCCCACCGGCGCGTTCAAGGTGCGCGGCGGGATCACGTTCATTCACTGGTTGAAACGCACTTACCCTGGCGTCCAGGGCATTGTCACGGCGACGCGGGGCAATCACGGGCAAAGCCTGGCTCTGGCAGCCAGCGCTGCGGGCCTGAGTGCACTGATCGTGGTGCCGCAAGGCAATTCGGTGGAGAAGAACAACGCCATGCGCGCGCTCGGTGGCACGGTGATCGAATGCGGTCGGGATTTCGACGAGGCGCGTGAAGAGGCGGCGCGGCTGGCTGACGTGCACGGGCACTATCTGGTCCCGCCGTTTCATGTGGAGATGCTTAAAGGTATCGCCAGTTATGCCCTGGAACTGTTTACCGCCGTGCCGGATCTGCACACCGTCTATGTACCGATCGGTTGCGGGTCCGGTATCTGCGCGGTGATTGCCGCCCGCGATGCGCTGGGCTTGAGCACCCAGGTGGTCGGTGTGGTGTCCACTGAAGCGGCGGCGGCCAAATGGTCGTTTGAAGCCGGAGCCGTGCTCCAAACCCCGTCAGCCGATACCTTTGCAGATGGCCTGGCGGTGCGCCGGCCCATCCCCTCAGCTTTTGCGATTTACCGCACGGGGGCTGCACGGATCATTGCCGTCAGCGACGCCGAGATCGCCGATGCCATGCGCGTCTATTACACCGACACCCATAACCTGGCTGAGGGGGCGGGTGCAGCCGCACTGGCGGGGCTTATGCAGGAGCGCCCGGCCATGGCGGGTAAGAAGGTCGGCGTGATTCTATCCGGCGGGAATGTGGATCGGACAGTGTATGCGCGGGTGATTGCTTGAGGGAGGGCATGCTAGCTGTGGGCTGTGGGCTGCCCAGCCTGGGTTGGCTCAGCGGGTGGAGTGAAAGATGTAGCTGTCGGTTGCCGGGTCGGCAAGGGGCAGGGCGTGGTCTTTGAGGTATTGCACCAATGAAGCATCGTCGGCTCTGATTTGCCATGCCTGGGAGGCAGGCACGGCGTTCTCATCGATGTTCTCGCAGGCGGCGAGAAGATCCTCGACCGAGGGCTGGTGGATCACCAGGCCGTTGCCTTTCCAGCCCGCAACCGTCAGCCCCAGGCTTTCACACAACGCGACTTTGCGCAGGGCATCGTCACGGTCAGCCTGTCGCGACTGCTGAACGAGGGTGGCCAGCCCCTGATCCGAGGCCAGCAACGTGCCTTGCTCCCAACTCTCGGGCGGGCAGTCCTTGGCTGCGGGTTCAAGGCGAATGAACGGATTGATCTCCATCGGATAAATGCGGCACACCAGCGGCCGCTCAAGGTAGATGCCGCAAAGCCCATCCTGCTGAAGGTTCGGACATTCGGGCAGCGCGTTCGCCGCGAGAATCACCGTCACTCGCAGCGTTCCCGATGCGCATGGCACCGCCGCAGAGCGCCCGGCGTTGTAGGTGAATTCGGGGGAATCGTCCGGCCAGAGCGATTCGTCGAATGCTTCAAGCATGACCGCAACCCCATGGCCACGCTTGAGCCACGTCACGGCCTCATTCAGGGTCAACGGCACAAAGCGGCCCCGACAACATGCTCCACACCCGACGCAGGCGAATCGCTCGTTGCTGTCCACACCTGCACTGGAGTGGGTGGAGGACTCGCCTGATCTATCGCTACTCATGGGACCGCTGCCATCTGTTCTTCAAAAAGAGATCATACGGGTCTTGGCCGGATGCCGTTAACTTAACGGCACATCCCGGACATCCTGCCAGCCCTGCCGACAGCGCGCCTGGCCACCTGAAACAGTCCCACGCGAACCCTGTGGGACCGGCTTTAGCCGGGAAGACGCCGGTTGTAACGACACGGAACTGAAGGTGCCCGTGCTGGCCTCTTCCCGGCTGAAGCCAGTCCTACTAACACCGCGCGAACCCTGTGGGACCGGTTTTAGCCGGGAGGACGTCGGTTGTTACGCCATGGAACTGAAGGTGTCCATGTTGGCCTCTTCCCGGCTGAAGCCAGTCCTACTAACACCGCGCGAACCCTGTGGGACCGGCTTTAGCCGGGAAGACGTCGGTTGTAACGACACGGAACTGAAGGTGCCCGTGCTGGCCTCTTCCCGGCTGAAGCCAGTCCTACTAACACCGCGCGAACCCTGTGGGACCGGTTTTAGCCGGGAAGACGTCGGTTGTTACGCCATGGAACTGAAGGTGTCCATGTTGGCCTCTTCCCGGCTGAAGCCAGTCCTACTAACACCGCGCGAACCCTGTGGGACCGGCTTTAGCCGGGAAGACGTCGGTTGTAACGACACGGAACTGAAGGTGCCCGTGCTGGCCTCTTCCCGGCTGAAGCCAGTCCTACTAACACCGCGCGAACCCTGTGGGACCGGCTTTAGCCGGGAAGACGCCGGTTGTAACGACACGGAACTGAAGGTGCCCGTGCTGGCCTCTTCCCGGCTGAAGCCAGTCCTACTAACACCGCGCGAACCCTGTGGGACCGGCTTTAGCCGGGAAGACGCCGGTTGTAACGACACGGAACTGAAGGTGCCCGTGCTGGCCTCTTCCCGGCTGAAGCCAGTCCTACTAACACCGCGCGAACCCTGTGGGACCGGTTTTAGCCGGGAAGGCGCCGGTTGTTACGCCACGGAACTGAAGGCGTCCATGCTGGCCTCTTCCCGGCTGAAGCCAGTCCTACTAACACCGCGCGAACCCTGTGGGACCGGCTTTAGCCGCGAAGACGCCGGTTGTAACGACACGGACCTGAAGGTGTCCATGTCGGCCTCTTCCCGGCTGAAGCCAGTCCTACTAACACCGCGCGAACCCTGTGGGACCGGTTTTAGCCGGGAAGCCGTCGGTTGTTACGCCATGGAACTGAAGGTGTCCATGTTGCCCTCTTCCCGGCTGAAGCCAGTCCCACTAACACCGCGTGCATTCTGTGGGACCGGCTTTAGCCGGGAAGCCGTTAAGCGCTTAGTCGGCTCACTCCGGCTTGAACCACCGGGGATGCAGGGTCGGGAAGTGCTCGCGCAGCCAGTCGGCAAAGACGTGGACCTGAGGCGCAAGGTGGGTGCGGCTGGGGTAGAGCACCGAGACCTTGCGTCTTCCCGGTCGATAAGCCTGGAGCACTTCGATCAGTTCGCCGCTGGCGAGAAACGCATCCACGGTGATGCCTGGCGCCTGGATGAGGCCAAAACCTGCAACCCCGCAGTGCACGTAGGCGTTGGATTCGTTGACCGTGATCGCCCCGCGGCTCGGGTACGGCCGGTCCTCGCCGTCCTCATGAAAATACCAGGGCAGCGGCCGGTTGCTGTGCCCCGACAGGAAATCAACACCGCGGTGCCGAGACAGGTCTGCGAGCGTTGTCGGCTCGCCGTACGATTCGAGGTAGGAGGGTGCGGCACAGGTCACCATTTCAACCGTGCCGATCTGCCTCGCGATCATGCTTGAGTCCCGCAAATCGCCAATGCGCAGCACGCAGTCAACGCCCTCCATCACCAAATCCACCGCGCGGTCGGTCACGCCCACTACCAGTTCGAGGGCGGGGAAGGCGTCGGTGAACTGCTTCAGGCTTTCAATGAAACCGCGTTGCGAGAACGCGGTGGGAATGTCGACCCGCAGCCGCCCGTGCAGGGTGGCGCCGCTGCGATCGAACATGGACGCGGTGGCCGAAATGTCCGCGAGCAGCCCCTTGACCCGCTCGTAGAACTGCTCGCCCTCAGCAGTCAGCTTCACCGAGCGCGTGGTTCGCTGAAACAGCCGCACACCCAGCGACGCCTCCAGGGTCTGGATCGACCGCGTGATGTGTGGCCGCCCCAGCTGAGTGGCTTCAGCCACTCTGGTGAAACTACCCAGCTCTGCCAGCCTCGCGAACACCTGCATTGACTGCAACAGGTCCATAGGTTCGCCCTCGTACTACCTAAAAAATCAGCATGATTGTTGCGGCGCAGGATAACAATCCTTTGCCCGGACGAGCATTTATCCGCTCAGGCAGACGGGGAACAATGCCGCCCAACACGCCTGCGGTCGACTTCGACCCGGCGGCAATCACTGGAGATAACACATGAAAGCATGGCTTCTGAAAGACTTCGGGCTGGACAACCTTGAACTGGGCGAAGTGCAAACGCCCGTCCCGAAGACCGGCGAGCTGCTGGTGAAAGTCGGCGCCGTGTCCCTTAACTTCCGCGACAAGGCGATTGTCGACGGAATCTACGAGCCCCACACCGTCCCCAAGCCGCTGATCCCGGTCAGCGATGTGGCGGGCACGGTGGTGGCAACGGGCGAGGGCGTCCGCCGCTTTGCGGTGGGCGACCGAGTCAACTCGCACTTGTACTCGCGGTGGCTCGACGGCATGCCTGCCCACGATGAACCGGACTACTGCTTTGGCTCACCCTTGCCGGGCGGTCTGGCGGAATTCATGATCATCCATGAAGACAGCGCGGTGCGTGCCCCCGCCGACATGACCGATGAAGAAGCCTCGACGCTGCCCATCGCCGCCTTGACCGCCTGGTACTCGCTGGTCGATTACGGTCACATTCAGCCCGGCCAAACGGTCCTGGTGCAAGGCACCGGCGGCGTGTCGATTTTCGCCGCACAGATCGCCATGGCGCTGGGTGCCCGGGTCATCATCACGTCCAGCCGCGACGAGAACATTGCCGCCGTCATCAAGCTCGGCGCCATGGCCGGCATCAACTACCGCACGACACCGGACTGGGCCGCGGAAGTCATGAAGCTCACCGACGGCAAGGGTGTCGATCTGTTGCTGGACGTGGCGGGTGGGGAGGGTGTCAACGCCTCGGTTCAAGCCACCAAGGTGGGCGGCCGTATCGCTCAGATCGGCTTTCTGACGGGGCAAACCACCGGCTTGAACCTCATGCCGCTGATCTTCCGGCAAACCACCTTGCGCGGCATCGCGGTTGCGCCGCGCAGCGCTTTCGACCGGATGAACGCGTTCCTCGACGGCCATCGCATTCGCCCGGTCATCGACCACGTGTACCCCTTCGAACAAGCGCGCGAAGCTTATGAGCATCTGGCGCGAGGACCGTTCGGCAAGGTCGTGATCAAAGTGAGCTAAAGGTGCAGATGGCATCGAGCGCCCAGCCCGGTGCCACGCCACTTTTGCACGCTACTCATCGGTGTTGAGTTTGACTTTGATCCAGCCTTGCTCATGCAGGTCGAACGCAGCAAAGGCGCTGATCGCGTCCGTCAGCGGCTCGCACTGGGTGAGCACGCTGGCCGGATCGACCTTGCCGGCCAGGGTCAGCTCGATGAGTTTGGGAATGTACTTGCGGTGGTGGCAGTTGCCCATGTTCATGCGCAGGTTTTTGTTCATGGCCGCGCCGATGGGGAAGCTTTCAAAACCTTGCGGGTACACGCCGATGATCGACAGTGTGCCGGCTTTGGCCAGGCCTTCCACGGCCCATTTCAAGGCTTGCGAGGGCGCATCCCCCGGCTGCCATTGCTCGTGACCGTGAGGGTGCCCGCCGTGGCCGTGATTGGCGTCAATGCCCACGGCGTCGATGGCACGGTCAACACCGATGTCATCGGTCAGCCGGTTGAGTGCCGCGATGGGGTCTTCCTCTTCGAAGTTGATGCATTCTGCGCCCAGCTCGCGGGCTCGATCGAGGCGATCACTCAGGCCATCGATGGCAAATACCCGACCGGCGCCCATCAATCTGGCGCTGATGATCGCGAACAGGCCAACCGGGCCGCAGCCAAATACCGCAACCGTATCGCCGTCCTCGATCTCCGCCATCTCTGCACCAAACCATGCGGTGGGAAAAATATCCGACATGGCAATCGCCTGGTTGTCAGTGATGCTGTCCGGCAACTTGATGAGGCCGACATGCGCATACGGAATGCGCGCTTTCTCCGCTTGCAGGCCATGGAAAGGCCCTGTGGCTTTCGGGCCTCCGAAGAACGAGGTGCCGGCTTTCTTGCCGTTGGGGTTGGCCACGTCACACTGCGCAAAGTAGCCGGCGCGGCAATATGCACAGTTGCCGCAGGCGATGGTTGACGGGATCAGCACCCGGTCGCCAACCGCCAGATTGCGCACTTCCGGTCCCAGCGCCTCGACGATGCCGACGCCCTCATGGCCCAGTATCGTGCCGCTCTGCATGTCCGGCGCGCTGCCGCGAATAAAATGCAAATCCGTCCCACAAATGGCCGACGCGGTAATGCGCACGATCGCGTCAGTTGGTTCCTGAAGGGTAGGTTCCGGCACATCATCGAGCCTGATGTCGCCGACTCCGTGAAACACCACTGCTTTCATGGCAAGTCTCCCAACTAGGTGATTGATGTTGGGTGGAGCCTGTCGCGTGGCCCGTGGTTTAGCCGAACTCTCGCCGGGCAGACAAACGGCACGGGTGCTCCTCACCCGCCACACGCAGGCGGTCTGGGGCGGGTGGTGATTGAACGCTTTGGCGCGCCACCGCACTAAGCTGTAGCGGTCGACTGGCGACTTCTTAAACGGACATCAAGCCCTTATGTCTTCATATGATCAGGAAATGCAGGACAGGCAGCACCCGGTGGACGAAGACATTGCGCTTCAGCGCCGGATCTGGAAATTCGAACGCGTGGGCTGGTATGTGTTGCTGCTGGTCGTGTTGCTGACACTGGGCGGTTTGTTTTCCCGGGGACTGCTCAGCGACGCTACGGCGACCTCCGCGCAGAAAGACCTCACCGTCGAGTACCAACGCTTCCACCGCAGCGGCGGGGTCGACGCAATGGTGATTCATAGCCACGGCCAGCCCGGCAAGCCGCACACGGTGTTTGTCGACGCCGCCTTGCTGGAGGCGTTCAGTGTCGACTCCATGCAGCCTCAGCCCATCGGCTCCGCCGCCAATCGTCAGGGCTTGAAGCTGACCATGACCGGCGACGAGCGGGGCGACAGTTCGCTGTACCTGACATGGCGCAACGACGGTCTGGGTCTGGTGGCGGGCCATATCGCGGTGGAAGGCGGCGGCGAAGTGTCGCTCAATCAGTTTATTTATCCCTAGGTAAAACGTATGGATGCGGTGTTGCGCGCAGGCGCCATTTACTTCGTGTTGCTGGTGTTGTTTCGTGTCTCGGGTCGCCGTTCTTTGGGCGAGATGACCTCCTTTGATTTCGTCTTGATGCTGATCATTGGTGAAGCGACCCAACAGGCATTGTTGGGAGACGACTTTTCAGTCACCAATGCCGTGCTGGTTATTGTCACGCTGCTCTGCATCGACATCGGCTTTTCTCTGCTCAAGCGTCGATCAAAGCGCATCGGCAAGTTGATCGACGGTGGCCCGACGATAGTGGTGGAGAACGGCACCTACCTGCGCCAACGGATGCATGAGGCCCGCGTGCAGGAAGATGACATCATGCAGGCGGCGCGGCTGGGGCAGGGCGTTGAAACCGTAGAACAGATCAAGTTTGCAATCATCGAGCGGAACGGCAAGATCTCCATCATCGTCAAATGACAACTGCGGTGGCGCCGATTATTGCCGGTCGATGACGGGCGCTGGTCATTGCACTACTATCAAACCCTCAATCGGGTAACAGGAGCTCCAGATGTCTCGTCTCGCAGAATTCCGCAAACTTGAACAACAGCTTGCCGCGCAACTCGCCGAACTTGAAACATTGAAAAACGACAGCGGCCTTCAGAGAGAAATCGAATTCGAGACGAAGTTGCGAGAACTCCTGCAGACTTACGGTTTCGGCTTGAAGGACATTGTGGGCATGCTTGACCCGCGCTCGCAGAACACCCGGGCGAACAGTTCAGCGCCCCCCGAAAAGAAACCTCGCAAGGCCCGCGATTTGAAAGTGTATAAAAGCCCACTGACCGGTGAAGTG
Organism: Pseudomonas lutea; assembly: GCF_000759445.1. NCBI lineage: Bacteria > Pseudomonadati > Pseudomonadota > Gammaproteobacteria > Pseudomonadales > Pseudomonadaceae > Pseudomonas > Pseudomonas lutea. The sequence continues at coordinate 915,043 of NZ_JRMB01000001.1, forward strand.
GTCGAAACCAAGGGCGGCAATCACAAGTTGTTGAAAGCCTGGAAAGCCCAGTTCGGTGACGAGGTCGAAAACTGGCGGGTTTATCACTGACTGAGCTCAGTGTAAGCCGCCGAAACGCGGCTTTTTTTATTGGGCCGGCAGAGCGGGTCTGTCGCTTTGTTTCAAGTGGGCCCTTGTTTGAATGAACCCCGCATCCCGGATACCTGTAAAACGTCGAACCTTCCGCCGGGCAGACCGCTCAGATACCAGGCAAGCATTCTTCTCACATGCCAGGGCCTCGCCCCTCGGAGCGCACCATGACTGACGCCAAATCACCAGCCGACGCGACACGCGACCCCCATGCCGCAACGCCTGCTGAACGGGACAAGCCGGACACTTTGCCGGCTCACTCGCCTGATCAGGAGTCCGGACGGCAGAACGGCCTGACGCCTCCCGATTACGATGAATACGGTAACGAGCCTCAGCAGGACGACGATCGGTAAACCCGGATCCACCGGCACACTGCATTGTTCCTGTGGGACTGGCTTTAGCCGGCAAGACGTGGGCGATCATGCCGCAACAGTCAATGGCGCCAGGCTGGCCTATTCCCGGCTAAAGCCGGTCCCACTGTAAGCAGTGGGTTCCGGTCTGTATAAGGACCATCCCGCGCCGATCGCCGCCCCTCATGCACGTCACCGACGCCATTGATCAGTGAGTATTGATCCTGAGTGCGCTGGCTCGCTCGTCGATGGCGGCATTGAGTTCGACACGGCAAGCCTCCCATTCTTCTTTGGGAACATTGGACCGCTTCATGACTTCCACCATCTTGCGGCACGCTGCCTTGTAGCGGGCTTGCGCGGCATTGATCCGGGCGAGAAATGCCGTTCTCGACCAGTCCCTGGCATCGATCGCGGGAAGCACAAGACCGGTTCGGCCACGCGAAGTTCGTTTCGGCCAAGCGCGGGCGGCCGGATGCATGCCTCTGGATTCGATGAGAAATTGACCGCGCCTCTCACCCCAGTCGAGCGCTTGCTCGACACTCTCATCCGGGCAGTCTGCGTAATATTCCTCGGCAAGGGCCAGGCCATTGGCCTGGTAGGCGCCGACGAACAGCTGCGTTACAGCCCGGCGTGACGTCCGCGCGGACACCTCAATCTGTGCGCCCCCGTCCGTAACAGTCTTGCGCGTGGTGGATTGCAGCAGGCAATCGGACCAGAGCCAATATTTCTCGCCTCGTTTTGTCATCGCCGCACCTTTTGACGGATCGTATTTTCGGCTTCAATGCCTTGGAAATCGGCGTGATGACTTATAGCTGACGTCTCGCTTTCCTGCCAAGTGCAAAAGGCGCTGCCGCTGAAAACCTTCCAAACTTTTGCGGTGGTGCGACCGTCACTATGCTGACGGAGAGACTCACAGCGGGAGGGCATCGACATGAGCATCTGGTCAACCACAATGGAGGCGTTCTGCGAGCAGGTTGCATCTTCGGCGCCTGTGCCAAGCTGCGGTGCGGCCGCTTGCGCGAGTGCAGGGTTTTCACTGGCGCTGCTACTCATGGCGCTGCGCAAGTCGGCGGGTGGGGAGCAAGATCCCGAACTGGCCGGCCGGATCGCCGAGACGGAGGCGCTGCTGGCGGTGATCAAGGCGCACGCCGACAACGACATGAAAACCTTTGGCGCATTCATCGAAGACAGCGCGTCATCGAGCTCCGGCCATGACCCTCAGTTATCGCTGGACGTGACGCTGGGATCGCTGGCTGCGGCGAGGTCATGCCTGAAAGGCATCGAGCTCGCCGCGGCGGCCATGCCCCGCGTGAAAAAAACCCTCAAATGCGACGTGACGTCCTGCGCACTCATGCTTCATGCCAGCCTCTCGGCGTTGTTGATCAACGTCGACGCCGACGCGGGCAACCTGTCCGGTTCCAGGCAGGGTGCGCGCGTGATGGGCGACCGCGCCGAGATTCAGCGCGCAGCGGATGACTTGCTGGCTTCGCTGAGGGTTACGCCCTGAGCGGACCGGCATGCCGGTCAGGCGCCATGAGTGCCGCCACTTGGGCCACCGGCAGCGGGCGTCCGAAGAGGTAACCCTGGGCGAAATCGCAATCGTGGGTGGTCAGCCAGTCGGCCAGTTGCTCATGCTCAACGCCCTCGGCGGTAATCTGCATGCGCAGGCTCTTGCCCAGTGCCAGGATGGCCTTGACCATTTCGCTCTGATTATCCAGCGAGGTGTCGAAAAAGGACCGGTCGATCTTGATCTTGTCGATCGCCAGCTGGGTCAGGTGGTACAGCCCGGAGTAGCCGGTGCCGAAGTCGTCGAGCGCCACGCTGACGCCCATGGCACGCAACCGCTCAAGGTTGAGCCGGGCGCTGCCCACATTCGCGACCAGCGCGTTTTCCGTGACCTCGACTTCGAGATGCCCAAGGGGAAAGTCACCCGTGCGCGCCAGTTCCGCCAGCCAGTCGGGAAAGTCGTCGCTCTCGATCATTGACGAGGAGACGTTGACCGCCAGTAACAACCCCGGCGGCCATTTGCGCGCCTCGGCAAAGGCCTGTATCAGCAGCCCTTCGGTGAGCGATTTGATCAGCCCCAGTTGTTCGGTCAGCGGGATGAAGTCCTGAGGCATGATGACCCCGTGCTGCGGGTGCATCCATCGCGCAAGCAGCTCAAAGCCTACCAGTTGCTGTTCCGGGAGGCTGACGATGGGTTGGTAATACGGCTGGATCTGCCGTTGCGCAATGGCCTGACGCAGTTCTGCCTCCAGACGCATGCGTTCACGCAGCGCATTCTCGAAGCTGGCTTCGTAAAAATGGAACACCGCGCGGCCGTTGTTCTTGCCGCGATACATCGCGCTGTCGGCGTGCTGCAACAGGGTTTCGGCGACCATACCGTCCACCGGCGATACCGCAATCCCCATCGTCGCGCTAAAGGCCACGCCCGGCAGCCCGGTCGGTGCCGCGGCAATTTTGGCGAGTATGGTTTCGGCCAGCGTGGCCAGGTCAAGACGGCTGAAACGGCCCGTCACTGCCAGGGCAAACTCATCGCCGCCCAACCGTGCCACGGCGGCCTGCCATCCGGCCGTTGCCTCTCGCAGCGTGTCGGCAATGGTGCAGATCGCGACATCACCGGCGGCATGGCCATGGGTGTCGTTGATCTGCTTGAAACGGTCGAGGTCGATCAGGAACACCGCCGTGCCCACGCCGGGTTGATCCAGCCGGGTCGCCAGCTGTTCGTGAAATACCCGGCGATTCAACAGGCCGGACAACGGGTCATGACGCGCCAAAGAGTCGCTCTGCGCCTGCGCGACGACGAGGTTGTTGTAGCTCTGGTGCAAGCTGCCAATCAGGCGCTTGAGCAGCACGAAGGGGACGACCATTGCCAGCACGGCAAAGCCGGTCGAGGTCAGCACGAAGCGCCAGCGCTCAGCCACTTCGAAGTCGCCATCGTAGGGCAGGTCCAGGACCCCCATGGCGACACCTTCCAGCTTGAACTCCCACGTCAGGGCAAGCAGAAAGATGGAAAACAGGTAAAAGCCCAGTAATGCATACAGATGGCTTTGCACCAGGTGCGGGTTGCGAATGAATGACATGGGGGGAGGCGCTCAAAGGGCCGTCGGCAGTGCGGCCACTCTGTTGTTATCGGTCATTTGGCGCAGTGCTTGACTTGATCACGATATTTATATTTTCGTAAAGGCCACGCTCACCTGCCCAGGTTGCGGTTCATCAGACGATCAAGAACCGGCTGGGCATCCGCCGTCTGCCATTGCTGGAGCTGAGCGCATCCTTCGGCGTTGACCCTTGCCAGATCGCTGCGAGGATCACACAGCATCTGCCAGCGCTGGCGCAGCGAGGGGTATTTGGCAAAGTCTTCTCGGGTCGGTGGGTGGCTGCCCGACCATCGAAGAACCGAAAGCACAAGAAGCGCGCATGTGCCAAGTCCGATACAGCGGGTTCCAGGGTTCATCAAATACGCGTCCTGATTAGAGAGGGCTGAAACCTGCGGGTTTGAAGGTGACCCCCCCACAGCGTGCAAACCAATATAGAAATGAAATGGACTGGTCAAAAGATCCATTCACTGCTCATTTAATCGGGCCAATTCTTTCAGTCTGGCGTGCCACCTCAACCTACCCCCCGCGGGCAGGCTCTTCGCGTTGAACGTGTCGACAGGTATGCTTCGCCCCTGATCACCAGGCAGCCATCCGGGTTTGTAGATGAATCAACACGACAGCGATGTTCCCGCTCCACTGCACGCCGCTCAGGAGTTCCCGACGGACACCTCGGAGCGTTTGCAGCTTGCCCTGGACGCAGGTGCCATCATCGGCACCTGGGTATGGGACATCGCCGGGGATACGGTGACGGCGGACGAAAGGTTTTCACGCACCTTTGGCTTGTCCGCCGAGCGCTGCAGGGCTGGGGTGCCCATCGCCGAAGCGTTCTCCTCGATCCACCCCGACGACGTGGACCGGGTAGCGGCCGACATTCAGGAAGCGATGCGTCGCGGTGGCCCTTATCGCTGTGAATACCGGGTCCGGCACCATGACGGGCTCTACCGCTGGGTGGAAGCCAATGGCCGTGCGGAACTCGACGGGCAAGGCCACGCGGTTCGCTTTCCCGGGGTGCTGATGGACATCGAGTCCCGACGCGCTGCCGAGGCCGAGCGTGACCGGATGTCCGCGCTGCTGGCGACCTTCACCGCAGCCGTTCCCGGCGTGGTTTACGCCAAAGACCTCGCCGGCAGAATGCTGGTGGCCAACCATGGCACCACCGAACTGATTGGCAGGCCGCCCGAGTTCTACATTGGCAAGACTGACCTGGAGTTTCTCGAGGACAAGGATCAGGCGCGTCTGATCATGGAAACCGATCAGCGCATCATGCGCAGCGCCAGGGCCGAGCAGATCGAAGAGCACGTCAACATGCCGGACGGCACCGCTGCGGTGTGGCTGTCTTCGAAAGCCCCGCTGCTGGATGATCGCGGCGCCGTGATCGGCCTGATTGGCTCGTCCATCGACGTCACCGCGCGCAAAAAAGCCGAGTCCGCGCTGCTTGAGCTGAACAAAACGCTGGAGGCGCGCATCACCCAGGCAATCGCCGAGCGTGAAATGGCCGAGGCCGCCCTGCGCCAGTCGCAGAAGATGGAAGCGATCGGGCAGCTCACCGGCGGCATCGCCCACGATTTCAACAACCTGCTGGCAGGCATCACCGGGAGCCTGGACCTGATCAAGCTGCGGGTGAGTCAGGGCCGTTCGGCAGACGTCGAGCGTTACGTCTCCGTGGCTTACGGTGCCGCGCAGAGGGCGGCAGCGCTGACCCATCGGTTGCTGGCCTTCTCGCGCCGGCAGACGCTACTGCCGAAGAACACCGACGTGCACGTGCTCATCGCCGAGATGGAAGAGCTGATCCGCCGCACAGTGGGGCCCGCGATCGAGCTGAAGGTTGAGCTCAACGCCCAGGCTGTTACCTGCATGGTCGACCCGGCCCAGGTCGAGAACTCGCTGCTTAACCTGTGCATCAACGCGCGGGACGCGCTGGGCGAGGGCGGGCTTATCTCCATCGCGACCTGCAACCAGCAACTGGATGAAAAGCCCGGGGTTGACCCGGAGTGGGTGCCGGGCAGTTACCTCGCCATATCAGTGACCGATAACGGCACCGGCATGAGCCCCGAGGTGCTGTCCAGGGTGTTCGAGCCGTTTTTTACCACCAAAGAAGTGGGCGCGGGGACCGGCCTGGGGCTGTCGATGGTTTACGGGTTCATCAAACAATCAGGTGGCCAGATCCAGATTCATTCCGAACCGGGTCAGGGCACCTGCGTCTGCCTGCTGCTGCCGTGTCACGCAGCCGCGCCCGAGGTCATTGACGCACCGCAGGAGCAGGCCCGTGAGGAACCGGCTGCGGCGGGTGAAACCATCCTGGTGGTGGACGACGAGCCAACCGTGCGCGTCTTCGTTGCCGAAGCCCTGACGCATCTGGGTTACACCGTCATTGAAGCGGCCGACAGCCAGGCGGGCCTGCAGCTGTTGCGGTCGGACACGCCGATCGACTTGCTGGTCACCGACATCGGCTTGCCCGGAGGAATGGACGGGCGCCAGATGGCCAGCGCGGGGAGGGCGTTCCGACCGGATCTGCCGATTGTGTTCATGACCGGCTACGCCGAGCCGGCCGGCGACGGACAGGCGCGGCTGGATGGCAGCATGGCCTGGATGCACAAGCCTTTCCCGCTGGAAGCGTTGACGTCGAACGTGAGGGCCTTGCTCGGGGCAGATATCAGGCTTCAGCCGTAAAGCGGGCCGTTGATGGGATTGGCCTGAGCCGGGATGAAGACCAATGGGGAGACCGGCTTCAGCCGGGAAGAGGACTATTTGTGGGACCGGCTTCAGCCGGGAAGATCACTATTTGTGGGACCGGCTTTAGCCGGGAAGGGGACTTCATGCACACCGTCAATTTCGCGGAGTCAATAATGCCGTCTTCCCGGCTAAAGCCGGTCCCACAATGGATCACTGCGGCGGATGTACCGGCCCCTTCGCGGGCAAGCGCGCTCCTACACCGGGTCTGCGCCGCCGTCGGCGCCAACGCATGGGTTGCAGGCCGCCGGGTTCGCCAGCAAGCCGGCTCTTACAGTGATCATGTCCGCCGGGCGCAATCGGTATCGGGCCAGGCCCGCATCAAGTAAACAGGTTGGCCGGGCAACACCGACCAAGCCAAGCCAAGACCACCTGTAGGAGCGCGCTTGCCCGCGAATGACGTCGGGTCAGGCAGACACGCGTCGCGACGGCAACTCGACGTAATGCGTGGTGCGAAACGGGGCTTTGGTGGGACCGGCTTCAGCCGGGAAGAGGACCTTATGCACACCGTCAATTTCGCGGAGTCAATAATGCCGTCTTCCCGGCTGAACCCGGTCCCAAAATGGATCACTGCGGCGGATGTACCGGCCCCTTCGCGGGCAAGCGCGCTCCTACACCGGGTCTGCGCCGCCGTCGGCGCCAACGCATGGATTGCAGGCCGCCGGGTTCGCCAGCAAGCCGGCTCCTACAGTGATCATGTCCGCCGGGCGCAATCAGTATCGGGCCAGGCCCGCATAAAGTACACAGGTTGGCCGGGCAACACCGACCTCAAGCCAAGCCAAGACCACCTGTAGGAGCGCGCTTGCCCGCGAATGACGTCGGGTCAGGCAGACACGCGTCGCGACGACAATTCGACGTAATGCGTGGTGCGAAACGGGGCTTTGGTGGGACCGGCTTTAGCCGGGAAGAGGACCTTGTGCACACCGTCAATTTCGCGGAGTCAATAATGCCGTCTTCCCGGCTAAAGCCGGTCCCACAGTGGAACGCTGCGCCGAATGTACCGGCCCCTTCGCGGGCAAGCGCGCTCCTACACCGGGTCCGCGCCGCCGTCGGCGCCAACGCATGGGTTGCAGGCCGCCGGGTTCGCCAGCAAGCCGGCTCCTACAGTGATCATGTCCGCCGGGCGCAATCGGTATCGGGCCAGGCCCGCATCAAGGAAACAGGTTGGCCGGGCAACACCGACCTCAAGCCAAGCCAAGACCAACTGTAGGAGCGCGCTTGCCCGCGAATGACGTCGGGTCAGGCAGACACGCGTCGCGACGACAACTCGACGTAATGCGTGGTGCGAAACGGGGCTTTGGTGGGACCGGCTTTAGCCGGGAAGGGGACTTTATGCACACCGTCAATTTCGCGGAGTGAATGATGCCGTCTTCCCGGCTAAGGCCGGTCCCACAGTGGAACAGTGCGGCGGATGTACCGGCCCCTTCGCGGGCAAGCGCGCTCCTGCACCGGGTCCGCGCAGTACCCACCTCGGCGGCAGCGCATGGCTTTTGCATCGTATGCGCCCTCGGCGGCAACGCATCGGGTCTGCGCCGTGCGCGCCCTCGGCGGTTGAACAGGCCTGATGATTTTGGACATTTCAACCGGGCGCCATGACGGGCCGGCTTAGCTCAAATCGTGCAGCTCGCGCTTCAGAGCAGGGCCCAGGGCCCACTTTGAAAAGCGCACCTGCAACCCCTGGCGCTGTGGCGTGCAGCAAAAAGGGCCGACCTCATAAACGTCCGCTTCGGGGAACGGGGCGAGCCGAAGCAAGGGCCACTTCACGCCATCGGTGGAGTACTGCAGGCGCAGGACGCCATCAGCGGCGGTGACCCTGAGCCAAAAATCACGCGGATCACCGTTAAACGAGCCCGGCGCCCAGTCGGACCGGCCCTCGGTGAGCACGCTGCTGATCATCGGGTCGCCGTCGTTGAACTCGATGCCGGCCTTGATCCACGTCCGTTCATCCAGCCTGACCATGAGCCCGGCCTGATCGTAAAGCTCGCGAAAGTCGGCATTGATCCTGACCTGCGCAGTGAAGCCACCGGCTGCCTTGACGCCGAAGAAGTGCCCGCTATCGCGCACAAAACCGTAGTGGGTTTCGCGCCAGAAATCGGTCTGCAGCCTGGTGGTGACCTCAAGCGATCCGTCCGGGTGCGCGACCCAGTGATCAGGTTGATTCAGCCAGGTGAATGCGTCCCAGATGGACGCCCCGACCTGCTGAAGGGGCGGATGGCCTTGCGATTCTGCTACCACGGTAGTCTCCCTGGCTGATGGGCCTTCATTGACGTGATTGGACGTCTGGCAACGTCGTCCCGTTCCAACCGTCGCAGGCGTTATTAGCGCTCTGTGAAACGTTGTGAAGCGCCTCATAAATAACCTGTCGGCGTGCTAGCGTTTTGCCCGGAGCTTCGTCAGCGGGACGATGCCCACCTCACTGACGGAGCAGCGCCGATGTCTACCCCCATAACCCCTGCTGGAGGCTCACCAAGCAACCCGAAGTCATCGACTTCCGCGTTCGACGCCAAGCTGGACATTGCCCGGTCCAGCAAAATCGTCGCCGATTACATGCGCCAGACCGGCAAGTCCGCCATCACCCTGCAGGAACTTGCCAAGGTCGCTGACAACACATCAGGCAAGGTGCCGGCCGAAGTGTCTGATGCAGCGAAGTACCTGCAGCGCCACCCTGACGTCTTCACCTCCATCGAAACCCACGACGTGGCGGGCGTCGACAACCTGTCCGGCGTATGGAATTTCGACTGGGCGGCCAACGGCGGGCTGAAAGGCACGGCGACCGAAGCGATTGCCAGGATGCAGGACACCTTCGATCTGGCGATTGCCAAGTCGGCGCAGATCACTGAGATCACTACCGGCAAAAAGGCTGAACTGGACTCGACCAAGCAGCGGCCGAGTAACTGACTTCCAGCAAGCGCTGGTGGACGAGGCATAAAAAAAACCGGGCATTGGCCCGGGTTTTTCGTGACGCAATGCCTGATCTTATGACGTCCAGGTCTCGCCGCCCGGCCAATCCTTGGTCGGGATGTCGCTGATGGTGCCGTCTTTTACCCCGTCAATCCCGTAGCGCTCGATCGAATCACCCAACACCTGGGCGAAGTCATCGGCCTTGGCCTGCTGCTGACCTTCTTTGACCAGCCCCGGGATGATCGCCCCCAGCACCGCAACCCCAGCGCCGAGGAAACCCAGCACGCCCGCCGCCGACGCGACCGCCGGCATGAAGCGGGTGATGCCCAGCAGCGCCATGCTGCCCTCGACCGCCGAGGCCGAGCCTGCGAGCACGCCCAGCGACCCGGCCGTGATGTTGAAGCCGCCGGTCAGCGCGTCGCCGCGACGGATCGCCTGAACGCCGTCGAAGATGCTGTACGCACCCGCCGCAATGCCCGCCAGGCCACCGATGCCTTTGGCGCTCTCCTCGAAGTTCTTCGCCACCGCCTTGTAGTTCTTGCCGTCCTTGACGTTTTCCTTGGCCTTGTCCAGCAGGTCACTGGGCAGCTTGCCGTCTTGCATGTCCTTGATGGTTTTCTCGCCGTTGGCGATGGCCCCGTCCAGGTATTGCTGATACGCCTTTGACCCGCCTTCGATGAGTACCGTGGCGGTTTGCACGGAGCCGGTGGTGATGTCGACGACGTTTTTGGTGGAGAGCTTGCCGCCGTTCTGCGTCCCACGCGCGATGGTCACACCGGCCAGGAACAGTCCGCTCACAACATGCAGGGTGCCGCTGCTGTAGGCGCCTTTGGCATCACCGTTGGTGTCGAAATCCGAGAGCTTGTCCATTTTGTCCAGGGCTTTGGTGCCCTGGCGGAGCATGTCCCAGTTGCCACGGAAGCCGGCCACCACTTGGTCGGTGGTCGCAACGGTGCCGTCTTTGTTCATCATCAATTCAGGAGAGTCGCGTCGCACCTGATCAATGCGCTCGCGCAGCTTGTCTTCGTCCAGATCCGCGCCGCCGTCTTTGCCGTAAGCGGCTTTGAGGTCGTCGAAGGTCGCGCCGGTGAACGCGTTTTCCTGGACGATGCTGGAGAAGTTGTCGTTGAGCTGTTTGTCGAATTGATTAGTGAACTCCGGGTCCAGCGCGCCGTTGTACAGCGCCACTTCCAGGCTGAATGTGGCCCCGGCGGCGTCAGGCGTCTGGGTCTTCAGCAGTTCACGCAGCCGCTCGCCCGAGGCCAGCGAATCCTTGTAATACGTCTTGAAGTCCTCGTTGTGGGAAGATTTGCCCACCGCAGCCTGTATCTCGGCGTTGTCGTCGATGCCCAGCATCGACTGGTAGCTGTTGGCGGTGGCGTAGAAACTGGCCAACGCTTCTGGCTGATTGGTCTTGCCGTCTTTGGTCGCGGCGTCCCAGGCCTGGTCGAGCGCCTTGCCGGATTTGATCTCGTCCTCGTAGGTCTTGGTCACCGCATCCTTGAGGCCGGGACTTGCCTCGAACAGCGACTTGACCGACTCGTCACCCTTGGTCTTGATGAACTCGGCCGTTGGCGCATCCTTCTGCAGAATGGCGATGTGGTCGTTGATGTCCTGCAACACCTTGTCCGGCTCCCAGAACGCGCCGGACCCGTTGGCAATCGCCACCTTGCCGTAGTCATCGCCCCACATGCCGGCCTTGGCGCCGTCGACCACCAGCTTCTGCGCGCTCTGAAGATCCAGCAGCACAGCGGCCTTTTCCTCGGCGGTGTAGTTTTCGGGGTGCTCGAAGACGTCTTTGCCCAGTTTGCTGGTGTCGACGTTGTGCGTCACGTTGCCCGACACCACGCTCGACACCAGCGCGCTGAGGCCGGTGGCGTCGGCCGGTGCCGAGTTCTTCAGCCAGGTCTGAATGTCGGACTTGCTGGCCTTGCCATCGGCGCCACCGGCCAGCAGCTTGCTGGAGGTGTCGAGTATCTTGAAAGCCCCCGGCTGCGACCAGAAGTCCAGCGCGGCTTTTTCCTTGTCCGAAAGCTGAGGGTTGGCGTCTTTGTAGTCTTTGATGTTCTGCGCGGTGAGGGTGTCGCCGGCATCGGTCTTGCCGCGGATGGAGTCGTACTTTTGCTCAAGGATCGCCGCGTAACCGGCCACTTCTTTTGAACCGGCGTCGGCATCGGGCTTGGCCTTGAGAAATTCCTTGTAGCTGGCGATGTCTTCGCTGGCCTGAGCCTTGGGCAGCGACTCGAAGCCGTATTTGCCAAAGTCCTGCAAGCGCCCGGCTTCGGTGCCGTGCCTGGCTTCGCCGCTCTTGGTGAAGCCATCGACGCTGGTGTTGGCCACGTCCTTGCCGCTCAGTACTTTGCCATTTTCGTCGTAGCCAACTACCCGGTCCATGACCTGAGCCGCGCGGAAGGCAGCGTTCGGGTCGGTCTCGAAGTCCCCGACGCGTTCCTTCAATGCGTCTTTGACGCCGCTCTGGTTGCCCAGATGCTTGAGCAGCGGGTTGGCGTCGATGATGTCCTGAGCCGAGCGCTTGTCATCCTTGGGCAGTTCCCAGACGATGCCGGCGCTTTCACCTGCCTCGCGGGCCTTGGCGTCGCCACCGACGTTATTGGCGCTTTCCATCTTGCCCTTGAGGCTGTCGAAACCGTCCTTGCCGAAGTCCTGCAGGCGACCGGCCTCGGTGCCGTGTTTGGCCTGGCCACTTTTGGTGAAGCCATTGATGCGGTTGTCATCGACATCAGTGCCGGCCAGGCGCTGGCCGTTTTCGTCGTAGCGCACCACGTGGTCGAGCACCTGTTCGGCACGGAAGGCGGCGTCCGGGTCGTTCTCGAAGTCGCCAACGCGTTCCCTGAGCATGTCCTTGACGCCACTCTGGTTGCCGAGGTTTTTCAGCAGCGGGTTGTCATCGATGATCTGCTGCGCCGAGCGGTTATCGTCTTCGGGCAGTTCCCATTCGATACCGGCGTCTTTGGCTTTCGCACGGTCGACGGAATTGTCCCAGGTGGCCTGGCCTTTGCCGGCGACCTCGGTGACGACCCGGGTTATATCGAGTGACGGGATAGACATGGCAGGCTCCTGAAGTGGGTGTTCACTAGTACGTTGTCCATTACGGGTGTGGGCCGTCGAGAGCAGGGTCGCGCAACAGTCCGCGGCGCTGCTCTCAACGCTGTGCTAACGCTTGTCTTCGCCGTATTCGACGTGCAGCTCGTCATCCAGCCGGTTGCTGGACGAGCCGTCGTGTTGCGGTGTTTCGTCGAAGTGCTGCCACTCCGCGCTCTGGAAGCGAAACAGGCTGTCGTCCGGCGGGGCTTCGCGTTCGCCGTATTCGTGGAGCGAGTAGTGCAGGTACTCGACCTTGTCGCCCCAGTCGCCCTGAAGCAGGCCGTCAGCGGCCAGGTCGCGGTACCAGTCGTTTTCCTTCTCGCTGGCTTTCTGTTTCTTGTTGTGGTCCACGAAGAACCCGATGACCCCGCCGATCACCGCCAGGACCACGCCGACCAGGAAGAAAGGCCCCGTCAATGCCGCTGCCGAACCTGCTCCCACCAACGCCGCCGCGCCGAGCACGCCGGCCGATGCCCCGAAGGCGCCGGCGGCGATCTGCAGCCCGCCAGCGGCCTTGGCCAGCGGGTCACCGGATTCAATGCCGCTTTTGATGGTGAAGGCGCCCAGCACGATGTCGGCGAACCCGCCCACCACGTCGCTGGCCGGGCCGAGCACTTTGATCACCGAACCGGCGATCTTGCCCGCCTTGCCGGCGCCCAGCTTGGCACCGCCGGCGCCGGTGACAGCGTCATCGAGACGCTGGGTGATGCCGCCCTGGACTTTCTCCGCATCGGCGAAGGTGCCCGCGCCGTCGCCCAGCACCGACGAAATGTCGGGCGTGATGTCCAGCGCGCTGCTGATTTTGGTTTTCATCGCGTCGGAAAGCTTGGGATCGCGAACGTCGACCATGGTCGGGGCTTTGTCATTGCCCCAGATTTCCGGAAGCGTCTTGTCGAGCCCGAGGAAGTCGACCATGCCGCCTTTGCCGACCAGGTCGGCAATCGCGTCGCCGAGCTTGACGAAGTGGCTGCCCGCGCCCGCGAAGCTGAGGAAGTCCTTGGCGATTGCCAGCCGTTGCAACGGCGTTTCGGCCAGCTTGCCGCCGTTGCCGGCAAGCTGGTAAATGCCCGAGAACAGTGAGACGCCGGCCCCCATCGAGCCGAGTACGCCTTTGTTGTTCAGCGCATTGAAGACCTCGCCCAGCTGACCGCGATCAGCGATCGCCACATAGGGCTTGGAGAGCGCAGTTTTGATGTCCGCCTCGGAAATGCTGCCATGGGTTTTGTAGGCTTCGCCCAGCTCTGCCAGCGCTTTGCTCACCGCAGAGGATTTCTTCTTGTCGCCCAGTCCTTCTTCAAGAAACTTCTCGATGGTTTCCTGGGTGCGGCGGGGCAGGTCAAGCAACTCGCCCTTGAGCACGCTTTTCAGCAGACCGAAGAGGTCCTTGGTGGCCAGCTCCTTGTTCTCGTCGGAGACCTTGCCCGGGTCGCTGATCAGGTCGTTGAGGTCGCTGGTCAAGCCGTCGGCCTGGATGTTCTGTGCGGCTTTGGTTGCGGCGTCCGGGTCGAACAGCGACAGCGCGGTCAACGTGTCGCTCAGGTCCTGTTGCGCCTCATGGGCCTTGCCTTGTTTCTGCAGGTCCTTGAGGTAGGTTACGTAGTCCGGGTTGGCGGTCAGGTCGAGAAGCTTTTGTTTGACCGCGTCCTTGTTCGGGATGCGATTGATCGCACCGTCCATGCTGGCCTTGTAATCCGCAGTGACGCCGGGATCGGAGAACAGGGCGCTGATCCGCTCCTGCAGCTTGGGGCCGTCGATGATGTCGTGCATGTCGGCGGACGAGAGCTGGGTCTGGTGGTCGTCAAAGACTCGCCAGGTGCCGCCGAAGAAGCCGGGATCTTCTTCATAGCCGGTCAGGCCGCGGCCGTTCTGATAGGCCGCTTGCGCTTCCAGCGCGCGCACCAGCTGAGCGCGGGGGTCGTCCTTGCCGATAGAACCGTCCTGCACGCCCTTGCGGTACTTGTCGAGCAGCTCCTGGGTGGCCAGTTCGCTGACGGTCAGCTCGGGAGACTGGTCATCCTTGGGATCGGCCTTGACGCCGGTACCGAGGTTGAGCACGTCCAGCTCGGCTTCGGGAGGCAGGTTGGCCTTGGCGCGGGTGTCGTCGACACCGGTCTTGGTCCAGGCATCCCACTTGGCGACGACGTCGTCATACAGCTGCGGGCTCAGCGCCTTTGAAACGATGACCTTGCCTTCGCTGGTTTCGTAGCGGATCAAGCCGTTGCCCAGGTCGTCCGGCGAGCCGAAGGTCATGTCGACGTTTTTCAGAAAGTCGTTGGGGCCGGCCAGCTTGTAGCCTTCGGCCTCGCTGGTGTGGATCTGGCTCCAGGTCTCGTTGGCGGTGCTGGCGCTTTTGAACAACTCGGGGGTGAGGTCTTTGGAGACCACTACGCGGCTACCGTCTTGCAGTTCGTAAGTGAGGGTTTCGCCCTCCTGGCCGACGGTCCAGTAGAAGTTTTTGTAATCGTTGAGCGCTGGCGCCTGAGTGCCTTGATCGGCAAGGGTGGCACCGCCGGAAACGGCGGTGTTGATGTCGCCGGACTTGGCCGGATCGTTGATGACCTCATGCAGCGACTTCAGGTAATCGAACAACTTGGGATTGTCATCGCGTGCGACGATGACCTTGCTGCCCCCGTTGTCGTAGCGAATCAGGCCCGGACCCACTTCGTCGGCGGGCCCCACGGCGGTGCCGGCGTAGGGCGGCCAGACTTCGTTGTCGGTGGCGCGACGGTAGCCGACATGTTCGCTGGCGTTGACCGCGCTCAACGTCTTGTAAGCCTCGGACACTTGCTTGAACGCCTCCGGATTGTTCTGTTCGGCGAGGATCACGTGCTTGCCGTCCTGGGTCACATACCGAATCAGGCCCGGACCCTCCTGATCGGGCGGGCCGATAAAGCGGTAACTGCCCAGCGTGTCCGGCACCGCCGTGTCTGCCGTCCCCAGCTCGTAACCTTCGGCGAGGCTTTTGTTGATGCCCTGCAATGCCGCGCGGTCTTCGACGACCTGCTTGTACAGCGTCGGGTTGGTGGACTTGCTGACTATCACTTGCTGGCCGTCCTGGGTGACGAAGCGGACGGTGTCGGCGGCGAGGGTGCCGGGCTCCTCGATGGTTTTGTAGTCCTTGAGCGCAGGCGCCTTTTCATCGGCGGTCGCAGGTCGATACTGATCGGCCAGCCTGGCGCTGGTCTTCAGAACAGCGGCGAACAGGTTTTTCGGCACGGTGGCGAGCGGCCGCGATTTCAGCTCGGGGGTGCTATCCAAAGGGCGTGTCGGCATGCGATTGAACTCCTGCTTTTTATCGGTAGGGCACAACTAAGAGGCGGGGCACAGCGCCAGGCTGTTCACTGGCACGTCGCGCCGGCATCTATCAAAAACTGGATAAACAGTGTGCGTTGAAGTGTGAGCGGCACAGCGGTTAATTATCGGCACTCCGATATGACGTGACGATGAAGTCCGGGCAACGAGCCGACCATACATGGATATACGCGACGATTCAGCGCAACGTTCAACCGGCAAATATGAAGGGCCCCGGAACAATGGACTGACTTCAAAACAGTTCAGGCGTTGAGTGCGTTATGGTTGCGCATGAATTCGCAGGTGGGCTCACAACAAGGCTGAAACCCTAGCAGAGTGCTCCGGAAATCGGCGCGTGCTGCCGGCTTTTTCACAACAATTCACAGCGGGAGCCCATTGCGTCAGGGCTGGCGGGCCGGTCTACATGAGCACCATGGCCAACATTGTATTCGCCACAAATATGGCGCCACTCCTTTGACTGAATAACTTCATTCTAACTAACGGGGGAAAGCAGAGTTTCATCAGATTCGATCAATAACAACGGTCTCGGCCTTTGTTTACAGATACAGGCAATATGACATTGCGGCGCAATAAAGTAGCGCAGTGAATCGAATCCCGGTATTTCACAAGTTTTCACAACAACTAAAAAATGCCCCCGCCTAATATTGATTGGTGCAACGCAAGTGCTGAAGTTTATTTGTAACAATTCGGCTTTATGGTGAGGCACGCACTAAGCAAGCGCCGCAATGCGGCTGAAGACATTCCCCCATCCCTGTAAGGAGATACACAATGAGTGAAGTCCCTCCAGCAAGCTCCGGCGGCGGCGCAGATGCAGCGATCGCAAAAATGGAAGCCACGTTCAACATGGCTATCGAGAAGTCGGCAAAGATCACTGAGCTGACCACGGCCAAGAAAGCCGAGCTCGACGCGACCAAACAACGGCCTCAGAACTGACGCCGTGATGCGAGCAGCCGCCCGGCTGCTCGCATTCCATCTGCCTCATTGAGCTACACCTTTTCGGCGTCCGACTCGCCTCTTGCCTGCGCACTCGACCCGGGTAACACGGTATGACCGCCCAGATTTCCCTGACATCGCTGCCTGATCCGTCGGCACGCGTCACACCCATTCCACTGCTGAGCATCACCCACGGCCTGCACCGAGGGGTAAGCCTGGCGCTTGAAAACCCTGTTTATACGGTTGGCAGCGCTGGCGATGTTGATTTGCTCCTCAGCGACCCCGGCATTGCCGCGCGGCATCTGGCGTTGCGCTTCGCAGCAGGTCAGGTGGCTGTCGAAGCGCTTTGCGGCGACGTCATCGTCGTCGCGCGCCACGGTCAGGAGATACGCATTCCAGTGGGCAGCGGCCACCGCGCCCGACTGCCCCTTACGGTCAGGGTCGGCGCTGCCGTGCTGACCCTCAGCCCACCGCCGGCTGGCGCACGGGCTGCAGATACGGCCGCACCCATCTGGCGGAATAAAGCGCAGTGGGTTATTGCCCTTGTGCTGATGTGCCTGTGTGTCGGCGCGTTCGCCTATCGCGGACACCCGCAAGCATCGCAAGCATCGCCTGGCCTCTCGACGCCCGACGGCAACCGCACCGTGCTCGGCCTTAATGACGAGCGGAATCGTGCGAGTGCCGCTCAGGCAAAGGTCTGGCTGGAGCAACAGCTCGATACCGCCAGCCTGACGCACATCACTGTCAACGAAACCGGCGACCAGCTAAGCGTAGAGGGCCGCTACGACCCTGCGGACAAAAGCCGCTGGACGAGCGTGCAACAAGCGTTCGACGCACGGTTTGGCCAGCACGTGGTGCTGCATTCGAATGTCTCGGCGCGCACCGAGGTGGCCAAACCCCGGGTGCGCTTCCAAGCCGTTTGGCTGGGTGAACACCCTTATGTGGTCAGTGACAGCGGCAAGCGCCTGTACCCCGGCGCTGTGCTGGCGGACGACTGGACGCTGGAGCGGATCGAGAACAATCAGGTGATCCTGGCACGCGGTGCGGAAAGGTTCGCCTTCACCTTATGAGAATCGATCCACGGCCGCTGTTGCCGACTCCGTCCGACAAAACCTCGTCCGTCGAGCCTATTCAGCCCGCGAGCCAACGCCAGGGCGCGCGCTTCGACGCGGTTCTGAACAAGCGCGAAGTGCTCGCCCGGCGTGCGTTGCGCGGTGACGTCGAGCGCTCGTCCGGCACCGACGGCGTCAATCCAGAGCTGTTTTCCACCACTCGCTCGCTGGAGATTCTCGAATACGTGCTGGAGCACGTACTGCCCGGTCTCGACGCCGAGCCGCAGATCAAGCTGTTGGCGGGCGACCTGATCAGTGAAGAGATCGACCTGCGCCGCACGCTGGAGCAGCAACGCGCCGAGGTGCAGGCCTGATGCGCGCTGAACATCTGACCCGGCAAGAGCAGGATTGCGTCGACCTGCTCAAAGGCATGGGCGAACTGTACCGCCGTGGCGGGCAGTCGCAGCGCGGTCTGGTGATGCTGCTGATTGCCGTGCACCTGGCACCGAATGACCCGCACCTGCTGCGTAACCTGGCGATGGCCTTCACCGACAGCGACCAGCCCGAACGCGCCCTCGGTGCCCTTGAGCAACTGGAGCAGATGCAAGGCGTCTCGCCGGGCCTGTTGCTGTTGCGCAGTCGCGCCTTGTGGCGCACCGGTCGTACCGAAAGCGCCCGCGACTGTTTCAAGGGTTATCTCGCTGCCAGGAGGGCCGCGCAATGATCATTCTTAACCGGCTCAACGGCCTGGCGCGCATTGCCGCCCGACGCAGCGACGTCATCATCGTCGCGTTCATGCTGATGGCCATCGTGATGATGATCATCCCCTTGCCGACCTGGCTGGTGGACGTGCTGATCGGCCTCAACATCTCGTTGAGCATCCTTATTCTGATCGTTGGCTTTTACATCTCGCACTCGGTGGAATTTTCCGCGTTGCCGCCGCTGATCCTGCTCAGCACTCTGTTCCGCCTGTCGCTCTCCATCACCACCACGCGCCTGATTTTGCTGGACGGCAACGCCGGCCATATCGTCAAGGCGTTCGGCGATTTCGTGATTGCCGGGCAAGTCGTGGTCGGGTTGGTGGTGTTCCTGATTATCACGGTCGCGCAGTTCGTGGTGATCACCAAAGGCGCCGAACGGGTGGCCGAAGTGGCCGCGCGTTTCACCCTTGACGCCATGCCCGGCAAGCAGATGAGCATCGACAACGATCTGCGCAACGGCGACATCGATCAGCCGGAAGCGCGCCGCCGCCGCTCACGCCTGGAGCAGGAAAGCCAGATGTTCGGCGCCATGGACGGGGCCATGAAGTTCGTCAAGGGCGACGCCATCGCCGGGCTGGTGATCCTGGCGGTGAACCTGTTGGGCGGCATGCTGATAGGCATGCTCGAGCGCGGCATGTCCTTCGGCGACGCCGTCCACACCTACTCGCTGCTGACGGTGGGCGACGGCCTTATCGCGCAGATCCCCGCGCTGCTTATTTCAGTGGCGGCAGGCACGGTGGTGACCCGGGTCAACAACGACAACACTGACGGCAATCTGGGCACCGAGATCCTTCACCAGTTGGGCGCCAGCTACATGGCCCTCGGGCTGACCGCGCTGATCCTGCTGGGCGTCGCGTTGTTGCCAGGCTTCCCGTCGATGGTGTTCATCGGTCTGTCGATAATCTTCGGGTTTGCCGCGTTCGTCATGTACCGCCGCGGGCAGGTGCTGCCTGCCGTGTCCGTCCCTGAGGCGGTCGAAGTGCAGGCCGTTGAAGAGGAGCAGCCCGAGCCGATGCAGATGCTTGGCAAACCACTCGACAGCCGCGTGCTCCTCAGCCTGGGCGCAGGGCTGGCGCAGGCCGCCCCTCAAGTGCCGCTCGGTCAGCGAATAGAAGCGCTGTGCCACGCGATACGCGCCGACCTGGGCATCGAGGTGCCTGTACCGCAGATCTATCTGGATCCGGCCATGGCGGCCAACCGCTTTTCCATCGAACTGGAAGGCGTACCGGTGAGCGAGGGCGAGTTGCCCGGGGACTATTTGCTGTTGACCGATGATCCGCTGCACGCGCAGTTGCTTGAGGTGCCGACACTGGACGCCGAATCGCCGTTGAACCGGCGCCCGGCGCAATGGACCGAGCGGCACCACGAGGACGCGCTGCAGGGCGCCGGCATCGGCTTCATGCGGGTCGATGAAGTCCTGCGTGCGGTGCTGGAACGGGCCTTGCGCCGCTACGCAGCGGACTTCCTCGGCATTCAGGAAACCCGTGGCGTGCTTGAGCGACTGGAAAACACCTACGGCGAACTGGTCAAGGAAGTCCTGCGGATCCTGCCGTTGCAGCGGGTGGCCGAGGTGTTGCGCCTGCTGATCGCCGAGGGCGTGTCGATCCGCAATCAGCGTTCGCTGCTCGAAGCCATGGTCGAGTGGGGCGCGCGCGAACCTGACGCCCTGCGCCTGGCCGAGCAGTTGCGCGCTTCACTGGCGCGCCAGATCAGCCATCAGTTCGCCGATCACAACCGGGTGATCAGCGCCTTTGTCCTGACCCCGGGGCTGGAAGAACAATTGCGCAACTCGCTGCGCCGTCAGGAAACCACCCGCGATGCCTTCCCGGAACACCACAACCGCGCGCTGCTGGTGCAGCTGCGGCATGCGTGCGAGCGCCTGACCGAGGATCAACACGCCGTGTTGCTGGTGCACCCGGAGTTGCGTCGGGCCATGCGCCGTCTCGTCGTACGCGGCGAGCTGGAGTTGGCCGTGCTGTCGTTTCGCGAACTGGCCGGCGAATACAACCTTCAGGCGATCGGCACCATCAGCCTCAATGAAATTACCCAGCGCCGCAGTGCCAGCGGCGTTCCCATTACCTCCATGGCGAGTGCTTCATGACGCGTTACTCCGGTTTTTCTGCACAGGCGGCTGTTGGCCTTTGCCTGGCAGCTGTCACGACGTTGGTGGCGCCCGCCATCGCCTGCGCCCAGACCATCGCCAAAGGCAGCACCGGCACCCTCGACCTGGCCTCCGGTGAAGGACGCATCCTCAGCTTCAAGGCACCGGTGGATTCAGTGCTGGTGGCGGAGCCGGGCATTGCCGACCTGCAAGTGGTGTCGCCCGGTGTCATCTATGTGTTCGGCAAGGCGCCGGGCGAAACCAGCTTGATCGCACTGGGGCCGGACGGCGAACAACTGGCCAGCCTCAATCTGGCGGTGAACAGCGCGACCCAGGGCATCAGTCGCTCGTTACAGGCCCTCAACCCGGGCAGTTCGGCGCGCGTCAGCGGGGCTGGCAACCGCGTGGTGGCCAGCGGCAGCGTGAGAAGCGTGGGAGAAGCGACCGATCTGAATGCCCTGCTGGGCGCGCAGGACCAGGTTTTCAAAACGGCCATCAACGACGCCTCTTACGCGGGCTCGGCGCAGGTCAATATCCGCGTGCGCTTTGCCGAGGTCTCGCGGTCCGAGCTGTTGCGCTACGGCGTCAACTGGAACGCACTGTTCAACAACGGCACGTTTTCCTTTGGCTTGCTCACCGGCGGTGCCCTGGCCGCGGATGCCGCCAGCGGTGCGTCCAATGTGATCAGCGCCGGGTTGGCCTCCGGCAACGTGAACATCGACGCCATGCTCGAAGCACTGCAGAACAACGGCATTCTTGAAGTGCTGGCCGAACCGAACATCACCGCCATGACCGGGCAGACCGCAAGCTTCCTTGCCGGTGGCGAGGTGGCAGTACCGGTGCCGGTCAACCGCGATCTGGTCGGCATCGAATACAAGCAGTACGGCGTCTCGCTGCTGTTCAGCCCGACGGTGCTGCCGAACGATCGCATCGCCTTGCAGGTGCGGCCGGAGGTGAGCAGCCTGATGAGCACCAATACGGTCAGTGTCGGCGGTTATCAGGTGCCGTCGTTCAGGGTGCGGCGCGCCGACACGCGGGTAGAAGTCGGCAGCGGCCAGACCTTCGCCATTGCCGGTCTGTTTCAGCGCGAGAGCAGCCAGGACGTCGAGAAAGTGCCGATGCTTGGCGACATGCCGATCCTCGGCAATCTGTTTCGCTCCAAGCGGTTCCAGCGCAACGAAACCGAGCTGGTGATCCTCATCACCCCTTATCTGGTGCAGCCGGTGCGTTCGCGCACCCTGGCCACGCCGCTGGATGCGATGCCCGGCGCTGCCAAACCCGGCGCTGCGACCACGGCTTCCGCCGGGCCCCGCAACGGCGGGCTGTTCGGGTTTTACATGAAATGAAAGGGGCGGCCATCAACATGCGTGCAGGTACATCACGGCGTCCCTTCTGCATGGGGCTTGAACCGATGCGGCCGAGGCTGGCGTTGTGGCTGGCTGTATGGCCGGCGACAGCACTAAGCCTGGCCATGCTCAGCGGTTGCCAGACGCACCTGGCCCCCGCGACGTATTCGCCGGATTACCAGGCATTGACGCGGGCGGGCGGGCGGGTCGAGCTGATCCCCGTGGAATGCCTCAAGCCGTCACCCGAGTATCAGTTCGAGGCTGACGAGGGACACCGGGTACCGTTATTGCCACCGGGCTGTGCCAACAACCTGACCTTGCTGCAGATGGTCGAGCAGCGCTCGGACCTGATGCAGGGCAGGGTGAGCGGCCCGACCATGGCGGCGCCTGTCGGTCGTGCAGCGCAGGTCTACATCGACGGCTATGACCGCGAAGAACTGCGCCGCCGCGAGTCGCAGCAGCAGGCCCAAGCCGACAAGCAGGAGAACCAATGACGCCCCGATCAACCGCGCTACGCTCAGTGGCTGTCAACCAGCCCCAACGCTCGGGCCTGGGCCTGGACGTCGTTGAGGGCCTTGATGCGGCGCGCCTCGACCAGCAATTGCTGGCGATCAGCCTCGGAAATCTGGTCCAGCCGCAGGTTGCTGATGTCTTGCTCGGTGCCCGCCAACACCGTGATGAGCAACACGTTGCGCTGGTGGCCGGGCAGGGCGCGGGCCGACTCGTTGACGCTGCGAACAGTGTCCAGCGCCCGTTGCGACTCGCCGCCCAGCGCGTACGCCAGGGCCAGATTGCTGCGGATGTCCAGGTCGTTGGGCAGCTGCCGCAGGCTGTCATTGAACGCGGCCTGCGCCTCGCGGGCATGGCCCTGCAGAATCAGCGCAATGCCCAGCCGATTGAAGGCCTGGGGCTGGCCGGGTTGGGCAGCGGCCTGAGTCAACACCGTCACCGCGCGCTCCAGCTTGCCCTGGCGCAATTGCGCGGTGCCAAGCCCCAACAGCGCGTCGGCGCTGTCCGGTTTCAGTTCAAGGGCTTGTTGGTAAGCGCGCTCGGCGCCGCGGGCATCACTGAGGGTCAGGCGGGTGTCGCCGAGCTTGAGCCAGGCTTGCAACGGGGCATGGGGTTGCTGCGTGGCTTTTTCATACAGCCCGGCCGCGGTCGCCGGGTCGCCGCGCTGCTCCAGATCGGCAGCCAGGCGCATGAACCGCTCGGAACCCTCGTCGCTGGCAGAGGGCGTCGTGGTGCAGGCGGCGAGGGTGACACTGCCGAGCAAGATCAACGTGGCGGCGAAGCGACTGGGCATGGAAAAAGCTCTTTGGTCGAGAACGGCGAGACATGGGCTGCAACGGGTGGCGGACTGCAAACAGGTCACCGGCACGCCCGAATGGAGCGCCATTTTAGCGAGTTGAAAACGAATAGCGACCGTTATGTGCGTGCCCGGATCACCGCTGGCGCCCGCACGCTGGCTTGCGAAGCGGACGTGCGCCATGACTGATCGTTCACGCCTGAAAGGAATGCTCTGCTGGCTGATCGCAGCGCTGCTGGCGGTCAATGTCCACGCCGACGATTTGCCTGCCGATGCCAACCCGGACTGGTTCGCCCAGCCGTACGCCTACGTGCTCGTCGAGCAGGACGTGCGCGGCGCCCTGGAAGAATTCGGCCACAACCTGGGCCTGCTCGTGGTGATGTCGGACAAGGTCCGCGGCAAGGCCCGCAGCAGCCTGCGCGCCGAATCGGCCGGCGACTTCCTGACCCAGCTGTGCGACACCAACGGCCTGAGCTGGTACTACGACGGCAACATCCTTTACCTGAGCGGCGACGGCGAAACCGGCACCCGGCTGTTCAAGACCCCGGGGCAGAGTCCGCAGCAGCTGGAAGCGTACCTGGACAGCCTCGACGTGTACGGCAAACAAATGAGTTCAAGACCGGGCCCCGACGGCGACGAGCTGTTCGTCTCCGGGCCACCGGCCTACCTGAACATGGTTCAGCAGCACGTCGACCATCTGCAGCCGCCCGCTGCCGTTGCCGCACCCGTTGCCCGCGAGCGAGGCGTGCGGGTGTTTCGCGGCGGCGTGGTCACCACTGAGGCCGCGCACTGAGATGAGCCGTTGAAATGAACAACTTCACTGATTCACCCCACCCGAAAGCCACCCGCTAAGGAGCACTACCATGTCCGTCAGCCCAATCGACAGCACCACCAGCACGCCCGCCACGGCCGAAGTGAAATTCAACGCGGCGGTGGACAAATCCAAGAGCGAGATGAGCGACGACGAGCTCACCGAAGCCCTGATCACTCAAGCGGTGACCATTGGCGGGCAGTTCATCATCATGCCCAAGGCGCAGGAAATGCTGAACGAAGCCCAGTCCTCCGAAGATGACGAAGAATAGGTCCCGACCATGACTGCCAGTCTTGCAGCACCTGCGGCGGCGGCCATGCCGCCGTCGGGCGGGGCCCTGGATGCTCAGGCCTCTCAGAACCTGTTCGAGCACATGGCCGGCAGCGCCAAGGGCATGCCTCAGGGCGCCAGTCCCCACCAGATCGGTGAAGGGCTGATGGAACGCCTGAACGGTTTTATCGACCGCTCGCGCAGTTTTTCCGAACGCGCCGAAGGTCTGCAAAACGGCAGCGGGTCAGGTGCCGCTTCGCCGTCGCCTACGACGCAGTCCGTGGCCGCCGGGGACAAACCTGGCGCCGCGCAGAACGTTGCCAGCAACGGTGAGGCGCCGAAAAAAGTCGGCGAGCAACAGGTCGATCAAATCGTCCATTCGCTGGGGCGGATGTTCGACTATTCCATCGAAACGCAGATGGTGGTGCGCGGTGCCACGCAGATTTCCGGTTCCGCCAACACGCTGCTCAAAGGTCAATAACCCATGCCCAACCGCTGTCGCGCCGTGCGTTTGATGATTGTCGTGGCCATGGCCAGTCTGCTGCAGGCTTGCGACATCAACCTGTACACCAACCTGAGCGAGCGCGAAGCCAATGCAATGGTCGCGGTGCTGTTGCGCGACGGCATCCCGGCTTCGCGCAAGGTACAGGACAACGGCCAGCTGACCGTGGTGGTCGACGAGAAACGCTTCGGCGAAGCCATGTCGGCCCTCGAAGATGCCGGGCTGCCCGGCCAGTCCTTTTCCAATATGGGGCAGGTGTTCAAGAGCAACGGTCTGGTCTCCTCGCCGGTTCAGGAGCGCGCCCAGATGGTCTACGCGCTGGGTGAGGAGCTGTCACACAGCGTCTCGGAAATCGACGGCATCGTCTCGGCCCGGGTGCACGTGGTCCTCCCGGACAACGACCTGCTCAAGCGGGTGATTTCGCCGTCATCGGCCTCGGTGCTGGTGCGCTATGACCCGGCCACTGACATCAACCCGCTGATTCCGCAAATCAAAACCCTGGTGGCCAACGGTATTTCCGGGCTGAGTTACGACGGCGTGTCGGTGACGGCAATCAAGGCCGTGGCGCCGGGGGGGCGTGCCGTCGTCAGCAACCCGCCACGTCTGGCGAGTTTTATGGGCGTCTGGCTGCTTGAAGATGACCTGCCGCGAGCGCGCTGGATGTTCGGCCTCTTGCTGGTGTGCACACTGGGGCTGGGTGGTGCGTTCGCTTGGCAGCATTGGCAGCGGCGCCGAGCGAATGCCGTGTACGTGCTGGAGGACGCCACATGAGCGATGCCTTCAGTGCGCAGCGTCAGGCCTGGCAGGGCATGATCGAACAACCGCTGGCTTTCGTCGCCGATCGCTGCGTGCGCGAATGCCTGCCTGTGGAGCTGGACGATGAGCACTACCGGGCGCTGCGCAATGCGCCGCGGTTCAACGCGCGTCTGCTGCAACGCCTGAGCGGTCATTTCAACCTGCACACTGCCGCTCTGCAGACGCCGCCCCAGGATGAAGACCTGCCGGTTTTGCTGTTATCGGCCGAGCAGTTCCAGCGCTTGCCGCGCCTGTGTGGCGCCATCTGGCATTCGGCAACCTTGAGCCGCGAGATCCGCAGCCACGTCGTCAATCAACTGCGCGGGGCGCTGGGCAACGAGGTGTTTGCCCAGGCGCTGGCTCACCGCTCGCTGGCCGGTGCGGCAGATTTGCTGCGCCAGCCTGCCGACCTGGTCCAGGCCATTGACCGCGACGGTGCCGCCTGCGTGCTCGCGTGGCTGCAACAGCAACCGGCGGGACTGGCTGCCTGGCTGAGGCTGCGTCTGGACGTGCCCTTGGGCGAAGAGGCCGCGGCAACGGCAACGTTCGACCCGCACATCGTTCGTCGGGCCGCCGCTACTTTTAACAACGTTTTTTCCACTGCCGCCGGGGAGCCTGCCTGATGAGCGCATTACCGAACCGGCCCGCACTGCGCATCCTTCGCGCTGAGCAAGCCGACCTGTGGATCGACGGCTACGCCTTCATTGAGGCCGCCGAGGCGCATGCCGTGAGCATTCGCCAAGACAGCGAACAATGGTTGCAAGCCGCTCGCGAGGCCGGCTTTGAAAGCGCGCGCCTGCAGGGCGCCGAAGAGGTCAGCCTGTTACTGACCCGGACCGCGCAACAGGTCGATGCCTGGCTGAGCGGTCTGGAAGCCTCGCTGGCCGATCTGGCGTTGGGCATTGCGCGCGAGGTGCTCGACGACATGGACGATGCCGAGCGCATCCTGCGTTGCACCCGCAAAGCCCTTGGCGCGTTTCGTCAGGATCAGGCGTTAACGCTGTGGGTTGCTCCGGCGGATGCCCGGGCCGTGCGCGAGCGCCTGCACGCCGGCATCGATCAGCTGCCGGCAATCGTCGTTGAATCCGACGAGCAATTGCCGCCGGGCCAGGCGCGCCTGTCCAGCCCGGTCGGTTCGGTGGAGCTTGGGCTGGACGCGCAGCTCACCAACCTGCGCCGCAGCCTGTTGCCGTTTACTGATGAGGCACATGCGTGAACGTAGACCTGCAGGCGATTGTCCCGCGTTTGAGCGCGCGCCTTCACGAAGCACGGGTGCGCCCCATGAAAGGCACCGTGCGCAGCATTCGCGGTGTGCTGTTGCGCGCCAGCGTTGCCGGGGTGCGCATCGGCGAGCTGTGCCAGCTGCGCGATCCCGCTACGGGCCGGAGCCTGGCAGCGGAAGTCATCGGCTTCGAGCAGGATGAAGCGATTCTGTCGCCGATTGGTTCAATGGAAGGCCTGTCGACCCGCACCGAGATCATCGCCACCGGCGAAACCCTCGGCGTCAGCGTCGGCGACGGCCAATTGGGCCGGGTCGTCAGCCCCATGGGCGACTACCTTGATGGCGACGGCATCGCGCCACCGGGTTTGATGCAGCGCTATCCGCTGCATGCCGAACCGCCAGCGCCGTTCTCGCGCCAGTTGATCGTCAAGCCGATGGCGCTGGGAGTGCGTTCCATCGACGGCCTGCTGACCCTGGCCCAGGGGCAGCGCATGGGGATTTTCGGCGAGCCGGGGGTGGGCAAATCGTCGCTGCTGGCGAGCATCGTGCGGCACACCGATGCCGACGTGATCATCATCGGCCTGATCGGTGAGCGCGGCCGCGAAGTGCGTGAACTGCTGGACGTGCAACTCGATGCGGCGGCGCGCGCGCGAACCGTTGCCGTGGTTGCCACCTCGGACCGGCCTGCCGCCGAGCGAGTGCGGGCGGCGTTCGTCGCCACCTCATTGGCCGAATACCACCGCGATCAGGGGCGCAACGTGTTGCTGTTGATGGACAGCCTGACCCGCTTTGCCCGTGCGCAACGCGAACTGGGCCTGGCGGTGGGCGAGCCGCCGACCCGGCGCGGTTATCCGCCATCGTTTTTCTCGGCCTTGCCACGCCTGCTGGAGCGCGCCGGCCCTGCGTCCGTGGGCAGCATCACCGCGCTGTACACCGTACTGACCGAGGGTGATGCGGCGATGGACCCGGTGGCCGAAGAAGCGCGGTCAATTCTCGACGGACACATCGTGCTGAGTGCGGAACTGGCCCAGCGCAATTACTTTCCGGCGGTCGACGTACTGCGCAGCCGCAGCCGCTTGATGGATCAGGTCTGCGGCGACGAACAACGTCAACTGGCCCTGCGCATTCGCGAGCTGATGGCACGCCGCAATGAAATCGAGATGCTGGTGCGCGTCGGCGAATACGCACCCGGCAGCGACCCGCTGGCCGATGAAGCCATTGCCCGGCATGACGCCATCGAAGCGTTCATGCGTCAGGGCGCCAACGAGCCGAGCAGTGCCGAGCAAACGCTCAACCATATGCGCAAGGTGCTGGCATGAAGCACCTGGAGTCCCGATGAAGACCACCGATTTACGCAACCTGCAGGCACTGCGCCAACTGCGTGAGCAGCGCGCCTCCAACGCCCTGGCCGCACAACAACAGCGCTGCCGCGACACCGGCCAGGCCCTGGATGATGCCCGCGAAAAACTGCGCCTGCACCGTGAAGGCCTGGCAGCCAAAGCTGAAGCGCTATTGGGCAGCTTCAGCGAAGGGTTGAGCATCAATGCCTGGCAGGCCGCTCAGGCGCAGCTGGAAGAATTGACGGACAGTCAGAGACAGCTTGAAGGGTCTGTGGAGCAGACCGAGCAGACGCTCCACACCCAGGAACGCGAGCGCGAGCTGTTCCGCACGGCGCGCCTGGCTCGTCAGCGTCAGGCCGAGGCCTGCGATGCGTTGCTGCTGGGGCGGGTGCAAAGCGAGCAACGCGCGGGAGAGCACCGCGACGATGACGAATCCGTGCCTGCCACCCGCCCAAGGGGCAGTGCATGACCTGTCAACACCGCGAACCTCTGGCGCCGCCGAACGTCGCGTTACCGCTGCAGGGGCTGGAACAACACGACCCGCAGTGGCTCGCCCTGCATAACCGGCTGCACCGCCGTCGCCAGCCGTGGCAAAGCGTTTTCGCCGGCCAGCCGGTCCAGGTCACATGGAGCACCGCGCAACCCTTGCCGCTGCCCATGCACGATGTGCGCTTTAGCCTGGGCGACGCCTCGCTGGTGGTGCGGATGCCGGCGCAATGGCTCGAAAGCCTCGACGGTGTGTCTGCCTCTGTAAAAAGCGAGGCCACCCCGATGCTGCTGGAGCTTGCGCTGCTCGACCTGATCGAGCCGGTCGAACGTTTGAGCGGCCAGACCCTTGAGGTCGTCGAGCTTGCCCACGAAGGCGAACCTGACCTGATTGCCCATCCGCTGCACGTCACCTTGCTCGTGCAGCTGGGCGAGGACGCAGCGCTGCCAGTGCCGCTGCACCTGAGCGTCGAGGCGGCCCACCTGATGGCCGATTTACTGGAACAACACGCCAGTGCCGACAGGCATCCCGTCAGTGCGCTGCGCTTGCGGCTGGCGGTCGAACACGGCGAGGCGCTGCTGAGCCTTGGCGAACTGCGCAGCCTGCGCGCCGGGGACGTGCTGATGCTCGACGGCTACCCCGGTGATAGCCCCGAAGACGGCCCCGACCATCAGGTTCGCCTGGTACTCCCCGGCAGGCTGCACGCCCGCGCCACATCAAGCGGCGAGGGCATCCGCCTGCTGGAACCATTGATTGCCACTCACTTTGCCAAGGACATCGACATGACTGAATCCGCCATCGGGCCGGACCTGGACAGCACGCTGGATGAGCTGCCAATGAAACTGGTGTGTCAGGTCGGCAGTGTCGAACTGTCCCTGGCCCAGTTGCGCGAACTGGGTGAAGGCAGCCTGTTGCCGCTGTCTGCGCCCACTCGCGACGGGGTGGACTTGATGGTCAACGGCCGTCGCATCGGTCAAGGGCAGTTGGTGAAGATCGGCGACGGCCTGGGCGTGCGTCTGCTGAGTTTTACCGCGCCATGAATGGCTATCAGCCCAATCTGGTCGAGATCATTCTGGTCGTTGCCACCATCGGGCTCATTCCGCTGGCGGTGGTGACGCTGACCGGCTTCATGAAGATCTCGGTGGTGCTGTTTCTGATCCGCAACGCGCTGGGCGTGCAACAGACGCCGCCGAATCTGGTGCTGTATGGCATTGCATTGATTCTGTCGGTGTACGTGACCACGCCATTGATCGGCGACATGTACCGCCAGGTCGAAGGGCGCGACCTGAAGATGGAAAACGTCGAGCAGGTCAGGGAATTTGGCGATGCGCTCAGACCACCGTTGCAGGCGCACCTGTCGCGCTTCGCCAACGAAAGCGAACGCGGCTTCTTTGTGCAAGCCACTGAAACCATCTGGTCGCCGGAAGCGCGGGCCGACCTGCGCGACGACGACCTGGTGGTGCTGGTGCCGGCCTTCGTCAGCTCCGAGCTGACCCGCGCCTTCGAGATCGGCTTTCTGTTGTACATCCCGTTTCTGGTGGTGGATTTGCTGGTCGCCAACGTGTTGATGGCGATGGGCATGTCGATGGTCTCGCCGACCCTGATCTCGATACCGCTGAAAATCTTTCTTTTCGTCGCGCTAAGCGGCTGGTCACGCCTGATGCATGGCCTGATCCTCAGTTACGGGTGAGCGCATGGGCCAGGATGTTTTTCTTTCGTTGATGAACAAGGCGCTGATGACCGTGTTGCTGCTGTCGGCGCCGGCGTTGGGGGTGGCCATCGTGGTCGGCCTCAGCGTGGGGTTGCTCCAGGCCCTGACGCAGATCCAGGACCAGACCCTGCCGCAGGTGGTCAAGCTGGTGGCGGTGTTGCTGGTGATCGTATTCGTCGGGCCGTTGCTGGCCAGCCAGGTGGCCGAACTGGGCAGCGAAGTGCTGGACAACTTTCCGTTGTGGACGCGCTGACCGGCCATGGATGCGAATGTTGCCAACGCCTTTCTGGAAGTCGCGTACCCGGTCATCAGCTCCGCTGCGCTGGCCGCCAGCCGGGCAATGGGCGTGGTGGTGATCACGCCGGCGTTCAACCGCCTGGGGCTCACCGGCATGATTCGCGGCTGCGTCGCCGTGGCCATTGCCGTGCCGATGTTCATGCCGGTGTTTGGCGCATTTACCGCGCTGCCCGAGCACGGCAGCTTTTTGCTGGCCGGCCTGATGCTCAAGGAGCTGCTCATCGGCATCCTGATCGGTCTGTTGTTCGGAATACCGTTCTGGGCGGCGGAGGTGGCCGGTGAACTGGTGGACCTGCAGCGCGGCTCGACCATGGCGCAACTGGTCGACCCGCTGTCGTCCGGCGAGTCCAGCGTCATGGCCACGCTGCTGACGGTCATGCTGATTGCGCTGTTTTTCATGTCCGGCGGTTTCATCATGATGGTCGACGGTTACTACCACAGCTACCAGTTGTGGCCGGTCACCGCGTTCACGCCGCTGTTCGCCAGCTCGGCGCTGATGGCCGTGCTGTCGATTCTGGATCAGGTGACCCGCGTCGGCGTGATCATGGTGTCGCCGCTGATCATCTGCCTGCTGGCGACCGATCTGATGCTGGCGTACCTGTCACGCATGGCCCCCAGCCTGCACATTTTCGACATGTCGCTGCCGGTGAAAAACCTGTTCTTCACCGTGCTAATGGTGATCTACATCACCTTCCTGATCCCGGTGATGCTCGACCAGCTGGCCGAGTTTCGCGGCACGGTGGAATTCCTCAAAACCCTGGCGACGTCGTTATGAGCCTTCCTCGGCGTGGCCTGACGGGCCGGAGCGCGCATGGGCGATAGCAGCGAAGAAAAATCCCAGCCGGCCACGGACAAAAAACTGCGCGACGCGCGGCAAAAAGGGCAGGTCGCCAAGAGCCAGGACCTGGTCTCGGGCATGGTCATCCTGTGCTGCACGTTATGCATCGCCATTCTGTTGCCGCGGGCACAGGCGCAGGTCACGGCGCTGCTCGACCGGGTGGCGCTGATCTACATCGAACCCTTCCACACGGTATGGCCCCAGGTGCTGGACACTGCTGAACAACTGTTGCTGACCCTGACCTTGCCGGTGGTAGCGGTAACGGTCGGCGTGGTGATCCTGACCAATATCATCACGATGCGCGGCGTAGTGTTTTCGGTGGAACCGATCAAGCCGGATTTCAAGCGCATCAACCCGGCAGAGGGCTTCAAGCGCATTTTCTCCATGCGAAGTTTCGTCGAGTTTCTCAAGGGGCTGGTCAAGCTGATGCTGTTGGCCGCAGCGTTTTACGTGGTCGGACGCCATGCATTGCAGGCGCTGATGGAATCTTCACGCTGCGGCGCCGACTGTATCGAGTCCACGTTTTACCTGGTTCTTAAACCGTTGATGTTCACCGTGCTGGCGGCATTTTTGCTGGTCGGCGGTGTGGACGTCCTCATGCAGCGCTGGCTGTTTGGCCGCGACATGAAGATGACCCGCAGCGAGCAGAAGCGCGAGCGCAAGGACGTCGATGGTGACCCGCTGATCAAAAGCGAGCGTCAGCGCCAGCGCCGTGAGATGCAGGCACTGGCGACCAAGCTGGGGCTGGGCCGCGCCTCGCTGATGATCGGCACCGCCGAAGGTTGGGTGGTGGGCATCCGTTACGTGCGCGGCGAGACCCCGGTGCCCGTGGTGGTGTGCCGCGCCGATCCGCAGGAAGCGCCGGCGATGCTGGCCCAGGCGGCCGCGCTGGGTATTGCCCACGGCATGGACGCCAGGCTGGCCGCCGAGATCGCCAAACGCGCCGTGCCCGGCGATCCAGTGCCGGACACGACGTTTCAGGCGGTGGCGGACTTGCTGGTCGCCGCCCGACTGATCTGAGCCGGGCCGCCGCAATCAATGGCCGCTCTGGCACAGAAGCCCCGGCTGACCCTGGTTCAGCGCGTCCAGGCGGCGCACGTCATCAAGGAGCGGTTCGATCCAGAAATGCGCGCCCTGGCGCCGGGCTTCCTCCAGCGCAAGGTTGAGCAGACGGCTGATCGCGACAGGCGGCGATTGACCCTGATCGAGCAGCAACCGCGCCTTGGTGCGCAGCAGTTGCGGCAGGAACCAGCGCTCTTCGCGTGCCTCTGCGGTCTGCACGGTTTGCTTGACCAGCTCGATGGCACGGTCCACCAGACCGAGCTGCGCCAGCCCCAGCGCATACTCGCAGCGAATCAGGCTGAACAACGGCGTGCCGCCCTGATCCTGCAGCTGCTCCATGACATTGCCCAATGCCGGCAGGCTGGCCTCGGCGGCGCCTTGGCGGATCGACAGGATATGCTCGAAGCAGCGGGCGAATTGGCGCCACAAATACAAATCATGGCCAGCCATGCTGTCGACCAGCAACGCCAGGTACTGCTGCGCTTTGTCCTGCTGACCGAGCAGCAACGTGGCGGGGATCGCGCCCAGACAGAGCGTGTGCCAGAGCGTGGCCGGGTGATTCAGCCTGACCGCCTGGTTGACGTTATCCTCAAGCGTGGCCAGCGCGCCGACCTGATCGCCCTGCAGGAGCTGGATCTGCGCCTTGAGCGAGCGCGCGGCGATGCGCTGGTCGAAATGCAGGTCGATCAAATGCGCGTCAGCGGACAGCGGCGCGCTGAGCGATTCCAGCACCGACTGTTTCGCCGCCTGCAGCCGGCCCATGTGGAACTGCGCCGTGGCACGCATTCGCAAACCGAGCAACTGACGTTCCCCGCGCTGGCCGCTTTGGCTCAGGCTCAGATAACGGTCCGCCAGCGCCAGTGCAGGCTCGTACTGATTGGCGCAGCAGTGATCGGTCCACAGGCCCCAGAGCGCCCGCAGTCGGTGTTCGGTGTCGTGCAGCGCCGCCGCGTCGTCGGCCACCTGCTGCCAGGCCTGGCGCAGCGCCTTGCCGCCGCCAAAGGTCAACACCATCAGGCTTGCAGACGCCGTCAACAGCAGCATGCGCGAGTGCGCCGGGACGGGCAGCTGTTCGCCGGCAGGCTCCAGCCCTCGATTGACCCAGCCGTAGCATTCAGCCGTCAGCGAAAGGCGCAGCCACAGCGGCAGGCTCACCAGCGTCAGCTCGATGGCCAGGGCGCGGTGGCCCCGCGCCGAGTACGCCCATTGCAGGGCGGTGCGCACGCCGTCGACATCCGCCGCGTAGCGCGCCAGCCATTGCGCCGCCGGTGTTGTGGTCAGCGCCTGCACCGAGCCCTTGAGTTCGGCGAGCATCCACAGGGCGTGGCGCAGCGCGGTGTGATCGGTCTCGGCGTGTTCCCCGAGTTTTTGCGCGGCATACAGGCGCGTGGTCTCAAGCAAACGGTAGCGGGTCATGGAGCCTTGCTCCCGGGCGACCACCAGCGACTTGTCCATCAGGCTTTCCATCAGCGCGGCCGGGTCTGCGCCAGCAAGCTCGGTCACCGCCTGGACGGCGCGCAGGGAGAACAGGCCGTTGAACACCGAGAGTTGCCGCAACAGCGACTGCTCTGCCGGTGACAGCATGGCGTGCGTCCAGTCCAGTGCGGCCGCCAGCGAGCGGTGCCGGGGCAGGGCGGTACGACGCCCGGTCATTTGCAGACGGAAGCTGCCGTCGAGTATCTCCGCCAGCGGCTGCATGCCGAACGCCCGCACCCTGGCTGCAGCGATCTCGATGGCCAGAGCATTGCCGTCCAGCTTGCTGCAGATGGCCGCCGCCGCAGCAGCGTCGTGCTCGACGAAGACATAGGACGGGTCATGGCTTTTGATCTGCTCGACCAGTAAGGCGACGGCGGGGTAGTTCAAGGCATCTTCTGCGTTCACCTGCACGGAGGTCGGCGGGAAGGGCAACGGCTCGACTTCATGCACAGACTCGCCCGCGGCGCGCAGCGGTTCGCGGCTGGTGGCCAGCACTGCGCAGTGGCGGGCATGGCCCAACAGCGCTTCCACCGCCACGGCCGCCTCTTCAAGCACGTGTTCGCAGTTGTCCAGCACCAGCAGCGCCTTGCTGTTGGCCAGACTGCGGGTGATGACGGTCAGCGGATCACTGGTGTTGCAGTCGATCTTCAAGGCGGCAGCTATCACCACGTGCACCAGCCCGCCACGCATCACCGGGGCCAGGTCGATGAAGTACACGCCCTGCGGGTAATGCGCTTGCAAGCGGTGGATCAAGGCCTGCGCAACGGTGGTCTTTCCGGTGCCGGCAGGGCCGGTGAGGGTCACGAAACGGCACGCTTCGAGCTGGCGGGTCAGCGTTTCCAGCAGCGCCTCCCTGCCAAACACGGCTCGGTCAGCGCTGCGTGCAGCTGCAATCGCGCCAGCCGGGACCTCGCTCAGCGATAGCGTGCTGCCCGGTTGCTCGCTGGCGACTGGCTGCGCAGCCGCTAAGGATGGTGTGGGTGAGGCGGGAGCGGTGATGGCGCAGGTGATCGGCGCGACGAAACGATAGCCCCGACCAGGCACGGTGACGATACAGGTCAGGCCGGTGTCGGTTTCCAGGGTTCGGCGCAAGGTCAGCACCTGCGCGCGCAGATTGCACTCTTCGACCACCACCCGGGGCCAGACCAGACCCAGCAGTTCGGCTTTTTCCAGCAGTTCGCCAGGCCGCGTGGCCATGGCCGTCAACAGCAGCATCGCCCGGCTGCCCAGCGCCACCGGTTGGCCATGCTTGAGCAGCAGATGGTGCTGCGGCACCAGAACAAACGGACCAAACACGACAGCGCCCTCCGGGACGGAGGCTTCCATAACGCTGTCGCCGACTGATTTATCAAAATTCATCCTGTCGAAACTCATCACATACCTGGGGGAAAGGGGCTTGAATCCCGACACGGCGTGTCCGTAGCGTGCCGTGATCGAAGGGTTATGTAACAGTTTCGTACAGGTTAGTGACTGTTTTGGTGCAGGGGGAGTACCGCAGGGCAGCGTTTTTTTGACGGTAACCGTCGGAGAGGGGCGGCCATTGACCGATAAACGATTCACAACCCCGCGCGACTCATGGACTATAGGCGCCATTTGACGGCCTCCCCATGAGGCCAGCAGCTCGTAGCGCCTGGAGCCCCTGAATGACCATCGAAATTGAGGCGCTGATCGCACGCAAGATCGGCTTTGCCTCTCACCAGAACGCCGTGCCACTCATCCGTGAGCTGAGCGTCTGGAACACACACGACACCGACATCGAACACCTCACGCTGACCCTGAGCACCGACCCTGATTTTGTCGAAAGCCGGACCTGGCAGATCGACCGGCTGAACGCCGGTGACCGCCTTGGCATCCGCGAACGTGACATCAAACTCAACGCCGCCTATTTGTCCGGGCTGACCGAGAGCCTGAATGCCGACGTGATCATGCGCGTCTCTCAGGGCAACACCGTGCTCGTCGAGCAACGCTTCCCCACCGAGCTGCTGGCGCGCACCGAATGGGGCGGGCTGAGCGCCATGCCGGAACTGCTGGCAGCGTTTTGCATGCCCAACGATCCGGCGGTGGACCGGGTGCTCAAGATGGCGTCACAGGTGTTGCGCCGCGCCGGCAAGAAAGACGGCATTGACGGCTATGAGAGCAAGTCCCGCACGCGCACCTGGGAGCTGGCTTCGGCGATCTGGTCCGCGGTGTGCAGCTTGCGCCTGAGCTATGCCTTGCACCCTGCCAGCTTCGAACAACAGGGCCAGAAGATCAGACCGCCCAGCGTGGTGCTGGAGCATGGCGTAGCCACCTGTCTGGACACCGCGTTGCTGTTCGCGGCGGCGCTGGAGCAGGCCGGCCTCAACGCGCTGTTGGTGATGACCAAGGGCCACGCCTTTGTCGGCGTGTGGCTGCAGCCTCAGGAGTTTTCGCAACTGCTGACGGACGAAGCCTCGGCAGTGCGCAAGCGTCTGGACCTGAAAGAGATGGTGGTGTTCGAAACCACGCTGGCGACCCAGGCACCGGCGCCGGGCTTTTCTCAGGCCATCGTCGCGGCGGAACGCCAGTTGGACGACAAGCAATTCATCATGGCCATCGACGTGCACCGGGCGCGGATGCAGAAGATTCGTCCGCTGGCGTTGCTGTCAGCTGTCACCGTCACAGACGACCCTGCATCGGACACACCGCCGGCTGCCGAAGCACTGGAAGAGGCGCCAGCGCTCCCGGGCTTTGATGTCGAACTCAACGAGGGCAACGAAGGTCCTGCGGGCAAGCTCACCTTGTGGCAGCGCAAATTGCTTGACCTGACCACCCGCAACCGCCTGCTGCACCTGCCCGACAGTGCCAAGGGTGTGCGTCTGTTGTGCCCCGACCCGGCAGCGCTGGAGGACTTGCTGTCCAGCGGCGGGCGTATTCGCGTGCTGCCAGTGCCAGACCTTAAAACCAGCGGTCGCGATGAAGCGCTGTACGAGCAGCAGAACAACGAAAGCCTCGTGGACGAAGTCGCGCGTCAGGCCCTTGCCCGGGGTGAAGTGCTCGCCAGCCTGGAGAAGGTCAAGCTGGAAGCCACATTGATCGACCTGTTCCGCAAGGCGCGCAGTGATCTGGAGGAGGGCGGGGCCAATACGCTGTTCCTGGCCATCGGCTTTCTGAAATGGAAGAAAACCGCCGATGACCCCAAAACCTACTCGGCGCCTTTGATCCTCTTGCCCGTCAAACTGGAGCGCAAAAGCGCGTTGTCGGGGGTGACCCTCGGGCTGCTCGACGAAGAACCGCGTTTCAACCTGACGCTGCTGGAATTGCTGCGCCATGACTTCGAGCTGGCGATCCCCGGGCTGGAGGGCGATCTGCCTGGCGACGACAGCGGGATCGATGTTGCCGGCATCTGGAACACCGTGCGCCGGGCGGTGCGCGATGTGCCCGGCTTTGAAGTCAGCACCGAACTGGTACTGGGGACCTTCTCGTTCGCCAAATACCTGATGTGGAAAGACCTCAACGCCAATGCGGCGCTGCTCCTGCAAAGCCCGCTGGTCAGGCACTTGCTGGAGCCCGGCGAGGCGGACGAGGGCTTCTCCGGGCTGGGCGACTTCCCCAGGCCCGAGCAGCTGGATGCCACGGTAACGCCCGCGCAACTGTTTGCACCGTTGCCGGCCGACTCGTCGCAACTGGCCGCCGTGGTGGCCTCGGCAACTACCCGCAGCTTCGTGATGGACGGACCGCCCGGCACCGGCAAGTCGCAGACCATTGCCAACATGATCGCCCACAACCTGGCGCTGGGACGGCGGGTGCTGTTCGTTGCCGAAAAGCGCGCGGCCCTCGACGTGGTGTATCGCCGCCTGGCGGAGAAAGGGCTGGGCGAGTTCTGTCTGGAACTGCATTCCAGCAAGGCCTCGAAGGTCGAAGTGCTCAAACAGCTGGAACGCGCCTGGGACGTCAGCGACGCCCTGACAACCGACGAATGGGAACACGAAGCCGCTCGCTTGCAAACCCTGCGCTCTCGCCTCAACCAATGGGTCGAGGTGCTGCACCGCCGCTCGGACAATGGCCTCACGCTGCACCAGTCAATAGGCCGCGTGATTCGCGACCATGGCCCGCAGACGCCTCGACTGACCTGGCCAGCCAGCACGCAACACAACGCTGCCGAGTACAGCCAGCTACTCGATCTCGCCCGGCGCCTCGGGCTCAATGGCGCCGCCGCGCGGGAGCTGTCGGGCATGTTCGGTGTGCTGGCGCAGACCCAGTGGTCGAACGCCTGGCAGGCGCAGATCGCCGACGTCGCGCGCCAATTGCCGCCTGCGCTGGATGCGCTGAACACCGCGAGTGAAAAGTTGCTGGGTCTGACCCACTTGCCGTTGCCGGTGGCTGACGCGCCACAGGTCCGGCAGCTCGGGGAGGTGGTGGCGCTGATCGTGGAGTCTTATGGGCACAACCTTTCGTTCGCGTTCGCCCCGGACGCGCTCAAGCGAATCGAGTCGGCCCGTCGGGCGTGTCAGTTGATCGAAAGCTATCGAGAACTGGAGGAAAGTCTGTCACTGGACTACGCCGATGAAGCCTGCCGCCGTGTGCCCGTCGAACAACTGCGCAGCGAGTGGCGGGAGGCCGAAGGCAAATTCTGGTTCCTGGGCACGTTGGCCAAAAAGAAGGTGGCGAAGACTCTGGCATCGTTGGGCGGTGCGGCGGGTCTGCCCGATGCACTCGCCGACCTCAGCATTTTCGAGCGACTGCAGACGCAACTGCTGGAACTGGATACGTTGGCCGGCGACCTGCAATCGATCCCGGGCTGGCAAGGCCTGGGCAGCGACAGCGCCCGTGTGCTGCGCGCGGTGATGTTGGCCGAACATCTGCGTACACAGCTCAGTGCGCTGGCTACCTCACCTGAAGAGCTGATCGCGTTGCGCAGTGCCGTGGCACGGCTGGTCATCGAGGCCAATGAGATGCTCGCACCCGCCGGGCACATCGGTGCCGCGCTGACCGACTTGCAGCAAGCGTTATCGCGCTATGACGTCGCCGCGAGGTCTTTCGCCGAGTTGGGCAATCTGGACAGTCGGGCCAACGCCACGCAACCGAGCGCGGCGACATTGCGCGCGACGTCAGTTGCCATTCAGCAGCACGAAGCGCAGCTAAAAGCCTGGTGCGACTGGTGCCGGGTGCGCGAACAGGCTGCAGAGGCCGGCCTTGGCCACCTGGCACAGGCTGTGGAAACAGGGCAGCTGATGCCAGCCGCGACCGAGGACACGTTCGTCACCGCGTACGCGCATTGGTTTGCGACCCAGGGCATCGACAGCGAACCGCTGCTGCGCAACTTCGTCGCGGCCGAGCACATGAGCGACATCGGCACGTTTGTGCGCCTGGACGACGAGTTGGCCAAACTGACCGTACGCTACATCCGCGCCAGACTCTGCGGGCTCATCCCGTCCAAGAACGACATTCCCAAAAGCAGCGGCTTCGCCATTCTCAAGCACGAATTGCAGAAGTCCCGGCGGCACAAGCCGGTGCGGCAGCTGGCGATTGAGATGGGCGATGCGCTGAACCGTCTGGCGCCGTGCATGCTCATGAGCCCGCTATCGATTGCGCAGTTTTTGCCGGCCGATCAGCCGCCGTTCGATCTGGTCATCTTCGATGAGGCCTCGCAGATCGCCCCATGGGACGCCATCGGCTCCATCGCGCGCGGCAAGCAAGTGGTCATCGCCGGCGATCCACGCCAGATGCCCCCCACCAACTTTTTCAACCGCGGGGCCAACGCAGGTGACGACGACACCGCCGAAGACATGGAAAGCATCCTCGATGAATGCCTGGGCGCCGGCGTGCCGAGTCACAGCCTGAGCTGGCACTACCGCAGCCGCCATGAAAGCTTGATTGCGTTCTCCAATCACCGCTACTACGACAGCAACCTCATCACGTTCCCTGCCGCGGAAACCCGCGCCAGCGCCGTCGAGTGGCGCAAGGTCGAAGGCGTGTACGCCAAAGGCAAAGGCCGCTACAACCAGGCCGAAGCAGAGGCCATCGTCGCTGAAACCGTTAATCGCCTGACCGATCCTGCGTTTGTGGCGGCCGGTTACTCCATTGGCATCATTACGCTCAACTCCGATCAGCAGAAACTGATCAACGACCTGCTCGACACCGCGCGCAAGCAATACCCGCAGATCGAGCCGTTCTTTCAGGACACCCAGACCGAACCGGTGGTGGTGAAAAACCTTGAGACGGTGCAGGGCGATGAGCGCGACCTGATCATGCTCGGGATCGGCTACGGGCCTACCGAGCCCGGCGCGCCGGTGATGTCGATGAACTTCGGGCCGCTGAACAAGGACGGGGGATGGCGCAGGCTCAACGTCGCCATCACCCGCTCGCGGCGGGAGATGCTGGTGTTCACCTCGTTCGAGCCGTCGATGATCGACCTCAACCGCACCAACGCCCGCGCCGTACGCGACCTCAAGCACTTCATCGAATTCGCTCAGCGCGGCCCGCGTGCGCTGGCCGAAGCGGTACAGGGCTCGGTAGGCGGTTACGATTCGCCGTTTGAAGAAGCCGTCGCCCAGGGGCTGCGCCGTCTTGGCTGGCAGGTTGTGCCGCAGATCGGCGTGTCGCGCTTCCGCATCGATCTGGGCATCGTCCATCCTGACCGACCGGGCGATTACCTGGCAGGCGTGGAGTGCGACGGCGCCACATATCACAGCGCTGCGACGGCACGCGACCGCGACAAAGTGCGCGGCGCCATTCTCAAGGGGCTGGGGTGGAACCTGGTCAGGCTGTGGTCAACCGAATGGTGGGTGGACAAGGAGGGCGCGCTGCAGAAGCTGCACGCTGCGCTGAACGAGTTGCTGGAAGCGTCGCGAAAGGACGTCGCTGCGATGCCGGCAACGGATGAACCGCACGTTGAGCCCCTGCTGGTGAATGTCGCGACCGAATCCGGCGCTGAGGACGTGGTGTAAACGGCCTGACGGACAGGCTATTAAACTTTGGGACTTCTCGCCGATAGCTACAGAACCAGGCCTCTGGCCATTCTGCAGTGAGAAGTCCCATGCGGCTCAGAAATATCAACCTCGCTCCACGCGCCACTCTTTTCTTTTCGGCAATTATCGCGCTGGTCGTGATTCTGGGTGTCATCGCCATCCTGCAGATGGGCAAGCTGCGCGACACCGAAAAGGACGTCGAACTCAACTGGATGCCCAGTATCCGGCAAACCGCGCTGATGAACGTCACCATCCTTCGCCTGCGCCTGGAGACCCAGCGGGCGCTGGCCGACCCTCAGACCATCCAACAAACCATCAGCAAGTTCCCTGCCTACCGCAAGGCCTCGAAAGACGCGGTCTACAACTATGAGCCGCTCATCGCGAATGATCAGGAGCGCCAGTTGTTCCTGGCCGTCAAGAAGTCCTACGACGACTACGCCAGTCAGCTGGATCTGCTCGAGCCCCTGTTGAAGGCGGGGGATACGGATTCCATTGTCAAACTTGTTGCGACCGGCATCCGCCCTGTGACCAACCAGATGGAAGGCCAGATCGAAGAACTCGCACGTTTCAATAACGAGGGCGCTGCGCTTGCCGGCATTCAAGCAACTGACGTGTATGACTCCGGTTTTTACATCGTCGTCGGCTTGATTGTATTCGTCGCGCTGCTGACCCTGTTCCTGGCCACTCTGCTGACTAAAACGATCACCTCACCGCTTGGCAACGCCCTCAATGTCGCCGAACGCATTGCATCGAGCGATTTGTCGAAAGAGGTTGAAGTTAGCGGGACCGATGAAGCCGGCAGGCTGTTGAGCGCTCTGGCCACCATGCAGCAGAATCTTCGCACCACGATCATGCAGATCGCTGATTCTTCATCCCAGCTGGCGGCTGCGT
Organism: Pseudomonas lutea; assembly: GCF_000759445.1. Classification (NCBI taxonomy): domain Bacteria; kingdom Pseudomonadati; phylum Pseudomonadota; class Gammaproteobacteria; order Pseudomonadales; family Pseudomonadaceae; genus Pseudomonas; species Pseudomonas lutea. Next base: position 956,801 of record NZ_JRMB01000001.1, read on the forward strand.
CGGAAGAAATGACGGCGGTGACCGAGCAATCGAGTCTTGGCCTGGTGTCCCAGAACGATGAAGTAAATCAGGCGGCAACTGCGGTCACCGAGATGAGCGCTGCGGTGGATGAAGTCGCGCGCAATGCCGAGTCGGCGTCCGAAGAATCCCGGCGCGGCCAGGGTTACACTGAAGTGGGTCTGGAGCGCGTGTCGCAAACGCTCAAGTCCATCCAGAAGTTGTCGAGCAACGTGCAGGACACCAGTGAGCAAATCACCGGCTTGTCCAACCGTGCCCAGAACATTTCCAAAGTGGTTGAAGTCATCAGGGCCATTGCTGAACAGACCAACCTTCTTGCCCTCAATGCGGCGATCGAGGCCGCTCGGGCGGGTGAACAGGGCCGGGGTTTTGCCGTTGTTGCCGACGAGGTTCGAGCCCTCGCGCACCGCACACAAGTGTCGACGCAAGAAATCGAACAGATGATCCAGGCCATTCAGAATGATTCCGACCAGGCCGTCAAAGCAATGGCCACCAGCCGAGACCTGGCATCCGAATCGTTGAGCGTGGCGGGTGATGCCAGCAGCTCGCTGGACCAGATCGCCACGGCGATCATCGGGATCAACGAGCGAAACATCCTGATCGCTACCGCTTCCGAAGAGCAGGCGCACGTGGCGAGGGAAGTGGATCGCAACCTGGTCAGCATCCGCGAACTGGCGTCTCAGAGTTCGGCAGGTGCCAGCCAGACGGCAAGTGCTTGCAATGAAATGTCCAAGCTCGCGGTGAACCTGAACCAGTTGGTCAATCGTTTCAAGGTCTAAAAGATTCAGGCGGGCCGGCGAGCGCGTCCGACATCTCTGGATGGCGGACTGCCGAACTGGCGGCTGTACTCTCGACTGAACTGCGAGGGGCTTTCATACCCTACCCGATAACACGCACTCGCCACGTCCAGCCCTTCGCCGAGCATCAGTCGACGGGCCTCCTGCAAGCGCAGCTGTTTCTGATACTGCAGCGGACTCATGGCGGTCACCGCCTTGAAATAATGGTGCAGGGTGGAGCTGCCCAGGTTGGCGACCCGGGCGAGCTCTTCGATGCGCAAAGGCTGGGTGTAGTGGTTGTTCAACCAGTCGATGGCCTGCGTCACCCGTCGCGTCTGCGAATCAGCGAGGGCCAGTTCATGCAGACGGCGCCCGTGTGCGCCGCGCAGGAGGCGGTAGTGCAGTTCTCGCAGGGCAAGCGGTGCGAGCATGGCGATGTCTTGGGGTGTATCGAGCAGCCGGACCAGCCGAAGCATCGTTTCCAATAGCGGGACATCGACCCGTTCAAGGAACAGCCCACGCTGCGGCTCGTCCGGCACGCCCAGCAGGGGAGCGTCGGCGATGACCTGAGCAATATCGGCGGCATCGAAATCGAAACGCAGACACAGGTAAGGGGCCTGCGCAGTGGCGACCAGCACGCGCCCGGAGACCGGAAGTGTCACCGACACCACCAGGTAGTTGAGCGGGTCGTACCGGTAGCAGTCGTCAGCCACGCCGACTTCTTTCTGACCTTGCACAATCAGGCAGAGCGCCGGCTTGTGCACGGTATGGATCACTTCCGACGGCGCGTCCAGGCGAATGACCTGCAACGGCGCCAGGGCGGTCTCCCAGGTCCCAGGCATGGTGAAGCGTTGGGTCAACAGGCGAACCAGTTCGTCACGGTAGAAGGCCATGTTTTGCAGCATGAAAGCGTCGGGGTGTTCCATTTCATGGCTCTCACTGGATGGTGATTGTGCGTCCGGGATGACTGACCCGCCTGCGTAACGATGATCGCGGGAGGCAGGCTCGGCATTTTCTAACAGGTTTTCAGGGTGGCCGCATGCCCGTTGCCTATCGGAAATTTCAGGCGACACCCAATCCTGTAGAAGCGCGCTTGCCCGCGAAGGCGGTGGGTCAGCAGCGGATGCTTACCTGAACTGACGCGTTCGCGGGCAAGCGCGCTCCTACAATCGTTCGTGGTTTCTCCTGGACACTGTGGTGTTTTCCATGGTTCGTGGTTTGTCCTGAACACTGCGGTGTTTCCCATGGTTGTGCGATTCGTCATGCATCTCAATGCCGCTCCGCGCGGGTGTGGGTCTGATGCAGCACTTCCGCTGCCGCACAATCCTGTAGGAGCGCGCTTGCCCGCGAAGGCGGTGTGTCAGCTAAGCATTCTTACCTGAACTGACGCGTTCGCGGGCAAGCGCGCTCCTACAATGGTTCGTGGTTTGTCCTGAATACTGTGGTGTTTCCCGTGGTTGTGCGATTCGTCATGCATCTCAATGCCGCTCCGCGCGGGCGTGGGTCTGATGCAGCATTTCCGCTGCCGCCCAATCCTGTAGGAGCGCGCTTGCCCGCGAAGGCGGTGGGTCAGCAGCGGATGCTTACCTGAACTGGCGCGTTCGGGGGAAAAACAGAAATCCACTCAGACACGAATAGGCAAAGGTTGCGCAGGTTTCGGCACGTGTCGACCTGACCACTGCCATTAACCTTCCCGACGTACCCACCAGGGGCGCCCGCGTATGGCGCGGGCGCTGCTGAACTCAATGCAAAATACAGGAGCTACGGTTATGTCGAACATTCAGAACAAAGTCGTACTGATCACCGGCGCCAGCAGCGGCATCGGCGAAGCGGCGGCCCGGCTCATCGCTGCCAAGGGCGCCCACGTCGTACTGGGCGCACGTCGGACTGATCGACTGGACACACTGGCCAACGAGATCCAGGCCGACGGCGGGTCGGCCAGCGCGTGCGCACTGGACGTCACCGATCTGCAGTCCATGCGGGCGTTCGTCGCATTGGCCACCAGGCAGCACGGCAAGGTCGACGTGATCATCAATAACGCGGGCGTAATGCCCCTGTCTCCTTTGGCGTCGTTGAAGGTAGATGAGTGGAACCAGATGCTCGACGTCAATGTTCGCGGCGTACTGCACGGGATTGCCGCTGTCTTGCCCGGCATGCAGGCGCAAGGTTTCGGGCAGGTTATCAATATTTCCTCGATCGGCGGCCTCGCGGTGTCACCAACCGCTGCGGTGTATTGCGCGACCAAGTTTGCCGTCAGGGCGATCTCCGATGGTCTGCGCCAGGAGACGGACAAGATCCGCGTCACCGTGGTCTGTCCCGGCGTCGTCGAATCCGAGCTGGCCGATACGATCTCCGACGACGTCGCGCGCGAAGAAATGAAAGCATTCCGGCGCGTGGCGATGAGCGCGGACGCCATCGCACGGGCGCTCGCCTATGCCATTGAACAGCCCGATGACGTGGACGTGAGCGAGATTGTGGTTCGGCCGACGGCAAGTCCTTACTAATCGGTCGGAAGGGAAGCGGGCGGTGGTTCGCTAGGAGTCTTTTATATTTCGCTGTGCGATGCACTGGCAGGGTGACAGCGGGCCCGTCGACCACGATGGGCTCGGCTCAAAGTGCCAGGAGCAGCCGCTCCAGCTGGCTGCGCTCCCACGTGCTCAGCAGTTCGACGGGATGGGTGCCGTATCGCTGGAGGGAGTCGAAGCGATAGGCCTGGCCGTCGGGGCTTACGCAACTGTGGCAGTAATCAAGCGTGTTGCCCTGGATGTAAAACGTAATCATCCAGCCATCGCTCTCGACCGTCATCGGCCCGCAATAGCTATGAGCCCGAGCCTGTTCGCCCGAACGGCGCATGGGGCGGACACCCAAGGCGATGTCTTTCAAGACTTGTAAGGTTTCACGCGCGGTAAGGGGCGGTGAAGACATCACATCGGCTTGACCGACACCACTTCAACGTACTTGAACTTCTTTCTCGCCAGTTTGGTGGCTTCCTGCTCTGCAAGCAGGGTGCTGAGGGTGTCGGCTTCGTGCAGAAATTCCTGGGTTTCGCCTTCGAAAACATTGCCAACCCTCAGGGTGACTCGCAGCCTGGGCGTGAAGGCTTTAGCGACCTTCTTTTTGGCGACAGGCTTGGCCGGCGGCTCGATGATCACTTCCGGATCAGGTTCTTTCGTGACTGCGGGTGCAGGGGCGGGTTCGGGTGCGGCGGGAGGAGAGACCTCAGCGTCGCCGAAGAGCGCGCGTCGCATCTCTTCTTCTGTGAGTTCTGTGTTCATGGACTTTCTCTTGATCAAGGTGGCAGTGTTCCGAATTCTACCAGCATCGATGGCGGTGACTGTACCTTGGCCAGGCCAACGGAGCAGGGGGCGGGAAGACGCGCGGCAGGCGTATACGCGCTGGCGTCATTAAGGCTTCAGGATTCAGATTCAACAAGGGGCCATTCCGCGATCATTCGGTATTGGCCTTTATGGGACTCGTAAAGAGCAAACCGGTCAGCCCTAAGAAAAAACTCGGGTGGGCTGCCTGCCTCCGGAACCTGAGACAGGTAATCCCGGGACAGGGTCAGGTGAGGGCGGAATTCCTGCTGTTCCGGGTTATGCACGAAGGGCAGCATCGCCTGTTCCAGGGCGTAAGCGAACCGCATGAGCTCTGCAGGCGCATCGTCTGGCATGAGCACTAGCACCTTCGATTTGCGCCAGACCTCTAGGCGATCAAGGGCCAGGGTAATTCGTCTTCCAGGGGTTTTGACGTTGGACGCAACGGTGCAGATGTCTGCGATTCGCGCTGTGTTCACGGCCCCCAGAAACAGCAGCGTCAGGTGAAAATTGGCCGTTGGAACGGGTCGACCAGTCCGCAGCCCGAGTGATGAGCGCCACTGGGAAATGGTCTTCCTCAGCGCAGAGGGGCAGCCAAGGGCGAAAAACAGTCGCGATTGAGGTTCGTTGTTCATGGGCATATCGGCGTCTTCCTGTTCACCCGATGTGGGCTTGCGCATGGGCCGGGTAAACGCAGTCGCCCCACGCCTGGCCTTGGTGTCCAACGGCGTTCCAGAGATTCATCGCAAGGGCTCAACAGGCGATGGATGGACTATAACCTGCCAGGCGCAACCTGGCGCTGACCCCGGGCGGTATTCAGTGAGTGCTCGATTTGGACACCGTTCTCAAGCGCAGTGCAGCGTGTATTCCACGAAACCGCGACGATCCGTCCTGTTTTTGCTGCTACAAGGCACGGCATCGAATACCCTTGCATCCAGGCAATTTACCTACAGGCAGTGAATACAACGATGGGTTTTGAACAGTTAGCTGAACTACGCGACCGCTTGCGGGCCGAAAAGGCGCCCGCACAGGCCGAGAGCGCACCACGTCCCAAGCGAAAACCGCAGGCCGATCCGAAGCCTCGCGAGAAGGATCCGGCGGTGGATGCGATCTGGTCGTTACAGAAGCATTTTCCGTTGGCCTTCCCGGTCAACCCGGCTCCCAAGGTCCCATTGAAAGAAGGCATCCTCAAGGACGCCGAGCAACATCTGTCGTTGCTCGGACTCACTCTCGAACAGCTCAAGCTGGGCATCTCGACCTGGTGTCGGGGCACGCGATACTGGGCAAGCATGGTAGAAAATGCCCCACGCCTGGACCTGAACGGTCAACCGGCCGGCGTCGTCACTGCGGCTCAGGCACGGTATGCAAAGCAACAGGCCTCACTGCGACGGACCCAGGACCGCAAAAATCGGGCGAGTCAGAAACAACGTGTTGAACCAAACGTTGCGGATGACACCGTTCAGCAGCCTGACGCCTGAGCTAAGCCGGGGGTTGGGTCGGCACCGGCATTCAGCGCGCGGGCGCTGGATGGTTGAACCAAGGGCGGCCAGGCCGCACGCCTGACTGCCACTTAACGTTGTCACCTGCGCCGTGCTTGAAGCGTCACAGCGGCGCCCATGCTAAAGCTGGGGAGAGCCGAAAGACGGCAACGTTCGAGACAGCGATGACTTATAGAATTGTCGCAGCTAACAAAAAGTGGGCGATCTCGCTTAGGTCATATTTGGCAGCAAGTGTCAGTGAATTCGGGCGAGATGGAATTCGGTCGCAATCGATATTTGCGCCGGGCATCAAGAGGAAGATGAAGCGCTGCGCAAGGCATATTGAACGCCTTACCTGAACGCCTCGATGAATTTCAAGGGTATTGCCGTGCGTTATGATCTGACCAGTTTGGATATTTTCATCACCGTTGCTGAAGAGCGAAACCTAACGCGAGTGGGCCGTATGAAGCACTTAGCGGTTTCTGCAATCAGCAAGCGGGTGTCAGAGCTTGAAAGTCAGATCGGCGCACCGCTTCTGGTGCGTAACGCGCGAGGCGTGGAGCTAACCCCGGCGGGGCAATCACTGCTGTTTTATGCACGCCAGGTTAGACAGACGCTCACGCAACTTGACCACGAACTTGGCGACTACGCGAGCGGTATCAAAGGCCATTTGCGCATACACGCCATCACCTCGGCGCTCTCGCAATTCCTCCCTCAGGACATTGCCGATTTCGTTTCGCTGTATCCCCAAATCAAATTCGACATTGAAGAGCGTGTCGGCTCTGCCGTCATTCGGGCCGTAGCAGACGGTCGTGCAGATCTAGGGATTATCGCCAGTCAGACACCTGCACAAGGTTTAGAGGCAATACCTTATCGCAATGATGAATTGACGTTGGTAGTACCCACCGGTCATGCGCTGGCGGGCCGCAAGTCCGTGCGGTTCGAAGAGGTTCTCAAGCATGAGTTCGTGGGCCCCCACCTTGAAAGTTCGATGCACACCTTGCTAACCGCCGAGGCCGAGAAACTGGACATGGCGCTCAAACTTAGAATCAGGATCAGCAGCTTCGATTGCATGTGCAGGATGGTCTCTGCAGGGCTGGGCGTGGCCGTCTTGCCGCGCAGTGTGATCAATCAATATCTGCGCAGCCACAAGCTCAAAGCCGTGACGCTGGAAGAGCCCTGGGCTCGAAGGGCGCTCCAGTTGGTAGTCAAAAGATATGACACCGCGTCGTCCACCCTCAAAACGCTCATAGATAATTTGAAGCTCGCAGACGCCTGACCAAGCGTTCTCCTTTGGAGAACGCAGCTGTGGCGATTCATCAATTTTCAGTGGTGCTCAGTAGTCCTAGTATCGGCTCATCAGCGGTATGGATCGGCCAGCAACCGAATCCCGCGACCCTTATAAAAAGCCTGAGCGATACGAGAATGACCGAGACTGCCTACGATCTCCTCAATCACCTGGTGATCGACGACGAGCCATTTGCTTATGTCGACCTGGGCAAGATGCTTTCCTCAGCGCAACTATCGAAACTGCCTTATTCGATCCGAATCCTGCTGGAGAACGTAGCCCGTTGCTCTCCTCAAGCATTGCCATCCGTCCTGGCACGCGCCACTGGCCAAGGCCCCGACTGTGAAGTGCCGTTTCAGCCTAATCGCTTGATGTTCCATGACACCACCTGTCTGCCGGCACTGGCTGATTTTGCGGGCATGCGAGACGTTGTGGCTGAGCTGGGCGGCGATCCGGAAGCCATGAACCCTCTAATCCCCGCTGTGCTGACCATCGATCACTCCGTAATCGTGGAGCATTACGCAGAAGAGGATGCAGTTGAGCGAAACCTTGACATCGATTTTCGACGCAATGGAGAGCGGTATCGCTTCATCAAGTGGGCTCAAAAAAGCCTGACCAACTTCGGCGTCATTCCCCCAGGTACCGGCATCATTCACCAGATGAACATGGAAGCCCTGGCGCAGGTGGTGTGGGAGAGCACAACTGAAGACGGTCAGCGCTTGTTGCATCCAGACGACATGGTCGCGACGGACAGTCACACCCCAATGATCAACGCCATTGGGGTTCTGGGTTGGGGTGTTGGTGGCCTGGAGGGTCAGGCAGCCATGGTTGGCGAACCCGTGCCGATCAGCTTTCCGAAGGTCGTCGGTATCCGAGTCACCAATGCGCTGCGCCCTGGAGTTACCGCCACTGACCTATCGCTGCACGTGGCAGAGATTCTGCGTAAGCGCTCGGTCGTCGGCAAGTTCGTTGAGTTCACCGGCCCCGGTGTATCCGCTCTGAGCTGGGCTGCACGCGGCACTGTTGCCAACATGGCACCCGAATACGGCGCGACGGTGGTGTTCTTTCCGTTCGACAACGAAACGCTTTCCTACCTGAAACTCAGCGGCCGCTCGCCAAAGCTGTGCCGCAAGGTGATCAGCTACATGAGTGCTCAGCCGCTCTGGCGCCGCGATGAACTGATCGAACCCGAATTCGATGAGTTGATCAATCTGGACCTGGCTGACATCGAGCCGAGTGTTGCGGGCCCACACCAGCCGCATCAGCGTCAAAAGCTTTCGAACGCTGCCGCCTCATTCCATCAAGAAGTAATGGGCGAAGGAAAGTTGATTACAGCACCTGCGCAACGGAGCTTTTTCGAGCCGTCGTTTGGCGAGTCGATTACCCATGGCGCCGTGGTGATGTCCGCCATTACCAGCTGCACGAACACCGCGAACCCCGCCCAGATGATCCAGGCCGGCTTGCTGGCCCGAAAGGCGCGCAAGCTCGGTGTACAGCGCAAGCCTTGGGTCAAAACCTCCTTGTCGCCGGGTTCTCGAGTAGTCGCTGACTACCTGAAAGAGGCAAATCTGCTGGAAGACTTTTCAGCACTGGGATTCGATCTGGCGGGTTTTGGCTGCATGACCTGTATCGGTAACTCGGGCTCGCTCGAAGAGCACGTCGACACATTCGCAGACCAGGGCTTGAAGGGCGTTGTGGTGCTGTCGGGTAACCGCAATTTCGAAGGGCGGGTGAACCCGAAGATTCCAGCAGGTTATCTGGCTTCACCGGCTTTGTGCGTGGCTTATGCCATCGCGGGCACCATTGATATCGACCTTCAATCCGATGCGTTCGCCACTGATCGTGATGGCAATCCCGTGTTCCTGCGCGATCTGATGCCTTCGGACACAGAGATTGCAGAGCAAGCCGCCAAAGCAGTAAAGCCTGAATTCTTCCAGCAGCGTCTGGCCAAGGTTTGGGAGGGTACTCATCACTGGCAAGCCTTGTCGGCTGAGGGGAGCGTGCAATTCCCCTGGAGCCCCGATTCGACGTACTTGCGCCGGCCTCAATACCTGGCTGACATCGCTCGTGAGCCCAAAACAAGCCTGGCAATCAGCGGCGCTCGTACGCTGACGGTGCTGGGTGACAACGTCACGACTGACCACATTTCGCCAGCTTATTCGATTCCGGCAGACAGTCTGGCCGGCCAGTGGTTGCTAGAACGCGGTGAAGATCCGGCTGACCTGAATCAGTACTCCACCCGGCGCAGTAACCATGAAGTCATGGTGCGCGGAGCCTTCACCAACAAGTCGGTGAAAAATCTGCAGCTAGGTGATAACCAGCCAGGGCTGGGCGTGTGGGCCTGGAACGCCGATCACAGTGCCTGCCTGCCTCTGTACGAAGCAGCCAAAAGTTATGCGGCCCAGCAGACACCAATGGTCGTTTTTGCGGGAATCAATTACGGCGCAGGCTCCAGTCGTGACTGGGCGGCGAAAGCTCAGGCGTTACTGGGAGTGAAGGCGGTGGTGGCGCAGAGCATCGAGCGTATCCACCGTAGCAACCTGATTGGCATGGGTGTCATTCCGCTGCAGTTCAAAAACGGGCAGTCGGCAGCCGAGCTTGATCTTCAGGGTGATGAGCGCCTTGACTTCATTGGTCTGGATGACTTGGTTGTCGGTGACAACCAAGTGAGTCTGGTTATCCATCGCGGCAATGGTGACCAGCAGCAGGTCGATCTCGGTGTCCGTTTGGACTCGCTGCAAGAGATTCGTTACCTGATGCACGGGGGCGTTCTCCCGTTCGTCATACGCAAAGTAGTGGCGCGAACGACGCACTGATCTGATCCCGGCTTCGCCAGGGGCCGGACAACATGCGATTAACAATAAAAAGGACGCATCTATGTACGGCGATGATAAAGACGCAGGCACCCGCTTGCCTGCTTCAAATGGCGCAACCCGCCGCACTGTACTCAAACAGATGGGCGCTGTAGCGGGTATTTCTGCTCTGGGATCTCTGTTGCCCGCCGGTCTTGCTCAGGCCGCTAACCTTCTGAACAACAATACTGACTCAGGGAGAAATACCCACATGTACGCCTATGTCGGGTCGCGCACTACACGTGAGCGTAATGCACGCGGTGAGGGGATCACTGTTTACAAGGTCGATCAGGATGCCGGTACATTGGCTCTGGTGCAGGTCGTCAAGGATCTGGTTAACCCCTCATTCCTTGCGCTCAACACGGCTGGAGATCGACTTTATACGGTACATGGTGACCTGACCGAAGTGAGTGCGTTCAGCGTTGATAAGGCTACAGGCAAGCTGACGTTCATAAATCGTCAAAGCTGTGATGGCAAAAACCCGGTTCACTTGGCACTCGACCCTACGCAGCGCTTCCTAGTGGTGTCGAATCATATCGGTGGATCGCTCGCAGTTTTGAACGTTGGCGAAGACGGGTCTCTCGGAAGCCTCAATCAATTGCTCAAACTGGAAGGGCCGGTGGGCCCACACCGCGTTGAGCAACCCTTCTCAAAGCCGCACTTCAACCCGTTCGATCCTTCGGGCCAGTTTGTGCTGGTACCCGATAAGGGCCTGGATAGAGTGTTCAGCTTCAAGTTTGACAACGGCAAGCTGTATCCCGCCGATCAACCGTTCGTGGTCAGTCGCGAGGGCTCCGGGCCGCGTCACCTGGCTTTTCATCCAAAAACGTCATTTGCGTATGTGGTCAATGAACTTGACTCAAGCTTGACCGCGTACCGCTTCAATAGCCAAAGCGGCGCGCTTTCGCCGATCCAGATAGTGCCGTCATTGCCATCGACGTTCACTGGCAACAGCCGTGCTTCGGAGATCGAGATCGACCGCAGTGGCCGCTTCCTCTACGCCTCGAACCGGGGGTATGACAGCGTGGCAGTGTTCGCCATCGATCAGAGCAGCGGCATGCTGACCCCGGTGGAATTCATGCCCACCGATGGCAAGACGCCGCGCTTTTTCACCCTCACACCCAACGAGCGCTTTCTGTTCGCGCTCAATGAAGACAGCGACACGATTATTTCAATGGCAACGGACGCCAGGACCGGTGCGTTGAGTAAGACCGGGTTCACGGTTTCTACCGGAAGCCCGGTCTGCATGATTTTCTCGGCCTGACCCGTCGACTCTTACAATAATGAATGGAGCAGGCCTTGGCCTGTTCCGATGAGGCCGCCATGAACAACAATAAGCCAGATGAAGCCGCCATCGTTCGCAAGGTTACCCTGCGCATCATCCCGTTCGTTTTCCTGCTCTACATCGTGTCCTATCTCGACCGCGCCAATATCGGCTATGCGGCATTGCAAATGAATAAAGAACTCGCGTTGTCCAGTGAGGCTTTCGGTTTCGTGTCCGGCATTTTCTTCATCGGCTATTTCCTGTTTGAAGTGCCCAGTAACGTGATGCTGAACAAGTTCGGTGCGCGTGTCTGGATTGCTCGGATCCTTGTGACCTGGGGCATCATTGCGGCACTGACAGCCTTCGCGCAGACGGCCAATCAGCTATACATCCTGCGCTTCTTTCTGGGCGTTGCCGAAGCCGGGTTTTTTCCAGGCATCATCGTGTATCTGACTTTCTGGTTTCGCTCCAAAGAGTTGGCCACCACGGTTGCACTGTTCACTGCTGCTATCCCGGTGAGCTACATAATCGGCGCGCCGATGAGCACCTGGATCATGGATAACATCAGCTGGCTGAATTGGAGCGGCTGGCGCTGGATGCTTTTTCTGGAAGGCATTCCTGCCGTCTTTCTGGGCGTTGCCTGCTACTTCTTTCTCACCGACAAACCTGAACAGGCCAAGTGGCTCAAGCCTGATGAAAAAGCCTGGCTGATCGAAGAGCTTGAGCGTGATCGTCAAAGTCGCAAGAACGTGAAGCGCCTTAGTGTGTTTAAGACGATGACCAACCCCAAAGTGTTGTATCTGAGCTTCATCTACTTCGTTTATCAATGCGGAAGCCTGGGTATCGGTTACTGGATGCCGCAGATCATCAAAAGCTTTTCGGAGTCTTTGACACACACCCAGATTGGCCTGATCGCCATGCTGCCTTACATCGTTGCAACTGCAGCCATGGTGGCGTGGTCGCGTAGCTCCGATAAACGCAACGAGCGCAAGCTGCACTCGGCTATCCCGCTGCTCATCGCGGCGTTCGGTATGGTAGGTGCCGGCATGCTGCAAAACCCCTACCTGGCGACGGTGATGATCTGTGTCGCGTTGTCCGGGCTTTACAGCTTCAAATCACCGTTCTGGGCACTGCCGACGCTTTTCCTCGACCGTACCACCGCTGCGGTCTCCATTGCCGTTATCAATTCCATCGGCAACCTGGGCGGCTTCGCTGGGCCATCGTTGATCGGGATGGTCAAAGGCAATAGCCAAAGTGCAGCCACCGGCCTGTTGTTTCTAAGTGCCTTGCTGGTGGTCGGATTTCTCATGACCATCCTGATGCGTGTGAGCAATAAAGATGAACCGCACATTGGCAACCCAGTGACACGCGAGGCTCACTAAGCCGAACAGCACTGGCACCACCCATATCGGTGATGCCAGTCCCGGATATCGTAGGCAGCGCAAACCGTGCTCCCACAGCCCACAGAACTACGAAACTAAATCGCTCCTTGGTTACACTTTCCGTGCTTTGCAGTCAGTACGGTGGTGAGGCGCGTTGATAAAAGTGTAAGGACGACTGAACTTAAACCCGGAGTAAACAAATGACCTTTCTCGACCATGAAGTGCTGCAAGATCTGGCTCCGGAAGGTGTGCTGCGCGCCGCGATTAATTTCGGCAATCCTGTCCTGGCGCAACAGAAGGCGGATGGCTCAGCCCAAGGGATCTCGGTGGAATTGGCCAAGGCTTTGGCTAAGGAACTTGGCGTGCCGTTGCAGATGGTCACCTTTGATGCCGCCGGGAAGGTGTTCGCAGCGCTTGAAGAGGGCGTCTGGAATGTCGCATTTCTGGCCATTGAGCCCGTGCGCGAAGAGCAGATCGCCTTCAGCGAACCATACGTGATCATCGAGGGTACCTATTTGGTGGCCGCTGATTCGGCATATCAGCAGGTAGAGGACCTTGATAAGGCAGGCGTCAAAATCGCGGTGGGCAAAGGGGCCGCCTATGACCTGTTTCTTTCCCGCACGCTGAAGCATGCGCAGCTTGAACGTGCAGCAACCTCCGCCGGTGCCGTGGATATTTACATCGAGCAGTCTCTTGATGCAGCTGCGGGTGTAAGACAACCGCTGGAAAAGATCGCAGCCGGTGATCACTCTTACCGTGTTCTTGATGGGGCATTCACATCCATCCGCCAAGCCATGGCCGTTCCTCAATCTCGCCAGGCAGGTGCGGCGTTTGTCCGTGATTTTGTTGAGCGCAAGAAGGCTGAAGGCTTTGTGCGTGCTGTTCTGAACGAGAATGGCCAGACCGATGTGATGGTCGCGCCTTTGGCGTGATCCGCTAATCAGCCGACTTTCGGTTTGGCTCGGTCGTTCCTGCGAAGCGACTCGGGCTCAGGTGAGAAAATTACTAAACCGGCTTGGACTTGAATGGCGCATCAGAAAGCTGCTTGGACGAGGGCAGGGCGGTGAAGATCGCGCGCTTGAATGAAGGCGCGACAAGCAGCGAAGGCGCGGATGCAACCCTTGGTGAGGATGTGAGCTTGGGAATGACCAGGATCGGTCAAACGGGTCGAGTTCGGGCCGGTAATGGGAGGTCCGGCATTTGTTGCAGTGTAAGCGTGCCTGATCAACCTCGCGGGTGTGACGGTGTCAGGCCCACCTCCAACTGCAGGCTATCCTGCCTCTCGCGCATGGTTCTCATGCATCCGGTGGGGGCTAAATTCACTTCACTCAAGTGCACCTCGTATCTGTCCTGCCCACACTGCCTATGATCTGCAGTCATAGGATAACAACATGCCTTCTTGGCCCTATCGGACTTGCCTAATGTGACGGTCATTGCAGCGCATAACGTGCTGCACCATCGTTAACGAGGTGATCCCGATGACCAATCTAAACGCTGCCTCGAACGCCCCTGCCTTTGCCACCTCGCGTAACCCGGCGACGGGTGAGCTGATCGCGACTTACCCGTCTCAGACCCCAAGCGAAGAATGCGCAGGCCGTATGGGCCAAGGCCATTGACTGAGCGCATCCACATTTACCTTGACGTGCAGAGAGAAAAATATGATGAGTGATCGTTCCGCGAGTCCCGTGCTGCAGCCCGTCACCCTGGGCGGACTGCAACTGAAAAACCGAATTGTGATGGCGCCGATGACTCGCAGTCGCGCCGATGATGCCGGTGTTCAGCCTGACTACGTCGCTGAATATTACGGCCAGCGGGCAGGCGCCGGTTTGATTGTGACTGAAGCGACCAATATTTCCGCCCAGGCTCGGGGCTACACGCGAACGCCCGGGATCTGGACTGAGGCGCAAATCGCCGCGTGGAAACGTGTGACCGATGAGGTGCATCGCCATGACGGTAAAATTTTCCTTCAGCTTTGGCACACCGGGCGCATGTCGCACCCTGACATGCACAACGGAGGGCTTCCCGTAGCGCCATCGGCGATCAAGCCTCATGGGCAAATCCGGGTTTATGAGGGAATGAAAGATTTCGTTACGCCCCGGGCGCTGGAAACCGATGAGATCCCGCTGATCGTAGAGGATTATCGCCGAGCCGCGCAGAACGCCCAGATCGCCGGTTTTGATGGTGTAGAAGTACATTCGGCTAATAACTATCTGCTTGAGCAGTTCGTTCGCGACAGCACGAATGTTCGCGCAGACCGTTATGGGGGTTCACTGCAAAACCGCCTGCGCTTCCCTCTGGATGTGGTCAAAGCAGTCATCGACGTGTGGGGCGCCGAACGTGTAGGCATCCGCATCTCTCCAGTAACTACAACGCCAGGCGAAACACCCCTGGACAGCAATACCATGACCACTTTCGGCGCCTATGTTGCCGCGCTATCTGAATTGGGCGTGCTGTATATCCATGAAATTGAGGGCGTAACTCAGCTCAGTCGCGAAGAGGCCAACGGCGTCGACTTTAAACTACTGCGGCAGCGTTTCAGCGGAGCCTACATCGCCAATAACCAGTACACACTTGATCTGGCCGAGCAAACGCTCGCGGCGGGGGAAGCGGACTTGTTTAGCATTGGCCGCCCTTTTATCGCCAACCCTGACCTGATTTATCGTCTGGGCAGCGGAGCGCCGTTGGCTGAAGCACCCAAGGTCTACTGGTACGGTGGTGACTCGACTGGCTATTCGGACTGGCCTGCGATGAAATAAACGTTCCTTGCGCTAAAGTCCCTTTTTAAAACCGTCGTCAGCCGACGGTTTTTTTATGCTCAATATTAGGACTTAGTCACGTGGCAGCAGCGCAGACTTGAAGCTGGTCGCTTCTACAAGACTGTAGGTCGTGGCTCACCTACTCGTGACCTGGCCCTCGCGATTTGCCGGTGCTTCGCTCAAGGATGTTCCTACCCAGCGCGCCAGTAAGATTCTATAGAGGGTACGGCCTCAGCGGATGCACTGACTGATCAGTGCAAGGTGTGTACGCTGCCGCTTACTCTTTTAGCGATCAGTCGAGACACCCTATGAAACTCAACCCGGCAATGGGTGACGCATTACGCGTAGTGTTGGTGACAGGATCGACATCCGGTATCGGCGCAGCCATTGCTCGCAAATTCAGCCAAGAAGGCTACGCCGTGGTGCTCCATTCCAGAAACTCTGCGGATACGGGACTCGGCATGGTTGCGGAACTGAAGCGGGCCACTTACGTGCAAGCTGATCTTTCCATCGAGGCGGACAGGGTCAGGCTCATCAATGAGGCTATTGCGGCGTGGGGACAGCTTGATGTTCTGGTCAATAACGCTGGTATCAGCAGAGTCATCCCGCACGGCGACCTTGCCTCTGCAAGCTCCACCGTATGGCACGAACTTAACGAGATTAATGTTGTTGCGCCGTTTCATTTGGTCACTTTGGCCGAGTCGGCGTTGCGCGATGCCGCCCGTTCCGGTCGACCAGGATGCATAGTAAACATCAGCTCCCACGCCGGTGTCCGTCCCAAGGGCGCATCGATTCCCTATGCGGTAAGCAAAGCTGCGCTGAATCACATGACCCGCTTGCTTGCGGTGTCGCTTGGGCCAGAAATTCGCGTAAACGCCGTGGCGCCTGGGTTGGTCGACACGCCTCTAACTGCAGAGTGGACAGAGGCTCAAGCGCTGTGGCGAACTCGGGCACCCATGCGCAGGGCCGCGAGCCCGGACGACATCGCAAAAGCGGTTGCCATGCTGGTCGAGTCAGACTATTTGACCGGAGAAATACTCCTTATGGATGGGGGATTGAATCTGACCTAGGATCAGCGCGCTCCGGTGTAGTAAGCGAAACGACGAGTCCGCTATTCCCATGCCGACCCAACGTCAGACGGACACCGTAGCGTCAGAGTAAGCGGGAGAACTTCCCCATACAGACCATGCTCGCTCAAGACTTGGCGGCGTCAACGAGCAAGCCCGACATTTAGCCGGGCCTATTGAGTACAGTCTGTTATTTACCAGTTCATGATTGTCATCTCGCATGCCAAAGTTGATAGAGAAAGGCGAATCGTTGCGATGATTCATCGATCATTTGGCCGCTTTGATAATCAGATCCGCGACTGTTTTCGGATAAGCAAGCATTGCAACATGGCTTGAAGGCACTTCGACAGAAGTGGCGTTCATGCGCTTGGCCTGATCGCGTTGCTGCTGCGGCGAGATGATCAAGTCATTAGCGGCTACCACTGCGAATGAAGGCACCTTGTGCCAGGCAGCATGGGGCACTGGCTGGCTCAGTGCTTTGCTGTTCAAGGCGCCTTGAGTGGCGGCAATCAGTTTCTGTTCGGAAGGGGAAAGGTCAGGTGCGAAAAACCTGGCGACGCCTGCGTCGCTGACCTTCAGGTAGCCATCGGCATCTTTCACGAAAGACGCCAATCCTGGCATCTGCGGATAGGGTTTAGCTGAGTCGTACACAGATTGGCCATCATCAGGTGCGTAAGCCGCCACATACACCAAGGATTTGACCTTGTCGTTGACGCCGGCGTCGCTGATGACAGCGCCTGCCCATGAGTGTCCTACCAGAACCACAGGCCCTTGCGCATCGTTGATCGCGCGGTTGGCAGCTACGACGTCGCCGTCCAGTGAGTCCAGAGAATTCTGCACCGCGACCACTTTCAGTCCAGCTTTCTCAAGTAACGGAATCACTTTGCTCCACGATGAACCGTCAGCGAACGCGCCGTGTACGAGTACGACCGTTTTGGCGGGCTCTACCGCGGCGGTTTTTTTTCCTGTGCAGCAACTGCAGTTGTAAGCGCTGCCAGCGTGAGAGATGAGATGAGAGCGGCAATTGTGGTTTTGGATTTCATCTTTATATTCCTTATGGCAAGTTTGATTGGGGTCAGCATTGAGTCGGCAAACTAAACGTCGGTGGTTTCTTGAGCACTGTCGCCAGCGCCAGAGGCGCCGGGAGCGAGTGTGAAGTCGATAACCAGACCGCGTTCGATGCTCGTGGGTCGATCGTCGAGCGCTTGGTGCGCTGCGATGGATGCCACTCTAGGCAGGCCCCAATATCCCAACAAGGCGTGTTGTTATCCTATGAGTAGGGGTCATAGGCGCGACGGAAGCCAAGCTAATCCTGGGAGGTTCCAGAGTCACATTTCGTCGCGGTTCTACCACGCGCAATCGGGCAATGGTCATGGCACCAGCGTTATGACGGCATCAAAAGCGAGATCACTGGCCAAGCTGTTGCGCTTTTAGCTACGCCAGAGCGAGTCAGCCAGGAGATTGATTTGATGATGGGAATGATGGTCTTTCAGGTTTTCGGACGAATGATGGGTGTCAAGAAGATCGATGGAGATTGGCAGGTCTTTCGATTGGACGAAAGCCAAGGCAAGCACTCGCGGCTTTGGGAGATAGTGATTCCTGATTTTGTAGACGAGCAAGGGATCGCCACCTGGCTTGATGACATGTATCACGAATCGGCGACCGCTGAGTATCCGACCGTCGTTCGAATCAAGTGAGCACGACTTGCACTAACAACCCAGCCACGAATCGGCCTTTGTTAAGATCAAAGAAAACGGCCACTGAGGATTTGTTGATTTTGGGTGAAGATCGAATCCGAGATGGCAAAAGATTTCTACCCAACGGTCGATATCTATTTGGTGTGCATATTAGCGCCGCGTATTCGATTACTTTGCAGAAGGAAGTTTAGGTGAAACGGAGTATCTCATTCGGCATCGTCGCCCTCACAGCAGTGCTTGGCGGCTGCGCAGCTAACAAACCTGTGAACGATCCAGCCTTGGTGGGCTCGTGGAAGGGTTTGCGAGAAGCAAACGGTAAGTGTCAGTTCTTGTCGTGGAATACCAGCTTCCAGCAAGACGGGAAATTCACGGTCACATTCTACCGGGACGCTCAGCAGTCCCAGCGCATCCAAGTGGAGCACGGGACATGGACAGCAGCTAACGGGAAGAATGCGATGAAGACAGTTGGCGTGTCCTCGCCAGACGTCTACAGCTACAAGTTCCTCGATGCCGACACCGTCCATTACACCAGTGTCGAATCAGATCCTGCAGGGGACTGCCAAGAAGACTACTCCTTCACGGAACATCGGATTCGCGGCTAACAGTTGTCGTTCAGGGCCGTCGTAAGCTGAGCAGAGGCATCTCAGCTGCGCGTGAATCAGGTTTACTTGGTTTGCGCTCGACGAACCGCATGCAATCTGTAATCGATCATTTTGCCTGGTCGGTAAATCGTCGTCGAAACTCGCAGCGCCTGATAGCAATGATCCGTCTATTGGGCACTGCGAGGTGGCTGCTTCGCCCCAAAGTCAAAACCAGCGCGACGATAACGGACGTCGGACTGTAGCAATCCGCAAGCCGAGCGCGCATTAGCTACAAGGAGGAGGGGCCGCAGAGGAGGGCGGTTCATACCGCAGCGCCAATCGACCGAATCCGTACCCTCTTGTCGAAACTGCGACCGAAGCCATCTGTACAGCCGACCGCCATGAAGACCTGGCGTTTTCCCCGTGAGAGCACAACCTGTCTGAAGGTTTGCCAAGGTGCCTGGGTTTCTCGCGTCATGCCGGGAGCATGCTTGGCCGCAGGAACCGTTGGAGAAAGCATTGCGCCTGTCTATCGAACTCGACCGCTTGGCCTTTTGTCTCTACCTCAACTAGCAACAACTTGCCTCATCCCATTCAGACCTCATGCACTCAATCCACGAGGAAAAAATGTATTTAGTGGAAATTTTTCTCCCTCAGCGTGACAACGAAGGTAGGGAGTTTCGATCTGAACTATTTTCCCAGGTTCGCGAAGAGTTATTGGAACGCTTTGGCGGAATGACGGCATTCACGCGGGTGCCTGTCGAAGGGCTATGGAATACGCACCAGGCAGGCAGGAGTCACGACGCCATTGTTATCTACGAAATAATGCTGCAGCAGTTGGATCGACCATGGTGGGAAAGTTATAAAGCCGAGCTTGAAAGACGCTTTGCACAAGAAGAGATGGTGATCAGGGTTTCCAGGGTTGATGTGATCTAGTTGCGACCGTCGTCCCGTCCGCTTTCTGGCCCAAGCACGTCGTTATGGGTTTGCCAGAGTTGCAGAGTAAAGGTGCCGACACCATGCGCCGGTTGTTGTGAACAGCAACCGCATGTCGCTGAGATGCTCTATCGAGAGACAATCGAAGCGCTCCGATAAGGTAGCCGGGTTGCGGAGACAGTATGGGGAAGAGGTGTATGTGACTGATTTCCAGCCGGTACGATCATCAGAGGCAAATCTGATTTTAGGTATCGGTTACCGCGCTACCAACCAAAGCCCGACACATAATTTAACATAATATACATTATGCGTAACAGGATGTTTCGTTATCAGGGTGGTTGGTGAGCGCATTTCACCATAGCCCTCGAGTCCGTCTCGCCCAGCTTCCTCATCCTGTCTATCTCAACGCGCTCGACCCAAGCGTTTTCGACCTCGCTCATGTACGTTCCTGCTATTCGTTCACCGCTACATCGGCGCTGATCAACCAGCCCCGGTCCGTCTGCATGAAACAGATCCGGTCAGTTGCTGAACACCGCAACCACGTCGAGCTGGTCGATTGCCACCTGGCTTTCTAATAACACTGATCAATCATTAACGGCCACTCATCAGGGCCGAGTCTTCAGCGCATCGCCAATCATCATGCACAGGGACAGTCCCGTCTGGAGCTCGGGCATAGTCAACCAAAGTCATTCTTTACAACGACAATCATGTGAGTACCCGACATCAGCTAAGCGCACGGCAACCGCAGGCCCGGGCTGGCAATTGCATCCGTCTCAGCCCGCAGCAAGCCGGCCTCCCGAGACCGCCACCTAACATCTAGGCCGGGAGCCATCCACATGAGTCGGCCAAGCTAGAGCGCCTCGCTGACCCACCGCAGTTGCCCATCCCTGCGCCGAAAACACCACCGAACCCAGCAAATACGGGGGTTTAGGCAGCCAACATAGCTGCGGATGGTTGTACTTTCTCAGCAGAAAACTCGTCGAAACAGGCACTTAGCGTGAATCAACTCACTTAAAACAGCCCGTTCACACACCGTTTAACGCTGGATAGTCTTGAGCTAGCCGGAACAATCGATTACAGAGCCCAGGGTTTAACGCCCGGCACTAGCACACCCCCCGCCACAAATGCAATATCCGATAACTGTCAGACCCGGATATTGCATATACGCCCGAGCTGCACGATCATGCCGCCACCTCCCGCGTTGTCAGCAAGCGAATTCTCATGCCCGCGCCATCGTCACCTCATCCGCTGTTCGAAACCTACGCGAAGTTCGGCGAGCTCAATTTCAGCTCCTTAAAGGAAGAGCTCCCCGCTATCCGGGAATATCTGGAGCAATTCCCTGCCGAGACCCAAGCCATCGAAGGCTATCGCGCCGTGCGCAGCTTTCTCAAGTCCTACGCCGGCAATGAGTCCACGTTCAACTCGTACCGTACTCATGTCGAACGCCTGCTGCTGTGGACGCTGGTGAAATCCCGCACACCCCTGCTCGCCATGCGCCGCACCCAGGCCGAGAGCTTCATGGAGTTCTGCCTGGCGCCCGACCCTGCCTGGGTCGGTCCGGTGGTGAAATCCCGCTTCAACCGCATCGGCGCGCGCAAAAAAACCGCGACCGATACCTTTGTGCTCAACCCCGACTGGCGCCCGTTCAGCCAGACCGTCGCCAAAGAAGAACGCAAGCGCGCCCAAGAGCAGAACCGGCCCGCCCAGCAGGACGCTTACCGACTGGCGCAAGGCTCTATCGCGCAGATTTTCGCAGTGTGCGGCAGCTTCTTCCAGCATGCCATCGACGAAGGTTTTTGCGAGCAAAACCCGTTCCGCGCGGTGAAGCAAAAGAGCAAATACAAAGAACGCAACACCGACAATCAGGACACCCGCATCCTGACCTCGTTGCAGTGGGACTTCGTGCTGGAGACGGCCGAGCTGCTGGCTACCGAGGACCCGAGGTACGAGCGCACCCTGTTTATCGTGGCGACGATCTTTGCCATGTACCTGCGCGTTTCCGACCTGGTCGGCCGAGACAACTGGAAGCCGACCATGGGGGATCTGCGCAAGGACGGCGCCGGCAATTGGTGGTATCACGTGGTCGGCAAAGGCAACAAGGCCGGCAAAATCAGCGTGCGCGACGATTATGTCGAGAACTACCTCAAACGCTGGCGGCTACATCAGGGCCTGTCTCCCCTGCCCGGCTTCCGTGAAAGCACGCCCCTGATTGCCACTCAGCGGGGTCGCGCGGGGTTGTCAGATCGGCATATCCGCGTGCTGTTGCAGCAAGTATTTGATCGCGCGCTGCAGCGCATGCAGGCCGAACACTGGCCGGACGAAGACGTGGGCCGCCTGCGCGCCGCGTCGTTGCACTGGCTGCGCCACACCTCAGCAACCTTCGACGCGCCGCACCGCGACATGAAAGACCTGCAGGTGGATTTGCGTCACAACAGCCTCAGCACCACGCAGAACGTCTACTACAACTCCGAGGACGAGAAACGCGCGTACTCGGTCAAGCGCCTGCCGATGAAAGAGCGTACCTGACGAATCCCGCTTCACAGGCCGGATAGTAGACCCGCCAAGCATCTGCCTGAGTATCGGCTACAGGGATTGCGCTTCCCCCCTATACGGGGTTGGCTGCGCTGTCGCCCGCGTAGTAGACGCAACCTGGCACGGCAACCTGCACGATTAAGTGGAGTTGGCGTCAAATAAACAACGGTTCGCGCGACCGAATTTTCACTGGATCCAAAAAAGCGTCATATTCCCGACGAAATGCACGACCACCACATTGCCTTCTGCCAGCACCAGCCCTCAAACTTGGCACCACAAGAGCTGTCCTCGCCGTGATTTGCCTGAAAGGAATGTGAGCAATGAAGAGCATATTTATGGTCGTAATGAGCATGTGTTCCGGCGCGGAAGGTTGCCTGGATGAGAACCAGCCCACCGCCTATTCGACGCGCGCCGAATGCATCGAAAGCATTACCATGATGCCCGCCAGGAAGGGCATCAGATACCGCTGTTCGTCAGTGCCGCAGGTGCTCGTGACCCAACAGCGACGCAGTACCAAAAACCATCTTGTGACCAACTCCGCCGAAGCGTCTGTCAGCCCGTAAGTTACGACGCCGGCCCAGGTCTAACCCCGGCCCGGCGCAGTGTTCAATTCAGCACGAAAGCCTGATTCAGCCTGCGGCTACCACGGTAATTTCCACCAGCAAATCCGGTGCAGCCAGTCGTGATTCAACGGTCGCCCGCGCCGGAGCATGCCCTTCCGGCGCCCAGGCATCCCACACTTCATTCATGCCCGCGAAATTCGCCGCGATGTCCGAAAGCCAGACCTGGGCGGTGAGAATCCGCGTCTTGTCCAAGCCGGCTTTTGCCAGGTAGTTATCGATTTTCTCCAGCACTTGCGCTGTTTGCCCCTTGATGTCCAGCGTGCGATCCGTCGCGGTCTGCCCGCCAAGGAAGGTGAAGCCGTTGCACTGCACGACGCGGCTCATGCGTTGATTGGTTTCGATACGGTTGATGTCCAGCATGGGTAACTCCTAGTGGGATGACAGGGAAATATCGGTTGGGTGAGTGAGGTGGGCACTCCTTATATCAGTCAGCTCGGGCATGGCAGCGAAACGGCCGACATCAAAGGCGTCCAGCGAAATATCGGAGTGCTCGCCGAGGATCTGCTGGGCCAGACGCTTGCCGGTGCCAGGGCCCATCTGAAAGCCACTGCCGCAGAAACCAAAGGAATAACTCAGGTTACTGGCCTTGCGGCTGGCCCCGATGACGGGCAAATCGTCCGCCGTGAACGCCTCGACGCCCGCCCAGATGCGGTTGACGCCCAAGTGTTTGAGATGGGGGAACAGGTCAGTGACCGTACGGGCGCTGATGCTCAGCCGGGTGAGATCGACTTCACCGTGACGCCCCGGAAAATCCACCGTGCCGATCAGTTTGCCGCCGATCACCACCGTGCCGTTGGCAAATTGTTTAAACGACAGTGAGCGACCGGTCGCGCCCAGTACCGGAGCACAAAACGGCGCGACCCGATGAGTGACCATCAGCATCAGCCCCTCAGGGTGAGCCGGCACCGATTCGCCGACCTGCTCGGCCAGTTCGCGCGCCCAGGCACCGGCGGTGATGACCAAATGTTCGGCGCTGAATACCCCTGCGGGCGTACTGACCTGCCAGCGGCTGCCGCGTTGTTCGATGCGCTGCGCCGGCGTGGTTTCCAGCACCTTCACGCCGAGCCGCTGCGCCGCGCGGCGGAAGCTGGTCACGGTTTTGTAAGGCACGGCGTAGCCATCGTCCTTGACCCAGATCCCGCCCACCACATGCCGGGCAACGGTCGGGATGATGTCGAAAACCTCTTGCTCGTCTACCAGCACTTCATGGGTGTAACCGAGGCGTTGCAGGTGGGCGACACGCTGCCGGCACTCTTCCAGTTCGGCGGCCGTCTCGGCCAGTTTCAATTGGCCGCTGGGCACAAAACCGCCATCGTCGCCCAGCGTTTGCGCCAGCTCGTGCCACAGCGCACGGGATGACAGGGCCAGGGGGATTTCGGCGTCGTGGCGACCAAGCGTGCGCACGCCCCCTGCATTGACGCCCGACGCGTGGCGACCGCAGTAGTCCGCTTCCAGCACCGTGACCGCCACGCCGCTTTGGGCCAGATGAAAGGCCGTGCTCAGGCCGTGGATGCCACCGCCGATGACCAGCACGTCGCTGTGTTGACCGCCTTTTTCAGTCACCGGCCAGTTCTCCCAGGGTGATGGGCTTGATCGGTGGACGGATGCGGTAGTACCCGACCTCCTCGGCCGTGACGCCGCGGGCCTTGGCGATGACTTCGGTGACCGTCAGGCCGCACATCCTGCCCTGACAGGGCCCCATGCCACAGCGGCCGAATGACTTGGCCTGATTGGGCCCGGCACAGCCCAGCGCGACAAACTTGCGCAGGTCACCGGCCGTGACCTCCTCGCAGCGGCACACCATGACGTTATCAGCGGGGATGCGATTCTCCTCCCGCGGCTGGTACAGCGCATCGAGAAACGGGCGGATGCGCAGATTCAACGCCAGCCGCTCGCGCAGTGTCGCCGCGCGCGGGTCGCGCTGGCCCGCTTCAATGGCCCCCAGGCGCTGGGCAATCCCCAACCCCGCCAGTTCGCCCTGCAGCGCAGCGGCTTGCGCACCGCCAATCCCGGCGCCGTCACCGGCGGCGAAAATACCGGGCACGTCCAGCTCGCCCCATGCGTCCACCACCGGGCTGAAGCACAGTTGATCCGCGTCCCAGTAATGCCGGGCGCGCAGTGACTGACTGAACTGGATGTTCGGCACCACGCCTTGATGCAGCAGCACGCAGCGGCTGTCGATACGCTGCGCCTTGCCCGCGACGGTGAACGTCAGCGCGGTGGCAGCCTCGTCGCCTTCCACGGCCAGCTGTTCGGCAGCTGTGTAGTGAGGGATGCGCGCGCTGCTCAGGCTGCGCATCAACTCCAGTCCCTTGCGCAGATACGGCCAGGCCCGCAGCGCCGCGAACAGGTGACGTCGTGCGCGCCAGTAGTCCTCAGGCCGCGTGGTGTCGACCAGCGCCTTGATCGGCACGCCTGCGCGCAGGTATTGCCAGCCCAGCAAATACAACAGCGGGCCGCAGCCTG
The DNA here is from genome assembly GCF_000759445.1 of Pseudomonas lutea. Taxonomy (NCBI): domain Bacteria; kingdom Pseudomonadati; phylum Pseudomonadota; class Gammaproteobacteria; order Pseudomonadales; family Pseudomonadaceae; genus Pseudomonas; species Pseudomonas lutea. The sequence goes on from NZ_JRMB01000001.1 coordinate 981,831, forward strand.
CCAGCACCACCGGCTCGCTCGGTGCAAGGCCGGCGCTTTTCAACAGAATCTGCGCAGCGCCCGCGCTCATGACACCGGGCAAGGTCCAGCCCGGAATCGGGAATGGCCGCTCCATGGCGCCGGTGGCCAACAGAACCGCTTTGGCTTGCAGGGTATGAAGGCGTCCGTCGCGCAAGTAACTGACCTGATGGTCCCGCGTGACCTGCCACACCGCAGCGCCTTTTTCGTAACGCACCGACGACGACGCCAATGCCTGGGCCAGCACGTTCCCGTGGGCGTAGTCCGGACCCAGCAGGTCGCGCCGCGACAACGGCGCCAGGGTGATGCCGCGGTAAATTTGCCCGCCCGGACTGCCCTGCTCGTCGAGCAACACCACTTGCAGGCCCAGCCCGGCCAGTGCAACGGCGCCCGCCATGCCGGCGGCACCTGCGCCAACGACCACCACATCCACTGCAGAGTGACTCATGACTGCACCTCGACGGCTTGAACACTGACAGGCTGGAAAATCAGGTCCCGGGCGCCTTCCTGTGAGCGGATGCGCATACCGTCCGCCACCTCGATGAGGCAGCTCTGCCGGTTGGGCGCGCCGTCGATTTCGACCAGGCATTCAAAACATACCCCCATCATGCAATACGGCGCGCGCGGGGATTCGCTGACCGGCGTGGCGCGAAAGCGATGGATGCCCGACATCAGCAGCGCTGCCGCCACACTGATGCCCGCCGGCACTTCGAGGGCTTGATCGTTGAAGCTCAGGGTGACGGTCCGCGTCGAGCGGACCTCACTCATGACCGGTTGAAACAGCGGATCAGTGCGCATGGGAAAACACCTTGTCAGTCAAAAACCGCTCGCCGGCAAACACCCCGAGCTCGTCTGGCATCGCGCCGCCCATGACCCATGGCGCAATGCGCAGGGCGTGGGCGGCGGCCAGGGTCACACCGCTGTGGCAGGTCACGACGAAAGCGCCCGGGTGAGTGGCCGATTGCTGATAAATCGGAAAACCATCCGGGCTCATGACCCGGAGCGCGGCCCAGGCACGAATCAGGCGCACGTCACGCAGCAGCGGAAACGTCGCCACGCCGCGTCGGGCAATGGCCTCCAGCACGTGGGTCGAAGTGTTGTCATCGAAACCGACCTCCTCCATCGAATCGCCCAGCTGCACCGTGCCTTCGTCGGTCTGCCGTACGTTGATGGTCGGGTGATCGAGAAACGGCCGCACCCGCTCGCTGACCAGCACCTGGCCGCGATTCGGCGCCACCGGCGCATGCAGGCCCACTTGCCGGGCAAGCCCTGGGTTGCCCAAGCCAGCGGCGAGGACCACACGCGGCGCGACGAAGCGCTGACTGCCCGCGCTCACGCAAAACTCGCCCGCCGAGCCGTCGAGACGATCGACCTGCACTCCGTTGTAAAAGCGCGCACCTTTGTTTTGCGCCGAGGTATGCAGCGCCCGCAGCAGCTTCAACGGATTGACGTGCCCGTCTTGAGGCGTATAGCTGGCGCCGACGACGGTGGGCCCGATCAACGGCAGGCGCGCCTTGAGGTCAGCAGCGTCGAGCATCTGGAACGGGTAGTCGCCCAGCGCGTCCTGCAGCGTTTGCAGGCGCGACTGGCGTTCGAGCATCTCTTCGTCGCTGAAGCACATATGAAAGCCACCCGGCTGCCTGAGCTGCACGTCCACCCCGCTGTCGGCCATCAGCGCCTCGGCAAAGCCCGGCCAGCGCGTGGCCGACGAGCGTGTCCAGCGCGAGTAATCCGGCAGGTCGTGGCCTTTGCCCTGCACCCAGACCAACCCGAAATTACCCCGTGACGCGCGAAACGCGTCGTCGCCCTGATCGAGCACCACCGTGTCGGCGCCCTCTCGTGTCAGGCCGTAGGCCACCGCCGTGCCCACCAGCCCGCCACCGATCACGATCACGTCGGATTCGATGACGCCCGGTGCGCGATGCTGCGGGGCGTGTTGTGTGCTCTGGCTCATTTGCCTTCTCCAATCAACACCCGGTCCAATCCGACCATGCGGTCCAATATCAACATCAGCAGCAGCGTGCCGACGATCAGCACCGTCGACACTGCGGTGATCAACGGATCGATGGTCTGGGAAATCTGGTTGTACATGGCCACCGGCAACGTTGTGGTGCCGGGTGTGGCGACGAACACGGTCATGGTCAGTTCGTCAAAGCTTTGAATGAACGCCAGCATCCAGCCGCCGACCACGCCGGTGCGGATCCTCGGCAGCACCACGCGGTAAAACGCCGTCCAGCGGCTGGCGCCCAGCGACAGCGCAGCCTGTTCAATGTCGCGCTCCAGGCCGATGGTCGAGGCCAGCGTCAGACGCAATGCGTAGGGCAGCACGACGATGACGTGGGTCAGGGTCAGCGCCCAGAACGAGCCGCCGATTTGCGCCAGGGAGAAGAAGCGCAGAAAGGCAATGCCGAGTACCACCGACGGAATCATCAACGGCGACAGCAGAAAGCCGGTTACCGCGCCCCGCCCGGGAAAGTCATAACGACTGATCGCCAGTGCAGCGGGAATCGCCAGCAGCGCGGCAATGGTCGCCGAGGCCAGGCCCAGCTTGATCGACAGCGCGAAGGCATCGAGCATCTCCTGGTTGTCGGCCAGCGCCCTGAACCAGCGCAGCGACAAGCCCTCGATGGGCAGCGACAGGTAACCCTTGCTGGTGAACGCCATCGCCATCACCACCACCAGTGGTGCCACGATGAAGATCACGAACAGGGCATGGAACAGCAGCGAGAAAATTCCGTTCTTGTGCATGGTCGGCTACTCGAAAACTTGCTTGAAGCGGCGCTCGGCCAGCTTGCTGCAACCCAGAATGATGATCAGGTTGGCCAGCAGCAACAGCATCGCGATGGCCGCGCCGAGGGGCCAGTTGAGGGTGCCGAGGAACTCGTCGTAGGCGGCCGTGGCAACCACTTTGAGGCGTCGCCCACCGATGATCGCCGGGGTGGCAAAGGCAGAAGCTGCCAAGGCGAAGACGATGATCGAGCCGGACAGCACGCCGGGCATGATCTGCGGCAGGATGATGCGACGGAACACCGTCAGCCGAGACGCGCCGAGGGAGAGCCCCGCCCATTCCACCTGCAAGTCCAGGCGCTGCAATGTCGCCCACACCGCGATGACCATGAACGGCACCAGCACGTGGGTCAGCGCGATGATCACTCCGACTTGGGTAAACAGCATTTTCACTGGTTGATCAGTGATGCCCAGGGCTTGCAGCGCATCGTTGATCAGGCCGTTGTTGCCCAGCAGGATGGCCCAGCCGAGGGTGCGCACCACCACTGAAATCAGCAGCGGGCCCAACACCACCAGCAAGAACAGCGAGCGCCAGCGCGGGGCCATGCGCGCAATAATGATGGTTTCCGGAATGCCCAGCAGTACGCACAGCAACGTGACCGCCAGGGCCATGCCACCTGTGCGCAGGAAGATCTCGTGGAAATAATCGTCCTTGAACACCTCAACGTAGTTGCCGAGGCTGTAGGCAGGCATCACACCTTCGGTGTCCCTGAACAGGTTCAGCGAGAGCACGGCGGTCAGCAACAGCGGCGCCAACAGCAGCGCGACGAACACCAGCAGCGCCGGCCCGCTGAGCAGCCACGGCGCCACGCCCACCCGTTCGGCGTCATACGTGGCCATGGGCGACCTCCCGATCCAGCAGACGCAGATCATCGTCCGCCCAGTCCAGCCCGACCTCGCTGCCCTCCTCCGGCGGCGGCGTGCCCAGGTTCGGCTGGGTCATGTGTACCAGCCCCAGACGGCTCTCCACCGCCATCAGCCAGAGATTGCCGAGGAACACCCGCAGCCTGACACGCCCCGCCAGACGCCCGCTGCCCACGGCCACCAGGCGGATTTTTTCCGGGCGGATGTAGACATTGACGTCATTGCCCAGCGCGCGGTCTTCGTGGGGCACGTGCATCAGGGTGTCCTGCACCTGCACATGGCAGCAGCGATCGTTGCGCAGCTGGACGGCGCCGGCGAACGCGTTGGTCTTGCCCAGAAACGCCGACGCGAACGGCGAATGCGGGCGCTCGTAGGCCTCGTACGGGGTGTCGATCTGCACGATACGGCCCTTCTGCATCACCGCGATGCGGTCGCTCATGGTCATCGCTTCGACCTGATCGTGGGTCACCAGGATGGTGGTAATGCCCAGCTCGCGTTGAATGGCCCGAAGCTCAATGTGCATCTCTTCGCGCAGCTTGGCGTCGAGGTTGGACATCGGCTCGTCGAGCAGCAGCAGGTTGGGACGGATCGCCAATGCCCTGGCAATCGCCACGCGCTGACGCTGCCCACCCGACAGGGCTTTGGGGTAACGCTCGCCCAGCCCGGCCAGGCGCACCAGTGCCAGCGCTTCGTCGACCCGCTTGCTGCGCTCGGCCTTGGGCACGCCGCGCATCTCCAGGCCGAAGCTGATGTTCTGTGCCACGGTCATGTGCGGGAACAGTGCGTAACTCTGAAAGACGATGCCCAGGCCGCGCTGTTCCGGGCGCACGTGGGTGATGTCGCGGCCGTCGAGGACAATGCGGCCTTCGGTGGGCTGAACGAAGCCGGCAATCGATTGCAATGTGGTGGTTTTGCCGCACCCGGACGGGCCGAGCAAGGCGATGAACTCGCCGTGGCGGACTTCCAGGTTCAAACCGTCAATGGCCCTGAACGAGCCGTAGGTCTTGACGATGCCTTCAAGGGTGAGAAATGCCATGGGCGTGCCACGCAGGCGAACCTGCGTCTCCGGAAGGATGCTTGGAAAGATCGAATGAATGACCGCGACGATGGAACGACCGTTAGCGCTCGACGGTGCGGTTCCAGCGTGTGGTCCACTCGCCGCGCTGTTGGTTGATGGTGTCCCAATCCACCTTGATCAGCGCGTTGACCTTGTCCGGCCCGTACGGCATGCGGGCGGCAACATCGTCTGGCAGCTTGACGGTCTGATTCACCGGCGCGAAGCCATTCTCGCGGGCCTGGATCTCCTGCACTTCAGGCGACAGCACATATTGAATGAACGCCTGGGCGAGTTCGGACTGCGCATTGGGGGTGACGCTGCAGGCAGCGACTTGCAGGGCGATGCCGCCTTCTTTGGGGTAAATGAATTTCAAGGGAAACCCGGTGCCCTGCAACGCCACGGCCCGACCGCTGCCGTACACCGCCATGACGATGTCGCCGTTCTGCATCATGCCGTCCATCTCGCCCGGCGCCGACACCCACGCCAGCACGTTAGGGCCGATTTCGTCTTTGAGCGCCTTGAAGCCAGGGTCGATGTTCTTCTCCCCGCCGCCTCGCAGCCGGGCCATCTCCACTAAGGTGTGCAAGCCGTAGGTGTTGGTCACCGGCGGCATGCCGAGCAGTTGTTTGAAGCGAGGATCGGTGAGGTTTTCCCAGGAATCCGGCGCTGCCCAGCCGCGCTTCTTGAACGCCTCTTCGTTGTAGCCGATGCCGGTCGCCACTACGCCAATACCGGTGGCTTCTGGGCTCAACCGTGCCAGCGGATAGAGATCCTTGTAGATGGGCGCGTCGGTGAGTTTTTCGCAGAGTCCCATCTGCAACGCCTGATACATCGGGCCGTCGTCCATCATCGCCACGTTGATTTGCTGCCGACCCTTCTGCGCCTGCAACTTGGCCAGGGTTTCCGTCGAATTGCCGGCGACGTACACCACCTTGACGTTGTGCTGTTTTTCAAACGCGGGGATGACACGGTTTTTGTACATCTGCTCGGTAGAGCCGCCAACACCGGCCACATACAGCGTGGTCTCGGCGAAGGCCGGCGTGCTGCTCAGGCCGGCCAGCGTCAGGGCAATGGCCACTGCGCTGCGATGGAAGGGACGAAACGGTCGTGCTGCGAGGGAATGATCAAGGCTTTTCACAGACTATCTCCGAAGTGCATGGGGCAGATCGAACAATGCGTCAGTCGCTTCGGCGTGACCCGAAGCCATGCATGCGCTGGGCATGCTCCCGGCGAAATCCGTCGCGGGGTGGCGCATCTTCATGTGCGCTATGGGTGGCTGGTTCGAGTATTGCGACAGCTCATCCATGTGGTCAAATACGGATATCCGCCTTAGTTATTCATATTTGATATGGAGCGCAGCATGAACCTGAGACAGATCGAAGCCTTTCGCAGCGTCATGCGCCTGGGTTCCATGACCGCTGCCGCCGAGGTGTTGTTTACCTCGCAGCCGAACATCAGCCGATTGATTGCCCAGCTTGAGCTGAGCACCGGGTTGACCCTGTTCAAGCGCGCCGGCGTGCGGCTGATTCCGACTCAGGAGGGTCAGGCGTTCTTTCAGGAGGTGGAGCGGGCCTACGTCGGGCTGGACAGCCTCAAGCTGTCAGCAAAGAACATCCGCAATCTGGGCACGGGTCGTTTGCGGGTGGCGGCGGTGCCCTCGACGGGACTGAGCATGATCCCGCAGGTGCTGAAGACCTTTACCGAATCGCGCCCGGAGCTGACCGTGTCGCTGCATGTGAATTCCTCGCCCACCGTGGAGCAGTGGGTGAAGTCGCAGTTTTGCGACGTCGGTATCGTGGTGCATCCGGGCGATGTCGACAGCGATCAGATTGAGTTGCTCAGTGAAGTGGCGGCCGTTTGCGTGCTGCCTGCGGCGCATCCGCTGGCCCGCCGCAAACAGATCACCTTCACCGACCTGGAGGGTGAAACCTTTGTGTCGCTGTGCCACGGCGACGGCACGCGAGCGCTGGTGGACGGCTTGTTCGAACAGGCAGGCGTCGAACGGGTGATGACGGTGGAGGCGCAGTACAGCGCGATCAACTGCGAGATGGTGGCCCTGGGCATGGGCATCACCCTCGCCCACCCGCTGGTGGCCCGCGACTATCGGCACCGGGACATCGTCATCCGCCCGTTTGTGCCGCAAATCCTGTTTCCCACCTACGTCATGTGGGCCTCGGCGCAGGCACGCACGAAGCTCTCCGAAGAATTCGTTGATACGCTGAAAACGTTCTACCGGAACATCGTTTTTTAGGGCTGAATGCGGCTGCATTGCGGCAGCGCCGCTGCTCGGTGATGCGACATATGCAGCATGGTAGGACCGGCTTTAGCCGGGAAGAGGCCAGTGTGAGCGGCACATATTCAGCGGTGTGACATCCGGAGCCTTCCCGGCTAAAGCCAGTCCTACAGGGTGGCCGCATATCCATAGTGGGACCCGGCTTCAGCCGGGAAAAGGCCGGTGTGAGCACCCTCGAATGTGCGGGATGCCATTACAAAAAAGGCCGTGACGCATTTCTGCGTCACGGCCCGGGTTCAGCGCCTATCAGGTCAATCCAGACGGAACGCGATCACGCTGTCGCCTAAGGTGGTGCCGAGCGAGCCGTGTCCGCCGGCGGAGATGACGACGTATTGCTTGCCGTCACTGCCCATATAGGTCGACGGCGTAGCCTGGCCGCCGGCCGGCAGTTCTTTCTCCCAGAGGACGGCACCGGTGTTGATGTCGTACGCGCGGATGAAGTTGTCTGCCGTGGCGCCGTGGAACACGATTCCGCCGGCGGTGACCAGCGGGCCACCGTGGGCGACCATGCCCATCGGGAAGCCGATCGGGAAGCGGCCCGGCAGGAACGTCGTCTTCAGGTTTTTGGTGGTGCCGGTGCGACGCATCCATTCGGTTTTGCCGGTGGTCAGGTCAACCCCGACCATACGGCCCCACGGCGGCGCGATGCAGGGCACGCCCAGCTCCGAGGCGAACTGCTTGATGCGAATCGCGTAGTCACCTTTGAAGTTCTCGTTCCAGTACGGCGTGCCGTCCTGGGTGAACAGCCGCTTCTCGGCGGTTTCCGGGGTGCGCTTGATCAGGTTGTAGGTATAGGCCAGACGCACCGGTGCGGCGATCAGTATCTGGCGATCCGGATCAACCGCCACCGAACCCCAGTTGAACGCCCCGATGTTGCCCGGAAAAATCAGCGAGCCCTGTTCGGTGCTCGGCGTCCACGGATTGCCGTCATAGCGCAGCTTGTTGTAGGTGGTGCGGCAGGACATCTGATCGAACGGCGTCAGGCCCCACATCGATTTTTCGCTCAGCGGCTCCGGGATGAAGTTGATCTTGGAAACCGGCTGCGTCGGCGCGAAGTGCTCACCTGCCACGCCCCCCTCGGTCGACACCTTGACCTGATCAACCGGGATGATCGGAGCGCCGGTCAGCCGGTTCAGCACAAAGATGTTGCCCACTTTGGTTGGCAGAATCAGCGCGGGCTGCTTGTTGCCGTCCTTGCCAACGTCCATCAAGGTCGGTTGCGAAGGATTATCGCGGTCCCACAGGTCGTTGTTCGAGGACTGGAACTTCCACTTGAACGCACCGGTGGTGAGGTCCAGCGCCACCAGCGTGTCGCGGAATTTCTCAGTGTTGCTGTTCGGGTCACGGTTGATGCCCAGTTCGTCCGGCGAGGCGTTGCCGAAGGGCACAAACACCAGGCCATTTTTCAAGTCGGCGCTCAATGTGCCCCACGCCACTGGCGTGTCTTGAGGGTAGGTCTGATCCGCCGCAATCGGCTGGGTCGCTTCCGGGTGCGCCGGGTCGAAATTCCACACCAGCTTGCCGGTCACCGCGTTGTAGGCGCGAATGACGCCCGACGGGTTGCCGTCATTGAAGCCGTTGTCCATCACCGAGCCGCCGACGATGACCAGGTCACCGGCAACGAGCGGCGCGGCGGTCTGCATCAGCGCGTGGGGACGAATCTCGCCCATGTTCGCACTGAGATCGACAACGCCATTGCTGCCAAAATCGGCGCACAGCTTGCCGGTGTCAGCGTCCAGCGCCACCAGCCTGGCGTCCGTCGTGGCAGTCAGAATGCGCTTGGCACACGCTGCAGGCGCTGCGTCGGCCGTGCTCGCTGCCGCAGCCGAGTAGTAGCTGACGCCGCGGCACGTCTGATGCTGCTGCAGATACGAGCGGTTCTTCTCCGGCACCCACGTCCAGTCCGGCTTGCCGGTTTCCGGGTTGAGCGCGTGCACCTCGTTGTGCGCCGTGCAGACGTACACTCGGTTGTTGACCTTCAGCGGCGTGGCTTCAAAGGTGTACTCGCCCGCATCCTTGGCCGCATCGCGCAGGTCGCCGGTGTGGTATTCCCAGGCCACCGAGAGCTTTTTAACGTTGCCCGTGTTGATCTGATCGAGGCTGGAAAACCGCTGTCCGTTGCTGGTACCGCCGTAAGCCACCCAGTCATTGCCGGCTTCATCGCTGCTGCGAGTGGCCACAGGGTTTTCGATTTTGCCGGCGACCGGGTACGGGTCGTAGAACATCACCGCCAGGACGATCAGCATCATCACGCCCACGGTGCCGCCCAGAAACGGATGAAAGCGGCGGCTGTCACCCGGCTGCTGCGCTTGATAAAGCGGGCGTACCACCCATGGCAACGCCAGCCACAAACCCAGCAGTGCGAACAAGTCGCCGCGCGGAATCCACTGCCATTTGTCGAAGCCGACTTCGTACAGAATCCAGATCAGAATCCCCCACATCAACAGGGCATAAACGGTCAGCGCGGATTTCTTCTTCAGAAACAGCAGCACCCCTGAGGCGAGTATTGCCAGCGCAATAATCGAATACGCCGCCGATCCCCCAACGGCCACCAGTTGCGCGCCCATGTACAACAGGGCAATGGCAAATATCGCCATCACCACGCCAGTCACTCTCAAAATCATTGTTGTTGTTCCGTGTTGTCGCCCGTGTCAGAGCCCGAGTTGGAAGTGCGCGATGCCGGCGACGTACGTCGGCCCGTTACGCCACGTGTTCTCGGCCATATTAACGCCGACAGCGGTCAACCCGGAACACTTTGTTACAGGCGCGCAAGCGTCTAGCGCGCCGTTTGTGGGGCACCGCTGGCGTTCAGCAACTGCATCTGCTGACGGTAGTCATCAGTGACCTGCCGTGCCTGGCTGCTGCTGTTGATCACCCGCGGCGTGATCAGCACCAGCAACTCGGTGCGATCCTTGGACTTGCTGCGATTACCGAACAACCAGCCCAGCCCCGGCACACGGCCCAGATACGGCACGGCGCTGACGCTCTCGCTGTTGTCTTGTTTGATCAGCCCGCCGAGCAACACGGTCTGCCCGCTTTGCGCAGCGACCTGAGTCGACACCGAGCGCGTGGAGATACGCGGGTTGCCATTGACGGTCACCGTGTCGTCGGCATCGCTGACCTGCTGCTGAATGTCCATGTACACCAGACCGCCCGGGTTGATGCGCGGTACCACATTGAGGATCACCCCGGTCTGCAGGTATTCGACGCTGCTCAGGGTGGTGTTGGAAACGCCGGTGTTGACCGTTGTCTGGCTGATGGGAATGTTGTCGCCAACCTGAATCTGCGCGTTCTCGTTGTTCATCACCACCAGCGACGGCGCCGACAAGACCTGAGTGCGGCCATTGGTTTCCAGCGCGTGAATCGCCACTTGCAGGTTAGTGCTGACGAAAGAATAGAACAGCGAATCGGTGGCCCCGAGCCCGGCACCACCTCTGCCCAGCGCGCCTTGACTGCCGGGGGTATTGGCCACCGTGGTGCTGGTGGAATTGCCAGCCAGACGGCCGAGGTACCACTGAACCCCTTGGTCGAGCTCGCCGGTCAGCTTGACCTCCAGGATTCGCGTCTCGATCTGCACCTGCAGTGGCGCGTTATCCAGGCGTTTGATAGCGGCTTCGATCTCTTTCCACTGCGCCGGGCGGGTACGCACCAACAGTTGGTTACTGCTTTTCTGCGCAGAGATGCGCGTCGTGGCATCCAGGCCCTTTTGTGCGGTGCCCGTGGCGTCGCTCGCCGAGCCCGAGGCCGAGTTGTCGTCTGAGCCGGCATCGCTGCTCGCGTCAGCATCTTGCTCTGGCTCATCGTCCGCACTCGTCGTGCCCTGAGCCATGCTGTTTTGAGACATCCCGTTCTGGGCCATGCCACCCTGGGCGCCGCCGCTCAGCCCGGTGCCCGAACTCATTCCCGTTCCCGCCCCGACGCCGCCTGACGTGCCCCCCGTCAAGGACGACATCGACCGGGTGCGCAGGCCCGGCGCCACTTTGGCAGCCGCTTCCTCCCTGACGGCCCCAGTGCCATAAATCTGCTTGAGGTACCTGGCCAGGTCAGTGGCCTTCATGTTGCGCACGTCGTAGACGTAAAGCTGCGGTTCGTTGCCGCCACCCTCATCGATGGTACGAATCCACGTCCCCACCTCGTTCAGGTATTCCGGCTGGGACGAGAATGCCACCACCGAATTGGTCCGCTCGATCGGCAGAAACCGCACCATCCCCGCCAGCGGCATGCCGCTGTCCGGTCCGAACAGCTTTTGCAGCTGGGGCATCAACTCGCTCACCGACGCGCGTTGCAGGCCAAACACGCCAACCGACATGCCCTTGAGCCAGTCAACGTCGAAGGTGTCGATGGTCTGCTGATAGTTGGCCAGTTCCTCGGAGGTGCCGGCCAGGCTCAATACGTTGCGCGCCGGGTCGACCAGCAGAAAAGCATTCTCCCGGGCGAACGGCTTGAGCAGCTTTTGCATTTCAGTGGCAGAGATATAGCGCAGCGGGAACAGCCGCGCCGACAACCCGGCCGAGGGCTGAGCCACGGCCATTTCCGGGACCAGCTTGCCGGCGATGGCCTGGCTGGCGGGCAGAATCACGTAGCGGTTGCCCTGGCGAATCATTGCGTTGTCGGTCCAGGACAGCAGCGTCTCCAGAATCGACAGCGCCTGCTGCGGGTTTACCGGCCGCGATGTGGAAAAGCTCACCTCGCCTTTCACCCCTTGGGCAGTCGTGTAGCTCTCGTGAAGCATGTCGCCAAGAATGCTGTTGACCACCGCTTCGATGGGCTGGTTGGCGAAGTTGAACACGATGTCGCCCGCGGCGGCCTGGGGCACTGCAGCCGCGGACGTGGGTGTTTTCACAAAACGTTGTGTGCCCCTGATGATCTGGCGAGTGCCGGTGCTGGCAGTTGATGCCCCCGTTTGACCTGCCTGCGGCTGCGCGGCTATTGGCTCGCTGCCCGCTTCGATACGCGGATCGATCGGCGCACGCTGGGTGCCGGTGCCGTCCAGGGCCTCGCGCAGCATGCCGTTGTCCGCTTCCAGCGTGGTGGGGGATGTCGTACAGCCCGCCAGCGCGACCGCCGCCGCCAGGCACAACATGGGGGAACGCAATGTGGCGCCAGGGTTGGAATGCCGGAGGCGACGCAGGGAGGGATTACGGGGCAGAGTCATGGAGGTCTTCACGGGAAAGGGAAAGCGGAGGTCGGGATGAAGGCGCAGGCAATCTCGGGCGCTGGACCGTCAATGTTTCGTGGCGCTCGCCGAGGCTGAACGTCGCGCTGGTCGGGGTGATGGCGTCGAGCGTCCAGCCACTTGGCAACTGCCCGTTGAGGCGCACTTTCAGTGCCGGCCCATTGGCGGGTTTGATGAACGCCAGCTGCACATCGGCGTTGTACAACACGCCGGTCAGGGTCAGGCCGTTGAGGCTGGACGCCGCCGGGTTGGATAGCCCGGCGTTGTCGGGGTGACGGTCAGGGCTGAACAGCGGCGCCTGCCAGGCATTGGCCAGGCTGGACAGCACCGGGCGCGGCAACACCGTCGCGGTTGCCACGATCAATGGACGCGAAGCCGTTTGCGCAGGCAACCAGTCGACGGCGCGCCACGTGCCGTCCAGCACCAGACCAATCAATGTCAGCAACACTAGCGCAATGCCCAGGAGCAGGCCGTCGACACGTTTCAGAGTGTTTTTCATGGCGTGACCTGCGCAGCTGCGGGCTCAAGGGCAACGGGCTGCAGATAGCCACGGATCAGCAGTTGCACCGTCAGTCGCCCTGCCCCGCCTTTGCCAGGCGCAGCGGTAGCGCGGCGTATGCCCATGTGATCGATGAACAGCAGCGGGCGCTGGTACTCCAGCGCGTGCAAGACACTCATCAGTGGCTCAATGGCGCACTCCAGCGTGACGCTGACCTTGATCTGACGAAACGGCTCGCTGGCGTCCTGTTCCGGTGTGATCGGCATGCGCTGGGTCAACTGACAGCCGGGGCCGCTCGTCTTCTGGGCAGCAATTACGTCCGCGACGTGCTGCATCAGGTCGGCGGCAACGGCGCTCGGGTCGGCGCCGGGGAGCAGGCTTGCGCCATTGGCCGGATCTTCCTCGGCGGTCTGCAAGGCGGCGTGCAAAGGTTCACGCTGCAACAGCAGAGCGGCGTAGCGCTGCTGTTGGGACCTCAGCTGGCGGGTTTCTTCGGCGATGTCCCGCAGCGGGCCGGTGAACCAGCTGTCGATGAGCAGCCAGTAACCAGCGCCGATTACCAGCGCGAGGATGATCAGGGCCGCGCCGCGGCGTTCACGGGGTGTCAGCGTGCGGCGCATCGGCGGCCTCCTGGTGCAAACGGGCGTGGAGCGCAAACCGGTCTTTGCCGGTATCGGGGTCAGGCTGAATGACGCCTTGAAACTGAGGGTTTTCCAGGCTGCGGCAAGCCTTTGCACGGCCGATCAAGGCACTGGCCCGGGCGCTCTGGCCAGACATCGACACGTCGGCGGCATCGACTTCGACTTGATCGAGCCAGGTGTCATCGGGCAGGCAGGCGGTCAGCTCGCTCAACAGCGCGGCCAGGGTTGTCTGCGCGCGCTTGCGGCGACTCAGGTAGTCAGCAGCGCCCTGCGTGTTAGCCAGCTGCTGGCGCAGTTGCTGAACCTCGGGCACCTGAGCTTTTTGCGCATGCACCGTGTCACGCATGGCAGCCAGCCGTTGCTGACGGTCGTTGACCCACGCCGCCATCAGCGTGATCAGCAACACACCACAGGCGGCCACCAGTACGCGGCGCCGACCGGTGCCGGGGTGTGGGTTCAACGGACGTGCCGATGCCGGGAGCAGATCGACGCCCAAGGGCGTGCCGTCTTGCGCGCAGACGTCCACACACTCCGGCGTCAGACCCCGGACGGCGCAGTCCGCCAGAATGCCCTGCAGCCGCTCCCGGGCAATCGCAACCAGGGTGATCTGCAACCATCCACCGCTGCGACCGTCCTGGCGTACGACGTAATGCAGATGGTCGCGCGGGTATGGCGTGTACTTGTCCAGCTCGTAGCCGACCACCGCCGTGAGGTCTCGCGCCGCAGCTGCGGGCAGTTGCAGACGGTGGATCATCACCGTCGTCGCCGGCAGCAAGAGCACCTGTCGGGCGCCAGGCTGAGCCTCAGACGCTGCCGCGTCGAAAGGCCAGCGGTGGCGCTGCACCTGTGGCGGCGCGCCGAGCCGATGGCGCAGGCCTGACGGCAGGCACTGGCGCAACTCGTCCAGCCACAGCTGCCACGCGCGTTGTGCCCTGCTGCCGCGCCAGCGGCGTTCAACCGTTGCCAGGCAATCCCGGACCCGTGCCGAGGGTGAAAGTAATGAGTTCATTCTTGCCAACGCAACACCCGATAAGGCTGAGCGTTACCCTCCGATGGGGACAGTAGAACGGTGGTTTGAAGACGGGCGACCACGCCGCCCGGCAGTTGCGCACGGCTGTCGATGCTCAGCACACTGCCGGCATCGGCGTCATGGCCGCCCGGGTTTGTTTGCAATGGCAGGCCCAGCGCGCCGCGCAGCAAGTACGAAGCAAACGCGGCGTCCGGGCGCGACAGGCCGCTCCACAGCGTGACGTGGGGGGCCATGCACCCGTACAGGGTCTGAGTCATGCCCGGCAGCTGGCGCAATTCCTCGATGACCCGCAGCGGGGTAGCGCCATTTGCCAGCCGCGCCTGCAACGCCCGGCTCAGGCGCAGCGCCTGACCACGCTCGGCCCCACAGGCCTGCGCCACGCGGCTGACGTCCTCGGCGCTGGCAGCGTTCAGGTCCAGCTTGCCGCGTTCGCTGCTCACACTGACCTCCAGCTGCGCATCGTCGAATGCCAACGGGACGACGCGGCCATCGGCCATCCAGCGCGGGCGGTGACGGGTATCCAGCACTGCTTGCAACGCGAGACTCACGCCGGCCTGGGCCGCCAGCAGCGCCTGGGTATGCTGGCGCTGCCAGGCGGCCTGACGATTCTCCAGTTGAACCCAGCCGGCCAGCCCGCCAAGCAGCAGGCTCAGCGTGGCCAAGGTCCAGAGCACCAGCAGCAGTGCGACCCCGCGCTGCGCCCTCATTTGCCCTCACCCGTGACTGAACCCGAGCCGCCGCCCGACAGATCAAGACGCAAGGCGATGACTTCTTCAGGCCAGCCCACCGCGCCGTCCAGTTGCACCTTGACGCGCACGGTGCCCGGCAAGCGGTTGGGCCAGGGCCACGCATCGAGCCAGCCGGTGGGTTTCCCTTCCGGCGTTGCGCCGCGATAGCTCAGTGCCAGGCCTCGGACCCCATGCAGCAGCACCTGTGGCTCGCCCCACGCGCGCAACACGTCGTCCTGCACCTGAGCAAACGCAATCTGCATCCATTGCTGCGCTGGCGGCCCTGCCAGCTCAATTGTGTGCAACTGAATGCCGCCGCCGAGATTGCCCGGCAGGGTCGCGACGAACTGCAAGCGCTGCGATGAACCGACGAACAACCCGGCACCGGAAGCGCCGTTGTCGGCGAGGTCCAGCGGCAGCGCCTGGCTGATGGCCTGACGCAAGAAGCCCTGGGCTGCCCGCCGCTCGTCCAGCCGCGTGGCGTAACGATCGGCCTTCATCACTGCGCGGTTGGTCCCCACCAGCGCGCCGCCCACCAGTGTCAGCAAGACCGCCAGCAGGCTGAGGACGATCAGGATTTCCAAGAAAGTGAAGCCGCCCTGTCGCCTGTTCATCGCGCGCCCGCTCGCGCCGGGTTGACCAGGCGCAGCGTGCTGAAGCGCGCCTGATGCGGCCCTTCCCTGACGGCCAGTTCAATGCGCAACAGCTGGGGCTGTCCTGGAGCAGCGGGTAACGGCGCCACGTTCATGGCCCACTCAATGCGCCCGTCGACGACGCCGTCGCTGCGACCCGGCTGCAATACCCCGACAGCCTGCTCGTCGAGCACCGAGCGCGCGACCTGGCTGAGCCGGTCGGCGCGGTCAACCTGTTGCAGCGCACGCGCGCTCTGCCCGAACGCCAACAGCAAGACGCCGCTGCACAGCGCCATGATCACCAGTGCGGCAAGCATCTCCAGCAGCGTGAAGCCGGTCTGACGCGTGCGCAGGGTCATGGCAGCGATCGGCTCTTGACGCTACCGGTGAGCCAGCCAATGTCGATGCGCGAACGCCGCTCACCCTGAAAAACCACCAGGTTGCCGCCGCTTGAACTGCCGTCCGGGTAGAAGGCGAACGCTGCGTCCAGATCCGCTGCGGTGTTCAGCTGCACGCCCATGTTCGCCGGCCACTGCCGGGGCGGTTGGCCTGGCGCCTGGAAGGTGCGGCGGTCCAGGTCGAAACGGGTTTCGCGAGGCTGCCCGCTGATGATCGCTGCACTGCGCGTCGCCCGCAGGGCCTGGACCATCTGCCCGAGCAACTGACGTTCGGCGGCCTGCTGCAAACCTTTGTTCAAGCCGAACCCGACCACGGTGATGCCGATGCTCATCAGCACGATGACCACCAGCATCTCCAGCAGGGTAAAACCACGGCTTGCTCCGGGCGCGTTCATGCTCGCCGGTTACTCCCAGTTGCCGAGGTCAGCGTTGTAGCCGTCGCCGCCGGGCTGGCCATCCTGACCGAAGAAGATCAGATCGAACGCACCATGCTGACCTGGAAAGCGGTAGCCGAAGGCATGACCAAACGGGTCTTTCAGATCCGACGGCTTGGCGTAAGGCCCGGCCCAGCCCGAGGCGTTGGCGGGCCTGGCGAGCATCTGCTGCAGGTCTTTTGGCGGCGAGCCCACGTCCAGCCCGTAGCTTTCGATCTTCATGCTCAGGCTCGCCAGCTGAGCTTTGCCGGCGCCGTATTTGCCTTTGTCGACGTTACCGCCGACCTGGCGCACGACGATGGTCGCGACGATCCCCAGCAGCACGATCACGGCGAGCATTTCCAACAGCGTGAAGCCGCGCTGGCGGCGATTTGCAACGGTAAACGGCAGACGGCGCATCGGTTCAATCCTCAGGGTTCAAATGTTGCTGGTCAGGCTCATCAGCGGCAGCATGATGGCCAGCATGATCACTGCCACTAGCGCCGCCATGACCACGGTCAGGGTCGGCACCAGCGCGGCAAGCATGCGGTCGATGCCACGTTTGGCCTCAATGTCGAACACGTCCGCGACCTTGAGCAGCATGGTGTCGAGTTCGCCGGCCTGTTCGCCGACTTCGATCATTTGCAAGGCCAGGTCCGGCAACAGCGGCTGCTCGCCAAAAGCGCTGGCCAGGGTGCCGCCGCCCTTGACTGACTCACTGGCCTGCTCGACCTGTTGTTGCAAGGCGCGGTTGCTGCAAACCTGGCGAGCGATGACCAGCGCCTGCAACAACGCCACGCCGTTGCTCAGCAACGTGCCCAGCGTGCGCGCCAGCCGCGCGGCTTCGATGCGTTGCAGCAATGGCCCGATCACGCGCAGGCGCAACAAGCGCCGGTCACGTCTCAGGCGACGCAGCGGATCGCGCGAACGCAGCACAACCGTCCAGATCAAAGCAACAACGCCGCCGAGCAGCATCAGCCCGTCATCGGCGAGGAACTGTCCCAGCCAGAGAATGGCTTGGGTGATGAAGGGAATCGGCACGCCCAGGTCGCGGAAGATCGGCACGAATTGCGGCACCACGTACGCCAGCAACAGCGCCAGCGAGCCGAGCACGCCGACCACCAGAAACGCCGGGTAGATCAGCGCATTGATCACTTCGCCGCGCAGCATCTGGCTGCGTTCCAGGTATTCGCTGAGCTGACGCAAGGTGTTTTCCAGCGCCCCGCCCGCCTCGCCCGCGCGAACCATGCTGATGTACAGCGGCGAGAACTGTCGGCCCTCTTCTTCCAGAGCAACGGACAACGGCTTGCCGGCCTTGACCTGCTCGCGAATGCGCTCGATCAGCGCGCGGGTCTGAACCTGCTTTCGGGACTGGCCCGGTTGGCGCAGCAAAATGGTCAGCGACCGTTCGAGGGGTTGGCCGGCGCCCAGCAGCGTTGCCAGTTGCTGGGTAAAGCTCATCAGCGCCGCGCCGCTCAGTGCGCCTCGGCCGAGTGCCTGGTGCAGGCCGCCCAAGCTCGATGCGTCGATCTGCAGCACCATCCAGCCGCGCGTGTGCAACAGCGCCACGGCCTGATCACGGTCGGGCGCGTCCAGCAAGCCCTGTTGTTCAGCGCCCTGGCCATCCAGCGCGCGGTATTTGAACGCACTCATGTCATTCGCCTCGGGTCACGCGCAGCACTTCTTCCAGGGAGGTGATCCCGGCCACGGCCTGACGCAGCCCCTCTTCGTGCAGCGTGCGCAACCCGGCGCGGCGGGCCGCTTGTTCGAGCGTCGAGGCGTCGGCGCGGCTCATCAGCAAGCTGCGCAGCTCTTCGTTCATCACCAGCAGTTCGGTGATGGCGCTGCGGCCTCGATACCCGCCGCCGGGGGCGTCGCTGCGCGGGCGATACAACAGGATCGGGCGTTGATCGGTGAAGCGCTCCAGTTCGTGTTCGTCGATCAGCGCCTGTGGGGCTTCGAAGGCTTCGCGGGTGAGCGGGTCAAGCCGGCGCACCAGGCGCTGGGCGAGGATACCGTTGACGGTGGAAGCAATCAGGTAGCTTTCGACGCCCATGTCCAGCAGCCGCGTGATGCTGGCGGCTGCGCTGTTGGTGTGCAGGGTCGAGAGCACCAGGTGTCCGGTCAGCGAGGATTGAATGGCGATGCGGCAGGTTTCCAGGTCGCGCATTTCGCCGATCATGATCACGTCCGGGTCCTGACGCACGATGGAGCGCAGCGCACCCGCGAAATCGAGGCCGATGGCCGGCTTGACCTGAATCTGGTTGATGCCTTCGAGCTGGTACTCCACGGGATCTTCGACCGTGATGATCTTGCGCTCGGCGGTGTTGAGGCGTGACAGCGCGGTGTACAGGGTGGTGGTTTTGCCCGAGCCTGTCGGGCCGGTGACCAGCAGAATGCCGTGGGGTCTTTCCAGCACGGCGAGGAAGGCATCAAGGCGCTCGCCGTCAAAACCCAGGCTGGGGAAATCAAAATGGATGGTTTGTCGGTCCAGCAAACGCATCACCACCGATTCACCGAAGCTGGTGGGCACGGTGCTGACCCGCAGGTCGAGCTCCTTGCCCTGAATGCGCAGCATGATGCGGCCGTCCTGGGGCAAACGCCGTTCGGCGATGTCCAGACGCGCCATGATTTTGAGCCGGGAAATAACTGCGGCTGAAGAGCTGGAAGGCGGCGCCTCGGCTTCGTGCAACACGCCATCGATGCGATAGCGCACCTTGAGCTGGCTCTCGAATGGCTCGATGTGAATGTCCGATGCACGCTGCTCGACGGCGCGTTGCAGGATCAGATTCACCAGCCGGATGACCGGAGCTTCGGAGGCCAGGTCCTTGAGGTGTTCAATGTCTTCGGGCGAGCCGTTGTGGTCGTCCAGCGACTCGATCAGCGTGCCGATGGCGCTGCGGCCCTGCCCGTAATAGCGCTCGATGAGGGCATCCACGTCGTTGCGCGTGCCGATCGACAACCACACCGGCACCTGGCAGCAGTAAGCGATGGCTTCGAAGGCGTAGGCGTCGCCCGGGTTGGCGGAGGCCACGTGCAGACCGTCTTCACGCCATGCCAGCGGTACCACTTGGAAATGCCGCAGGAAGCGCTCGGTCAAGGCCGGTAACGGGTCAATCAGGTCGGCAGCCGTGTCCAGCGCCAGCAGCGGGACGTCAAGCAGCGCCGCCCAGGCCCGGGCCATTTCCGTCTCCGACACCAGGCCCAGCCGGGTCAGCAACGTCAGCAGCCCGGCGCCCTCGGAATCGGCCATCAAACGGCGTGCCCGCTCCAGATCGGACGCTTTGAGCCCGGCGTGCGCCGACAGCCAGGCGCAGACCTGTTCGGCATCCGGGATCTGCAGCTGTCTGGCATCGAGGGGGCTTGGCGGCATGGGGTTTAAACGTCTGGGTGAATAACTGCATTGGGAGGGCCGGCGAATAACAGGACAGCCCTTACTTAAAGCGCCGCCCACCCGTTATATGCCCAGGCCTGTTTGACCAACGGCTTTGTATTGTAAAAGTTAAGTTGATGGTGCTTAACGCAAGATATAAATAAACGCGCGAGCGCTATAAACCACCGAAGTCACACGATGAACTTCGGCAACTAAGGCAGTTATGCGGTCGTCTGATTTTCCATGGGTTATTCAGCGCCGAGAGAGATTACCAGCAAGCTAAACCTAATAGCAATTAGGTTTTCCAGTTCGCTAGGATTGACCGCTAGAACGTCGTTTATCGGCGTTTTGTGCCGTTTAATAGCTGTTATATAGCTATTTATTGCGAGATAAGGGCTTTTCTTGTGAATGCCGTGGCCAGTGCGCGTGCTGTTAGCGGTTTGACTCAGCGCTTTTTCGATCACCGGTCGGGCGCAAAAAAATAATCTTGCAAACTCTGAACTTAATAGTAGATTCCCCAGACTTAACGAGCGCCTCGAACTCATCGAGCCCGGTTTGCGCGCTGTACTTATTTCCACCCCCCTCAATCGAGAAACAATCGATGAATAGAACCCTGCTGTCTGTTTGCAGCGTCGTGCTGTTTGGCGCCTGCAGTTTTGCGGCCGTTGCTGCGGACTCAACCCATCAACAAACTTCAAACTCGACGGAAACACTTCGCGTCCAGGTTGAAAAGCAACGCGAGCAGATTTCCGGCGTCGACCAGGTGGCCGTGCCGGCTGCCCGGACCTCTTCAACCGTGCTCGATGCCCCGGTTGATACCGGTGACGCGCCTGCCCTGGTGCAGAAGCCATGAATGACCGCCTTCACATGACGACAGACCATCACCTTCCCGCGAGGACGTTCCCCTTGTCAGCCTTCAAACACACCATGGCGCTGAGCCTGCTGGCGATCAGCATCGCTCAGGCATCGCTCGTTCAAGCGGCAACGCCCATGACCGGCAACGATGTCGAAGCGCGCGTCGGCGCCGTGCTGGACAACATGAACATCTCGGAGAAGATCAACTTCACCCGCGTTGACGACGGCCACATGATCCCTCGCCTGCCGAAATGGGGCATGGAGGGCACGATTGCCTACGACTCATCCATGGGCGTACACGTCAACAACGCAACCTTCGGCGCGCAGTACCCGGCGCAGTCCGCACTTGCCGCGACCTGGAGCATTAATCGCGCCAAGGAGTTCGGCCTGGCCATCGGCTACGAGACGCGCATTTCCGGCGGCCAACAAATGCTCTCGCCTGGCGTCAACCTCTACCGCACCCCGTTTGGCGGGCGTTCGGCCGAGTACGTGAGCGGCGAAGACCCGTTCCTTGGTGCCGTCATGGGCCCGGCTATCGCCAACGGCATTCAGGCGCAGGGCATCCAGGCGGCGGGTAAGCATTTCCTGGCCAACGAGCAGGAAGCCAACCGTCACTACGTGAACATCAAGGCCGATGAGCGCACCTTGCGTGAGCTGTACCTGCCGGGGTTCGAATCGCTGGTGAAGAACGCCAACGTCGCGTCGATCATGTGCGGTTACAACAAGATCAACGGCGACTACGCCTGCGAGAACCATCACTTCCTGACCGAGGTCCTGAAAGGCGAATGGGGCTATCAGGGCAACGTGATGAGTGACTTCAACTCGGTCCAGGATGCGTTCAAAGGCGCGTGGGCCGGGACCGACATCGACATGCCGTCAGGCCTGCAATTCACCGAAGCCAAGCTGCTGCCCTACCTGTGGAGCGGCCAGCTGACCCAGAACGTCATCGACGACAAGGTCAAGCGCAACCTGCGTGCCCTGGTGAGCTACGGCTTCGACAAGCAACTGAACAAGGCTCAGCCCCTTGAGCACCCGGAATATGGTCAGCGCGCGTCGCTGAACATGGCCCGTGAATCGATCGTGCTGCTGCGCAACGAGAAGACCTCGGCCGGCAAGCCGTTGCTGCCGCTGGCCCGCGACGCGAAAATTGCCGTGATCGGCGATCTGGCGCTGCAACCGCCGACCTCGCCGTTCGGCACGCCCAACTCGCCGCCCAATACCTACGTCACCGAACTCAGCGGCTTGCAGCAGTTGGCCTCAGAAGGCGCCAACGTCGAATACCTGCGTGAGATGAGCCTGAACCCCAAGGCTTCGGTCTGGTATCAGCCGGCCACAGGCCAGAACGGGATCAGCAACACCGGTGTGAAGGCCGAGTACTTCTCCAATACCCAGCTGTCGGGTTCTCCGGCGCTGACTCGCGTCGAGCCTGGCGTCAACCTCGACTGGATCGCCAACAGCAACACCACCGACAACGGCGTCACCGCAGTGTCGGGCTTCAACACCACACCGGGCGCGTTTTCCGCACGCTTCACCGCGAAGATCAAGCCGACCATCTCTGGCGAGCAGGTCTTCAAGGTGCGTGCCGACGGCGCGTTCAAAGTGTGGGTCAATGATGAGTTGGTCCTCGAGAACGACGGCACCCAGAAGTCTTTCGACCTGATCAACGCACTGGTCACTTCCGGCAAAACCGCACGGCTGCAAGCGGGCAAGGAATACACCGTCAAGCTCGAGTACCGTCGCCTGCAGGGCAATTTCACGCCGGTACTGGGTGGCCTGGCCGGGGTTCAGATGAGCTGGGCCTCGCTGCGTCCACCGAAGGATCTCTCGAAGTACGACGCCGTGGTCATTGCCGCGGGTACCAACTACGAGTACGAAGGCGAGTCCAATGACCACGACTACGCGCTGCCTGAATATCAGTCTGACCTGATCACCTACGCCACCAAAGCCAACCCCAACACCGTGGTGGTTTTGCACAGTGGCGGCGCGCTGGACATGCAGCCGTGGGCGAACAAAGTGGGCGCCAGCCTGCACGCCTGGTTCCCTGGTCAACAAGGCGGTCAGGCCCTGGCCGAGATCCTCTATGGCAAGGTCAATCCATCGGGCAAATTGCCGATCACCATCGACAAGAAGATCGAAGACAACCCGAGCTACCCGTCGTATTCCGATCCCAAGCAGTACCTGGGTGACAATGCGCTGACCGAAATGAACTACAGCGAAGGCATCTACCTGGGCTATCGCGGTTATGACAAGAAGCACGCCAAGCCGCTGTATCCGTTTGGCTACGGTCTGTCCTACACCACGTTCGATTACAGCGACCTGAAGCTGTCGACCAACGTGATGGCGCCGGGCAGCACGGTTGATGTGAAATTCACCGTGACCAACACCGGCTCCCAGGCAGGTTTTGAAGTTGCGCAGTTGTATGTTCACCCTGCCAACCCGGCAGTCGACCGTCCGGAAAAAGAGCTGAAGGGCTTCACCAAGGTGTATCTGCAGCCGGGCGAGAGCAAGACTGTGAGCATCCCGATCGACTCACGCTCGCTTGCGTACTACGTTGAGAAGACCGACAGCTGGGATGTGGACGCCGGCAAGTTCAAGATCCTCGTAGGCCCGGATTCCGAGGACCTGCCGCTGGATCGCACCTTGATCACCCTGTTCCCGGAACACCTGACCACCCGCGACAGCAATCCGCTGCCGTCACCGCTGCGCAAGGCAGTCCAGGTCAGCGCTGCACAGACCTACTAAGCCCCTCTTTCAAGCTCAGGGACGAGCTTGAATGTCTGCTTTCAACCGCTGCAGGTAGATATCGAAGACGGCCATCACGTCCACCTCTTCGGGTGCCCTCAGCCACTGAATCTGCAAGCCATCCATCACTGAAAAAATCTCCTGGGCCAGGGCTTTCGCCTGGATGTCGGCGCGAATCTCGTTCGCCTGGATCAAGGCCTGGAGGTGTCCCTGCGCGTGATGGTGGGTGATGTGGAAGCGTTCTTTGTACCAAGCGTACGCCGGGTGCAGCCTGGACAGGCTCTCCGTGTTCAGCACCATGGCAGCCTGGCACTCTGCGGCACTCTCCACGCTGAAGCTCATGCTCTGCCGCAAAAAGCGGACAAACCCCTCCAGCGTCATCTCCATGGTCAGCTCACTGAACCGCGACACTACGCGCTCATCCCGCCGCTCCAGCAGTGCGTTGAGCAGCGCTTCCTTGTTCGGAAAGTGATGCAGCAGGCCCACGGTGGTTATGCCGGCAAGCTGGGCGACGTCTTTCATCGATGCACCCGAATAGCCGTCCCGAGCGAAGATCGCGGTCGCCGCATCGAGCAACGCGGCCCGGCGCATTTCGCCCTTCGGCGCGCGGCGGCGCTTGGGCAAAGCCACCTCGGGCGAGTCGTTCCCTGATTCGTCTGTCATAAACCCTTGTCTCGATGATTCGAAAAAAGCCTGAGCACGTTAAACCTGCGCCTGCGCTTCGACACGCCGGCGCAGAAACCGCCTGGCCGTGACGGACGCGATTGTAATCGAAGTCAGGGCAATCAACGCGTTGCCGGTGAGCATGGCCGGAAAGGCGCCGGCTGCGCCGAACAGGTGAATTCCGCCAATGATGAACGGCACCGTGCCCAGGCTGGCACGCAGCCAGGCGAACATCGCCACCAGCCACGGCCGTCCCATGGTGACGAACATGGCGATGGCGACGAAATCCAGCCCCATGACGGCCCAAAGGCCGCCGCCGACGTGGCAGAAGGCTAGAAAGATTGCTCGCCCCGCGCCCTCCAGTTCATAGGCATCGGCCAGCGGATTAGCTACCAGCAGCAACACGCCCCAGACCATCAGCCCGTACACAATGACCAGCTTGCGGCTGAAACCAATGGCCGAGGCGACCCGCTGTTGTCGATGGGCACCGATGTTCTGCCCGAGCACAGGCGCGAGTGCGGCGGGCAACGAGAAAAAAACGCAGTAGGCAAACTGCATGATGCGGTCCATCACCGACATCGCCGCCAGGGCCGAGGTGCCGTAGGCGCCAATCGAAGACACCAGATAGGTCAGGCCAACAGGCGTCGCCAGATTGGCGACCATCGCCGGCAGGCCGACCTGCATGACCTTGCCGGTGTGCAGGCGCAACAGCCTCGCGCGCAGGGTAAACGGCATTGCCAGGCGGGCCCGCAGCCAGTAAAGGCCCAGGCCGAGGGAAACCAGCGCGGACAATGCATAGGAGATCCCCGCGCCTTCAAGGCCCAGGCCCAAACCGAAAATGAACAGCGGGTCGGCCACCGCCAGCACGGCGGCGCCGGACAACACGACGCACAATGCGCGGCGACTGTCGCCCGCGGTTCGCAGGATTTGCGCAGCCATTTGCATGGCCGATTGCAACACGCTGAACGGCAGGGTCAGCCAGATGAACACGCGCGCGGCTTCGTAGGTGTTGCCATCCGCGCCCATCCAATGGGTCAGCGGTTCCAGCAAGGCCAGTTGCAACGCGGCCGTCGCCCCCGACGCGATGACCACCATTAGCATCAAGTGCGTGACCAGTCGCGATGACGCCTTGGACGCACGATGGCCAATGCGCTCGGAGAGCACCGTCGCCGCAGCGATGATCAGACCGCTGGACACCGCGCTGTTGAGGAAGATCAGCACCTTGGCCACACCGGTCGCGGCCAGCAGCAGCGGGTCGTGCAGCATTGAGACGTAAAGCAGCGTGAAGATGTCCACCAGAAACACCGCCAGCAGGCTCAAGGCGCTGGTGCTCGACATCACCATCACGTGCCGGGCCACCGAGCCTTCGGTGAAAACAGCGCGCGGGTGGGTCATGGGAGCTCCAGAAAGAAACGGCGGCAAGGCGCAGGGGGTTGAACGCGTGCGCCGTCCTGACCGGGCGCCGCCGGGGCGCACTTTAAACGTTTGTATCGACCTCTGCCGTCATTCTCGTGGCCAGCAGCGCGTGAAAGTCAGTGGTGGTCAGCGGACGACTCAGGAAATACCCTTGCCCCTCTTCACACTCCACCGCCTTGAGCAGCTGCAAATGCTCGGCGGTCTCGATGCCCTCGGCCGTTACGGTCAGCGAGAGCGCCTGACCGAGCCCGATAATGGCTTGCACGATTGAGCGGTCGCTCTCGTTTTCGCTGAGCCGGGTCAGGAAGCTGCGGTCTATCTTCAAGCCGTCGAACGGGAACGTGCGCAGGTAACTCAACGACGAGTACCCGGTGCCGAAGTCATCCATGGCGATGCGCACGCCCAGTTGCTTGAGGGTGAGCATGACCTCCAGCGCGCCAACGGCGTCTTCGATCATCACCCCTTCGGTGATCTCGAATTCGACCCGCGAAGGCGCGATGCCAGTGGCTTTGAGGGCGAACTGAATCCGCGCCGGCAGGTTGCCGCGCTTGAACTCGGCAGGCGAGAGGTTGATGGAGATGAAAAGGTGCTCGGGCCAGCGCGCGGCCTCGCTGCACGCCTGGGTCATGACCCAGTCGCTCAGGGGAATGATCAGGCCGGTTTCCTCGGCAATCGGGATAAACGTGTCGGGCGCAATCAGGCCGCGTTGCGGATGCTGCCAGCGCACCAGCGCTTCGGCACCGACCATCTCGCCGTCGGAGATGCGAAAGCGCGGCTGGAAGTGCAGGCGCAGCTCGTTGTGTTTGATCGCATAACGCAGGTCGCTTTCCAGTCGTCGCCGTTCGATGATCCTGGCGTTCATGTCCCCGGCATAAAACCGCCAAGTGCCGCGACCGCTGGCTTTGGCTTCATACAGTGCGATGTCGGCATAGCGCAACAACTCGGCGGCTTCGCGGGCATCGGTGGGCGCCATGGCGATGCCGATACTGGCGCTGACGAAGATTTCCTGATCGTCGAGCAGTACGGGTCGCTCAATAGACTCGATCAAGCGCCGGCACAGCGACTCGACTTCATCTTGAGTGCGGGTGTCACTGAGGATGAGCACAAATTCGTCACCGCCGACCCGCGCCACCAAGTCACCGTGGCGCACGCAGTCCGACAGCCGAGCCGACACGTCGTTGAGCACGCGATCTCCGGCCGCATGGCCGAGCAGGTCATTGACCGGTTTGAAGCGATCCAGGTCAAGGCTGAGCATGACCAGCGGCTGGTCGAGGGTTGGCAATGCCTTGAGCTTGCCGTCCAGAAACTCCTGCAGCCGTACCCGGTTGGGCAAACCGGTCAGGGCGTCGTGCTGAGACAGGAATTCGATACGCCGGCGGGCTTCGACTTCTTCCGTCACGTCCGTCGCGGTGCCGCGAAAGCCGCCAGCGCTCATAGCGCGCGCGGAGAGACGACTGACCCGTTCGCGGCCGCAGGTTTCCAGGTAGCGGCACTGGATGGTGATGTCAGGGCGGCGGTTGGGAATCGCCAGCCATTGCGACACCTTGCCCAGCTCGGTCTGCAACAGGTCATCCATCAAGGCGCCGATCCATTGCGACCGGTTCAGGCCGGTCACGCTTTCAAAGCGGTCGGACAGATAGGTGAATCGTCCCTCGCTGTCGATCTCCCAGACCCAGTCCGAGCTGGCCTCCACCACATCGCGAAAACGCGCTTCGCTGGTGGCCAGCGCGCTCTCGCTCTTTTGCAACGAAGCATAACTGTCATCAAGAAACCGCGCGGCGGCGGTGGTGCGACGCAGAATGGCCCACGTCATCAGGCACACCAGAACGGCAGCCAGGCCAATCAGCGGCAAACCCATGGCCATCAAGCGCTCACCCGGCTTGGGCGGCGTCCAGTGCAGCGCACCGGCGTGGCCGCCCTCGCCCAGCGGGAAAATGGACACCTGTGGGCGTTCATCCGGCGTGGCGACGTGCAGGCCATCGACGCCGTATTCCTTGCCCAGCGCCGCCAGCTTGGTGTCATCCAGCACGTCAACGAAGATCAGCACCGAAGGCGCGCGGCCGTCGAGCTCCACGGTGGGATCAGTGCCGGGGGTAATCGCCGCAGCGGCCACCACCGCAGGGGTCCCGTTCAGGTCGATGAACATCGTTACCGGCGTTTCGGTTTCCGCGCCCTCCCGCGCCTTGGCCAGGATCTGCGCCTTGGCCTGCCCCAGCCACGTGTCGGCACTCACTTTCTCCAGCTCGCCTTCCACCACCGCATACACCGTCTGCCCGGCCTCATCGACGACAAACAAGCCCTGAAAGCCGAAATCGCTGTACAGCGTGGGCCCGACATTCTGGCGCACGAACGCCCAGTCCGGATCGACCCTGAGGTGCAGGTAGCGGTAAGCATCGCCCCAGAATGCGTAGTCCTTGACCGTGACAGTCAGGGACTTTTCCAGCGAGCGCACGGCCTTTTCGGTGTAGAACGCGCTTTCGACCTCTTCTGTGTGGTCCAGATCATTGGCGAGAAACACCAACAAGTAAGCCGCCAGCAAAAAGACCCCCGCCAGCAGAAAAACGAATTTGAACAGCGAGCCTCGGGCAAGCGCCACGGTCGATGGGCTGTTGGTTGAGGCGTTGTGTGTGGAGGGTTGAATTGACATGGTATTCCGCAGAATTCAAGACGCGTCGGTCGCTAACGTCTATATCGGCGGAGGGCTGGCAATGATGAGCGACGCGGCACCACATCCGTTTGACCGGATCGCAGGCGCGGCGCCCTGGCCACTGGCATTGCTTACGCGCTGTCCGGCGGCGCTGCTGCAGTGGCTTCTTGAGTGGCTTGCGACTTGGCGCGAAGGGTCTCGTCGCGAAGTGCTTTTAGCTCGTCGCTCAGCGCAGCAGCGTGCTGATGGGCCTGCGAAAGTTGCTCCCGTGCCGCGGATACGGCTTGCTGCAGAGACAGGTTGTCGGCTTTTGCGGCAGTGACTTGCTCAAGCAGCTGTTCGCGAACGCCATCCGCCTTCGCGCTGGACATCTGCGCAGCGCGAAGCTCGGTGGCGAGCCGTTGCGCCTGCTCTTGTTGATCGGTCAGCGCGCGCGCCTGCTGGCGCAACTCGCCCAGCAAGCGCTCGTTGTCGCGGTTCAGGCGCGTGGATTCATCCTGTTTGATAACCAGCGTCTCCTGCAGTTTGCGTTGCTCGAGCTGAATCTGCTGAAGCTGAGCCTCATGCCGGCGCTGATCCTGTTCGCGCTGGGTTTTCATTGCCTCGCGGTAGTGCTCCAGCGCTGCGCGGGCGTGGACATGCTTCTCCTCCAGTGACTGGATCTGCCGCTCCTTGTCCTCAACCCG
Organism: Pseudomonas lutea; assembly: GCF_000759445.1. Lineage (NCBI taxonomy): Bacteria > Pseudomonadati > Pseudomonadota > Gammaproteobacteria > Pseudomonadales > Pseudomonadaceae > Pseudomonas > Pseudomonas lutea. Next base: position 1,010,749 of record NZ_JRMB01000001.1, read on the forward strand.
CCTCTCGAGGTCCTGACATTGCTGGCTCAGCTTGGCGTTACGGGTCAGCTCCGTCTGCCAGGACGAGTGCGTCGTTTGCAACACACCGCTTTGCTCGGCAAGCGCCGCCTGTTGTGAGTCGCACTGGAGACGAGCCGACTTGAGGTCTGCCTCTGCGCCTTCCAGTCGCGCCTCCCACTCGGCCCGCTGACGATCGAATTCTGTCTGTGCCTGAGCAACCACTTCGGCACTCTCCTCCGCGAGCCGATCCAGCAGGCCCTCGACCAAGGCTTTGAGCTCTCCACTCATGCGCTCCCGGGACGTCGCCTCCCTCGGTGTTTGCGTATCCAGCTCCTTGAGACAGCGAGCAATGGTGGTTTTAGAGCCGGTGTTACCGAGCTCGACGCGCACGGCGTCGATGCTGGGGTACACGCCTCTACCGAGCAACGCCTGCCGAGCTTGCTCGACAACTGCCTTGTTGATTCCACCGCGCGCCATGTCATCTCCTACAATTTCGTACCGTGTTACGTAACACGTTATTACAGGCTACGTTAACAGTAAAAATATCATATGGAAATGTTTCAACTGACCGCCGATAATAGTGCTTTATCGCATCCCAGCCTTCCCAATGCGCATTTCGAGGCTGGCAGAATCGTGTCGCCGTCATGAGGTGCTTGTGGAAAAAGCCGATCGCTACCTGTCAGCCGGCACGCGCGCCAACACGCGGCGCAGCTATCGCGCTGCGATTGAGCATTTCGAAGTGGTATGGGGCGGGTACTTGCCCACGACCGGCGACGGCATCGTCCGCTACCTCGCCGAGTACGCAGACCAGCACGCCATCAGCACACTCAAGCAACGCCTGGCCGCGCTCGCCCAGTGGCATGTCACACAGGGCTTCCCCGACCCCACCAAAACGCCGACCGTGCGCCAGCTGCTCAAGGGCATCCGCGTGGTGCACCCTGCCCGTGCCCGGCAGGCCGCGCCGCTGCTGCTGCGCCATTTGCAGCAGGCGGTCGAGTGGCTTGAACATGAAGCGGACGCCGCCTGGCAGCGGGGGGATCACAGCACACTGATGCGCCACCGTCGCTCCATCGCCCTGGTGCTGATTGGATTCTGGCGCGGCTTTCGCGGGGATGAACTGGCAAGGCTTGAGGTGGGCAACACAGAAGCGCAGGCCGGCGAAGGCATCACCTTCTATCTGCCGTACACCAAGGGCGACCGCCAGCACGAAGGCACTACCTTCCGCACCCCGGCCCTTAAAGCACTGTGTCCGGTGAATGCCTATATAAACTGGATCACCGTGGCGGGCCTGACACAGGGCCCGGTGTTCCGTCGCATCGACCGCTGGGGCAATCTGTCGGACGAGGCGATCAACTCACATAGCCTGGTGCCAATGCTGCGACGCATTTTCAAGGATGCCGGCTTGCCCGAGGATCTCTACAGCAGCCACTCAATGCGCAGGGGATTTGCAACTTGGGCATCAGCCAATGGCTGGGATATTAAAAGCCTGATGAATTATGTTGGATGGAAGGACATTAAATCTGCACTGCGGTATGTAGACCCCACGAGTTCTTTTGGCGGGCTGGCGTTGAATGCGACGTCGATAGCACCTCTGCAACAGCTTGCGCTGCCTGAACGCTGAACGAGCTGCATTCCAATGACGCCGGTTTCAAGGCGCGCCAACGCTAAATTAAATAGTGAAAGTTACTCGTCAGGACTGGCATCCATGCAGTCACACGCACTACAGTGTCGACGGTTACATCAGTAGCCACCGTGCGCTCCAATGTTCGCCAGTGCTAACGCCGCACGTCAGTATCAACAAACCGAAACATGGAGTTCCAATGTCTAAACTTGCTGAATACCGCCAACTCGAACGTCACCTCGCCGACCAACTGGCTGCCCTGGAAGCCATGAAAGGCGATAAAGGCCTTGAGCAGGAAATCGAATTCGAAGGCAAATTGCGTACGCTGCTGGGTGAATACAACAAAAGCCTGAAAGACATCATTTCGATCATGGACCACTCCACCGGGTCCAAACAGGGCAAGAACAACAGCGCCCCCGAGAAAACCACTCGCAAAGCCCGGGCTGTCAAAGTCTACAAAAACCCGCACACCGGTGAAGTGGTAGAGACCAAAGGTGGCAACCACAAAACCTTGAAAGAATGGAAAGCCGAGCACGGTTCCGACACCGTGGAATCCTGGGTTTCCTGATCTGGCCGCCGGTTGAACGGCGCCATGGACTGGCCCTGTTCGATCAGTCGACCATCGGCCGATGCACGCGCCCAGTGCGCTGCATCGGTGATTACGCGCTTATCAAGCTGACTTCCTTTTAATTGATGTTCACGCTCAGTCATTAATCCGATCACCATTGCCGGGCCAGACCTCGTCGAGGCTCGCAGCCAAAACTCTGCCGGAGCCAATGCGTGAAGAATATCGTCGCGGGTGTGCTGGATATCGCTTACCTGGACCAGGGACCGGTTGATGGCCCTGTGGTCGTGCTGCTGCATGGCTTCCCCTACGACATCCGGGCATATGACGATGTCGTGGCGCGCCTCTCACATGCCGGTTACCGCTGCATCGTGCCGTATCTCAGAGGTTATGGCCCAACCCGCTTCATCGACGCCGCGACGCCTCGCTCTGGCGAACAGGCTGCGCTCGGTGCTGACCTGCTGGCGTTGCTGGACGCTCTCGGCATTGGCAAGGCAATCCTTGCCGGGTACGACTGGGGTGGGCGCGCCGCCTGTGTGGTAGCTGCGCTGTGGCCGGAACGGGTAACGGGGCTTGTCAGCTGCGACCCGGGTTACAACATCCAGGACATCGCCAAGGCCAATACCCCCGCCTCGCCGGACGCCGAACGCCGGCTCTGGTATCAGTATTACCTGCATGGAGAACGCGGGCGCGCTGGCCTTGCCGCCAACCGAGGCGATTTCTGCCACCTGCTGTGGTCGCTCTGGTCCCCGACGTGGGCATTCACCGAAGCCACGTTCGCCAACACCTGCTCATCGTTTGACAATCCGGACTTCGTTGAGGTGGTGGTGCACTCCTATCGCCACCGCTACGGGCTGGTGGCAGGCGATCCGGCATATGCGCAGATCGAGCAGGCGCTGGCATCCAGGCCCGCAATCGTGGTGCCGACGATCATTTTGTCGGGCGCCGATGACGGTGTGTCGTCGCCGCGTGATGACAGGTCTGCGGTGCGGGGCTTCAGCGGACAGGTGACCAGGAGGGTGATTGAAGGCGTAGGGCACAATGTGCCACAGGAGGCGCCGGACACTTTGGTCGATGCAGTGATCAACCTGTCCGGGAATGTTTGAACAGCACATAAATCCAGCAGCTCTCTGAACCCCCACCTCTTCAAAAAAGATCAGGAAGAACCACGGTTAAAACGAGAAATTAATACTCGCGGTCAGGAAGACTGCTCGGCATTACTTAACTCAACGGCAGACTTGGCCGCCTCCACCTCGTCATCGAAATAACCGACGTCACCCTCATCATTCTTGACGCGGAATACAGCGGTGACCCCGGGCTGCCTGTGTTCCAGCGGAATATCGTCACCTTCAAGTCGGACCACTGCCACTGCCATGCTGTTCTCCCTTTAGCGATTAGACCTGAACTTCCCTCGGCGCCCATGACCGATCTAGTGAGTGGCGCCGCAGTTTATTAGTGAGCCGCCGCTAAACCGGGCCGCTCTGCAAATACGCCGGGTTGCGCACGGGTTGGCGAAGTGCTGAATACCTGGGCACTTTGAAGTGTCACGGGCAGAGGGCGGTATTCAAGATCAATCATGCGCACGCCGTTGATCTGCGGTTGCGCACAGGGCAACGCACCAAACGCGGTGGCGAGAACTATCTGATCCGGATGAAACAGCACGATGGTCTCCGCGCTGACGGCGTCCATGTACAGCGAATAGGGAGACGCGGCGTCAGGGCACACTTGATGGCGAAGTTCGTTCAGTGCGCGAAGGCGACGGTAGACAACAGTGCCCTCGCCTAATGATTTGCTGTACCAGGTATTCATTGCCACTGCTCGTCTCGTAAGCGTTATCAGTATCGACCCTGCACTGAAACGATTCGTTCAACCCTGAAGGCCGATACAGGACCCATTTATGCAATGGGCTTACGTACGGTCATCAAACAACGCCTGAATTTTCCCGATGACATGATCGATATCGAACGGCTTCTCAATGATCTCGGCAAACAGATCCGGCCGCTCCGCACCCAGATAGGCCTGGGCCCCGCTCATCAGGATGATTGGCGTCCGTGCGTAGAGCTCGCGGGCCTTGATTGTCTCGGCCAGTTCGAGCCCCGTCATACCCGGCATCATGAAGTCGGTAATGATCAGGTCGGGCCGTTCACGGTCGAGGACCTCAAGTGCCTTGTTGCCACTGCCAGCGACGACGGTCATGAAACCCTCGTCTTCCAGCGCAAAGCTTAGAATATCGGCAATCAGGTATTCGTCGTCGACGATCAGAATGGTCACCATCAGAGGAATGCTTCCCATGATGCCGCGACCGTCAGGCGACGCTTCACGCTTTGCCACCTCCCCGTTGCGAATCGCATATCTCAGACCTTCTTCATGGTGATTCCAGCACGGCTCATCACGACTTCAAGTGGCGAGGGATCGTAAGCGTTGTCTCTGATCTTCAGAATGGAAACCTGGCGTTGAAGTTCAGTCCGGTGCTGCACGAACTGGACGAGCAGCAGGTTATCGACCACTCCCGAAATGTCTGGCATCAGAACACCCGCACGATTGTCGATCAAACGGTGCGCCTCCCAGGCTGCCATCACCGTGACGCCGCGCGCACGAAGCTCCCCGAGTAATGTTTCGAGCACATCCAGCACCCTGCTCGGATCTGCCGCCGTACGGCTCAAGGCGTTGATGCTGTCGATGAAGACGCGCTTGACCTGTTGCCGCTCGACGCGCTCGAGCAGTTCGTAACACAGCCGATCGATCAGCCCTGCCGATGCCGGGTTCCAATCGATATGCACCGCGCCTGCCGCCTCCAGCGAAGCGAAATCGCGACCCAGTGAGCGCGCCTTGGCCTTGGCCCGTTGCGGGGATTCATGGAATCCGAAATACAACCCGGGCTCTTCAGCGGAACAGCGGCCCAGGAACTGAAGGCCCAGCGAAGTTTTGCCTGCACCGGAAGGGCCCATGATCAACGTCACGGAAGTCCTCACCAGACCACCGCCGATGTGCGCGTCGAGCGCATCGATGCCGCTGCTGACCAGGATATGAGGGGCGTCCAGCGGCAGATCGGCGCGGATCAGCATGCTTTCCAGGCGCGGGTAGATCGAGATGCCCTGATCGTTGATCTCGAATTCGTGCGCTCCGGGAATCGCTCCGCTGCCCCGGGTCTTGCGCATTTTGATACGGCGTACCGTCCGCGAGCCGACGATTTCCTCGCCCATCTCGATCACGCCATCAACCATGGTGTGCTCAGGGCTGCCATCGTCGAGCTGCGAGCTGGTGAGAAACATCACGGTGCAGCCGGCAAATGCAGCATGTCCCTGCAGCTCGGAAATGAACTGCTTGGTGTCCAGCGGCGTTTCAGCCCTGGAGCGTGCGTTGAGCAGGCCGTCGAGTATCAGCAGACTTGTTTGCTGGCGAGTGATCTCCCTGCGCAGCAGCTTGACCACTTCGTCCAGGCCGTCGTTCTCGAGGGTGTCGAACGCACTGACGAACTGAATGCTTTGGCCGACCGCGCTGCGGTCGAAGAAACTTAACGTCGACAGAAAATGGAACAGTCGGTCGTGGGGCTCGGCAAGCAGCGTGGCAAACAGCACGCGGCCATTGTGCCGAACATGATTGAAACCCAGTTGATTGGCCAGGATGGTTTTCCCGGAGCCTGGCTTGCCTTGAACGATATAGGACGCGCCTGCGACAAGACCGCCCTTGAGCAAAGCGTCAAAGCCTCTGATTCCGCTTTCAAGGCGTTTTAGCTGATTCAAATCTGCTCCCTCTCCTGATGCCCCTCAGGCCCTTGGATGCGCATTGCTGCCGCGTAAAGGGCGATACAGTGGCGGGTTATCGCGGATCAGTCCAGCCCAACAAAAAAAGCCCGCTGTTCGCGGGCAAAAGCTATGAAATCAAACCGGTAGACAAGCCAGAGCGGTCGCTACCTGCGCGGCTTTCACACAGGCATGCGTATTTCACCATTCATTGCTGAAGTCGCCGGCCTTCCCGCTCAGGCTTGAGCAAGAGCCCGGCCTTGAACTGCTGTACAAACAAAGCCGTTTTAAAGCCGCGCTCCAGCGTTGTCGCTTCGGCCTCAAACCGGTCAAGGCAGGATGCGTAACCCGACTGAAAGACGCGATCGATCCCGTCAGTGGGCTCTACGGCAGTGAAGTCTTCGAGGACTGTGTTCATCAGCAATGCTCCCTGTTTGAGGCATGAGTGAAATCGGCGTGCATCGGCGAAACCTGCCCCTGGACAACCTGGGCCGGTATCGGGCCAGCGGTATTATTCGAACCACCGCCGACCCTCGCTGGATCGCTTGATCAATATCGCTTACTCGGTAGCGCTTACTCGTCCTTACCCTGCGCCAGGCCTGAACCCAGGTCGGCACCGGTCATCGGGTCAGCGGTCAAGTCAGACTTCAAGCGTTCTTTCATCATGGTCAGCGTGACTGAATCATCTTCGCTCAGCGTCACCGTAGCAGTCCCGTCGCCGCCATCCACTGCCGGCTGTGGATTTTCGACGTACTCGAAGTCCGCATCGCTGTTCCATGGGCCACGCACGTTGGGTTCGCCGTTGGACATGCTGAAATACGTCCGTGTGAACTCTGGCATGCCCGGCAGTTTGCCCTGCGGGAAGTTCGGCTGCATCGAGTGCAGCGCTTTCTCGAAAGACATCTGGTGCGCGATTTCTCGCGTCATCAGGAAGCCCAACGCGTCCTTGATGCCTGGATCGGTGGTGACGTTGATCAGCCGCTCGTAAACGATCTTCGCCCGCGCCTCGGCAGCGATGTTGGAACGGAAGTCGGCCGTTGGCTCGGTGATGCTGTCGATATACGCAGCGGTCCATGGCACGCCTGCCGAGTTCACCAGCGGCGCACCGCCGCCGTAGAGAATCTGGGTGATGTGCGAATCGTTGCCGGCGCCGTTGATGTCACGGTACAGCTCACCCTCCGCCTGGACGCCCTCGGCCAGCTTGCCTTTGCCGCCCTTGTTGAGCATGACGATGATCGAGCCGATGATTTCGAGGTGGCTCAGCTCCTCGGTGGCGATGTCCATCAGCAGGTCTTTACGACCTGGATCTTCTTCAGCCAGTGCCTGGGTGAAGTAGCGAGTGGCCGCAGCCAGTTCGCCTTGGGCGCCGCCGAACTGCTCAAGCAGCAAGTTGGCCAGCCCCGGATTGGGTTCGGCAACGCGAACAGTGTATTGGAGACGCTTATTGTGCAGGAACATAGTGTTACTCCCTTCTCAGGCTAATTTCGTATCAGGGTTTAGAACAGTAAGTTCAGCTTTCTATGCTTGTCGCTCGGTCAACTAAGCAGAGCGCACAGATATAAAGAGAGACCCATGAAGCTGAAATTCAGCGAAGTGCGAACGCACCCGACCAAAGGTTTGTCCTGAAAAGTTTAAATGGAGGTCGGTGTCGGCCGACAAACGGCGCCGTGTATAACGTTAATAAGCGGCGCGTCACTGCGAAGCAGAATGGCGACGGCGCAGGCAGCGGTTCGAAGTAGAAGGCGTACAGACGGCGGGGTTGCGCTACCGCTTGAAAACTCGTTCCGCTGTCATGGGTTAGCAGGATGCTGCTCTCTGCGGCAGACGCGCGGCGCGCCGCCTAACTGCGGACGGCTGCCTTCGGTCCACTGGCAATCAGACCTGCGCCGCAGGCGGTTTTCATGCCGTTTAGCGCAACGGGTGTGCCGTTCACCGTGTACACGCTACTGCCCTCGACGATCGGGAAAATACCTTTGCACAGCGGACAGCTGACGTTGTGCCCTACCCCTGCGATGGGCTTGCCGTTGAGCTCGGTATTCGTGAATGCCTGAAGCACAACACCGCCATGAGTGGTGAGGTCGCCCAGGCGAATAATGTCTTTCATTGAGGGTTATTCCTATATGGATTCATGAAGTTAAACAGCCGTTAGTTGACCGTCTCCGATCAGGAATGCACATCAAAGGGTGTGCCAATGGGTCTTCGCACTTGAAGCAGCCATGACCGACTGATTGCATTCAGTCAGTTAGGCTTTGAACCTGCTGAAAGGCTTAGAACTTTGAGCAGCAACTTGCGCAACTTGATAATGCTTACTGCGCACGTGGACGTACTCCAGTTATCAAGCGGGTCTCGGAGCCCCCGCCGGAGCACGAATCGCTTGAAACTGCGCAACGACTTGCCCACGCTGACGTGCCCATGCATCTGACGTTGCCTGCGATCACCGGGCAACGAGACGGTCCCCGGAGCGGCCGATAAGCCTCGTCACAGGTTCTCTGGCACAATCCTTCTTTTTTTGATCAAGACAGGCCAGAGCATGGATCTGAACACCGTTTTTCAGCGTTTGAACACCGGCAGCAAGAAGTGGAGCCAGTACCCCGAAGATGTGCTGCCAATGTGGGTAGCGGACATGGACTTCCCGGTCGCGGCGCCCATCGTACAAGCGCTGAAAAACCGGCTGGAGCACCCGATGCTGGGTTACTCCGTGCCTCAACATGCGCTGCGCGAGACGCTGGTCAGGCACTTGGCCCAACGGTATGACTGGCAGATCGAAGCCGAAGACCTGGTGTTCCTGCCCGGCGTCGAACCTGGCGTGAACATGGCGTTGAATGCTCTGGTTTCGCCGACCGCTGCGGTGCTGGTGCAGACGCCCAATTATTCCCCGCTGCTGCAAGCCCCGGCCAACTGGAATTTGCCGCGTGTCGACCTGTCTTTCCAGGCCGACGCCCAAGGCCGGTACCCCACCGACATCGCCGCACTGGAACACGCCCTGCCGGAGAACGGTGCGCTGCTGCTGAGTAACCCGCACAACCCGTTGGGCAAAGTCTTCGAGCATGACGAACTGCGGGCCATCGGTGAGGCCTGTGAGCGGCGCAACGTGTTGATCATCTCTGACGAGATCCACTCTGACTTGCTGTTCGACGGGCGACAGCACATCCCCATCGCCTCTCTGAGCCCGGTCATCGCAGCACGCAGCGTGACGCTGATGTCGGCGAGCAAGGCCTGGAACATCGCCGGGCTGAAGACCGCCTTTGCCGTGGTGCAAAACCCGGAGCTGCGCCAGCGTTTCAACAATGGACGGCTCGGACTGGTGGACAGCGTCAACGCGCTGGGCCTGGAAGCCACCGAAGTGGCGTATCGCGAGGGCAGCCAATGGCTGGAGCACGTGGTGGCGTATCTGCAGGACAACCGTGATTACCTGGCCGACGCCATCAAGACCCGCTTCCCGGGTATCTCCATGAACCTGCCGCAAAGCACCTACCTGGCCTGGCTGGACTGCTCCGGCCTGGGACTGGAACACCCGCAGGCGTTTTTCCTGAATCACGCCAGGGTCGCACTGAGCGACGGCCTTGAGTTCGGCGACGACTGCGGCCAGTTCGTTCGTCTGAACTTCGGCTGCCCCCGACCGATGCTTGAGGAAGGCCTGGCGCGCATGGAGCGAAGCTTGCGCAACAGGCCCTGAATGCTTGCGGCGATCGGGATACGCTCGCCTAAAAGTACTTCAACCAGGCGATGTCCCGGCGTCGTGCCTTGAGTGCCGCGAACCAGCGCACGGCCGGAAACAGCACCACGGTGAGCACAGCAGCGCATCCCCACAGGCCCAGCACCGAGGTGAAGCCGAAATATTGCCCTTGGGTGTTGCCCCAGATTGACACGGCGCCCTGGTACAAAAGCTTCAGCACGTACAGGTGCAGCAAATAGAAAAACATCGGCGCAGCGCCGAAGATCACCAGCGGCCGCAACCACGCCCGGTCCTGCTGCCGCTCCAGCCAGGCGAGCACCAGCAGGCCGATGCCCAGCGTCAGGCTGATGAACAGCAGAGACGGCGGGTACTTTGTGACATTGAGGACGCTCATCAGCGTATCGGTGGTGGTTTCGCCCGCCACCCATGGCTTTTCCCCATAACCGTTGATGCCGCGTAGCGCGAGAAACAATGCCAGCGCCCCGAAGCCCCAGGCGATGAGGTTGATTTCCCGCTTTTCAGGGCTCGCCTCTCGACCAAACCACGGCCCGGCCGCGTAGCCGACAGCGATCACTCCTATCCAGGGCAGCACCGGGTATGAAGTGCGCAGACGCAGGGTCTCGCCCACTTCGATCCAGCCGCGGTCGTGCAGCACCGCCCACGGAATGTGCAGCGCCGAACCCACAGCGAAATGCACGCCATCCAGCAGATTGTGCCCGGCGATGATCGCCAGCCCCAACGCCGCGAGCACCCCGCGCGGCAGTGCAACCAGTGCCGACAGCGCAATCATGCTCAGGCCGATCGCCCAGATGACCTGCAGGTAAATCACCGTCGGGGGAAACTGGAACGTCCAGGCAAAGTTCACCAGGGTCAGTTCAAGCGTAATAAGCACCAGACCGCGCTTGAACAGGAAACCCGCGACAGCGCCCCTGCCCCCGTGCCGTTCGCCGTACAGCCAGGCAGACAGCCCTGTGAGAAACACGAACAGCGGCGCACAGAAGTGCGCCAGGGTACGGCTGATGAACAACTCGACGCTGGTGTGGGCAACGTCCATGGGATCGCTGACCTGATGGTGCAGAAAGAAGGTTTCACGCACATGGTCCAGCAGCATGAACACGATAATCAGGCCACGCAGCGCGTCGATGGAGTGCAGGCGGCGTGAATGAGGGGCGGTGACAGCGGTGTCTGGTAGCGGGACAGCCAGGGTTTGCATACGCGGTGGGCTCTTGAAATGCGATAACCGGCAGGCGAGCCAGTCGCCTGCGTTCGGGTTATAACATAACATCTTAAAGCTGCAGCCGCATGAGGAAATCCTGCCCCGCGCGCCCCCAGCCTGCACGCCAACCAGCGCGCCTCATCGGATGCTCATAATTCGCTCATCCGATGAGGCTTTGACCAAGGCTGATCTGGTCGGTTAATAGCCCAGGGATAACCCGGTGTTGCGACGCGGATCGTTCGCCCCGTAGAAGCGGTTCTTGCCTACGGGCTCTCCGCCCAGCGACGGCGCACCCACGAGGATCGCGGCCAGGTGGTTGGCGTCCTGCGGACCGGCAAAGGTGTGACCCCAGCTTTCGAGGATTTTGCGGGTATCAGGGCTGACGGCGAAGGTTTCCAGATTGGTCGCTTCAGGCATCCACTGCTGATGGAAGCGCGGTGCATCGACCGCCTCCTGAATATTCATGCCGTAGTCGATGACGTTGAGCATGGTCAACAGCGTCGCGGTAATGATGCGGCTGCCGCCCGGAGTACCGACGACCATCACCGTCTTGCCGTCTTTGGTGACGATGGTAGGGCTCATCGATGACAGCGGTGACTTGCCCGGCGCGATGGCGTTGGCCTCGCCCTGAATCAGCCCGTACATGTTGGGCACGCCGACCTTGGAGGTGAAGTCGTCCATTTCGTCGTTGAGAATCACCCCGGTGCTGCTCGCCATGACGCCCGCGCCGAACCAGTCGTTGAGGGTGTAGGTCACCGAGACCGCGTTGCCCCACTTGTCGACGATGGAATAGTGAGTGGTGTTGTTGCCTTCATGGGGCGCGACCCCGGGTTTGATGTTCTGAGAGATGCCGGCTTTCTGCGGTTCGATGGCGGCGCGCAACTTGGCGGCGTAGTCACGGTTGAGCAAATGGCTGATCGGGTTTTTGACGAAATCCGGGTCACCCAGGTAACTGTTACGGTCGACATAGGCGTGGCGCATGGCCTCGATCTGGTAATGCAGACCCTGGGCGGAGTGGTAGCCCAGCTCCTGCATCGGATAGCCTTCGAGAATATTCATGATCTCGCAGATCACCACCCCGCCCGAACTCGGCGGCGGCGCAGAGACCACGTGGTAGCCACGGTAATCGCATTCGATGGGGGCCAGTTCGCGGGTCTGGTATTTGTCCAGGTCCGCCTGGGTGATGATGCCCTTCCCTGCCTGGCTGGAATCGACGATAGCCTTGGCTACCCAGCCCTTGTAGAAACCGTCGCTGCCCTTGCCGGAGATTTCCTTGAGGGTTTTCGCCAGGTCCTTCTGCACCAGTGTGTCGCCCACCTTCAGCGGCTGGCCCTTGTCCAGGAAGATGGTGCCGAGGTCTTTGGCGTCGGCCTTGAACTGATCAGTGGCGGTGCCCAGCAGGTCGACATCGCCCTGCTCAAGGGTGAACCCCTGTTCCGCCAGTTTGATGGCCGGGGCAATGACCTCGGCGCGCTTGCGGGTGCCGTATTTGCTGAGTGCCAGCTCCATGCCCGAAACAGTGCCCGGCACGCCGACGGCCAGATGGCCTTTGGAGCTCAGGTCGGGCACGACGTTGCCGTCTTTGTCCAGGTACATATTGGCGGTCGCCGCAAGCGGGGCTTTTTCGCGAAAATCGAGGAAGGTCTTACGCCCGTCCGCCAGCTGGATAGTCATGAAGCCCCCGCCCCCGAGGTTGCCGGCTGCGGGATAGACGACTGCCAGCGCGTACCCGACGGCGACCGCCGCGTCCACAGCATTGCCACCGGATTTCAACACATCGACGCCCACGTGGGTGGCCAGGTGCTGGGCGGTGACCACCATGCCGTTTTCGGCAGCGGCCGGCGCGACGGAGGCGGCATGAACGCAGGAGATCGTCAGGGTGAGCGCGGTCGCAAGCAGCGAGGTCGCAAAGGGTTCGAACTTCATGGGCGGGCTCTCTTTTTTTGTTGGGGTGAGGCGGTTTCGTTCGCGTGGGGCTTTTGTGGTCGTCTGACCCTGTGGCGGTGGTGAGGATTGCGATGGGCACCGGTGCCCTGCACTAAGTTAGCGCATGCGGCGAAAGTTGCCAGTCGATGCGGGTGGCAGATTGGAGGTCAGAGAGTGATTCATCGGCTGGCGCGAAATGAGTCGGGAGTGGAACGGGCTATCGCTGGACGCGCCGTGTCATGGATTGACCGGCAATTGACGAGCCCGGTTCGCCAGCAAGCCGGCTCCTACAGACCGCGCCGGCTGCAAGGACTCTGGCACCTGAACCACCGACGTTCGCGGGCAAGCGCGCTCCTACAATGGGTCCAGGCCCGGCTTGTGGTCGATGTTGCCCGGTCAGCCTGGCCGTTTGCGGCGGTGTTCGCGGGCAAGCGCGCTCCTACAAATGGTCGAGGCTCGGCTTGCAGTCGGCGTTGCCCGGCCAACAACGTCGCTTGCGGCGGGCCGGGGCCAACACCGACGTTGCCGGGCGGACATTATCCCTGTAGGAGCCGGCTTGCTGGCGAACGCGGTGGTCGTCGCGATGCGTGTCTGCCTGACCCACCGACGTTCGCAGGCAAGCGCGCTCCTGCAGGTGATCCTGGCCCGGCTTGATGCGGCTGCAGTTCAGCCGGACTGGTCAGCCTCGGCGCTCTGGGTCCGCCTGAACGCGCGCTTCGCCGGGCGGATCAGAACCAGCGGTCGTTACGCTTGCGCCCTTTGGTCAGGGCCGGGAGGATCAGGCCGAGCAACAGCCCGGCACCGGCGATACTGCCGCCATAGACCATGTAGCGCATCAGTACCTGGTTGTTTTCATCACCCAGTTTGGCCTGAGTCGCGCGCAGTTCGGACTGGGCATCGGTCAGCTGCGCGTTCAGGTCCTTGGTGCGGGCCTCCAGCTCGTCCACCAGCTTTTTGCGCGAATCGAGGGTTTCCTGCATGCCCTGGACCTTGGTTTTCCAGTCGTCATCGATGGTCTTCAACTGCGCACCCAGGTCAGCAGCTTTCTGCGTCAGTTGCGGTAAACGTTCGGCCTGGCCCGGGACATCCTGCAAGTCAGCCGTTGGAATCCACACATTGTCCCCGGCGCTTCCGCGCACCTGGCTGTAGTCGCCCTGGGTATTGATCAACTCGACTTTTTGACCGGACTTCAAGGTGCCAACGATACGGTAACCGTCGGTGGGCCCGCTGCGGACGTAGGTGCTGAGGGTGTCACTGACCCAACGGTCCTTGCCCGGCGACTCGGCCAAGGCGTCATCGGCGGCGAAGCCAGCGGTCAGGAAAGTAGTCAACAGGCCGGCGCTGAGCAGACGGCGTCGAGCGCCCGGCAGGGTGTTCAAGCGAAGGGAGGCGTAGGAAGCAGGAATAGGCATGGATAATCTTCGACAAATGAAAAAGAAGGCCGATGGGTGGGCCGCATGCGAGAAGTAAAAGCCTGGTCGGACAGCGACGCACAGCGCGCTGTAACTGCTGGAAAAGGCATCTGGCGCGGGCGAAACTCAGCCGGACAGCCCAGGGCATAACCCGGGCGTACTGCGCGCGCAGTGGTCAACAGACCATGCAAATGAGGCGAGGTTCATTGGCGAAGAGCTACGTTCGTCTAAGAAACGTCCGACAACATTTGTCGGTTGCTGAAACGACAGTGGGAGCTAAGCCACTGGCGAATGCCGTTCTCGCCCGACCGAATCGGTTGATAAAAGGCAATTCGCGAGCAAGCTCGCTCCCACTGTTTTCAGTCTGCATCGCAACGCAGGGGTGGAAAAGCCAAACCTCAGTTCCACCGCTGCATCGCGACAATCGCACGGTCAATCAGTCCTGCTGATGCCCATGCTGTTCGTGATGGTCGTGATGTTCTTCATGCTCGTGATGCTCGTGATGCTCCTGCCCCTCGTGTTGCAGCTGCTCCACGGTCGGCTTGAAGATGACCACGCCCAGCGGTGGCAGATTCAAAGACAACGAGAACGCCTGGCCGTGACTCTTGATCTCGTCCGTGCGCACACCGCCGCCATTGCCGAAGTTGGAGCCGCCGTAGACCTCGGCATCACTGTTGAGCACTTCCACCCACTTGCCGCTGAATGGCACGCCAACACGGTAGGCTTCACGCGGCACAGGCGTCAGGTTGGCAACCACCAGCAGCGGCTCGCCCTCCTTGCTCCAGCGCAGGTAAGCGTAGACGCTGTTGCCGGCATCATCACCGATCACCCACTGGAAGCCCTGAGGCTGGCAATCCTGCTCGTGTAGCGCTTTCTCGGTCCGGTAAAGCCGATTGAGGTCGCTGACGAGAGTGTGCACGCCCTTGTGATCGGCGTACTGCAAGAAATGCCAGTCCAGCTCGGTGTCATGGTTCCACTCGCGCCACTGGCCAAACTCGCAGCCCATGAACAGCAGCTTCTTGCCTGGGTGCGTCCACATGAACGAAAAGTACGCGCGCAGGTTGGCAAATTTCTGCCAGCGATCGCCGGGCATTTTGTCGATCAGGGAATGCTTGCCATGCACCACTTCGTCGTGGGAAATCGGCAGCACGAAACGCTCGGACCACGCATACACCAAACCAAAGCTCAGCTGAGAATGGTGGTGCTGGCGATGGATCGGATCCTGTTCAATGTACTTGAGCGTGTCATGCATCCAGCCCATGTTCCATTTGTAGGAGAAGCCCAGCCCGCCCTGTTGGGTCGGCTGCGAGACGCCCGGCCACGAGGTCGATTCTTCGGCGATGACCAATGCCCCAGGCGCTTCGATGGCGACCACGTCGTTGAGGTGGCGGAGAAAATCAATGGCCTCCAGGTTCTCGCGGCCGCCGTAACGGTTCGGCACCCACTCGCCGGCGTTGCGGGAGTAATCGCGATAAAGCATGGACGCTACGGCATCCACGCGCAGTGCGTCGACGTGGAAGTTCTTCAGCCAGTGAATCCCGGAGGCGATCATGAAGCCATGGACTTCGGTGCGACCCAGGTTGTAGATCAGCGTGTTCCAGTCCTGGTGAAAACCTTCATGGGGGTTGGCGTATTCATACAGCGCAGTGCCGTCGAATTGGGCCAAACCATGGACATCGGTCGGGAAATGCGCAGGCACCCAGTCAAGAATCACGCCGATGTCGTTACGGTGGCAGGCATCGACAAAGGCGGCGAAATCTTCAGGCTTGCCGTAGCGGGCACTCGGCGCAAACTGCGACAGCACCTGATAACCCCAGGACCCGCCGAACGGGTGTTCCATGATGGGCATCAGTTCGATGTGGGTGAACCCCAGATCCTTGATGTAAGGAATCAGGTTCTCGGCCAGTTCGCGCCAGTCGTACGGACGGTCCGCCTCATCTTCACCGCCGTGATGCCACTTCCACGAGCCGGCGTGCAGCTCATAGATCGACAGCGGCTGATGAATATCGTGCTTTTCGCCACGCGATTGCATCCATTCGCTGTCCTGCCATTCAAAAGCCAGCGGCGTCGCGACTTTGGAAGCAGTAGCAGGCGGCAATTGAGTCGCCAGTGCCATGGGGTCGGCCTTCAACGGCAGGATGCCGTGCTGACCGAGGATTTCGTACTTGTAAGCCTCGCCCGGGCCGATGCGCGGGATGAAAATCTCCCAAACGCCACTCGGGTAGCGCACACGCATCGGGTGCCGACGGCCGTCCCAGCTGTTGAAGTCGCCCACCACCGAAACACGACGGGCGTTCGGTGCCCACACCGAGAAGCGCACGCCATCAACGCCATCGACGTTCTTGACCTGCGCACCCAGGGCGCTGCTCAGGTCGCGGTGGTTACCCTCGGCAAACAGATACAAGTCCATCTCGCCAAGCTGCTCGCCGAAGCTGTAAGGGTCTTCAGTGATTTGCTCGCCCGTGGCCCAGGTGATTTTCAGCAGGTAGGGTTCACGCACCGGGAAGTGGCCGGCGAAAAAGCCCGGTTTGTCAGTCATGCCCAGCTCGCCCAGTTCGCGCTCGCCGTCGCGCGAGAGCACGCGCACGGCCAGTGCATTGGGCAGGTAGGCACGGATCACCTGCCCTTCGGCGCCATCGCTGTGGGGGCCGAGCATCGAGAACGGGTCGCGGTGCTCCGCTCGGATCAACGCGTCCAGATCGACGGCGCTGGGCAATATGGCGTGGTTGCCGTTACCGAATTGGTCAGACGCACTCATTTTCATTCTCCATCAGACAGGTCTAGAAGCCCGCGCAGGCCTTGAAGCGGAACCGACAACCATGTCGGCCGATTCTCGGCCTCGTAGGCCACTTCATAAGCGGCTTTTTCCAGGGTGAAGAGCGCCAGTGCGGCGGCCTCCCCTTTGGCATCTTTCCAATCGTGGGCTACGCCTACGGTCGCCTTGCGGTAGCCGTCGAGGAAGGCTTCTCGCGCCTGCTTCAGATACGTCTCGGCCACTTGCCGACGCGCAGCGTCTGCCTGCTCCGAGGTGTCTGCCGCCTGCGCATTGCGCAGCGCCATCGCCGCAGCGTAGTCGAAGGAGCGCAACACGCCGCTGACATCTTTGAACGGGCTGTACTTGGCGCGACGTTCCTGCAGCGGACGGGCCGGCTCGCCTTCAAAGTCGATCAGGTAGGCATCGCCCTTGACCACCAGCATCTGCCCCAGGTGCAGGTCACCGTGGACGCGCATTCTCAGACCGCCCACCGATTGTCTGGCCAGGGTTTTGACCTGTGCCAGCAGCGCTTTGCGTTTGCTCAGCAGCTCGGCAATCAGTTGCTGATCCTGCGCTTCGAGGGAGTCACGGTGCTGCTCAAGCAACTGCAGCGCGCGTTCGATCTGCGCCGAGACGCTCTTGGCCGATGCTTCGCTGTCCTTGACGCTGGTGACTTCGGTTTTGAAGTCCGGATTGTCGGTGGGCGCGCCGAGGATCACGTGCATTTCACCCAGACGCTGGCCCAGCAGACCGGCGAAGTCATGCAGTTCGATCAGCGCATTGGCCTGCTGCTCCGAGGTGGACTGCCCGTGGGCCATGTGGTCACGCACGGCACGTTCCAGGTTGTTCTGCGTCCATTCCCAGGCGTCGCCCTGGTTACTCAGGTAGCCCTGAGCAATCATCAGCAGATTTTCCTCGCCCTGGCCGTCAACGCGGACCACTGCACCCAGCAACGGAGAAATGTGCGGGTAACCGGCTTCGGTCAGGTAAGCGCCCATTTCCAGCTCGGGGTGAGTGCCTGCCGCCACACGACGGATCATTTTCAGCACCAGCTTCTTGCCGACCACCACCGAACTGTTGGACTGCTCGGCCGAGAGGTAGCGCACTTCGGCATCCTCATTGAGCCCGAGCGGCGGCAGCTGGGAAGTGCTGCGGAACTGCAGCTCTCCGTCCGGCGTCGGCAGCACGGTGTTTTCATGCATGCCTTTGATGACGCTGCGAATGAACGGCTCAAGGGTGAACGCATCGGTGATCAGCCCGACCTGACGGCCACGGCGCACGCGCGACAACGCCAGCTGCTGCGGCAAGGCGCTGCTGATGTCGTCCTCGGGCAACAGGCCGAATGGCAGCTGATAGCGCACCACTTCGCCGCCCGAGGTGACTTCGATTTCGCTCAGCAGCACGGGACGTACCGTGGTGCCGAAACGCACGGCATAGGCGATGTGGATGTTGTCGATGGCCGTGCCCTTGCCGGCAAACCAGCGGCGTTTGGGCAGGTAGGCAGACAGCGAGTTCTGCTCCATGGTCTGGCGCAGCGGCTCTTCGAGCAGTTCTTCTAGGCGCTGTTTGAGAACGAGGGTCGGGAAGTCCGGCAGGCTCTGGGCCGGTTCAACGTGCCAGCTGGGCATTTGATTCTCCGAGGCCAGCAAGAACCAGAAGAAGCCGTAAGGCGGCAACGTCAGCAGGTAATTGAGCTGGCCAATAGGTGGGAAGGCGCTGCCACCAAGCATCTCGACCGGAACGGTCCCGGCGTAGGGCGACAGTTCAAGCTCGGCCGCCTGAGAGGCTGCCGAGACGTTGGCAACACAAAGGATGATTTCGGTCTTGCCGTCGGGGCCGGTGTATTCGCGGGTGTACGCCAGGATCCGGCGGTTGCTCGGCGAGAGCATTTTCAAGGTGCCACGGCCGAAGGCTTTCTGCTGCTTGCGCACGGCAAGCATGCGTCGGGTCCAGTTGAGCAGCGAATGCGGGTCGTGATCCTGGGCTTCGACGTTGACCGACTGATAGCCGTAGAGCGGGTCCATGATAGGTGGCAGCACCAGGCTCGCCGGGTTGGCACGGGAGAAGCCGCCGTTGCGGTCGATGGACCACTGCATCGGCGTGCGCACACCGTCGCGGTCGCCCAGATAGATGTTGTCGCCCATGCCGATTTCGTCGCCGTAATACAGCGTCGGCGTACCGGGCATGGACAGCAGCATGCTGTTGAGCAGCTCGACCCGGCGACGATCACGCTGCAGCAGCGGGGCCAGACGACGGCGAATGCCGAGGTTGATCCGCGCGCGGCGGTCTGAGGCGTAGTAATTCCACAGGTAATCACGCTCGCGGTCGGTGACCATTTCCAGCGTCAACTCATCGTGGTTACGCAGGAATATCGCCCACTGGCAGTTCTCCGGAATTTCCGGGGTCTGGCGCAGGATGTCAGTAATCGGGAAGCGGTCTTCCTGTGCCACCGCCATGTACATGCGCGGCATCAGCGGGAAGTGAAAGGCCATGTGGCATTCGTCGCCGTCTTTCCCTTTACGATCGCCGAAGTACATCTGCGTGTCTTCCGGCCACTGGTTGGCTTCGGCCAGCAGCATGCGGTCCGGGTAGTTGGCGTCGATCTCGGCACGAATCTGCTTGAGGACCTGATGGGTCTCCGGCAGGTTTTCGTTGTTGGTGCCATCGCGCTCGATCAGGTAAGGGATCGCGTCCAGACGCAGGCCGTCGATGCCCATGTCCAGCCAATAGCGCATGACCTCGATGACCGCCTTCATCACCTGCGGGTTGTCGAAGTTCAGGTCAGGCTGGTGGGAATAGAAACGGTGCCAGAAGTACTGCTCGGCGACCGGGTCCCACGTCCAGTTGGACTTCTCGGTGTCGAGAAAGATGATCCGGGTGCCGTCATACTTCTGCGGGTCATCGGACCAGACGTAGAAATCCCGCGCCTTGGAGCCCTTCTTGGCATGACGCGCGCGCTGGAACCAGGCGTGCTGGTCCGAGGTGTGGTTGATGACCAGCTCAGTGATCACCCGCAAACCGCGCTTGTGTGCCTCGGCGATGAATTTCTTCGCATCGGCCATGGTGCCGTAGTCGCTATGTACGCCACGGTACTCGGAGATGTCATAGCCATCGTCGCGCCGTGGCGACGGGTAGAACGGCAACAGCCAGATGGTGTTGACGCCCAGCGCGGCGATGTAGTCGAGCTTGGCGATCAGGCCCGGAAAGTCACCGATGCCATCGTCGTTGGAATCGAAATACGACTTCACGTGAACCTGGTAAATCACCGCATCCTTGTACCAGAGCGGGTCTTCGATAAAGGCAGCGTTGCGAGGTTTCTTTGCCATGACCACATCCTTTGAATTATTGGTTTGTGGCCTTGATGCGCCAGATGCCGAAAGGCTGGTAGGACGGGTCCAGGCGTGTCCATTGGGTTTTGCCATACCAGGTCCAGGTGTGGCCGGTCATCAAGTCTTCGCCCAGCGTGGCAGCGTCGTCCGGCAACCCCATTTCCCATAGCGGCAATTCAAAATGGCCTTCCTGCACGTTGCGCGGGTCCAGGTTCACGGCGACGAGGATGAAGTTGCTGCCGTCCGCCGTGCGCTTGCCGAAGTACAGAATGTTGTCGTTGTACGCGGTGTAGATCTTCAAGCCCAAGTGGGTTTGCAGCGCCGGGTTCTGACGACGGATGCGGTTGAGCTGGGCGATCTCGGCAATGATATTGCCGGGCGCGGTAAAGTCGCGAGGACGGATCTCGTACTTCTCCGAGTCCAGGTACTCTTCCTTGCCAGGCACCGGTGCCGATTCGCACAGTTCAAAGCCCGAATACATGCCCCACAGGCCCGAGCCCATGGTTGCCAGCGCCGCGCGGATCAGAAAACCCGGGCGACCCGAGTCATGCAGAAACGGCGGGTTGATGTCCGGCGTGTTAACAAAAAAGTTCGGACGGTAGCATTCGCGCCATGGCGATTCATTGAGCTGGGTGAAGTACTCGCTCAATTCGGCCTTGGTGTTGCGCCAGGTGAAATAGGTGTAGCTCTGGGAGTAGCCGACCTTGCCCAGGCGCGCCATCATGGCCGGCTTGGTGAACGCTTCGGCCAGGAACATCACTTCCGGGTGCTTGCTGCGCACGTCGGCGATCATCCACTGCCAGAACGGCAGCGGTTTGGTGTGGGGGTTGTCGACGCGGAAAATCTTCACGCCCTCCTTCACCCAGCCGAGGATCACGTCACGCAGTTCGGTCCACAGGCTCGGGATAGCATCCGGCGCATAAAAGTCGACGTTGACGATGTCCTGGTATTTCTTCGGCGGGTTTTCCGCGTAACGGATGGTGCCGTCGGGGCGCCACGAGAACCAGCCCGGGTGTTCTTTGAGCCACAGGTGGTCCTGCGAGCACTGAATGGCGAAATCGAGTGCGATTTCCAGGCCGTGTTCGGCTGCAGCCGCGACCAGCTCGCGGAAGTCTTCGCGGGAACCGAGTTGCGGGTGAATGGCGTCATGCCCGCCGTCTGCGCTGCCGATCGCGTACGGGCTTCCCGGATCATCCGGCCCGGCGGTCAACGAGTTGTTCGGACCTTTGCGGTGGGCCCGGCCAATCGGATGAATTGGCGGGAAATACAGCACGTCAAAGCCCATGTCGCGGATCATCGGCAGGCGGCTGTGAACGTCTTTAAAAGTGCCGTGGCGTTTCTTGTCGTCGGTGATCGAGCGCGGGAACAGTTCATACCAACTGGCGAACTGCGCCAGCTCGCGCTCCACGTCCAGCGGAAATTCCAGGCTGCGACTGAGGAATGCGTGATTGTCGGCCTTGGCCATTACGCTGGCGGTTTCGCTGTTCAGCAGCAGAGAGACTTTAGCCTCGTTGTCAGAGGCCTCACCCAATCGCTTAATCAGGCTGTCGAGCTGACCACGCAGCTCCATCGAGCTGCGCTCGGCGGCGTGCACAAGATGCAAGCGCCCTTCTTCGAGCTCCAGATCGATACTCACGCCCGCGGCGTACTTCTTTTCCAGTTCGTAGCGGTAGCTGCCGAACTGATCGATCCAGGCTTCCAGACGGTAGACGTAGCGGGTGAAGGTCGGCGGTGTGAATTCGCCGATCCAGCTGTCGTTGCCCAGTTCACGCATGGGCACCGATTGCCACTCTTGCTCATCCACCGCGCGATAAAGAATGCGCACCGCCATCTTGTCGTGGCCGTCTGCGTAGATTTTGCTGGTAACCGTAACCGGCTGACCGACAACGGCCTTGGCCGCAAGCTGACCGTTATCGATCACCGGCTGGGTGTCCTCGATAACGATGCGCGGCAACTGCAGGGCTTGGGTCAGGGGTATAGGGTGGGTAGAGTGCAGAACATCGTTGGCCAGGGAATCCGGACCGTATGGCTGATCATCAGTCACATTCATCGAGCATCACTCCTCACGCCCAGGGACGCCCGCTGGGGGGCGCCCATTGCTTCAGCGTCATTGTCCATCACATAAGAGATAGCCACGGGATCAACGCATCCGGACGTGGCAGCATAGGTTCCGAACGCCAGCCGCAGGCAAAAGTTCAAAGAGCTTGTGTGACACTTGACCAACTTGGTGTGCGCTATTGCGGGGCTTGCGGCTTGGATGGCGCCTGCTGGATCGGCACGGTCACCGACCGGTTGAGTGAATCATTGGCAGAGCGCAGCGGTCCAACCTTGCGTGTGGTGCAGTGGCAATGAACAGCCGCTCGGCACGCTTCTCGACTTCGCATGCTCGACTCTGCAAAGGAAGGTGACACCATGAGTATTCCCGTACCCGCCGAAACCCCCGATCCGAATATCGACGACCCCGAGCTGCCGGTGCCCAAGCCCGAAGAGCCGCCTTCGCCGGTCATGCCCCCGGTGATCGAACCACCGGTGGGCGACCCGCCCAGCCCGGAGTCGCCTGTGATCCTCAACGACACCTTCGCTGAGTAACCAGCCCTTCCCGGCTAAAGCCGGTCCCACAGGAGGCGCATCTCCTTCAGGCTGAAGCAGGCCCCACAGTTTGCGCATACCTTCGCGGCTGAGCCGGTCCACAGGATGCGCATCCCTTTCAGGCTGAAGCAGGTCCCACTAACGGCGCGCAACACGTGGGACCGGCTTCAGCCGGGAAGCTTTTGATCCTGATCTGCCTCCCACTACACCCCTTTTCAAGGCTCTTGCGCATCGCCTCCCGTGCTGCGAGCAGGGTCTTTGGCGCGCTCATCCGGGGACTCAAACTTCCTGACGATGCGCGGCATCAAACTGAAAATACCCAGCGCCAGCAGGGTGCTCAGTACCGCCGTCATCTCACGGCCCATGCCCGCGGCGATGCCGATAGCGGCGGTCATCCACAAGCCCGCCGCTGTGGTCAGCCCCTTGACCTGAGTGGTGTTGAGGTCGCCGCCCTTGAGGATCGTCCCTGCGCCCAGAAAGCCAATGCCCGCCACAATGCCCTGCACCACTCGACTCAACGCAGCGTCGTCGGCGCCCGCCATGCGCGGCACCAGCACGAACAGCGCGGCGCCCATACACACCAGCATGTGCGTACGCACCCCCGCTGCCTTGCCCTTATGCTCGCGCTCGAAACCCAGAATGCCGCCCAACAGCGCGGCGATCACCAGGCGTATGGTCACGCGCGTGATCTGTCCGGCGTCCGTGATGTCAGAGAACTCGGACTGCAGCGTTTCCACGACTTCTTCCCACCAGGCGTTCATCAGCGTTTGTTCCTTGTCCGACTTCAGTGGGCTATGGACCGCGGCGGTTGAGCGGAGTGCGGCACGGTCCAGCGTGCGCGGCCTCTGATCCTCTTTTTGCTCGCCAATCTGCTTCTGTACTAATTCGCCGCGCACGCGCATAGTCCGGCCATTCCGACCTCCCGGCGCAACCCTGTCCCCGCTGCACCGGCCTGCGCGAGCCGTCCATGAAGCGTTATGAAAAGTTTGCCGATGACATTGCCGAGCTGATCCGCTCCGGCGTGCTCGCCGCCGGCCAGCGTGTGCCTTCGGTGCGCTACGCCAGCCAGACCCACGGCATCAGCCCCTCGACCGTGTTCCAGGCGTATTACCTGCTGGAGCGTCGAGGCTTGATCCGGGCACGGCCGCGTTCGGGCTATTTCGTCAACGATACCTTCAGTCTGGCCGGGCTGGGCGACCGTGCGCCGGAGCCTGACCTGCGGCCGGCGGTGGCGGCACAGGTGAGCGAGTCCACCGAGGTGGATGTCAGCGAGCTGGTGTTCTCGGTGCTGGAATCCATCAAGAACCCTGACACCGTGCCGTTTGGCTCGGCGTTTCCCAGCCCAGCTCTGTTTCCCTTACAACGACTGGCCCGCTCCCTCTCCAGCGCAACACGCGACATGGACTCGCGCATGGTGGTGAGCGACCTCTCGCCCGGCAACCCGTCCCTGCGCCGGCAGATCGCGCTGCGCTACATGGTTGCCGGGCAAATGCTGCCCATGGAAGAGTTGCTTATCACCAATGGCGCACTGGAAGCCTTGAACCTGTGCCTGCAGGCGGTCACCGAGCCGGGTGATCTGGTGGCCATCGAAGCGCCGGCGTTCTACGCCTGCCTGCAAGTGCTTGAGCGGCTGAAGCTCAAGGCCGTGGAGATTCCCGTGCACCCGCAGCACGGCATTGATCTGGAGGTGCTGGAGCAGGCGTTGCGACGCTATCCAATCAAGGCCTGCTGGAGCATGACCAGTTTCCAGAACCCCACCGGCGCGACGGTGCCCGAGGCACGCAAACGGGACCTGGTGGAGTTGCTGCGCAAACATGAGGTGCCACTGATCGAGGATGACGTCTATGCCGAGCTGTATTACGGCCAGCACGCGCCAAAGCCGGCGAAAGCGTTTGATACCGAGGGTCTGGTGCTGCACTGCGGCTCGTTCGCCAAGAGCCTCGCGCCCGGTTACCGGGTGGGATGGGTCGCCGCCGGGCGCTATGCACAGAAAGTAGAACGCCTGAAGCTGATGACCTCGCTGTGCGCCTCGATGCCCGCCCAGGCCGCGATCGCCGATTACCTGCAACACGGGGGCTATGACCGCCACCTGCGCAAATTGCGCCATAGCCTGGAAGACCAGCAACGCGCCATGCTTGGCGCCATTGCGCGGTACTTTCCTGCGCAGACGCGCGTCAGCCAGCCCTCGGGTGGGTATTTCCTGTGGGTCGAACTGCCGGAGACGGTCGACTCGCTGAAAGTCTTCCAAGCCGCCCTCGCCCAGGGCATCAGTATTGCACCGGGCCCGATGTTTTCCCCCACCCGCCGCTTCAAGCCGTTTATCCGCCTGAACTATGGCACGCCATGGAACGACACCTGCGAGCGGGCCATGGAGATGCTGGGGAAAATCATCCGTTCGATGATGGGAGCCGATGCGGGCCGACGGTCTTAGTCAGGGGCTTTGTTCACAGCGGCAACGGTGCCGGCACAGGTGTGTACCGAAGGTCAGTCCGTCCGTTCGCTGTGTCGGTCGCGCACCGCTTCGATGTCCGCCATGAAGCGGTCGGCAGGCAGCGGGTGGCCCAACAAGTGGCCTTGCAGGGAATCACAGCCCAGCCGCGTGAGGAAGTTCTGCTGGCTCGTCGTCTCTACGCCCTCGGCGACAATGCGCATGTTGAGCGCCTGTCCGAGCGCGACGATGGCCGAGACGATCGCCGCGTCGTCGATATCGTGCTCAAGGTCGCGCACAAAACCGCGGTCGATCTTGAGCTCGTTGGCGGGCAGCCGCTTGAGGTACATGAGGCTGGAGTAGCCCGTGCCGAAATCATCGATGGACAGATCAACGCCCATGTCCGCCAGGCGCTGAAGCACGGTCATGCTGGCGTCGGCGTCGCTCATGGCGGTGGTCTCGGTGATCTCCAGGGTCAGGCAGTTGGCTGGCAGCTGATGGGTCGCGAGCGCGGCGGCCACAGTGTCGGCAAGCCCGGCATGACCAAACTGCAGCGCCGAAAGATTCACCGCGACGCGCCAGTCGGTGTAGCCGTTTTCGTACCACACTTTCATCTGCCGGCACGCTTCATTCAGTGCCCAGTCGCCAATGGCGATGATCAACCCGCTCTGCTCGGCCAGGCCAATGAAGGTCTCCGGCATCAACAGGCCCTGCACCGGATGATCCCAGCGCAGAAGCGCTTCGGCGCCGATGGCTCGCCGGGTGCCCGCTGAGTACGTAGGTTGGTAATGCAGGGAAAACTGCTTTTCCCTCAACGCGACGCGCAAGTCCTGTTGCAACTGGAGCTGGTTACGCGCGTTGGTGTTCATGGACGCATCGAAAAAGCTGTAGCCATTCTTGCCGGCGTTCTTGGCGTGGTACATCGCCGCGTCGGCGTTCATCAGCAGTTCCTGCTGGGTCACGCCGTTGCCCGGATACAGACTGATCCCGACGCTGACCGTCACTTGCAGCTCATGCTCCTGGACGTTGAAGGGCTGGCTTACCAACGTCACCTGACGGTTGGCGACGCCCACGGCTTCTTCGGCGCTGTCGAGTTCGACCAGCAGCACGAACTCGTCGCCACCAATGCGCGCCAGGGTGTCATGACGATGGAAGTTCTCGCGCATGCGCAGCGCAACCGCGCGCAGCAGTTGATCGCCGACATGGTGGCCGAAAGCATCATTCACCGGTTTGAAGCCGTCGAGGTCGAGAAACATCAGCGCAAACATGCCGCCACGGGCATCGACCTTGCGCATTGCTTCGTCGATCCGCTCGGCCAGCAGGTTCCGGTTGGGCAACCCGGTCAGGTTGTCATGCAGCGCCAGTTGCGTCAGTTCGCGGTTGGCCTGCTTGAGCGACTGTGACAGCTGAGCGGTACGCGCGGCCATGCGTGCATCGAGCACCGATGTCAGCAACGTGATGCCCAGCACACAGAGGCTGGTGACCAACACCAGTTTGTCCAGGCCGTTGGGCTGCAAGCCGGTGCCCAGCGCCCCGCAGAAGCTGCCGTCCGGAAAATTGGCGGCGCTCATGGCGGTGTAATGCATGCCGAGGATAGCGAAACCCATGACGACCGCCGCCCCGCCACGGGCCAGGCGCACATAAGGGGACTGCTTGCGCAGACGCACCGCGATGATCAGCGCCACAGCAGAGGCGGCGACGGCAATCACCAGCGAGACGCCGACCCGCGTCGAATCGTAGTCGATCCCCGGCTGCATGCGCATCGCCGCCATGCCGGTGTAATGCATGGCGCAGGTGCCAAGGCCCATGATCAGCGCGCCGAAGAGAAGATTCAGGATCGGCACACGGTCGTGACTGACCAGCCACAGCGCGATGCCCGAGGAAAAGATGCCCATGACCAGCGTCAGCGACGTCAGCGCGACGTCATAGGCCAGCGGGATCGGCAGGCTGAACGCGAGCATGCCGATAAAGTGCATCGACCAGATGCCCACGCCCATCGAAACGCCGCCACCACACACCCACATCACCCGCGTCCGACCGCTCGCCGAGGCGATGCGCCCGGCAAGGTCGAGCGTCGTGTACGACGCAAGGATCGCCACCAGAACTGATATCAGCACCAGCGACACTGTGTAATGACCAATCAACATGGGCTGGCTCTTGGCTCGACGGAGTGTGGCCTTTCAGCCCTTATCAAAGTGCCGGGGATTGTACCGGACTGGGCGCAAATGTCCCGTCACTCCGTCGCAAAGATGGCACTTCGCTATTTGTCGCCATCTAGCGCCCCGTGACCTCCGGCGCTGGCGTCAGCCCGGTCGCTGCGTTCCAGCCGCCACCCAGCGCGGCGATCAATTGGGCACTGGCCACCAGTCGACTTTCCAGCACATTGAGCACGCTGCGTTCGTTGCTCAAGGCGGTGGCCTGCACGTTGACCACGTCCAGATAGCCGATCAGACCGGCCTTGTACTGGTTGCTGGTCAGACGCAGTGAGTCCCGCGCGGACTGCAGCGCTTCTTCGCGCACGCCGGCTTCCTGCTCATAAACGCGCAGTTGCGCCATGTAGTCTTCGACTTCCTTGAAGCCGTCGAGCACCGTCTGGCGATACTGGGCGACGGTCTGATCGTAAACCGCCTCGGTGCGGTCAACTTCGGCGGCACGCTGGCCGCCATCGAACAGGGTCATCGCCAGCTGCGGGCCGACCGACCAGAAGCGGTTGGGCAAGGAAATCCAGTTGCTGACCGTGCTGCTGCTGTAGCCGCCGCTCATGCTCAGGGTCAGGTCCGGGTAATACGCGGCCTTTGCTACGCCGATGTTGGCGTTGGCTGTCATGACCGAGCGCTCGGCGGCAGCGATGTCCGGACGACGCTCCAGCAATTGCGAGGGCAACTGCGCCGGAATCTGCGGCAGTGCCGGCACCGACGTCGTGGCTGCCAGGCTGAAATCAGCGGGTGCCTGGCCCATCAGCACGGCGATTGCACTCTCGAACTGCGCGCGTTGCCACTGCAGGTCGATGAGGTCGGCCTGGGTGCTTTTGAGTTGGGTCTGCGCCTGGGCGATGGCGTCGCGCCCCGAGATACCGGCTCGGTATTGATTCTGGGTCATGGTCAGCGATCGCTGGTAAGCATCGACCGTCGCTTCGAGCAGGCGTTTTTGCTCGTCGATCACGCGCAGCTGCAGGTAGTTCTGCACCAGCTGGGACTGCAGGCTCAGGCGCATCGACGCCAGATCGGCGAGGCTGGCCTGGGCGCTGGCTTTGTCGGCTTCGAGCCCTCGGCGCAACTTGCCCCATATGTCGGCTTCCCAGCTCACGCCCAACTGCGCGTTGTAAGTGTCGCGAATGCCGCTGCTGGAACTGCTCAGGCTCGAACTGCTGCTGCCGGTGCCCTGGCTTGAACGGTTCTTGCTGGTGGTCAGGTCCAGGGTCGGGAAAAACGCCCCGCGCGCGCTGCGCACCAACGCAGCGGCCTGACGGTACTGGGCTTCGTACTGCGCCACCGTCTGGTTGGAGGTGTTGAGTTTCTCCACCAGACCATTGAGCTGCGCATCGCCATAGACCTCCCACCACGCGCCGCGCTCGATCGCATCACTCGGGTTGGCCTGGGTCCAGCCCTCGGCCTGCTTGAAGTGCGCGGGGGTGGGCATGTCCGGGGTCTTGTAATCGGGCCCCACCGCACAGGCGCCGAGCAGCAGCGCGCACAGCGCGACGCTGAACGTTCGGGCAAACGGCTGTGTGCGTCTGGACGCGGGCACGGGCGCAATCATCGGGTTATTCATAGCGGAGTTTCCAGAGCGGCATCCGTCTGCACACCTCGCCATGCGTTGAAGCGATGGCGCAGACGGTCAAGATAAAGGTAAACCACCGGCGTGGTGTACAGCGTCAGGATCTGGCTGAGGATCAGCCCGCCGATAATGGTCAGGCCCAGCGGCCGGCGCATTTCGGCGCCTTCGGCGCTGCTGAGCAGCAACGGCACGGCACCGAGAATCGCCGCCAGGGTGGTCATCAGAATAGGCCGCAAGCGCTGCAGGCATGCGTTACGAATGGATTCCACCGGCGTCATGCCGCCCTGGCGCTCAAGCTGCAATGCAAGATCGATCATCAGAATGGCGTTTTTCTTCACCACACCGATGAGCAAAAACAGCCCCAGCAGGGAAATAAGACTGAATTGACCGCCGGTGAGGTAGATGCTCAGCAGCGCGCCCACGCCCGCCGAGGGCAGCGTGGACAGGATGGTCAGCGGATGAATGTAGCTTTCATACAGGATGCCCAGTACCAGGTACACCGCCACCAGCGCGCCAAGGATCATCCACGGCTGGCTTTTCTGGGTGGCAGCAAAAGCGTCGGCGGTGCCGGCCATCTTGGCGATCACGTCTTCCGGCAGCCCGATGGCCGCTACGGCGCGCTCGATGGCCGCCGTGGCTTGATCCAGGTTCACCCCGTCTGCCAGATCGAACGAAATGGTGTCCGAGGCAAACTGACCGTCGTGGGTGACGCGGTCGTCTTCCAGGCTGCGTTCGTAGTGGGCGATGGTGGACAGCGGCACCCGCGCGCCGTCTGCCGTGATCACCTGCACCTGCTCCAGGGTGGTCGGGTCGAGGGCGTATTTCGGGTTGACCTCCATGACCACCTGATACTGGTTCAACGGGTCATAGATGGTCGAGACCTGCCGCTGGCTGTACGCGTTGTTCAGCACCGTGGTGACGGTGTTCATGTCGATGCCCAGGCGCTTGGCCGCATCGCGGTCGACGATCAGAGTCACCTGCTGGGTGCCGCCGCCGTCGTTGGCATCGATGGCGGTCAGTTCCTTGAGCGACTTGAGCGCGGCGACAATCTTCGGGTACCACAGGCGCAGGGTGTCCAGATCGCCGCTTTGCAGGATGTACTGGTATTGCGAGGTGGTCTGCTCACGACCGCCGCCCAGTTGCAGGTCCTGGTCCGGTTGCAGGAACAGTCGGCCGCCCGGCACCAGCGGCATCTCCTTGCGCAGCCGCTCGACCACCTGAGCAGCGCCGATCTTGCGTTCCTGAATGGGTTTGAGGCGCACGATGATGAACGCGTTGCCGGTGCCGCCGTTGCCGCCGATGAAGCCCGCGACGCTCTCCACCGCCGGGTCCTTGAGAATGGCCGAGCGGAACACGTCCATCTTCGGCTGCATCACCGAGAACGACAGGCCGTCGTCGCCGCGGACAAACCCCATGAGTTGGCCGGTGTCCTGCTGCGGCAGGAAAGTCTTGGGCACCACGATGTACAGGGCGATGTTGCCACCGATGGTCAACAACAGCGTCAACAGGGTCAGGCGACGGTGACGCAGCACCCAGCGCAGACTGCGATCGTAGCCTGCGACCATACGGTCGTTGACCCGCTGGCTCCAGCGCTGCAACCGGTTCTCGCTGCCGGGCACGTGGGGCTTGAGCCAGCGCGCGCAGAGCATCGGGGTCAGGCTCAGTGACACGATCAGCGAGACGATGATCGACACCGACAACGTGATGGAGAACTCGCGGAACAGGCTCTCGACCAGCCCGCCCATGAACAGGATGGAGATGAACACGGCCACCAGCGACACGTTCATCGACAGCAGCGTGAAGCCGACTTCCTTGGCCCCGAGATAGGCTGCCTCCATGGGCGGCACGCCGTCGTCGATGTGCCGGGAGATGTTTTCCAGCACCACGATGGCGTCGTCGACCACCAGCCCGGTGGCGAGAATCAACGCCATCAGCGACAGGTTGTTCAGGGAAAAGCCGTACAGGTACATGATGGCGAACGTGCCGACCAGCGACACCGGCACCGCCAGGGTCGGGATCAGCGAGGCACGGAAATTCCCGAGAAACAGGAACACCACCAGAATCACCAGGACCACGGCGATCAGCAGGGTCATCTCGGCTTCATGGAGCGTGGCCTTGATCACCCCCGAGCGATCCATGGCCAGGTCCAGGGTGACGCTGGCCGGCAGCACCGCTTGCAAGGCAGGCAATTGCGCCTTGATCGCCGCGACGGTCTCGATAATGTTGGCGCCGGCCTGGCGGTTGACCACCAGCAACACCGCGGCCTTGTCGTTGAAGAACCCGCTGTTGTAGCGGTCTTCCACCGAGTCTTTGACCTTGGCCACGTCCTTGAGTCGCAACGCCGCGCCGTTGGCGTAGTGGATGATCAGCGACTCGTAGTCCTTGGCCTTTTCCAGCTGATCGTTGGCCTGCACCTGCCAGTTGTGCTCGCTGTTTTCCACCGAGCCCTTGGGACGCCGCACGTTGGAGTTGGAGATGGTCGTGCGCACCTCGTCGAGCGACACGCCGTACTGAGACAACAGCTTCGGCTCCAGCTCCACGCGAACGGCGGGCAGCGAGCTGCCGCCGATCTGCACCTCGCCTACACCATTCACCTGGGACAGGCTCTGGGACAGGATCGTCGACGCCATGTCGTACAGCTCGCCTTTTTCCAGCACGTCGGAGGTCAGCGACAGCACCATGATTGGCGCCTGGGACGGATTGACCTTTTTGTAGGTCGGCATGCTGCGCATCCCGCTGGGCAACAGGCTGCGCGAGGCATTGATTGCTGCCTGTACTTCCCGGGCGGCGCCATTGATGTCGCGGTCCATGTCGAACTGCAGAATGATCCGCGTCGAGCCCTGGCTCGAACGGCTGCTCATGGTGTTGACCCCGGCGATTACGCCCAGGGAACGCTCCAGAGGCGTCGCTACGCTGGACGCCATGATCTCCGGGCTTGCGCCCGGCAGCGAGGCGCTGACCACAATGACGGGGAAATCCATGTTCGGCAGCGGCGACACCGGCAGCAAGCCAAAGCTCATGCCGCCCAGCAGCATGATCGCCAGGCTCAACAGCATGGTTGCCACGGGGCGCTTGATGAAGGGGCCGGAGAGGTTCATGGGGGTGAGCTCCAGGCGGCGAGCTTCAAGCTGCAAGGGAAAGCAAAAGCCCCGGCCTGCGCATGGCTGCTTCTAGCTTGAAGCTTGAAGCTGGAGGCTTGCAGCTGGCCGGTCATAGCGCCGCCTCGGTCTTGGGCTGCCGCGCAAACCGGCGCCCCAGCCGATCAAAGTACAGATAGATGACCGGGGTGGTGAACAGCGTCAACACCTGGCTGACCAACAGGCCGCCGACCATGACCAGGCCCAGTGGCTGGCGCAGCTCGGCCCCGGAGCCGGATGCGAACATCAGGGGTATCGCGCCGAACAACGCGGCCAGGGTGGTCATGAGAATCGGCCGGAAGCGCAGCAGCGCCGCTTCATAGATGGCGGTCTGCGGGTCGATCCCGCGATTGCGCTCAGCATCGAGGGCGAAGTCGATCATCATGATCGCGTTCTTTTTGACGATGCCGATCAGCAGAATGATGCCGATGATGGCGATCATGCCCAGGTCGTTACCGCTGAGGATCAACGCCAGCAAGGCCCCGATCGCCGCCGACGGCAGGGTCGAGAGGATGGTGATGGGATGGATGTAGCTCTCGTACAGCACGCCCAGCACGATGTACATCGTGATCACAGCCGCGAGCACCAGCAACAGCGTGCTGGAGAGCGACGCCTGGAACGCTTCGGCCGCGCCCTGAAACTCCGTCTGCACACCGATCGGCATGCCGATGTCTTTTTGCACCTGCTCGATGACGTCCACCGCCTTGCCCAGCGCAACGCCCGGTGCCAGGTTGAACGACATCATCACCGCAGGGAACTGCCCGATATGGGCAATGGCCAACTGCGCCTGGCGCTGTTCGACTCGGGCCAGACTCGACAGCTTGACCTGACCGCCGTCAGTGGTCTTGACGTGGATCTGCTCAAGCGCCTGGGGACCGAGTTCACTGCCTGAATCGGCCTGCAACACCACGCGGTACTGGCTGGCCTGGGTGTAAATGGTGGAGATCTGCCGCTGGCCGAACGCGTCGTACAGCGCATCGGTGATATTGGCCACCGTCACGCCCAGCCGGCTGGCCGCGTCACGATCAATATTGAGGAACACCTGCAGCCCCTTGTCCTGCAAGTCGCTGGCGACGTCGGTCAACTCGGGACGCTGAACCAATGCTTCAACCAGCTTGCCGCTCCACAGGTTAAGCAACTCGGCATCCGGTGAAGACATGCTGAACTGGTATTGCGTGCGGCTGACGCGGTCTTCGATGGTCAGGTCCTGCACCGGTTGCATGAACAGGCGGATGTCCGAGAGCTGATCGACTTCCGGCTGCAGGCGCTGGATCACTTCGGACGCGGTCACGTCGCGCTCGCTGTGGGGCTTGAGGTTGATCAGCATGCGGCCGCTGTTGAGGGTCGCGTTGTCGCCATCGACACCGATGTAGGACGACAGACTGGCGACTGCGGGATCCTGAAGGATGATTTTGGCCAAGGCCTGCTGGCGCTGACTCATGGAGGCAAACGACACCGACTGCGGCGCCTCGGAAATGCCCTGAATGACGCCGGTGTCCTGCACCGGAAAGAACCCCTTGGGCACGGCAAGGTACAGCAGAACGGTGATCCCGAGGGTCGCGATGGCCACCAGCAGGGTCAGCGGCTGGTGTTTGAGCACCCACTGCAACTTGCGCCCGTAGGCGGCCACCAGCCAGTCGATCCAGGCGCCGCTGGTCCTGTAGAAGCGGCCTTGTTCGTCTTCCTTCGGCTCGCGCTTGAGCAAGCGCGCGCACATCATCGGAGTAAGTGTGAGCGACACCACCAGTGAAATCAGAATGGCCACGGCCAGGGTGATCGCGAACTCCCGGAACAGCCGCCCCACCACGTCTGCCATGAATAGCAGGGGGATGAGCACGGCGATCAGCGAGATGGTCAGCGAAATCAGCGTGAAGCCGATCTGCCGCGCGCCCTTCAGCGCGGCCTGCAGCGGCGTCTCACCCTCCTCCAGGTGCCGGGAAATGTTTTCCAGCATGACGATGGCGTCGTCCACCACGAAGCCGGTGGCAATGGTCATCGCCATCAATGTCAGGTTGTTCACCGAAAAGCCGGCGAGGTACATCACCCCGAAGGTGCCGATCAGCGACAGCGGCACGGCCACTGAAGGAATGATCGTTGCGCTGAGGCGGCGCAGGAACAGAAAGGTGACGAGCACCACCAGCACGATGGAAATCAACAGCTCGTGCTGCACGTCGCTGACCGAAGCGCGGATGGTTTGCGTGCGATCGGTGAGCACCTTGACGTCCAGGCCGGCCGGCAGGTTGTCGGTGATACTTGGCAGCAGCGCCTTGATGCGGTCAACCACTTCAATGACGTTGGCGCCCGGCTGGCGCTGAATGTTGAGCAGCACGGCCTGGTTTTCATTGGCCCACGCAGCGAGACGTTCGTTCTCCGCGCCATCGACGATCTCGGCAACGTCCTTGAGCCGCAGCGGCCCGCCGTTGTTGTACGCCAGGATCAGGTTGGCGTATTCCTCCGGTGACTTGAGCTGGTCGTTGGCGTCGAGCATGGAAACGCGCGTCGGGCCGTCGAAATTACCCTTGGGTGTGTTGACGTTGGAGGCGCTGACCAGCGTGCGCACGTCGGCCAGATTCAGGCCATTGGCGGCCAGCGCGTCGGCGTTGACCTTGATACGCACCGCCTGACGCTGCCCGCCGGCGATGGTGACCATGCCGACTCCGCTGATCTGCGCGATCTTCTGCGCCATGCGCGTGTCGACCAGATCGTTGAGTTTGGGCAGCAACATGGTTTTCGAGGTAATGGCCAG
The DNA here is from genome assembly GCF_000759445.1 of Pseudomonas lutea. Classification (NCBI taxonomy): domain Bacteria; kingdom Pseudomonadati; phylum Pseudomonadota; class Gammaproteobacteria; order Pseudomonadales; family Pseudomonadaceae; genus Pseudomonas; species Pseudomonas lutea. The sequence goes on from NZ_JRMB01000001.1 coordinate 1,045,669, forward strand.
CGTCAGCACGGGGGTGTCAGCGGGGTTGACCTTGTTGTAGGTCGGCGGCGCCGGCAAGTCACTGGGCAACAGGTTGGTTGCGCCGTTGATCGCCGCCTGCACTTCCTGCTCGGCGACGTCCATATTGATGTCCAGGCTGAAGCGCAAGGTAATGACCGACGCGCCGCCGGAGCTGGTCGAGGCCATCTGGGTCAAGCCGGGCATCTGCCCGAACTGGCGCTCAAGCGGCGCCGTCACGGCACTGGTCATCACCTGCGGGCTGGCGCCGGGGTACAGCGTCATCACCCGGATGGTCGGGTAATCGACCTGCGGCAGTGCCGACACGGGCAGCAGCTTGTAGGCGATCAGGCCGGCAAGCACGATGGCGAGCATGCTCAGCGTGGTGGCGACCGGCCTGAGGATGAACAGCCGTGACAGGTTCATACGTTGCCTTTCTTCGCTGTTCCGCTGTCCGCAGACTCACCGGACTCCTTCGATGGCTTGCCTTGCAACTGTTGCCCAGGCGTTGCCGGCACGTCCTTGCTGTCGTTGACGACCTCCACTGCGCTGCCGTCTTTGAGACGGTCGGTGCCTTCGAGCACAACGCGGTCACCGGCGACCAGACCGTCGGTAATCACCGTCGAGTTTTCGTCGCTCGGCCCGGTTTTCAGCTGGCGGATGCGCACGGTCTTGTCGCCATCCATCACATACACAAAGGTGCCGTTGACCCCGAACTGCACCGAGGCAGTGGGTACCAGCACAACGCTTTTCAGGGTGTTGGCGAGCAGGCGCGCATTGACGAACTGATTGGGGAACAGCGCTTCATTCTGGTTATCGAAACGCGCCTTGAATTTCAGCGTTCCGGTGGTGATGTCGATCTGGTTGTCGATGCTGGCCAGAACGCCGCTGGCCTGCAGCTTCAGGTCGCCACGGTCCCACGCCTCCACCGGCAGTTTGTCGCCGCTGCGGTAGCGGGTCAGCACTTCAGCAAGGTCTTTTTCCGGCAGGGTGAAATTGACGGTGATGGGCTTGGTCTGGGTGATCACCGCCAGTGCGGTGGTGTCATTGGCGGCGACCAGATTACCCACGTCGAGCTGGCGCAAACCGATGCGCCCAGAGATGGGCGCGCGGATTTGCGAGAACTCCAGATTGAGTTTCGCATCGCCCACTGCCGCCTGATTGGTCTTGATGGTGCCCTGGTACTGGCCAACCAACGACTCGGCCGTGTCCAGGGTTTGCTTGGCGATGCTGTCTTCTTTGTACAGGCCCCGATAACGCTGTACATCAAGCTGAGCATTTTTGAGCAACGCCTGGTTCTGCATCAGCGTGCCTTCGGCCTGCTGCAGGGCGATCTGGTAGGCACGCGGATCGATCACTGCCAGCAGATCGCCGGCCTTGACCTGCTGGCCTTCCTGGAAGTTGATCTTCATCAGTTCGCCGCCCACCCGGCTGCGCACATTGATGGTATTCAGCGCGGTGACCGTGCCCAGGGCCTTGTAGTAAATCGGGAAGTCGCCCGTGGTTGCGGCTGCAACCCGCACAGGCACCGGAGCGGTGGCGCCGCCGAAGCCCGGACGCGGTCCGGCCGGCTTCCCCGCACCGCCGCTGCGGCTGGCGCCTTTCTGCGCCTGCTCGGTTTTCTGCCCGTTCGCGTCCGATTGCGACGAAGAACCCGGCCAGAAGCGCCAGCAAAGACCAGCGACGATCAACAGAACCAGCAGGCTTAGCAGCCAGCGACGGGAATTACGGGGGCCAGACAATTGCATGAATAAATCAACCAGTGTGCGCGCGAGCGTCTTCGGGAGGCTGAACAATAAGCATAGATAGAGGCCAAGCAAAGGGCCTTTACCGGCAATTTACCTAGTGCTTACTTTGGATAAAGTGCTGACATACAAATAAAAAACGGCCTGAGGAAGTCAGGCCGCCTGTGCGTCGCCGCGCTGTGCCATTGGTTGATGGCACAGCGCGGACGGCGAAGTTACTTCAATACCGCCAGCGCTGCGTCGTAGTCCGGCTCCTGGCCAATCTCCGCGACCAACTCGCTGTGCAGCACAGTGTCGTTTTCATCCAGCACAATCACTGCGCGGGTGGTCAGGCCGACCATCGGGCCATCGGCAATCGCCACGCCGTAATCCTGCATGAACTGCGCGCCGCGCATGGTCGACAGGTTTTTCACGTTTTCAAGGCCTTCCGCACCGCAGAAGCGAGCCTGGGCGAACGGCAAGTCTGCAGAGATGCACAGTACGACAGCATTGGTCAGGTCGTTGGCCTGGGCATTGAATTTGCGCACCGAGGTGGCGCAGGTCGGCGTATCGACGCTTGGGAAAATATTCAGCACCTTGCGCTTGCCGACAAACGTTTCAAGGGTAGCGTCGGACAGGTCGCCCGCCACCAGCGTGAAAGCCGGTGCCTTGCTGCCGACTTTTGGCAGTTCGCCACTGATTTGTACCGGGGAGCCTCTACGAGTCACTTGTGCCATGAGCTGAGTCCTTATGTGAGGTGGGGTGCAAAAGCGGAAGTTAACCACGAAAGCGTGTGGTGACCTATCGCCATCCATGAATTTGTACGACAGGTCACCACCATCAGAAATCGCGCTTGTAAAAGATGTCCAGGGAACTCGCCACACCGCTGGCGGCTTCCACATAGACCTTTTTCGACAGCAGATAGCGCAATGCAATGGTGTTGGCGGGCTCAAACACCCCTACGCCATAACGCAAGCTGAGCTTGTCGGTGATCTTGCCGCTGGCGACCACGGCCGTCTTGTCGCCGCTGCCTGAGGTGTCCAGATCGAAATCCTGAATGCCAAGCCCGGACGCCAGTTTGCCCGCAGTGGAGGAGCCCCCTGCCAGCCCCAGAGCCAGGGCCGCCTGGGCGACCATGTTGCTGTCCTCGCCATTGGTGCTCAACGGTCGGCCGAGCACCAGGTAAGACAGTGCCTGCTCCTGGCTCATCGCGGGCTCCGAGAACACCGTGGTGGTCGGCTGCTCCGCGCTGCCACTCAAGCGGATGCCGGCGATCACATCGTCGGTCTGGCGAATGGCTTCGATGTCCAGATACGGCTGATCCACCGGCCCGGCAAACAGGAGGCGGGCTTTACGGATCGTCAGACGCTGGCCATAGGCACGGTAACGGCCGTCGTTGAGGTTCAATTCGCCACGGGTGTCCATGTTGTCGCCAATGTGCACGTGCCCGGCCAGATTGGCCGTCAGTCCGAACCCGCTGAACGCGAGGGTTTCTTGCCCGACTTCGACGTTCACGTCCATTGCGATGGCCAGTGGCGCTTTGCCCTGTTTGGTCTGCTGACCAACGATCACGGTGTCATCCGACACCTTGACCGTGGACGGAGGCAACTGGCGCACGGTGATCTCGCCTTTGGGGATCAACACCTTGCCGGAGACCGCAAGCCGGTCACCCGCCAGGGTGATTTTCAAATCAGGTGCGGCCTCGAGCTTGGCGTAAGGCTCCACCGTGATCGGCAATCGCGAGCCTTTAAGGGCAACGTCGACGTCCAGCGCATCGGCCCAGGCGACATGCCCGCCAATGCTCCCCCGTCCGGCCGCCCCGCTGACCCAGGCGCCAGTGAGGTCGACGCGCTCGCCGGCAATCACCGCTTGCACGTTGAGTTTTTCCAGACTGACGGGCAACTCGGGACCTGACACCTCGCCGTCATTGAGCGCAACGTTGCCATTGATCAGCGGCGCCAGCAGGCTGCCGGAGATCCGACCGCGGCCGTTGAGCTTGCCGTTGAGTTTCTCCACCGTCGGTGCGAACGGCCGTGCCAGCGAGATGTCCAGCCCGCTCAGGGTGAAATCGCCGGTGACGGGCTTGTTTTTGCCAATCGGGTCGATGCTCACGCTGGCCAGCAGCTCACCGAGTTTTCCGCCGCGGAAAATCAGGCTCGTGTCCACCTTCCTGGGAGTGAGGACACTGGTCAGCTTCAGGGTGTCGTAAGGGAAGTCCAGCCACTGGTTCTTGTCCTTGACGCGCAACGTCCCGCCGCTGGCGTCGATGACCACCTGCCCATTGGGACCGGCCGCCGGGACATCCAGTTGAATATCGGCATTCAGAGCACCTCTCCAGGCAAAGTCCTTGGGCAACCATTGCGCGAGGCTTTCCAGCGGGAAGCGCTTGAGGTGATAGCGCAAACGTGGCTCGGGCATCAGCCGCTGGTCCTCGCCACACAGACTCGCAGGGCCAGACACCCAGCAGTGCGCGCCAAAGTTCACTTTGCCGTCAGCCAGGCGCTCCAGTTTCGCCGGCTGCTGGAGCTTCCAGTCCTGGCCTCCACTTTGCACATCGCCGCTGGCCAGTCGGCCGCGCCAGTTGCCTTTGTCCAGTGTGCCGTCAAGCGCCAGAGCCAGCTTGAGCAACGGCCCTTGCAGATCAAGCTTTAGTTGCTGGCGCTTGATATCACCCTGACCGTTGACGATCAGGGCGCCGAGTGCAGTGTCGCCCGCCTGAATTCCGCTGGTTTTCAGGTCAACCGTGGCGCGTTGCGCGTTATCCAGTCGGGCGGACAGCGCGAGGGTTTGCAGCTTGTTCGTCTGATACGCAAGTTGGGAGCCCTGTAACGCCAACTGGCCCTGGGGCGCTTGAAGCGTGCCCGCGACATCGAGCCGTCCTTTCATCTGCCCTTGCAGACCCGGCCACAATTGGCCCAGCCGCAGCAGACTGATGTCCAGTTGGCCGGAGACTTTTTGCTGCAGGCTGCCGGCACCCTGAATGCGGTTGTCCCCCAGCCGAACCTGGAGAGCGGTGAGGTTCCACTTGTCATCAGCACCGTCGGCCTTGGCCTGGATGACCGCAGGCTGGCCACGAAGGCGCCCCTTCAAGTCGAGATCCGCATTGAGGCTCAGTTGCTGGTTGCGCAAGGCGCCTTTGCTGCGCAACGGCCCGGCCAGTGATCCCGGCAGTTCAGCCACCCAGTAGGCTGGATCGATCGCGCTCAGATCCAGCGCGGTGTCCCAGGCAATGCCATCGGCAAATTGCAGGTTCAAATGACCGCTGGCCTTGCCCTGTCCCGCCGCCAGTTCAAGCTGGGGCAGAAAAATCTGCTGCAAATCGCCGCTGAAAGGGCTTTGCAGGCTGAACGGGCCCGCCGGGCCTTTGAAATCCCCAGCGAAATGGCCAAGGTAGTTGCCGTCGGTGTAGGACACTTCTCCGGTGAAGGTGTGAACGCTGATCTGCGGTTCATCGATAACCGGGTACAAGCGATGCCATGGGAAATCCAGCCAGTTGATCTTCGCGTCGGCGCGCAGGCCCTGCTGCCAGTCCAGTTTGCCGCTGGCCTGAAGGCGCTGATTTTCACTGGCCGTCAGGTCCAGGGTTGTAATGTCTGCGCCCTTGGCGTCAACACGGCCTTGCAATGTCAGTGCTACCGGTCCCTTTTCGGCGGGAAGGCTGGCATTACCGGTTATCGCATAGCCCTTAGCCAGGTCACCTTTGGCATTCAGGACAAGGTGATTGAGTTGCAGGGTGTCTGGCAGATCGGCCGCCGGCTTGAACGCCTCGCTGGTGATGGCGATATCAGCCGGCAGGTTCTCGACCAGCGGCTGTAGCTGCCCGACCAGGCTGGCTTCGAGGTAGCCCTTGCTCTGCGCATTGAGCGTCAACGTCTTGAGCAGGTCACCCTGAATATCCAGCGCAAGTGACAACGGCTGGCCACTGACGTCCGGCAGTTTCAGGTGCCCTTGCGCTGTCAGCGGCCAGTCGCCTGCGGGTTTGAGCAACCCGGACAGGTCGAGGGTAATGTCGTCACGGCTGGCGTGCAGTGCATCGATCTTCAGCCCCTCAGCGGTCCAGTGTGCGGCCAGTTGAACGTCTCGAACCTGCTCGGTGCCGTCCAGGTGCAGGCTGCCGATCTGTACGCGACCTAGTTGCAGGGCCAGTGGCAGATTGAGGTCGGGCAAGGTGGTGGGGCCACTGGCGGTTTCGCCACTGGACGGCGGGAACTGCAGCCTGATGTCGCCGGCCTGCAGGGTGTCGATGCACAGGGTCATGCGCATCAGGCATGAGGGCGACCAGTCGAACACCGGTGCGTCGATCTCGACCGTGCTTTGCCCTTGCTGCCAAACCAGATGGTCCGCCTGCCAGGCGCCACCCAGGCGCCCGGCGAACCCCTCGACCGACAGCCCCGGCACCCGCCCAAGCGCCCAGCTGCTGCCGGTTTGCGTACCCAGCAGCAAGGACAGAGCCAGGACCACCAGGATCAGGACTGACAGCAGGGTAATCGCCGTTATTGCCGCGATGCGTTTCACCAGAGCTCCGTTTGTCACAGTTCAGGCCCCATCGAGAAGTGCAGGCGAATGCCGCCCTCTTCGTCCAGTGCATGGGCGAGGTCCAGGCGCAGCGGGCCGACCGGGGACACCCAGCGCACACCGATGCCGACCCCTGTCTTGAGGCTTGGCAAATCAAGGGAGTTGAACGAGTTGCCCTGATCGACGAACGCCGCCACCCGCCATTTTTCGGCGATGGAATACTGATACTCGGCGCTGCCGGCGATCATGTAGCGGCCGCCAATCCTGTCGCCGTCGGAGTTTTCGGGCGACAGCGACTGGTAGTCATAACCGCGCACGCTCTGGTCGCCACCGGCAAAGAATCGCAACGACGGCGGGATGGACTTGTAGCCGTTGGTGGCACTGCCGCCGACCTGCACGCGCCCGAGGAAACGATGATTCTGCGCGACCGTGGTCAGGCCTTTGAGCAGCACGGTGCCGTGCAACAGGTTGGCGTCCGAGCCGAGGCCTTCCTTGGCCACTTGCGTGTCGAACTGCAGGCGATAACCGTTGTGTGGGTCGATCCGGTTGTCGCTGCGCAGGTAGGAATAGCTGATGCCGGGCATGAGCAAGGTGCTCAGCCCAGAATCGTCCCCCAGGCGGTATTCCTCGCGCTGCCATTTCAGGGAAATGACCCGTTCCCAGCCGCTGGGTAGCTTGCTGTGCCATTCGGGGCCGACAGTCAGGAGTTTGCTGAGGCTGTCGGTGTCGGCGATTTCTTCGTACTGATAACCGCCGGCAAAACGCAATTTGTCGGTCAGCGGCGGGTCCAGCGGGATGTCATAGAACAGCCCGACGTTCTGCCGTGGCGCCGAGATTTCGGCCTCCGCGCCATAGCTGTGGCCCTGGGGATTGACCCAGTGGCGCGTCCAGTTGGCCTTGACCCGCGGGCCAACGTCGGTGGAGTAGCCCACCCCCAGCCCCAGGGTTCGGGGTTTGCGGGTTTGCAACTGCACGTCGACCGGGATGACCTGGGCCTGTGCATCGGTCGGCGAGGCATTGACCCGCACGCCTTCGAAATAGCCGCTCGCCTGCATGGCCTGATTGAGCTCGGCAATCAGCTCGGAGTCATAGGGTGTGTCTTGCTTGAAGGGCACCATACGCCGCAGCAGCTCCTCGTCGAACGGCGCGTCGCCACTGAATGTCACTTTGCCCAGCGAGAAACGCGGGCCGCTGTCGTAGACCAGTTCGATGTCGGCCACGCCCGCGCGCGGGTCTACCGACAGACGCTGGGTGACAAACCGGCCGCTGAAAAAGCCGTAGCGCGCAGCCTGAGTCTCGATCAGGTGCTTGGCGTCCTCATAGACGCCGTGATTGAGCACGGCCCCGGATTTCAGCGCATCGCCTTTCGGCACGCGAAAGCTTTTGAGTTGTGCGGCCTGCCCCGTCACGCGTATGGACACATTGCGCAGGTGAACCGGCTCTCCGGCCTGCACGTTCAGCAGCAGTTGCAGGTTGTTGTCGACGTGGCGGACTTCACTGTCTATCTGCGCCTGATAATAGCCAAGCGCCTGAGCGGCCTTTTGCGCCTGCTCGATCGCTCCGACGCTGAAGCGCTCCAGCGCCGGTTCGTCGCGCTCGCCGAGGCTGCCCACGTACCCTTCGATGTTGGATTTGAGTGCGGCGTTGGAGGGCTTGATCCGAACTTCCAGCTGCGCATCGGCGAAGGCCGCGCAGCTGGACAACATCAGGACAAAACCACTGGTGTAGCGATGGGGAAACTTCATAGGCGCGAATGCTACACGAGCGAAGCGGGCTGCTGAAACCCGCGAAAAATGACAAGCGTGTGACGCTCAAGCCGCCGAACCCAATGAAACTTGGGGATTGGGGTGGAAAAATATATGTTCTCGGACAGGTCCTACTTCTACTTCACCGATTTCCTGATAACCGTGTCGATTATAGAAGTCCAGATAATCGCCGTTGCCGGTGTCGAGGACGATGCCTTTGGAGTTCTTGTCCTGCGCGCACCAGTCGTGCAATGCCTGCAGCAGTTGTTCCCCGTAGTTTCGCCCCTGCAGATCGGGATGTACGCCGAACAGCGGCAGCACATGGACCGATTCGGTCGGCAGGCACGCCAGCACGGCGTGGTAATACTCCAGGTAGCGCTGAGTGCAGCGCAGCCCGGTGCTCATGAGCATACGAATGCGCCAGGCCCAGCTTTCGGTGATGCCCAGGCGCCGTTGCGGCGGTGCGATCAGGGTCACGCCGACCAGGCGGTCCGCCACGAACAGGCCCAACGCCGGCATGTCCTGAAAATAGTGCTCTTTGACCAAAGCACGGATGGTCGCTTTCACACGGCGCTCATAGCCGGGCCGACCGGATTCGAACAGGTAAGCGAAGCTCGGCTCCTTTAGATAAGCCTGGTACAGCAGCGTGCGGGTTTCGCGGGAGTAGCCGCTGTCGAGCTCACGGATCTGCACCGTTTCGCTGGCCATTTCAGGCATGGTAATCGTCCTTTTGGTAAGCCGCCGGCGGGGCCGAAATGCGGCCCGCCCGGGTGGTTGACATCAAGGCTTCGAGTCGCCGCTTGCGAGCGCAGTTCCCGTCACTTGCCCTCGGTTCAGGAATGCACGTTGCCGGCTCCTTAAACGCCGCGGGAAACAGCCGACACTGGCCGTTGCCGGGCAGGTCAGCTAGCATCGCCGTTTGTTTTTGCCAGGACCGCCGCCCATGAAAATTGTGTCTTTTAATATCAACGGTCTTCGCGCCCGACCACATCAACTGGCGGCGTTGATCGAAAAACACCAGCCCGACGTCATCGGGCTGCAGGAAACCAAGGTCTCCGACGAGCAGTTTCCCCAGGCCGATATCGAAGCGCTGGGCTACCACGTGCATTTTCACGGGCAGAAAGGCCACTACGGCGTCGCCCTGCTCTCGCGGCAGCCCCCGTTGTCGATTCACAAAGGGTTCGACAACGATGATGAAGACGCCCAGCGTCGCTTCATATGGGGGGCGTTCGCTGACCGCAACGGCAACCCTGTCACCGTCATGAACGGCTATTTCCCACAGGGCGAAAGCCGTGATCATCCCACCAAGTTCCCGGCGAAGTTGCGCTTCTATGCCGACTTGCAACAGCTGCTGGAGACCAGGTTCAGTAACGACCAGCCACTGGTGGTGATGGGAGACGTCAACATTTCTCCGGAAGACAGCGACATCGGCATTGGCGCCGACAATGCCAAGCGCTGGCTGAAAACCGGCAAGTGCAGCTTTCTGCCGGAAGAGCGCGAATGGCTCGCCAAACTCAAGAGCTGGGGGTTGGTGGACAGCTTCCGCCATCTGTACCCGGAAGTCGTCGATCAGTTCAGCTGGTTCGATTACCGCAGTCGCGGGTTCGAGGATGAACCCAAGCGCGGCCTGCGCATCGACCTGATCCTCGCCTCCCACGGCCTGCAACCGCGCATCAAAGCCGCTGGCGTGGATTACCACCTGCGCTCGATGGACAAGCCTTCGGACCATGCGCCGATCTGGCTTGAGCTGGAATGACCCCAGACGTTCAGCGGGCTACCCGGAAAGTCTCCGGGACCGCTGAACCTTTTGCCGCTCAGGAATGTTTGCTGCGCAGCATGTCCGCAGGCACATATTTGCCAATCTCGAATTTGCCGATGGCCGCGCGATGGACTTCATCCGGGCCGTCGGCAAGGCGCAGGGTGCGCTGCATGGCGTACATGTAGGCCAACGGAAAGTCACCGGACACCCCGGCGCCGCCGTGCATCTGGATGGCCCGGTCAATGACCTTCAATGCCACGTTGGGCGCCACCACCTTGATCTGCGCGATCTCGCTTTTCGCCACTTTGTTGCCGACAGTGTCCATCATGTACGCCGCCTTCAGTGTTAGCAGACGAGCCATGTCGATTTCCATGCGTGAGTCAGCAATTTTGTCGATGTTGCCACCGAGCTTTGCCAACGGCCGACCGAACGCGGTGCGCTGCACAGAGCGCTTGCACATCAATTCCAGCGCACGCTCCGCCATGCCGATCGAACGCATGCAGTGGTGAATCCGACCCGGACCGAGACGACCCTGGGCGATTTCAAAGCCGCGGCCTTCACCCAGCAGGACGTTTTCGTACGGCACCCGCACGTTTTCAAACAGCACTTCGGCGTGGCCGTGGGGCGCATCGTCGTAGCCGAACACCGGCAGCGGCCGCACGATTTTCACCCCGGCCGTGTCCGTGGGTACCAGGATCATCGAATGCTGCTGGTGACGAGGCCCATCCGGATTGCTCAGGCCCATGAAAATCATGATCTTGCAGCGAGGATCGCAGGCGCCGGACGTCCACCACTTGCGTCCGTTGATCACCCACTCATCGCCCTCGCGCACAGCGGTCGCTGCCATATTGGTCGCGTCTGATGAAGCGACGTCCGGCTCGGTCATGGCGAAAGCAGAACGAATCTCGCCGCGCAGCAAGGGCTCGAGCCACTGCTGCTTCTGCGCTTCGCTGGCATACCGCACCAGCACCTCCATGTTGCCGGTGTCCGGTGCCGAACAGTTGAAGGGCTCGGGCCCCAGCAGCGAACGGCCCATGATTTCGGCCAGCGGGGCGTATTCCAGGTTGGTCAGCCCGGCCCCGAGTTCGGATTCGGGCAGGAACAGGTTCCACAGGCCCTGCGCTTTTGCCTGCGCCTTGAGCTCCTCCATGATCGCCGTCGGCTGCCAGCGATCGCCTTCAGCCACTTGGCGCTCGAAGACAGGCTCGGCCGCGTACACGTACGTGTCCATGAAAGCCGTCACACGCTCGCGCAGTTCCTGAACCTTGGGGGAGTAAGCAAAATCCATTGGGCAGCTGCCTTCTGTGAGGTGTTGTCAGGTCGTGATCCGATGCTAGAGCAGCCTTCCCCATTTATCTAACCTATTCTCGGCGTGTATAAACATTCATAACCGATATATGATCGGCGCATTCCTAACAACAAGAACTGCCCGAGGCGCACCGCCATGAACCTGAGCAAGGTCGATCTCAACCTCTTCATTGTGTTTGACGCCATCTATACCGAGGCCAACCTGACCCGCGCCGGCCAGATCGTCGGCATTACCCAGCCCGCCGTGTCCAATGCACTGGCGCGGCTGCGAGAAACCTTCAACGACCCGCTGTTCGTGCGCACCGCCCAGGGCATGGTGCCGACGCCGATGGCGCAGAACATCATCGGACCGGTGCGCAATGCGCTGTCGCTGCTGCGGGTGTCGGTGCAAGAGAGCAGGATTTTCAATCCGCTGCAGGCGAGCAAGAACTACCGCATCAGCATGACCGACCTCACCGAAGCGGTGATCTTGCCCGCGCTGTTCCAGCGTCTGCGCCGTCTCGCGCCCACCGTGACCATCGAAAGCTTTCTGTCCAAGCGTCGCGAAACCACCAAGGAGCTTGCTGCAGGGCGTCTGGATTTCGCCGTGGATGCCCCGCTCAACACCGACCCGCAGGTGCGTCACGTCAAGCTGATGGAAGACCGATACGTGTGCGCCATGCGCCGGGGTCATCCGCTGGCAGGCAAAGAGGCGATCAGCCTGGATGACTACCTTGGCGTCGCGCATATTCACATTTCAAGCCGCCGCAGCGGGCTGGGCTATGTCGACCTCGCGCTTGGCAAGATGGGCATTCAGCGCAAAGTGGCCCTGCGCTCGCAGCACTACTTGATGGCCTCCCAGGTGCTGCAACAGACCGACATGGTCATGACCGTCCCCGAGCGCTTCGCCCGGCGCAACGATCTGCATTTTGTGTACTTGCCGGTGAACGACGTGCCGACCGTGGAAACGCACCTCTACTGGCACGAAAGCACCGACCAGGACCCGGCCAACCGCTGGATGCGCGAGCAGATCATCGAACTTTGCCAACTGGTGACTGCGCAGGAGCGCAAGTTGGGCAAGACCCTTGAGGCCGCGGGTAAGTAGGCTTTTGCGGAGAGCCAGTGGGCAATCTGTTAGTGGGACCGGCCAGCACCAGCGGATATATGCTGTCCCACTATTGAAAATGCAGGCATCCAGTGGGACCGGATTTAGCCGGGAAGATGCCGGTATGAACACCCTCAATTTCTCGGCGTGACTGCCGACGCCTTCCCGGCTGAAGCCGGTCCCACAATCCGGCGTTCCAGCCAGCACCAACGGATACATGCTGTCCCACTATTGAAAATGCAGGCATCCAGTGGGACCGGTTTTAGCCGGGAAGAAGATTCAAGCGTTGAGGGGCTGCTTGACGTTAACGTAAAGCACAACTTACGTTACGCGCATGCCTTCCGTATCGAGCACTGCCATGACCACCACGTACAGCATCTCCGACCTCGCTCGCGAGCTGGACATCACCACCCGCACCATCCGCTTCTATGAAGAACAAGGCATGCTCAGTCCGGAACGACGCGGGCTTGAGCGCGTCTATTCGCCGCGCGACAAAGTCACCCTCAAGCTTATTCTGCGCGGCAAGCGCATCGGTTTCTCCCTCGCGGAGTGTCGCGACCTGATCGGTTTGTACGACCCGGCAGGCGGTAACCACAAGCAGCTCAGCACCATGCTCGAAAAGATTGCCGAACGACGCGCCCAGCTTGACCAACAACTGCTGGACATCCAGCAAATGCAGCTTGAACTGGATACCGCCGAAGAGCGCTGCAACGCAGAGCTATCGAAGTCCTTATAAATCAGCGAGATAGCCCTCTAACTTAACGCCCACTATTTCATAAGGTGTCGATATGTCCCTCCCTCAGCGCGTCCGCCTGGTCGAAGTCGGCCCCCGCGATGGTCTGCAGAACGAAGCTGTACCCGTCAGCGTCAGCGACAAGTTGCAGCTGGTGCACAACCTGGCTGAGGCTGGCGTGAGCTATATCGAGGCAGGCAGTTTCGTGTCGCCAAAATGGGTGCCGCAAATGGCCGGCTCCGCTGAACTGTTCGCCGGGCTACTACGCAAACCGGGCGTGACCTACGCGGCACTGGCGCCCAATCTGCGCGGTTTCGAGGACGCGCTGGCTGCCGGGGTCCAGGAGGTGGCGGTGTTCGCCGCTGCGTCGGAAGCTTTTTCCCAACGCAATATCAATTGCTCGATCAGCGAAAGCCTGGAGCGTTTTTTACCGGTCATGGAAGCCGCGCGACTGCATGGCATTACCGTTCGCGGGTATGTCTCGTGCGTATTGGGCTGCCCATATGAAGGTGACGTCGCACCCAAGCAAGTGGCCGCAGTTGCCAACGAGCTCTACGCCATGGGCTGCTATGAAGTGTCCCTCGGCGACACCATTGGCACCGGTACACCGGGCGCCACTCGAACACTGTTTGACGTCGTGTCTGGGCAGATTCCGCGCGGCAAACTGGCCGGCCATTTTCACGACACGTACGGCCAGGCCCTTGCCAACATTTACGCCAGCCTGCTGGAAGGCATTCAGGTCTTCGACAGCTCTGTTGCCGGGCTTGGCGGCTGCCCCTACGCCAAAGGCGCGACCGGCAACGTGGCGAGCGAGGACGTGGTCTACCTGCTCAACGGTCTGGGCATCGAAACCGGCATTGATCTGGACAAGCTCATTGCCGCCGGCCAACGCATCAGCGACACCCTGGGTCGGGCAAACGGCTCCCGGGTCGCGAAAGCACGTCTGTCGGCTTGATGTGCGACAAGTTGTCACACAGTGTTACCCTGCCCGCCATCGCGTTCAGGGAAACGGGTAACACGGAAACACCTGGCGACAGATTCACCCTTGAATCCAGCCCGGTGAAGCCCGCAAAGCCGGTAAATCCGGGACCCTTTAAAAGTTGGCATGGCTTCTGCTATCTCTTACGTACAATAAAAATAACAGCAGCAACCTCCCAATAAAAACAACACGTATCGGCTCTGACATAACAAGAACAACACGGACAGAGACGCAGCTAACAGATTTTTTTGGAGTGGATCGCTTTACCTGAGGCACAAGCCTCACAACCGACCGAGAACAATAAAACTGTCCCAAGACAGCGACCAGGCGGATTGGATCGAAAGATCGAGGTGTATCAGCGCTCAAAAAAATACGTTTGCTCTTGGCCCCGGATGGGGGCCGCTCATAAAAGGAAAAAGGCTGGCTGCCAAAAATAACAACAGGCCACCTGAAAATAAAAAAGAGCATGCAATGACTACTTGAAGGGGAGCCCAGGCTCCCCTTCGTGCTGTTCATCCTCCGCCAATACCCTCTCCCAACAGCCCTCCCCTTTACCCTCAAGGTTGCACTACAGCAACACGTTGACATCTGCGCGTCCGCAGGTTTACGTTAACGTAAAGGTGACACCCCAACGCTCGATTTGACTGCCTACAAAAATAACAACGGGAATGCCGTCCATGAATTACCCCACGCTCAATTTCGGCCTCGGCGAAACCCTCGACATGCTGCGCGACCAAGTCCGCGCATTTGTCGCCGCCGAGCTTGCTCCACGTGCTGCACAGATCGACAAAGACAACCTCTTCCCTGCCGACATGTGGCGCAAGTTCGGCGACATGGGCCTGCTGGGCATTACTGCCGACGAAGAATACGGCGGCGCAGGCCTGGGCTACCTGGCCCATGTGATTGCCATGGAAGAAATCAGCCGTGGGTCTGCCTCCGCAGCGCTTTCCTACGGCGCGCATTCCAATCTCTGCGTCAATCAGATCAACCGCAACGGCACCCCTGAACAGAAAGCCCGCTACCTGCCCCAGTTGATCAGCGGCGAGCACGTTGGCGCGCTGGCCATGAGTGAACCCAACGCCGGCTCCGACGTGGTTTCGATGAAGCTGCGCGCTGACCGGCGTGGCGACCGCTTCATACTCAACGGCAGCAAAACCTGGATCACCAACGGGCCGGATGCCAACACCTACGTGATCTACGCCAAGACCGAGCCAGAAAAAGGCGCCCATGGCATCAGCGCGTTCATCGTTGAGCGCGACTGGCACGGTTTTTCGCGCGGCAACAAATTCGACAAACTGGGCATGCGCGGCTCCAACACCTGCGAGCTGTTCTTCGACGACGTGGAAGTACCGGAAGAAAACCTGCTCGGCGCGCTGAATGGCGGCGTCAAGGTGCTGATGAGCGGCCTCGATTACGAGCGAGTTGTGCTCTCGGGCGGTCCGGTCGGCATCATGCAGGCGTGCATGGACGTGGTGCTGCCGTACATTCATGACCGCAAGCAATTCGGTCAAAGCATCGGCGAGTTCCAGTTGATCCAGGGCAAGGTAGCCGACATGTACACGCAGCTGAACGCCAGCCGCGCCTACCTCTACGCCGTGGCCCAGGCGTGCGAGCGCGGAGAAACCACGCGCAAGGACGCCGCCGGGGTGATTTTGTATGCCGCAGAGCGGGCAACCCAAATGGCCCTGGACACCATCCAGATCCTTGGTGGCAATGGCTACATCAACGAATTTCCAGCAGGCCGACTGTTGCGCGACGCCAAGCTCTACGAGATCGGCGCCGGCACCAGTGAGATCCGCCGCATGCTAATTGGCCGCGAACTGTTCAACGAGACCCGCTGACAGCGCCGGAGGCCTTATGACCACTCTGCACACCCAGCTCAACCCGCGCTCCCCGGAGTTCGCCGGCAACGACGCGGCCATGCGCAAACAGCTCGACGCGCTGCGCAATCTACTCGAACACGCTCAACGCGGTGGCGGCGCCAAAGCGCAGGAGCGCCACACCTCGCGCGGTAAATTGCTGCCCCGCGAGCGCATCAATCACCTGCTGGACACAGGCTCGCCATTTCTGGAGCTCAGTCAGCTCGCCGCCCATGACGTATACGGCGAAGACGTGCCCGCCGCAGGCCTTATCGCGGGCATTGGCAGGGTCGAAGGCGTGGAATGCATGATCATCGCCAACGACGCGACGGTTAAGGGCGGCAGTTACTACCCGCTGACGGTGAAGAAGCACCTGCGCGCCCAGGCGATTGCCCAGCAAAATCGTCTGCCGTGCGTTTATCTGGTGGATTCCGGTGGCGCCAATCTGCCACGCCAGGACGAGGTCTTCCCTGACCGTGAGCACTTCGGCCGAATCTTCTTCAACCAGGCGAACATGAGCGCCGACGGCATCGCGCAGATCGCCGTCGTGATGGGCTCGTGCACCGCGGGTGGCGCCTATGTACCGGCAATGGCCGACGAAACCATCATGGTGCGCGAGCAGGCGACGATCTTCCTTGCCGGCCCCCCGCTGGTGAAAGCGGCAACGGGCGAGGTGGTCAGCGCTGAAGACCTGGGCGGGGCTGACGTGCATTGCAAGGTCTCGGGTGTGGCCGATCACTACGCCGACAGCGATGCCCACGCGCTGGCGCTGGCCAGGCGCTGCGTGGCCAACCTGAACTGGCGCAAGCTCGGTCAGCTGCAAACCCGCCCGCCCATGCCGCCGCTGTACCCCGACCACGAGCTGTACGGCGTCATCCCCGCCGATGCCAAGCAGCCGTTTGACGTGCGCGAAGTCATCGCGCGGCTGGTCGACGAGTCGCGCTTCGATGAATTCAAGGCCCTGTTCGGCACCACGCTGGTGTGTGGTTTCGCTCATCTGCACGGCTACCCCATCGCCATTCTTGCCAACAACGGCATCCTCTTCGCCGAGGCCGCGCAAAAAGGCGCGCACTTCATCGAGCTGGCCTGCCAGCGGGGCATTCCGCTGCTGTTCCTGCAGAACATCACCGGGTTCATGGTTGGCCAGAAATACGAAGCCGGCGGCATTGCCAAACATGGCGCCAAGCTGGTCACGGCAGTGGCCTGCGCCAGGGTGCCGAAGTTCACGGTGATCATCGGCGGCAGTTTTGGAGCCGGTAACTATGGCATGTGCGGTCGCGCCTACGACCCGCGCTTCCTGTGGATGTGGCCGAACGCCCGGATCGGCGTGATGGGTGGCGAACAGGCGGCGGGCGTGCTGGTGCAGGTCAAGCGCGAGCAGGCCGAGCGCAACGGCCAGGCGTTCAGCGCTGAAGAAGAGAGCGCGTTGCGCCAACCGATCCTGGATCAGTACGAGCATCAGGGGCACCCCTTTTATTCCAGTGCACGGCTGTGGGACGACGGCGTTATCGACCCGGCGCAAACGCGCGAGATTCTCGGCCTGGCCATCAGCGCGTCGCTTAACGCTCCCATCGAACCGACGCGCTTCGGCGTGTTCCGGATGTGACCAAGGATTGCCCCATGAACGATTTCGCCACACTCGATATTGTTCGCGACCCGCGCGGGTTCGCCACGCTCTGGCTGAACCGCCCGGAGAAGAACAATGCTTTCAATGCGCAGATGATCCGCGAACTGATCATCGCGCTGGACCGTTTGCAAAAGGACGACAGCCTGCGCTTCCTGGTCCTGCGCGGCCGTGGCCGGCACTTCAGCGCCGGCGCCGACCTGGCGTGGATGCAGGAGTCGGCCAATCTTGACTACAACACCAACCTGGGCGACGCCCGTGAACTCGGCGAGCTGATGTACAACCTCGCCAAGTTCAAGGCGCCGACCCTGGCCGTGGTGCAAGGCGCGGCATACGGCGGCGCGCTGGGCCTGATCAGTTGCTGCGACATGGCCATTGGCGCCGAGGACGCGCAGTTCTGCCTGTCAGAAGTGAAGATCGGCCTCGCGCCTGCGGTGATCAGCCCCTTCGTGGTGCAAGCCATTGGTGAACGCCATGCACGTCGCTACGCGCTGACGGCTGAACGCTTCGATGGCACCCGAGCACGGGAAATCGGCCTGTTGGCGGACTGCTTCCCTGCTGCCGAACTTGAGCAGCAGCTGGACGCCTGGATTGCCAACCTGCTGCTCAACAGCCCCCAAGCCATGCGCGTCAGCAAAGATCTGCTGCGCGAGGTGGCCGACGGGGAGCTGACCCCTGCCCTGCGCCGCTATTGCGAAAACGCCATCGCGCGCATCCGGGTCAGCGCCGAAGGCCAGGAAGGCCTGCGCGCCTTCTTGCAGAAACGCGAACCCGCGTGGCGCGGCGAGCCCTCCACTTCAAAAGGCGCGGACAGTCTGCAGGGCCCGCGCAGCCCCCTAGGAGAACCGCAGTGATGAGCGTCCTGCACACTAAACAGCTGAGTTCGGTGCTGATCGCCAACCGCGGTGAAATCGCCTGCCGGGTCATGCGCACCGCCAAGGCCATGGGCCTCACCACGGTTGCCGTGCACAGCGCCACGGACTGCAACGCACGACACGTGCGCGAGGCCGACATCGCCGTCAACCTTGGCGGCAGCAAGGCCAGCGAGAGCTATCTGCAGGTCGATGCACTGATCGAGGCTGCCAGGGCCAGCGGTGCTCAGGCGATTCATCCGGGCTACGGTTTTCTTTCCGAAAATGCCGGCTTTGCTCGCGCCGTCGAGGCTGCGGGGCTCGTTTTTCTCGGCCCGCCCGCCTCGGCGATCGACGCCATGGGCAGCAAGTCCGCTGCCAAAACCTTGATGGAGGCTGCTGGCGTCCCGCTGGTACCCGGTTATCACGGCGATGCCCAGGACGCTGCGACCTTTCGCGAAGCCGCTGCACGAATCGGTTACCCGGTGCTGCTAAAGGCCACGGCGGGCGGCGGCGGCAAAGGCATGAAGGTGGTCGACCGCGATGAGGATCTGGCTGATGCGCTGGCCTCGGCGCAGCGTGAGGCGCTGTCGTCGTTCGGCGATTCGCGCATGCTGGTCGAAAAATACGTGCTCAAGCCGCGCCATGTGGAGATCCAGGTGTTCGCCGACCAGCACGGCCAATGCCTGTACCTCAACGAGCGCGACTGCTCTATTCAGCGCCGTCACCAGAAGGTCGTCGAAGAAGCGCCGGCACCCGGGCTGACCGCGCAGATGCGCCAGGCAATGGGTGAGGCGGCCGTGCGGGCTGCTCAGGCAATCGGCTACGTAGGCGCCGGCACGGTGGAGTTTTTGCTGGATGCGCGTGGCGAGTTCTTTTTTATGGAGATGAACACGCGCCTGCAGGTCGAGCACCCCGTCACCGAAGCGATCACTGGCCTGGACCTGGTGGCCTGGCAGATCCGCGTGGCGCAGGGCGAGCCGTTGCCGATCACCCAGGCCGAGGTCCCGCTGAAGGGTCACGCCATCGAAGTACGACTGTACGCGGAAGACCCCGCCAATGACTTTCTACCGGCAACCGGGACGCTCGCGCTGTACCGCGAATCTGCGCCCGGCCCGGGAAGGCGCGTCGACAGTGGCGTGGCCGAAGGTGACGAGGTGTCGCCGTTCTACGACCCCATGCTCGGCAAACTGATTGCCTGGGGCGAGACCCGCGAAGAAGCACGTCTGCGTTTGCTGGCGATGCTCGACGAGTTCGCTATTGGTGGTCTGCGCACCAACCTCGCGTTCCTGCGCCGCATCATTGCGCACCCGGGGTTCGCCGACGCCGAGCTGGACACCGACTTCATCCCCCGTTATCAGCAGGATTTGCTCCCGCCGCCTGCTGAATTGGCTGACGCGTTCTGGCCGCTGGCAGCCCAGGCTTACCTGAGTACCGCACCCTCGCGGGTCAGGGCGGACGATGCGCACTCTCCCTGGTCGTCGGTGAACGGGCTGCGCCTTGGGGGACACCGCGAGGCGACGCTGAACCTGGTGTGCGGGATGCACACCAGGAGCGTGGCGCTACGCGTTGACCCTCATCACAGCGTTCGGCTGTCGGGCGAGCACCTTGAGGTCGAGCGGGACGGTGTGCGCCGGCAAATGCTGGCCATTCGCAGGGCCGATACGCTTTACCTGCGCTGGCAGGGTGAGATGCACGCCGTGCGCAACTTCGATCCCGTCGCCGAAGCGGATTCCAGCCACGCGCATCAAGGCGGGCTCAGTGCCCCCATGAACGGCAGTATCGTTCGGGTGTTGGTCGACGTCGGCGAGCAGGTTGAGATTGGGACAGCGCTGGTGGTGCTGGAAGCCATGAAAATGGAACACAGCATTCGCGCCAACACCGCGGGCACCGTGGCAGCGCTCTACTGCGCAGAAGGCGAGATGGTCAAGGAAGGGACGGTGCTGGTCGAGCTGCAAACTGACTGAGGAACTCAAAACGCAAGCTGGCCAACGGAATCTGTAGGAGCCGGCTTGCTGGCGAACGCGTTTCTTCAGCTGCCAGTTGCGTACCTGACACACCGCATTCGCCAGCAAGCCGGCTCCTACAGCTTAGGATCGCGGGGGATCATTTACACCGGGGTGAACTCGAACGTGGGACTGAGGGACGCTGCTGGAGCCGGCGGCAGGAGAAAATGTAGGCACCGGCTTGCTGGCGAACGCGTTTCTTCAGCTGCCGGTTGCGTACCTGACACACCGCATTCGCCAGCAAGCCGGCTCCTACCGTTTGGGATCTTGAGAAATCATTTATATCGGGGGTGAATTCGGGTGTGGGACTGAGGGATTCTGCTGGAGCCGGCGGCAGCAGAAATTTGTAGGAGCCGGCTTGCTGGCGAACGCGTTTCTTCAGCTGCCAGTTGCGTACCTGACACACCGCATTCGCCAGCAAGCCGGCTCCTACAGCTTGGTATCACGGAGGATCATATATACCGGGGTGAACTCGAATGTGGGACCGGCTTTAGCCGGGAAAGCGTCGGTTGTCACACCAAAAAGCAGCGAGTGAATACGGCCGCTTCCCGGCTAAAGCCGGTCCCACGAAAGCATCGCTTACCCAATCACGAGTGAAGGAGGCCTTACTGGCCTCCTTGTTCTTGCGAAGCGTTCTTACGCAGCCACTTCGTACAGCTTCAGCACTTCTACCTCACCGCTGACCAGCGCCTGACGCATCCGCGCAGCCTGCAAAGCCGCCGCTTTCATGGCGCTTTCCTTGACGTGACCGTAGCCGCGAATCTTCTCCGGCAGGCGGGCCAGGCTCAATGCCGTGTGCCGGTTATTGGCACTCAGATGGCCAAGGATCAACTCGACATCCGCCACGTAGGCCTCGATCAATTCACGCTCCTGACGCCGCTCCAGACTGCGGCCGAACGGGTCAAGCGCCGTGCCGCGCAGGAATTTGAACCGTGCCAGAACATCGAATGCTTTCAGCATCCACGGCCCGAAGCTGCGCTTGCGCGGCGCTCCGGTTTTCGCATCGCGCTTGGCCAGCCACGAGGGCGCCAGGTGAAACTCGATCCGGTAGTCGCCTTCAAACTGGGCTTCCAGCTGGCGAGTGAAATCGCCGTTGCTGTACAGCCTCGCCACCTCGTATTCGTCCTTGTAGGCCAGCAACTTGAAGTAGTTGAACGCCACCGCCTCGGTCAACGCAGGCGCTTGCCCGGGAACAGCCGTGCCTCAGCGTCACGCACACGGTTTACCAAGGTCAGATAACGCTCACTGAGCGCACCGTTTTGATAGGCGATCAGCGCGTGGACATTGCGCGTGACACGTTCTTCCAGGGTCAGTTGTTCCGGCTCCGGCGCAGGGCTGGAGCGCGGATTGGCCGCCGCTTGCACCGCGGGCAGGTCAAATGCTGCACGGCGACCCCACAGAAACGCCTGCTGGTTCAGATTGACTGCAACGCCATTGAGCTCGATGGCTTTTTCGATGGCTGCGGAGGTCAACGGAATCAGCCCCAGCTGGAAGGCATAACCGAGCATGAAGAGGTTGCTGGCGATGCTGTCGCCCATCAGCTTGGTCGCAAGATCAGTGGCCTGCACAAAATGCGTTTTCTCCGCGCCCACGGCTTCGCGCAGTGTTTGCATCATCGCCTCAGCCGGGAACTCCGCGTCAGGGTTGCGGGTGAACTCGGCGGTGGGTGTTTGCTGGCTATTAACCACGGCATGGGTTTTCGCGCTATTGAGCTTGGCGATGGCGTCCGGCCCGGATGCCACCAGCAGGTCGCAACCCAGCAGCAAGTGTGCTTCACCGGCCGCAATGCGCACGGCGAACAAATCCTCTTGCCGCGCAGCGATACGGATATGGCTGACCACAGGACCAAATTTCTGCGCAAGGCCCGCCTGATCGAGCACGCTGCAGCCTTTACCTTCCAGGTTCGCAGCGTAACCCAGCATCGCGCCGACGGTGGTGACCCCGGTGCCGCCGACTCCCGGCAGCAGGATGTTGTACGGCTGGTCGAGGCTCGGCAGGGTCGGCTCTGGCAGCTCGGCGAACGCCTGCGCCTGCTTGGGCAACTGAGGCTTGCGCAGCTTGCCGCCATGCACCGTCACGAAGCTGGGACAGAAGCCTTCGACGCAGCTGAAGTCCTTGTTGCACGCGCTTTGATCGATCTCGCGCTTACGGCCTTCCGGCGTTTCTTTCGGCAATACCGAGAGGCAACCCGACTTAACGCCACAGTCACCGCAGCCTTCGCACACGGCCGGGTTGATGATCGCGCGCTTGTCCAGATCAACCAGGGTGCCGCGTTTGCGGCGGCGGCGTTTTTCGGTGGCGCAGGTCTGGTCATAGATGATCACCGACACGCCTTTGAATTCCCGCAGCTCGCGCTGCACGCTGTCGAGGTCGCTGCGGTGGTGGAACGTGGTGATCGGTGCGAACTGCTCGCGGCTCGGGTACTTTTCCGGCTCGTCCGAAACCAGCGCAATGCGCTGCACGCCTTCATTGAACACCTGCCGGCTGAGCTGGTCGACGCGCAGCACGCCATCGATCGGTTGCCCGCCCGTCATCGCCACGGCGTCGTTGTAGAGAATCTTGTACGTGATG
Source organism: Pseudomonas lutea (assembly GCF_000759445.1). Lineage (NCBI taxonomy): Bacteria > Pseudomonadati > Pseudomonadota > Gammaproteobacteria > Pseudomonadales > Pseudomonadaceae > Pseudomonas > Pseudomonas lutea. The sequence goes on from NZ_JRMB01000001.1 coordinate 1,068,424, forward strand.
TTGACCTTGGACGCGACCGCAGCCCGCAGCGCCAGGTGCCCGGAGTGGAAGTAGGTGCCGTCGCCGAGATTCTGGAACACGTGGGGCGTTTCGGTGAACGGCGCTTGACCAATCCAGGTCACGCCCTCGCCGCCCATCTGGGTAAACGTGTCGGTTTCCCGGTCCATCCAGATGGTCATGTAATGGCAGCCGATGCCGGCCAGCGCGCGACTCCCTTCCGGGACCCGTGTCGACGTGTTGTGCGGGCAGCCCGAGCAGAAATGCGGCGTGCGCTGAGTCTTAAACAAGGGTGCGGCGAGGGCCTTTTCCTTGTCCTGCAGGAACTGCAGACGGGCTTCGATTTTCGGGCTGCTGTAGATCGGGGCAAGTCGCTTGGCGATGACCCGGGCGATCATCGCGGGCGTCAGTTCGGCCAGATTGGGCAGCAGCGAACGGCCCTCTTCGTCGAACTCGCCGACAACACGAGGACGCTGATCAACGGGCCAGTTGTACAGCTGGCCGGTCAGCTGATCCTCGATCACGCTGCGTTTTTCCTCGACCACGAGAATTTCTTCAAGACCCTCGGCGAAGCCATGCACCGAGACTGGTTCCAGAGGCCAGCTCATGCCGACCTTGAGCACGCGGATGCCCACCGATGCGCAGAGTTCTTCGTCGATGCCGAGCTCTTCCAGCGCCTGGCGCACGTCCAGGTACGATTTGCCGGTGGTGATGATGCCCAGCCGCGGTTGTGGCGAATCGATCACCACTTTGTTGAGGTTGTTGGCCCGCGCAAACGCCCGCGCCGCATAGATTTTGTAGGTGTTGAGCCTTGCCTCCTGGGCAAGGGGCGGATCAGGCCAGCGAATGTGCAGGCCGCCCTCGGGAATCTGGAAGTCTTCAGGGATGCGGGTCTGGATGCGCAGCGGGTCGACTTCAACCACCGCGGAAGAATCGACGTTTTCCGCAATGGTCTTCATCGCCACCCAGCAACCGCTGTAGCGCGAGAGCTCCCAGCCGATGATCCCGTAATCGAGAATTTCCTGGACATTGCTCGGGTTGAGCACCGGGATCATCGAGGCGATGAACGCGTGTTCGCTCTGGTGCGCGATGGTCGAAGATTTACAGCCGTGGTCGTCGCCCGCGAGGATCAACACCCCGCCGTTTTCCGCTACGCCGGCCGAGTTGCCGTGTTTGAAGACGTCCCCGCAACGGTCGACGCCCGGGCCCTTGCCGTACCAAAGGGCGAACACGCCGTCATATTTGCCGTGGGGGAACAGGTTGACCTGCTGACTGCCCCATACCGCAGTGGCCGCGAGTTCTTCGTTGACGCCGGGCTGGAAATGAATGGCGTTCTGCTGGAGATACTCCTTGGCGTCCCACAGGCTCTTGTCGAGATTGCCCAGCGGCGAGCCCCGGTAGCCGGAGATAAACCCGGCGGTGTTCAGGCCGCGGGCTTCGTCGCGCTGCTTTTGCAGCATCGGCAGCCGGGTCAGGGCTTGCGTTCCGGTCAGGTACAGATTGCCGGTTGCGAGTCGGTATTTATCATCCAGACGAATATCGGCCAGGGACATTCAGGCACTCCTTTATTGTTATTAGTGCGTTTTGAATGCGGCGCAGTGTCTTTATGAGCTCCACTTGCGCCTCGCCATCGGGACGGTTCAGCCCGACGGTCACAAGCAAAATACTGCCTGCCCGGCGCAGGCTTTTTCTTTCTAAATCGCCGCGAATCTGCTCATATCGTGCATGCCTGTTCCTGTTCAATAATAAAAAAGGGTCAATTCATGCAGGTTAAGCTGAGCCCCATCGATCGCAAGATTCTCCGCCTGTTGCAACATGATGCAGACCTCTCCGCCGCGGAGATCGCCGAGCGCGTCGAGCTGTCCCAATCGCCGTGCTGGCGGCGCATCAACCGCCTGGAAGAAGAAGGCATCATCGAGCGCAAGGTCGCCCTCCTCAACCCGGCCAAACTGGGGCTGACCATGACGGTGTTTGTGGACGTCAAACTGTCCGGTCACGGGCGCAAGTACCTGACCGAGTTCGAGGAGGCGATCACCGGATTCCGTGAAGTGCTGGAGTGCTACACCATGGCGGGCGACATGGATTTTCTGCTCAAGGTGGTGGTGCAGGACATCGCCAGCTACGAGCGTTTCCTGCGCGATCATCTGCTGCAAAGCCCCCATGTTCAGGAAGCGCATTCAAACATCGCGATGAGTGTGGTCAAGCGCACCACGGAATTGCCGATCGACTGAAGCGGTTGCGGTTGATGGTTACGCTGACGGTGGCTAATCGGTAAACCTGGCGCTGCCGCAGTGAGCGCTGGGTCGCCACGTGCATGAACGGCGAGCTTCGATACTGTAGGAGCCGGCTTGCTGGCGAACTCGTCGTATCAGTAATGAACATATCGACTGTCACACCGCATTCGCCAGCAAGCCGGCTCCTACGGACGACCACCCGCGCCGCAGACCTCCGGGCGTACAGTAAATCTGGCGCTGCTGAAGCGAGCGCGGCGTCGCCACATGGATGAAAGGCACTACCCGATACTGTAGGAGCCGGCTTGCTGGCGAACTCGTCGTATCATAATGAACATATCGACTGTCACACCGCATTCGCCAGCAAGCCGGCTCTTACGGACCACTACCAGCGCCGCAGACCTCCGGGCGTACAGTAAATCTGGCGCTGCTGAAGCGAGCGCGGCGTCGCCACATGGATGAAAGGCACTACCCGATACTGTAGGAGCCGGCTTGCTGGCGAACTCGTCGTATCATAATGAACATATCGACTGTCACACCGCATTCGCCAGCAAGCCGGCTCTTACGGACCACTACCAGCGCCGCAGACCTCCGGGCGTACAGTAAATCTGGCGCTGCTGAAGCGAGCGCGGCGTCGCCACATGGATGAAAGGCACTACCCGATACTGTAGGAGCCGGCTTGCTGGCGAACTCGTCGTATCAGTAATGAACATATCGACTGTCACACCGCAATCGCCAGCAAGCCGGCTCCTACGGACGACCACCCGCGCCGCAGAACGCGCCTGGCGTCCATGCTCCGATGCGGCGGCCGGTTAGACGGCGGGCCAGACAGACGCCATGAGGTTTGTGTCCGAAACGATCAGCGGATCAATCGGCAGCCGGCATCCACTCTTTTCGCCAGGGCGCGAAAAAAGCATTGACTCTCAAATGATAATGATTATTATTGAGCGCATCCGGTCGCGAGACTGGCTGGTAACCCGGAAGCCTTAGGTCGGCTTCCAGATTATCTCCTCATCAGGCTAATCACGGTTTTTGACCCGGCTTTTTGCCGGGTCTTTTTTTATGCCCTTTGCAGGTCTGTGTTCGGTCGGGTGCAGCGTCTTCAGGCTAATGAAGAGGGTCGACAGTGGTCTGCCGTTTCGATGGGGCGCATCATAGCAAATCGATAGAGGTTTTAGCGGCTCCTCTGGTGCAAAATCTGAAACATCAGGCAAAGCATTTGTTTCACAGTGGCCACCCTCAGCCCGCCCTATTGCACCGCACTCTCCCGCTGCGACCAACGACACGTTTTTTTTCGCCACAGCGCCTATGCACAGTGAGTAAGACGCCATGACTCAGCCGCTCGACTCGTTGATGACCGCCTCTGCCGTTCACGCCGCCCAACAGGCAAGCCCGCAGACGGACGCATACCGCCGGCGCCTGCAGCGACAGCCGCGCAAGGTCCAGCAAGTATTCCTGCTGAGCCGGCTCGATAACCTTTCCTATTCCGATATCGCCCGACTGCTCGGCGTAGACGCCAGTGGGGTCGAGCGTTGCATGATGGCGGCGCTTGAGCATTGCCTTGGCGACCCGGCCGAAGACGATTCCTTCCGGCCCGTTTTGCTTCAGGGCCTGGCCTGGTATGTCCACCTGCAGAGCTCCCAGGCCACGGCCAGCCAGCGCATCGAGTTCCGCCACTGGCTCGATGCCGACCCCCGGCACCTGGCGGCGTTTGAAGAAAGCGAGCGTTTTTGGCGGGCCCTGCATGCGCCTGCGGTCACCTTGGGCGCCAGTGGCTGGCATCGACGCAGGCCGCGCGTGTGGTTCGGCTGGCTGCTGGCGACCACGCTGCTGTGTGGCCTGCTGGTCACAGCCGAGCTGTACAGTTGAAGCGTTTCGCCGAGGTGCTGGGCTGAGGTGCAGGGCCGAGCAAGGTCATGCCCCTTTTAGAGAATATTCTGTCGCCGTCCCCCAACCTGTTGCGTGTAAAGTAACCGACACAACAGCCCTGCGGGGCAGTCGGGCCATGCGCCGATTGCCTCCCGATGGCGCAGCGTTGGCATTCACGCATTCAGGACTTCCCCCGTGACTCAAACCGCCCTTACCCTCACCGCCGATTTCGACAGCGGCAATATTGTTGTGCTGGACGCCAGCAACCCTCAAGCGGTGCAACTGGCTATTCGGCCTGACACCAAGAGCGCGCATTTCCAGTGGTTCCATTTCAAGGCTGACGGGCTGCAGGTCGGCCAACCCCACGGTTTCAGCCTGACCAACGCCAGCGAATCGAGCTACAACGGTGCCTGGACCGGCTATAACGCCGTCGCTTCGTACGATCAAAAAACCTGGTTCCGGGTGCCGAGCCACTTCGACGGCAAGGCGCTGAACTTCCAGCTCACCCCGACCGAACCCCAGGCATGGTTTGCCTATTTCGAACCCTACAGCCGCGAGCGCCACGAATGGCTGGTCGAGCAGGCCCTGACCGGCGCGGGCACCGAGCTGCTGGCGACGGGCAAGAGCGTTGAAGGCCGCGACATTCCATTGCTGCGCAAGGGTAACGGCGCGGCCGGCAAGCGCAACATCTGGATCATCGCGCAACAGCACCCAGGCGAGCACATGGCCGAGTGGTTCATGGAGGGCATCATCGAACGTCTGCAGGAAAACGATCCCGAACTGCAAGCCCTGCTCGCCTCGGCGGACCTTTATCTGGTCCCGCACATGAACCCGGACGGCTCCTACCATGGGCACCTGCGCACCAACGCCCAGGGCAAGGACCTCAACCGTGCGTGGCAGGACGCGACCCCCGAGTTGAGCCCGGAGGTGTTTTTCGTCAAGGAGCAGATGGAAAAGTACGGCGTGGACATGTTTCTGGACGTGCACGGCGACGAAGAAATCCCCTACGTGTTCACCGCCGCCTGCGAAGGCAATCCGGGGTACACCGCACAACAGAAAACCCTCGAAGCCGATTTTCGCGCAAAGCTAGGCGCGATCACCCGGGACTTCCAGAGCCGTTACGGCTACCCGAAATCAGCGCCTGGCCAGGCCAACATGAACCTGGCGTGCAACAGCGTCGGCGAACGCTACAAGTGCCTGTCACTGACCTTGGAGATGCCTTTCAAAGACAACGACGACGCACCGGATGTGGTCACCGGCTGGTCCGGTCAGCGCTCCAAAAAGCTCGCCCGGGACGTGCTCACCACACTGAGCCAGATGGTCTCGGTGCTGCGCTGATCTGAAACCCTGCGTGCTTTCGGGCAAGACCGCGCGCGCGATTCACTCCGCGGGCGGTCCTGGGTTTCAGATTGGTTTATCGGCTTAGAATCAGCGCGCCCGCTCCGGCCGCTTCCCGGCTGAAGCCGGTCCTACTGCAGGCCCGAGTCCATGCCGACAACGAAGCAGCGCGCACCGTCCCTGGTCAAAACGGCCACTAGCGCTTTGAATCCCCCAACTTGCCCCGCAGCATGCTGTCCAGCACTTCATCACGCCGTACCCAGCCGTGAAACAGCGCAGCAGCGAGGTGCGTCAGGATCGTCAGAAAGAACAGATACGCCAGATATTCATGGGCCCTGCGCAGCACGGCAAAGGTCTGCGCGTCAGCGGCGACGATCGAAGGCAGGCGCACCGAACTGCCGAGCATGACCGGGTCCCCGGCGGCTGAAATCATCGCCCAGCCAATCAGCGGCATGGCCAGCATCAACCCGTACAGCACGTAGTGAGAGAGCTTGGCCGCCAGCGCCTGTACGGCCGGCAAGTCGACGGGCAATGGCGGCGTGCGCGTGTTCAAACGGACAATGATCCTGACGATCACCAGCAGCAGAATCGCAATGCCGAGAGGCTTGTGCAGGTTCAGCAGCCACTCGTGCCGCTGCGACACCGATGCCACCATCCCCGCGCCGATGAACAACATGGCTATGACCATCAACGCCATCAGCCAGTGCAACAGGCGCGCCAGTGGGGCGAAATGCTTGACGGGCGTACTCATGGTTGTTTCTCCTGCGCGGGCTCGGATTTCAACTGATCGACTTCTGCGGTGCGACGCATGTAAGACGCCGCGTAGGCCGCCGAACGCGCGGCGAGCAACGGGTCGTCCGAGCCCTCGATGCCGCTGGGCAGAATCAGTGGGTCAAAGTTGATGTCGCGGCAATCGCCGTCCAGTTGCGCGGTGTCGCCGTTGATCACAAGAGTCCCGGCGTTCACTGTCTTATGCTCCCCTGACCAGGCCTTGGAAGCGTCGTTGATCGGATCCCCGGCATTGGCCAGCGTCAGAATCAGGTCCCAGCGCTGCGGGCCGGCAGCAAGCTTTTCGGTCAGATCCTTGTCCAGATAATCCTTGGCATCCGGCGCCGGCGATGCTCCGGTGGCGTGCGGCACCAGGCTCCAGCGCACCGGCTGACGCTTGCCGCTGCTGTCTACCAGGATGAACGCGTTGACGCTGTTGTAGGTCTCGGTCACAAAACTGGCGGATGGCTTGGCGGTCTTGACCCAGGCCAGAAAAGGCTGGGCTTCCGGGTGTGCGGCAAAAAACGCTGGCGGCTTGGCGGGGTCGGGCTTGCCGGTCTTGGGGTCCGGGGCGGTGGCTATCTGCAGGTCGACAAAGGCTTGCGGGGTGCCCACCGGGAATACCGGCATGCTGTTCATGCCTGTGCGCCATTGCTGGCCATTGGGCTGGGTGAACTGCAGGGCGAAACTGCGCAGCGGCGCGGCGCTGTCCGGGGAGTAAGGGTTACCGGTCGGCAGTGCCAGGCGCCCGATGACCGGCGTGCGCCCGCTGGCGAAGACTTCAGCTCTGGACAGGCTGGCGGCGGCGCCATTGCTTTCGAAATCGCCGGCGACGCAGATGCCTTTGGGATGGTTACGGCGGTAACCGGGGTGGACACCGTTATTGTGTTCGAACACGTCGACGACGCGCGCAGGGGTCAGCCTTTGCGGGTCAAGGCTGCCGTTGACGTACGCGAATGCACCGGCGGCGACCAGCACGATCAGGCCAATGCCGGCCAGGCGTGCCAGCTTCGCGGGCGTGCTCAACGGGGGTTTGTGGGGATACGGCGGTTCACGGTCGATCATCAGTCACTCCGGGCTTTTAGCCTCTGGACAGCGGGTGGTGTGGGACGCAGGCAACAGGCCTTTATTCCCGTCGGCAACTTTATTTCTTGAACAGCGGAATAACTTGCAGCGTTGTGCGTCTCTCTTCTTAGCCGGCCGCTCATACGGAAGACGCCCATGCACGATGTCGACGATCAATTACGCGAGTTATTGCCGCGCCTGCGACGCTTCGCGGCGTCACTGACCCGCGATCACAGCAGCGCGGATGACCTGGTGCAGTCGTGTCTGGAAAAAGCCTTGTCGGCCTGGGACAGCAAACGGCCGGACGGCGACCTGCGCGCCTGGCTGTTCTCCATTCTTTATAGGCAATTTCTCGACGCCCATCGGCGCTCGCGCCGATATAGCCGAATGCTGGAGTTTTTTACCGGCACCCAGGACGACCATCACGCACCGTCGGCGGAGCGCACGATCGTGGCGCAGACCACGTTGCAGGCCTTTGACAGCCTGAGCACCGAACAGCGCGCCCTGCTACTGGCCGTCTCGGTCGAGGGCCTGAGTTACAAGGAAGTGGCGCAAGTACTGAATGTGCCCATCGGCACTGTCATGTCCCGCCTGTCTCGTGCACGCCAGGCATTGCGCCTGCTGAGCGAAGGCCAGATCACCACCCCTGCCCTGCGAATTCTCAAATGATCACACTGCCCCCCAGCGAACACGACCTGCATGCCTATGTCGACGGCCAGCTTGATGAGGCCGACCAGGCGACGATGGAGACCTTTCTGGCGACGAACCCGGCGTTGATGCGCCAGGTCCGTCAATGGCAGCAGGACGCCAAGCTGCTGCGAGCCGGTTTGAGCGGTGATTTGCAGCGAGCGCCGAACCCGCAACTGGACCCGGCTGCCCTTCGCCGGGGGATTGCCCGGCAACGGGCCCGACACTTCGCCACGGCGGCGGTGTTGCTGGTCGCCGTGAGTCTGGGCGGGGTCAGCGGCTGGCAGGCCAGAAACATGACCCTGAGCAGGGCCAATCCGCCAATGGCCGACGCCGTCCAGGCCTACCGGCTGTTCGCAGGCAACGCCGAGATGGTGAGCGACTGGAACGCGACGAAAACCACTGATGTTCAGGGCTGGCTTGACACCCACTTTGCCCGGGCCAATCGCCTGCCGGACCTTGAGTCGGCGGGTTTTCAGCCAGTGAGCGGACGATTGACCACGACCGAGCAAGGCCCCGCGGCGATGGTGGTGTACAAGGACGGACAGGGACGCACCCTGAGTTTCTACATCCGCCCGCCCGGCGAACTCAACAACCTGCTGCCTCGCGGCACCCGCCGGGACGGCAACCTGCAAGCGGACTATTGGTCAGGCAGCGGCTACAACTACGCCGTGGTAGGGCCCGCCGACGATCCGGCGGCCCAGGCGGCACGTCGAGCACTGTAGCGCCCCCTTCCCGGCTGAAGCCGGTCCCACAGACCGCGCACCCTTAGGATCGCGCGTACTTGTGGGACCGGCTTTAGCCGGGAAAGCGTCAGACGTTTCACTAAACATTCACCCTGTGGCTGCTGACTTCAATGCACACAATTTTGCGTTGTGGCTGCTGGCCCCTTCCCGGCTGAAGCCGGTCCCACAGACCGCGCGTACTTGTGGGACCGGCTTTAGCCGGGAATGCGCCGGATGCTGCGCTGCAATGACCGCCTTGAGCCTGCCGATCGCGCCGCCAGCAAGGCGTTCAGCCTGTTTAGGACCTGTGACAGCCATCAGGGTGCCGATTTCTGCCAAAGCGTGATCGGCCCCGTTTCAAGCCCGGAGCGCTGCGTATACTCAAGCGCGACGAAGCACAGGACTTCGACACGCCGGGGGCTACGATGCGCGATCAACATCAATCACTTCACCCTGCCCAATGGCTTCGGTCGCCGGAGTCACACTGGCCACAAGTTCATCGATACCCCTCGTTGCGCCCGTCTCCGGACAGCAGCAGCCAGTGCTCTGAGCAAACTCTTGCACCAACCGATTACACGCCGGTCCTGCATGCCCGAAAAATGGCCGAGTTCAGCGCCTCAATCGCCCATGAAATCTGCCAGCCGCTGCTTGGCATCGCGGCCAACGCTGCAGCCAGCCTGCGCTGGCTGCAGCGCGACGTACCGGATGTCGATGAGGCCATCGCGGGGTTGAAAGACATTCGCGCCGGTTGCGAGCGCGCCGCCAACATCGTCAAGGCCCTGGGCGCACTGGCCCGTCAGGCGCCTCTGCAGCTGCAGATACTCAACATTGACGACGTCATTCGCGAGGCCATTCAACTCACTCAGCCAGCCCTCACTGCGCAGCGGGTACGGCTGGAAACTGCCTTGAGCGTCAACCAATCCATTGTGGCCGATGCCGTGCAATTGCAGCAGTTGCTGGTCAACCTCATCACCAATGCGCTGGAAGCGATGGCCGGGTCGGCGCAGGAAGAGTCGGTGCTGCGGATCAACTCGTTCAACCTCAAGGAAGGCGTCGAGGTCTGCGTCGAAGACAACGGCCCGGGCATTCCGGCCGAGCGCCGCGAGCAAATCTTCGGCGCGTTCTACACCACCAAAAGCACCGGACTGGGTGTCGGTCTGGCGATCTGCCGCGCGGTGGTGGATGCGCACCACGGGCGTATCTGGGCTCAGGCGTCGGCCTGCGGCGGCGCGCGCATGCGCTTCAAATTGCCCACCTGCTGCTACTGAGACCCTTCTGCGGCGTCGCCCTTTCACGGCGCTTCCCCAAACCGTCGACAGATACCCCTGCGCACTAACATCGCCCGCGACATTGCCAAACGCGTGGAAAGCACCAGGCGTTCACATTCATTCGCGTAATCCCCTAGAATGCCGCTTTGTTCAGGCTCGTTGCCGCTGCATTGGCAATGGCGGCGACAGACAGGCGATTCAGGCATGCGCGACTTCCCGACCCAAAAGACAGTGGCCATGGTGCTATTCAACGACGTGCTGATGCTCGACGTCACCGGCCCCATGGATGTTTTTTCGATTTCCAACCGGCTGCTCGCGCCGGAAAAACAGTATCGGCTCGTCACTCTCGCCGAGCCCCCGCTGCTGATTCGCAGCTCGTGTGGGCTCAAAGTGCAGGCCGACATGGCGCTGGAGGATCTGCCGAACGATGTGGATTTGCTGCTGGTTCCGGGTGGCCCGGGGGCATACGGCGTCACCCACGCTCAGCTGACAGCCTGGCTACCCGGTGCAGCCCGCAGTGCCCGACGCTTCGGCGCGATCTGCACCGGCGCGTTTCTGCTCGGCGATGCCGGGTTACTGGACGGTTATCGCTGCACCACTCACTGGAATTACGTCGAACGCCTCGCCCGCCGCTACCCTGCATCGCGCGTCGAAACCGAGCAGATCTATGTCGTCGACCGCAACCTCATCACCTCGGGCGGGATCACGGCAGGGATCGACATGGCCCTGGCCATCGTTGCCGAGGACCACGGCAAAGAGGTCGCCCTTGAAGTGGCCAAAGTACTGCTGGTGGTGATGAAGCGTCAGGGCGGACAAACCCCGTACGGACCGCTGCTGGCAGCAGTGCCCCGCGACGACAGCGCGATTGCCCGGGTGCAGGCCTACATCGTCGACCACATCAACGAGGCGTTCACCGTCCAGCGCATGGCCGACCTGGCGGCCATGAGCCCGCGCAATTTCGCGCGGGCCTTTCAACGCGAAGTCAGCCTCACGCCCATGCAGTTCCTGCTCAATGCGCGCATCGATCACTCCCGTAAATTGCTGGAAGGCTGCGACCTGCCGCTTAAAGTCGTGGCGTGTCGGTGTGGTTTTGGCAGCGCGCGACACATGCGCAAGGCGTTCAGCGAACGGATCGGCATGACCCCCAGTCAGTACCGCGAGCAGTTCGGCGGCGACTGAGCGCGCGCAGCCGATGCACTCCCCGGTCATCAGGCCACGGCCGACCGCCCCTTGCACCGCGCACGGCAGGGCGAGCACACTGGGCATCGCTTTCATTCATGCACCGTACCGTTGAACAGCTGGAAGGATTTATCCATGACCGCTCATACCGAAACCGCGCTGCTGGCCGGAGGTTGCTTCTGGGGCATGCAGGATTTGCTGCGCCGCTATCCCGGGGTACTGTCGACCCGTGTGGGTTACTCTGGCGGCAACACACCCGATGCCACGTATCGCAATCATGGCGACCACGCCGAAGCCATCGAAATCATCTTCGATCCGGCGATCATCAGCTACCGCCAGATCCTCGAATTCTTTTTCCAGATTCATGACCCCTCCACGCCGGATCGCCAGGGCAACGACACGGGCCGTAGCTATCGCTCGGCGATCTTCTACCTCAACGAAGAGCAAAAAAGCGTAGCGCTGGACACGGTGGCGGACGTCGATGCCTCGGGCCTGTGGCCTGGCAAAGTTGTCACTGAGATCGTACAGGCCGGGCCTTTCTGGGAAGCCGAACCAGAGCATCAGGATTACCTGGAGCGACTCCCCAACGGCTACACCTGCCATTTCATTCGCGCGGGTTGGAAGTTGCCAAAACGAGCCGGCGCCACGACGGCCTGATGGCGGCAACCTGACTGCAGACACCGGGACAGAGCCGTCGCACACGGCGGCCTGTTTCTCCTAGCCCAGGCGGAAGAACTTCGCCAAGCGCATAAACTAATAACCAAACGATATTTAGCGAATTCTTTTTAGAACATTATGCTCTGTGGCCTGCGCTTTTTGCGCCTTGGATCACGCCACGAGTCCAGCATGCTCATCTCTCGCCAAACCGCCGCCAAGCCCCTTCGACGCGCAATTCTTTGCAGCCTGATTGTTGCGATGGCGAGCGGGCATTCGTTGTCGGCCACTGCGCGAGAGACCTTGCGCATCGGCTACCAGAAATCGTCGACCCTGATCACCCTGCTCAAGCATCAGGGCGCCCTTGAACAGGCCCTGGGCCAAGACGACGTCGACATTACCTGGCACGAATTCCCCAGCGGTCTGCCTTTGCTTGAGGCGCTGAACGTGGGCAATGTCGACATCAGTGCCGACGTCGCCGACACCGTTCCGATTTTTGCCCAGGCGGCGAAAGCCAGGCTGACCTATTTTGCCGAAGAGTCGCCGTCGCCCTCCGCCCAGGCCATTGTGGTGCGCAGCGATTCAGCGATCCGTCAGGTGTCGGACTTGAGAGGCAAAAAGGTTGCGGTGACCAAGGCGGCCGGCACCCATTATTTGCTCATCGCCGCGCTGAACAAGGCCGGCCTGTCATTCGGCGATATCCAGCCCGCTTACCTGTCTCCTGCAGACGGCCGCGCGGCGTTCGAAAATAACAAGGTCGACGCATGGGTGACGTGGGAGCCGTTTCTCACCCGTGTGCAGCGTCAATTGCCGACGCGCACCCTCACCGACGGCGTCGGCCTGGCCAGTTACAAGCGCTATTACCTGACCAGCACCGGCTACGCCCAAGCCCACCCCGGTGTGCTAAAGCGCGTCTACCAGCAACTGCAGCAGGCGGGTGGATGGATCAGAAGCCATCCACGAGACGCCGCGCAGGTGCTGGGGCCGCTGTGGGGAAATCTGGATGCGGACACCGTAGAAGCCGCCAATGCCCGCCGCAGCTACCAGGTCGAGCCGGTCAAGGCCGACCAGTTGGGCGAACAACAAAAGATAGCCGATGCCTTTTTCAAGGCGGGATTACTGCCCGCACCTGTGGATGCCAAGGACGTGGACATCTGGACGCCATGAACGGAGCCCCCGGCGCTGCCTGTTACTGCACCCCACCCTTTTTTCCCACTTTTGAGCGCACTTGATGAAAGCCCTGAAACCGCTGTCGTTGTCTGCTGCACTGGGCTCGGCCTTGTTGCTGAATGCCGTGTTTTCGTTCTCCGCCGTCGCCGGCCTCCTGGAAAAAGGTCGCACTCAGGGCCTGACCGCAGGCATTGCCAACGAACAACCGTATGCCTACATCGGCACCGACGGGAAAACCGTCGGCGCCAACGTTGAAATTCTCCGTGCCATCCTCGAACCCCTGGGCATCAGCAAGGTAGAACTGCCGATCACCGAGTTCGGTTCGCTGGTGCCCGGGCTTGCTGCCGGGCGGTTTGATCTGATCGGTGCCGGGCTGTTTATCAACCCGGCGCGCTGCAAGGTCATCGGCTATTCCAACCCGGTCACCCGTTCAGGCGGCGCATTTCTGGTCAAGGCCGGCAACCCTCTGAAGCTGCACAGCCTCAAGGATGTCGCGGCCAGCGGCAAGGCACGACTGGCAACCCAGCCGGGCAGCAATCAGGTGCAGGAAGCCAAGGACAGCGGCATCAGTGCCGGCAACGTCGTGCTCTTCGACAAGGACACCGAAGCACTGGCTGCGCTGCAGGCCGATCGTGTCGATGTGGTGTATTTCCCGGACGCGGAGATCATCGGCCTGCTCAAAAAAGCCGAGGGCACGCCGGTTGAACGTGCGCTGCCTTTCGAGCAGATCCCTGACGCCGACGGCAAGCCCAGCTGGAATTACCACGCTTACGGCTTGCCGAAAAATGACCCGGCCTTCGCCCAGGCCTTCAACGAGCAACTGGCCAAGCTGCGCGCGTCCGGTGAGCTGCTCAGGATTTTGCAGAAGTACGGCTACACCGAAAACGAACTGCCACCCGCAGACGTCACCGCCGAGCAGCGCTGCAACCGCTGAGGCTGATGCCGATGCCGATGCCATTGTGGGACCGCGAGCACCTGCGAGGCTAGCCGATGCCCTTGTGGGACCGGCTTTAGCCGGGAAGACGTCGGCACGCGCGCTGGAAAATTGAGGGCGTCAGCACAGGCCTCTTCCCGGCTGAAGCCGGTCCCACAAACCGCGAGCTCATGCGAGTGCTAACGCCGATGCCCTTGTGGGACCGGCTTTAGCCGGGAAGGCGTCGGTAGGCACGCCGGAAAATTGAGGGCGTCAGCACAGGCCTCTTCCCGGCTGAAGCCGGTCCCACTGATGCGAGTAGAGCCTGAAGCCGTTCCTACAGACCGCGAAATGACGGCCCCAACCCATACGGAGTACGGCCCATGCTTTTTGATGCTGCCACACTGGACACGGCGCGCTTCGTTGCCCGCCAGTTGGCAAACGGTGCGTTGGTCACCCTGGAAATCACCTTCTTCGCGCAACTGGTCGTGGTGGTGATGTCGTTCGTCATCGCCCTGATGCGCCTGTCACCCTGGCGCGCCGTGCGCTGGATTGCGACGGTGTACGTTGAAATCCTGCGCGGAATCTCCGCGCTGGTGCTGCTGTTCTATCTCTTCTTCATCCTGCCGCTGTTTGGCATCACGCTGGCGCCCATGGTCACCGGCATTCTCGGCCTGGGGTTGACCTTCTCGGCGTATGGTTCAGAGATCGTCCGCTCGGCGTTGAGCAATGTCGCTCTTGGGCAGCGGGACGCCATCAAGGCGCTGGATTTCGGCCGTGTCACCGCGTTTCGCCGGATCATCCTGCCCCAGGCGTTACCGTTCATGCTCCCGCCCATGGGCAACCAGCTGGTCGAATTGCTCAAGACCACCTCGCTGGTGTCACTCATCACCCTCAGTGACCTGACGTTTTCCGGCGGGCAGCTGATTACCACGCTGGGCCAGCAGACGCTGATCTGGAGCATCGTGCTGGTCTGTTACTTCCTCATGGCCTGGCCCCTGAGCTGGCTGGTGAGGCGCTACGAACGACGCGTCACTCACTGGCGGCGCGGGGTGGCACTGTGAATTTCGACTACGCCTTCGCCTGGTCCATCGTTCCGGATCTGCTCCAGGGTCTGCTGGTGACGCTGCAAGTGGTGACCCTCGGTTTCCTGCTGGCGGTGCTGCTGGGGCTGTTGCTGGCCATTGCCCAGCGCTCGAAGCATCCGCTGGTGCAGCGACTGACGGCTGGGTACCTGAGCTTCTTCCGGCATACACCGCTGATGGTTCAGCTGTACGTGCTGTTCTTCGCATTGCCCCTGGCCGGGCTGACGCTGCCGGCGATTTCCACCGGGGTGATCGGCCTGGGGTTGTATTACGCCGCATACATCGCCGAAGCGTTTCGCGGCGCCATTGAAGGAGTTCCGTCCGGTCAATGGGAAGCCGCGCGGGCGCTGGATTTCGACAACGCCACGACATGGCGGCGAATCGTGCTGCCCCAGGCACTGAAACCGATGTTGCCGGTGCTCGGTAATTACCTGATCGGGATGTTCAAGGAGACCCCATTGCTGGCGGTGATCACCATCCCGGAGCTGTTTCAGGCGGCGAAACAGATCGCCGGCATGACTTACCGCTATAACGAGCCCTACACGGTGATGGCGCTGATGTTTCTGGCGATCAGCGTGCCCACTTCCCTTCTGTTCAAGTACTTCGAGAGGCGCAGCCATGTCTGATCTCGCACACGGTTTGCCTGGCGCTTCGCCGCAGATCATTCTCAGGCAAGTGGTCAAAAGCTTCGGTGCGACGCGGGTTATCGATCACCTTGACCTGAGCATTCCCGCCGGCCAAAAAGTCGCGCTGATCGGCCCCAGCGGGTCGGGCAAATCCACGGTGCTGCGCCTGATCAAAGGCCTGGAGGCCTATCAACAGGGCAGCATCGAGGTGGCTGGATCACCGGTGCCGGCAGCGTCTGGCGGCTGGCGCTGGCCTGGCAAAACCAAACCACCGCTGGTGCATCGTGTCGGCATGGTCTTCCAGCAGTTCAACCTGTTTCCACACCTGACCGTGCAGCAGAACGTCACCGAGGCGCCGCTGCAGGTGCTCAAGCTGAGCCGCGAGGAAGCCCTGGAGCGCGCCCATCAGTACCTTGGTCTGGTCGGTTTGAGCCACAAGGCCGACGCCTATCCTGCGCAACTGTCCGGCGGCCAGCAGCAACGCGTGGCGATTGCCCGCGCCCTGGCCATGCGCCCGCAAGTGATGCTGTTCGATGAGGTGACGTCGGCACTTGATCCGGAACTGGTGGGCGAGGTACTGGCGGTGATCCGAGCCATTGCCCATGAGCAGCAGATGACCATGCTGCTGGTGACCCATGAGATGAAGTTTGCTCAGGACATTGCGGATCGGGTGCTGTTCATGGAGGCCGGCCGCATCGTCGCCGATGGCTCTCCGAACGAGGTCCTGATTGATCCCCAAAACGAACGCACGCGACGCTTTCTTAATCTTGTGGAGCAACGTTGATCCCACGACTGGCGGCCCTGGCCGGGCTGGCTGAGCTCGCAGGACCGGCGCTGGCAGCACAGCGACGTGAAAAAAACCCGAACTCGTCCAGCGCTGGCACATCCAACCTACAACGCCCTACCACTCCGAGGATGAACCCATGAGCAAGCAGACCCCCGTCGATCCACGCGACGCCGTGCAACCTGACGCGCCGACCCTCGACAGCGCCGGCAAACCTGTCAACGTGGTCCAGCGAGACCTCGCCGACAGAGATGACGACACCCGCGCCGTGGACGAAGTCATCACGCCGGTGTCCACCCGCGAGAAGGAGCAGGATGTTGAGGAGCTGAACAAGAAGTCGGCTGAAATCGAGCGCAAGGTTGCCGACGGTCGCTGATACCCCGCGGGCGGCCTCTGTGCCGCCCTGTTCCTCCCCCTGCCCTGCCACTCCCCCGTGCTGCTTTCAATCCCTACCGACTGGCGCCGGCGCCATTAGCTGCTAGCGTTGCATGAGCACCATGGACCGCACATCACGGCGCGCCCGAAACCGGGCCGCTCGAATTGTCTTCTGCGCGCGCGTGGGCTGCCCGCTTTCTTGAAGGTCTGTCACCGTCGGTGGCTGCGGGCAAATCGGTGCACACAGCGAAGGGAGTCACACCATGAACATGCCGATACTCTGGGCAATTATTTGTTGCGCCATGCTGGGGTTCGGCGGTTGCGCCAGTTCACGAGTCGATCCGGCTCAGTATTCAGGGTTTCTGAAAGACTACAGCCTTCTCAAACCCGCAGAGAGTGCGACCGGGGCCCCGGTCATGCGCTGGATCGACCCGGACGTGAAGCTGGGCAAATACACCCGGGTGTACATCGAGCCCAGCCAGTTCTTTCCCCCGCCACAGCCCACTGCGGTGATCCCGGCGCAAACGCTGCAGGCCATCACCCGCTATTTTGATACGGCGCTGCGCCGCGAGCTCGGCAAGAACCTGCCACTGGCCAGCGGGCCCGGGCCTGACACCCTGGTCGTGCGTCCGGCGATTACCGCTGTTTCAACCAGCACCGAAGACTTGAAACCTTATGAGGTCATCCCGCTCGCGCTGGTAGCCGCTGCCGTCAACACCGCCACCGGGGGCCGGGATCAGAAGGTGGAAATCGCCACGGAAGCAGCGTTTCTCGATGCCGACAGCCATAAGGTGCTTGCCCAGGTGGTGCGCAAAGGCAGCGGCACACCCCTGGAGAATGACAAAACCCAATTGACCCTTGATTCCGTTAAGCCGGTGCTCGACGGCTGGGCAAAGGACCTGCGTCTGAGCTACGAAACCCTGAAGGCAAAGCATTGATCACACCGGGCTGCGCCCATCTCGCCAACGCGGCGTGACCGCCCGCTAACCCGCGCCCAGCAGGACCCGTACGGCGTCTACTATCGCGTTGATCTCAAACGGCTTGTCGAACACTTTGTTGAACAGGTCAGGCCGTGCAACGCCCAGATGGGATTGCGCACCACTCATCAGCATGATGGGGATTTGTCCCAGTGTCGGGCTCTGGCGTACCGCTTCCGCCAACTCGATGCCGTTCATTCCCGGCATCATGTAGTCGGTGATGATCAATTGCGGGCGTTCGCGTTCAAGAATACCCAGCGCTCGCTGTCCACTGCCAGCGGTGACCGTCAGATAGCCTTCATCCTCAAGGGCGAAGCTCAGTATGTCGGCGATGAGGTACTCATCATCGACAATCAGAATGGTGGTCATGCAACCCTCCGCGCGCGCGAGCAATCATCAGCTCGATGGCGCCCACCGCGGCGTGGCATTGCCTGAATCGTCGAGGGCATGGAATGCAGCCTTTTTCACAGTCAGACCCTGTTCGCCAATCAAGACGTCCAACAGGGCCGGGTCGTAGGGGTTATCACGAATTTTGAGGATCGACAGCTGGCGAACCAGCCCCGCCGAGGACTGGCCAAAGCGGATCAGCAGCAAGTTATCGACAATCCCCGACAGGTCCGGCGCCGGTGCATCGACGTTCCCGCCCAGCAGGCCGTGGACTTCCCAGCTGGCCACCACCGTGACGTCAAGGGCCCGGAGCTCGCCCATCAGGGCGCTGAACAGGTCAAGAATGCGTGACTGATCGGCCGCCGCGCGGGCCATGCCGCCAAGGCTGTCGAGGAAAACGCGTTTGATGCCTTTCTCTTTGACCACCCGCAACAGGCCAAGGGCCAACTTGTCGATCACCTCGGTGGTCACCGACTGCCACATGATGCTCAAGGCACCGGAGCGCTCCAGGGCTTCAAAATCCAGCCCAAGCGCTGAGGCCTTTGCGCGCAGGCGCTGCGGCGATTCGTAGAAGCCGAACAGCAGACCCGGCGCCTCAGGCGTCGCGCGCGCGAGGAAATTCAGGCCAAACGTGGTCTTGCCGGTCCCGGACGGGCCGAGCAACAGGGTCACCGACGACTCCACGAGCCCGCCGCCAATCAGCGGGTCCAGCGCGTCGACGCCGCTGGGCACAACGGTCAACTCAGCACTGTCGCGCAAGGCGGAGTGGGTAATGGTGCTTTCCAGACGGGGATAAACGACCAGCCCGTTTTCGGTGATTTCGCACTCATGGGCGCCGGGAATGGCGCCGCTGCCTCGGGTCTTGCGCAGCTTGATACGGCGCACGGATTTGTTGCCGACCAGCTCCTCGCCCATCTCCAGCACGCCGTCGACCATGGTGTGCTCAGGGCTGCCGTCGTCGAGCTGGGAGCTGGTCAGGAAAAACACCGTGCAGCCGGCAAACGCCGCGTGGCCCTGCAGCTCGGAGATGAAGCGTTTGGTATTGATGGCGGACTCGGCTTTGGAGCGAGCGTTTAGCAGCCCGTCCAGAATCATCACCGTGGACTTCTGGCGAACGATCTCGCGGCGCAGCAATTTCACGACTTCGTCGAGCCCGTCGTTTTCCATGGTGTCGAACGCGCTGACGAACTGAATCTGATCGCCGACCCGGTCTTTCTCGAAGAAACTCATGGTCGACAGGAACTGAAACAGGCGTTCGTGGGGTTCGGCAAGCAGGGTCGCGAAAAGGACGCGACCGCCGTTGCGGATGTGATTAAAACCAATCTGATTGGCCAGGATGGTTTTGCCCGAGCCGGGTCGGCCCTGGATGATGTAGGAAGATCCGGAAACGAAACCGCCCATTAGCAGCTCATCAAGCCCTTCGATACCGCTCTGAAGGCGTTTTAGCTGATTCAAATTTGCTTCCTCCGCCTAAGGGACGGCGTCGTGAACGTTACAGGTTAAATACCGCTGTGCGGGCGGCCCGCCGCGCTTGGAGCGGGTCGGCGCGGGCCGCAAAGACGTCAGACGTCACGCGACACAGCGCGCATTCTTCCGTTTTTAAGAACGCTTTCCAAGCGCAATCATCATTTGATTTGGCCCCAAAGTCGGGCGCCGCTGGAGACTCTTCGCCCGCACATCATCCAAACGGATGAGATGGCTCGGTTCAAACGGCCTCCTCCTCCGGGGCGCAGCCGTCGGTCTCGGCCTTGGACTGATCGCTGCGACGCTCTGGTTCTTCGGGCTTGAGGGGCGCGGACAGCGGGTACTCGGGGGTGTCGTCGACGTTCGCAACGTCATCGTCAGCAGGCCCGCAAACGAGTGATGGATGGGGGGAGCGCATGATCGCAAGTCCATGTAGGGAGACATACCTTGGAGCGGGCAGTCCGCCACTCGTGCGGTCATTCTGACCAGCGGAGCAGGCTGCTCCTAGCCCTTCCCGGCTGAAGCCGGTCCTACAGAAGCACGGTGCCGGTCAGGTGGGCCTGGTTCTGTCCCACAGAAGCATGGTGCCAATCCGGTTGGCTTGAGCCTGTCCCACAAAAGCATGGTGCCAATCAGGTCAGCTTGAGCCTGTCCCACAGAAGCACCTTGCCAGTCAGGCCTGCTTGATCATGTCCCACAGAAGCACCTTGCCAGTCAGGCCTGCTTGATCATGTCCCACCGAAGCACTGTGCCGGTCAGCTCGGCTTGGTTCTGTCCACCAGCAGCGCAGTGCCGCTCAGATCGGCTTAGCCGGCAGGCGAGTCAGGATTCAACAGCACGGTGAAACAGCATCCGCCGTCCGCACGGGTGGTCAGGCTCACTGTCCAGCGCTGGTTGGCGCAGATCCTCTGCACCAGCGACAGCCCGAGACCCAATCCCTCGCCGCGCTGTTCATCGCCGCGCACGAAGGGCTCGAACATGGCTTGTTGTTTTTCCAGCGGAATGCCGATGCCGCTGTCCTCGACACTGAAGCCGTCGGTACGCAGGGTCAGCTGAATGAAGCCCTGATCCGTGTAATGCCAGGCGTTGCGCAACAGATTGCCCATGACCGAGCGCAACAACGGTGCGTTGTACGCTTCGCCGTCGCCCTGGTGACGCTGATAAACGAACGTCAGGCCCTTGGCTTCGATGGACGGGCGCCAGATGTCGGCGAGCTCATCGGCAATCAGGACCATAGACGAACGCTGCCCCTGCGGGGTGTTTCTGCCCTCGGTACGGGCCAGCAGCAGGAAAGTCTCGACTAACTGATTCATGCCCGCCGTGGCATTGCTGATGCGCTTGACCTGCGCGCGGGACCGGTCATCCAGCGCCGGATATTCCATCAGCAACTCGCACGATGTGGCCAACACCATCAGCGGCGTACGCAGCTCGTGACTGACGTCGCTGGTGAATAGCTTTTCGCGGCTCAGTGCGGCGCGCAGCCGGCCCAGGGTTTCGTCGAAGGAACGCGCCAGTGCGCCGACCTCGTCGCTGGCGTAGTCGCTGGCAAGCACCGGCGCCATCTCCAGCAACTGGTCGCGATGACGCACCTGACCCGCCAGGCGTGACACGGGCGTGATCACCCGCGACGCCAGCAACCGCCCGAGCAACACTGCGAGCAGCACGCTGAGCACAAAGCCGATCAACACGACGCCGAAGAGTATGCGCTCGCGCTTTTCAAACTTGCGTTGATCACGCAACAGCACGTAATGGCGACCGTTCACCACAGAGACCATGGCGTAATAGGCTTTCTTGCCACGTGAAAACTCCTGAAAGCCCGGGCGCAGGCCTTTGAGGTCATCGCTCATGGCCAGGTCGCCGACACCCTCGTCGGCGTAGAACAACTCGTCTTTATCGGGTCGGTGACGCCAGTCGTCGACGCTGTCCAGGGCCAGCAAACGATGGAGGTTGCCGCCGAGGCTCATGGTGGTCAGACGTTTTTCGACCAGGTGTACCGTCGCGATGATGCCGATGGCGAACACCCCGGCGACCAGTGTGCTCATCAACGCGAAGACGATGACGATCCGTTGTTTGAGGCTGTGTTTGATGTCCATGAATGTCCGTGCATGGCGGTACTCGAATCCGGGGCCTGGCCCCGCCGGCGCCGATTATCCGATGCGTCATGTCATGGTTTTGTCAAACGCCACACGCTTCGCCATCGGCCAGTGCAGCCCGCTAATGGCTCGCCGCAATACCGGGGCGCATCATCAGCATGCCCAGCGCGCACCCCGCCATCAGCATGCAGGTGACGACAAACACCACCGGCATGCCGAAATGCCCGCCCAGAGAGCCACCGGTCAACGGCCCCAGAACCTGGCCGATGTATTGGCAGGACGTCGAGTAACCAAGCATGCGCCCTGCCACGGCGTCGGGCACCGAATGCCGAATGATTGCGGCGATGCACGGCAGCAGGCCGCCGAGTGCAATCCCCATGAGAAACCGCAACAGCAGCAGTTGCCATGCGTGGCTGACGAATGCCTGGGGAATCAGCAGCAGGGCCGCCGCGCTCAGGCAACCGATGACCACCTTCCAATGGCCGACGCGGTCTGCCAGCTTGCCGATGCGCGACGCCGACAACACGCTGGCCAGTGCCGTCGCCGACATAACCAGACCCGCCATCAAGGTGACGTTTTCGGTGTGCAGTTCAGTGAGGTACACCGTGATGATCGGCTCGATGGACATGATCGAAAACATCACCAGACAGGCCACCACCAGCATGGTCAGCATCGGCTTTTTGTCAGCGACGAGGTCCCACAGTCTGATCGCAGGCGCCTTCGCTGCCCCCGGGTGAAGCCTGGGCCGCGGCGCCTCTTTCATCAAAAACAACGTAGCGAGGAAGGTCAGGAAAATCACCCCCCCGGCCAGAAAAAACGTAGCGCGGATGCCAATCAGCGGCGGCAGCAGACCTCCGATCAGCGGCCCGGCGAGGTTGCCCGCCATGATCCCCGACGACAGCATCCCCAGCGCCCAGCCCGTTCGCGCCTTCGGGGTCTGGGTCGCCACCAGAATGGTCGCGCCGGAGGCGTAGCCGCCGAGCAGCCCCGCCAACAGTCGCAGCCCCACCAACTGGTAAATGTTTTCCGCCAGGCCGATCAGGGACATGGCGATGGCCATGCCCAGACTGGCGCGAATCAGCATCAGCTTGCGCCCATAACGGTCGCCCAGACGGCCCCACAACGGCGCCGTGAGTGCGGCAGACAAAAAGGTCGCACCGAACGCAACCCCTGACCACTGCACAATGGCAGCCGGATCGCTGACGCCCAGGTGCTCGACGTACAGCGGCAGGAACGGCAGCAGCAAGGTCATGGCAACGATGGTGGTGAAAGCGCCGAATACGCAGACCACAAGGTTGCGCTTCCAGTGTGCCTCGGCGAGGGGTGGCGGGCTTGGACAGGTCATGGCAGCTCCCACATGTACGGAATGCGCACACGGTAGTAGCCAAACAGCCATAAATAAAATTCATGTTTTTTATAGCGCGGATTCCCGACAGGAATACCTTTTACCCTCCAAGCCAGGCCTCGCGCCCCATGCACCCGCGAGGGGGTGCAACGCGCAATGTTATTGAGCGCGCGGCACCGTGAAGCGGAACTCGCTGCCCACGCCGGGTTTACTGGCCGCGCTCAAGTCACCACCATGGGCCTTGACGATGCCACGCGAGATATAGAGTCCCAACCCCGTACCGCTCGGGTTGCCCTCGCGTATGCGCCAGTAGCGTTCAAATATGTGGGGTAACTGATCGGGCGCGATCCCGTTGCCGGAGTCCACGACCGTGACCACGACGGTGTCGCCATCGGCCCTGGCATTGACGCTGACAGTGCCGGCCTTGGGGGTGAATTTGATCGCGTTGCCGACCAGGTTGGACAGCACCTGAAACATGCGCTCGGGATCGGCGAACATCTTCAGCTCCGGCTCCGTGGTGAACGTCAGTTCGATGTACTTGTTCTGCGCCAGTGGCGAGAGCAGTGACCAGGTGTCTTCAAAAAACTGACTGACGTCCAGCGGCTGAACATCAATGGAGTAGCGACCGGCCTCGATCTTCGAGGTGTCGAGCAGGTCCTCCAACAGCCGCGTCATGCGCCCGGAGGCCCGTTGCAGCGTATCGATGGCCGAATTCAGGCGCTTGGAAGCCGGACTGGCATCGGCTGCGATCACACGCTGCATCATGCCGCACTGCATGACGATAACCGTCAGCGGGCTGCGCAGGTCGTGGGACACCACGGCTACCAGCTCGTCGCGTGCGCGCACCGCGTCCTGCTCACGCAGCACCTGGCGCGACAAATCGGCCTCCAGCGCCGAGCGACGCAGATCGGACGCCGCGTACACCTCCCCGGCATTCCAGGCCCGCGCGGTGCCATTGACTTGCTGTTTCCAGGCGGCGAAGGACTCGCGCGGCTGAAGCCGATCGTTGACGACCCGTTTGGACTTTTCCGGGTTGCCGCTCCAGTGAACGCTGTCTTTGACCTCGGCCCTGAACCACAGCACCCCGTTAACCACCGGTTTGGGCAGACTGAACGCCAATAAGCCGCTTGCCACGTGCGGGTAAGCCTGCGCCGCCGGGAAGACTGCACCCAGGCTGCTGGATTCGAAAACCGGCTGCGGCCGGGTCAGCAGCCATTCCTGCAACGCCATCACTTGATCGGCTGTCGGGCATTGGCCTATCAGGTGCACTTGGCTGTCGACGATTACTGCCACGCCGCCGGCATCGACCAGTGTCAGCAAGGCCGAGGCGTTTTCCAGCAAGCCGTTGTAAACGTCCTCAGGCGCCTCGCTCATCGCCCGCGACAGTCGGTCGAGCATGTGGTGCTTGGCCAGTCGCTGGCGCTGAATGTGCTGGTCTTCAAGCAGGCTGATCTGCAGCGACAGCACCTGGCCGATGGTCTGGCAGGCCGAGCGCAGGGTATGCGATACCTGCAGCGGCTCGCGGTTGCCGCAGCTGATCAGGCCCCACAAGCGGTCGTCCTTGAGCAGCGAAATACTCATCGAGGAGCGCACGCCCATGTTGAGCATGTACTGGCAGTGAATCGGCGACACGCTGCGCAACACGGCATGGCCCATGTCCAGCGGCTCACCGGTGTCCGGGCGCAGTGCCGGCAGCAGCGGCGACGGCACATAGGCGGCATCGGGAATAATGCGCAGCCAGTTCAGACGGTACAGCTCGCGGGCCTGCTGGGGTATGTCGGTGGCGGGGAAAAACAGGCCCTTGTAAGCGTCCATTTCCGGCGCGGCGGACTCGGCAATGACTTGGCCGTGGCCCTCCTCCTCGAAGCGGTAGATCATCACGCGATCGTAGCCGGTCAACTCGCGGATTTCAGTGACGCTGATGGCGTACAGCTCATCCAGCGACTTGGCCGCTTGCAGGCGGCGCAGAGTGCGCGTCAGCCTGGAGCCCAGTCCATGCACGGCCGACTGGGGCGGCACCGGTTCCAGCTCCAGAAACAACAGGCCGTCGTGGCGATGCAACAGGCCGTCGAAAGCCTGCCCGCCGAACTGCATCGGCAAAGGGTCGATGCTCTCCAGGTCGGCGTGGCGCAGCGCTTCAACCAGACTGTCTGCCTGGGCGTCACCCAGCCAGCGCGCCAGCCCATCGCCGGGCTGGACTTCATGGCTAACGCCCAGCATCTCGCGCGCATTGGCGCTCACCTGCTGCACGGTCCAGTCGCTTTCCAGCAGCGTCAACAGTGCGCCGTGGGGCTGTATCGCACCCGGGATACGGATGGGCTCGTTGGCGCAAGTGTCCAGCAGCGCATCCATGGTCTGCGTGTCGTTAAGCGTCATTCAGCACTCCCGCGCGCTCCAGCCAGGTTTCAAAACATTCGAAAGTGAGGCAGGCCGATTGCGCGACCTCGGCGTTGTGCCGGGGCGAATCGAAATCTGCCAGCTGCCTGAGGAAGGTTTTCCACAAACGCCCGGTGTCCCGGCCATAGACGTCCAGAAACTCGCCGCCGCTTTCGGCATCAATGCCCAGCCTGTCCGCGATGATCCGGCGCAGCACCTGCCCCCCCAGCGTAGCCCCTTCCATGACGTACATCACCCCGAACAACCGGGCGACGCTGTCGATCACAGGCAACTCGCTGCATTGAGGCAAGTCTTGAATCTGCGCGTCAGTCAGGCCCATCGCGTGCAAGTCTTTGAGCAGCGCCGGGACCTTGTGGCGTGCGGGGTCCTGCACAAGCGACGAGTGAGCCGGCTGAGCCGCGAAGAATTGATCGATCGAGCGTTGCAGCGGTGAATGGAAGCCGTAATAGGCCTGGATGATGTGCTGATAGGTGGGGAAATCCAGGTCGGCATGGGTCAGTGGCAGCCTGGCTTCCAGCGCCCGATGCTGAGCGGCAGTCGCCGTGCGCAACTGCTGAAGAACGCTGGCCGTCGGCACCGGAACCAGGGCGGTGGTCAACTCAAGGGTGGTGTCGATCAAAGGCAAAGGTGTCCGGTCTGTGCAGACGTGCGTGAACATGCGGCAGCCGCAGTTTCAAGGCAGTTGATGCGCGCACACTAATGGACGGGTGCCCGACTGTAAATATGGCGGACAGCTTAAAGGCGACGCCCGGCCAAACGGCAGGTTTCGGCTCTGTTGCATGAAAGATCGGCAGTATCCCGGCGAAACTCGGTCCTTGTGGCTGAGTGCAGCCCTGCAGGAGCCGGCGTGCTGGCGAACGCGGGGACTATTCGCTGCCGTGGCGTCGGGCGCGTTCGCCAGCACGTTGGCTCCTACGGACCGCGGCACCCTATGACCGCCGCCGTACTGTGGCTGGCGTGAATCGCGTACCTCAGCTTCCGGTAAAGGCGGCAAGCAAAACCAGCAGGGCCGATCCCAGGCATGCCAGCCACGCCAGCCCTCGCCTGTTCGCGGCAGGCTTGGTATCTGGCCGCCTGGCGCTTTTAATCTCCCGCCCCATTCCCGGCACTGCGGGATGCTCGGCGGCGTGTGCATCCGGCGGCTTGATCGAGGCGCCAGCCCCTCGCCGCGCCTGCTCACGGGCATCACGTTCTATGCGGCACGCCAGTCGCGCAATCTGTTGGCGCAGGCCATCCAGCGGGTTGACAGTATCCGCAGGCTGGCCGACCAGCCTCAGGTGCAAATGCGCCAGCTGCCGTTCGATCAGGCCAAGGCGCGGCAGATCGTGCGCGTCCAGTGCTGTACTTCGCAGCGCCCCCTGCAACAGAACATTTAGCCGCCTGAGTATGTCCGCCCGCGCCGACAGGCCACGCGGCCAGGGATTGGCGCCCGCCGCCACCAGCGTCTCGATCACGTTGAGGCCTTGCACCAGCCCGTCGAGGCCGTCCAGGTGACTGCGCGCAAGTACATACCACGCGGCCGATTGCAGGTCCGCGCCGTTGCAGGCAAAGAGCCTGAGGCAGCGCTGTTCTACGCAGCGCCATTGCACATCAGGACACGCAGGGTGACCGAGCTTGGCCATTTCCGCGCACAGCGCCTGGTACTCCGGCAGCCCGCGTGGATCAGCGCCTGCGACGGTGCGCAGTTCAGCGTTTTCGATCACGTTCACCTCCTTGCTCCTCAGCAGCGCTGCTGCAGGTCATGGCGCTTGAGGTGGCGTACCACAGCGCGCCCCTCCGGGCTCAAGGTCGTGCCGAACGTCGCGGTGCGTTCGCCATGCAGCGTCGCCTCCAGGGCATAGACCAGATGCCCCGGCTGGGTCTGCGGCAAGAGCTCAATGTGCAGCGACACCAGACGCGGCTCGTATTTAAGCAAGGTGTCGGCGATGGTGCGCATCAGCCCATGGGCGGCAGACGGCAGGTCCTCGAGCACGGTGGCCATGTCAGGCAAACCGAAATCGGGCAGATGCGCCAGCGTGCCCGCCCGGCTATTGAGGATGCGCTGAAGGTTATCCAGCACCGAAAGCACGTACTGGTCGTCTTCAGTCACCTGATGCAGGTCGAGTTCGCCACTGAAATTCTGCAGCAGCGTCTCGTACAGCGAGGGGTTGAGTGCAGCCATGGTCAGTCCTCGGCCAACGGCCGCAACGTCAAGCGGTTGCCACTCAGTTCGATCACCCGGGGCCGCTCGGCATCAAGGTCGTCGCGTTTGAACACCAGCCGCCAGTCGTTGCGCTGCGCATCGGGCTCGCGGAACAAACCGACCGCGGCAATGACAGCAGCGTTCTCGTCCAGCGGCACATCCAGCTGCGCGCCCTCCCCGGGCCTGACGACCACCGAGCGCTGGTCCAGCAGGTCGCTGCCGAGCACGCGCTGGGCATCGCGCAGCAGATCATCGTAACTGGCGTTATTGACCGAGGCACCGTCGCGCAGCTGATACACCCGCACCATGACCGGCACCGAGAGCGCGCGCATGTCGGTGCCTTCGGTGTTCAAGGCCATTCGCCCGTCGAAGTCCAGCCGCAGCGTGCGCAATTGCTTGTGGAAGATCGAGTCGGCGAGCGAAGCAGAGGATTCGGACACGCTTTGCGTCATCCCGCAGCCGCTGATGAGAAGCCCGAGGGCAAGCATGGGCAACGCGCTAAATATGGATCGAGACATAGAGAGGTATTCCTTCCAGAGTTCGGGGTTTGAGGCCCTTGTAACGACCCAGGTAGATCGTGACTGTTGTGGGGGAGAAGGCGCGGGATGGATCCGGGTCTGGGTCTGGGTCTGGGTCTGGGTATGGCCTGGGGATTGGGTCAGGAGATGTTTGCGGGGCCGAGTCATCTGCCGAATCAATCTCTGAGCCCGGTTCATGAAGGTGGACCGGGGTTGCTTGCCCGGTTGACCGGCACTGCAGCGCAAGGCTGGCGGTCATGCCCAGCAGCACGCCTGCGCCGCTCAACACTGACGGTGGCAGGCAGGCGACGGGCAGCGACAGGTGCAAGCGCACCGTGCAGCGCCAGCCCAGATACACCTGCAACAGCACCAGCAAGTCGCGGCGCAACGTGCCACCGGGCAACCAGTTGCGGGCCTCGTGGTGGTCGGCGGTGAATAACGTCAGCAGCAACTCGCTGTTGACGTCCCAACCGACGCGGCCCAATGGTGTGTTCTGGGAGAGGCTCACCGGGCGCGCCGCCGACAAGCTGGCGGGTGCCGCCAATGTAATACTCAGCGGCCAGTGCGGCGCGGTCGTCGCCTGAGTACGCGCAGCCAGCACCCGCACCAGGGCGGTGATGCCTTCTGCGTTGCGGGTCGGCAAACGCATGATGCCCAGCAGTGCGAGAAACCGCGACAGCGGCGTTTCCACGCGTTTGGCCGTGCCGGGAATGCCCAACCCGATCAACCCGAACAGGCATTGAGAAGTGGCATCCACGCCGCCGCTGGCGAACGACGCCGGGTAGGAATACTTGCGCCAGATCCGGTAGTACTGGGTGAATATCCGGTGGTTGAAGACGTCGAGAAACGCCTCCAGGGCCTCATGGCCTTCACGTCGCTGGGCAATGTCGTCCAGATAACGGGTCGGGAGCGGCGAATCCACGCCGTACAGCCCCAGCACCCGCGTGCGCACGGTCGCGGGCAGCGCACTGTTCTGCGACGGCCATTCAAGCCCTTTCAGTTCGCTGGCCGGAAAGCCCATTCCGGGATCGGGGCGAAAGCGCACCAGGTCGTCGGCCGGGCGTTCGGAACTGCCCAAGGGCGGCTGGCCAGGCGCCGCGTCTTCAACCAGTTGGCAGAAGCGGTAAACGTTCGCCTCAGCCACCCGGCCGCGCAGCGCGTCAAGGAGTACCGCGACGGTCAGCCGGGGATCCGCTGGCTGTGGTTTTCGCTCCATCGCAGGCTCCTCCCGGTCGGTTGCAGCACCAGAGTGACCTGAGTGAACAAGTGAATGTCCGCGTACAGCGCAAAGAACCGATTAAGCATTTCGCCAAACAGGCAGATGTCGCCCTGGCCACCGAAGCCGTCGGCGTCCAGCGTGATCTGGATGTCCACGCCGCGCAGCAGAAAGCCCTTTTCGAAGCGCTGAATCAGGTGGTGGCTGACCTCGACAATGGCTTCCAGGCGACGTCGATTCAGCTCGCTGCCCGTCCAGTCGTAGAGCGCCAGAGTGCCGCGCAGCACTTCGGCGTTGTCGAGCATGGGCAAAAACGTGGAGCCCAGATGGCTCAATATCCGCCAGTGGAAGCGGTCGCGGCTGGGCGGGTACAACGGCAGCGTCGGCGCGCAAAGGTTACGCACGCGCAGACCGACCTGGATCGAGTGCAGCGGTGTGTCGAGCACCGTGCTTTGCAAGGCCTTGCGCGGCAACTGGCCGTTGGTGCCGGTCAGGCGCAGCGACAGACAGGGGCGCTGGCTGAGCCGGTCGACGTCCGCGCCCTCTCCGCCCAGGATCAGCCAGGTGTCATGCAGGCCATTGGGCCCGCGTTTGAGGCGAGTATGAAAGTAGCGTTCAGGGGCCTCGTCGTGCAGCATGCCGCCCTTGTGCCGGAAGCTAGAAAACGGCACGTACTCCTCGCGGCCCGAATCTCGGGATGCAGTCACCCGATCAACCGAGTAAATCTCGGTATGTCCGTCCTGCAAGCGCATGGGGCGCAGCAGGTAGTCGGTCTGCAGCGGGTCCAGCGTAAGCGGGTCGGCCTCAAGCGCAAACAGATTGATCACCGGCACGGCGTGCAGGCGCATGTGCTCGGTGCTCAGGGCGAACGCATGGGGCCAGGCTTCGCCCAACACCACGTCGAGTTCGATCCACGCCGCACCGGGGGTGATGTTCATCTGCTCCAGCCCGCACAGCGTCACGAACATGAATTTCTCGCGAAAACTGAAGTACTCCAGCAACAGCTGATAGCCGCTGAACGCACTGTCGCCCTTGGGCCAGAGCTGGTCCTCCTCGCGAAAGCCCTTTGCCGCGAAGTGCCCTTGCAACGGCTGACGTTGCGCATCGGTCGACTGGCGCACGTACATCGCCTGAGCGCCGAGTGTCAGCGCGTTGTGCAAAGCGTTGGCCACGGCGGGAGCGGCGTTGAGGTACAGCGGAATACGGCGCAGGTCCATCTCCCCCCACTGACTCAACGCACCGCAGGAAAAACGCAGGCGGATTACCGAGCGACCGTCCGGTTCCTGCGCCAGCCTCACGAAATCCAGCGTCAGCGGGCGCAGGATCAAATCCTGCGTGGTGGTGTAGCTGCACCGCGTGCGCTGCGGTCCGATGGGCTGCGACTGGATTTCGAAGCCGGTGGCAACGGTCTCGCTCTGCTTCATCTGATTTACGTCGGGCTGCAGTTCGACGATCGACAGCGATGGAATGGTGCGCAGGTAATGCGGCCACAACAGGCTGACAAGGCCTTCGGTCAACTCCGGCAGGTCATCGTCGAGCTTTTCCCGCAGCCGTCCCATCAGGAAGGCAAAGCCTTCGAACAGCCGCTCAACGTAAGGGTCGTGGGCGCCGGGTTTGTCCAGATTCAGCGAGGCGGCGCGGTCGGGGAATGCTTTGGCGAACTCCTGACCGGCCTCGCGCAGGTAACGCATTTCCGCGTCGAAATATTGCAGGGTGAGATTGTCCTGGTTCAAAGATACCTCCTGGTCATAGGTTTCAGACGCACAGCACGGCTGCGCGCACCGGGTCCATCGCTACCAGAGCCGCCAGCAGCGGCTCCATACGTTTGCCCAGCGCAGCCTTGTCGGCGTCACTGCGCTGGGCTTTCATGCGCAGCAGCTTGAGCAGCCGCGCCTTGACTTCAAATACCCGCTCCGGCTCCCACTGCGCCAACCCATGGCGCAGGGCTATGGCGTCCAGTTCACCGAGCAGGTGCAACGCCAGCTCGCTTTTGCCGCACTGTTCCGCGACCCGCGCCATCAGCAGGCGCAGCAGCCAGCGCTGGCGCCCGCTGTGAATGTCAGGCCGCGCGCCCAGCCACGCCAGCGCCTGCTCGACGCCGTCACGATCAGCCTGGGCCAGCGCTTCGCTTTCCAGCGCCAGAATGTCCGCCTCGCCGGCGGTGGAGGCAGCGGGCGTGGCAAGCCATGCCTGGGTGTCCTGACGGATGACGTGCTGCTCGATCCACTCGCGCGTGGTCTCATCGGCGAACGTCGAACCGTCGTTCCAGCACAGCGTTTCAAGCCCCGGCAGACGGTCCAGAAGCATGCTCAGGTCATCCTTGACGATGCGCGCCCAGCCTTCGTACGGCGCGGGTTGCTTGCTCAGCGCCTGGTAAAGGAACCACTGCAGGTCGAGCCAGAAATGGTTCACGCCCTCGGCGAACATGCGCTCGACCTGATCGAGCAGTTCGTTCCAGCTCTGCTGCACGTACAAGCGCTTGAGCTGCGCGCGGTATTCGCCCCGCGGCGGTGCCAGCCGTGTGCGCCCGCTGGCGTCCTGCGGCGGCGACTGATGCACCGTGTCCCAGCGCAGGCTTTTGATCAGGCGGTGGGCGGCGAGCCAGCCCTGGGGTTGCTCGCGCAGGTAACCGGCCAGCGCGCGTCCGCTGTCGAGCAAATCGCGACCGGAGCGGATGACATCGGGCGCAGGCGCCGCGCTTTGCCTGGTGCTGTCTCGGCCATCGGACTCACCATTGACGGCAACCTCGCGCGCATTGCGGCTGGCGCCGAACTGCGGCACCACTGCGTCAAGCCCGCCAGCCTGGGCAAGGCGCGCCGACAACGCCGCGTACAGCGCGCCCAGTTCCGGACGTTGCGCTGCCGGCCATGCAAGCAGCACGTGATCCAGCCAGGTGAGCGCGGCGACGGTGCGTTCGGCTTCGGCCTTCACCACCTCCGGGTACAGCATCAGGCTGTCCAGTACCTTGGCACTGGCCAGCCATTCCAGCGCGACTTTGCGGCTGTTCGACCGCAACGGCAGCACTTGGGCCGTGTAGCGTTCGATCATGGCAGCCAGCAGGCTCAGCCCTTGCGACAGTCCCGCCTCGCCGTCCCGGTGCAGGCGCGCCCAGAGGTAATAGGTGAGCACGCGCAGGTCCTTGCATTTGCCCTTGAGCAGCGTCTCGGCCAGTGCGATGACCCGATCGGCGTTCGCACCGGACAACTTGTTGACCTCCTCGCGCATGCTTTGGAAATCATCGTCGTAGCCCGGGTCAGCACCCACAGCCGACTCGGCACTGATCGGCGCCAGCCAGGGTTCCCAAGGTTCAGCGTGGGTTCTGGCCAGCTTCACGGCGTCACGCTCGCCCAGTGCGGCGGCCATCAGCTGTTGCAGGCTCATTCGCTCACCTCGTTGCGCGGTGGTGTGTTTGCGCTGGCAACCCCGTTGAGGAAGATTTGCCGCGGCAGGCGGAAGTTACGCAGCGCCAGCAGGCTCATGGGCCCCGCCCCCAGTTCGGTGCGCATGTGCCACGTCAAGGCCAGGCCGTCGGGCGCCGGGACGGTGATGCGGTAGCGGCTGTCGCTGTCGTCCAGCGACGTGACGGTGGCGGCGTCGAGCAAGCGAATCAGCCCCCATGGCCCCTCAAAGTCGCCGTATAGGCGCTCGCCGCTGCGCACGCTGGTCCAGCTGAGGCTGGCACCGGGGTAATCGCTGCTGCCGGGCCAGCCGAAGCGCTGCCAGCTTTCTTTTTGGTTGAAGTACTGATGCCGCGCGCCATTGAGCACAAAGGTGGTCTGGACCACGTCACGCACCGGCTTGCCCTGCAACTCGAAGTGCAGACCCATGCCGCCGTCGGTATAGAGCACGTCGGCCAGATGGCTGAGCTGGTTCACGGCCGCAAGAAAGCGCGGGTTGATCGGCAGGCTCTGACCGTGGGCGGGGTCTGCCACCCAGCGATCACCGTCCTTGCGCAGAACCCCGTTGAGTTCCTGCTGCAAGAACTGCTCGATGCGCCCCGAGTCCGAGCGGATCATTTTGCCCAGCATGGGTAATGACGCATCGCTGCCGGTGGCGGCGAACGGATAGCGGCCCAGAAATGCCTGATCCCAATGTTCGACCACCGCCTGCTGCCACTGCCGGTTGAGCGCCGCGGCTGAGGGCTCCAGGACTGTTCGCCAGGCCTGATCCAGCGGCTGAACAAACAGCGCGTGGGCCACGCCGTCCCACTCTTCACCAAGGCTGGCCGCCAGCAGCTCGCCGTAGGCGCGGGTGTCGGTAAGGTCGATGCCCTTGCCCTGAAACACCGTCTGCGCCATGGCCTGGGTCATGCCCTGAGGGTCGGGGGCATGGCCGATCTGCTGCAACTTCAGGCGCACCCGCGTCACACGCGTCAGAAACGCCTGCAAGCTGAGTTCGTCGTCGCCGCCATTGCCTTGCGGGTCCTTGCCCAGCAACTCCAACAGCGGGCCGAACGTCGCATCCAGTGGCCCGGCCGGAATGTCCGTCAACTGACTGATGGCCGGGACGCGTGCCACACGCTCGCTACCCATCAGCTTCTGCGCGGATTGCACCAGCGACTCCTTGAGCCCCTGCTCAAGGTTGCCGGCCTGGCCCTGCCATGCGAGGGTGTTCATGAAGGCAATCAACGGCGACTGGCGGACATCGCTCATGAGCGTCAATTGATCGATGACATCGGCCAGGCTGTCTGCCCGCCGCCACTGCACGCTGTTGAGGAACGCCAGCCAGGCGCCCGAGTAGTCATCAAAATAGCGCTCGGTCAGCCGCGCCCGCAGTTGCTCCGGCGAAGTGCCCGCTACACCGGCGTTGCTGGCGATGGCGCTGCTGCGCTGATCACTGAGCACCCAGTCGATCTGCTCGCGCCGCGCCGCGACAACCTCGTCGATGGCCTGACGCACCTGCCCTTCCCAGGCTTGCCGGGTGAACATGCCCGGCACCTTTGTCTGCGTGTAGAACAACGGCCAGGCGTCCTTGTCATCGACCATCTGCTCAAGGCCGAGATCGGGGTGATGGGTCGACGCTGCCTCCAGCACCTGCCGATAGAGACTGGCTTCGCCATTGCGCTGCCCCAGCTGCGTGAGCAGCACCTGGCGCGCATGGGCGACCAAGGCCTCGTCCGGGATGATGCGCCATTGCGGATTCGCCGCCAAATGCTCCGCGTAAAACTGCCAGAGCCTCGGCGACAGCCCTTTCCACAGCCCCGGCGCTACGCCCATGCGCGCAGGTTCCGCGTGGCTGAGGGCCGTGACCAGAAATGCCGCGTCCGCCTTTTCCGGCTGCGCCATCATCAGATAGGCCTTGAGCTGGACATAAGCGTTGTGCGCGCCCTTGGCACGCCGCGCGCTGTCTGCCGGTGTGTCGACCAGCGCCGCAAGCTGACGCCTGAGGTTTTCCGCTGCCGGGTCACGCATCAGCCGGTTGTTGGCCTCGACGTAGCGCGGCCACATGGCGGCGAGCAAGGCATCGTTCTGGCTCAAGCCGAAGCGCTGGTGCCACGGCTCGCCTCGCTGGGCATGAACCTTCAGCCGTTCCATCTCCAGAATCAGCGCGTTGAGCGCGAGCAGTTGCTGGTCCCGGTGGCCCGAAGACTTGACGTCATCGAGGGCCGTGCTGATCTCAACGATCTGCGCGCGATGAGCGGAAAACGACAGCAGCACGCCCGACGCCCACACCACCGCGACGGCCATTACAAGCGTGTAGCCAACGCGGCTGGCGGGCCAGCCCAGGCGCCGGGCCTGGCGGGTTTTGCCGGCGAGGACACCTGCCCAGGCCGCATCCGGCAGCCACGCATGGCCAGCCGATTGAGCGGCCTGCGCTGGCAAACTGAACCACAGGCCGCGCAACGGCACGCTGCGGGCAAACCTGCCGAACAACGGCGTCAGTGCCTGGCACCAGCGAGCGATGCCCTCTGCTTGCAAGTCCCGACCCAGGCGCAGGAGGAAGTCATGGGCCTGGGTCTCCTGAACCTGAGCCAGGCCGCGCGTCAACGAAGGCTCATTAAGGCGGCCCATCGCCGCCATCAACTTCGCTGCGGTCAACCGCGCAGGCAACAGACACCCGAGCGTTTCCCGAGGGCGCTTCAACGGCGGCCTCGCGTCGTCGCAGACTTGCCACACGTGCAACGGCAGTTGCCAACCGACGTCGCCGGCCAGTTTTTTCAGGCCCGCCACGCCGTTGGACATGGCCGCGGCGTCGTTACTTTGCTGAATATCAAGCGCCCAGACCACGCCGTGCACGCCACGCCGGTGCAACACTGCCTGCCATTGGGCAGCGGCTTCAGCGCTCTGCGTTTGCGGGCTGCCGCCCCACAGCAGCACGGTGTTCTGACTGTCGAGCCATTTGGCGTCGGCCAGGCCTGGCGCGATGGCTTCAATCTGTTTGGGCTCGCCGACAATGAGGTAGAAGCGGGTGCGCAGGCGTTGCAGGGGGGTGTATTGCTGGAGTAGGTAATTCTGCAGCGCCACGGCGCCCGAGACCTTTTCAGTTGAAGCCGTGGATGGCGCCTCATCCGGTGGGAATACGCTATCACCCGGCTGCCGCTTGATGCTTCGGCGGCTCTTCATCAGCGCCAGGGCGCGGGGAATGGTTTGCACCAGCAGCGCGATCAGCATCAGTAGCAGAAACGCGAAGATTTGCTGATGCCGCTCCGTCAGTCCGACCCTTGCGCCATAGGCGTAAATGAACCAGCCCAGCGCCGCTGCAAACGCGACAAGCCATACCGCGCCGCCGACGCGACGCCAACCATTGCCGATCAAGGCTTTCATGACATTTCTCCCGGTGTGACGGTGGTGATCCAGCGGCCCGTGTCTTCACTCGCCAGCAGCAACAAGGGTTGCCGCGCGAGCCTGGCCATCTCGATGCCAAGCGCGGCCAGCAGCCAGTGGCCGCAGGGCCCCGGCGCGCCGTTCACGGCCTCCAGAATCCAGCGGTTTTCAACTGGCAGCGCTGCACCCTCGGCACCGGCTGCCGCCAGTAATGTGTGGGCCACCGGCTGCCATTCAGCGCGGTCGGCCAACAGGCCCGTTGCCTGGCGGGCAGCGGCTTGAATCTGCAGGAAGGTGGTGAAATCGGTTGCCGACGCGTCGATGTCGAGGGGCATGGGCCGCAATAGGCGTGCAGCAACGGGTAACGTGTGGGCACTGGCGACTGCGTCGGTGCACAGCACAATGGCGGCGAGGCCGTCGGAGTAGGCGTCATCGCCGTGGAGCTGGATGACGAGGATGAATTCGACGTGGTCGCTTGGGGTCTTGAGCCGTTCTTCCATCCACGCGAAGGGAAGCTGAGCTGTGACGTGAACGGCGCTGATGACGGATGACGGGGTAAGGTCCGTCAGACGCTGCTGACAAATGTGAGTGAGCGCTGCGTATTCACCCTGTGGAGCATCGGTCAGAACAGTGACACTGAAGTTTTCTCCCGGTGGCAGCGGCACCAGGACAGCCGAAAGCGAATCCATCAGTTGGACCAGACCTGCCATGGCCCGGCCTTTTTTGCTCTTTGGAAGGCGAGCTATGCGGCGCGTTTTGCCCGATTGCGGGATGGGCGTCTGTGCCGGTTTCATCAATGCCACCGCAGACACAGGCTCGGGCAAAAGAACGAGCGCCGCCATGACAGCCATATAACGTTGACCCCATTGCGTCCAGGCCACCTGCGCCAGCCGGGTCCGCTCCTGCAGCAGCGTGTACTCTTCTAGCGCGACACCGTAGGCATGCATGCGCGCTGCCAGGGCGAGAATGGCCACCGCCAACGGCGATGCGCTGAATGCCCACACATTTAACACCTGCAGTTCAGGCAATACGGCATACAGCAGAAACATCAGCACAGCCGACGCCACGGCTGAAACCACGATCAGCAGCCATCGAACCGTCGACGGTGGTTTGGGAGCGAGCGCTGCTTGCGCGTATTCACGTTGCCACGCCATCTTCAGCCCACCGCCCAGTCAGGTGCGCTGGACATTACCTGGCAGCCGCACAGTGAGTGGCAACCATCGACGACCAGCGCACGGCCGTCCTCTAACCAGTCGGCACAACCTTCAATAATTGGATTAACGCCATGTCCAGGTACGGGACACATAACCAGATCGCCTACGAGAGCGACTGCCTTGCCTTGGGTGATATGAGTGGATGATGCGGAAACCACCGCACCTCCGTGGGTGGTCTTGTCACCCAACAATACGAATCCCTGTGACATTGAAAGATCCCTTAATAATGAATTGATGAAGCCGTGTATTAATTCCGTGCGAGCGGGTGCCGGGACGAGCGGATACATTGCGCGTGCTTGTGACGTGCTAAGTGTTAACGGTACGGGCCGGTACTCATTGGCCTGAGGCCGGCATAACTAGCAGGAGCGGCGAGTTACGCCTTACGCTATTGTCATGGGTTAGCCTCTGCCTTCAAACGAATCGCCTCAAGCTTGCGAAAGTTCGGGGCATCGCTGTCATCAGAATCAGAGGTCCCGTCTGGGTAAATAAAAGCGGGGTGAACTCCGGTCTCTTTGAACTGACGCTCTTTTGATGTCACGACATCGTTGGCATGAAGCACCGCCTCAAAATTTATATTTCGTGCTTGAGGGGCAAAGTACGTCGGATAAGGCACCACTTCACCCACCAGATTGACCTTCTTGACGTAATCCCTCTTCAAGACATCGCGCAGCCATGGATAGTAGTCATTTT
Organism: Pseudomonas lutea; assembly: GCF_000759445.1. Classification (NCBI taxonomy): domain Bacteria; kingdom Pseudomonadati; phylum Pseudomonadota; class Gammaproteobacteria; order Pseudomonadales; family Pseudomonadaceae; genus Pseudomonas; species Pseudomonas lutea. The sequence continues at coordinate 1,106,405 of NZ_JRMB01000001.1, forward strand.
TAATATCGAGATCCTTCCCGGCCACGTTCTTAAGCCATTTGGGCAGGGAATCAGGATTGTGCGGCTGAAACAGGACCAGAACATCACCTCCCGTTCCCACAACCGCACCCTCGCCGATGCGCTCAGGCGATTGAACATGCACGCCAAACGACACGTAAGCCGCGCGCCACCTACAGAGCCCGCCGCCATCAACAGCAAAATTGGCGTCATAGGCATTGCCCTCCCCGCGCCGTTTGAACGCTACAGTTTGCAGCCTGATGTTGCCGAACACATCAGGGCCCTCATAAACGTTTTGGCAGATCGTTGATCGATAACCCACGGCCATAGGGGGTGGAACTAACCCTTCCGATACCTTGATCGTCACAGTGACATGTTCCCCATCCGGGTCCGGATGCACTTCATAGTCGAGCGCACACCCACTGAGCGTTGAAACCAACGTGAGAGCTATGAGTAAAGCCCTGACGTTTGATGCAATCTGATTCATTTGATCATCCTGAAGATGCCCTGCGGCGCTGAGCCCTTTTATTATTTCGCGTTGATTTTCAAGCGGATCGCCTGCATTTTCTCAACGTCCGGGTTTAACCCCACGCTGGACTCCTCTGTTCCGTCGGGGTAGAGAAAGGTTGTAATCTCAACTTCATCAAAGACCTTTTTCTTGGGTGAGGTCGACGTCACAACAAGGTCTGGGTGCAGCACTGGCTCAAAGTATATATTTCGTGCCTCGGGGGCCTTGTAGGTTCGATAACCTGTGTATTGGTTGGTCAAGTTTACGCTCTTCTCATAGTAACCGAGTACGTAGGCTTCCCTTACCCAAGGATAGTAATCCTTCACAATTTTCAGGTCCGGGCCTTCTACAACCTGGTCAATGCCATCATAGGATGAGTGCTGCCGATCGAAGTTAATAATCACCGTCCCGCCAATGCCAGTTGCCACTCTCTTTCCAAAAGAGCTTGGAATCCGATAGGTGACTCCGAATTCGATGTTAGTGAGTTGCCATCCACACTCACCGCCGCCATTGGTGAATACCTCTGCCTCGTAGAAATCCGTTTCTCCGCGCCTTGTGAACTTCAAAGTCTGTAAGTTTAATCCTGGAAACGGTATACGGCTCACATCGGCAAGGTCGACAAACATTCGGCATCTCGCAGACCGGTACTGGGCATGCAAGGACTTGGGCACCAGCTCTGCAGACACCTTCATCACGATTTTGACCTTTTCACTGTCGGGCGGCGGCGCCAGAATGCTGTAGTCCTTTACGCAACCGCTTATGAAGGCGAATAGCGCAAAGCATAAGAGCCTGGTTTTTGCGTAGAGTGTCGAGTTGTTCATAATAGATTCCTAAAAACAAAGTGCAGCACACTGAACAATTTCATTTACTCGCCTCCGCCGCCAAGCGGATTTTTTGCATTTTTTCAAAGTTAGGCCTCGCTCGCCAATCGGATTCCACAGAGCCATCGGGATAGTGAAATTTTATGAAATCTCCGATGACGTGCTTCTTCGGCGACACAGATGTTACTACCACGTCCGAGTGCAGTATCGGCTCAAAGTATATATTCCGTGCCTCTCGAGCTTCGTAAGTAAGATAACCCCCGCCTTCACTAGACAGGTTCGCGCGCCTGGCATAACCATCGATGAATTTTTCGCTGAGCCACGGATAGTAATCCTTTACTATTTTCAGGTCCGAACCAACGACTACCCTAACTCCACCAACACTTATTGGCGCGTTTTTTTCATCAAATTTTATTATAACCGTGCCACCAGTGCCAGACGTTATACCCTCCTCAAAACCACCTGGAATACGGTATTTTATGCCGACTATGACGTTGCTGAGACGCCATTTGCATGGTCCCCCGGCATTAATGAATAATCCTGCTTCATAGAACCTGGTTGCTCCGCGCTTCGTTAATGTCGAATCAAACCCTCTACGACCTTCTAGCGACTCTGCCCTCCGATCGCCATCACGGACGACTCTGCGGCATATAGCCGAGCGGTACATAACTCGCAAAGGCTCTGGCTCCAGCTCTTCAGGCATCTTTATAACGATCTCGACTTTCTCGCCATCTGGTGGTGGATTCATACCGTAGTCTTTCGCGCAGCCGCTGATAAATGGGAGCAACACCAAGCATGAAACCGAAGCCTTTAAAAATGACGTAGCGTTATTCATGGAATATTTGTCACTACAGACGGTGGAGTACCTGGCGACTTCACTTCTTCGCCTCCGCGTCCAAACGAATTTTTTGCAGTTTTTCAAAGTCGGGTTCTGATCTACCATCAGACTCTACTGTTCCGTCAGGGTAATGAAACCCTATAAAATCCCCAATGACGTGTTTTTTGGGCGCTACAGACGTCACCACAAACCCTGAATGCAGAACCGGTTCAAAATATACATTTCTAGCCTGTGGCGCATAATACGTATAATCGCCACCGTCCTTCCCAGAAAGGCCTAGACGTTTAATATACCCACTAATGAAACTCTCTTTTATCCAAGGATATAAATCCTTCACAACATTCACCTCCGACCCGGTTACCGGGACTGGAGTTGAAACTCTAAGCTGAGGGTTGTTGTGATCGAAAGTTACAATTACTTCTGCGCCTGCGCCTGATACTACGCCCTTTCCAAAATTTTGTGGGTTTCGGTGAACAACGCTGAATACCACATTACTTAATCGCCATTCGCATGCGCCTCCGCCGTTCAGGAAAAGCTCTGTTTGATACATACCGGTCTCGCCACTAAGCTCAAACCTCCCCTCATAAAGGTTTTTGCCATCGACCCTTCGAGGCTGACCGTGTGCGTCATGAGTTACGCGTTGACATTTGGCCGATCGATACATAACACGCATAGCAGACGGCTTTAATTCTTCAGGAGTCTTTATAATAAACGTCACTTTTTCCCCGCTTGGTGGCGGTGAGAGGCTACGGTCAGTTGCACATCCGCTCACGAAAAACACTAGAGCCAGGGCTCCCACTAACGACTTCACGTTATTCATCCGGCCTTCCGACAACATTCCGTAAACAGCGAGCGACTTCATTTCTTTACTTCCGCTTTAAGACGAATTTCCTGCAACTTCTCAAAATTAGGTTTTGACTTGCCGTCGGACTCTGTCGTCCCGTCAGGATAATGAAATCTCATAAAATCCCCAATGACGTGTTTCATTGGGGATATTGATGTTACTACATAGCGTGAATGCAACAACGGCTCAAAGTATATTTCACGCGCCTGAGGAGCCTTGTAGCTGATATACCCACCACCCTCACTAGACAAGCCTGCACGCTTAGCGTAACCATCAATGAATTTCTCGCTGACCCATGGGTAATAATCTTCCACGATCTTCAAACCCACCCCCGCCACAGTGCTCTCCCATCCAGTGCTGAATTGCGCGACATTATCGTCAAGCCTCACAATTACGGTCCCGCCTGTTCCGTTTGTTACATTCGACCCAAAGCGACTTGGGATCCGGTACTTCACGCCGAATATGATATTACTTAACTGCCACTCGCACCGCCCTCCGCCGTTAATAAATAATTCCGCCTCATACAGATTTGTAGCGCCGCGCTGCTTGAACGATGTTTCATAACCTTTATACCCGCTCAGCATTTGGGGCTTGCCATTGCTGTCATGGGATACCCGTTGGCAGATCGCTGATCGATACATAACACGCAGGGGCTTCGCTTCCAGTCCCTCAGGCATTTTTATACCAATTTTAAGCTTCTCGCCGCCTGCCAAGGGAACCATGTTGTAATCCTGCGCGCAGCCGTTGAGAATAACTACAGCTGCGAATCCAAACAGCGAATTTCTTAGTTTGGATGGCAAGCTATTCATTTAACGCTCCCGATAGGCTCGCAACTGCATCGAAGCGTTGCAGCGCGACCATTCCGCCCTCCATCTCTTTAGTCACCTTCAATGTTGCACCGACCTTCTCATGCATCGACAGAAACCAGCAATTACGCTTATGTTCATCTTTCGGCGAAGTGCTGCCATGCTTTTCCATCTGCTGCTTAAAACGTTCAATTTCGGCTTGTGCTGCCAGCGGCGGTTTCCGTTTGGGTTCAATAGCCGCGCGTAGGCGATTGCTTATATGCATCATATATTGGCCCATCATGTGGTTGCCGATACCTAACAGCCCTCCAGGCTTCATATTTTTATTCTCTACAAAGATACGGTTGAGCGTGTTGGGGTCTAGGCCGCCAATAAAGTTGAGTTGAGACTGTCCGGCCATCTCACTTTCTGCTTTGTTAAGACTCGGGACTAGATAAAGGTTTGGCCGCTCGGGTAGCCGGGTTTTTATGGTGTTGTAGTAGGGCGCACCTAGACCATCCTTACTCCGATACGCGGGATAAGAGGAACCACGGCTTTGCATATGCTGATCTACCCGGTAAAGCATGGCAATCTCGCCATGATGGCCGTAAGGATCACCGAATTTGACGACATTAGTTGCCAAGGCTTGGCCCATCGACCAAGTGAAACCCAAAGTCGTGCCTAAAGGGCCGTAGAGCCTGTACAGCTCGTTATCCAAATCTGCCTCAGGTGGCACGCTTGGAATAGTGTCGGTGTCATTAACGTGTCGAAAGTGGGCAAACTCAGTCAACCCCTTTAGCGCGTTGATGGTAAACGTGCGTGGCATGCCGTAGGTGTACAGGAGTGGTCTATAGTTCTTGAGCGTAGCTGCATGAATCAATCCCAGCGCACCGCCGAGGCTATGTCCACAAATATAAAGCTTTCTCCCCTCAATACTTTGAGGCAGATCTTGCGTGAGATGGCCCGCATAACACTTCATCGCAGCCTTGAAGGCTCTCTGAAACCCCAGGTGCACTCGCCCCTCAAGTGCCATATCTGCGCAGGTTACGGATGGTGCACAACCGGCTTTTAGCAAGGGCTCCACAGGGCGAAATGTAAGATCTGTTGCTAGATCAGGAGCATGGATCCGGTCGAAGTCGGTTCCTCGCCATGCCACCAGGACGTGAGCGGGGTTTGAAACGGTGAAAAGCTGGGTATCTCCCTCCGGAGGCACTGCGGTCGCAGTATTCATCCTGGTCCAGGTAATATATCTACCATCGAACGGAACGTCAGTGACAAGGCAGGCCCAATTTTTACCCCCATCCCATACTCGCGGGGTCCGTGACAGGTCCAGGCACTGCCGTCCGAAGAACTCGTCTGGAGAACCATGCTGAGCTATGTCTTCATTGCTGTACGACAAGATACTCATCAGCCCCAGGTTGTAGGCATTCGCCAGGCTGTACTGAGTCTCGTCATGATGCAGCACCAACGACCACGCACGCAGCGGGCAAACTTCCAATACATGCCGGGTGTTCAGTGCTTCATAAGGCACCGTAAACCCCGAAAACCCAGCGTCTGGAAAATGGTAGGCCGGCGCTGGAGCGAGCTCTGGCCATGACGGATTAAACGTCGGCAGCTGATCACACAGCTGCCCTATTCGCAGGTAGTGATAGGCATGCCCCAGCTCAATCGCCTGCGTTTCCACCGGTGAAAACCCCGGGCGCTGAACGCCGTACAGAGGTTTGCTGTCACTGACAGCGGGCCGCTCGGGCTCAGGCCTCACCGCTCGCAAGCGCCGCTGTTGGAGAACTTCAGCCAACGGCGTCGCAGGCATCAGCAGTGTCACGTCGAGGGGGTAAAGCGCCTCAAGTCGAATCACGCCCTGGGCATCAGTGCTCCCCGAGTACTCCGCGACGCAGCCATCCCGCACTGCCTGATTGACCACCCGCCATGGCAGATTAGCCAGCGGCTCGCCGAGTTCGTCCACCAGTTGAAATTCAACCCAATGGGTTTTCTGCGGGCCGATGGCCACAGGCTTGTAGGTGCAAAATATGTCCGTCTGGTGCTTTCGGTCTTTCATGCCGGGTCCTTCCTGATTGAAGATTTCTTGCGGTGATGCCTTGTTACGGCTGGCCGTCTGGCATCGGGCGCTGTGTCGATAGCTGGCGCGACGCGCGTGGCGAACAGCTGTGGCCAGCGCACCCTTGAACGTCGGTCACGGCTCATCGTGCTTTTCATCGGGAAACTCGATCACTACGTTCCCCGGCAGCAGCGTGTGAACCGGGATGGTTCTGCCGTCCTTGTCGGTCACGCCGGAGAAGCGCTCGCCCTCTTGGGTGGTGATCAGGTAACGGGCGAAGGGGGCGTAACCGTTATCCGGGCCGCTGAGGGTGTAGCCAGCGGCATAGCCCGGCGGTATCGGCGTTGCGGGGGTTGTCAGTGTGGTGGCACCGGCTTTCTGCACATAGACGGCCCGGTGATAGATGTTGCCCGGCGCGCCTAGCTCGATTTCGCCATCCTTGATGCGGATGAATGCGCCGCCGCAGGTCAGAACCAGCTCGTTTGGCGCGCTGATCTCGACCCTGCCTGTCAGGCTCTCGATCTTGATGTCGTCGTTGGCCAGTGCGTGCAGTGCGCCGGTTTGGGCGTGAAGTTGAATGTCGTTCTGCACCGCCTTGAATTGGAGGCCCTGGGTAACGGCACACAGGCTGATCGCCCCCTCAGCAGTGCCGGTGATGTTGCGCCCGGCGCTGATATCGGTTGAGCGTGACGATGTGATGGCGACGCTTTCGCTGCCTGACGAAATGGCGATGGCCTCGGGCGTGACCAGCCCAATGCCTGCCGGGGCATGCAGCAATATGCCCGGCTCGCGAAGGTGGGTCAGCGCGGCAGCGAGGCTTGCCTGGCTGGAGGTGTCAGCCGGCGTCGTTTGCGCACTCCGCGCGGCCTGAGCCATGGACCGGGCCAACGACAATGCGCTTTCGAGTTGCTCGACTGCAGCGTCCATGTCGAGGTGCTGACCGTGCGCCTTGGTCTGTTCATCCGCACTGATAAACAGTCCATCCCCGGCCCGAATCGCACCCCGGCCATCGGTGCGCAGTTCAAACCCTTCACCACGCTTGAGCTTCTCGTCATCGACCAGATGCCCGAGATTCAGCTGGGTCTTGCCGCTGTGTTCGGTGCTGAGCTTGCTGTGCTCTTTGCCGCGCTCGTCCTCCATGCGCAGTTTGTTGTTGGCCGGGGTACGCAAGACATTGCGGGTGTAATCCCGGCGCAGCAACGTGACGTGGTCGGGATGTCGGCTGTCGTGCAAAGCGTGGGCGATGTACGGCCGGTCGGGGTCGCCTTGTTCAAACGCAATCGCCACTTCGGTGCCGCAGATCAGCGGCAGGTGCAGGCCATGAGTGTCGCCGGCATAAGGTCTGGCCAAACGCAACCACAGGCTCTCCTGACCCGGCTTCCAGCTGTCGCGGTCGAATAAGAAGCTGACCTTGTAGCGGCCTTCACTGTCGATGTGGCTGTAGGGGTCATTGGCCAGCGAACTGGTCACACGGGCCGGAACAGTCCCGGCCATCTTTGGTTTTTCCAGCAACGGCGGTCGGAAGCACAGGCTTTCCGAATAGGGAATCGCCTCAAAGCTCAGCTCGAAACTGCGGTCCCGCGCGGCACGCAGTAGCAATCGAGTAACAACCGCACCCGGTTCAAACGCTTGGGGCGCGCCACCTGAAATGTCGAGCACCTGCGCCAACCCCAAAAACGCACTGCTACAAACACCACTCAGCCGGGTTTGATTATTCAGATACCGCTCATGCCGCAACCGCCCATAGAAAAACCCGCTTTCCCCCAGCAGGTCCTCATCCTGATCAAGCTTGTCGCCGAGCGCGGTATAGGGCTCGGCATAGTGATACGCCTCACCATAAGTCGTCGTATCCCCCCGCGTCTGATCCACCGAACCGTCCAGCCATGCACGGGCATCGCGAGGGTGATAAGCCCGAAAGTGAATGTTCTTTTCGACCACCTCATGATTCGCCTGCAACTGCCAGACGCCATCCTCGCCACTGCTTCCCAAACCGGACTGAGGGCGATACGGAAGACTGATCCGCGGCTTGACGTAGTGGCGCTGATCGTCATGAAACTCGACCACCGCAAGGCCCAGTCGCTCGTCGTTGGTGAACCGGTACCAGATCCCCACCTCTGCGAGCAGCCGCGAAATAAAGGCCAGATCACTCTCGCCGTACTGCATCACCTGCTCGCGACGTGGATACTCGCGCACAAGGGTGAACCGGAAATCCTGCCCCTCGAAATCATGCCGCGTGCGCAAGATGCTCTCAACGATCTCCGGCACCGACTGGTGCTGGTAGATCCGGAATTGCTTGCCACGCCCGAGCAAGGCCAGCAGCGGCTGCAAGGTCACTTCATAACGTGCTTCATCCGCCGAACCCGAGAGCCGCTTGAAACCGGTAATGACACCATGCAGCGTGCGCAACGCCTGGACCTTCGGCCCCGGCAAGCCCCGAATGGCTTTGGGCAAGGTATGCGGGGCGGCATGCAGGCTGAACTGGGCGCTCTTGCCGAGGATTTGATCGGCCGCAATGTCGCGCTCAACGGAGGTAAATTCGATGCGGTAAAGAAACGGCTGGCTCAGCTGTTCTTCGCCCTCGAACGCCAAAACATCAAGGGGCACAGCGAGGCCATGAACTGCCAACTTGTGGCGGCTGTGATCGAAGAAACGTGCGATGGTGTCGTTCATCATTCGCCCTCCGCCAGCGCTACGTCACCGACAAAGTCCAAGGTGATACCCGCGACTTCACAGTGGCCCAGCCGCACGCCACGGGTGACCAATTGCGCCGCCTGGCGCTGCAACAGTTGCTGACTGAGCACCGGCAAAATTTGTTGATTGAGCAGGCTGTCGATGTTTCGGGCGCCGCTGTCCGGCAGCAGGCAGGCGTCGACCAGCGCGTCGTGCAGGCGCGGGTCCACCTGGCAGTCGAGTCCGTAATGCCGGTTTAAACGGGCGGCGACCTTGCCCAGCTTGAGGGCGACGATGCGCTTGAGCGCCGCAGCCTCAAGTGGCCGGTAGATGAGGGTCTGGAAGCGCGCCAGCAGGGCCGGCTGGAAATGCTTGCGCAACACCGGCCGCAGCTGTTCGTGAAGTTCGCCGTCGGATGCGTCGGGGTGGTCCTGAACAAAGTCCTGCAGCAGGTCACTGCCCAGGTTCGAGGTCATGACGATGACCGTGTTGCGAAAGTCGATTTCGCGACCTTCGCCGTCGCGCATGAAGCCGCGATCAAACACTTGGTAGAACAGGTTGAGCACGTCGCGGTGGGCTTTTTCCACTTCGTCGAGCAGCACCACGCTATAGGGGCGCTGGCGCACGGCTTCGGTGAGCACCCCGCCTTGCCCGTAACCGACATAACCGGGCGGCGCGCCTTTGAGCTGGCTGACGGTGTGGGCTTCCTGGTACTCGGACAGGTTCAGGGTGATCAGGGATTTGTCACCACCGAACAGCGTGTCGGCCAGTGCCAGGGCCGTTTCGGTCTTGCCGATGCCGCTGCTGCCGACCAGCAGGAACACGCCCAGCGGCGCATGCTCTTCGGTAAGCCCGGTTTTTGCGGCGCGCAGCCGTTGCGCCATCGCCGTCAAGGCGCGGTCCTGACCGATTACCCGATCCGCCAGCGTTTGCTCCAGCATCAGCAGGCTGGACTGTTCGTCCTTGAGCAGGCTGCTCAGCGGCACGCCGGTCCAATCCGCGATCACTTGCGCGACACTGCGTGCGTCAACGTCCAGCGACAGCAGCGGCGCGTCGCCCTGCACCGCCTTGAGCTGCGCCTGCACGGCCGCGTACGCCTCAGCGTCGTCCACGTCGGCATGGCGTGCGGCAAGCAATCGGTTGGATAATTCGAGCTCGTCGCCGTGCTGGCGCTCCAGGCTCGCCAGCGCTGCGCCATGGGCGGCAAGCTGCGCGGCGATGGCGGCCAGACGCTCGTCGGCGTTGCGCCCATTGATGCGCGCGTCCTCCTCCAGCGCCTGGCGCTCCTGTTCCAGTGCGCACTGCAGCGCTTTGAGGGTGACAAGGGGTTGCGGCTGGCAATCCAGGCTCATGCGCACCCGGGCGCTGGCGGTGTCGAGCAGGTCGACGGCTTTGTCCGGCAGTTGCCGACCGGGCAGATAACGGCGCGACAGCAGCACGGCGGCCTGGATGGCGGTGTCTTCGATGTGCACGCCGTGGTGGCTGGCGTAGCGCGCCTTCAAGCCGCGCAGCATGACCATCGCGGTGGCATCGTCCGGCTCGTCGACCTTGACGGTCTGAAAGCGCCTTTCCAGCGCCGGGTCACGCTCGAAGTACTGCTTGTACTCACCCCAGGTGGTGGCGGCGATGGTGCGCAGTTCGCCACGCGCCAACGCCGGTTTCAGCAAATTGGCGGCGTCGGCACCGCCAGCCTGATTGCCGGCGCCGATCAAGGTGTGCGCTTCGTCGATGAACAGCAGCACGGGGTGTTCGGCCTGCTGCACGGCTTCGATCACGTCCTTGAGACGCTGCTCGAACTCACCTTTGACGCCGGCGCCCGCTTGCAAAAGGCCCAGGTCCAAGGTGCGTACGCTGACCGGTTTCAGGCTGGCAGGCACGTTACCCGCAACGATGCGCAAGGCCAGGCCTTCGACCAGCGCCGTCTTACCCACCCCCGGCTCGCCCACCAGAATCGGGTTGTTCTTGCGTCGCCGGCTGAGGATGTCGATGACCTGACGAATCTCGTCGTCACGGCCCAGCACCGGGTCGATTTCTCCCCTGCGCGCCTTGTCGGTGATGTCCTGGGTGAACCTTGCCAGCGCCGGATTCCCCGGCTCGCCGCCACACGCCTTAGGTGGTGCATTCGGGGTCAGGTCCAGACACTCTGGCGGCTGTTGGCGCTCGTCAGAGTGCTGGTCGAGCACCGGCAGCAGGTGACGCAGCTGCACATCGCTCACGCTCAGCAGCGGCCAGGCATCGACGCAGGCCAACAGCTTGGGGCTCTCGATCAGCGCGGCGAGTACGTCGGCCGAGCGCAGTTGCTGGTTGTCCTCTTCCATCGAGGCGCGCAGCCAGGCGTTCTTGATCAGCAACTGCAATTTGTCGCACAGCTGCGGCCGGACTTGCACGCTGCGCGGCAGGCTGTCCAGGTGGTCGAGCAGCCCGCGCCACAGCGCGTCGATGTCCCACTCGTAACGCCGGCCGATCAGCACCAGATCGCCATCGCCCTGCCCCAGCAGTTTCAACAGCCAATGCTCAATGGTGATGTGGCCGTGCCCGCGGCTTTGACACAGCGTCGCCGCCGCGCTGAGCGCGTGGGCGCAAAATGGGTTGAGGCGGCGAAGCAAACCTGAAGAGCTCTGTGCCATGGGTCGTCGTCCTTGTACGCAAAGGGGATCGTGCCGGCAGCGAGGCCGGCGGCCGGTCACTGCTTGCCGGGGGTTCTTGAGTCGCGAGTTACTGGCGGGATGTGCTGGGTTGAACGCCCGCCTGCGGACCCTCAACCCAGCACACCGCAGCCGGCAGGCAAACGCTGCCTGCCTGCCGGCCGTGCAGCGTCAGGCGGTCTGTCGTTCGTTCCAGGAATCGGAGTGAATGATGTTGCCGTCCTTGTAGGTCCAGGTGACCTTCTCGTAGCGCAGCTCGATCATCTCCAGGTGGTTGTGCTTTTCCTTGGCCGGGTCTTTGACGTCGTGCATTTTTGGCGCGACGCGAACAACCTTGACGTTCTCAAGCAGGGTGTTGAAGTACTCGACTTCCTGGCCGGCGTCGTCGATGCGGTACCACTTGAACTCCGCGCTTTTCAGGGTCTGCCCGGTGCCGACGGCCTTGTACAGGTACGGGCTGCTGGCATCGATTTCCTTGGTGAACAGAAACGGCGTGTGGACTCGCGCGCCGGTCAATTTGCCGGTGTTGTTGTCGGTGGGGATGTACACGCTGTGGTCCTGGGCGACGATTTCGACGCTGCCCTCCCGGGACTGCACGTTGACCGAACCTTTGATGTCGGCGCCGCCGTCATCTTTGAGCCAGAGGTAAACGGGAATAGCCATGTGAAACTCCTTTGCTTCAGTTTTCGAATGCCGCGATAGGCGACGGGTTAGCCAGTCCGGCCCCGGCGGAAAGCGACCCGCAGGCCCCCTCTTCCGGAACCAGACGGATGTCGACGCGGCGGTTGGCCCTGCGTCCCTGTTCGGTGTCATTGCTGGCGATCGGCTGCGTGGCGCCGAAGCCCTGAACGGCGAAACAACTGCCGGGAATGCCGCCCATGCGCTGCATCCAGTCGCGCACGGAAGCGGCCCGGTCGCGGGACAGGCGCAGGTTGTGCTGCACACTGCCTGTGGCGTCGGTGTGACCGGTGACGACGATCAACCAGCCCGGTCGGGCCTTGATGCCCACCAGTGCGTTGATCAAGATCTGCGTGGAGTCAGCCTTGAGCTCGGCTGAACCGATGTGAAACAGCGAGAGCGTGTCCAGCCGCACCGGTTCAGGCGCACGTGTGGTCATCTCGGCGGCTGGCCGGTAATTGCCGATCGCCGCCCAGACCGGAATCCTCAGTTGCTCTGCGCGGTATAGCCCCAGCCCCAGTGAGGCCGGCTCGCCGTAGCGGTAGTAGTCGTCCAGGCGGCGAGCGTGCTGGTGCAGCACGTTCAGCGCTGCATCACGTTGCGCCGCGGCCTGCGCACCTCGGCCGGCGGTGTGGGTGATGGAGGCGAAGCGGCGCAGGTCATCACCGACCTGACGCAACAGCAGGGTGTTCTGCCGCGCCGAACTCGACATTGCGACGATGACCGTGAACGCTGCCAGCCATAAGCCCACCACCGTGGCGCGGCGCACTGCGCTGTGGCCGTTGTGCCGGGGCAGCAGCTCCAACAGAGGGTCCGGCAGCGGCATCGCGCAGTCGTCTTGCGCCGCAAGGGTCGGGGCTGCACGCAACGCCGTTTTCGCCTGCAGCCACTGTTGCCAGACATTGCCCGGGACCGCCGGCGGCAAGCCCGCCCCGCGGTGGATGACGTAGGCCACTGGCAATGGCGTGTGATGGCGACCGGTGCGGGTGAAATACGGGGCCACGAACTGCGCCAGCCATGCCGCGCCGGCATTCATCTGCACGGTGGTGCGCAGCCGTTCGGCGCAGGCTTTGGGATCAGCCGCCTGACGCTGCCAGTCCTCGGCGCTGACGCAGCTGCCGTCGCCGCGCACCCGTGCAGAGGCACTGCCTGCCTCCCAGCTGAACCAGAGCGGTCGGGTCACGGAATCGGCATCATGCCGGCCAAGGCCGGTCGCGCCAGGGTGACGTGCGCTCTGCTGTGCCGGCTGACAGCTCACCACCCACAATGGCAACGCCAGGGCACGGCTGCGGATGATCGAAAGCTGGTGCTCCAGCGCCCGGAGCTGCCCGGCCAGCTCGGCGGTGTCGGCGCAATGTGCTGGGTTGACGATGCACATAACGCTCAACTGTGACCGCCATTGCGGACGCGCTGTCAGCAAGGCGGCGACCTGCGAAGGCAGCGTTTCCACCGCCGGTACGCTGATGTAACAGCCGTTGGGCGTGAGGCGGATTTGGCTGTGCTCGACTGCACCGTCGGCAACTTCACGATTGCGAGGACCCAACAGCGCCAGGTGTTCCCCGCACACCAGCACCACCGGCTGGCCATACGCAACGCCGGGCAAAGACCGCCACGCCGCGACAGACAGCGACGCGCCAACACTCGCCGAGCGCCGACCTGCAAAGACCCACGCCGCGACGACCAGCGCCAGGGCAATCGCCCCTGAGACCGCCTGCGCACCAGGGCTCAGGGGCAACACGCCGATCAGCACGAGCGCAAGGCATCCGCACCATAGGACAAGACCACGCATCAGGTTGAGGGCCATGGGCGCGTCACACCCGCTCGATGAGGAGGGAGGCGACCAGCGCCGTCAGGTGCGAATCCAGCAGCCACCACAACCCGGCCAGCAACCCGCCGACCACGAGCAGGTGCAGCAACGGCGCCCGCAGCCAGGCCGGAACGGGCCCGCGTCCTCGGGCGTCGATCAGCGTCGGCAATGCCTGATCCAGCGCCAACGGCGGGACCCGTTCGTTGAGCGCGTCCACCAGTTGCTGCCGTTCTGGGTCAGTGGTTTCTGAATAGCGGCCCAGGAAACCCAGCATCAGCACGCGGTGGTAAACCGTGAGCACACACAGATCCGGCGATGGCTCGCGCAACACGTCGCGCATTTCCTCATACAGAAACTTGCCGGCCTGATGACGCGCGAAATACCGTGCCTGAAGCGGCTCCTGCGCCCATTGCGCGCGTGTCGCCTCATCGCCGCAGGCCAGCACCGTTTCATCCAGCAACGCACATTGGGCATAACTGATGTGGTCAACGTTGCGCTGGCTGACGCCGGCCTTTTTAAGGGCAGCGCCCACTTCCACGACCTGCCTGGCGCACAGGTCGCGCAACGCATCGCCGTCCTGGACACTGCCCCCCTGGCGCAGTTCGATGACCAGCAAATAGCTGTCCAGCAGCAACGGGTCGACATTTACCTGGGCCGCCACCGGCGTAGGTGCAATGGGCCGGCTCATGAGCGCAACACCGCAAACAGCTCCAGCTTGACGTCCGGCACTGTGGTCGGCACGTAGAAGGCACAAACGCCTTCGGCGAGCACCGCCTGGCCGCTGGGATGGGCAAAGTCCAGGGCGAAATACTGATTCTCGAGACGCAGTGGAATCGCCGCCGGCACATGGCTGAGCGGTTGCAACGGCACGCCATCCAGCGCGGCGTTGATCAATCGATCGACGTCATCGGGCGTACCGACCTTGCACAGCCGAGGGAACTGCGCCTGCAGTTGCGCCGGCGCCTCACGGCAGCGCACCGACAGGTAAAAGTCCGCCGCGTCGGCTTCGCGCAGCCGTGGGTCGTTGAACGTTACGTGCCAGCGACCCGCCGTGATGTTCTCCAGCGTCAGGGCGATCACCCGCGACGGCAGGCTGGCTTCCAGCAATGTGGAGATCATCTGCATCAATGGCGGGAACACCGCCGCAAGATCGTCGTGACGGTACGCAGGGATGCCGTCCACGTCGTGCTCAAGGGAGAAGGTCAGCAAGGCGCCGGCCAGCTTCACCAGTTCCTGATAGACCTGCTCCGGGTGACGCTCGGGGCCGGCCACGAAATCGGCGAGTACCGGTTGATAGGTGTTGAGCGCGTTGAGCAGCCAGAACAGCGAGACGTCAGCGACCGCGAAGTCGGCCATGCGCTGATTGCTCTCGCGGCGCATGCCCATCAACCGCTGGCGCTTGGACGCCAGCTGGGTCAGCAGATTGTCGATCTGCACGAGCAGCCCCGGGTGCCCGGCGAAACTCAACAACGGCGGTATGAATGCGTCGTCCAGCCCCCAGCGACCTTGTCCGTCGCGCACCAGCCGGGCAACCGGGCAGGTCAGGAAGTTGGCCGTGTCATCACTGTCCAGGCGCAGGCTGAGCATGTGTTCGAGCACGCCAATCGACTGCTGATCGTCGCCATACAGGTCCTGCACCTCACGCCACGCCTGGCGGTAACGCACCGGCCGGTCAGCGCGGGCGCCCTCCATCAGGCAATTGCCGCCGTTGGCCTGTTCCAGCGGCAGGCACAGCAGCACGGTCACGCCCTGCCCTGCAGCGATCTGGATCAGATCAAGGGCCAGCGCGGCGGGCAACGGGTCGGCTACGTCAGTGTCGATCAGCGTGCCGTCCGCCAGACGCACACGCAGCGCGGAGGCTTTGAGTTTGCCCAGCCGCAAGGCTTCAGGATCGAACCGCGCAGCCTGCACACCCCATGGATGCACCCGTGACAAGTGCGCCACGCATTCATTGGTCCAGGCTTCCCAGCGCGACTGTTGCTGGAATTGTTGCTGGGACAGCAGTGCGCCGCCAGCCCAGAGAGGTCGGTCGATTTTCATGTTGTGCTCACCTATGGCCGACGTCAGGTTTTGGCTTTGGGCATCTGGGAAACCAGAGACAGATTCACGTCCATGCCTTCCACCTGGAAATGCGGCACGGCGTACAGCTTCACGCGGAAGAACCCCGGGTTGTCATCGATGTCTTCCACCGTCACCCGGGCATCGCGCAACGGGTGCGAGGCTTGCAGATCGTCGCCCGGGTCGGTCATCTCGGTGACCAGGCCGCTGATCCATTTATTCAGTTCCAGCTCCAGCAAACGCCTGTCTTTGGTGGTGCCGATGTTTTCGCGTTGAATCAGCTTCAAATAATGCGCAATGCGCGACAGCAGGAAGATATAAGGCAGCCGCGAGTTGATCCGGCTATTGGCCGTTGCGTCGGCGGTGTCATATAGCGCCGGCTTCTGCGTGGAATTGGCGGAAAAGAAACAGGCGTAATCACGGTTCTTGTAATAAGAAAGCGGAATGAAGCCGAGGTTGGCAAATTCAAACTCACGGGTTTCCGGAATCATCACTTCCGAAGGAATTTTTACCTGACTGCCCGTGCCCAGGTCATACAAATGAATGGGCAGGTCGGTCACTGCCCCGCCTGACTGCGGCCCGCGAATCTGCACGCACCAGCCATTGGCGATGAAACTCTTGACCATGTTGGCGGCGAACGCAAAAGAGGCATTGGTCCACAGGTATTTGCTGTGGTCGGTGCCTTTGACACTTTCGATGTAATTGAAACTGCGCACCGGAACAGTGTCCGGCCCGTAGGGCAGGCGCCCCAGCACTCGCGGCATGGTCAGACCGATATACCTTGAATCATCGGTATCGCGAAAAGACTTCCATTTGATGTATTCAGCGCGGTCAAAATAATTGCCGATGTCCTTGATCGCCGCCACCTCTTCCATGGTGGATTTACCAAAGAAGGCAGGCCCTACCGAACCTACAAACGGCATGTGCGCCGCTGCAGCGACTTTCGAGATGTTACGCAGCAGCGCAATGTCTTGCGGACTGCGATCAAACTCGTAGTTGGAAACGGCCGCCGCAATGGGTTCGCCGCCCGGTGTGTCGTATTCCTGGGTATACGTGTGCATATACAAACCGCTTTGGGCGATCTCGGGCGCGTCTTCGAAGTCCTGGACCAGATGGTCCTTGCTGATGTCCAGCAACTCGATTCTCACGTTTTGCCGGAAATCGGTCTGATCGATCAGCGACTTCACTCCGCGCCACGTCGACTCGACCCGCTGAAACTCTGGATGGTGCATGACCGCATCGAGCTGGCGGCTTATCTGCCCGTCCAGCGAGGCGATGTGCTCGTCCAGCAGGGTTTTATCAAGGCGCTGAACCTTGCGCGACGCGCCCTTAAGCAGGTTGAGGAACACGCTGACCGCTGCGGTCACGCGCTCGTCGGCAGAAATTTCAGACAGCGCTTCGTTGTTCTGAAATGCCTCGATGTCACCCAGCGTCGACACCGGGCTCAGGTTTATTTTGGAAAACAGCGCGCTATAGACGCCCGTGCTTTCTTCGGACAAAACGGTGCCGCCGCCCGATACTGCGGACGAGTGTTTCGAAGACATAGTGATACCTGCTTTAAAAGACCCGGTTGATTAACGCGCTGCAGGGGCTGTGAGCAGCGCCAGCTCAGCGCGCAACTCGTTGCTTAATGCTTCATCTTTTACGATGCGCTCAAGCTCAAGGCGGAATGTCGCGTTATCGAGCAGATTTGATTTGAGGTCACGCAGCAGATTGCGAGTGGCCAGCAATGCGCGCAGTGAAGGGATTTGCCTTGCCACTTGCTCGGGCTCGAAATCCTTCATCCTTTCAAATTTCAAGTCCACCGACGCATCAGAGCCATCGCCGGCAAAGGTGTTCTCAACGGTGAGTTTCAAGGCAGGTGAGAATTCGGTCAGCACATTGTCGAAATTATTTTTGTTGATATTGATCTTGCTGCGTTCAGACAACGGTCGATCTTCCTGACCATTGCTGTAATCGCCCAGCATCATCAATTTGAGAGGCAGTTCCACTTTTTTCTGTGCGCCGCCCGTGTGCAAATCAAGTTTTATATTGACCCGGGCCTTTGGCACTTCATTTTGAAAGCTGTTTGAAGCCATGACGTCTCCGTTAAATCAACTGTATGCAATGAGCGGGATATCTGTGTTGCTGCGCCTTTTGTATCAGGCAAGTGCCCTTGACCCAAGCGGTCAAGTTTTAACAAGTGTGAGCAACGAATCGGCCGATGAAGTTTGCGCTGGATTCGAGAAGTGCCAAGGCTAATGCCCTACGCATAAAAACTCCACCCACCAAATACAGGTCGAGAGCGATCCTACGGAAGTCTAGAAAGTTTCCTACAAATTAATTGCGAATAGCGGAACAAGTGCACAGGCAGAATGCATGGCCAATACAGTGGCGGCGAATTTTCCAGTACAGATATAAAAAACCGCAGGCGGTTGAACAGCGTCAGCTGCGCAACACACCTGCGGTTATTAACTGCAGATGAATCAGAAAATGTAATCCGTGGTCAGGAACGTCGATTCGCGGTTATGAATGATGTCGCTGATCAGCGCCTTGTTGCTCTCCTGGAATTTGGTCGCCACCAACGTACGGATCGAGAACACGCGCAGCGCGTCGTCCACCGACAAGGTTCCTTCAGCGGAGTTCTTGCGGCCATTGAACGGGAAGCTGTCGGGGCCACGCTGGCACTGGGCGTTGATGTTGATGCGCCCCACCTGATTGGCAAACGCATCGACCAGCCGTCCAACCTGCTTGGAGTCGTTGCCGAAGATGCTCAACTGCTGGCCGAAGTCAGAGTCCAGCACGTACTCGATAACCGTCTCCAGATCACGGTACGCGACCACCGGCACCACTGGCCCGAACTGTTCTTCGTGGTACACGCGCATGTCCGGCGTGACCGGGTACAGCACGGCCGGGTAAAAGAATTGCGCTTGGGTGGTGCCGCCGCCTTCGTTCACCACCTTTGCGCCTTTGCTCACGGCGTCGTCTACCAGCCCTTGCAGGTACTCGGTCTTGCCAGGCTCGGGCAAAGGCGTCAGTGACACACCCGGTTCCCACGGCATGCCCGGCTTGAGCTGAGCGAGTTTTTCTTCAAATTTTTCAAGAAAGCTGCCGACGACGTTTTCGTGGACGAAGAGGATCTTCAGCGCCGTGCAGCGCTGGCCGTTGAACGACAGGGAGCCGGTGATGGCTTCCGTCACTGCGTTGTCCAGGTTCACATCCGGCAGCACGATTCCCGGGTTCTTGGCGTCCAGACCCAGGGCGGCACGCAGACGGTGCGGCTTGGGGTGCAGCTTTTTCAGGGCGCTGGCCGCCTTGTTGGTGCCGATGAAGGCGAACACGTCGATCTTGCCGCTGGCCATGAGCGCGCTGACCGTCTCGCGTCCGCTGCCGTAGATCACGTTGATGACGCCGGCCGGGAAGCTGTCGCGGAACGCCTCAAGCAGCGGACGAATCAGCAGCACGCCGAACTTGGCCGGTTTGAACACCACCGTGTTGCCCATGATCAGGGCCGGAATCAACGTGGTGAAGGTTTCGTTCAGCGGGTAGTTATAAGGGCCCATGCACAGGGTTACGCCCAATGGCACGCGGCGAATCTGGCCGAGCGTGTCCTGCTCCAGCTCAAAGCGGCTGGAGCGACGGTCCAGTTCCTTGAGCGCATTGATGGTGTCGACGATGTAATCGCAGGTGCGGTCGAACTCTTTCTGCGAATCCTTGAGGTTCTTGCCGATTTCCCACATCAGCAGCGTGACCACGGCATCGCGCTGCTCGCGCATCAGCTTGAGGAAGGTCTCCACGTGATGGATGCGGTCGGCGACACGCATGGTCGGCCACGCGCCCTGACCCCGGTCGTAGGCTTTGACGGCAGCGTCGAGTGCGCTCATAGCGGTGTCGGCGTCCATCAGCGGCGTGCTGCCCAATACCACGGATTCAAGACCGGCGTCGGTCCTCAGCGAGACCGGGCTCAGCACCGGCGCCAAAGGCCCTTGCCACTGATGCAGTTCGCCATTGACCAGATAATCGCGCTGCTCGATGGCGGGACCTGCGCGAAACTGCTCAGGAATCTCGTCGGCGCGCGGGTACAGGTTGTCCAGGCGGGTGTGCAGGGTCATCTCATTTACCTCTTCAAGTCGATCAGCGTGGCAAACAGGCTGAACACACTACGCCTCCGTCGCCGCCGAATGAAGCCTTGAGATCAATGTATGTCGAGGTAGCGCACCTGCGCAGCAGGCGGGCCAGAGCGGCCGGTTACGCCACCGCCGTCTGGTTGCGGCCCGACGCCTTGGCCCGAAACAGCGCCTTGTCCGCCAGGCCGAGCAAGCCGTTTACATCCGCATCGGCCTTGCCCATGGCCGCAACGCCCAGGCTGGCGGTCACACCTTCGTCATGCCGGCAGGTGATGTCGGCAATCGCCTGCCGCAGCTGCTCGGCAATGACGTGGGCGGCTTCAATGGACGTATTGGCCAGCAACAGCGCGAATTCTTCGCCGCCGAGGCGCCCGCAGACATCACCCTCGCGCGCAGAGTCGCAGATCACCCGGCCGATTTGCCGCAACACGTCATCCCCCGCCTGATGGCCGTGGCAGTCGTTGATGCGTTTGAAGTGATCGATGTCCAACATCAGCGCGCACAGTGGCAGGCGGCTGCGCTTGCACGTGTCATAGGTGCGTTCGGCCAGATGGAAAAAGGCCCGGCGGTTTTTCACTCCGGTCAGTTCGTCGGTCTGCGCGGCGTGGTCGGCGATGCGATGGGCGTGCTCCATTTCGCGGCCCAGGCGGAAGGCCCTCTCCATCGACTGGGATAACTTGCGCGTCGCGCTCGCCACAAAACCGGCAAAGATCAGCGACGCCACCGCCATCCCCAATTGCGCGGTCTGGGGCTGAAACAGCAGCCAGACCGACGAAGGCAATAGCACCAGCGCGATTGCCACCAGGGTCATGGATCGGTAGGCCGAATAGCAGGACACCGCGCTCACCGACATGCCCACGGTAAACAGCAGCACCAGCGTCTGGGTCAGCAAGTCGCCGGCCTGCATCAGCGCCAATGCGCCGCAGCCCCAGATGCCTGCGGAAAGGATCAACGTGATCCAGTAGGTAGTTTCCCAGCGCTCCGGGGTGCGAGTGGCTTCCGGCACCCGAAAATAGGCCGTCAGCATGACCAGGCGCAAGCTGGCCGAGCCGCCCACCAGGCTGAGCCAGCCGCTGATCAAGGAGTGGTTCAGGCGCTCCCAGCAGATCCACGAGAGCATGGAGGCCGCCAGAACACTGCCGAACACCGAGAAGAAGCTCTGCCGAAACAGCAACTGCAGCCGATCATTACGCACTTGGGCGCGAATGCGGGCGTCGCGTGAAGATTGGGAATCCTGGTACATCGAGTTCGCCTGAAACTGGCATGAGAGGTTCACCGATTGTGGCATCGTGCTATGACGCTTAACAACTAGCGCGCCAATTATCCGCCATCCGGTAAGGCCAAATTGGCCCCGGCGTGCAAACGTGCGCAAATTATTGGCGCCCGGGCGCGCAAGTCGGTTGTTGAATGGCTACCTCGACTGACCGAGCAGCTCCACCAGCTTCAGCGCATCCGCGGTGGCGGCACCGCTGGCGGTGTTGTCGAAGATGCACCACACCGGCGCACCATGCTGCGCCTGGGCCTGAAGCGCCGCTGCCAAACGGGCCAGATACTCAGTCTCGTAGGCGCTGTAATAGATGCGCGGCGCGCCGTGCAGTCTCCAGTAGCGCAGGCCCTCCCAGCCCGCGGGCTGACGGTCGTTGCTGAGACGTGACGGATCAACCGCCGCCTGCGCTATTCGATGGCCGGCCAGCATCGGCTCAGCCTGCACCCAGCTTTCATGGCGGGGTTCGATCACCACAGGGCCGGCGAAGCGCTCGCGCAGCTGGGTGAAAAAAACCTCAGCCACGTCGGCCTCAAACGCCAGCGAAGGCGGCAACTGCAGCAGCAGGCAGCCAAGCCGCTGACCCAGCTCCCCGCACTGCCCGAGAAATTCATCCAGCGCCTGGGCGCTGCCCTGCAAACGCTGCTCGTGGGAAATGAGTTTTGGCATCTTCACCGAAAACCGGAAATCTTCGGGCACGGACTCGGCCCAGCGTGCGTAAGTTTGCGGGCGATGGGGGCGGTAGAACGAGCTGTTGATCTCGGCGGTATTGAATTGCCTGGCGTAGCGCTGCAGGTGGGTACCCTCACCTGGGAAGGCTGGCGCATGCTCGCGGCCCAGGCTCCAGCCGGCGCAACCGACGAACACCTTGGCGGGCCCGCTCAAAACAACACCTGTGCGGCCTCGCGCATGAAGATTTCCGCCGTCTTCGGCCCGATGCCGTCAAACGATTGAAGGCGTTTCTCGAAGTCACGCCGGTCCGTGCTCGCCTCCCGCATACCGCTGACCGTGCCGCCGTATTCAGCCAACAGCCTGGAAGCCAGCGTCTGCAGCCGCGTCGAGGTGGACTCGTCATAGCGCGCATAGCCGCCCTCGCCCAACATCCGCACCAGCTCCCGATGTGTGCAACCCGCCAGTTTGCGCGGCGTGTCGCGCCCGTGCTTGTCGACGATAACATGCCATGTCTGCACCGCCACTTGGGCACGGATTCGCTTGCCCATCAAAAAGCTGGCCAGCAACCATTTGAACAGCGCGCTTTCACCGCCGTGCACAAGATCAATGCCCAGCGCGTGCGCTGTGACGTTCACGCCCATGCCACTCTCCTTCATCCGGTTTGTGCAGTGACTTCGTCCGGGGCGGATGAGTTCGATTTTTCAACGAGCGGTGAAGTGGCCATGGAGCGGCCGTAACGGCGGCTATGACAGCTAAATTTGAAACGAGGGCTTCAGGCGTTGGAAAGCTGGTTGATCCCGATGACCTCACCGCTCCAGATCATCTCGAAGTGAGCGCTTTGCACGATTGACGTGACGTGGCGCGGCGACAGCAAGGCCCAACAATGGTTGCCGGGTGAGCGCACCGAGCGGTAGCGCAGCCCGGCGAGCCCCGCTTCCTTCGCCGCCTTGCCCAGCCGGTGCGACTGCGAGTAGTCGTCGGGCGCGTAAATGGGGTCCGACGCGGGCACCGCAGTGGCATTGACACTGCCCTGCTCGCCGAAGCTGCAATACAGGCTACGGAACACAAAGCGCTCGTACTTCAGCGCCGCCACTCGCGACCAGTACAGCTGCTGGTGATGGCGTACCTCGGCAATGGCCGTGTCAACCGTATCGGCCAGGTACAGCACGCCGAACTCGCCGCTGCTGAAGCGCGAACCGGCCGGATTGACGTGGGTAAAAGGTGCCACAGCGTATGAA
Organism: Pseudomonas lutea; assembly: GCF_000759445.1. Lineage (NCBI taxonomy): Bacteria > Pseudomonadati > Pseudomonadota > Gammaproteobacteria > Pseudomonadales > Pseudomonadaceae > Pseudomonas > Pseudomonas lutea. The sequence goes on from NZ_JRMB01000001.1 coordinate 1,129,395, forward strand.
CACCCCGGAATGCCGAACGGAATGTCGGCCAGAGGAATCAGCTCGATGCGTCCGACTTCGTTCAATAACCTTGGATTGGTCAGGGCCTGAATGCGGTACAGGGTTTCAAACTCGGCAGCGTCCGCCACGTCGCTGAACAGCTCGATGGGCGGGAATTTGGAATTCACCAGCCGATAGGCGTGCTGTGCCTCGCCAGCCAGTGCAGGGAGGCTGTCCGGCGTCACCATTGCGCGCCCCGGAGGGTGTCGATGCGGCGGAAGGTTTCATACAGCGAGATCATGTCGCCCTGGGCCATGACGTCCAGCGGCTTTCGTCCGTTGAAGAACTCGTTGTGGTTTTCCATCGACGGGAAACCGTAGGCGTTGTCGGGGTTATCGAACAACGTTCTGAGTGCAGCGTGGATGTTCAGCACGAAGCTGACGCGTTGCATCTGGTCCTGATCGAGCGCGACCGACCACTCGGTGTCGCCTTGCCGCGCCCGTGTGTACGTGCTGCGGGAAATGCGCAAGACCTGGCAGGCTTGTTCACTGGTGGCTGTCCATTTGTCCAGAATGCGCAACGCTGCCCGCAAACCCACCACACATTCGGACTTGGACAAGTGTCTGGCTGGGATGGCAATGGTCATTGGAGTACCTGTGACTGGACTGAATTTGGCTCTATAGGCGCTACATTACTCCAATTGAATCCATGGACGCAATGTCAAGTGCGATCGCCAATGAGACGACGAGGCGTACGGTGATCACGACCATCCCACCGCCGCGCAAAAAAATGCACAAACCCGCACGCACACGGTCAGCCTTTTTAGTTGGCTGCCCAAGGCAGTCGTGTCACCGCATTGTTGAACGGAGAGCTCACCCATGTCTGAAAAACACCTACTCGTGGCCGGCGCCAGCGGGGTTATCGGCAGCGCTGTCGTCGACAGTTTCGCCGAGGCCGGGTGGCAGGTGTCGACTGTTGGCAGGTCAACCACCGCACCCAGCCACTTCCCTCATCTGAGTGCCGACCTGCTCGATCCGCACACCCTGGCGTCATTGAAGCCCAGCCTCAAGGGCGTCACCCATCTGTTCTACAGCGCCTTGAAACCGAACAGCGACCCGGGCGTCGAGGCGGATGAGAACGCTGCGATGCTGGAGAACCTGGTGGCGGCGCTGCGTGGCGCGGGGGCCGACCTGGAACGCATTACTTTTGTGCAGGGCGGCAAGATCTATGGCGCACATCTGGGGGTGTACAAGACCCCTGCCCGCGAGGATGACAGCCGCCACTTCCCGCCCAATCTGTATTTTCGCCATGAGGACTTCGTCAAAAGCCTCGAAAGCGAGGGCATCAAATGGACTGCGCTGCGCCCCGATATCGTCATCGGCCATTCCATTGGTTCGGCGATGAACCTGGGCAACCTGATTGGGCTGTACGGGGCGCTGTGCCGCGAAACCGGCACGGCGATGCAGTTTCCTGGCTCGGACGTGGCCTACCGCAACGTATTGGTCAACGTCACTTCAGCCGAGCTCATCGGCCAGGCAGCGGTCTGGGCAGCCGTCGAGGAAAAAGACGGGGCTTACAACCTGACTAATGGCGATGTATTTCGCTGGAGCCATGTCTGGCCGAAGCTGGCCGAGTGGTTCGGTCTGGAAGTGGGCGAGCCGCAACCCATCTCCCTCACCCAGCGCCTGGGCGCGTTGCGTCCTGTGTGGGGAAACCTTGCGCAACGCGAAGGCCTGGCGCAGACCGACCCAGACCGTATCGCACTGGGTTCGTTTGGCGACTTCATTTTCCATGTCGAAAAGGACGCGATCTTCGACGTCACCAAAGCGCGTCAGGCAGGGTTCACCGGCATGAGTCTGCGCTCGGACGAAGCGCTGCTGGCGCATCTGGAAGGCATGCGCGCGAGGAAGTTGATTCCGTAACCCAGCCACGATGCGGATAACGCATGTGCCCTGCCCGTTTGGTCAGCGGGCAAGGCACTGCGCAAGAGCAGCGGTCGGCATGTGAAAAAAGCGTGAGATATATCTTTGTAACAGGTGGTAATGATTCGCATCTTGATTCAGAATCGCGACTTTTCAGCGCCTTCAGGAAATCCGCTTGTGAATCCTCGCCTCCCCGCTTCGCTTCTCTTTGCCAGCGTCGCCAGCGTCGTCACCGCCTGGCCTGCCGCCCATGCAGCCGATGACGTGACGCTCCCCGAGATGCAAATCCAGGACAGTGCCGTGCAGGACGACGGGCAAAGCGTGGGTTATCAGGGCAAGCCGTCTTCGAGCACCACCAAGTTGGGGCTCACCAATAAACAGACGCCTCAGGCGATTACCACAATCACCCGCGCGCAGATGAACGACTTCAAAATGAACGGGGTCAAGGATGCGCTGCGTTCTGCGCCGTCGGTGACCGTCGAGCAAAGCGAGAGCGACCGCACGGAATTCACATCGCGCGGATTCGACATCGGCAGCTTCGAGTACGACGGGATGGGCATGCCGTTCGCCCAGACCATCCTGATCGGGGACCTGGACATGGCCGAGTTCGAGCAGATCGACGTACTCCACGGCGCCAACGGTTTGATGAGCGGCACTGGCAACCCATCAGCCACGGTCAACTTCATCCGCAAACGGCCGACGCGTGATTTCCAGGCGCAGATCGACACCAGCGTGGGGTCGTGGGACAGCCGTCGCGTGCAGGCCGACGTGTCGGGGCCTTTGGCTGAAACAGGCAATGTGCGCGGCCGCTTCATTTATGCCCATGACAAAGGCAATTCGTGGATGGACCGTTACAGCCACGAGAAGAACGTCGCAGCCGGATTGCTGGCATTCGACCTCTCCGACGCCGACACCTTCACGGTAGGCTTCACCCAGCACAACAGTGATTCCAACGGGAGCACCTGGGGCAACTTGCCGCTGGTTGACACCAACAGCAACCCGATCCACTACAGCAGCCGTTCGTCCAACGTCGGCCAGCCATGGACATACTGGAACATGCATACCCAGCGCGCCTTCGGCGAGTGGAAGCATGACTTCGGCAACAGCTGGAACGCCACGCTGACCGGCACCGGGATCACCGAGTATCAAGACACCAACATGCTGTATGTCGCGGGCGTTACCGACGACGACGCGCTGGCATTCGCGGCGCACACCACCAGCAAGGCGCATCAGCTGCTTGGTGAGGCCAAGGTCTCCGGGCCGTTCAGCCTGTTCGGTCGCGACCACGAACTGACGTTTGGTGCCGCCTACGGCCGCACTCATCAAAAAGCCCGTGAGTACGACGCGTTCGAATCAGGCTATTTCAATACCTCGTTTGCCGGGATTCTTGCCGGGAACTCGATCTCACCGCAGTTTCCCTTCACCCGCGACAGCAACACACAAAACTTCACCGACCGCCAGAAGAGCCTGTTTGCCGGGGCACGTTTCAGCCTCGCGGATGACCTGCACTGGATCGCCGGGGCGCGCATGCTGAGCGCCGATGGCACCGGCGACAGCTACGGCACTGACCATTCACAGCGAGAACACGGCAAAGTGACGCCCTACACCGGGCTGGTCTATGACCTGACCCCGCAGTGGAGCGTTTACACCAGTTGGACGGAAATCTTCAATCCGCAGTACGGCACGGTCGGCGTCGACGGCAAAGTGCTCGCACCGCTGGAAGGCAAAAGCCTGGAAGCCGGTGTGAAAGGCAGCGTGATGGACGATCGCCTGAACCTGACGGCTGCGGTGTTCAAGACCCACCAGAGCAATGTGGCGTCGGCGGACTACATTCAGGTGGGTTCGCAGTTCCGCTACTTCACCGAAGATTACGAGAGCCACGGGGTGGAGCTGGAGGCCTCGGGCGAAGTTTTGCCGGGGCTCGACCTGCTGGCGGGTTATACCTACGTTCATATCGAAAACGACGACGGCGACAGAGCTCGCCGTTATGTTCCGGCTCACGCCTTGCGCGGCATGGCGAGCTACCGTCTGCCCGGCCTGCCCCAGGCGCGGATCGGTACCCGCGTCAGCTGGCAGAGCGGCATCCAGAACGACACTTACAGCGTCATCCGCCAGAACGCGTACGCACTGGTCGACCTGATGACCAGCTACGACATCGACAGCAACTGGAGCACGGCGCTGAACTTCAACAACATCACCGACCGCAAATACCTGACGTCGCTGTACACCGGCACGGCCAGTAACTACGGCGCGCCGCGCAACCTCACCGCGTCGTTGACCTGGCGGTATTGATCGCGGTTTCGGGGCCTTTATTTCCAAAGGCTCCGACAACAGCCCCCGGCGATGCCTGTGGGAAACGGAATCCATCTGACCAAATCCGTCTCTGTAGGAGCCGGCTTGCTGACGAACAGGTCGGTTGACCCAGCAGCCACGTCACTGACACACCGCGTTCGCCAGCAAGCCGGCTCCTACAGGTTTCGTACAGCGTCCGGGGTCTGTGCCAGCCTGCGGATCTGGCCGATGTCGACAACCGCCGCAACCGCCGCAACGGCAGCCAGGCGGGCAAGCGGGCAGGCACTGCCTTAGCTTGGCGCACCAACGTTATTCGGGTGCAATCTCTCCCGTAGGAGCCGGCTTGCTGGCGAATGCGTCGCTTGATCCAGCATCAACGTCACTGACACACCGCATTCGCCAGCAAGCCGGCTCCTACAGGTTTCGTGCAGCGTCCGGGGTCTGTGCCAGCCCGCGGATCTGGCCGATGTCGACAACCGCCGCAACCGCCGCAACGTCAGCCAGGCGGGCAAGCGGGCAGGCACTGCCTTAGCTTGGCGCACCAACGTTATTCGGGTGCAATCTCTCCCGTAGGAGCCGGCTTGCTGGCGAACAAGTCGTTTGATCCAGCATCCACGTCACTGACAGACCGCGTTCGCCAGCAAGCCGGCTCCTACAGGTTCTATGCAGCGTTCAGGATTTTGCATTGGCCGTTATGCCAGAGCGTTGAACGTGACACGGAGCTGTCCTGATGGAGGCTCGACAAAATTTTTAACGCGCTCGCTTGACTTCCCTTTTCCAATCAGTAAGATAGCGCGCATTCCGCGATAGCTCAGTTGGTAGAGCAAGTGACTGTTAATCACTGGGTCCCTGGTTCGAGTCCAGGTCGTGGAGCCAGACGAAGTAAAGAAAAAGGCCAGCGCTTAGCTGGCCTTTTTCGTTTCCGCCGTTATTCCGCCGTTTAGGGCTGCGCAAACGGGGCCGCAACGCCCCGCTCCCTGTCTGTATCAGGCTTTGGTATAGCGCAACCACACCGCGCCGCCTTCCTGAACTTCTGCCGAGGTCAGCTTGAGGTGCGCCGGCTGCTTCCAGGCGTTAGGTGATACTTCGAACGAGGCCGGGTGCTCGCCCCGCCCGTCGATCAACGGCAGAATCAGCACGCTCACTTCATCGACCAGCCCGGCGTTGACGAAGGACCCGCTGACATGGGGCCCGCCTTCAACGATCAGACGCTTGCACCCCAACTCGCTCGACAGAATCTGCACGACCTGCTGCAGATCAATCTCGGTTTTCCCGGCGAAGACATACGACACCTCGATCGAGCGCAGGTACGCCAGATAGTCATCCGATACCGCTTCGGTCAGCACTTCCACCACATGGGAATCAAGCGCCTGGTTTTTCTTCCAGCCCACCTTGCCCTGCGGGTCGATGGACACCGCGTAGGCCTTGGCATTGCGATCGGCAAAATAATGGCTGCGCTCGATGGGCGCAGTGGCGAGCCCTTTGGGATAACCCTCGTCGTGGGCAATTTCCTGCATCGTTACGCGCCCGCAGATCCACGCATCGAAGGCAAAGGTCTGAGCAAGTTTCTCGTACAGATCACCGGCGTCTTTCTTGAACGCGCGATCCCAACCGTCGGTGAGGGCGTGGCCGTCGAGGGAGGACATCATGTGGCAAATGACATAAGGCTGCATGGCAGGCTCCGGCTTGATAAGGGGTGTAGAGCCGACCCGCACTGCACGGCAATAGTTCAGCCAATCAGCCCGATGCGGCTCAGGCGCCGGCCCTATCATTCACGGTGATGTACACCATAAAGCCTATTGTCTTCAGCTTCAGCAGGGGTCGCGTACCATCGCGTCATCCCAGACTCGACACGGACCACCGCCATGACCCTGCACATCATCAACGCCCTCGCCCTCACCGCCGCCACGGTCTTTCTGGTCAACCGCGCGTTTGCCTTGTACGACCTGATCAACGCGGCCACGGTGTCCGAACACCTGTGAGCCTTCAGCCGCAACTCTCACCGAAAGCGCAGCGGCTTCAAATGCCAGGCCATCAGGCCCGGCAGCCACTCGTTGATGCCGGCCAAGAGAAGATCAGAAATTCGCTTTGAGGGCTTCCAGCCCACCTTCGTACATACCTTTGAACAATGCCTCGGCTTCTGCCTCGGTCATGCCGGTTGGGGTAAAACTGCCCGACCACTCCACCAGAGCGCCGTTGGCGCCATCTTCCTTCACAACCAGCCTGGCCACGTAATCCTTGACGGCGAACGGCCCTTTTTCGATGGTGTAACTGTAGGTGCGCGCGGCATTGTCGTAGGTCTGAAGACGCTCGCTGATTTCAGCCCCATCGTCAGTGGTCAGGTGACGTACGCGGCCACCGTCCTGCGATTCGCTGTTTTTGATGAAGGGCAGCCAAAGGGGTAGCGACTGAAAGCCGCCGGTGAGCTGCCACACTTGGTCGGCCGAAACCGGGATGCGAATGGTTGCAGATGCTTGAGCCATGGTGTTCTCCAGATGTTTGGGGGCAGCGGCCGAAGTGCCAACGCGCGATGGCGTGGTGGGGCCGCGCAGTGAACCGCGAGCAATCTTGTCACGGTTACTGCCGATCCGGGAGAGGTTTGCGCCGCAATTTCATGCGGCGCAAAAGCTGTTACTTGGCGGTGAAGGCCGAATAGCTGTTCATCAGGTTGCGGTAGTTCGGGATGCGCTGGGACAGCAGATTGGCCAGGCCTTCCATGTCGTTGCGCCAGTCGCCCTGCAGCTCGCACGCCACGGAGAACCAGTTCATCAATTGTGCGCCGGCTGCGGTCATACGCGCCCACGCGGCTTTCTGCACCACGTCGTTGAACGTGCCGGACGCATCGGTGACCACGAACACGTCGAAGCCTTCTTCCAGCGCGCACAGGGTCGGGAACGCCACGCAAACGTCAGTCACGACGCCGGCGATGATGATCTGCTTGCGGCCGGTGGCCTTGATGGCTTTGACGAAGTCTTCGTTGTCCCACGCATTGATCTGGCCAGGGCGAGCAATGTACGGCGCGTCCGGGAACATCGCCTTGAGCTCTGGCACCAGCGGGCCGTTGGGCCCGGTTTCAAAGCTGGTGGTGAGGATGGTCGGCAGGTTGAAAAACTTGGCGCAGTCGGCCAGGGCCAGCACGTTGTTCTTGAACTCGTTCGGGGTGAAATCCTGCACCAGGGAAATCAGGCCGGTCTGGTGATCGACCAGCAGAACAACGGCATCATCTTTGTTCAGGCGCTTGTAGGGAACGGTCATGGTTGACTCCATTGAGTGGGTGGTGGATCGATAGGATTGCCAGCGCATCACGCTCGCGCAAAGCCCCGCCAGTCAGTGCCGACGAGGCTTTTCATGCTCTTTTCAATTGCTCTGCTGACTCGACGATCAGAACGCGAAGCACGAGCAGCCGAACGCGCCCCAGAAGCCCTGGAAATCGCTGACCGGGACTTTCGACTGACGCGCTTTGTCGTGACTGTGGGCGTGAACGCCGCAGGGTCCGCTGCACTGGTGGACCGCCGCTGCCATGGGTGCGCCCTGGCGCCAGTGGCCGGGGACCTTCGACACCGGCGACCAGTCCGGCAGCACCGGCACGCTGGGCGGTGCCAAGTCATCGAACTCGGCAGCGCCGTAGACCACTTTGCCGTCGACGACGGTCAGCACCGATTCGATCCACTTGATCGACTCTTCCGGCACGCTGAAGAAATCCTGGGAAAGCGCGACCACGTCTGCCAACTGACCGACCTTGATCTGGCCCTTCTTGCCCTGCTCGGAGGAAAACCAGGCGCTGCCACGGGTGAACAGCTCCAGCGCGGTTTCCCGAGACAAGCCTTCCGGGTACAACTCAAGGCCGCCCACGGTGCGCCCGCTGACCATCCAGTACAACGAGGTCCACGGGTTATAGCTCGACACGCGTGTGGCATCGGTGCCGGCGCCCACCGGCACGCCTTCGGCCAGCATGCGTTTGATCGGTGGGGTGTGCTGGCCGGCCTTGGCGCCGTAACGCTCGACGAAATATTCGCCCTGAAATGCCATGCGGTCCTGAATCGCGATCCCGCCGCCCAGCGCCTTGACCCGCTCGATGTTCTTCGGCGTGATGGTTTCGCAGTGGTCGAAGAACCACGGAATGCCGTTGAACGGGATCTCGCGATTGACCTTCTCGAACACGTCGAGCATGCGCGAGATCGATTCGTCGTAAGTAGCGTGCAGGCGGAACGGCCAGCGGTGCTCGACCAGATGGCGCACCACCGGCTCGAGGTCCTGCTCCATGCCCGCCGGCAAGTCAGGGCGCGGTTCAAGGAAGTCCTCAAAGTCCGCTGCCGAGAAGGTCAGCATCTCGCCGGCGCCGTTGTGGCGCAGAAAGTCATCGCCCTGGTGCAGCTTGACGGTGCTGGTCCAGTGCTTGAAGTCTTCCAGCTCTTCCTTGGGCTTCTGGGTAAACAGGTTGTAGGCGATGCGCACGGTCAGCTGTTTGGCCTCGGCCAATTGCGTGATGACGGCGTAATCGTCCGGGTAATTCTGGAAGCCGCCGCCTGCGTCGATGGCGCTGGTCAGGCCCAGGCGGTTCAGCTCGCGCATGAATTGGCGCGTCGAGTTGACCTGATACTCCAGCGGCAGCTTCGGCCCCTTGGCCAGGGTCGAGTAAAGAATCATCGCGTTCGGTTTGGCCACCAGCATGCCGGTCGGATCGCCATTGCTGTCGCGGACGATCTCGCCCCCCGGCGGGTTCGGCGTGTCACGGGTATAGCCGGCCACTCGCAGCGCGGCACGGTTGAGCAAGGCGCGGTCATACAAATGCAGTACGAATACCGGGGTATCCGGCGCGGCCTGATTGAGCTCTTCAAGGGTCGGCATGCGCTTTTCGGCGAACTGGAATTCGTTCCAGCCGCCCACTACACGCACCCACTGCGGGGTCGGTGTGCGGTCGGCCTGGGCCTTGAGCATGCGCAACGCATCGGCCAGCGAAGGCACGCCTTCCCAGCGCAGCTCCAGGTTGTAGTTCAGACCGCCACGGATCAGGTGCAGGTGCGAGTCGTTGAGGCCCGGAATCACCGTGCGCTTGTGCATGTCGATGACCTGCGTGGCCGGACCGCGCTGGGCCATGATCTCGGCGTCACTGCCAACGGCGACGAATTTGCCGCCGCTGATGGCCACGGCGCTGGCCGTGGGTTTTTCCTGATCGACCGTGTGGAAATTACCGTTGAAGAGAATCAGATCGACGTTCATCGCGCCTCCTTGGGTAGAAGAATGGGCAGCCCCGACGGCAAGGCCGGTGCCAGGCATGGAAGAGAAAAGTGCAGCGGCGGCACCGAGCAAAGAGCCTTTGGCAACGAAGCTGCGGCGGTCCGTTGAGGACGGTTGATCGGTGTGGTCATCCTTCATGCTCGGCTCCTGCAACCGGCGTTGGCCGTGCGTTCAGCCAAGGGGCGAATAGCCGCGTCGCCCGAGGCATCAGCACGTAGACCACGAGCAGGACGATGGTCACGGTGACCAGCGCGGTGCTGATCAGGTAGTTGGCCAGCAGCGGATACAGGCGGAAGACCGGGCCCCAGATCAGCGGGATCATCAGGGTCAGCGGGCAGATCACCAGAAAGGTCACGCAGGCCTGTTTCCAGCGCGGCGGCGGCGGATTTTCGCTGGGCACAAACCAGAACTCGTTGTGCGGGTTGACCTCGGTGAAGTCGCCGTCTGCCAGCATGTGCGCCGCCTCGGCGACCAGTTCGCGGCGATGCGCAGAGTCCAGCCAGCTGTGCATGGCGTCGGTGGAACAAAAACGCAGGACACAGGTGAACATGTGCAGACCGTCGGCCTTGCCACGGATCACATCGACGCCCAGATGCCCGGGGTAGCTGGCGGCCATCGCCACGATGCGCCGCAGCCAGGCCTCGTATTGCGCTTCAAGGCCGGCCTTCACGCGGTGTTTGACCACCAGCGTGACGATCTCGTCGGCGGACAGTTTCGACGTCGGGATGACGTCTGCAGTCGTGGCGTAATCAGGCATAACGAAGTGCTCCAGGCAAACCACGGTTGAGCGCCAGACGACCGGGTCCGGCGATCAGCACACTGGTGAAGATGATCAGTAATAACCAGCCGAACTGGCCTTGCTCCACGCTCCATTCGCTGTGCACCAGCACGAGTGCCACCAGCAGCAGAAAGAGAATAGGCAGGCACGCAAGACGCGCCAGTACGCCGGTCAGAATCAGCAGGGGGCACAGGACTTCGGCGAAGATGGCCATGCTCAGGGTCAGGGTCGCGCCCAGGTGGAAAGGGTCTTCGATCAATGCCAGCTGGGCGTTGAAGTTCAGCAGTTTGGGGAGGCCGTGGACGAACAGCAGGAACAGCGCGCCGGCGGATCTGAGGAATAGCAGCCCGAGGTCTTGCGCGCGGTCGTTGCAGGTTGAGTAGGTCATCACACACCGTTGATTGCAGGGGCCACGGCTTCGTTGTGGCGCAGGAAGGTGGTCGATGGGGTCAGTGTGCGGGGGGTTGGGGGGTGGGTATTGAACAGACGTGCTCTGGACCATCATGGGGTGGGGTTTGAGATCAAAATCAAGATCAAGATCAAGGGCTTCGGCCTAACGGCCTCGGGTTTCGCCTTCGGCGAGTTACTTGGAAACAGCACCCCAAGTAACCAAGGGTGCTTGCTCCTGGTTTGGCCCCTCCTTCGTCGGGGTTCCTTCACTCCGGTCTTGCTCCGTGGGCCCGCGCCGAACGGACATCCCTGTCCTGACGGCGCTCTCGCCGCATCCATGCGGCTCGGCCCACTGCGCAAAACCTGCGCTCAGCCTGCACCCAAGTCGCGATTGGCGGTGGATGGAATGGCTGTGTATGAAGATCAAAAGCGGATCACAAGCAGAAGCGAAGGCGAAGGCGAAGGCGAAGGCGAAGGCGAAGGTAGCTTGGCGGTTTCCCGGCTGGAGCTGGGTCCAATAACGCAGCGCGTGCAGTCAGTGGGACCGGCTTCAGCCGGGAAGCTCTTGACCTGCGTTTTTTGATCGTCCCCACGCTCCGCGTGGCACCGATCAACTGGCCGGGTGCAGCCCTGTAGGAGCCGGCTTGCTGGCGAACGCGATGGGTCAGGTATAGATAGGGTGGATGACGAAATGCATTCGCCAGCAAGCCGGCTGCTACAGAAAATGCAATCAATCCGCAATGCCGTACAAACGCCACCCAGCCGCCTGCGTATCCTCTACTGGTGATCTGCTTTCGATCTGCTTTTGATCTGCTTCTGATCTTCATATGCAGAAAGTCCAGACACCGCCAATCGCGACTTGGGTGCAGGCTGAACGGAGGTTTCGGGGAGTGGGCCGAGCGGCATGGATGCCGCGAGAGCCGCCCCCCGCCATGGATGGCGGATGGCGGCGGGCCCACGGAGCGAGACCGGAGTGAGGGTACTCCGACGAAGGAGGAGCCCAACCAGGAGCAAGCACCCTTGGTTACTTGGGGATGGTGCGACTTTCGACTTTTCCAAGTAACTCGCCGAAGGCGAAACCGAGGCCGTTAGGCCGAAGCCCTTGATCTCGATCTAGATCTCGATCTTAAGCCACAGCAGCCCACAATCACGGCATGGGCCGCGTCTCCTGCGACATAAACTCCGTAATCCGCGAACGCAACCAGCGCTCCGCAGGATCGTTATCGTGAACACCCGCCCAGACCATCGACAACTCGGCAGGCTCGATCGGGAATGGCGGATCTTCCGCACGCAGCGCGCAGCCCTCCACCAACGCGCAGGCGGCATAGTCGGGCACGGTCGCGATCATCTCGGTACCCGCCAGCAGCGCGCGCAAACCGCTGAATTGGGGAACCGCCACCACCACCCTTCTCGCCCGGCCGACTTTCGCCAGATCGAGATCAATGTTCCCGCTCAGGTCGCCGGAAAACGACACCATCGTATGCGGCCGCGAACAGAACTCATCCAGCGTCAGCGGCTCCGGTCGCTTGTCGCCGCGCAGCACCTTGACGCCGATGTCGCGCAGCTTCTTGCGCTTGGCATTGGCAGGCAGCTCGGTGGTGTAACTGATCCCCACCGAGATTTCGCCAGACGCCAGCAGCGCCGGCATCAACAGAAAGTTGGCGCGACGCACCACAACGATAATCCCCGGCGCCTCTTCGCGAAGACAATTGAGCAGTGGCGGGAACAGACCAAACTCGGCGTCGTCCGACAAACCGATGCGGAACACGTCACAACTGGTCGCCGGATCGAATTCCTTGGCCCGGCTGACCGCGCCGGAAATCGTATCCAGCGCCGGCTGCAGCTCCTTGAGAATCGCCAGCGCCCGCGCTGTCGGTTCCATTGCCCGCCCATTGCGCAACAGCAACGGGTCGTCGAACAGATCGCGCAAACGCGCCAGGGCAGCACTGATCGCCGGCTGCCCCATGAACAGCTTCTCCGCCACCCGGGTCAGATTGCGTTCGAACATCAACGCTTCAAAGATCACCAACAGGTTCATGTCGACGCGGCGCAGGTCGTTGCGGTTCATTCAGCGATTCCGGGATAGGCGTTTTCGGGAGGCCTGACTATGCCAGACCGGCGCATGAAGACACAGCCGAAGACGGCGCGTCTTGAACATCAGTGCTGTTGATCACCTGCCCGCTTCACTCGGCGATCCCACGGCGGCGCTCAGCAGGCATGCAGGCTCTGCGGGGCAAGGCGCACGGTGCAGGCCGGGCGCGCCATGGTGCGACGCCAACTGAACGGCGTGATCCCCACCACGCGGGTAAAGACCCGGGTGAAATGCGACTGATCGGCGAAGCCGCAGTCCAGGCTGATCTGCGAAATGCTCAAGATCGAGTCGCCGAGCAACGCCTTGGCCTTCTCCAGGCGCATCTGCAAAAACCAGTCCCGTGGGGACAACCCGGTGTTTTTCTTGAACGCCCGGGAGAAGTGACTGCGTGACAGCGAACATTCGGCGGCGATACGGGCAATGGACAGACCTTTGTCCATCTGGCTGGACATCAGGTCCTTGGCTCGGCGCTCCTGCCACGGCGACAAGGCGACCCGCTCAAGCATCGATTCAGGGTGAAGGGAGGGGGTGAATGCGGTCATTCCAGGCACTCCAGCTTTGCAGTTGGCGGTCAGTGGAGTCTGCGCAGAGCGGTTCTTAAAGTCCTTCTCGGGGTATTAAACGTTCTGAATAGTTGTACGACGACGTGCATCCCGGCGGTGCACCGGCGCACCCTTCAGAACATTTAAGGCGCCGCCAAGGACCGCCATGCGCCCGAGGGTTAGCGTGTGTGCTCCTAAGAGTCGGTTCGCTGCGAGGGACGGCACGTGACCACCCGATATGTCGCTGGAATTCTGATGCCTGACGGGGCGACGGCCCGTGCCGCAAGCGATTTGATGCGCGACCACCAGCCCGATCTGTTGTTGAACGCCGCGTGCCGGACATTCGTCTTCGCCAGTTTGCTGGGCCACAGCCGGGCATTGCGCTTCGACCCGGAGCTGCTGTTCATCGCCGCACTGTTTTTGCGCATCGGCATCACCCGCCTTTACGCTGAGTCGCAGCAACGTTTCGAAGTCGACAGCGCTGACGCCGCCGCTCAGTTCCTGCGCGGTCACGGTCGCACTTTGGAGGACATTGGCCAGGTGTGGGACGCCATCGCGCTGCACACCACGCCCGGCATTGCACAGCACAAAGCACCGCTGACCGCCCTGCTCTGCGCGGCTGTCGAGACAGACCTGACCGGCGCGCACTGCGAATGCTTCAGCCCGACCGCCCAGGCCCTCGTACTGGCGGCGTACCCGCGCGAAGCGGGTTTCAAATTCAAGTTTCTGCACGCCATGGCGCTGGGCCAGGTCCACCGTCCCCAGTCCACCGTCGGCACTGCCAATGCCGACGTCCTGGCTTTCTACACCCATCGCCTGAATGCCGGCGGGTTCTGCGAACGGTTATTGGCCTCGACATGGCCGTATTAAGCCGCCCGGATCGCCCGCGAACGCGCGTTACCCGACGATGGGCAACGTGAACACGAAGGTCGCTCCGCCGAAGCGCGCCGGCATCGCGTAGAGGTGGCCGCCATGGGCGATGACGATGGACTGACAGATCGCCAGGCCCATGCCCATGCCCATGCCTTTGTCTTTGGTGGTGAAAAAGGCGTCGAACAACTTGTCCCGGTATTGCGGGTCGATGCCGCGTCCGGTGTCTTCGACGCTGACCACCACATAGTCGTCGCTCACCACTTCACTGGTGATCGACAGGCGCCGCAGGACGTGATCGCCCGCGCTCATGGCGTCCAGCGCGTTGAGGATCAGGTTCAACAGCACCTGCTGCAACTGCACGCTGGAAGCACAGACCCGCGCGGGCGAGCAGGTCAGGTGTGTCGTCATCAGTACGCGCTGCTGTTCCACCTCCACTCCGGTCAGCGCGACCACGTGTCGTATCACGTCGTTGACCCGCAGCCGTCGGCGGTGATGCGGCCCTTGCCGGGCCAGGCTTTGCAGGGCGTGGACGATTTCCCCGGCACGTTTGCCTTCGGCAACGATGTCGCGCAGCGCGGACAGCGCTTCTTCCACTTGCGGGGCTTCACGATTGAGCCAGCGGATGCCGGCCGCAGCGTTGGACACCAGGGAAGCCAGTGGCTGATTGATTTCGTGGGCGATCGACGCCGCCAGCTCGCCCATGACCGTGGCCTGGGCAACGTGGGCCAGCCGGGTGCGGGCACTGCGCAAGGCGTTTTCGACGTCCCGCCGTCGCGCGTTTTCCTGCTCCAGCTGATGGTGCAGGCGCGCGGTTTCGAGGGAGATCGCCGCCTGGCTGGTGAGCAGTTCCAGCACCTCGGCACGACACACTGTGAACACCCCCGGGGCGAGGTTGTTTTCCAGGTAGAGCACGCCAAGCACCCTGCCCTGTCTGACCAACGGCACGCACAGCGCCGAGCGCACCGGGTGCTGGCGCACGTATTCATCGGTGGCGAAGTAAGCGTCGGCCATGACATCGTCCAGCACCAGACGCTGACGCGTGCGCATCACCCGGTAGAGGATCGACAACGGCAGGTGGTGCTTGTCGGGGACCGTGTCCACCAGCTCGATGCGCAGGCCTTCGTCCCCGCCCTGGCCAGCCGCGCAGATGATCGGTGCCTCGTCCTTGACCAGCAGCAGCAATGCCCGTTGCGCGCCGGCGTGGAGGATGGTGTTGCTCAGCAGCGCCTCGATCAAACGGTCCTGTTCGTGTTCATCACGCAGCGCGTGGGCCGATTTCATCAGCGACGACAGGTCCAGCGCATCGCGCCCTCCCGCCAGACTGGTCACTCCGAGGACCGAGGGCGCTGACGTTGGCCCGTTGGAAGGCGCCGCGCCTGACGAGCGCCAGGCCGTAGCAGCCGAACCCTGCCAGGGCGTGGTCGTGTCCGCAGCGTACCGCGCCGGCGTCAGGTCGTATTGCCCGTGCAGCGGCAGATCGGGGATGTCGCCCAACTGCTGCCACTGCCGCAGCATCTCCGCCAGATCCCGCTGAAGACCGGCCGCGCTCTGGTAGCGGTCATCGGGGTTTTTGGCGATCAGGCGGTGCACAAGGTCGGCAAGTGGCTCAGGGATGTCCCCGCGATGCTGAGTCAACGGCGGCGGTATGCGGGCCACGTGGCAATACACCCACTCGACGGCATCCTTGGCAGAGAACGGCAGCCGGCCGGCCAGCCACTCGTAAAAGGTCATGCCCAATGCGTACAAATCACTGCGCTGGTCAGCCTGGCGCTGGACCCGCCGCGCTTGCTCGGGCGCCATGTAGGCGAGCGAGCTTAAGATCGGGTCGGACGCCGGCAATGCCGACGCAGAATGCACATCGACGCTCAGGCCGAAGCCGCTCAGCTGGATCCCACCGTTCGGGTCTTCGATGAGGTTGTCAGGCCTGATGTCGCGGTGCAGCAGGCCGGCCTCGTGAACACCGGCCAAAGCGGCCGTCGCAGCCATCGCCCGCTGAATAAAGCGTTCGATGGGCAGCGGCTCGCCAGGCGGGTTATCTGGCCAGACAGGCAAGCCGATCACTCATCTTCAACAGCTCGATCACGTTGGGCGCGTTCATTTTGGTCAAGACGTGCTTTTTGTGGACCTTGGCCGTCACTTCGCTGGTGCCCAGCTCAACGGCAATCTGCTTGTTCATTTTGCCGGTGATGAGCAGCGCCATGACTTCGCGTTCGCGCGGCGTGAGGCTTTCATAGCGCGTCTTGACGCAAGCGGTGAGGCAGCGCTCGCTCATGCTTGAGGCATCGCTGATCAGCGCTTCGCGCACCAGCTCCAGCAGTTGCTCCGGCTCGAAGGGTTTGGTGAGGAATTCCCGGGCCCCGGCCTTGATGGCACGCACCGACATGGCGATGGTGCCGTAGCCGGTCATGAAGATGATCGGGAACGTGTGGCCGCGCGACAGCAAAGCCTGCTGCAGATCGAAGCCGGTGCCATGGGCCAGGTTGACGTCCAGCAAGAGACAGGTAGGCACTGGCGCCAGCGGGCCGGCGAGGAAGGCCTGAGCGCTGTCAAACACCTCGCAGGCGATGTCAGCGGAGTGCAACAGACGCTGCAGCGAGGTACGTATGGCGGCGTCATCGTCCACCACATAAACCTTGGGGGTCACGCTCATGAAGGGTTCCGTCGCATCAACGGCCAACGGCCAGGGCTCTTTGATGCCGCGCATGATACCCGTCCGGCCCCATCGGCACAGCCCTGACGCTTTGCAACGTGCTCAGGGCGGATGGCGGGTCGCAGTCTTGCAAGCGCGGCGCGCCGGCATCGGTCCGTACGGTTTGTTCGGCGTCAATGGCCAACAGGCAGGCGCGGTTGGCCGAGAGCATGCGGTAGAAGCGGAAAGGCCCCTGGGCCGTAACCATCAGCAACGATTGGGTGGCCAGGCGGACGATGCAGTTCATGATGCGCGCACGCGGCAGACGGGTTCGCTGCAAGGCATCGCATGCGCGTTCAAGGGTAAAGCGCCCTTCCAGCTCGGCGAGCTGGCGCAGCACTGTACGCTCTTCACGCCCCAGCAAGCGCAGGCTCCAGGCCAGTGAAGCCTGCAGCGTCTGCTGACGCGGCGGTGCCGTGCGCAACGAAGCCGACAGCAGATGCAGGCTGCCGTCCAGGCTCGCCACCAGCTGATACAGCCCCAGCGCGCAGGCCCGGGCCGCCGCCATCTCCAGCGCCAGCGGCATGCCGTCGAGGCGGCGACAAATCTCCCCCACCAGTTCGACGCTGTAATCATCCAGCTCGGCGTTGCCGCCGGCGGCGCGATGACTGTCCAACGCCCGCCACTGACGCAGAAACAGCTGTGCGGCATCACTGTGCAGGATCATTTTTCGCGATGCATTGCGCCCCGGGACCTCCAGCGGCGGCACCTGCAGGCTGCGCTCGCCGGCGATGCGCAACGGCTCGCGACTGGTGGCCAGGGCGCGCACGGCGGGCGCACCCCGTAGAATCACTTCAAGCAGGCCGGCAGTGCTTTCCACCAAGTGTTCGCAGTTGTCCAGAATGATCAGGCCCGGGCGTTGCTGCAGATGGCGGATCAGGCCTTGCAGGTCTGCTTCGCCGTGACTGCAATCCATGCCGACAGAACTGGAAAATGCCTCCAGCAACAGCTCGTCGCATTGCAGTTGGGCCAGCGGCACGAAGTACACGGGAGTGGTTCCGGCGTCGATCAGCGTCTGGCCGAATTCGGCGGCAAGGGCGGTTTTGCCGACGCCGCCGGGACCGATCAGCGTGACCAGCACGCAGCCATTGTCCAATGTGCCGCTCACCTCATCGAGCAAGGCCTGGCGTCCGAGCAAGGCGATACGCGCAGGCAAACGATGATGACAACTGACCCCCTGCAGCACGCTTGGGCCGGGGCTTTCGGTGTCGGCGCTTTCGCCGCCCAGCAGTACGTAGCCACGGCCAGGCACGGTACGGATTCGCTCGCGATCACTGCCCAATGCCTTGCGCAGGGCCGAGATATGCACCTGCAGATTGTTCTCTTCAACCACGGTGTCCGGCCAGACACTCTGAAGGATCAGCTCCTTGCTCACTAACTGACCTTGATGGCGCAACAGCACCTCGAGAATGTCAAAAGCGCGCGTACCGATGCGCATCGCTACGCCGTCTTTGAACACGTCTCTGTGCTCGCGGGAAATCATCGTCTGACCGAGACTTATCATTTCATGCAGTCCTTGGAAGTGGAGTCGCAGACCCTGATTCGCGGCATGTCATCCGGGCGGGCTTACCTCCCGAGACACGCAGCGCAGCTATCCATTTTTAACAAGCGCCCATCTAATCAGTTAAAAGCAATTGCGGATATTACCTGTAGGGATAGTTACCCCCGAGTGAGGGGGTCAGGCTCGCCGCCCTGAAGCTGTGCATCGTCGTGCCTTACCTGACTCCCATCGCCGGGCTGTTTTGCCCGGAGTATAGAGCCCGCGCTCGCCGTAAACAGCCGCCACAGCGTTGCGCCCAACGCAAAAGCGTTTTGCGCCCAGCGCCTATTCTTCCCGCCGCGGCTGCGCTCTATCGTCGACGCATGACGGATGACCCGACCGGTCTCCACCCTGCCATCGACGGGAGCCACTGCATATGAACACCTCCACACTTTCCACAACGCCTTGCGCGACACAATCCCCGGCGCCTGCCCTGACACGCGCAATGGTGCTGCTGTTTGCCTTCTGCTGCGGGGCCATCGTCGCCAACATTTATTACGCCCAGCCGATTGTCGAGCTGATTGCCCCGGACCTCGGCCTTTCTGCCCAAAGCGCCAGCCTGATCGTGTCGCTGACGCAAATCGGCTACGCCCTGGGCCTGCTGTTTCTGGTGCCGCTGGCGGACCTGGTCGAAAACCGCCGACTGATGATTGCAACGGCCATCGTCGCCACGGCCAGCCTGGTCGGCGCTGCAACGATGGAGCACGCCAATGGTTTTTTGCTGGTGTCGTTGCTGCTGGGGTTCAGCTCGGTGTCCGTGCAAATGCTCATCCCGCTGGCCGCGCACCTTGCACCCGAAGCCTCGCGCGGCAAGGTGGTTGGCAACATCATGAGCGGGCTGCTGCTCGGCATTCTGCTGGCGCGGCCAGTGTCCAGCGTGGTGGCTGACCATTTCGGCTGGCGTGCGGTGTTCATGCTGGCTGCTCTGGTGATGCTCGCTATCGTGGCGCTGCTGGCGCTGACCATCCCGCAGCGCAAGCC
The DNA here is from genome assembly GCF_000759445.1 of Pseudomonas lutea. Taxonomy (NCBI): domain Bacteria; kingdom Pseudomonadati; phylum Pseudomonadota; class Gammaproteobacteria; order Pseudomonadales; family Pseudomonadaceae; genus Pseudomonas; species Pseudomonas lutea. The sequence goes on from NZ_JRMB01000001.1 coordinate 1,148,711, forward strand.
GCAGCATCAAGCGACTTACGGGCAACTGCTGAAATCCCTCGCCACGCTGATGGCCCGCCATGCCGTGTTGCGTCAGCGCGCACTGTACCAAGGGCTGTTATTCGCCGCGTTCAGCCTGTTCTGGACCACCGTACCGGTTGAGCTGGCCCGGCATCATGGCCTGTCGCAAACGCAAATCGCGGTATTCGCGCTGGTCGGCGCGATTGGCGCCATTGCGGCACCCATCGCCGGTCGCCTCGCCGATGCCGGTTTCACCCGCCGCGCCTCGCTGCTGTCCATGGTCCTGGCCCCGATTGCCCTGGTGCTTGGTTTGACAGCCCCCGGCTACAGCGTGATCGGCCTGGCCATCACCGGCGTCCTGCTGGACTTCGCCGTGCAGATGAACATGGTGCTCGGCCAGCGCGCCGTATACGCCCTCGACCCCGCAAGTCGTGGCCGCCTGAACGCGCTGTACATGACCAGCATTTTCGTCGGCGGGGCCATTGGCTCGGCCGTGGCCGGCAGAGTGTTCGAGGTGTACGGCTGGCCGGGTGTCGTGCTGGTCGGGAGTGCGCTGCCGCTGCTCGCGCTGGGGATGTTTGTGCTTTATGGGCAAAGGGCTGCGCATCACGACTGAGGGTCACGGCACAGGCGCAAATGAAAACGCCCTGGCAATTAGACCGGGGCGTTTTTATTGCGAGCTCTGAATTGAGTTCTTCTAAAGTGACCGGTGCCAGCCGCTGCGCGCCAATGGCAAAGACAGCAGCCGCTTTCCGGTTGCGTTGGACAACGCATTGCCCAGTGCAGCGGCCATCGGCCCCTGCACGATCTCGGCAGCCCCAAGAAACGGCTGGCCGGGCTGGTCCAGGACATGCACCTCAACATCGAGGGGCAACGCCGGGAATCGCAAAATCGGATAGCCACTCCAGTCATAGCTGCGCACGCCGGCAGGGTCATAGTCGACCTGCTCGTACAGCGTCCAACTCGCCGACTGAATGATCCCGCCTTCCACTTGATTGCGCAGCCCGTCCGGACTGACCACCTGACCGACATCGACCGCCGTGACAACCCGGTCGATGACCACCTCGCCGGTTTGGCGCTGCACATGCACCTGCACTGCGATGGCGCAATAGCCCATGATGTTTTTGTAACGGGCGAAGGCAAAGCCGATACCGCTGCCCGGGCCGCCTGCCCTGGCTGGCCATCCGAACGCCTTGGCGACCTGCTCGATGACCGAACGTGCACGGGGATCGCTGATATTGCGCAGGCGAAACTCGACCGGGTCAATCCCGGCTTGCGCGGCCAGTTCATCCATGGCGGACTCGATGCCGAAGACGTTGACGTGGGCACCCAGCGAGCGCATCGCCGAGGTGCGGAACGGCATCTGCGTCACAAAGGTCATGTTGATGCGGCTATCGGCAATGTCATAGAGCGGGATCACGTTGCGGTCACCGTCGCCCTCGGGCTGGGCGATGGGTATGGACGGCGCCGGGGCAATAGGCTGCGCCAACAGCCACGCTGGCAGCAGACGCCCGGCATTGACGATTCGTTCGTTGTGCGGCGTGGTCCACAGCTCGGTGTTCCAGCGGCCAAGGTGCCCTGCGGCGTTTGCCGTGACATCCAGTTCGACGCGCATCGCCGAGCTGTAAGGCTCCCAAAGGTGTTCCTGCTCACGCATCCACTGCACACGAACCGGTTTGCCCGGCACCGCCATGGCGATCAATGCCGCATCGGCAGCGGCATCATCCGCGCCGTTGTGGCCGTAGCAGCCGGAGCCTTCAACATGCACGCAGCGGACTTTCTCCAGCGGCAGGCCAAGCAATTCGGCGATGCCGGCCCGCAGCGGGTAGACCCCCTGCGTGTGAGTCCAGACGGTCAGCGTGCCCTCGTTGAACCAGGCCACCGAGCACGATGGCCCGATGGAGCCGTGCATCAGGTATTGCTTGGTCAGCGTGGCCTTCCAGCTGTGCGCGGAGCTGTCAGCCGGGCCCGGCGACGATGCGACGGTGTTGCGGACCGGGTATCGCTTGGCCGGCAGTTGAGTGAGCAACTGGTGAATGTTGGCAGCATCAGGCAGCGGATCGCCTTGAGACCAGCGCGCCAGCTCATACCCGCTGCGCATCGCCTTGATCGCCTGCCATTCATCTTCGGCGACGACAGCAAGGTAGCTGCCGTTGCGTACCAGTGTGACGTGGCCGGGCATGTTCTCGATGGCGGCCTGATCGATGCCTTCGAGCTGACAGCCACGCCGCGGAGGGCGAATCACCCGGGCGTGAAGCATGCCGGGCAGGCGCATGTCCTGGACGTAGCTGGCACCGCCGCTGACCTTGGCGGGGATGTCGATACGCGGCAACGACTGGCCGATCCGGGTGAAGCGCTCCGGCGCCATGATCGGTGACTGCGCACTCGCATAACGGTGCAGCTCGACGCCCGCCAATGCCTGCGCATAGGTCATCGACTGGCCGTAGGGGCACTGAATGACCGCATCCTGTGTGCCAAGCTGCTCGACCGGTGTACGCCACTGGCGCGCGGCTGACTCAAGCAGCAGTTGCCGCACCTGTGCGGCGGCATTGAACAACGCCGTGCCGCTGTCGAACATCGTGTGGCTGCCGGCGGTGTAGCCTTCGTTGGGCGTGAGCGCCGTGTCGGCCGTCATAAAGACGATCAGATGCGGCGCGACCTCAAGGCGCTCGGCGGCGACTTGCAACAGCGCTGTCTTGACCCCGGTGCCCAGCTCGACCTTGCCGGTATAAACGGTAATGACGTTCTGCTCGTCGATACGAATCCAGGCGTCGAGAAACGGATTGGTGCGCAGGCTGCCGGGCAGATCCGGCGCCAGTACCTGAGTGCCCAGAGTATCGACCTCGGTGTCGGCAAATGCGCGCCCTGCTCCCGGCACCATCGCAAAGCCCACCACCAATGCGCCGTTGATGAGAAACGCCCGCCGCCCCTGATCAATACCCGCATCCCTGCCCTTCATCCCTTCACCCCGGCGGCCAGCGCAGCCTTGATCGCGGCGAATATCCGCAAATGCGTGCCGCAGCGGCACAGGTTAGGCGCCATGTGCGTGCGTATCTGCTCGTCCGTGGGCGCGGCGACGGTGTCGATCAGCGCCTGGGCCCGCATGATCATGCCCGCGATGCAGTAACCGCACTGCGCGGCCTGGTTATCGATGAATGCCTGCTGCAAGACGCCGGGTTTGTCGGCACTGCCCAGGCCTTCCACGGTCTTGACCGCCCGGCCCGCGACGGCGCCCGAGGGCAACACACAGGAAAACACTTGTTTGCCTTCCACGATCACCGTGCACGCGCCGCACTGGCCGAGGCCGCAGCCGTACTTGGCACCGTTGAGTTGCAGGTGGTTGCGCAACGCATACAGCAGCGGCATGTCGGGATCTATGTCCAGCGAGTGATCCGTGCCATTGACGTTCAGGGTGATCATTTCGACTGGCCCTCATGGCGAAGCGTGTGGACTGTTTCAAGCAGATCGGGCCAAGGCGTGGCGGCGCAGGCCTGGCTGCGCAAATAGCCAGCCAGTGCGGCGATGTGGGCATCGTCGAGGCTGTCAGCGAATGGCGGCATGTAATGGCTGGGTGCCCGGGCTGACATCGGGATGCCCTCCAGAATGGTTTTGATCAGGTTGCCCGGATCGCTGGCTGTGGCCGCCGACACCACGCTGAGGCCGGGGCGGCCGTCGATCGTGCGCATGGGCGCACCGCCGCCATGGCAGCCCGCGCAAGCACCGGCAAAAAGCGCCTCACCCTGAGCAAACGCCGGGGCGGCTGAGGTGCTCGCAGCGCCGGGTGTCTCGGTGCCGGTTGTTGCAGCGCTCGGCGCAGGGATAGCTGCAGTGCGTGTCGCAGCGCAGTCAGGAGCGGGGGTTGGCGTGTCGCCGTCCAGGCTGAGGATGTACTCGGCGATGGCCTGGACATCGGTTTCGGGCAACTGCGCCAGGCTGAGGCTGACCGGCAGCATGGGCCCGGCCCCCGCGCCGTGATGCCCGGCCACGCCGGCGCGCAGGTAGGTGACCAGTTGCTCGGTGCTCCAGGGGTTGTTGCGCCGGGCCATGCCGGTCAGGGCCGGGGCGTTCCAGCCGTCCACTTGGCCGCCGCTCAGGTGCTCGCTGTTTTTCTCCCCACCGATGAAATTGAGCGGCGTGTGGCAGGACGAACAATGCCCCGCCCCTTCGACCAGATAGCGTCCGCGATTCCATTGCGGCGAGCGATCCGGCAGATCAGCCAAACGATCATCCCGCAGAAACAACAGGTTCCAGAATGACACCAGCGGACGGAAGTTCATCGGGAACATCATGTGGTTGTCGGGCGCCCGGGCCGGCACCGGGTCGACGCTCATGAGGTAGGCGTACACATCGCTGATGTCGGCATCGGACATCCGGCTGTAGTGCACGTAGGGAAACGCCGGATAGAGAAAATGCCCGTCACGGGAAACACCGTGGCGCATGGCGCGGGCAAACGCCTCGGGCGGCCAGTTGCCGATGCCCGTGTCGCGGTCGGGGGTTATGTTGGTTGTGTAAAGCGTACCGAACGGCGTCACCAGCGGCAGCCCGCCCGCCATGTAGGCGCCTCCGGGGCGGGTGTGACAGACCGCACAGTCGCCTTGCTCCGCCACCCGCGCGCCACGCCGAACACTCGCGTCATCCATCGTCGGCGCCTGAGCCAGCGGGTCGATCGAAGGACGCCACATCATGGCTGCGCAGAAGATCAGTCCGGCGACGACGATCAAAGATGCTGCCCGGTAGAGCGTCACGCGCTTCATGTCATCCCCTGTTCCGGCCCGATGAGCGATCCCTGCTCAGCCTAGCCCATGGAGCCGCCACGACTTGTACGCCTGTGCTCAAAGTTGCAGCCGTCGCAGCGCCGGGGCCAGCGGTTACTTCAACAACGGCACGTGGGCGGCGCGCTGGTAAGGACCGTATTCGGCAGGCACCCACTGGAAGTGCTTGTCGATGGCGACGATGTGGCCGGTGCCCGGGAAAGGCAAATGCGCGGCGGCGACCCAGATTTTCTGGCTGGCCGTCTGGGTGAATACCTGATCACGGCTGGCAATGGCCTTCTGGCTGTTCTCGTCGAAGGCAATGCTGACGGCAGGGTGATCAAACTGCACCGCAAGGCTGTGGATCAGGTCGCCGATGAACAGGATGGTTTGCCCTTTGGAGCTGAAGCGGTAGGTGGTACTGCCCGGCGTATGGCCTGCCTCCAGTGCGGTGGTGACCTCCGGGACCGGCGAGTCGCCCGGGGCGAAGGTCTTGAAGCGGCCGGCCGCGATGTAGGGCGCGGTTGAGTCCTGGGCAATCTTGAAATACGCCCGGGCCTGCTCCGGCACACGGCTGATGGCAGTGGGGTCAAGCCAATAATTGGCTTCGGGCTTCGCGGCATAGACCGTGGCATTGGCGAATACCGGTTGCTTGTCGGCGTCCACCAGGCCGCAAACATGATCCAGGTGCAGGTGGGTGAGCAAAACGGTGTCGATCTGATCCGGCTGGTACCCCGCCGCCCTGATGTTCTGCGTAAGCATGCCCGCCGTTTCGCCGATGCATTGTCCGGCGCCAGTGTCCACCAGAATCAGGTGCTCGCCCGTGTTGACCAGAAACGCGTTGAAAGCCGTCTGCACGCCGGGGGTATCAATGTCGCGGCGGGCGAGCAATGCGCGGATGGCGTCTGGCTTCATGCCTTTGAGCAAGCTTGGCGCGAGGTCGTTGTAACCGTCGAACAGCGCCGTGACCTCGTAGTCGCCGACGGCCAGGCGGTAGTACCCAGGCACTTGGGTTTTCTGTTGCGCGGGTGCCTGCGCCAGCGCGGCACCCGCGCACAGGACCAGCCCGAGGGCCACCGAGCGTGTGAGTGAAAGATGAGGTGAGCGCATAGAGAGGCCTCGAATCGCAAGAAGTGAGGGGCCCGATACTGCCGGGTGCCGCGCGCCCTGCGCTTGAAGCAATGTGCTTGTTTCACCGATTTGCGCACCCCATCGGTTATAGACATCGCTCATGCCGCTGCCTACATTGTCGGCGCGCCTTCGCGCGAGCCAGTCCGGCCCTGCACTTATCTTTGCGGAAACCGCCCATGTCGACCCTCGTCCCCCATTATTCGCTGGCGTGGAGCCTGCTGCTGTTGCTCGCCGACGCGCTGGCCTGGCACCTGCTGGCCGAGCGCAATCGGCTGGCGCGGATCGCCACGCGGCTGGCGCTGTTCCTGGCCTACAGTCTGGTGATCATCAATGCCGGCGTGAGCCCGCTGGAAGCGCCGGAATGGCCCGACGACAGTGCGCTGCAGTTTGGCGCGACGGCGCTGGCGATTATCTGGTGGATCTACGCCGCACGGACCCTGACAGTCGTGCTCGGGCTGGCACTGACCAGCCGCGTCGGGCACAGCGGCCGGCTCCTGCAAGAGGTGATTGGTGCGGTAATTTTCCTCATCGCCATCGTTGCCGCGGCCGGGTATGTGCTGCAGCTTCCGGTCAAAGGCCTGCTGGCGACGTCCGGGGCGATGGCGATCATCGTCGGTCTGGCCCTGCAGAGCACCTTGAGCGACGTGTTCTCCGGGATCATCCTCAACACCACCAAGCCGTATCAGGTTGACGATTCGATCTCCATCGACGGCATGGAAGGTAAGGTCATCGACATCGACTGGCGCGCGACGCACCTGCTGACAGGGGTCGGCACCATGGTGGTGATTCCCAACTCCGTGGCCGCGAAAGCCAAGATCGTGAATTTGAGCCGACCGGTCCATATTCACGGCGTGTCCATCAACATCATGATGTCGCCGCACATCCGCCCGCGCCGCGTGCTTGATGCGCTGGAGCGGGCGCTACAAGGTTGCAGCGCCCTGCTGCAAACCCCCAAGCCTCGCGCGGTGGTCAAGGAAACCAGCCCGACGACCATCGAATACGCCGTGACCGGGTTCATCAGCGATCTGAACAACAAAAGTGACGTACGCAATCTGCTGTTCGATTTGGCGTATCGGCACCTGGAAGCGGCGGGCATCGCCTGGCAGTCGGAAACCACGGCCGAAGCCCTTTCACGGCCACGGGCGCTGCTTGATGAGGTGAAGGTGTTCCGCACCAGCACCGCCGAGGAGAAGAATCAGCTGGCGCAGAACATGACCGCGCGTGAATACACCGCCGGGCAGACCATTGTCGAGGTGGATGAAATCACCGACGGCTTGCTGGTCATCGCCACCGGCGTGGTATCGGCGAGCATCAAGGACGGCAGCGAGATGGTAGAAGCAGGGCGCATGGGCCCGGGCGAAGTCATGGGGGAGCAAAGCATACTGGCCGACACGCCGTCGCGGGCGCGCTTCACCGCCCTCACCTCGTGCGTGATTTACCGAATCGACAAGGCGGCCACCCGCCAGGCAATGGAACAACGGGTCGAAATCACCACCGCACTCAACAAACTCCAGGCCGTGCGGCAACAAGGGACGGAGCATGTGCTCATGCGCAAGCCGGTGGTCATCAAGAAAAACAACTTTTTGGGCTGGCTGCAGAAGCGCTGAATCGTTATGGCGCTGCGGTGTTGCGGTGCTGCCGCTGACGCTTTCCCGGCTAAAGCCGGTCCCACAGGGTTGCGCGCAGCAGGTCCCGCAGGTTGCTCATAGTCAGTGGGACCGGCTTCAGCCGGAAATGGCCCGTGGGAGCGCCATCAAGCTCAGGCAACGAATCCGTCGCCTTCGAGCAGCGAGCGCAGCATCCAGGCGGCTTTTTCGTGGACTTGCATGCGCTGGGTCAGGAGGTCCGCAGTGGGCTCGTCGCTGACCTTTTCCAACAGTGGGAACAGCTCGCGAGCGGTACGGACCACTGCTTCCTGGCCCTCGACCAGTTGCTGGATCATGTCGGAAGCCGCAGGCACGCCCGGCTCCTCCTTGATCGACGACAGCCGCGCGTAGGTGGCGTATGTTCCTGGCGCCGGGAAACCCAGGGCGCGAATGCGTTCGGCAACGGAATCCACTGCAGTCGCCAGTTCGGTGTACTGCTCTTCAAACAGCAGATGCAAGGTACGGAACATCGGGCCGGTGACGTTCCAGTGGAAGTTGTGGGTTTTCAGATACAGCACGTAGGTGTCCGACAGCAGCCGGGACAGCCCTTCAACGATCTCTGCACGGTCCTGCTCGCTGATACCGATTTCAATAGCCATGAATAGCTCCCTGAATTGCGTTGATTGCTGAGGCCTCAAATTCTAGGGACCACCTCCGGTTGATGGAAATCAGCCATGGCAATCGTTTCGATCAAGGCTGGCTATAGAACTTGCCCCCGGCTGCGTTGCCGCGCAAACAACTGACAGCCCCATCCCGCCACATCCGGCGTTGACACAAAAGGGTTGTTCAGGCGACGTTACCGGCACTCTTCTGCTTGCCAACATTCCGAACAGGCCTCGCCATGAACGAACTGCAACAGCTGAATGAAAGCCACGGGCTGTTGCTGGTGTTCGTCAACGTGCTGCTGGAACAGATTGGCTTGCCGGTGCCGGCCTATCCGACACTGATCGTCACCGGTGCGCTGGCCATGCAGAGCAAGCCGCTGCTGGGCGCCGGTGTACTGGTGGCTATGGTCGCCTGCCTGATTGCCGATGGCTTGTGGTACTGGGCGGGCAAGCGCTATGGCGGGGTTCTGCTGAAAACAATCTGCAGGATTTCCCTCTCCCAGGACACTTGCATTCGTCAGGGTCTGACCGTGTATGAGCGCGTCGGGCCTCGGGCCATGCTGCTGTCCAAATTTCTGCCCGGCGCGGGCGCGCTGGTGACGACAGTGGCCGGAATGAACGCCACACCAATCTGGGTGTTCGTGCGCTATTCCCTTGCTGGCTCGTTTATCTGGGCGGGTTCAGCGCTGCTATTGGGGATGCTGTTCAGCGACGCCTTGATTCCAATGCTTGACTGGCTGAGCGGCTACATTCCAGTCGCCATTGTCAGCGTGCTGGGGGTGTTGGGTCTGTTCATCGCCTGGAAGTATGCCAAGCGCCGTCGGCTCAGGGCCCGCACGGCGCGGATTCCTCGCATTACGGTGCCGGAACTGCTGGCGTTGCGAGACAGCGACGATGCCCCGGTGATCATTGACGTGCGACCGAGTTTTCATGCAGCGGTTATCGAAGGGATTCCGGGTGCGGTGTCGATCAGCCTTGAAGAGCCAATTGCGCCGTGGGTGGAGCGGCTGGGTGATGTAGAGATGGTTTTTTATTGCGCCTGCCCTAACGAGTTGTCGGCAGCATTGCTGGCAGAAAAACTCCACGCCCATGGGCTTACCCGGGGCAAAGCGCTGATCGGCGGATTGGATGCGTGGCAGGCCGCGCATGTGCAGGCGGACGTGGGGAATAGAAGCGCGGCGTGACCACGACGTCGGGGATGCCTGAGGCCTTGACCGAAACAGATCTCTGGCCACACACGGGTCCGTAGGAGCCGGGTTGCTGGCGAACAGATCCGTCGGTGGATAACGTCGGCGCTGACCTACCGCATTCGCCAGCAAGCCGGCTCCTACAGATGAACGCGGTCAGTCAGGGATATCGGTGGTGGATGAGCCTCCGCGTTCGCCAGCAAGCCGGCTCCTACAGATGAACGCGGTTAGTCAGCGACATCGGTGGTGGATGACCCACCGCGTTTGCCAGCAAGCCGGGTCCTACAGGTGGACGCGGTGAGTGAGCGACACCGTGGATGACCCACCGCGTTTGCCAGTCAAAAGACCTTAAATACCGCTCAACGCCAGGTCCATGGCGAAGTAGGTGAAGATCAGGTCCGCGCCCGCCCGCTTGATCGCGCCGAGGGTTTCGCGCACGACGCGGTGTTCATCGATGGCGCCGGCCTGGGCACCGAATTTGATCATCGCGTATTCACCGCTCACCTGGTACGCGGCCAGCGGCAGGTTTGAGGCTTCACGGATGTCGCGGATGATGTCCAGGTACGCGCCTGCCGGCTTGACCATCAGCGCGTCGGCACCTTCGGCCTCGTCGAGCAGGGACTCGCGCAAGGCTTCGCGGCGGTTCATCGGGTTCATCTGATAGCTTTTGCGGTCGCCCTTGAGCGCCGAGCCGCCCGCTTCGCGGAACGGGCCATAGAGCGCGGAGGCAAACTTGGTCGAGTACGCCATGATCGGCGTCTGGGTGAAGCCGGCCGCGTCGAGGGCCGCACGAATCGCCTTGACCTGACCGTCCATGGCCGCTGACGGCGCGATCACGTCCGCACCGGCACGGGCCGCCATCACGGCTTGCTTGCCGAGGTTCTCGATGGTCGCGTCGTTATCGACGTGGCCACCGTGCATCACGCCGCAGTGGCCATGATCGGTGTATTCACAGAAGCACGTGTCGGACATCACGATCATTTCCGGCACGGCGGACTTGATGGTCCGCGAGATCCGCGAGACCAGGCCGTTTTCCTGCCACGTGTCACTGCCAGTGGCGTCCAGGTGATGAGACACACCAAACGTCATGACTGATTTGATGCCGGCGCGGGCATAGCGCTCGACTTCCTGAGCCAGCCTGGACTCGGGGATACGCTGCACGCCGGGCATGCTCTTGATGGGCACGAACTCGTCGATCTCTTCTTCGACGAAGATCGGCAACACCAGATCATTGAGGGTGAATTCGCTCTCCTGAAACAGCGAACGGAAGTTTTCGTTACTGCGCAGACGGCGTGGACGGGCAGCGGGAAACAGACTGGACATGGCGGTTCCTGAGCTAAAAATGTTCGGTAGACAGCCGGACCTCACACGTCCGGTCGTTTCAATGGCGGGAAGCTTATGCCTGCACCGGTCGCGATTCAAACACCCTGACAAGAAAGTCCCTTACGCAAGCCGCAACAGTCTCGCGAACCAACCCAGGGACGGCGGGTCATTTGTCCATGCTGCAGCCGTTTCGCTTGTAGCGCGAACAGAGTGATGCCGACCTTGAGCAATCCGTCCGATGTGCGCAATAACCGTTCTCTGGACGGCCTGAACTTCTTCCTGGCGGATGTGCGTGACGGCCTGGGCCCGTACCTCGCGATCTATTTGCTGGCAGTACACAAGTGGGATCCGGCCAGCATCGGGCTGGTCATGACGCTGGCCGGCATCGCGGCACTGGTCACACAGACCCCGGCGGGTGCGCTGATTGACCGCACCCTCAGCAAGCGGCTCGTGGTCATCGTGGCCGCGTTGGCGGTGACCGCGGGTTGTCTGGTGCTGCCGTTCATTCACTCGTTCACCTGGGTAGCGATCACCCAGAGCATCAGTGCCATTGCCGGTTCCGTGTTTGCTCCGGCCATTGCTGCCATTTCCCTGGGCATCACCGGACCCAAGGCGTTCACTCGCCGAACCGGGCGCAACGAGACCTGGAATCATGCGGGCAATGCCTGCGCAGCCCTGCTGGCGGGGATTTTCTCCTGGCTGTACGGGCCGATCGCGGTGTTCTACCTGATGGCCTTTATGGCGCTGGCGAGCATCGTCGCGGTGGCGTTTGTCGATGCGTCCGCCATCGATCACGACGTGGCACGCGGTTTCGACCCCAGCCATGCCAATGGCCACGACCAACCGAGCGGCTGGTCGACGCTGCTGCATAATCGGCCACTGCTGGTGTTCGCCATTTGCTGCGGGCTGTTTCACCTGGCGAACGCGGCGATGCTGCCGCTGGTGAGTCAGAAGCTTTCACAGATCGATGTAAATCTGGCCACCCCGCTCACCTCGGCCTGTATCGTCGCGGCGCAGTTGGTCATGGTGCCCGTGGCCTGGCTGGTGGGCGCAAAGGCCGATGTGTGGGGGCGCAAACCACTGTTGCTGGCCGGGTTCATCTTTCTGCCGTTGCGCGGCGTGCTCTATGTGCTGTCTGACGACCCTTACTGGCTGGTCGCGGTGCAGTTGCTCGACGGCATCGGCGCGGGCGCGTTTGGCGCATTGATGCCGCTGGTGGTCAAAGACCTGACCCGCGGCACCGGGCGCTTCAACGTCAGCCTGGGCGCCATTTCGACAGTGTTCGGGCTGGGTGCGGCGCTGAGCAACGGGTTGGCCGGTCTTGTCGTGCGTGAAGCAGGCTACAGCGCGGCGTTTTTGACCCTGGCGGCGATTGCCGCCGTGGCCTTCGTGCTGCTGTGGCTGGCCGTGCCGGAAACCAGCGAACACGTGGCGGACGTGCAACCCCAGGGCGCGACGGCGACCTGAGGGCTGTGCTGGCCTGAGGCTTTTGCAGCGCGGGGGGATTTGGGCGGTGGCTCGGCGGGTAATTGCGTTTAGAATGCCGCCCTTTCCCGCTGCCGACCCGCCACCGTCCGATGAATGCTGAATCGCTTGACCTGCTTGACACCCTCCTTCTTAACGCGCTTGCTACCCCGCCTGCCGAAACCCGCCGCCTGTTCCACGGCCGCGGTCGTCGCTGGCCGGGGCTGGAGCAGCTGACCGTCGACTGGATGCAAGGCGTGGTACTCGTGTCGCTGTTCAAGGCGCCCGAGGATGAAGCACTCGCGGCGCTCAAGCGGCGTTTGCGCACCTTGATCGAATCGTCCGTCTGGCAGCAGTCCGGCGCGCATACGCTGCTGTTGCAGCACCGCTATCTGCCCGACAGCCACACCGAAGCGTTGCTCGGCACAGTGCAGGACGAGTGGACGCTGACCGAAGGCGGTCTGCGCTACCTCGTGGATTTTGGCAAGAAGCAGAACACCGGGCTGTTCCTCGACATGCGCTACGGCCGCGATTGGGTGCGCGCCAACGCCGCTGGCAAACGGGTGTTGAACCTCTTCGCCTATACCTGCGGGTTTTCGGTTGCAGCGATTGAGGGTGATGCGGATTTTGTGGTCAATCTGGACATGTCCCGCGCGGCACTGAGTCGAGGTCGGGACAACCACCGGTTGAATGGCCACGACCTGAGCAAAGTCACGTTTCTTGGGCACGAACTGTTCAAATCCTGGGGCAAGGTGAAAAGCACCGGGCCCTATGACCTGGTGATCATCGATCCTCCCTCGTTTCAGAAAGGCAGTTTTCTGCTGACCAAGGATTACCAGCGCGTGCTGCGCAAGTTGCCGGAGTTATTGACGGCCCAGGGCACGGTGTTGGCATGCATGAACGACCCGGCGCTGGGCGCGGACTTCCTCATCGAAGGCGTGACCCGCGAGGCGCCGGGTTTGCGGTTTGTCGAGCGGCTGGAAAATCCGCCGGAGTTCGCCGACATCGACCCGGATGGCGGCCTCAAGGCGTTGGTGTTTCGACAGCAGTGAGCCCGTGACGCTGGGTGGCACAACCTGGATCGCTGAATAATGCGGTCAGTTGTAGGAGCGCAGCATTCCGGCAGAGAGACCGTGGGACTGGGAATGCGGTCAGTTCCAGCAGCGCGCTTGCCCGCGAAAAATAGAACATCCCCCAGAACTGGGTCGACTGTACGCGCCATTCGCGAGCATCTCCCCGTTAGTCGGATGAAATTCCATTCCGTAGGAGCCGGCTTGCTGGCGAACCCGTCGTGTCAGTCGACGTCTATATCGCTGGTTGACCGGGTTCGCCAGCAAGCCGGCTCCTACAGGTTTTGTGCCGCGTTCGGGATCTGTGCCAGCCTGCGAATCAGCCTGAAACAGCCAGGCACACCACCGTCAATCGAATGAAATCCCCTCCTAATAAGACCGGCTCCTACACCGGCAGCGTTCCGCCAGAGACCGTGCAATTGAAGAAACGCGATCTATTCTAGGAGCGCGCTTGCCCGCGAAAAATAGAACATCCCCCAAAGCTGTGTCGGCTGTACGCGCCATTCGCGGGCACCTCCCCGTTAGTCGGATGAAATCCCATTCTTCAGGAGCCGGCTTGCTGGCGAACCCGTCGTGTCAGTCGACGTCTATATAGCTGGTTGACCGGGTTCGCCAGCAAGCCGGCTCCTACAGGTTTTGTGCCGCGTTCGGGATCTGTGCCAGCCTGCGAATCAGGCTGAAGCAACCAGGCACACCACCCCGTCTCCCCTCCCAATAAGAACCGCTCTGAACTGGCAGCGTTCCGGCAGAGACCGTCTGACTGGGAATGCGGTCAGTTCCAGGAGCGCGCTTGCCCGCGAAAAATAGAACATCCCCCAGAGCTGTGTCGGCCGTACGAGCCATTCGCGGGCAAGCGCGCTCCTACAGCAACGGCGTTCCGGCAGAGAGATACCGATCGTACCCGCGCCGCGTGGGAACGATCATTATCTGAAGCCTGACGCTTACGCGCTCAACCGCGAGATCACATCATTAAGCCCCACCGACAGCACATGCAGATCCTGGCTGGCGGTTTGCGTGCGCTGGACGTTGCTCTGGTTGGTGGTGGCGATGGCGGTGATTTCCGTGAGGTTGCGCGAGATGTCTTCGGCGACCGACGTCTGCTCCTCCGCCGCGGTGGCGATCTGGCGGTTCATGTCGCGGATCGCTTCGACGGACGAAGTGATGCGCTGCAGTGAGGCACCTGCCAGTGCGACTTGATCGACGCTTTCCTGGCTTCGCGCCTGGCCGCTCTCGATGGCCTGGGCAGCGTCCACCGCGCCTGTTTGCACCGAATTGATGATCTGATTGATCTCTGCAGTGGAGGCCGCGGTGCGTTGCGCCAGCGTGCGTACTTCGTCGGCGACCACGGCAAAGCCACGGCCTGCATCACCCGCCCGTGCGGCCTCGATCGCGGCGTTCAGCGCCAGCAGGTTGGTCTGCTCGGCGATGCCGCGAATCACTTCCAGGACCTTGCCGATGCGCCCGCTGTCCGCTTCGAGACGACGAATCACGTCGGCCGTGTTGCTGATCTCCGTGCGCATCTGGGTGATGGCGGTGATCGTCGCGCCCATGACCTTGCTGCCGTCCTGCGAGCTGCGGTCCGCTTCGTCGGCGGCCTGAGCAGCCTGCGCCGCATGGCGAGCAACTTCCTGGGCGGTAGCGGACATTTCGGTCATCGCCGTCGCCACTTGATCAGTGCGTTCGAACTGTTCGTGGGTGCCCTGAGCCATCAGCGCCGCAATGGCTTTGAGCTCGCCGCCGGCACTGTCCAGATCGGTGGTGCTGCGCTTGAGACGGGTGAAGGTGTCGGCGAGGAAATCGCGCAGCGTATTGGCTGCAATGGCGAGTCGCCCCAGCTCGTCCTGACGGGTGACGTTGACGCGTTCACTGAAGCGTCCCTGGCTCAGCTGCGCCACGTACTCGATCAGCATGGTGATCGGTCCGACGATGTTGCGGTTGACCATCCACAGCGTCAGCACGCCCACCAGCAACGCCGACGCCAGCATCACCAGCGTGCCGACGAGGATGGTCTGATCGGCCGTGCTGCTGATGACCTTCGATTGAGCGTCGCTCTGCTTGCGCAGGCCCTCAACCAACCCGTTCATCTGTTCACTGGCGGCGCGGTCAACGCCCTTCACCGCCAGGTCGCCGGCGACCGGGTCGCCACCCGAGGCGACGTACGCATCACGGCCTTTGCGGTACGCGCCACCGAGATTGCGGTGCTCGTCGCGAAGGGTATCGACTTGGGCTTTAGTGACCGCATCCAGGCCATTCATGGCGCTCAAACGACCGAGGGTGTCCTGAACCTGACGCTCCTGATCTTCAAACTGCGACCAGAATTTATCGCGGTCGGCGGGCTGCTTGCCGCGCAACAGCACGTTCTTCCATTCCTGCACTTGCACCTTGAATTGCAGGTTGGCCTGATCGACCAGTTGCGACGCCTGCAGCGGGCCTTCGAGCAAGCCGCGGTAGGCATGCACGTTGCTGGACAGGAACTGGAAACAGGCAAGGGCGATGAGCACGACCAGTACAAGGCTGCCGGTGAGCAGCGCGAGGATCTGCAATCTGAGGGATTTCGACATACGGGACATCTCAAAAGGGAGGGCAACCTGCTCCGGGATCGCCGGAGTTTTAGTGAAGGCTGGTCACGTCCCTGTGCCGTCGTCTCGGAGCGTTCCGAAAGCAAGGCGCCTGCCTAAACTGCTTCGACACCGCGAGGGGCTTCTTGAATAATGGCCAAGTGCAACCGACGGACGGCCGAAAAGCGTCAATGCGACGTCATTCAGCCACGTGAACGCTTTGTCGGCACGCCCAGGGGGCTTTGCAGAACTCCCTTTGGCAGTGTCAGGTCACTCGCGCTGGCCGAACACTTGGGAGGGTCGTCGCAGTACCGGATCGAACGGGTTGATTTTGTGGCTGATGGTGGCGGCTTCGCGCTTGAGCATCTCCACGACGGTGGGCATGCGGTCGCCATTGAGGCGGTCGCTGATGGTCGCGACGCTCAGGGCGGCCACTGCCCGGCCGTCGCGGTCAAGGATCGGCACCGCCAGACCGGCCATGCCTTCGAGCACGCCGGTGTTGCGCGCGGCGTAACCGCTTCGGCGAACGGTGTCGATTTCCGAGCGCAGCATCACCTCGTCGTACAGGTGAAAGTCGCGGAGGCGCGGCAGGTTGTAGCGGATCACGGTTTCGCGCTCCTCCTCCGGCAGAAACGCCAGAATCGCCAGGCTGCCCTGCCCCACGCCCAACGCCACGCGCCCGCCGATATCGCCGGTGAAGGTGCGAATCGGGTATGGCCCTTCGCTGCGGTCCAGGCACACGGCATCAAAACCGCTGCGGGCCAGCAGAAACAGCGAGTCTCCCAGCGAGGCCGACAGACGCAGCAAGCTGGGCCGCACCACATCGCGCAAGTTACCGGACTGCCCGGCGCGCGCGGCCAGGGCAAAGAATTCCAGGCTCAAGCGGTAGCGCTTGCTGCGCACATCCTGCTCGACCATGCCCTCTTCCATCAGGCTGCGCAGCAATCGGTGAGTGGTCGGCTGCGACAGCCCGACCTGCTGCGCCAGTTGCGTCACGCGCTCGCTCCCGTCGGGGCACTCACCCAGCGCCCGAAGCACTGCAAACAGGCGCGAGACTGCGCCCACTCCCGTTTCTTTGGCGTTGTCGTTCCGCTCAGTGGAATTCATACGATGCTTATTCCTATTCCATTTCAGTCAGCGGATGAATCCGAAAAAACTACTCGCTCAATGAAATTGCTCGTTGAGCGCATCCTAGTCTTGGGCCTAGGATCAGTCCACAGGGCGATTTGAATAACAGCGGCAGCCGACTCCGATCGAGCGCCAGCGTCCACGGCCACACGCAGCACTTCTCTTCGCATCTGCCCATAAAAAACGCATGCCATCGGCATGCACGAAAAAAAGGTGGAACGCAGCCATGGCTTTTCTTCAACTTCAGGCGCTGGGCAAACGCTACGGCGCCGTCGATGCAGTCGTTGCCACTGACCTCTCGGTGGAGCAAGGCGAATTCGTCTCCCTGCTCGGCCCCTCCGGCTGCGGCAAAACCACCACCCTGCAAATGATCGCGGGCTTCGTCGATGTCAGCGCCGGCCGCATCCTGCTGGATGGCCGCGACATCACTCACGCCAAGCCCGCCAGCCGCGGACTGGGCGTAGTGTTTCAGTCCTACGCGCTGTTCCCGCACATGAGCGTGCGTGACAACGTTGCCTTCGGCCTGAAGATGCGCAAGGTTTCCTCTGCCGACATCGAGCGCCGCGTCACCCGCGTGCTGGACCTGGTGCGCCTGACCCCGCATGCCGAGCGTTATCCGCGCGAGTTGTCCGGCGGCCAGCGGCAGCGAGTCGCCCTGGCCCGCGCGCTGGTCATCGAGCCGCCCGTGCTGCTGCTCGATGAGCTCCTTTCCAACCTCGACGCCAATCTGCGCGAAGAAATGCAGTTCGAGATTCGCCGCATCCAGCGCGAAGTCGGCATCACCACACTGATGGTCACTCACGATCAGGCCGAAGCCCTGTCGATCAGCGATCGCGTGGTGGTCATGCAGGCCGGGCGCATTACCCAGATCGACGAGCCCTACAAGCTCTACGAACACCCGCGCACCCGTTTCATTTCAGGCTTCGTCGGCAAAGCCAATCTGCTGCGCGGTGACCGTGATGCCAGCGGTGCGGCCCAGGTCCGGCATGCCTCAGGCGATGGCGAACTGGTGCTGAGCCTGCGCCCGGAGAAGATCGATCTGGTCCCCGCAGGCAGCGGCCGGTTGCAAGGCACCATCGTCACGCGTTACTTCCTCGGCAGCCAGTGGCTGTACCGGATCGAAACCGCCATCGGCGACATCACCGTGGTGCGCCGCAACGACGGCGACGCGCCCATGAACGAGGGCTTCACCGTGGGCCTGGACTGGCCGTCCGAGCTGCTGCGCGTGCTCACCGTCGATGAGGTGCCGGCATGAGCGTGCTGCGCGACACCGGGCGCGGTTACCTGCTGTCAGCCCCGGCGCTGGCGCTGTTTCTAGGGTTGCTGGTGCTGCCGTTGCTGCTGACGCTGGTGCTGTCGTTCAACGTGTTTGACTACGAAGTCGGGGTCAAGGGCGGCGAATGGACGCTGGCGCAGTACCTGAATCTGGTCACCGATTCGTATTTCTACGAGATCTTCCTGCGGACCTTCTGGATCAGCGCATTGGTGACGCTGCTGTGCGTGGTGATCGGTGTACCCGAGGCCTACATCCTCAGTCGCATGGGCACGCCGTGGCGTTCGATTTTCCTGATCCTGATTCTCACGCCGCTGCTGATTTCCGTGGTGGTGCGGGCGTTCGGATGGAGCCTGCTGCTGGGCGCCGACGGCTTGATCAATCAGGCGATCCAGGCCCTCGGCGGGCGCCCGATCAAGATGCTCTACACGCCGTTCGCAGTGATCCTGGCGCTGGTCCACGTGATGCTGCCATTCATGATCATTCCGGTGTGGACCTCGCTGCAAAAGCTCGACGCGTCTGCCGAGCAGGCCGCGCTGTCCCTCGGCGCCACACAGGCGAAGGTGATGCGCATGGTGGTGCTGCCGCAAGTGATGCCGGGCGTGCTGTCGGGGACGTTGATCGTATTCGGTTTGTCGGCCAGCTCGTTTGCGATCCCCGGCCTGCTCGGCGGTCGTCGACTGAAAATGGTCGCCACCGTGGTCTACGACCAATACCTCTCCGAGTTGAACTGGCCCATGGGCGCGGCGATTGCGGTGGCGCTGCTGCTGGTCAACCTGCTGGTGATGCTGTCGTGGAACCGGCTGGTCGAAGGCCGCTATAAAAAATCCCTGGGGGAATGAGCGATGTCCAAGAACGGTCCTCTGGCCCTGTCGTTTCATGCCCTGGTGGTGGTGTTCATGCTGGCGCCGCTGGTGGTGGTGTGCCTGGTGGCGTTCACTCCGGAAAACACCCTCAGCTTGCCCTGGCACGGGTTTTCCCTGCGCTGGTTCAGGGCGGTGTTCGAACGCGCCGACTTCATTCAATCCTTTTACAACAGCCTGATTCTGGCGGTGGTCGCCGCCACGCTGGCGACGTTGATCGCGGTGCCGGCGGCGTTGGCGATCACCCGTTATCGCTTCCCGGGTCGCGACTTCCTCAACGGTCTGTTCCTCTCGCCCATCATCATTCCTCACCTGGTGCTGGGCGTGGCCATGCTGCGTCTGTTTGCGCTGATGGGGGTGAACGGCAGTTTCGTCTGGCTGATGTTTGCCCACGTCGTGGTCATCACGCCCTACGTGCTGCGGCTGGTGATTGCGGCGTCCATCGGCATGGACCGCAGCGCCGAGCAGGCCGCCGAGTCCCTGGGTGCCAGCCGTTTCACGCTGTTCCGCCTGATCACCCTGCCCATGATCCTCCCGGGGGTTGCAGGCGGCTGGCTGCTGGCGTTCATCAACAGCTTCGACGAAGTCACGCTGTCGATCTTCGTCACCTCGCCCTCGACCCAGACCCTGCCGGTGCGCATGTACGTCTATGCCACCGAATCCATCGACCCGATGATGGCGGCGGTGTCCGCACTGGTCATCGCCTTGACCGCGGCCACCATGATCATCCTCGACCGGGTCTACGGGCTGGATCGGGTCCTGGTGGGGAGGCATTGATGAGACTTCCGCTGACCTGCATTTGCCCCACGGAGCGCGCGCCATGGCTTTATTGAGACGACTGGCGGAGCGTGATCGCCCTGCGCTGGGTTTCACCCTCGACGGGCAACCGGCCAGTGGCTTGCTGGGCGATACGCTGCTCACGGCGGTATTGACGGCTGAGGACTCGCTGCGCGGCAGCGACTTCAGTGGCGAGCCCCGTGCCGGGTTTTGCCTGATGGGTGCCTGCCAGGACTGCTGGGTCAAACTGGGTGACGGCCGCCGGGTGCGTGCCTGCTCGACGCCGCTGGAAGCCGACATGTGCGTGAACCGCGAACCGGGACGGCGCTTATGAACACGCCAACCCCGCACGCTGCGAGCACGGTCATCATTGGCGCTGGCCCCGCCGGGATTCGCGCGGCACAAACCCTCGTGGCCCACGGCCTGCGCCCCTGTCTGGTGGACGAAGGCCTGCGCGGCGGCGGGCAGATCTACCGCCGCCAACCGGAGAATTTCAAACGTTCGGCCAAGGCGTTGTATGGCTTCGAGGCCGCCAAGGCCCAGGCCGTCCACGCCACGCTGGACCAGTTGCGGGCCGACATCGACTACCGCCCCGAAACCTTGGTGTGGAACGCCGAAGCGCGCGTTCTCGATACGTTGTGCAATGGCCGCGCCGGGCAAATCCCCTTCAAACACCTGCTGGTTGCCACCGGCGCCACCGACCGTATTCTGCCAGTGCCCGGCTGGACGTTGCCGGGGGTCTACAGCCTCGGTGCGGCGCAAATCGCCCTGAAATTTCAGGGTTGTTCGATCGGCCAGCGGGTGGTGCTCGCTGGCAGCGGACCGCTTCTGTATCTGGTGGCGTATCAGTACGCCAAGGCCGGCGCGAGCGTGGCTGCGGTACTCGACAGTTCGCCCTTCTCCGCGCAGACCCGCGCCCTGCCCGCGCTGCTTGGGCAACCCGCGACGCTTGCCAAGGGTATTTACTATCGAAGCTGGCTGACCGCCCACGGCATTGCGGTGCATCAAGGCGCGCAGTTACAGGAAATCGAGGGGCAACGTCGAGTTAGCGGCGTCACTTGGCAACAAGGCGGCCAGCGCAAAAGCCTCGCCTGCGACGCCGTGGCGTTCGCCCACGCCCTGCGCAGCGAAACACAACTGGCCGACCTGCTGGGCTGTGAATTCACCTGGAGCGGGTTGAACCGCGCCTGGCTGCCGAGCCGCGACGGGGCTGGCCGCAGCAGTGTCGAAGGGGTTTATCTGGCCGGTGATGGCGCCGGGATCATGGGCGCGGACGCCGCTGAACTGGCCGGTGAACTGGCGGCTCTGACCCTGCTCAGTGATATCGGCCAGCGCATCGACCGGGCCCGCAGCGTTGAATTGCAGAGACAACTGGAGGCGATTCAGCGCTTTCGCCAGGGCTTGGAAACTGCCTTTCCATTCCCCGAAGACTGGGCCGCCAAGGCGCCAGACACCCTCATGGTGTGCCGCTGCGAAGAAGTCAGTGCCGGCGACATCCGCCAGACCGTGGCCGAAGGTCACTGGGAGATCAACCGGGTCAAGGCCATGTGCCGCGTCGGCATGGGCCGCTGCCAGGGTCGCATGTGCGGATTGGCCGCGACAGAGATCGTTGCGCACGCGTCCGGCCGCGATATCGCCAGCGTGGGTCGGCTGCGGGGGCAGGCGCCGATCAAGCCAATCCCGTTTGGTGTGGAGGCCGAACAATGAGCCAGCCGACAGAAGTGGATGCAGTTGTCATCGGCGGGGGCATTGTCGGTGCCTCGGCTGCGCTGTTCCTGGCCCTGAGGGGAAAACGCGTGGCACTGCTGGAGCGTGACTTTTTCGGTTCGCACTCCAGCGGCGTCAATTATGGCGGCGTGCGCCGTCAGGGCCGTCCGCTGTCGCAACTGCCGTTGTCCCAGCGCGCCCACGAAATCTGGGGCGACTTGCGCGCTTTTATTGGCACCGATGGCGAATACGTGCGCTCCGGCCACCTCAAGCTGGCGCGCAGTGACAAGGACATGGCCTCGCTGGCCGCTTATGAACAGGCCACTCGCGGGTTTGGCCTGGATTTGCAGCTGCTTGACCACCGCCAGTTGCGCGCGCGTTTTCCCTGGGCGGGGGATGTGGCGGTCGGTGCGTCTCTGTGCGCCGATGACGGTCATGCCAATCCTCGCCTGGTCTCGCCCGCTTTCGCGTTTGCCGCGCGCCGCGCCGGTGCGCAGACTTTCGAGCAGGCGCACGTCACTCAGGTCAGCCACGATGGCCAAGCTTTTGTGGTGCAGACCGCCAACGCTCAACGCTTTTGTGCGCCGTGGCTGCTGAACTGCGCCGGCGCGTGGGCCGCGCAACTGGCTCAACAGTTCGGCGAGCCGGTGCCCATGCGCGCGGGGCATCCGGCGATGCTGGTGACCGAGCCGCTGCCGATGTTCATGGACGTCAGCACCGGCGTCGAAGGCGGCGGGATCTATGCGCGCCAGGTGGCCCGAGGCAATTGCGTATTGGGCGGTGGCCAGGGATTTGCGCTGGACCCCGCCACGGCGCGTCCCGGTCAGGCGGCCATTCTTGAGATCTTGCGAAACGCCGCGGAGTTATACCCTCCGCTGGCCGGTGCGCAGGCCATCCGTACCTGGAGCGGCACCGAAGGCTATTTGCCTGACCGCGAACCGGTGCTGGGTGCCAGTTCTACCCAGCCGGGGCTGTTGCATGGCTTTGGCTTCGCCGGATCGGGTTTTCAGATCGGGCCCGCGGCGGGGGAAGCATTGGCGCAAACAGTCTGCACCGGGGCGTCGAGCATCGACCTGACCGCGTTTTCGATTCAGCGTTTTCAATCACAACCTCAGCCGCAACCGCAACTTCAACTGCCCGCCACCGCCGTGCGTTCCGGCACGGACAACGTCATTCCATTGCTCAGAGGAAGGTCGAACCCATGACTCAGATGAAACGTTTTGCCCTGACCGGCGCGTCCTGCCTGCCGCTCGCCCTGCTGCTCGGGTCTCTGCCGGCCCAGGCCGAGCCGACCCTGTATCTGGGCATGAACGGCGGCACCATGGAACGCCTGTATGCCGACCATGTGTTGCCAGCGTTCGAGAAAGCCAACAACGTCAAGGTGGTCATCGTGCCCGGCACGTCTTCGGACATCCTCGCCAAGGCCCAGGCCAGCAAGGACAATCCGCAGATGCACGTGATGTTTCTCGACGACGGCATCATGTACCGGGCGATTTCCATGGGCCTGTGCGGCAAGCTGAACCCGAGCGCCGCGCTGGCGGACATTCCGGCCAAGGGCAAGATCAAGGAAGAAGCGGTGGCGGTGAGCCTTGGCGTCACCGGGCTGGCTTACAACAGCAAGATGTTCCAGGAAAACGGCTGGAGCGCGCCGACGTCCTGGGCCGATATGGCAGACAAGCGCTATAAGGAGAAGCTGGTGTTCCAGTCACTCGCCTCCTCGACGTTCGGGCTGCACGGATTCCTGATGTTCAACCGGCTGCAGGGCGGCGACGAGACCAATGTCGAGCCGGGCTTCAAGGCGTGGCCGAAGACGGTCGGGCCCAACGTGCTTGAGTACATTGCCAGCTCGGCGAAGATTTCTGAAATGGTGCAGACCGGGGAAGCGGCCTTGTTCCCCCTGACACCGACCCAGGTCACGGCGCTCAAACTCAAAGGCGTCCCGGTGGAGTACGCGCCGCCGAAGGAAGGCGCCGTGGTGCTCAACGTCGCCGAATGCACGATTGCCAACAACGATCAGCCGGAACTGGCGCAGAAACTGGCGGCCTTTCTCCTGACCCCGGAAGCTCAGGCGCCAGCGCTGGAAATGGGCGACCAGATCCCGTCCAACCCCAAGACCCCGACCACCGACAAGACCCGCGGTCAGGTTGAGGCGATGAACAAGTACCTGGAAACCGCCGTCACCATAGATTGGGACCAGGTCAACCAGGTCCGGCCGGAGTGGAACGCGCGCTGGAGCCGCACCATCGAGCGGTAGGACGGGCAGTTTGCGCGGAACCCGGCGTGCGCAGTAGTCAGTGGTGTGCTGATCGTCCCCAACGGCCTCTTCCCGGCTGAAGCCGGTCCCACAAGGGTCCGCGTCGCTGGCTGATCGTCCCCACGCTCCGCGTGGGAATGCCGCCCGGGACGCTCCGCGTCAATCGCTCTGACGCAGAGCGTCAGCAAATGCATTCCCACGCAGAGCGTGGGAACGATCGCAAGCACATGCGTGCCCCGTACGATCAGTTGTTCAGACCCCGCGCTGTCGCGCAGGCAACACAGTCCCTGTGGGACCGGCTTCAGCCGGGAAAGCGTCGGATGTTCCGCCGCAGATGGATAGCGTACTCAAGGGCCTCTTCCCGGCTGAAGCCGGTACCACAATGGTTGGCGTCGTTCCGCAACGCTGTAACCTATAAGCCGGTAGCCTGTAAGCCTGTAAGCCTGTAAGCCTGTAAGCCGGTACGCCGATAAGTCCGTAGGGCCTTAAGCCGGGAATCCTGAGCGCCGCTGACGGGCTCAATCCCACATCCGTTCCAACTATCACCGCCTCGTACAGTCACACAGTCATTCCCGCCCATTGACTGATGACGAATCCGGATGAGTTTCATTCTTTGCATGACCGTCTTCGGTGTCCTGCTGATGCTGCTGGCACTGACTTCTTCCTACCTGCGCTGGCTGCCGGTGACCACCTCGGCGGTGTGTCTGGCGTTTGGCGCGGCGATTGGCCCGTGGGGCCTGGACATCGCGCAGCTGGATGTGCGCGACGCGCGCCACTGGCTTGAACGGCTGACTGAAATTGCCGTGTTGTTTTCACTGTTCAACACCGGCATCAAGCTGCGTCTCCCACTGCACCGGGGCGCCTGGTATTCAGCGTATCTGCTGGCCGGGCCAGTGATGCTGGCGACCATTGCCGGCGTCAGTCTGGTCGCGCACTACTGGCTTGAGCTGTCATGGCCGATCTCACTGTTGCTCGGCGCAATGCTCTCGCCCACCGACCCGGTGCTGGCCGGGCTGGTACAGGTCAACAGCGCCCAGGATCTGGACCGGGTGCGCTTCGGCCTGTCCGGCGAGGCCGGGCTCAACGATGGCACGGCGTTTCCGTTCGTGATCTTCGCCTTGATGTTCATCACCCATGGCTTCTCGGATTTCAACTGGACCCAGGCCTGGCTGCTGAAGAACATCATCTGGGGCGTGCCGCTCGGATTGCTGCTCGGCTATGGACTCGGCCGCGGCGTCGGCCACTTGATGATCTACCTGCGCATCAAGAACGCCGACAGTACCCAGTCGCCCAATGACTTTCTTGCCCTCGCGCTGATCGCCATCGCCTACGTGACCGCCGAAGGCCTTGGCGCCTACGGGTTTCTGGCGGTGTTCGCGGCCGGCATCGGCTTGCGCCATGCCGAGGTCAAGACCACGCAGTCAGAGGTCCCGGCCGAGCATGTGGCCATTCCTGTACTGGGCCACACCCACAGCGATCCCGAGTCGGCCATCATGGGTGATCGCGAATCGCTGTCGGACAGCCAGCTGGCGGCCGGGGTAATGATGGGCGACATGATGGTCTTCGGCAGCCTGGTGGAGCGCGCCATGGAAGTGTTGCTGATCACGCTGCTGGGCGCCGCACTCGCCACCTACTGGGACTGGCGCGCTGTCGGGTTGGGTCTGGCATTGTTCTGCATCATCAGACCGCTAAGCGTGTGGCTGATGATCAGCGGACGCCTGCTGACTCGGCCGCAGAAGGCACTGGTCGGCTGGTTCGGCATTCGCGGCATCGGCACCCTCTATTACCTGTGCTACGCGCTCACCCACGGCTTGCCGGCCGAAGCGGTACACACCACCATCAGTCTGACGCTCTCGGTGGTGGCGCTGAGTATTCTGGTACACGGCATCAGCATTCAGCCGCTGTTGGAGTGGTACGAGCGCAGCATCGCCGGTGACGCAGAGGCTGAAAAGACCGACCGGGCGGACTGACTGGGTTTCAAAATCTCATCCGCTTCAGCTGGCATAGCCGCGTGATAGACAGTGTCGATGAAGCCATCAGAACAAGCGATTGGACGCTACAGACCCCGATCGGTAGCGTGCTCACTAATTGATCGGGTCTTTTGGGCGCCTTCTGTCCTGCGGTTTAACGTCGCAGCGGCGCGCTCATCGGCGATCGGCGCCGTGTCGGCTGACACCTTCGCGCAACAAGACTGGATGCTTGAACCCCTCCTTCATTACCGCGTCGCTGGCTCAGACAGTCGCGACGCCGTTCATTGCGTGCGAGCCCGGAAGCCTATGTCCATCAATACTCCCCAGCAGATCGCCGAGATCACCATCGAAGCCGGCGTGAAGAAGTCTCACATGGCCACTCCGGCGATTCTGGTGCTGGGTTTTCTGGCTGGCGCGTTCATCGCCCTGGGCTTTTTGCTGGACATCCACGTCAGCACCATGATCCCGACGCAATGGGCCTCGCTGGGTAACCTGCTGGGCGCTGCCGTATTCCCGATTGGCCTGATTCTGGTCATTCTGGCCGGTGGCGAGCTGCTGACCGGCAATATGATGAGCCTGCCAACGGCCATGTTCGCCCGGCGCATCCCGTTATCGGCGGTGGTCCGCAACTGGGCGCTGGTGACGTTGGCCAACCTGCTCGGCGCGCTGTTCGTCGCTTATTTCTTTGGTCACGTCCTGGGCCTGACCGAAGGGGCCTATCTGGCAAAAACCCTGGCCATCGCCAAAGCCAAGGCCAGCGCTGACTTTTCGCAGGCCTTTATTTCCGGCATTGGCTGCAACTGGCTGGTGTGTCTGGCGGTCTGGTTGTCATATGCGAGCAAGGACGTCACCGGCAAGATCCTTGGCATGTGGTTCCCGATCATGGCCTTCGTCGCCATCGGCTTTCAGCACGTGGTCGCCAACATGTTCGTGATCCCGGCGGGGATTTTTGCCGATGCCCTGAGCTGGACCGATTTCGTCGAAAACTTCGTCGCGGTGTTCCTGGGCAACGCCGTGGGGGGTGCAATTTTCGTCGGGCTCGCGTATTACGTGTCCTATTCCAAAGCCATTCAGGCTTCGGCCACCGGCGCCCAGGCGGCGGTCATCGAACCACAGGCTGCCGGGAAGATTTAACGCCGTACTCGCGGGCCGTCTATGCAGATGGCTCGCGCGCTGTTTCTGCCACGCAACACGCTGTCGAGAGGAAGTAATGTCAGATCGAGTCCTGATGGACAGCTATTCACGCAAGGTTGATTACGTCCGCCTGTCGGTCACTGATCGCTGTGATTTCCGCTGCGTGTATTGCATGGCCGAGGAAATGACCTTCCTGCCGCGTCAGCAGATCCTCTCTCTCGAAGAAATCCATCAAGTGGCCGAGCGCTTCGTTGCGCTGGGCACCAAAAAGATTCGCCTCACCGGCGGTGAGCCGCTGGTGCGTTCCGGTATCGTCGGATTGTGCCGCAGCATCGCCGCCCTGCCCGGCCTGCGCGAACTGTGCATGACCACCAACGGCTCGCAACTCGACAAGCTCGCGGTGCCATTGTTCGAAGCCGGCCTCAAGCGCCTGAACATCAGCCTGGACAGCCTTGACCCTGCGCGTTTCAAGGAACTGACCCGCACCGGTGACCTGAGCAAGGTCATTGCCGGGATCGACGCCGCCAACGCGGCAGGCTTTCAGCGCACCAAACTGAACTGCGTGGTGATGCAGGGGCGCAACGATCACGAGATCAACGACCTGGTGGCCTTCGCGATTGATCGCGGCGTCGACATCACCTTCATCGAAGAAATGCCACTGGGGGTTATAAGCGAGCACAGCCGCGCCGAGTCGTTCTTCTCCAGTGAGCAGGTGCGCGAGCGTATCGCCGAGCGCTACACCCTGGTGCACTCCACCGAGTCGACTTCCGGGCCGTCGCGCTACTGGCGGGTGGCCGAGGCGCCGAATATCCGCATCGGCTTTATCTCGCCCCACAGCCACAACTTCTGCGCAACCTGTAATCGAGTGCGCGTCACGGTCGAGGGCCGCCTGCTGTTGTGCCTGGGCAACGAACACTCGGCGGATCTCAAAGCCGTGCTGCGGGCCAACCCCGGGCAACCGGAGAAGCTGGAAAACGCCATCGTTAACGCCATGCAGCTCAAGCCGTGGAAGCACAACTTCGAGCTCAACGACGATGTGCAAGTGGTGCGCTTCATGAACATGACCGGGGGCTGAGGGCTTCCTGAAGCTCCCCCCCGCTCAGGCGCAGCTGAACCGTCGCGCCCTAGCCTTCCTGCACCAGGGTTTCAAACGCTTCTTCAAGGTCGCTTCCGCGAGTGGGCCTGACCAATCTCAACACTTCCTGCCCGTCACGCATCCACACCAGCGTGGGCCACAGCTTCACTCTGAACGAACGCCCCAATTGGCGACCGCTGCCATCTTCGATCTTGATGTGCCGCACCTGCGGGTAATCGGCGGCGACCTTCTCGATCAACGGCTGCGCCGCGGTGCAGTGCCCGCACCAGTTGGTGCCGAAGTCGACCACGACGCAACCGGGCATGGCATCCAGTTCGGCGCGCGACAGGGTTTCGGGGAGATAGGGTTCGGTGGGCATGGCGGTGCTCTCTCTCTCTGCCAGGACGATGTTGTCAGTCTAGCGACGCGTGTTGCCGATGGGTATCGCCAGCACGCTTGAGTTTGCAGGCCGGCATCCTGGTTGGCCAGGCATCGGTGTGCCGACGGTTACCGCAACCGTCGGCACACGCCCTTACAAGCGGGTCAGCCCTGGATGAAGCCCAGCAGGATTTCGTTGATCTCTTCATGCTGCACGGTGCACATGCCGTGGGAGCCGCCTTTGACGACGTGCAGGGTCGAGCCTTTGACCAACTCGTGGCTCTTGTAGCCAGACGCGGCAATCGGCACGATCTGGTCGTCGTCGCCATGCAGGATCAGAGTCGGCACGTCGATTTTTTTCAGGTCTTCGGTGAAGTCGGTTTCCGAGAAGGCCTTGATGCAGTCGAACTCGCCCTTGACGCTGCCGAGCATGCCGATGGACCAGAACGAGTCGATGGCGCCCTGTGAGGTTTTCGCGCCGTCGCGGTTGAAGCCGAAGAACGGAACGGCGAGGTCCTTGAAGAATTGCGAGCGGTCGGCGGTGAAGCCGGCGCGGATGCCATCGAAGACGTCCATCGGCAAGCCTTCGGGGTTGGCCGCGGTTTTCAGCATGATCGGCGGTACGGCGCCAATCAGCACGGCTTTGGCGACGCGGGCAGTGCCATGGCGGCCGATGTAGCGGGCGACTTCGCCGCCGCCGGTGGAGTGGCCGATCATGATGGCGTCGTTGAGGTCCAGCGCTTCGAACAGTTCGGCGAGGTCGTCGGCATAGGTGTCCATGTCGTTGCCTTCCCAGGTCTGGCCGGAGCGACCGTGGCCGCGGCGGTCGTGGGCGATGACGCGGTAGCCTTTCTGGCCGAGGAAGAGCATTTGCGCATCCCATGCGTCGCCGTCGAGCGGCCAGCCATGGGAGAAGACGATCGGCTGGCCGGTGCCCCAGTCTTTGTAGAAGAGTTCGGTGCCGTCTTTCAGGGTCAGGGTGGACATGGGGCGCAATCCTCAAGAGGGGGTTTGGGGGAAGGTTGAGCGTAGTCGGTGATTCAGATGCTGGATTGCTGATATGTGCTTGTTTGCGTATGGCAGGGTCTGAGGCAAACCAAGATCTACAGCTAGATCAATATCTACAGCTAGATCAAGGTCAAAAGCGGTTCGGCCTAACGGCCTCGGGTTTCGCCTTCGGCGAGTTACTTGATAGAGCCCCAAGTAACCAAGGGCTTGTGCTCCTGGTTTGGCCCCTCCTTCGTCGGGGTTCCTTCACTCCGGTCTTGCTCCGTGGGCCCGCGCCGAACGGACATCCATGTCCTGACGGCGCTCTCGCCGCATCCATGCGGCTCGACCCACTGCGCAAAACCTGCGTTCAGCCTGCACCCAAGTCGCGTTTTGCGGTGTCTGGAATTTTTGCGGATGAAGAGCAGAAGCAGAGCAACAGCAGAGCAACAGCAGAGCAACAGCAGAGCAACAGCAGAGCAACAGCAGAGCAACAGCAGAGCAACAGCAGAGCAACAGCAGAGCAACAGCAGAGCAACAGCAGAGCAACAGCAGAGCAACAGCAGAGCAACAGCAGAGCAACAGCAGAGCAACAGCAGAGCAACAGCAGAGCAACAGCAGAGCAACAGCAGAGCAACAGCAGAGCAACAGCAGAGCAAGTGCGGAGCAAATGCGGAGCAAAAGCAGAGCCAAAGCTTCCCGGCTAAAGCCGGTCCCACAGGGTGTACGCGGTGCTGTTAGTGGGACCGGCTTTAGCCGGGAAGAGGCCGGTGTGGGCGCCATCAAATTCGGGGCAGACACCATCAACGTGGAGTGAGCTTGCTCACGAAGACGGCGTTTCGGACGCTGAAGGTCTGGTCGTGCTCACGCCCAGCCTGGGCGGCGCACCAAGTGCTTCAGGCCTGATTGCCACCCCGGCTCAATGCCCCCAGACGACCGGAGATGGACTGCATGCCTTTGCCCAGTTCGCGCAAGGTGCCGGCGTCCCTGGCGCCTTGTTCGCTGGAGGCGTGGATGCGCACCGCCAGTTCGTTGATTTCGTGGGTGACATGGCTTTGCTCCTGGGCGGCGACGGCAATCTGATGAGCGCGCTGGACGATGTCGTCGAAGCTGAACACGGTGGTGCCCAGTGTGGCGGCGACGCTGACGGCTTGCTGCACCGACTCACGGGTGCGGGTGGCACCGCTTTGCATGGTCGAGACGGCCGCGGTGGAGGCCTGACGCAATTGCGAGATCATCTCCTGAATCTCGTTCGCCGACGCCTGGGTTCGCCCGGCGAGGGTACGCACCTCGTCAGCCACGACTGCAAAACCGCGGCCCTGCTCGCCTGCGCGCGCCGCTTCGATCGCCGCGTTCAGGGCCAGCAGGTTGGTCTGTTGGGAAATCGATTTGATCACCTCCAGGACGCTGCCCACGCGCTCGATGTCATCGCCCAGCTGGGTGATGGCGCCGGCCGCCCCGGCAATGTCCGTCGCCAGCACCTCGATGGACTGGCTGTTGTGGTTGACCTGATCCTGGCTTTTTTGCGCGTCGCCCAGGGAACGGCGGGCGGTGTCGGAGCAGTCCGTGGTGTTCTGGGCAACTTCGTTGGCACTGGCCGACATCTCGGTGATCGCCGTCGCCAGCAAGGTGTTGTCTTGACGCTGGGATTCGGCCCGCTCGGCCACGCCTTGGGACAGCTGCGCCAGTTCGTTGGCCTGGCGCTCCAGGGACAGCGATTCCTCGGCGATGCGATGCAGCATGTTGCGCAGCGAGCCGGCGTATTGATTGACCGACTCACGCAGCGCGCCAATCTCGTCGGCGCGCAAAATCGCCAGCTGGGTGTCGGTCTGACCGCCCTGCCCCAGACTCGAGATCTGTGCAGTGGTTTCCTCCAGTTGCGCCAGAAGCCGTTTGCCGGCCAGCCAGGCCAGACCCAGCAGCACGCCAAGCAGCGGCAGCAGGAACAACAGAATCTGTCCGGTGAGGCGGTTGGCCAGGCCGACAACGCGGGCTTCCGGCGTCACCAAGCCAATGCGCCAGCCCGTGCCAGCCATGGTCGCCAGCGTGACGTACGCCGGACCGTCAAGCCGACCATCGTGCTCGATTCTCAGGGTCGACAGTGCCGAGGTGTTATTGGCGAGCTGATCAGCCACCGGCTTGAACCAGGCGTGTTCCTGGCTCAGCCCGCTAACGGTCAACAGGCCCTTGGTGCCTTTCGCGTCGGGGAAATACAGCAGGTTCCCTGAAGGATCGACTGCGAATGCGTAGCCGTCTGTCACGCCGCCTTTCTCTTTGAGGAAGGCGGCCAGACCGTCAAGCTTGAGGTCGATGGTCGCGACACCGGCGAAGGCGCCCTGCGCCCGATAAGGGACGCTGCAGGTGGTCATTGCCACGCCGCTGACCGGATCCTGATAGGCATCGGACCACACGCAACGACCCGCCGGCGCGGATTTGGCCCCGGTGTACCAAGACTCAGCCTGATACGGCGGTGTCTTGACCTGGTTGTATTCGTCTGAAAAGCCCAATCGATTGCCGGCGTCCCGTGACCAGAAAAAACTGCGGCGCTCGGTGCCTGCGGCGAAGGCGTTGGGCTCCGGCCACACGCCGCCACCGGCGATCGCCGCATCCCCCTGACTGTCGATCAGTCCGGGGAAATTGCTCATGTACAGGGCTTCGTCGCGGGGCAAAGACTCTGCCAGCAGCGCCATGGCAGCAGCCGTGCCTTCGATGCGGCTCAACGGCAGCGCCAACTGACGGGTAATGGCACTGGCTGACTGCTCTGCCGACTCGGTGCCGGCGGCCACCAACTGGGGTTTGCCGCCCAGAGTCATGACCGCGAAAATCGCCACGGCCGTGAGCACCAGCAACGTCAGGATTCCCAGGGTCATTCGTCCAGCGATACGGCGGGGAATCAAAGACATGGTCAAACTCCGAAGAAAATGTAGGGCTACATTTGCAACGGCCATCACAGGCAAAAGTTGAAGCCGCACCGAGGTTTAAGCGACCAGAGCGACAGGTGGTAACAGGACGACTCACCAAACCTCGCCTGCCAGCCCCGTTCAGACCTTCATTGCGTCCCGCGCCACCCGAACGTGTTCGGGCAAATCCTCGGCATGCTCCATTAGCCAGGCATCCAGGGTATGCCCGATATGGGTCA
This sequence comes from Pseudomonas lutea, assembly GCF_000759445.1. Taxonomy (NCBI): domain Bacteria; kingdom Pseudomonadati; phylum Pseudomonadota; class Gammaproteobacteria; order Pseudomonadales; family Pseudomonadaceae; genus Pseudomonas; species Pseudomonas lutea. The sequence goes on from NZ_JRMB01000001.1 coordinate 1,181,131, forward strand.
GCACTGCTTGTCCAGGCTTGAGCTCGTCAATGGTTTTGAGCGCGAGGGTCAGGTCATTGTGGTTGCGCGGTGCGTGCGGTTGGGGCGGCATCGAGCAATCCAGAATCAGCACGTCAAGCGCTTCGCGCTGCAGGAAGGTTTGCGTATCGTGGGGCAAGCCGACGGTGTCGGTGAGGTAGGCGATGCGCCGTCCACCGCCTTCCAGCAAGTAACCCAGGGTTGGCCTGGAATGCAGCAGCGGCAGTGCCGTGACCTGGAGGTCGCCCAGCCCGCGGCTTTCGAATGGCATGAAGGGTCGGCTGAAATCCAGAATGCCCGGGTGTTTGTACAGGTCCGCCAGCCCTTCCGGGTCCGCCGGGCCGTGGACCGGAATAACCAGGCCTTGCCCCCAGCGCAGGTGCAGCAGGCCCTGGGCGTGGTCGGCGTGGTAGTGGGTTTGCAGAATGCCGCTGAGGCTGCGCGGCGGGAAACGTTCGGTGAGGTCGGTCAGGCCGCTGTCGATCAACCAGCGTTGTTCGCCCACTTCGACCAGCGCACAGCAGGGGCGCCGGCGCAGTCGCTCATCGTGACGGGCCGCGTGGCAGGCGGCGCAGTCACACCCGTAAACCGGGACTTGCCGCGCATCTCCTGTGCCCAGCAAGGTCAGGCGCATGCGTCGGCGCGCTCCAGGTGTTGCATGAGCCTGCCGACCGTTTGCTCAAGGGGCCCCGAGTTGTCGAGCACGATTAATTCCGGGTCATCGGCGAGCAGGCCTTGGGTGAACTGCGCATTGCGCGCCAGTCGCGTCTCGATGTCTTCGGCAGACTCCCGAGCCCGGCGTTGCAAACGTTCGCGCAGCACGGCTTGATCAACCGTCAGCAGCACCACGCTCATGTGCGGGTAACGCGCGCGCGCCTGAGGCAGGTGGCCGCGCGAGCCGTTGATCAGCACGTCGTGACCTTCAGCCAACCATTGATCGATCTCTACCGGGATGCCGTAATGCAGCCCGTTGGCGAACCAGTCCAGCGCAAAGGCGCCTTCGGCCTGCAGGGCTTCAAAGCGCCCGACGCTGACGGCCTGCGCCGCCTCCCCGGTGGCTTCGGCCGAGCGTGTGATGACCCGCCGCACGATTCGGCAGCCCCGCGCGGCCAATGCCTCGCGGGCAGCGTCCAGCAGGCTGTCCTTGCCCGAGCCCGAAGGCCCGATGAGATAGATCAACCTGCCCGTCATCAAAACACCCTCTTCGCTTGTCGCCATACCTGCTCAATGATCGGCAGCGTGCCCGCCGCCCGGGCGTGGATGAGGTCAGCCCGCAGGCCCACCCGAATCTCGCCGCGATCGTACAAGCCCGCCGAACGCGCTGGCGCCAGGCTGACCGTGCTGACCGCGCGTGCCAGTCCTGCGCCTGTCGACTCATTTGCTGCATCCAGCTGCGCACCCAAGGTGAACGCCGCCTGCAACAGACTGGCCGGATAGTAATCGCTGGAGAGAATATCCAGTAGCCCTTCTTCGGCCAATCTCGCCGCTGCGATGTTCCCCGAGTGCGAGCCGCCGCGCACGATATTCGGCGCGCCCATCAGCACGCTCATGCCAAGACGACGGCAGCCCTGCGCGGCTTCCAGTGTGGTCGGAAACTCGGCGATGGTCATGCCGTACGCCGCCGATTCCTCAACGTGCGCCAAGGTCGCGTCGTCGTGGCTGGCCACCGACAAGCCACGTTCCAGACAGATATCGACAATGGCGCGGCGGTATCGGTCGCTGTAGGTTTTCGAATTGGCCACCTGCTCGACAATGAACGCGTCCATCTGCTCGCTGCTCAAGTGGTACTTGCCCATGTAGTACTCACGGTACTTGGACTCAAGGGCGAACTGGCGCTGGCCCGGCGAGTGGTCCATGGTCGAGACGAGCTGTACCAGCGGTTGCTCCACCAGGTCGCGAAACACGCTCAAGGTATCGGGATGACAGACTTCGCAGCGCAGGTGCAGACGGTGCTCGGCGCGTGTCATGTTGGCGGCGTTTGCCTGGGCGATGGCCTCGACCATGCCCGGCAGTTGCTGCATGCGCTTGCCCTTGGGATTGACGTCGCCGATGGACAGCGCGTCGAAGACGGTGGTGATGCCGGCCGCGATGATTTGCGCATCGTGGCTCATCACCGCCGAGGCCGACGGCCAGTCCACACCGGGCCGCGGGCTGAGGTGTTTTTCCAGGTTGTCGGTGTGCAGCTCCACCAGCCCTGGCAACAGGTATTCGCCGTTGAGGTTCTGCGCCTGGGGCAAGTAGCTGACACGGTCGTCGACCTCGCTGATAAGGCCGTCACGCAGCACCACGGTACCGAGGAACACGCCCTGGGCAGAAACCACACTGGCGTTGGTCAGGATCTGCTCGTTCAGCATTGTGCGGCCTCCTTCAGCGCCGAAGTTTCATTGGTCGCGCGTGCCGGATTGGCAGCTGAATCGAGCGCAGACGGTGTCATGTCCAGATGCCGGTCGCAGACGGCTTCACGGGCGACGCGGTCGTGGAAGATGCCAATCACCGCAGCGCCTGCGTGTTTGGCTTCATTGATCAGTTCAAGCACTACCTGACGATTATCGTCGTCCAGCGAGGCCGTTGGTTCGTCGAGCAGCATCACCGGCCACGGCACCATGAAGCCGCGCGCGATGTTGACGCGCTGCTGCTCCCCGCCGGAGAAGGTCCCCGGCGCCAGCTGCCACAAACGCTGGGGGATGTTCAGGCGAGCGAGCAGATGCTCGGCCCGCGCCTGGGCGTCTTGCCGGGTCCAGCCCCGGGCCAGCGCTGGCTCCATCACCACGTCCAGCGTCGCGACGCGCGGGATGACCCGCAAAAACTGGCTGACGTAGCCCAGGGTCTGCTGGCGCACCTGCAATACCTGGCGCGGGGTGGCACCGACCAGTTCCAGCCACTCGCCCTGATGCTGCACGCGAATACTTCCGCCTGCGGGGAGATAGTTGCCGTACAGCGTGCGCAGCAACGTGCTTTTGCCTGCCCCGGAATGGCCGTGCAGGACCAGGCATTCGCCGGCACTGACGGCGAAATCAAGGCCATCCAGCACGTTGAGGACGACACCGCTCTGCTGATGCAGCGTGAAAGTTTTCGAGAGGTCACGGACCTCGATCAGCGTGTTCATTGAAAGCACCCCGGAAGTCGGATCATGGCTGCAGCACCGAAGACACCAGCAGCTGCGAGTACGGGTGTTGCGGATCGTCGAGGATCTGATCGGTCAGGCCGGTCTCCACCACGCGGGAACGGCGCATGACCATCAGGCGATCGGCGAGCAGGCGCGCCACGGCCAGGTCGTGGGTCACGAGCACCACTGCCAGGTCGAGCTCGCGCACCAGCCCGCGCATCAGGTCGAGCAAGCGCGCCTGCACCGACACATCGAGGCCGCCGGTGGGCTCGTCCATGAACACCAGTCGTGGGCCGGACACCAGGTTTCGAGCAATCTGCAAGCGCTGCTGCATGCCGCCGGAGAATGTCCGTGGCAAATCGTCGATGCGCGCCGGGTCGATCTCCACCTGATTCAACCAGTCCAGCCCCGCCGCGCGCAGCGCCTGATAGTTGCGCACGCCCTGGGCCATCAGCCGCTCACCGATATTGGCGCCGGCTGACACCGCCATGCGCAGGCCGTCCCGGGGGTTTTGCTCGACGAAGCCCCATTCGGTGCGCAGCAAAGTGCGCCGCTCGGCCTCGCTGGCGCTGTACAGATCCAGCCACTCACCGGCGTGTTTGTGGCCGTCGGCGCGGCGGTAGTCGATGACGCCGCTGTCCGGCGGGCAGCGGCCACTGAGCAACGACAGCAGGGTCGACTTGCCCGAGCCCGACTCACCGACGATGCCCAGCACCTCACCGGGGAACAGCTCGAAGCTGACGTCCTGACAGCCTTTTTCCGGCCCGTACAATTTGCTCAGGCCGCGCACTTTGAGCAGTGGCTGGGTGCGATCACTGAGGGCATCACGGTCGATCTGTTGAGCGACGTTCATTGCGCGGCCCTCCCCTGACTGACGCGTTGTGCGCAGTAATCGGTGTCCGAGCAGACGAAGCTCTGGGTGCCCTGATCGTCGAGGATCAGCTCGTCGAGGAACGATTCCCGGCTACCGCAGATGGCGCAGTTGTGCGCCCATTGCTGCACTTCGAAGGGGTGGTCCTCGAAGTCCAGGCTGGTGACGCGGGTAAACGGCGGCACGGCATACAGGCGCTTCTCGCGACCCGCGCCGAACAGCATCAACGCCGGGCTCATGTTCAGCTTGGGGTTGTCGAATTTGGGGATTGGCGATGGGTCCATGACGTAGCGCTCGTCCACGGTCACCGGGTAGGCATAGGCGGTGGCGATGTGGCCGAAGGTGGCGATGTCTTCGTAGAGCTTGACGTGCATGACGCCGTAATCATTCAGCGCGTGCATGGTCCGGGTCTCGGTTTCCGAGGGCTCGATGAAACGCAGCGGCTCGGGAATGGGCACCTGATAGACCATGATCTGATCGGCGTGCAGCGGCGTTTCCGGTATCCGGTGACGGGTCTGGATGATCGTCGCTTCGGGGGTTCGCTCGGTGGTAGCAACGCCGGCGGTGCGGGCGAAGAAACGCCGGATCGATACGGCGTTGGTGGTGTCATCGGCGCCCTGATCAATCACTTTGAGTACGTCTTCGGCGCCCAGAATCGCGGCGGTGAGTTGCATGCCGCCAGTGCCCCAGCCATACGGCAGCGGCATCTCGCGACCACCGAACGGCACCTGATAACCGGGGATCGCCACCGCCTTGAGCAGGCCGCGCCGGATCATGCGTTTGGTCTGCTCGTCCAGATACGCAAAGTTGTAAGCCTCGTCGCGCGGCAGCTGGGGTTGTGGCTGCGGGTGCGGCCGAGGTTGGGTGGCGGCGTTCATTGGGCCTGCTCCTTGGAGGGCGCGCGCAGTTTGCGGATCAGTTCCAGTTCGGCCTGGAAATCGACGTAGTGCGGCAGCTTGAGGTGGGAGACGAAACCGGCGGCTTCGACGTTGTCGCAGTGCGCCAGGACGAATTCCTCCTGCTGCGCGGGCGAGACGATTTCTTCGCTGTATTCATCGGCGCGCAGTGAGCGGTCCACCAGCGCCATGCCCATGGCCTTGCGCTCGGCGTGACCGAAGGCCAGGCCATAGCCGCGAGTGAACTGCGGCAGCTCGGTGGCAGAGCCGACGAACTGGTTGACCATTTCGCACTCGGTCACTTCGATGGCGCCGATGCAGATTGCGAAGCCCAGCTCTTCCGGCTCGATCCAGACGTCGACGTCGCCCACTCTAATCTCGCCGGCAAACGGATGGTTGCGCCCGTAGCCACGTTGGGTCGAATAACCCAGCGCCAGTAAAAAGCCCTCGTCACCGCGAGCCAGCGCTTGCAGTCGCTCGGCGCGACTGGCCGGGTATTCCAGTGGCTCGCGGGTGATGTCCGCCACCGGCGCACCGGTGTCGGTTTCCTCCTTGATCAGCCCCTCTTTGGCGAGCAGCCCGGAGACCCGTGGACACGCCTGCACGGTCGCCCCGGCCTGCACTTGGGGGCCGGGAAACTCACCCTCGGCCAGCAGGGTGAAATCCAGCAGGCGGTGGGTGTAGTCAAACGTCGGCCCCAGCAACTGCCCGCCCGGCACGTCCTTGAACGTGGCCGACAAACGCCGGTTGAGCTGCATGCCGGCGGTGTCGATCGGCAGACTGGCACTGAAGCGCGGCAGCGTGGTGCGGTAAGCGCGCAGCAGAAAGATCGCTTCAACCAGATCGCCCGCCGATTGCTTGATCGCCAGGGCTGCCAGCTCGGTGTCGTACAGCGAGCCTTCTGTCATCACCCGGGCCACGGCCAGGGGCAGTTGCTGACGGATCTGCTCTACGCCGAGTTCGGCAACGGCGGTATCGCCCCGACGTTTCCTGGCCAGCAGCGCATGAGCATTGTCGATGGCCTGTTCGCCACCCTTGACGGCAACGTACATCAGGCAGCTCCTCTCGACGGTTGCAGACTGGCAGGCTGCGGCTTGAGCAGCACCTGGGTGCTGCGCGGCAGGCCCAGCAGTTCGCTGCCGGCGACGAAGAACACGTCGATGCCACGGGGGAAGTCGTTGCGGGCTTCGCGCTCGCGCCAGAACGCTTCCTGCAGCGGCAGGCTGACGTGGTTTCGGGTTTCGATGCCCGGGCCTTGCCAGGCCAGCTGGGTACCGCCCTGCAGGCTCGGCAGCTGAACCAGCAGCGTGCAGGACTGGTCCGGGTAGCGGTCGTTGCCAAGGTCGAAGCCGCTGAGGTCATGCAGCTGGCTGTCATCGAGCAAGGCGAAGCGTGCGTTTTGCCGGTCGCTGACAATCGGACAGCCGCAATGGAACGTCAGGTTGGCGCGAATCGCCTGAGTGTCGAAAGTCGGCGCAAGCCACAGCGGCGTGTCGACGTCCAGCAACGCCAGGCACAAGGCGTGGCTGGCGGCGGCGAGACCCTCCAGGTGCGGCGGGGTCTGGGTGGCGAGCAGACTCTGGGCCACACCGGGACCGGCGAGGGCCTTGAGCGCGGCGCGAAAGCTGCGCTGGGCGTCCAGCACCGGATCGGCGAACGCCGGCTGCAACAGCGATGCAGGCAAGGATTGAGTTGCGAGAGAGGTGCTCATCAGTTTTCTCCTCTGACCAGGGTGAAGAAGTCCACTTTGGTCGCAGCGGTTTCGGCGTGTTGTTGAGCCCGGCGCAGGTCTTGCGCCCGAGCCAGCGGGTCAATCAGGTCGCTGATCCAGTGCGCCCGGCGTGCGCCCTGCAAATGCGCGTCGGCCAGTGCGGCGAGCTCGGCGTGGGCCTTGTCGCGCCCGGCCAGGTAACTGAAACCGGTACGGCCATCGGCCAGGCGCACCACGCAACGGGTCACGGTCATCTCGCCGACGTTGAACGGCGCGCCGCTGCCGCCCATGCGGCCACGCACCAGGGCCATGCCGATTTCCGGCGCGCGGATCAGCTGGTAATCGGCGTCACGCAGCGCAGCTTCGTGGGGCAGCAGTTCGGCGCGACGGCTACGCGCGAGCACGCCAATCCAGTGCTGGCGGGCAGCCTGGTCAGACGCTGGAGCATCGGGTGTGTCATGGGCAGGTGTGGCAGTCATCGAGGACATCTCCGTCAGGTGACGATCTGATACTGGAAGCGGTCGGAACGGCTGGTGGAATGGGCAATCTCCACCGCGTTTCCAAGCGCGTCATGGGAAAGGGTGAGCACCGTCAGCGCCGGCAGGTGGCGCGGCATCAACAGCACGCTGGCTTCTTCGCGACTGGGCAAGCGCGCACCGATCAGGCTGAACGTGCGGGTCAATGGCAGCTGACGCTCGGCCAGGAACTGGCGCACCGAACCGCTGGTGTAGTCGGCAATCAACGGCGCGCGAGTGGCGCAATAACGATGGCGAATCAGGCAGACCGGCTGGCCGTCGAGGCGGCGCAGGGTCTGCAGTTCTATGAGTGGCGCGTTGAGAGGCAGGCCCAGATGCTCGGCCTCCTCCGCGGTGGCCGTGCAGTGCCGACGCTGCAGCAGCACCGCCTCAACGCCGTGACCCAATGCCGACAGCGATTCGCTGTAGGCGCTGCCGGCGGCAACCGGGTAGACCAGCGGCCGCCCCAGCACCTGCGTGCCTTTGCCCTGGCGGCGCAGCAGGCTGCCTTCACGCACCAGTTCGTCGACGGCACGGCGCAAGGTGTGACGATTGACCTCAAAGCGTGCGGCCAGCTGCACCTCGGCGGGCAGGTAGTCCCCGGCGCTGTAGCGGTTGAGTTCGCTGCGCAGGGTGTGCGCCAGTTCGAGGTACATCGGTTCGCGCTGCGCGGGCTGGCGGCTAGAGGCTGCCAGCGGCGCAGCGGGATGGCGCAGGACTTCGGTTTGTCTAGACAACTGCATGGCTAAAAAAAGGGTTCGCACCCTCTCCTGTCGTGGTCGTTAGATGAACTGCTTGCGCAGGCGCTGGGAGAAGATGTCAATGACGCTGACCACCACGATGATCACCAGCAACACCGAGCAGGTCTGGGTGAACTGGAACGCGCGGATGTTTTCCCAGAGGATCACGCCGATCCCGCCGGCACCGACCATCCCCACCACCGTCGCCGAGCGCACGTTGGATTCAAAACGGTACAGCGCGTAGGAAATCCACAGCGGCATGACTTGCGGGATGACCCCGAAGATCACTTCCTGCAAGGCACTGGCGCCGGTGGCACGCACGCCCTCGACCGGGCCGGGGTCGATCGCTTCCACTGCTTCGGCGAACAGCTTGGCGAGCACGCCGGTGGTGCTGATCCACAGCGCCAGCACGCCAGCAAAGGGGCCCAGGCCGACGGCCACCACGAACAGCATCGCGAAGACCATTTCGTTGATCGAACGGAAGGCATCCATGACCCGACGCAGCGGCTGGTGAATCCACCAGGGTGTGATGTTGTCGGCGCACAGAATGCCCAGGGGCACCGAGCAGACGATGGCCAGCAGCGTGCCCCACAGCGCGATCTGCACGGTGACGATCATTTCCTTGAGATAGGCCCGCCATTCGTGGAAGTCCGGCGGGAAAAAGTCGGCGGCAAAGGTGGCCATGTTCCCGGAGTCGCGGTACAGCGCCAGCGGGTTCATCTCGGCGCCGTGCCAGGCCCAGGCCATCATCGCCAGGAACAGGCCCCAGCCCAGGTATTGCGGCCAAGTGCGTTTGCCGGCGGTTTGCAGGTAAGCAGCGTGAGTGGTCATAAGAAGTCCGGTTGCGAACGGGTGAACGGTCATGCCGGGCGCGCTGAGCGGTGACGCGTTGAGGCAGCGTCGTGAGGCGCCAGCGCGCCGGGTGCATCAACCCGCCTTGGCGGTGCCTTGTTTTTCCAGCTCGGTGATGCGGTCCTGCAGCCTGGCGAGACCGGCGTCGATGTCTTTCAGGCGCGTGGCCTTCTCATCGGCGCTGAGGGTGGTGCTGGCCGTGGTTTCGGTCTTTTGCTTGAACAGCTCAAGCTGGCGGATGGTCAGCAACTGGTCGTCCGAGGATTTGAGGAACTTGCTCATCTGCATGTTCTTCAGCACGGCCTTTTCTTCATCCGTGTCGCCGTAGTTGGCGAAGAAGTCGCGGATCTTGTTTTTGTCCGCGTCCGACAGCCCCTTGCGCCAGACCATCGGGTCGGCCGGGATCAGCGGCGATTTCCAGATCACTTTGAGCAGCGCGGCTTTGTCTGGCTGCGTGACTTCCAGGCGGTCCCAGCTTTCGGTGTTGAAGGTCGCGACATCCAGCTGCCCTTTCGCCACGCTCAGTGCGTTGACTTCATGGCTGGAGTTAAGCGTGCGCTTGAAGGCGGTGGCCGCATCGACATGGTTCTGGGCGAAGACGTAATAGCCCGGCACCAGGTAGCCCGAGGTGGAGTTAGGGTCGCCGTTGCCGAAGGTCAGTTCCTTGGCGTGCTTGAGCATGTCCTCGACCGAATTGATCGGGCTGTCCTTGCGCGCAATGATCACGCTCCAGTAACCCGGCGCGCCGTTGGCCGCAGCGGTCTGAGCGAAGATTTCGCCGCCGGAACGGTCAACCGCTTCCATGGCCGCCTTGTTGCCCAGCCAGGCCACGTCCACCTTGTTGAAACGCATGCCCTGAATCAGGCCGGCGTAGTCGGACGCAAAGGTGGCGTTGACTTTCAGTCCAGTCTTTTTCGACATGTCGTCGATAAAGGGCTGCCAGACGCTTTTCAGGTTTTGCGACGACTCGGTGGACATGATGCCGAAGTTGATGACGTTGTCGTCTGCCTGCGCAGTGCCCATCAGGCAACCGGCAATCACAGCGGCAGACGCGAACACGCGCCCGATACGGTTCAACATGGAGAACTCCTGAAACGGGGTTGGGGTGAGGGATTCGCGGCGCAAAGCGCCTTGGCTGATCAGGCCCGGGCCATGACCAGCCGCGCCGGACGTTCGGCAGGACGTGCGTTGCCGTCGAACATCAGGCTGGTATCAGCGTCGGCGCCGTACAGGTCATTGAGAAACTGGCTGTTGAGCTCGGCGCCGTTGCCATCGAAATGAATCCGCCCGCCTTTCAGCGCCACGGCGCGCGGGCAATAACGCACGGCGTAATCGACCTGATGCAGGGTGACCACGACGGTCTTGCCGTCCTGGCGATTGATGTCGGCGAGGATTTCCATGACCTTGCGCGCGGACTCGGGGTCCAGGGAGGCGATCGGTTCGTCAGCCAGAATGACTTCGGCCTGCTGAGTCAGCGCGCGGGCGATGGCCACGCGTTGCTGCTGCCCGCCAGACAGCGTCGAGGCCCGTTGCGGCGCCAGGTCAGCCAGGCCGACGCGCTCGAGGTTGGCCATGGCGCGGGCTTTTTCCTCGGCATTGAACAGCCCAAGGCTGCCACGCCAGCGCGGCATGCGGCCCAGGCAACCGAGCAACACGTTGTCGAGCACGCTCAGGCGATTGACGAGGTTGAATTGCTGGAAGATGTAGCCGATGTCCGCGCGCAAACGGCGCACCTTGCTGTTGAGACGGCCCGAGGCCTGCACTTCGCGGCCCAGGACCTGGACGCTGCCGCCATTGTCACGGTCGCAACAGGCAAGGCCGGCGAGGTGACGCAATAAAGTGGATTTGCCGGAGCCGGAAGCGCCGATCAGCGCCACCATTTCTCCGTGTTGTATAGACAATGCGAGGTCAACCAAAGCGGTCTTGCGGGCGAATGTCTTGTTCAAGCGGTCGACATGAATGGCTGCGGTCATGGGCTTCTCTGGTCTTGTGATTCCAGCGTCCTGCCGGGAGTGAATGATCAGCCGCACGACCGTCCATGGCCGCGTTCGGTGCGAGTGACATTAGGGGCAGCCTGTGGCAGTTCCATGAATCGACGATGACTGTGGGATTGCACTTCGTAGACGGTTTGATGCGGGATTATTCGCGAGGATCGTGGACAGGTTGGCGCGCAAGGGCGATCTAGCCGCCGCCCGCGCTAGACAAGTTGCACGGATGTCGACGCTGAATTGGCGAGTCCGAAGGTGAGGCTGAAACAAATAATGCGTGCCGTTGGTCCGTTGGCCTATCGCGATACAGCAAGTGCGACTGGCATTAGCCGGACAGCGTTGGTCGCAGCACGGCAGAACAGATGCCTGGCAGCGGTTCTGCAGAAGCCGACTTGCTGGCGAACGCGGAGGGCCAGAACCGAAAGTGTCGGCTGCTGACACCGGTTCGCCAGCAAGCCGGCTCCTACAGTTTTCGCGTCGTGTCTGGGTTGGTGGGGCTGGCTTTAGCCGGGAAAGCGTCCGGTGTCACACCGCAAAATCGAGCGTGTTTCGCGACGTGCCTGCATTGGTGGGACCGGCTTTAGCCGGGAAAGCGCCCGGTGTCACACCGCAGAATTCAGCGTGTTTCGCGTCGTGCCTGCGTTGGTGGGACCGGCTTTAGCCGGGAAAGCGTCCGGTGTCACACCGCAGAAGTGAGCGTGTAGAAACTGGCCTCTTCCCGGCTGAAGCCGGTCCCACTGTGGAATGCGTTTCGTCCAAGAGGGCCGGGTTCAGCTTGCGATGGACGCAGAGCGTCCCGGGATGCATACCCACGCAGAGCGTGGGCACGATCAGATGCCTGGCAGCGGCTCCTACAGTTTCGCGCCGTGCCTGGGTTGGTGGGACCGGCTTCAGCCGGGAAGCTGTTGCTCTGCTTTTGATTCGCTTTTGATCTTCATACGCAAAAAGCCCAAACACCCCCAATCGCGACTTGGGTGCAGGCCGAACGCAGACGACGCGCAGTGGGCCGAGCCGCATGGATGCGGCGAGAGCGCCGTCAGGACATGGATGTCCGTTCGGCGCGGGCCCACAGAGTGTCGTCGGAGTGAGGGTATTCCGACGAAGGAGGAACCTAACCAGGAGCAAGCACCCTTGGTTACTTGGGGTGCTTTTCCAAGTAACTCGCCGAAGGCGAAACAGCCTGCCCCCAGGCAGGCGCTTTTGATCTTAAGGATCTTGATCCTGATCCTGATCCTGATATGCGATCTAGATCCGAAACGTCCCCACCAAATGCTGCAACCGCGCAGTCTGATGCTCCAGATGAGCACACGCATCCAACGTGGACTTCAGGTTATCGACACCCTCCTGATTAAGCGTATTGATCTCCGTAATGTCGACATTGATCGACTCCACCACCGCCGTCTGCTCCTCGGTCGCCGTCGCCACCGACTGGTTCATGCCATCAATCTCGCTGATCCGACGCGTCACGCTGTTCAAGCGCTCCCCGGCCTGATTGGCAATCACCACACTGCTCTCACTCTGGCGCTGGCTCTCGGTCATATTGATCACCGCGTCGCGCGCGCCGACCTGCAACTCCTCGATCATGCCCTGCACCTGCTGCGCCGAATCCTGCGTACGGTGCGCCAGGTTTCTCACCTCATCGGCGACCACCGCAAACCCACGACCCGCCTCCCCTGCCCGCGCCGCTTCGATGGCCGCGTTAAGCGCCAGCAAATTGGTCTGCTGCGAGATACCGGTGATGACTTCCAAAATCTGCCCGATATTGGCCGTCTTGTTATTCAGCGTTTCAATGTTGGCGCACGACTCGCTGATCTTCTCGGACAGCTGATTCATTGCCTTGATCGTCTGGCTGACAACGCCCTGGCCTTCGCTGGCCAGTTGCGTGGCTTCGCTGGAGTGCTGCGACGCCAGCGCGGCGTTCTGGGCGATTTCCTGGGCGGCAGCGCCGAGCTGGTTGATCGCGGCAGCCACGCTGCTGGTGCGGCTGGTTTGCTGATCCGAATTGCCCATCGACGAGTTGGATGCGCCCACCACACGAGCGGCCACCTCGCCCAACTGCCCTGCCGTCGAGGCCACTTCGCGAATCGAGCCGTGGATGCGCTCGACGAAGCGGTTGAAGGACTGCGCCAGTGCGCCGAATTCGTCCTGCGAAACAATGGCCAAACGCTTGGTCAGGTCGCCCTCACCGTCGGCAATGTCCTGCATCGCGCGGCTCATCTGGTGCAACGGCTGCATCAGCACGCGGATCAACAGCCCCAGCGCCAGCATGATGATTGCCACGGCGATGACCATGGCGAAGATCGCCGAGGACCGAAACTCGCTGAGCATCGAATAGGCCGCGTCACGGTCGAGCACCAGCGCCACGTACCAGTTCGCCGAAGACAGGCCTTCGACCTTGGTGAGCGAGATGATCTGCGCCTTGCCGCCGGACTCGATTTCCGCAACCCCGGGAGCGATGCTCGGCGCGCCGTTTGGATAGGCTTCGCTGACGTTTTTGAGCAACAGCTTGCTGTCCGGGTGAATGAGAATCTTGCCGTCGGCGCTGACGATGTACGCGTAGCCGTGGCCACCGAAGTTCAGCGAGTTGATGGTCTTGCTGATGGCGTCCAGGGAAATGTCCGCGCCGGCCACGCCGATCATCTGGCCCTGCTGGCGCACCGGTGTGGCCAGGGTCACGACCAGTTTGCCCGACGATGCGGCAATGTAAGGCTCGGTGACGATGATGCCCTGCGCCGCATCGGCCGCCTTGTACCAGCCACGGGCACGCGGGTCGTAGTCGGCCGCGCGATTGCCGGCGGGCACGGAGAACATCACACCGTCCTTGCCGCCGAAATAACTCAGCTGGAAGTTGTCCGGGTAGACCGGCAGCCCGATGACGCGCTGCAGGCTGCTCGCCGCCGGGCCGTCAACAGCGATTTGCTGGGCCATGGAGTTGAGCAACTGAGTGCGGCTGTCGAGCCAGGTTTGAATGTTTTGCGTGGTCAGACTGCCCAACTGTTGAAGTTCGGAAGCGACGTTGTTTTTCAGGGTTTCACGTTGGCGATAATCGTTCACCAGGATGAAACATGAAAAGGCAACTACCACTATCAGTGCAGCGGCCAGCAGGATCTTTCTGCTGAAACCCAGACGTTTGATCATATGAGTGTTTCCATAACCGGAGATGACAGCGACGCGAATGCGGTGCCGACAGGTGCGCTGCCCCCTGCACTCGGTCTGCAGGGGAAAAATAGGCACGGCATGAAAGCTGTTTCGGCCGCGACGGTGCGGAATTTAGGGCAGTTATAGATGAAAGTTTGGGGGCGGTTAATTGAGGGAGATCCCAGTCAACTTCCATTCAAACGCACAGCGTTAGTTCAATGAGTGGATCCAATAAAGACCATTGCTTATATAAGGCTTAATTAACAATCGCTAATTTTTAGGAGTTAATTGGAGATGATTTTTGCATGTCCATGTGACGCAGAGCGTCAGGGTCTGCATTCCCACGCGGAGCGTGGGAACGATCAGGCAATTGAAAGGCGTACCCGCTCTGTAGGAGCCGGCTTGCTGGCGAACGCGTCACCCCAGTCAATATGTCATCGCCTGACTGCCCGGGATCGTAGGAGCGCTCGCCCGCCAAGGCATTTCATCAGGCACTGATGCGCTGACTGACATCACGCATTCGCGGGCAAGCGCGCTCCTACAGGTGTGATGGCAGCCCGGGCGATGAATATCCATGCGACGCAGAGCGTCAGGGTCTGCATTCCCACGCGGAGCGTGGGAACGATCATGTCAGCGCATGACTGACCGGCACTGTAGGAGCGCGCTTGCCCGCGAAGGCATTTGTCCAGGCAATGAGGCACTGACTGGCACACCACATTCGCGAGCAGCCGCACTCCTGCGGGTCTGATGAAAGCCCTCCCTTACGACGCCAGATGACAGCGCACCCGCTCGCCTTCTGCTGCGCCTCTGACGGGAAGCAGCGCCTGAGGCTGTTCGCAGCCGGCGGTGGCTCTGGGGCAACGGTCGCGAAAGAAGCACCCGGTCGGCAGCGTGCGGTTGCCCGGCAGCTCCGTGGGCGCCGAGGCCTGCGCCTCGTCCACCGCCACGCCCAGACGCGGCACCGCCTCCAGCAGCAGTTGCGTGTACGGATGCCGCGGCCGCTCCAGTACCTCGGCGGCGGTGCCCAGCTCGACGATCTGCCCCAGGTACATCACCGCCACCCGGTCGGCCATGTGACGCACCACCGAAACGTTGTGGGAGATCAGGATGTAAGTAAGGTCGCGGCTGCGTTGCAGTTCGGCCAGCAGGTTGAGGATCTGCGCCTGCACCGAAATATCCAGCGCCGACGTCGGCTCATCAAGGACGATGATGTCCGGGTCCGAAGACAGCGCACGGGCAATTGCAATGCGCTGACGCTGCCCACCGGAAAACTGATGGGGAAAGCGCTCCAGGTACTCGGTACGAATGCCCACCTGAGACGCCACTTTCGCAGCGATGGCACGCATCGCCTGGCGCGGCGCGGACCGCTGCACGAACAGCGGTTCAGTGATGATTTTCCATACTGGCAATCGAGGGTCGAGGGACGACTGCGGGTCCTGAAAGACGATCTGTACGTTGCTGCTGCGCTCTTGCTCGGTGCTGTAAACCCAGGCCAGCCGGCCCTCCGTCGGCTTGATCAGCCCCATCAGCAATTGCGCCAGCGTGCTTTTACCGCAGCCGGATTCACCGACCACGCCCAGGGTTTCACCGGCGCGGACCTGCAGATCAATGCCGTTAAGGGCATGGGCAAAGGCCTTGGGACGACCGAGCCAGTCTTTGCCCATCGGGTAATGCACGCGCACGTCGTGCAGGGCGAGGATGGCCGGGCTTTGGTCCGGCAAGGGTTTGAGGGCCGAGCGGTTCATGTCCGCGACTCCTGTACGGTGACGGGATGGGGAACGCTCAGCCAGCAGGCGCTCTTGCGGTCCGCAATAACATTGAGGGTATGCATCGGCGGACGCTCCACGCATTTGGGCATGGCGAAGGCGCAGCGATCACGGAACGTACAGCCGTCCGGCAACGCCGACAGATTGGGCACCTGACCGGGGATGGTCATCAGATCCTGCCCTGGCTCGACCTGCTCCGGCAAACCACTGAGCAGCCCTCGGGTGTAAGGGTGTTGAGGGTCGGCCATGACCTGCGCCGTGACGCCCTGCTCCACCACCGCGCCGGTGTACATCACGTAGACGCGGTCGCAGAACTGCGACACCAGCGCCATGTCATGGGTGATCAGCAAGATCGCCGTACCGCGTGCCCGCGCTTTCTCGCGCAGCAACAGCAGGACTTGTCGTTGCACGGTCACGTCGAGCGCCGTGGTGGGTTCGTCGGCAATCAACAACTGCGGATCGCAGGAGAACGCCAGGGCGATCATTACCCGCTGGCGCATGCCGCCGGACAGCTCGAAGGGATAGCTGTTCATCACCTGCTCGGGGTCGGCGATGTGCATGTCGCGCAGCAAAGCGATGGCTTTGGCCTTGGCTTCGGCCTTGCTCAGGCGCTGGTGGTGAATGATCACGTCGAGCATCTGCCGGCCGATCCGGCGGGTCGGGTTGAGCGCGGTCATGGGTTCCTGAAAGATCATCGCCGCGTCACGGCCGCGCACACTCAGCAGGTCCTTCTCTTTGGCGGTCAGCATGTCGCGGCCAAGGATGCTCAACCTGCCGCTTTTCACCTCGTAAGATCGCTCCGGCAGCAGGCGCAGGCTGAGCATCGCGGTGACCGACTTGCCAGAGCCGGACTCGCCGATAACACCGACGATCTCACCGGGATCGACGTGCAGCGACACCCCATTAAGCGCCTTGACGGTGCTCTTGTAGGCCGGGAATTCAATGCGCAGGTCATCAATGACCAGCACCGGTGCAGCCCCGGCAAGGGGCTGTTGAGCAGTAGCGGTCATGGTCATTTCCCCTGTTGCCGTGGGTCGAGCAGATCACGCACGCCGTCGCCCAAAAGGTTGAAGCCGGTGGCGGTGATCAGAATCGCCACGCCGGGAAAGGTCGAGTACCACCACTGGTCGAGGATGTAGTTACGACCCGTGGCGACCATCGCGCCCCACTCCGCAGTCGGCTGTTGCGCGCCAAGGCCGATGAAACCCAGCGCCGACGCCATGAGGATGGCGCTGCCGATGTCCAGGCTCAGCTGCACCAGCAACGGCGGCATCGCGTTACGCGCGACGTGCCAGCTGACCATGTGCCAGCGCCCGGCACCGAAGGTCTCGGCGGCTTTGACGTAACCCATCTGGCGGATACTCAGGGCCTGCCCCCGGGCCAGCCGCACGTAGAACGGAATCCGCACCAGCGTGATGGCGAGCATGGCGTTGAACAGGCTCGGGCCGAGCGCAGCGGCCAGGGCCATGATCAGCACCAGGGACGGCACCGACAGCATGATGTCCATCAGGCGCATGATCAGACCGTCGAAACGTCCGCCAATGATCCCCGACAGGCAGCCGAGCAACCCCCCGGCCAGACACGATGCGAAGGCCACAAACAGCCCGACGCCAACGGATTGCCGGCTGCCGTACAGCACGCGGCTGAACAAATCGCGGCCCACTTCATCGGTGCCAAACCAGTGGGCGGCGGACGGCGCAGCCAGGCGTTGGCTGAGGTTCAGGGCGTTGGGGTCATGGGACGCGAGCCAGGGCGCGAACACCATCACCAACAGCACCATCATTGTGATCAGCAAACCCGCCATGGTCAGCGGACTACGGCGCACCTGATGCGCCAGGTAAGCAAACGTGTCTTGCCAGCGCGATGCCGCCGGCAGTGGCGCCACGGAGGGCGCGGTGATCGGAGTGGACATTCAGTTGACCTCGCCAATGCGCGGGTCGATCAGGCGGTACAGCAGATCGATCGCCATGTTCAGCAGCACATAAATGAAGGACACCATGATCGCGAAACCCATCACGGCGGGGAAATCCAGTGACTGGATCGACTTGACCACGTAAGCGCCCATGCCCGGCCAGGCAAACACGGTTTCGGTGAGCACCGCGCCGTAGAGCAGATCGCCCAGGGTCAGGCCCAGCACTGTCACCGAGGGAATCAGCGCGTTGGGCAATGCGTGGCGCAGGATTACCGCCCACTTCGACAGCCCGTAGGCCCGCGCGGTACGGATGTAGTCTTCGCCCAGCTGATCGAGCATCGCCGAGCGGATCTGCCGCGCAACCACCCCCAGGTTGACGAAGCCCAGGGTGATGGCCGGCAGGATCAGATGCTGCAATGCGTTGAAGAACAGCGCCGTGTCGCCGGCCAGCAGCGTGTCGATCAGGTAGAAACCGGTGACGGTCCGCGGCGGCTCCAGCCCCTCGTCAAGGCGACCGCTGCCCGGCAACCAGTTCAAATGGCCGTAGAACAGCACGATCAGGCCCAGCCCGAGCCAGAATGCCGGGGTAGAAATCCCCGTCACTGCCAGGGTTCGCGCCACTTGGTCGATGAAACGGTTGTGATACACCGCCGACAGCACGCCCAATGGCACGCCCACCAGGATCGACAGGGTCAGCGCGACGAGGGCCAGCTCCAGCGTGGCCGGGAAGAATGTTTGCAGGTCTTCAAGCACGGGACGATGGGTGCGAATGGACGTGCCCAGATCGCCTTGAAGCAGGTCCATCATGTAGCGGCCGTACTGTTGATACAGCGGCAAATCCAATCCCAGTTGATGGCGGATGTTTTCGACGATTGCGTCGGTGGCACGGTCGCCCGCGATCAGCCGCGCCGGGTCGCCCGGGATCAGGTGGGAAATCGAAAAGGTAATCAGGGAAACGCCGAACACGACCAGCAGAAGGCCGCCGAGGCGTTTACGCAGCATATTCAGGAAGGCCATCAGGCACCTCGGTCACGCAGTCGATCAATAACGCGAAACAGCTCGCGGACACAGCGTTGCACCGCATGGGCCGCCAGAGCGACGGAGCCATGCGATGCGACAGCGACTTACCGGTGAAACGCTTACTTGGTGATCGTGCCGACGTTGAACACTTGCTCCAGCATCGGGTTGAACACGTAGCCCTTGACCTTCTCGCTCATCGGCAAGGTGTAGGCCTTCTGATACAGGTAGGCGTAGACGCTGTCGTTGAGCACGATCTTCTGCGCCTGCTGGTAGAGCTCGATGCGTTTGCCCATGTCGTTGGTGGTGGCCGATTCGCGGATCAGCGAGTCCACCGCCGGGTTGTCATAGAACGAGCGGTTGCCCGCCAGCCCCTTCAGCTTGGAGTCGAAGAAGAAGTTCATGAACATGTAGGGGTCGGCGAAGTCCGGGCTCCACGAGCCGATGGCGATGTCGAAGTCGCCGCTGCCCAGGCGCTCACGCATGCTCGCGTTGGCGAGCTTTTCCAGCTTCAGGTTGACGCCCAGAGGCTGCAGTCCCGCTTGCAGGGTCAGGCCTATCGGCTCCCAGTTCGGGTCTTTGTCGGAATACATGAACGTCAGGTTGCTGACCTTCGGCGAAACTTTCGCCAGGTCGGCTTTAGCCTTGTTCATGTCTTGCTTGAAGGCCGGCTGTTTCTCGTCGTACGCCCACATGCCTTGTGGAATCGGGCCGTTCAACGGCTTGGCTTTGCCTTTGAGAATGCCGTTGATGATGCCGTCGTAGTCCAGCGACTCGACAATGGCACGCCGCGCGTCCGGGTTGTTCATCGGCGCTTTTTGCGTATTGAGGTACAGCAGCGTCACGCGCAGTGATGGATAGTCACCCACAACGATGCCGGATTTTTTCGCCAGCGCTTCTAGCTGGTCTTCGGGCATGTCCTCAATGATGTCCAGGTCACCGTGTTCGAGCTGCAAGCGGCGCACCGAGGCCTCACCGATGATCTTCACCACGACCTTTTTCAGCGTCGGTTTGGGGCCAGCGTAATAGCTGTTTTGCTCCATGGTCAGGGTCTGGCCCTTCTGCCAGTTGACCAGTTTGAATGCGCCGGAACCTGCGGTGTGGTTCGACAGCCAGGCTTCCGCGCCTTCGGGTTTCTTGGCCACGTCGGGATTGATGATCGCCGCGCCGTTGTGGGCCAGCGTCGAGAGGAACGGCGCATAGGGTGCTTTCAAGGTGAAGCGCACGGTGAGCGGATCGACCACCGAAATCGTCATGTCATCCGGGAAGGCGCCAGAGGGCCCCTGCTTGAGCTTCATTACCCGGTCAAACGAGAATTTCACGGCGTCGGCGTTGACCTCGGCACCATCATCGAACTTGTTGCCCGGCTTGAGCTTGAACTCCCAGGTCAGGTTGTCCGCCGAGGTGGTCCAGCTGCTGGCCAGCTCCCCCGCCACTTCCGTGCTGCCTTTGCCGTTTTCGACTTTGTAGGTGACCAGCCGCTGGTAGGCCGGGTAGGTCACGGTCCAGTCGTTGTTGTCGATGGTCACGGCCGGGTCGAGGGTTTGCGGATCGGACGGTTTGCCGATCATCAGGGTGTCCTGGGGGACGGCTGCGCTGGCCGACTGCCAGGCGCCGAGGCCCATGGCGGTGCAGAGGACTGCCATCGCCAGCGTGCGTGGAGTAACGATTGATTTCATGCCGGTTCCTTGATCATTCGATGTATGGAAGTTCGTCAGGTTTGTTATTGAAGCTATACCGGGCAGTTAAAGCTCACAGGCCTGAGGCCTGCGAAATGGCGCACCTTGCTCATGCAAGTTGAGGTGTCGCCAGATTCAGCCGGGATTCATGGTCGTCCCGGTCGTGTGTGTCAGGTTTGTGCGGTGTGCTGCTCTACTCTCCCTTTTGCTGCTTGCCGCTTGCCGCTTGCTGCTTACCGCTTGCTGTTTGCTGTTTGCTACTTGCTGCTTGCCGCTTGTCCCTTGTCCCTTGCCAATCTCAGCCCGCCGGCCCCACTGACCCGTCATCAATCAGCGGGTAGGCGTCTGCCTCGGGCAGCTCGTAGTGCCACCACTCGCTGTCGATGTAAGTGAAGCCCGCCGCCAGCATGATGCCCAGCAACAGCAGGCGATTGCGTTGTACCTCGGCGGGCAGGTCGGCGAAGAACTGATGGGAATGCTCGCGCATGTCATCGAAGCCGGTGCCCATGTCCAGGGCCTTGCCGCTGGCATCGATCAGGGTCAGGTCGACGGCGACGCCACGCGTGTGATGAGAGCCCAGGCTGGGGTCGCGCACATACTCGGGATTGGGCAGCGCCTGCCAGAGCAAATATTGCGCGTACGCTGGGCGATAGGCATCGAAGAGGCGCAGACGCAAACCGGCCTGGCGCGCCAGGGTGCTGGCCTTGCGTAGGCAAAGCTCGGCGTCGCGGTGCAGCAGGCAACGCGGGTCCTGGTAAATCTGCTTGCCGGCGAGGTTGTCGGCACCGGCATAAATCAGGTCGATCTCGACCTCAAGCGCATCGGCGTCGACTTCGACGAGGGGGCTGTTCACGTAACGACTCTCCAGATCTGCGTGTTGATTCAGTGTTGCCTTGTGGATGAAGCTTCCCGGCTAAAGCCGGTCCCACTCCTGGTCCAAATCATTGCGCGGCACCGACCGCACGTAGCTCCGGTTTTAGCCCTGTGGGACCGGCTTCAGCCGGGAAGCTGTTGCGCTTTTGAAAACCGGCTTCAACCGGGCAATCCTGCTTACTCAAACTGGCCAAACACCTGCTGCAGCTCACGGTTCTTCGCCAGGCGCTGATCCAGACGCTCGCCAAATTTCTCCGCCACCGCCGACACCATCAGGTTGAACAGGCAGGTCAAAGGCGCAAGGGAATCCCAGAACTGGCCCACGTCGGAGTTCAGCTGCAACAAGTCGCTCGGGTAATCACGGGCCCACGGGCAATGGAAGTCGGTGATGAAAGCCAGCCCCAGATCCTGCTGCTGAGCGACCTCGCAAAACGTACGCGTCACGGCTGAATACGTGCGGAAGTCGGCGATCACGGCATAGGGGTCTTGAAACTGCGAATTGAGGGACTCGGCATAAGTGCCGGACAGGCCATCGACGTAGTACACCTTGGGCCGGATGTATTCCAGGTGGCTGAAAAAGGCGTTGAGAATGCCGCGTGTGGTCTGAATGCCAACGATGAACACAGCCTCGGCGCTGTAAAGACGGTCCACGATGCGGGCGAAGGTTTCGCCTCGGGCCAGCGCGTAGACCCGCTGAATGGCCTCAAGCTCGCGGTTCATCGACCGCTCCAGCGCATCGCCCTGGGTGTTTTCTTCGCGAAAGGCACCCAGCCGGTCAGTGATGACCCAGGGGCTTGCGCTGTCACCCCGCAGGCTCTGTTTGACGTCGTCGAGGTTGCGGTAGCCCAGGGAGCGCAGAAATCGCCCCACCGAAATTCCGGTGGTTCCGGTCTGCTGGGCGATGCTGTCGGCCGTTTCGAAAGGCAGCTTCTGTGGATTGGCCAGCAGATAGCCTGCGATGCGCTTGCCAGTAGGCGTCAGGTCACTGAAGCGTTGCTCCAGCGCATCGAGAAAAGGGGTTTTCTGCATGGGTGTTCCGCTTCTGAAGCGTGGCGCGCAGGCGTCGGAAATGTTATCCGGCGGTCATTCTGCGACAGGATGTTAGCAACATAACATCGCAATTCTCGCCCTTACAACGGTTTTTTCCAAAGATTTCAAGTAAGGGATTTTGGTGAATCAGGGTGGTGCGAGGGTTAGGAGAAATGCGCGATTAGGGGGCAAAAATGGGGACGTGGCAGGGTGATAATTGGGGTGCCAAGGCTGGCCTCTTCCCGGCTAAAGCCGGTCCCACAAGGAGATGCGATCCATTAGCGGGCCCCACAAGGACACGCGATCCATTGGTGGGAATCGCATGGAGATCCGGTTCATTAGTGGGATCCACGTGGCGATGCGGTGTATTAGTGGGATCGGCTTCAGCCGGGAAGAGGCCCGTGTGAACACCCCGAATCTTTAGGTGTCACCAAGCTACCCTTCCCGGCTAAAGCCTGTCCCACATGGGAACGCGGGCCCCCGTGAAATCAGCGCAGGTTGGTTTTTGCCAACTCCAGCACCATGTCGGCCTTGCCGTTCATCACAGCCTTGAGCATAAACAGGCTGAAGCCCTTCGCCTGGGCCAGCTTGATCTTCGGCGGCATGCCCAATTCCTGTTTCGCTGTCACAACGTCCACTACCACAGGCCCCGGATGTTCAAACGCTTTCTTCAGCGCGTTCGGTAGGTCTGCCGAGTCTTCAACACGAATGCCCAGAATCCCTGCACCGATGGCGATGTTGGCGAAATTGGTGCGATCGAAGTCGGTGTCATGCGGCACATAGCCGCCCGCCTGCATCTCCATCGCCACGAAGCCCAGCGAGCTGTTGTTGAACACCACCAGCTTGACCGGCAGGTTCAACTGGCGGATCGACAGCAGATCGCCCATCAGCATCGACAACCCGCCATCGCCGCACAGCGCCACCACCTGTCGCTGCGGGAACGCCGCCTTTGCACCGAGCGCCTGAGGCATGGCATTGGCCATGGAGCCGTGGTTGAACGAGCCCAACAGCGAGCGCTTGCCGTTCATGGTCAGGTAACGCGCCGCCCACAATGTCGGTGTGCCGACATCGACGGTAAAGATCGCGTCCGGGTCGGCGTAGGCGTCCACCAGGCGGGTCAGGTATTGCGGATGGATCGGCTCGCCGTGGCCTGATGGCGTGGCCAGTTCGTCCAGTTCTTCGCGCGATTTGGCGTAGTGGTCCAGCGCTTTGTCGAGGAACTTGCGGTCGGTGTGTTCTTTCAGACGCGGGAGCACCGCATCGAGGGTCTCGGCAATGCCGCCAGCCAGACCCAGCGCCACGGGCACACGGCGGCCGATTGCCGTGGGGTCGATGTCGATCTGAATGACCTTGGCTTTATCAGGGTAGAAATTACGATACGGGAAGCTGCTGCCCAGGATGACCAGCGTGTCGCAGGCCATCATGGCGTGGTAGCCGGAGCTGAAGCCGATGAGGCCGGTCATGCCGACGTCGAAGGGGTTGGCGTATTCGATGTACTGCTTGCCGCGCAGCGCGTGGACGACTGGCGCGGAGAGTTTTTCGGCCAGCGCTACCACTTGGTCGTGGGCGTCGGCACACCCGGCGCCCGCGAGAATCGTCACTGCCTTGGAGCCGTCAAGCAGGTCAACCAGCCGCTGCAGGTCGGCTTCTGCCGGGATCACCCGCGCAGGTGCATGATCGACCCATTGCGGCTTGATGTCTGGTACCGCGCTCAGGGCGAAGTCGCCGGAGATCACAATCACTGCCACGCCGCGTTGGCTGATCGCTGCACGCATCGCCCGCTCCAGCACGCGCGGAAACTGCTCCGGGGTGCTGACCGTTTCGACGAAGTGGCTGCACTCTTTGAACAGGTCGGTGGGATGGGTTTCCTGAAAGTAATTCAGGCCGATTTCGGAAGAGGGAATCTGCGCAGCAATGGCGAGCACCGGCACACCGCTGCGGTGGCAGTCATACAGGCCGTTGATCAAATGCAGATTGCCCGGACCACAGCTGCCTGCGCACACCGCCAGTTTGCCGGTGGACGCCGCCTCGGCGCCGGCCGCGAACGCTGCGACCTCTTCGTGACGGGTGTGCATCCACTGGATCTTGCCCAGGCGCTGCAGGCTGTCGGTCAGCCCGTTCAGGCTGTCGCCGCTGACGCCCCAAATCTTCGAGACCCCGGCAGCAGCGAGGGTTTGGGCGAGGTAATCGGCGATGGTTCTGCTGGACATGGGGCAAATTCCTTGTCGAGTCGAATGAGCGCGCGAGGCCTTGGATAGACCGTGCGCGTGGTCTCAAATCGACCCGCTGCGCCTGACACAGTTCAGTGCGTGTGGGTGGGCGCCATTTTTGAGCGCGCTGGAATCCGTAGATAGTCGGCTTGCTGGCGAACGCGTTGTGTCAGTCAGCTTTTGCGTAACTGACAGATCGGGTTCGCCAGCAAGCCGGCTCCTACAGGTTCGTGCGCCATGTGTTAGACCAGCGTCGTTCGGGAAGCGAGCATTGGGGCTTTTCAATCTCACACCGGCGGCTGCACCACGGTTTTGCTCGGGGCGGCGATCTGCACTTTCGGGTTGACCGGGGTGGCGGCAGGCGTGGCGTACTGCTGTTTCAGGTGACCGTCCTGATCGAGCAGCCAGGCGTCGAGAATCTCTCGCACCACCGGCCCGGCCACGCGACCGCCCGCCTCGCCGTTTTCGATCATTACCGAAACCACGATCTTCGGATTGGCGGCCGGTGCAAAGCCGACGAACAAGGCGTTGTCGCGATGCCGTTCCAGGGTCTTCTCACGGTTATAGCGCTCGCCCTGCTTGATCGCCACCACCTGCGCGGTACCGCTCTTGCCGGCGATACGGTATTGCGCGCCTTGCGCAGCGGCGCGTGCGATACCGCGCGGGTCGTGCATCACCGCCTGCATGCCGTTATTGACCTGATCCCACTCGTGGGGGTCACGCAACACGATGTTCGGCATCGGGTGTTCGTCTACCGGCGAGACCCCGCCTATTTCCCTGGCCAGGTGCGGACGGTGCCAGATGCCCTTGCTCGCGATCAGGGTGGTCGCCTGGGCCAGTTGCAGCGGCGTGACCTGCATGTAGCCCTGGCCAATGCCGAGAATCACCGTTTCGCCCGGGAACCAGGCCTGGCGTCGGGTGATGCGCTTCCATTCCTTGGACGGCATCAGCCCTGCCGACTCCTCGAACATGTCCAGCGAGACCTTCTGGCCGATGCCGAACATGGTCAGGTAATCGTGCAGACGGTCGATGCCCAGCTTGTGCGCCAGGTCGTAGAAATAAGTGTCGTTGGAACGCATGATCGCTGCGTTCAAATCAACCCAGCCGTCGCCGCTGTGGTTCCAGTTCCGATATTTGTGATCGAAATCCGGCAACTGGAAATAGCCCGGGTCGAACACCCGCGTTGAAGGCGTCACCACGCCGCTGTCCAGACCGGCAATGGCCACCTCTGGCTTGATCGTCGAGCCGGGCGCGTACAACCCGCGCAGTACGCGATTGAACAGCGGCCGGTCAACCGAATCACGCAGCGCCGAATACTCCTTGAAGCTGATCCCGGTCACGAACAAATTGGGGTCGAAACTGGGCTTGCTGACCATTGCCAACACTTCACCGGTGGCCGGGTCGATGGCTACCACCGAGCCGCGGCGGTCACCGAGCGCCTCTTCGGCGGCCTTCTGCAGCTTGATGTCCAGACTCAACGTGATGTTTTTACCGGCCACCGGGTCGGTGTGCTTGAGCACCCGCAACACCCGCCCTTGAGCGTTGGTTTCGACTTCTTCGTAGCCGACGTGGCCGTGCAGTTCGCTCTCGTAAAAACGCTCGACGCCGGTCTTGCCGATCGACTGAGTGCCGCGGTATTCGACCTGATCAAGCTGGGTCGCTTCTTTTTCATTGATACGCCCAACGTAGCCAATCGAATGCGCAAAATGCTCGGCCAGTGGGTAATGACGCACGAACTGCGCCTCGACATCAAGCCCTGGAAGGCGGAACTGGTTGACCGCCAAAAGGGCAATCTGCTCTTCGGTCAGCTCATAGAGCAAGGTCACCGGCACAAACCGATGCGGCGAGTTCTTCATGGCCTTGTCGAAGATGATGCGATCCTCGTCCGGCAGATTGAGAATCTGCATCAGCGTGTCGATCACCGCATGCCAATCGCCGGCGCGCTCGCGGGTCATGGTGAGGTTAAAGCTGGGACGGTTGTCGGCGAGAATCACCCCGTTGCGGTCGAAGATCAGCCCGCGCTCCGGCGGAATCGGCAACACGTGAACGCGGTTGTTTTCAGAAATGGTCGAGTGATAAGCGAATTCGGTGACTTGCAGGAAGTACATGCGGCACACCAGCGCGACGCTGAGCATGGCCACGAAAACAGCACAGGCGATCAAGCGTTTATTGACCAGCCGGGTTTCCTTCTCGTGGTCTTTAAGGGGTATTGGATCGGGCATTTCTGCAGCTACTCGGTGAACAGAAGGACGGCATACACAGCAACCCGCAAGGGAAAGCGGGACGCAAATGGCGTGCACGATACCAAGAAGTCGCCTCGGCAACGGGGCCGGCTTTATGAAGATTCTGTCAGGTTGGCGCTATTCCCCAAGTTAAGACGAAGCGAGCCTACCCCAGCGTGGCAGCGTAAAGCGCCGGGACCCACAAAACTGACTATCGGAAAAACGTCACTGTTACGGGATCTGTAAAAGTCATTTACCAAATCCGCCGCCGCAATACGTCGTAACACATCTATCATGGATATCGGCATCAAAAGATGATGAGCGGTTATGACACCTCCCTGCCTAGCGTGCGCCTTTCGTGCGCTGGCTTGCCAGAGACCCAATGTCACACCCTGCCAAGAGCCACCTGCCGTGCACATCGTATGCGCGGCAATACCCGTGATAAAGAACGCAGAGTACAGCCCCGGCACGGACCATTCTCGATGGCCTGTGGCGGCGCGGTTTTGCAGGAGCCCAGAATGACAGAGAAACCCAAAGGACTGACCCGGCGCCAGCTGCTGAAGTCTTCAGCCACCACCCTGGCAGTTGGCGCCGCCGCGACCGCTCAGGCGGCCACCGTCGTTGGCGTTCCACAGTGGGTGCCCTTCGACCATAACGGCCCCATGCACTACGACACGCCCGGCTGGCAGTTTTTCACCGACGCCGAGGCCGCGACGGTGGAAGCCATCGTGGCCCGGTTGATCCCTGCCGACGACCTCAGCGTCAGTGGCAAGGACGCCGGTTGTGCCGTGTTCATCGACCGCCAGCTGGCCGGCGAGTACGGCACGTTCAGTCGCTTGTACATGCAAGGCCCTTTCGTGCAGGGCACACCGATGCAGGGCGATCAGTCGGAACTGGTGCCGCGCCAGCGCTACCGTCTGGGCCTGGCCGGCCTGGAAGCGTATTGCCAGAAGCAGTTCCAGAAAAGCTTTGCCGCCCTCGCCCCCGAGCAGCAGGACAAGGTCCTGACCGGGGTGGAAAAAGGCGAGATCGCGCTGGACGGCATCGACAGCAAATTGTTCTTCCAGCAAGTGCTGGGCAACACCATGGAAGGCTTCTTCGCCGACCCGGTGTATGGCGGCAACCGCGACATGGTGTCGTGGAAGATGATCGGTTTCCCCGGTGCGCGCTACGACTACCGCCCCTACATCGGTCTGCACAACCAGAAGCTGAATCTGGTGCCGCTCTCCATCATCGGCAGCTCCGCCTGGAACAAGAAGGGTTAATTCGACATGGCCAAAAAACTACCTTCCACGGACGTCGTGGTTGTCGGGCTCGGCTGGGCCGGGTCCATCATTGCCAATGAACTGGCCGACGAAGGCCTGAACATCATCGGCTTCGAACGCGGCCCATGGCGCGACACCGCCGTTGATTTCAACCTGGCCTCGGCGACGGACGAACTGCGCTTCGCGCGCCGTCAGGACCTGATGGTCAGGACCCGGCAAAACACCACCACCATTCGCAACAACGTCAACGAGACCGCACTGCCCATGCGCAGTTGGGGCTCGTTTCACCCCGGCAACGGCACAGGCGGTGCGGGCAATCACTGGGCCGGCATCACCTTTCGGTTCCAGCCACACGAGTTCCGGCTGCACAGCCACCTGACCGAGCGTTATGGCAAGGAGCTGTCGCCCGAACTGACCCTGCAGGACTGGGGCACCGACTGGGACGAGATGGAGCCTTTCTACGCCAAGTTCGACCGCCTGGCGGGCATCTCCGGTAAAGCCGGCAACATCAAGGGCGTGATCCAGGAAGGCGGCAACACCTTCGAGGGCCCGCGCTCCGAGGAATACCCGAACCCGCCGACCGCGCAGACCTACGCGCCGACGCTGTTCGCCGAAGCCGCAAAGAACCTGGGCTACAAGCCGTTCCCGGTGCCTTCTGCGCTGCTGTCACGCCCTTACGTCAACTCGCTGGGCGTAGCGATGGGCGAATGCACGTTCTGTGGTTTCTGCACCAACTACGGTTGCGCCAACTACTCCAAGGCCAGCGCCATCACCACCGTGCTGCCGGTGCTGGTGCGCAAGCCGAACTTTACCGCCATGACCAATTGCGAAGTCCTGCGTGTGACCATGGACAGCAGTGGCAAGCGCGCCACCGGCATCGTCTACATGGATTCGAACGGCGAGGAATGGGAACAGCCGGCAGAGCTGGTGGTGATCAGCGCCTTCATCTTTGAAAACGTGCGCCTGATGCTGCTGTCCGGCGTCGGCCAGCCGTACGACCCGGTGACTAACACGGGCACCACGGGCCGCAACTATGCGTACCAGACCGCCAACAGCGTGCGCATGTTCTTCGATGACAAGAACTTCAACCCGTTTATCGGTGGCGGTGCCATCGGCATGGGCATCGACGAGTTCAACAACGACAACTTCGACCACTCCGGTCTGGGTTTCGTCGGCGGCGGCAGCACCCGGGTAACCCCGATCGGCGCTGCGCCCATCGACTCGCGCCCTCTCCCGCCCGGCACCCCAGCGTGGGGGTCGGAATGGAAAAAAGCCACGGTCAAAAACTACGCCAGCACCATGTCCATCGGCTGTGAAGCGAGCAGTTACGCGACGCGCACCAACTACCTGTCGCTCGACCCGACCTACAAGGATCCGCTGGGCCGTCCGCTGCTGCGTATCACCTTCGACTTCCCGGAGAACGACCGCAAGATGGCGGCGTACGTCACCGGCAAGGTCGGCGAGATTGCCAAGAGCATGAACCCGCGGCAGATGGTGCCCAATTCCCAGCAAGGGCACTGGAACAGCGCGCCGTATCAGTCTTCGCACATCGTTGGCGGCTTCATCATGGGCGCTGACCCGAAGAACAGTTCGGTGAACAAATACCTGCAGGTGTGGGGTGTGCCCAATCTGTTCGTGGTCGGCTCATCCGCCTTCCCGCAGAACCCGGGCTACAACCCGACCGGTACGGTGGCGGCATTGGCATTCAAAGCAGCGGACGCCATTCGTACGCGCTACCTTAAGCGTCCAGGGGAGATGATCAGCGTATGAAGACTCTTCTGACCGCTTGCGCAGGCGTTATCGGCCTGTCTGTGTCTTTGGCTCATGGGGCAACCGGCGCCGATTCCTACAACATCGTCGAGAAGGGTCGCTACCTGACCACCCTCGGCGACTGTACGGCGTGCCACACCATCCCTGGCAAACCGCTGTTTTCCGGGGGGGTCATCCTCGACACGCCGTTCGGCAAACTGGCGGGCGCAAACATCACCCCCGACCCGGCCACCGGTATCGGTCGCTGGAGCTTCGAGGACTTCCAGAACGCCATGTCCAAAGGCCATGGCCTGGACGGCAAGCGTCTGTACGGCGCCATGCCCTTCACCGCTTACACCAAGGTGCGGCGTGAGGACAATCTGGCGATCTTTGCGTACCTCAAAACCGTCGACCGGGTGGACAACAAGGTCGAGACCAATCAGCTGCCGTTCCCGTTCAACGTGCGCACCAGCCTCATCGCATGGAACCTGATCAACTTCAAGGAGGGCGAATTCAAGGCCGATCCGAACAAGTCCGAGCAGTGGAACCGCGGCGCTTACCTGGTCGAAGGCCTGGGCCACTGCGGCACGTGCCACACGCCGAAGAACCTCATCGGTGGGGACAAGAACGATCAGTTCCTCAGCGGTGCGAACCTGCAGAACTGGGTGGCGCCGAACATCACCTCCAACGGCCATGACGGCATCGGCGAGTGGAGCGAAGCCGACATCGTCAGCTATCTGAAAACCGGCGCAAACCGTTTTGACATTGCGTCCGGGCCGATGGCCGAGGAAGTGGAGCACTCTTCGCAGCACTGGAAGGACGAGGACCTGCTCGCCGTTGCGGTGTACCTGAAGGACGGCGCCAAGCCGGTCGAGGCCGCCAAACCGCTGGCGGAGACTGACGCGGCCATGGTCGCGGGCAAGGCCATCTATGGCGACCGCTGCTCGGCCTGCCATACCCCGAACGGCGAAGGTGCGACCAACCTGTTCCCGAAACTGGCGATGGCGCCGCTGGTAAACAGCAACGATCCTTCATCGCTGATTCGCGTAGTGCTGGCCGGAAGCCGTGCCGGTGCCACCGACGCTGCGCCGACGGCTCCGGCCATGCCGGCGTTTGGCTGGAACCTGTCGGACGAGAATGTCGCGGACGTGCTGACGTATGTGCGCAACACCTGGGGCAATGCCGCCCCGGCGGTCTCGGCGTCGGACGTCAAGGATGTGCGTGAGGGCTTGCGGCCAAAGTAGATGTTGGTTCGCTGATGCTTGAGAAAATGCCTGGCCGCAGAAATGGGGCCAGGCATTTTTTTCGGCCTGGGGAAATTGAACATCACTAGCATCTGCCTAACGACAGAGCACAGACCTCCCCAGCTAGAGCCGGTCCTACGGGAGCGCGACACTTTTTTGTGGGACCGGCTCACGCGCCGTTGTCTGTGGTGCAGGCTCAAGCGCCGCTGTCAGTGGGACCGGCTTTAGCCGGGAAGAGGCCCGTGCTGGCAGCCAATCCTCGTGAATGATCTACATACCCGACCCACCATTCACTTGTACGATGTCTTATCACGAGGTATTACTAGCGTCCCCGTAAAAAAATAAAACAACGGAGATCGCAACATGGACTCATCCCTGTCCGCCTTGCCCGAAAGCCTTGATCGTAACCAGGGTAATACCCGCCGCAGCTTCCTGAAAAAATCCCTCGCCGTTTCCGCCACGCTCGCCACCGTTGGCAGCGCCGCACTCCCCCGCCTCGCCGACGCCGCCGAACCTCTCAGCCAGCGCTACCCCGACCCGCTGATTCATATACTCGATGACAGCTTCCTGGAGTTGCGCGTGTTCAACGCCAGCGTGGAGAAACTCGCCACCGGCATGCGTTGGGCCGAAGGGCCGGTCTGGGTGGGCGATGGTCGCTATCTGCTGGTCAGCGACATCCCCAACAACCGCATCATGCGCTGGGACGAGATTACCGACACGTTCTCCGTGTACCGCGAGCATTCCAACTTCTCCAACGGCCTGTGCCGAGACCGACAGGGCCGTTTGATCGCCTGCGAAGGCTCGACCACCACCAGCGAAGGCCGGCGCATCACCCGCACCGAATACAACGGCACCATCACCGTGCTGGCCGACAGTTTCGACGGCAAACCCTTCAACTCGCCCAACGACATTGTCTGCAAAAGCGACGGCTCGATCTGGTTCACCGACCCGCCCTTCCAGACCAGCAACAACTACGAAGGCCACAAAATCACCCCATCCCAGCCCCACGCGGTTTACCGCATTGACGGCGACAGCAAGAAGGTCACGCGGGTCATTGACGACCTCGCCGGGCCCAACGGCCTGTGTTTTTCACCGGATGAGAAGACCCTGTACGTCGTCGAAGGCCGCGCCAAGCCCAACCGTCTGGTCTGGGCCATCGCGGTCAAGGAGGACGGCACCCTCGGCGAACGACGCAAGCACATCGAGGGCCTGGATTACGCCGCCATCGACGGCATGAAATGCGACGAATCCGGCAACCTCTGGTGTGGCTGGGGTGGCAACGGCGATCCGAAAGCCGACCTGGAAAAACTCGACGGCGTGCGCGTGTTCAACCCGCAAGGCAAAGCCATCGGCCATATCTCATTGCCCGAGCGCTGCCCTAATTTGTGCTTTGGTGGACGTGAAGGCAACCGGCTGTTCATGGCAAGCAGCCATTCGATTTACTCGCTGTTTGTGAATACGCGTGGGACATCGTTTGCGTTGTAGAGGTTTTTAGTTGGGGCGACGGCCGAACGGCCGTCGCACATGAAGCGCTACACTCAGGTCCGGGCGGAATCGTCGAACTGATGTGTTATCGGAAATAGCACGACTGCCCGAAAACTCTTTCCACTGGACCATTTCGAAATGAGCGCATCACTGACTCCAACGATTACGCTCCGGCTGCGCAATGTTTCTGATCAAGAACGCCTCGCTCAAAGTTACCTCATTATCAACATCGCCATCTTCCAAACAGCTAAATTGGCATTCACCGATTGCAGCGCGCACCACATCGCATAGCGCCAGCGACTTCAAATTCACTTCGAGCCACAGTGAGCGCTGGCCCTCATGGCTCATCCGCACATCATAAATAGCCTCGGTTTTTACGACTTGGTCCTTTAAATAGATGAATTCTTCGTCTGCAGCGACACACGAATCGCTTTGCTTCAAAACACCAAGAACGTACCAAGTCATCGTTTCACTTGTAAATTCAAGCTTATATTCATGACCCATGAGTCGTGCTCCCTCGTTCTAACGGTAGACATGTCGATTGGGTTACGAATCCTAATATAGAATAAAGGGGTCCGCTCCCTTCACTATACTCAGACCTTGATTAAACAGAACCGAGACCTGAGACCTAGGCGGCTATCACATCGAATCAGCAACAACTCAAGGCCAGGTCTTCTAGGCAATCACAGAAAATACAGAGGCCGCTATTCAAAGCCTAATCCTTGGTAAAGAACTCAATTAAAAGCGGGCGAATCCCGGGAATAACCCTCTTTAAGTAGACCAAGTAGAGATATACCGCTGTTGGCTCAGTTGAGTCTCCTTCTTCCCATTCCTCTTGAGTTCCATAGCAGACAATTACACACCTGGCAAGATTTGAAAGGTCGGCGTTTGGTCCACATTGCTGGTCGTGCAAAACCCAGAGTTCATGCATCATCTTTATTATTGCGGGGTCGCGTCTATCTATTTTTCGGCAAGCGACCGCTTTTTTTAAATAAGGAACAAGATTTGGCGTTCGCTCGTCAAAAATGCTGGAAAATGTTCCGTTGTCAAACAGCCCTAGCAAGAACTTTCCAAAAAGACGTCTAACTGTGTCGTATGACAATCCCTCCTCAACGAACCGTTGTTCGAGTGCTGCCATCTCTAGATCTTCTATCTCATGAATCATATTAATGCTCCATCCTTGATACCAAGGGCCTTCATTACTCGTGTGCAAGAACGGCAGAAAGGCAACGCTTTTCCGTCATTCCTCAGTGTGGTGAAGGTGGCACCTTTAACAAGTTTTTTCAGTTGAGGTACGGTCTGAACGTTATGTTGCTTCGCAATAAGGCTGAGAAGGTCTGCCTCCCCACATTGACTGTGATAGAGAGCAGTGCGCTTATCTTCGGGAACGGAAGCGTAGAGTTGTTCCACGACAGGATGATGCGCACCGCCTCCACCCGCCGCTCCGCTGTAACCGACCTTAGGCTCGGGGAGGGGCCAATCCTCACCGGTTGTACGAGCGCCTTTATTATTCGGTGTGATCCCCTTTAGACGGGCAAGTCCCAGCGGGTCAAACCACGCTGTCGGATTCGGCACGTATTGGTAAAGGTTAAGCCCACCCTGATAACCGATAGGGTCTTTACTGATAAACCGGCCAACCCCCGGATCATAGTACCGATGCCGGTTGTAGTGCAGGCCGGTTTCGGGGTCATGGTATTGGCCCTGGAATCTGATCGGGTTTTTCAGGCCGACCTTTTGGGCGGATTCGGAACGCTGCTCGTGGGCCTGGCCCCAAGCCTTGTATTCGGCGCTCCACGCGGTGTTGCCGTCTTGGTCGGTGAGTTCCTGTGGCGTGCCGAGGTGATCGCATTGGTACCAGGCGAGAACGTCAATGGGTTGCGCTGTGGGTTTGTAGGTCCACAGCGGGTCTTCTTTCCGGTTGTAGCGCCCTTGGTAGGTGGGTTGGCTGATCAGGCGGATGGCGGCGTGGCGGATCGCTTGAACCACCGGGACGAAGGTGCCGGGCTCGAAGAGGTAGTGCACGGTGCGGCCGGTTTCGCCGGGGTGTCGGGCGGGGCTGCTTTCCCAAGCCAGGGTGTCGCCGTCCCAGCCGTAGAGCGTGAAGCCGCAGCCCAGTTCCCGTTCTGTGCGGGCATGTTCGTTTTGGTTCCAGCCGGTGCCGGCCTCGGGCCTTGGTCGGTAATGGGCTTTGGAGTGTTTGTAGAGGCGACGTCCGAGCGGATCGTAGGCAAAGTCGACGGTGAGGCGCGAATCCCGGAAATGCACCAACCGATCAAAGAGGTCCCATTGCAGGTCGCTGCGCGCGCCGTCGTTCCAGCGCTGGGTCTGGTTGCCGCGTTCGTCGTAGTTGTAATGGGTGCCGGCGTATTCGCGCAGCAGGTTGTCCATGAGTTTGTTGCGCGCGGGTTCCGGGTCGAGTGGTCGGCGGATGGGCGTGGTGTTGTTGAGCAGATTGCTTGCCGGGTCGAAGGCGAAGGTTTCCCCGCCCAATCGGTTTGTTGCGCTGAGCAGTCGGCTGACCGGGTCGTATTTATAAGCGAGGGCCCCACGGCGACTGTCATTGATGTCGGTGAGCTGGCCGGCGGCGTCGTAGGTGTAAGCACGTTTGATAAGCGTGGTTTTATCGTCTGAGCTGCCGAGCAGTTGTTCCTGCAGGCGTCCCGCAGGGTCCCATTGCTGGGTTTGCTTGAGCTGGTTGCCCTGATGCCGAGCGACTTCGCGGTGCAGATCGTCCCGCTCGTAGCTGAGCAGTTCATGGTCATCGAGCTTCATGCCGAGCAGATGGCCGCTGCCGTAGGTCAACGAACTCACGCGATGGCCGTCTGGGCGGACGGTAGCGACGCGGCTGTTCAGCACGTCGTATTCGTGCTGCCAAACCGCAACCAGTGGCTTTTCCAGGCTCAGGTAGTGCTGGTGCTCGCGCACGAGATTTCCAGCCGGGTCATGAAACCATTGCAGGCAACTGGCCGAGTTGGTGGCTCTGATCAGTTGGCCGTTGCCGTCGTAGGAAAAGGTTTCACTTTGCGATTGATCACCGAGGGTGGCGTGACGCTCGGTGAGGCGGCCCATGGGGTCGAAGCTCAACCCGATGGCGCGCTGGCCGTTGACGGTCTCGGCCAAGCGGCCGGTTTCGGGGTCGTAGCGATAGCGTGTGCTGCGGCCGTCGAAACCGCGTTCTTCCAGCAGTCGCCCGACGGGGTCGTACTGAAAATGCGCGCGGCTTTGGTTTTCGTTTTCCAGCGCGATCAAACGACCGAGTTTGTCCCAGCGGTAGCGCAGGGTCTGTTCGGCGGCGTCGGTGCGCTCGGCGATGAAGCCGGCGGTGGTGTAGCGCCAGGTGGTGCAGCGTTCGAGGCCGTCGGAGTGCGCAAGCAGGCGACCTTCGGCGTCTCGGCTGAAACGCTCCTCAGTCTTATCCGGGTGCTTGGTCAGCACCAACTGGCCTGATGCGTAGGAATACCCGGTTTTATGTCCGGCAGCGTCGGTGAAGCAGACCATCTGCCCGCGTTCGTCGTATTCCCACGCACTTACCTTCCCGGAGCAGTCGGTGTAGCTGACGATTTGTCCGGCGTCGTTGTAGGTCAACGCTTTTGTGTTGCCGTTGGCGTCCTTGATCGACGTAGGAAGCCCGAACGGGTTGTAGGCGTACTCGGTGGTGTTCTCCAGCGGATCAACCGCTTCGACCAGATTGCCCTTGTCGTCGTAGTCGCGCCGCCACAGCCCACCCTCGCCATCGCTGATTTTGATCAGCTGACTTTTGTCGTCGTAGGCGTAGTTCATCACGCTGTGATCAGCGCGGGTGTGTTCGGTCAGATTGCTGAGGCGGTCGTAGCGATAGCGGTCGGTCGTGCCGTCGGTATGGACGTGGCGAATGATGTTCTTGGCGTCGTCCCGAAAGAACCACTCCGAGCGCCCGTCGGCATGGCGAATGCGATGGGTGTAGCCAAGGCTGTCGTAGAAGTGCTGGGTCTCTTGGCCGAGAGCATCGGTGACGACAGTCAGGCGGATGTTTTTGTCCCAAGACAGCCGCGTATCGAAGCTGCCGTCGTCGGCCCATTCGCGCACAGCCTTGGCGTCGGGGCCCGTGCCTTGCCATTGCAGGTTCATGCCGCGATGGGTGCGGTCGGTATAACGGGTGATCAGGTGATTTTCGTACTGATATCGCCACGCGGAACCGTTCTCGTCCTGAGCAAGCGTCAGGTCGCTAGAATCATCATATTCGTACGCACACAGCTGCCGTTTCACCTCACCGTCGCGGATTTCCCAAAAACCGGTCAGGTGTCCGTAATCGTCAATCTGAGTGCCGAGGCGCAGATGGACTTTGCTGACATCGTTTTCGGAATAAGTAGCCACCTCGGAGAACACCGCCTGCTCCCCATACCGATGCTCGTAATGCAGCATTGCCCCGGCGCCGCTTCGCAAAACGATGTTGATGAGGACAAAACGCTCACCCCGACGGACGTAGGTTTCCCGGCGCTCAAACCCTCGGCACAGCACCAGCGTGTCGTTGCTGACGCGGATCAGCGTGAGATTTTCGATGGCGTTGTAGTGAACCAGCTTGACCTTGGGCAGGGTGAACTCATGGCTGCGCCCGTCGGCGTCATGGAACAGCAAGCCATCGTCCACGCAGTCAAACCGTGTGGTAAATGGTGTGATCCAGCGTGCGCCCATGGCCCCCTTGTCGTAGGCACCCAGACTTGAGCAGTACGTTCGGGTCCACTCAACAGGAAACGGCCCCGGCAGACTGAAATCGGTGTGCGCGACCGATTCCGACCCCATCGCAAAGTTAATGCTGCGAATCGTCGAGTCGCACACGCAGTTTTTCTTCGGGTTGGGCCGGCCTTTGGCAGCGGCTTCATGCTGGACAACGCCCAGTCTGCCTTCACCCCCACGACGCTTGGCCTGACTGACCAACCCCGGTTTGATACTGACCGACTGCCCATGACCGTTACGCGAGCGCCAACTGGCCACCGCGCCAGCCAGAGTCATCAGCAACGCGCCAATGGAGTGCTCAGCCGCAGGATCCGCCAAGCCAGCAATCTGGCCCCGAAGCTCTGCACCCATGGCCCGCAAAGATGCCGCCTGCCTGAGCACTTCTTCTTTCAGCGTAGTGGGCACCAAATGGTCCACAACGCTATTAACCGCCCCCTTACCAGCAGCGATGTACACATCGGCCGCCGCCACGAAGATGTTGCCGATCGCCGCCGCGGGGTCGTAAGCCCACTGATCGCCAGCCGCCTGGACCAACTGCTCCGCTTCCAGCAAATTAGCCTGGGCATCGAGATCGCCGTTGACCAGCGTCTCCAGACCCTGGGCGATCTGGCACAGCATTTCTTCGCCGAGCTTCCCTGCGTCATCCAGAATGCCGCCCAGCCGGGCCTGCGCCTGGGTCACGAAGTCATCCAGCGTGCCGACGATGTCGGCATTCAGATGCCCGATCAGCACTTCGACCAGCCCGTCACCCGACACCAACTTTCCGGCCTGGCGCATCTCCTGACGCACCAGAAACAGCATCGGCCGCAGGGTCATGCGTGCCGCCGCCATGGTCGGTGGGAACGGCAGCACACCAATCAGATTGATGCCCAGGCTCACCCAGTCCAGCGGATCGCGCTGTTCGCTGCTCGACAGCCTGACGATGTCGTTTAGCGCATCCACCAGCGCCATGATGTTGCCCACGACAGGCAGCGCGCCTGCAGCGGTCTTGATCCTGTCCAGCGTCACGACGCCGCCGCTGATCTCCTGCAGCCAGGCATCGACGTTGGCCGCGCCCAGCCCGACGTCTTCCAGCTGGATCTGATCAAGGGGAACGATGGCGACTTGAGGGGGACGTGTTTCGCCCGTAGCAGGCTGGGGTGCGGGGGTTGCCAAGGATGCTCTCCGTGCTCGAAAACCGATCCGGCAGGCGTGAATGCCTGCCGGGGGGCGACGGAGATATCAAGGGGTGTGCCAGAAAGGACTTAACTAAGGTAAATCAATGATTTATGAGCCGAGAACAGTCGTAAATGCAGATTTCAGCCCGGAGCAACACGTGCTTATGCGCAACAGCCTGCGCACCCCTGCGCAGTGCGTTGCACACCCGCCCGGGAGGCACGTCGGAAGCGCGCCGACCGAGGCCCCGCCCTGCTGGCGAGCAGGTAAGCCCCAAACAGCCGCGCAACACATTGCGCAGCGTGGCTAAACGACAGCGACGGCCCTGAGCGAAAGTGATCAATCACTCCGTGATCGATACCCTTCCCTCCCGCGCTTCAAGAATGCGCGGCAGGTTCTGCTCGATCCACGTCGTCAGGCCGTCCATCTGCAAGGCCACTTCCTCACCCATCGCCGTCAACCGGTACTCAACGTGCGGGGGCACCACCGGCAACGCCTTGCGGTCCACGAAGCCATCCTGCTCAAGACTTTGCAGCGTCTGCGACAGCATCTTTTCACTGACGCCACCGATCTTGCGTCGCAGCTCGCTGAAGCGGTGCATGCCGCCAAGCAACACCACCAGCACCAGCACGCCCCAACGGCTGCACACGTGGTTGAGTATGTCTCGCGACGGACAGTCCCGAGCCAACACCTCACCTGTGCGGATGCGCTCCAGCAAAGAGATGCTGCCCACGGAGGGAGAAGAAATATCGTTCATGACACTTACCTTTTCGTACGTACTTACGAAAGGTTAGCACGGCGTCTATGCTGGCCGCTCATTCATCCCCTCGGAGTCATCATGATCGTTATCACCGGTGCATCAGGTCAGCTGGGCCGTCTGATTATCGCCCGTTTGCTGGAGAAAGTGCCTGCGTCGCAGATCATCGCCGCCGTGCGCGACCCGAAGAAGGTCGCCGACCTCGCAGCCAAGGGCGTGCAGGTCCGTCAGGCCGATTATTCGCAGCCGGCCACACTTGACGGTGCATTCAAGGATGCAGAGAAAGTCCTGCTGATTTCCTCAAGCGAAGTAGGACAGCGCCTCGCTCAGCATCAGGCGGTGATCGATGCAGCAAAACGCCAAGGGGTAAGGCTGCTCGGTTATACGAGCGTCTTGCACGCCAGTGACTCGGCGTTGGGTCTCGCCGAAGAGCACCGGCAGACCGAAGCGGCACTGGGCCGGTCCGGCGTTCCAGCGGTGGTGCTGCGCAACGGCTGGTACCACGAAAACTACACGGCCGGTGTCGCCCACGCACTGGCCAACGGCGCGCATTTCGGCAGCGCTGGCGAGGGTCGAATCAGTTCCGCATCGCGCGCTGACTACGCGGCGGCGGCTGCAGCAGTGTTGACCTCGAATGAAGATCAAGGCGGCAAGGTGTACGAGTTGGCAGGCGACGAGTCCTACACGCTGAGTGATTTTGCCACCGAGATCGCTTGTCAGTCCGGCAAACCGGTCGTCTACATCGATCTCCCGGAAGCGGACTATAAGGCCGCATTGCTGCAGGCCGGACTTCCGGAGTTCGTGGCGCAGCTGCTGGCCGATTCCGACGCGGCCGCTGCCAAGGGCGCTTTGTTTGACGACAGCCGGCGACTGAGTCAACTG
This sequence comes from Pseudomonas lutea, assembly GCF_000759445.1. Lineage (NCBI taxonomy): Bacteria > Pseudomonadati > Pseudomonadota > Gammaproteobacteria > Pseudomonadales > Pseudomonadaceae > Pseudomonas > Pseudomonas lutea. The sequence continues at coordinate 1,220,924 of NZ_JRMB01000001.1, forward strand.
ATTGGTCGACCCACCACCCCTCTCGCCTCCGCCATTGCCGAAGCACTGGGCCAATAAGCCGGACGAGTTCACAGCTTTTGAAAGCGCTATCAGAGAAAAGCCTCAGTCACGGCGAATGCTAGCCACGGAGCCTTGCAAGTTCTCCAACAAGCGGGGCTTCGTGTTTGAGCCCCGTTGCAAGGATCAAGGCAGCACGCCATCACCGGCACTGAATGATTTGCCCTGTCAACGGTCCGAAGTAATGACAGCGCACCACGCGCTGGCCTAGGAGTTTCGAATGAACAGCAAATCGCTTATTGCCGGTCTGGCGATTCTGGGTTGTGTGTCCGTTGCCAGTTTTACAGCGCAAGCTGCAACCGCGGCGGAACCCACCATCCAGCCGTCGAGAGACAACATGCGTGAGCTTGAGGTTGGCAGTCGTTCGCCACAGGAGTTTCAGCGTCCAGCCGCAGCGCTTAAAGACTGGAAGGCCAAAGGTCTGGAAGAACCGGCCAAAATGAGCCAATGGGTGCGCATCAACGACAAATACGTCGAAGTGCAAACCACCAACGGCCAGATCACCAAAATCGTCCCGATCGAAAAATAGGTCGGGCGAGTGCCCAGCGCGCCGGGTGTAGGCGGCGCGCAACGTGAAAGAAATCCACAAGAATCACCAAAGGACTTCCCATGAACATAAAAACATTGATGACCTGCGCGGCCCTGGCCACCTGCCTGAGCGGCACCAGCCTGGCGGCAATGGCGCAAACGCCGGCGACCAAGAGCGTGCAAGCCGAGCACACCAATCAACAGTACAAGGTCGGCGACACCACGCACGATCTGTACAAGGATGAACGCGTTGGCATCAAGGACTGGCAGGACAAGGGTCTGAAAGCGCCGCAGGAAGGTGCTCAGTGGGTGCAGATCAGCGACAAATACGCCCTGATCAACATGGAGGACGGCAAGGTTCTCGACATCGCCCCGGTCAAACTCAAGCCGCTCAGCAAGTGACGCACGCGGTGCCCGACGCCCGTCGGGCACCGTTCTCCCAAGCCTTTCATCAGCCACAACCGCTCAGCCCTCACTGATGAGAAAGGTTGCACCCTAACGATTCCGCCCTCTACTCTGCGCCTCACGTCTATCGTGCTAAGGCCGGGGTTCGATGTCTTCCGTTTTGAATGTGCTGTTGCCGATCTTCGCGCTCATCCTCGTGGGTTACGTGTGTCGCCGCACCCATCGTCTCGGTCCGACCGCCGCCTCCGAGATCAACCGAATGGTCGTGTGGTTGTGTCTGCCGGCACTGCTGTTCACCGCCACAGCCCACGCCACCTGGGAACAAATCTGGCACCCGGGGTTTGTACTGACCTTCACCCTGTCGACGATGGCGATGTTCGTGGTGACCCTGCTGCTGCGGCGCCGAAAGGCCGGGCATTTTGCCGACGCCAGCATTGATGCGCTCAGTGCGTCCTACGCGAATACCGGCTACATCGGCATCCCTTTATGCATCATGGTGTTGGGCCCGGAAGGGCTGGAACCTGCGCTGATTGCGTCGCTGCTGGTGGTCTGCGTGGTGTTTGGCATCGCCCTGGTGTGCATTGAAATCGGCCTGCAGAGCGAAGCGCGAGTCCACCGAATCGTGCTCAAAGTGCTGCTGGCCCTGGCAAAAAACCCGTTGGTGGTGTCGCCGATTCTGGGTGCCTGCTGGGCTGGAACCGGCGTGCCGCTGCCGGGGGCGCTGGACAAATTCCTCAGCCTTCTAGGCGCTGCCACGACGCCGTGCGCGTTGATCTCTCTCGGGCTGTTTCTCGCCCATAAACAACAAGGGCCCCGTGAGGGCACCACGTTACTGGTGCTGATCAAACTGATCGCCCACCCGCTGCTGACGTGGTTTCTCGCTTTCAAGGTATTCCACCTACCGCCGCTCTGGGCCAATTCCGCGCTGCTGCTCAGCGCTCTGCCCACCGGCACTGGCCCATTCATGCTGGCTGAATACTACAAGCGTGAGGCGTCCGTGGTGTCGAGCACGATTTTGGTCTCCACGCTCGGCTCGCTGGTGACGCTGTCGCTGTGCATCTACTACATCAACAGCTGAGCGATGCACTCATGCGAAACGAGGCTGGGAGACAAGCGACGGACGCTACGGCGAGAGGGGTCCGGCGCGCACACCGGCCTCTTCCCGGCTGAAGCCGGTCCCACTGAACGCACGGGACTGGTTTTAGCCGATGCAAACTCACGCTTCTGGGCTGGGTAGCGCGATCATCGACACATCAGAACACGAAGCTGTCGCCCAATTCGCCTTCCATCCATTCCAGAAACCGCCTGACGCGCGGGAAGCTGGAGTGCGCTTTGGGGAACACCAGGTGATGGGCTGCCACCGGTGCACTGAACGCTTGCGGTTGAACCTCCACCAAAGCGCCGGATGCGAGGTATTTGTGAGCAAGCAGCGTACTTTCCAGCGCAAATCCCAACCCGTGGCCTGCGGCCTCAAGGCTCATGTAGGAGCGGTCGAAGCTGAGCGCATAAGGTTTCTCGGGGCGGGCAAGCCCCTGCTGCGCGAACCACTCCGGCCATTTGAGCAGGGTGGCTTCGGACATGATCAACTCGCGGGTCAACAGGTCTTCCGCATGGGCCACCGGGTGACGTGCCAGGAGGGTTGGCGATGCCAGCACCGCGAAGGTTTCATGGCGCACCGTGCGCACTTCATAGCTCGGCCAGTTGGCGTGACCATGGCGAACATCGACGTCGATTTTGTCGCGGCTGAAATGCAGTGACTCGTAGGAGCAGGACAAATTGATCTGGATGTCGGGGTGGCTCAGACGAAAGGCTTCCAGTCGGGGCATGAGCCACAACAATCCGAAACTGGGGGATGAATGCAGCCTCAGGCAGTCCAGGCTGACGTCGCTGGCGGCGCGTTCCGTTGCCACTTCCAGGGTATGCAAGAGCCCGGAAATGTCTGCCAGGTATTGCCTGCCCACCGGCGTGAGCGTGACGCCGCGTGCCGCCCGCACGAACAGCTGACGGCCGATCATTGCTTCCAGTTTCGCCAGTTGGTGGCTGATGGCCGAGGGCGTCAAGTCCAGCACTTCGGCGGCGCGGGCCAGATTGCCGAACCGCGCGGTTTGCTCGAAGGCCTGAAGGGCTCTCAACGGTGGCAGGTTCGTCAGGGGGCTGTCGTCAGGTTGCATTGAAGGCTCCGCTGGATTGTTTTTGTGGGCCGACGCCATTCAACCACCTGCCCGGGCTGATGACGAGAGGTGAATTATTTTCATCAACCAGTGACGGTTGCGTTATTGCTCGCGCACCTCGGGCGGAACAATCTGACCCCATCGATCGATGAATCGACCCCATAAAAACAATCAGAGGTCTTTCTCATGCTGCTTCAAGGCAAAGTTGCAATCATCACCGGTGCTGCATCCGAACGCGGTATCGGCCGCGCCACCGCGATCACATTCGCCAAGCACGGCGCCCGCGTGGTCATTCTCGATCTGGACGAAGCCGCTGCGCGTGATGCAGCGTCGGCGCTGGGCGAAGGCCACCTCGGTCTGGCTGCCAACGTGGCCGACGAAGCGCAGGTCAAACGCGCGGTGGCTCAGGTCGTGGAGCACTTCGGCCGTATCGACGTACTGGTCAACAACGCAGGCATCACCCAACCCATCAAAACCCTCGACATTCGCCCCTCTGACTACGACAAGGTCCTGGACGTCAGCCTGCGCGGCACGCTGCTGATGTCCCAGGCGGTGATCCCGACCATGCGCGCGCAAGCCTCGGGCAGCATCGTCTGCATGTCGTCGGTGTCGGCCCAGCGCGGCGGCGGGATTTTCGGCGGGCCGCATTACAGCGCAGCCAAGGCGGGAGTTTTGGGCCTGGGCAAAGCCATGGCTCGGGAATTCGGCGCAGAGCAGATTCGCGTCAACTCCATCGCACCCGGCCTCATACACACCGACATCACCGGCGGCCTGATGGAGGACGATCGCCGCCACGCGATCATCGAGGGTATCCCGCTCGGCCGCCTGGGCGCGGCTCAGGATGTGGCCAACGCCGCGCTGTTTCTGGCCAGCGACCTGTCGTCCTACCTCACCGGTATTACGCTGGATGTCAACGGCGGCATGCTGATCCACTGACAGCATGCGCCGGGTCGGCAGCGGCCCGCTCTGTTCTGTATCGACGATACGCCCGGCCCGAGTCGGGCGGTCTATAACAACAAGAGATCAGACACTCATGATTACCACGATGACGCTTGATGCGGTCTCGACCGTGCGTTCTCACGCCTACCGCAAAACCGCCTGGCGGCTGATGCCGTTCCTGATGCTGTGCTACCTGTGCGCATACCTGGACCGGGTCAATGTCGGTTTCGCCAAGCTGCAAATGATGAATGACTTGTCGCTGAGTGAAACGGTCTACGGCCTCGGCGCAGGGATGTTCTTCCTCGGTTATTTCCTTTGCGAAGTCCCCAGCAACCTGATCCTGCATAAAGTCGGCGCGCGGCGCTGGATCGCCCGCATCATGATCTCGTGGGGCATCATCTCCGCCCTTTTCGCCTTCGTCGAAACCGCCTGGCAGTTCTATGCCCTGCGCTTTCTGCTCGGCATCGCCGAAGCGGGCCTGGCGCCGGGGCTGCTGCTCTACCTCACGTACTGGTTCCCCTCCTATCGCCGCGCCAAGATGACCGTGCTCTGGTTCATCGCCATTCCGCTGTCGGGGATGATCGGCGGGCCGCTGTCGGGCTTCATCATGGCGAAGTTTGCCGGCTTCCATGGCTGGGCAGGCTGGCAGTGGATGTTCGTCATCGAGGCCATCCCGACGGTGATAGTGGGCCTGTTCGTGCTGACGTACCTGAAGGACGGCGTGCACCAGGCGACGTGGCTCACCGAGGACGAAAAGGCCCTGGTCAACAAGGAGCTTGCAGAGGACAACAGCCGCAAGGTCACGCACGGTTCGGTGAAGGAGTTTCTGAGGGACCGTCGCCTGTGGCTGCTGGCGTGCATTTATTTCTGCGTGGTGATGGGCCAGTACGCGATCACCTTCTGGTTGCCGACGCTGATCCGCAATGCCGGGGTCTCCGAACCGCTGCACATCGGTCTGCTGACCAGCCTGCCATACCTGTGCGCCATCTTCGCGATGTTGCTGATGGGTCGCAGCGGCGACAAACACCGGGAACGTCGCTGGCACCTGGTCGGCCCGATGATTGCCGGGGCACTGGGCCTGACCCTAGCCGCCGTGTTCGGCTCCAGCCTGGTCTTTTCCGTGCTCAGCCTGTGCCTTGCGGCCGCTGGCGTGCTGTCCGCGTCTTCCCTGTTCTGGATGTTGCCGACCACGTTGCTGGGCGGTGTCTCCGCAGCGGCGGGCATTGCCGGCATCAACAGCTTCGCCAACCTGGCCGGGTTCTGCTCGCCCTACCTGATCGGCTGGATCACCACCACGACCGGCTCAAGCGCCATCGGCATGTACCTGATCACCGGAGTGCTGTGCATTGGCGCCTGCCTGGTGCTGCGCATTCCTGCCGCTTCCGTCAATCGTTGAGTCAACGGAGTAATCAACATGACTACCCTTTCATCATCCGTCGCGCACCCTTCCTTGATGCAGCGCGCGCACAACATTCGTCGCCACGCCCTGCGCATGGGGCAGGTTCAAGGCCAGGGCTACGTCGGCCAGGCACTGGGCGCCGCCGACCTGCTCGCGGTGTCGTATTTTCACGCGATGAACTACCAGCCCCATGACCCGGAATGGGAGCAGCGCGACCGTTTCTACCTGTCGATTGGGCACTACGCCATTGCGCTGTATGCCGCCTTGATCGAAGCCGAGATCATCCCGCTCGATGAGCTCGACACCTACGGCTCGGACGACAGCCGCCTGCCGATGTCCGGCATGGCGACCTACACGCCCGGGATGGAGATCACCGGAGGCTCGCTGGGCCAGGGCCTGGGCATTGCGGTTGGTGCGTGTCTGGGGCTAAAGCGCAAGCAGTCCGCGTCCTTCGTTTACAACTTGCTGTCAGACGGCGAGCTCAATGAGGGGTCGACGTGGGAGGCGGTGATGTCGGCGTCGCACTGGAAACTCGACAACCTGATCGCCATCGTCGACGTCAATAACCAGCAAGCCGATGGCCGCTCCAGCGAGGTCCTGGCGTTCGAGCCCATCGTCGACCGCTGGCAGGCGTTTGGCTGGTTCACCCAGCGAGTGGACGGCAACGACGTGGAGGCGCTGGTGAAGGCGTTCGACGCGGCGCGCAACCACCCCGCCGCGCAACCGCGGGTGATCATCTGCGACACCAAAATGGGCAAGGGCGTGGCGTTCCTGGAAACCCGCGAGAAGGCTCACTTCATTCGTGTGGACGAACATGAGTGGGACCTGGCGCTGAACAATCTCGATCAAGGTGAAACCGTATGAATACTTCCACTAACAGCGCGGCGCAGGCCCCGGTCGTGGCGAAGAAAAAGCTCACCACCTCGGCGATGATTGCCTCGATTGCTTCTGAAGGCCAGGCGACCCGCCCGGCGCCGTTCGGCCATGCCCTGGCGGCGCTTGCAGAGCAGCGCGCCGACATTGTCGGGTTATCGGCTGACCTGTCCAAATACACCGACCTGCACATCTTCGCCAAAGCCCACCCGGATCGTTTTTATCAGATGGGCATGGCCGAGCAGCTGCTGATGAGCGCGGCTGCCGGAATGGCCCGCGAGGGCTTCACGCCTTTCGCAACGACGTATGCGGTGTTTGCGTCGCGTCGGGCGTATGACTTCATTTGCATGGCCATCGCTGAAGAAAACCTCAACGTCAAAATCGTCTGCGGCTTGCCGGGGCTGACCACAGGGTATGGCCCCAGCCATCAGGCCACGGACGACCTGGCGATCTTCCGCGCCATGCCCAACCTGATGATCGTCGACCCGTGCGATGCGCTGGAAATCGAACAGGCCGTGCCGGCCATCGCGGCGCATCAGGGGCCGGTGTATATGCGCCTGCTGCGCGGCAACGTTCCCTTGGTGCTCGACGAATACGGCTACACCTTCGAGATCGGCAAAGCCAAGACCTTGCGCACCGGCAACGACGTGCTGATCCTTTCCACCGGCCTGATGACCATGCGCGCACTGGAAGCCGCGAAAGCCCTGCAGGCCGATGGCGTGGACGTCGCCGTGCTGCACGTGCCGACCATCAAGCCGCTGGACGAGCAGACTATTTTGCAGGAAGCGAGAAAGCCCGGGCGACTGGTCATTACGGCGGAAAACCACTCCGTGATTGGCGGACTGGGCGAGGCCGTGGCGACAGTGCTCTTGCGCAACGGCGTCACGCCGACCTTCAGGCAGATCGCCCTGCCCGATGCCTTTCTGGATGCCGGCGCGCTGCCGACGCTGCATGATCGCTACGGCATCTCAACCCAAGCGGTATGCGCGCAGGTAAAGGGCTGGCTGTAAGTTGAGCACACCGGCCTCTTCCCGGCTGAAGCCAGTCCCACTGACAGCGCAGGCCTGTGGGGCAAGCTTGGGCCGGGAATTCATGCAGAAGGGGCGTGATTGCCCTCATGGAAAAGGAGCTGCGCGGTGAACGTCGCTGACTTGCTTGACCCCGCCTATGCATGCTTTCTCGACGAGCCTGCAAGCGAGTGGACACTGGACACGCTTCCGGCCATCAGAGCGCGCATTCACAGTGGCTTCAAACCGTCACAGGCGACCCGGTGTGAACAAACATGGGTTGAAGCCAAAACAGACAGCCCACCCGTTCGCGTATGCATCTACCGCCCGCAAACAGCTCCCCAGGTAGACGGTCTTCCGGCAATCCTGTACCTGCATGGCGGTGGGTTCGTGTTGGGCCAGCCGGAGATGGCTGACGACTATCTGGACAACCTTGCGCACGAGCATCAGGCCGTGGTGGTCGCGGTGGACTACCGACTGGCGCCGGAGCATCCCTTCCCTGCCCCGCTTGAGGACTGCCACACCGCGCTGGAGTGGCTCTGCCTCGTAGCATCCGCTCAGGGAATAGACCCCGCGCGAATCGTGATCATGGGCCACAGCGCAGGCGGCGGTCTGGCGGCCGCATTGGCGTTATGGGTGCGGGACCGCGGTCAATTTCAGCCGGCGGGCCTGGTGATGATTTACCCCATGCTCGATCACCGAACCGGCACCCCGGCGGCACCAGCGGACAATCCAGCCACCGGCACGCTGAGCTGGTCGCGCCAGGCCAACCGGTTCTGCTGGGACTGCATGACCGGGGAGCACCCGATGGACGATGAACAGGCGTATCTGCTATCGCCTGCCCTGGCCACGAACCTCAAGGGTTTGCCACCGACCTTCATCTGCGTGGGCGCGCTGGACCTGTTTCTGGAAGAAGACGTCGCCTTTGCGCTGACGCTGGCAAGAGCAGGCGTGCCCACCGAGCTGCACGTCTACCCCGGCGTGCCGCACATGTCCGACCTCTGTCCCGGACGACAAACCGAGCAGTGCGCGCAGGACGTGAACGCAGCGCTGCGAAAATGCACTGAACGCTCACCCCCGGGCTGACTCCAAACCCTGCCCAGGCGCTCGGGGTCTACCCGGTGCGTATCGCGTCGATGGGTTTTGAATCATCTGCCAGATCAAGGAAATCCCTATGACCGATCCACGTAACGTTGCCCACGACAAGAAAGTCCAGCAAGAGAAGAAGAACCACGGCGAAGAAATCGCGCCGAATGCCGAACACGCACCGCAGCCGGGCATGAAGCCGGCCCTCAAGCACGAAGATGACGAGCAGGACAAGCAGGACGAACAGGCATAACCTGCCGCCCCCTCAGCTACTTCAAGGCCGCAACCACGGCATCGAAGAACGCCATCGGATCGATGGGCTCTTTGTCGACAGGCTTGGGTTGCGCGCCGAAGGTCACGATCACCACATTGTTGGCCGGGTTAACGTAAATATTCTGCCCCTGAATACCCACTGCCGAATAAGCGCCGTCCTTCACTGAAGGAGCCGTCCAGGCGGTCCACCACATGTACCCGTAATCCAGACTTTTGCCGCCCTTCAGGGTGGTGGGCAACGTTGCCTCTTTGACCCAGCCCTCGGGCAGAATCGAGGTCCCGTTGATCTTGCCGTCGTTCATGAAAAACAGGCCGAACCGCCCGTAGTCGCGCAACGTCGCGCTGATGCCGCTGCCGCCGATCTCCGTGCCGTCCGGGGAATCCAGCCACCAGGTCGCGTCGCTTTCCATGCCGAACGGCTGCCAGATCTTCTGAGACAAATACTCAGCCAGCGGCATTTTCACCGCGCCACGGACGATCTCGCCAAGTACCTGGGTTTCGCCCGTGCTGTAATTGTTCACGCTGCCGGGCTCGGCAGCACGCGGCAGGCTGGCCATCAGGGCCATCGCCGAGTGCGGCTTCTGCGATATCTGCGCCTTGAGCAACGCCCGACGGTCAGACGCCGGATCGGTGTAGGTCTCGTTCCACTTCACGCCTGAGGACATCATCAGCACGTCACGCACGCTGACGCCTTCGTAGGCGCTGCCCTTGAGCGCAGGGACATAATCCACCACCTGCGCGTCGAGCCCCTTGATCAAACCGTCCTTGATTGCAGCGGCGGTGAGGGTCGAGGTGATGGACTTGGCCATCGACATCGACATCCAGCGGGTTTTTTCGGTATTGCCGCGCTGGTAGGTCTCGAAGACGATCTTGCCGTCCTTGATCACCAGCATCGCCGTGATGCTGTCCAGCGCCACGAAGTCATACAGGTCGTATTTCTTGCCCTCGACGGTGAAGCGCACGTTGGGCAGTTGGCGGTCCGATTTCGGCAGCGCGTAGGGATGATCACCGGCCTTGATGGTGTGGGTCGGGAACAGCCGGTCGATGTTGCGGTAGGTGCTGACCGCGAGGTCCGGAAGCATCGCGCCGTCGTAGATCTGCTCGACCGTGCCGATGGGTTCCTTGGCGTGGGGGTAATCGTCTGCGTAGACGGTGGGAGCAAGGCCTGCTGCCAGCAGCCCAAGAGACAACGCCAGCGACCGGTGAACGGCGGCGGGACGGGAAAGTACGGGTAAGTGCATGACGTATCCTTTTTTGTCGTCGTTGATGGACGTTGGCCGCTTTGCCGGCAGGCCTTTCGGCTACATCGCCGGTAAAGCCGGTTCCGCCGAGAGAACGTGCCCGATTGAACCTTAGACCAGTGGCCGGCGTTGCACCGGGCGATCAGTTCATCCACTTCATACCTTGACGTCTGGAAATGCTCACGTATCCAGACGCGCAAAAAAAACCACCGCGCGATGGCGGTGGTTTTTTGGGTGGCATTAAGCGCTCAGTATCAGACCTTGACGATCCAGCCTGCCGGGCCTTCAATCTCGCCGGACTGGATGCCGGTCAGCTCTTTGTACAGGCGCTGGGTCACCGGGCCTACTTCGGTCTCGCTGTGGAACACATGCAGCTTGTCCTTGTAGCTGATGCCGCCGATCGGGGTGATCACCGCAGCGGTGCCACAGGCGCCGGCTTCCTTGAACAGGTCGAGCTTGTCGATGTACACCTCGCCTTCAATGACCTTCAGGCCCAGACGGCTTTGCGCCAGTTCGATCAGCGACTGGCGGGTGATGCCCGGCAGTACGGACGGCGACTTCGGCGTGATGAATTCGTCGTCGTGCGTAATGCCGAAGAAGTTGGCCGAACCCACCTCTTCGATCTTGGTGTGGGTCAGCGGGTCCAGGTAGATGGCGTCGGCGAAGTTGGCTTTTTTGGCTTCGCTGCCCGGCATCATGCTTGCGGCATAGTTGCCACCGACCTTGGCCGCACCGGTGCCCTGCGGGGCTGCGCGGTCATAACTGGAGATCACGAAGTTGTGCGGCTTCATGCCGCCCTTGAAGTACGGGCCGACCGGGATGCAGAACACCGAGAAGATGAACTCGGGTGCCGTGCGCACGCCGATGTTGTCACCGACGCCGATCACGAACGGACGCAGGTACAGCGCGCCACCACTGCCGTAAGGCGGGATGAAGCGCTCGTTGGCGCTGACGACCTGCTTGCACGCTTCGATAAACTGTTCAGTCGGCACATGGGGCATCAGCAGACGGCTGCAGCTGCGCTGCATACGCGCAGCGTTCTGATCAGGGCGAAACAGGTTGATCGAACCGTCTTTGGCGCGATAGGCCTTGAGGCCTTCGAAGCATTGCTGGCCGTAATGCAGCGCGGTGGAGCCTTCGCTGATGTGCAGCACGTTGTCTTCGGTCAGGGTGCCTTGGTCCCACTCGCCATCGCGCCAGTGAGCCAGGTAGCGTTTGTCGGTCTTGATGTAGTCAAAGCCGAGCTTGTCCCAGTTAATGCTGTCGTTACCCATGACACCCTCTATGTCCAGGCCAGCGCGGCCGGGAGCTTCCGGCGTCTGGCGTTTCATCGATAAGGCCCGGTACAGGACGCGACCTGCTCCGGTGTGTCGCCATATTACTGATTTTTCTCCCCGCAAACCGCCTTGGTAGCACATGAGCCAAAAAAGATCGGCCGCTGACGCGCTGGAGCCCGGGAGTTTGCGCCGCTCGTAGCAAAAGCACCGAAGCAGGCGTGCAGTTTCCTCAATGTTGCCTATGGTGTGTAAATCATCTGAAACGGAGCAGCGTGCATGGGTATCGATCAGTTGTTTGCCGATTTAAGCAGTCTTCCCAGCATTCCCAAGGTGGCGCAGGACCTTATCAAACAGTTCGACAGCCCGTCGTCGAACCTTGAAAGCATCGCCCGCAACATCGAAAAGGACCCGGTAATCGCCGCCAAGATCCTGCGTTTGGCCAACTCCGCACGCTTTCGTGGCGCGCGGGAGTCCTCCAGCATCGAAGACGCAGCCATGCGCCTGGGTTTCAACACCTTGCGCACACTGGTGCTGGCATCGGCGGTGACCGGGGCTTTCAAGGCCGGGCCGAGTTTCGACCTCAAGGGATTCTGGCTGAAGAGTTTCCAGGTGGCCGGCATCTGCCGGGTGCTGGCAAAACAGTCCGGGGCAGATGCGGAAATCGCTTTTACGTGCGGGGTCATGCACGACATCGGCGAGTTGCTGATACAGACCGGTGCGCCGGCGGTGGCCGAGCGTATCAACAGTCTGACCAAAACCGGCACCACGGGCCGTGCGGCGATCGAAACGCTGCAATTGGGCTTTGGTTATCCGGAAGTCGGCGCGGAACTGGCCCGGCGCTGGGGCTTACCGGCGGTGATTCAGGATGCGATCGCCTATCAGGCGCGGCCGATGCAAGCACCCGGCGACGCGACCCAACCGCGCATCGTCGCCCAGGCGCTGACCATTTCCGCTGCACTGGAGCATCACGGCGGCGCAACACCAGAGGCGCAGCAGGAAGTGGACGGGCCACTGATGGAAGGCGTGAAGCTGGACGCGGTGTTTGCCGCGCTGCCGAAAGTGCTTGAAGACGACAAGGCATTTGCCGAGTTGTTGAGTTAGTGGCAGCCCGATAGCGGTAGCGCATCAAGCGTGCGTTCCGAGGACGATGGCGCTCAAACCGGCCCTTTCCGGCTAAAGCCGGTCCCACTTAGAGCACGCGGTTGGTGTTGTGGGACCGGCTTTAGCCGGGAAGGCGTCGGGCGCGATGACGTCGCAACTGTGGCTGCCCCTTCCCGCTTATCTCGCTTAGTATCGGGACACAGCCTCTCGAGAGAATGTGTGCATGTCTGATACGCCTCAGCACCCCGTCGATACCCTCCTGCACTGGATGCACGACCGCGCATTCGTCGTGCTCACCGGCGCCGGCATCAGTACGTCTTCCGGTATTCCCGACTACCGCGACAGCGAGGGTGTGCGGCGCGGTCGGCAGCCGATGATGTTTCAGGAATTCCTCAATGCGCCCGAGGCTCGGCGCCGTTATTGGGCACGCGCCATGCTGGGCTGGCCGCGTGTGCGTGCAGCGCAACCCAACGCGGCCCACGAGGCAATTGCCCGGTTGCAGCGGCACGGCCTCATCAGCGGCGTCATCACCCAGAACGTCGACGCCCTGCACGATCAGGCGGGCAGCGATGATGTCGTGGAATTGCATGGCAGCCTGCATTGGGTGTTGTGTCTGGACTGTCGGCAACGCACTGAGCGCGACATTATCCAGCGGGCATTGGTCGAGCAAAACCCTTACCTGGCGGGAGTGGACGCGGTGCAGGCGCCCGACGGCGACACCCTGCTCGACCCGGTCTTCGAAGCGCGCTTCCAGGTGCCCCACTGCCCCCACTGCGGCGGTCAGCGGATAAAGCCGGACGTGGTGTTTTTCGGGGAAAACGTGGCACCGGCCACCGCAGCAAAAGCCATGCAACGGGTAGAGGAAGCGCCGGGGTTGCTGGTGGTGGGTTCGTCGCTGATGGCCTTTTCGGCCTTTCGCCTGTGCCGCGCGATCAACGATCAGGGCAAACCCCTTATCGCCATAAACCTGGGCAAAACCCGGGCGGATGACCTGCTGGATATCAAGATAGAAGCGTCCTGCGAAACCCTGCTGCCAGCGCTGGCAGAGCGACTCATCAAGGGATGACGGGGCACCAGCGATCCTGAGGCAACCACAGAAGCCTGTCCCCGCAAAAACCTGCAGGAACGCGCTTGCCCGCGAAGACGTTATTTCTAGCGCCGCATGTGCGGCGGATGTACCGGCATCTTCGCGGGCAAGCGCGCTCCTACACAGCGGTTGCGTTCCTGTTCAATACCGAGATTGCCCGGAACAACGGCATTATTATGGCTTGATATGTTGTGATGGTACCGGCCACTTTGCGGGCAAGCGCGCTCGGCAAGGGGGATGCGTTGTTGCTGACGGGCGATCGGTCGCCCTTGATCGATTCATTACTCGGCTCGGTGTATGCCAGGCAACGCCGCCAGCGCCTTGTCCCATGCCTGCCGCGTCCTGATCCACGCGACTTCCTGCCAGTCCGGGTCCGCCGGGTAGAACTGTTCCAGCAACCCTTGCTTGATACCTCGGCCGGTCTTGTCCAGTGGATCACCGTGCAGATGCAGCCAATGGTCATTGCGCAGATGTTGGTGTACGGCGGCGCCGGGGTATGTCCCGCATTCGATCACAAACGGCATCAGATGCACGCCTGGCAGCGCATCCAGCAGCATCTGCGAGGTGTAACCCGTCGACGTCGCCGCCACCCCGGTGTCGCTGACGCGATTGGCGCCGGTGATCAGCGTGAACAGCCACGGCCCAAACAGCGCCTTGGCATCGTCCAGCGCAGGATAGGCCCGCTCGACGATGCTCATCAGCATCGGATGGCCGTAGCCGCCCGCGCCGGTATGCAGATCGAAACAACTGACCACCTCGGCGTCTCGCAGGTGACGCTCAATAATGCTGCGCAGCGTGCGGTTGGACCAGCTCGGCGCGATACCTCCGAAAAACAGGCCATCCGGGAATGCGTACTGCCCCGCCTCCACCACTGACATCAAGCCCGCCCAGCCACGGTGCTCAATTGCCGCGTTGAACAGCGCGTCCGCCTGATCACGCTTCGGGCCGTGCAATTGATCGCACGCATAAATGGCGTGGACCTCTCCGTACGCGCGGTTATCAGGCAGCGGTCGGCTGAAATCCAGGTAATTGCGATTCTGGTCGAGGTTGTCTTCATTGACCCGGCGCATCCAGGCCGTGCCCCAAGGGTTGATCAGATGGATCATCAGGATCGCCACGCCGTCAGGCAGCGTCCGAGCATCAAACCCCTCCAGCCAGCGGCTCTGGCAATCGGACCCGTAAAAGCCTTCGACGCCATGGGTGCCGCTTAGCGCGACCAGCACACGCCGCGCATCGGGGTTGCCCAGCCAGGCGACATCAGTGGCCAGGGTTTCGCCAAAAGGTCCCGCCATCGGGTGGACGTATTCAGTGAGCTGCGCACCGGCCGCGGTGGCCGCAGCCAGGAAGCGCTCGCGAATCTGGCGATAACCCGGATGCGCGGGAAAGAAATGGCTCATGACGTTGCTCCTTGAGGGATGCCTAGAGGATGCCTTGAAGATACGCAGAAGATTGCATGGATGTTCAATCCGGCCCAAGGGCTGTGCCACACGGCACTGCGTCAGAAATGTTACATCCGGACACGTTTTGGCACACTTCTTTCTAGAGAACATTGCAGTGGAACGTCAGTACCACTAAACGCTGCGCGGCGAGCCTTCGCCACCGCGAGCTTGCGCTGCCAAACGGTGCGAACCCCGCCCCCGCGTGCAGGAACCGGACGTTACCCCGTCCGAAACAGTGCAGGACGCCGGCCAGAAGCCAGGCATCCGTCGATAAGGAATTCGATACGTGTACGACATGCATTCTTCATTTGCGCTTTCTTTGCCCCATGCCCTTGCGGCGCTGCTGAATGCCACCGTCAGCCGACCTGTCAGCTCTCGCATCTCGCTTCAACGCTCAGGCTGACTACCAGCACTGAGTTTTTTATTTAAAGCCTGTTGACTGCAACGTTACTGCGGCACGTTTTTATTAACGAGTTACCTCCTTACGCGCAATACAAGCAACTCATCTTCGGTCCTGGATGAGGGCGGCCGTATCATGCCTGGGCTTTGTGCGCTCTGCTCTTTTATGTCAGCCCTTAGTCCATCATCTGACTAGCAAGTCACAACTTCGGAAACCATCAACATGACCAGCTGATTAAACATCGCACCAACTTGCACCGTTCAATCAACTTTGGTGCAACACATTCTGCTCAGTCACTACGTGGGTGAATGCGGCTTAGCCCCGCCAACCCGTGAATACGCTCTCGCCCCGTGATTACCTCATCAGTTAGCGCATATAAAGCTTCTAAAAGGCCAAACCACTGGAATTCGCTAAAAACTTACAAGAATGCGACATCACGGCTGATTAGGTCGAAAACAGCGGGCCAGAGCCTGCCACTGGCATAGCGGTTGCAATTCACACCTTGAACCTGCGTTACGGCGAAACCCATTCCACTGTTCTTCACAGGGTCAGTTATCAGGAATCTGCAATGGCTTCTCCTTAGTTAAGTCTGCACGCCGTCAATAACAATGCGCGCTCTTTAATGAGCCGCAGCTGAAGGCCTCGTGCTTTAGACAGCATGGACGTCAACTTCCAACAGGAGCTTCCTGCTTGGGACGAACCCTTATTGCCCTTCAACTTTGCGAGGGAGCTTTAATGAATGATGCGGTAAAAATGAAAGCATTGCCTGAGTGGGCACCGGACGAACTTTCCGCGGCCTGGCCACGCATCCCTTTCAAGGAAAACGCCTCGCGACCTGGCGAACTAAGCCGCCCGCATGTGGTGTTATTGATTGCCGCCTCGGTTCTTATTCATGGCGCCGTCTGGTGGTATGTGCAGACTGCAAAAGCCGCTGTTCCGGAAGTGGCACCGCAAGTGCCGGAGATGACCGTTGAGCTGAGCAGCCCGACACCGCCGACACCGGAGCCACCACCGCCTGAGCCGCCACCGCCACCGCCACCGCCTCCACCGCCCCCGGAACCCGAACCGCCGGAGCAGCCAACCGAGGACCCGGATGCCTTGAAGCCACCGCCCAAGCCTGTCGACAAGCCGGTCGAGAAGCCAAAGGTGGAGAAACCCAAGCCGGTGAAGAAACCGGAACCGGTGAAAAAGCCAATGCCGCCCGCGCCTGCTGCACCTGCCGCGCCCAGCAACCCAGCGCCGGCTGCGCCTACGCCCTCGCCCGCACCGCCAGCCCCGGCTGCAGCGCCCGCCGCACCGGCCAAGGAGTCAGCGGCGATTTCCGGTCTGGCCAGCCTCGGCAATCCGCCTCCGGAATATCCCGGTGCGGCGTTGCGCAAGGGCATGGAAGGTCGGGTGATTCTGCGCATCAAGGTGCTGCCCAACGGTCGGGCCGGCAGCGTGGAGGTGACCAAATCCAGCGGCAAACAGGTCCTGGACGACGCCGCCGTGGAAACCGTCCGCAACTGGAAGTTTGTTCCGGCCAAGCGCGGCGACACCCCGATCGAAGGCTTCGCCACGCAAACCATTGATTTCAAGCTGCCCGAGTGAACCGGCCAGCCCATTACTGACAACTCTTTTGATAGCGGGTGAGGTGTAACCATGAACGAATCGATCTCTTCTATGATTGTCCCCGGCGTACTCTGGGCGCTGGTACTTTTTTCGGTGTTGAGCTGGGGTCTGTTGCTGATCAAGTCCGCCCAGTACCTGCGTTTGAAGAAGCAGAACCGGCAGTTCAGCAAGGCTTTCTGGGGCGCGCCTGATCTGCTCACTGCCGCCGAGCATGCGACGCAATACCCTGGCGGTTTGGCGCGCATCGCCAACAGCGGTTTTGAAGCCATGGCGGTGGACGAGACGCCGCGCAACACCCAGCAACTGGCCCACACCATCAACCGCTCCGACCGGCTGGAGCGCAACTTGCGCCAGCAAATCCAGAAGGAGCGCCGCGCGCTGGAGGCCGGTCAGGCGATCCTCGCCAGCATTGGCAGCACGGCGCCGTTCATCGGCCTGTTCGGCACGGTCTGGGGGATCATGGAAGCGCTGCAAAGCATCGGCGCCAGCGGCTCCGCCAGCCTGGAGACGGTGGCCGGCCCCATTGGCCACGCACTGATCGCCACCGGTGTGGGCATCGCCGTCGCAGTGCCCGCCGTGCTGATTTACAACTTCTTCCTGCGACGTCTCAAGCTGGCCGTGGCCGACATGGACGATTTCGCCCACGACTTCGATGCCCTTGCCCAGCGCAGCGCCTTCAGCATCAACCGCCAGGCCATCGCCAGCACACACAGCCAGGCTGTGCGGGAGGCGAGCTGATGTCGTTCTCCACTCAAGACAGCGATGAAGTGCTCAGCGAAATGAACGTCACGCCGCTGGTGGACGTGATGCTGGTGCTGCTGGTGGTGTTCATCGTCACCGCGCCGCTGATGACCAACGCGATCAAGGTCAACCTGCCGAAAACCGATGCGGTTGCGCCCGCCGACAAGAAAGACCCGGTGGTGGTCAGCGTCGATCAGGACGGCAAATTTTACCTGGCCAAATCCGAGGTTGCGCCGGAATCCCTTGAAGTGAGCCTCAAGGAAGTCAAGGCCAAGGACCCGGAGGTGCGCGTGCAGTTGCAGGCCGACACCGCCGTCAATTACGGCCAGGTCGCCAAGGCCATGGCGTCGATCGAGCGCTCGGGCATCACGCGGATTTCCGTGATGACTTCCAAATGACCCGCAGTTGAAGCGGGGCCGCAGTTGCGCGGCCCTGCACACCCTACTCCCGATTCATTGCCGTCCGGTTTTCGGCCCGGAGGGGAGCGGCTTGCTTGAAATAAGGAAATACCCGAGCGCCACAACCGCATCGGAGCAACGAGGGCTCACAAGGCCATTTCACCAACATCTGGAATCAATCGGAAATTACCATGCTGATGAGCTTTCCTGGTTTCACCCTCAAGCCCCTTGTCGTCGCCGTGCAACGCCACTCCCGCGCGCTGATTTGCGCGCTGGCGGTCGGCATGAGCCCGGCCTATGGTGCTGACAGCACGGATAGCGCTGCCGATACCGCGACGGGCAATGACGCTGCCGTACCTGCCGCCGCCGCGGTGGCCGCGATGCCGGCCACCACCCAGCTCAAGCGCGTGGAAGTCACCGGCTCCGCGGTGCGTCGGGCGGATGCGGAAACCGCAGTGCCGGTGACCATTCTGCGCGCCGAAGAGCTTAGAAAGCAGGGCGTCACGACCACCGAACAGATGGTTCAGCGCATCACCGGCAGCCAGTCGATGATGAACAGCGCGGGTTCGGTCGGCGCCGCGACCGGCGGTGCGTCCTACGCCGACATGCGCGGCATCGGTGCCAACAAGACGCTGATCCTGCTCAACGGCCGCCGTTTGGCCAACAACGCCTTGTCCGGCGTCGGCACGCCCAACGGCAGCGCCATCGACCTGAACATGATTCCCTTCGCCGCCATCGACCGCATCGAAGTGCTGCGCGACGGCGCATCGGCTCTGTACGGCACGGACGCCATTGGCGGTGTCATCAACTTCATCACCAAAAAGTCGTTGACCGACGGCACCCTGAGCCTTGGCGGCGACACCCCGACCGCCAGCGGTGGCGGCGCCAGCAAGGACGCGAGTGCCAGCTGGGGCTTTGGCGACCTGGACGAAGACCGCTTCAACGTCATGGGCGTGTTCAACTACAACAAACAGCAAAATCTCGACGCCAACGACCGCTCCTTTGCCAAGGACTACGTACCCGGCCGCGGCCTCAACCAGACCTCCGGCACGGCTTATCCCGGCAACTATTACCAGGGCGACAACAGCGCCAACCCGCTTGCGCCGAACTGCAGCGGCAAAAGCCTGGTGAGCGTGAACGGCTTGTGCCGGTTCAGCACCCGTGAATACATTGACCTGGTGCCGCAGACCGAGAAGACCTCGTTCTTCGGCCGGGCCACCGGCAAGCTGGCCGAGGACCACAACGTCAGCCTCGAGTACTTCTGGGCGCGCAACAACAACGCCACCAGCATCGGCCCGGCGCCCCTGACCGGCCTGAGCATCGACCCGTCTTCGCCGTACTACCCGGGCAACGGCATTACCCCGGCGCCAGGCAACTTTGCCTTGGACCCTACCCAGCCGGTGGACACGGCCTGGCGCGAAACCGCCGCAGGCCCGCGTGGCAGCAAGGATCAGAACACCAACCAGCGCCTGCTGCTGACCTTCGACGGCACCGTTGGCGGCTGGGATTACAACCTGGGCGCCAATTACAACCAGAGCAAAGTGGTTTCCTCCGTGACCTCCGGCTACGTCAGCGACCGAGCACTGACCGCAGGTCTGGCCAGCGGCCTGCTCAACCCGTTCGGACCGCAGTCGGCCGCCGGCCAGCAGTTCATTGACAACGCGGCGTACCACGGCGAGTACTCCACCGCCGTTGGCCGGGTATACGGCGTGGACGGACGCATCAGCCGCGAGATCGGCAACTGGTTCGGCGCGGGTGAGTCCGGGCTGGCGCTGGGCGGCGAATATCGCAAGGAAAAGCTGCATCAGAACTACGAGGACTTCGTCGACGACATCGACAGCCTGGGCCTGGACTCGGCAGGCAGCGTGTCCGGCGACCGCAGCGTCAAGGCTGAATACGCCGAGCTGAACGTGCCGGTTCTGGACAGCCTGGAACTGACTGCAGCCGTGCGCCACGACAAGTACAGCGACTTCGGCAGCACCACCAACCCGAAATACTCGTTCCGCTTCCAGCCTTTCAAAGAGCTGGTCATGCGCGGCGCGTACAGCGAAGGCTTCCGCGCGCCGTCGCTGTACGAGTTGTATGCGCCGCAAAGCCTGGCCTACAGCCAGGGTTATTACGATGACCCGACCCTTTGCGCAGGCGGCACTGTGCAGCCCGGCGGCCAGGCGGGCCGTGACTGTAATCAGCAGTTCCTCAACCGCAGTGGCGGCAATGCCGACCTGTCGCCGGAGAAAGCGCGCAACGTCACTCTGGGCTTCGTTTATCAACCGCTGAACAACCTGTCGATGGGCCTGGACTTCTGGTGGATTCATATCTCCAACCAGATTCAGTCGTTCCCTGAGTCCACCGTGTTCGACCAGGCCGATCTCTATGGCGACCGCATCGTTCGCAACGCCGACGGTTCCATCGCCAACATCGTGACCGGCAACTCGAACCTGGGCATCGTCAAGACCAACGGCGTCGACGTGACGTTGGACTACCGCTTCCCGAACACGCCGTATGGCCAGTTCGGCCTGGGCCTGACCGGAACGTACGTCAACCGTTATGACTTCCAGAACATCATCGACGGCCCATACACCGACAAGGTTGGCGACTTTCAGGGGGACGGCGTGATTGCGCGCTGGAAACACGTGCTGATCGGCAGCTGGACCCTGGGCGACAGCCGCGCTTCGCTGACCAACCGCTTCACCAGCGGTTACAACGATTACGACCGCGCCAGCAACGGCACTGTACCGTCGTACTCGTTGTGGGACCTGTCGGTGGGCCACACTTTCGAGAAGGTTCTGGATCTCGATGCCGGCGTACGCAACCTGTTCGACCGCGACCCGCCGTTCACCAACCAGGCTTACAACTTCCAGTCCGGCTACGACCCGCGTTACGCCGATCCCCTGGGCCGCACGCTGTTCGCCCGCGCGACCTATCACTTCTAAGCCCTGCCGCCCGAAGCGTTTCCCCGGCGCGTCGGGCTCGATTCAGCGGACGGACACGCGCCGTCACACGCTGCAACACCTACTATAATCGCGGACGTCGGCGTATCATCGCGCCCCCTCGATTTGCTGCTTTGGTGCCTGTCATGACTGCCCTTCCGTTCACACCCGACCGCCGTGGCTGGTCGTTCTGGTGGAAACCCCTGGCGTTTCTGCTGGTGGCCGCCATCGGCTTGTACTACGTCAAGTGGTCGCCGTATTACCTGAAATCCTTCGTCGCCGCCGGTACCCACACCATCGGCGGCTCGATCATCAATGACAACCCGGCCACGCCATGGGCCGCAGCACTGGCCTATGCGCAGGTGTATTTTCTGGCGATCTGGAAGGCCGCTGTGCTGGCCGTCATTCTGGGCTCGCTGTTGCAGGTGCTGATCCCGCGGGACTGGCTGCTGAAAATGCTCGGCCGCGCCGGGCTGGGTTCGACCGTGCGCGGCGGCCTGTTCGCCCTGCCGGGCATGATGTGCAGCTGCTGCGCGGCGCCGGTCGCCGCAGGTTTGCGCAAGCAGAACGTCTCGGTGGGCGCGGCGCTGGCCTTCTGGATCGCCAACCCGGTTCTCAACCCGGCCACCCTGGTGTTCATGGGCTTTGTGCTGGGCTGGGGCTTCACCGCCCTGCGGCTGGTGGCCGGCATCGTGCTGGTGATCGGCGTCTCGCTGGTGGCGCAACGTATCTCTCGCCCGGAGGTCGTGCCTGAACAGGCGCTGGAAGCAGTCGCCAACGCCGAGGCGCCGGAGGAAGGCAGCCTGTTGGTGCGTTGGGGCAAGACGCTCTGGCAGTTGTTCTGGACGACGATCCCGATTTACGTCGTTGCGGTGCTGGTGTTGGGCGCGGCGCGTGTGTGGCTGTTCCCTCACGTCGACGGTGCGATGGGCAACAGTCTGTTGTGGCTGGTGCCGTTGGCCGTGGTCGGGACGCTGTTCGTGATTCCGACGGCTGCGGAAATCCCTATCGTGCAGACGCTGATGACGTTGGGTCTGGGCACTGCGCCGGCCGTGGCGCTGTTGATGACGTTGCCCAGCGTCAGCCTGCCGTCGCTGTTGATGCTGCGCAAATCCTTCGATGCCAAAGTGCTGGTGATCGTGGGGGTGCTGACCATGCTGGTCGGGGTGGCGAGTGGGTTGGTCGGGGCTGTTTTGTTGTAATTCTTGGGGTCTGGATCGAGATCAAGGTCAAGATCAAGATCAAGATCAAGATCAAGATCAAGATCAAGATCAAGATCAAGATCAAGATCAAGATCAAGATCAAGGGCGTCGGCCTAACGGCCTCGGTTTCGCCTTCGGCGAGTTACTTGATAAAGCCCCAAGTAACCAAGGGCTTGTGCTCCTGGTTCGGCCCCTCGTTCCTCGGGGTCCCCTCACTCCGGTCTCGCTCCGTGGGCCCGCCGCCATCCGCCATCCATGGCGGGGGGCGGCTCTCGCGGCATCCATGCCGCTCGGCCCACTCCGCAAGACCTGCGTTCAGCCTGCACCCAAGTCGCGATTGGCGGTGTCTGGGCTTTTGCGTAAAAAGGTCAACGGCAACAGCAAGGGCAACGGTGGATTGCGATTTGTACACTGGATCTGTAGGAGCCGGCTTGCTGGCGAATGCATTTATCCAGCCGCCATCTACATGTCGATCGTTCCCACGCTCCACGTGGTAACGCCGCGCTGAATGCTCCACGTCACTTGGACAACGGGGATGCAGGCTTGGGAAGTGACGCAGAGCGCCGGGTGCATGCACTCTCTGTAGGAGCCGGCTTGCTGGCGAACGCGGTAATTCTGTTATGGGCATGTCTGCTGGATGTCGATCCTTCCTACCCTCCGTGTGGTACCGCCGTGCTGGACGCTCCGCGTCACTTGGACGACGCGGATGCAGGCCTTGGGAAATGACGCAGAACGCCGGGTGCATGCACCTCTCTGTAGGAGCCGGCTTGCTGGCGAACGCGGTGGTTCTGTTATGGCGATGGCGGCTGGATGTTGATCGTTCCTACCCTCCGTGTGGTACCGCCATGCTGGACGCTTCGCGTCACTTGGACGACGCGGATGCAGGCCTGAGAGCCGACTGGCTGGCGAATGCATTTATCCAGCCGCCATTTGCATAGCAGAACCACCGCGTTCGCCAGCAAGCCGGCTCCTACAGATCGCGTAAAGGCCAGTGGTCCGCGATAACAGATGCCGCGCCGTAGCCGTTGCCAGTGCCCTTGCAGTTTCAGTTTCAGTTTCAGTTGCAGTTGCAGTTGCAGTTGCAGTTGCAGTTGCAGTTGATCTTGATCTTGATCTTGATCTTGATCTTGATCTTGATCTTGAAACGCAAAAAGTCGAGGCACCGCCAGTCGCGACTTGGATGCAGGCCGAACGCAGACGACGCGCAGTGGGCCGAGCCGCAGGGATGCGGCAAGAGCGCCGTCAGGACATGGATGTCCGTTCGGCGCGGGCCCACGGAGCGTCGTCGGAGTGAGGGAACCCCGACGCAGGAGGGGCCAAACCGGGAGCACGAGCCCTTGGTTACTTGGGGCTCTATCAAGTAACTCGCCGAAGGCGAAACGGGAGGCCGTTAGGCCGACGCTCTTGAGTTTGACCTTCAATCGCGGGAGCGAGCCTTCCGCTGTTTCAGATACTCAACCACCGCCCGCTGATCCCCCGCGAACTCAATCCGCGCGTCTTTGCTGTCACGCTGAAACGCATACATCGGATCGTAATACTCACTCAGCATCCCGCTGATCCAGCCCCGATGCTGATCAACCGCCCCGCTGCGGGACTGTTCGGCCAACGCGCCATCCATGATCGCCGCCAGCCGCTGATAGCGCTCCCCGCCCAAGCGCCGCACGATGCTCGACAGGCTCTGTTTCAGCCGCTCGGCGTAAGCAGCAAACCCTGTCTCCACCCCTTGCACCGCGATGAACTCGGCACACAGGTCGGTCACGTAATCCTTCAGAATCCGCTCGACCCGACTGTCGAAACTGTCTTCCAGCCACACCAGCGGCGCGTCCTGCATGATTCGGTACAACTCAAGCGGGACTGCCCGGCTGCCGACGATGCGTCCCTCGTCCTCAATCACAAACTGGTCAATCTGCCGCGCGCGCTTCTTGAGCAGGTCGATGGCCAGCAGGTTTTCGAAGTCGATTTGTCCCGGCTGCGGCGTGGCATGTTTGCCAAAGCTTGAGCCGCGATGGTTGGCATGCCCTTCGAGGTCCAGCGCGTTGTCGAGCTGATGCAGCACTTCGGTCTTGCCGCTGCCGGTCAACCCGCCGATCAGCACGAAATCGCACTCGGTCACGGCCTGCTCGATGGTTTCGATCAGAGAGCTGCGCATCGCCTTGTAGCCCCCGATCACGCGCGGGTACTCGATGCCCGCCTCGCTCTTGAGCCACTGCTGGGTGATCTGCGAACGCAGGCCGCCGCGGAAGCAGTACAGCAGGCCCTGCGGGTTTTTGCGGGCAAAATCCGCCCACGCTTCGATGCGCGCCTGCTTGACCTCGCCAGACACCAATTTGTGGCCCAGCTCGATGGCGGCCTGCTGCCCGGCCTGCTTGTAGCTGGTGCCGACCTTCTGGCGCTCGGTGTCGTTCATCAGCGGCAGGTTGATCACCCCGGGAAATGCGCCCTTGGTGAACTCGACCGGCGCACGCACGTCCATCATCGGTACGTCGTGCAGGAAGATCTCGCGAAGGTCCGCGCAGTTGTCGCGCATCAGATCACCTCGACCGCAAGCCGCTGTCGCTCGACCAGTTCGCCGATGGGCGACAGGTTCAGTCCCAGTTCGACGGCCATGGCCAGAAAGGCCGCTTCTTCGGCGGGCTCGACCGCAATCAGCAAACCGCCACTGGTCTGCGGGTCGCAGAGCAGCAGCTTTTGCACTTCGGTCAAGGCGCCAATGCGCTCGCCATAGCTGTCGTAGTTGCGATGGGTACCGCCCGGGATGCACGCCTGCTCGATGTAGAAATCGACGCTGCCCAACCGAGGCACAGCCGCAGCGTGCAGCCGCGCGGTGACCTGGCTGCCGTCAGCCATTTCGACCAGGTGGCCGAGCAAACCGAAACCCGTCACGTCGGTCATCGCGGTGACGCCGGCCAGCCTCGAAAAACGACTGCCGGGTTTGTTCAGGGTGCACATCACGTCGCGCGCCAGGCCGATGTCTTCGTCGCGCAGCAGGCCTTTTTTCTCGGCGGTGGTAAGAATGCCGATGCCCAGCGGCTTGGTCAGGAACAGTTTGCAGCCGACGGTGGCGGTGTCGTTGCGTTTCATGAAGCGCTTTTCCACCAGGCCGGTGACCGCCAGACCGAAGATGGGCTCCGGTGCATCAATGGAGTGCCCCCCGGCCAGCGGTATGCCTGCTGCATCGCAAACCGCCCGGCCGCCACGGATCACTTCACGGGCGATTTCCGGAGCCAGCACATTGACCGGCCAGCCGAGAATGGCGATGGCCATCAGCGGATCGCCGCCCATGGCGTAGATGTCGCTGATGGCGTTGGTCGCTGCAATGCGGCCGAAATCGAACGGATCATCGACGATGGGCATGAAGAAATCGGTGGTGGAGACGACGCCCTTGTCATCGTCGATGGCGTACACCGCAGCGTCATCGCGCGAGGCATTGCCGACCCACAGGCGCGGATCGAGGTTCTGCGCGCCGCTGCCGGCGAGGATGGTTTCGAGGGTTTTGGGAGAGATTTTGCAGCCACAGCCAGCGCCGTGACTGTATTGAGTAAGACGAATCGGGTCGGTCATGAGAAGCCCCAGAGTTTCAAGGCGCTGAAGTCTACCAGAGCCGCCAGCGCGCGGAAGATTTGCTGGATGGCTGGATGCACAGTCTGCGGCCCAGGCCGATTCCGTAGGAGCCGGCTTGCTGGCGAAGGCATTTATTCAGCCGCCCTCTGTGCCCCAGACCCACCGCGTTCGCCAGCAAGCCGGCTCCTACAACGCTGCCCATTGGCCAGCAATGTCGAGTCCAGCCACCCACCGCCTTGACCCGCGATGTCGGTTCCGACAGCCCACCTCGGTGCCCGGCAATGCCGGTTTCAGTAACCCACTTCGGTGGTCCGCAATATCGTTTTCAACAACCACATTGAGGAGCAATGCCCTTTGAAAGTGCAGAGGTGGCCAACCCACCGGCACCTGGAAGTCGAACGCCTGAGCCGCTTTTACCCCTTCGCCATGCGCCGTGCCGTCAGCACTTGAGCCAGCATCAACGCCCCCACGCACAGCAGCGCCTCACGCAGTCCCACCAGGTGCGCGGCGAAGCCAATCAATGCGGGGCCCAGCAAGATGCCGCAATAGCCAATCCCGGTAATGACCGCAATCGCAAGGCCGGCCGGCATGGCTTTCTGCGCCCCGACGACTGAGCAATACACCGGGAAGGTGTTGGAAAGCCCTAAGCCGATCAGCGCAAACCCCAGCAGAAACAGCGGCCACGGTTGCAGGAGAATGGCCATGGCAAACCCGACCATCACCAGCAAGCCACCGCCAATCAGCAGGTTGACTGCGCCGAAGCGGTTCCTCAACCAGTCACCGGCAAAACGCCCCCCGGCCATGGTCAGCGAAAACACGGCATATGCCCCACCGGCAATGGTCAGGTCGATCTGGTGGGTCTTGTTGAGGAACACCGCGCTCCAGTCAAGCATCGCGCCTTCCACCAGCAGCGCGATGAAGCAGAGAATGCCGACAATCACCACTTTGGTGGTCGGCCAGGCGAACGGCGCCGAAGGATCGTCGGCACCATGGGGCACCAGGCGCCGGGCATGCCAGAGCAGCAAGCCGGCAATCAACGCCACCACCACACAGACCGCCACCAAGGGCGATGCGCCGAGCCACAGCAGCAGGGTCATCAACAGCGCACTGCTGATGCCGCCGAGGCTGAACAGGCCATGAAAGCCCGACATCATCGGCCTGCCATGATCGCGCTCGACCATCAGACCCTGAACATTCATGGCCACGTCGATGCTGCCAAGCCCCGCGCCAAAGACCGCGAGAGCCAACGCCAGGGGCACCAATGAAGACAGCGAGGCAAGCAGCGGCAACATGCAGCAAATCAGCGCGCCGCCCATCATTGAGACAAATCGGCATCCCTTGCGCGTGGTGAGCATGCCCGCCAGGGGCATTGCCAGCATCGAGCCAAGGCCGAAGCACAGCAGCAACAGGCCAAGCTGAGCTTCTTCAAGCCCGGCGCGCTGCCGGGCAAAAGGCACCAGCGGCGCCCACGCGCCCAGCGACATCCCGGACAGCAGGAACGTCAGGCGGTAACTCCACAGGTGGATGAAAACGGGGGTGTGAACGGATTGAGCGACTGACACAAAACGATCCTGAACAGCTCTGCCCGACCGGCAGACGGTGATTGAAAGGCGCAATCCTGCGCACCGTGTGTTGCCGGACGCTCCGCTGCGCAGAGCACCCTGATATCGCGCCGTGGCAAACGACGCATTCCCGGCTAAAGCCGGTCCCACAGATTGCAAACGACGCATTCCCGGCTAAAGCCGGTCCCACAGATTGCAAACGACGCATTCCCGGCTAAAGCCGGTCCCACTAAAGGCAGGGGCCCTTTTTGTGGGACCGGCTTCAGCCGGGAATGCGTCGTTGCGACCGATTACATCATTGGCGACGCCATGCTTACCACGCGTAACGCCAGGCCTTCGTACGCGTCCAGCGTAATCGTGAATTCACCTTCTTCCGTCAGGTCGCCTTCAACCCGCTCGTTGATGATGTCCACCACCGGGCCCGGCGCAATGCCTGGCAAGTGAAGGGTCTCGACGATCGCTTCGGCGCTGAAATTCAAGGCGGTGATCTGCGTGCCCTTCCCGGCCGGCAGTTCGTGCACCATGATCAGCAACCCTGGGTGCTCAACGTCCGGAATCAGAATTTGCCGACTGGCAGCGATGTCGTAGGCACGGCGTACCGCCAACAGCTTTTTCAGCTGCGAGGCGAAGGAATCCGGACGCTTCAGCTGTTCCACCAGGCTGCCGTAAAGCGCGCGAGCGCGTGGCATGCCACCGGCCGATACTTCGCAATCCGGGTCCATGTCGACCAGGTCGTATCCACCGCGATGGATCCAGCGGGTGTCGCCATCACGCATCAAGTGCTCGACCTGTTCGGCCGGCAAGGGCAACGCACCGACCAAGTCCCAGCCCGACAGCGCAAACACGCCTGGCTGCATCGCGTTGAACATCACCAGCAGCAAATGGATGTGCTGGATCTTGTCGATGTCCGCAGCCGTCATGCTGTCCAGCTCACGGATGCCCAGCGCGGCGGTGATAATGCTCGCCGTCGTGCACGACACGCCGTTGGTGACGAACTTGAGGTTGTACGGCGCGTGTTCGCCAGCCAGACGCTCGTACATCTCTTCGCGAATGTGCTCGCGCAGAATGTTGCCGGGGAAAGTCTGGCCCTGATAGAGGTACTGGTCGTGGGCGTGCAGCGTCCAGAAATGCACCAGCTCCAGGGTCAGTTCATCGTGGTTCTGCAGCGCATGAATCAGCGATGCAGGGTCGATGCCGAACTCATGCACCTGGCGCAGCATAAGCCGCAGAAACTCGGTGCGGCCGGTCAGCAGCGCGTGCTGGTAGGCCGGACGGGTAATGAAGTCGTAGGAAAGGTCTGCACCGCCGTGGGACATTGCAGCGATGTCGTCGATGGTCAGGTTCAGTTCCTGGAAGCTGAAACCGCCGGCCTTGCGGATGGCTCCGGCGAGCAACTGGTTGCCGGTGATCGACAGCGGATGGCTCTCCGACCACGCCGTGCCGTCGGCCTTGCGCTCAACGCCGAGGAAGCCGTTGGCGTCCAGACGCAAAACCCGCGCGCCCATCACGTCAATCGCGTGCAGGGCGTCGCCGATGATCATCTGCTGCGCGGCGAAGCTTGGGTCGAGCCAGTTCAGCGACGGCTGCCCTTCCTTGAAGTAATGCAGGTACACCCAGCGGCGGTCTTTGCCGTCAACGCCTGTTACTACTGGCGTAGCGCTCCAGTCGGTTTCCTTGACGCCGGGCTCGAAAAAGATCACCCGCTGCAACTGGCCGACGATGTAATGCTTGTCGCGCAGCGCATCCACCGTAGCCGGCGGCAGGTTGATGGCGTCACGCCCGGCCGGGACGTCCGGGAGCAAGGACCAGTCTTCTTCCTTGATCTCCACCATGTGGTAGAGACCCGGGTATTCTTCGTAGGCCATTTCCGCCAAGCGAAAGTCCGCACCTTTGCCGGTGTGGGACGGAATGACGTCGTCGACGATTACTGCGTTGTGCGCGGCGGCGATACGGCTGAGGTTGAGAAACTGCGCATCGGTGCCCAGGTCCGAATCCACCTCGAAACTGATCCGGTCGAAGTTGCCATCGATGCTTGGGGTGCGCTCGCGGCCTTTCAAGCCGCCGGAGGCTTTCAACGGGCCGTTGTGAATGCCCTGAATGCCGACTTCGGAGAGCGCGTGCCAGAGCTTTTCGTCGCCCAGCGCTTCAAGGACCGAGCCGCCATCGCGGGTGATGATCGACGCCGGGTAAGCCGTGAACCAGACCGAGCCGATGGCCGAAGCGTCCCGCGGACGGGCCTGCGCGTAAGGCCGCTGCCATAGCCGGCCCTGACCGCCATAGAGTTTTGCGCGCTGCTTTGCGGCGTTGAGCATCGATTGCTCAACCAGCCATTCAACGTATTGCTTGTCCGGGGTGGTCATGTGTTCGGGGTTCCATCTTCATGTGGATGGGTGCGGATGGCCAACGGCTCAGGGAGCACTGTTTGGCCCGCCCGCGGTATTTGCCTATCTCTATGAGCACTCAGGCGCGCAAACGTTGCATCGGCTGCTATGCCATGGGCGGCAGGCTGGCTAAAATTCAACGACTTGCACCCGCATCGGGCGGCGTGGCTGAAGGGGTTTGCGTGGAACTGCACATCGTCATCAAGGGCCGCAAAGACCTCGCCCGCCAGGTTTATCAGCAACTGCGCGACAGCATCGTCTCCGGACGCCTCGCCGCCGGGGTGCAACTGCCGCCCAGCCGATTGCTGGCGGAGCAGCTGGGCGTCTCGCGCAAAACCATTTCGGACACGTACAGCCAGCTCACCTACGAGAGCTACCTGATCGGCAAGGTCGGCAGCGGCACTTTCGTCAACAGCTCAGCGGCTTACAGCCCGCGTCGTGCCACCGCTTCGCACCTCGCCAGCGCAGAGGTGGTGGTCAAGTGGGAACGCATTTCCCTGCCCCTGCGCCATCCGACACGCGCGGGCACGCTGCGTTACGACTTTCTCGGCGGCGCCACCGCGAAAACCCAGTTCCCCCATGACGACTGGCGCCGTTGCGTGCAGCACGCGCTGCGGCAGATGTCCGGCGAACGCGGGTTTTACGGCCAGCCCGAGGGCCTCCCCGCCCTGCGCAACGCTATAGCGGGGCACATTGCTTTCGCCCGGGGCGTGCGTTGTACGGCCGATGACGTGGTGGTGTGCAATGGGGCGCAACAGGCGCTGGACCTCATCGCCCGTGTACTCACCGGGCTCGGTTACAGCGTTGCCATGGAAGACCCCGGTTATACGCCGGCTCGTCTGCTGTTTGCCGCGCAAGGGGCGCAAGTTGTCAGCGTACCGGTCGATGGCGAAGGCATCATCGTCGAGCAGATCCCGGACACCGTTTGCGCCATTTATGTCACGCCGTCCCACCAGATGCCGCTGGGCATGCCCATGAGCCTGCCGCGTCGCCACGCGCTGCTGGAAAAGGCCCGTCGAATCGGCGCGATCATCATCGAGGACGATTACGACAGCGAATTTCGTTACGAAGGCCGCCCTGCGGACTCACTGCAAAGCCTGGACGAGCATGGCGTGGTGGCTTACGTGGGCACCTTTTCCAAGACGCTCCTGCCAGAGTTACGCCTGGGCTACGCTGTGCTGCCTGCCGCGATCCTAGAAGCCGTCATCAAAGCCAAGCAACTGACCGACTGGCACACCTCGACGCTGCCACAATGGGCGCTGAGCAAATTCATCAGCGAAGGCCTGCTCAACAAACACATCCGCCGCTGCCACAGCCTTTACGCCGGACGCCGCGAACGGATACTCGCGCGCATTACCGGCGACCTGTCGCCCTGGCTGGAAACCATCCCCTGCACGGCAGGCTTCCACATGGCAGTGATGTTCAAAGCTCCACTCAAGCCCCCGCTCGACATCCATCGTCTGGTCGAACGCGCCCGCGACGTTGAATTGGGTCTATACCCCCTGGAAGGCTTCTACAATGACGCCGCAGCGCGCGACGGCCTGATGCTGGGCTTCGGCGCCATCGACCTGCTCGACATCGACCCTGCGCTCGACCGCTTGCGAGACCTGCTGCTGGAACTGGATTGATCAGTCAGATGGACGGCGCTCCTGGCGCCCCCTTCCCGGCTAAAGCCAGTCCCACAGCCCCCGCGCGCATCCAGCAGACCCGACGCCTGCCGCCAAGGGACGCAGAGCGTCCAGAGATGCATACCCACGCAGAGCGTGGGCACGATCAACGGAGGGCGTGGGCACCATCAAAGGTAAGGCTGACCTCGACCGTGGGACCGGCTTCAGCCGGGAAGCCCTTGATCTGCCGTTGATCTGCTTTAGCTCTTGATCTTCCTACGCAAAAAGCCCAAACACCGCCAATCGCGACTTGGGTGCAGGCTGAACGTAGACGACGCATAGTGGGTAGAGCCGCATGGATGCGGCGAGAGCGCCGTCAGGACATGGATGTCCGTTCGGCGCGGGCCCACGGAGCGTCGTCGGAGTGAGGGAACCCCGACGAAGGAGGGGCCAAACCAGGAGCAAGCACCCTTGGTTACTTGGGGATGGTGCGACTTTCGACTGTTTCCAAGTAACTCGCCGAAGGCGAAACGGTCTGCCCCCAGGCAGACGCATTTGCCTCTAAGCCGCCCTGCAAAACCAACTGACACCATTTAATTGAACTTCTAAACCTCATACCTGCCGACTACAGAGCTGCCGGACACACCGTCCGCTGAGAAATGGAGGCTTACATGCCAGACGCAAACGGCAAAATCCGCTACGCAGTGGTCGCTGGAGGCTGGATCTCACAAGGCGCTTTCATGCCCGGGCTCGAACAGACCGACAACTCCGTCATGACCGCCCTCGTCACCGGCGACCCTATCAAAGCCGACCAACTGGCGGCCCTTTACGACCTCAAAAGCTACCACTACGACGAATTTGACACCCTGCTGAAATCCGGTGAAATCGACGCCATCTACTTGGCGACGCCCAACTTCCGCCATCGCGAATTCGCAGTACCGGCACTCGAAGCAGGCATCCACGTGCTGCTCGAAAAAC
The DNA here is from genome assembly GCF_000759445.1 of Pseudomonas lutea. Lineage (NCBI taxonomy): Bacteria > Pseudomonadati > Pseudomonadota > Gammaproteobacteria > Pseudomonadales > Pseudomonadaceae > Pseudomonas > Pseudomonas lutea. Next base: position 1,253,178 of record NZ_JRMB01000001.1, read on the forward strand.
CCATGGCCGCCAACGAAGAAGACTGCCTGGCCATCACCCAGGCCGCCAAGCGCTCCGGGGCCAAGCTCATGATTGCTTACCGCCTGCACTTCGAGCCAGGCACCGTCGAAATGGTCCACCGCGTGCGCGCCGGCGATATAGGCGACCCACGCTTGTTCACCGCCACCTTCGCGCAGACCACCGATCCCGCCAACCACCGCATGCAGAGCGGTTTTGGCGCAGGCCCGGTGGCCGACATGGGCCCATATCCCATCAACGCCGTGCGCAACCTGTTCGCCGCTGAACCGCTGGAAGTCCACGCCGTTGGGATCAAGACCCCGGGGCGTGAAATCAATACGTTCGACACGGTAAACGTGACACTGCGCTTCGCCGAAGAGCGCCTGGCGACGTTCACCGTCAGCTACAGCCTGCCGTCCACCGAGCGTTTCCAGCTGATCGGCACCAAGGGCGAATTTGAAGCCTCCCCCTGCTTCGGTTTCGGCGAAGGCGTAGCGATCGGCTATCGGGCCATCATCGACGGCAAAACCACCGAACATACCCACCCGGTGGTGGACCAGTTCGGCGGTGAAACCCAGTACTTCTCCGACTGCATCCTGCAGAACCGCGAGCCCGAACCAGACGGCGACGAGGGCTGGCGCGACGTGCGCATCGTCGAGGCAATCGAGCGCGCGTTGACCACCGGGCAGCCACAGAAGCTGGAGCCACTGCCGCAGCGGCCCGGAATCAGCATCGAACAGGCTCGGCGCCTGCCGCTGGCCAAGGTGCCGGAATACATCAACACCGATGAGCCAAATGCCTGATCGAACGGGCTGTTCTTCCCCGGCACTCCGGACTTTTCCAGATCGCCGTGAAGCGTTCGGCTCCCATGGGGCCGGACCTTCGGACATGCCTCATCGATCGGAGGGACACCCGATCCGCGCCTTGCGACTAAAAAAATGCAGTTGTATGATGACTGTCGACTTCCGCGATGGGCTGCAATTTTCATCGATCCCGGCGTCCATCGTCGCTATGCTTCACACGCTTTCGAATTCCCCTATCAGGCGCTATGCCTGATCGCACCCCAAAAATAACAGGAGAAGCAGATGCCTACCGTTCTCGGTCAGAACTTCATCGGCGGCGCCCGCAGCGGCCTCGGCGAAGCACGCCATAAAAGCCTCGACGCCACCACTGGCGAAGCACTGCCCTACACTTTCCACCAGGCCACTGATGCAGAAATCGACGCTGCTGCGTCGGCTGCCAAAGACGCTTTCCTTGAGTTCCGCCAGCTGAGCCCGGCGCGGCGCGCTGAATTCCTCGACGCTATCGCTGACGAGCTGGACGCCCTGGGCGATGATTTTGTAGCCCTCGTCTGCCAGGAAACCGCGCTGCCTGCCGGTCGTATCCAGGGCGAGCGCGGTCGTACCTCAGGCCAAATGCGCCTGTTCGCCAAAGTCCTGCGTCGCGGTGACTTCCTGGGTGCACGCATCGACCAGGCACTGCCTGATCGCAAACCACTGCCGCGCGTTGACCTGCGCCAACAGCGCATCGGCGTAGGCCCGGTCGCCGTATTCGGTGCCAGCAACTTCCCACTGGCCTTCTCCACCGCCGGCGGCGACACCGCGTCGGCACTGGCTGCCGGTTGCCCGGTTGTGGTCAAAGCGCACAGCGGCCACATGGCGACCGCGGATCTGGTCGGCAACGCAATCGTTCGTGCCGCCGAGAAGACCGGCATGCCCAAAGGCGTGTTCAACATGATCTTCGGCAGCGGCGTGGGCGAGGGCCTGGTCAAGCATCCGGCGATTCAAGCGGTCGGTTTCACCGGTTCGCTGCACGGCGGTAACGCCCTGTGCAAACTGGCCTCCGAGCGTCCGCAACCGATCCCGGTGTTCGCCGAGATGTCGAGCATTAACCCGGTTGTCTTGTTGCCCGGCGCACTGACTGCCCGCGGCACCGCCATTGCTGGCGAGCTCGCGGCGTCGGTGGTGATGGGCGCAGGCCAGTTCTGCACCAATCCGGGTGTGGTCATCGGCATTCGCTCCCCTGCCCTGACCGCCTTCACCGAGCAACTGACCGAGCACATGGGCGGTCAGGCACCTCAGACCATGCTCAACGAAGGCGGCCTGCGCAGCTACAGCAAAGGCGTTGAAAAGCTGCTGGCGCACCCGAGCGTCACCCACCTGGCCGGTAAGCCGCAGGAAGGCAAGCAAGCGCAGGCCCAGCTGTTCAAGGCTGACGTCAGCATGTTGCTCAACGGCGACGAACTGCTGCAGGAAGAAGTCTTCGGGCCGACGACGCTGCTGATCGAAGTCGCTGACGACGCCGAGCTGAAAGCCGCACTGCTGGCCCTGCGCGGCCAACTGACCGCCACGCTGATCGGCGAAACCGCTGACCTGCAGAAGTACCAGTGGCTGGTGCCGGTGCTTGAAGAGAAAGTCGGCCGCATCCTGGTCAACGGCTACCCGACCGGCGTTGAAGTGTCTGACGCGATGGTCCACGGCGGCCCTTATCCAGCGACCTCGGACGCGCGCGGCACTTCAGTGGGCACGCTGGCGATCGATCGTTTCCTGCGCCCGGTCTGCTACCAGAACTACCCGGACAGCCTGCTGCCGGCGGCGCTGCAAAACGCCAACCCGCTGGGCCTCAAGCGCCTGGTGAATGGCGAGTGGAGCACTGACGTCATTGCTTGATGGCATGCCTGACGTGTCAGGCGGATAAAGACGGCGCGACCCTGAAAAGGGCCGCGCTTTTTTTTGCCTTCGGAAAACCCTACGGTGTTGCCAGTGCAAGGCTGGCTCACTAGCATCTCGCACACATTTGCAGTGGAAACCCGGCCATGATTGAAGAACTGAGCATCATTGATGTAGAGGAAGGCACCGGCAAAACCGTGGTCAAAGGCGCGCTGATCACTACCCAATACACCGGAACGCTTGAAGACGGCACGGTGTTCGATTCTTCCTGGGAGCGAGGCAAACCCTTCCAGTGCGTCATCGGCACCGGGCGAGTCATCAAAGGCTGGGACATCGGGCTCATGGGCATGAAAGTCGGCGGCAAGCGCAAGCTGTCGGTGCCTGCGGCGCTGGCCTACGGCGACAGATCCATGGGCGCACACATCAAACCGCATTCGGATCTGGTGTTTGAAATCGAGTTGCTGGAAGTGCTGACGCGGGATGATTGAAGCGGGGCTGCGCTCAGCGATGACGTTGGTTCATTCAACATCTCCCGTCGCCAGGCCGACCGATTCGCGGGCAAGCGCGCTCCTACAGTGGGCTTGCGGCACAGGAGACAACATGGCCACAACGCAGGACGGTGTAGGAGCGCGCTTGCCCGCGATAACGTTTCGGCAGTCGATATAATTTTCGCGGACCCAACGCCTTCGCCAGCAAGCCGGCTCCTACGGATTTGCGGCGCATGCTATCTCGCAGCATGAATGTATGACGGTGTAGGAGCGCGCTTGCCCGCGATGACGTTTCGTCAGTCGATATAATTTTCGCGGACCCAACGCCTTCCCCAGCAAGCCGGCTCCTACGGATTTGCGGCGCACGCGATCTCGCAGCATGAATATATGACGGTGTAGGAGCGCGCTTGCCCGCGATAACGTTTCGGCAGTCGATATAATTTTCGCGGACCCAACGCCTTCGCCAGCAAGCCGGCTCCTACGGATTTGCGGCGCACGCGATCTCGCAACATGGATGTATGACGGTGTAGAAGCTTGCCCGCGATGGCGTTTCGTGCGTCCATATTTTTTTGCGGACCCACCGCCTTCGCCAGCAAGCCGGCTCCTACGGATTTGCGGCGCACGGTATCTCGCAGCATGAATGTAGGACGGTGTAGGAGCGCGCTTGCCCGCGATGGCGTTTCGTCCGTCGACATTTTTTTCCGAACCCACCGCCTTCGCCAGCAAGCCGGCGCCTACGGATTTGCGGCGCACGGTATCTCGCAGCATGCATGTAGGACGGTGTAGGAGCGCGCTTGCCCGCGATGGCGTTTCGTCCGTCGACATTTTTTTCCGAACCCACCGCCTTCGCCAGCAAGCCGGCGCCTACGGATTTGCGGCGCACGGTATCTCGCAGCATGCATGTAGGACGGTGTAGGAGCGCGCTTGCCCGCGATGGCGTTTCGTCCGGCCATATTTTTTTGCTGACCCACCGCCTTCGCCAGCAAGCCGGCTCCTACAGAAGTTGCGGCGCACGCGATCTCGCAGCATTCATGTAGGACGGTGTAGGAGCGCGCTTGCCCGCGATGGCGTTTCGTCCGGCCATATTTTTTTGCTGACCCACCGCCTTCGCCAGCAAGCCGGCTCCTACAGAAGTTGCGGCGCACGCGATCTCGCAGCATTCATGTAGGACGGTGTAGGAGCGCGCTTGCCCGCGATGACGTTGGCACATTCGACATCTTCGTCGGCGGCCTACAATGAATTCGACACATCCAACATCTTCGCCGAAAGGCCTACCCTTTCGCGGGCAAGCGCGCTCCTACAGGAGATCGCGGCCTTTAGCCTTTAGCCTTCAGCCTTCTGCAACGACGCCTTCATCAATACGTGCGCCAGTTTCTTCGCCAGTTCTTCTTCCTTGTACGGCTTCTGCACGATCAGCTGCGGATCGACGTCCAGAATGTCGATGTCGGCGAAACCGGTGATGAACATGATCGGAAGATGTGGGTGTTCGCGCCGGACGATTTCGGCAAGCTCACCCCCGGTCATGTTCGGCATGGCGAAGTCGGTGAGCAGCAATTCGATGCCGCCGTCGAGCTTCTTCAGGGCTTCTTCGCCGCTGTCTGCTTCTACCACCGAGTAGCCCAGCGAGACCAGCATCATGGCCGTCACGGAACGCACGTCAGGGTCATCATCGACCAGAAGGATCGTGCGGTGCTTGTCATCGGCATCCGCGCGACCGGGCATGTCGGAGACGCTGACCACCGACACCGCCGTGCGGGCAACGCTCGGCAGGTAGACGCGCAAGGTTGTACCCGCATTCTCCGCGGTATCAATGCTCACGCCGCCACCCGACTGCTTGGCGAAGCCAAAGACCTGCGCAAGTCCCAGGCCCGAGCCCTTGCCCACGGCCTTGGTGGTAAAGAACGGTTCGAAGGCCTTGGCCAGCACCTCCGCGCTCATGCCACAGCCCGAGTCACTGACCGACAGCACCACGTAGGCACCCGGTTCGGGGTCTTCGGGACGCTGCGGCAGGCGATAGACAATTTCGTTCCAGGTGCCCAGGCGCAGTTGCCCGCCCTGGGGCATGGCGTCCCGCGCATTGATCGCCAGATTGAGGATGATCATCTCGGTCTGCGTCGGGTCGACCAGCGCACTCCACAAGTCTTCGGCGAGATCGGTCTCTACCCACACGCTCCCACCCAGCGCTCGGCCGAGCAGTTCGCGCATGCCGGCGATGGTGTCATTGAGGTTGAGCGCGACAGGCTCCAGGCGCTGGCGACGGGAGAATGACAGCAGCTGACTGGTGAGCTTCGCGCCCCGCTCGCCCGCTTCACGAATGTTCTGCAGACGCTGGGGCGATTTGGTGAATACGCCCTTTTCCAGGTCCCGCGTGAGAAAGTTGGCGCTGGTGAGGATCACCGTCAGCAGGTTGTTGAAGTCGTGGGCAACACCGGCCGTCAACTGCCCGACCACCTCCAGGCGCTGCATCTGCTGCAATGCAGCCTCGACCCGCTCGCGCTCCTTGATCTGATCACGCAGGCGCTTGTTGGTCGCCGCCAGTTCGTCTACCACGGCACGCTCACCGGTGATGTCACGCACGGCGGCATACATCAGCCCGTCGTCCGGCACGATGGTCCACGACAGCCAGCGAAAGCCACCGTCTGCGTGACGCATGCGATTGACGAAGCGCGTGGTGACGTGCCCCTCGGACACGCTGGCGGTCTCACGAAGAGTAGCCTCAAGGTCGTCCTGGTGAATCAGCTCGCTTAAGCGTTGGCGGGTGAAATCTTCCCGGCTCCAGCCCAGGGTCGCCTCCCAAGCAGGGTTGAGCGCAATGGGGGTCATATCGAAGTGCAGAACGCCCAGCAGCTCCCTGGACAACTCCCAGGTGCGGTCGCGCTCGCGAGTCCGCTGCATCACCCGCTCACCGAGGATCTCATTGAGCTGGTGCAGCGCTTGCGTGGCGTTCTTGCGCTCGGTGATGTCCTGCATGACCCCGGTGAAGCGTACGCACTTACCGTCTTCGAACAGCGAGCGGCCATTGGAGAACACCCAGCGTTCGCTGCCATCGTCGGTCAACAGACGATGCTCGATCTGGAACGACGTATCGACGGTCAGCGCCGCAGTGACTTTGCTCTGCAACAGGTCGCGATCGGCGGGGTGACAGCGGGAAAACATGAACGCCATGCTCACCGCCGCGTCGGCCGCAACGCCATACAGCGCCTTGCAGCGCTCGTCCCACAGCAACATGTCGGTGCGTGGATCGTATGTCCATACGCCCATTTCGGCGGCTTCGATCGCCAGGTGCGCGCGCACTTCGGCGACCTGCAGGGTCTTTTCCGCGTACAGGCGCTTTTCGCGTTCCTGCACTTCGGAGACCGCGCGCATGACCGCCTTGGGCAGCATCTTCATGTTCTGCTTGAGGACGTAGTCGATGGCACCCATGCGCATCATCTCGACCGCGTGCTGCTCGCCGAAAATACCCGACAGAAAAATGAACGGCGTCTGCGGCGCCAGGCGCAATGCGCTGTTAAGCACATCCGCGCCGGACGAACCAGGCAGAAGATAGTCGCTGAGAATGAGGTCAAAACGCGCGGCCAGCAGCTCGCGCTCGACGTCCTGGTGATTGAAGACCAACGTCGCGTCGATTTTCAGTCCGCTGTTTTCGAGGGTGAGCAGGATCAGCTCGGCATCAAGCGAACTGTCTTCGACCAAAAGCAATTTGAGATGGGTTAACGCCATGAATAATCGTCATTCTTTCCAAAAGGCCGCGCGGCCAGGGAGGCGCGGCGGTGCGCTTTGCCCGGATGTCAGGAGCTGGCGCGGCGATTCAGACGCAGCGAGCCCGGCGGTGGCTCGTTGAGCACAGCCCAGAACACCCCGAGGTCAGAAATCGCCGACACAAATTCCTTGAATTCGACCGGTTTGACCACGTAAGCGTTCACCCCCAACGAGTACGCACGCTGCAAATCAGGCTCTTCACGCGACGAAGTGAGCATGACCACGGGGATGCTGCGCAGTTCTTCGGTTTCGCGAATCACCTTAAGCACTTCGAGACCATCGATTTTGGGCAGTTTCAGGTCCAGCAGCATGACTGCCGGGTTCCCCGCCACACGATCGTGATGCTGGCCGCGACGCAACAGGTAGTCGAGCGCTTCGGCGCCGTCGCGCAGAACAATCACTTCGTTGGCCAACTGGCTACGCTCGAGGGCGACAAGTGTCAGCTCCAGATCGTTGGGATTATCTTCCACCAGAAGAATGGGTTTTAGCATTGGGCGTCTCCTTCGACACTCAAAGGGTTGCGTTTACGCTGCGCTTGGGCAGGGCAAAATAAAAGGTGGCGCCATGATGCAGCTGGCTATGGGCCCACACCGTCCCGTCATGGCGTTCGATAATCCGGCGGACACTGGCCAGACCAATGCCGGTCCCTTCAAACTCCTCCATGCGGTGCAAGCGCTGGAACACGCCGAACAGCTTGCTGGCGTACGCCATGTCGAAGCCCACGCCGTTGTCGCGAACAAACACCACGACCTTGCCGTCTTCTTCGTAGCTGCCGACTTCGATCACCGCCGGGTCACGCGTGCGGCTGTACTTGATCGCGTTGGACAGCAGGTTGCGCATGGCCAGGTGCAAAAACGCGGCATCGGCGATGACCACCGGCAGGTGTTCCTGGACTTTCCATTCCAGCGCGCGGCCTTCGTAATCGGGCAACATTTCACGGCGGATCGACTCCACCATGGCATTCATGTCCACGTCGGAAAAGCGCATGGCCGAGCGGCCCATCTGCGAAAAACTCAGCAGGTTGTCGACCAGTGTGCCGGCGAAGCGCGCCGACTCGCTGATGTTTTCCAGAAAGCGCACGCCGCGGGTCGACAGCTTGGTGCCTTCGGTATCGCCCAGCAGCTCGGCGTAACCGGCGATGTGGCGCAAAGGCGCGCGCAAGTCGTGGGACACGCTGTAGGAAAACGCTTCGAGTTCCTTGTTGGACTTCTTCAGTTCATCGGCCAGCGCAGCCATCTCTTCAGCCTTTCGCAGCACGATGCCCAACACCGCAGCACGCAGCTCGATCACCGCCTCGACGTCCATATCGTCCCAGGGCAAGGAGAACCCGCTGACCGTCTCCTGCCACAGCGCAAAGCTGTTGCGCGGGTTCAGCGAGCCGGTCGGACCAACACTCTTTTCCGGCTTGCCGGCCCAATTGACCACGCGGGTCTGCTCGGGGCGGAACCAGATGATGAAGTTCGAGTGCAGCTCGGAAATGGCCGTCGACAGCACGCCGCTGACGCTGGCAGCGAGTGCCGGTAATTCGGGAATGTCACGGCTGACGTTGTCCGAGCGAAAGACCTCGTGAGGCTGGTGATCGCTCAGCCAGTCCGTCAGCCTGAGAATTTCGTCGCGCTTGGGTGTGTCACCGTACACATCGACACTGGCGCCTGAAATCACCGCCGCACCGGTGGCGCCGACAAAATTCAGCAGCACATCGGGCATCGAGCGCAGGCCGCCCGTCACGCTGTCCAGATCCGCCATGGCGGCGAGCATCTGCACGATCTGCCGGCGCAGGCTGAGCATCCGCTGGTTGTCGGCCTGGGCCTCTTTGCTTTCGATCTGCAGGGACAACACGCTGCCCAGCAGTTCACATGCCGTACGGGTCTGGAAGCTGACCCGCCGTGGCGTGGCGTGATGACAGGAGATCAGGCCCCAGAGCTTGCCTCGGACCACAATGCAAATGGACATCGATGCCAGCGTGCCCATGTTGCGCATGTACTGCAGATGCACCGGTGAGACGCTGCGCAGGGTCGCGTAGGTCAGGTCGAGCGGCGCACCGGTCAACGGATTGTGCTCGGGGATCAACGCTGCGGGCTGGTAGTTGGCGTCTTCGATCACGCGGATGCGGTTGGCCAGATACAGCGCACGGGCCTGGGCCGGGATGTCGGACGCCGGGAAGCTCAGGCCGAGCAGGCTTTCGTAGTCGTCGTCCGCCATCTCGGCATTGACCAGGCCATTGCCTTCAGCGTCGAAGTGGTAAGCCTTGACCCGGCCAAAGCCGGTGATGCGCTTGACCTCGGCAGCAGAGCGCTGGCAGAGCTCGGCGATGCTCTCGCTTTCGTTCATCTGGCTGATGAAACCACGCATCAGCGGGTACACGTTGCTGTAGGCCGTGGCCATGTCGCCGGCCTGCTCGAACTCGGCGATCAGGACCTGGTCATGTCGGTGGACCATCATCGTCATCGGCTGCCCGGCACGCGTGCCCTGCAGGAAGCTCACATCGCCCAGGTGGAAGGGGTTGTGTTCTTCTTCAGGCAGGTTGCGCAAGCCGCGAAGCAGCCGGTCAGGCTCCACGAAGACGTCGCTCAGGACAGCGCCAATCAGCGACTGCGGGTCAAGCCCGAGCCAGTCGCTGACATTGGCACTGACCTGCACGACGGTCGAGGTGCTCTCATCAATGACCATCAGGAAACCCTGGGGCTGGATGCTGCCGGGAATCTGGATGGGTTCGCGTGCGCAATTGTCGATTGCGCTTTGCTGGAGGTCGTGGCTGAGGGTCAAACGTGTCTCCTTCAACCTTCAACGTTTGGACAAACGGCGCAGGCCATGGCTTCCGGACAAACGCCCGGGTTGGAATGACGTACACGGTAACAAAAACAACGCAGCTCAAATACCGTCATGTAGCTGATTTCTACGAAATAACCATTCGTTTGCATCAGGCATCGACCATTGCCCTGACTTTCAACAAAAACTCCACCAACTGGAACGGCTTGAGGATCATGTCCATTCGCTCGCCGAGAAAATCCTGTCGATTGAGTGCATTTTCGGCGTACCCGGTCATGAACAGCACCGGCAGCTCCGGTCGCCACCCACGGCCGCGCTGGGCCACCTCGCGGCCGTTCATTTCCGGCATGCCTACGTCCGTCAGCAGCAGGTCGATCGTGGGGTCGTTTTCGAGGTACGCCAGCGCCGTGGCAACGTCTGCCGCCTGGGTGCAGCGGTAACCGGCATCGGTCAGCACCTCGTTGACGAACATGCGCACCGAGTCGGTGTCTTCGACAATCAGTACGTGCTCCCCTGCCCCTTGTGCAGCAACGGCAGAAGGTTGCTGCGGCTCGACGCTGCGTCCCTGTGCGGCCGGCAACATCAGCGTGACCTCCGTACCGTGCCCGACCACGCTACGGATGTGCACGTCGCCGCCGGACTGCCGCGCGAAGCCGTAGATGGTCGACAGCCCCAGGCCGGTGCCCTGGCCGATGGGTTTGGTGGTGAAGAACGGGTCGAAAACCTTGTCGATCAGTTGATGCTCGATCCCTACACCGTCATCTCGCACCGACAACGCGATGTACGGGCCGTCAGCCATGCGTGCATGGCCCTTGGAATACGTTTCAAAGGTGCTGATCCAGACGTTCCCGCCTTTGGGCAAGGCATCGCGGGCATTGATGACCAGATTCAGCACCGCGCTTTCCAGCTGCCCGGCGTCAACCATCGCAACGGCGCCCAGCGAGGTAAGGTCCAGAGTGAGCCCTATGCCTTTGCCGATCGTGCGCCCCAGCAGGTCCTCCAGTGAGCGCACGTGCTGGTTCACGTCGGTGGCGCGGTTGTCCAGCGGTTGCTGGCGGGCGAACGCCAACAGACGATGGGTCAGCGCCGACGCGCTGCGGGCCGAGGCCAGGGCTGCATCGGCGTAGGCCATGACCTTGTCGGTACGGCCGTCTTCGGTGCGTTTTTTGACCAGCTCAAGGCCAGTGACAATGCCCGTCAGCAGGTTATTGAAGTCATGGGCGATGCCGCCGGTGAGTTTGCCGATGGCGTCCATCTTCTGCGCTTGCAGCAGCTGCTCTTCAGTGCGCGCACGTTCGGCGACTTCATGGGCCAGCCGGCTAGTGACGGAGTCCAGCTGCTGCAGGTGCGACTGTTCGCGGCGTCGATGCTCGGTGACGTCCTCGATGAACACCAGGCTCATGCCGGGCACCCGATAGGGCGACACCTGCCACTCGGTCTCGCGCAGTTCGCCATGGACGCGCATGCTCAGCGTGCCCATCCAGCGCTCACCGGCTTCCAGCGCCTCTCGCAGGCCGTCTACCGCCAAACCCTGATCGGCGCTGAAGCTGCGCAGCACCGCGCCTTCGTCGGCGTCTTCTCCCAGTAACTGGGCGAACGCATGATTGGCTTCGTGCACCTTCAGGCTGCCGTCCACCACCGCAATCGGCGCCGACACGTTGGCGAAAATCTCGCGAAAACGCTCCTCGCTTTCGCGCAGCGCGTATTCGGTGTCACGCACCCTGAGCAGGGTGCGCAGGGTGGCGAGCAGCACGTCCGGGTCAACCGGATGCACCAGGTAGGCGTCCGCGCCCGCTTCCAGGCCGGTGACGATGTCGCCGGTCTGGATCGACGCCGCCGATACATGCACCACCGGCAACAGCGCCGTGCGTGGAGCCGCGCGTAACTGACGGACGATGTCGAAGCCGCTCATGTCCGGCAGGTTGACGTCCAGAATCAGCGCATCGGGTATTTGCGCTTCGATCATGGCCAGCCCGTCAGTCCCCGTCCCGGCTTCCGACACCCTGAAACCCTGACGCTCCATGCGCCGACGCAACGCGTAGCGCGTAGCGGTGTTGTCATCGACGATCAGTAACCGGGTTTCAGGCTTCATCGGCAAGCTCCTGGGCAAGCGCCAGCGGAATCACCACGTAGAAGGTCGAGCCCACTCCGGGCTCGCTTTCCACACCCACATGACCGCCCAGCAACTCGGCGAAGCGCTTGCACAGCGACAGGCCCAGACCGGTCCCGCGCAGGCGCTTCTGCAGCGGCGAGTCGACCTGAATGAAGTCTTCGAACAAGGCCCCGTGGAGTTCCTGCGGGATACCAATGCCGGTGTCGGTCACCGCAAAGCGCACCGACTGCTCGTTTTCGAGCCGGGCAGAAACCCGCACTTCGCCGCGCTGGGTGAACTTCAAGGAATTGGAAATGAAATTGCGCAGGATCTGGCCGAGTTTCTGATCGTCGGTGTACAGCCTGGGCAGGCCCGCCGGCTGTTCGAATATCAAGTCCACGGCGGACGCGTCGACGATAGGCCGGAACATCCCGCGCAGCGCCGAGAACAGGTCGAACATGTCGAACCAGGCCGGCGAGATGTTGATCCGCCCGGCTTCGATCTTGGCCAGATCCAGCAGATCATCGACCATGTCGCTCAATTCGCGCGCAGCCGTGCTGACAAACGCAACCTGCTTGTGTTGCTCGGGGCTTAGCGGCCCGTCCAGTTCATCGGACAACAAGCTGGCGATGCTGAGAATGGAGCCCAGCGGCGTGCGGAATTCGTGGCTCATGTAGGACAGGAAGCGGCTTTTCAGGTCGGAGGCCTGACGCAACTGGTCCGCCTGGGTGTCAAGCTCGGCATACAGGGCCAGCACGCCCTGATTGGTTTCGTCGAGCTCGGCACGCAAGGAGGCCGATTCAGCGCGCAAGCGTTCCAGCTCGGCGCTGTCCACCTGCGCAGCATGGGCGTTGTTGTCAGTCATCAAGCGTCTCCAGAGCCATCACCAATACCGTTACGTCATCCCTGCCCCGGCAGAAATCGCGATGCAGGACCGCTGCAATGATCGCCGGGTGTCGGTACATCAGACCCGGGTAATCGCGAAGATTCCAACGCGATTGCAGGCCATCACTGAACATGATCAACAGCTGCCCGGTGCAGTCGCCGTAGTCAATCGGCGCGATCTTGCGATACTGAAGGCCGACAATGCCCGGATGGGACGGGATACCCCGTGGCTTGTCGTCACCAATCAGCGTGGCGCCGATGTTGCCGATGCCGGTGAAGCGCAAGGTCCCGGTATTACCGTCAAAGCGCGCCAGGGCAGCAGCGCCGCCACGGCTGCCGCGCATGTCGAAATGCAGGTCCTCGAGCAATGCGCCAGGGTCGGCGAACGGGTTACGAATGAACGCCCGAGCGCCCGCCATGCCCGCCTCCTGCGCTTCAGGACCGTGACCCAGGCCGTCGATCATTAAAATTGACATCTGCCGACCCTTGACCGCCACCTCCCACACGTCCCCGCAGGCGGGGTCGTTGTGCAACGAATGCTGGGTGATGCCCATGCGCAGGTCTTTCACGCGGCTGTTGCGCGGAAAAAACCGCGCCAGCAAGACGCTGCCTCGCGCATCGCTGTGGACGTCGAACACCTGCGCCTGACGCAGCACCGAACCCAGGCCGATGCCCTGGGTGCCGCGTGTGGAAAAACCGTCAGCCATGCACGCCTGCACGTCGAAGCCGTTGCCACGGTCGATGGCGATGAGTTCGACGCCCTGCACCTCGCCCGGCAGCAGGCGTACGTGCAACTCGCCGCTTCGCGCGTGCTTGAGGATGTTGCTCGCCAGCTCGGTCACCACCAGTGCCACACGCCCGCCATCGGTTTCATCGAAGCCTGCCTGCTCGGCGAGCTTCTGCACCGTGCGCCGCGCGTGACCGACGTGACTGGTGTCCTCGATGGGCAAAACCTGCGTGATGTGGCTGTGCAGGCTCAGGTCCATTTGCAGATCATCACGCGCGTACCTGCGCCGGGAGCCGTGTCGAGCTCGAAATCATCGACCAGCCGCCTGGCTCCGGTCAGGCCCAACCCCAGCCCTCCACCGGACGTCCAGCCGTCGGTCAGCGCCAGCTTGAGGTCAGGAATGCCCGGGCCTTCGTCACGAAAGGTCAGACGCAAGCCGACGCGCACGCCTTCATCGACGATCTCCCAGTCCATGTCACCGCCACCGCCGTAGACCATGGTGTTTCGCGCCAGCTCGCTGACCGCCGTTACCAGCTTGGTCAGGTCAATCAGGCGCATGCCGCAGTCCTGTGCCAGCTTGCGCGCGGCCTGACGCGCCAGCACCACATCCTGCTCGATGCGAATCGGTTGAGAGCCGCTGCTGCGCACGCTCATTGGGAATAGGCCCGCTCGCGCAACAGCTTCATGCCGCGCTCGACGTTGAGCGCGGTGCTGACGCCCGGCAGGGTCATGCCCAGTTCGACCAGGGTGATCGCCACGGCCGGCTGCATGCCCACCAGCACGGTCTCGGCGTCCATGATCCGCGACAGCCCGGAAATCATGCCGATCATCCGGCCGATGAATGAATCCACCATGTCCAGCGCCGAGATGTCGATCAACACGCCGCGTGCCGAGGTGCGGCTGATGCGTTCGGACAAATCGTCCTGCAGCGTCAGCGCAAGCTGGTCATGCATGTCCACCTGAATGGTCACGAGCAGAAAGTCGCCCATCTGCAGAATCGGGATGCGCTCCATGGCCTCATACCGCCCTGGTGAGGGTGACGCCCAGACGGCGCAGGGCCAGTGCGAGTGCGTCGGCCAGATTGGCCTTGGTGACGACGCCCTGCAGGTCCAGACCCAGGTGAACGATGGTCTGGGCAATTTGCGGGCGCACGCCGCTGATGATGCAGTCGGCGCCCATCAGGCGGATCGCGGTCACGGTTTTGAGCAGGTGCTGGGCCACGAGGGTATCGACGGTCGGCACACCGGTGATGTCGATGATGGCAATTTCTGCGCCTGTGTCGACGATGCGTTGCAGCAGCGACTCCATCACCACCTGGGTACGTTGGGAGTCGAGGGTGCCGATCATCGGCAGCGCCAATACGCCGTCCCACAGCTTGACCACCGGCGTGGACAGCTCCAGCAGTTCTTCCTGCTGACGCTTGATTACCGCTTCGCGGGATTTCTGGTACGTGCGAATGGTGTGCAGCGCCAAGCCGTCGAGCAGTTCGGAGATTTGGAGCACTTGCTCGGCAATCAGTGCAGGCTGATCGGCAAAGTCACGCTGCAGCTGAGCGAACAGCGGGCCTTTGAGGGCGAAGATGAAGCTGGCGGTCTGTTGAGAATCCTGACCGGCCAGGGCACGCTGGCTGGACAGTTTTTCCAGGAAGTGGCGAACGTCATCCCACTCGGCTGTGGTGATGTTGACGGAGCCGCCCTTGGACAGCGCGGAGGTCAGCAGGCTCAGGAAGTCGGCGACTTGCTGGCGGATTTCCTCGGGTTTGAGGTTGCGTGTTGCGCCGCTGGCTTCAAGATCGGCGTGCCACTGAACGGCCAGTTGGGATTGGGCGTTCTTGATTGAATCAACGGTGGTTTGCTGCATTGCTGCCATAAGGTGTGGCTCCAGTTGTGCGCATCGTCGGCACGGATCGACGTGTGCAGGCCTGTGATAAACGGGCTTCGGGTGAAGTAAAAACAGTGGTACGTAAAGGTATCGGCACGTTACAGCGAGGCGTGAGACAGCAGCACTGCTGGGGCGCCAGGTGACGGACGCGTTAACGGGCGAGAACCGGCAGACGAAATACGCCTGCCAAGAATTAATGTCAAGGTAACATCAGCTGGTTACTGCGTTTTCGATTCCGCACCGCGCCAGGCGTAGTCAGAACACGCTATCGATAACCTGGACATAGATGGAAAACGCGCCCAGCAAGAACCAGAACACCGTGAACAGCCACGGCGTGCGCATGGAGAAGAGGAGGGATTTGCGATAGCCCTTCTCGCTCGACTCGTGCTCGCTGAACAGCGGCGAGTCGTCGTAGGCCAGGCCCATTGCCGGCTGACTGCTGAGCAACTGCGCCTGCTTGAAATGCCAGTGATCGATGATCTCGTAGGCGGCCCTTATTCCGGGCCATGCGTGCATGGAGCTGATCAGCCCGAGCAGTGTCAGGAATGGCGGGACCACCAGGGTGAACATCTTGCCCCACTCGGGGTTCAGGTTAGCCATCGATGAAGCAAATGCGATCACCAGAAAAGACTGGGCGGACAAATAGGCGTTGGTCCGATCGGACAGAATGGCAGTTTCGTACTGAATTTCCTTGCGGTAAAAATCCAGCCGGTCCTTTGGAGAACCGAACAGCATGGCATCGGCCACTTGCGCTTCTGCCGCCTGCTGCTCGGCGGCCGGGTTGCTGCTGGTAATGATGGTCGGCGTATCGATGTCACGGTTCACAAGCAAAGCTCCTGCAAATCAAACGGCAGCGCAGAACGCGTCCGCGCCGCAGATTGATATCTGAACGGGCAGCGCGGCGCGGGTGCCTCTGACCGGATGAACGGCGCATGCAACGCAGCTGACCTCACTTCAAGGAACCCGACGCGCGCGCCATGCAGCGCACGCGGCGTTCCTCCACACGCTGCGCGAACCAGGCAGTGGTCAGCTTGCGCGTGATCTTCGGGCTCTCCAGCACGATGCCCGGCAGTATCGCTCTGGGCCGCGGCTTGCCGGCCGCCTGATCCGCCATGTCGAACACCCGCTGGTACAGCTCGGTATCTTCAAACGCCAGGGTTTCGCCCTTCTCCAATTGACTGCGAATCGTCGTGTTGCGCATGTCCAGACGCGGATACAGGCTGCGAACCGCCAGCTCGGTCTGCCCCAGCGCGGGGCCGAAGCCGTAACTGATCAGGTCGCCATCCAGCGCCAGGCGTTTGCCGGACACCCTCGCCAGAGCGCTCTGAAATGCGGCGTTGCGGCTGGCGTACCAGCCGGCGTTGAAATCGGCAAAGCGGTACAGCGGCTTGTCGTAGCTGACCGGATAACCCAGCAGATGGGCGATGCCGAAATACAGCCCGCCCCGGCGGCTGAAGACTTCATGACGAATCGAACCCTCGACCGGATACGGGTAACCACGGGCCTGGCGCTCGGCGAACTCAATACTGACCTGCATGGGGCCTGCGGTGTGCACCGGGTTGAAGTTGCCAAACAGCGTCCGGCCGAGCGGCACCATGCCGATGAAGTCATCGAAAATTGCGCTCAGGTCTTTTTCAGTGCGCGCTGCGCTGAGCCGTTCGCTATAGGTTTTGCCAGTGGATGAGCGTATGTCCAGCGCGCTGCGGACCAATAGATTGGGAATGTGCGCCTTGCTGGCGCGGCGGTCGATTTCATCCTGAGCGATCTTGCCCATGCCGGGCACGGCGGGGTCGACCTGAAAATTCGACTCCTGCTCGGTCACCGCGACGACGGAGCACAGGTTTTCGACGCTGGGGTCGATCTTCTGCGCCTCAAAGGCCGTTTGGATGTCCTGCGCCCAGGCTTGACGGTCCGCGACGCTGGCAGGTAACAACCGCACAATTTCGCTGCGCACCACGGCAGGCTCCGGAGCGGGTGCCTGATTGCGCTGGGTGCTGCAACCGGCGAGCACTGTCAACAGGATCAGGCTGACAAGGGCCGGGAGATGGCGGTGGAATCCTTTCACTGGCATGACTTCTCGCTGTGTATGCATTAAGTGGCGGGCTATGGACCTCGGCAAACGCTGCTGATTCATTACTCCACCAAATGCGCTCTGCGCCACCTCAAACAACACCAGACCCATCTAACCGCCGCCTATCACCAATGGGACCAGCTTCAGCCGGGAACAGTCGCCCCAAGTGGGACCGGCTTCAGCCGGGAAAGCGTCGGTGGCCACGCTGCAAATAAGCGGTGCGCCCACTGGCCTCTTCCCGGCTAAAGCCAGTCCTACTCAAGCACCGCATATCCCCGTGGGACCGGCTTCAGCCGGGAAAGCGTCGGTGGCCACGCTGCAAAATACAGAGTACGCCCACTGGCCTCTTCCCAGCTAAAGCCAGTCCCACTCAAGCACCGCATATCCCCTTGGGACCGGCTTCAGCCGGGAAGGCGTCTGTGGCCACGCTGCAAATAAGCGGTGCGCCCACTGGCCTCTTCCCGGCTAAAGCCGGTCCCACTTAACCACCGCGTATCCCCGTGGGACCGACTTCAGCCGGGAAAGCGTCGGTGGCCACGCTGCGAAATAAAGGGTGTACGCGCTGGCCTCTTCCCGGCTGAAGCCGGTCCTACTCAAGTGCCGTGTTCCCCAGTAGGACCGGCTTCAGCCGGGAAGCCTATCGCCTTGCAGATCAGCTTTAGCCCCGGGCCCGAATGCGCAATACTCCTCGACCTCAAGCCCTCCATCAAGGAAGCACCCCATGACTCGCACAGCGCTTATCGTAGTCGACATCCAGAACGATTATTTTCCCGGCGGAAAATGGCCCCTGGCGGGCGCCGACGCTGCTGCCGACAACGCTGCAAAAGTCATACAGGCCGCGCGCAATGCCGGCGACCTCGTGGTTTACATCCGGCACGAGGCCGGCAGTGATGACGCCCCCTTCTTCGCGCCGGGCTCCGACGGCGCACAACTGCACCCCAAGGTAGCGCGGCAGGAGCACGAAGCCGAGGTGCTCAAGCATTTCCCCAACTCGTTTCGCGAAACGGGATTGCAGGCATTGCTTGAGGACAAAGGCATCGAGCAATTGGTCATCATCGGCGCCATGAGCCACATGTGCATCGACGCCACTGCCCGTGCGGCGGCAGACCTGGGCTACAAGGTGAAGGTGATCCATGATGCCTGCGCCAGCCGCGATCTGGAATTCGACGGGGCCACCGTACCCGCCGCCCACGTCCATGCTGCGTTCATGTCCGCGCTGGGGTTCGCCTATGCCGAGGTTATAAGCACCGATACGCACCTGGGCTGACGGCGGCAGGTAACCGGTCGCATCGACTGTGGGGGCTGCTGCGCGAAAAGCGCCAGCGCCACTCCTGTTCTTGCCTCAAGGCTCAAAACCGGGCCTTGCCACGCCAACCTGTGTTACAAATCCTGGGCACGCCGGACCACCCAGGCGTCCGTCTGCGCTGCAATGCCTTCCTGAGAGGCCGCACGATAAGGAGAAAACAATGAGCGAAAAGAAAGCCGATATTCTGGTCTGGGGCGCCATGCATGCGTCACTCATGCAAAACCTCGAGCGTGATTTCACCGTACACAAGCGCACTGACATCAACGATGTCGACCAATGGGCCAGGGACCACGGCGCCAAGGTTCGCGGGGTGGTCACCAGCGGCGTGTTCGGCACCGACAACGCCCTTCTGGATCGCCTGCCGAATCTGGAAGTGGTCAATAGCTTTGGCGTCGGCTATGACGCCGTCGACACCGATTACCTGTCGGGCCGAGGCATCAAGCTCAGCAACACCCCGGATGTACTCAACAACGCGGTCGCCGAAACCGCCATGGCGCTGATGCTGTGCGTGTCCCGGCGCATCAGCGAAGCGGAGCGATTTGTGCGGGCGGGTCAGTGGCCCAATGGCAAGTTCCCGCTGGGCAACGATCTGTGCGGCAAGACCTGCGGCATCGTCGGTCTGGGCAAGATCGGCAAGACCATCGCCAAACGCGCCGCCGCGTTCGAGATGAACATCGCCTACTTCCGTCGCGGCAAGCCCTATGACGATGTGCCCTATCAGCACTACGGCGACCTTCGCGAACTGGCTCAGGATTCCGATTACCTGATCGTCATCGTCCCTGGCGGCCCCGACACTCAGCACCTGATCAACGCCGAAGTCCTCAGAGCGCTGGGGCCTCAGTCGTTCCTGATCAACGTGGCGCGCGGCACGGTGGTGGATGAAAAGGCGCTCGTGGCAGCGCTGCTGGCCTCCGAAATTGCCGGTGCTGGCCTGGATGTCTTTGATGACGAGCCCAACGTTCCGGCCGAACTGCTGAAACTGGACAACGTGGTACTCACCCCGCACATCGGCTCCGGCACCTACGAAACCCGTCAGGCCATGGCAGATCTGGTGTTCGCCAACGTCAGCGGTTATTTCAACGACGGCACGCTGGTGACGCCGGTCGAGCTGTAACCGGCGCTTCATGTGCAGGCCTGACGATTGACCGCGTCGGCCTGCATAGCGGCATCCGCAAAAAAGGGTGCTGCCCCGGCGTCCGTGCAAGCCGAGCATCAGCCCTGCCCCGCTCAAGCCAACTTTTCGCGATAATGCCGGTCGAACTGCCCCTAGCCTGGTTGGCTGCCTGCAACCGTACTCACACGATCATGTAAAGCGACATGCAACAAGGAGAGCCCCGTTTGAATATTGCCGGCGTCATTTTCGACTGCGACGGAACCCTGGTGGACAGCGAACGGCTGGCCGCCGGACTGCTGCGCGAGATTCTCGACAAACATCAGGTGTTGTTGAGCGTCGAGGAAGTGCTGCATCGCTTCCGTGGCGTGCAGTTTGCGCTGTGCATGGAAGGCCTGTGCCGCGAATACCCGTGGCTGCCCGCCGACGACATCGTCACCGAGTTCCGCACACGAACCCTGCCGCTGCTTCGCGAAAAGCTCGAAGAAATGCCCGGCGCCGTGGAATTCGTGCGCAACCTGGCATTGCCCAAGTGCGTGGCCTCCAACGGCCCGCGCAGCAAGATCGAAACCTGCCTGAGCACGGTGGGCTTGCTCGACGTCTTCCATGGCTTGATCGTCAGCGCCTACGAGGTGCAGGCCTGGAAGCCCTCGCCAGTACTCATCGAACACGCCGCCGAACTGCTGGGCCTGCCGACCGCCCAGTGTCTGCTGGTGGAGGACAGTGTCCCTGGCGTAGAAGCCGGGCTGAGTGCCGGCGCACAAGTGGCCGGGTACGGCGACACGGATTTTTCGGCGTTCAAGGACAACCGCAACTTCCATCGCGTCAGAGACTTCGGCGAATTGAACGATTTGGTACAGCGCATCAGTTAACCCGACCGCCATCCATCCGATCGGGCCTTGTTCATCACCTGTCAACTCGATACTGTACATAAAAACAGTATCGAGAAAATCCATGCAGCTGATCGACAAGCTGAGCATCCTCGCCGACGCGGCGAAGTACGACGCCTCGTGCGCCAGCAGCGCGGCGCCCAAACGCAGTTCAGAAGGCAAATCCGGGCTGGGCTCAAGCACCGGCATGGGCATTTGCCACAGTTACACGCCCGACGGACGCTGCGTGTCGCTACTGAAGATCCTGCTGACCAACTTCTGCCTCTACGACTGCCAGTACTGCGTCAACCGCCGCTCCAGCGACGTACCCCGCGCGCGCTTCAGTCCGGAAGAAGTAGTGACGCTGACCATGGATTTCTATCGCCGCAACTGCGTCAGCGGCCTGTTTCTCAGCTCCGGGATCATCCGCTCGGCGGATTACACCATGGAGCAGCTGATCCGCGTGGCCAAGCTGCTGCGCGAAGACCATGAATTCCGCGGTTATATCCACCTCAAGACCATCCCCGAAGCGGACCCCGCGCTAATCGAAGAAGCCGGCCGCTATGCAGACCGTCTGAGCGTCAACATCGAACTGCCCACTCAACTGGGCCTGCAGACCCTGGCGCCGGAAAAGGAGATGGGCTCGATCAAGCAGGCGATGCAAACGATCTATACCGGGCAGCAAACCGTGCTGAACGAGCCCAAGGCACCACGCTTCACCCCCGCAGGGCAAAGCACACAGATGATCGTCGGCGCTGACGAAACCGATGACAGCACCATTTTGCACACCGCCGAATCGCTGTACGGCGACTTTCGCCTCAAGCGCGTTTATTACTCAGCGTTCAGTCCGATTCCCAACAGCCCGAAAAGCGTGCCCCATGCCGCGCCGCCGTTGATGCGCGAGCACCGGCTATATCAGGCTGACTTCCTGCTGCGCAGCTATGGCTACAGCGCCAACGAACTGCTGCAAGGCCCTGGCCACCTGGCGCTGGACATCGATCCGAAACTGGCCTGGGCGCTGGAGCACCGGGATATCTTCCCGCTGGACCTCAACCGCGCAGAACCGTCGATGATCGCGCGCATTCCGGGCATCGGCATTCGCACCACCAAGCGCCTGGTGGAATTGCGTCGCCAGCGCCGCATTCGTTACGAAGACCTGACTCGACTGCGCTGCGTATTGGCCAAAGCCAAGCCGTTCATCATCACCAGCGACTACCACCCGCGACAAGCCGAGAGCTCAAGCATCGATCTTCGAGAGCAACTGCGCGACAAACCGCAGCCGCAGCAAATGGCGTTGTGGGGATGATCATTCTGGATTGCGCCGATGCGTTCGAGACGTGGCGGCAGCAGGCACGCTGGCTGCTGAGCCATCAGATCAATCCGGATCAGGTCAGTTGGAGCGTCCAGCAGGACGCCGACCTCTTCGCCAGTGACACCCATTACCCGGAAGAGCCTGGGCCTTTTCGCGCCCGTATTCCGCTGGAGCTGCTGGAGTTGCTGCAAAACGCAGCGCAATACTGCGGCGACCAGCGCTGGACGTTGCTGTATGAAGTGCTCTGGCGGGTCAGCCATGGCGATCGCACGGCGATGCTGGCGGGCGACAAACTGGGCAGCGAGCTGCATCGCCGGCTCAAGCAGGTCAGCCGTGAAGCCCACCATCTTCATGCCTTTCTGCGCTTTGTTGCCCTGCCGGTCATCGACAACGCAGAAGACCTTGCGGCCAAAGCCGCCCTACTGGAGATGACACGCCTGCCTGAATACGTCGCCTGGCACGAGCCGGCCCACGACATTCTGCGCACCGCCAGTGAGCACTTCATCGGCCGCATGGGCCGCCATCGCTGGATGATCGCGACCCCGAAAGACGGCGTGTTTTATGACGGTGAGCAGCTCTTCCATCAACCCGTGTGCCCCGAAGCCTGGCAATCGCTGGCGCGCAACGCGGATGATCCCCATGGCAATCTCTGGCTGACGTACTACAGCCATATCTTTAACCCGGCGCGGCTCAATCCCAAGGTCATGCAAGGCCACCTGCCCGCCCGGTTCTGGAAAAACCTGCCGGAGGGACCGCTGATTCCCGCCCTGATCAGCGAAGCGCGCACAGGCGGACAGCGCGACGGGCAGGCACGGGAAATCAGTGGACGACGCGGCAAGGTGATTCGTGGCAAGCCATCGGCCTGATCGGCCGCGCAACCACCGCGGCCTGAGGCTATACCCTTAACTTTACTGATCCAGGCTGTCGACAGGCCCATACTCGCGGTGCACGGCGGTCTGCATCCCGGCCGTACTGGACGGGGTGCCAAGAGCGGTGCCAAAGAAGCGCACGGCTTCTGTGCTCAGGTCCCGGTGAATGTCTTCGCGGTTAACCCCGATCGCATCGGTGCACAGGCCAGGCTGAGTGGCCCGCTGCTCATCATCACAGGGCGCCATGAACACAAAATGCCCTGCGCCGGCAAACAGTTTGAAATCCGAGACGTCAGGCAGCTTGCGCGCAAGGGCTTCGGCGTTCTTGTCGATGGCCAGCAACTCATCGCCATCTCCGCTGTACAGCAGCACCGGCACATGAACCTCGGCCAGCGTCTGACGGCCAAACATCAGCCCCAGCGGCGCCATCAACATCAGCGCGCCCACACGCGGGTCAGCCTGAGCGTGCAAATCTTCGCGGTCCGCCACCAATTCGCCCTGGGTTTTGCAAGCGTCATGGTCCTGCGGGCGCTGGGTGCAGTAGCGGCGCAGACGCTGCAAATCCGGTTGAGCGCCGGCAAGGATCAAGGCGGTCTCGCCGCCAGCGGAGTAGCCAATGACACCGACCCGCCGCGCGCTGATATAGGGCGACAACATGGGGTCGATCAACGCGGCGCTGATGGCTTCGGAGATCTGCAGCGGGCGCCCGTACAGATTGCTCAGGCTGCCGAGGCGGCTGTGGTCCATGTAGTTATCGCCCGGATGAAACACCGCCACCACCACAAAGCCCTTGCGCGCGAGCGACGTTGCCAGGTCATGTTGCGCCAGCGGCGTGCCGGTATTGCCATGGGACAACATCAGCAGCGGAAACCGACCCATGGCGATGGTGGCGTCTTGCGTCGCCTCGATGGGATAGCCCTGGACGCGGGTGATGTGCTCCTCGTCGGTGGAAGGGTAAAAGGCGTAGGCGTGCATCGGCTGCGAATCCAGCGGATCGAGGAAGGTCAGCTCGTGAAAGCCAACGCTCCAGGTTTGCAGCTCGCTGGCCTGCACCGAAAGCAGGCTGCCCAGCAGGCTGATCATCATCACTGCACAAAGACGCATCATTGCAATGCCCCTCACCTTATCAATCCCTGGCTGCCGATTCAGACGCTCGTGGTCTGAAGCCCCGTAAACACGGAGTCTGTGGCTATCTGACCCTTGGGGTTGGATAACATTCCGAAACGTTTGATGTTCGACAGTGCACAAGGCGGGCCAAGCTCTAAAGAAGGAAGACATCGGCCGCCGTTGCAGGCAGAACGGGCCAAGTGGGCCGGCATTCTACGGTGCTTGTCTGCAGATTACGCGCAAAGAGGGTGTAAAGGCTGTCGCCCGGCTGAACGCTCAGTCCCAAAACGGCAAAAGCCCTGTCACCGGTCGGCCAACAGGCCGGGTGAACAGGGCTTCAGGGAAGCGTTAGAGCAGCGATGCGCCCGCGTACAGCAACGGGCGCGACGGCTCAGGCAAACAACGTTTCGCTGATGTGTTTCTGCGCGGCGGTCATGGCCGCAGCGCGCGGCTCGTCGCCGTACGCCAGGCCATGGGCGAACACAAACTGCAGATCGGTGACGCCGATGAACCCGAACAGCACCTTCAACAAGTCTTCGTGACCAACGCTGCTAGGCTGCCCCTGGTGCAGGCCGCCGGCCGTCGACACGATGATCACCTTCTTGCCCTTGCACAGACCTTCCGGCCCGGCTTCAGTGTAGCGAAACGTACGCCCGGCCACAGTGATGCGATCAATCCACGCCTTCAACTGGCTTGGAATGGAGAAGTTGTACATCGGCGCACCGATCACCACCACATCGGCGGACAGAAACTGCTCCAGTGTCGCCTCGTTGGTTTCCACTTCAAGCTTCTGCGCAGCATCGCGACCTTCAACCGGCGTACCGGCAGCGGCCAGCGTCGCGCCCGAAAAATGGCTCAGCGGCTCGTTCGCCAGATCGCGATACACCACCTCGGTACCTGGGTTCACAGCGCTAAAGGACTGAACAACACCGCGGCTCAACTGACGCGAAGCAGAATGATCGCCGAGGATGCTGGAATCGATGTGCAAGAGTTTCATGGGGGCTCCGAATGTGAGAATCGCCACTTGGCGATCAAGTGGGGTCATCCTACAGCGCGACGCAATCAACGATTAGTCTGCCAAAACGCAATACATCGTCCCGCCAGCAGGACAATACCC
Organism: Pseudomonas lutea; assembly: GCF_000759445.1. NCBI lineage: Bacteria > Pseudomonadati > Pseudomonadota > Gammaproteobacteria > Pseudomonadales > Pseudomonadaceae > Pseudomonas > Pseudomonas lutea. The sequence continues at coordinate 1,278,207 of NZ_JRMB01000001.1, forward strand.
GTCACCAAAGCCTTTGAGCGCAACAACTGGCCCCTCCCCGGCTAAAGCCGGTCCCACTAAAACACCGCGTGCCCATACAAGACTCGCGTTAGCCCGGGATGACGCGAAGCGTCCCGGGATGCATACCCACGCGGAGCGTGGGCACGATCAGAAAGCTTTAGAGCGCACCAATCAGCCCCTCCCGGCTTCAGCCGGGAAGCCCTTGATCTGCTTGTGCTCTTGATCTGCCTTTGCCCTTGACCTGCTTTTGCTCTTGATCTTCATACGCAAAAAGACCAAGCACCGCCAATCGCGACCTGGGTGCAGGCTGAACGCAGGTCTTGCGCAGTGGGCCGAGCGGCATGGATGCCGCGAGAGCGCCGTCAGGACATGGATGTCCGTTCGGCGCGGGCCCACGGAGCAAGACCGAAGTGAAGGAACCCCGACGAAGGAGGGGCCAAACCAGGAGCAGGCACCCTTGGTTACTTGGGGTGCTTTTCCAAGTAACTCGCCGAAGGCGAAACCGAGGCCGTTAGGCCGACGCCCTTGATCTTGATCTTGATCTTGATCTTGATCGTAAAAAGCAGAAAAACCTAAACCTTGCCCGCCAACTCACATGCCACACGATCCGCCCTCGCATTCACACCAAAATCCTCCGCCAGCAAATCCACCAACCCCCGCACCGAAGGCAACAACCCCCGCCTCGACGCAAACACCGCATGAATCAACCCGCTCGGCGGCCGAAACCCCGGCAACACCTCCACCAGATGCCCCTCCTCCAACGACCGACGAATCATAATCTCCGGCAACTGCACCACCCCCACCCCGGCCACCGCCGCACGATGAAGCGCATCCAGATCCGAACTCACAAACCGCGGCTGATGCCCCACCTCCACCCGCTCACCGCCCGGCCCGATCAACGACCAGCGATGATCACGGTTCGCCGGCGCCAGATCCATGCTCGGCAGCCCCGCCAAATCAGGCGGCGCACGCAGCACCAGGCCCGCCAATAGCGCAGGCCGCGCCACCAGCTTCTGATGACTCTCTCCGAGCACCTTCATCACCAGGTTCTCGTCCTCCAGCGGCGGAAACCGCACCCGCAACGCGACGTCATAGCCCTCGCCCAGCACATCCACACGACGGTTGGTGCTCTCTACCTGAATCTGAACTTTAGGGTGCAACACCATGAACTTGACGATCGAATCACTGACGCCCATCGCCCCCAGCGCTGGCGGACAACTGATCCGCACGATGCCCTGAGGCTCTGATCTCGACTGCTCGACCACCTTCTCGGCGGCGTCGGCCTCGACCAGCATCGCCACACAGTGCCGGTAATAATCCAGCCCCACCTCCGTCACCGTGAACTTGCGCGTGGTGCGCTGAATCAGGCGCACGCCCAGCCGGTCTTCCAGCTGCGCGATGCGCCGGCTGAGCTTGGTCTTGGGCACCTCGATCTTGCGTGCGGCAGCGGCGAAGCCCTTGTGTTCCACCACCTGCACGAAGTAGTACAAATCGTTGAAGTCGTACACGGACGGACGCTCGCGTGGTTGAAAAAGGCATTCAGTGTGTCAGCTCGGGCATCGTCTGTCGTGGACACCGGGCCTACGCAGCATGGGGACGCCCATCTGCAAAACTGCCCTTGACCTTGCCAGCGTGGCAAGGTTGATCCTTACTGCCAATCGACTCGCCGGAGTGTCCACGATGCCCAGTCCAGAAACATTCGATCTGCCCATTGCCGGCATGACCTGCGCCAGCTGCGCCGGCCGGGTCGAGCGCGCGTTGCGCAAAGTCCCCGGCGTTGAAGTCGCCACGGTCAATCTGGCCAACGAACGTGCTCATGTGCAGGTCAGCAGCCACATTGACCCCGCGGTGCTGATCGAGGCCGTCGACAAGGCGGGTTACACGGCAAGCCTTGAGCAGGACAGCAAGGTTCAGCAGGCCGACCAACGCAAGCGGCACGACACCGAGCGTTGGCATTTGATCGTCGCCGTTGTGCTGGCCTTGCCCCTGGTGGCGCCGATGATCCTGCAGCCGTTCGGCCTGCACGGCATGTTGCCGGCGTGGCTGCAGTTCGTGCTGGCGACACCGGTGCAGTTTGTGCTCGGGGCGCGTTTCTATGCGGCGGCGTGGAAGGCTGTGCGCGCGGGTGCCGGTAACATGGACCTGCTGGTCGCGCTGGGCACCAGTGCCGGTTACGGCTTGAGCGTTTATCAATGGCTCACGGCTGCGCCGGGGACCATGCCGCATTTGTACTTCGAGGCTTCGGCGGTGGTCATCGCCCTCGTCCTGCTGGGTAAGTACCTGGAGAGCAGTGCCAAACGCCAGACGGCCAGCGCGATTCGGGCGCTGGAAGCGTTGCGGCCCGAGCGCGCGATCATGCTGGTGGACGGTCAGGAAGTGGACGTCGCCATCAGCTCGCTGAGCATTGGCGATCGTGTAGTGGTGAAGCCGGGCGAGCGGTTTCCGGTGGACGGCGAGGTCGTTGAAGGGCAAAGCCACGCCGACGAAGCGCTGATCAGCGGCGAGAGCCTGCCAGTGCCCAAGCAGCCCGGCGACAAGGTCACGGGCGGCGCAATCAACGGCGAAGGACGCTTGCTCATCAGTACCCGGGCCTTGGGTGCGGAGTCCGTGCTGGCGCGCATCATCCGGCTGGTGGAGGCTGCGCAGTCCGCCAAGGCGCCGATCCAGCACCTGGTCGACAGGGTCAGTCAGGTGTTTGTGCCGGTGGTTCTATTGGTAGCGATGGCGACACTCGCCGGCTGGCTATTGGCCGGGGCTTCTCTGGAGAACGCGCTGATCAATGCGGTCACCGTGCTGGTGATTGCCTGCCCTTGCGCGCTGGGCCTGGCGACACCGACGGCAATCATGGCCGGCACAGGCGTCGCTGCTCGTCATGGCATTCTGATCAAGGACGCCGAAGCCCTGCAACGCGCCCATGAGGTGACCGCAGTGGTGTTTGACAAGACCGGCACGCTGACCTCGGGCACTCCAAACGTTACGCACATGGTGGCCGATCCCGCGTTTGGCACTGACGAAAATGCGCTGTTGCAATTGGCGGGCGCGCTGCAGCGGGGCAGCGAGCACCCGTTGGCCAAAGCGGTGCTGGACATGGCGGCTGCCCGAGGTTTGGTCCTTGCCGAGGTCAGCAACAGCCGTGCGCTGCCGGGACGGGGTGTCGGCGGTACCCTGCAAGGCCGCGACCTGGCGCTCGGCAACCATCGTCTGCTGGAAGAAAGCGGCCTGACACCGGGCGCGCTGGCCGACGACGCCGTGGCCTGGGAGGCCGAAGGACGCACGTTGTCATGGCTGATTGAATCCGCCCCCCAGCGACAGGTGCTTGGTTTGTTTGCCTTTGGCGACACGCTGAAGGCCGGCGCCGCCGAGGCCGTTGCACTGTTGAACGCGCGACGCATCAGCAGCCATTTGCTGACCGGCGATAATCGCGGCAGCGCCAGGGTCGTCGCCGAAGCGCTGGGCATCGCTGACGTCCACGCCGAAGTGCTGCCCGCCGACAAGGCCGCCAAGGTCGAAACGCTGAAAAAAACCTCAGTGGTGGCGATGGTGGGCGACGGCATCAACGACGCCCCTGCCCTGGCCGCCGCCGACGTCGGCATTGCCATGGGCGGCGGAACGGACGTGGCCATGCACGCCGCCGGCATCACCCTGATGCGCGGCGACCCAAGGCTGATCCCCGCCGCCCTCGACATCAGCCGCAGGACTTACGCCAAGATCCGGCAAAATCTGTTTTGGGCCTTTGTGTATAACCTGATCGGGATTCCACTGGCCGCGTTCGGCGTGCTCGACCCGGTGCTGGCAGGCGCTGCCATGGCCCTGTCCAGCGTCAGCGTCGTGAGCAACGCCCTGCTGCTGAAAACCTGGACACCAGCGCACACTGGAGACGCCCTATGAACATCGGACAAGCAGCCAAACGCAGTGGCCTGAGCGCCAAGATGATTCGCTATTACGAGTCCATCGGCCTGCTTCCGGCCGCCACCCGCACCGACAGCGGTTACCGGGTCTACGGCCCCAACGAGCTGCACACCCTGGCCTTCATCAAACGTTCGCGCGACCTGGGGTTTTCGCTGGAAGCGGTCGGCAAACTGCTGACCCTGTGGCAGGACCGAGGACGTGCCAGCGCCGATGTCAAAGCCCTCGCGCACCAGCACATCGTGGAGCTCAACCAGAAGATCGCCGAGCTGGCCGGGCTGCGAGACACCCTGCAGGATCTGGTCAGCCACTGTCAGGGCGATCGCCGCCCGGACTGCCCGATTCTGGCGGACCTGGCGTCCAGTGGAGGTCGTGGGCACCCCTGAGGCTGATGACATCCGAGGCTTCACGCAGGCCGCCCGAAGCATTTCCATCAAGGTTGAACACCGCCTGGTGTCACGATTATTTCGTCCAGCGCAATGCTGGATTGCGCGATTGGGTGATTCCGCTAACGTTGAGATCACGCCATGATTGGCGTGCAGTCAGTCAAGGAGTAGAAAGCCCCGCCGCCGCCCTTGCAGACAGGATCAGGTATGGATCGCTTCCAGGAAATGCGGATATTCATGGCCGTGGCTGACCAGGAGGGTTTCGCCGCAGCGGCACGGCGATTGAACATTTCCCCGCCCAGCGTGACGCGGGTGATTGCTGCCATGGAAGCGCGAATCGGCACCCAGCTGTTGGCGCGCACCACGCGCAGCCTGCGCCTGACCGAAGCCGGCCAGCGTTATCTGGAAGACTGTCGGCGCATTCTGGGCGAAGTCGCGGAAGCCGAAGAAGCGGCGGCCGGCAGCTATTCAGTACCGTGCGGTCAGTTGACGGTGACCGCCTCCGTGCTGTTTGGCGAATTGTTCATCGCACCCTTGCTCGCGGCGTACCTGGATCAGTTTCCCTCCGTTCAGGTCAACGCTTTACTGGTGGATCGCGTCGTGAACATGGCCGATGAGGGCATCGACGTCGCCATCCGCATCGGTCATCTGCACGAGACCAGCCTGGAGGCGGTCAAGGTCGGTGAAGTCAGGCAGGTGGTCTGCGGCGCCCCGGCGTACTTCGAGCGTCATGGCAGGCCTGCGCTTCCCGCCGAACTTGGCTCGGCCAACATCGTGATGTCGTCCGCCAGCCACCTGTTGAGCGACTGGCAGTTTGTGGATCAGGGCCAGGTCTTGAGCGTTCTCTGTCAGCCACGCCTGGTGGTCACCGCCAATCAGGCGGCTATCAATATCGCGGCGCTGGGCTGGGGGATCACTCGCGTGCTGTCCTATCAAGTCGCCAGTCTGGTCGCTGCCGGCACGCTGGAACGGGTGCTGCGCGATTACGAGCCCCCGGCGCTGCCGATTCAGGTGGTCTACACCAAAAGTCATCGAATACCGGCGAAAGTGCGTACGTTTGTGGATTTTCTTACCGAGCGGCTGGGTAACGACCCGGCGCTGCGGCCTGACGTGCAACAGGCCCGCTGATGGACCGGTACCATGAAATGGCCATGTTCGAGGCGCTGTCGGAGCGTCCGAGCCTGGCTTCGGCGGCCCGCCGGCTCAATGTTTCGGGCGCCACAATGGCGCGCGCCATTGCCCGGCTGGAAGCGCGTCTGGGCGTGGTGTTACTGCAGCGCAGCACCCAGGGCGTCGTGCTGACCCCGGCAGGCTCGGCGTTCATGGCCGATTGCTCGCGCATTTTGAGAGCCGTCAGCGAAGCCGAGGCCTCGGCCAAGGGTTTGCACGTCAAGCCACAGGGTAGCCTGACCGTCCTGATGCCCTCACTGTTCAGCCGGCACGTGATGCCACCGATGCTCGCCGAGTACCTGGACGCATACCCGCAGATCACTCTGGTCGCCCATTACCACGACCGTTTTCCCCACATCAACGAGGAAGGTCTGGATGTAGCGGTCTGGATTGGTGCTCTGCCTGATTCATCGCTGATCGCGCGGCCGGTCGGCTTCGTGACGTCAGTGGTCTGCGCCAGCCCGACGTATTTGTCGGCATTCGGGGTGCCAGCCGAGCCTGAGGACCTGAAGCGCCATCGGCTGATCGCAACTCACGCCTTCAAGGGCTGCGTGCATTGGGACTTTCAGGAACAAGGCTCGCCCACCTGCATCAAGGTGCGCTGCCAGCTCAGCTGCGCGACGGTGCAGGCGGCCATCGACGCCGCAGCTCATGGCGCCGGCCTGATCCGTTGCCTGAATTACCCCTTGCATGACGATTTCGAAAACGGACGCCTGCAGCGGGTATTGCAGCGGTACGAAGGGCCTGCCCTGCCCGTTCATGTGATCTACCGCGAGCGACGCAGTGCTTCGATGCGCGTGCGAAGTTTCGTCGATTTCATCGTTGACGCCTTGCGCGGACACCCGGCGCTGCACGTGGCTACAGAGTGAATGATTTCGCCGCCGGGCGTGGCGACAGTGGGTCGCTGCGGTCAACATAGTTCGCCTCAGGAGACTTCGAGATGCCTGGTCACATTCGAAACGCCGTGATGATCGTCAACGTCCTTGGTTTTATCGGCGGTCCGGCGTGGGCCGTGGATCCGCAACCCGCTGAAACTGCGCCGGCAGCCGGCTCCCCGGTGTTCGGCGTAACGCTGCCAGCCGGCTACCGCGACTGGCCCTTTGTGAGCATCGCCCATGAGGCGGGTGACAAGCCGGACATCCGCGTGATTCTGGCCAATGACATCGCCATGCAAGCTTACAGAGAGGGCACATTGCCGTTCCCGGATGGCGCCATCATTGCTCGCCTCGCCTACACCTACGAGGCGTCTGCACAGAACAACGCAGTCTTTGGTCGGGAACAGTCGTTTGTCGCAGGCGAGCCGACCAATGTGCAGATCGAGGTCAAAGACTCCCGCCGTTTCGCCAGCACTGGCGGCTGGGGTTACGGACAATTTGAAAACGGCAAACCCAACCCCGACGAAAAACTCGTCAACAGCTGTTTCGCCTGCCACAACAAATTGCCCGCCGCCACCGACCTGATCTTCACCCGCTATGCACGCTGAAGGCGCGTCAGGCAAAGCCTTTGGCGGGCAAGCTACAGATGATCGGCATCGATTATCGCCTGGGCGAACGCCTGCGGATCTTCCTGCGGCAGGTTATGGCCAATGCCTCCGCTGACCAGGCGGAACGCGTACTTGCCGGTAAAGTGCCTGGCATAGTCTTGCGGCGACGGATGCGGCGCCCCATTGGCGTCGCCTTCCAGCGCAATGGCTGGCACCGTGATGTCCGGCGTCTGCGCCAGACGCTGTTCGGCTGCATCGTAGCGAGGTTCACCCGGCACGATGCCCAGGCGCCATCGGTAATTGGAAACCGTGATCGCGACATGGTCCGGGTTATCCAGCGCGACCGCGCTGCGCTCGAACGTCGCATCGTCGAACGCCCACTGCGGCGAAGCGGTCTGCCAGATCAACCTGGCGAAATCATGGCGATTTTTGTCGTAGCCCGCTGCGCCGCGCTCAGTCGCAAAATAAAACTGATACCACCACTGCAGCTCGCTTTTGGGCGGCAGCGGATTTTTGCCCGCCGCCTGATTGCCAATGAGATAGCCGCTCACCGAGACCAGCGCCTTGACCCGCTCCGGCCACAGCGCGGCGACGATGTCCGCCGAGCGCGCGCCCCAGTCGTACCCGCCCAGGACCGCCGTTTTCACGCCGAGGGCATCCATGAAGTCGATGACATCGGTGGCCAGTGCCGCAGGCTGACCATTGCGCGCCGTCTGATCCGACAGGAAGCGGGTATCGCCGTAGCCGCGCGCGGACGGGATCAGCACCCGATAACCCTGAGCCGCAAGCAGCGGGGCCACCGCGCTGTAACTGTGGATGTCGTAAGGCCAGCCGTGCAGCAGGATCACCACCGGACCGTCCGCCGGGCCGACTTCGGCATAAGAGACGTCCAGTACACCGGCACGCACATGCTGCAGCGTGCCCAGTCCATCGGCCATATTAGCGGTAGACATTGACGCTGCTGTCGCTGCCTGACCCGCCATTTGCGCAGCCTCGACCGCTTGGGCAGCCTGGGCAGCAGCGATGCCGAAGGCTGCGAGTGGCAGCAAAGCAGCGGCCAGCCGTGAAAGCCGCCAGCGCGGGCGGGATGTGCGGCGCTGCTCGGCAGGGTTTGAACAGTGTTGTGCGGTGATTTGCATGAGACTTCTCGCGGCGACAATGGGGGGCTGACAGGCCCGTCAGGCCCATCCGATGGCGTCCATTGAAGCGGCGTGAAGTGTCGGGGATATGTCGCAGGCACGCGTGAAACGCCCAGAGAGTTGTCCGCAGCGCCATCGGATACACTGCGATACGCAACCGCCAGCGCTTGGGCACATTGGCTTCTGCGGCCCAGCAGCGCGGCATTGCGCCGGACCCACCCTCTAAACCCGGGAGACCCCATGAACGTCGAACAAGTCGCCACCTATTGCCTTGCGCTCCCGGGCGCCCGGGAAGATTACAAATGGGGCGGCGTGCGGGTGTTTTCCATCGCCGACACCAAGATGTTTGCGGTGATGGGCCTGGCGGGCGATGACCTGTCGTTCAAGGTCGGGCCCGAGCTCTTCCTCGGGTATGTCGACCGTCCCGGCGTGCGACCGGCGCCCTATCTTGCACGCGCTCACTGGATCACCCTGACCTACCCGCTGGCCATGGGCGACGCAGAGCTGACCGATTTACTGACCCGCTCTCACCAACAGGTGGCGGCCAAGCTGCCTAAATGGCGTCAGGCGGCACTGAAGCTGTGAAAGCCTGCGCGCAGCCCATTGCTCAAAAAAGATGCCGGGACAAGAAGTTACCGCCAAACAGTAGACGGTCCATCCAGAACAGCTGATGCAGCGTAACGATCAGCCAGAACACCAGTTGGTAGGAGAATTTGCGGGTTTTGTGGCGGAACACTTGCTGTGCCAGCAACGCGCCGGGCCAGCCGCCGAGCAATTCGCCCGCGTGTAATAACTTCTCCGGCGTACGTTGGCCGCCGCGCTGCGCCTGCTGCTTGTCATAGCCATACAGGGCGAACGTGATCACACTCATCAGCGCATAAACCGCAGCCGGTAGCCAACTCCCTCCGCCCGACCAATTCGTCGCCACCCCGTAAACGGGCAAGGCGCACAACAGCAGCAGCGCCAGCAGCTTTAGTTTCAGGAAGCGCACGGCGGCGGGCCTGCCGGCAGCCGTGCGACCCGCGTGTTGAGGATCTGAGCGTAGTGTCATCTCACCCTCAGCCCTGCACGCTGGACCAATCGACCCAGCCGAACTGCCAGGTCGCCAGAATCAGCAAACCAAAGGCGATACGGTACCAGGCGAAAACGGCGTAGCTGTGGGTGGCAATGAACTTGAGCAGCGCGCGAACGGCGATCATGGCAAAGATGAACGAGGCGATGAAGCCGACCGCGAACACCGCCAGGTCACCGGGCTGGAACAGGTCGCGGTATTTGTAGCCCGAATACACCGAAGCCGCGACCATGGTCGGCATCGCCAGAAAGAACGAAAACTCCGTCGCGGTCTTGCGCGACAGGCCGAACAGCAGGCCGCCGATGATGGTGGAGCCCGAGCGCGACGTCCCGGGGATCATCGCCAGGCACTGGGCGAAACCGACTTTCAAGGCATCCACCCAGGTCATCTCATCGACCGTTTCGGCATGAATGACATGCTGACGGTTCTCGGCCCAGAGCATGATAAAGCCGCCTACCACCAGCGCGACGGCGACGGTGATGGGGTTGAACAGGTATTCGTGAATCAGATCGGAAAACAGCACGCCCAGGACCATGGCCGGCAACACGCCCACGATAAGGTTAGCGGTGAAGCGCCGCGCCTCGGGCCGAGTCGGCAGTCCGGTGACCACGTCCAGGATCTTGCGGCGGAACTCCCACATCACTGCCAGGATCGCCCCCAGCTGAATGATGATATTGAAGGCCATCGCACGTTGGCCGCCGAAGCCGATCAGGTCGGCGACGATGATCTGATGGCCTGTGCTGGAAATCGGCAAAAACTCCGTCAGCCCTTCTACAACCCCAAGTATCAACGCCTGTATGGCGGTCCAAAGATCCATCATTCCCCCGGCTGGAACCCGCTCATGGCAAGGCTCTCTTGATATGTATGACCCACTGTGGCGCGAACGATAAACGGTCGAGCGTAAAAAAAGCATGAACGCTCCAGCTGTCTGGCTCGGGCATCAGCGCGGCGATCCTAGCAGACCTTTCTGACGAACGCGCTAGCATGAATACTGGCGCGAAGGCTTTGACGTTTACCCCGTCGTCGTTACATTTCCTCTATGGAGCGCGCCTGTTTTTCTGCTGTGTTCACAGACGCATCCGACGGGCCATCGCGCCCCACTTCCAATGCCAAAGCGCATACAATCGCCGACCGGTTTTTTCATCCTTTATTCAGGAGTCGCCATGTCAGGGCTTGAGCTGTTCGCCGCCGCACTCGGTGTCATTGCCGTTTGGCTGACAGTCAAACAGAACCCATGGTGCTGGCCCATCGGCCTGGTCATGGTGTTGCTGTACACCTGGATCTTTTTTGACGTAAAGCTCTACTCCGACATGCTCTTGCAGGTGATCTACGCCGCCCTGCAGCTGTATGGATGGTGGCAATGGACTCGACGCGGCGCAGCGGACAGCGGCCGCGCAGTCACGTCGCTGGGTGGCGGCAGCCTGTTGCTCAGCTTGCTGGCCGGGGCGGTGGTCAGCGCAGTGCTGGGCGCGGCCATGGCGCACTTCACTGACGCCGCGCAGCCCTGGCTCGACGCTGCACTGACCGGCTACAGCCTGGTGGCGCAGGTGTGGATGGCGCAAAAGCGCGTGCAATGCTGGCCGTTGTGGATCCTGCTCGACGTCATCTTCGTAGGCCTGTTCCTTTACAAAGCGCTGTACCTCACCGCCGCCCTGTACGCCCTGTTCACATTGCTGGCGGTGCAGGGCTGGCGTGACTGGCGCGCCGACCCTGCGCTGGTGCGTTGATGCCCATGAAAGTAATGGTCCTGACAGGTCCCGAGTCCAGCGGCAAAAGCTGGCTGGCGCAAGAGATTCAACAGTGCTTTGGCGGCCTGCTGGTGGGCGAATATGTGCGTCAGTTCATTGACGAGGTTCAGCGGGACACCACGTACGCCGACATCGACCTCATCGCCCGGGAACAGCTGGCCCGGGAAGACGCCGCGCGAGCACTTAACCCTTCGCTGCTGATCCTCGACACCCACCTGCTGAGCAACATCCTGTGGAGCCGAGCGCTGTTCAGCGCTTGTCCGACCTGGCTGGAGCCAGCCATCGCCGAACGCCAATACGATTTGCACCTGCTGCTGTCACCGGAAGACGTGGAGTGGACCGACGACGGGCAGCGCTGCCAGCCCGAGCTGAGCGAACGCCAGGCATTCTTCGAAGCCAGCCGGCAATGGCTGATCGCCCATGAGCAGCCTTTTGAGGTGATTGGCGGGAATTGGCGACACCGCAGCGCGCAGGCACTCCAGCGTGTAGCGCAGCTAATGAGCCATTAAGTGCATTTGTCCGGACGCGCAGGTGCTCCCGTCCGCCACCGGCGTCATCATCGGATCTGGTGCTTGTGCAACAAACGGTAGAACGTCGGGCGCGAGATGCCCAGTACCTTGGCAGCAACGCTGAGATTATCGCTGTGGCGGGTCAGCACGTCGCACAGCGCCTGCCGTTCGGCCCGGGACTTGTATTCTTCCAGCGTGGCCATGCTTGAACTGAACGCCTCCTCGCCAAGCAACCCCAGGTCAAACGCTTCGATCTGCCGACCTTCGGCCAACACGAGCCCGCGACGCACCCGGTTTTCCAGCTCTCGCACATTGCCGGGCCAGTCATGCTTGCCCATGGCAACCAGTGCGTCCTGGCTGAAATTACGCGCGCGTCGGCCGGTCTCGCGGCTGTAAAACTGCGCGAAATGATTGGCCAGCAAGGCCAGATCACCATGCCGCTCTCGCAATGGCGCAGTGCCTACCTGCAAGACATTGAGCCGGTAATAAAGGTCTTCGCGAAAGCGCTTCATGCGGATCGCCGCTTCCAGATCGACATGGGTCGTCGCCACCACACGCACGTCCACGGGCACCCGTTCGCCGTCCACCTCAACGTGACGCTGCTGCAGAAAGCGCAACAGATTGGCCTGTACTTCCAGCGGCAGGTCGCCGACTTCGTCAAGAAACAGCGTGCCGCCGTCAGCTTCTTCTATGCGCCCGGGCATGCGCTGGCGCAGCCCGTCACCTCCCTTGCCGACCTCGCCAAACAGCTCCGCTTGCAACAAATGTTCGGGCGTCGTTGCGCAGTTCACCGTCACGAACGGCTGCTCCCGACGCTGGGATTGCGCATGCAGGGTGCGCGCAATCAGCTTTTTCCCGGTGCCGCCTTCGCCACGAATCAGCACTGGCGATTCGGTCGGGGCCAGCTTGGTCAGCAGCCGGCGTAACTCGCGCATCGGCCGGCTTTCTCCCAACAGCTTCTGCCCTGCGCTTTCGCCATACTCCGTGCCTTTGGCCCGCAGACGTGCCATGCCATAGGCACGTCCGAGCGTCACCTGTACCCGGGCGACATCAAAGGGCAACGTATGGAAGTCAAAGAACCACTCGCACACAAAGTCACCGACCAGCTCGCGGCGCAGGTCTTCACTGGTCAGCGCTGCTATCCATTCAGTGTTGCTGCGGGAAATAAGGTTCTTTACTGCGTCGGGGTGTTCGAAGTGTTCGGGCAGCAGGCGGATAAGCCCCACATCACAGGGCCGCGACACCGCCTGCTCAAGCGTACAGGTCTCGACTTCCCAACCCGCAATGTGCAGGCCGGGGATCAATTGCAGGCATTCTTCGCACGGTTCGACAATCAGCAGGTGGCGTGTGGAGGCCAGATCGTGCATGTGAGTTTCCTAGGCGCCGAGTCGAGAGAGATCAATCGTGAAAACATTTGTGAAACAGTGCCTTGTGAAGGCCGATTGACACCATAGCAAGTTTATTGACGCGCCCTTGGACCGTTTCCCTCTAAGGCTAAGATCGAAACGTGCTTAGCAGCGCTTGACCACGATGACCCTCGTTTCTGCGGTTTCGCCGGTGATAGCGGCAAGTCGCCGGAGGTCCCGATGCAAAGCAAGACGGGCCTCCGGTGTAAATAATTGGAAATTTTCAATACCGGGTGTGACTCAGCCGTGGATAGCGGTCATCAGTACAAGTATCCACCGAGCGAAACGCCCACCCGCCGGTGCACCACAGAGACCGGGCACTTTGAGGACATTCCATGAACGCCCCTTTGCGCTTTAACGATGCTTTGCTGATTGCCGGCCACGCCTTCGAACCCTTCCGCTGTGTGGCCTGGGCCCCTCAAGACGGTAACGGCGAACTGAGTCTGACCGTTGTCGATCGCACCAGCACCCGTATTGGTCGCAAGCAAATTCCGAGCAGCGCGTACTGCGATCCCAAGCAGCTGGCACAGCTGCTCGAGCAAGCCCGCGCGGAAATCAGTGACGAAGGTTATCGTCTTGAGCCGTGGACCATGCCGGCCTGAGACGTTTCCAGGCCAAACGCCGTTCAGCAGTCGTCGAGGTGGCGGTAATCTGCGTCGAGCTGCCGGGCGATTTCCCGGGCGCGCCCCAGCCTGATGGGACCGCGCTCGATGTCGACCAGCAGCACGGGGCCTGAGAATGGAGCCAGGGGCGGGACATGCTTGACTCGCCCGTCAGTGACGATCAGCACCCGTTGCTGCTCTGCGGGGTAGCGTTTGTGACGCACGGCCGACCACTCGGCGGCCTGATTGATCGCCTCGGCCAACGGCGTACCTCCTCCAGCCCCCAGCGCATCCAGCCATGGCTGCAACGCCGCGCTGGCCTTGAGCCCCTGATGCTGCCAGCGCGCGTCGTTGCCGCTGGCGGTCAGCAAGGCCAGCCGGGCGCGCTGCCGATAGGCGTCATCGAACACACCTGCCAGCAAGCCTTTGGCCAGACTCAGCGCCTGATGCCGCCGGGTCGATGCCGATGCGTCCACAATCACCAGCCACAGTTGCTGCGGGCGCCGGCTGCGGGGTTGGTGAACCAGATCCGCACGCACGCGCGGTCGGCCACGCAATAACGTCGGCAGCCAGGCTATCGCTCCATGGCTGCCTGTGCGGGCAGCGCCGTTCCTGCCGCCGCCGAGTGCGCCCGGCTTAGGGCTGGCATTCACCCCCGACCACTGACGGGAGCGAATGCCTAGGGCTTTTTTGGCCAGTGCGGCACTTCTTTACGGGCGCCCGTCACCATACTGCGTGCGGGCAACTCGCCCCAGCTGCCCTCGCCGTCCTGCGGCGGCTTATGGTCCGTTTGACCCGCGTCGGCCGGGCTCTCGGCTGTGCGGGATGGCGGCTGATCGAGTGCTGGCCGGGGTAAGGATGGTTGCGTCGGCTGTTGCGATTGTTGGGGTTGTGGGGGTTGCTCAGCCGGTTGCGATGACTGCCGAGGCGGTTGCGGTGCGCGGCGTCGGTGACGCAGGGCGAAGTCGGCCACGGCATCGATGTCGGCCTCGGCGATAGCAGGACTTCCGCGCCAGGCTGCATGTGCGCGAGCGGCTCGCAACCACACCAGATCCGCGCGCAAGCCGTCGACTCCTGCTGCAAAACAGCGCTCGGTGATCAACCCCAGACTTGCGTCATCCAGGGCAATGGTCTCCAAGAGCCCCCGGGCGCTTTCACAACGGGCCTTGAGCGCTTGCTGCTGCGTTGCCCACTGCTGACAAAACGCTTCGGGTGCCGCGTCGAAATCCAGACGACGACGGATGATCTGCCCACGCTGCTCCGGCAGCGTCTGCCCGCTCAGTGCCACGTTCAGCCCAAAACGGTCGAGCAGTTGGGGCCGCAGTTCGCCCTCTTCCGGGTTCATGGTGCCGATCAGAACGAAGCGCGCCGGGTGGCGGTGAGACAGGCCATCACGCTCCACCAGATTGACGCCGCTGGCGGCCACGTCCAGCAGCAGGTCGACCAAATGGTCAGGCAGCAGATTGACCTCATCGACATACAGCACGCCGCCGTCCGCCTTGGCCAGTACGCCTGGCGAAAACGCCGCGCGGCCCTCACCCAGCGCGGCGTCCAGGTCCAGCGTACCGACCAGCCGTTCTTCAGTAGCGCCCAACGGCAACGTCACGAACTGACCACTTGCCAGCAAATCTGCCACGCCGCGGGCCAGCGTCGATTTGGCCATGCCGCGCGGCCCTTCGATCAACACACCGCCTATTTTCGGATCGATGGCGGTCAGGCATAGCGCAACCTTCAGGTCATCGGCACCGACGACAGCAGCCAGAGGAAAATGTGGAATGTCGGTCATGTCGGGCCCTGCTTGTGCATCAATGAGTGGGGTGGTGGCGTGCGCCGGCAAGCGCAAGTGTGCAGTTCGCGATGGCAGCTGACCGTTGATTCATG
Source organism: Pseudomonas lutea (assembly GCF_000759445.1). Taxonomy (NCBI): domain Bacteria; kingdom Pseudomonadati; phylum Pseudomonadota; class Gammaproteobacteria; order Pseudomonadales; family Pseudomonadaceae; genus Pseudomonas; species Pseudomonas lutea. The sequence goes on from NZ_JRMB01000001.1 coordinate 1,293,509, forward strand.
ACTCTTCGATGTCCAGCAACAGATTCTCCAGCGCCTCGCGGTAGTCGCCCGGCGCCTGCCACAAACCTCGCTGTTGCGCTTCGAGCATGCGTTCGGTCATGTCGCGCAACGCATCGGGGTTGTGTTGCTGAATGAAGTCGCGGGTTGAGGCATCCAGCAGGTAAGCGTCGGCCAGCAGAGCGTACTGATGGTCATCGATCAGCTCGGTGGTGGCGTCGAAGGCAAACAGGAAATCCACCGTCGCGGCCATTTCGAACGCGCCCTTGTAGCCGTGACGCTTGACCCCCTCGATCCATTTCGGGTTGGCAGCGCGTGAACGCACGACCCGGTTCAGCTCCTCCTTGAGGGTGCGTATCCTGGGCAAATCAGGCTGGCTGTTGTCGCCGTGGTAACTGGCAACCTTGGCGCCGGCGAGGCTTTCCGCCGCTGCGAGCATGCCGCCTTGAAACTGGTAATAGTCGTTGGAGTCCAGCAAGTCGTGTTCGCGGTTGTCCTGGTTTTGCAGGACGGCCTGAACCTGGCTCAGGCGTTTGGCAAAACCGTCCCGCGCAGGCGTTCCTTCATCGCTCCCGCCATAGGCATAGCCGCCCCAGTTCAGGTAAACCTCGGCGAGGTCTTCACGGCTCTGCCACAGGCGCCCGTCAATAGCGTTCTGCACGCCTGCACCGTACGCGCCGGGCTTGGCGCCGAAGATCCGCCAGCCAGCCTGCTTCGCGGCTTGCTCGGCATCCACACCGTCGCGCTGCATCTGCGTTCTTTCCTGCCTGACGCGAGCCGCCAGCGGGTTCATGTCATCGGGCTCGTCCAGCGCCGCCACGGCCTGGACGGCCGCATCGAACAGCCGGATCAAATTGGCGAACGCATCCCGGAAGAATCCCGAAACCCGCAGCGTGACGTCAACCCGCGGGCGGTCCAGCAGGCTCAGCGGCAGGATTTCAAAATCATCCACGCGTTGACTGCCGGTCGCCCACACGGGCCGCACGCCCATCAGCGCCATGGCCTGGGCGATATCGTCACCTCCGGTGCGCATCGTCGCAGTGCCCCAAACCGATAGCCCGAGTTGACGTAAATAATCACCATGATCCTGTAAGTGCCTCTCCAGCAAGAGATTTGCGGATTGAAAGCCGATTCTCCAGGCCGTCATGGTGGGCAGATTGCGCACGTCCACCGAGAAGAAATTGCGCCCTGTAGGCAGGACGTCAAGCCGTCCGCGACTCGGCGCACCGCTCGGTCCGGCCGGCACGAAGCGGCCGCTCAACGCCGCGAGCAGGTTCGCCATCTCGGAAGGGCCGCAGGCGTTCAGCCGAGGAATCACAACCTCGCGCATACTCTCAACTACCTCTGCCAACGCATTGTTAGCAAAGGAATATTCGAAAACCGAATCCGCCAGCAAGTGCTCAATCATCTCACCTGCCAGCAGCTCGAGTCGCTCGCGGGTGTCACCTGCGGTGCGCCACGGGTCGAGGCTTACTTCATGTAACACCTGAGGTTTGGCACCTGCCCAGGGCGCGCCCAAGTCACAGTCCAGCGGGTCAAAATCCAGGTCCAGCGCCTGACTCAACACGCGCAGCAGACTGGCCTGACCGCCTCGGCCGTCGCCGCGGGGTACACGCACCATCGCCAGCAGGGTGTCGGTGCGCAAGCGACCCGTGGGCGATTCGCCGAACACGTGCAGGCCATCACGGATCTGCGATTCCTTGAGGTCGCACAGATAGGTGTCAAGACGCGGCAACCATACGGTCGGGTCCGCTGCATCAGTGTCGCCTTCGAGCGCCAGCTCGCGGTCGATGTGGGTTTCGCGGACCAGCGCAAGAATGTCCTTTTGCAGTTCCCGGGCGCGCCGCGGATCCAGCAGCTGCGCTTCGTAGTATTCGTCGGCCAGCAGTTCAAGGTTGCGTAAAGGGCCATAGGTTTCGGCGCGGGTCAAAGGTGGCATCAGGTGATCGATGATCACTGCCTGAGTGCGCCGCTTGGCCTGGGCGCCCTCACCCGGATCATTGACGATGAAGGGGTAGATGTTGGGCATCGGCCCCAATATCGCATCCGGCCAGCAATGCTCGGACAGACCGACGCCCTTGCCCGGCAGCCATTCGAGGTTGCCGTGCTTGCCAACGTGGATCACTGCGTGGGCGCCGTAGCGATTGCGCAACCAAAAATAGAACGCCAGATAGCCGTGGGGCGGCACCAGATCGGGGTCGTGGTAAACGGCGCTGTGGTCAACGCTGTAGCCTCGCGCCGGCTGGATCCCGACGAAGGTCATGCCCAGGCGCAGGCCGGCGATCATCATGCGTCCGTCTCTGCACATGGGGTCGGTGTGTGGCGCTCCCCAGCGTGCGGTGACTGCCTCGCGATTGGCAGCGGGCAGCGCCTGAAACGCGGCCAGGTATTCCTCCATCGACAGGCTTTGGTGGCACGGCCGCTGGTCGAGGCTGTCCGGGTCGTTGGTGACGCCACCGAGCAAGGCGTGAATCAGCGCAGTGCCGGTGTCGGGCAGGTCCTGGACCGGGTAGCCCTCGCGCTGCATCGCGCTCAGAATGTTCAGCGCCGCCGCCGGGGTGTCGAGCCCTACGCCGTTGCCGATGCGGCCGTCACGGGTCGGGTAATTGGCGAGGATCAGCGCCACGCGCTTGTCGGCGTTGGCGGTACGCGCCAGAAGCACCCAGCGTCGGGCCAGTTCGGCAACGAAGTCCATCCGCTCCGGTTGTGCGCGATGGCACACCACATCGGACTGGCTGCGCTCGCTGCGCCACGCCAGGTCTTTGAAGCTGATGGGGCGACTGATGATGCGGCCGTCCAGTTCCGGCAACGCGATGTGCATGGCCAGGTCGCGCGGGCCGAGACCTTGAGCGCTGGCCCGCCACGCCGGTTCGTTTTCCTGGGCGCAGATGGCCTGAATCACCGGAATGTCGCGGCGAAACGGACGCACATGGGGCGCGTCAGGGCTGGACTGGGCGAACCCGGTGGTATTAAGGATGACTTCGCACTCGACCTCATCCATCCAGCCCTGCACGGCGGCCAGGCAATCAGGCTCCTTGAGACTGGCAACGGCCATTGGCAAAGGGTTCATCCCTTGCGCCATCAAGCGTTCGCAAAACACGTCGATGAAGCCGGTGTTGGCCGCCTGCAGATGGGAGCGATAGAACAGCACGGCAGCGACCGGCTGGTCGGCACGCCAGTCGGCCTGCCAGCGGGCCAGATCGGCGTTGGGGTTCTGCGGATGATAGATCACGCTGCGCGGCAGGGTTTGCGGCTCGGCCCAGGCAGCAAGGCCACCCAGCCATCGCGTGGCAATGAAGTTGAGCAACTCCTGCGCATTGTGTTTGCCGCCCTGGCGCAGGTAGTGCCAGACCCGCTCGCAGTCTTCGGTAGATTCGGTACTCAGCCCGATCAGCTCAGGGTCCGGCTTGTCGCAACCCGGCACCAGAATCAGCTTGACCCCTTTGGCCGCCAGCTCCACGAGACGCTCGACGCCGTAACGCCAGTAACTCATGCCGCCGTGCAGGGAAAGCACGATGACCTTGGCGTGACGCAGCACTTCGTCGACGTACAGGTCCACCGAGGCGTGATTCTGCACCTGCATCGGATTGGCCAGACGCAGCGTCGGATAATCATCCGGCAACTGCTGCGCGGTTTCGGCGAGCAATGCCAGATGCGAATCACCGCTGCACAGGATTACCAGCTCGGCGGGCGTCTGCCCCAGATCGGCAATGCTGTCATCGGGAACGAAACCGCCGGGCTGTGTACGCAGCAGGTGCATGGTTAGCCCTGCGTTCCGAGCGCCGCGCGCAACTGCGCTTCAAGCACAGCGGCGTCGAGTTCCTGGCCGATCAGCACCAGCCTGGTTTCGCGGACTTCGTCGGTCTTCCAGGCGCGATCAAAGTGCTTGTCGAAGCGTGTGCCGACGCCTTGAACCAGCAAGCGCATCGGCTTGCCAGGGATGGCGGCAAAGCCCTTGACGCGCAAGATGCCGTGCTGCACAACCGCCTGAGTCAGCGCGTCGAGCAACAGCGATTCATCCGCCTGGGGCAAGTTGATCGAGATCGAGTCAAACGCATCATGGTCGTGATCGTCAGCGTCATCGCCTTCATGGTGATCGTGATGGGTCTTGCGGCCATCAATGTGCAGCTCGGACTCGGCACCCAGGCCCAGCAACACGCTGATCGGCAACTGGCCCTTGCTGGCCTCGACGACTTTCACCGCAGGCGGCAGCTCTTCGGTCACCTCGGCACGCACTGCAGCCAGTGCAGCGGCATCGAGCATGTCAGCCTTGTTGAGAACGACCAGGTCAGCACTCGCCAACTGATCCGCGAACAGCTCGTGCAGCGGCGATTCGTGGTCCAGGTTCGGGTCCAGCTTGCGCTGGGCATCAACCTGATCCGGGAACGCCGCGAACGTGCCGGCCAGCACCGCCGGGCTGTCGACCACGGTGATCACGGCGTCGACGGTGCAGGCGTTGCGGATTTCCGGCCATTGAAAGGCCTGGACCAGCGGCTTGGGCAGCGCCAGCCCCGAGGTTTCGATCAGGATGTGGTCGAGGTCGCCGCGACGGGCAACCAACTCCTGCATCACCGGGAAGAATTCTTCCTGAACGGTGCAGCACAGGCAGCCGTTGGCCAGTTCGTACACCCGGCCAAGGGCTTCTTCCTCGGTGCAACCGATGGTGCACTGCTTGAGGATGTCGCCGTCGATGCCCAGCTCGCCGAATTCGTTGACGATGACCGCGATACGCCGGCCCTCGGCATTGTCGAGCATGTGCCGCAGCAAGGTGGTTTTGCCCGAGCCGAGAAAGCCGGTGACGATGGTGACGGGGAGTTTGGCCAGTGTTTTCATCGGTTGCCCTCAGGCGTGCGGCAGGGCAACGAGGACGAAAACAGCGCAGGGCCGGCAGACGCAGGCGCGCAGTTCGATTCGCCACCGGATCACCCCGCCCGGTTGTAGTGAAATGCTCCGGCTGCTGACAGGCAGTCCGATTCGAGGCAGGTCTCCTGGCTCACGGCGGCCGTTCGCTGATGCTGTGATCGGCGACGGCTATTCATCGCGCCTTCCCGCTCGCGCAGTGGCTGTGCAATGACGCTGTCCGTTTACAGTTGCGGGGGCAGCTGCGGCATGTGACCGCATTCCCTTCTTAGCGCCGGCGCCCATCAAGCAGGCAGCCTGCGAACCTCAAGTGCGCAAGGCTACGCAGTGACCGCAGGCGGGTCAATCGCCGCTGTGCGTCAATTGCCGGTGCCGTGGACTGCACGACGACCGGACGTGCCGACGCCGCCGTTACCGGGCGGATCAAGCGACCGGTTGACGGGCTGATTGACGGGGTGCGGCCCCCATGGTCTCCTACACGCCTTGTTACGGGTGCCCTTCACAGGGTGAAACGGGAAACCGGTGCGCGCAGACCTTCGGGTGCGCAAGTCCGGTGCTGCCCCCGCAACGGTAAGCGAGCGAAGCGTCAAATCCACTGTGTCGGTGACGACATGGGAAGGTGGCGCTTGCAGGCACTGACGCAGTGAAGGTTGCTGCGTGCGCCCCTCGCGAGCCCGGAGACCGGCCCGACAACGACACATAACAAACCCGCGGTGGGCGGGCGCTGTTGCGTCACTGTCGGCAATTGCCTGCGGTTTCTTTGCGCCTTTCCGTCCGCTGAATGACTTCAGAGGGAAGCGCCATGTCCATCAGTACACCCCGCCCGACTGCAACAACCGCTCCTGCCCCGGCAACAACCGTCACGGCTACGCAAAGCCAGCGTCTCGTCGCCGCCGCGGGCGCGATGCTGCTCGGCGCGTTCCTGGTCTATTTCGCCGGCTTCTCTCATATCGATGCCGTGCATAACGCTGCTCACGACACCCGCCACAGCTCTGCTTTCCCTTGCCATTGAGGCCTGCCGCCATGTTCAAACGAATCGCGCAAACAGCCGGATTCACCGGGCTGCTGGCGGCCCTGCTGCTGACGCTGCTGCAAAGCTTCTGGGTTGCACCGCTGATTCTGCAGGCGGAAACCTGGGAAAAGCCTGCGGCGGTCCAGGCACATGAGCACGCTGACGGCACCTCGGCCGGCCATGTTCATGACGCCGAGGCATGGGAACCGGAAAACGGCTGGCAGCGCGTGCTTTCTACCGCCGGCGGCAATCTGGTGGTGGCAGTGGGTTTTGCATTGATGCTGGCGGCGCTGTATACCCTGCGCGCGCCAGCCAGTGCTCGTGAAGGCGTCCTGTGGGGCTTGGCGGGCTACGCGGTGTTTGTGGTAGCGCCCACCCTCGGACTGCCGCCAGAGCTGCCCGGCACTGTGGCCGCGGACCTCACGCAACGGCAGATCTGGTGGGTGAGCACTGCAGCGTCCACTGCGGTCGGCCTGGCACTGATGGTGTTCGCCCGGCATTGGCTGCTCAAAGCGCTGGGCGCATTGATTCTGGTGGTGCCGCACCTCGTAGGCGCTCCCCAGCCAGCGGTGCACTCGGCCCTCGCGCTGGAAGCCCTGCAAACGCAGTTCAAGCTCGCATCGCTGCTGACCAACGCTGCGTTCTGGGTCGCGCTGGGTTGGATCAGCGCCTGGCTGTTTCGTCGCAGTGAGCCAGGCGCGACCCACAGCGGCCTGAATCCCGCCTTGTGAGTCCGGCGGGCGACAGACAGCGGGGGGCTCGGCCGGTGCGGGTGGTGGGTCTGGGCTGTCAGCGCGGCTGTTCGGCATCGGCACTGCGGCAGTTGATGGAGGCGTGTTTGAGCGAACATGGGCTTGCGTTGCGCGATGTCACCGCCCTCGCCTCCATCGACACCAAAGCCGATGAGCCTGGCCTTCGCGAACTGGCTGACGCACTGCAGTTAACGGTCGCGTTTTTCAGCGCCAGCGACCTTGCTGCTTACGAGCCCTCGCTGACTCATCGCTCGGACATCGCCTTTGAACGCACCGGTTGCTACGGCGTGGCGGAAAGCGCTGCGCTGGCAATGGCGGAGCGGTTGTCAGGCTTCCCAGCGACGCTGATTATCCCGCGCCGTAAAGGCGCGCAAGCGACGTTCGCATTGGCGGGCCAAAGCCCGGAGGACTGGGTTTAGCGGGGAAAGCGTCAGGCGTCACACTGCGAATTTGGGGGTGTACACACTGGCCTCTTCCCGGCTGAAGCCGGTCCCACTGAAGCAGAATGAGTGCAGACGACCGAATCACTCAGGGCTGAGTACATTTGCGGGGCGGCGACGCATCCAATGAAGCTGCGCGTACTAAATTCCATTCAGGACACTCTATGACCGTTTATTTCATCGGCGCCGGCCCCGGCGACCCGGACCTGATCACTGTCAAAGGCCAGCGGCTGATTCGTACTTGCCCGGTGATTATCTATGCAGGCTCGCTGGTGCCCGAAGCGGTGCTGGAGGGGCATCAGGCCGTTCAGGTGACCAACAGCGCCTCGCTGCATCTGGAGCAGATCATCGATTTGATGAAATCTGCTCATGCACAAGGTCAGGATGTTGCGCGTGTCCATTCTGGCGACCCCAGCCTCTATGGCGCCATCGGCGAACAGATCCGCTGCCTGCGCGACTTGCAGATCCCCTTCGAGATCATTCCCGGCGTCACCGCCACCGCTGCGTGCGCTGCCCTGCTGGGCACCGAGCTGACGCTGCCGGACATTTCCCAGACCGTGATTCTGACCCGCTACGCCGACAAGACCGACATGCCCGACGGTGAATCCCTCGGCGAGCTGGCACGCCATTGCGCGACCATGGCGATTCATCTGGGGGTAAATAACCTGGGCAAGATCGTCGCAGAACTGACCCCCCACTACGGCACGGACTGCCCGATTGCCGTGGTGCATAGGGCCAGCTGGCCGGATCAGGACTGGGTTACCGGGACCCTGGCGGATATTGAGGAAAAGGTCCGCGTCAAAGGCTTCCGACGCACCGCGCTGATTCTCGTGGGCCGGGTTTTGGACAATGACGTCTTCAGCGAGTCATCGCTGTACCAGGCTGGGCATGCTCACCTGTTCAGGCCGTAAATCCTCGCCGCAAACGTGGAATTCTGAAGGACCGGCTTGCTGGCGAACCGGATAGGTCAGCGATGAACCTATCGCCTGGTTTTACACTTTCGCCAGCAAGCCGGCTCCTACGATTTTGCTTCCACCACAAATCATGCGAACGCCGTAAATCCCCTGTACGAGCGCGCTTGCCCGCGAAGGCGCCGCCACAGCCCGCACCCTGCTTGCCTGACACACCGCTTTCGCCAGCAAGCCGGCTCCTACGAATTTGGCGTCCACCACAAATCATGCGAACGCCGTAAATCCCCTGTACGAGCGCGCTTGCCCGCGAAGGCGCCGCCACAGCCAGCACCCTGCTTGCCTGACACACCGCTTTCGCCAGCAAGCCGGCTCCTACGAATTTGGCGTCCACCACAAATCATACGAACGCCGTAAATCCCCTGTAGGAGCGCGCTTGCCCGCGAAGGCGCCGCCACAGCCAGCACCCTGCTTGCCTGACACACCGCTTTCGCCAGCAAGCCGGCTCTTACGAATTTGGCGTCCACCACAAATCATACGAACGCCGTAAATCCCCTGTAGGAGCGCGCTTGCCCGCGAAGGCGCCGTCACAGCCAGCACCCTGCTTGCCTGACACACCGCTTTCGCCAGCAAGCCGGCTACTGCGAATTTGGCGTCCACCACAACTCATGCGAACGCCGTAAATGCCCTGTAGGAGCGCGCTTGCCCGCGAACGACTTTCAGCAGCGACATTTTTATCGCTGGCCCATCGCGTTCGCGGGCAAGCGCGCTCCTGCAATGACCGGAGCTACCTTCCGCCCACAAAAAAGCCCCGAACCAGTCGGGGCTTGGCTTGCAACACGCTCTTGCTCAGTAATACGCGTTTTCTTTCTGCGTGTGGTCGGTCACGTCGCGTACGCCGGTCAACTCGGGTATGCGTTCCAGCAGGGTGCGCTCGATACCTTCCTTGAGCGTCACGTCGGCCTGGCCGCAGCCCTGGCAACCGCCACCGAATTGAAGAATCGCGACATTGGCGTCGTCTTCTTCCACCACTTCGATCAGGGTGACCTGCCCGCCATGGCTGGCCAGACCCGGATTGATCTCGGTTTGCAGGTAATAATTGATGCGCTCGTTGATCGGGCTGTCGGCATTGACCATCGGGACTTTGGCGTTTGGCGCCTTGATGGTCAGCTGGCCGCCCATGCGATCAGTGGCGTAGTCGACAACCGCGTCGTCCAGAAACGCTTCACTGAACGCGTCGATCCACGCGGTAAAGCTCTTCAGGCCGATGGCCGTGTCTTCAGGTTTTTCTTCACCCGGCTTGCAATAGGCAATGCAGGTTTCAGCGTATTGGGTGCCAGGCTGGGTAATAAACACGCGGATGCCGATGCCCGGGGTGTTCTGCTTTTCAAGCAGATCGGCCAGGTAATCGTGGGCGGCATCAGTAATCGTAATAGCGGTCATGAAAATTCCTCGCAGACGTGGGACGCAGTTTACGCCAATCAACAGCGCCTGACAAAGCCCTAGTGTTTTAGTCGGGTAAAGGCCCTGACACCTGCCGCATCGATCAGGACAACGCTGCGTCCCGGTTCGCCCTTCTCTCGTCGAGCCAGCCCTTCATGCGTCGATACAAGCCCTTCTCGATCCATTCGTAGCTCAGCCATGCACCCAGCGCGATGACCGGCACACAGACCGCGAAAACTCCATACGGGTTAAGACCATAGCGTTCGCTGGCCAGCCAGCCGGCATACAGCACCAGCACGTGGAGCAGGTACACCGAGTAGGAACAATCGCCCATGACTTTGAGCAGGCGGTAGTTGCGCAGATAGGGTTCGAGAGAAATACATGCCACAACGATTACCGCGCTCGGCAGCCCCCAGTTAATGATGCGCGGCGCCGGTTGCAGGTTATCAATGGCGAACAACGCAGCGCCGATCGCCAGCAATGGCAGCCACAGCCGCTCGCCGATCCATCCGCGGCGGTACACGATGCCCACGAAGATGCCGAGCAGGAACTCATACACGATGTCATTGGCGTAGAACCGACTGACCAGTCCTGAGCGGCCCAACACATCGGTGATGGCGAACAGCGCCGCGCCAAGAATCAGTGGTCGCAGTCGTTGCTGAAACAGGAAGACCAGCGAGAACAGCACGTAGAAGAGCATTTCATAGTTAAGAGTCCACCCGACATTGAGAGTGGGATAGAGGCCGTAACCGCCCGGGTTTTCTGACGGGATAAACAGCAGCGACAGGATGAAGCTTTGCCAGTCGACCACCTGGTGCGGCAGCAATGGTTGGGCCACCACAACCAGCAGGCCCATCACCAGCGTGTAAAGCCAATAGGCCGGAACGATGCGGATGACGCGGTTGAGCATGAATCGACCGGCCGGAATGTCCCGGTCGACCGTTGACAGGTAGATGACCAGACCGCTGATGACGAAAAAGATGTCGACGCCCACGGCGCCTTTCTCAGTGAAAAAGCGGCCGACAGGCCCACTCGGATGGAAGTCGAAAAAAATCTGCATGAAGTGGTGACACACAACGGCCCATGCGGCGAGTGCCCGCAGGGCTTGAACCGAAATCAACATCTGCAACCTCTTGCTTCGTCTGGATTGACCTTCGGCCAGGCACTCAAGCAGGGCTGGCTCGAAGAGCGACTCATCACGTCCGACTTCGAAAGTTGCAAAAAGGTTCGGCAGCACTGACAGGCTGCATAATGGCTGCGCGCCATGTTTTATAAGGGTTTTAGCGTTTCGGTCAGCCTCCGCGGTGGTGTGGGGCACGCTGGTTTCTCCCGAATCCGTAGGAGCCGGCTTGCTGGCGAAAAAGGCCGGGCAGGTTGCGTGAAGGGTGGCTGGAACGAGGGGTTCGCCAGCAAGCCGGCTCCTACGGGACGTGGGACGGCGGCTAGTGCGTTGATCGGCAAACGGCACTTGGCAGTTGGCTGTTGGCAGTTGGCAGTTGGCAGTTGGCAGTTGCCGGCTGGGAGTCGACCGGCAACATGAGCAAAATTCATGTAAAACCCGAAGTGATTTAAATCCGTACAGGTTTGCTATTATTTCGCACTTTTCAGCGCCACTTATTTTCGTACTTCTTCATCCGGGTAACGTCCATGTCAGATCGCAACGCGCGTCTTCAAGCACTTCAGCAGGCTCTTCAACAGCGGATCCTGATTCTCGACGGCGGCATGGGCACGATGATCCAGAGCTATCGGCTGGAGGAAGAAGACTACCGTGGCAAGCGCTTCGCCGACTGGCCCAGCGACGTCAAAGGCAACAACGACCTGCTGATCCTGACCCGACCGGACGTGATCGGCGCGATCGAGAAGGAATACCTGGACGCCGGCGCTGACATCCTCGAAACCAACACCTTCAACGCCACTCAAGTGTCCCAGGCCGACTACGGCATGGAAGCGCTGGTGTACGAGCTGAACGTCGAAGGCGCGCGACTGGCGCGTCAGGTGGCCGATGCCAAGACCCTGGAAACCCCCGACAAGCCGCGTTTTGTCGCCGGCGTGCTGGGTCCGACCAGCCGCACCTGCTCGCTGTCGCCGGACGTCAACAACCCTGGCTACCGCAACGTCACGTTCGATGAACTGGTGGAGAACTACACCGAGGCCACCAAAGGCCTGATCGAAGGCGGTGCGGACATGATCCTCATCGAAACCATTTTCGACACCCTCAACGCGAAAGCGGCGATCTTTGCCGTTCAGGGCGTTTTCGACGAGCTGGGCTTCGAGCTGCCAATCATGATTTCCGGCACCATCACCGACGCTTCGGGCCGCACCCTGTCGGGCCAGACCACCGAAGCATTCTGGAACTCGGTGCGCCACGCCAAGCCGATTTCCGTGGGCCTCAACTGCGCGCTGGGCGCCAGCGAACTGCGCCCGTACCTGGAAGAGCTGTCCAATAAAGCTGAAACCCATGTTTCCGCACACCCTAACGCCGGCCTGCCAAACGAGTTCGGTGAATACGACGAAGCCCCGGCCGAGATGGCGAAGGTGGTGGAAGAGTTCGCTCAGAGCGGCTTTTTAAACATCGTGGGGGGTTGCTGCGGCACCACGCCGGCGCACATCAAGGCCATCGCCAACGCCGTTGCACCCTATGCGCCGCGCCCGATCCCGGACATTCCCAAGGCCTGCCGTTTGTCCGGCCTGGAGCCGTTCACCATTGATCGCAGCTCGCTGTTCGTCAACGTCGGCGAGCGCACCAACATTACCGGTTCCGCCCGCTTCGCCCGCCTGATCCGTGAAGACAATTACACCGAGGCCCTGGAAGTCGCCCTGCAGCAGGTCGAAGCCGGCGCGCAGGTGATCGACATCAACATGGACGAGGGCATGCTGGATTCGAAGAAGGCCATGGTGACCTTCCTCAACCTGATCGCCGGTGAACCTGACATCTCCCGCGTGCCGATCATGATCGACTCCTCGAAGTGGGAAGTCATCGAAGCCGGCCTCAAGTGCATCCAGGGCAAGGGCATCGTCAACTCGATCAGCATGAAAGAAGGCGTCGAGCAGTTCATTCACCACGCCAGACTGTGCAAGCGCTATGGCGCAGCCGTGGTGGTCATGGCGTTCGACGAAGCCGGCCAGGCCGACACCGAAGCGCGCAAGAAGGAAATCTGCAAGCGCTCCTACGACATCCTGGTCAACGAAGTGGGCTTCCCGCCGGAAGACATCATCTTCGACCCGAACATCTTCGCCATCGCCACCGGCATCGAAGAGCACAACAACTACGCCGTGGACTTCATCAATGCTTGCGCCTACATCCGCGACGAGCTGCCGTATGCGCTGACCTCGGGCGGCGTGTCCAACGTGTCGTTCTCGTTCCGCGGCAACAACCCGGTGCGTGAGGCGATTCACTCGGTGTTCCTGCTGCACGCGATCCGCAACGGCTTGACCATGGGCATCGTCAACGCGGGCCAGCTTGAGATCTACGACCAGATACCGGCGGAACTGCGCGAAGCGGTGGAAGACGTGGTGCTCAACCGCAACCCGGACGGCACCGACGCGCTGCTGGCCATCGCCGACAAGTACAAGGGCGACGGCTCGGTCAAGGAAGCGGAAACCGAAGAATGGCGCGGCTGGGAAGTCAACGAGCGGCTCAAGCACGCACTGGTCAAGGGCATCACCACCCACATCGTCGAAGACACCGAGCTGTCGCGCCAATCGTTCAAGCGCCCGATCGAAGTCATTGAAGGCCCGCTGATGGCGGGGATGAACGTGGTCGGCGACCTGTTCGGCTCGGGCAAGATGTTCCTGCCGCAAGTGGTTAAATCGGCCCGTGTGATGAAACAGGCCGTGGCGCATTTGATTCCGTTCATCGAAGCGGAAAAAGGCGACAAGCCGGAAGCCAAGGGCAAGATACTCATGGCGACCGTCAAGGGCGACGTCCACGACATCGGCAAGAACATCGTGGGTGTGGTGCTGGGCTGCAACGGCTACGACATCGTTGACTTGGGCGTGATGGTGCCGGCAGAGAAGATTCTGCAAGTCGCCCGCGAGCAAAAGTGCGACATCATCGGGCTGTCCGGCTTGATCACGCCGTCGCTGGACGAAATGGTTCACGTGGCCCGCGAGATGCAACGTCAGGATTTTCACTTGCCGTTGATGATCGGTGGCGCCACCACGTCCAAGGCCCACACCGCGGTGAAGATCGAGCCCAAGTACAGCAATGACGCGGTGATCTACGTCACCGATGCGTCCCGCGCCGTGGGGGTGGCCACGCAGTTGCTGTCTAAGGAACTGAAAGCCGGTTTCATCGAAAAGACCCGCGCCGAATACGTCGAGGTACGCGAGCGCACTTCGGCCCGCAGCGCCCGCACCGAGCGCTTGAGCTACGGCGCGGCCATCGCCAAAAAACCGCAGTTCGACTGGACCACTTACGCGCCGGTAAAGCCGACGTTTACTGGCGTAAAAGTGCTGGAAGACATCGACCTCAACGTGCTGGTGGATTACATCGACTGGACGCCGTTCTTTATTTCCTGGGACCTGGCCGGCAAATACCCGCGCATCCTCACCGATGAAGTCGTGGGCGAAGCCGCCACTTCACTGTTCAAGGACGCGCAAGAAATGCTGCACAAGCTGATCGACGAGAAGCTTATCCGCAGCCGCGCGGTGTTCGGCTTCTGGCCCGCCAACCAGGTCGATCACGACGACATTCAGCTGTTCGACGACAACGGCGCGCCGTTGGCCAAACTGCATCACCTGCGTCAGCAGATCATCAAGACCGACGGCAAGCCGAACTTCTCACTGGCCGACTTCGTTGCGCCTTCGGGCAGCGGCGTGACCGATTACGTGGGTGGCTTCATCACCACCGCAGGCATTGGCGCCGAGGAAGTCTCGAAGGCGTATCAGGACAAGGGCGACGATTACAACGCCATCATGGTCAAGGCCCTCGCCGACCGGCTGGCCGAAGCCTGTGCCGAATGGCTGCACCAGCAGGTGCGCAAGGAGTACTGGGGCTACGCCCACGATGAGCAGTTGGGCAACGACGAGCTGATCAAGGAGCAATACACCGGCATCCGCCCTGCCCCGGGCTATCCGGCCTGCCCGGACCACACCGAAAAAGGTGTGCTGTTCGACCTGCTGGATCCGACCCAGGGCGAAGGCAAGCCCGGCGTCAGTGGCGTGTTCCTTACCGAGCATTACGCAATGTTCCCGGCCGCGGCGGTCAGCGGCTGGTACTTCGCCCATCCGCAGGCGCAATACTTCGCCGTCGGCAAGGTAGACAAGGACCAGGTCGAAAGCTACACCGCGCGCAAACAGCAAGACCTGCGCGTGACCGAACGCTGGCTGGCGCCAAATCTGGGGTATGACGAGTAAGGCGGGACCCTGGTCGTTTGGCTGGGTTTACACACTCAGCCAATACACACCCACAAGAGCGCGCTTGCCCGCGAATAACCGATACAGACGACAAAAATATGTCGGATGTACCGGCCAGTTCGCGGGCAAGCGCGCTCCTACAAATGCTCGGACAGCCGGTTCATCCATCAAGCCCCGCGCCGACCGTGCCGGCGATTCATTCCCGGGCACTCATGCCGCTCATTCGCCTGATTCGCCTGATTCGCGTTGCTGCGACGGCATCGGCTGGGTGCCGCAAAACGTTGGTGAATGGAGGTCATTGTAGGAGCGCGCTTGCCCGCGAAAAATTGTCCAGACGATAAAAACGCGTCGGATGTACTGCCCCTTCGCGGGCAAGCGCGCTCCTACAAATGGTCGAACAGACGGTTCATTCATCAAGCCCCGCGCCGCGCGTGCTGACGATTCATTCTGCGGGTACCCATGGCGCTCATTCGCCTGATTCGCCTGATTCGCGTTGCCGCGACGGCGTCGGTTGGATGCCGCAATCCGTCGGTTGAATGGAGGTCATTGTAGGAGCGCGCTTGCCCGCGAAAAATTGCCCAGACGATAAAAACGCGTCGGATGTACTGCCCCTTCGCGGGCAAGCGCGCTCCTACAAATGGTCGAACAGACGGTTCATTCATCAAGCCCCGCGCCGCCCTTGCCGGCGATTGGTTCTGCGGCTACTCATGCCGCCCATTCGCCTGATTCGCGCTCCTGCGAAGAAGTCAGTTGGGGCGCCGCAAACCGTCTGTTGAATCGAGATCATCGTAGGAGCGCGCTTGCCCGCGAAAAATTGTCCAGACGATAAAAACGCGTCGGATGTACTGCCCCTTCGCGGGCAAGCGCGCTCCTACAAATGCTCGGACAGACGGTTCATTCATCAAGCCCCGCGCCGACCGTGCCGGCGATTCATTCGCGGGCACTCATGCGGCTCATTCGCCTGAGTCGCGATCCTGCGACGGCATCGGCTGGGTGCCGCAAACCGTCGGTTGAAACGAGGTCCCTGTAGGAGCGCGCTTGCCCGCGAAAAATTGTCCAGACGATAAAAACGCGTCGGATGTACTGCCCTTTCGCGGGCAAGCGCGCTCCTACAAATGGTCGAACAGCCGGTTCATTCATCAAGCCCCGCGCCGCGCGTGCTGACGATTCATTCTGCGGGTACCCATGGCGCTCATTCGCCTGATTCGCCTGATTCGCTTTGCTGCGACGGCATCGGCTGGGTGCCGCAAACCGTCGGTTGAAACGAGGTCCCTGTAGGAGCGCGCTTGCCCGCGAAAAATTGTCCAGACGATAAAAACGCGTCGGATGTACTGCCCCTTCGCGGGCAAGCGCGCTCCTACAAATGCTCGGACAGACGGTTCATCCATTCAGCCATGCGCGTCTTGTGCCGGTGGTTCATTCGACTGGCCGCCGCGCTGCTGCAACGGCTTCAGCCGGGGATTCGTTCGCTGTGATTCTCGGCCCATCGCAACTGCCTGTCCTGCGGTTGCAGGATCAACGTCAATTGATTGAACAGATGGATGTCGGCGTACCGTGCGAAGAAGCGGTTAAGCACCTCGCCGAACACGCAAATCTCGCCTTCCCCGGCAAAGGTCTCCGCTTCCAGAGTCACCTGAATGCTCACCCCCCGCAGCAGAAACCCTTTTTCAAAGCGCTGAAGCAGAGAATGCCTGACCTCGGTGATCGCCTGCACCCGGCGACGGTTGACCTCACTGCCGGTCCAGTCGTACAGCGCCAGCGTATGACGTAACACCTCAGCGCTTTCGAGCATCGGCAAAAAGGTCGACCCCAAATGACCGAGCACATTCCAGTGGGCGCGGTCACTGTCGGGCGGATAGCAGGGCATTGTCGGCACGCACAGATTTCGTACCCGCAGCGTGCGTTTGCCCACGCGCGCGGCCTCGTCCAGCACCGTTTCAGCCAGTGCCATTCGCGGCAACCGCCCGTCAGTGCCAGTCAACTGCAAAGACAACCGCTGATCGCGGCTGATGCGGTCTAGGTCGAAGCCATCGCCACCCAGCACCAGCCACGTGACGGACGACCCGCTTGACGCGCGCTTGAGCCGGGTATGGAAGTACCGCTCCGGCGCCTGGCCAGGCATCATCCCGCCCTTGTGCTGGAAGTGGGTGAAAGGCACGTACTTGTGCCGCGCCGAGCCCTTGGAGGCGATGACGCTGTCCACCGAATAGATTTCCGCGTGGCTGTCCCCCAAGTGCAGCGGACGTACCGGATAGTCGCTCTGCAAAGCGTCGAGCGTCACCGGCTCCGCCTCCAGAGCGAAGAGGTTGATGACGGACACAGTGTGCAGACGGATATGCTCGGCACTGAGCGCAAATCCATGGGGCCAGGGTCTCCTGAGGACCACTTCAAGCTCAAACGCCCTTGTACTGACGTCAAATTGCGCATGCTCCAGGCCCTTGAGCCTGAGGTTCATGAACTTCTCGGGAAGGCTGAAATACTCCATGAACAACGAGAAGCCGCCGAGCGCATTATCGGTTTGGGGCCAAAGCACATCGTTGTCACCGAAGCCCTTCGCCGCAAAATGAACGTCGAGCAGCTGGCGCTCAGCCTCCCCGCTGTGCAGATAGATCGCTTCGGCATCCAGCGCGAACGCACTGTGCAGCGCGCCGGCAAGGGCCGGGCTGGCGTTCAGGTACAGCGAGAGGTTGCGCAGGTCCAGATTCTCCCAACTGATCAACTTGCCCAGCGAGAAGTGCAGACGGATCACCGACTGGCCGTTTGGCTGCTGCCCCACCCGCACGGTATCGAGTGCCAGCGCGCGCAGCGTCATGTCCTGAGTGGTGGTGTAGCGGCAGCGTGTGCGCTGCGAGCCGACCGGTTGCGAGCGCACCTCGAAACCTTTGGGCAGGGTCTCGCAAGTCTTCATCTCGTCGATCTCGGGCGTGAGCTCGACGATCGACAGCGAAGGGATCATGCGCAGAAACTGCGGCTCCACCATCCCCATCAACCCCTCGGTCAGTTCCGGCAAGTCGTCGTCGAGCTTTTCGCGCGTTCGCGCCATCAAAAACGCAAAGCGCTGGAACAGCTCCTCAACGGCCGGGTCAATGGCGCCGGGCTTATCCAGGTTGAGTGCCGCAGCGCGGTCGGGAAACTGCGTCGCGAATTCAGATGCAGCTCGATGCAGGTAACGCATCTCGGCGTCGAAGTACGCCAGTGTTTTGTTGTCCTTGCTCATGGCAGATATCCTTGTCTCGATTGTTCAGAAAGCACCCATCGTCCTCAGCTCGCGCTCGCTTCCGGCAGCGAGGTGATCAATGTGCAACCGCACGTGCAGGGGTCACCGTGGAATGCGACCGGCACGCCGTCATCGCCGAACCCTGCATTGCCCTCGGCGATAGCGTTCGCGCCGTGGCCAGGCAGGGGGCAAACGACAATGTCGCCAACGCGGGCTGCGCCCAGGCCGTCAAATATCATCGAGTCGGAGCCGGATTTGACTGTGCCGCCGCCGGTGGTGGAGTCGCCAATGCGGATGATGCCTTTCATGTGAAATCCTCTTGTGGGGTGGGTAATTGGGTCAGCGACGGAGCGTGCGCCAGCGGCTTGCCCGTGGCGGGATCGAGTTTCAGGTCGTGGGTCAGGCGCTGGATCAGTTCGGCCGACGGCTTTTCAGGTGGGATGTTGGCTTCGCGAGCTTCGAGCCATTGCAGCTTGCCGTCCCACGGCGGCAGCTTGGCCGGTGGCAGAGGGAGGATGTCGTTTATTTCGGGGACTTTGGGGTGGGCGTAGGAATAGTCGGCGAGAATGCTCCAGATGGCCTCATAGCGCTCGGCGCGCTCCAAGTCTTCCGCCAACTCCAGATAATGCAACTCGTTGGTCGGATCCGGCCCGCGGAAACCCTTATGCAGAAAACTTGCAGAAGTCTCATCGCCTGCGGCGACACCGAGTTGAAATGCATCCACTGCTTCTCGATATTGTTTTTCAGTCTGTAGATCGATAGCCAAGTCGAGCGCAGCAGCTCCCTGTCCTTGCGCGGCTGCGCAACGGCGCATCTGGCGCGCGACATCCGGCGACCTATCGCTCGGCGCCAGCGCGTCACCGATTTCATATTGAGCCTGTGCGCTTCCCTCAGCGGCCGCCTTGCGCAGGTAGCGCCGCGACATCTCGGCGTCCTGCTTAAGATTGGCAATACCGTGTTTCAGGAATATCGACACGAAGTAGTAACCGGTCGCGACATCGGCATCAACCAGTGCCTGACTGAACCGCAGGTGTTCGTGGCTTCGGATGCTGTACTTGCCACGCAGGCTGTCGTTTTGCAGGTTGATAATGGCTTTGACATGGCCGTTCTCGGCGGCGATGCGATAGAGCCGACCCACCTCAACATCGGTCGCCGGGTCCTGTTTCAGCTGGTTGTTCTTCTGCAGCCAGCGGGCATACTTGAACAGCACGTCACTGTCTGCGGTGGCCGCGGGTAGCGTTTCGTGTCTGCAAGTGAAAGCCAGGTTTTCCTTTATTTCTTCCAGTGACGCGACAGATGCACCGCGCTTAGGCTCGCTGTGTGGCGCGCCGCATCCTGTTAGCAGCAGGCAAGACAAAATCCAGGCGCGCGACTTCATACCAACCTCCAGCTAACCCGGACCGGGCCTACACGAACAGCGCTGGGAAAAGGCCAGATGCGCTCCTCTTCGTAACGCATGTCCACGACGGGAAAAGTTTCGCCCTGCTCGAAATACCGAATGACCGGCTGGCCGTTGGGCGTGCGCAGTGTTGAATACTCGACGACCTGCCAGTAACCGCTGGCCGGGCACTCAGAACGGGCGACGCAAGGATCCGCTGACAGGTGCGCCTGGCTGAAACCTTTGGCGCCCGGCATTGGCTTGCCGGTGTCAGGGTCGAGCTTAAGGTCATGAGTGAGCCGCTGGATCAGCTCGGGCGACGGCTTCTCGGGTGGAATGTTGGCTTCGCGCGCTTCCAGCCACTGAAGCTTGCCGTCCCAAGGTGGCAGCTTGGCCGGTGGCAGTGGGAGGATTTCATTAATTTCAGGGATTTTGGGGTGGGCGTAGGAATAGTCAGCGAGGATGCTCCAGATTTTGTCGTAGCGCTCAGCGCGTTCAAGGTCCTTCTTCAGCGCTAGGTAATAAAGTTCATTGGTTGGTTCTGGGCCTCGAAAACCATTGCGTAAAAAACTGGAAGAGCTTTCGTTTCCCGCAGCGATACCAAGTTGAAACGCCTCCATCGCTTCTCGATACTCTTTGTAGTATTTACGGTCAACTCCTAATGTAACAGCAGCGTCGCCGTGGCCCTGGCCTGCGGCACAGCGATACATCTGCACGGCAATCTCTGGAGCGATGTCGCTTGGGGCTAGCACATCTGCAATCTCGTATTGAGCCTGCGCGCTTCCCTCATCAGCGGCCTTGCGCAGATAACGCAATGACATCTCCGTGTCTTGTTTCAGATCGGCGATACCGTTTTTTAGGAAGAGCGACACGAAGTAGTAACCCGTCGCCACGTCTGCATCGATCAGTGTCTGACTGAAGCGAAGGTGCTCGTGGCCCTGCAGTCTGAATTTCCCACGCAGGCTGTCGTTTTGCAGATTGATGATGGCTTTGACATGGCCATTTTCGGCGGCGATGCGATAGAGAAGACCCACCTCAACATCGGTCGCTGGGTCCTGTTTCAGCTGGTTGTTCTTCTGCAGCCAGCGGGCGTACTTGAACAGCACGTCGCTGTCGGCGCTGGCCGCTGGTAGCGTTTCGTGTTTGCAAGTGAAGGCCAGGTTTACTTCTATTTCTTCGAGTGACGCGACGGATGCACCCTGACCACGCTCGCTGTCTGACACGCCACATCCTGCCAAAAGGAGGCAATACAAAACCCAGGCCCGCGACCTCATATCAGCCTCCAGCTAACCCGCACCGGGCCGACTCGAACGGCACTGGGCAACGGCCAGATGCGGTCCTCTTCGTACTGCATTTGCACGACGGGAAACGTCTCGCCCTGTTCGAAGTGGCGAATGACCGGGTGGCCATCGGACGTGCGCAGTGTTATGTACTCGACGACCTGCCAGTAACCGCTGACCGGGCACTCAGAGCCGGCCACGCAAGGAGCGGCTGACAGGTGCGCCTGGCTGAAACCTTTGGCGCCCGGCATTGGCTTACCGGTGTCAGGGTCGAGCTTAAGGTCATGGGTGAGCCGCTGGATCAGCTCGAGCGACGGCTTCTCGGGCGGGATGTTGGCTTCGCGAGCTTCCAGCCACTGAAGCTTGCCGTCCCAAGGCGGCAGCTTGGCCGGTGGCAATGGGAGGATGTCGTTGATTTCCGGGACTTTGGGGTGGGCGTAGGAATACCTCGCAAGGATTCGCCAGATGGTCTTGTAGCGTTCGGCGCGCTCCAAGTCCTTAGGCAAGTCAAGGTAATCCAACTCGTCTGTCGGCTCTGGGCCTCGGAAACTGTCATCCAACCATCCTGCGGACGTTTCGTCCCCTGCGGCGATACCCATCTGGAACGCAGCCAACGCCGCTCCGTATTCGCGCCTACCTTGGAGGTTGACTGCCAGCTCCAGCGCTGCATCACCATGCCCTTGCTCGGCCGCACACCGACGCATCTGCCGAGCTACATCTGGTGCCCTGCTACTCGGCGCCAGAGCGTCGCCGATCTCGTATTGAGCTTGGGCACTTCCCTCGTCAGCAGCCTTGCGCAAATAACGCAACGACATCTCCGTGTCTTGTTTCAGGTCGGCAATACCGTTTTTTAGGAATAGCGACACGAAGTAGTAACCCGTCGCCACGTCTGCATCAATCAGTGCCTGACTGAAGCGCAAGTGCTCATGGTCCTGCAGTCTGAGCTTGCCACGCAGGCTATCGTTCTGCAGGTTGATGTTCGCTTTGACATGGCCGTTTTCTGCGGCAATGCGGTAGAGCCGGGTGACCTCACGGTCCACCTCCGTTTCCTGCTTAAGCTGGTTGTTTTTCTGCAGCCAGCGGGCGTACTTAAACAGCACGTCACTTTCAGGATTAGCTGCAGGAATGACTTCGTGCTTGCAGGTAAACGCCAGGTTGTCCTTGATGGCAGCGAGGGATTTCATCGGGAAGTCCTTGTCGAGGGAGGGCGTTAACGCTCTGCCGTTGTCACAGGCGACAAGAGCCAGGCAGGCGATGAGTAGTAAAATGCGCATCAGTCGAGGTTCACTAAATTAGAAGAGGCGTAATGAAATTCGACGAGGGGAGCGCAAGGTCGCTTACCGTTCTCGTCAGCGAGGCGGTCCTTATTTTTATTGATGATTTTCTGCCAAGCCTTGAACGCAGCCTTCGGATCATCCTGCATCCCCTTCCCCGCCGTATGCAGCCCCCACAACCTCCTCCTCAACGCCTGAGTCTCATCCGCCCACTCATGGGCGATGTTCAGTTCGCTATCCACCTGCATGCTGCGGGTGTTGATGTTGGCCGAGCCATGGGTGGTGAAGACGTCGTCGACGATCATCAGCTTGGAATGGATGTACACCGGCATCCACTTGCCAGGAGGTGAGTCTGGCGCCACCAGCGAGCAGACGTGCACCTTCAAATTGGGAATCTCTTCGGGCTTGATGACCTCCTCCTGAATGGCCTTGATCTGCTCTTCCAGCGCAGCCATGCGCCACTGCGCCGAGCGCGCGGCGTCGCGTCGCGCTTGCCGGGCCTTTTCGCTGATCGCGCTGTCGCCGCCAGTCAGCAGCGCCGCCCCGAGGGACAGCAGCTCGGTGGTAAGGGTCATCGCCTGATCGGCGATCAGCTCGCCGAGGTCCGGCTCCTGCGCCGCGGCTTCTGCTTTAGCTGCCTCGATGCGCTGCAATCGCGTGATTTTCGGCATCGTGTCCGCGCGCCCCAGGCTGTCGAGCATGCGCTGGGTGTTGACCGTGCCTTTGCCGATGCCGTCGTCGGTGACATTGGTGATCACGAACAGGTGCAGAGAGCCATGTTTACCGGGGTCGCGCCCGCCCTTGGCTTGGGCAATGGCGGCCTTTTTGATCATTTCGGCGAGCGGCGGCCAGCGAAAGTACTGGTTCTCGATATAGATGAAGCCCGTGGCGTTGTTCACCGCTTGCAGGTAGAGCTTCTCGATGTCGCGGCGGCCTTCCTGGGCCTGAGTTCGCAGGATTTGCGCAAAATGCCGCTGCTGGTCAGGCGGGCATTTCAAACGTTTGCCCAGCGCCATGGCGTTGCGCAGGGTCATCAGGTCTTCGCCTGTCACGTCATACCAGGCGGTCGCAAAATTGTGGTGCAAGTGTTCCAGAATCGGCCCGGCGACCTGGCTGGAGATGTCCTGGCGCGGTGTGTCTCCCCGAGGCCCGGCATTGGGCGCGGGTTTGGTGGCCGGGTCGCGGTTTCGCGATGAGTGCGCGTCGGTGTCCCAGTACTCGTCGAGGGTGTTGTGGCCCATGACGAAACCCACCGCCTGTTCGGGGGCTTCATAGTCCACCAGCACGGTTTTCTGATGGTGGGTGACGGCGATCCCGAGGGCGCCAAGAGTGGTGACGCTGAGGTTGGGGTCGGAGCCGTGGTACTTGGCCTGGTGAATGATTTCTGCCCGATCGAACAGACTGAAGCCGCGACTGGCGTAGGCCGGTATCTTGTGGTTCATGCGCAGCGGCACCTGCAGGGTGGCAATCGAACAGGTGGCGAACCACTCACGGTCGTAGGCGTACTGGGCCTCGGTGGAATGCTGCAGGGCGCGGTCGTCGTAGGAAATGAGCCCCTTGCCCGGCAGATTGGCTTCACCCGCACCGCCAGCCGTGTTGAACGGCGCCTCCCAGCCCAACACTTTTACCGCAACGCCCTCTCGGGCCTTTTGCATGAGCAGTTCGCCAATACAGGGGTGTTTGCCGCCTGTGCGAATGAAATACATCGACGGCTGAAAGCCCCAGCAGATGATGTCCACCGAGCGAGTCGCTTTTTGGATAGCCTCGTGCACGGCCTTGAATGTCTCTTTGCCGTTGACCAGCGGTTTATAGGTCGCCAGCGCTGGCCCGTACTCGGACTCCTGCACGTACCAGGGCGCGCACAAGGTGACCGTGTCGGTTTCTTGAAACGAGACAGGTCCAAAGATTTCGGGCAGTGTCATGAGGCGTCCTCTGGCTGGTCGGGGGTGTTGTTCAACACGGCCGCGTACAGCGCGCGATGGTCGCTGTGTGATGCAGGCTGGTTGACCGGTGTGTCGGGTGCCGAACGGTGGTGTTGCAAGCCCTGATTGGCCAGCCTTCCCTGCTCGGGATTGCGGTAGGCGGTCACGGCGGGAATCCGGTAGCTGACGCCGTTGGCCATCTCCAGCCGGTATTCCTGGGTCGTCACCTGATGATCCACGTCGATGTGCCCGCTGCTGTCCATGACGCCCTGGCTGATCACTCCGCCATCGGCATAGAGCGTGTAAGGCATGTGGGCCCAGCTGCTGGCAAGGTTCGGCGTTGCGGCCAACTTGAGGCGTAAAGGTTGGCGGGTCAGTTGTGGAGGGTAGTCAGGGTGATCGGCGGCCATGGTCGCGGCGCCCTTGATGTAGTTGAAATTCGCGGCCTTGAGCAGATGGTCGCCCGCCGTGCCCGATTCGATCAGGCCTTGCTCCAGCGTCAGGTAACTGCCGGCGGCGTTGAGCACGATTTTCTTTTTGGCGACGATGTGGATTTCGTCCTCGGTGCTGGTGATGCGCAGGCCCTGGCGCGCCAGTAATTCCAGCGTGTCGTTCTGTGCCTGCACGGTCACCGGGCCCTGGTTGGCGATCAGCTTGATGCCGAGCTGACGCACGAACACGCTCAGGCCTCGCCCGACGCCCATGAACATGCGCTTGACCACGCTGACGTCGGTGTCGCCGCCAGCGTTGAGCATCACGTTGTCGTGGGCGGCCAGCTGCAGGTGCTTGCCGCTGGTGAGCGCAATGCCTTGCGGGGCGCTGAGCAACATTACGGCCGATTTGAGTTGTTCGAGGTTCTGCTCAAGCAGTGCCACTTGCGCCTCGACGTCGGCGGGCTCGGCCTTGCTCGCCTGGGCATCCGTGGACAGGGTTTGCAATTGCTGCACGGCATCCTGCAGATGGGTAATCGCGGCGGCCATCTCCAACTGCTGACCTTGCGCCCCGGCCTGTTGATCGGCGCTGATGAACAGCCCTTTACCAGCGCGAATCGCACCTCGGCCGTCGGTACGCAGTTCAAAGCCTTCGCCGCGCCTGGCCTTGCTGGCATCCACCAGATGCCCGAGGTTCAGCTGGCTTTTGCCGCTATGGTCGGTGCTGAGTTTGATGTGCTCCTTGCCACGTTCGTCTTCCATGCTCAGCTTGTTGTTGGACGGCGTGCGCAGCACGTTACGGGTAAAGTCCCGGTCGGCCAGCGTCACCGGGTCTGGATGCTGGTCGTCGTGCAGGGCATGGGCAATGTAGGGCCGGTCCGGGTCGCCGTGTTCAAAGGCGACGGCGACTTCCGTCCCGGCAATCAGCGGCAGGTGCAGGCCATGGGTGTCACCGGCGTAGGAACGCGCCAGCCGCAGCCAGGCGCTTTCGTCCCCGGCCTCCCAAGTGTCACGGTCAAACAGGAAGTTGACCTTGTAGCGGCCGGTCTTGTCGATGTGGCTGTACGGGTCATTGGCAATCAGGCTGGTGACCCGCGCCGCTACCGTGCCGGCGAGCTTGGGTTTGGGCGGCACCGGGGGCCGGAAGCACACGGTGTCGCTGAACGGCATGGCCTCGAATGCCACCTCGAAACTGCGGTCGCGGGCGGCGCGCAGGCTCAGACGTGTGATGACCGCGCCGGGCTTGAATGCGCCGGGGGCGTCGCCGGTGACATCGATGATCTGCGCCAGGGCCAGGATTGCGCTGCTGCCGACGCCGCTCAGACGCGTCTGGGCATTTAAATAACGCTCGTGGCGCAACCGGGCATAGAAAAAGCCGCTTTCGCTTTCGAGGTCTTCGTCCTGATTCAGTGCATCGCCCAGCAGGGTATAGGGTTCGGCGAAGTGATAGGCCTCGCCATAGGTGGTGCTGGCGCGGCGGCTCTGGTTGACTTCGCCGTCGAGCCAGGCGTTGGCGTTGCGCGGGTCGTAGGCACGGAAGTGGACGTGCTTTTCCACCACGCAATGGTGCGACTGCAGATGCCAGACGGCGTCCCGGTCATCGCTGTTCAGACCTGACAGCGAGCGGCACGGCAACGGGATCTGTGGCCATCGATAGTGACGTTGGTCATCGTGGAATTCGATCACATCGATATTGAGCCGCGGGTCATGGGAAAACCGGAACCAGATGCCCACCTCGGCCAGCAGTCGGGAGATGAACGCCAGATCGCTTTCGCCGAACTGCATGACCTGCTCTCGCCGGGGGTATTCACGGACCAGGCTGAACCGGAAATCCTGCCCCTCCATGCCGTGACGCCCGCGCAGGATGGTCTCGACGATCTCCGGCACCGACAAATGTTGATAGAGCCGGTACTGATGCCCCCGGGACAGCAGCGCCATGCGCGGCTCAAGGGTGATTTCGTACCGGGCCTCGTCCCTGGAAGCGGACAGGCATTTGAAACCGGTGACCACTCCTCGGACGACGCGTAGCGGCTCGACCGGTGCCAGCGGAAGACCGCGCACCGCGCCGGGGCGCACATGTGCTGCGACGTGCAGGGTAAATCCCGCGTCTTTGCCGAGTGTCTGTGCAGCGCCGATATCCCGCTGCGTCGAGGTGAATTCGATGGTGTACAGGAACGGCTGGCTGAGCTGCTCTTCTCCCGTGAAGGTGAGCACGTCGAGGTCGGCATCCAGCTCGTCGACGTACAGCTTGTGGCGACTGTGGTCGAAAAACGTCTGCAGGGGCTGCGCCATGATCAGAGGCCTCCCTGAGCAAGCTCGGCCACAGACCGGGCCAGCGACTGGTCAAGTGTCCACCACAAGACGGCCAGCGCCACACCCACCGCCACCAGGTGCAGCGCCGGAGAACGTAGCCACTGCAGGTGCTCGCCCGACGCTTCCGTGCAATCGATCAACAGAGACTGCGGGGCCGTGTCCAGAGGTTCGACCCGGGCATTCAGCTGCTTCACCAACGCCACGCGCTCTTCGGCGTCCAGCCCCCGGTGGCGGCCCAGAAACCCGAACATCATGACCCGGGCGTAAAAGGTCAGCACATGGATGTCCGGCGCAGGCTCGCGCAGGACCTCAAGCATCTCTTCATGGAGCATTTCACCCGCCCGGTGATGTCCGAAAAATCGCGCCTGCAACGACTCGGTGATCCACGCGGCCCGGATGGCGTCACGGGCATTGGCGAGCACCACTTCATCGAGCAGCGCACAGTGGGCGTGGCTGATCAGGTCGATGCTGCGCGCGCTCATGCCGGCTGCCTGCAAGGTGCTGCGCGCCCCTTCGATCTGCGTTACACACGTCCGGTGCAGCGTGACGCTGTCAGACATTGCCAAACCGCGACGCAGATCAATGACCAACAGATAAGTGTCCAGGAAGACACGGTCTATATTCATTGACGCGGTGCCGCATTGTTCATGATTTATTGAGCGCATAAGGAAGACCGCCAACAGTTAAAGGCTCGGAGGGTCAAGTCACACGTGGGCAACGCGACCGGGTTTCATGGATTAATCTGCGTCAAATGCGAAGGGCACTTGGCCTTGATGTGAGTTGTGACGGGGTCGAGTATTTTGCTTATGTCTTAGGGTCCGGCCATTGCCTGAGTTATAGGTGCTGGATATGAAAGGTGATTACCGGAGATTGCTCATTAGATATCGCTAACCGAATGTCAGTGTCTCTGTGAGCCGCTCTGTACTGTGACGCTCGCTCCAACGGCAAGGGCTTGAAAGCGCAACTCTGGCGCTTGAGTGGAACACATAGGGTTCAAAGCCGAGAGCGGTTGCGCATTGGCATCGACGACGCTGTTGTTGAGATCCAAGGCTAATCATTGAAAAACAAAAATACTACCCTCCTTTGAATATCAAGAAACTTCTTACAAATATCGGGATGCTTCCCACAGAATGTTCTGACGAGATATGAGAAACGCATCGCACTTTGAAAGTGAGGTTATTTAAACGGAACAGTGGCAGCGGAGGATAAATGTGCGAAAGAAACATAGTTAACCCGCGCCTTCCCCCAATAAACATTCTGTTTATCGCGCCACGTTTAAATTAATCAGCCACTGTATATCCTGTAGGAGCGCGCTTGCTCGCGAATAATTATCAAGGCTATAAAAACGTGTCGGATGTACCGGCCTGTTCGCGGGCAAGCGCGCTCCTACAAATGCTCGGACAGCCGGTTCATTCGACGGCATCGCACAATGCTCCAGCAGCCGGTCATTAAGCGGCATCGTCCAACGCTCGTGCGCGCCAGCTCGTTCGGCGGTCTCGCGCCGCTGCCACGGCGTCGGAAACACATCGCAGATCGTCTGTTGAATCGAGGTCCCTGTAGGAGCGCGCTTGCCCGCGAAAAATTGTCCAGGCGATGAAAACGGGTCGGATGTACCGGCCTGTTCGCGGGCAAGCGCGCTCCTACAAATGCTCGGACAGCCGGTTCATTCATCAAGCCCCGCGCCGACCGTGCTGGCGATTCGTTCTGCGGGTACTCATGCCGCACATTCGCCTGAGTCGCCTGGTTCGCGTTGCTGCGACGGCATCGGCTGGGTGCCGCAAAACGTCGGTTGAATCGAGGTCATTGTCGGAGCGCGCTTGCCCGCGAAAAATTGTCCAGACGATGAAAACGGGTCGGATGTACCGGCCAGTTCGCGGGCAAGCGCGATCCTACAGATGCTCGGACAGCCGGTTCATTCATCAAGCCCCGCGCCGACCGTGCTGGCGATTGGTTCTGCGGGGAACTCATGCCGCTCATTCGCCTGAGTCGCCTGGTTCCCGTTGCTGCGGCGGCGTCGGTTGGGTGCCGCAAAACGTCGGTTGAATCGAGGTCTCTGTAGGAGCGCGCTTGCCCGCGAAAAATTGTCCAGGCGATAAAAACGTGTCGGGTGTACCGGCCCTTTCGCGGGCAAGCGCGCTCCTACAAATGCTCCGGAAACCGGTCAAATCGCAGACTTCGCGCAATGCTCGAACAACCGCTCACCCGGGGCCAACGCGCAATGCGCGGCGGCTATCGCAGCTACGGTGAACCTGTAAAAGCGGCTACTGGTGAGTCATCCAGAACGCCGCGGCACCGACCACCAGCACAACGATAAATATGATGGCCCAGGCATCGACATGGCTTTCTGACTTCGTGACTTTGGGGTGATTTCGCATTGCATCGCCTTTTATCTGTCTTGTGGGAGATCGCAAAAAATGTGTGCGGCCGTGGCGACTGTCGCTGGCCATGTGCAGAGTTAAGTTCAGCCATGCCCTTATCACAAGTGAGGTTATGGCCAGCCGACGTGCTGCTTAGTGCTTTTGGTTCTGTGCATATACCCAAACTTCACTTTTGCGCATATCCGCAAACTGATAACCTCCCCCGGCTCCGCAAGGGGTGCGCGGCCGTGCGCGCAGATTTGCTCGGTAGCCTGAAAGCAGACGACAACGCATCGCCTTTCGCGCTTGCCCAGCAGCAGTGAACCGCCTGAGAACAGGACCACCATGTACGTATACGACGAGTACGATCAGCGGATCGTCGAGGACCGCGTCAAGCAGTTCCGCGACCAGACCCGCCGCTATCTGGCCGGCGAGCTCAGCGAAGAAGAGTTCCGCCCGCTTCGCCTGCAAAACGGCCTCTACATCCAACGCTTCGCCCCGATGTTGCGCGTGGCTGTGCCCTACGGCCAGCTCACCTCGCGTCAGGCCCGCATGCTGGCCAGGATTGCCCGCGACTACGACAAAGGCTACGCACACATCAGCACCCGCCAGAACGTGCAGTTCAACTGGCCGGCGCTTGAAGACATTCCCGACATTCTCGCCGAGCTGGCCACCGTGCAGATGCACGCCATCCAGACCAGCGGCAACTGCCTGCGCAACGTCACCACGGACCAGTTCGCCGGCGTGGCCGCCGATGAGCTGGTAGACCCGCGCCCCTGGTGTGAAATCGTCCGCCAGTGGACGACGTTCCACCCTGAATTCGCCTACCTGCCGCGCAAATTCAAAATCGCGATCAACGGCTCGACCTCCGACCGCGCCGCGATCGAGGTCCATGACATCGGTCTGGAGCCGGTGAAGAATGCCGCCGGCGAGCTGGGCTTCCGCGTGCTGGTCGGTGGTGGTCTCGGGCGTACGCCGGTGGTCGGCGCGTTCATCAATGAGTTTCTGCCGTGGCAGGACCTGTTGAGCTACCTCGACGCCATCCTGCGGGTCTACAACCGCTACGGCCGTCGTGACAACAAGTACAAGGCGCGCATCAAGATTCTGGTCAAGGCGCTGACGCCTGAAGTCTTCGCCGAGAAGGTCGAGGCCGAAATGGCCCACCTGCGCGGCGGCCAGACGACGTTGACCGAAGCCGAAGTGCATCGCGTCGCCAAGCACTTCGTCGACCCGGACTACAAGGCCCTGACCGATTACAGCGCCGAGCTCGCTCAGCTGGATCAGCAACACCCCGGCTTCGCCCGCTGGCGCTCGCGTAACGTCCTGGCCCACAAAAAGCCGGGCTACGCGGCAGTGACCCTTTCGCTGAAACCCACCGGCGTCGCGCCGGGTGACCTGACCGACAAGCAGCTGGACGGCATCGCCGACCTGGCCGACCGCTATAGCTTCGGGCAGCTGCGCACCTCCCATGAACAAAACGTGATTCTCGCCGACGTA
This sequence comes from Pseudomonas lutea, assembly GCF_000759445.1. NCBI lineage: Bacteria > Pseudomonadati > Pseudomonadota > Gammaproteobacteria > Pseudomonadales > Pseudomonadaceae > Pseudomonas > Pseudomonas lutea. The sequence goes on from NZ_JRMB01000001.1 coordinate 1,323,948, forward strand.
GAGCAGAGCCAACTGTTCACGATGTGGGGCGAGTTGCGCGAGCAAGGCTTTGCAACGCCAAACATCGGGTTGCTGACGGACATCATCTGCTGCCCCGGCGGCGACTTCTGCTCGCTGGCCAATGCCAAGTCGATTCCGATTGCCGAGTCGATCCAGCGTCGGTTTGATGACCTGGATTACCTCTTCGACATTGGTGAGCTGGACCTGAATATTTCCGGCTGCATGAACGCCTGTGGCCACCACCATGTTGGCCATATCGGCATTCTGGGCGTGGACAAGAAAGGCGAAGAGTTCTATCAGGTGTCGCTGGGCGGCAGCGCCAGTCGCGACGCCAGCCTGGGCAAAATCCTGGGTCCGTCCTTCGCACAGGACGCCATGCCGGACGTTATCGAGAAGCTGATCAACGTTTATGTCGAGAAACGCAACGAAGACGAGCGCTTCATCGACACTTATCAGCGTATCGGCATCGACCCTTTCAAGGAGCGCGTCTATGCAGCGAATCATTAAGAACAACGAGGTCATCGACGAAACCTGGCACTTGCTGCCCAAGGACACGACCTTTGACAGCCTCTCCAACTGCGACGATCTGATCGTGCCGCTGAGCCTGTGGCGCGAGCACGCCCATGCGCTCAAGGCCCGCGACGGCGGCCTCGGCGTCTGGCTGGACAGCGACGAAGAAGCCGAGGAAATTGGCGACGACGCCAGCCAGTTCCAGGTCATCGCCTTGAACTTCCCGGCGTTCACCGACGGGCGCAGCTATTCAAACGCGCGCTTGTTGCGTGATCGCTACGGCTACAAGGGCGAGCTACGCGCTATCGGTGACGTGTTGCGCGATCAGCTGTTCTACCTGCGCCGCTGTGGCTTCGACGCCTTTGCCATTCGCCCTGACAAAGACCCGTACGAAGCGCTGGAAGGCCTGAAGGATTTCTCCGTGACCTATCAGGCGGCGACCGACGAGCCGCTGCCGCTGTTTCGACGTCGCTGAGGTATCGCAGAGGTATCGCTAAGTTATCGTTGAGGTATCGCTGAACAGATAACAAAAAGCCCCGGCTTCCTGCGAAGTCGGGGCTTTTTTGATGCTGTCTGGTCAAACATATTCGAGCGCGGGCCGCGTGGCTATGAAGCTGTATGCCCTGGCACTCCCGCGTCCGTAGGAGCCGGCTTGCTGGCGAATGCGATGGATCATGCGGTACGAAGGAGAATCAAAAATCGGTTCGCCAGCAAGCCGGCTCCTACAGATCGGGTTCCGCCAGCGACTTCCGATCTGCAGCCAGACAGCCACAGATCGGGCTCCGCCAGCGACTTCCGATCAGCAGCCAGACAGCCACAGATCGGGTTCCGCCAGCGACTTCCGATCTGCAGCCAGACAGCCACAGATCGGGCTCCGCCAGCGACTTCTGGTCTGTAGCCAGACAGCCACAGATCGGGCTCCGCCAGCGACTTCTGATCAGCAGCCAGACAGCCACAGATCGGGTTCCGCCAGACACTTCTAATCTGCGGACAGGCAGCCTGGCCGCCCGGCAATTACCAGAATCGCTGTTGCGTCAGCTTTGCCCACCAGCCCGTCACCAGCCGGTCCACCGAGGCGGTTGCCGCGAGACCGACGCGCTGCTGCAGGCTTTTGCGCTCAGCGTAGTGCAGATGGAACACGTCGGCCGTTTTGGCTTTTTCGGACAGATATTCATCGCTGGTCTTGAGTTCGTCCACCAGCTGTTTGTCCTTGGCGGCCAGGCCCAGCCAGACTTCGCCAGTGGCGACTTCGTCGATCTGCAACTGCGGGCGATAACTGGCAACGAAGTTCTTGAACAGCTCATGGGTGATGTCCAAGTCTTCCTGGAACTTCTCGCGGCCCTTCTCGGTGTTTTCGCCAAACACCGTGAGCGTGCGCTTGTACTCGCCGGCGGTCAGCACCTCAAAGTCGATGTCGTGCTTTTTCAACAGGCGGTTGACGTTGGGCAACTGAGCAACCACGCCGATAGACCCCAGCACCGCGAACGGCGCACTGATGATGCGATTACCGATGCACGCCATCATGTAGCCGCCGCTGGCCGCAACCTTGTCGATACAGATGGTCAGCGGGATGCCCGCCTGACGAATCCGCGCCAGTTGCGATGACGCCAGTCCGTAGCTGTGCACCATGCCGCCACCGCTTTCCAGACGCAGGACAACTTCATCCTTGGGCGTCGCCAGGGTCAGCAGCGCGGTGATCTCATTGCGCATGTTTTCAGTGGCGGACGCCTTGATGTCACCGTCAAAGTCCAGCACATAGACGCGCTGCCTGGTTTCGGTGGATTTCTTGTCTTTCTTCAGATCCTTGGCCTGGGCCTTGCGCAGCGCCTTGAGGCGGGCCTTGTCCAGCAGCGAGCCTTCGAGACGGTCGCGCAGACCTTTGTAGAAGTCGTTGAGCTTGGTCACATGCAGTTGACCGCCCGCACTGCGACGGCCGCGGCCGCGCATCGAGGCAATCATCACCAGCACTACAATGATGGCAATCACGATGGTGACGGTCTTTGCCAGGAAGCTGGCGTAATCGAAAATGAACTCCACAAAAACTCCTTACCGGTACAGCAGATCCTCGGCAGAGGATCGCGAATGGGGCTCAGCATACCGGCGCGTCGGGCGCCGGGCCAGTGACACGATCAGCGCCCCTCTCAGAACCGAAAAGTCCGGATCGGAGGGGTGAGCGCGAATTCAAACAAGCGTATGTTTTTTTATTGACAGACCCCGCGCGCTGCTCATAACCTCGCAGCACTTTCAACGTGCCAGGATGACGCAGTCGTGGGCAGCATCTATCTGATACGACATGGTCAGGCCTCGTTTGGTGCAGACGATTACGACGTTCTGTCGCCCACCGGTTTTCGCCAGTCGGAAATTCTCGGCGCGCACCTTGCGCAACTCGGTCTGACCTTCGACCGGTGCATCAGCGGCGCGCTCTTTCGCCAGCGCCACACAGCGGAGACGGTCATTGCCCAACTCAACGCAGCCGGCATTGCCACGCCCGAGCTTGAAACCGACATCGCCTTCAACGAGTTCAACGCCGAGGGCGTGATCCGCGCGCTGCTCCCCGCGATGCTCGAAGATGAGCCCCAGGCGCTGGACATCATGCGTGACGCCGGCAACAACCGCGCCGAGTTTCAGCGCCTGTTCGCGGCGATCATCGCCCGTTGGCTGGGCGGCGGACACGATGCCGCCGCGCTGCAAAGCTGGGAGTCTTTTGTCGAAGAGGTGCAAGCAGGCCTGAGCAGCATTCTCGACAGCGCCGGTCCTGATGACCGGATTGCTGTGTTCACCTCGGGCGGCACCATCACCGCCCTGCTCCACCTGATCACCAGAATGCCCGCCACCCAGGCCTTCGAGCTCAACTGGCATATCGTCAACACCTCGCTCAATCAACTGAAGTTTCGAGACCGCGAGGTGTCGCTGGCTTCCTTCAACAGTTACGCACACTTGCAACTGATGAAGGCGCCGGAGCTCATCACCTATCGCTGAGCCCGGCCAATCGCACCCGCAAAGTGCCTGCAATCACTCCTATAAAAGGATCACACCATGAGCTCCGTAGAAAACGCCGTCCAAGCAATGAAAGCCAAGTTCAACCCATCCGCCGCTGCAGGCCTGGACTTGGTGTTCGGGTTCCGCATCGACGACACCAAGAACTTCTCGCTGATCGTCAAGGACGGCACCTGCGAGCTGCAGGAAGGCGAGAACCCGGACGCACAAGTAACGCTGGTGATGGACGGTGAAACCCTGGAAGGCATCGTCAGCGGCGAGACCGACGGCATGCAGGCTTTCATGGGCGGCAAGTTGCGCGCTGAAGGCGACATGATGCTGGCGATGAAACTGAGCGAGCTGTTCCCTTCCTGAGCAAGCCTGGCTGTGCAAAAAACCGAAGCTGCCCGGCTTCGGTTTTTTTTCGTCCGCGCATTGGCGCGGGTTGCCGTCAACGCACCGAATCAAGGCTGATGATTCCCCGCTAACACGCAGGCCAATAGCCCTTGTTCGCCGCGCGGGGGACGCATTAGATTAGCCAATGATCCTGGCCAACCAAAATAACCTGCAGGGATAAGCATGCCGCTCACCGACCAGTCCACCGAGGTTCGATCAGGCGAAGAGCTGGACGCCGCACTCATCGATCCCTACCTGAAGTCCCATATCTCCGGTCTGCGCGGCAGCCTGCAGATCAGTCAGTTCCCCGGTGGCGCGTCTAACCTGACGTACCTGCTGAAGTACCCCGAGCAGGAATTTGTGCTGCGCCGCCCGCCTTTCGGTCACAAGGCAAAAAGCGCTCATGACATGGGCCGCGAATTCCGCATCCTGAATCAGGTGCGCGACGCCTTCCCCTATTGCCCCAAGGCCTACGTGCATTGCACCGACGAGGCGGTCATCGGTGCCGAGTTCTATGTGATGGAACGGGTCAAGGGCATCATCCTGCGCTCTGAGTTACCGGCCGAGCTGAAGCTGGATGCCGCCAAGACCGAGGCCCTGTGCAAGAGCTTTATCGAACGGCTGGTTGAGCTTCACAAGGTCGATTACCGCGCCTGTGGGCTGGGCGATCTGGGCAAACCTCAGGGCTACGTCGAGCGCCAGATTCGCGGCTGGACCGAACGCTACGAAAAAGCGCGCACCGACGATGCGCCGAGCTGGGAGAAAGTCGCCCGCTGGCTCGACGACAAGAAGCCCGCAGACCACCCCGTTGCCAGCCTGGTCCATAACGATTACCGCTTCGACAACGTGATTCTCGACCCGGATAACCCGATGCGCATCATCGGCGTGCTGGATTGGGAACTGACCACCCTGGGCGACCCGCTGATGGACCTGGGCAACAGCCTGGCGTACTGGATTCAGGCGGACGACCCGGCGCCGGTGCAATTGATGCGACGCCAGCCCAGCCATGCGCCGGGCATGCTCACCCGAGAGCAATTTGTAGCGTACTACGCCGAGCGCGCGGGCATCCGCATCGACAACTTCGACTTTTATTACACCTACGGCCTGTTTCGCCTCGCCGGCATCGTTCAGCAAATCTACTACCGCTTTTTCCACGGCCAGACCCGGGACAAGCGCTTCGCGCAGTTCATCCACATGAACACGCTGCTGGAGCGCATGGCCCTGCAGGTGATCGGCCGTTCTGCCCTTTGATTGCGTCACGACAAGGAAACTCGGAATGCCTAAAACACAATTGTTCGACCTCGATGGCAAGATCGCTTTCGTTTCCGGCGCCAGCCGCGGTATCGGCGAGGCGATCGCCAGGCTACTGGCACAACAGGGCGCCCATGTCATCGTCTCCAGCCGCAAGATCGAAGGCTGCCAGCACGTGGCCGAGGCCATTATTGCCGACGGTGGCAAAGCCACGGCCATCGCCTGTCACATCGGTGAAATGGAGCAGATCACGGCGGTGTTTGCACAGATCCGCGAGCAATTCGGTCGGCTGGATATTCTGGTGAACAATGCCGCGACCAACCCGCAGTTCTGCAATGTGCTGGACACCGACCTTGGCGCGTTCCAGAAAACCGTCGATGTGAACATCCGGGGCTACTTCTTCATGTCGGTCGAAGCCGGCAAGCTGATGCGCGAGCACGGCGGCGGCAGCATCATCAACGTGGCGTCGATCAACGGGGTATCGCCGGGTGTCTTTCAGGGCATCTACTCGGTGACCAAGGCGGCCGTCATCAACATGACCAAAGTCTTCGCCAAGGAATGCGCTCAGTTCGGCATTCGTTGCAACGCCCTTCTCCCAGGCCTGACCGACACCAAGTTCGCCTCGGCGCTGGTGAGCAATGAGAAGATCCTTAACACAGCGCTGGCGCAAATACCGCTAAAACGCGTTGCGGCTCCCAGCGAGATGGCGGGCACGGTGCTGTACCTGGCCAGCGATGCCTCGAGCTATACCACCGGCGTCGCACTGAATGTGGATGGCGGTTTTCTGTCCTGAAGCCTTGAACCAGATTTTTCACTGAGCGACGGGTTGTCCGCGAGCTTGGGGGACGGGTTGTCCTCGGCAGCCTGACCCGCCGCCATCGCGGGCAAGCACTTCTGCAGCGTCCGCGCGTGAGGTGAAACTGAGGTGCTTCTGATGGAATAAAGATTCCATCAGCCACCGCCAACGCCTACATTTTCCGCACAACAACACGTCTACAAGGACACGCTGTCATGCGCGGGAATTCCCTTCCAGATCTGGGCGTCGGCCTGATCGGCACAGGCTTCATGGGCCGGGCGCATGCCCTGGCCTTCCACAACGCACGCACCACGTTTGAGCTGCCGATCAACCTCAAGCTGGCCGCGCTGGCAGACGCCGACGCCGCGCGGGCACAAGACTGCGCCTCGCGTTGGGGCTTTGAGCGCAGTCATGCCGACTGGCAGCAATTGATCAGCGACCCTGCCGTCGATCTTGTCGCGATCACTACGCCCAACCTGCTGCATTTTCCGATGGCCATGGCGGCCCTTGAAGCCGGCAAAGCGGTGTACTGCGAAAAGCCGCTGGCGGTGAGCCTGGGGCAGGCGCGGCAGATGCACGCCGCCGCGCGCAAGGCCGGGGTCGTGACCCGCGTGGGTTATAACTACCAGCACAACCCGATGATCGGGCTGACCAGGGAAATGATCGAGGCGGGCGAGCTGGGGCGCATCATCAGCTTCCAGGGCGAATTCAGCGAGGACTTCATGGGCGATGCACTGTCGCCGTGGTCCTGGCGATGCGAGGAAGCCCACGCCGGCGGCGCGCTGGCAGACCTCGGCAGTCACTTGCTGGCCATGGCGCGTCATCTGCTGGGTGAGGTCGAAGCGGTGTGCGCCGACTCCCAAACCGTGCACCCGCAGCGCCCGGCCGCACGTGGCAGCAACGATCAGCGGGCGATCAACATTGATGACCAGACCTACGCATTGTTACGCTTCGCCAACGGCGCGCGCGGCACCTTCGGCAGTAGTTGGCTCAAACACGGTTACAAGAATCACCTGAGCTTCGAAATCAGCGGCACGCTGGGCACCCTGTCGTTCGATCAGGAACGGTTAAACGAACTCAGGCTGTATCGCGCCGGCGCGCCGGGACGGGACGGGTTTCAGCGCATCCTCGCCGGCCCGCAGCAACCGGGTTATGCCGCGTTTTGCCCGGCACCCGGGCATCAACTGGGGTACAACGAACTTAAAGCGCTGGAAGTCCATGAACTGATTCAGGCGCTGCAAGGGAATGGCGGCAACGGAACGGATTTCGCCGAAGCCATGGAAGTCGAGCGCCTGGCCACCGCCATTCGCCTCGCGGCGAAAGAGATGCGCTGGGTAACGATGTCGGATGTTTGAACAGTGGCTTTAGCCGGGAAAGCATCAGGCGTCGCACTGCAACATTGGTGACAGGCGGACATCTGTAGGCGCCGGCTTGCTGGCGAACACGCTGGGTCAGGTGACGTAAATGTCGCTGACACACCGCATTCGCGGGCAAGCGCGCTCCTACAGTCTGTAGGCGTACACCCAGACACACCGCATGCGGGCGCAGAACCAGCTTCAGCCCGCCCAGACACACCGCAACCGCCGTATGTGGGACCGGCATTAGCCGGGAAAGCGTCAGCCGTATGTGGGACCGGCTTTAGCCGGGAAGGCAGCAGTCGCACCGCGAAATGGCGGGCGAGTGACGATCTGTAGGAGCCGGCTTGCTGGCGAACGCGTTGGGTCAGGTGACGTAAATGTCGCTGACACACCGCATTCGCGGGCAAGCGCGCTCCTACAGTCTTTAGGCGTACACCCAGACACACCGCATGCGGGCGCAGAACCAGCTTCAGCCCACCCAGACAGACCGCACCTGCCGTATGTGGGACCGGCTTTACCCGGGAAGGCAGCAATCGCACCGCGAAATGGCGGGTGGGTGATGATCTGTAGGAGCCGGCTTGCTGGCGAACGCGCTGGGTCAGGCGATTTAATTGGTCCTGACACACCGCATTCGCGGGCAAGCGCGCTCCCACAGTCAGTACGCGTACACCCAGACACACCGCATATGCGGGCAGCAGGACTGGTTTCAACCCAGCCAGCCACACCGCCTGCCCGGGATCAACAATTCACGGTTCGCGCTGCTGCAACGCCCAGCGCCTTGCGAGTAGAATGCTGCGCTTGCGGGCAGCCCTTCTGCCCATCTGCCCGATAAGCGCCCTCCCCATGCCTTTCGAACTCACCGTTGAACCTCTCACCCTGCTGGTGCTGGCTGTCGTGGCCTTCGTTGCCGGTTTCATTGACGCCATTGCCGGCGGCGGCGGCCTGTTGACCACGCCTGCCTTGCTCACCGCCGGCCTGCCGCCGCATCTCGTATTGGGCACCAACAAGCTCAGTTCGACTTTCGGCTCTGCCACCGCGAGCTTCACCTTCTATCGGCGCAAGCTGTTTCATCCGGCGCAGTGGAAACGCGCATTGGTCGGCACGGCAGCAGGCGCCCTGATCGGCGCAGTGGTCGCCCATTACCTGCCGGCCGAATTACTGAACCAGATGCTACCGGTGATCGTGTTTGGCTGCGGCCTGTACCTGCTGTTCGGCGGCACACCCAAGGCGCCACTGGACAGCAACGCCCCGATCAAAACCAAATGGCAGCTGCCTCAGGGCCTAGGGCTGGGCTTTTATGACGGCGTCGCCGGCCCCGGCACTGGCGCCTTCTGGACGGTGAGCACGTTGCTGATTTACCCGGTTGACCTGGTCAAAGCCAGCGGCGTCGCCCGTAGCATGAACTTCGTCAGCAATGCCGCTGCGCTGATGATCTTCGCGCTCAACGGTTCGGTGGACTGGGTGATCGGATTGACCATGGGCGTGGCGGTGATGGCCGGTGCCTTTATCGGCGCGAAAACCGCGATCAAGGGCGGCGCCAAATTCATCCGCCCTGTCTTCATCACCGTGGTGCTGGGCTTAACCGTCCGCCTGGCCTGGCAGCACTGGTTCAACTGAGCCCGAGCGCTGCGCCAGATACAAATCGATCAGGTAGCGCGCAATCGAGCGACTGGCCGGCAACGGCGGCAGGTCATGGATGCTGAACCACTGCGCGTCCTCGATCTCGTCCGCCTGGGGCACAATCTCGCCACTGTCGTATTCAGCATGAAAGCCCAGCATCATCGAGTGCGGAAACGGCCAGCACTGGCTGCCCTTGTACTGGATGTTCTTGACGGTCACCTGCACCTCTTCCATGACCTCGCGGCGCACGCAATCTTCGGCCGACTCACCCGGTTCGGCGAACCCGGCCAGCGTGCTGTACACCCCCGTGACGAAGCGCGGCGAGCGCGCCAGCAGCACCTCATCGCCACGGGTAATCAACACGATCATGCTCGGGGAAATACGCGGATAAGCGCGCAGGTCGCAGTGCGCGCAGTGCATTCCCCGCTCACCCGGTACTTGCTGCGTCGGCTGACCGCATCTGCCGCAAAAACGGTGTTCGCGCGCCCAGGTACTGATTTGCGCGGCGTAGCCAAGCATCTGAAACACGTCCGCGTCATCGGCCAGCATGAACTGGCGCAGCGTCTGCCACTGCATGCCTTCCAGCGCGTGCGAATCCCGCAGCGTCTGCAGGTAGACCGGCTCGCCGTCAAAATGGCCGATACCGTGCTCATGCACTAAATCCAGGTCTTGGTGCTTGAGCCATTCACGGGGAAACAGCACGCCGTTGCTGTCCTGCAAAAACCCCTGGTCACTCTGAACCACGGCCCAGCCGCCGGCTGCCTGGACGTCAAGCACGGCGGTGGTCCAACGCCTCGGGCGTGTCATGCATCAACTCCTGTGCGTGCCGTTTGCCACTTCTGCGCGAGGATCACGCCCGAAAGCCGCAAGCGAAAACGCTTTCAAATGGGTCAGTCAATTGTCGAAGACCGGCTTCTGTTTGCTCAGGTGAGCGACCATCGCCAGCTTCAGGTCTGCCGATTGCAACATGGCGGAGTTCCAGGTGGCAACGTATTCGAGCCCGTCCGCCACGCTGTGGTCGCGCATGTAGCCGATCATGCGCTTGCTGCCACTGATCGCGATCGGCGATTTCGCCGCGATGTCCCGGGCAATCGCCATGACACCCTCGAGCAGCTGCGGCAGGTCCGCAAACGTGCGGTTGACCAGACCAATGCGCTGCGCCTCCTGCGCCCCCACGTTACGCCCGGTGTAGGCCATTTCGCGCATCATGCCATCACCGATCAGCCGCGGCAGGCGCTGAAGGGTGCCGACGTCTGCGGCCATGCCCATGTCGATTTCGCGAATGGAAAACAGCGCATCGTCCGCGGCATAGCGCATGTCGCAGGCACTGATCAGATCGATCGCGCCGCCGATGCAATAACCCTGAATGGCCGCCAGCACGGGCTTGCTGCAGCGGTCCACGACGTTGAACGACTCCTGCATTTGCAGGATTTTGCGCCGCAGCAAACGCGCGTTTCGACCAATGTCCTTGCCCATCTCGTTGGCGACCGATGCCAGCAAGGACAGGTCGATGCCCGAGGAAAAGTGCTTGCCCGCGCCACTGAGCACCACCACGCGGACATCGTCGGTGTCCTCGGCCCAGGCGAATATATCGATGATCTCGGACCAGAACGCAGCGTTCATGGCGTTGACCTTGTCCGGGCGATTGATCTGGACGTGGGCAATATGGTCGGTCAGTTCCACCTTGAAAGCGCTGTAGTCAGACACGGCGTTGGATCCTTTTATGGGCCAGACGAGGTTTATTCCTTGACGGCGGATCATAGCAAGTCAGTATGTGCCGTCGCAGGCCACTGTTGCGCCATATGCCGGACCGTGGACCTGCCGTTTCGCCTGTAAAGACGGGGCGTTACGGGTGAATAAACTGAACGGTCACGGCGGGCAACTGTCCAGACTGTGATGGCGTCACGCGTACGGAATCTACCGACGATGTGTGCGTCAGGGCAGCCAGGTCAGATTCGGCGCCCACTCTTTTCTCAGGTCGCAAGAGGGCGATTCTTGACTACATCAAAAGCGGCAACCGGTATCGTGGGCCTGGACGACATCCTCGCGGGTGGTCTTTCGCGCAGCCATGTGTTCCTTCTTGAGGGAGAACCCGGCACCGGCAAGACCACCGTCGCACTGCAATTCCTGCTGGCAGGGGCTGCGGCAGGCGAGCGGGGTCTATACATCACGCTTTCTGAAACCGAACGGGAATTGCGCGATGGCGCCCGTTCCCATGGCTGGGAGCTGGACGAGCACATTTCGGTGTTCGAGCTCACCCCGCCTGAAGACCTGCTGAACGCTGCACACCAACAGAGCCTGCTGTATTCCTCCGACCTTGAACTGGGCGAAGCCACCAAGCAGATTTTCGAGATCGTCGAGAAGGTCAAGCCCGCACGTGTGATCATCGACAGCCTGTCGGAGATCCGCCTGCTGGCGCAGAGCTCGTTGCGCTACCGTCGCCAGATCCTGGCGATCAAGCACTACTTCGCGCGCTACGACACGACGGTCGTCCTGCTGGACGACCTCACCACCGAATCACTGGACAAGACCGTTCATAGCGTTGCCCATGGCGTGATTCGCCTGGAGATGCAGACCCCGGCTTATGGCGCAGAGCGCAGACGCCTGCGCGTGGTCAAATACCGTGGCCAGAAGTACCGCGGCGGTTACCACGACTTCAATATCATGCCCGATGGCATCCAGGTGTTTCCGCGCCTGGTGGCCGCCGAGCACCGCACTGGCTACGTCAGCAAGCAGCTCAGCAGCGGCATCCAGGAAATTGACTCCCTGCTTGGCGGCGGTCTGGACAGCGGCTCCAGCACGCTGATTCTGGGCCCGTCGGGCACGGGTAAGTCACTTATCGCGCTGATGTTCGCCGTGGCGGCCGTGGAGCGCGGCGAGAAAGCTGCGCTGTTCGTATTCGATGAAGAGATCGGCCTGCTGCACGAACGCATGATGAAGCTTGGCATCGACCTCAAGGCGCTGGTGCAAACCGGCAATCTGGTGATCGAACAGGTGGACGCCGCAGAACTGTCGCCGGGTGAGTTCACCCATCGGGTGCGCCGCAGTGTCGATGAGCTGAACATCCAGACCGTCGTCCTCGACAGCCTGAATGGCTATCAGGCTGCGATGCCAGAAGAAAATTCTCTGGTCCTGCACGTCCATGAGCTGTTGCTCTACCTCAATCGCCAGGGCGCGTCGACCTTCATGACCGTTGCCCAACACGGCCTGGTCGGTGACATGAATACGCCGGTGGACATCACCTACCTGGCTGACACGGTCATTTTGTTGCGCTACTTCGAAGCGCTGGGCAAAGTGCGCCGCGCTATCTCCATCATCAAGAAACGCACCGGCACCCACGAATCCACCATTCGCGAATACCGGATCAGTGCGTCCGGCATGACCATCGGCGAGCCGCTGGACGCCTTTCAGGGTGTTCTGCGCGGCGTCCCTCAATACCACGGCGAGAATAATCCGTTGCTTCTGGACCCCAACGAGTGAGCATCCCCGGACAACTATCGGAGCGGGCCATCATTCTGGCCCCCCACGGACGGGACAGCCAGATCGCCCTGACCATGCTTCAGGAAGGCGGCTATCCGGCAATCATTACCCATGATCTGGCGCAGCTGTGCAGTGAGCTGATATCCGGCGCAGGGCTGGCCATTATTGCGGACGAGGCCCTGCGGGGTGCGGACGTCAATCCGTTGCTGAGTCTGTTGGCCAACCAGCCTGCCTGGTCGGACTTTCCCATCGTGCTGCTGACTCATCACGGCGGTAAACAGAACCCCTCGGCGCACTTTGGCAAAATGCTCGGTAACGTCACGTTTCTGGAGCGGCCGTTCCATCCCGCGACGCTCATGAGCCTGGTCAGCACCGCGGTGCGAGGCCGCCGGCGACAATATGAAGCGCGCACGCGGCTGGAAGATCTGCTCGAAAGCGAGCAGCGCCTGCAGCATGCGTTGAAGGCCGGGCGTTTGGGCTCGTGGCAGCTGGACACCGAGTTTCTTGTGCTGGAGTGCTCGGCTATCACGCGCGCGCACTTCGGTCGCGATGAGCGTGATCCGCTCACTTACCACGACTGGCTCGCCTCGGTGCATCCCGAAGACCAGCCGCGCATGCAGTCTGTCCTGCAGCAGACGCTGGACACCGGTGCCGACTTCATCATCGAGTTTCGTAACGTGTGGCCGGATGGTTCGGTGCATTGGGTCGACATCCGTGCCCGGGCGATCAGAGCGCGTAACGGCCGGGTCAGCCTGCTCTCCGGCGTGACCTCCGACATCACCGAGCGCAAGCTGGCCGAGCATCAGCTGCGCCGCCTCAACGAGACGCTGGAACAGCAGGTCGAGGAACGCACCTCCCAGCTGCGCCACAACGAAGAAGTGCTTCGCCAGTCGCAGAAGATGGAGGCGGTGGGCCAGCTCACCGGCGGTATCGCCCACGACTTCAACAACATGCTGACCGGCATCATCGGCAGCCTCGAATTGCTCAGGCGACGCGTATCACGGGGACGTCTGGACGACCTCGACGGCCTGATCGATCTGGGCGTGAGTTCGGCCAATCGCGCAGCCGCCCTGACCCACCGTCTGCTGGCGTTTTCGCGTCGACAATCGCTGGACCCCAAGCCGGTGCTGATGAATGACCTGGTCAATTCCATGGGCGAACTGCTGAACCGCAGCGTCAACGAGAGCGTCCGTCTGGACATGTGCCTGGACCCTGAACTGTGGACCGCCGAAGCCGACCCCAATCAGCTCGAGAGCGCCCTGCTCAATCTGGTGCTCAACGCGCGCGACGCGATGCCCGATGGCGGCATGCTGATGATCGAGACCTTCAACCGCCGCCTTGAGCGGGACTACACCAACGCCTACGAAAACCTGCTGCCTGGCGATTACGTGGTGCTCAGCGTCCGCGACACTGGCTGCGGCATGCCGGAGAACGTCATCAGCCGCGCCTTCGACCCGTTCTTCACCACCAAGCCCATTGGCCAAGGCACCGGGCTGGGTCTGTCGATGATTTACGGCTTCACCAAGCAGTCGCATGGCCATGTGTCCATCGAAAGCCAGGTGGGCGATGGCACCACGGTGCAGTTGTTCCTGCCGCGCTACCTCGGCGAAGCCCAGGACGATCATCCTGCGCCGACCTCCGACACCGCGCAGGCGCGTGAGGGTGAAACGATTCTGCTGGTCGAAGATGACCCGGCGGTTCGAGCACTGGTCAGCCAGGTATTGAGCGAGTTGGGTTATGCCTATGTCGAAGCGGGCGATGCCGTGGGGGCGATCCCGATCCTCGAGTCCTCACAGCGTATCGACCTGATGATCAGCGACGTAGGCCTGCCCGGCATGAATGGCCGGCAGCTGGCGGACATCGGCCGGCAGCTCCGCGAGGACTTGAAAGTGCTGTTCATCACTGGCTACGCAGAGAATGCCAGTGCGCGCTCGGGCTTCCTTGAGGAGGGCATGCAGATGATCACCAAGCCCTTCGCATTCGATCAGCTGACGGCGAAGGTCCGGGAGATGATCGAGAGCTGAAACGTTGGTCGGGTGAAAACCCCAGCGCACAAAAAAACCGGCAGACGCCGGTTTTTTTTGTTGGCCAAAATCAGTTAAGCAGGCTCTGGATCTGCGAATGCAACGTGTCCATGGTGAACGGCTTGGCAAGGATCGGGGCCTTCTTGGCAATCGGGCTGCCGGACTCGACGATCTCTGCCGGGTAACCACTGATGAAAATAACCTTGAGCTCCGGCCGCAGTTTTACGGCGGGCTCGGCAATCATGACGCCGGAGACCCCGCCCGGCAGGCGGTAATCGGTGATCATCAAATCGAGGTGGGGCTTGGTGGCAAGAATTTCGAATGCCTGCTCCCCGTTCTCCGCCTGCAACACCCGATAGCCTTCGCCCGACAGGTAATCGGACAGCAGCATCAGAATGAGCGGCTCGTCTTCGACGATGAGTACGACATTTTCTGCATCAGAGCTCATTTGAACGCCTTTGATCTTATAGATAGCTGCCATTACGACCATGGCCCGCGCTGGAGGTTGCGCCGATTACTGAGTTATTTGATTGGGAGGATTCCGGGGTGGGATAAGTCGGCCTAACGGCCTCCGGTTTCGCCTTCGGGGAGTTACTCGATAAAGCCCCGCTTTGGTTTCAAAAAGCAGCCAAGGGCTTGTGCTCTTGGTTTGGCTCCTCCTTCGTCGGGTTCCCTCACTCCGGTCCCGCTCCGTGGGCCCGCGTTCAGCCTGCACCCACGTCGCGATTTCGTGGCTTGGAATAGTTGTGTATGAAGATCAAGAGCGCGCTCAAAGCAAATCAAAAGCTTCCCGGCTGAAGCCGGTCCCACGGGGCGTGCAGTCAGCGGGAACGATCACGAAAACACCTTGATCGGAGACAGCGGCAGCGACCTCGACTGTAGGACCGGCTTCAGCCGGGAAGCCGTTGATCTGCTCTATGCTGTCGATCTGCTCTAAACGCGCTTTTGATCTTGATGTTCATACGCAAAAAGCCCAAACACCACCAATCGCGACTTGGGTGCAGGCTGAACGCAGGTTTTGCGCAGTGGGCCGAGCGGCATGGATGCCGCGAGAGCCGCCCCCCGCCATGGATGGCGGATGGCGGCGGGCCCACGGAGCAAGACCGGAGTGAGGGAACCCTGACGAAGGAAGGGCCAAACCGGGAGCAAGCACCCTTGGTTACTTGGGGTGCTTTTCCAAGTAACTCGCCGAAGGCGAAACCCGAGGCCGTTAGGCAGACGCCCTTGATCCAGATATCCCAGCATTCCAGCCAATCAAAGCGGCAACGACACGCGAAACAGCGACCCTGCCCCCTCTTCACTCTCGACGCTGATCCGCCCGCTGTGGGCGGTAATGATCTGTTCGGAAATAAACAGCCCCAGTCCAAGCCCTGCCACCGCATGGCTTGCCGCGACCCGCTCGAACTGCTGAAAAATGCGCTTCTGGTTTTCCGCACTGATGCCAATGCCATGGTCGCGCACATCAACCCGCGCCTCACCGCCCTCAGCGTAAACCTGCACCTCAATCGGCTTGCGCGCGCCATAGCGCAGCGCATTGGTCAGCAAGTTCGCCACCACCTGCTCGATGCGAAACTCATCCCACACGCCGATCACCGGCGCCGGCGCATGCAACGTCACCACACTGCCGGCGGCGGCGATCTGCGCGGAATAGCTTTCCACCAGATTGACCACCAGTTCAGAGAGGTCAAACGGACTGGTGCGGATAGACAGCTTGCCGGTGCGAATCCGTGACACGTCCAGCATGTCCTCGATCAGGCGAATCAGGCTCTGGATTTGCCGCTCATCGCGGTCAACCATGGCCCGCAGCTTTTCCATGGTGAACGCCGACGCGTTGTCCTTGGCCAAGTGCAGCTTGCGCAGCTGGGTTTCCAGAATCAGCCCGTTGAGCGGCGTGCGCACCTCGTGGGAGACCATGGACATGAAGTCATCACGCATGCGGATCGCGCGTTCCAGCTCACTCTGCGTCGATTTCAACTCGCGCATCAGCGCTTCCTGCTCCGCGCGGCTGCGTTCGAGCTCTTCAAGCTGTTGCTTGAGCGCCTTGCGCTGGCGGTACAGATCAACGAAGACGTTGACCTTGCTCTTGACCGCATGAATATCGAGGGGCTTGTGCAGAAAATCCACCGCACCGCTTTCATAACCCTTGAACGCGTAGTTGAGCTCGCGCCCTGCCGCACTGACGAAGACGATGGGGATGTTCTTGGTTTTCTCGGTGCCGCGCATCATCTCGGCAAGCTCGAAGCCGTTCATGCCAGGCATCTGCACGTCAAGAATGGCCATCGCAAACTCATGTTCGAGCAGCAACGACAATGCTTCATCGGCGGACAACGCCTTGAACACCTGACGGTCCTCGCGCTTGATCAGCGCCTCGAGGGCCAGCAGGTTCTCTGGCAGATCGTCGACAATCAGCAGCTTGGCTTTGATATCACTCAACATGCAATTCGTTCCAGCTCGACAAGCAACAGCCCAATGTCGGGCAAAGGCAATAAAAAATCCGGCGTATGAAGGGCAAGCGCTGCGTCGGGCATGGTTCGCGCGAGCGCCTGGGCCGGGTCCTGGACCACGGTGAGACCACCGTATTCACTGATTCGTGCAATGCCGCGGGCACCGTCATTGTTGGCGCCGGTCAGCAGCACGCCGGCGAGGCGATCGCCATAGGCGTCGGCCGCCGACTCGAACAGTACGTCAATGCTCGGCCGCGAATGGAACACGCGTTCTTCCTGACTCAGCGACAGGCTGAAATCGTTCTCGACCGACAGGTGATAACTCGGCCCGGCGAAGTACAGCGTGCCTGGGGCGATGGTCTCCTTGTCGTCCGCTTCCTTGACCGGGATCTTCAAAGTTTGAGCGAACACCTCAGCCAAATGGCTACGGCGCTGATCCGGCACATGCAGCACCGTCAGGATGGGCAAGCGAAAGCCTCTGGGCAGCGTGCGGTAGATTTTCAGCAAGGCTTCGACGCCGCCGGCCGATGCGCCGACCACAATGGCATCTACCACCGGCAAGGCCGGGTGTTCGGACGAGGGGTCGGGAAAAATCGTTCTCATGATTTGCGGTAGATCCGCTCTTGTTTGACCAGAGGCTCGAACTGATTCTTGTAACCCGAGAAATCCAGGGTTTCCTTGCTGCCCAGCACCAGAAAGCCGCGATGGCACAGCGACTCGTGAAACAGCCCGAACGCCCGGTCCTGCAGCTTCTTGTTGAAGTAGATCAGCACATTGCGGCAGGAAATCAACTGCGTCTCGGAGAACACGCTGTCGGTTGCCAGGCTGTGGTCGGCGAAGGTCACGTTCTCACGCAGGGTCTTGTCGAAGATCGCGTAGTCGTAGGCCGCCGTGTAGTACTCCGAAAACAGCCGCTTTCCGCCAGCCTTGAGGTAGTTTTCGTTGTAGCCGCGAATGTTTTCCATGGAGAAAATGCCTTGCTTGGCCTTCTCCAGCGAATGCGGATTGATGTCGGTGGCGTAAATGATCGTGCGCTCAAGCAGACCTTCCTCGCGCAGCAGAATCGCCATCGAATAGACCTCTTCCCCGGTGCTGCAGCCCGCGATCCAGACTTTCAGCGACGGGTAGGTCTTGAGCAGCGGCACGACTTCTTCGCGGATCGCCAGGAAATGCGTCGGGTCTCGAAACATCTCGCTGACCGGAATCGTCAGGAACTGCAGCAGCTGCATGAACGCCGACGGGTCATGCAGCACCCGTTCCTGCAGCGCGGAAATGGTCTTGAGTTCGAATTGTCGCAGCGCGTGGATGACGCGTCGTTTGACCGACGCGCCTGAGTAATCGCGGAAATCGTAGCTGTACTTCAAGTAGATCGCTTCGATCAGCAAGCGCAACTCGATATCGGCGTCTCTCTCGGGGTGCATCGGCAATTCCGGTTGGGGAGCGGGCGTGGTCAATTGATCCAATCCACTCAGATACGTTCCATCTTTGGCAACCACACGCGAATGAGTGAGAACAGCCGGTCCAGATCGATCGGTTTGGCGAGGTAGTCGTTGGAACCCGCCTGCAGGCAGCGATCCTGATCGTCTTTCATGGCCTTGGCGGTCACCGCGATGATCGGCAATTTCCGCCAGCGCGGGTTCTTGCGAATCTCGATCGTGGCCTCGTAGCCGTCCATCTCCGGCATCATCACGTCCATCAACACCAGGTCGATATCATCGACGCTGTTGAGCTTTTCGATGGCTTCCAGACCATTGCGCCCGACTTCAACGATCGCGCCTTTATGTTCCAGCGCGCTGGTCAAGGCAAAAATGTTACGCACGTCGTCATCAACCACCAGAATCTTGCGCCCTTCAAACACGCGGTCGCGACTGCGCGCGGTCTTGAGCATTTTCTGGCGCTCGTTGGACAGCTGCGACTCGACCTTGTGCAGGAACAGCGTGACCTCGTCGAGCAAGCGTTCCGGCGAACGCGCCCCCTTGATGATGATGGTGCGCGAGTACTTCAGCAGCTCGGCTTCCTCGTCGCGGGTCAGGTTGCGCCCGGTGTAGACGATGACCGGCGGGAACGCGCAGATTTCGTCGATCGACATGCGCTTGAGCAGCTCGTTGCCGAGCATGTCCGGCAGTTTCAGGTCGATGATCATGCAGTCATAGGCGTTGTCTCGCAGCAATTCGAGCGCATCCTGGGCAAAGCCGACCGCCGTGATCTCGATGTCGTCGTCGCCAATCAGGCGCGCGATGCTGTCGCGCTGCAAGGCATCGTCTTCGACCAGCAGGATGCGCTTGACCTTCTGGGTAAGCTTGGCTTCGAGCCGGGCAAACACGTCCTTGAGCTCTTCGCGCGTGGTCGGCTTGACTGCATAACCGATGGCGCCCATTTGCAGCGCGGCTTCCTGACGGTCTTCCACGGAAATCACATGCACGGGAATGTGTCGGGTGCTCGGCAATTCTTTCAGGCGTTGCAGCACCGTGAGACCGGAATGGTCCGGCAGGCGCATGTCCAGCAGGATCGCGTCCGGGACCAGCGAGGAGGCCAGGTCGAAGCCTTCATCAGCGGCATGGGCCACCAGGCAGTTGTAGCCGAGCTCGTGCGCGAGATCGTAAAGGATGTGGGCAAAGCGCACTTCATCCTCAATGACCAGAATGCAGCGCTTGCTGAACGGCGCCTTGTCGCGGTCGTCGGCAAAGCGCGGGATGGCCTCGGCGGCCGGCGAAGCGACGGCGGCCACTGGCGCAGGCGGCGCCACGCGCGCGACCGGCAGTGGCGCAGGCTGAACGGCCACCACCGGGGCGTCGACGTATTGCGACGGCTCTTGCTCGACGTATTCTTCAGGCACCACGAGGGTGAAGATACTGCCCTGCCCCGGCGCACTGGTCACGCTGATCGAGCCGCCCAACAGGCGGGCCAGGTCACGAGAGATCGACAGCCCCAGACCGGTGCCGCCATAACGGCGGTTGGTGGTGCCGTCGGCCTGGCGGAACGCTTCGAAAATGCTTTCCTGCTGCTCTTCGGCAATCCCGATACCGGAGTCGCGCACGGTGAAGGCCACACCTTCGCCCGGCTGGCGTGAAACGGTCAGGCTGACCGCGCCGGCTTCGGTGAACTTGATCGCATTGGAGAGCAGGTTTTTGAGGATCTGCTCCAGGCGCTGGCGGTCGGTGTACAGCGACACCGGCGTGCCCGCCTGGACCTCCACCGAGAACTCCAGTTTTTTGTCGGCGGCCAGCGGTTCGAAGGTCATGCGCAAGCCATCGACCAGTCGGCTGACGCTGCTGTTTTCCGGGCGCATGTCGAGCTTGCCGGCCTCGACCTTGGAGATATCCAGAATGTCGTTGATCAGGTTCAGCAGGTCATTGCCGGCCGAGTAGATCGACTCGGCAAACTTCACCTGCTCTGCGGTCAGGTTGTCCTGCGGGTTTTCCGCCAGCAGCTTGGCCAGGATCAACGAACTATTGAGCGGCGTGCGCAGCTCATGGGACATGTTGGCAAGGAATTCGGACTTGTATTTGCTGGAGCGCTGCAGCTCTTCGGCCCGGGCTTCGAGTTCAACCTGGGCGATGTTCAACTCTTCGTTGTTACGGTCCAGGGCGTCGCGCTGATCCGCCAGCGCCTTGCCCTGCTCGGCCAACTGCTCGTTGGTCTGCTCCAACTCCGCCTGCTGGGTTTCCAGGTGCGCCTGAGATTCCTTGAGTATCCGCGATTGCTCTTCGAGCTCTTCGTTGGCGGTGCGCAGTTCTTCCTGCTGCACTTGAAGTTCTTCGTTGAGCTGCTGGGTTTCGGCGAGCACTTCCTGCAAGCGCTGACGATAACGGGCGGCCTCAATGGAGGTCCCGACGTTCTCGGCGACCAGTTCAAGGAATTCCAGATCGCGCGCCGTGAGTTCCCGCAGGAAGCCCAGCTCGATCACGCCGTTGACGTTGTCATCGTTGCTGGTCGGCACTACCACGACGCTGCGTGGCGAACCTTCACCCAGGCCGGAAGACACTTTGAAATAGTCCTGCGACACGTCGTCCAGCCGGATGATCTGGTCCAGCTCGGCGGCCTTGCCGACGATCCCTTCACCGCTGTAGATCGACTGTTCGTGCAATTCCTGTTCGCGTGAGAAGCCGTACGACGCCACCCGCACCAGACCACCGTGCTCCTGACGCACGTACACGGCCGCCACCACCGCGCCCAGGTATTGGGCAAAGAACTGCAGCACGTTGCGGCCCAAAAGGTTGAGCGTCAGCTGGCCAATCACCTGCTCGGCCAGTTCGCTCTGGCCGTTGCGCAGCCAGGCGACGTGGGAAAGGCGCTCGGCATCGGCCTGCTGCGCCCGCAGATTGGATGCGTAGGTCTCGGACAAGGTGGTCATGTCGCGACGCCCGACCCAGGCAAGGACACCGCTGACGAGCAGGATGAACGCGATGTACAGCGAGACCGACACCACCGTCGTATGGGTGACGTCGGTGTTGCGGGTCAGCCGCAGCTGATGCTCGACGTTGGCCGCCTGCTCATACTGGTCACGCATCTCGTCGGAGAGGCGCTTGCCGCGGCGGTTCTGGATCGGCGTCTGGTAGTCGCCCCCGGTACGCCGCAAGGTAATCATCTCTTGCGCAAACTCGTTCCACGACAACTGCAGGGCGGCCAGCCGCTTGAAGCGGTCAACCTGAGTCGGGTTGTCGGCGACCAGCTCCTCCAGGTTCTGAAGCTCGGTGCTGATGGCTGGCTTGGCGACCTCATAGGGGTCCAGAAAGCGCTCATCGCCGGTCAGCAGAAAGCCGCGCATGCCGGTTTCCATGTCCACCGACAACTTGAGGGAACGGTTGAGATTGTTGATGACCCGGTCGGTGTGCTCGACCCACTGGATGGCCGACAACAGATAGGAAATCAGGATGACAAAGAAGGCGGCACTGAGCACGCCAACAGCCAGGGGTAAACTGACGTTGCGGCTTAACAGTTTGCGGAAACGTTGCTCATCGACTGCAGAGGTGGGGATCATCGCAAGGGCTCAGGCGGATTCGTCTAAACGACGGAGTTTGCCGTAAAGCTCGGCTAAAACTCCAGCTTCACACATAGAAGGTTGAATTTTCTGACATTAGATGAGGTGCAGCAGGGCCTGCACTATACGTTTGAGTGCAACCCAAAAGCCACTACACTCAATTGAATCGTGTTGTTGCAGCGCGGAAGTTGGCACAATTGCGCCCCCGGCGAAACGCGCTAGAACCTCACGCATTGCGCTGTGCTCCCTGCCTATTAAAGGAACCTTTCATGTCCGATTCACCCCGCACGATTCTGGTGGTTGAAGATGACAACATCGTCCGGATGTTGATCGTCGACGTCCTCGAGGAGCTTGACTACAGCGTGCTTGAAGCAGCCGACGCCGGTGAGGCCATTACCTTTCTGCAAAACAGCGGTCAGACCATCGACCTGATGATGACCGACCTCGGCCTGCCAGACATGAACGGTCGCGAACTGGCTCAGAAGGCGCGTGAGATCCGTGCCGACATACCAGTGCTGTTCGCCAGCGGCTATGCGGACACTGTCGATGTACCCGAGGGCATGCACAATATCGGCAAGCCGTTTTCCATCGATCAGCTGCGCGACAAGGTAAACGGCATCCTTGGCAACTGAGTACCCTGTGCAGCAACCCCCGATCCATGTGCTGATCATTGGCTATGTCTGGCCCGAGCCACGCTCGTCTGCGGCCAGTGGCCATGTGATGCAGCTGATCGACTGTTTTCTTGAGCAAGGCTGGCAGGTCACCTTCGCCAGCGCCGCCAATGAAGGTGAGCACAAGGCTGATCTGGCCACACTGGGGATCGCCGAAGCCACCATCGCCCTCAATCACGACAGCTTCGATACATTCATCAGCGCGTTGCAACCTGACGTGGTGCTGTTCGACCAGTTTTTGATGGAAGAACAGTTCGGCTGGCGCGTCGAAAAGCACAGCCCGCATGCGCTGCGCGTGCTGGAAACCTCTGATCTGCAGAGCCTGCGGCATGCCCGTCATCAGGCCGTCAAGGAATGGCTGGGCGGCAAACCCGACGCCGACCTGACCGAGTGTTTCAACATGCCCCGCGAACAGCTCTTCAACCGCATGGCCGCCTCGGATCTGGCCCTGCGCGAAATCGCCGCAATCCACCGCAGTGACCTGAGCCTCATGGTCTCCGATGTTGAAATCGAGCTGCTGGTCGACTGTTTTTCCGTTCCGGCTGCCCAGTTGCATTGGGTGCCCTTGCTGGTGCGCGATGTGCCCGAGTACGACGGCGCCTTCGAAGACCGCGCGCATTTCATCACCATCGGCAATTTTCGCCACGCGCCGAACTGGGATGCGGTCCTGTGGCTGAAGAACACCGTCTGGCCGCTGATCCGCGCTCAGCTGCCCACCGCGCAGGTGCATGTCTACGGCGCGTACACACCGCCCAAGGCAGCCGCGCTGCACAACGCCGCGCAGGGCTTTCACATCATGAACTGGGCCGAAGATGCGCTGGAGGTGATGAGCGCGGCGCGGGTTTCGTTGGCGCCGCTGCGCTTCGGCGCGGGCATCAAGGGCAAGATTATCGACGCCATGCTCTGCGGCACGCCCACGGTGACAACGCCCATCGGCGCCGAGGCCATGCACGGCGAGCTGGCCTTTCCCGGGGCGGTGGCGTGCGAGGCGCAAGCGCTGGCCGACGCAGCCGTCAGCTTTTACACAGACGCCGAGCGCTGGGGACAGGCGCAGCGCGATGGCCGGCAACTGCTGTTGGCGCGATATGACCACGCCCGGCATTGCCAGGCGCTGGTAGCGCGTATTCTTGCGCTGCGTGAAGGGCTGGCAGCGCACCGGCTGGCCAACTTCACCGGGGCCATGCTTCGTCATCACCAGCACAAGAGCACGCAATACATGTCCCAATGGATCGAAGCCAAGAATAAAAACGGCTGACCTGTGCAGCCAACCGCGTCAGCTCACGGCGCGGCGCAAGATGTAGGTGTCCATGATCCAGCCTTTGCGCGCACGCGCCGTTTCCCGCGCCTCACGGATCTGCGCGCCGACCTCATGCAGCGGCCCTGAAATGAGGATTTCGTCAGCAGTGCCCAGGTACGCGCCCCAATAAATGTGCAGCGCCTGATCGACAAAACGTTCGAAGGCGCAATGTGCGTCCAGCATCACCACGCTGTTGTGAATGTCGCCGCCCTGCTGCGCCGCGATCTGCCGACCTGTGGTGATGTCGACAGGCTCTCCGATACGGTTCAGGCCGATGCGGTGCGCCGCCGCCAGCGCCTGCACGCTGGTGATGCCGGGGATCACGTCGTACTTGAACGATGCACCGCCCCGCGCGAGGACGTGATCGAGAATCCGCAGCGTGCTGTCGTACAGCGCCGGGTCGCCCCACACCAGAAACGCCCCGGTCTGGCCTGGCTTCAGCTCGTCACTGATCAGTTGCTCGAATAGCGCGGCGCGCTGCTCATGCCAATGCTCGATGCCGCTGCGGTAGGACGGCGAATCGCTGTCGCGTCTGGGGTCGCTGACCTGCACAAGGCGGTAGTCGTGCCCCTCGATGTAGCGCGTACAAATGTCCCGCCGCAGCGCGAGCAAATCATCGTTGGCGTAGCCCTTGTCGAGAATGAAAAACACCTGGGTGCGGTTCAACGCCTTGATCGCCTGAACAGTGATGTGCTCGGGATTGCCCGCGCCGATGCCGATGATCAGGATTGTTTTCATGGTGGTGGTTGATCGTCCAAGTGAAAGTGCATTGACGCCCTGCGCAAATCAAGGTTGATCGCCGCTATTCATGAAGCTCGCGCAAGGCTGCCGTTGCCAAAAATCCAGAGCGTGAACGGTAGCGCTGATCGCTCCTGACCCGTGCGTCGATGCGTTCAAGCAGCACTTCCGGCAGCGTGGCGTTGAACCGTACCGAGCGGCCGAAATAGGGAGTTACGTCGAATTCAACCACGGCCCAAACGCCCCCCTGTAAGTCAGGATTATGAACGTGGGCATCGATATCCGAGGCTGTAGGCAACGGGTCACCATCCGCGACGAGCCCTTCGAAGTGCAGCGCCAACGCCTCCTTCACGTTATCCAGCGCCTGGCCAAAGGTAGCGCCGGAGGAAAAGCATCCTGGAATATCCGGCACAGTCACGCCGTACACCGATTCAGGATCCTTGTGTAATACAACAGGTAACTTCATTTCCTCGTCCTCCCAAGCCTACTGCCTCACACCGTCTACCTCACGCCAGCCTGCTTCAATATGCTGTGAACGGTGCCTGGGCAGGTCATCTTTCGGATGAGGAACCGTGACACGCCCGGCTTTGATCGGGTGCTTATACTGGCGATGACTCCCCTTGATCTCGACCAGATACCACGCCATCGTCCTCAATCATCCTGATCATCTCCCTGCTGCGCATCAGCCTATCCCTTTGTGGACTGATGTGGATAGTACACACCGCAGTTTCTTGCGCCACCGCGCGGGAAAGTTCATAAGTGACGGTATGTAACGTCATCCCGAGACAACCTTCAGCGCGTCGCGATCTTGACGCAGACATCCCAATGACGCACTGCAGGCGTTTTAGTGGGCCCGGCTTCAGCTGATAGGGCGTCGAGCGTCTCGCCGCGGGGTTTGATGGTCCTGAGACTGCCTCTTCCCGGCTAAAGACGGCCCTGCTGAAGTCACGCGCACCGCTACATTCTGGTAAACCCCGCGTCTGTATTCCGCCCGACAAATAGTGCACATTACCCCCCACACGCCATTCTCCAGACCGGCACCCGCATGATCAAAACAACAAGAGTCACCGACCCGTCCTACGAGTTGATGGACGACCATAACGGTCTGTCGATCATCTACCGCGAACACGGATTTCCCTGTCCGCTGGTCCGCTGGCATTTCCACAAGGAATACGAGCTGCACCTGATCGTGGCCAGCTCGGGCAAAGTGTTTGTCGGCGATTACATTGGCAATTTCCACCCCGAATCGCTGTTTCTCACCGGCCCGAATCTGCCACACAACTGGATCAGTCAGATCGACGAGGACGAAGTCGTGCCCAAGCGCGACATGCTGGTGAATTTCACCGAGGAGCTGCTCGACAGCGGCAATCAGGTATTTGCCGAGCTCAAGACCCTGGCGCCGCTGCTTGAACGCGCCCAGTACGGCATCGAATTTCGTTGCAAGCGCACGATCCGTCAGGCCACCCGACTGATGCAGAAGATCGCCGACACTTCAGGCATCACCCGCCTGGGGCATTTCTTCATTCTGCTGGAAGTGCTGGCCGCCAGTGACGACTTCCAGCTGTTGTCCGGCACCACTGCTTCACAGCTGTCAGACGATCACGCCGTGGAGCGCACCAACAAGGCCGTGGATTACATCTTCGCCCACTACGCCCGGGAGCTGCCGCTGGAAGAAGTGGCGGAGTACCTGGGCATGAAGCCGACGTACTTTTCCCGCGTATTCAAACAGGCGACCGGGCGCTGCTTCGTCGAATTCGTCAATCGGCTGCGCATCAGCAAATCCTGCGAACTGCTCGCCGACGGGGACCGCCCCGTGACCGACGTTTGCTTCGAGTCGGGTTTCAATAACATTTCCAACTTCAACCGCCGGTTCCAGCAACTCAAGGGCATGACGCCTTCGCACTATCGCCGCCTGGCCGTGCAGCGCCTGACCGAACAAAACCTGTACTGATTCGTTGCCCATTCCCGCCCTTCAGCTACGCTGGAACTGCCCTGCGCCGTGCGCTGGCGCAGTTCCCCCGTGTGGCCCTCTCAAAGCTCAGTGCAAGAAAGTATCAGTTCCAGTGCGCCGCAGGATTTGTCAGCGCGTGCGCTTAGGGCTGTAATCAGGCGACATTCTTCCTGGCCTCCGGAAGAAACAAAAACAATAACCAAGCTTCTGTCGTCCCTCGGGGCGCTGAAGAGGAGTGATAAATGAAGACCTCTGCACAAGTTCTCGTTGCCGGTACCTGTCTGACCCTCCTGTCCCTGTGCAACACCGCCACAGCGGGCGACGTGACCATCGCCACGGTCAACAACAGCGACATGATCCGCATGCAGCGGCTGTCCAAGACCTTCGAAGAACAGCATCCGGACATTAAGCTGAAATGGGTCGTGCTCGAAGAAAACGTCCTGCGTCAGCGCCTGACCACCGACATCGCCACCAAAGGCGGCCAGTTCGACGTGCTGACCATCGGCATGTACGAAGCCTCACTCTGGGGCGCCAAGGGCTGGCTCAAAGAGATGGACAATCTGCCTGCGTCCTACGCCCTCGACGACGTATTCCCTTCCGTGCGCGACGGCTTGTCAGTAGACGGCAAACTGTTCGCCCTGCCCTTCTACGCCGAAAGCTCGATCACCTACTACCGCAAAGACCTCTTTAAAGCGGCCGGGCTGACCATGCCGGAGCGCCCGACCTGGACACAGATTTCCGAATTCGCCGACAAACTCACCGATAAATCCAAGGAGCAGTACGGCATCTGCCTGCGCGGCAAGGCCGGCTGGGGCGAGAACATGGCGTTGATCACCACCGTCGCCAACTCGTTCGGCGCCCGCTGGTTCGACGAGCAGTGGAAACCGCAGTTCGACCAGCCTGAATGGAAGAACGCGCTGACCTTCTACACCAATGTCATGAAGAAAGACGGCCCGCCGGGCGCCTCCAGCAACGGCTTCAACGAGAACCTTGCACTGTTCAACAGCGGCAAATGCGCCATCTGGGTGGATGCCAGCGTCGCCGGTTCGTTCGTGACCGACAAGGCCCAGAGCAAAGTGGCCGACAGCGTGGGCTTCACCTACGCGCCTCACGAAGTCACCGACAAAGGCTCGGCGTGGCTGTATTCGTGGGCACTGGCGATCCCGACCAGCGCCAAGAACGACAAGGACGCGCGCGCGTTCACTGAGTGGGCCACGTCCAAAGAGTACGCCTCACTGGTTGCCGAGAAGGATGGCGTGTCCAACGTACCGCCGGGCACCCGCGCATCGACGTATACCGACGCCTATAAAAAAGCCGCGCCGTTTGCCGACATCACGCTGGAATCCCTCAAGGCGGTCACGCCCAAAGCGCCGACCCTCAAGCCGGTCCCGTACGTGGGCATCCAGTTGGTGACCATCCCCGAGTTCCAGTCGATTGGCACCTCGGTCGGCCAGCAATTCTCGGCGGCTCTGGTGGGCACTTCCAGTGTTGACCAGGCGCTGACCAGCGCGCAGAGCGTGGCGGAACGTGAAATGAAGCGAGCGGGCTACCCGAAAAAAGGCTGACACCCGCTGCTTCAAGGCGGCAGGCGTTGCTAGCCCGCCGCCGACGCTCACGCTTTCGCCCGGTTCGGAGTCGACATGAACACCTCAACCCTCACCCCGCGCACTACAGCGGCCGACGATAAATCAGCCGCCAAAGGCAGCGTCACCAAGCCCGGCTGGTTTCTGGTCAGCCCCTCGGTGCTGTTGCTGCTGGTCTGGATGATCGTGCCACTGGGCATGACCATCTATTTTTCGCTGATTCGCTACAACCTGCTCAATCCCGGCGAAAACGAATTTGTCGGCCTGGAGAACTTCGAGTTTTTTGTCACCGACGCAGGCTTTCTGCCAGGGGCCATGAATACCCTGCTGCTGGTGGGCAGCGTGCTGGCCATCAGCGTCATCCTGGGCGTGTTGATTTCGGCACTGCTGGAAGCCACTGAGTTCTTCGGCCGTGGCATCGTCCGCGTGCTGCTGATTTCGCCGTTTTTCATCATGCCCACGGTCAGCGCGCTGATCTGGAAGAACCTGATTTTCCACCCGGTCTCGGGCATCCTCGCCTGGGTCTGGAAGCTGTTCGGCGCCCAACCCATCGACTGGCTGGCGAACTTCCCGATGCTGTCGATCATTATCATCGTGTCGTGGCAGTGGCTGCCGTTCGCCATTCTGATTCTGATGACCGCCATGCAGTCGCTGGATCAGGAGCAAAAAGAAGCAGCACGCCTGGATGGCGCCGGCCCGATTGCGATTTTCTGGCACCTGACCCTGCCCCACCTGGCGCGTCCGATTGCCGTGGTGGTGATGATCGAAACCATCTTCCTGCTCTCGGTGTTCGCCGAAATCTTCACCACCACTAACGGCGGGCCGGGGTTTGCTTCCACCAATCTGGCGTACCTGATCTATAACCAGGCGCTGCTGCAATTCGACGTGGGCATGGCATCGGCGGGCGGCTTGATTGCCGTCGTGATCGCCAACATTGCCGCCATCATCCTGGTACGGATGATCGGCAAAAACCTCACCGACAAGTCTTGAGGGCAAGGCCATGATGACGCTCAAACAATCCCGGCGCCTGCAAAGTGCCATGCTCGGCACCCTGTCGTGGCTGATCGCGGCGCTGATCTTCTTTCCGATCTTCTGGATGGTCCTGACCAGCTTCAAGACTGAGCTAGACGCGTTTGCCACGCCGCCGCAGTTCATCTTCACGCCGACGCTGGAAAACTACCTGCACATTCAGGAACGCAGCGACTACTTCCACTTCGCCTGGAACTCGATTCTGATTTCCTTTAGCGCGACGATCCTGTGCCTGTTGATCGCCGTGCCGGCGGCCTATTCCATGGCGTTTTTCGAGACCAAGCGCACCAAGGGCACGCTGCTGTGGATGCTCTCCACGAAGATGTTGCCGCCGGTGGGCGTGCTGATGCCGATCTACCTGCTGGCCAAGACCTTTGGCCTGCTGGATTCGCGCATTGCGCTGATCGTGATCTACACGCTGATCAACCTGCCCATCGTGGTGTGGATGATTTACACCTACTTCAAGGACATCCCGGGCGAGATTCTCGAGGCCTCACGGCTGGATGGCGCGACCACTCGCCAGGAGATCTTCAAGGTGCTGATTCCGATCTGCAAGGGCGGTCTGGCCTCGACGGCGCTGCTGTCGCTGATCCTGTGCTGGAACGAGGCGTTCTGGTCGCTGAACCTCACGTCGTCCAATGCGGCACCGCTGACGGCCTTGATTGCCTCTTACTCAAGCCCTGAAGGTTTGTTCTGGGCCAAGCTGTCGGCGGTGTCCACGCTGGCCTGTGCGCCGATCCTGATTTTCGGCTGGATCAGCCAGAAACAACTTGTACGCGGCCTGTCGTTTGGTGCCGTGAAATAAATGAAACAGGAGGGTTAGCGGGCCTCTCATTTATTCCCGTGAAATGACACAAGCCCCGTAGGAGCCGGCTTGCTGGCGAATGCGTCCGTTCAGACATCGCGGCCTGAACGGCCCACCGTCTTCGCCAGCAAGCCGGCTCCTACAGAACGACGCACTACGGCATTCCGAAGAACAAAAACTGGAGCCCATCATGGCTAACCTGACAATCAGAAATCTGCAAAAAGGCTTCGATGGCCACCAGATCATCAAAGGCATCGACCTGGACGTGAAAGACCGCGAGTTCGTGGTTTTCGTTGGCCCGTCGGGCTGCGGCAAATCCACCCTGCTGCGCCTGATCGCCGGCCTGGAAGACGTCACCAGCGGCAGTATCGAACTCGATGGCCGCGAGATCACCCAGGTCACCCCGGCCAAGCGCGACCTGGCGATGGTGTTTCAGACCTACGCGCTGTACCCGCACATGACCGTCGGCAAAAACCTGTCCTTTGCGCTGGACCTGGCGGGTACACCAAAGGACGAGGTCAAGAAAAAGGTCGACGAAGCCGCGCGCATTCTCGAACTCGGCCCGCTGCTGGAACGCAAACCCAAGCAGCTGTCGGGCGGCCAGCGCCAGCGCGTGGCGATCGGCCGCGCCATTGTGCGCAACCCTAAAATCTTCCTGTTCGACGAACCGCTGTCCAACCTTGACGCTGCCTTGCGCGTGCAGACCCGACTGGAACTGTCGCGCCTGCACAAGGAGCTGCAGGCGACGATGATTTACGTCACCCACGATCAAGTCGAAGCCATGACCCTGGCCGACAAGGTGGTGGTGCTCAACGGCGGTCGCGTCGAACAAGTCGGATCGCCGCTGGAGCTTTATCACCACCCGGCCAACCTGTTCGTCGCAGGGTTCCTCGGCACGCCGAAGATGGGCTTTCTCAAGGGCACCCTCAGCCGCGTCGAAGCGTCGGCCTGTGAAGTCACCCTCGACGCCGGCACGAAAGTGCTGCTGCCCTTCACCAACGCGCAACAGCGCGTCGGCGATGCGGTTACTTTGGGTATCCGTCCCGAGCACCTTGAACTGGCCAACGAAGGCGATTGCCAACTGACGGTGATTGCCGACGTCAGCGAGCGTCTGGGCAGCGACACCTACTGCCACGTGCGCACCACCTCCGGCGAAGCGCTGACCATGCGCATACGCGGCGACCTGGCCAGCCAGTATGGCGAAACACTGAAACTGCACCTGAACAGCGCGCACTGCCACCTGTTCGACGCTCAGGGGCAGGTCATCCGCAGAGCGCTGCAGGCCGCCGCCTGAGCCCTTGCTTCCATCAGAATCCGGGAACGCAGTCATGAAACTGAACAAGCAAAACCTTTCCAATCTGGGCGACGGCATCGCCATCCCCGCCTACTCACTCGATGAGCGGCGCCAGGGCATTGTGCACATCGGCGTCGGCGGTTTTCACCGCGCCCACCAGGCCTTCTACACCGACGCGCTGATGTCCCTGGGCGCCCGCGACAACACCGCCGAAGGGCTGGACTGGGCCATTTGCGGGGTCAGCCTGCGCGAGGAAGACCGCGGCAACTTCGAGGCGCTGAAGGGACAGGATTTTCTCTACACGCTGTTCGAACTGGGCGACACGCCTGACACCGAGACCCGCGTCATCGGCGCCATGAGCCAGATGCTCATGTCCACCGACAGTGACATCGCACTCATCGACAAGCTCGCCGGCGCAGACATCCGCATTGTTTCGCTGACCATCACCGAAGGCGGCTACTGCATCGACGACAGCACTGGCGAGTTCATGAGCCATCTGCCGCAGATTCAGCACGACCTCGCGCACCCCGCCACCCCGAAAACCGTTTTCGGTTACCTGTGCGCGGCGCTGTCCCGCCGCCGCGCCGAAGGCACGCCAGCCTTCACCCTGATGTCCTGCGATAACCTGCCGCACAACGGCGCCGTCACCCGCAAGGCGCTGCTGGCTTTCGCCAAGCTGCGTGACCCGGAGCTGCATGACTGGATAGCCGAAAACGTCAGCTTCCCCAACGCCATGGTTGACCGCATCACGCCCATGACCAGCAGCGCACACCGCTTGCAACTGCACGACCAGAAAGGCATCGACGATGCCTGGCCGGTGGTCTGCGAACCCTTCGTGCAATGGGTGCTGGAAGACAAATTCGTCAACGGCCGCCCGGCCTGGGAAAAGGTCGGCGTGCAGTTCACTGACGACGTCACGCCGTACGAGGAGATGAAGATCAAGCTGCTCAACGGCAGCCACCTGGCACTGACCTACCTGGGCGCGCTGAAGGGCTATCGGTTCGTTCACGAAACCATGAACGACCCGCTGTTCGTGGACTACATTCGCACCTACATGGACCTGGACGTTACCCCGCAACTGGCACCTGTGCCAGGCATCGACCTGACCGAGTACAAGCAGACGCTGATTGACCGTTTCTCCAACCAGGCGATTGCCGACCAGCTTGAACGCGTGTGCTCCGACGGCTCTTCGAAATTCCCTAAATTCACCGTGCCGACGATCAACCGCCTGATCCTCGACAGCGGCAACATGGACCGCGCTTCGCTGGTGGTCGCTGCCTGGGCGTTGTACCTGCAGGGCAACCGCAACCGCGACTTCACCGGGGAGAACGGCGTGCCCTACACCGTCGTCGATCCACGCGCCGACTTTTGCAAGGCGCTGGTGGCAGATGACGTGCTGGTCACCCAGCGCCTGCTGGAAGTGGAAGAGATATTCGGCGCGGCGATTCCACAGTCTGCCGAGTTCGTGGCATCGTTCGAGCACAACCTGAACAGCCTGAAGCAACTGGGCGTCAGCAAAACCCTGGAAAACCTGCTGGCGAAAACCGTCTGAGCTCAGCGTAAAGAGGTGAACATGTTTCTCGGCATCGATTGCGGCACTCAAGGCACCAAGGCGATTGTTCTGGACGCGGTCAGCGGCAAGGTGCTGGGCGAAGGCTCGGGCGCCCACCACATGATCAGCGGCGCCAACGGGCGCCGTGAGCAGGACGTGCAGGAATGGCTCGATGCGTTCGAGCAGGCGACGGCAGCGGCATTGGAGCAGGCCGGGGTTTCCGGGAAGGACATCCAGGCCATCGGCGTGTCCGGGCAGCAACATGGCCTGGTCATGCTCGACGAATCAGGCCAGGTGCTGCGCCCGGCCAAGCTGTGGTGCGACACCGAATCGACCCCGGAAAACGATCAGCTGCTGGCCTATCTGGGCGGTGAAGCGGGATCGCTGGAGCGCCTCGGTATTGCCATCGCGCCGGGCTACACGGTCTCCAAATTGCTCTGGAGCAAGGAACGGTTTCCCGAGCTGTTTGCTCGCATTGACCGGATCCTGCTGCCCCATGACTACCTCAACTACTGGCTGACCGGGCGCAGTTGCAGCGAATTCGGCGACGCATCGGGCACCGGTTACTTCAACGTCCGCACCTGCGAGTGGGACCTGGAGATTCTTCAGCACATTGACCCCAGCGGGCGATTGGTCAAGGCTTTGCCGGAGCTGATCGAGGCGCATCAGCCGGTCGGCAAAATCCTGCCTGCCATCGCCGAGCGGCTGGGCCTGAACCCGGATGCCATCGTTTCAAGTGGCGGTGGCGACAACATGATGGGCGCGATCGGCACCGGCAATATCGCGCCGGGCTCGATCACCATGAGCCTGGGCTCGTCGGGCACGGTCTACGCCTTCGCCGAGGAAGGCAATGTCAACAGCCAGCCCTCGGTGGCGACCTTCTGTTCCTCTTCGGGAGGCTGGCTGCCGTTGATCTGCACCATGAACCTGACCAACGCCACCAGCGCGATGCGCGAATTGTTTGCGCTGGACATCGGCGCGTTCAATACGGCCGTTGCGTCCTCCCCCATCGGCGCTCAGGGTGTGCTCATGCTGCCGTTCCTCAACGGCGAGCGCGTGCCCGCCCTGCCCCACGCCACCGGCAGCATACTGGGTCTGGACAGCACCAATCTTAACCAGGCCAACCTGTGCCGCGCGGTGGTCGAAGGCACCACCTTCGGTCTGCGTTACGGCCTTGATCTGCTGCGTGACAGCGGCATCAAAAGCGATAACATTCGCCTCATCGGTGGCGGCGCCAAAAGTGCTGTCTGGCGGCAGATCGTGGCCGACATCATGGACACCCCGGTGATCTGCACCACCGGTGCCGAAGCGGCGGCGCTGGGTGCGGCGATTCAGGCGGCGTGGTGTCATTCTCACGCCAGCGGCGATGCCCAATCGCTGCAGGCACTCTGCGCGCGCTGCGTAAGCCTCGATCCGGCCAGTGAAACCCGGCCGTTGCCTGAAAACGTAGCGGCGTACCACTCGGTTTATCAGCACTATCGCAATCAATTGCAGGGCGTCTGACGGACAAGCCCCGTCGGCCTTTATGGAGCAACTATGTATCTGGTCTGTGGCGAAGCACTGTTCGACTTTTTCTGTCAGCCGGACAGCGGACAAGGCAATAAGGTGGGTTATCAGGCCATCGCGGGCGGCTCGCCGTTCAACGTAGCAGTCGGGCTGCGCAGGCTGGGGATTGACGCCGGCTTTTTTTCCGGGATTTCCAGTGACTATCTGGGCAAGCGACTGGCGAACGTGCTGGCGCACGAAGGTGTACGCGATGATTTTCTCGTCCACGTTGACGCACCGACGACCCTGTCGATGGTCGCGGTGGGCGCGGACGGCTCCCCGCAGTACAGCTTTCGCGGCGAGGGCTGCGCCGACCGGATGCTGACCGCCGAGCACCTGCCGGCGCTGGACGACAGCGTCCGCGGGCTGCATGTGGGATCGTTTTCGCTGGTGGTGCAACCGGTCGCCGATACCCTGCTCGCGCTGGTGCGCCGGGAGAGCAGCAAGCGCCTGATCACTTTCGACCCTAACGTTCGCCTTAATCCTGCGCCGAGCATCGATCTGTGGCGCAGTCAGGTGACGAAGTTTGCCGAGCAGGCGCACATCATCAAGGTCAGTGACGAGGATCTGGAGTTGCTGTATCCAGAGAAGGACGCGGAAACGGTTGCAAAGGGTTGGCTGAAGGACAATTGCCAGTGGGTGATCATGACCCGCGGTCGCCAGGGCGCGACGATATTCACTCGGGAGTTGGGGAGTTGGTCGGCGGCGGCGCGCAAGGTCGAGACGGTGGATACGGTAGGCGCCGGTGATACGTTTCAGGCGGCGTTGATTACGTTTCTGACGGAGCGGGGTCTGGATGCGCCTGGGCATTTGGCCGGGGTTGATCGCGAGACGCTGACGAAGATGCTGGAGTTTGCGGTGGCGGCAGCGGCGGTCACGTGTACGCGGGAGGGGCCGGATTTGCCCTATCGGGCTGAGGTGGTTAGCTGAGAGTTTTTCGTTAGTGGCGGGATCGAGATCGTTAGTGGCGGGATCTAGATCAAGGTCAAAGGCGTCGGCCTAACGGCCTCGGGTTTCGCCTTCGGCGAGTTACTTGATAAAGCCCCAAGTAACCAAGGGCTTGTGCTCCTGGTTGGGCCCCTCCTTCGTCGGGGTTCCTTCACTCCGGTCTTGCTCCGTGGGCCCGCGCCGAACGGACATCCATGTCCTGACGGCGCTCTCGCCGCATCCATGCGGCTCGGCCCACTGCGCAAAACCTGCGTTCAGCCTGCACCCAAGTCGCGATTGGCGGTGTTTGATCCTTTTGTGCAGAAGATCACAAGCAGATCTCAAGCAGATCTCCAGCAGATCTCAAGCAGATCAGGGTTCCCGGCTAAAGCCGGTCCTACTGGCTGGTTGTGATGCCGTTGTGGGACCGGCTTTACCGGGAAGCTTTTGGCGGTAGCAGGTCCTAAGGGCTGGTTGGGATGCCTTTGTGGGACCGGCTTTAACGGGGAAGCTTTTGGCGGCCGGAGGACGCTGCTTGCCAACTGTCGTTACCACGCGGAGCGTGGGAACGATTCATATTTGAGCGCAACGCCCGTCTGTAGGAGCGCGCTTGCCCGCGAAACGCAATGGCCCAGCTGCATCAGAGCTGCTGGTACACCCCGGTAGCGGCCAAGCGTTCTTCTATTGCTGTGTAAACAAACATGCTGGGTGAATAACCAATCAGACCATTTCAGCCTTGGCCATCGCGATTTTGGTCTTCACGTCCTGCTCGGCCACTTGCTGATCCATCTTTTGTTTCTGCAGCTCGGTCACTTGTTTGTCGATCGCCGCCTGTTCCTGCGGGGTCATGGCGTCATATTCGTCTTTGCTGACGCCGGTGAGTTGCTGCCGCACTTTCTCGGCATCGGTCTGGTTCATGTAGGACAGGAACTGGTCCTTGGCCGAGCCAACGCTATCAGTGTCCCCAGCCCCATCGCCCACCGCCAGCGTGTCGGAGACGGTTTTGCTGACGCTGTCCGATGCAGCGACTTGCTTGTCCGAGCTGGAAACGAACTTCGCCGCGGCCGCCTTGTCGTCATCTGTCAGCGACGCCGCCGTGTTGGCCGCCGCAGCTTTCAGGTTCACCATCATTTTGGCGAACGACTCATTATAGCCCTGCTTACTGTTGTCACTGCCCTGGTCGACACCGTCCGCGTTACTCGCAATGGCCGCCACAGGTGTGGTGGCGCCGGCGATGGCGCTGGTGTACGCGTCCGTGGCCGCCGGGTCGAAGTGCGTCCGGGTTACGGCCTTCGAGACCATGTGCTGAATGGCACTGTTGCCGATGATCATCATCCACCTCCTTATTCAAGTTGTCCGATGTCCCGGTAGATCAGCAAAAACGATGCCACGTGCGGGATGACCGCCGGTAACGTCCGCCCGGCAGGGTGAGCTCGGTTTTGTGACCCAATATCGGGGCCGGAGCCGGGCCGAAGGAACGACGGGAGGTTGCCGCGTGCGGCAGATTCATGCCGTTCTGCGTCGCCGCAACGAACACGTCGGCTCGCCCGATACCGAGATGATTTTCGTATCTGCGCCGCTTTCGCCTTGCAAGGCGACAGATCTCCCGCCAAGGGCTCCCCCTGCCTCTCCGGCGATGGTAGCGTGCGGTGTTTTCTGATCAAACGGTCAGACATTTCCCTCGCCATGATTGCCAAGGAATGCCCCACGTATGGATTTTTCACTCAAGCATCTCGCCGCCACTACCCTGATGCTCGCCAGCGTTTCGGCGTTTGCGCCTGCAGCCAACGCCAATCTCAGCGCGCAACAGAGCAGCGCGCTGATCGGCAGCTTCCAGGAAAAATCGGTCACCGATTTCCGTCAGTTTCTCAAGACTGTCAGCAACACCGATGTGATCAAAGCGGCTGGCGTTGAACCCGCCATCAGCGCCTTCCTCGCCGATAAAAAGCTATCAGCTGACGAGCAGAATGATATCCACCGCCTGCTGGGCCTATACGCGCGGATCAAATATGGCAGCGCGGCCACTGACACCTTGCGCGAGCTGGTCGCGATTCCGACGGTGCAAACCGAGGGCGTAGCGCAGCACGACAACCCTGCGTTCATCAAGATGGCCGAGAAGATCAAAACCCTCGCGCAGTCGTTCAACCTCAGCTTTCGCAACATCGACAACCGCGTTTACGAGATATCCCTTGAAGGCTCAGGCCCGGAAGTGGTCGGCATCCATGCCCACGCCGACATCGTCCCGGTCACCCCGGACAACTGGGTGCTGGCCGATGGCACCAAGCTCGATCCGTTCAAGGTCACACTGATCGGTGACCGCATGTACGGCCGCGGTACCGAGGATGACAAGAACGGCATCGTTGTGGCGCTGTACGCCATGAAAGTCATCAAGGAAGAGAAGCTGCCACTGGCGCGCCATTTCAAGCTGCTGATCGACACCACCGAAGAAACCTCCGGCGACGCCATCCCCTATTATTTCGAACGCAACCCGACGCCGGCCTACAACCTGGCGCTCGACGGTAGCTACCCGGTAGTGATCGCCGAGAAGGGTTACGGAACGGTGATGGCCAGTTTCCCACGCCGAACCGCCGAGGGCACCGGCGCGGAAATCACCTCGATGACCGGCGGCATGGCGACCAACCAGATTCCGTCGAAGTCCGTCGCCACGCTGGTGACTGACCGCCCTGCCGAACTGGCGGCCGAGCTGCAGAAAGCCGGTGCCGAGTATGCGCAACGCAACGGCGCAAATTTTCAAGTGGCTGCTGAAGTGGCGGGCAAGGCCGTGAAGCT
This sequence comes from Pseudomonas lutea, assembly GCF_000759445.1. Lineage (NCBI taxonomy): Bacteria > Pseudomonadati > Pseudomonadota > Gammaproteobacteria > Pseudomonadales > Pseudomonadaceae > Pseudomonas > Pseudomonas lutea. Next base: position 1,361,966 of record NZ_JRMB01000001.1, read on the forward strand.
GACGGTCACGGGTGTTTCGGCGCACTCCTCGGAGCCTGAGTCGGGGGTCAACCCGGTGGCGCGTATGCTCGATTTCATCAACGGCCTGGACGGCAAGGTTGCGCTCAAGCGCAACGCCGTTACCGACGCCGCTCGCTACGCCGCTGAAAACTGGGGGCTGGATTACCTGGGGAGCAAACTGGGCGTGGGCTTCAGCGACGAATTCATGGGCCCATTGACGGCCTCACTGACCTATGTGGCAATGGACGACAAAGCCTTCAAGCTTGCGGTCAACCTGCGGGTGCCGAGGGGCAAGTCGCCCGAAGCCCTGAAAGCGCAGATTGAGCAGAAGCTCACCGCGTGGAGCCAGCAAAGCCACATTGCCCCTGCGTTCACGTATTCCATTGCCGAGCCGATGTACCGCAACCCGGAAGGCGAGTGGGTCAAGGCGCTGCTGGCCGTCGCCACCGAAAACCTGGGCATGGAACACAAATTCGGCACATCAGCCGGCGCCACGTCGGTCCATGAGCTGCCAAACGGTGTGCAGTTCGGGCTGGCCAAGCCGGACGTCAAATACACCGGGCACACGGACGCCGAGTTCAAGACCACGGAGCAGTTCTTGCTGGACCTGCAAATCGTCACGGAGATGATGGGCCGTATCGGTCAGCTGCCGAAGCTCTGACCGCTTGCCCCGGGCCCGCTGCAATGACGGGCCCGACTCTGCCGCCCTGACCGTTCCCCGTTCCCGGCACTTCAGTGCTGAAGCGTCGAGCCCGAACGGCGGACGATCTTGATGGAGTGTTTCAAGTTGGGCTTGCGCGTCACGCTGATCGCCCGTTGCGTCACCGTGTCCAGCGTGATGTTCCAGAAGCCGGTGCTGGGCACGACGATCTTGGCAGGAAAGCGGTCGAACGCGCCGCCATGGTAGGTATGCCGTCCACCGTTCTTGAAACTGCGGAAGTTGGCATCGCTCATCAGCCGGATATTGCAGGGATTCGAGGACTCGATCACCACGATGTCGCCTTCGTTGAGGTGTTCGCGTTGATGGATAAATTTCACGGCGTTTCCAGAGCAGTTATCAAAACGGCCGCGAGAGTATCACGGCGTTTGAGCAGGGCAACGCCGGGTTCTCATGCCGAAGCCAAATATGGATCAAAAAAAACCTCATGATTGCTCATGAGGTTTTTTTGTTTCCCGGCATCGGTCCGATGATGGGGCTACCGACGCCTTCCCGGCTGAAGCCGGTCCCACTCGTTAAACCATCAAGCCGGGGCGCTGCTGCGGATCAGGTGATCGAACGCGCTAAGCGAAGCTTTGGCGCCCTCGCCGACCGCGATCACGATCTGCTTGAACGGCACGGTGGTCACGTCGCCCGCCGCGAAGATGCCGGGGATGGACGTCTCGCCGCGCTGATCGATGATGATCTCACCGCGTGGCGACAGCTCGATGGTGCCTTTGAGCCATTCAGTGTTCGGCAACAGGCCGATCTGCACGAAGATCCCTTCCAGCTCAACGGTGATTTCCTCACCGGTGAGGCGGTTCTTGTAGCGCAGGCCGTTAACCTTCTGACCGTCGCCGGTGACTTCGCTGGTCATGGCGCTGGTGAGCACCGTGACGTTGGGCAGGCTGTGCAGCTTGCGCTGCAGCACCGCGTCGGCGCGCAGATTGGCGTCGAACTCCAGCAGCGTTACGTGGGAAACAATACCGGCCAGGTCGATGGCCGCTTCCACGCCGGAGTTACCACCGCCGATGACCGCGACACGCTTGCCTTTGAACAGCGGACCGTCGCAGTGCGGACAATAAGCCACGCCCTTGTTGCGATACTGCTGTTCGCCCGGGACGTTCATTTCACGCCAGCGTGCGCCGGTGGCCAGAATGACCGTCTTGCCTTTGAGCACGCCACCGCTGGCAAACTTCACCTGATGCGGTTCGCCGTTCTTGCCCGGGATCAACTGCTCGCCGCGCTGCAGGTTGATGATGTCAACTTCGTATTCCTTGACGTGTTCTTCAAGGGCAACGGCCAGTTTCGGGCCTTCGGTGTGCTGCACGGAGATGAAGTTTTCGATCGCCATGGTGTCCAGCACCTGACCACCGAAACGCTCGGCCGCCACGGCGGTGCGGATACCTTTCCGCGCTGCATAAATGGCCGCAGCGGAACCGGCAGGGCCACCACCGACGACCAGAACTTCAAACGCTTCTTTGGCGTTCAGCTTCTCGGCCTGACGGTCACCGGCGCTGGTGTCGATCTTTGCCAGGATCTCTTCCAGGTTCATGCGGCCCTGGCCGAACAGCTCGCCATTAAGGTAGATGCTGGGCACCGACATGATCTGGCGGTCGGTGACTTCCTGCTGAAACAGGCTGCCTTCAATCGCGACGTGCTGCACGTTCGGGTTAAGCACGGCGAGCAGGTTCAGGGCCTGGACCACGTCCGGGCAGTTCTGGCAGGTCAGCGAGAAGTACGTTTCAAACTTGAACTCGCCGGTCAGGCTGCGGGCTTGTTCAATCGTGTCCTCGGTGGCCTTGGACGGGTAGCCGCCGACTTGCAGCAGTGCCAGCACCAGCGAGGTGAATTCGTGACCCATTGGCAAGCCGGCAAAACGCAGCTTGATGTCCTGACCCGGGCTGTTCAGGGCGAAGGACGGCGTGCGTGCATCGCTGCCATTGGTGTCGAGGGTGATTTTGTCGGAGCTGCTGACGATATCGTTGAGCAATGCCAGCATTTCCTGGGATTTCGCGCCGTCATCGAGGGACGCAACGATCTCGATCGGGCGAGTGATCCGCTCCAGGTAAGATTTCAACTGAGCTTTAAGATTGGCGTCCAACATGATTCGGCTTCCTTTATCTAACACTTGCAGGTTCTGGAAATAACAACGCCCAGGCGATGACCGCCCGGGCGTTTTTTGGGGGCGATGCGGTTTACGTGCTTATGGGCTCATCGCCCCCGATCCGGTCATGACGACTTAGATCTTGCCAACCAGGTCCAGGGACGGTGCCAGGGTAGCCTCGCCTTCTTTCCACTTGGCTGGGCAAACTTCGCCGGGGTGAGCAGCGACGTACTGAGCAGCCTTGATTTTGCGCAGCAGCTCGGTAGCGTCACGGCCAACACCACCGTCGTTCAGTTCGACGATTTTGATCTCGCCTTCCGGGTTGATCACGAAAGTACCGCGGTCAGCCAGGCCAGCTTCTTCGATCAGCACGTCGAAGTTGCGGGAGATGGTCAGCGTTGGGTCGCCGATCATGGTGTACTGGATTTTGCCGATGGCTGGCGAGGTGTTGTGCCAGGCAGCGTGAGCAAAGTGGGTGTCGGTGGAGACGCTGTAGATTTCGACGCCCAGCTGCTGGAATGCAGCGTAGTTGTCGGCCAGGTCTTCCAGCTCGGTTGGGCAAACGAAGGTGAAGTCAGCCGGGTAGAAGAACACCACAGACCATTTGCCTTTCAGGTCGGCGTCCGACACTTCTACGAAGTTGCCGTTCTTGTAAGCAGTAGCCTTGAACGGTTTTACTTGGCTGTTGATGATAGGCATCGGTGAATCTCCTTAGGGTTGTGAAATGAGGTGCTACAAATTCGATGGGGAGGATACTACCCACAATCATCGACAAGGGCTCATTGCCAAAGCTCATGCCAACGATTGGTTTTCACTATAAAAGCGCTTTATGAATAGAAGACCGCGCGAAGGCGGCCATTCTGGTCCGGGGACAATAGTGCCGCAATCTTTCAAATGGATTCAATGAGTTGACGCACCCGCTGGGCGAGCTCGTCGATGCTGAAGGGCTTCGTCAGTAAATCCATACCGGGGTCCAGAAAGTCGCCGCGCACCTCGGCTTCACGCGCATAGCCGGTCATGAACAGCACCTTGAGCTGCGGGCGGTGCTGTCGAGCGACCTCGGCAAGCTGGCGGCCGTTCAAGCCCGGCAGGCCGACGTCCGTCACGAGCAAGTCTACGGGCTCGGCGCCCTGCAACACCGGCAGGGCCTCATGGCTGTCGCAGGCCACTTCAACCCGATACCCCAGCTCCTTGAGGACATCCACCACCAGCATCCGCACGTCAGGCTCGTCTTCCACCACCAGCACCCGCTCACCCTGGCTGGCACGGGGCGGTTCGATTCTGCGGTCTACCGGCACGGGCGACTCGGCGGCATCATGATGAACCGGCAACAGCAAGTCGATGCGTGTCCCCCGGCCCTCCTCGCTGGTAATGCTGACCCTTCCTCCTGTCTGGTTGATAAACCCGTACACCATGGACAACCCCAGCCCGGTGCCCTGCCCGATTGGCTTGGTCGTGAAGAATGGATCAAACGCCCGCGCGATGACCTCGCTGGACATGCCCAGCCCGGTGTCCTGCACACGCAGGCGCACATAATCACCGGGCGCCAGCGCATCCTGAAGCAGCGCGTTATGGGTCAGTTCGGTCTGGATCAGCAGCCGGCCGCCATCGGGCATGGCGTCACGGGCGTTGATGACCAGATTGAGCAAAGCGTTTTCCAGCTGGTGCTCATCGGTGTTGGTCAGGCAGGAGGTTGTGTGCAGATCGACCTCCAGCTCGATGCTTTCGCCGATGGTGCGGCGTAACAATTCCTCCATCGACATCACCATCTGGTTGACGTCCACCGGGCGCTGGTTGAGCGACTGACGGCGGGCGAACGCAAGCAGGCGATGGGTGAGCGAAGCGGCCCGATTGGCCGAACTCATGGCGGCCTCGATGTAGCGGTCGATTTCAGAGACACGCCCCGCCGCGACCCGCCGCTGAATCAGGTCCAGCGCGCCGAGCACGCCAGTCAGCATGTTGTTGAAGTCGTGGGCGATGCCACCGGTCAACTGGCCAATGGCGTCCATCTTCTGCGCGTGGCGCAACGCTTCCTCGGCCTGAGCGCGCTCGCTGATCTCGATCTGCAGCCGCTCGTTGCTCTGAGCAAGCTCTCGCGTGCGCTCCGCCACGCGCTGTTCAAGGCTCTCGTTGAGCTCACGCAGTGCGTCTTCGGCGCTGACCTGCGCGGTAATATCGGTGCTGGTGCTGAGCCAATAGGTGATGTTGCCGCGCTCATCGCGAATCGGCAGCGCGCGGGACAGGAACCAGCGGTACTGCCCGTCTTTGCCACGCAACGGGAAGGTGTCCTCCCACAGCGAACCGGTGGCGAAGCAACGCTGCAGCCGCGACTCGACCCGCTGGCGATGGTCGGGGTGATGCAAGGACCGCCAACCCAGGGCCATCATCGCCTCATGGGAGGTGCCGGTGTAGCTGTACCAGCGTTCGTTGTACCAATAGATTCGCCCGGCGGGTTCGGCGATCCAGGCGAGCTGACTCATGTTGTCGGCCAGCGTGCGAAATTGCCGCTCACTTTCTTCAAGCGTTTCGGTTCTGGAAAACGCCTGGTCGTCGGGTCCTGCTGGATTCAAAGGCATGGCTGCCAAAAAACTCGTGCTGGTCAAAGAATGGGTCCGTCCCTGAAATCTGTTGCCGCCCGGCTCCCTCCATGGACACCGGCCCTTCATGTGTAGCGATTGGTGCGATTGCGCAGCCTGAGCCTAGCGCGTTGGCGTGCGCATGGTGACAAATTCCTCCGCCGCTGTTGGGTGCACGCCGATGGTGTCATCAAAAATCTGTTTGGTAGCGCCGGCTTTCAAGGCAATCGCCAGGCTCTGAATGATTTCCCCCGCGTCCGGCCCGACCATGTGGCAACCCAGCACGCGATCGGTCTTGGCATCGACCACCAGCTTCATCAGGGTGCGTTCCTGATTGTGGGTCAGCGACAACTTCATGGGCCGGAAACGGCTCTCGAACACCTGCACATCATGCCCGTCTTTCTTCGCTTCGCTTTCGGTAAGCCCCACGGTGCCGATGTTCGGCAGGCTGAAGACAGCGGTCGGGATGTGGCGGTAATCCACCGGGCGAAACTGTTCAGGCTTGAACAGCCGCCGCGCAACCGCCATGCCCTCGGCGAGCGCCACGGGCGTGAGCTGCACGCGACCAATGATGTCGCCGACGGCAATGATGGACGGCTCGGTGGTCTGATAGTCCTCGTTGACCTTGATGAAACCTTTGTCATCCAGTTCGACGTTGACCGTCTCCATGCCCAGATTGTCGAGCATCGGGCGTCGCCCGGTGGCGTAGAACACACAGTCTGTGTTGAATGTGGTGCCGTCGTTCAGGCTGAGCTGCAAGGTGCCGTCGGCCAGCTTCTCGATGGAATTGATTTCAGTCTTGAAGCGAATGTCCATCTCGCGCTTGGCGAGTTCTTCGTGCAGATGAGTGCGTACGCTCTCGTCAAAACCGCGCAGGAACAGCTCGCCGCGGTACATCAGCGACACCTCCGCACCCAGGCCGTTGAAGATCGAAGCGAACTCCACCGCGATGTAACCGCCACCGACCACGACGACGCGCTTGGGCATCTGTTCGAGGAAGAACACTTCATTGGAGGTGATGGCGTGCTCGCGACCCGGGATCTCAGGGATCTGCGGCCAGCCGCCGGTGGCAATCATGATGTGTTCGGCGGTATGCACCTGACCATTGATCTCGACTTCATGAGGGCCGCGCAAGCGAGCGTGGCCTTCCATCAATGTCACGCCGCTGTTCGCCAGCAGGTTGCGGTAGACGCCATTGAGACGGTTAATTTCATGATTTTTGTTGGCGATCAGCGTGGGCCAGTCGAAATGCGCCTCGCCGCTGTTCCAGCCATAGCCTTTGGCTTGCTCGAATTCTTCGGAAAAATGCGCGCCGTAGACCATCAGCTTCTTCGGTACACAACCCACGTTGACGCAGGTGCCCCCCAGATAACGGCTCTCGGCGACGGCCACGCGCGCACCGAAACCGGCGGAGAAACGCGCCGCCCGTACGCCGGCCGAGCCCGCGCCAATTACAAAAAGGTCAAAATCGTAGCGCATGTGGTTCTCCTGAGCGAAGCGTAAGCATAACCGCTTGAGCGCGCTCGGCAAGGGCTGCAAGGCATAAACGAAAAAGCCACCCGAAGGTGGCTTTGTGTGGCAGTGCAGCTGAAAGGCGGCTGCCGGTACAGATGATTACTGCGTCGATTTGCCGGTCTTGTAGAAGTGCTCGAAGCAGAAATTGGTCGCTTCCACGTAACCTTCAGCGCCACCGCAATCGAAACGTTTGCCCTGGAATTTGTAGGCCAGCACGTTGCCTTCGGCGGCTTGCTTCATCAGGGCGTCGGTGATCTGGATCTCGCCGCCTTTGCCTGGCTCGGTGTTTTCGATTTTATCGAAAATGTCCGGCGTCAGGATGTAGCGACCGATGATCGCCAGATTCGACGGGGCGTCTTCCGGCTTTGGCTTTTCAACCATGTCGGTGACGCGGAACAGGCCCGGCTTGATCTCTTCGCCAGCGATCACGCCATACTTGTTGGTTTCGTTCGGATCGACTTCCTGGATCGCAACGATGGAGCACTTGTACTGCTGATGCAGTTTGACCATCTGCGCGAGGACGCCGTCACCGTCCAGGTTTACGCACAAGTCATCCGCCAACACCACGGCGAATGCTTCGTTGCCGATCAGCGGACGACCGCTCAGGATCGCGTGGCCCAGGCCTTTCATTTCGGTCTGGCGAGTGTAGGAAAAGCTGCACTCGTCGATCAGGCGACGGATACCAACCAGGTATTTTTCCTTGTCGGTGCCTTTGATCTGGTGCTCCAGCTCGTAGCTGATATCAAAGTGATCTTCCAGCGCGCGCTTGCCGCGGCCGGTGACGATGGAAATCTGATTCAGACCCGCAGCAAGTGCTTCTTCCACGCCGTACTGGATCAGTGGCTTGTTGACAACCGCCAGCATCTCTTTTGGCATGGCCTTGGTCGCTGGCAAAAAGCGAGTGCCGTAACCGGCTGCAGGGAACAAGCATTTCTTGATCATATAAATCCTTGATGAGGCTGGGGGTGTTGCGGCGCAGTCTAATGAGGCGGCGATAACCTTACAATGCCCGCTACTGGCCGTTCGCTGCCTAGGTAGAGGAACACTGACGCAGATAGTTCCGCACATAGCGCTGCTGGAGCGTGCAGAAGGTCAATCTTCACGTGAAAAGCATTATTCGCCGCGAACGTGCCACGCTTCACCCACTGATTATGTGAATTCCATCCTGTCCTGGGTACAAGGGCATCCAGCGCCTTGCAACGGCCGTTCAATGACTCGGCAAGCGTAGCCCGATTCGCTGCGGCACGTGTGAAATTGTGCGATTCCCCAACGGCATTTGGCTTTATCATGGCCGCCTGAAATTACTGATCGAGATAAGTCGATGGCTGAAGTCAAAAACGTTAACGGTTACCTGATAAAAAAACTGCAGGACGGCCAGTGGTGGCTGGTCGGTCATGATGACGAGGCGGTTGCAGGCCCGTTTCCCAGCGAGGGCAGCGCTGTAGAGGTTGCGGCGGTGTTTGAAGACACCCCGGCCCCGCGCCGCAAGGCTGACAAGAAAGACTGACTGCGGATGCGGCCGCCTCTGCAAGGGAGGGGGCCGTCGGCGGGTGGACAGGCCGGACGTAGCTCCCGTGCGCGATTTCTGAAAAAAATGTCGGGTGATGCCGGAACGATGGCACTGCGCCCCAGTCTCAACAGAGCAATTTCCACACCGCCCCTCATCGCGAAGCTCTCCACCATGATCAAAATCCTGTCCGTCATTGCTGTACTGGCCCTGACCGGGTGCGCGACTGCGCAGAATACGTATCTGAAAAACGGCAAAGAAGCGCTGAGCATCGACTGTTCAGGCGAAGCGATGTCGTGGGCCGCCTGCTATGAAAAAGCCGACGCCTCGTGCGCGGGCACCGGCTACAACATCGTCAGCACCAACGGCACCCCGCAACCCAAGGAAGACGACAAGACCCTGGGCGTAGACGTGGGCAACTACAAGAACCGCACCGTGCTGGTCGTCTGCAAGTAACGCGACACCCGTCACTCACCCGAGATGCACGCCGTCACGGCATGCTGTACATCCTTCGGCCGCAGCGGGTTGTTCGACATGCGCTCGAACAGTTTGATCGAGCTGCCGCTGGAGCGCGTCTCGATGTCGACGATGGCGGCCGGATCGGTGCTCAGCAGTTTTTGCGGAACGATGATGCGCAGCCCCTCATGGTGCGGCTCGATCTGTGGCGGCTTGCGGCTGTCGGAGATGCGTCCGACGAAGCACGCGGCGTAATCCTTTGGCGACTTGCCGGACATCACGCTCATCGTCGCCGGGGTGTGTTCGATGTCTGTGACTGTGGCGCAACCGGTCATCGCCAGCGCCAGAATAACAACCGCCAATTTCATACAATCCCTCCAGTAAAGGTGCTTACGACAAGCCTGACCCTGATTAAATCCCGCGCGCCCGATTTTTAGCGTGACTGCCGCGCTCACCGCAGCACAATAAAAACCCGCGCGGTGATCAATGCTCAGGCCCGCCGTGCTATCGTTTCGGGTTTTCGCGAATGCCTGTCTCCGGAGACACCCATGAAATTCGTCCACCAGCGCGAGCACCTCAACGAAGACGACATGGTCGTCATCGAGTGCTCCCAGCTCTGCAACATCCGCCTGATGAGTGATGCCAACTTCCGCAGCTTCAAAAACGGCGGCCGCCACACTTACCACGGCGGCGCCTTCGACCGCTTCCCGGCGAAGATCGCGGTGCCCAGCACCGGTTTCTGGAACATCACCATCGACACGGCCGGACGCAAGCTGGACAGCCACGGTGGGCGCAAAACCGCCTTCACCCATTCCATCAAGATCGTCCGCCGTTCGTCTTCGCGCCTGAGCTGACCCGCCACTGCCCATCATTGAACACCGGCTGGCGTGAAAGCTTTGTATTTTTCGCGAGCATCCGGCCAGCGTTATCAAGGAGCCAATTGTGACCACCCCTGCCCCCGTCATCAAATACGCAATCAGCTACAAGCTCAATGGCGAACGTCGCTTTGAATTCGCCCTGTTGCAGTCGCCTTCGGCCGAGGAAGCGCTGGCGGCCTTGCAGAAGATGCACGGCAGCGATGACGATGTCATCAGCGACGTAAAGGTCAGCAAAGCGCTCTAGTGCATCACGACGCGGAGGAGCCCATGGCGATACAGCGCAAAGGCACGAGCCCGGCGACGTTTGATCTGTTCGCCGATGAGCCGCTGCAGCCACCGGCAGTTGAACAGATTGGCCCGGCGTCGTTCGTGCTTCGCGGCTTCGCCCTGCCGTTGGTTGATCGGCTGTTGCCAGCGCTTGAGTCGGTGCTGATTCAGGCGCCCTTTCGCAACATGGTGACCCCGGGCGGGCATACGATGTCGGTGGCACTCAGCAGTTGCGGTGAGTTCGGCTGGACCACGGATCGCAGCGGCTATCAGTACACGCGGATCAATCCTCAGACTGGCCAGCCCTGGCCGGCGATGCCCGATGTGTTTATGGAGCTTGCGCTGGCCGCCGCCCGTGAAGCGGGGTTTGTCGGGTTCATTCCGGATGCGTGCCTGATCAACCGGTATATTCCTGGCGCGAAGATGAGCCTGCATCAGGACAAGGACGAGCACGGTTATGAATGGCCGGTGGTGTCGGTTTCATTGGGGCTGCCGGCGATGTTTCTGTTCGGGGGGCACCAGCGCAGCGATTCCAGTCAGCGCGTGCCGTTGCTGCATGGCGACGTGGTGGTCTGGGGCGGGGTTGACCGCTTGCGCTTTCACGGGGTGATGCCGGTCCGGCAGGGGGAGCATTCTTTGCTGGGTGAACAGCGGATCAATTTTACTTTTCGCAAGGCGCGGTGATTGGGGTCTCCAGCGGGGTCGGGGTCAGCATCAAGATCAAGATCAGAAGCGTCTGCCTGGGGGCAGACTGTTTCGCCTTCGGCGAGTTACTTTTGAACAGCACCAAAAGTAACCAAAAGTGCCTGCTCTCGGTTTGGCCCTCCTTCGTCGGGTTCCTTCACTCCGGTCTTGCTCCGTGGCCCCGCCGCCATCCGCCATCCATGGCGGGGGGCGGCTCTCGCGGCATCCATGCCGCTCGGCCCACTGCGCAAGACCTGCGTTCAGCCTGCACCCAGGTCGCGTTTGGCGGTGTTTGGCTTTCTGTGCTGGAAATCAAGAGCAGATCAAGAGCAGATCAAAAGCGGATCAAGAGCAGATCAGGAGCAGATCAGGAGCAGATCAGGAGCAGATCAGGAGCAGATCAGGAGCAGATCAGGAGCAGATCAGGAGCAGATCAGGAGCAGATCAGGAGCAGATCAAAAGCTTCCCGGCTGAAGCCGGTCCACAGAGTGTATGCGATGCACGGTCGTGCCCACGCCGAGCGTGAGAACGGGTTCCTTGCACGATCGTGCCCACGCTCTGCGTGGGTATGCATCCCGGGACGCTCCGCGTCCCTTGTCGGCGAAACCCGTTCGGTTGACTGCACGCGGTGTTTTTGTAGGACCGGCTTCAGCCGGGAAGAGGCCGGTGTGAGCAGCCTCGGTATTTCGGCATGACCAAGCTTGCTGGCGACACCAGTTTGCTGACCGCACGCGGTGTTTTTGTAGGACCGGCTTCAGCCGGGAAGAGGCCGGCATGGGCACCTTTGCTGACGGGGCGTGACCAGGTCTGGTCTGGTCTGGTCTCGCCCCATCACCAACGGACGCTAACGCTCGACTCGCTAGAGCCCCGCAGCGGCGCGGCTTTTTACCGGGCATACGGCGCGGTGCAGATTCAGGGCGGTGTTGATGATGCCGATGTGGCTGAAGGCCTGGGGGAAGTTGCCGAGCATGCGGCCTTGCTGGGGGTCGTATTGCTCGGCGAGCAGGCCGACGTCATTGCACAACCCACACAGCCGCTCGAACAAAATGCGCGCTTCTTCCTCTCGGCCTTGCAGCACGTAGACGTCCGCGAGCCAGAATGAACACACCAGGAACGTCCCTTCACTGCCAGCCACGCCGTCGGTGCTGCGTTCGCTGTCGTAGCGCAGCAACAGGCCGTCTTTCATCAAAGACGCTTCAATGTGCCTGACCGTCCCTGTAACGCGAGGATCGTCGACCGGCAGGAACCCCGTCAGGGCAATCTGTAACAGGCTGGCGTCCAGCTCGGTACCGCCGTAGGTCTGCACAAAGCTGCCCAGCACTGAGTTGAAACCGTTGGCGCACACGTCGGCATGGATCTGCTCGGCAACAGCACGATAATGCTCCCCGCGCTCGCGATCTTCCGGGTTTTCACTGAGCGCGAGCACTCCTGCGGTACGGTCGAAGGCCACCCAGGCCATGACTTTGGAGTGGGTGAAGTGCCGAGGCTCCGAGCGAATCTCCCAGATACCGGCGTCTGGCTGGTGCCAGACTTTTTCCAGAAACGGCATGATCACTTTCTGGATTTCCGTGCTGCGCGGCAGCACTGGCAGGCCGCTTTTCAGCGCCTGAGTCATTGCGTCGGCGACTTCGCCGTAAACGTCCAGCTGGACCTGACTTGCCGCAGCATTGCCCACCCGTACCGGACGCGACCCTTCGTACCCTGCCAGCCACGTCAGTTCGTACTCGAGCAAACGTCGCTCCCCGGCCAGGCCGTACATGATCTGCACCTGCTCCGGATTGCCCGCGACCGAACGCAGCAGCCAGTTGCGCCAGGCAGTGGCTTCCTCAAAGTAGCCGAGGTTCATGAACGCCAGCAGCGTCATGGTCGCGTCACGCAGCCAACAGAACCGGTAGTCCCAATTGCGCTCGCCACCCAACTGCTCGGGCAGCGACGTCGTGACCGCTGCGACGATGCCGCCGGTTGGCGCGTAGGTCATCGCTTTGAGCGTAATCAACGAGCGCTTGACCTGATCAGTCCACGGTCCGACGTCCGGGCAACGCCCGGAAAAATCTTGCCAGAACGACTCGGTTTGCTGCAACGCCGACTCGATATTGAACCCTGCACGCACCGGCTCGTGAGAAACCTGCCAAGACAGGGCAAAGCCGAGTCGTTGCCCCGCCTGGACGGTAAAGAGGCTTTCGGTGTGGTGATCCATGGGGTGCAGATCCGCAGGCGTGCGCAACACCAGCATGTCGGGTCCAGCCACGGCAGTCATCGTGTGCAAGTTGCGCTTTTCGACCCACGGGACACTGCTGCCGTAGTCGAAACGGATCGCCAGATCCATTGCAAAGTCGACTCGCCCTTGCACACCGACAACCAGACGGACCACGCTGCTATCGATGTCCATGGGCATGAAATCGATGAGCAGCGCCTGCCCTGTTTCAGTGGTGAACAGGGTTTCCAGAATCAACGTACCGTCGCGATAACTGCGGCGTGACTGCGCGTTGGCGTCGGCCGGTGCCAGCTTCCAGCGCCCGTTGTTGCTGTCGCCCAGCAGCGCGGCGAAACAGGCGGGCGCGTCGAAGCGCGGGAAGCACAGCCAGTCCAGTGACCCGTCGCGGGCCACCAGCGCTGCGGTACGGCAGTTGCCGAGCAGCGCGTAATCTTCGATCAATGCAGCCATCGAGCGGTTATTCCTCTAGGTGGATAGCGCCTGCTGCGTTGCAGCAGTCCCGCCAACGCTACGCACACCCCGCATCGTTCAACGAGGCAGAATGTAGCGCTCGATGGCCTTGGCCAGACCGTCTTCCGCGTTACTGTCGGTCACGTAATTGGCGTGAGTCTTGACGCCTACCTCGGCCTGGCCCATCGCAATCGACAACCCGGCACGCAGGAACATCGCCACGTCGTTGCCCGCATCGCCAATCGCAGCAGTGTGGGCCAACGGCACGCCCAGGGTTTCAGCCAGCGTCGCCAGTGCGGTGCCCTTGTTGGCGTCCAGCGCAGTGACGTCCAGGTAATAGGATTGCGAGCGCGCCGCCAGCGCAGACACAGCGATCAGTGGATTGAGCTTGACCTCAAGGCGCTTGAGCAGCTCGAAGTCCTTGCTCGCCGCGACGATCTTGTCGATGCGGTCCAGGTACTCGTCAAAGCTGTCGACCTGAACGAAATCGTAGCCCAGCGTGTTGCGCTCGTGATCGACGTAATCCCCTTCGGGATTGAGCAGCAGCCACTGGTCATCGGCAAAAACCCAGACGGCCACCGCCTCGCCGGCGAATAGCTCAAGGCTGGTGCGCGCGGCTGCGGCATCAATGCGGTGAGCTTTCAACAGGCTGCCGTCAGGGTTGATGATGTTGGCGCCGTTGAAGGCCACCGTCGGCAGCTTGATGCCCAAGGCTTCGATCTGCTGACGCATGGCGCGCGGCGGACGGCTGCTGGCGACCGAGAAATGAATCCCGGCCTCCTGCAATTTACGCACAGCGTCAATGTTGGCCTGGCTCAGGCTGTGATCGGGGTGCAGCAGCGTGCCGTCGATGTCTGACAGCATGAATCGGATGAGGGGTAGCGAAGCATCACTCATCCCAGACGCTGCCAGGTGCGGCCATCGCGGGCCAGTAATTCATCCGCGGCCGCTGGACCATCCTCCCCGGCGTGGTAAAGCTCCACCTGCGGATCCTTGGCCCAAGCGTCGATGAAAGGCTGCACCGCGCGCCAGCCGTTCTCGATGTTGTCTGCGCGCTGGAACAGCGTCTGATCGCCGGTCAGGCAGTCATAAATCAGGGTCTCGTAGCCGGTGGACGGCTGCATCTCGAAGAAGTCCTTGTAGGCAAAGCCCAGCTCGATGGTCTGCATGTCCAGGGTCGGCCCCGGCTTTTTCGCCTGCAGGTCGAACCACATGCCTTCGTCGGGCTGGATCTGAATCTTCAAAAAGTTCGGCGCAACGCTGTCGACATCGGTGTCACGGAACTGCGCATAGGGCGCGGGCTTGAAGCAGATGGCGATCTCGGTATCGCGCACGCTCATGCGCTTGCCGGTGCGCAGATAAAAAGGCACGCCCATCCAGCGCCAGTTATCAATCATCACTTTCAGCGCGACGTAGGTTTCGGTGTTGCTGTCGGGGGCAACGCGGTCTTCCTCGCGGTAACCGGTCACGGCCTTGCCCTCGATGCTGCTTTCCGAGTACTGACCGCGCACCGAATTGGCCAGGGCCTCCATTTCGGACCAGGGGCGGATTGCGCCGACCACCTTGGCTTTCTCGCCACGCACGGCGTCGGCACCGAATGCAGCCGGCGGCTCCATGGCGACCATGGCCAGCAACTGGAACAGGTGATTGGGCACCATGTCCCGCAGCGCGCCGGTGGTCTCGTAAAAACTGCCACGGGTTTCGACACCGACAGTTTCAGCTGCGGTGATCTGCACGTGGTCAATGTAATGGTTGTTCCAGAACGACTCGAACAAACCGTTGGAGAAACGGCTCACCAAAATGTTCTGCACCGTCTCCTTACCCAGGTAGTGGTCGATGCGGTAGATCTGCTTCTCGCTCATGACCTTGAGCAAGCAGTTGTTCAGGGCCACGGCGCTGGGCAGATCATGGCCGAACGGCTTCTCGATCACCACGCGCCGGAAGCTCTCGTCGTCCTCGACCATCAGCCCGGAAGAGCCCAGGCGCTGCGTCACTTCACTGAAGAAACGCGGCGCAGTCGCGAGGTAGAACACCGCATTGCGGGTGCCGGTGCTCTGGATCTTCGCGTTGATGTCGGCATACGTGGAGTCGTCGAGAAAATCACCGGTGATGTAAGTGATGCGCTTGGACAAGCTGCCCCACAACGCTGGGTCCAGAGGGTCTTCGCCGCCCTGGGCGACCTTGCTGGCCGCCTCCTGACGAATGAAATCCTCAAGCTTTTTGGCGAAGTCGGCGTCGCTGACGGTGTTGTGGTCCACGCCAACGATGTGCAGGTCCTCGCCCACCAGCCCGTCGCGGAACAGGTTGTAGAGCGCGGGCATCAGCAGCCGCTTGACCAGATCACCGTGGGCGCCGAAAAGGAACAGCGTGGTCGCCGGAGCGACCGGAGCATTCTGCTTGCTGCGCGATAAACCCATTATTTTGGTTCCTTGTGACCACCAAATCCGAAACGCATGGCTGACAGCATCTTGTCGCCGTACGTGCTTTGTTGACGGGAGCGGAAGCGGGCAAACAGCGACGTGGACAGCACCGGAACCGGTACCGCCTGCTCCATGGCCGCTTCAATGGTCCAGCGGCCTTCCCCGCTGTCGGCCACCGAGCCCGAATAGGCATTGAGCTGCGGATCGGTCGCCAGTGCATCAGCGGTCAGGTCCAGCAGCCAGGAGGACACTACGCTGCCGCGACGCCACACTTCGGCGATGTCGCCCAGGTTCAGGTCAAAGCGCTGGTCGGCCGGCAGGTTGTCAGAGTTTTTGGTCTTGAGGATGTCGAAGCCTTCGGCGAAGGCCTGCATCATGCCGTACTCGATGCCGTTGTGGACCATCTTGACGAAATGACCGGCGCCCGGTGGGCCGGCATGGATGTAGCCATGTTCAGCGCGCGGATCGGCGTCTTTGGCGCGGTCTTTGGTGCGGGGAATTTCGCCGATGCCCGGGGCCAGCGTCTTGAAAATCGGGTCGAGTCGGGTAACGACCTCTGTCTCGCCGCCGATCATCATGCAATAGCCGCGCTCCAGCCCCCAGACGCCGCCCGAAGTACCGACGTCCACGTAGTGCAGGCCCTTGTCTTTCAATGCCACCGAACGGCGCACGTCGTCTTTATAGAAGGTATTGCCACCGTCGATGATCACGTCATCGGCGTCGAGCAAACCTGCAAGTTCGTTGATGGTGTCTTCGGTTGGAGCGCCAGCAGGCAACATGACCCAGACAGCCCGCGGCTTCTCCAGCCCGGCCACCAGCGACGCGAGGTCATGGGCCGGGGTCGAACCTTCATTTGCGAGCGCGGTACGAGAGGTCTCATCGCGATCATAAACCACAGTCGTGTGGCCATTGAGCATCAGTCGACGTGCGATGTTGCCGCCCATGCGGCCTAGTCCAACAATCCCGAGTTGCATGTAGAGGTGCTCCTTAATCAAATTCAGAGGTGCCTCATTTTATAGCCCAGTGCCGCATAGTGGGTTAGTCCGGGGAGGCAAACTAGGGTTTCCCGGTGAAAAAACTTTCATGTGCAGACGCACATGGGGTTTGCAAGACTGCCCTATGGCGCCGGTTTCCGCGATCCTGAACGGCGGCTGACCATCAAAAATAAAAAAGTTCCTTTTTTCTGCAAAAGAAATCAGAATCCCGGCCGATAGAGGTACTGAGCAGGACGTGGCGAGCAGCAACCCGCCATTGCCTGGACCTTTGAAGTTGAATCCGCCATTGCGAGGTGTCCAATGGGCACAGTACTACCAGCCAACGCTCCACAAACGCTCTACGTCACAATCCGCCGTGACGAGCTGCGCCAGCTCAGGGAAGAACGCGCATTGTTGCAGAAGAAGGTCGCTCAACTGACCTCGATGATGCAGCACGCTCAGTTGATCGGCAGCAGCAACGCTCTGCACGCCTGACCACCGCGCTTCACCCTGCCAGGGCAAGCCCTTCAACCGGCTTGCCTGAGCCTCGCTTATCCCCTCCTGCCTGATGCGCCTTGCGCACCGTCCACCGCCAATTTCAACCCTGCGTCGGACCCGGCAAGCACTGTTCCGTTCCCCTGACTGCATTCATGCAGGTGCCTTAGCTCATTTTTCCTGCCGTGCAACTTACCTGCTGACAAAATTTTCACCCGCCTGAAAACATAATCCCGACCCTCAACCTGTTAGCTGCTGGCCAATTGCTGGCATTTGAATGAAATCGGACGGCGTTCAGCCGCCCGAAAAGTCTATAGCGGAGCGCTTGATGGCAACGACTGAACGGAGCACCACGACTCCGAAAAGATTCGACTGGGCGGGCATCGTCTGGCTGTTTATATTTTTCTGGTACTTCTCCGGCATCACCCAGCTGCTGATCCAGCTGACCGGCATCACCGGCTTCGCCGGCTTCCGCCAGGCGTTCGTGATCAGTGGTATCTGGCTGGCGCCGATGTTGATGTTCCCTAAAAAGACCCGCGCGATGGCCGCCGTTATCGGCGTTGTGCTGTGGGCTTGCTCCATGGCGAGCCTGGGCTACTTCTTCATTTATCAGCAGGAGTTTTCCCAGAGCGTCATCTTCATCATGTTCGAGTCGAACATCTCTGAAGCCGGCGAATACATGACCCAGTATTTTGCGTGGTGGATCGTGCTGGCATTCATTGCCCACACCGCCTTCGCGATCTTTCTCTGGACACGCCTGCGTCCGGTGTACATGCCACGCGCACGCGCCTACGCCGTGGCCGCCGCATTGCTGATCGGCATCATCGGCTACCCGCTCGCCAAGCAGTTCGCTCGCCACGACGACACCGCCTCGGCGCTCGAAGCCTTCGAGTCACGGATCGAGCCCGCAGTGCCATGGCAGATGTTGGTTGCCTATCACCGTTACACTCAGCAGCTGGACAGCATGCAAGGCATGTTGACCAGCAGCAGCAATATCCCCCCGCTGAAAAACCTACAGGACCAGCAGGCCAACCTGCCAACGACCCTGGTGCTGGTCATCGGTGAGTCGACCAACCGCGGGCGCATGCACCTGTACGGTTATCCGCGCCAGACCACGCCGAACCTGGATGCCATGAAGGACCAGCTGCAGGTGTTCAACAATGTGATCACGCCGCGGCCTTACACCATCGAGGCCCTGCAGCAGGTCTTGACCTTCGCTGACGAAGAAAACCCGGACCTCTACCTGAAGACGCCGTCGATCGTCAGCGTGATGAAGCAGGCCGGTTACAAAACCTTCTGGATCACCAACCAGCAGACGATGACCAAGCGCAACACGATGCTCACGACGTTTTCCGAGCAAGCGGACGAGCAGGTCTACCTGAACAACAACCGCAACCAGAACGCCCGCCAGTACGACGGCGATGTGCTGGAACCGTTCGCCAAAGCGCTGACCGACGCAGCGCCCCGAAAACTGATCGTGGTGCACTTGCTGGGTACGCATATGGCCTACCAGTACCGTTTCCCTGAGGAGTACGCCAAATTCAGCGGACGTGATGGCGTCCCGGCCGACATCGATGACAGCAAGCTGGAGCTGTACAACAGCTACGACAACGCCGTGCTGTACAACGATTTCGTGGTGTCCAGCCTGATCAAGGAATACGGCAAGTCTGATCCGAACGGCTTTCTGCTGTACCTCTCCGATCACGGCGAAGACGTCTACGATTCACCCGGGCGCAGCACCCTGGGGCGAAACGAGAACAAGCCGACCATTCCGATGTACACCGTGCCGTTCATAGCCTACGCCTCGCCCAAGTGGCGGCAGACCCATGACTGGAATTTCGACAGCATTCATGATCGGCCTTACACCAGCTCAAACCTGATTCACACTTGGTCGCAGTTGGCAGGACTGAGCTTCGATGAGCTTGACAGCACCAAAAGCCTGGTCAGCCTGGATTTCAAGGCGCGCCCGCGCATGATCGGCGACCCGTACGCGCAGAAGGGCTTGAGTGACTTCGCGCACATGGAGAAAGCTGCCGGCCAGGCTGAGGGCAAAGCTGACGTTGTGCAGAAATAACCGCCCGTTGAAACGCTACTCAACAAAAGGCCCGCACACTGCGGGCCTTTTGTTTGGGCGTGTGGTGGGTCAATTTCTGCCTGCCGGGGTCAAGGGATCAGGCCTTTCATGGCGAAGGATTTTGCCGCAACAGCACCCGTGTCACACGACGTTCCTGCACTTGTACCACCTTCATGTGCCAGCCCTGCCACTGAAGTTCGTCCCCGATCACCGGCAGACGGTCAAGCAGGCTCATGACAAGGCCAGCCAGAGTCTGATAGTCGTCAGTGGCGCGCGCCTTGAACCCGACACGCTCGCGCAGATGACTCAGGTTCATCGCGGCATTGACCAGCACGCCATCGCCCTCCTCGACCAGATCCGGCCCCTCGATCTCGCTGGCGTCCGGCAATTCGCCAGCGATGGATTCGAGAATGTCGGTCATGGTGAGGATACCGGCGAAGTCACCGAATTCGTTGATGACGAAAGCAATGTGCGTGGACTGCGCGCGCATCTGCTCAAGGGCGTTGAGGATAGAGAAGCTGTCCAGCAGGTTCAGTGTTGGCCGGGCCAGGTGCTCGACGTTCGGTTCGAGGCCAGACAACCACGCGTTGAGCATTTCCTTTTTATGCACGAAGCCCAGCGGCTCATCGATACGCCCACCGCGTATCAATGGCAACCGCGAATAGGTGGAGCTGAGCAACCGCTGGCGAATGCCCTCTGGTGTCTCGTCCAGGTCAATAACGTCGACGTCGTTGCGCACTGTCATCACACTGCGCACCGGCCGTTGCGCCAACTGCAGCACGCCGCTGATCATCACCCGCTCGCGGCGGTCGAAAACCACTTCGCCGCTGTCGGCGTCGCCGTCGAGCATGTCGGCGATCTCGTCGCCAACCTCCTCGGCGTTGGGTTTGCGCCCGCCCAGCAGACGCAACACGGCATGGGCGGTGCGCTCGCGGCGCGGCAGATCGCCCTTTACGCTGCGCTTGCGCCGTGCCCGGGCGATCTGGTTGAACACTTCGATCAGGATCGAGAAGCCAATGGCTGCATACAGGTAGCCCTTGGGAATATGGAAACCGAGGCCGTCGGCGGTCAGGCTGAAGCCGATCATCATCAGAAAGCCCAGGCACAGCATGATGACGGTCGGGTGAGCATTGACGAATGCGGTCAGCGGCTTGCTGGCGATGATCATGATCGCGATCGAGAACACCACGGCGATCATCATGATCGACAATTCGTCGACCATGCCCACGGCAGTAATCACGGCATCCAGAGAGAACACCGCGTCGAGGACTACGATCTGCGCGACGATGGGCCAGAACAGTGCATAGGTCGTGCTGCCCGAGCGCTGTGCGACGTGGCCTTCGAGGCGCTCGTGCAGTTCCATGGTCGCCTTGAACAGCAGGAACACCCCGCCGAACAGCATGATCAAGTCACGGCCCGAGAAGCTCTTCCCGAATACTTCAAACAACGGCTCGGTCAGGGTGACCATCCACGAGATGCTCGCCAGCAAGCCCAGCCGCATGATCAGCGCCAGGGAAAGGCCCAGCACCCGCGCGCGGTCACGCTGCTCGGGCGGTAGTTTGTCAGCCAGGATGGCGATGAACACCAGATTATCAATGCCAAGCACCAGCTCAAGCACGATCAGGGTCAACAGGCCAAGCCAGGCCGTGGGGTCAGCGATCCACTCCATGGGTCAGCCCTCCATGACGGGCAGGTAGACAGCCACGCGAATGCCGGCCGTACGGTCGGGCAACGCGCGGCTGGCGGGGTTTGAGTGCGGGGGCGTAACAGCGAGGTGACGGCTTGCGACGCTTTTTAAAAAGAGTCGGCTTGAAGGGAGTGGAAGACTGGGAGGTTCCAGAGAGGGCGACATGTGAGTCCTGAAGGCAATACGGGAGGCGATCCTATCGCGCTCTCGGAATCGCCTTACAGGACACAACTGTTACAAATAGTTTGAGAGGTGTTGCTGGCGCGACAACTACAGGCCACGCACACATGAACTCGGCGGCGAACTGAATGAGCACCTTCGCACGGCGTCGCCTCTGTAATTGGATGGACTCGCCCAGGCCGAGGCGTCAGTGCGCCGCGGTGGCAGTCTAAACAGCCAACGACAGCGAGGGCGAGTCCATGAAAAAGCATACGACGGGTAATCAGTCTTTGTCTCCATCCGATCCTGCGGCTTGCACTACGGTGGCGGCCGATCTGGCCAAGCGGGTCTTCCAGATCGCCGGCGAAGATGCGCTGGGCCAAGTGCTTTATGAAGAGCGCATCAAGTCGCGTGAAGGTTTCCAGGCGTTTCTCTGCAAGCTAGAACCCCACGTTGTCGTTCTCATGGAAACCGGTCCGGGCGCCCAGGCCTGGGCGCGTCAGCTACAGGATCAGGGCAATCTGGCGCGAATACTTCCAGCCGGTCGTGTGGCCGATCATCGCAGCGGCGCCAAAAATGATCGCAATGATGCACTCGCAATTTTGCGTGCCGGTCGCGACGACAGAATTTCGGCGGTGCCTATCAAAAATGCTGCAGAGTTGGCCATGCAGGCACTGCACCGCATCCGGCAAGGCTGTGTACGTCGACGCACGGCGGTGGGTAACCAGATGCGCGGTTTACTGCTTGAGCACGGTGTGGCCATGGCCCAAGGCGAAGCTGCGATCATTCAGAAAGTACCTCGGGTTCTGGAAGATGCCACCCAACCATTGCCGGATATGTTCCGCGAATTGATCGATGAGTTGCTGGCCGAATGGTGTCATCTGGGCGAACGGATCAGGGGCTTAACCGGGCGTCTGGAGGAGGCAGCCAAACAGGACAGAACTACCATGCGGTTGATGACCATACGGGGTGTCGGGCCGATCATTGCCACCGCGATAGTGGCCAAGCAAACCCGGCCCGAGCGATTCGCCGATGCCCGCATGTTTGCAGCTTACTTCGGCCTGGTGCCTGATCAAAACAGCTCAGGAGAGCGGGTTAGGCTGGGTCGAATGACCAAGCGGGGTGATAGCTACATTCGCAGCCTGGCGATACAGGGCGCTCATGCGGTGTTGCGGCAGCTGCGGCACGATTCCGATCAGCCGGATGACCGTCGGCTGCTGCAATGGCTGAACCACCTGGGGAGCAAAAAAGCTGCGGTACGGCTGGCAAACCGCAACCTGCGCATCATCTGGTCGCTTTTACAGAATGATCAGACTTATCGCCGTGAACCGTCCAACAGGCAGGAGACGGCGATGAGTCACTGACCCAAAAAGTTCTGCCACCGGGGCGCAAAGGCGCTCCTGCCCCTGCTGAAAACATTGACCCCAGGTAAGACCGTCGCGGATTGATGCCTTGGCTCCTACTGGCCCTTGAGGCCTGAATGTAATGGGCATACCGCGAGCTCAACCAATGTTGGCCAGAAGCCCAGAGCGGCTTCCTCGAACAGGCCTTATACATAGATGCAACCGGGTAGCAGTGTTTAAAAGCGGGTAGACAGTGGAGGCGAGTCCATACATAGGAGCCGGCTTGCTGGCGAGCGCGGTGAATCAGCGGTGAGTGTGTCGACTGACCATACGCCTTCGCCAGCAAGCCGGCTCCTACAGATTTGATCAAGCGCAGGGCATTGGGCGCGATTTAGCTACAACGCCTTCTGCCAGAACAGCGCACGGCCCATTTGCGGATCCAGCTGGTAGTCGGCGAAGCCTAGCTTGCGGTAGGCGCCTTTGGCGGCTTCGTTGCCTTCCAGCACTTCAAGGGTGATTTTGCAGCAACCGCGCTGACGGGCGATCTCTTCGACCTTCGCCAGCATCTTTTGACTGATACCCATGCCTCGCGCCGAGGCGATCACGACTACATCGTGGACGTTGATCAGGGGGCGGCAAGCGAAGGTCGAGAACCCCTCAAAACAGTTCACCAGGCCGACCGGTTCGCCTGAGATGAACGCCAGCACGCTGAAGGCATGGGGCCGCTTGGCCAGTTCGATTGCCAGCTGCTGGCGGGTGTCTATCGATAAAGACTCCCCGCCGCCCATGGCGTCTTCCGCGTATTGGTTGAGCAGAAACCCGATGGCTTCAGCATGAACCGCATTGCTGTAACTCGCCTGCAGTACCAGAACCTCAGGAGCTTGCATTGACTTCCTCGACCCGCAAAAAAACTGAACAGGCGCCAGGCTGAACAATGCCGGTGCGCCGCGTGGCGCAGATTCTAACCCCGGGATCGGGAAATTATCTTTATACGGAAGTAGGAAATGTCTCTGATCGGGCAGGAATTTGGCCGTCACGCACCGAGAAAAGGCACACCATTAAAAAGGGGTGGTTTTTGGTCCAGGACAGCGCGGCAGCAGCGTCGGAGTAGACCACTTGTTGAAAGATTGTCAAACAATCCGACCGGCGGCACCCCGCGATAATCGCGGAGCGCCCATGCTCCACGCCTGCGCGTTCACACGCGTGCAGATCGATCCGACGCAGCGAATACCAGCGGCAGCCGCCCCGCTACCCCGCCAGCCAGACATCGCCCTGAAAAATAGTCGAAACTTCTTCACAGCCCGCGAGGTCATGTGAATAGAGCAACTATGCTGTTGAAAAAAATCAAGCAAAGTCCGCTTCACCTGGTCCTTGTATGTGCAGTCGGTAAATGGGTATCGATTTTGCGTAGGTCTTGTGTGCCTGGCCATAGGAAATGGCCGCTGCAATTACAAATTGCACCATTGCTGTACCAACACTGCATATCGAACTGGAGAAAACGATGATTAGTGCCGCTGTCAAAACCCAGAAGGGAGAGAGTTTTAATCAGCCGGCCAGCGAGCTGACCCATCTGCCGGTCTTCGCAACGACGAGCGCACCCGTGCTGCAACTGCCTCCTGTTCAACCGGCGATTTCTTCGGTAACCCGCAAGAAAATCCTGTTCGTGACTTCAGAAATGGCCGACCTGGTGAAAACTGGTGGCCTGGGCGATGTGTCTGCCGCACTGCCGCGCGCCATGCGCCACCTGCACGATGTACGCGTGCTGATTCCCGGCTATCCGCAAGTGATCAACAGCGGTAACCCGATTCACATCATCAGCGAGCTGAACGGCCACGCTGCGCTGCCGCCGTGCAAGATTGGCCGAATGGACATGAAAGATGGCCTGGTCATCTACGTGCTGATCTGTCCTGAACTCTATGAGCGCCCGGGCACTCCTTACGGCGACAACGAAGGACGCGACTGGTCCGACAACCACATTCGCTTTGCCCGCCTGGGCCTGGCCGCTGCCGACTTCGCTGCCGGCGCAGTCAAGACCCAATGGTGCCCCGAGCTGGTTCATGCCCATGACTGGCCAGCAGGCCTAGCACCGGCCTATATGAAATGGCGCGGGCAAACCACCCCGTCGATCTTCACCATCCACAACCTCGCCTATCAAGGCTTCGTCAGCGTTGCTTCCAGCCGCGAGCTGGGCATCCCGGACGAAGCGCTGAGCCCTGAGGGGATGGAGTTTTACGGCCAGTTGTCCTTTATCAAGGCTGGCATGGCGTACTCGAGCCACATCACCACCGTGAGCGCGACCTACGCCAAGGAAATCACCACCCCGGATTTCGGTTGTGGTCTGGAAGGTTTCCTGCAAAGCAAGGCTGATCGCGGCCAACTGAGCGGGATCCCCAACGGGATCGATGAGAGCTGGGATGCCGCGACCGACGAGCACCTGATTTGCCGCTTCGCGCCGAACGAGTGGACCCGCAAGGAAATCAACGCTGACTACGTGCGCGAATTGTTTGAACTGGAGCCATCGACCGGCCCGCTGTTCGCCGTGGTCTCGCGGCTGGTGTACCAGAAGGGTCTGGACCTGACCATCGGCGTGGCCGAGCACATCGTTAATAACGGTGGGCAGATCGCGATCATCGGCCGTGGCGAGCCGGACGAAGAAGAGGCCATGCGCGAGCTCGCGGCGCGCTTCCCGGGCCAGATCAGCGTGCGTGTCGGCTTTAACGAAACCGATGCACGTCGCATGTTTGCCGGCAGCGACTTCCTGCTCATGCCTTCGCGCTACGAGCCTTGTGGCTTGAGCCAAATGTATGCGCAACGCTTCGGTTCCCTGCCCATCGCCCGCCGCACCGGTGGCCTGGCGGACACCATCGAAGACGGTTGCACTGGCTTCCTGTTCGATGAGTCCACCGTAGAAAGCTACACCGAAGCCCTGACCCGCGCATTCAAGGTCTTCGAAAGCCCTCTGTTGCTCAACGCCATGCGCTGCCGCGCCATGGCTGCTCCGTTCGATTGGCACAAGGCGGTTGAACCGTACGCCGATCTGTACCAGGAGCTGCTGAAGAAAAACGCAGCCGTGGCGCTGCATTATTGATAAACCACTGATCAGGAGTTTCGGATGCCATCGCGCACGGATCAAAACTGGCGCCACGGCGCCGTCATGCTGGATCAGCAACACACCCGGTTTGCCCTCTGGGCACCGGACGCCAAAGAAGTCAGCGTCGAGTTCGAAAACGGGCCAGCCCAGGTCCTCCAGCCTAAAGAATACGGCTGGTTTGTGCTCGACGCGGCCTGTGCCGCCGGCACGCGCTACCGCTACCGCGTTACCCTCGACCCTGAAAACACCCTCACCGTACCTGACCCGGCTTCCCGGGCGCAGGACGGTGATGTGCACGGTTACAGCATCGTCGTTGATCAGTCAGCCTACCAATGGCAAAACCCGGGTTGGCAAGGTCGCCCGTGGCACGAAGCGGTCATTTATGAACTGCACGCAGGCGTGCTGGGCGGCTACGAAGGCGTCGAGCAGCGTCTTCAGCATCTGGTCGATACCGGCATCACCGCCATCGAACTGATGCCGATTGCGCAGTTTCCCGGCGATCGCAACTGGGGCTACGACGGTGTCCTGCCCTACGCCGCGCAGTCCTCCTACGGCACACCCGATCAGCTCAAGCATTTGATCGACACCGCCCACGGTCTCAGCCTGGCGGTGATTCTTGACGTGGTTTACAACCACTTCGGCCCGGACGGCAACTATCTGGGTGCCTACGCCAAACACTTCTTTCGCAGCGACAAGAAGACGCCGTGGGGCGACGCGATCGACTTCCGTCGTGACGAAGTGCGCGATTTCTTCATCGGCAACACGATGATGTGGCTACAGGACTATCGCTTCGACGGCTTGCGCTTCGACGCCGTGCATGCCATCGAAGACCCGACGTTCCTCGAAGACCTCGCCCGCCAGGTCCGCGACACCCTTGGCAGCGAGCGCCACGTATGGCTGACGCTGGAGAACGAGCACAACGAGGCCACGCGCATGGCGCAGGGCTACGATGCGCAGTGGAACGACGACGGCCACAACACGCTGCACGTTCTGCTGACCGGGGAGACCGACGCGTACTACACCGACTTCGCGGAAAAGCCTACGCAGAAATTGGCCCGCCTGCTGGGCGAGGGTTTTGTCTATCAGGGCGAAGCCACCCGCCACGGTCACACCCGAGGCGAGCCGAGCGGTCATCTGCCGCCCACCTCCTTCGTGTTGTTCCTGCAGAATCACGACCAGATCGGCAACCGTGCGTTTGGCGAGCGACTGATCCAGCTGAGCCCGCCGCAGGCCTTGCAGGCGGCCACGGCCTTGTTGCTGCTGTCGCCGATGATCCCGATGATGTTCATGGGAGACGAATGGGGCGCGAGCGAACCGTTCCTGTTCTTCACTGACTTCCACGACGAACTGGCGGATGCGGTGCGTGAAGGTCGCCGCGGCGAGTTCAAGGACTTCGCGGCGTTCAAAGACCCGGCCAAGCGTGAGCAGATCCCGGACCCGAACGCCCTGAAGACGTTTGAAGCGTCGCGCCCGGCCTTCGATGCGTTGCTGCTGGAAACCGACAAGGGCCAGGACCATCGCAACTGGCTGGCCCTATACAAGCAGCTGCTGGAAATTCGCCGCACAGAGCTGTTCCCTCGCCTGGCCGGCGCCAAGGCATTGGGCGTCACCGAACTGGGCGACAAAGCGGTCAGCGCCCGCTGGCAACTGGGTGACGGCAGCGAACTGCGCATCGATCTGAACCTGGGCACTGAAGCCGTCTCGACCGACGACCTCACCGCCAGCAGAATCCTTTATCAATCGCAGCCAAACTCCGCAGAACTTTCCTCACACGGCACTCTCAATCAATACACGGCCGTTGTCAGCCTGAAATCGAGTGATGCTGTGGAGGAACAGGATGAGCAATGAGCAACTGGAAACGCTGGCGGCCGAAGCAGGCCTGTCGGTCGACTGGAAGGACGCCAACGCCAAGCCGCAACGCGTAAGCCCCGAGGTCCTGCGCAAGGTCCTCGGCGGTCTGGGTTACCCCGCTGACACAGAGGACGAAGTCAAGGCCAGTCTTGAGCGTTTGCGCAAGGACAGCCAGCCGGCCACCCCGCCACCGCTGATCACCGTGGACCAGAACACGTCTGTGGACCTGTCGGCGTGGTTCGCGCCAGCGAGCCCTTTCACGCTCAAGCAGGAAGACGGGCGTGCGCAGGAAGGGAAACTGACCGCCCAGGCGCACATGCCGGGCGTCGAAGCAGTGGGTTATCACGCGCTGGAAATCGATGGCCAGTCACTGACCATCGCGGTGGCGCCCAAGACCTGCTACAGCCTGGGCATGGCCGGCAATACCCCGATCGCGCGTGACTGGGGCCTCACCACGCAGTTGTACTATTTGCGTCGCAAGGGCGATGGCGGCATCGGGGATACCCAAGGCCTGGAGGCTTTCGTCCGTGCAGCAGGGACGCGTGGTGCCTGTGCCGTGGCGATCAGTCCGGTCCATGCCATGTTTTCCAACGACAGCCAGCGCTACAGCCCGTATTCGCCGTCCAGTCGGTTGTTTCTCAACGCACTGTACGCCGCGCCCGGCACCATTCTCGGTGACGGCGCGGTTGAACAGGCCATCGAGAAAGCCGGGCTCGCGGCAGAGTTCAAACGCCTCGAAGACCTGCCGCTGATCGACTGGCCAGCGGCTGCGGCGGCCAAATGGACACTGCTGCGCACGCTGTATGCAGACTTCACCGGCAGCGATCACCCCTTTCATGAGGACTTCAAGAGCTTCCGTCGCGCTGGCGGCGAAGCGCTGGAAAATCACTGCCGCTTTGAAGCGCTGCGCGACGCAGGCGACACGTTGGGCATTGGCGGCAACTGGCATGACTGGCCCGAGCAGTACAAGGATCCGCGCCATGCTGCCCTCGATGAGTTCGCGGCGCAGCACAGCGACGAGATTGGCTTTCACGCCTTTGCTCAGTGGCTGATTGCACGCGGCCTTGAGCGCGCCCAGACCGCAGCACGCACAAGTGGCATGAGCGTAGGGCTGATCGGTGACCTGGCCGTTGGCGCGGACGGTGCCGGCAGCCAGGCCTGGAGTCGTCAGGACGAGTTGCTTTCGGCACTGACAGTCGGCGCACCGCCGGACATTCTCAACCGTGCCGGGCAGAGCTGGGGCATCTCGGCGTTTTCACCAACGGGCCTCAAGCGCAACGGTTTCCAGGCGTTTATCGAAATGCTGCGGGCCAACTTTGCGCACGCCGGCGGCCTGCGCATTGACCACGTCATGGGCCTGCAGCGCCTGTGGGTCATCCCGATGGGCTCGCCGCCCAATGAGGGTGCTTACCTGAACTACCCGCTGGACGACATGCTGCGGCTGTTGAGCCTCGAGTCCTGGCGGCACAAGGCAATCGTACTGGGCGAAGACTTGGGCACTGTCCCGGAAGGGCTGCATGAAAAGCTGTCCGAGCGCGAGATTCTCGGCATGCGCGTGTTGTTGTTCGAACAGGACAACGCGACGTTCAAGCCCATCATGAAGTGGTCCAAAGACGCGCTGGCCACAACCAGCACCCATGACCTGCCGACACTGACAGGCTGGTTAAGCGAACTGGACGTCAAATGGAACCAAACCCTCGGGTTTGCCGACGAGGCCGCCGCGCAAAAAATGCGCGCCGATCGCGAACGCGAGCGGCAAGGCCTGGTGAAGGCGCTCAAGCAGAACTACACAATGCCAGGGCAGTCTGCCAGCGACATCATCGACCACAGCATCGCCTACCTCGGCCACACCCCGGCGCCGCTGGTTTTGCTCCCCATCGAGGATGCTCTCGGTCTCGAAGAGCAGGCCAACTTCCCCGGCACCATCGACAGTCATCCCAATTGGCGACGTCGGCTCAACGGCGACAGCGGTTCTCTGCTGAATAACGCCGATGCGGCGCGACGTCTTGAAATTCTGGCAGCGGCACGCAAACAAGCCGCGGAGCGTGATCAATGACAACCCCCCTTAAATCTCTGCGGGCAACACAGCGCCTGCAGTTCCACAAAGACTTCACGCTGGACGATGCGGCCAAGCTGGTGCCCTACTTTGCCCGTCTGGGTATCAGCCATATCTATGCTTCGCCGCTGTTGAAAGCACGCGCAGGTTCAATGCACGGCTACGACGTGGTTGACCCGCGCGTGATCAATCCGGAGCTCGGTGGCGAACCAGCGTTGCGGCGCCTCGTCGCGGCTCTGCGCGAAAACGGCATGGGGCTGATTCTCGACATCGTGTCCAACCACATGGCCGTGGGCGGTAACGATAACCCGTGGTGGCTCGACCTGATCGAGTGGGGCCAGCGCAGCCCATACGCCAAGTTCTTCGACATTCAGTGGAATTCTCCGGATCCGTTGCTAAAGGGCCAACTGCTGTTGCCCTTCCTCAGCACCGACTACGGCACCGTCCTGCAGAACGGCGAAGTCCCCCTGCGTTTCGACGCCGAAAACGGCAGCTTCTACGCCGAGCATTATCAGCACCACTTCCCGATCAACCCGGGCACTTACGGGCCGCTGCTCAGTGCAGCGAAACGTCCCGAACTCGACGAGCTGGCTCAGCGCTTCGCCAAGCTGGACGAGTTCCCGCAGGCATACGAACGCGCACGTCAGGCCAAGGCGGACCTGGCAGCGAGCGTCAAGGCCAATCCGGACCTGGTGAAGGCCGTCGAGAACGGGCTGGCGCAATTCGACTCCAGCACGCCGGAAGGCTTCACTCGGCTGCACCGTTTGCTGGAGCAGCAGGACTTCCGTCTGGCCAGTTGGCGTACCGCTGGCGATGACATCAACTGGCGCCGTTTCTTCGATATCAATGAGCTGGGCGGCCTCAAGGTCGAGCGCTCGCAGGTGTTCGAGGCGACCCACGGCAAAATCTTCGAGCTTATCGCCGAGGGGCTTGTGGACGGCTTGCGCATCGACCACATCGATGGCCTTGCCGACCCGCGCGGGTATTGCCGCAAATTGCGTCGTCGCGTCGACAGCCTGATGAAGCTGCGTCCGGCCGGCACGGAGTTGGACCGTCTGCCGATTTTCGTGGAAAAAATCCTCGGCCCGGACGAACAACTGCGAACTGACTGGAACGTCGATGGCACTACCGGCTACGAGTTCATGAACCAGGTCTCGCTGCTGCAGCATGACCCGAAAGGCGAAGCGGTCTTGGGCGAGCTGTGGAGCCGCGTCAGCGGTCGCACGGCGGATTTCAATCAGGAAGTGCTGGAGGCCCGTGATCTGGTTCTGCATGGCACCCTGGCCGGCGATTTCGAGAACCTCGCCCAGGCGCTGCTGCAAGTGGCTCGCAGCGACGTCATGACCCGTGACATGACCCTGGGGGCCATCCGCCGCGCGCTGTTGGCGCTGGTGAGTAATTTCCCGGTCTACCGTACCTACCTGACCGCTTGTGGACGTTCGGCTGAAGACGAGCGTTTCTTCCAGCAGGCAATGGATGGCGCCCGGGAGATGCTCAGTGAAGGCGACTGGCCGGTCCTGGACTCGCTCAAGCTGTGGCTCGGCGGTGAGAAACTGCGCGACTACCCGACCGGCCCGCTGCGCGAAATGCGCCGCAAAGCCGGTAACCGATTTCAGCAGCTGACCTCGCCGGTAGCGGCCAAGTCGGTGGAAGACACGTCCTTCTATCGCTCTGCCGTGCTGCTGTCGCGTAACGACGTGGGCTTCCATCCGCAACATTTCAGTGCGCCGGTCGAGGCGTTTCACCAGGTCAGTGCCGAGCGTCATGCATCATTCCCCAATAACCTGCTGACCACCGCGACCCATGACCACAAGCGCGGCGAAGACACCCGTACGCGCCTTGCCGTGCTGAGTGAACTGGCGCCGTGGTACGCCGAGCAGGTAGAGCGCTGGCAGCAGCTGTCGGCGCCACTCAAGACGGGCGACACCCCCATTAGCCCCGGCGACGAGCTGATGCTGTATCAGGCCATTATCGGCAGCTGGCCGCTGGATCTGGAGGGAGAGCCGGCGTTCGAGGCTTATGCAAAGCGTCTGACCCAGTGGCAGGAAAAGGCCCTGCGCGAAGCCAAGCTGCACAGCAGCTGGAGCGCGCCAAATGAAGCGTACGAGACAGCGTGCCGTGAGTTCCTGCAGCAATTGCTGCTGAGCCAGGAAGGCTTGGCCTTGCGCCAGTCGATTGGTGCGACAGCGCACCGTATCGCTGCCGCCGGTGCAATCAACAGTCTGGCGCAAACCTTGCTGCGCATGACTGCGCCGGGTGTACCGGACCTGTATCAGGGCACTGAATTCTGGGACTTCAGCCTGGTAGACCCGGACAACCGTCGCCCAGTGGACTATCCCGCACGGGAACGCGCACTGGCGGAATCCGTTCCGGTTGCCGAGCTTTTGACCCACTGGCAGGACGGCCGTATCAAGCAGGCGCTGATTGCTCAGGTGCTTGAGCTGCGCAACCAGTACCCCGCTGTGTTTGCCGAAGGCGAATACCTGCCGCTCGAAGTGGTAGGAGAAAAGGCGGAACATGTCCTCGCTTTTGCGCGAGTGACGGAGGAAATGCGAGCTATTGTTGTGGTTCCGCGCTTGCCGGCTGAACTATTAGGCACTGCGCAAACTCCATTCATCAGTGCAGTAAATTGGGGCGATACACGAATCAACCTGCCGTTCGCTGATTCAAATCCAAATTGGAAGGGACTTTTTTCACAGGCTACAGTCACATCCAGCAAGGAAATGTTGCTCAGCGCAGCGCTCAAGGAAATTTCTGTAAACCTGCTTATACAAACCTTGTGATACCGGGAGTGTCGAGATGAGTGCCGACGAGAAAAGAATCAGCGAACTTGCCCACCAGATCTGGGAAACGGAAGGCAAGCCACATGGGCAGGACGCCCGCCACTGGGAGATGGCGCGCAAGCTGGCAGCAGCCGAGGCCAAGTCGCCTAAGAAACCGGCCGCTGCGAAGACGGCGAAGTCCAAGCTTGACGACAAAGCGGAGCCCAAGGCTGCCGCTGCGAAACCCGCTGCCAAGTCTGCGGCCAAGCCGGCTGCAAAACCCGCTGCCAAAGCGGCGGCAAAGCCTGCTGACAAGTCTGCTGAAAAGTCGGCCGCACCGGCTGAAGCGAAAGCCGATGCCAAGCCAGCTGACAAACCCAGTGCCAAGCCAGCCGCCAAGGCCGCAGCGAAGCCTGCTGCCAAGCCCAAAGCCGCTGCCAGTGGCGCTGACTCGGGTGCCAAAGCGGCAAAACCCGCTGCCAAGTCTTCCGCGAAGAAGCCAGCCGCAGCCAAGCCTCCCGCGCCCTGACCCGTTGGTGTGACGCAACACCGTCGCACAGCCAATACCCCTGCCGCAGGACTCGCGTTTACAGCGACCCTGCGGCAACTTTCAACCCTGTAATAGCCACCCTGTTGCATCGCTGGCGCAGTCCTGGAACTGCGGCCACGGCTTTGTTCGCCTTCAGGAACTCATTCGAACGTCAGGAATACACATGAGCACGCAAGATAAGAAAGCCGCTACACAGAATGAATCCGGCAACGCTGGCGCCCCCGAAGTCACGGCCTCGCGCATTCGTGAAGGCCTGCCCTTCCCGTTGGGTGCCAGTTGGGACGGCCTCGGCGTCAACTTCGCGATCTTTTCCGCCAACGCCACCAAGGTCGAGCTGTGTCTGTTCGACTCCGCCGGCGAAGTCGAGCTGGAGCGCATCGAGCTTCCGGAATACACCGACGAGATTTTCCACGGCTACCTGCCTGACGCCCACCCGGGCCTGGTCTACGGTTATCGCGTGTACGGTCCGTACGATCCAAAGAACGGCCACCGTTTCAACCACAACAAACTGCTGATCGACCCGTATGCCAAGCAACTGGTCGGCGAGCTGAAGTGGTCTGAAGCCCTGTTCGGTTACACCATCGGCCATCCCGATGACGACCTGAGCTTCGACGAGCGTGACAGCGCCCCGTTCGTGCCCAAGTGCAAGGTCATCGACCCTGCCTATACCTGGGGCCGCGAGCAGCGCGTCAACGTGCCGTGGGACAAGACCATTTTCTACGAGACCCACACTCGCGGTTTCACCATGCGCCACCCTTCGGTGCCTGACGAAGTCAAAGGGACGTTCTCCGGCCTGATGGTCGACGACGTGATCCAGCACATCAAAGGTCTGGGCGTCACGTCCATCGAGTTGCTGCCGATCCACGCCTTCGTCAATGACCAGCACTTGCTGGAAAAAGGCATGACCAACTACTGGGGTTACAACACCCTGGCGTTCTTCGCGCCTGACCCGCGCTACCTGGCTCACGGCAAGATTGCCGAGTTCAAGGAAATGGTCGCGCACATGCACCATGCAGGTCTGGAAGTGATTCTGGACGTGGTCTACAACCACACCGCTGAAGGCAACGAGCGCGGCCCTACCCTGTCCATGCGCGGGATCGACAACGCCTCGTACTATCGCTTGATGCCTGACGACAAGCGCTACTACATCAACGACTCCGGCACCGGCAACACGCTCGACCTGAGCCACCCGTGTGTGCTGCAGATGGTCACCGATTCGCTGCGCTACTGGGCGACCGACATGCACGTCGACGGCTTCCGCTTCGACCTGGCGACTATCCTTGGTCGTTACCATGACGGCTTTAGCGAGCGTCACAGTTTCCTCGTGGCCTGCCGCCAGGATCCGGTGCTGCGTGAAGTGAAACTGATCGCCGAGCCGTGGGACTGTGGTCCAGGCGGCTATCAGGTCGGCAACTTCGCGCCGGGCTGGGCCGAGTGGAACGACAAATTCCGCGACAACATCCGCGCGTTCTGGAAAGGCGATGAAGGCCAATTGGCCGACTTTGCCAATCGCATGACGGCCTCCGGCAACCTGTTCAATCAGCGTGGCCGACGCCCATACGCCTCGGTCAACTTCATCACTGCCCACGACGGCTTTACGTTGCATGACCTGGTGTCTTACAACGACAAGCACAACGAGGACAACGACGAAAACAACCAGGACGGCAGTAACGACAACCGTTCCTGGAACTGTGGCGTAGAAGGCCCGACGGACGATCCTGAAATCAACGCATTGCGCCTGCGCCAAATGCGTAACTTTTTCGCCACGCTGCTGTTCGCCCAAGGCACGCCGATGGTGGTTGCCGGTGACGAGTTCGCCCGTACCCAGCACGGCAACAACAACGCCTACTGCCAGGACAGCGAAATTGGCTGGGTCAACTGGGACCTCGACGAAGACGGCAAGGCGCTGCTGACGTTCGTCAAACGTCTGATCAAGTTGCGTCAATCGCATCCGATCCTGCGTCGCAGCCGATTCCTGGTGGGCGATTACAACGAGGAATTGGGCGTCAAGGACGTTACCTGGCTGTCGCCAAGTGGCGACGAGATGAGCACCGAGCAATGGGAAGACCCGAACGGCCGCTGCCTGGGCATGCTGCTGGACGGTCGTGCTCAGGAAACCGGTATCCGTCGTCGCGGTTCGGAAGCGACGCTGCTGCTGGTGGTCAACTCGCACCATGACGGCGTCAACTTCACGCTGCCGGAAGTGCCTGAAGGCCGCAACTGGACCAGCCTGATTGACACCAACCAGCCGGAAATCACTGGCAAGGACGAGTTTGAATTCGGCACCGAGTACACGGTGACGCCTCGTTCGCTGCTGCTGTTCAAGCTGCAGAAGGAAGATCAGGCGTAAGCACAACGCGCCCGACTGCTAGCGACAACCGCCTGCCCGCGACCGGGTCAGCCAGCCAGATACAGGGCCGGTTGACCGGGTCGCGGGCAAGCGTCGTTTTATACTCGCACTTTTCCACCACGCTATTGCTCACCTTCGCTGCCACGCCCGGTTTCATTGACTTTGTAGTCACAAATGGACCTGAGTGTTCCCACACTACAACTTATGTAGTGCTTGAAAATATTCACTACAAACCTGTTGACGGGCCTGTTTGGCGGCGGCATAGTTCAAGCGTCTCCCCGATCGGGAGAGCTGGCAAATGTACTCCGGGCATGTTCGACAAAGCCGTCGAACCCACTCTGGATGTGTGCTGCCCACAAGGCAGATTGATGAAGCCGAACCGGCATGATCGACCACCTGGCCGAGCGCTGGCGACACGTCCTCATGACACTTGTGGTCAACCTTCCAGTTGCCCGTGTCACCAGGCGTCCGCCTTACGCTTCACCCGTTTTGATCATGTTCTCAGCCCTCATCGATAGCCACGCACCGACAGCCCGGCACCGGCTCTGTGTACCGACGGACCTTGCCTGTCAGCGTGTGAAGGACTGCGAATCGACGACCGGTTCGCCAAAGCGTTTGAACTCACTCGATAGATTAACCAGTGGTCAAAAAGGGGTATCCAACTATGAACCTGAACAACCAACCTACCATTGATCAATTGGCTCGACTGTTCGCCGCCCGCAAGGACTCCCTGGATAACCACATCCTTTGGGTGTGTGAGGAAGGCAACGTGCACATGGACGGCCTCGGCGCATGCACCGAGGAGCAGCAGTTCGAAAGTCAGCACCCGCACATGCGCGCGCGTCTGAAGATGTACCGCAAGGGGCATGGTTATGTCGGCAAGAAGGCGGCGGCGGACAAACAGTTCCTCGGTCAGGTGCTCGAAACACTGAGCAGTGAATGGGGCGCCGTGCAGCAACAGCCGGGTCTGAAGGTCATCGACAGATTGTGCTGATCCCATGCGCTGCTGCCTGCCTGTCATCGATGGCAGGCAGCAGCACGGTGTTGCAAGACCGCCTCCAGCGACAAGCCACCTGAGCCACCTCTGAGCCAGGCGGCCCTCCTCTTTGCCCAATTGCCTTGAACTTGGCGCCGCTATCCTCTTCCAATGTATGCGGGCCGCCTCGGCGGCCTCGCTTCAATTCATGGAACAGCAAAAGCCCTCGGGCAAATTAAGGTGCCGTAATGGATCTGGACAAGCTCAGCAAACACGTCAAAGCCGGCGAGATCACCGAGATCAATCTGGTCTCGGTCGAAGGGGGTTCGTACGTTATTCATGCGCTCATGGACGGCAAGTCCAATGCGATCACCAGCCCCAATGGCGAGGTGCTGCACGTGGCCTCGGTCGATGAAGCGCGCAAGTGCCTGTCGTCCACCGAAGAGGTGAAACTGTTCATCGTCCATCCGGTGGTCTACGACGAAATGGTTGGCCAGCCCCACACAACTCCCGAGGCACCGCGCGAGCCGATCCCGTTCCGCTCCGGTAACTGACCCGGTGGCGAGGGGTTCCTGAGCTGACTGCATCTGGCGCATGCCTCACAGCCCTGATGACAAAAGCTCAGTTGCAGGAGCCTGCTTGCTGGCCAACACGCCGTACGCCTTCCTCAAAACGCCAGCTTGTACCCGATCGCCAGTAGCATCAGCGCCAGACACGGGCGCAGGACGGCATCGGGTATGCGCCCCGTCAAGTGGCTGCCCATGTAGATGCCGGGCAGCGAGCCCATCAGCAGAAAGCCCAGCATCGACCAATCCATGTTGCCCATGCTGGCATGGCCGATTCCGGCGACTAACGTCAGCGGAACGGCGTGGGCGATCTCGGTGCCGACCAGGCGCCGGGTTTCAAGGAAGGGGTAAAGCAGGAACAACGCCACGGTGCCCAGCGCGCCAGCGCCGATCGAGGTGAGCGCAACCATGGTGCCGAGGATGACGCCGGTTAGAACGGTCAGCGCGTTAAGGCGCCTGTCGCTCATTCGATAGCGATCCCCGGCGTGGCGTTGAGCGAAGGCAAGCAAGCGCTTTTTGAAGAAAATGGCCAGCGCGGTCAGCAGCAGCACCACGCCCAAAGCCTGCTTGATGACCAGGTTCATGGCGTCCGGCGCCGTGTGCAGACTGCTCAGATACCACAGCGTCAACCCCGCTGCCGGTACGCTGCCCAGGGTCAGCCAGCCGGTAATGCCCCAGTCGATGTTGTCATTCTTTTTGTGAACCAGGACGCCGCCGCTCTTGGTAATCGCGGCGTACAGCAGGTCGGTGCCCACAGCAGTGGCGGGATTGATGCCGAACCACAGAAGAATGGGCGTCATCAGCGAGCCGCCGCCGACCCCCGTCATCCCCACGATGAAACCCACGACCAACCCTGCGACGACGAAACCTGCGTTGCCAAAATCCATTGCTCTGCCTGACTGCACATTCAAAAGCCGGCAGGCAGGATAGCGATTTTGCTCTAAGGACCGGCGGTTTTCTTATATCAACGCTAGATCGAGACGTTCTATGGTTATAACCGAATGTGACTTTGCGGGGACGGCCTACCGAGAGGCATGCTGATGTGGGCGCGCTTCGACAAATTCACGGCTCGCCTTCCCAGTAATCCAGGGTCGCGTCTGGGCGCTGCACAGCGGCAAAGGCGCGCGCGCCGTTGGTCGTCACCATCGCCTGGTACTTGCCGGAGTCGGGGTATTCGCACACTTCCGGGGTTTCGCGTGTGCTGATGGACAAATACTTCAGGGGAGCATCCGAGGTGTTGATCAATTGATGCGGGTACTCGGGGCCGGCCGGAATGAAGATGACGTCGCCGCTGCGCACGGGCAGCATGTGTCCGGCGACGCGCAACGTGCCCTGCCCGTCCAGGATGATGAACATCTCTTCCTGAGCGTAGTGGAAGTGATAAGGGCAGGACCGCTTGCCCGGGGCGACGATGTCCATTGATGCGCCGAGCTTTTGCGCAGCCGTGCCGGTGCCCAGGCGTGCGGCATGGCTCTCGTA
This sequence comes from Pseudomonas lutea, assembly GCF_000759445.1. Lineage (NCBI taxonomy): Bacteria > Pseudomonadati > Pseudomonadota > Gammaproteobacteria > Pseudomonadales > Pseudomonadaceae > Pseudomonas > Pseudomonas lutea. The sequence goes on from NZ_JRMB01000001.1 coordinate 1,400,151, forward strand.
CAGCGGGGCGCGGCATTCATGCTGCAGCGGTACGTCGTTGAAGTTACGAATCAGGCGCGCGGCCAGTGCGGCAGGGTCGATGCTCATGGCTCACTCCAGCATGGAATTGATATCAATTGACTGGCCCGGTCCGCGGGCCTCGGAGCACGCACGGCGGATCGACCCGGTCAACGGGTCGCCACGATAAACAGCCGCGGGAATGGCAACAGCACGGTGCCGTCGGCGAGCAGCGGATAGGCCTGGCTGATCGCATGCAGATACGTGTCGAGGAAATCCTGCTGCGCGGCCTGATCGAGCCTTTGCAGATAGGGCCGCAGGGCCGAGCCCTTGAACCACTCCACCACCGCTGGATGCCCGCCTGCGAGGGGATGATGATAGGTGGTGCGCCACACGTCGACCTCGGCGCAGTGGGGCCTCAGCAGGTCGAAATAATATGGCGCAGGGTGTCGATCGGGATGCCTTACGTCGCCGATCCTGTCGGCCCACTGCGGACCCGCGGCAATTTCGCGCGCCAGGCGATGGGCTGGTTCATCAAGGTTGTCCGGCGTTTGCACCGCGAGCGCACCGCCCGGGTTGAGCAGGCTGACCAGCCGCGGATACAGCTGCGCGTGGTCAGGCACCCATTGCAGCGAGGCATTGGCCAGAATCACGTCATAGGTCTGCGCAGGCTTCCAGTCGCCAATGTCGGCCTGGATGAACTCGACCGCCGCCAGTCGCTGCCGCGCCTCGCCGAGCATGTCAGTGGAACTGTCGAGACCCGTGACCCTGGCCTGGGGGAAACGCTCGGCCAGCACCTCGGTGGAGTTGCCCGGGCCACAACCGAGGTCTACAGCGGTCTGGGCTGACTCCCTCGGGATGGCGGCGACGAGGTCGCGTACCGGACGCGTGCGTTGTTGCTCGAACAGGGAGTACTGCCTGGCGGACCAGCTCATCGGGCATTCCTTCTGACATGTGCGAAGTCATGGAGAGTAAAACGCGCAGGCCCGGAGTACAAATGGGTGGCAAACGAGCTGCAAGCTGCAAGCTGCAAGGGATAAGCCGTTGCACGCGGGTGAAAGTTGGCTCGGCTAGAGCAACACGCGGCGTGTCAGATGGCCCCCGCTGATGGGGTAGGACACGTAAAGCCCCGCCTCCACCTGGGTGTGCGAGGCCTGGGCTGTGGAGCGGACTTTGTGTGCAGCGGCCAGCAGGCACCGGGCGTCGAGTTGTCCCTGCGCCACCGCCTGTTCGATCGCGTCAGCAAGGTCGTCCAGCCCCGCCTCTGCCGACACCAGCAACAGATGCGCGCCGGCGTTCAGGGCCGCAATCGCGGCCTGGGCGATGCTGTTGCCGGCCAGTATGGAGACGGCGTCGAGGTCGTCGGACACGATCAGCCCTTCGAACCCCAGGCCCTCGCGCAGCAGGCCGATCACCGCCGCCGAAGTACTCGCCGACTGATGCGGGTCCAGGGCCGGGAACACCGCAGGGCCCGGCATGATCGCCCCGACGCCCGCAGCGATCACCTGACGAAACACCTCCAGCCCGTCTTGCAACGCAGCAGCGTTGTCGGGCACTACAGCTCGCTCCACCGCCGGGTCTTGGGCCAGCGCGTGATGGCCAAGGAAGTGTTTGGCGGTGGCGGTGATGCCGGCGCGTTGCACCCCGCGGATAAACGCGCAGGCGATGCGTGCCACTTCGGCAGGATCGGCCCCGAGCGTGCGATTGTGCAGCCAGGGATTGACCCCGGTCACTACATCCACGATGGGCGCCAGAAACAGGTTGATGCCCATGGCACGGGCCGAGCCAGCCATCTCATAGCTGCGGGCCTCAATGTCAACGGCGCTCATGTGCGTCAGCGCAGCCGGCGTTGGCATGCCCGGTACCAGCCCGTGCAAGCGCTGAATGCCACCCAGTTCCTGATCCACGGCGATGAGCACTGGCGCCGCTGCACACAGCCTGGCGTCCCTGGCCATGGTCGAGAACTGCACATGGGTTTCAGCACGCCGGCGCTCAAAACTCATGCGGCGCGCCTGATATTCGTCCCGGGTTTCGCCCAACAACACCGATACCCCGCCAGCATGCAGATGGCGACGGACCGGGTCGTCGAGGGTCAGCCCGGCAATCGCCGGCATCAGGACTGATCGCGCAGCCCGTTGCAGCTCGTGGTGTTTCATGTGCGGCCTACCTCGATACGATGCTGACGAGCGGATGTGCATGATGCTTATGCTCGTTTTCGCTCACTTTATATTTATCGAGCAGACTGTCAACATAATCGAGCACCAGGATTGCAAATCGAGCATTCCTACGAAGACCCCCTGGCCGCAAGGCATTCGGCTACAGCGAGGCTGGGGCTGCCCGAGACGCAGCCTGGAAATTATTCCGAACGTGCGCTTTTCATTTGCGCGGTTGCTGGTCAACATAGCCGCCGATCAACCCAACACGTAAAGTGCCGATCACTGTCCCGTTTTCTAATTCAGGATGAATTGATGCGCCGTTTTCTACCGAGCTTGTTACTCAGCTGCGCCATGGGCGTGGCTTTGACGGGTTGCAGTTCAACGCCGAACAACCCGTCGTATGATTTTGATACCGCCAAGACGCCTTCTGACTACGCCAAGTGCATTTACCCCAAGTGGCAGCAGATCAAGCCCGACACGACCATGACCGAGAGCAAGGGCCACTACAAGCTGCTCATCTCCGGCAAGATCGCTTCCGATGAGATCCTCGAGGTCTACAAAGGCAATCCCAAGACCCGCGTTTTCCTTTACCAGCGTGCCCCGCTGTCGTCCGCTTTCGGCCGTAACGCATTGGAAAAAGCCGTACGCGATTGCCTGTAATCGGCAACGAATCGAGACTGCGCCCTTTGGTCGCACGGCGCAGGGCGTAACCCCCGCCAGCACGCGGCGAGGCAAGGTTCACACTGCAGATTGGTCATCGCCCGTTGAGCAATCGGGCTGAACTTTTGTTTTTCAGACTTCCTCTGAACGTCACAACGCCTGCTACACGGGCGCCGTGTAAACGTCAGAGGAAACCGAAAGCATGAGCAATCAACTGAACGGCAAAAAGGTCCTGATCATCACGTCCAACACCGGCATCGAGCGCGATGAGTTGCTCAAGCCGCTGCAGGCACTGAAGGATCAAGGCGCTGCGGTGACTCACGCCACCATCGAAGGCGGCACTGCGCAGCTGTTTCTGCACGACACCGAAAAAGACACCACCGTCACCTCCGACAGCAAGCTGAGCGGGCTGTCTGCCGGTGATTTCCACGCGCTGGTGATCCCCGGCGGCACCGTCAACGCTGACACCCTGCGCCAGGACAGCGATGCGCAGCAGCTGGTCAAGGCATTCGCCGATGCCGGCAAGCCGGTCGCGGCAATCTGTCACGGCCCATGGCTGTTGATCGATGCGGGTGTCATCAAGGGCAAGACGCTGACGTCGTACCCAAGTGTGCGCGCCGACCTGGTCAACGCCGGCGCAGCCGACTGGGTGGACGCCGAGGTCAAGCAATGCCCGGCCAATGGCTGGACGTTGATCACGTCGCGCACGCCAGATGACATTCCGGCCTTCAATGAGGCGATCACTCAGGCGCTGCTGGCCGGTTGAAGTTCGCTTCAGAGCGCCCCGGCGCTCACCTAAGCAAGACGCATCGACGCCGCTGAACAGCGGCGTCGATGCGTTTGTGCGCCCTCAAAAAAGTCACGTCGGTGAGCTAACAGACGAAGCGGCCCCGGCGAAACGAAAATACTTGAAACCAAATTTCCGCCGCTTCGGTCGACATCCACGGACGCCGCGATCAGCGCAGGTGCCGAGACGAGACCTTTTGATGATTGGAATTATTGTCCCCGCGCACAACGAGGAAGATTTTCTGCACGACTGCATCAAGTCCCTGATCGCTGCCTCTGCCCACGAGGGCCTGCACGGCGAGCCCGTGGAAATTCTGATCATGCTCGATGACTGCTCCGACGCTTCAGCGCAGGTAGCGGCCGCGCACCCCGTCGGTACTCGGCTGTGCGCCTACCGCAACGTCGGCATGACCCGGGCCGAAGGCGCGCGCATTCTGCTGGAACGCGGCGCCCGCTGGCTCGCGTTTACCGATGCCGACAGCGTCGTGCCTTACGCCTGGCTGGCGCATCAGGTCAGTCTGCAGGCCGACGCGGTCTGTGGCATCGTCGAGGTCGACGACTGGTCCGGTTACCCCGAACACGTGCGTCAGCGCTACGATTCCCTGTACCGGCCGGTCGATGACCATCGGCACATTCACGGCGCCAACCTGGGTGTAAGCGCCGATGCCTACCAGCGCGCCGGCGGCTTCAAAGCGCTGGCGGCCCACGAAGATGTGCATCTGGTGGCTGATCTGCAACGCATCGGTGCTTCCATCGCGTGGATATCCGCAAACAGCGTCACCACCAGTGCGCGAAAGGACTACCGTTGCAAGGAAGGCTTCGGCGATTATCTGAATACGCTGGCAGCGACGCCGATACCGGGCTGAGGGTTGCGCCCACTTGCGTCGGTCTGACGGAAGCATCGGCCAGAGTCGTCTGCTCCCGCGCTCCATCGGGCACGGTCAGAATGCCGTCTACACCACCCGCCCACTTGCTCACGCTTAACAGCCGGAATTCTCGATGCCGCCCATTGACCACTCTGCCCGCCCCGGGGACGACACGCTCGGTGGCGGCATGCCCAGCGCCAGCGTCGCCATGCCCAAGACCGGCAATTGGTTCAAACGGCTGCTGGCGTTCACCGGCCCTGGCTACATGGTTGCCGTGGGCTACATGGACCCGGGGAACTGGGCCACGGACATCGCGGGCGGCTCGAAATTTGGTTACCTGCTGCTGTCGGTGATCCTGCTGTCGAACCTGATGGCCATTGTTCTGCAAGCGTTGTCGGCGCGTCTGGGCATCGTCACCGGCTGGGACCTGGCGCGCGCCTGCCGGGAACGCTACAGCCGGCCTGTGTGCATCGCGTTGTGGGTCGCCTGCGAGATTGCCATTGTGGCCTGCGACCTGGCGGAGGTCATCGGCACCGCCATCGCGCTTAATCTTTTGTTCGGCATCCCGCTGATCTGGGGCGCAGTCATATCTGCCGTGGATGTTTTTTTGATTTTTCTGCTGATGGGCCGTGGCTTCAGGGCGCTGGAGGCTTTTGTCATCGCGCTGCTGCTGATCATTTTCGGCTGCTTCGCCATTCAGGTGGTCCTTGCACAGCCTGACCTGGCCGAGCTGTTCGCCGGTTTCATTCCGAAAGCCGAGGTGGTGACCAACCCCGAGGCGCTGTACCTGGCGATCGGCATCATTGGCGCCACGGTGATGCCGCATAACCTGTATCTGCATTCCTCCATCGTGCAGACCCGCGCCTATCCGCGCACGGAAGAAGGCCGACGCATCGGCCTGCGCTGGGCGGTTACCGACAGCACCATCGCGCTGACCCTGGCGCTGTTCGTCAACGCCGCCATCCTGATCACTGCGGCGACGGTCTTTCACAAGGCCGGCAAGACCGACGTGGTGGAAATCGAACAGGCCTACCACCTGCTGTCGCCGATGCTGGGCGTCGGCATGGCGTCGATGCTGTTTGGCGTCGCTCTGCTGGCGTCGGGCATCAACTCCACGGTCACCGCCACCCTCGCTGGCCAGATCGTCATGGAGGGTTTTTTGCGCCTGCGTCTGCCGGGGTGGATACGTCGCCTGCTGACCCGCGGGCTGGCAATCATTCCGGTGATCGTCGTCACCAGTATTTACGGCGCCCAGGGCACCGCGAAATTACTGGTGCTGAGCCAGGTGATTCTGTCGATGCAGCTGCCGTTCGCCATCGTGCCGCTGGTGCGCTTCGTGTCAGACCGCAAGCTGATGGGCACATTCGTGACCGGACCGGTGCTGACGAGCCTGGCTTGGGGCATTGCGCTGCTGATCATCGTGCTGAATGTGGTGCTGCTGGTGGGGGCGTTTGGCGACTGAAGCCCCGGCTCCTACGGACCCTATCCGCGCCAAAGATTGTATGCCCTACACAAATCCATTGTAGGAGCGCGCTTGCCCGCGAAGGCATTCTGCCTGTGACGAATCAGGCGCCTGACACCCACATTCGCGGGCAAGCGCGCTCCTACATCAATCGCGTTGAATGGTGAGCCATTGTCGTACCAACCTGCAGGCGCCGACCTTAGCCGCCCCCAAGGTTGCGCGCCTTGCACAAAACCACTGTAGGAGCGCGCTTGCCCGCGAAAGCATTCTGCCTGTGACGAATCAATCGCCTGACACCCTGCATTCGCGGGCAAGCGCACTCCTACATCGATCGCGTTGATGGTGAGCCATTGTCATACCCACCTGCAGGCGCGGGCCTTACGTATGCCAAAGGTTGTACGCCCTACACAAAACCACTGTAGGAGCGCGCTTGCCCGCGAAAGCATTCTGCCTGCGACGAATCAACCGCCTGACACCCTGCATTCTCGGGCAAGCTCGCTCCTACTGTTCGGCGTCAGCCGGTCCACTGGCTGGACGAACCTCTATCTACGCAGGGGGCTCAATGCGTCATCCCGTGGTCGTGTTGCATGTCCATCGTGGCCGCCGAGCGGGCCGGGGCGCTGACGTTCAGGACTTCGGTCTCGCCCTTGGCGTTCTTGACCGTCAGCGCCAGAGGCACCTGGTCGCCTTCCTTGATCTGCCCGTTCAGGCCCATCAGCATCACATGGTAACCCTCAGGGTCCAGCGCCACGGTCTTGCCTGCGGGCAGAGGCACGGCGTCGACCGGGCCCATGCGCATGACGTCATTGGTCATGCTCATCTCATGGATCTGCACGTCCTTGGCCACCGGCGATGTCACGCTGAGCAACGTGCTGTCGGTGTCGGCAGTGATGCGCATGAACGCGCCGGAGGACGGCTGCCCCGCCACTGTCGCACGCACCCACGGGTCCTCGACCCGCGTCTGGGCAACCGCGCCCAGGCTGACACCCGCCAGCAGCACGACCCCGCACGCACGCGAGGCGAGCGAACGCGAAACAGCATTCAACAAAGCATTCATCAGCAGACTTCCATGACAGTGAGCAAATCTTCCGCGCATTGTTTGGCGGAAAGGGATGGCGACAGCCCCAGGCGCAGATTGCCACGGGAGTCGAAGACGAAACTGGTGGCGGTGTGGGACATGGTGTACGTATTGCCCGCCGGGACCTTCTCGTAGAACACGCCGAATTCTTTGGCGACATGGGCGGTGTCTTCCAGCGAACCGCGCAGCGCCACAAACGTCGGGTCGAACTGTTTGATGTAAGCGTCGAGAATCTGCGGCGTGTCGCGCTCGGGGTCTACGGTGATAAAAATCACCTGCAGCGTCTTGCCGTCCTCGCCCATGAGCTTCTTGATCTGTGCGGCGCGCGCCAGGGCCGTCGGGCATACCGCCGGGCATTGGGTGAAGCCGAAAAAGACCATCGGCATCAGGCCGCGATAACTCGACAGGGTTCTGACCTCACCGTCGGTGTCGGTCAGCTTGAACGTGCGGCCCATGATCTTGTTGCTCAGATCTTTGCCGTATTTGAAATCCAGCGCAGTGGTCGAACCGTCACAACCGGCCAGCAGGCCCAGCCCCAACAGGCCCATGCCGGCGACCACCTGACGGCGGGTCAGAAACTCATTCATCTGGCGATCTCTCGAAAGCAGCGGCCAGCCAATGCCAGGCCTTTTTTCGTCCAGCTTGCCGGGCCGCAGGCGTTCATTGGCAGTCGCACTGCAGCGGCGAGGGACGAAGCGAAAAAAACAGGTGCCAGACAGTGTCGCGCATAAGTGCACCGATTGCGTAGCGGACGACTGTTACCGACAGCATTCTAACGCCGTGAACGCCTTGACCCGCAGTGCCAACGGACTGCCCGCTGCGACAAAACCGCACACCTGTTCAGGCAGGCCTCACGCGCTGCATTTTTTTGGCCAGCCCATCCCGCATCAATGCAACGACCGTGACCGCAGAAATGTTTGAACCCCGCTTCGCTTGCGCTGCCGAATGGCTTCAGCAGGCCGCGCAACAGGGCCACAACGCTCACGTCTTGCGCATGAGCGACGGACATTGAGGGCTCAGCATGCACAACGACGCACAAGGACTCGAATCACTGCTGGCTGAGTTCGCCCGGCGTGACAATCCGCACCTGCCGGATGCCGCGTTGCGTGCCGCCATGCAGCGCTGCGTCGACCATGGCCTCGATCAACTTCCCTTGCCGGGCAGCGGCCGCACCTTGCTTCGCTGGCAGCGCCTGGCGGCCGTGGCCGGTATCGACCTGCCGCTGCTCAAGCTTTATGAGGGCCACACCGACGCCCTCGCCATCCTCCATGAACTGGGATTTAACGCACTGGGCATGCAGTCCGACTTAAACCCGCCGAGCGACCGAAGGGCGGTCGAAGCGCCGTTTGCCAAGCCCGGGGTCTGGGGGGTGTGGGCGGCAGAACCGCCTGACGCCAGGGTCATCGTCAGTCAGCGCAAAGGCGATCAAGTACAGCTCGACGGTCGCAAGGCCTGGTGCTCCGGCGCGCAACTGCTCGATTACGCCTTGCTGACTGCGTGGGCGAGCGATGGCACGCCGCACCTGGTGGCTGTTGACCTCAAACAACAGAGCGTCAGCTTTGTCAGTCAGCACTGGCAGGCCGTGGGCATGGCGAGTACCGCCAGCGTCGATGTGCATTTTGAACGGGCAGTCGGCTTTTGTGTCGGCGACAGTGGTGGCTACCTCTCCCGCCCCGGGTTCTGGCAGGGCGGCGGCGGCATCGCTGCGGCCTGGTATGGCGCGGCAGTGGCGCTGGCGAACGTCCTGCGCAGGCATCGACAAGAAGGACGTGCCGAACCCCACGCCGATGCCCATCTAGGGGCCGTTGATGCAGCGCTGGCTGGCGCTGCAGCGTCCTTGCGTGAATGCGCCGGATGGATCGATGCGCACCCGCAGCAGGATGCAAGTCTGCCCGTGCAGCGCCTGCGTGCGCAGGTTGAAATGGCCGTCGAGCAGGTGTGTCGGCATGTCGGCCGGGCGCTGGGCGCGACGCCTTTCTGCCGCGATCCGCACTTCGCCCGGCTGGCCGCTGACCTGCCCGTGTTTATCCGACAAAGTCACGCTGAACGGGACCTGGCGCACCTGGGCCAGCGAGTCGCCGCGAGCGCAACCGAGGACTGGTCTCTATGAATGAAGCATCCCCTTTTGGCGTCAGCGGAACCTCCTTGAGCGCCTGGCAAGACAGTGTCGCGCTACGCGGTGTGCGCCCCGTTACCCTCGAAGAACTGGTACCGCCCGGGGCGCGCCTGGTAGTGCTTGCGCCGCACCCCGACGATGAAGTGCTGACCTGCGGCGGGCTGCTTGCCGCGATGGCTCGACGCCAGGATGAGGTGCAGCTGATCGCCGTCACTGATGGCGAGGGCAGCCATCCGGGCTCGCCGCTGTGGCCCGTACAGCGCCTGCAAGCCGAGCGTCCCCGGGAAAGCGAGCACGCGGTGGCACACCTGGGCCTCGACGTCATGCGGTTGTCCTGGCAACGGCTCGGCCTGCGCGACGGGCAGGTCGCCGAGCAGGCCGAATCACTGATAGCGCTGCTCAGCGAAGACCTGCGCCCTTCGGATGTCCTGGTCACCACCTGGCGCCACGACGGCCACTGTGATCACGAAGCGGTTGGCCACTGCGCTGCCCAGGCGGCCGCCAACAGCGGCGCGACGCTGGTGGAAATCCCGGTCTGGGCATGGCACTGGGCCGAGCCCAACGACCCGCGCATTCCATGGGAGCAGGCGCGTAAATTCTGGCTCAGCGACGAGCAACTGCAACGCAAGCGAAAAGCAGTCGGCGCTCATCTGAGCCAGCTTGAAAGCGACCCCAGCACCGGCGCCCCCCCGGTCCTGAGCCCGGTAACGCTGGAGCGTCTCCTGCAGCCATTCGAACTGGTATTTCTATGAGCATTACTGGTGAGTATTTCGACGATCTGTTCGCCAACAGCGACGATCCCTGGGCGTTTCGCACCCGCTGGTACGAACACCGCAAACGTGACCTGACCCTGGCAATGCTCCCTCGTCAGCGCTACGCGCGAGCTTTCGAACCGGGTTGCGCCAACGGCGAACTGAGCCTGCGCCTGGCGCAACGGTGTGACGCCTTGCTGTGCATGGACATGAGCGCCCGGGCCGTGACGCTGGCCCGTGAACGGCTGAGCGCACATCCCCACGTCGAGGTGCTGGAGGGCTGCCTGCCGCAGGACTGGCCGGCCGGCGCATTCGACCTGGTGGTTATCAGCGAATGGGCTTACTACCTCACGCCCGAGGCTTTCGCCGAAATCATCGAGCGCGTCCGCGAAAGCCTGACACCGGACGGCACGGTGCTGGCCTGCCATTGGCTGCACCCCATCGAAGGTTGCCCGATGGACGGCCGCGACGTGCATCAAGTGCTGGCGCGACACCTGGCAATGGAGCGCACGATTCGGCACGAGGAGCGCGACATTCTGCTGGAGGTGTGGAGCAAGGACCCCCGCGGGATCGACCTCGCCGAAGCCGTGCTTTGACTCACACCAGCCGCGGTCCGTTTAGCTTTTGCCCGCCCGCCTCGCCCAGACGATCGTTGGCGAACAGCCGCGCCTGACGGGTCAGGTGGTCGATGTGGCGATCACGCTGCTTCTCCGCATCCGTCATGGCACGCTTGCCGTGCTGCTTGAGCAGGTAGCTGTGGATCTGGCGTACTTCCAGCGAACTGTAAATCGGCGCCACGTCCAGGACGGCCAGCAAGCCTTCGCTCTGCCGCGTCCGGGTGTTCATCAGTACCTGTGGGCCGCGCGCGCCCAACACATTAAAGCCCAGCGCTTCGAACACCGGCACTTTGGGGACGAAGCACGCGAGCTCGGCGTGTGGATATCGGTCGGTCATCAGCTTCAGCATGGCCCGCGCGACACCCTGACGGCGGCGCGCCGTCTGGACCGCCATGTACGCCACGGAGCAGGCCCGCTCAACGTCTTGGAGCACCGCAGGCTGCTGATGGGTTGGATGCTCGTTCAGCCGGTCCTGTGAGGGGGCATCTTGTGCGGCCGCTTCCGTCACCGGCAGGCAGAGCAGGAAGCCGATGACCACCGAAGGGTCCTCGGCGTCGAGCGCCACGATCAACTCCACTGCGAGCCCGAGCGAACCGTCCATTGCCTGCAGGTACTGGTGCACCTCGTGACCGACGCCGTATTGATAGAGCGAGTACAGGGGGTTGCTCGGCGCGATCGCGACCATGCTGATGTCGGTGACATAGTCGATCACCATTTGCATGATTTGGCTTTTGATGAATTCGGGCGGGGTTGTGTCAAGACGGGTGACGGTGAACGTGGGGCTGAGCATGGTGATCCTGAGTCTGTGGCTGGACTGCGCAAGGCGCTTCGCATCGCATCGCGAGGTGCATCATACCCGCCTTGCCCTGGAGTGGGGCCCCTTGCTGCCCGGCGCTGTGTCCCGAATCACCGGCCGCAGATACGCCAAGCGCCAGGCGCCAGGCCCGGGTGTTGAGCGGTGAAAAGCCTGGTCAAGTGAAAAGCCTGATTTAGTGCGAAGCCCAATGCGCAACTTTGCGCTGAACGTCTGCGGCGCCCGCCAGGCACTTTTCTGCAGACACCGACAACGCGCTGCGGGCAAGCGTCGTCACGGGTTTACCGGGCGGCGAGTAGATCGTGATGTGATGCGCGCCCCTGGTCTCAAACTCGATGCGGGCGCCATCCTCAAGGTGCAGCGCCTCGTCTGAATACTTCCCGTCCAGCGCCTGATAATAAGGCGGCGCGCTGAGACAGGTGCGCAAGCCACCGTCATCAAAAATCTCGACGAAGAAGGTCCCGCCAGCGTGAGGCCCGGCCCACAGACCCGTGAGGTCTTCAGGCGGCGGCGTGGCGCTCACCGAGGCGTAATCCACCAGCGACAACCCGCTGGCCTTCGGGGATGTGCAGCCCGCTGCGCTCGACAAGCCCACCGCCAACAGCAGCATCAGCGCGGCTTCGGCTCGTTTGAATCTCATATCCATAAGAACGTGAACTTCCCGTGTTTCGTAGGGCGGCAGCAGCCAGTGCTTGCAGACCTGTCTGCCGCTTCATGCTGAAGATGACTTTAGTACGCTGCCCTGCCCGTCGCAAACCGCACTGACGGGATGCATTTTGCGATTCCCGATCTGAATGGTTTTTGCGCGCTATCAGATCGCAAATCCGACCTATGCTTGAAAAAAGCGCGTGGTCAGTGACGCCGAAACATTTCATCTTCCGACGCGGTGGATTGTTGAACCCCAATTACGGCGCACAGTCCATGCACTACACCTAGGGGGGATCATCGATGAACGACTTATCAAAAGCTTCAGGGCTGAGGCGTTTCACATCCATCATTGCAGGCATCTTCGCTCTGTTTCTGTTGGTAGGCGGTATCTGGCTGCTCACGTTGGGCGGCTCTTTTTATTACCTGTTTATGGGCGTTGCGCTGTTGGTATTCGCTGCGCTGTTGTGGCGACGCTCGCCTGCTTCGCTATGGCTGTACGGCGCGCTGATGCTGATCACTGTGGTCTGGGGCTTGTGGGAAGCAAGTACAGATTTCTGGGCGTTGGTGCCGCGCTTCGACATCCTTGGGGTGCTGGGCCTGTGGCTGCTGATTCCGGCGGTGACGCGGGACATTCCGGCGCGCCTGAAGCCCGGCAAGACCTTTCTTTCTGCAACACTGGCCCTGGCAATTGCTGTGCTGGTTTACTCGATCTTCAACGATCCGCAGGAAATCAACGGCAGCATGGCCACCGCGCAACCCGCGCAGCATCAGCCGGTTGAAGGGATCGCCAACGGTGACTGGCCGGCCTATGGCCGTTCGCAGTCAGGAACGCGTTACTCTCCGCTGACCCAGATCAACGAAGGCAACGTCAAAGACCTGCAGGTGGCCTGGACCTTCAACAGCGGCGAATCGAAAACCGCCAACGATTCCGGTGAAACCACCAACGAGCTGACGCCGATCAAGATCGGCGACAACATGTACATCTGCACCACCCACCAGATTCTGGTGGCGCTGGACCCGGCCACGGGTAAAGAGAAGTGGAGATTCGATCCCAAGCTCAAATCCGATCCCTCCTTCCAGCACTTGACCTGCCGTGGCGTTGCCTACTTTGATCAGGCCGACACCGCGCAATTCGCCAAGAGCCTGGAAGGCGCGCAGCCGGCCACCACCAGCTGCCCGCGCAAAGTGTTCCTGCCGGTCAACGATGGGCGTCTGTTCGCGATCAATGCCGACAACGGCACCCCTTGCGCCGACTTCGCCAATAACGGCGAGCTGGATCTGCTGCACTTGCAGCCTTACCCGTATCCGGGTGGCCTCGAACCTACCTCCCCGCCTGTGGTGACCGGCACTACGGTGATCATCGGTGGTTCGGTGACCGACAACCTGTCGGTGCATGAGCCTTCCGGCGCCATCCGCGGTTACGACGTCCACACCGGCAAGTTGAAGTGGATTTTCGACACGGGCGCAGAAGACCCCAATGCCATTCCAGGCGACGGCCAGACACTGGTCAACAACTCGCCTAACGCTTGGGCGCCGCTCGCTTACGACGCTAAAACCGACGTGGTTTACGTACCGACCGGCAATCCGACGCCAGACATCTGGGGTGGCAACCGCACGCCGGTGATGGAGCGCTATGCCAGTTCGATCGTTGCAATGAACGGCTCCACCGGCAAGCTGGTGTGGAGCTTCCAGACCACTCACCACGACCTGTGGGACATGGACGTGCCGGCTCAGCCTACCCTCGCTGACGTCAAGACCGGGACCGGCGAGGCGGTGCCTGCGGTGTATGTGCCGACCAAGGCCGGCAACCTGTTCGTCCTTGACCGTCGCGATGGCAAGCCAATCGTGCCGGTACACGAGATGCCGGTGCCTGCCGGTGAAGCCGCGCCGGGTGATCGTGTCAGTCCTACTCAGCCGCGCTCGGACCTTAACCTGACGTCGATCCAGACGCTGTCCGACAAGGAAATGTGGGGCGCGACCATGTTCGACCAACTGGTCTGCCGCGTGATTTTCAAGCAGCTGTCCTACAACGGCCAGTACACACCGCCGTCGGAGCAAGGCACGCTGGTGTTCCCGGGCAACCTGGGCGTGTTCGAATGGGGCGGCATTTCGGTGAACGCCGATCGTCAGGTCGCGTTGATGAACCCGATGGCGCTGCCGTTCGTGTCCAAGCTGATTCCTCGTGGTCCGAACAATCCCCTCTGGCCTAAAGAAGGCCTGACCGGTACCGGCACCGGGACCGAAATGGGTATCCAGCCGCAATATGGCGTTCCGTACGGCGTGGAAATCAATGCCTTCCTGTCGCCGTTGGGCCTGCCGTGCAAAGAGCCGGCCTGGGGCTACGTTGCCGGCGTTGACATGAAGACCCACGACGTGGTCTGGCGCAAGCGCATCGGTACCATCCGCGACAGCCTGAAAGGCATTCAACTGCCGCCGCTGAAAATCGGTGTGCCCATGCTCGGCGGCCCTATCTCGACTGCGGGCAACCTGATGTTCATCGCCGGTACGCAGGACAACTACCTGCGCGCCTTCAACGTGACCAATGGCGATTTGCTGTGGGAAGCACGCCTGCCGGCAGGTGGTCAGGCAACGCCAATGACCTACGAGAGCAATGGCAAACAGTACATTGTGATCATGGCCGGCGGGCACGGCTCGTTCGGCACGAAAATGGGCGATTCGCTGATCGCCTACGCGCTGCCGTCGAAATGATCGGCGGTTGAGCGAAAAAAAGAAGCCCGAGTGATCGGGCTTCTTTTTGTCTGCTGTTTTTGAAGGTCTTGCATCGGACGGGTCGAGCGCAGCCGGGTCGGCTTAAGGCCGCTAAGGCATGTACTCATCCGTGTCGACATCTCCTACACGCAGTTCACGCACACCGCTGTCGGACTCAAAGCGGATGACGGCGCCGTGGCCCTGGGTGAGGGTCAGCACATGCTCAATCAGGGTGGCCTGATCCTCTGCCACCCTGATTACCTTGTAGCCATGGGCCTTGAGCAATTTCCATTGCGGCCCGTCTGCTTCGATTCTGAACACGTCCATGGCAGGCATCACCATCGTTGTTCCAGGCGTGCAGTGACATCTGCGCACGCCGATTGCGGCTGTCTCAGGCGCTTTCGATGACGCCCGTCATTGCAGTGAAGTGGGTCTGGCGATTCTTGAGTTTTTCCAGGACCTCTTCCGGCGTGGATTCACGAAACACCACCATGTGCCCGACTTCCTTGCCGCCCTCGGTGACCCGCTCAATGTCGTTGATCATCCAGGTTTTGAGTTCGTCGACGCTGATGCCCAGTTGCTCGGCAACCTGACCATGGAACCGTTCTGCGTCGTATTGGTTGAATTCGTCGTTGTTCATGACGTTGGCTTCCTTAAGCGAGTGTAACTGTCAGGCCGCAGCAGGCCGGCACAGTTCACTCCCTGAAGACGCACGGCGTTGCGCATCGCAGCTGGCGCCGAACTACTGCGCCTGACTACTGGGCCTGACTACCGCGCAGGCCGCCGCCCATCCAGGGGCTGTAGTTGAAGAACACGGTGCCCCTGGCAACGCCGGAGGCATCCACCTCAAACCCCGGCATTTGAGCGAGATCCAAGTGCTTGCACTGTTCAGTCAGCCTCGCCTGCAGCGCATTGTCGTATTTGAACGCGTCCAGCCTGTCGAGGTGACGCTCCAGATTGACGACGCACTCCTGGACCTTGCC
The DNA here is from genome assembly GCF_000759445.1 of Pseudomonas lutea. NCBI lineage: Bacteria > Pseudomonadati > Pseudomonadota > Gammaproteobacteria > Pseudomonadales > Pseudomonadaceae > Pseudomonas > Pseudomonas lutea. Next base: position 1,415,795 of record NZ_JRMB01000001.1, read on the forward strand.
TTGCTTGTCCGCCAGGTACTCGAAGGTGACGACACCCATGCTGTCGGGCGGTGACTTCATCAACGTGCGCTCGGCGAAATAGCGTGCCTGTGCGGATTGTTGATATCGGCCCTGCATGGAGAGTCGCTGGCGCTCGTTCATCGAAAGAAAGATCAAGGGCGCAACGACTTTCAAACCGTCCTGGTCGAGCCGTTCCGGAGGCACCGGCGGGAACACGGCGCTCCAACAGGCCGCCTTTGAAAGCTCGGCAAGCCGCGGATTCGCCGAGAACAAGCCGGTGGCGTGGGTGTCGCAACTGACGACCGCATTGCTGCGATCAATCTGCACGACGAGCCGCACTTCTCCGGTCAACCCATCGCTGTTGGCGTCCATCGCCGCATTACCGATAGCTGACTGGAAACGCCTGACGAATTGATCGAAGCGCTGCTTTTTGGTGGCTTCGGCGCTGGGCGCGGACTCGGCAGCTGCGGACGCCGCAGAAGGCGAGGCGACCTGGTGTGACTGGCAGCCTGTAACGGCAGCAGCCATGACGGCGCTGATCAGGAGTCGGCCGCAGAAGGACGTGGGGAGAAGACGAGGGAGACGAAACGATGGGCAAGCGGGCAAGAGAAATCATCCTTGAAAGGCAAAAAGACGCGTGAAGATACCGCCGCACATCCCGATGCGCTACCCGACGAAGGCAATATGAACACGCGAAGGCCCTGCTTCAGCCGGGAAGGCGTGGGGTGTCACGCTGCGAAACTGACGGTGCGTCCAAGGGCCTCTTCCCGGCTGAAGCCGGTCCCACCAACAGCAATGGTGTGCATCCTGTAGGACCGGCTTCAGCCGGGAAGGCATTGAGTGTCACGCTGCGAAATTTTATGGTGCTTCCAAGGGCCTCTTCCCGGCTGAAGCCGGTCCTACTGACAGCAATCGCGTGCATTCTGTAGGACCGGCTTTAGCCGGGGAGGCGTGGGGTGTCACGCTGCGAAATCTATGGTGTTGCCGATGCCCTCTTCCCGGCTGAAGCCGGTCCCACCAACAGCAATGGTGTGCATCCTGTGGGACCGGCTTCAGCCGGGAAGGCATTGAGTGTCACGCTGCGAAATTTTATGGTGCTTCCAAGGGCCTCTTCCCGGCTGAAGCCGGTCCTACTGACAGCAATCGCGTGCATTCTGTAGGACCGGCTTTAGCCGGGAAGGCGTCGGTTGTCACGCTGCGAAACTGACGGTGCGTCCAAGGGCCTCTTCCCGGCTGAAGCCGGTCCTACTGAAAGGCAATCGCGTGGATCCTGTGGGACCGGCTTCAGCCGGGAAGGCATTGAGTGTCACGCTGCGAAATTTTATGGTGCTTCCAAGGGCCTCTTCCCGGCTGAAGCCGGTCCTACTGACAGCAATCGCGTGCATTCTGTAGGACCGGCTTTAGCCGGGAAGGCGTCGGTCGTCACGCTGCAAAACTGACGGTGCGTCCAAGGGCCTCTTCCCGGCTGAAGCCGGTCCCACTGAAAAGCAATCGCGTGGATTCTTTGGGACCGGCATTGGAACGCGGTTGGTATTGTGAGACCGGCTTTAGCCGGGAAGGCTCCGGGCGCCACGCTGCATGTGCCAAGCGGGTCCCGCCCAAAGCGACAAGCCGGGCTCCGTGCGGGCCAGCGGCGTGCGACAATCACGCACCGAACACCGTCGGCCTTTTAAGGGTCTGACGCTGAGACCTTCCCTGCGGATGAACACAATGACCAACGCCCTTGTATTTCTCGCGACCGTGATTGGCATGGAGGGCTTTGCCGTGTTTGCGCACAAATACATCATGCACGGTTGGGGGTGGGGCTGGCATCGCTCGCACCATGAGCCGAGAACCGGCTGGTTCGAGAAAAACGATTTGTTCGCCGTGGTCTTTGCCGGCTTCGCCATCGTGCTGATTGCTCTGGGCACCCAGGGCGCACATCCGCTGGAATGGATCGGCGCGGGCATGACCGCTTACGGCTTCCTGTACTTCGTCGCCCATGATGGCTTGGTGCACAAACGCTGGCCTTTCAAGTACGTGCCGCGCAACGGCTACCTCAAACGCCTGTATCAGGCGCACCTGATGCACCACGCCGTGTCGGGCAAGGAGCGCTGCGTGTCATTCGGTTTTCTCTACGCGCCGAGCGTCAGTCGCCTGCGCGCCCAGCTTCGACGGCTGCATGACGGTCCGCTGCAAAAGACTGACCCGGACGTTGCCAGAGGTGCGCAGGGCGTGCCGGCCACTGCCGACCACGAGACGCAGTAGCCTTCCACGCACCCAGCGCCACCAGGCGCAGCTTGTCCAGCTTGCTGGTAGAGACACGCTCGTCCCAGGCCTGCGCCCCACGCTGCCTGACCTTCACGCCAATCTCGCGGTAAACGCACCCGGCGGTCGCCACGGCCCAGGCCGACCGCCATGGCAGCGCAGTCAGGCCGGCATTGGCGCTTTCGTAATAGGGTTCGGCCATGTCCACCAAGCGCTGGGCAAGCACCGCTACGGCTGGCCGGTACTGAGGTTCGGCGAGACGATCAGCCGGAATGCCCACCTCATCCAGCCACTGCTCGGGCAAGTAGCAACGCCCCACCGACGCGTCCTCGATGATGTCCCGCGCAATGTTGGTCAACTGAAACGCCAGGCCCAGGTCGCAGGCGCGATCAAGCGTCGGCTCGTCACGAGCGCCCATGATCTGCGCCATCATCAAGCCGACCACGCCGGCCACGTGGTAGCAATATTCGAGCGTGTCTTCGACACTGTGGTATTCGCGCTGGCTGACGTCCATCGCAAAGCCGGCCAAGTGCTCAAGCGCATAGCGCTGCTTGATGCCGTGGCGCTGCACCACTTCGCTGAATGCTTCGAATGCCGGGCTGTCCGTCGGCGCTCCAGCGTAGACGGCGTGGGTCTGGGCGATCAGCCGCTCCAGCCGAGCGGTGACTTCCTGCTGACTGATCACGGTCGCCGAATGCCCCGCTTCCTGGCCGTCGATCACGTCGTCGCAGTGGCGGCACCAGGCGTACAGCATCACCGCGCTGCGACGCGTCAATGGGTCGAATAGGCGCGAGGCCGCGGCGAAGCTTTTCGAGCCGACCGCGATGCTCTGCGTGGCGTGGTCAAGCAGCGCTTGGTCGGCAGCACTCATGAATGCAGGTCCTCCAGCATCAGGCCAGCAGTGGCCTTGGCCGAGCCTATTACCCCCGGTACGCCAGCGCCCGGATGCGTACCCGCTCCGACCAGATACAGGTTGCCGAGCTTGGCGTCACGGTTGTGCGGGCGGAACCACGCGCTCTGACGCAGGATCGGCTCAAGGGAGAACGCCGACCCAAGGTGCGCATTGAGTTCGCCCTGAAAATCCAGCGGCGTGAAAATACGGCTGGTGACCAGGTCCTCGCGCAGCCCGGGCATGTAGTGCTTCTCCAGGTAGGCAAAAATGCGATCGCGATAGCGCGGCCCTTCCACCTCCCAGTCGATCTCGGCGTTGCCCAGATGCGGCACCGGCGACAGCACGTAGTGGCTCGAACACCCCGGCGGCGCCAGGCTCGGATCGGTGATGCACGGTGCGTGCAGGTACAGTGAAAAGTCTTCAGCCAATGCCGCGCCTTTGAAGATTTCCTGAATCAGCGCCTTGTAGCGAGGCCCGAAGCAGACCGTGTGGTGTTGCAGTTGCGGCTGCGGTCGTTTGAGGCCGAAATGGATCACGAACAGCGAGTTGCTGAAGCGCTTGCCCTTGAGTCTCGCCCCTTCCTGCACCCCACGCGGATGCCCGCCCAGCAACTCGGCATAGGTGTGCATCACATCGGCATTGGAAGCCACGCAGTCGGCGTCGATCTGCCGACCGTCCTTGAGCCGCACGCCGGTCACGCGGGCCGCACGGGTTTCGATGCTGGCGACGTCGGCGTTGAGCTCGAAACGCCCGCCGATGTCTTCGAACAGCTTGACCATGCCCTGCACCAGCGCACCGGTGCCGCCTTTCGGAAACCACACGCCCCATTGACGCTCCAGGGCGTGAATCAGCGTGTAAATGGACGAGGTTGCGAACGGGTTGCCGCCGACCAGGAGCGAGTGAAAGGAAAACGCCTGACGCAGTTTGTCGTCCTCGATGAATTCCGCCACCATCGAATACACGCTGCGCCACGCCTGCAGTTTCGCCAGCTGCGGCCCGGCCTGAACCATGTCGCGGAACGACAGAAACGGCACCGCCCCCAGTTTCAGATAACCCTCCTGAAACACCGCTTTGGAGTACGCCAGAAAGCGCTGATAACCGGCAACGTCCTTGGGATTCAGCGCAGCGATCTGCGCGTCCAGCGAGGCCTGGTCGTTGGCGTAATCGAACTTCGTGCCGTCTTCCCAGCACAGGCGGTAGAACGGCGCGACCGGCAGCAGCTCGACGTAATCCTTGATCGACTTGCCGGCGGCGGTGAACAGCTCCTCGATTGCCGTCGGGTCGGTGATCACTGTCGGCCCGGCGTCGAAGGTAAAGCCCTGGTCCTCGTAAACGTAGGCACGTCCGCCGGGCTTGTCGCGTTTTTCCAGCAGGGTCGTTTGCACACCTGCCGCTTGCAGGCGGATGGCCAGGGCCAGGCCACCAAAGCCGGCACCAATCACAATTGCGCTTTTTGCTGGGGTCATTTCAATTTCTCATAATGCTTGGGCAGGTAGCGAACAGCGGCTTTGACCGCCTCGTTGATCGGCACCGGAGGTTTGCCGGTCAGCACGCGGAGCTTGTCGGCCAGCGTGCTGCGGCCTGCATAGAAACGGCTGATCAGGCCTTCGGACAGCCCGTAGAAGCGCTGCATGACCTGCCAGCGATTGGCGGGGCGTCCTGCCAGAAACAGCATGCGGTTGAGCAATCGGTAGAAGCGCTGGCTGTTCCAGGCCTGTTGCGCCATGGCGCGGATGCCGCGGTCGAGGGCCTCGGCATTCAGGCTCGGCTGAGCGGCGATCCAGTCCGCCAACCTGACCGCATGCGGCAGTGAATAACCGGTGGTGCAATGAAACAGACCGGCGCGCAGACCTGACCGGGGCTGGCCCGCCGCCTCGCGCCAGAAACCGGCAAAATCACCGGCCAGGGTGATCGGTAACACGCCCTGCTCTTCGCGCAGGCACTCGGCGATTTCCCAGCCTTGGGCAGCGGCGTATTCGGCGACGTGCTGACGCAGTTGCGCGGCAGAAAAGGAATGCTGGTCGACGTAATGGGTGTCTTCGATCAACAGGGTGTCGGCTGTGAACGGCAGCACGTAGACGAACCGGTAGCCCTGGTACTGGGCGACACGCGCATCCATGATGATCGGCGCCGTCAGGCCATGCGGCGCTCGCAAGCGCAGCAGCTGCCCGAGAAATGCCTGCTGGCCCAACACCATGTTCACCGTGGGCTGCACGCCCCGGCCGTCGATCACCGCAAGCGCCTGAAGCTGCTCACCGCTCTCCATCACCACGGCGCTCGGCGTGAGGCGGGTGATGCGCTGCCCGGTGCGCAGCGCGTCCCCCAGGTCAGCCTGAATGACGTCCGCAAATCGCTCGGAGGTGATGCTGGCGTAGCCGCTGTTCAGTCGTCGCGAGCGCTGCGGAAAGTGCACGTCATACGCGGCCCAACGCTGCACCACCAAAGGCTGCAGCCAACGATGTTGCTCAGCGCTGAGATCGCCCTCATGGAAAGACCAGGTATGGTTGCCGCCCATATGCGACTGTTCCTCAATGCACAGCACGCGCAATTCGGGCCTGAGCTGCTTGAGGCGCCATGCGATGAGCCCGTTGGCCAGCCCGCCACCGGCCAGGATCAGGTCGTAGGTCATGAGAGCTGCCCCGCCAGCACGGGCTGGCCCGTGCGCACCACGGCTTCGATGATGTCGGCGGCGCGGGCGGTCCCGCCGGCTTGTGACAGCTCGCTCGCCAGACGCTCGAATGGCTCGGCCGACAGCCCGCGCAGTTGCACCAACCGGTCGCGGATCTGACTCGTCCCCGCGCCGCGCCGCAACTGCAGACCGATGCCCGCATGCGTTACGCGTGACGCGACGCCTGGCTGGTCGAAGGCAATCGGCATGACCAGCATCGGTGTGCGCGTGACGATGGCGTCCATCACCGTGTTCAGCCCGCCATGTGTCACGACGGCGTCGGCGTTTTGCAGCGCCCATTCCTGAGGAGCAAAATCGGTCACCCACGTTGCTCCGGCGTTGATCAAGCGCTTTTCCTGTCGCGTATCCAGCCCGCCGCAGTGCGCCACCAGCAGTTGCGCGTTCAGCTGGCGGCTGGCGGCTGCGATGCGTTTGAACATGGCGTAACGGCTGCCCTGCAAGGTGCCCAGGCTGGCAAATATAAATGGCCGCGCCGGGTCAATGGCCCATTCGCCGACTCGACCGGAAGGCGGCATGCGCAGCGGGCCAACCGCATGGAAACTCGCGGGTGGATGCTGACGGGGGAAATCGAAACCGGGGATGGTCTGGCTGATTTGCGCGTAAGGCGAGAGGCATTCATGCAACCCGGTACGGGGCTCGATGGCCAGGCGTCGGGAAGCCTCACGCAGGACCTTGCCCAGTGGGCGCATCAGCCAGTCATAGACTTTGCGGCTGCCCTCGAAAATCTGCTGACTGCGTTCATCGGTGGCATAAGCAAAGGGCATCACCGCGAGTGGCAGCTGGGCTTCGCGGTTCACCGGCAAGGCGCAGGCCACGGAAACATAAGGCAGACCCAGCCCTTCGGCGACCAGCCCGCCTGCCGCTTCCATCTGATCACAGAGCAACGCCTCGATCTGCCGAGACGCCAGCGCGGCGGGCAGTTCGGTGCAGAGCATTTGAGTGGTGTCGCACAGGTCACGAATCACTCGCCGCAGGCGCAGCGGGTTGTTTGAGCAGGCGGCCCGTTGCAGCGCAGCGTCCAGGCTGCCCGGCGGATGACTGAGGGCGCCCAGTGCATGAAAACCGATGCGCGGGTCGGTCAGCCAGCGCCGCGCATCGGCCTGCTGGAAAAACGTGACCTGATGCCCTCGGTCAATCAGCGTCGCGGCCACGGCCTGAAACGCCTGAAAGTGGCTGTAGAACGCCGGAGCAACCACCGCAAAATGGGTCATGACAGCAACGACTGCAAAGCATCGGGAGCCAGCAGTCGAGCGCGGCGCAGCGCCTGCAGGTCCGCAGACCCGGTGCAGAAACAGGCGATGCGCAGCTGGCGAATGACGATGTCGAAGTGCTCGATGACCGCAGCCGTAGACAGGGTCGCGTCGCGCAGTACGCCAGCGGCCTGGCCGACGATGTCTGCACCCAGGCGAATGGCCCTGGCCACATCGACACCGTTACGGATGCCGCCTGAAGCAATCAGCGGCGTCTCGGGCAATGCCTGCCGCACCATCGCCAGGCTTAGGGCGGTGGGAATGCCCCATTGAGCAAAAGCCATGGCCACTTCACGGTCGGCCGGGTGCTGCGCACGCTCACCCTCCACCGCCGCCCAACTGGTACCACCGAGGCCAGCGACGTCCAGGACCTGCACGCCGGCTTCCACCAGCGCCACTGCCACTTGCGCCGACAGCCCCGCGCCCACTTCCTTGACCACCACGGGCACGCCGAGGCCGCGCACTACGCGTTGGATGGCCTCCAGGATGCCTTGCCATTGCCGGTCACCGCCCACCTGAACCGCTTCCTGCAAGGGGTTCAGGTGAATGATCAGGGCATTGGCTTCAAGCATGTCGACCGCACGCCGGGCCATGTCCAGCCCATCGGGTTCTATCAACTGTGCAGCGCCGATGTTGCCCAGCAGCGCGATATCCGGGGCCAGGCGCCGCAGTTCACGCGTCAGCCCTTGATCGCCGCCGCGCTGCAACGCCACCCGCTGGGACCCCACGCCCATGGCGATGCCCAATTCCTGGGCCGCTTCTGCCAGATGACGATTGATGGCAGTGGCCCGATCGGCTCCGCCGGTCATGGAGCTGATGAGCAGCGGCGCACGCAACGCGACGCCGAGCAATGAGCTGCTCAGGTTGATATCGTCCAGATCAAGTTCGGGCAGCGCACAATGTTCGAACCGGATGTCATCCAGCCCGGAGAAGGAAGAACGCACGCTGGCGCGCCTGTCCAGCACGATATCAAGATGATCGTCTTTGCGACGACCCGTCTCGGTGTGAGTCATACTCGCTCCATGCCTCTGAATTATTTAGCCGGCGATGCGGTCTTCTGCACACGCAATCTTGTACAAACCCGATTTTCATGTACAACTTTGCCGTATCTTGAGGCATTAAGAAACAGCAGTCGTTCCGTGATGAGCGGTCTCGCACGCCGAACCGCTCCGCGACGAACAGTTTTACCGCTAAAGCATAGGGAAAGACCGATGGCAGGTAACGTCGACACAACAATCAAACCGGGCTTTGCCGGACGACTGGGAGACGTCCGGGCGGCCATCGAAACGCGGCTGTCCGAGCTGTTGCCCGAGTCTGGCAACGAGCGCGATCTGGTCGCGTTGGCCATGCGCGAATCGACGCTGGCGCCGGGCAAGCGCATGCGCCCGGTACTGCTGGTCCTTGCCGCTGAAGGGCTGGCAGAAAACAACCGAGACCATGACAACCAGGCTTCACGGCAGGCGGTCGACCTGGGCTGTGCTGTCGAGATGATTCATGCGGCTTCGCTGGTGCTCGACGACATGCCGTGCATGGACAACGCAGCACTGCGCCGTGGCCAGCCCACGGTGCACCTCAAGTTCGGTGAAGATGTAGCGATCCTGACCGCCATCGCCCTGCTCAGCCGCGCCTTCGGGGTGGTCGCCACCATCAGCGACCTGGCAGCGACCACTCGCACCGAGCTGGTCGAAGTGTTGGCCAATACGGTGGGCATGCAAGGGTTGGTGCGCGGGCAGTTCCAGGACCTGCGCGACGGCCAGCGCAGTCGCGACGCCGACGAAATCGCCCTGACCAATAACCTGAAAACCGGAGTGCTGTTCGGCGCCATCATGGACATGGCCTGGCTGATCAGCGGCGCTGCGCAATCACAGCGGCCGCTGCTGCAGAACTTCGCCATGGAGTTGGGCCAGGCCTTCCAAATGTACGATGACCTGCGCGACCGCTGCGCCGACAGTGACAAGGATCAGGGCAAGGACGACGGCAAGTCGACCTTTGTGTCGCTGTATGGAGAAGACAAGGTCAAACGGCAACTGGCCTCGCACCTGTCCAGCGCTGAGCACTATTTGCGTGAAGTCTACGGCGATGCTTCGATGATCGCCGGCTACATGCGGCAGATTTTCGAGAAGGCCGCGCTTACCGGCTAGCGGACTGCGAACCGAGTCGGGCGATGGCCTGCTTGAGTTGTTCGCCGTCTGAAAAGCGCTCCTGACGGACGACCGCGCCATTATTCAGGGTCAGCCACTGGACGGTGTCGCGATCGCCGTCATAGGCAGACGCCACGCGGGCATCGCGGTCCAGCAAAATTCGGTATTTGGCCGAGCGCATGGCCGGCACCGCGACCATCTTCACCAGCGACGGCATTTTCTCGATGTCGGCCACATAAACCACATGACGCTGTTCGAGATAACCCTCGGGGCCGTCTTCAAGTGCGGCATTGACCATCTTCGCCGCGGACATGCTGCGCGCGATCAACAGCACTTGAGCCTGGTCATCCAGCGTATACGCCTTGTCGAACTGATCCAGGAGCGTCCATTTGGCGATGGGCTGGGGCGTGTCCTGAGCGAACGCATTGAGACTGAGAAACAAGGCGAGAGCCGCAAATTGCCGCATGGTTTACATCCCTTTAGCAGGAAGATTGAATAAGCGTCAGGCGTCGAAGCAGTGACGGGGTACGCCACGCCTGGTCCTTGAGTATGGCCATTGTGGATCAACAAGCGAAACGTGCGCCAATTTACCAGCAAGCGCTGATCAACGCGCCATCGAACGTTGTCCGCAACAGGGTTGTACCGATCAATGTCGATGAAACGCAAAACCCCTGCAGGAGCGCGCTTGCCCGCGAACTCGATGGTGAATTCGCCGCATCTTTATCGCGCGTACCGATGTCTGCGACAAATCCGCCGCATCTCTGTCGTCGGTCCCGAAGTCTGCGGTGAGCCCGCCGAAGCCCTGTCGCCCTTACTGAATTCTGCGGTGAATTCGCCGAATCTCTATCGCCCGTGCCGACGTCTTCGCGGGCAAGCGCGCTCCTACAATGGATCGTGGTCGCGATGGAGTGATGCGTGCATTCCGGCGCGACGTCTGACGATGCATACATTCCGGCGTGACGATTGCGGCAGCTGTGAACAACAGCGTCCCGGCCACCGCCGCGAATTATGCCGGCGGAACGCAGATCAACTGTAGGAGCGCGCTTGCCCGCGAAATCGGTCCTGAATTCGCCGCATCTCTGTCGCCCGTGCCGACGTCTTCGCGGGCAAGCGCGCTCCTACAATGGATCGTGGTCGCGATGGAGTGATGCGTGCATTCCGGCGCGACGTCTGACGATGCATGCATTCCGGCGTGAGGGTGGTGCAGATGCGAAAGGCGGCGTCCCGGCCACCGCTACGAATTATGCCGGCGGAACGCAGATCAACTGTAGGAGCGCGCTTGCCCGCGAAATCGGTGGCGAATCCGCCGCATCTCTGTCGTCCGTCCCGAAGTCTGCGGTGAATCCGCCACATCTCTGTCGCCCGTACCCTTGCGTGAATCCGCCACATCCCTGTCGCCCGTACCCTTGCGGTGAATCCGCCGCATCTCTGTCGCCCGTACCCCGTCTGCGGTGCATCGCCGAAGTCCCGTCACGCCTGCCGACGTCTTCGCGGGCAAGCTCCTACGCTCCGTCTTGCCCGTCCCTTGGCGGTGCAATCGCTGCCACAGCTTCGATTTCAATCATCATGCCGTCCAGCGCCAGCCGGGGCACCGGGATCAGGGTGCAGACCGGCTTGTTGCAGCCTGCCCATGCCCGGTCCGCTTGCTCCACCCAGATTCGCAGCCGCTGCTCGGAGTGGTCGGCAATCAGTAGCGTTAATTTGAAGACGTCGCGAAGATCGGCACCTTTCGACTGCAGGGCTGTTCGTACATTGGCAATCGCTTGCGCTGCCTGCTCGGCGAACACGCTAGACAACTCACCGCGAGGATCTTCCCCACCCTGCCCCGCGACGAACAACCATCGGGCGCCTGGCTGCACATCCGCGAGTTGGGAATAGGCGTTTGGAGTGGGATCGTACAAGCCAGCGGGGTTAAGCAAGTCAAAAGTTGAAGAAGTCATGAGCCGTTCCTGAACGTGTGGACGTCCAGTCTCGAACCTCCACCTAGATGGAGGTCAAGGGACACGCTCGGCAGTGCATCAATTTTCCAGCGCATACCGCCGGCAATGCTCCAGATAGCCCTGCTCATGACTGCCCACCAGACTCACGACGTTGCTCCACAGCCACGACGGCGCGTCCAGCGTCTGCGAGCGATTGAGCTGCAATTCACGCATCCATGACGAGCGTGTGGCGAGGTCCATCTGGCGGGCATGGGCCAGACCCACGACCCGGGCCAGGTAACCGGCCGCTTTCATGGCTTCGCGCTCACTCAGCTGATCGAGCTCAAGCTTCATGTCCTGGGGCAGCAGCTCGCGCACGAAGAAACCATGATCCAGCATGCGCGTGGCGATCATGCGGTTGCCCAACCCCGGCGACAGGTGCCTGGCGCCTTCGACCACACGTTTGCCATTGTCCCGGGGCATTCCTGCACGCGGCGTGCGCGGGGCAGCGGCGGCGACGGCCTCCTTGATGTCGAGCAGGCAATACTCCTGATCTTCGTCGTCACCCACGCTCAACAGCACCGCGTAACGCAGCAGGCCCAGCGAACTGCAACCCTTCACCCAGTACGCGCAATCGAGCATCTCGACGCGATCGTCTTTCGACCGGCCTTTGAGCGACGTCACCAGCGCATGAATCTCCGGCGTCAGGCACAGCGTCTTCAAGGCGTCACGCTCGGCGCGGGACAGCGACCAGAAATGCTTGCCCAGCGGGATGGTCGGGCGGGTGTCTTCGATGCGCTCCTGAGCCAGGTGCTTCCAGGTCCGTTGCACCGCGCTGCGCATGCCGGCCTTGACCTGCGCCGGACGCGCGGGTTCCTCATCCTCACCACTCTCGAACGCCAGCTCATACCCCTGCATCATTTCTTCGAGCATTCGGGCGGTGGCGACGCCAGGCAGATCGGAGCCCCGGGCAGCGGTGGCCAATGACAGCGCCAGCCGCACCAGGTCATGGGCGGGATTGCCGATCACCGTCTGGTCAAGGTCGCGGATGTGAATATCGATGCGCCCTCTGGAGTCGCCAGTGGGGCCGAGGTTGCCCGCGTGACAGTCGCCGCAGATCCACACCGGCGGACCGCTGGGCAAACGCCGGCCCGACTGGCTGTGCAGCCATTCATAGAATTGCACCGTACTGCCGCGCACGTAGGCGTGGGCAGAACGGGCCATTTTCAGGTTGCGGAGCTCGTTGAGCGGTTTAATGCGAGCGGAGGGTCGAGGCGTCTTCATGAACGATTCTTTACAGAGAGGTAATGCGTTGACTCGCTGCAAAGAGAAATGTTGCGGAATGTTTCTAAAAGCTCTCGATTGACCGCTGTGTGGCGCGTGCAGGGGGCTGTTGCCTGCCGATGTAAGCATCAATGGAGTACGACATCGCAAGCCCTGGCCACTCGGCGGGACCTTCACTTCGAAGGCGGAAACCTGCGTCCCCCTCTCAGTCCCAGTTGAGTGTGTCGAGAGGAGAGAATCATGGACGCATCATTTACCATCACTTATTCAGCGTTCCCTTCCATCGCCGAACCGCGCACCAGCGGACGGCTCAAGGTCGATGGCCTTCACGAGCTTTATTGGGAGGAATGCGGCAACCCGGACGGGATCCCGGCCGTGTACTTTCACGGCGGCCCCGGAGAAGGTGCAGACCCTTCGAAACGCTGCTTCTGGGACCCGGACGCCTATCGCATTGTGCTCTTCGATCAGCGCGGCGCGCTGCGCTCGACGCCCCTTGCCGAACTCAAGGACAACACCACCCAGCATCTCATCAACGATATTGAAACGTTGCGCAAGATGCTCGGTCTCGAGCAATGGCTGGTACTCGGCGGGTCCTGGGGTACAACACTCGCTCTGGCGTACGGTGAAGCGCACCCGCAAGCGTGCCTGGGGTTCATTCTTCGCGGGATCATGCTGGGCACGCCGGACGAGATCGACTGGTTTCTCTATGGCATGCGGCGCTTTCTGCCACAGGTCCACAAGGATTTCGCCGAATGGCTACCAGAGGCCGAGCGCGGTGATTTGCTCAAGGGCTACCTGAAGCGCCTGACCAGCGATGACCCGGAGTGCCGACTGGATGCGGCGCGGCGCTGGACGAAATACTCCGGCAGCTGCGCGCTGCTTGAGCACAACCCCGAGTCGGTGGAGAGCCAGGCCGCGGATGAGGCGCTGGCGCTGGGCATGGGACGTCTGGACGCGTGGTATTTCAGCCACGGATTTTTTCTTGAACCTGACCAGCTGGTCCGCGACATTGAGCGTATCAGCCACCTGCCCTGTCTGCTGATCCAGGGCGAGCACGACATGATCGCCACGCCCAACTCCGCCTATCGCTTACACGAGGTGTGGCCCGGCTCGATCTTGCGCCAGGTCCCGAAGGCGGGCCACGCGCCGACCGAGCCGGGGAACATGAGCGCGCTCATCCAGGCAACCGAGCACTTCAAGCGTCATCGGCGGTTTTTGGAGGATCTGCCGTGATTTTTTCCAGCGCCACGCACTGTCGGGCAAGAACGATGAGCCAGGTTTTTTCTACAACAGCGTGCTGAGGTCCAGCCTGTCCTGGGGAACCGGCATCGAAAAGTAGTAGCCCTGGGCCTGACCTGCGCCCATCTCGCGCAGCAGCTGCAAGGTCGCGGCATCTTCCACGCCCTCGGCCACTACGGTCAGGCCGAGGGACTCGGCCATGCGCACGATCGCGCGGACGATGGCCCGGCTGCGCGAACTGGTGGTGAGTTCCAGGGTGAACGACTTGTCGATTTTCAATCCGCTGAAATGGTACTGATGCACGTAGCTGAGTGAAGAAAAACCCGCGCCGAAATCATCCAGCACCACCGATACGCCGTTGTCGGCCAGGTGCTTCATGGCTTGGCGTGCCAGTTCCGGCTCGGCCACCAGCGCGCCTTCGGTGAGCTCCAGACAAATGCGCGACGGCGCCACGCCATGCTCGCTGAGCAGGCCGAGCACCTCGCTGGAGAACTCGGGCCGGGTGATGCTGTAACTGGAGCAGTTGACGTGAACGGTCGGCCAGTGCGCGTGATCCGGGTGGGCGAGTATCGCCACCACCTGCTGCAGCATGTAGAAGTCCAGGCGGCCGATCAGCCGGAGCCCTTCCAGTGCCGGGAGAAACTGGCCCGGCGCGATGATCCGGCCGTCCGCCTGCCGCCAGCGAATCAGCGCCTCCAGCGCCAGAATGCGTCCGCTGGCCACATCGATGATCGGCTGGAAGTACGGCAGCAGCTCGTCGGTGCGCTTGAGTGCATTGCGCAGGGCCGTCTCCTGGTCCATCTGGTCGGAGACTTCACGGCGCACTTCCTGGTTGAACACTGCGTAGCTGTCGCGCCCGGCGTGTTTGACCCGGTACATGGCGGTGTCGGCGTCACGCAGCAGGTCAGCCGGCTCGCTGTGAAACTGCAGATCGGCGCCGACCACGCCGATGCTGCAAGAGGAAAACACGGCATGGCCGTCGATGTAGAACGGCACATCGAAGGCCAGCAGGATGCGTTCGGCAATCGCCACGGTGACGTCGGGCGGCGCGGCGTAGGCCAGCACTGCGAACTCATCACCGCCCAGTCTGGCCAACAGATCGCTGTCGCGCATGCACTGGCGCAGACGGTCGGCGGCCTGGATCAGCAATTGGTCTCCCGAGTGATGGCCGAGGCTGTCGTTGACCATCTTGAAACGGTCGAGGTCGATGAACATCACCGCCAGGTCTGAACCTTGTGCGCAGAAGTCCTGCCAGGCTTCCTTGAGCCGTTGCTGCAGATGGCTGCGGTTGGGCAGCCCGGTCAGCGCATCGTGGGCGTTTTCGTGCTGCAACTTGGCGTTGGCGTAGTCCAGCTCCCGGGTGCGGTCCTGCACGCGCGCTTCCAGCCGCAGGTTGGCGGTGTGAATGGCTTCGGCGGCGCTGCGCCTTGACAATGCGGTGTCGATATGGCGCGACACAAAGGTCAGCAATTCCTGATCGCGCAGCGAATAACTGACGTGGGACGTATAGCTCTGCACCGCCAGCACGCCGCGCACCACCTCGCCGTCGAACAACGGGATGCCCAGCCAGGAGCTTGAACGATTGACCTCATTCTGCAAGGTGATTTCGCCGATGCTCTCCAGCCAGCGGGCCTCGTCGCTGTCGATCAGGCAAGGCCGACGCTGGCGGATCACGTACTCGGTAAAGCCACGCTCGCCACGGCGCGGGTCAGGTCGACGGGTCAGCCGCTCGTCCACGTAATAGGGGAAGGTCACCTCGCCGGTGGCGTCGTCGAACAGCGCGATGTAAAAGTTGAGCGCGAACAGCAGCTCGCCGACGATGCCGTGCAGGCTTTTGAACAAATCGGCCATGTCGCCGGGCTGACTGGACAGCTCGGTGATCTGAAACAGCGCACTTTGCAGGTGCTCGGCGCGCTCGCGATCGGCGACTTCGTTGCGCAGGGCGTCGTTGAGGCGGGACAGTTCAAGGGTGCGGCGGGCAACGGTCTCTTCCAGTTGCGCGCGATGAAGAATGCGGTCCAACGCCATCGCGACATGGCGAGCCACCACCAGAAACAGCTCCTGGTCTTCAACGCTGTACACCCGGGCGACGTCGTAGACCTGCATCGCCAGCATGCCAAAGACGTCGTCGGAGGCGTTTTTCAGCGGGGCGCCCATCCAGAATTCCGGGCGATGCCCCACACAGTGAAAACGGTCCAGGCTCTGCGCCCGCTCGATGGCTGCACCGTCGACGAACAGCGGCTGCTCGGTGGTCAGCACATAGCCGGTCATGGACAACCTATGGGGATCGAGAAACTCGTAGGTCTCGGCTTCCAGCGCGTCGACGTCGGTGATGTCGATGTAATACGGATAAGTAATCTTGCCGCTGTGGCTTTCGTACAGCGCCAGGTAGAAGTTTTCGGCGTCGATCAGGGTCGAGAGCTGCCGGTGAACACCCTGCAAAAATGCCGAGCGGTCGCGGGTCGAACTGGCCAGGTAGGTGATTTCATACAGCACGCGCTGAGTGGCCTGCGCCCGCGCCAGGGCATCGGTCTGCAGGCGCAGGCCAAGACGGCTGGCCAGCTCGGCGAAAAATTCGTTATCCGAATCCGCCTCGGGCGTCAGTAACCAGCCCAGCGCCGACTCGCCATGACCGGTGACCCAACGCTGCAACTGGTGCCTGCGGCAGTAACCGTCGAAATCCTCACGCGGAATCAGGGCGGGCCATGGGGTGGTCGGGGTGCCCTGCCCCAGCAGGTGCATTTGCTGACCGGCGCGGTAAGCGCCCCAGCTGAGTCCGGGCGCCGTCTGGCGCGCCGCCCGAAGCAGCCCGTCAAGCGAACTTTCGCCTGTTGGAATTCCGCCCTCCACCACGCGCGCGATGCCGGGCGCAGGCATGCGCTCGTCGGCCATCAGCGTGCACCCGGCGGGGGTCAAAAGTGGGGAATTCATAGGCGCTCCATTGCCAGCGTCGGACTGCGCTATCTTCAAGGGGTGTGACTAAAGGTTGCAAGCGCCATATTCGCATTTGCTATCCATTCGCGACGAAAAAAAAGGCTTTCCACGACATTTGGTGAAAATCCGCCGAGCGGCTCCGCAGCTAGATGCCAAAATGCCACTTTCACCCGTTGTCAACCCCTGTCGTCGATCGACAGATGCACAGACGCCCCCTTTGACTGTGTTTCATCGTTTGCCATTGACCTTTGAACGCGCTCGCCTGTCACTCAATGCGGTTACCCGAATTTTTGCCCCACTGGAGACGATCACCCCATGATCAAGACTTACAGCTACGCCGCGCAAAAAGCTACGGACAAACTGGCACCCTTTCAGATTGAGCGCCGTGACCCTGGCGCCGATGACGTGCAGATCGACATTCTGTTCTGCGGCGTCTGCCACTCGGACCTTCACACCGCGCGCAACGAATGGAACAACACGCTTTACCCGTCAGTGCCTGGCCACGAAATCGTCGGCAAGGTGACGGCAGTCGGCGCCAATGTCACCCACTTCAAGGTCGGCGACCTCGCCGGCGTGGGTTGCATGGTCGACAGCTGCCAGCACTGCGCCTCCTGCGCAGAAGGCGAAGAGCAATATTGCGAGAACGGCTTCACCGGCACTTACAACGGCCCGGTCTTTGGTGGCGAAAACACCTTCGGTGGCTACTCCGACAAGATCGTGGTGAATGAGAAATTCGTCCTGAAGATTTCCCACACCGACAATCTGGCGGCCGTCGCCCCCTTGTTGTGCGCCGGGATCACCACCTATTCGCCGCTGCACCACTGGAAAGTCGGTCCCGGCAAAAAGGTCGGCGTCGTCGGCCTGGGCGGGCTGGGTCACATGGCAGTCAAAATCGCTCACGCGATGGGCGCGCACGTAGTGCTGTTTACCACCTCGCCGAACAAGCGTGAAGACGGCCTGCGTCTGGGTGCGGATGAAGTCATCGTCTCGAAAAACGCCGATGAGATGGCCACGCAGACCAACCAGCTCGACTTCATCCTTAATACCGTTGCCGCGCCTCACAACCTTGACGCGTTTCTGAACCTGCTCAAGCGCGACGGCACCATGACTCTGGTCGGTGCGCCGGATCAACCGCACCCCTCGCCCACCGTGTTCAACCTGATTTTCAAGCGTCGCAGCCTAGCGGGCTCGCTGATTGGCGGCATCCAGGAAACCCAGGAAATGCTCGACTTCTGCGCTAAGCACGGCATCGTTTCAGACATCGAGATGATCCACATGAAGGACATCAACGAAGCCTACGAGCGCATGCTCAAAGGTGACGTGAAGTACCGTTTCGTCATCGACATGGCGACTTTGAAAGAGCAAGCGTCCGCCGCCTGACGCGCCAGGCAACCGGGTCGGTTTGGCTGGCCCGGTTCAGCCGTAACATTCGGTGTTTTTTTCGCTTCATAAATATCCGCAACCATCCCCCGGCGCTTCGGTCACAACTGTGTGCCAAGGCCAGCACCGCCTGCTTTTACTGATCCCTCAAAGCGCCAGCCCTCGCTGCTGACATAAGCGCCACGGATTGATGAAAACGACTCACAAGTGCATGCACTGATTCGGCTGAATGCCGAGCCTGCACATTGGTTATTGTTGATGGCCGCAGTCACGTAAAACACTGTGTTTACCCCCAGCCGTACCGCCTGCCGCTCCACCTGCCGTCCCTGCCCGTGCGTCCGCCCACCGTCGGCCGCCAGGTCTGACCCACTGCTGACGAGGAACCCGTTCATGACCGATCAGCCTGATCGCCCCGATAAAGAACAAGCGTCTTGTGACCTCAAGGCGTTCACCGTGCCCTCACGCCGCAATTTTCTGAAATCCATCGGCGTCTCCAGCCTCGCGGCCGCAACCGCGCCGATCTGGACCCAGGCGCTGGAGGCCCAGGCCGCTGTCGCCGATGACCTCGACCCGCCGAGGGCCGACGAAAGGCGCATGACCCTGAAGGTCAACGGCCAGGCGCACACCTTGAACCTCCCAGCCAATGCAGCGCTGCTCGACGTGCTACGCGACCGATTGCAGCTCACCGGCACCAAGAAAGGCTGCGACCATGGCCAGTGCGGCGCCTGCACCGTGCACGTCAATGGGGTAGCGATCAACTCGTGTCTCTCGCTTGCCGCGATGCACGAAGGCGACGACATCACCACCATCGAAGGCCTGGCGCGCAACGGCAAACTGCACCCGGTGCAAGAAGCGTTCTGGGAGCACGATGCTTACCAGTGCGGCTATTGCACCTCCGGGCAGATCATGAGCGCGGCGGCGCTGCTGCAGGACAAAAACATCGGCACCGACGATCACAGCGTGCGCGAAGCCATGAGCGGAAATATCTGCCGTTGCGGCGCTTACAAGAACATCCTCGCGGCGATCCAGTCGGCGCGGATCAAAGTGCAGGAGGTGAGCTGATGAGAGCCTTTGATTACGTGCGCGCCAACAGCGTCGAACAAGCTGTGGCGACCCACGCGAAAAGCCAGACCGCGTTCTTTCTGGCGGGCGGCACTACGCTGCTGGATCTGGTCAAGCTCGACATCATGCCGGCCGATCAGGTCATCGACGTCAACCACCTCTCGCTCAAGCAGATCGAGGTGCAAAAGGACGGCAGCGTGCGCATCGGTGCACTGGTGAGCAATACCGAGCTGGCCCATCACCCGTACATCGTCGAGCACTACGCGGTGCTGTCCCAGGCGCTGCTGTCGGGTGCGACCACCCAGCTGCGCAACAAGGCGACGACGGCCGGCAATGTCATGCAGCGGGTGCGCTGCAATTACTTTCGCGACGGCTATTCGCCGTGCAACAAACGCGAGCCAGGATCGGGATGTGCTGCCATCGACGGGCACAATCGCAGCGTCCATGCAGTGCTGGGCACCAGCGATCAGTGCATCGCCACTCACCCTTCGGACATGTGCGTGGCCATGGTCGCGATTGGCGCGACGGTCGAGGTGCAAGGCCCCAAAGGCAATCGCAGCATTGATTTCGCCGATTTCCACTTGCTGCCCGGCGCAACACCCTGGAAAGAGCACGCACTGCTGGACGATGAGCTGATCACCCACGTGGTGCTGGACAAGCCATTGGCGGGGAGCCAATCGGCCTATCTGAAGCTGCGCGATCGTGCGTCTTACCAGTTCGCTCTGGCGTCCAGCGCGATCATCGTCGTCATGGAGGGCACTACCGTCCGCGATGCGCGAGTGGCGCTGGGCGGCGTCGGCACCAAACCCTGGCGTTCGGTGGAAGCCGAGCAGGCGCTCAAGGGCCAGCCACTGACGCCGCAGACCCTCGACAAGGTCGCCGCCATCGCGCTCAAGGGCGCCAAGGCCTATCGGCATAACGCTTACAAGATTGCCCTGGGGCAACAGGCGATCGTGCGCAACCTCAGCACCCTGACCGCCTGACGGAGAATTCACCCATGACTGACGCAATCATTGGCTCGGCACCGCGTCGCATCGACGGCCAACGTAAGGTCACCGGCACTGCGATGTACGCCTCCGACCATCACTTGAACAACATGGCATACGGCTACGGCGTGTTCAGCACCGTTGCCAGCGGCAAGATCACCGGCCTTGAGCTGGACGCTGCACGCCAGTCGCCGGGCGTGCTGGACATCCTGCACCACGGTAATTTCCCGGCGCTGTACCACAACTCGACGCTGCCGATGTCCTTCGCGCAGATCCTCAAAGCGGCGAAGTCCGACGAAAGCCGACTGCCGTTCGAGGATGACACGGTGCATTACGCCGGCCAGTTCGTTGCGCTGGTGGTGGCCGACACGTTTGAACACGCTCGGGCCGCGGCCTACAAGATCAAGGTCAGCTACAGCAAGGCCGACGCGGTGGCCAATCTCGAACAGGGCTTAAAGGCTGGCAAGCTGCAGGACGGTAGCCCGGGCCACGCGCGCGGTGACGCAGCCGCCGCCTTCGATACCGCGCCGCACAGCATCGATGCCACCTATTCGACGCCGGTCGAAACCCACAACCCGATGGAAATGCACGCCACCGTCGCGAGTTGGGAAGATGGCCGGCTGATCGTTTACGAAGCCACTCAAGGGGTGGTCGCGCACCGCAACTCGCTGGCGAAGATTTTCGGGATGATCCCGGAGAAGGTCGAGGTGCGGGCGCCGTTTATCGGTTCCGGCTTTGGCAGCAAATTATGGATCTGGCCGCATTCAGTCGCCGCCTGCGCCGCTGCCAAAGTGCTCAATCGCCCGGTGCAGCTGGTGGTCCCGCGTCAGCAGATGTTCACCACCACCGGACATCGTCCGGAAACCCGCCAGCGCATGCGCCTGGCCACCGATGACAAGGGCAAGCTGGTATCGGTGCGCCACGAATCCATTAACACCACGTCGTTCACCGACCCGTACAAGGAAAACTGCGGTACCTCGACCAAGAGCCTGTACAGCTGCGCCAACGTGCTGGTCAGCCACAAGATCATCGAGGTCAACCGCGGCACGCCGACCTCCATGCGCGCACCGGGGGCGGCCCCGGGGCTGTTCGCGCTGGAATCGGCAATGGACGAGATGGCCGACAAGGTGGGCATGGACCCGCTGGCGTTCCGCAAGCTGAACGTGTCCGAGCGCGACGAAAGCCAGAACCTGCCGTGGTCGAGCAATCACCTGCAGGAGTGCATTGATCAGGCCGCCGAGCGCTTTGGCTGGAGCAAGCGCAACCCGACGCCGGGCTCGATGAAAGACGGCACGGAAGTCATCGGTTATGGCATGGCGGCCTGCAACTGGGACGCTTACCGCACGCCGGCAGAAGCCCAGGTGTCGTTGCGCGCCGACGGCACGGCCTGGGCGATTTGCGGGGTGCAGGACATCGGTACCGGCACTTACACCATCGTTGCCCAGGTGGTCAGCAGCATTACCGGCATTGCGATGGACAAGATCGAGGTCGAGCTCGGCAATTCGTCCTTTCCGCCTGCGCCGGTCTCGGGCGGATCATGGGCGACGGCCAGCGTGCTGCCGGCGATCGCCGAGGCCACCCGTCAGGCAGTGGAGCAGTTGAAGGCCTTTGCGACCGCACCCAAGGGTGTCTTTGCCGGGATCAAGCCGGATCAAGTGAGCTTCGAGCAGGGTCAGCTGAAAAGCGGCGACAAGGTGTTCGCCATTGCCGACGTGCTCAAGGCACAGAAACAGGCCAACGCCTTCGGTGAGGCGAAGACCGGCATGAACGACACCAGCAAGCACTCGTTTCGCTCGTTTGGCGTGCATTTTGTCGAGGTGCGCTGGGACCCGGGCATCTCGCGGCTGCGCGTGGCTCGCGTCGTCAGCGCCATTGACGTCGGCAAGGTGATCAACCAGAAGACCGCGCTTAATCAGGTCGAAGGCGCGATTGTGATGGGTGTAGGGATGGCGCTGTTCGAGGCCACCGATTACGACGAACGCAACGGCATGCCGGTCAACAACAACTACGCCGAGTACGTGGTGCCGGTGCACGCCGACCAACCGGAGATTGACGTGATCCTGCTGGATTACCCTGATCTGGAACTCAACGAGTTCGGCGCACGCGGCATCGGCGAGATTGGCATTACCGGCCTTGCCGCAGCGGTGGCCAACGCCGTTTCCCACGCCACGGGCAAACGCATTCGCGACCTGCCCATCACGCTGGACAAACTGATGGAGTTGCCGCCGACGATGAAGGTTTGATCCCTTCGTTGTAATTGTTCCCACTGGAGCAGCGCATGTGGTCAGCGGGAGTCATCACCGGAAATCACAGCGCCCCCATCGTCCTCTTCCCGGCTAAAGCCGGTCCCACTAAGCACCGTATGCATTCAGTGGGACCGGCTTCAGCCGGGAAGCTGTTGACTCTGATCGTTCCCACGCTCTGCGTGGGAATGCCGGACTGGACGCTCCGCGTCTCATGGTTGACGCAGAGCGTCAGGGGATGCATGCCCACGCGGAGCGTGGGAACGATCATCATAATCAACAGAAATCACAGGTGCTCCAACTGGCCCCTTCCCGGCTAAAGCCGGTCCCACTAAGCACTGCATGCAGTCAGTGGGACCGGCTTCAGCCGGGAAGCTTTGGCAATCAGCAGCACCACATGCAGTCAGTGGGCCCCCAGGAAATCGGCAGCACCGCATGCAGTCAGTAGGACCGGCTTCAGCCGGGAAGCTTTTGACTCTGATCGTTCGCACGCTCTGCGTGGGAACACCGGACTGGACGCTCCGCGTCTCATGGTTGACGCAGAGCGTCAGGGGATGCATTCCCACGCTGAGCGTGGGAACGATCATCACGATCAGCAGAAATCACAGGTGCCCTGACTGGCCTCTTCCCGGCTAAAGCCGGTCCTACTAAGGTACCGCATGCAGTCCGTGGGAATGATCACCAGCACGCGTGAACCTCACTCGCGCAGTCCCTGCGCGGCTGCCAGCAATCCTTTGAACTTGCCATAACGCGCTCTCAGCACTTCCTGCACCGCCGGCATCGGTTGATAGCGGGTCTTCACCGGCATCCCTTGCGCCAGCAAGTCAGCGCCCTGCCCGATCGCCATGAATCCCAGCTTCGCCGCGCCGATGCAGGCACTGAGCTCACTGCCGTGCAGGGTGTAAACCTCGCGGTTGAGGATGTTGGCCAGCAACTGCGCCCAGTATTCGCTGCGCGCGCCGCCACCCACCAGCGCACACGCGTTGATCGTGGCGCCAGCCGACAGGGTTGCGTTCATCGCGTCCAGCAAGCCAAAGCCGACGCCTTCGAGCACCGCGTAACCCAGCATCGCCGGCGTGCTGTCATGCCCCAGGTTCATGAAACCGCCGCGCAGCAGTGGATCATTGTGCGGCGTGCGCTCACCGGCCAGATAGGGCAGAAACAACGGATTGCCGATGCTGACCGGCTGATCCACCGGCAGCGCGGCACCGACCTGATCGAGCAGCGCTTGCTCGCTGGGCTGGCCCAACAAACGCGTCACCCACCGCAGGGCGCTCGCCCCCGTCAGCATCGCGCCCATGGTGTACCAGCGCTGCGGCAAGGCGTGGCAAAAGCTGTGCACCGCGCTGCCCGGATTGCCGGCCGGATGGTCGGTGATCGCCACAATCGCTGCGCTGGTGCCCAGGGTGACGAAGGCATCACCGGCATTGACCGCACCGATGCCCACGGCCGAGACCGGGTTGTCCCCGCCCCCCGCCGCCACCGGAAGATTCGGAGCCAGGCCGAGCATGTCGGCCACTTGCGCGCTCAGTCCGCCAGAGCATTCGTTAGCCTCCAGCAGCCTCGGCATGTGCTCAACCGAAAGACCCGTGGCGTGGAGCATCGGCGCGTACCACTGGCGCTGCGCCACATCCAGCCACAAGGTCCCGGCGGCGTCCGACATGTCACTGACCTGCTCGCCCGTCAGCAGCAAGCGCAGGTAATCCTTGGGCGACAGCACGCTGGCAATACGCGCGAATACCTCGGGCTCGTCTTGCTGCATCCACAACAGCTTCGGCGCGGTGAGTCCGGCCATGGCCAGGCTGCCGGTGACCTGCGCGTAATCGGGGAAATCCTCATTGAGTTGCGCCGCCTGATGCACGGCACGGGAGTCGTCCCAGAGGATCGCCGGATACAGCACCTGCTCCGCCGCATCCAGCAGCACTGCGCCATGCATCTGACCCGACAGGCCGATGCACGCTACCCGGGCCCAGGCCTCGGGCGACTGTTGGCGCAACCGCTCCAGCGCCGAAGAGCATGCGTGCCACCAGTCGGCGGGGTTCTGCTCCGACCAGCCAGCCTGGCGGCGGCTGATGTCGATACGCGCACCCGCCTGCGCGAGAACCGCCCCTTCGGCGTCCAGCAAAATGGCTTTGAGCTCGGAGGTGCCGAGGTCGATGCCCAGAGAAACAGCGTCGTTCATTGCATTCAGGTTCCTGTCTTCAACCACCGACTGCGGCAATGCGCCTGGCCAGTAAACAGCGGCTCAATGAGGCGAATCAGCGGCAGCCGCACGAATTGCGAATGCGTAAGGTGGGTGCCAATTGCTCGGTCAGGCGCTCGCCGTCCGGGTCTTCGATGCGTTGCAGCAGCAGCTGCACCGCCCGCGCACCGAGGGCCTGGACTGGCTGAGCAACCACACTCAGGCGCGGCAGAAAAAAATCCGCCCAATCAAAATCATCAAAACCGACCAGGGCCATTTGCTCCGGGACGGCAATGTTGGCATCACGCAAGGCGTGCATGGCGCCGATGGTCATCAGGTTATTGGCCGCCAGAATCGCAGTGGGCGGCGTCTCCAGCTGCAGAAGTGTGGTGGTGGCGACACGCGCCGACTCGCTGTTGGATTCACCATCGACCAGCAATTGTCGGTCCCAGGTAAGACCCGCACGATCAAGCGCCATACGATAGCCTTCGATCCGCTCCTCGGTCGTGCTCAGGCCGCGATGCCCGGCGATCATGCCGATGCGCCGGTGCCCGTGGTGGACCAGATGGTCCACCAGTTCGCCCGTGGACTGACGATTCTCGACGCCGACCTGATCAAACCCTTCGACAGCCATTCGGTCCACCAGCACGCTGGGGATGGCATTGCCGGTGAGGTATTTCAGCGCCGCCTGCTGCGGGTCGCTGGACGGCGCGAGCAGAATGCCGTCCACGCGGCGGTGATGCAGGGCTTGCACTACACGCAGCTCCTGGTCCGGATCGTCATGGGTATCGACGAACAGCATCATGATGCCGTGGCGCGCGCACTCGGTTTCAATGGCATGCACCGTTTCGCTGAAATAGTGGTTCGACAGCGCCGAGATCGCCACGCCGATGGTGTGGCTGCGCGAGCGGGCCAGCGAACGCGCCAGGGTGTTGGGGATGTAGCCCAAGTCCCGGACCGCTCGCTGCACTGCTTCCACCGTCTTCACGCTGACCTTGCGCGTGCCGTTGAGCACGTGGGAGACAGTCGACGTCGAGACCCGCGCCTGCCGCGCCACGTCCTCCATTTTGATCACCGCAGTGACTCCTTGATGGCAGCGACTCAGCGCTTGCTCGACCAGCCGTTGTAGGACCCGACGTTGTCGCGGGTGATCAGCTTGGGCGTCAGTTGTGTCACTGCTTCGGCCGGCTTCTTGTCGTTGAGCAAGTCATTGCCGATCACCACGGCCTGCTGCGCCATCGCCCATGGGTCCTGGCTCGCCGAGGCCTGGATAGAGGTGTCGGCTTTTAGGGCCTGCTCGATGTCCGGTGCACCGTCGACCGAGGTGATGATGATGCCGCTGCGTTTGAGCTGCTTGGCGGCCAGGTCACTGCCGATGGCTTGAGGGTCGTTGATCGCAAACAGGCCGTCGATTTTCGGGAAGCGCGTCAGGTAACCCTGCATGGCGTTCAGGCCACCTTCGCGCGAGCCCTTGGCGTCCTGGTCGTCAGACAGCACCTTGATGTCCGGCGCTGCGGCGAATGCGGATTTGCAACCGGTGACACGGTCGGTCACGGCGGTGACTTGAGGGCCGTTCTGGATGATGACGTTGCCCTTGCCCGACAGCTTGTCGACGATGAACTGGCAGGCAAGCTTGCCGGCTTCCACGTTGTCGGTCTGCACGGTGGCATCGACGCCAGTGGCGCTGACGTCAACGGCGACCACTTTAATACCGGCGGCCTGGGCTTTTTTGATGGCCGAGGCAATGGCCTTCGGGTCCACTGCGTTGATGAGGATCAAATCGACGCCCGACGCAATGAAGTTATCGATCTGCGAGAACTGCTTGCTCAGGTCGTAGTCGGCGGACACGGCCGTGACCTTGGCGTTGGGATTGAGCTCCAGGGCCTTGGCCTTGGCGCCGTCAGCCAGGGTCACAAAGTAGGGATTGCCGAGCGACCCCAGGCTGATGCCGACGGATTTCAGTTCGCGCGCTTCGACGCCCTGGGACAGCAGCGCAGCCAAGCAAAGGGACACGACCGCGGGGAATTTACGTTTGAAGTTCATGGATGCTCTCTTGTGATTATTGTCAGAGTGAGTCGTTGAAACGCGTGCAAGCAACAGCTGTGAATCAGGTTCGCGCACCGGACTGGCGATAGCGATCAAGCGCCACCGCGCCGATGATCACGATGCCCTTGATGATGTACTGCCAGATGTCGGACACCCCAAGCAGCACCAGGCCATTGGTGAGCACGGCGATGATCAGCGCGCCGATCAGCGTGCCGCCAATGGTGCCGACCCCGCCGGTAAAGCTGGTGCCGCCGAGGATCACCGCGGCGATGGCATCGAGCTCGTAAGACTGGCCCAGTTGCAAGCCATTGGCGGCGAACAGGCGCGAGGCACTCATCACGGCGCCGAGCCCGGCCAGGGCGCCGGAGACGGCGTAGACGAACAGCAATACCTTCCACACCTTGATCCCGGACAGCCGCGCCGCTTCCGGGTTGCCGCCCACCGAGTAGATCTGCACGCCCATGACCGTGCGGCGCAGGATGAACCACGAGACCACGATGACCGCGACGGCGATGATCACCAGCCACGGCACACCGAGCACCGAGTCGTTGCCGATGAAGGCAAACGGCAGGTCCGGGTTGAACACGGTTTTGTCGTCGGCCAGCAACCGCGCCAGGCCACGCATGGCGGTGAGCGCACCGAGGGTGACGATGAACGGCGGCAGGCGCATGAAGGCAATCAGACCGCCGTTTACCAGCCCCAGCAACAGACCGAAGCCGATGCCGGCGGCGATGCCGAACATGCCGAACTGCGGCGACATCGACGCTTGCAGCGCAACCACCGCCGAGGCCGCCAGAATGGCGCCCACGGAAAGGTCGATGCCAGCGGTCAGGATCACGAAGGTCATGCCCGCCGCCAACACCACGTTGACCGAGGCCTGCTGGGTGATGATCGACAGGTTCTGCCAGCTCATGAAGGTGTCGGTCATCAGCGTAAAGCCGATCAACAACAACACCAGCACAGGCAGCATGCCAACGGTGCGCATCAGTTCGCGCACACGTTCACGTTTGCTGATGGCGGCAACGGTGGGCGAATTTTCCAGGGGCAGACTCATGGCCTGGGTTCCTTTTTATTGTTGTTGATGAAAGACGGTTTTCTGTAGGAGCGCGCTTGCCCGCGATGGCGCGGTGTCAGGCGATGCATTGGGCGCTGTCGGAAAGCTTTCGCGGGCAAGCGCGCTCCTACAGGTTTCGTGTCGACCGTGAAAGAGAGGCCTAGGCATGCGCCACCTGCGCACGTCCCAGCGCTTGGCCATCAAAGGTGATGAAGAAGCGATTTTCTGTAGGAGCGCGCTTGCCCGCGAAGGCGCTGTGTCAGGCGATGCATTTGGCGCTGTCGGAATGCTTTCTCGGGCAAGCGCGCTCCTACAGGTTTCGTGTCGACCGTGAAAGAGAGGCCTAGGCATGCGCCACCTGCGCACTTCCGGTTGCCAGATCAATGATCCGCTCCTGGGAGATTTCCTGGCCGGAGGCGCCGCCGACTTCGGCCACCAACTCGCCTTCGCGCATGATCAGGACCCGGTCGCAGGTGCCGATGATTTCCGGCAGCTCACTGGAGATGACAACAATGCCGACGCCGGCTTTGGCCAATTCATTGATGATGCGGTAGATTTCCGACTTCGAGCCGATGTCCACGCCGCGCGTAGGTTCGTCGAGTATCAGCACGTGAGGCTTGACCTCCAGCAACCGCGCCAGCAGCACCTTCTGCTGATTGCCACCAGACAGCGCGCCAACGTTCACCTTGCCCGACGCCACCCGAATCGACAGCGAGCGAATCGCCTCAATGGCCCGCTGCGCTCCACGCCCGCGATCCAGTACGCCGCCGGCATGGGCATCCGGCACGCAGGCGCAGACGTTGATGTTGTCGCGCACGCTCATGTCCAGAAACAGCCCTTGGGCCTTGCGGTCTTCGGTCAGGTACACCACCCCCGCACGAATCGCGTCGGCAGGATCGCGCAGGTCAGTGACCGCTTTGCCGGCCACTTCCAGGCTGCCGGAGACGCGCGCATCGGCGGCAAAGATCAGGCGCGCCAGCTCGGTGCGCCCTGCCCCGACCAACCCGGCAATGCCCAGCACCTCCCCGGCGTGCAGATCGAAACTGCACGGCTTGACGCGCTTGCCATCGGCCATGTCGCGCACCCGCATGACCACTGCGCCGGGGTCGTAGGCGGCGTGCTCTTTTTTGTAGAAGCCGGAGAGATCACGGCCCACCATCATCTTGACCAAGGCTTCGGCGGACAGCCCGTCGCGCTCCAGCATGCCGACGTATTCACCATCACGCAGCACCGACACCCGGTCGGACAGTTCGTAGATCTCGGCCATGCGATGGCTGATGTAGATAATGGCAAGCCCCTGGTCGCGCAGTTGTTTGATCAGCGCGAACAGCCGGTCGGTCTCGCGCGACGACAGCGGTGTGGTCGGCTCGTCCATCACCAGGATTTTGGCGTTGGCGTGCAGCGCTCGGGCGATTTCGACCAGCTGCCGCTCGGCAATCGACAGCACGCTGACCTTGGTCGACGGTTTGAAATCGGCGCCCAGCCGCACCAGCACCTCAACGCAGCCCGCTTCCATCGCTTTGCGATCGATGCTCCAGCCGCGCCGAAGCTCGCGGCCCAGGTAAATATTCTCGGCCACGCTGAGGTTCGGGCAGAGGCTCAGTTCCTGATAAATCACGGCAATGCCGCGCGCCTTTGCCGTCAGCGGATTGAACGCGCCAAGTGTCTGGCCCTCGATGCAAATTTCTCCACCGGCATCGGCCTGATAAGCGCCGGACAGGATCTTCATCAGCGTGGACTTGCCGGCGCCGTTCTCGCCCATCAAGGCATGCACCTCACCGGCGTACACCTTGAGGGCGACGTTTTTGAGCACGCGCAGACCGTTGAACGTCTTGGAGATGGCGCGCATTTCCAGTACGGGCTGAGGGGCGGATTGAGGCGAGGTCAACGGAACGGCACTCACGGCTGAGTGACCAGAGGAAACAGAAGGATGGCCGGGGACGAGACGCGTGGCGGGCAAGCAGACGAGCTGAACCTGTCTAACTTCATGCAGAACTCCGGGTTTCTTGTTTTTATGTTCGGGCCGCCTCTGTCGGGCGGCGCTCGGGAATTACTTTGAAACACTCTAGATCAGCTGAATCGATTCACGCAAGCGCTTGCGTTTTTATTTGTGGCTGCCATTGAGGCAGCGCTACGCAGGTCGGTCGGTCGGTAGCACGCCCCCCGACTCATAGTCTTGCCTCAAGCCAATATCTGCAGCCCGTGCTTCTGAACGATGCTGAGCAGCTTGAGGCCCATGCCGCCTGGCCGCTTGGACCCCGCCTCCCATTGCTTGATCGTGGATGTGCTGGTGTTGAGGTAACGCGCAAATACCGGCTGACTTACGTGGCTGCGCTCGCGGATCTCCTTGATCTGCGCGGGGTTGATCTCTGCAGGCATCTCGGCGATGCAGCACTGGTCGAACTCGCGCATCGTCGCCTTATCGATGGCGCCAATCGCCAACAACGCCTCGGCTGACTCGTGCACGGACGCGAGCGCCTCGCTTTCAATTTTCTTTCGCATGACATATCTCCGTTAGCTCCCGACGATCCAGCAACATCTGAACGTGGTGACAGCTGATTTTTTCGTAAACTTTGGCGAGTTTCCTGAAGGCGAGGAGTTCTTGCTTGCTGATGTTCGACTGGGTCTGTTTCGCAAACACGAATTGGTAAATCCAGTAAAACCGGCCTTTGGCCAAAATGATCGAGCGATGACGATTATTGTTGAGTCTCTTCTTCCAGACCCCACCTCCCAAGTCATCTGCTTGGCCGTTCCTGACGTCCTCCAGCGCGTTGCACAGCTCATCGTCGTCTATGAGCGCCTTCTTTGCCGCTGCGCTGAAGCCCTTCGTTTTGAAAACCCTTTCCGTCATATCGGTGCACCTACGCCAAGAGAGAAATCTACCACTTGGTGGTATACCTCTCCAGCTCTGTTTCGTCGCCTCACCGACGACGCATCGCTGCGGTCTTTACTTCAAACGCTGTGGGAATTCATGACCGTGTGATATTTGATCAAACCGCGCACGTCGCTCGTCGAGGTGAGTCGTTTCAGCCGAAATTTGCGGTAGCATTGCCGGCATTTCGATGACGCCAGAATCAGGAAGCCCTATGTCCAGAATTTCCCACTCCGCTTTGCGTCGCAAATTCCGTGAGCAGTTGGCGTCGCAGCAATGCGTCGAGACGGCTTCGGTGTTTGACCCCATGTCCGCGCGCATCGCGGCCGATCTGGGTTTCGAGGTCGGTATCCTGGGCGGGTCGGTGGCGTCGCTGCAGGTGCTGGCCGCGCCGGATTTCGCCTTGATCACCCTCAGTGAATTCGTCGAGCAGGCCACGCGCATCGGTCGCGTTGCGCAGTTGCCCTTCATCGCCGATGCCGACCACGGCTATGGCAACGCGCTGAATGTAATGCGCACCGTTGAAGAGCTGGAGCGCGCCGGTGTGGCGGCGCTGACCATCGAAGACACGTTGCTGCCCGCGCAATTCGGGCGCAAGTCGACGGACCTGGTGTCCATCGAAGAAGGCATTGGCAAGGTCAGGGCCGCGCTTGAAGCCCGGGTCGATCCGGAACTGTCGATTGTGGCGCGGACCAACGCCGGAGTCCTGCCGGTACAGGACATCATCGAACGCACCCTGGCTTATGAAAAAGCCGGTGCCGATGGCATCTGCATCGTCGGCATCAAGGACTTCGAGCACCTGGAACAGATTTCGGAAAACCTCAGCGTGCCATTGATGCTGGTGACGTACGGCAACCCGAAACTCAGCGACCGCCAACGCCTCGCCGACTGCGGCGTGCGGGTGGTGGTTGCCGGCCATGCCGCCTACTTTGCGGCAATCAAGGCCACCTACGACAGCCTTCGCGCGCAACGTCAGGTCACGCACAGCACCTCGAACCACAGCGCCACCGAGTTGACCCACACCTATACCTTCCCGGAAAGCTATGTGGCCTGGGCGAAGGACTTCATGGACGTTAAGGAGTGACGCCCAAGCGTGCTGACGCCTGGCAGCGCGCCGTGTCACACCTGCGACTCAAACCGCCGTGCGCGACACCTTCCACGCCAGCACGGCGGCCATCAACAGCAACACCCCACTGGCGATAAACGTCGCGCTGTAGCCGACCCCGTCGTACAGCCAACCGCCTGCGGTCGCGCCCAGCGTGATCGCCAACTGGATGACCGCTACCATCAGGCCGCCCCCCGCCTCGGCGTCTCTGGGCAGGGTGCGCGTCAACCAGGTAAACCACCCCACCGGTGCGCAGGTCGAGATCAGGCCCCAGGCGCCGAGCAGCACGGCGGTCATGCCGAATGACTGACCGCAGACCATCAGGGCGACGGCAATAACGGCCATCAGCAACGGAATCACCATCAGCACCCGGTACAGATGCCTGGCCAGCAGCGCGCCAATCAGCAGGGTGCCGGCCAACCCCGAGACGCCGATGATCAGCAGCAGCATCGACAGGCCCGGCACGTCCACCCCGGTCACCGATTCCAGAAACGGCCGCAGGTAGGTGAACAGCGCGAACTGCCCCATGAACAGCAAAGCCACTGCCACCATGCCGTAGAACACCTTGGCACAGCCGAGCAAACGGAATACCTGAGTTGCCGACCCCGCGCCGCGGTCACTGGGCATGCGCGGCAGGGTAAACGCCTGCCAGCACAGCGCCAGCGCAGCGAGCGGCACCACGCAGAAAAACGCACCGCGCCAGCCGATCAGGCCACCCAGAAAGCTGCCCAAGGGCGCGGCGACGGCGGTGGCCAGCGCGGTGCCGCTCTGGACCATCGCAATGGCTTTGGGCACGACCGACTCAGGTGCGATGCGCATCATCACCGCGGTGCTCATCGACCATGAACCGCCAATCGCGATGCCCAACACCGCCCTGCCCAGCATCAGTACAGGATAATTCGGCGCGAAGGCGACCATGATCCCGGAAATCACCAGCAGCACGGTCATGCTCAGCAGGACCGGTTTGCGGTCCAGCCCCCGCGTCAGCGTCGACAGGAACAGGCTGGCGATCACCGCAAAGAAACCCGAAATGCCGATCGCCTGCCCGGCCTGCCCTTCACTCAGGCTCAAGTCAGTAGCGATGGGCGTCAGCAGGCTGACCGGCAAGAACTCCGAAGCCACCAGCGCGAACGCGCACAGGGCCATGGCCAGCACAGCGCCCCACACGTGGCGGGTCGCAGCGGTAAACGGTGCAGCAGGGGTGCCCATGAAAAACTCCTACATGTTTCAACCCCTGGCAGAGTGCAGGGGCCTTTTATCAACCGCAGACGCGCCCAATTGCGCGCCCGGCGTCGATGGCCGATCGGGCGGCTCGCCGGATTGGCTGGCAAGCACACGCGTCGGTGGTTATTCCAGGTGGGTCTGGAAAAAAGAAGTCAGCCGGGCGAAAGGAATCAGATCGACCCGGTCGTAAAGGTCCACATGCCCGGCGCCGGGGATAATCACCAGTTCTTTGGGCTGACCGGCAAGGCGATAGGCTTCCTCGCTGAATTCACGCGAGTGTGCGTTTTCACCGGCGATGAACAGCATCGGCCGCGGCGAGATCGTCTCGATGTCAGCAAACGGGTAGAAGTTCATGAACTTGACGTTGCTGCTCAGCGTGGGATGAGTGGTTAACAGCGGCGACTGACCCGACGGCGTGAACTCGCCCCTTACCGTGCGGTAGAAATCATAAAACTCGCGCTCGATGGGATTGGATTTCTCCGTCAGCGCGTCCACCGTGCCGCTGGTGTAAAGGGTCTTGCCGCCTGCGAACTCGACATCACGCTGTGCAGCCGCCGCGGCAATGGCGGCCTTGCGTTGTTCAACGCTGACCGAATGCTGCAGGCCATTGCGATTGACCCCGCCCATGTCATACATGCTGACCGTCGCCACGGCCTTCATGCGCGGGTCGATCTTCGCGGCGCTGATGGCGAAACTGCCGCTGCCGCAGATACCCAGCACGCCGATGCGCTCGCGATTCACAAAGCCCTGACTGCCCAGGTAATCAACCGCCGCGCTGAAATCCTCGGCGTACATTTCCGGCGCAACCGCGTTGCGCGGTCGGCCTTCGCTCTCACCCCAATACGACAGATCGATCGCCAGGGTGATGAACCCCTGCTCTGCCAGCTTTTGTGCGTACAGGTTCGAGCTCTGCTCCTTCACCGCGCCCATGGGGTGGCCGACGATGATCGCCGGGTATTGCCGCCCGCTGATCATGTTTTTCGGCACGAACAGATTGCCGACTGTCTTCAGCTGGTACTGGTTGTTGAACGTCACCTTTTGCCGGGTGACCTGTTCGCTCACGTAGAAATTGTCAGCTCCATTGGACATATCGGCCCCCATCGTTACGAAGGAGCTGGCCAGCAGGGCCAGTCCTATCATCAGTCGTTTCATGAATGTCTCCGGCGCCGGCACGGCGCGATGAGTGTGCGATGCACATAGTCATGGCGATGCCGGGTGAACCAGTAGAGCGATCCGGTGGTTTTCTTGCCTGATCCGATCAGACCCGCTGCGGTCGGCTGGACAGCCGTTTTGCCGCGCACGTACAGTGCCGGCCTGATCCAGAGGGCCGCAGCCATGCCACCACTTCCTTCGATAACCGACTCCGGCGCAGCCGATGCTGCATCGCAGGCATCACGGGCTTCGCTGGCGAGCATCATCGGAGCCATGACGCCCGGCCCGGGGGACTTTCCTACCGCCATCGACGGTCTGGGACTGTTTCGTCGCAACGAGCCCTCGCCGCCAGTCACCTGCATCCTGGCGCCGAGCATCGTGCTGGTGGTTCAGGGCGCCAAGGAAATGGTGATTGGCGGCGACGTCTACCCTTACGACACGACGCGCTTTCTCATCACCTCGCTGGACCTGCCAGCCAACTCCGCCGTGACCCTCGCCAGCGCGAACGTCCCGTGCCTGGGCCTGGTGCTCAAGCTCGACCTGCGCACGCTGACCGAGCTGATTGCCCAGGGCAACGCGCCGGCGCCCAAAGAGCGCGCCGTGCGTAAAAGCGCCGGCATTGCGTCACTCACCTCAGGGTTGCTCGACCCCGTCGGCCGGCTCGTCGAACTGCTGCAGGAGCCTGAGGCCATCCCCGTCCTGTGGCCCTTGCTGCAGCGGGAAATCCACTATCGGCTGCTCAAATGCGATCAAGCGCCGCTGCTGCGGCACATCGCCTCCGTCGACAGCCAGGGTCACCGGATCGCCCGGGCCATCGACTGGCTGAAGCTCAACTACACGGCGGCGTTGCGCGTCGAGGACCTGGCGGCACGCGTGCAGATGAGCGCGCCGAATTTCCACCTGCATTTTCGCAACCTGACGTCGATGAGCCCGCTGCAATATCAGAAATGGTTGCGCCTTAACGAAGCCCGCCGCCT
This sequence comes from Pseudomonas lutea, assembly GCF_000759445.1. Taxonomy (NCBI): domain Bacteria; kingdom Pseudomonadati; phylum Pseudomonadota; class Gammaproteobacteria; order Pseudomonadales; family Pseudomonadaceae; genus Pseudomonas; species Pseudomonas lutea. Next base: position 1,450,673 of record NZ_JRMB01000001.1, read on the forward strand.
GATGCTCAACGAACATCTGGATGCCGCCAGCGCCGCCTTCAAAGTCGGTTACGAGAGCCCGTCGCAGTTCAGCCGCGAGTACGGCCGGCTGTTCGGTGCGCCACCGAAAAAGGACATCGCGAGGCTGCGCAGCCGGGCGCTGGTGATGTCCTGACCTGATCGATCGCGGTGGTGGTCCCTTATTCACCAGTCCGGCGAAGCAGGTCTCATCAGTCAACAACTCTTAACCGTCAGGCGCAGTCTGGAGCCGCCACAAGACGGCCGCACTAGAAGTCGAAACTGAACTGGTCCTGAGCGCTGAGATCGAGGGTGCGCGACAGCACGAACGGCAGGATCGCATCAGCAATCGGTTGCAGCTGTTTGCTGATGTAGTGGTCGTAGTCGATGGCCGCGGTGCGCACTTCCAATGGCTCGGGGCCGGCGACGGTGATCACGTAGCTGATCCAGCCGCGATTCTGGTACTGCAACGGTCGACCCTGCTGACGGTTGTAGGCATCAGCCAGGCGCGCCGCGCGCACGTGAGGCGGCACATTGCGCTCGTAATCGTCGAGCGCCCGGCGCAGGCGCTTGCGGTAGATGAGCTGGCTGTCCAGCTCGCCGGCCAGGGTCCGGCGCACGTAATCGCGGATGTATTCCTGGAACGGCTGGCGCTGGAAGATCCGCAGGTAAAGCTCCTGCTGGAAGGTGCGGGCCAGCGGCGACCAATCGGTGCGCACCACTTCAAGGCCCTTGTAGACCATTTCGTCCTGGCCATTGGCTCGGGTGACCAGGCCCGCATAGCGCTTCTTGCTGCCCTCCTCGGCACCGCGGATGGTCGGCATGAGAAAGCGCTTGAAGTGGGTTTCGAACTGCAGCTCAAGGGCGCTCTCCAGGCCGTATTCTGTCTTCACATGGGCGCGCCACCAGTCATTGACTTGCCGGACGAGCGCGCTGCCGATCTGCGCCGCCTCGGCCTGTTCATGGGCCTTTTTCAGCCAGACGAACGTGGAGTCGGTGTCGCCGTAAATCACCTCATAACCCTGCGCTTCGATGAGCAGGCGGGTCTGGTGCATGATCTGGTGGCCGCGCAAGGTGATCGACGAGGCCAGACGGGTGTCGAAGAAGCGGCAACCGCTTGAGCCCAGCACGCCGTAGAAAGCGTTCATGATGATTTTCAGGGCCTGGGACAGCGGCGCATTGCCTTCGCGCTTCGCCACCTCGCGCCCCTCCGCGACCCGTTCGACGATGGCCGGCAGACAGTGCCGCGTCCGCGAAAAGCGCGCCCCACGAAAGCCCTCCACCGAGTCACTGTCGTCGGGGTGTTTGAGGCCCTCGATCAAGCCCACCGGGTCGATCAGAAACGTGCGGATGATCGACGGGTACAGGCTTTTGTAATCGAGCACCAGAACCGACTCGTAAAGGCCCGGCCGCGAGTCCATGACGAAGCCACCGGGGCTGGCCTCGGGCATGCGCTCGCCCAGGTTCGGCGCGACGAAGCCCTGCCGGTGCATCAGCGGGATGTACAAGTGCTCGAATGCCGCCACCGAGCCGCCGTTGCGATCCACCGGCAGACCGGTGACCGTGGCGCGTTCCAGCAGGAAGGTCAGCAGCTCGGTCTTGTCGAAGATCTGCGTCACCAGCTCGCAGTCCTTGAGGTTGTAGCGCGCCAGTGCCGGCTTGTCCTCGGCGAACATGCGGTTAATCTCATCCATACGCTGATACGGATTGTCGATGGCCTTGCCTTCACCCAGCAGCGTCTGCGAGACGTTTTCCAGGCTGAACGAGGGGAAACTCCAGGTGGCCGAGCGCAGCGCCTCGATGCCGTCGATGATCAGACGCCCGGCCGCCGCGGCGAAAAAATGGTTGTTGCGCGCACCGTGTTCGCGCCAGGTCATGACCTCACCGCCCCGCCCCAGACGCAGCGGCACATTCAAGCGCCGCGAATGCTCGTGCAGAACGCGCAGGTCGAACTGCACAACGTTCCAGCCGATGATGCCGTCCGGGTCATGCAGCGCCATCCAGGCGTTGAGCTTTTCCAGCAGGCCTGCGCGGGTGTCGCAATACTCCAGCTTGAAATTCACCTGCGTGGCATCGCCGTTGGGCGGGCCGAGCATGTACACCTGCCGCTCGCCGCAGCCGTGCAGGCCAATGCAATAAAGCTCGCCGCGCTCGGTGGTTTCGATGTCCAACGACACCAGTTTCAGAGTGGGCCGATAGCCCGGCGCCGGCTTGAGCTGAGCGTCGAGCAGCAGGCCGTTGGCATCCGGCCGACCACTGAACTGCACCGGCGCGGTGATGAAACGCTCCATCAGGTAACGCTCGGGCGGACGCACATCGGCTTCGTACACATCGACGCTGGCTTTGCGCAGATCGCTTTCCAGGCTCATCAACTGGCGATGCTGACGCGCGTACAGACCGAGCACCGGGCGATGACGAAAGTCACACAGTTCAAGGGGTTTGAGCTCGACATTGCGCTCGTTGCGCAGCACCACCTCGGCGCGCTCGCGATGCTGGGCCGGGATAAACGCCACGGAGGTCTGGTACGGCAGGCGCACCTGGCGCGGCCCGTCGTCGGTGGCCAGCCAGAATTCCACCTCGGTCCCCGCGTCGGTGTCGCGCCAATGCCGGGTCAGGACGAAGCCCTGCTGTAAATCCACCTTCGCAACCTCGTCGCCATCATTTCAGACAGCGATTCTACGGTGAACGCGACAGGAAAAGCGCGGCGACAGACCACAGGCGCGTCAGCACGCTGCCACACCTTGTTCGCTTGAGGCGCGGTCACTAGAAGGGAGGCCACTTGAAGCGAGGCCACTTGGGCGGTCAGCGCTGACGGCCTATCCTTCGGGAACGATGTGAGCCCTGCGGGCATCACAATGGCTCGTACATCATCTGAGGGATCCAGCATGCACGTTCGACGCAACGCACTGACCGCTTCCATTCTTGCCACCCTTTTCAGCTGCGGCATCCAGGCCGCCAACGCCGCCGAAGTCGCCCCCGACCTTCTGTTGAAAAAAGCCCAGGCCGAACAGAAGCCTTATCTGGCAACCGTCAAGCAACTGGTGGACATCGACACTGGCACGGGTCAGGCCGCCGGCCTGAAGATGGTCAGCGCGGTGCTGGTCGAGCGTTTGAAAGCCTTGGGCGCGAGCGTTGAAACCTCGCCAGCCACGCCATCGGCAGGCGACAACATCGTCGGTACGATTAAGGGCACGGGCAGCAAATCGTTCCTGCTGATGATCCACTACGACACCGTGTTCGGCCCCGGAACCGCAGCGAAACGGCCGTTCCGTGTTGACGCCGAGCGCGCCTACGGGCCGGGCGTGGCTGATGCCAAAGGCGGTGTGGCCATGGTGCTGCACACCTTGCAGTTGCTCAAGGATGAGAAATTCAAAGACTTCGGCACGCTCACGGTGCTGTTCAACCCCGACGAAGAAACCGGTTCGGCAGGCTCGAAAACCCTCATCGCCGAACTGGCCCGCAAGCATGACTACGTGTTCTCGTTCGAGCCGCCGGACAAGGACGCCGTCACGGTCGCGACCAACGGCATCAACGGCGTGTTCGTTGACGTGAAAGGCAAATCATCCCACGCCGGCTCCGCGCCGGAAGCCGGGCGCAATGCGGCCATGGAGCTGGCGCATCAGCTGGTGCAGCTCAAGGATCTGGGCGATCCCGCCAAGGGCACCACCGTCAACTGGACGCTCATCAAAGGCGGCGAGAAGCGCAACATCATCCCATCGAGCGCGGCGGCGGAAGGTGACATGCGTTATTCGGACCTGAGTGAATCCGACCGCGTGCTCGCGGACGGCCAGCGCATCGTGCAAAGCAAAATGATCGACGGCACCGAGGTCAGCTTCCGCCTCGACAAAGGCCGTCCGCCGCTGGCAAAAAACCCTGCAACCGATGATCTGGCGAAAACGGCACAAGCGCTTTACGGCAAGATCGGCCGCACGCTGGAACCGATTGCCATGCGCTTCGGCACCGACGCCGGTTACGCCTATGTGCCCGACAGTCAAAAGCCGGCCGTGCTGGAAACCATGGGCGTGGTCGGTGCCGGTCTGCATGCCGACGACGAGTACATGGAGCTGTCCAGCATCGCCCCTCGGCTGTACCTGACGGCAGCATTGATCATGCAACTGTCGGGCAAATGATCCGGCTGTTACCCCAGCGCTGTGCGTAGATCACACCACATATGCACTTTTGACACATAGCGTTCTCCCACCGCCACGGCACAGGGCTCCACACCAAAGGGTGTGAAGCCCTGCCGTTCGTACAAGCCCTGCGCACCGTGATTGCCTTGCGTCACCGTCAGCTGCACCAGCAACAGCTGTGGCTGCGCGCGCGCATGGTCCAGCACGCGTCTAACAAGCTCTGCCCCGATGCCTTTGCCCCGCTGTGCTTGAGGTTCGCCGAAGATCCAGTGGTCCTTCGCAAGGCGCCACGACAGTGCCGGCGCTGCACTCATTCAGCGGCTTTTCCCGCCGCCTATTGCAAAAACCCTGCTGCCGACTGCAACCTCCACGGTTTGTGCGGCTCAGACTATTCGCAACCGGCAAATCGCGCAGCGTGGGCGCGTCAGTTTCGAGGGAGATTTACATGCGTTTCAGATCATTCATCCAGTGTCTTGCTGCGGTGCCGCTGGCGCTGCTGATGGCAGGGACGGCCGTTGCCAGCGAAGAAACGCAGCTGATCCAGTCAATCAACAGCTACCGCAGCCAGGCTCAGCCTTGCGCCAATGTCGCGTCCACCGAGCTGCCGCCGCTCAACAGCGACCCGCGCCTGAACCTGCCCGCCAGTGGCACGGTGGATCTGCAGCCGATGCTGTCGCGGGCGTCCTACCCAATGGTCAGCGTCCAGGCGATCACCCTCTCCGGCCCGCGCGACGCGCAAGCGGCCATGGCAGCCATTCAGGAAAGTTTTTGTCAGGTGGTGCTGAACCCGCAGTTCGTTGATATCGGCGTCAGCCGCAACGACCGCGACTGGCGCATCGTGCTGGCCCGCCCGCTGCTGGCAGGCGGTTTGGGCAATGCCCAGGCGGAGGGCCAGAAGCTGCTGGGCCTGATCAACGACGTGCGCAAGCAACCGCAACAATGCGGCGGCCAGCCATTCGCCGCCGCGGCGCCGCTGGTCTGGAACGACACGCTGATGAGCGCAGCCGAAAGCCATTCGCGCTCCATGGCCAACAACAATTACTTTGACCACAAAGGCCGCAACGGTGGCACCCCGGGCGACCGCGCCGAACTGGCCGGTTACATCGGCCAGCAGATCGGCGAAAACATCGCCGCCGGCCAGGACAACGCGCGCAAGGTGGTGGAGGGTTGGCTGGCCAGTCCGGGGCATTGCGCCAACCTGATGAACCCGCAGTTTCACGACTTGGGCGCCGCCTACGCCGTGGACCCGAAAAGCGACGCGGGCATCTACTGGACGGCGCTGTTCGGCGTGCAGTAACCGACACAGTGACAGGCGCGTGTCTTGCGGTCGGCGGCACGGCGCCGGCCAATGGCCTGTCAAGATTGTCAGTGCTCAGGCCTGTGTGACGTAGCCAGTCGCTGCGTCATCGCCGCTCACTTCCGTGTAATGCCGCTGATAGGCCAGCGCCTGCCCCTGCGCATCGAACAGATGGCAGCGATGGCCCTGCACACCGACCCGCAACAGCTGACCGGCCTTGACCGTCGACATGCCCTCCCCCTTGATCATCAGGTCATGGGCCTCGTCGGTCTGGGCATGGGTGAAGGTTTCCCCGCCGAGATGCTCGACGACCAGGGCTTTCACCGGGATCTGCGCATCGCCTTCGCCGCGCTCCGACAAATGCTCGGGACGCAGGCCCAGGGTCAACGCATCGCCCGCCTTGATCTGCTCGCCCTTCACTGGCACCCGCAACAGCCCACCGCCCGGCAGGCTGACCTGCACGCCGGTGGCATCGGCTGCGACGGCGGTGACCGGCAGAAAGCTCATCTGCGGCGAGCCGATGAAGCCTGCGACGAAGCGGTTGCGCGGATGATGGTAGAGCTCCAGCGGTGAGCCGACCTGCTCGATGCAGCCCTTGTTGAGCACGACGATCTTGTCAGCGAGGGTCATCGCTTCGACCTGATCATGGGTCACGTAGACCATGGTCGCCTGCAAGTCGGCGTGTAACCTGGCGATCTCGATGCGCATCTGCACCCGCAGCGATGCGTCCAGGTTGGAGAGCGGCTCGTCGAACAGAAAGACTTCAGGCTCATGCACGATGGCGCGACCAATGGCCACGCGCTGACGCTGGCCGCCCGACAACGCCTTGGGTTTGCGATCCAGCAGCGGTTCCAGCTGCAGGATGCGCGCGGCGTTGCGCACTTTGGCTTCGATCTGATCCTTTGGGTTTTTTTGCATCTTCAGCCCGAAGGCGATGTTGTCGTAGACCGACATGTGCGGGTACAGCGCGTAGGACTGGAAGACCATGGCCACACCGCGGTCGGCCGGCTCCAGATAAGTCACGTCCCGCGCACCGATGCGAATCTGCCCCTGAGTGATGCTCTCAAGCCCGGCGATGCAGCGCAGCAAAGTCGATTTGCCACACCCGGACGGCCCGACGAAGACCACGAACTCGCGGCTCTCGATGCTCAGGTGGATGTCATGCAAGACCTTGATCTCGCCGTAGGCTTTCTCGACGCCACTCAAACTGAGCTCAGTCAAAATCGTGTCCCCTGAAGTTATTGTTGTGGGGTAATGGGCACCTGCGTTGACGAAGCAATGCACCGACTTGACAGCCAGACATTTCGTCCTACGATCATTTGTAATTCGTAAATTACAAATGTCAAGGAGCTGCCCCAAGACGGACGGATCAGGCCCGAGCACCGAGCGCCATGGCGCACCGACGTGCGAAAAAAACGAGATCGCCCCCACATCCCGCGTAACCCTCACCCACAACAATAACGAGGTCACGTAAATGAAGAAGCTGGTATGGAATGCCCTTGCCGTGTCCATTGCGCTGGGGTCCGGCGCTGCACAGGCCTGGACGCTGGAGGAAGCGGCCGCGCCGTACAAGGGCACCGAGATCAAGGCGATTTTCCTCGACCGTCCCGGTTACGCCGCCGCGATCAAACTATTGCCCGAATTCGAGAAGAAGACGGGCATCAAGGTCAGCTACGAAACCATCCCTTACGAGAACAGCCGCGAGCGTGAGGTGCTGAGCTTTACCTCAGGCGAACAGCTCGACGTGGTGCTGACGGACGTGGTGTGGATTGGCGAATTCGCCGGCAATGGCTGGCTCGAACCGGTCACCACCTTCACGCAGGACGCCAAGCTCGCCGACCCTGCGCTCAACCTCGACGGCTTTTTTCCGATTCTGCTGGAGTCGTTCGGTGGCTGGGATAAACAGACTTACGGCCTGCCGTTCGATAACTATTCCGGCCTGCTCTTCTACAACAAATGCATGCTCAGGGACGCCGGCTTCGACAAGCCGCCAGCGACGTGGGATGAGCTGCTCAAGGACTACGCGCCCAAACTCACTGACAAGAGCAAGGATCGCTACGCCTACGCCCTGCAATCTCGACGCGGTGAAACGCAGTCCGCCGACAGCTTCATGCGCTTCCTCTGGCCATTCGGTGGCTCACTGCTGGACGATCAGTTCAAGTCCAACCTCAATTCCAAGGCATCTCAGCAGGGCCTGCAGTTTCGCCAGGACCTGATGAAGTTCATGCCACCGGGCATCGTCGATTACGACCACAACGAAGCGGTCAACGCCCTCGCCCAGGGCAAAGTAGCGATGATCACCGAGTGGTCCGCGTTCTACAGCACCCTGGCGGACCCCGGGAAATCAAAAATCACCGACTGCCTTGCCGTGGCCACAGAACCCAAAGGACCTGCCGGGCTGAAACCTGCGTTGGGTGGATTCTCCCTGGGCGTTAACGCCAAATCAGAAGACAAACAAAAAGCCGCGGCGTGGCTGTTCATTCAGTGGGTCACCTCCGAAGCCATGGCCAAACCGTACCTGGAAGCCGGCGGCGTCAGCGGGCGCATGTCGGTGTACAAGGACGCCGAGGTGCAGAAGAAATACCCGTTCGTGCAGCCGATGGTGACCTCGTGGGAAGGCGGCGTGCCTGACTACCGCCCACGCTTCCCGCAGTGGCCTGAAATTTCCGAAGTGGTCGGCGAGAACGGCACCGCGATCATGCTCGGCAAAATGAGCGTGGAGGCCGGGGCCAAGGCGATCGGCAGCCGCATGGAGGACATCCTCAAGAAGGCAGGGTATTACGACGGCAAAGCCAAATTGCTGAAGTGACGGGCTGATCACAACCCGTAGGAGCCGGCTTGCTGGCGAACGCGACAGGGCAGACACCGCTGCGTTGAGTGGCCTGCCGCATTCGCCAGCAAGCCGGCTCCTACAGGGATCAGCGAAGTGCCGCCAGATGTGTGTAGCCTCGAGACTCAACCCCCATGCCGAAGAACAAAAAACCGTTCCCGACCTTGTGGAACAACACCCGCGCGGCGTTTGCCTTTCTCGCGCCGGCCACCGTTGCACTGGCGCTGATCGGCATCTTTCCCACCGTGTTTGCGCTGGTCAACTCGTTCCGCCAGTACAACCTCGCCCGGCCCAAAGATGCGACGCCGTTCATTGGCTTCGACAACTACCTCAACGTGCTGAACGACGCTTCGTTCTGGGCGGCATTGGGTCGAACCGGGCTGTTCCTGATCACTGTGGTGCCGATCCAGCTGGCGCTGGGCCTGATCATCGCGCTGATGCTGCACAAGCCCGGGCTGTCAGGTTTCAAATTGCTGGCGCGCATGAGCCTGGTGATTCCCCTGGCCACAGCGCCCGCCGTCGCCGGGCTGATCGGCCGGCTGATCTTCAACCGCGATTTCGGCGTGGCCAACGCGTTGCTGACGCTGGTCAATGCCGGGCCCGTCGAATGGCTGGGCGACACCACCAACGCGTTCATCGCAGTGGCGTTGATGGACATCTGGCAGTGGACGCCCTTCTGCGCGCTGGTGTTGCTAGCCGGGCTGACCATGGTGCCCAATGAAATCGAAGAAGCCGCGCGCCTGGAAACCCGCAGTCGCTGGCAAATCGTGCGCTACGTGCAGCTGCCCTTCCTGCTGCCGAGCGCGACGGTGATCCTGATCCTGCGCACCGCCGACATCCTGAAGATGTTCGACACCGTGTTCACCATGACCCGTGGCGGGCCCGGCGCAGCCACCGAACTGGTCAGCGTGTACATCCAGCGCATCGGCTTTCGCGTGTTCGATCAGGGCGTGGCCTCGGCCCAAGCCATCCTGATGCTGATCCTGACCATCGTGCTGGCTCGGCTGTACATCAAATTCGTTTACCGGGAGATCTGACATGGCCACCGTACCGGCTGCAAAACCTCCGACCTCCCCCGCCTTCGTCCGGCCACGCGCCAGGGTCAACGCCTGGCACCTCGTCGGCCTGCTGGCGATCTTTCTGTTTGCGGTCTTTCCGTTCTACTGGATGGTCGCCACCAGCCTCAAAACCCAGGCCGAAGCGCTGGCCTCGCCGCCGATCTGGGCCTTTACCCCGCACCTGGATAATTACGTGAAAGTGCTGTTCGAGCGCGACGTGCTGCACAGCCTCGGCAATTCGCTGATCGTGGCGGTGAGCACCACGGTGCTGGCGGTCGGGCTTGGCACGCCGGCCGCCTATGCGCTGGCGCGGTTTGAATTCAAGGGCAAGGAAGACTTGTGGTTCTGGTTCATCACCAACCGCATGCTCAGCCCGATCGTGGTGGCACTGCCTATTTTCCTGATGGCGCGCAACATGGGCCTGATCGACACGCACCTGGTGCTCATCCTCATTTACCTGACCTTCAACCTGCCCATTGTGGTGTGGATCTGCACCGATCAGTTTCGCGGCGTACCGAAAGACCTGGACGAGGCCGCGCGGCTGTCGGGCGCATCGCGCTTTACCATCTTCTGGCGCATCGCCCTGCCGCTGGCGATGCCTGGGGTGGCGGTCTCGGCGATCTTCTCCTTTATCTTTTCCTGGAACGAGCTGCTGTATGCGCTGGTGCTGACCCGCAGCGCCGCGCGCACTGCGCCAGTGACTGCGACGAGCTTCATGAGCGGCTACGACTTGCCGTGGGGCGAAATCATGGCCACCGGCACGCTGATTGTGTTCCCGGTGATTATCTTCGCGCTGATGGTTTCCAAGCATCTGGTGCAAGGGCTGACCATGGGTGCAGTGAAGTAAACGCCCTGTTTTAGCGGCCATCGCAAGGACACCATCGTGCACAGTCATTACCCGCAAGCCGGCGCCGACACCGAACCGGTGCACGCCGAGGACCAGCACAACATCCGCATCGCCTGGTGCTACTACGTCAACAACATGACCCAGCAGCAGATCGCCGACCGCCTCGGCATCACCCGGGTCCGGGTGAACAAGGCGCTGGCGACCTGCCGCGAAACCGGCGTGGTGCAGATCCGCATCAATTCGCCCCTGGCCGCGTGCATCGCGCTGGAAGACCGCCTGCAGGCACGCTTCGGCCTGCGCCGCGTGACGGTGGTGCCCTCGCCCGACGACCCGTCGAATCTGTTCCGGGTGCTGGGCGTTGGCGTTGCGCCGAGCCTTGAGGAATACCTCGTTGACGGCTGCACCGTCGCGGTGGGCTGGGGGCGTACGTTGCGCCAGGCCGTGCGCCAGTTGCGCGCCCGCCCTTTGCCGGACCTCACCGTGCTGTCGCTGCTCGGCGGTCTGCATTACGGCTCGGCGAATAACACCGTGGAAATCGCGTCGAGTTTCGCCGGGCTGTTCGGAGGGGCTTATTACTACCTCGCGGCGCCGGTGTTCGCACCGTCCGAGCAATACCGCGACATGATCCTCGCGGAACCCTCGGTACAGGGCGTGCTGGGCAAAGCTCGGCAGGCTGATCTGGCGGTCATCACGGTGGGCGACTTAAGTGAGCGTTCACTGATGCTGGAACTGGGTATGGTCAACGCTGAGGACGCGCGCTCGCTGCGTGCCGCCGGTGCGGTGGGTGATCTGCTCGGCCGCTGGCTGGACCGCGAAGGCCTCGAAGTCAATCACCCGCTGAACCGCCGCGCCATTGCGCTGGACCTGGACGACCTGCGCCGGATCAAGAAGGTGGTGCTGGTGTCCGGTGGCCCGTACAAGGCCGACATCATTCGCGCGGTGCTGCTGCGTAACTTCATCCACGAACTGGTCATCGACGAACGCGCAGCCCGGCAACTGCTCGATCAGCACGACTGACGTTAATCACGGGAGAGACGGCGATGGCCCGGCATGACTTCAACAGCAAGCGGATTCTGGTGACCGGTGCGGGCAAAGGCATCGGCCGGGAAACCGTGGAGTGGCTAAAACGTTGTGGCGCGGAGGTTATCGCCATGGGCCGCAATCCCGACGACCTGGCGTACGCTGATCGCCCGCTGGTGGCAGACCTGGCCGACGTCGCCGCAACCCGCGCAGCGGTGATGTCGGCGCTGCCGCTCGATGGATTGGTGAATTGCGCAGGGGTTGTCGAACTGCAATCGTTTCTCGATACGTCGATCGAGACCTTCGATCACTTGATGGCAGTGAATACCCGCGCGCCGATGGTGATCGCCCAAGTCGTCGCCAAGGACCTGATGACCCGCAGCATGCCGGGCGCCATTGTCAATGTCTCGAGCCTCGCCGCAGCGGTCGGCACCCGTGACCACCTGGCCTATTGCGCCTCGAAAGCGGCCCTGGACGCCATGACCCGGGTCATGGCCGTGGAGCTGGGGCCCCACGGCATTCGCGTCAACAGCGTGAACCCGGTGGTGACGCTGACGCCCATGGCCGACAAGGCCTGGAGCGACCCGGTGAAGGCCGGCGCGATGCTTGCCCGGATACCGCTGGGCCGTTTTGTTCAGCCAAGCGAAATCGCGGCGACCATCGCCTTTCTGCTAAGCGACGACGCCGGCATGATCAACGGCATCACCCTGACCGTGGACGGCGGCTTCAGCGCCGGTTGAGGACCGGACTCAGCCCCACAGCGTCCGGCCGAAGAAGGTCAGTGTGCGGTCCCACGCCAGTTGCGACCAGACCGGATCGTATTGCGTACCGGCAATCCGGCCAGGCCCGACTGCCGTTTCGTTGGTAAAGGCGTGGTGGGCCAGGTAGCGGTAAAACTCCAGGTCGACGCCGCCTTCGCTGAGTTTGGCTTCGAGCTGGTCGACGCCCTGCACCGGGAAAAACTCGTCCTGAGTGCCCCAATGCCCTTGCACCGGCACCTTGATGGCCGCAGGGTCGAGGAATTCCAGCGGCGGCATGCCATAAAACACCACCCCGGCGGACAGCTCGGGAATAAAGTTCAGGGCCAGCAAAGTCAACGCGCCGCCCATGCAGAAGCCGGTTACGCCGACTTTCAGGCTGTGGCCTTTGAGGTAATCCACCGCGCCGCGGATGTCCTGGGTTGCTGCGTCGGCGAAGTCGAGTTTGTCCATCAGGTGATGGGCTTCTTCTTCCTCCACCGTCACTTCGCCACGGTAGAGGTCAGGCACCAGCGCAAAATAACCAGACGCGGCAAGGCGATCGGCAACCCCGCGGATTTGATCGTTCAAGCCCCACCACTCCTGGATGACCACCACCGCCGGCGCCCCTTCGGTCTTGGCCGGACTGGCGAGATAGCCGCTGACTTCTTTGCCGTCAGGGCGTTTGAACGTGACGGTGGTGCCCGTTGCGTGTGTCAGTGCTTGCGTCATGGGATGCTCCCGGCAGGAATACGAAATTGGACGTTAAGGAGTATGAAGCACAGGGTTCAGGCCGCCGTTTCAGCACAGCCAAAGTCTGGCCGCGCTGTACCGTCGGCGGCAGATCAGTGAACGTTTCGACAGGCACCAGGCTCAACCGTTCTGCAAATCGGCACCCATGGCGTCGTCACCCCTGCTCTCGGTAGCAGGGGCCGCGCGGCTGTTGCGCAGTTGTCTCTTCAAGGTAGCGGCAGAAGGCGCGTACAGGAAACCGAACGACACGCTGTTGCGCCGGCCTTTGACCGAGTGGTGCAACAGGTGCGCGCTATAGAGACGTTTGAGGTAGCGACTGCGCGGCCGTGGCCGGGCCGGCCAATGGCGGTGGACCATGCCGTCGTGAACGAACACGTAGATCAGGCCGAACGCCGTCACCCCGGCGCCCACCCATTGCAGGGGATCGTAGCCGTGGTTACCCGCGACGATCAGGGCAATCGCCACTAGGGCCAGCGCCAGCAGATAGAAGTCATTGGTTTCGAACGCGCCCAGGTGTTCTTCGTGATGGGACTTGTGCAGGCACCAGCCCCAGCCGTGCATGACGTACTTGTGGGCCAGAAAGCCGACACCTTCCATGGCGACAAGGGTGAGGAGAAAAACCGTGAAGTTGAAGATCATAGCGTCGGGAAGGCCGATGGGTCTGGGCGTCGAGGTGCAGCATACCGGGGTCATGGGAAATTTCCAGATTCACGCTTACAACGTTTGCTTTCCTGACCAACCGATGTAAAAAATGGCTCATGGGTGAACGCCTCGGGCGCTCACTGTATTCGTGCCCTGCCCCTACGTGGCGGCCGGCACCGCTTTCAAGGAATCAAGAATGGCTCCAAGACACGTCATCAACGCTACCGTCAGCCCCAAAGGCAGCCTGGAAACCCTGTCACAACGTGAAGTCCAGCAGCTCAGCGCCGCAGGCTCCGGCAGCACTTATACCCTCTTCCGCCAGTGCGCCCTGGCCATTCTCAACACCGGCGCCCATGTCGATAACGCCAAAACCATCCTTGAGGCCTATCAGGACTTCGAGGTGCGTATTCATCAGCAGGACCGTGGCGTGCGCCTGGAACTGCTCAACGCCCCGGCCGATGCCTTCGTCGATGGCGAAATGATCGCCAGCACCCGCGAGATGCTGTTCAGCGCCCTGCGCGACATCGTCTACACCGAGAGCGAACTCGACAGCCAGCGCATCGACCTGAGCAGCTCTCAAGGCATCACCGATTACGTTTTCCACCTGCTGCGCAACGCCCGCACCCTGCGCCCCGGCGTCGAGCCAAAGATGGTCGTGTGCTGGGGCGGCCACTCGATCAACACCGAAGAATACAAATACACCAAGAAGGTCGGCCATGAGCTGGGCCTGCGCAAGCTCGACATCTGCACCGGTTGCGGTCCGGGGGTGATGAAGGGCCCGATGAAGGGCGCCACCATTGCCCACGCCAAGCAACGTATCAGCGGCGGTCGTTACCTGGGCCTGACCGAGCCGGGCATCATCGCGGCCGAGGCGCCGAACCCGATCGTCAACGAACTGGTGATCCTGCCGGACATCGAAAAGCGTCTGGAAGCCTTCGTGCGGGTCGGCCACGGCATCATCATCTTCCCCGGCGGCGCGGGCACGGCCGAAGAATTCCTCTACCTGCTCGGCATCCTGATGCACCCCGACAACCAGGCGCTGCCGTTCCCGGTCATCCTCACCGGCCCGCAGAGCACGGCCCCGTATCTGGAGCAACTGCACGCCTTCGTCAGCGCCACGCTGGGTGAAGAAGCGCACAAGCATTATCAGATCATCATCGACAACCCGTCGGAAGTGGCTCGCCAGATGACCCTGGGCCTTGCCGCCGTGCGCCAGTTCCGCCGCGACCGCGCGGACGCGTTCCACTTCAACTGGCTGCTGAAGATCGAAGAGAGCTTCCAGCGTCCGTTCGACCCGACCCACGCCAACATGGCCAGCCTGCAATTGCGTCGAGACCTGCCGCCTCACGAATTGGCCGCCAACCTGCGCCGCGCGTTCTCCGGCATCGTTGCGGGCAACGTCAAGGACAAAGGCATCCGCCTGATCGAGGAACACGGCCCGTATGAAATTCACGGCGACGCGGAGGTCATGCAGCCGCTGGACAAACTGTTGCAGGCGTTCGTCGAGCAGCACCGGATGAAACTGCCGGGCGGCGCGGCGTATGTGCCCTGCTACCGGGTGGTGTCCTGACTTAACTCAAGTAGCGCTATCTGATACATACGCTCGCCCGATCATCGGCAGCTTCCCACGCTGCCGATTGAACGTAGCGCATCCGGGAGCCGGCTTGCTGCCGGCCCGCGGTCGGACGAAGGTGTCCATCCAGACACTTTACCGGCGAATGAACCGTCCCATTCGCCAGCAAGCCGGCTCCTACGGGTGATGTTCGCAATCCATGGAAAACCTCATGATCCACATCCGCCCCATGACCGCCGCCGATTTCGACGGCTTTTGGCCCACGTTCCAGGCAGTGGTTCAGGCGCAGGAAACCTATGCCTACGACGCTGACCTGACGTATGAGCAAGCCTTGCACCTTTGGCTTGAATACCCGCTGCACACTTTGGTCGCCGAGGAAGACGGCGTGCTGCTCGGCAGTTACTACCTCAAGGCCAACGCTGCGGGCCCGGGCAGCCATGTCAGCAACTGCGGCTACATGGTCAGCCAGGCTGCGCGTGGTCGTGGCATTGCCCGGCTGATGTGCGAGCACTCCCAGCAACTGGCGCTGGACAGCGGCTTCTCGGCCATGCAATTCAATTCAGTCGTGGCCACTAACGAAGTGGCCGTCGGGCTCTGGCAAAAGCTGGGGTTCGAGGTGGTAGGCCGCCTGCCCAGAGCCTACCGCCACGCTCGCCTTGGGCTGGTGGATTGCCTGGTGATGTACAAATGGCTGGCCGACATGCCGGCCTCGCGCAGAGCCAAAAGTCCGTTGTTGATCGGGCGCAAGAACATCGAATCGGTGATTTCCCGTCCCCGCCGCGCGCCGCCCGACAAGTCCGTGTGACGGGTCTAAAAGATCGGCAGCCGCCCGCACGCGCGCAACGGATTGGCTGATGGCACGTCGGCGCGGCGCCGCTGCAACCGTCGATTTGGCGGGCTGACGCTTTTGGCGCGCTGCATGGCTCTTTCAAACTTGCCGGAATGGCATCTCTCTACGATTCTCTATGCACGGCGATTCCTGCCGTGCTCACAAGAATCGCGCCGGAGAGGCCAGCATGACGACCGTAGCCGAACTACTGAAGTTGAAAGACACTCACCAGAACGAAGTACACACCGTCAGGCCTGAGCAGATGGTGCTTGAGGCGATCAAGTTGATGGCCGAGAAAAACATCGGTGCAGTTCCGGTTGTACGCGAGGGCAAGGTGGTGGGCATCGTCAGCGAGCGTGATTACGCCCGCAAGATGGAACTCAAAGGACGCGCCTCGGCAGGCACCCCGGTCAGCGACATCATGACCCACGACGTCAAAACCGTGGATTCGCAGCACACCGTCGATCAATGCATGAACATCATGACCGACCGGCGGCTGCGACATTTGCCAGTGGTGGACGAGGGTCAACTGGTGGGCCTGCTGTCCATCGGCGACCTGGTCAAAGCCGCCATCGCGGAACAGGCGAGGCTCATCGAAAAGATGCAGGAATACATCCGCGGCGAGAGCTACTGAGCGGCGGTCAATCGGCGGGCCACATCAAACTTGCAGTGTGACCGCCTGCGTATTCCCGGCTAAAGCCGGTCCTACAGGGCGGTCTGGTCAGTGGGACCGGCTTCAGCCGGTCCTACAGGGTGGTCTGGTCAGTGGGACCGGCTTCAGCCGGGAAGGCGTGATTTGCTACACCGCAAAATGGACGCTGCCGATGGACCTGCAGGAGCCGGCGTGCTGCGGGCCGCGGTCGGACGAACCCCATCTCGACGCCCACTGCTGCAGCGTCTTACCCAATGCATTCGCCAGCAAGCCGGCTCCTACGGTGAAATTGCGTGTATCAGCAGGACTGGGATTCATCCAGAACCGGCCTCAGCCGGGAAATCGTCATTTGAGAATAGACCGCCAAAAAAAACCGGAGCTTGAGGGGCTCCGGCTTTGCTGTTGGCTGCGAAACCGGCGTCGACTAGCGGACCTTGAAGCGATCGATCATCGCCACCAGCCGTTCGTTGGACGCCATCAACGAGTCAACGCTGGTGTCGGTCTGCTGACCGCAGCCTACCAGCTCCCCAACCATGTGCCGAATGGCGATCATGTTCTGGTTGATCTCCTCGGTCACCGCGCTCTGCTCCTCGGCCGCCGTGGCGATGTGCGCGCTGAGGTCGTGAATACGCAGCACCGAACCGGCCATGCCATCCAGACCTTCGTTGACCCGCGAGGTGCGGTCGGCGGTGGACTGGCAGCTGACCTTGGTCTTCTCCATGGCGCCGACGGCCGTGCTCACGCCCTGCTCAAGCCGTGCCAGCATCTCGTTGATCTCCGAGGTGCTCTGCTGGGTACGACCGGCCAGCGCCCGTACTTCGTCAGCCACCACCGCGAAGCCACGACCCTGCTCGCCCGCCCGTGCTGCCTCGATGGCCGCGTTGAGCGCCAAGAGGTTGGTTTGCTGGGCAATGCCGCCAATCACGCCGAGTACATCGGTGATGCGCTTGGCGTCGACCTGCATTTCCTGCACGTATTTGGTGGCGTCTTCAACTTCTGCCACCAAGGCCCGCACGCTCACTGAGGCTTCGTCGACCACGTCCCGCGAGCGCTGCGCGGCATCGTTGGCCGATTGGGTAAAGCTCGCCGTCTGCGTAGCACTTTCGGCGACGCTGTCGGCGGTGGCGCTCATCTCGTTGATCGCGGTCACCGCCTGATCGGTCTCCGAAGCGTGGCGGTTGAGGATCTGGTTGATGTTGCGCGACTGCTCTTGCAACTGCACCAAGCCGGCGGAAATCTGCTCGGTGCCGCTGCGCACTTCGACAATCATGGCCTGCTGGAAGGAGATGAACTTGTTCACCGACTGCCCGACCGCGTCGAGTTCGTCTTCGCCCTTGATCGGAATGCGGCGCGTCAGGTCGGCTTCACCCGAGGACAGCGCGTCGATGTTGGTGCGCAGAACAGTCAGACGCGCCAGCAAGCGATGGAAGGCAAAACCCAGCACCAGCAGCAACACGATGACCAGCGGAATCTGCAACCAACCGAGGGTTTTCAGCACTTCGGTGCTGCTGGCGGTGAGCATGGCGGTCGGCAGCGACGTGGCGATGACCCACGGCGTACCGGCAACCGGGCGCAGGAAAAAGGTCAGGTCACCGAGTTGCGGGTCGATGTATTCCTGGGAATACACAGCGTCGCCGGAGACTTTGCCCAAGCCGTCCTGAATGGCCTTGGCAAACATCGACTGGCCACTGAAACCGGAAATGTTCTTGAGAATGATCTCGCCGGGGATGCGGCTCTGGTTGGTCAGGATCTTGCCGTCGCGCTCGACAATCATCACCTGCCCCTGGATTTCCTTTTCCTTGTCCTGAATCAGGCCGTTGAAAAAGCCCAGGGTGACGTCGATCGTCGAGACGCCGTACAGAGCGCCGTCCTTGTAGATACCCATCGCGCAGTTGGTGCGCGGCTGCGGGCTGGCTTCGTCCTGGTAAGCGGCGGCCCAGGCGCATTTGCCCTTGGGTGCGTTCTGGCCGGCACGGTGCCAGGGTTGTTCCCAGTAATTGGGCGCAGGGTCGGAGTTCCAGTAGGTGCTCACCACCAGCTGGCCGCTGCCGTCGCGGTGATAAAACGAGCTGTGTTTGTTGCGCCCCTGAGTGCGCTTGTTCGGCATCGGCCAAACGCCACCGCCGAAGACTTTCTGATCGCCGTATTGATCGACCAGCCCCGGCAGCACGCTATCGATCCCATCGCTGTCCAGCAGCGGCACCGCCTGGGTGATCGCGCGGGACTGGGCCTCGACACGGGCCAGGTCCGAAAGAATCCGCGTGCCGATCTGGTCAACCTGGCTGAGCACCACCTGTTCCTGAGTCGCGCGAACCTTGGGGGTTACGAAGTGCACAATCCCCTGCTCGGTGATGACCGCTATCACCAGTATCAAGGCCACAAATATGACCGTGTAGCGCGCCTGCACTGTTTTAAACATCGTCGACCCCATGCCGTGAAATTTGTTGTTGTTTTGCACAACGCCAAATTAGCTATCGACCGAAAGCCGACAAGGATGAGGGGCCGTCAAAAAGCTTTTTTCAGGGAATGGTTCCGCTCACTGCACCGGCAGGAAGTTCAGGAAAAGCAGGCTTTGCGCGTAGTTGAGACCGATCCGTCTATAACGCTCGTCAAGCATCTGCGTAAGCAGGTCAAGACGCGCCACGATCTTGCCGAACTCAGTGGCAAAACTGAGGTTGCTGCCCTCCTCCGAGATCTCATTGGAGAACAGCATCAACTCGCCGTTGGCGTTCTGCCGCTGACTCAACAGCCACGTGGCCTTTTCGATATTGCGCGCGGCATTACTGACGAACGTAGGGTTGATCTGGTCCGTCATGAAAAACTCAAGGCGCCCACCGTGGGCGGTCACCAGCATGCTGCCAATGGCATAGATGAAGGCACCCACGCGATCCCCGAGAAACTCCGGACTCAACGCGTAGCTCAGCGCTGCAAGGTCGCGACGGTTGCCCAGTTGCGGTAACGGTTTTTGCTGCTCGATGGCCTCGCGCACGTTGCGCTCCGCAGCGGCTGCATCCAGGAAGCCGGACTTGCGCCACTCACTGGGGTTACGCAGGTACAGCTTGCTCATCAGCAGATAAAGGCTGTCGAGGTTATCGCGCATCGCCAGCGTCGCCATTCGGTCTACGCTGGTCTGGAAAAATTCCTGCGGACGCGTCTCGCTGAACTGGCTGGCGACGTCCTTGCCGTCCTGACGCGTACACCCTGATGCGCCCAAGCAAAGAATGCACACTGCAAGCGGGACAATATGGCGTCGAAAGGCGGTTGAAACGCTGAACACGGTAAACATCAATCCAAAGCTTTTACGATCTGGGCGCTGCGTGGGTCGCGGCGTCCCGGCCAAGGTCAGAGCCGCCTGGAGCAAAAAAGTGCAATCGGGCAGGCAAATCAGCCCGTACCCGGGCGCAAGGCCGCGCTGAAGGCGGTTTTCGTATAAATGAGGGCTCAGCCCATTTGACGCAGCCCTCGGCTTTCACCAAGCTAGCCGCCCTCGCATGATTTTCAGGAAACACCCCGCGTGATGATCCCAAGCCTGCACTGGCGCCGCTTTGTATTCTGCCTCGCCCCACTGATCGCCCTGCTCGCCGCGTGCGACGGCGGTACGCCGAAAACCAAGCCCTCCGAGGCGACGACCTATGTCAGCGTCGAGTGGGACAAACTGCCCGCAGTGAACGACACCGACCTGATGGCCGGCTACAACAGCTGGTTCTCCGCGTGCAAGCGTCTGGCCAAAGACCCGGTCTGGGGCGGCACGTGCGCGCTGGCGGCACAAGTGCCGCCAACTCCTGCGGCTGTCCGCGAATTTCTCAAAACCCAGCTGCAGGTCTACAGCCTGCGCTCGTCCGAGCACGGCCCCAATGGTCTGATCACCGGCTATTACGAGCCGATCTACAAAGGCAGCGAGCAGCGCAACGACCAGCACCCGGTGGCTGTCTATGGCGTGCCCGATGACCTGATCATCGTCAACCTCGACAGTATCTATCCCGAGCTCAAGGGTAAACGCCTGCGCGGGCGGCTCGACGGCCGCGTGCTGCGCCCTTATGACGACGCCGCGACTATCGGCGACAAGGGGGCGAATGCGCCTGTACTGGCCTGGCTGGAAAACCCCATCGACCTGCAGTTCCTGCAAATCCAGGGCTCGGGTCGGGTCCAGCTGGAGAGCGGCCGTCAATTGCGCATCGCTTATGCCGACCAGAACGGTTACCCCTACAAGCCGATCGGCCGCTGGCTGGTGGAGCAAGGGCAGCTGACCAAGGACGAGGTCTCGATGGGACGCATCCGAGACTGGGCCATTGCCCATCCCGAGCGTGTGCATGAACTGCTGGGCAGCAACCCGAGCTATGTGTTCTTCACCTTGAGGCCTGACAGCACCGAAGGGCCGCGCGGCTCGCTGAATGTGCCGCTTACCGCCGGTTACAGCGTGGCGATCGACCGCAAGGTCATCCCGCTTGGCAGCTTGCTGTGGCTGTCCTCCACTCGCCCGGACGGCTCGCCACTGGTGCGGCCAGTTGCCGCACAGGACACCGGCGGCGCCATCGCTGGCGAAGTGCGCGCTGACATGTTCTGGGGCACGGGCGATGCCGCCGGCGAGCTGGCCGGCAACATGAAGCAGCAAGGACAGATCTGGATGCTATGGCCCAAGGGCGCTGCCCTGCCGGATGCCAAGCCGAAGGAATAACCGGGGGCAGATTGCCGGCCGAGTCGCTTGAAATGCGCTCGCCGGCGCCGCTTCAAGGTTGATCTGAAACCGGTTTCAGGTATAACAGCATGTTTCTCACCGGACCCTCCTCCCGATTTCCCCATGACTACCTCCCAAACCCCGCATGATTTCAACATGGGCTGGCTGCTTTTTGCCCTGGCCATGGGCGCGTTCGCCATCGGCACGACCGAATTTGCCTCGATGACCCTGCTGCCCTTCATCGCCAGCGATTTTCACAGCACGCAACCATTGGCCGGCCACGCCATCAGCGCTTACGCGTTAGGCGTGGTCGTTGGCTCGCCGGTGATCATGGTGCTCGGCGTGCGCCTGCCACGACGAGCGTTACTGGTAGCACTGGCAGCCTTCATCGGCATCGCCAACGCCCTGAGTGCCATCGCGCCGTCGCTGCCGTGGCTGGTGTTTTTCCGCTTCCTCAGCGGCTTTCCCCATGGCGCATACTTCGGGGTCGCGATGCTCCTCGCTGCCTCGCTGGTGCCGAAGAACCGCCGTGCCCAAGCCGTCTCCCGAGTGTTCATGGGGCTGACCATTGCTACGATCATCGGCGTGCCCTTCGCCACCTGGATCGGGCAGACCATTGGCTGGCGCTGGGGCATGGCCATCGTCGCCGGGCTTGCCGCGATCACGGCGCTGTTGATCCGCTGGCTGGCGCCTGCGTCCCCCGCCGAGGCTGATGCCAGCCCGTTGCGCGAACTCAACGCGCTGCGTTCACGGCAAGTCTGGCTGACCCTGGGCATCGCCGGTATCGGCTTCGGCGGGATCTTCTGCGTGTACACCTACCTGGCGGCCACGCTGATCGAAGTCACTCACGCCTCGGCCTTCATGATCCCAGTGGTGATGGCGGTGTTCGGTCTGGGCACCACAGTGGGTAACCTGGTCTGCGGCTGGGCGGCCGACCGGGCCACCATGCTCGCCGCCGGCGTTTCGCTGGGCTTCACCGCGCTGGTCCTTGCGCTGTACCCCTCGACTACCGAGAACCTGTGGCTGCTGATCCCGCTGGTCTTTTTCATCGGTTGTGGCGTGGGGTTGGCGGCCATTCTGCAAACCCGGCTGATGGACGTTGCCCCCCATGCGCAGTCACTGGCTGGCGCACTGGTACAGAGCGCCTTCAACATGGCCAATGCCATTGGCCCTCTGGTGGGCGGCGTGGTGATATCCGCAGGTTACGGCCTGCCGGCCACAGGCTATGCCGCGGCGGCGTTGACACTTGGCGGTTTGGGAATGTGGTATTGGGCGCTGGTGGACGCGCGGCGGGCGGATAACAGCTTCACGCGCCAGGCGTCCGGCCCGGTTTGAAGTCGGAGCGCCTTTAAGAAGCTCCGGTCTCTGACTCGAAGCGGCGCCCCGCCATCCGGCAGGGCGCGACTCGGCTCTGTCATACGTCGTTGTCTGCTTGATCCGGCGACGGGAACAACGTATCGACCTTGTGCTTGCTTAAACTGCGAACCGGTGCCATCGCTGCGGATTCAGCCAGACGCGTGGCCATTTCCCAGTGTCGCGATTCCTGCCCTTCGGGCTTGCCTTCGGTCTCCCAGATCAACTGGGCCAACTGACGAACAGTGTCTTCGTCGACATTCATGCGTATCCCCCATTTATGCTTGCGCAAGACATTGGCCGGCGCCAGAGCGGTGCCGAATCCATCGTCCGAGACGGTACCCGCCATAAACAGTACCAGCCGGTAACGAGGGTAAATGACGGGCGTGCAAAGACCGGCGAACGCGAGCCGGCCACTGGTGGGACTCAAAGGATCCACCGGAAATCGACGGCGAACCACGATGGCCTCCTCAGTCCCTGTTGCGCTTGAGCAGTAGACTGGCCACCAGACCCAGGCTTGCGGCCACACCCACTGCTGCCCATGGATGGGCAGTGACGTAGGATTTGGTGCTGTTGACCGCGCGGGTCAGGGTCGGCTGCGCGTTCAGCTCGACGTCCAGAACCGGGCTGGTGCCCCGCGCCAGGAAATCCTTGAGCCGTTCGTGAGCCTGCGAGGTGCGATCCTCGTTCAAGGCATCACCTGCCGCCAGCAAGGCATTGGTCTCATCAAGAAAAGTGTTCAACTCGGAACGGGTTTTCTGATAAAGATCGTCACGCAGTTTTTCTGTGATATCGCTTGCCATGGTAGATAAAGCCTCCTGGGTGTGAGAAAGGTTGACTAAAGTGCCAGCCCATTCGTTCCAGTGACTTTGAAATTAGCCTTTCTGCGTTCGTCGCTGGCCTGCAGGCCAATGGACGCGCTACCTGCCAGGGGCAATCGCTGCCCTCCCGTCCAGTCAAAGGGACCGTTATGCAATTCGTGCCAATCCTTGACCTGCCCGCCGACCGACAAGCCCGGATCCGGCATCTGCGCAACCAGCCGCAAGTGCGCAGCTTCATGTACACCGATCATGAGATCAGTGAAGCCGAGCACGCTAATTGGATTAAAAGCCTGAGCGGCAATACGCGCCAGCAGGTGTTCGTCATCTTGATAGACGACACGCCGGCGGGCGTGGTGTCCCTGAGCGCCATCAGCTCCATCCATCGTACGGCCGACTGGGCCTTTTACCTCGACACCGCGCTGCAGGGCAAAGGCCTGGGCAGTCAGGTGGAGTTCTGGATGCTGGATTACGCGTTTGGGTCTGCCGGGCTTGAAAAGCTCAACTGCGAGGTGCTGGAGATCAACCCGGCAGTGATCAAGCTGCACCAGAAGTTCGGCTTCTCGATTGAAGGTCTGCGCCGGGAGAATATTCTGCGCAACGGCAAGCGCATCGGCGTGGCGCTACTGGGGATCACTAAAAGCGAGTGGCAGGCACGTAGGCCGGGGCTTTTGCCTGTCGTGGAGCGGCTGGCGGGGCACCGCTAGCGAACGGCTCTGCAAGCGCGCAGCGATGAAGAGACGCGCCTCAAGCAATGTTCAGCAACCGCACGGCAGGACGTTCATCGGCCTTGCAGTAAAGATAGTCGCGCCATTTTCTGAAAGCGCTCTGCTGGCGGACGAATGCTTCTTCCCAGTGCGCCCCGCCAATATGCTCGACCGGAATAGACATCATCTGTTCGGTCGCCTGGTCCAGTTCGTTGATCAGGTCAAGTGCGTTGGGAATATCAAAGGTCTGGGGTCTCATCATGCATCCCTGTTTTTTTGGCTACAGAATTGAGTAGCCAACTCCTTGATAGTGCATACGTTCCGACGAGTGGCTCATCTGCTTAACACTTCAGTTCGCAAGGTGTAAAAAAACCCCACCAGAGGTGGGGTTCGCGGCGAACCGTATGATCAGCTGTTGCCCGGAGATGGCTCCTCAGCCTCATCGACAGGCGGGTTGTCCGGAATTTCCATCTCGTCCAGACCTTTGTTTCGGGCCGCGGTCTGCGCGTCCTCCGAAGCGCCGGCGTCTTCGCCGGAATCAGTGTCTTCGCTTACATCAGGATAGATCTCTTCTTCGCTGCCCGGCTCTGCGGGGCCTTGATAAGCATTCTCTGGCCCGTTGTCTTCGATACCCATTCTGACCTCCAGTACAAGGCGCAGGAAATCTGCGCTTAAAGGACAGAGCAGAACAAAGTGGAATAAGTGCCCGGCGGGGGATGAATGGCTGTCTACGCCTTTGCTCGGCGGGCTGCTTTCGCCCGCTTTTTCATGAGGATTTGCCAAGCCGAAAGCGGTCGCCAGATGAACAAATAGTTAATTGACTATGCCGAAGTGCGACAGCGTGCGGGGATGATGGCCTTTTGCTTTTTTGCCGTTCAACGCGCTCTAAAGGAATCGAAACTACAGCAGACAAGATGATGGCTGGAACGGACCCTCAGCACCCATAAACGGAGCTCTGGAGAACTCTATGCCGTTACAGAACCTGAAGATTTCCGCCAGAGCTCTGCTGTGCTTTGGCCTTATTACCGTCATCCTGCTGGGGCTGGGGGCGTTCGCCTACCTCCAGATCGGTGACATGCGAGCCACCGAGCAGACGCTGGAAACCGATGTAGTGCCCAGCATTCAAGTGATCGATGACATCCAGATTGCATTGCTGCATACCCGCCTGGAAAGTGTGAGGTTGCTGGCGGTGACGGGGTCAGAGGCAGAAAACCGAGTGACGGACAGCATCGCAAGGGAGATAAAAACCCTGCAAGAAAAGACCTCCTACTACCGGGAACATTTGGTCACCGACGAGCAGGACAAACAGCAATTCGAAACCGCCAACGCCCTGATGGACAAATACATCTCGGGTGTCAGGGACATCATTGCGCTTAACACGTCTGATCATGACGGCGCGTTAACCTACGCCAATACCACCCAGGCACAAACCGCTACCCACTATCAGGCAGAGCTGACCAAGCTGCGCGACCTCAACGCACAGAACGCTGTTAGCGCAGGCGTGCGTGCTGACGATGTTTACAACCACAGCGTCATTGTTTTGATTACCGTTGTACTGATCGCTGCAGGCCTGACAGTCGGCCTGGCATTTGCGCTCACCCGAAGCATCGTTAAACCGGTGGAAACCTCTCTGGTGTTCGCTCAACGGATTGCCACCGGAGACCTCTCGGCGGTGCTGGCGGTCTCGGGGCGAGACGAAATATCCGGCTTGATGACTGCGCTCAACGTGATGGCCGGGAATCTGCGCTCCACGATCATGGAAATATCAGGCGCTGCCGATCAGCTCAGCACTGCCTCCGTCGAGATGACGTCCATCACCGAAAACGCCGACCGTACCCTGCAAAAGCAAAACAGCGAAATCGAGCAGGCAGCCACAGCGGTCAATGAAATGAGTGCAGCGGTGGAGGAAGTTGCGCGAAATGCGAACTCCACGTCCGAGGCAGCAAAGTCGTCGAGTACTTCTGCTGAAGACGGCGATGGCAAGGTCATGAACACGGTCAAGGCCATGACCAACCTTGCTGATCTGGTGGACGATTCGGCGACTCAGGTGAAAGCACTCGCCAGTCAGGCTGAGGACATCACCAAGGTGCTGGGCGTCATCCGAGCCATCGCCGAGCAGACCAACCTTCTCGCTCTGAATGCGGCGATCGAGGCCGCACGGGCTGGCGAGCAGGGTCGAGGTTTTGCAGTGGTTGCGGACGAAGTCAGAGCGCTGGCGCACCGGACTCAGCAATCGACTCAAGAAATAGAGCATATGATCACCAAGGTTCAGTCAGGCTCAACGGCCGCCGTGGGTTCGATGGACCGCAGCCGGCAAGAGGTCCACAGCACACTGACCTCTGCAAAAGAAGCCGGCGATTCACTTCGCCTGATTACTCATGCCGTTCTGCAGATCAACGAAAGAAACATGCAGATTGCGACCGCTTCCGAGGAGCAGGCTCATGTGGCCCGTGATGTAGACAGAAACCTCATCAGCATCCGGGACCTGGCCATGCAAAGCACCGAGGGTGCGCGACAGACCCTCATCGCAAGCAATGAGCTGTCCAACCTGGCCGTCAGGCTCAATGACATGGTCGGTAAATTCCGCATCTAGCGCTGCGCAGAAAGCTGTGTATCAAAGCCCCCTGATCGGTCCTCTTGTACGTGATGACACAGCCGCATTAAAGACGATACGGGGGCATGCCGATATGTTTGGATAACCCAAGTGAGCCCCGTCATGTTCAACTCCAGATTGAAGTCGCACATCCTGTCTTTAGAACAACGTCTTGCGGCGTTAGAGCACGTAAAGGAAACGCTTGATCGTGAAACAGTTGCGGTCACCCTGGATCAGGAAGGCAGAATTCTGGAAGCGAATTCACTGTTTGAAACGGAGCTGGGCTATTCCAAAGCCGAACTGAGCGGACGTCTGCTGCGCGAGCTTAGCCCTGTCGAGCTGGCGGGTGACGTGCATCAGCGGCGTGCGCTGGAAGCCATTGCCAGTGGCAAGCACTTCAGCGGCACCCTGCGGCTGCGCAGCCGCAGTGATGTGCACGTGTGGTTGCGCGCCATGGTCATGCCATTTGCGGGTGAACACGGACGCGTGGAACGAATTGCGATTTACTCCAGCGTGCTGACCCGCACCATCGAAGCATCCCGCGAAAAGGAAGCGCTGGTGGGCGCCTTGATGCGCTCTACCGCCGTCATCGAATTTTCACTGGACGGTTTGGTCTTGGCGGCGAACGACAACTTCCTCAACGGCATGGGGTACAAACTGACCCAGATCCAGGGCAAACATCACAAGATGTTCTGCCCGGAAGATGAGACGCGCTCGGCGAAGTATGAACAGTTCTGGGAAACCCTCAGGCAGGGTTCGTTCGTGGCGGGCCGTTTCAAGCGCCTGGACAGCATGGGGCGCGAAGTCTGGCTGGAAGCGTCCTACAACCCGATACTGGATGCCAACGGCACGTTGTACAAGATCGTGAAGTTCGCCACGGTGATCACGGATCAGGTGAACCGCGAGCGGGCAGTCGTTGAGGCCGCAGACATTGCCCATGGCACGTCCATCCGCACCGAGGCCAGCGCAGCCCAGGGCCATGAGGTCGTCCAGAACACCGTGGCGGTATTGGATCGTTTGTCGGGCCTGATGGAAGATGCCGCGCAAGGCATCCAGGCGCTGGACGCGCAGAGCCAGATCATCGGCACCATCGTCAAAACCATCAGCAGCATCGCCGACCAGACCAATCTACTTGCCCTCAACGCGGCTATCGAAGCCGCGCGGGCGGGCGAACAGGGTCGAGGGTTCGCCGTGGTGGCGGATGAAGTTCGGCAACTGGCGTCTCGCACGTCAAAAGCCACTGTCGAGATTGTCGAGGTGGTCATGAGAAATCAGGGCCTGGCGTCCAGTTCGGTGAGCGTCATTGCGCAAAGCAAGGAGCAAGCCGCAGCGGCGCTCTCGTTGGCGAACGAGGCGGATGGGGTGATCACCGAGATTCGCCAAGGCGCCAACAGCATTGTCTCTGCAGTGGGAAAATTCACTGATCAGTCGATGGCGTCTGAGAACGACGCTCGTTGATTAAACCCCTGGACGGATGATCCTTCCGCTCCGCCCTCTTGTCTCATTCCAGCTCAAATGCCGCCCCTGGAGGGGCGGCCCTCCCCCGCAGCCGACGCCAAATGACGCCTTCATGCCTAAGGGTGAAAAGCCCAATGCAAGATCCACGTATTGACCGGGAACCTGTAGGAGCCGGCTTGCTGGCGAAAGCGTTGGGTCAGCTGCGTAGATATCGACTCCGCTCACGGGTTCGCCAGCAAGCCGGCTCCTACGGTCGTGTGTCGCGGCCAATGTCGTGGCAATTCGTTACAAATTAAGTCGTACGACGTCATATGTATTGTGATCGACTGTGCTCCTTCCTAAAAATATAACAATGGAGATTCCTGATGCCGAGCACTCCCTCCGCTGAAGCACAGGCTGCAACGTCCTCGCAAAGCCGCATCGTCAAGCTGTTCAAGCTTCTCGGTCCCGGAATCATCGCCGTCCTTGCCTGGCTGGGCGCGGGTGACTTGATTACCTCTTCCGTCGCAGGTGCGAACTACGGCTACGCCATGATGTGGGTGCTGGCCGTCTCGCTGCTGCTCCGCTACCTGATCGTCAACATCATTGCCCGCTTCCAGCTCTGCAATAACCAGGGCATGACCATCCTTCAGGGCTACGCCCAGTTGAACCCTTTTTTCGGCTGGTTCCTGCTGGTGTACGCCTTGCTGATGGGGCACCTGATGAATGCCTACATGATCAAGGGCGCCGGCGAAGCCCTGGCCATGCTGTTGAAGATTGATTACCCGCTGCTGTGCTCCGTGGCCGTCGTGCTGGCGGTATGGATGCTGGTAGGCCGTAATATCTATTCGTTGATCGAAGGCGTGATGAAGGCCCTGCTGGCTGTGATGACGCTGGCATTCCTGGCCCTCGCGGTGATGTCCGGTCCGGACGTGACAGGCATCATCAAGGGCACCATTGGTTTCAGCATTCCACCCGACGAAGGCGTCCACGGCGCTCTGCTGGTGGCGGTCTCGGTCATCGGCGCCGTGGCTGGCTCAGTCGCCAACTTCGTACATCCCTACGTCATGCGCCAGAAGGGCTGGGTCGGACCGGAGCACAAGCGCGTGCAGCGCAATGACCTGCTGTTCGCCGTGTTCGTCGGCATCATCATCAACCTGGCGATCTGGATCGTCGGCGCCGAGATCCTGCGACCCAACGGCATTGAAGTGAACACGCTGGCTGACTTGGGCAAAGCCCTGGAAATGTTCTTCGGTTCGATCGGCTGGTATGTGTTTTTCGTCGGCGTGTTCGCCACCCTGTTCGCCAGTATCGCGGGCAAGACCACTGCCTTCCCAATGCTGATCACCGACGCCTTCCAGCACGTCAGCCCCGGCCGCCGCGAACGTTACGGTAAAGAATTCCACCGCGACCCGATGCACAAGTGGTTCATGTTGTTCATCCTCGTCACCCCTCTGGTCTGGTCGCTGCCAGGCATGCCTGACTTTGTCACGCTGACCATCGGCGTCAACGCCCTGAATATCATCGGCCTGCCGGTGATTTCCCTGGGGTTGTTGATCATGTCCAATCAGAAGTCGTTGCTGGATAAGCAGTACCGCAACAACATCCTGGAGAACATCGCGCTGGTATTTGCGACCGGGCTTGCGCTGTGGGTCGCTTTCCAGCTGGGTGTGGATTTGTTTACCTGATTTGTGGCTGGTGCTCGGAGCGTTCGCGCTCCGGACATCTTCGACACGGCCAATCGGTCGCGACGACGAACGCTCACCACCGAGGCGGCGCCGTCGTGGCCTGCGACTCAGGCACTTCGGCTGCTTGCCTCTATCTGACGCTTCGCATCGGCTCCACGCTCGGGTCGTGCGAAGAAATCGGTGATGGAAAGGCCGGCGTGACCGCGAAAATTATCACCTCAAGTTTCCTGCAAGTTGCCGATATACATTAAACAGGATAGCGATTTAACACCCCCACCCCGTCAGGCCAGGACGCCTGCTTCAATAGCGTCTCTGGAGTCTTGATGTCAATTTTAAGCTTGAAAGATATGCGCTTGGATCTTGAACAGTCCGCTGCGTATTTTGAATCTCTGTCACAGATCTTCGACGGCCACGCCACGTACTTGAAAGCTCAAAGCACCGAGTGCGGAAACGAGGACCTTAAGCTTCTTGAAAGCCACGCTGGCAATCTTGCGAAGTCGATGACCTACATCAAATCCGCTGCGTTACGAATCGCCAAAGGCGCGAGATAACGGCGGGAGTGTCGGTTTGATAATCCTTTGAAGCGCGGCGCTGGCTGCCGCGGTTAGCATGTAAGCAGCGGCTTCGTCAGGGTCGCCTCAGCCTGCCATCGCCTTCGACCTGGTCTGGAAGACTGGATCTTTACGGATGAAACGAAGCCAGGTGCCAAAAGCCGCCTGTTGACGACGATGCGCGATCTGCCACTGCTCCCCCCCGAAAGACGCCTTGTCAATCGACATCAGCTCTGCTGTGGCCTGGTTGAGCTCATTCAGCAGGTACTCGCTGTTCTCCGAGTTTATATCTGCGACACGCATATTCTTGCTCATGGCGATGGGATAGCTAGGACCGCTGCATAGGCCCTTCATTGCAAATCGCCATGACGTCCTGACGAACGGTAGCCGCTTGACGTCAATCGAGAGCGAACCCTCGTATCTCGCGGGACGTAATCGTTCATACCGTGAAAGCGGCCCCTCATGGCGATGAACTTGAGTTAGGCCATGCAACATGATCGAATAGCTGCTGGCCTTTCGCCATGGAGGATTCAATGAAGCAGTACCGCGGGCTCATCCTTTTCATCGCAACAATGGTTTCACTCTTCGTGCTGGTCCAGGTCTGGCATCTCAAATCAGCTCCAGAGGAGCAAAAGCTGGAACGGGAACGCACGTTTCAGGCGATGGCGATCTTCATGAACGTAAACCCGCCGCAGATGCCGGACGACTCGGTCCGCCTTGGGCGTGTCACTTATGACGCTGGAGTGCTTCATATCCCCTACACACTGACGGAAGTGACCAAGAGCGAAATCGACGTTGCGGCGTTTAAAGCTGATAGAAAACCACCTTTGGTCACTGCCAGTTGTGATGAGAAGGGATTAGGGCAGTTTGTGAAGATGGGCCTGGTCGTTAACTACACTTTCAGCGATTCGAGTGACGCTTTGATAGACGACGTCAAGGTCGGAAAGTCCGACTGTGAATGATTTCTAGCTGTTGACGAGCCCGCTGCCGCTGCGGGCTCTTTATGCGTCTGAATCGTTGAAGCGCCTGGCTTATGGGGCTGGCGCCATCCACGGCAATCCAGGCTCCAGTGGGACATGATGCGGTAATGCTGCCTTGGCGCGCGTAGCCCTAACCCCATCATCCCGTGAGCAGTGACAGGGGTTCATGCAACTGTAATCAGGGAAGAAACCCTTTGAAGTTCCGTTTTTCAATTCTGCTTTTCAGCATCACTTTGTGCGTTGAGGCAGAGGCTGCACCAACCCCCGAAAACCAAGCTGTCTTTGAGCACGCGATGCTTTTAGGTAATTCCATACAGGAGCGGATTGGTCAGCTGATTGTAAAAGAACAGGAAGGCAAAATTGACAAGTTCACAATGAGCCAATCCATTCAGGAAGCAACGAAAGGTACAGAGGAGGTTGAGGCGGAACTGCGCAAAGCTAGCGCAGGAGGACATGGTGTTGCGACTTATGTATTGGCGAACATGCAGGACGGGCGTGCGGCAACATTTTTAGGTGACTCTAAGGAGAGGCATGCTGAGGCCTGCTCGACGTACCAGCACGCCCTGGATCAGGGCTTGATTGCCGCGGCGGTGATAGTGCTTCGCAACTGTGACGAAGCGTTTTTGCGATTCCAGTTGGATGATCCCGAGCTCCTGCGCAAGCATAGCCAGTTGGTCAACGCTTTAGAGCAGCCAGATTTGTATTCTGACTATTATCCGCTGCCAGCGAGAGGCTCGTACTGTTTCCAGGATTTAGGGGTGCCTCAAGTCAATCCAAAACAGCCGTTGGCTACCGTGAGAGACGCCTTGCAACCCGTTTCATTGAGCCTTGAACAGTTCCGCGGCGACGGTTATTACTTGTTAGCACTTCAGGGCGATATCGCGAGCCCCAAGGTTCGGGCCTTTTTCAAGCAGGTCCAGATGCTAGCACCCGATTGTCTAGATCCCTTCAATCTCCAGGCGCTGTCAAAAGATATGGAAAGTAAAAGCCCCTGACGTTCGCCGTCTTCTGAGTGTGGCTGATTGCAGCGGAGCGTTCCGGTCGTCTTCCCGGCGCCTCGGTATGGAGGAAAACAGGGGCGCACGCAGCCGAACCTCTGGCGGGAGAAAACTTTGCTCCGCTCACTCGAGACACTCCCATCAGCGTGCACGATTTGAAGGCCACGTTTGGCGTGCCGCTTGTGCGGGTCTCAGTGAGGAAGCCCGGAAAGCAATGCTCGGGCAGATGAGCGGCAGCGTCAACTCCACCACTTAAAGCCTGGCTTTGAAGCTGATAGAAACTGCAAGCATGGTCGGCGATCGATCTACCTAGACTGGCCCTAACAATATTCAAGGCGACACCGGCATGAGATCCGAGACGTCCTTGACGATATTTCTAAGCTGTTGATTTCAGGAGCGCAGCATGAACCTGGCCATCGTCAACTCGCTGATCGAAGAGCAGATCGAAGAAGTCAAGTCCGGGGGCAAGATGCGAGACATCGCGCTTCGCCTGGCACGCTGCCAAGGCTTTGCCAGAGACCAGGCGCGTTACGACTGGGTTGCACTGGGCTTCTGGCTTCTGGCTTCTGGCTTCTGCGCTATCAAGCCCCACTAACCTCGACTACTCCAGAGCTTGATGCTTAAACAAATCATTTATCTGGCCGATAGCAACGCTATACCCCACAAGAATTCATTCACTGTTGCGAGAGGCTGAAAAGAGCTATAGCTCGCCGGCCGAGGATATCGACATGAGCAATGCCCAACGTAATTCCTCGCCGGCCCAGCAACTCGATCGCCCCGAACGTCCCCACCCGATTTTTGGGTTTGGCCTGCCCTTCAATGAAGTGATCGGGAAGCCCCGTGATATGCGTGTGTGCGATCTTCCCCTACCGCTTGCTGCCACCATGCTAGGTCGAAGCATCGAAGTGCGAATTCGTCCCTAGTCACCGCCTGCGCCCACTCCCACACATTAGGTGCAGGCTCAAAGCCTCGGCACTAAGTCATTAAGGTCTGAAAGCGGCAAGGGAGCGAGTGGAGGATGCGGCCTAGTCATTAATTTCCCTCGGGGGACACAGACCACTTGTTGATACTATTGGCAACGAGCAGGTAGCCAAGAGACAGGTCATGAACTCCGCATACGCGACTAACGTTTTGATCATCAGCTGTCTGGCAGTCCCAACAGTACTCATGGCTTACAAAGCCCTCGCTGCGGGCCGCGAGCTAAAGATCCGCAACAAGCGAGTGATTGAGGAAGCTTTTATCGCCGCAATTGGTCTCCATGACATGAGCCAGGCGGTCATACTCAAGGACGATGTAAACCTAGGCAGGAAAGGCAGAAAAGACGCGCCATTCGAGGTCTATCGAGTAGTCCACGCTCCGCCAACTAGCTGGTTCGCCTACACCCATGTGCAAGGAGCTGATCCGGTGCTGACTCCAATCTCGGAGCAACGTGCGCTGATTGCCGTGAATAGCTAAACCTTGAATTGGTGCCGCAAATCAAGGCGACCCGGCCCGGCAGGCACGTTCTGTCGCCTCCCATTCGGATTGCTTGGTTGTCATATCTGCCCATTGTAATGACGGGTTGTTGTCGGTATTGGTATGGATCCAATTAGCGAAGGCAACACAACATGTCCAACGTCGCAGACTCAGTAATCAAATCGGGGCACGCCTCCGTTCAAAGCAATCCGAGCGCGGCAAGATCTGCCGCCGTGGCAGCAGCGCTCGAGATGATCTCTGTCGCAGTGGCAACTAGCACCGATGCAAACTTCTTGTCTGCAGAGCTCAAGAAACTCTCTGAATATGCGACCTGATCCAGGCTGCTATTGCCAAGAGGTGATATCCCGTGCCGCACTAACCCTGCGGCACATCCAATCCCAGCAACACGCAAAGGACCCGCAGCATGCCCATCGAAGAGTTTGGTGGCAAATCACTCTACGCATTAAAACCAGCGCTGGCTGACAATCTAAGTCACAGACCCGTTTATGCGATGCCCTATCAGGGGTTCGACGGCATGTACCGAAAGAAAACGGACGTTCGCTATTTATCCGTTGGCCTTTCCCAATGGGGACATGAGGACCTGTCTCTCAAGATCATGCGCTACACCAAGCAATGGTCTCCGCAGTCCGAAGAAATACCCCTTCATCGCGTGATTGACTCGACTGTGTTCTTGGCAAAGGTTTTACTAGACCGGGAGCGTTCGAGCATAGAAATAGAACGGAACCTTTTCGATGATCAGCCCGAAGGGTTTTTAGTCAAACAGGAGCCATTGAACGCGAGCGAGATTCAGAAATTTGACGTGTTCTTGGACAATCACAGTGACGATTTGAAACTTCGGTTAAACAAACTTCACCAGCTCCTTACATCCCTGAAAACGCAGGGCAAGCTTTGACGTAAGTCTCGCGCCACGAAACGGGAGCATCTCATTTCGTGGCGCGCTACTGGCTGGCCCTTTCGGGGGCTTCGTCTGCCTTGTCTGCTGCTTTACTGGCAACTCCTGCGGGTTGGGTCGCGTTACTCGCTGCAGCCTCCACCTTCTCTGCCGCTTTACCTGGCTTGTCCGCGAGCGTATTCAGGCGAAGGTCACACTGCCCCATCGCTTCGTCGTATGCGCAACGTACCTCGGCGACTTGTTTAGTGTAGTTGCTGGGGAGCGCCCATTGAGCCGCCCGGAAGCCCAGGACTGAGCCGCCAGCTATCAGCAGGACGGGATCAGCCAAACCTGTGCGTGCCTTCACCATTGGCGAGCCACGAACTCCAGTGCGATTCAGTGCATCAGGTGGCGCCTCCGATCTGGGCCCGTAGCCGAGCGTTCTCTGCGCTTGAGCTGGTTACCTTGTCAGTGAGCTGCGCGACCTGACTGGTGAGGGCTTCTACCTTCCCCATCATCCGAACTAATGCCGCGGCGAGTTCGTTGCGTTCTTTGGCGAGTTGATCTGCCCGTGCTTCGTCGGCATTGGCCCCTGTCCACTCAGTGTCGAGCAACTCGTAAGCCGGCGTACTGTGCCGATGTCGGCGTTGTCTATTGCATGTTCTGTTGCTTCCTTGGCGAGGAAACACTTCAGCCATAAGAAGCCACCCAGCAAAACGGTTCCTGTACCGCCCAGCTGGGTACCCCTTCCCCATCTATCCACATGCCTGCCGGTGTACGGCAGGCGGGAATTCGTATGCCCGAAATAAAGTGCGACTACGGCCACGCTACTCATGTCAGCATGCCGCAGTGGATTGATCTGTCCAGTCCAAGCTTCATCCTGCCGAGGGCAAGCCGGTCACCAACCGAACGGTAAATATCGCGCTGCAGCGAGTGATCAGGGTTCTAAACCCGTGCGCGCGCAAGTGGCGGGATGAGGAGCGCCGGCCCTGGTTGGACGTTGTGCCGATGATCAGCCTGCTCGACGAAAAGACAGCAAGTCGGAAGCCTTGCCCGCTTTCGTGGGAAGAGCAATCGATGCTGTTTGCCGAACTGCCGGCTCACCTGCAGACGATGGCCCTGTTTAAAGTGTGAACACGGGCTGCCGAGAGCAGGAAGTTTGCAAATTGCAGTCGGATTGGGAGATTGCGGTACCGGAGCTGGAGACCAGTGTGTTTCTGATCCCTGCGGGGTTTGGCGGCCGAAGCGCGAAGGCCATCAGCAACGCGGCAACCACGACACGTTCGTGTTTCCGATCGGCAAGCCTGATCAAGAAGGGAAAGAGACGACGGCTCACCGCATGAATGACTCGGCTTGGAAGAAGGCGCGGGTCACAGCGGCGACCAAATGGGGGGAGAACTTTCTGCGAAAGGCCCATGACGGGTTTTTGCGAGTTCGCATCCACAACCTCAAGCATACCTTTGGCAGAAGGTTGCGAGCGGCCGGGGTGACAGAAGATGATCGCAAAGCGTTGCTCGGACACAGTAACCAGTCACTACTCGGCAGCGGAACTGGATCAACTGAATGCAGCTGCAAATAAGGTATCAGCAACCGACTCGCGCGCGCCAGCGCTCACCATACTGAGAAAAAGCACGCATGGGCAAAAAGACCGGGGTCACCCGGGGTCACTCGGAAAGTCACTGAGGCAGAAACGACAAAGCCGCACAAAGGCGGCTCAGTCAGTGAAATATATGGTCGGGACGGAGTGATTCGAACACTCGACCCCTAGCACCCCATGCTGGGGGCTGTAGGACCGCAAGCCATTGAAATGTAATGAGAAATGCACCTAATCAGCGCCGCAAAATACGGCCCTTTTTGTGATTTCGCAAACGAAAACACGCGGCCTCCAGAGGAGGTTTTGCGCACGTCTCCGGCGTTCTGCCGACCTATTAAACCAACCTCACGATCAAGGCACCGGTTTTCAAGACCGTTATGGAAAAACCAGCGGGCCGCCCCTTTGGAGGCGATTGGCGTTCCCATACTTCTTCAAAACGACTGGGCTACAGGCCGCATTCCACGCCGGGGGCTCGTTGAGTTTCGGAACAGATTTCGCCCACTCGCAGGTGCCACTGAAATTTGAATATCAATACTTATCGATACTAAGATGCATATTGCAAAAGTCAGATGCTCCAGGCAGATCTGGAAACAACGTGGAGTGACTAATATTCATACGATTGAGATACCGCAAACACTCTTTTGAGTCCAGGTTCGGTATGGTAACCTTGATGATACAAAGTTCCTTTGAGGTTTTATCTGTGTTTTTGCGAACCCAATCTTCTAGATTCACATTATTTGGACCCCTTGTAAATAATCCCCGCTGACTCACAAGTCTTTTGTTTTCATCACTCAGCGGTCTCACAACTTTCACAGTTTGTCTCCTTCCGTTGACTAACGGGGAGCCTACTTCATTATTGACTCGTTCGTTTATTTTCTTTATTGAAGTTTGGTGTATTGCATACACACTATAACCACCGGAAGAAAGCTCGCTAGCAGCACTTGCAGCAAAGAAAAGAGCTACAAAAGGCGACTCTGTCCAGTCCAACAATGGAGTCGCTAGACCATGGTGCTGCCCTAACGCCCACCAATCATTATCATCTTCCATCTTTACGGGAGAAGAGCCTCGGCGCCCTCTCGTTTCAAACTTGAATCGCTCAAGGTGAGACGCCCTCTTGGATGAAGTCGGGGTTTTTATAATCCTATCGAGTGTGGGTTCCAGCTTCCAGCTACTGTCAGCGTGCCCACGATATACGTAGCTCGTGTAGTTGAGCATTTCTTGGCTGACGAAATCAGAAAAATACTTCCAAGAACTTAGCACATACTCCCCAACGCCGCTTTCATACTTAGCGATTTTCCACCTTGAAGTCCTAGCCAATTTCCACCCATGATTAGCAAAATCAAAATTTGTCAGCTCCTTGAAATACGGAGCGCCTGACCTAATAAAGCGTGTTTATATACTAATGCGAGACCCTGGGGAAGGCCTTCACACCGCTCTCCTTCCCACGCTGTCCATCGTCGAAATTTCCTAGGGGTGGGAAAGGCAACAGTTGGCGGGGCGGCGGCGTCCAACTGCGGCAGCTGCTGGGTCGAATACAGTCCTACCCATGGGCCGCCAGCTATGCCTACACGCCTCCAGAGCCATTGCGCAGCCCTCTCTCGCATCAAGGCATGGGACTCGGTATAAGAATCGGTTAATCACTTCTGAATCAATGCTTTACCCCTAAAAAAGCCCTGCAAAAACACCCTTCTTTTCGACACTTCTAAACTCAATAAACACTGGTCCAAACGGTTGCGTTTTGGGGGAGATTTTCTCCTGCGCTGGGCGTCGCTTCGTACACACTCCAGTGATGCAGCAGTAGCGTGAAAATCGATGCGCGGGCAAGCAGCTGAAGGGCCTGCGCATTTAATCTGTCTAAAAAGAAACGTTCTGATAGCCAAGCTTAGGGCCAATAGATTCAAGGTAGGCCGGCGTAGTATTAGACACTTCAGCAACCCTCCCCGGCGTCCTGCCGACGATCACCCAGCCCTCACCATCTTCTTCCCGTCGAAATACTGCGTCCCCGCCTGAAGGCCGAATTCAGGACTGTCGAACATGCCCAGGCGGAAACCTTCCTCTAGCTCCAGCAGACCCCACTCGCGCGCGGCCTCTGTTATCTCCAGCATGTCTGACAGCTCATCCGCATCGACCTGATAGCGCTGATACGCAAGCATTGCCAATTCGCGGAGCTTCACCCGCTGGCCGTCAGGGTCGGTGACAAGGTCTTGCCTTTCCTCAACCATGCGCTTCCATTCGACCAGCGGGTCGGCAACGTTCTTTGTGAGTGGGATCATGGGAATATCTGAATGCTGGACATACGTACAGTTAACAGAAGCGGCGATGCTGGCGTCAATTGCTACCGACCCGAGGACTGACTCGTCCAGCTTATTACGACGCCCAAGTTCCCGGCGTTCTGCCGAGGTTCAATGCCGAGATTAGGGATTTAGGAATGTTAGATGCTAGGTGAGGTTTTCCGCCTCGATGGCGTTCCCAATGCTGCTTGTGATTGAATTAACCCCTTTCCTCACCAGCTCCCTATCAGGCCGATCTCAACAATGATCAATGATGCTGCCTCGCAGCCAAGACATGACGTTATTCGCACTAAGGCGCTCGGGCTTATCTTCTTCATCGCATGTCTGGTGCTTGCGGCCTTGGCACTGAGCTATCTTTTCCAGTATTGGCACATAGGGATGAATGCCGAAATACCCGTGTTTGCGGAAGTGCGTGTCCCAGCACCCTCTCAGCTAAACCCCGAGCCCATTGAGAGATCAGTGTTCATCCTCCTAGCCGCGCTTGCCCCCATCGGCTTGGTCATCGCTGGGAAGCTGTTCCGGGGATTTGACCCAGGCTTTTGGGGCTACATCCTACTGTCCACGGCCGCTTGCATTCTACTAGTAGCACCTTTTGTCACTTCTGATTTCGCAGGAGTGATGTTTTTCCCTACCAGCTTGATAAGCGCCAACAGGCTGATCATGCTGGTACTAGCAGCGCTGCTTTCAGCCGCGGCGGTGTTAATTAGCTTCAAAGGCATTGCAGGCCGCCGTTCGTACATGGGTTGGACCATCGGGACAGCCGTCGCCGCTGCGATAGTATTTCAGGTGGCTCCTTACCGGCTCGCGTCAGACCGAATGGTAACGCTCGCAAGCCAATGGTCGGTCAGCTACGACGCTGCCACCTATGCGCTCACCCAGGTCGTCGGAGGAAAGACTCTTCTGCACGACCTGCCTTCCCAATACGGTCTATTTCCGGAGCTAATTGCGCCGATCTTCAAATTGATAGACATCAGCGTTCTTACGGTCAGCACCTTGTTCATTGTCCTTCAGCTGATCGCGCTTTCGTGCCTTGCTGCCGTCCTGCATATTCATGTTCGCAATCCCCTACTTCGGGCCATGACGTTCTTGTGCCTTTTGATATCGACAGGGTTGTTTCTGTACCTGAACGACATCAAGCAAGAGATCTATGTGCAGTACTACCCGATTCGCTTCATCTGCCCTTCAGTGGCGTTGTTCCTTTTCGCCAGATATTGCTTGGAGTCAACGCGTACAAGGCTGACGGTGCTGGGCATCGCATCAGGCGTCGCCGTGTTCTGGAATTTTGATTCCGGCATTCCGGTGCTGGTATCGATCGGGGCCACGCTATTGGTGAAGCCGTTTTTTATCCAGCCGTTGAGGTGGAGGGTACTCGGGCCAGCGTTCGCATTCTCGATTTTTGCAGCCCTTACCTTTGGGCTATTGATGGCAATCCTGAGACTCAAGGCGGGCGGCCCACTCGGAATTCAGGAAGCCGCCTCGGCGCAGAAGCTGTTTTACGGGTCGGGGTTCATGATGCTGCCAATGCCGCTCACGTTCCATCCTTGGCAACTCGTTTTGGTGGCGTATGCTGCGGCGGCAGTCGCAGCTGTATCTGCATGGCGTCGACACGTTAATAACCACGTTTATGATGTGTTGTTTTGTGCGGGGATAATGGGCCTTGGGCTGTTTACTTATTATCAGGGCAGATCTCATATTTATTGCCTGATGATGGTGCTGTGGCCTGCGCTTATCGTTGGCGCCATCCTGACCGACCTGATACTCCGTTCGATGCGCAAACGCTCAACATCCTTTGTTTCAGGCCTACTGGCGCTGCCGTTCGTGTTCTTCGTGAGCCTTGGCACCGTAACGCTGGCATTCTCAGCGCGAGACCTGGTCCTGGCCGGTGTGGGTAATGTCGTGAACTACGATAAAGATAGAGATCCTGTAATCGCAAGCGAGCTAGCGTTCCTTCGTGCAACGTCAAAGGGCCGCGACTGCCTGATACTGGCCCAGCGCCAAGCGATCTATCACGCGGAATTGAAAACAGCGTCGCCTTTAACTGGGCCAGGTCTGATCGAAACCCTCCTGCAGAGTGACCTTGATGGGCTCATGGCTGGTGCCCTCAGCAAACCGTTGGAGTGCATCTATCTTGGCGTCGGTTCATATTCGCAGACATTACTGAAGCTGGATGACGACAAACTCATCTCGAAGTATCCAGTGAGCGCTCAAAATGATCTCGGCACCCTTCTGCTGTTGGAACCCCCCACATCAGTGCCCGCTCAGTAGAGAGTCGTATGCATGCTCGTACGCTATTGCCGCTATTGTGGTTGCGTCATAGGCTTTTGCCCGCCCTCACGCTCGGTTGGCAGCGCGCCGTAACAGTTCACTAAACGTCAATGCTGCAAAGATGGCTGACATACCCTATGTGGCAACGCCAGACTGGCATCCATGCAGCATCTTTGAAGAATATTTGACGGCCCATGGTCAGCGGCGATCCGACTGCCTCTGACCAGAGGCGCGTTTACACCTTCCGGATTCCGAACTGCGCCACCTTCACTCTGGAGTCCTGAGCTACGCCGGCAGCCAGGTACAGCCCCATGCGCGATGTGACGACTGTCTCGGTGACATCGCCTGTATACCGCTGGGTCTCAAGGGCACCCCTCCAGCTCGCCGGAAACGTGAACGGTTCCTGGTATTTGTCCATCGAGCGGTAATAGATGGTGGTGGAAGTGCTGGACACCGGCTTGGTAATAATCAGCTCCGCCTCCCAGCCGAGGATCCCACGGCTGTTGCCTACAATCTCCGGCGCCGAAACCATCTCGATCACATCCCCTGCCAGCACATTCGACAGCGTAACGTTCGCAGCTGGCTGCACATAGATGTAGCCGCCGGCGGCCGCCATTGCACCGGCCAGCTCTATGCACTGTGCCTCCCCATATGCGGCCGGCTCCTTGTACCACCGAGTAGTGATTCCGTTCAGGCCTGAGCCGGAGGCTTTGTAGTTGTCCGCCAGCACCGATCCGCCCACCGGATTGACCGATGCGTTGATCACACCGGTCGAGCCCGTCATCAACGGGTTGGCGTTCAGACAGCCGAACGGGCGAATCGCCGAGTAGAGGTCGGCGGCGTCCGTCGGCAGTGGCACGCCGAAGAACTCGAAGTTGGCATTGATGATCGGCACGCACTTGGACTGGATGAAATCTGCGCCGATCAGATTCGGGTGCAAGTCATCAACGGTCATCGCCTGGGTGAAGCCATCCCAGATATTCACGACCGGCACGAACTGTATGACGTAGGTCAGCACCCAGTCCTTGTAAGCAATCGCGTCCGCCAGCGCCTGGCCGGTCAAAGCCTTCGCGCCGAAACGCGGCGTGCCAGTGCCGACGATCAGGTACTTCCCGGGCGTGTTCTGGAACGCTGTGATGGCCTTCATCACGTTGGCCTTGCTGTCGGCGAGCGTCATGCCGGGAGTCGTGCTGTCGTTCGTCCGCGACAGCAGCATCCACAAATCGGCTGTCGCTGAAGTCAGGCAGGACGGCAGCCGCGGCATGAACTGTCCAGAGTGGTCGCCCACCTTGCCCTGATTGTCCAGATAGCTGGGAAACAGACCTGTCTTCGCGGCAATCGCGCCCGCGTAACCGTAGGCCTCTGTGCCGTATGCCTTCGGATCAATCGTGTGGCAGTTCGCGCTGAAGCTGTCGCCCAGCAGGCCCAGCCCACGCCGAATGCGTCTTTTGGTGGAAGGGGCACCCCCAATTACCAAGGTCACTTAGCCACCTCATAAGCCGCGCCGCCTTTAGGCGTGAAGCGTGTGGGCGAGTTGCCCAGATCCAGACGCCAAGCGCCATCAGTGGCAAATGTGTCTGCGGTAACCCAGTCAGTGCCCACAGCTTTTTCCACAAGCACGCTTCCGCCATTTGCTTTCACAGACAGCGTGTGCGGTCCGTAGCTGTACTTCATCACAAATTGATCTGTACGCACTGCGCCTCCGGGGCCTTCATAGATGGGTGGGTGGTTGGGGCTGGGTGCGCCCGGCGCCAGCACCAGCCGAATGCTTAGGGCACGTCCTTAAAAAAGACATGGTTGCCGAGCCTCAGGGTGCGCTTCGCCTTGGCCGCCCAATCAGGCGCCTTTGGCATGGTGGTCGCGTAGTAGTGAGTCGCCCCGCCCGTAGGGTCCGGCACCTTGCCGTCAATCACCTGGTCAGCAGCAATCTGGCACTGCGCCAGATCCCGGAATGGGATCTGGCGCGCGCCGCTCAGAAACTGATAGTTCGGGTCGCTCCGATTCCAGCAGCTGAACTGGTATGGCTTCTGGCAGACGCCGGCGTAACCTTCACCCCACCATGACTTGTCCTTGCCGTCTTCAACCCGGTTGCGGATTGCCCAGGCCACGGCCACCATCCCGGCAAGACCTTCTCCACGAGCTTCGCCCCACAGCGTGCGCGCGAGCACATCGCGATCTTTATCAGTCACGGTCATCACTTTTCTCCGGGCAAAAAAAACCGCCTTAAGGCGGGATCTTCAAAAATTTGATTAAATGGGTTGGGTGGGCCAAGTTGGATCGAGCACATTCAAATCCGTTCGGTTGACGAGAACTCGGTACAGCTTCCATGCCCCTAGCATGGCACCGTCATTCTCTGTCGCAATATCAAGATCAATAGCATCTTTCAGTGGATCGATTGCCAGAGTAGCAATGCCCAAAAGCGAGTTTCGCACCTGGATATTCGTTGCAAGGTTTTCGGCAGGCGTAGGGGGCGGCAGCTCGTCTGGCGCATTACCTGCCTCAAGCCATGCTTGGTACTCTTGAAAATCTCGGTTACCCGGATCTGTTGGAATCAGTATGTTGTCAGAACGGCGGATTATTCCGTTGGTCAATCTCAGATAGTCGCCCACCATCAATACTCCGCATTCAGTTGATAATTTCCGTTTAAAGCAAATCCGCCGTTAGCAGCTACTTGGGCATTTGGTTGAATCGCATCAGCCCCCATGCTAGCCAGCCCACTGCTTAAAATGTTTGGGCTTGATGTTTGCATCCATGCGATTGAAGGTACAACTCGCATAACGACGGGTAGCTTGACTGTGAATGCGTTTGCTACTCCGGTAGTTGAATAGCCGGCAAAGGTGATACTACCCGCTTGATAGTAGCGCTGACACTGAAGAACAATATCGCTATAGTTTTGGACTTGGAACGCGGTTGCATGCGCGCCCTTCTCAAGCTGAATTTGCGCAATGTCAAATGTGCCTGATTGAACGCCGAGCGAGCCAGTGCGCGAGTTGTTACCTGTACCGCCGCTGTACCAAACGTTCAAAACAAGAGTTGCGTCGCCATTTGTGCCTAACGTTTTACCGCTGATGGACGGCAGAGTTACCGTGACAGAATATTTGTTCCAAGTAGTCGTCACGGCAATTTTCGTAGAGCCGATTCCTGTCACCGCCGAAGAGGGACTTCCCCCAGTTCCGAAAGACTGAACAACCTCTATAGAAATACTTCGGGCAGCATCAGCTTTCGCCCAGAAAGAAACAGTATATTGCCCCGAACTATATCGCTGTAGATCTTCGATGGCCTGACTCATTATTGTAAAGTCGGCAGCTGCAGAGCCCCCAACAACTACGTGCCGGCAAAAAAATCTCGCAAGAGGCACCAATGACCCAAATGGAAACTCCTGAAGACTTGCAGTTTTACTTCCACCGCTGTGACCCATATTCCAGCGGTCAGCCGATCCAAACCCTGCAACAGTCTGCGATACGCCTCGCTGCCAAATGTCAAAGTTACCGTTAATCAAGAAGTTTTTGGTCATCAAATTTGCAGTAGCATCCAAAGCTTCCTGCAAATTATCAATATTTGAAATGACATGATTGTGGCTGTCATCAAGAACAACAATCGGGATGCTGATGTTCCCGGCGCCGTCAAAGCTTGCCGAACCTGTCGCATCGCCGCCAACTGCTATGGTTCGAGCTGTCGCGAGCTTTGTAGCAGCGACAGCCGTTCCTCCGCTTGCCAAGGCTCCAACATCAGCGGCACTAAGACTTACAACACCGGTTTTTGTATTGACGCTGGTTACTGGCCCACTGCCGATACTGTCGGCTGAGGCCTTTGCAGCAGCTGCCGACTGCGCTGCGTTGGTTTCACTGGTTGCCGCTGCGCTTTTCGAGCTGCTCGCAGCGCTGGCTGAGTTCGCAGCGTTGGTTTCACTGGCCGCCGCTGCTGTCTTCGAGCTGCTCGCAGCGCTGGCCGAGTTCGCAGCATTCGTTGCGCTTGTGCCAGCATTATTGGCGCTCGTTGCTGCTGCGGTTTTGGCGGCATTTGCCGATTCGGCAGAAGCGTCAGCCGCGGTGGCTACCTGATTCACCTCCACGGAGAACTGCGGCAGCTTCTGGGCAAAGAACGCAT
Source organism: Pseudomonas lutea (assembly GCF_000759445.1). Lineage (NCBI taxonomy): Bacteria > Pseudomonadati > Pseudomonadota > Gammaproteobacteria > Pseudomonadales > Pseudomonadaceae > Pseudomonas > Pseudomonas lutea. The sequence goes on from NZ_JRMB01000001.1 coordinate 1,495,442, forward strand.
CCACATCGGATTTGAACGTTGCGGCCGTTCGGTCAAGGAACGGAAGTGGAGTAACTGCCATTAGATAAGGCCCTCGATATCAAGCGAGCAAAGGTGGTAACTGGGATATGAAATGTCGATGTTGAAGCTGGTGAAGAACCCATAGATCAGCAGCGGCTCATACCCGGCGGCCTCCGTGCCGATGTATACGCAAGGCGTTGCCCGCAACGCCGCCAGCGTTCGGTATATCCGGTTGAAGGTGCCCAGCGTGGTCAACATCGTGAAACTGCCGCGCTTGCTGTACGCCCGCTTGGTGATGACCGTGTTGCCGAAGTCGTCGCGTTCCTTACGGCTGTAGTCGTCGATGCCGACCCGGGCGCCGTATTGGGTTTCCCCCAAGTCGCTGATCAGCCCAGGCTTTATGACACCAACGGACGCGCCCCCGCTGGTCGAGGTGACCGTCACGGCGAGCTCGGCGCTCGCGTATTGCCCGGGCAGGTCGGTTATGACGATGTCAGTTCGCAAATCAAGATCGCTGAAGAACCAGTCGAAAATCGTCTCGATATCGGTGACTTCCAGGTCGATCCTTTCCTGGTACACAACGACACCGCCGGTGCCGTCCTTCATCACGACATCCACGTACCGGCCGCTCAGCTCAAACAGCGCCAGGCTGTCGGTGAACCCCACACTGAGCACGTAGCTGAGCGGAGACGGCCCGGTGGCAAGCGTCCCGACCACATCGTCGAATGGCGCCCACTTGTCCGTCGGGCCTACGTCAAGCCACACCGGCGGGCTGGTGGTATCCAGCTCGGGGGCGACTGTCCCCGCCCCCGCTACCAGCCTTTCGAATATCCGGTGGACGTTTGTCCGAGTTACTCTCGCGCCCAAGACGTAGGAGGTTCCGGACACCCATGCCGGGTAGTCATTTTCCTGAATCGACGAACTCAGCATCATCAGGTCAGTGATGACGTGCGGCTTTATGACCTTCATGCAAGTTCCTTGGTTAGCATGGCGTTGCCGCCCTCGGTGACACGGTCAAGGGTCCTTGCGACCTTGCTGACATTCACGGCACTGGCCTGGGTGTTGGCCTTGATCATCTCCAGCTCGCCGCGCAGCGCGCGCAGTTCTGCCACAACGGCGGCATCCGAACCTCCACCGTTGAGCATTGCTGCTGTTGTGCGCGCATCGAATATCCGGCTCGGCCCGGTGACCTCGAGCTCCGGCCCGTTCTCGCCAACCAGGCGCAGCCCTCCACCGAAGCTGCCGCCGGCGGCATAGCCTGGGATTTTCACGGTTTCGCCGTTGGCCTTGCCGCCGCGAGCGATGGCATCAGCTAGGTCTGCGTAGGTCACAGATCCATTTGCCAGCAGTGACGACCAGTACGAGACCCCGCCAGCTTCGGCAGTTCGCCCGAGCACTCGCTGATACACCGACTCAACAAGAGCGGCATTGTTGGTGTAGGTGTTACCGGTGGCAGCGCCAGGCGCTTGGCCGGCCAAAGCCCGAACAACGTCAGCATTCATGCGATCCACGGCGTCTGTCACCGATTGCACAGTGGTGTCGACACCGTTGAGCGCGTCCAGCTGTGACTGTGCAAACGCCAGTTGCGAGTCAAATTGCGCGACTTGGGCGTCATAAGCCTTCTTCGCCTGATCCAACTGCTCCTGCAGCGCTGCGGCCGATTTCTCGGCGTTGGTGAGCTGCTTCCCGTTCAGCGAGTTAAGTTCCCCCACCACATTGGCCGTCCGGCCTTGATCGCGGTTGAACTCTTCAAGCGAGGAATACAGACCGGTACTGTTGCTGCTCACGGTGGTGAGCGCGTCACTCAAACCGGTGAAGTTCGCCAACGATCCGCCAGCACGCGCAGTGGCGAGCGCGCTTTGCAGCGTCGCCTGTGCTTGGCGGCGCAACATCTGCACGGCGCCCTCCGAATCCCCGCGCAGCGATTTCAGCGCCGAGCCAAGGTCATTGCTGACGCCGGTTAGATCGCCAACCAGGCTGTTCGCCGTTTCAAGCATGTCGCTGAGCGAGGCATTCGTGGCGTTGTAGGCCGCCTCGGCTGCTTTCTGTTGGGCACTGACTGCGCGCTGTACAGCGGCAAAGCTGTTGCTGACCGCCTGATCCAGGGCATCCTTGATTGCCTGCGCGGCGGCTTCGGCCGCCTCCTTGGCCGCCTGTGCCGCGTCAGCCTGAGCTTTTGCAGCATCTTGGGCTGCCTGAGTTGCCGTCGCCGCACTGGCTTCCATCACGTCAAAGGCAGCATCGGCATCGGTTGCCAGACCCAACAGCGAGTTGAAAAGCGCCTTGCCAGCCACCGTTGTTTGATCGATCGCGTTGACCATCGCAGCAAAATCGCCGCGACTGGCTGGTAACCCAAGCCCAAGCGCGCCGAACTCCGCACTGGCGCGCATTAGGGCGTCCCCAGCCTTCTGCGTGTCAGTAGCGAACAGGCCGTAATAATTCGACCATGCGCCTGCCGCTGCCTGTGCTGCCTCGTTGGCTGCGTCCACGGCGGCCTGCGCCTGCTTGTCGATTTGGGTGTAGTAGGTGTCCGCGTTGGTGGCCAGCCCCATCATGGTCGCGAACATCGCTTGGCCGGCCGTGGTCGTGACATCAATGTCTTCAACCATTTTCCGGTAGGCGGAGCGAGTGTCCGGCAGTTTCAGACCGAATCCGGCAAACGCTCCCTGCAGACTTTTGGTCAGGTCGGCGAATTGCTCGTCCGCGCTGAAAAACGCCTGGTAGTAAGTGCCTACGCTCTTGTTGAGCGCATCGACCTTTTCCTTCGCCGTAGCCGTCGTGGTGTCCAGGTCAGAAATCGCACCGATCATGTTGAGGATCGAGTCCGACGCGATCAGCCCGGTATTGTCCAGTTTCAGGTTGGCCACGTTGATGAGCGAAAGCGCATCGTTCACGCCATTGAAGCGCGTGAATACACCCTCAATTGCCTTGATGACCTGGTCAGCCGTGGTGTTCCAGTCGTTGGAAAATGCCGTGAACTGAGATTTGAAGTACTCCGGCAGCGACTTCGAACTCACGATTGCCTTCGCGAGGAAGGTGCCCATGATGTCGTCATAATCGGCAGTCAACGCCGCCGCGATGTCATCGGCCTTGAACTGTTGCTTGCCGGTGATCACCGAACCATCATCAAGCTGAGCGCCGAACGTGCTCGAGTATTTCCCCGAGGTTTTGCGCTGCTGCAGCGTGCTGTAGGCAACGACAGGCGCGCCATTGCCGAGCGCTGTATACAAGTTACCGAGCGTAGAGCTGAACTTGTTCAGCGTGGACGACATAGCGTTATCAGCCGCAGCGCCGTACTTGGGGGCTTTGCGCTGCCAGGACTGGGCGATGCCTGTATCCACGTACTGGCCGCCGACATACCGCCCAGTAGCCGATGTGCTCAGATCTGGGTACTTCTCCCCGCTCCCGAACAGCGAACTGGAAGCGATCGAACCGATCACTGCGCCGATTGCGGCACCAAGTGCGGTACCGATAATTGGCACTACGGAACCGATGGCAGCGCCAGCGGCGGCAAAACCTGCCGTGGTAGCGGCGCCTTTGGCCCCATAGGCTTGATACGACTGAATCACTGCATACACCGCGCCGACGTAACTTAACGTGGCGCTCAAGGCGCTGAGACTAGAGGAAGCCGCTGACGCTGAGGCTGATGAAGCCGCACCGCTGAACGAACCTTGAGCCACACCAGTGCCGAACTGTGCGCCGTAACTGGCGTAGGAGTTGGCTAAAGTGGTTGTCAGACTTTCTGCTGTCGTGGATGCCACGGCGCTGGCTGTCGCCGAGCCTGCAGTGAAACCGCTGGCGATCGCCTCTTTGACGTAGGAAGCACCGTTACCAAACGCTCCTTGAATGCCGCCGACAATACCTTCGCCTGCATTCCAGCCAGCCATGATCGACTGCCCGAAGTTGCTGCTAGCCACCGAAAACACGTTTTTAGCGGTTCCGAGCCACGACGTCAGCCCGCCCCCACTACCACCAGTTAAATCTCCGAACAGTCCGGAGGATTGAGCCTGCGCGCCCCCAACACCCAGCGCACTGGCAAACTGAACCAGAATCGGCTTGGTGATCGCCATGTGAAGCATTTCCGCGAGGAACTGCCTAAAACTGTCCTTGAGCGTGTCCATGAAATTGCCGGATTTGCTGAGGACGGACTTCCACATGTCCGCAAATGCATCGTCAATTCGGTCGATCGCGCCTTCGGTGAACTGACCCCAACTCGACGCGGCGTTCTTGTTCTGCTGGTACTCCACACCGAGTCGCGCAAGCGCATCGCGATAGGCGTCAGCTTTTTCTGGATATAGCTCAATCGCCTTGTTCAGCGCTTCTTGCGCTTGTGTGTAATCGCGCAACAACTTCGTCTGCGGGTAGAGCCGGTCGACGATGCTGTTTGCAGCACCCGCCTGCTCCAGAGCTTTGTTGTGCTCCAGTTGGGCCCGCGTAGACTGAAGCAACTGGTCATACTCTTTAGAGCCGTACTCGATGCTTTTCCCTACCAACGCCAGCTGCATCGACTTCTGCACATTGAAAGTTTCAAGTGCGTCTGCGCCCTGCAGGGTGGCGGTTGCCTGAGCAAGAGTCTGCGTTGCTTCCACGCGCAGATCCGCGATGCTCTTCGCCACGTCACGGCGGTCTTCCGCCGCCATCTGAGCGTTTATGGCTGCCGTGACTCTTCCACGCGCTGCGGCGCCAGTTTTGAGCAGTTCTTCTTCAACCTTTTGTTGAAGGGTGATTGCGCGGATGTTGTCGACCCCGGCGAGATAAGCGTCTGCGAGATCGTTGGCAGCCTTGGCGGAAATTCCCGATTTCGTCGTGAGATCTTCGAGAGCCTTTTGCTGGTTCTTCAGCTCCGTGGCCGCTTCGCGGGCAGCAGCGTTCCCGAGTTTGGTTTCGTCCTTCGAAGCCTTTGTGGCGGCCTTGTTCACCTCGATTGCATTGGCCGTCGAAAGGATTGCTATCCGGTCGGACTCAGAGAGCGCCGAATGTTCTGCGATGTATCGGTTTGCCTCTTTGATGGCATCGCCACCATCCTGCAGGCCAGCCAGCTGCTTCTGAATCGTGTCCAGGTACTTCTGCCCATCAGCAGAAAAACCAGCTTTGGCCTGGTTGTTGGCCTGGGTAGCGACCGTATTCTGGTTGAGCGCGCCAGTCAGCTCGTCTAGACGCGTTTTCACCTGGGCGGCGACAGAAGCGTTATCGCTCAGAGAGCCAGCAAGGGTTTCCCACTGACGAAGCTGTTCCGGCGATATCTGCCCGTTTGCGGCGGCTTCCCGGAGGGTGGGGCCAAGCGACTGCCCCGAAGCGCGAGCGGCATCCATCTTGGCGACAAGCTCGTCATACGAGCGAACTTGGTCGGCGATTTTTGCCGTATCGACCATGTCCGGGTTGGGTGGCTCGATCAGCGCACCCTGGACCGCGCTTTTCAGGTCCTTGTACGCATTCTCGACGGCGAGCGTTGCCCCAAGCTGCTTGTCCTTCCATGTGTTGACCTGAGCGCGCTGTTGATCCTCGTTCAGCTTGTTGAATTCGGCACGCACCTGATCAACGGACTTGCCGAGGTCGCCCAGATCTCCCATCAAGGTTTTGGACTTGTCACTGAAGTCGACGAACGACAGAGCTACTGCGCCAGCCATAAACGCCAAACCAACCGGACCTCCCAGCAGACCGAGAAGCCCAGCCGCGCCAGCCCTCAAGCTGCCCCACGCACGTGCGGCGATAGATGCCGATGCGGCTGCATTCTGTGATGCAACAGATGCCGCATTTACTGCGAGAGTTGTTTCAGCGAGGGCGACTTTGGAGGCCGTAACCTGCGCGTTCGCTGCTTGAATTTGGGTTGAAGTCGCTACCGTCGTGGCGGCAAGCGAGCGCTCGGCGGCTTCCATCTGCTTAGTGATCGCGATCTGAGCACCGCGGATCTCCACCATGCGCGCCAGCGCCGCGTTGCGACCCGTTTCAGAGATCTGCGCCTTAAGCCGCTGCTGCTCAAGCGCCAACTCCGCTGCCAAAGCCGTCTGCACCGAGCGCACGCCTGCCAGGTCCGACTCTTGACGCAAGCGATCCGCTGCGACCTTTGTCTGGGCGGACTGCAGCTCCTGAGCAGCACGCGACACAAGCACGCGGGCATCCAACTGCTTCGCCTCAGCTGCCAGCAGGTCCTGCTGCGCAGTCTTCGCAGCAGCTGAGAGGGCTTTCTGGTTGGCGATGACTGACGCACCAGACGCGGCGGTCCACTGCGCGAGACCTGCGGCGACCTTGCCCAAGGCTGCGTACAGAACAACGTTCAACACCGTCGACAACGTCTCGGCGTGCTGCGAAATGACCGCGAACGCTTCAGGGACCTTGATCTGGTCAAGCGCCCGCGACGCCTGGTTGACGGCGCCAGCGAGCGAGACGCTGGTTCCGGACAGCTTGTCCGTCTCGCCGATTATTCGCGTGAAGGACGTTTGGATGCGGGTGAGCGCGGTTCCGATGGTGCTCTGCATCTGGTTGAAAAGACCGTCCACAGCGGCGGCTTGGGCTTGCAACGCTGCCACAACAGCGGCGGAGGTCAACTTCCCTTCAGTACCCAGATTTCGAAGCTCGCCTACGGTTTTTCCCATGCCCTTAGCGATCGCTTGCGCCAGTGCTGGAGCCTGCTCCAGAACGGAGTTGAGCTCTTCGCCGCGCAGCGTCCCCGAAGCGAATGCCTGGCCGAGTTGCACAAGGGCAGCATCCGCCGACGAAGCGGAAGCGCCACTGATAACGAGAGTTTTGGAGATCGTTTCGACAATCCCGGCAACGCCCTGGCCGCTGAGCTTCAGCTCTTTCTGGTTTGTAGCGATGCGCTGATACAGCTCTGCAGTCGCGCCAAGCGGCTGCCCTGACTTCTGCGCGATGCTGAAGACAGCGCTCTGCGCCTCGGTGAATTCCTTGCTGGACGACGTAACCAGCTTCAGTCGGTTGGCGACGGTGGTATATGCCTCCGCCTGATCAATGATGGCGCTTACGCTTGCGCCGCCGATCGCGAGCGTCAAGGCTCCCTTGAGGATCCCTGCTGCTGACTGCGCACTTTTGGCAGCACGATCAAATGCGGTATCAACTTTGCTCAGCTGGGCATCGATCCGCCCGGTTGCCTTCGTGACAGACGCGTCTGCTCGATCCATTTCTTGACGGAGCTGTGCAGTTGTCGCCTCAAGCCGGATCAGCATCCCGCGAACTTCTTGACCTGCCATGCACTTTCTCCGGGCGAAAAAAAACCGGCTGTTGAGCCGGTTCGATGAAATTAAATGGCCGCAGCGGGACTGGGCATGGCTGGGCGGTGTCGGGCATCAGCCACGTGCACCACGTATTTGCGCTTTGATTCGCTGTCGTTTTTCCTCAGGTGTCTCGCCTGGCGGTGGGCCGACTGGTTTATCCGCCTTACCAAACGGATTCGTGGCCCGTAGGAACTCCATGCGAGCTTCCCAAGCCATCAGAATTTGAGGCACCGGCGTTTCCCACGCGTCGCGCGGCGACCATTGAAGACTGCCGGTAGCCAGACAGAAAACCTCGTCCACATAGCTACCGTTGCCCGGCCGGGTTACTTTTTTGCTTTGCCGGTGCCCTCTTCGGCATCCTTGGCGAGCTCTTCCTCGCTCTTGGCCGCAGGGTTAAGCAGCGCCAGCAGGTACTGGATCAGCGGCGGCGTCACCTCCCCGATGCCGTGCTCGTAGATTTCTTCCTCAAGGGCTTCAAACTCTTTCGGCTTCAGTGTCAGATTCGCGCCGGCCGCGATGATGGAGGCTGCCACGTTGAGGCTGAGTTTCTGAACCTCCTGCAGAGCCGGGGACAGGCCGCCAAAACGACGTTCGATGTTCTTCACCGCCTTGAGGGTGAATGCCAGGCTGTAGGTTTCAGCACCGACGATTACTTCAGTTGCGCCGTGGTCAGTCTTGGACATGGATCGGTGTTCCTTGCAGAGAGGGAAAGGTTCCAAACAGGCGCCGCGATGGCAGCGCCCGTAATTGCGTTGAAGAGCGGGCCTTACGCTGCCGGTGCCGCTTGCTCGTAAATCGCAGAATTAATCGCGACCGACACCGAGGCCTTGCGGATCGACTCAGCAGTACCGATCTGCTTGCGGCAGCTCAGAACCTGGCCGAGGTAGAAATCGGCCGTTCCGTCGCCGTAGTCCATCTGGAAAGCGAAGTTGGAGTCGCTGGACAGAGCTGCCTTCAACGCTTTCTGGCCGAGATCAACTGGATCGGAACCCAAGGTGATCTGCTGGGTACCGGCGTCGAAGGTGCCTTTCACCTTGCGTTTGCGACGGTTGGCCAGCGCGGTGAAGTCAGCAGTGCTGGCCTCGTCGCCCAGCTCGCCAGCGTCTTCCACTTCGCCAACTTCCACGAAGGTCAGCCCTTTCAGGGCGGTCAGCGCTGCGGCGCGGCCGGCGGTGTCCTCGGCATAGGTGATGTTGTGGGCCGGGCCGATAAGGAATCGGACGCCGGCGGAAGTTTTGATAGTCATGGTTGCCCTCCAGGGCGCGGGTGGTTTTTTGGCAATAAAAAACCCGCTCGATGGCGGGTGTTGGTGTTGCTCGGCGGTTTCAGTGCTGGGTGATGATCCGAAGGGTCACCGATCCCATATAGGTCTTGCCGTCCGGTTCGCGGTTCGTTTCCGTGCGCAGCACACGGACCGAAACCGCCGTACCAATGCTCAGCGGCAGCGCAACCTCGTCCAAGGCGTCAGCAATCTCGCCGTTGATACGCTTCACTTCCGCCTGGCCCTGATAGTCCGACCAGACCGACAGGTAGAACAGGCGGTTTTCGCGCTTCTTGCCGCTGACCGGCGTCGTGTTGTCGGTGACCTCGTAATCCAAGGTCACATACGGATACGGCGTCCCGGCGGGGACTGCGTCGAACACCGGCGCCGTCAGACTGGCCGATAATTTCTCAAATAGCGCCTTCTGTAGCGCGAGGCCTGGATCACTCATTTAGCCTCCGCAGCCTTGCGCAACGTGGAATCGATCGCCCTGCTGATCAGCAAGATGATCTGCTCACGGTTGAGATCGTAGGATGGGCGCAACCACGGATGCGCTGGCCGGGCCGGGATTTGCGTTTCACCGCGGGCGTAACCCTTGGTGCCGTACTCGAGGAATTTCGTATAGAAATACCGCGTGTTGTTCTTCTTGCCCCTGAGGCCGATTTCCGCATCCAGCCCGCTTTTGGAGACGAACGACGTCAGCGTTTCCGCAGCGTCGCCAGTGTCACGGGGAATCAGGAACGTCTGGGTCTGCAGCACCAGGTCAGCCGCTTGAACCATTGCAGGGCGCAGGTCGCTCTCGATCTCGTTGCCGATCCGGCGCAACAAGCTGCGAAGCTTGATATCACCCTGAACGCTTGAGCGCCGGGCCATGATCAGGCTTTCGACTTGGAAGGCTTGGGTGCTTTCGGAGCGGGCTCAGGCTCGGCGACGGGTTCGGCGGCAGAACGCTCAACCAAACCGCGCTCGATCAGCTCTTCGGCGTCGGCCGCATTCACGGTGAATTCTTCGCCCGCAGCTTTCCAGCCTTGGGCAGTGGACAGGCTTGCCAGTGCTTTTACTTTCATGATGACCTCATGGGTGGGGAACGTTTGAACACAACAGACGGAGCATGGAGCGGTCGTTGTCCGGCAGCGCTGCCTCGATGAGATAGGTAACGCCCGAATTGACCAAGCGAACCCCAGCCACCAGATCCGGCGCGGGCCTGACCTTTATCTCTGCGGTCACCAGCGCGGTGAGTTGCTGGGAAACGGGAGACGTCCGGCCAGTGGGTGCGGTGATCTCAGCCCATATCTTGCGACTTTCAATCCAGCCATCGACCCCGCCGCCCATGCCGTCAGGCACGCGCTGCTTTGTCTGCACAGAACACTCATGCCGAAGGTTTCCTGCTCTCATCAAACCCCCATATCAACGCGGTAGGGGCTCAGCAGCGAGCGGGAGCCCTGCGGCAAGTCGGCGACGCTGACACCCACCACCACATCTTCCCGATTGGCGTACAGGTTTCCCAGAATCAGCAGGCAGGCAGCCGTGATGGACTTGGTGACAACGATCGGATCGGCGCCAGCAGTACCATCCAGCACGGCGGCGGCCATGGCGTCCTTATCTGCGTAGAACGAGCGATTCAGGTAGAGGGCCGCCGATTCCTCAGCCGCCTCTAGCTTCAGCAGCACGTCCGCCCGATCGCCTTCCTCGGCGCGGCAATGCCGCATGGCGACTTCGATATCGATGACCGACATGTCACTCGCCCTTCGCAGGCTTTTTCGGCTTCTCGGACTTTGGCGGTGTCACCAAAGCATCGCTGGTCAGCGCCAGACCAGGCGCAGCGCCCTCGTCTTTCAGGGTCACAACAGGCTCATCGTCGGACGTATCCGGCTCGGCGTAGCCCTTGCGGATCAACTCGCGACCATGCTGTTCAAGCGTTTCGAACGGACTGCCTTCGGTCAAGGTAACCCCGCCGAGGTACAGCGGTTTCAAGGTTTTCAGCTTCATGATTGGCTCCGGTGGGCCGCCTCTCGGACGGCCCGCTTGAAGTTAAGCGGCTGGGGCGAAGGTGCCGTAGATAAACGCCTCGGGACGCTTAACCGCCAAGGCCAGGCGCTCTTCGCAGCGGATCGAGATCATGTTTTTCTCGAAGTCGTCGGCGTTCTCGGTCGAGATCACCACGTTGGCGTCTTCGCGATCGAAGATCTGCGCGCCGGTCTGGAAGGCACCGGTGAGGAACTTGCCGAGGAAGGCAGCCAGCTCGGTTGCCACGACAGGCAGACCCCACAGGGTAGGCCCGGCCAAACTCAGCGGATTGCCGATGATGTAGCGGCCAAGCGTGTCCTTGGTCAGCTCGATTTTCGCCCAGTCGGTGAAGTGCAGCACATGGCCGCTGGCAGGCAGGCGGGCCAATTGGGCCTGCAGCATGGCCAAGCGCAGCTGATCGATCTGGGTCATGCCTTCCGGTTCAAACGCCGGGTTGTAGACCGAAGCCTGCGGCACGATGCCCGGCAAGTGAACACCGGTGCCATCGCCGAACAGAATCTCGCCCTCTTCGGCGTATTTCAGGCCATACCGCATTTCCACGTCGATGGTGGATTGCAGCTGTGCAAAATCGTCCAAGATCTGCTTGGAGGCTTTGAACATGTGAGCGATGGTGCTCACCGGTGTGATCTTGGTGGCGAACTGGATATCGCTATAGGGCTTGGCGGTGCCCTCTGCCACCACGCGCGCCGCGTTGGTGAAGCCGGTTTGCTGAACCCAGAAGATAGCCGGCGCACCGGTACGGCCTGGCGCAATCAGGTCGCGAATGAACAAGCGCTGCTTCGGCGCGACGTCAATGCCAGGCAGACGCTGCGGTTCGACGACGCCCTGTGCAACACCTGTCGAAAGCAGTGCAGCATTCACCGGGATGTTGACGCGTTTGCCGCCCTCGACGCTGGCGGCGAAGTTCTTAAGCGCCTCGCTTTTGATGACGGTCTGGCCAAGGCTGTCGCGATTCTGCGGCGAGCTGGCAGACGGCAGACGCGCGAATTCCTGCTCGACTTCGCCGAGTTTAGCCTTGAGCTGCTTCTCGGCCTCGGTCAAGGAGTTGAATTTCAACGCCAGTTCGTCGACGGTAGCTTTGGTTTCAGCAGACAAGTTGCCCGCCTTTTTCGCTTCGGCCAATGCGGCTTCGGCTTTGGTGCTGAACTCGCTAGTGGCCTTCGCCAGTTCAGCAGAGACGCTCTTGAGCAGTTCGTTTGTATCGGACATGGGTCAAACTCCGGGTACGGTAGAGGCTGCCGACTTGAAAGAGGCGAGAGCCTTTTCGAAATCAGCGATTACGGAGGCCGAAACGGCCGGGGGTTCGGTAGCGCTCGGCGTACCAGGTCCGGCAGCGCTGGGCGTACCGGTTTTGAGCTCTTGAATCATTGCGCGGCGTTCGGAGCGCGGCATGCCCTGCTTCGCCAAGATCACATCGAGGCGGTGTGCGGCGATCTGCTGCGGTGTGGATGCTTTGGTGCCTTCCTTCAAGTCGGCACTGTCGAGCAGCGAGTCGGCGAAACCCTGATCGACAGCATCACCGCCGCCGATCCAGCTTTCGGCATCCATCAGCGTCTGCATCGCGGCGACGTCGTCACCGGTGCGCGCTGCATAGATGTTCGCCATGGCTTTGTCGAACGGCTCCAACGTGTCGGCCATTTCCCGCAAGCCAATGCGGTTCCCAGCCACACCCACCCAGCAGTTGTGGATCATCAGGAAAGCCCCGAGGCCCATGCGGATTTCGTCGCCGGCCATGGCGATGACAGATGCGGCCGAGGCGGCGATGCCGAGAATCTTGACGGTCACCTTGCCTTTGTACTCGCGCAAGATGTTGTAGATCGCCAGGCCCTCGAACATGTCGCCGCCCGGCGAGTTGATGTTCACCGTGACGTCCGCGCCGGCCAGGTTGCGCAGTACCGCGCTGACCCGCTTCGCGGTAACGCCGTCGCCCGTCCAGTAGTCGTAGCCGATCGGGTCGAACATCGAAATGGTGTTCTCGTCGTCAGCCGCGGCGCGGATGTCCGGGTTCCAGCGCTCGAGCGCCATCGGCAGCAGATCCGAGGAAGCGCTCGCGCGCGGTCGCTCCGCCGGCGCTGCAGGCAGGGTTCTGATCGTCATGGTTACTCCGCTGGTTCGGTGATGCTGAGGCGTGAAATCGATATAAGGGCGTGAGCCATGGTCGGGGCGTCTGGATCCCCGCCCTCAAGCGCAGAGCAGATGTCCTGGAGCAATTCGCGGGTTGCTTCGTGGTTGCCGTCCTTGTGCGCGTGGAGCGCCTTGGACATGAAGCGGTTGAACTTGGCCGAGATATCGTCGCCCTGCTCCAGGCTCTCCAGCGCGACCATCGCCGACTGCACGGTGTAGATGTCGCCACCAGGAATCGGCGGCAGGTTTTCCAAACGCCGGACCTCGTTGCGGGACATCCAGCCATTCATAAGCGCGGTGTTGTACCAGGCGCCACGGCCAGCACTGTCGGCACGCAGCAAGCCTTCCACTGCGAACTCGGCGAAGAACTCTTCGGCATCCGCCTCGCCGATCAGGCAGCGGGTGATTTCCTGCTCGATGTTGACCAGCAGCGGCCGCAGGCTGTTGGTGAGGAAGTGCAGGTTCTGCGCCTCGACACTCGCCGCCCAGCTCGACTGCTTGTCCATGTGCCCGACCATGAACGGCGGCACGCGGAACCAGCGGCAGATTTCCTCGACGTTGAACGCCCGGGTTTCCAGCATCTGTGCCGCTTCTGGGTTCATCGTGACGCTTTGGTATTTGAGGCCCGCTTCCAGCACCATCGTCTTGCCGGCGTTCTTCGAGCTGCTGAACGCGGCCAGGCTCTTCTTCAACTGCTCCCGCTGTTTCGGGGTCAGCGTGCCAGAGCCCTGCGCCGCACCGCCTTCGACGGTAAGAAACCCGGATGCCTGCAGGCCGTTGGCAAATACCTTGGCTGCGGCTTCTTCCGATGACAGCGCAGTGCCAATGACGTCGCGGCCCGTGGTCACCGGAAGCATCCCGCACACACCGTCCAGGCCAAAGCCGCGGATGTGCATCAGGTTCTTTTCCGGGATGTCGCGCTCGGTGCCGTTCTCGTTGTAGGTGTACTTCAAGCGCCCATTGTCCAGCCGCTTGACCGTCATACACTGAGGCAACAGCGGATCAAGAGCGACGATCCGTGTCCCGATGAATTTCTTCTCGACGAAAGCGTTACCGCGCAGGCAGATGCTGGCCACAACCTGCAACATGAAACGCTGCGGGGTCATTTCGGCATTTGGGGAGCGGCACAGGACACGGAAAAGCGGATGATCCCGGGCGGATTCGCGCGAACCATCCGGCATCCGGCGGTAGAGCTTCAAGGGCAGCGTCGAGACGGACTCTGACAGCAGCCGAACACACGCCCAGACGGTGGACAGGCGCACCGCACCGTCGACGGTAACATGCTTGCCGCTGTTGGAAGTGCCGAACCACTCCTGCCAGAACGCCTCATTGGTAAGCCCAACAGGAACACCCAGCCAGCTCTGTAGCGCAGAGCGAATACGCCCCGGTTTGTTTTTGCTCGCCATTAGAGCCCTGCCATTATTGGGTCATCAAAGAAATCGTCGACATTCCCCCGCGCGACGGGGTTGAGCGACAACAGGGCCACGGCGTTGAAGAGCGCCATCAACGGGTCAATCTTCGCCGTCCCCGACGCTTGTTTTGTTATCAGGATCGAGTTGCCGGCCGGAACGACCTTCGCATTGCCGCAGCACCAGGACATCATCGGCTGACCGCCGTGGACCATTCCGCCTTCCGCCAGCTTGCGCTCGGCGGTTTTGATCGAGCCGCCCAGCTTCCAGCCTTGCGAGATGCCAATGACCTTGTCCTGCGGTATCTCCGCTTCGATCAGGCCGTCAAGGATGCCGCCGACGCCGGCCGGGTCGACGCCGATCATGTCGAGCTTCCCGGACGCGTAGATTTCTGCCACCAGCTCAGCCACCTCGGCAACGTCCTTGCCGATGTACTCCACCAGCGTCAAGTTGCCGTCTTTGGCAAAGTCGTGAAGCCGCGGCGCTTCGCTCTTACGGCGCTCGAGCACCGAAGGGTGGGCCCAGGCATGCGTCCACAGAAGCCAGTTGCGCGATTCGGTCTCACGGCCCAGCACTGCGAAGCCCAGCAGGTCGTCAAGACCACCGCCGTCAATGCCGACGTCGATAACCTCACAGCGGGCGATGAGCTGGGAGAGCGTTAGGTTCTTCGCTTTGGCCTGCGCCTGCCAGAACTCGGCGCCCGCCCACCGGTTGGCGCGAAGGTTCATGCCTATTTCAACGTTCAAGTGCTTGGCGAGGAACTTGCGCTGCGCGCCTGGCTCTTTCTTCGCCTCCTTGACCATCTGGTCTTCAAGCCATTCCCGGCTGACCGACCGTCCCATGTTGGGATTGGTGATGTAGAAGTTTTCAGGCTTCAGGTATTCCTCAGACTCCACCATCGCCTTCGGAAATTCGTACAACACGCCCAGCGACTTCTTGTCCTGGATCTTGCCGTCCCGAACGTCGCGGTAGTAATCGAGCTTTTCCTTGAAAACCCCCGCCGGCGGCTCGTCGCTCTGAGTCGAAAGGAAAATCACGAAACCTTCATCCCGCGAAATCTGGCCGCCGGTGGCTTCCATCAGCATCGCGTCAGCGTTCGGGCGCTTGCCGAACACCCAGAGTTCGTCGACCAGGATCTTGCCGGACTTCTTACCGGACACCGTGTCCGAGTCGGCAGCGACCACCTTCAACGCAGCCTTGGTGGTCAGGTGCGTGATGGTCCGAATGTGGTCCTGGACGTGGAGCATCTTTTCCAGTCGGGGATTGGCCCGGACCATCGCAGCAGCAGGCTTGTAACTGTTCTGCGCGACCTCGATGGTCGGCGCCAGAATCAACAGCTCTTCGTTGTCGCGCCAGTTGCGCACCAAGGCGGTGACCATGATCCCGGCGGCTATTGTTGATTTGGCGTTCTTCTTGCTGATCAGCAGGAAGTACTCGCGGATCTTCTGGTTGCCGGTCTCGGCGTCGTAAGCGCCGAAGATGGCGGCCACGAAATCAAATACCCACTGCTCGCAGCACTGGCCGAAGGTCGGCTGGCCCGGCACATCCACCACCTTGAGCGACTTGAACAGCTCAAGCGCGGCGTCCGCCTCAGAACGAAACAGTGGCGGAAACGGAATCAGAGATTGGCGAGAGAGAATCCGCCTCTCCCAATCGAGGCACGCGGTGGACCACTCCACCTACTTCACCGATCTGAGCGGTGGCTTGCTCGTCCCGTACATGCCGGCCGCCGCCTCTTCCGCCGCGGTCTGCCTGTCTTCCTTCTTACCCGACTCGCCTTTGCGCTGGTGCATGAACGGCATGAGCGCCTTCGCGGCGTCGACTCTGAGTTTTGCCTCGGCTTCCGGGTCGTTCATCGCGGCAATTAGGAATGCCTTGGGGTCAGTGAAGGTCAGCGCGCGGGCCAGGTCGAATGTCGGTCCTGAGTCCTCATCGTCCGCTTCGGGCTCGACCAATTTGGGCGCCTTGGCCTTCGGCTGAGCTTTAACATTTTTGTTAACGGCCCCATTCGCCAGCTCGGCCAGAACGTGCGGGTCTTTTGCAAGCCGTGATCCGGCGGCCGATGCGCTGGAAGCGCTATAGCCTGCCGCTATCGCTGCTTCTTTGTTGGACGCACCTCCCCTCAAAGCGTCGGCGAATGCGCGCTTTTTGGGTGTTAAAGCCATTAACAAAAAACCTCAAAATGGGAAAAAAACTCTGAATGCGGGACCGGGTGGTCTAGAGCGCCAAGGCTCCGAACTTTCGAGGCACCCCCTGCCTTTGTCGCACACCAGTGACGTGCCGCACCGTTTTGGGGCAGGCCCATTCCGGGGAGTTGACGTGCTACAGGCCGGCGGCCTCCTCGCGCTGCTTCACGGACGAGTGACAGGTGACGCATAGCGGTTGCCAGTTGGTGCGGTCCCAGAACAGCGTCATGTCACCGCGGTGCGGCTCGATGTGGTCGACCAGCGCCGTCGCCGTCACTCGACCTGACGCATCACACATCACACACAGCGGGTTATCGAGGATGAAGGCCTTGCTCGCCTTCTGCCACGCGTAGGTGTAGCCGCGCTGGCCCGATGTGGCTTTGTCGTTGCGCCACGACCCAGGCTGAGCGATAGGAACCTTGCTCGCCTGTGTGCTGACTCGATTGCCAAGCGTCTTCAAGCGGGTCATGGGGTTCACTCAACGGAGCAGGTCGGCCACTTGCAGCGCGCAAATGCCAACGCGGCTGGCTGGTCGTGGTCTTCCGGCATGATCATGGGGAATGGTGGGTAGCCCGGCACTGTGACGTACCAGGACTTCTTCATCTGGCCTTCATGGCTGCCGAGTACATCGACTCGCACAGCTGGCCGGCTATTCGGCTTCGGTCAAGCGCTGCTGCCAAGCTTCCCGCTTCTTCGTCAGCGCTTCGACGCAGCTCGGCGAGCACAGCGGCGAGGTCGTCTCTTGTCTTGCCTGTGCTGGCAAGGTCGGTAGAACAAGGCTTTCGGTTGGCAAGCAGATCGGTGACTTGTTGCTGCAGGCTGCGAGCGCGGCCATCAGCAACAGCAACGGCAGCCGTAACATGTTGAGCTTGTTCGGTCGCATGGTCTGTTGCCTTGTTCGAGTCTTCAGTGAGTTGGCGTTGCAGACTGAGCGTCTTGCTGATCGACGCGGCGCGAGCAGTGGCGACGTCACGCTCGCCTGTCACATTGGCCAGGGCTGTGGTCGTGTGATCCAGCCGGACGTACAGGTAACCGGCCGCTGCCAATAGTACCAACAGCAGCCAGGCCCACACAGGCACCAGCTTGAGCGCGCCCATTACGGCGACACTCTGTCGACGGCCTCGTTGACCTTGTCAGCAGCCTTGCTGGCAACGCCGGCGGCTTCGGTTGCCGTACTGGCCGCAGCTTCCACCTTCTCCGCAGCCTTGCCCGCCTTGTCTGCGAGCGTGTTCAGACGCAGATCGCGTTGCTTCAGAGCTTCGTCGTAGCCCGTGCGTACCTGTGCAACCTGATTGCTGTACCAACTCGCAAGCGACCATTGCGATGCGCCGAATCCCAAAGAAAACGATCCGGCTACCATAAGTAGAGCGATGACCCATACCTCCACTCGACGCCACCAGCGGCGTGCGATGAACTCCATTGCGCATCTGTCCATCAGGCTGCTCCTCCAAGCTGGGACAGCCGGGCGATTTCTGAGCTCTGGCTGGCCACCTTATCTGTGAGTTGTGCGACCTGGCTGGTGAGGGCTTCAATCTTTCCCTCCATCCGGCCAACTGCGGCAGCGAGTTCGTTGCGCTCTTTCGCGAACTGATCAGCGCGAGCGTCCGACTCCTTCCGGGCGGCGCGCTCAGAGTCGAGCAGTTCGTTAAGCCTCCGGACGGTGCCGATATCGGCGTTGTCCATGGCGCGATCTGCGGCGTCACGTGACAGGAACTTCCTCAACCATAGGAAACCTGCCAGCAGCACAGTCCCAGTACCGCCCAGCCAGGTGGCGGTGCCTGGGCCGAGGTCGGTTGGGTCCATTGCTACTCCAGAATGAATCAGCCCCGCAGCACTCCCAGCTCAGAGCGATGGGTGTGGCGGGGCTGAAAACGAAAAAACCCGGCGCGAGGGCCGGGTTTCTGATGTTTGTTTGTCGCCGCGCATCACCGCACGCAAGATCGACATGATGGGGTTAATTTACGGCCAAACGGCCATCATGGTCAAGCGGCATCGACGAAGATCTGTTCGGCGTCAAAGATGTGGGTCGCGTGAATGACGGCCGCCTCTTCCAGTTGTTCGAGCCGCTTGTGGATGCCTGCTCTCCAGTTGCGGCGAGTCCGCTCAGGGGAGGCATCCACGTCCCATGTGTTCATGTCGTAGAAATCAGGTGGGAGCACGATCATGTCAGTGGAGCGCTTGCCGCTCTGGACGCCCTTGAGCTTTGGGATTGCCCAGGCCGTGAGCCCCTTATAGATGAACAGCTGCGGCGCGGGCGATGAAATACGACTGACGAGACGCCCGATGGCGGCCACCTTGTTCGCCTTGTGCGTCGAGTACTTCGCGACAAGCACATCCCAGTGAGCAACCTCCAGCTGGCGATGCAACAGCGCATAAAGGCAGCAGTCGTAATCGAACTTGTCTCGCGGCGACAGAGTGCTGCCATTTCCGCCTTGTCGCAGATCGGCGTCGATGAGCTTCTGCCACGACTGCTTTGTGCTGTTGTCGATGTTGTCAGCGGCCAGCACGCGCACCAGGGTACTCATCACATCTTTGTACATGCCCATCGATCAATCCCCTGTGTAGTTCGAGCCGCCGGCACCGCGGCGGTTGTTCTGTTCGTATTGTTCGTGCGCGCCGCCAATGGCGCGGTTGGCTTTGGCTATTTCTGCAAGCGCTTCCCGCAGCCTGACGTTAAGCACCTGGACAACGTCGATTAGCGGCAGGGTCTTCAGGGTGCGGCCACACACCCAGCCCGAGGCGTGACAGTTTTCACAGGTCATCTGGTGAAAGACCCCGGTGTAAATGCCTGTGCCTCGACAGATGTTGCACTCAACGATGAACTTCAATTCCCGGCGAAAGGCAGGGCCATGGCTCTTTTTCATGCTTTTGAAACCTCGCCTATGGTTGATTCTTGAATGGGGTTGCAGGCCATATGAGGCGCGGCCTGTAGCGGGATGCTGGACTCTCTGTTTCCGACTCCCTCCAACCCGTGAATGGCGGTAAATCCCTTGGCGTCTAGATGGGCGTGCCACTTCTCCAGCGCCTCGCGTTTGCGGGTCTCAACGGTGGTGTGGATGTAGGCCTGCACGTTGTGGCCCATGGCGTGGTTGATCAGCATCTCGCCGATCAGGAAGTCGATGCCGAGATCTGCCCAGCCAGTGCGCGCCAACTTGCGCAGGTCGTGGCTGGTCCACTCGCCTTGCCCGAGCTGCGTGAATACCATGCTGGCTTGGCCCTCGCTCATGCCCTTGCCGTGTCGGGCCGGGAACAGGTACTGCCCGGTGTAACCGGTGGCAGCCTGACGGGCTCGGTACTGGGTCAGCAGCGCGCAAACCTGCTCGGTGAGTGGCAGCGAATGCTCGACGCGGGTCTTGGTGTGCGCGGCCGGCAGATGCCACGTGCGGTCAGCCAGGCTGATGTGCGACCAGAGCGCCATGCGGGTTTCGCCAACACGGGTGCCGTGACAGAGCATCATCAAGGCCAACATGCCCTGAGCCGGGCGCCGTTCGAAGGCTTCGGCCAGTTGACCCAGCAGGCCTTCCACCTGGACACCACGCAGGCGCGCGGACTTGGCTTTGATCTTGGTCTTCGAGAAGTCGCTGAATTTGATCCCCGTCATTGGGTTGGCCGGGATCGAGCCCAGCGTGTGAGCTTGGCGGCAGGCCAGCACCAGCAGCGCGAAGATCAGCCGCACGAATTCCAGCGACAGCGTCTCCTGCAGCGGCCACATCAGTTTCGTGTCCAACGTCGCTCGATCGATCTCGCCCAGCGCCAGGTCGCCAACGCGCGGTATCAGGTGGCAGGCGATGGCCGACTTGGCCGTAGCCTTCCGCTTGGCTGACAGATGCCGGTCGCGACTCATCCTGTCGCTGTACCAGGCCAGCAGCTCGCCAAGGGTGGCCCACGGGGAAATGGCGGCGGTGGCCTTTGCATCGGCGGACAGGCGCTGCCGAGTTTCAGGCAGAGCGGCCAGCACCGC
Source organism: Pseudomonas lutea (assembly GCF_000759445.1). NCBI lineage: Bacteria > Pseudomonadati > Pseudomonadota > Gammaproteobacteria > Pseudomonadales > Pseudomonadaceae > Pseudomonas > Pseudomonas lutea. Next base: position 1,515,640 of record NZ_JRMB01000001.1, read on the forward strand.
TTTGGCGGACAACTCAGGGTATGAGCCGATGCGCAGCCACTTCTTGCGCACCACCAGACTCCACGTGCCACGCGGACGTGCCTCGGTGAATCGGAAATACAGTCCGGGGTGCCGTGGATCACGCATCAGCACCGCAGCAGGGTCTTCGGCACGGCGCCGCAGCTCAGCGTCGGAGAACGCAACGGTCATCGTCATGCAGCCACCACAGTCGGAGCGAGTCGAAGGTATGCGCGGATCTGCTCCATCGCATCAAAGTGGCCCGGGCACACGATCGCCAGATAGCCCTGATCGCTCAGCCGGCGGATCCACGCGTGCTGGCTGGCCGACACCGCTGCATCGTTCGGCGGCGTCGCCTTGAACTCGAGGTAAAGGCCGAAGTAACCGCCGCGCGCCATCGGCAGTACCAGATCGGGCACGCCCGCTTTCACGCCCTGCCCTTTCAACTTGATGGCCACCATCTTGTGACGGTGCCCACCGTTGGGGACGTGGTAGATCAACGCAGCCACATCTGGAAAGCGCAGTTCGAGCTCCTTTATCAGCGCTGCCTGCTCCAGGCCTTCTCGGTCCACCGACTTGGCGCGGGCTACCCGTGGCTCAAAGGGCTTCATTTGCCAGCGCCTTTCGCTGAGCCCCGCGCCGGGCTAAAGACAAAGGTGTCCCGGCCCGAGCTGAGCACCGTGGAGTTATTCAGAAGTGTTTTGAGCTGGGTCCAAGTCATCGAAACAACTCCTGCGAATTAGCCGGTTTCATAACTGTCTCAACTTTGAGCCCGGTGCCGACTGCGGTTACCAGGGTGATGGCCGCTATGCAGATCCAGATTCGTGAAGGGCTCATACCGAACCCCGCGCGGCGAGCTCTACTTGGATCTTCGTCCAACTGGCGGGAGACATGACCGCGCCGCCGTTGAACATCAGCACCGTTTCGCACGGCACCTGTTTGGCGTTGATGCGGTACCGAAGCTGTGGCCGGTTCTTCCAGTGGCACCACTTGCGCTCGGTACGCCACTTGGTCGTTTTAGTGGTCGGGAGGTGCTCGGAAATTACCACTGGGATGCCGCCGAACATCAGTGCTGGGCTGTTCATGCCGCCACCTTCCCTTCGCTCACCAGAATGTCGATGGTCCGCACCATCCCTTCCATGTGCATCGTGCGGAGTTGTTCACGGCTAAACTCGGTATTACGGCGCGCGTCGACTGCTTCGTGACAGGCAGAGCAAGCCCAGGCGGCCTGCAGATCATGCGGTTTGAGTCCAGTGCCGCAGCGAGTGCCAGCCATCCGAAGGTGAGCCAGCACCGTGGTTTCAGGGTTGCCGTTGCACACGCCGGGCACACGGATCTGGCAGTCCCGACCGCGCGCGGCCTTGGTGAATTTCGTTTGCTTGGTCATCAAATCCACGCCCCGTACTGAGATTCAACCGGAGGAATAGACCCGTCGTAGCTGGCCCCCATGAACTCGATGAAGCACCGGGCGACATGGGCCAGCGCCTTGATCTTTCTCATCGTGCGGTCTCCATCAGATCGACGACTTCAAAGGTGCTGGGCCACATCAACCGGCCAAACGACTCGGCAATGCCCTTGTGATCGAACAGAGCAACCGCAGGATCCGGCGGAATCGACAGATCGATCTTCGAAGAGCACGCGTAAACCGCGTAACGGAACGCGGCGGGGTCAGGTGCAGCAAGTCTGATGTCGCTCATGCTGATGCTCCGGCGCGGCGGGCGCGCAGTTCGGCCAAGGCCTTGTTTCCGATATCGGGAGTGCGCCGGGCTTCGGCGCGGGCCGGCAGCGCCAAGGGCATCTTTTGCAATGGCAGACCCTCAATCATTCGGCGGCAGGTGATGACGTAATTGCGCTCGAACAGCTTCATGGCCAGCGAAGTTTCGAGGCGGTTGAGCGGTTCAAAGCCGCACTCTTTGGCTGTGTGCCAGACCGCTTGGTGCGACCACTTTGCCTGTCCGGCCATTGACGGGTGAGCGTTACGGCAGGCCTCGCGGAATGCCCTTTCCAGCGGTGGGATACCCAGCATTTCGGGGGTGGGCTGGCAGAGCTTGATAAACTTACCAACGCTCGGGGCGAAGTCGGAACCCAGCTTGCGGCACTGCTCGATGCCGAAGCGGATCTGCTCGATGCGGGTAATGTTCTCGGCCATGAACGCCTTTACCCAAGTGGCTTTTGCCGCGCCGATGTCTTCCTTGTCAGGCCAGGCCTGCTTCCACGCTGGGAAGATCGCCTTCAGCTCACGGAACAGCTGGTTGATCACATGGACGGTGCCCGCGTCGATCGTGAGCGGCACGACCTCGGCAGATGGAACGTTCGGCAGTTGCTGCATGATGCTCGCGACGGACTTCATCACAGACCTCCCAGATTTTCAGCCCAGCTGGTGTCGTCGAAATCTGGCGCCTGGCCTTGGCCTTGGCCTGCCGCCTTGACTCGCTCACGCTTCACCCACTGCACCAGGCGGTAGCACCAGCCGGATGCCGAATCGACCGTGCCATGTCGGGCAGCGAAGAAGCCCTTGAACGCGCGAATGGCGGCATCGGGCACTGCGTCGACTGGGATGCCGGCGATTGCGATCTGGTCGGCCAGTGCTTTGGCGCTTGGCACCCAGGCGGCGAACATGGCGAAGCGCTGGTTCGGGGATGGGCACTCAGCGGCGGCGAGGTCTTGCTCGGCAATCTCAGCGGCCAAATCGCGCTGCAGCTGCTGCTCTTCGGTTAATTGATGGTTAAGTGATGTATTGGGTGCAGCTGCTGCACCCCGTTCTGCGTTTTCCTGCACCCCGTTCTGCTGTGAGCTGCACCCCGTGCGGTTATCTGCACCCCGTTCTTTACGGGGTGCAGCATTTGCACCCCGTTTAAGTTGGAGGTCGTACACGACTGGGCGGCGGTCACGGCGGTCGATGTACGCGGCGGCAATGGCCTGATTACCCTCGGTGATGAAGCCGGCCTTCTCCAGCTCATCCAGTTTCAGGCGGACGGTGCGCTCGGAAAGGCCGGTGTCGTCTGACAGGGTCAGCGCAGAGGGGAACGCCCCGCGGCCATCGCTACCGGCGTAGTTCGCGAGGCAAAGCAGCACATGACGGGCAGCAGGATTTTCGAGGGAAGCCTTCGGCAGTGCGAGAGCCCATGACATAGCTTGAACGCTCACAGCGCGGCTCCAATGTTCTTTTCGGCCAAGCGTGCAAGGCCTTTCGGGGTAACGAGGGGTTGATATGCCGCGCGCTCGACGCCGGTTTCGGTATCGGGCTTAAGAGCGGTCACCTTGTGTTTCATGAAGCCGTCACGAATGCGAGGCTGCATTGCGATCCAGCGAGTTGACCCACCGCGGCGGTAAATCCAACGGTTCGCCTGGAGCCAGTCAAATAGTTTCGACGGGGCGATGCCGAGTTGTTTTGCAGCGTCAGTAATGCAGATCGCGCCCTCAGCTGCGGCAAGCCGGCGGATGGCTGCGAGCTTGGGTGCTTGAAGCTCAAGCACGCCAAGCAGGCGCTGCGTTTCCTTGGCCTGGTCTGCGGCGAGCTGGAGAGCCTCGGCGTAATTGGCCGGGATGCGCGGGACGGCCTGCTCTTCCAGTTCCCGCCAGCGACGAACAACAGCCATTCGAAGTGGTGCGCTGTAGCCGGTCAGCAGGCAGTCGGTATGCTCGCGGTCGAGCAGGTACTCGGTCTGGTTGCGGTTCTGACCGTCCAGATAGGTGCGCTCAAAACTGAGCGCATCTTTTTTCAGGTCCGCCAGCATCGACGCTATGTCACGCTTGACGTTCTTGTGCTGCTTACCGGTCAGCTCGGCGATCTCGCGAGACGACATGACCTGACGCGTCATTACTTGAGGCGGGTGGAAAACTGACGAATCAGGCCGGGTATTGCTCTGGGGGTTCGTGGTGTGCATAATCGGACCTCACAAGTGTTGTTGAAGAAGCCGGTCTAGCCACCGGCTTTTTTATTGCCCGCGATTTAGGCTGCCTTGACCGACGCCTTCAGTACGTCCAGAGCTTTTTCAGCCTCTGCGATCTCTCGCAGGATTCGCGCACGCTCCATCTGGTCGACGCGGCCGTCAGCTATTGCCCGGTGCGTTTCCACGGTCACTTCGGAAATTTCGAGCGCGACGTGCCCCAGCGCTTGGTGAACGTCGATCGCCACAGGCTGCTCTTTCGCCACCAGGTCGAAGTTGAACCCGGCAGCCAGCGCCAGCAGAGGACGCATGTCCTGGGTGTGCAGCAGAATCCCGAACAAGTGCTCGATGGTCAGGTGATGAGCCGCGTTGTCGGGGTTAGAGCGCTGCAGCAGGCTCACGTGAGCTAGGCACATTTTCCCGGCCAGCTCCTCGGCGCCACTTTCCTTCACGGTCGTGTGGCAGGCCCGCAAGAAATCTTCCATTCGTAAACCCTCAAATTTGTTTCAGTGGCTGCGTGCCATCACACATTGCAAAATGTTTCCACACCTAGCGCCTATGCAGCGCCGAGTAGGACTTTGTGAGCCAGGCACAGCAAATCAGGACGAAGTCCAGCGATGGTGATCTCTCCACCCGACGCATCCTGCAAACGCTCGGCAAGCTCGGCAGAGGCCTTGCGATGACCGCCGGCGAGCTGCCAGAGGTGCCCAACAGTGGTGTTTGCCGCAGCTGCAACTTCTTTACGGCGCGGCGGAGGAGCGGCAGCAAGCCATTCACGCAGGTGGTGATTCATAGGGATCTCCTAAAACATAGGAGAAATTTAGCTTAGGGCTAATAACAGAGCAAGGAATATTTAGCTTTGAGCACATTTAGCATTGAGCTAAACACTGGCATCCTTGCGCGCATGGACATCTATGCAATCCGCAAGCAGCAGCTGATCAACCTAATTGGCAACCAGAAGAAAGGCGCCTGCGCTGAACGCTGGGGGATGGCACCTGCGCATTTGAGCCAGATCCTGTCTGACAAGACTGCGAAGAACCTAGGCGATGACGTGGCCCGCCGTATCGAAGCGGTTGAAGGGCTACCGAGAGGATGGTTCGACGCACTTGGAGATGCTGGCGCGGGGGCACTTGCTCCTCAAACTCAAGCACCCAGCCAAGCCGGCGACGAGATTCAAAATTCGACGGCAGCGGACCTGGTCAAGAAAATGCTGGCAAAGGTGAAGGGGCTGTCGTTGGAGGCTCGAGATCGGATCGTAGCAGCGGCTGAAGAGCCGGACGAGAGGTCGTCGAGCATCCTGCCTGGCAACTTTTCCAGCTTGCGACCTACCAACGAAGAGATCGTCATCCGCCAGTACGATATCCGGGCAGCAATGGGCCATGGACAGGTGCCGCCGGATTACACCGAGGTAGTGCGTAACCTGGTGGTGAGAGAAGAAATCCTCCGCGAGAAGGGTGTCAGCTACACCTCAAAAACTGCGCTGGCCATGATCAGTGGCTGGGGCCAGAGCATGGAAGGAACCATCAACGATAAAGACCTCGTGATCGTCGACAAAGGCGTGCAAGACTTCATCGGTGACGGGATCTACGTGCTGACCTGGCACCAAGAACTGTACATCAAGCGCGTGATGCGGCTGGACGAAGAGAATTACCGGCTGATCTCAGACAACCAGCATTACGAGAACCAGACAGCAAGGATCGACGACGTCACGATTCATGCCAAGGTCCTGCTGATCTGGAACGCTAGAAAGGCCTGACGAGGCCTTTTAAAATTATCACATTGCATTTCAAGGGACGATTTCATGACTGATACGAAAAAGATTGAGCACAGAAAATCCGCCACACACATTCATGAACATGTCGAACGGTTCGCCGTAGCTGGACTCCAAGGCCCTCAATCGACAATGTTCTCTATCGCTATGGGAAGAGATGCTGCGGAGGTGGTCTCCGAGACCCTTGACGGCGGACAGTTGACATTGAATGAGGATGACATCCTCACTTATCGGTTGGATGTAGCTACGATCACCATGTCTGAAACTGCCGCACGGGGGCTGGTCGAACTGTTGAGCTCTATGCTTGCCAACCAGCCTAAACGGGAAGACTAATAATGCAGCCTCCGCCTTCGCTGACGCTGGTAAGCTCGCAGCCTGGCAATGCGCCTAAATCAGGTTGGTGGGTAACAGAAAAAGCCGAGATAGATCTTCGCACGGCGTTAGGCTGGCACGAAACGGAGTACAAAGCCCTGCACGAAGGTCTGCTATTGGAGATGTGGAACGGCCGCTCAGGATCGACTGCTAAAACTCCGCCGCAACGAGGTAAAAGTCATAGCATGAGCGACATTACTCGCGATGAGCTGAACGCAAAGCTTGAGACCATCGAAGTTAAGATGGACGCTCGGGCCGAGTCTGTTTTGTCAAAAATCGACGGATTTCTGGCTGCACAGGCTGAACGAGATAAGCGCCTAGATGCTGCTCTCACTCAGATCAGTAAAGATCATGGAGAGACGAAGGCTAGTATCAGCTCGATGAAAACAACGCTCATCGTCACTGCGGTATCTAGTGTAATCGCCATCGTGCTTGGAATAGCGGGATTTAACACTGCACTAACCTCTAACATGATGTCGGCGTTCCAACTAGGAAAGTCAGAACAGGCCTCATCGGCTACCGCACAATCTACGCCCTCTGCCAAGCCTTTATCGTCGACTCCATCAACGCCCAAAAACTGAAAAATGCCCGCCAACTTAGGCGGGCTTTTTTGTGCCCGTCAGAAAGGCGCAGCCTCCTCCACCGCTTCGAATTCGTCCCGCAGCTGAACGCGGGGATCCTCCTCTGATGGCGCCTCCCACTTCAGCGTGACGGAACAGTCCTCATCGTTGAAGATCATCTCGATCCCGTCCACCTCCGCGATCGCACCCATCACCTCGCCCCACTCCCTCTCCCCGTCAGTCTCCAGCTTATGGATCGTTACCCACATCTGATCTTGGGCGATTGGGTGATTGATCATGCTCGCCACCCTTAGGTTGAGGCGCTCCAAGCTAGACATTGTCACGCGCTCTTGGGGCTCGGTTTTTTGCGTCTTCGCCATAATCCTCTCCTTGATAGCTGTATGCATGTACAGTATTGGCGAATATTAGCTGGCTGCTAATGGATGCCACAACCCCCAATTGAAGCGATCACAGCAAAACCACTGGCGAACTGTAGTTTCACTACAAGCGAAATTATTTAGCTCTGAGCTATTGACTATCGTTTAGCTCAGGGCTAAATTAAATTCAACGCCAGCGACCCTGGCGCCAGCGGCGAAAGCTGCGGCGCTCTTTAAAAAACAGCCGCAACAAATCAACAGACCGCATTGCCTCTACCGGCGACCGGCGATCAGACAGGCGAACGAGGAAAGCCTGCCAACGACAGGGAGAACCCTGGACGGCTGATCGACGACGAAACGTCCGAACCGCGTGAATGACCCGGCAAGCACTGCGCCCCGCCACCCCGGCGGCAATGGGAAAGATTTCACTGGCTGGCCTTGGCAACAGGGCCAGACGGGAAATCAACCGGAGTTAGCCAATGGCAATAACCGCAACGCAGAAGAAAACGGTCCTACCGGTCGTGGTCTTCATAGTCTCTACAAGCCTTTTCTTCTGGGGCCTTGGCAGCATATTCGTGCTGTTCTGCGTGCCCTTCATGGCCCTGTCAATTGGCATACTGGGCGCCAACGTTGGCCCAGCTATCGGGCGATGGTTTGACCGTGACGGCTGGAAGTGAGCTCAGCTAAAGGGAGCGCGACGCCGCGCGCTCGAATCGCCTACGCGATTACCGGGCATGACAGCGACGCCGAGTTCGACGGCGAGCTCTACCAGGGCCTGCTGCATGCAGTGCGCCACTTGAGCAGCGAGGAACGGCTGAGGTTGATCGAAGACCTGCAGGCCGCCCACGCCGAAATCGAAGGCACCAATCGATAGACAACCAGCGCCAGCGTCAGCCTGACGTTAACTGCCCGACGCCCTGGTACTCCCCAGCGCCAGGCCGCATCGGAGAGTGAGCGAAGCGTGCCCGAGCGGGCTGCAGCGCTAGGATCGCAAAGCCCCGTGAATGTCCTGGGCCGGTACAAGCGAGACGGCCAATACCAAAAACGCGGCGGGAAACAAGCAGGGGTTGCGCCCTGGTGTTTCGATCACTCTCCGATGCGGACGAATATGCGGCCTATAACCGCCCACCTGCATTGTGCCTATCAACTCACCGAGGGTTTGCAGCCATGTAAACGAGAGACCCCCGGCCTACCGCATCAGGCGGCGCCGGCAAGCAAGGTTCACGTACGGAGGCGTTGTGAACCAGCGAGATGTGAAAAGCCCTGCGTCGACAGGGCTTTTTTATACCCAGCGTTTACCCGTCAGCACTCTCCCCTGCGCCCAATCGGCCTTCGTCAGGTGGCCAGAGTGCTGACGAGTACACGCACAACCACAAGAGGAATCGCCATGCACCAGGCATTTCAAGATCGTATCGTCGAGCTGGGCGCTTTGCTCCAACGCTCAAGCGCCGCCCGCGGCGAGTTCAGCAAACGGACCGACCGGGCCATGCCTGGCAGCAATGTCCGCTTTCAGGTACTGAGCAAAGCGCGCAACTCGTACAGCGTCGTTGAGCTCGCAACCGGCGCTCTGCGCGGCGGGTTCAACAACTGGAAGGAAGCTGTGAACTTCGCGCAGCAACTTGAGGCACAGCCTGTTTCGAGGTTGGTGCAATGATCGGCGAGAGCGTGCCAGACCAGCACAAGCAGGCGATCGCGCAGCTGTCCGCGCAGATCGATCACTTCCTCGCAACCGGCCACCGCATCCAGCACATCGACCAAGGCGTCAGCGCCAACGCCCCGCTGCTGGGCACCACGAATCATCTGGAAACGCTCAAGGCCAAGCGCGCCAAGCGTGCGCCACGGATCCTGGCGCTTGCAGAGGCCGGCCTGAACGCTCGCCAGATCGGCATGAAGATCGGCGTCGACACTCGCACCGTTGCGCTCACCGCCCGGGAGCACGGCATCACATTCACCGCGGCTACCTGATGCGGCGTCTATTCAAATGCGCCAACCAGCGCAGGCGGCAGACCTGGCTCAGCATGCCAGCGCAACCGATCGGAGACTCACGCAATGGAGCAGACAGCAGCCGCGAAGCACTCGGCGGCGTACCGGGAGCGGCAGGCAGAAATCAAAGCAAAGATGGGCATCGAAGTGCTGAAGATCGAGGCGCCAGCGAGCGTACGATCAGGCATTAATACTGCGATGGCTGAACATGGTTACAGCCAAGTGCAGGAGCTGTGGCAGGATCTGGCTCTGTCGTTCTTGTCGATGCCCTACGAGGAGCAGGCCCGGCGCCTGCGCAAGCCTGACGCGCCAGCTTTCGTGGTTAGCCAGAAACTAGCGCGTCAGTACGAGAGCAAAGCGCAAGCCGAACTTAGAGCCGACCCGGGCGACGAAATTATTCAGTCAACGCTTTCGCCATGACCGCATCGCGGGCTTGGTCAATCTCCTGATGGGCATTGCTCACATGCGGGTGCTCGACTTGGCGGTACTTGCTGTGCCCAAGGACCAAACTGCCTGCTTTCTGGCTGACTTCGTTTACATCAATCCCCATATCCTGGACTGCGCCCAGTACTGCAATCAATGCTTGCTCCAGCGCTATTTCACGAACATTTGCCATATAACACTCCCATAACCCGGCCCAATGCCGGTCACCACGTATAGCCCACCACCAACCTATTTGCCACTCGACGTGGCGGGTATTTGGCTTAAGACTTCATCTACGCGGCGGGCTTGCACCAGGTCGGAAGTAGCTGTCGTGATGGAAGATAACCGCCCGACTTCATCGAGCTCATGGCGCCACCGCTTGTGCGACTCATCCTGCCACTGCCAAGCGGCATCCCAGACGGTCTTAGAGATCCCAGGCGTTTTGGAAAGCTCGCGTATGCAGCGGATGGCTAACCGCAAATCCTTCGTCGCCTCTTTGAGCCTCGTTTCCCTTTCAGGCCGCTCCACGGCGTTACCTCTACGTGTCACACAGGTCATTCCTGGTGTGGGCCGGTACCATAATCGAGGGCATCTGCAGCGACCTCGATCTCTCGTATGGCTGAGACCACAGCTGGCGAGATGTTGCTCGGCATAATTGTTAGCGAGTTGATAGCCGTCTCGCATAGCTCGTCGATGTCTACACAAAGGGTGCGCGCAGCGTTCAGCACCGCCTCAAGCGCCATTTTAAATGCCAATTCCCTGTCTTCGCTCATGACCGTATCCCTTCCTGTGGAGCGGTAAGCGTAGGCCATTTTTTCCATCATATGGATCGAACCAAGAGCTGCCGCCAGTCAATCGTCTAACAGCTGCAGAACTGCCGTTTCTCCGAGTTCGTTCGCCCAGTACTCTAATGCGCCAATCATCACCTCAAGCGCTTCGTACTGCTCCCCCGAGTCATTGACGATCAGTTGGTAAGATCGATCGACCAGCGGCCTCCCCACGGCAGTTCCAGCTGCAAAAATGGATTTCACGGTCCAGTCCACGGAAACCTTCAAGTTTGGGTCCGGGCGATGGTCGACACCAAAATGCTTATTGCTGTCGGCGATGTGTCTGCATATACGAATGTATTTGTTCTCATGACATAGCAGAGCCTGGAACTGTGCAAAGTGCTGACGCTTCGCGTACTGAGAAGGGACTTTCTTCAAAACCGCATCCTTGTCCTCGATCTTTGCCCATACCCAGTCAGCCATGTGCCAGGCGGTGATGGCGCAGTCGAATGCCTTATATACCGTCGGGAAAAACTCTCCTGCCTCGTCGGGAGACCGCATTGACGCTCTCAATTCCTTCACGCCCCAAGCGAGCTTCAACAACAGCTGCAGCGGGGTATCGAGCTGGAAAGTCTGGAACTGTTTTTCAGCCATCTAAATATTCCCCACTTGGCAACCGGCTTCATGTCGGCCAGCACACCAATACCTGACTTCCACGAATCACACCACTGGCGAGGAACCCGTATGAACACCGAACCGATTGACGATAAAAAGCTTGAGCGGGCGATCCGCAAGATCAAGCATTGCCTGGCTCTGGCTCAAAGCGCCAACGAGAACGAAGCAGCAACAGCGCTTCGCCAGGCCCAGGCGTTGATGCGCGAGTACCGCCTCACCGAAATGGATGTGAAGCTAAGTGATGTCGGAGAGGTGGAGTCGCAGTTTTCCCGCATTGAGCGGCGGCTGCAGTGGGATCAGCAGTTAGGCGCCGCTGTTGCCGAGGTATTCGGATGCTCCTCTTTGCGGAGCAAGCAATGGTGCAGGATCAAAGACAGACTCGTTGAGCGTGCCGTTTTCGTCGGCGTAACTCCCGCCCAGCACATCGCTCTTTACGCTTATGAAGCGCTTCTTACCAAGCTAACCCAGGCCCGCAAAGATTATGCGTCAGGAGTGCGAGCGGGAGTCTTTCGAAGCGCCTACAGCGCTGAGACGGCGGCTGATCATTTCGCCCTGGCTTGGGTTGGACAGGTATACGGGAAGCTGAAGGCGTTGGTCCCACGCGGCGAAGACGACAACGCTGCTCGGGCGAGTGAAAGCCGCGACCTAGTGGCTGTGCAAGTACACGACAAGGGCCTCATCGATCAATACCTGGCTGACAAGAAGGTTGGAAAGTCGCGAAAACCGCGAGAAACCGAGCTCGACATGAACGCCCAGATCGCGGGGATGCTTGCGGGCCAGCGGGTAGAACTGCATGCGGGCCTGTCGCGCGGCGGTGATGAGCAGCTGGTGCTCACAGGCGCGGCCTGATCGAGGAAATCCCCATGCAACGCATCTACCTAAGCGGGCCCATGACGGGCCTGCCCGATTACAACTACCCGGCATTCAACGCAAAAGCCCCGCGCATTGGACGCGGCTCCATCACGGAGATGGCAGAAAAGGTGATGTGTCTAGCGCGCTAAATTTGCCATGTGCCCAGCAGCATCAGGATGCTCTAAGTGTGCATGAAGCGCCTTGTAAGCCTCGTGATGTACACGCACGGCCTTGTCCCAAATAACCGACCCCATATCGGATAAGATAACTAGCTTCATCATCTGAACAGTGGAGGCATCAAGCGCGAGCAAGAGGTGATGAGAGTCGTATCTAAAATCGTCCGCGGCTTGCATGGGGATGCCCCTTGGTGGCAGTCGATCATCGACCGCATTGATCTTCGACGTTTCAGACGGATGCCTAGTTCCACACTGCCCGAACATGTCATGAGCTTGGCTACACACCCCTGATAACCCTATCCCTATTGCCTGCTGCGCCAAGGCCACTCAGCGCGAGGTTTCACCCGGTGCCATAAAAGAAGCGGGGAAGCCCAATCCAAACATCCATGGCTAGGTTGAACCTAGCTCGCTTTGCCTGCGAGCCAGCTCTTCCATAATTACATCGGCGCATGTCCTCGATCACATCTATCTTCGCTGCTCGGTATTCAGCCAGGGCGGCGCACATCGCTTTTCGAAACGCTTGTATGTCGTACAACTAGACCTCCAGCGATCTCATGAAGATTTTCATGATCGCCAGACCACCCTACTCCTACCTACCACTTATTGCCTGCTGCATATGCGGCGAGGACGAAGTCATGCCTGAAAAGCTCAACCCCTCCGAACTTCAACATCTCCTGAGCCTGCTCAACTTGCAGGAAGGCGAAGATCCGGTCGAAGCCGTCTACAAGCTGGTCCGAATTGCTGATGGGGTTTTCGAGGCTCTGCAGTCTATCGGCTCTAATCACCGGCGCTGCCCTGGCACCATCATCGCCAACGTCGAAGGGCTGAAACGCAGCGCTGAAGAAGATCACCCTCTTGCCGATCGTTACCGCTTCCTTCGGGAGCCAAAAGCTAGCGCACCGGTAACGCTGCCTGAAGAGCAATGGATTGTCGTGGGCATGGCCGGCCATGAAGACATCCTGCACGGCGCCGAACTCGACAGGGTTATCGACGAGGCGATAGCAGGAGAGCGCTACACCTTCGATCCTGAAAATGGCCCACTGCTCTGCTACCAGGTTGGCGAATGCGACTGGGTCGCGGCGCAGAACCCAGAGCAGGCGTTGGCGGTTATGGCGGAAATGAGCGGCGACTGGCTCCATGAAAACACGGATGACTTCGACGTCGAACTCGCCAGCGATAGCGCCTTGGATCAGGAGTGGCGCGACGAGGACGAGCACTTCGTCGTGGGAACGCTCCGCCAATGGCTGGGCGAAGCAACTGAGCCGAAATATCTGATCGGTACGGAGTAGCCCCATGGCGTGCATGCGCATCGAGCACGGATTCGTTTGTGGCTCGCCATTCTTCCGGCTACCGCTCGCCGATGGCACCCGCGTGTATATGAGCTGGCATAGCTATCTCGGCCCGCTTTTCTTCCGCGACAAGCACGAGCGGCGAGAAATCGAGGATTGGTACGAAAGCCCCCTCATCTGTGATGCGCTCGACTGGTTCTGCAAACGCGGCAACCGAGCTTAACCCCTTCCCCATCTATCCACATGCCTGCCGGTGTACGGCGGGCGAGGAATTCCTATGTCTGCAACTCAACGATTTCACGAAGTCGCGAACGACTCGCTTGTCCGGATCAGCGATCAACTGTGGCCGGGCGCCAAGCTTTGCCTAGTGGTCTACGAGGAAGGCAAGCCGAGCCTCGACATCATGCTAAAGGACAAGGGCATCAGCTTGGATGAGGTAGTCAGCACGCTCCGGCGGGCGGGCCTGAGCATCGACGGTGACAACGCCTACAAGCGTGATCTATGCGACAGCATCGTTGAATCAATGAAGTTCGGCTATGACGACCGTTGCCCACCGCCCGCGGACCATTGGGGCCACACGTTCTGGGGCTTAGGCCGGGACCACGGAGGCGATAGACAGGAGCTTGATTCCCTGCGCGACGAGGTACGGCGCCTACGTCGGGACGCTGCTCGGTACAACGTGCTCCGCGAGGCCGACGTCGAATCCGTACACAAAGGTGGGCTATTCGCCGGCCTGACGCCGGACAACCTAGTGATCAACGGCGACGACCTGGACCGAAGCGTCGACGCTTTGCTGGACCAGCCACTCAACCCCGCATAGACCCCGGACCGAGGTAACCCATGAAGCGCGAACTGATCAAGATCAGTGAGTTCCAGCGCCGGCGCTGGGGCGAAAACGGGACACCGCCCTGCCCCCAGGCAATCCGCAACTACATCCGAGACGGCAAGCTTCCAGGCGAGCAGATCGGCAAACTCTGGTATATCGACTGGGCGGCATTCAACAACGCCGCCGGCAACGATCTCGTCACGATGGTATTGAAAGGAGCTGCATGATGGTCCCACGGCCGCGTAACAAGTCGAACAAAGGCTTGCCGCAGAACCTTTACCTGGATGACCGGCGCGGGACATACCGGTACCGGCGCCCGACTGATGGGAAGTGGTTTCAGTTCGGCACCGACCGGGTCAAGGCTGTTGATGCGGCCAAGCAACTGAACTTAGCATTCATGCAGGGCGCTGATCTGGTCGGCGTGGTACTGGGCGAATCAGCCGAGATGTTCACCGCCTTCCTGGATGATTACGAGAAGAATTTGCTACCGCCGCGCGAGCTGTCGAAGGGCACACTCGGTCTTTATGCCGTGCATTTCCGAAGGTTCAGGCGTGAGTTCGAAGGAAAGGCTGTCGACCAGATCTCCATCCGCATGATCGCCCAAATGCTCGACCTGTTGACGCCGCGCACGGCCAACCAGTGCCGGGCGTTGCTCATCGACATCTTCAATCACGCGGCGGCGAAAGGGCTGTGCCCAGACAACCCAGCGGCGAGCACAATCAACCGCATCGAGAAGAAAACCCGCAAACGGCATACGGTCGACGGCCTCAAGGCTATTCGGGAGAAGGCACCCGCCTGGCTGCAAAACGCGATCGACCTGGCGCTGATTACTGCGCAGCGGCGCACCGATATCCTCGCGATGAAGTTCGAAGACGTGAAGGACGGCTATCTCTACGTGGTGCAGCAAAAGACTTCAAAAGCCAGTGACGCGGCGTGGATCAGGTTCAGGGTGACGCCGGAGCTGCAGCGGGTGATCAGCCATTGCCGTGACAACGTGGTTTCCCCATTCCTGGTGCACCGCAGACCTGATCGGAAGAGGCAAAAGCAGGCTGAGACCAAAGAGCACTGGACCAAGGTTGAGGAACGCTATCTGACGCGCGCATTCAAGGAAGCCAGGGAGGCAGCGGATTGCTACAAGGGATGGAAGGAAGAAGAGATGCCAGGCTTCCATGAAGTCAGGGCGCTGTCGCTGCACCTGTACAAGAAAGCCGGGAAAGATGGGCAGAAGATCGCCGGGCACGCCAGCGAGGGGATGACCAAAAACTACCAGAAGGAGCACGCCGAGGTGATCTGGTCCGAGGCCGTTCCGGACCTCGATATCAGCGAAATCGCCGGATAGTTTTGCGCCAGTTTTGCGCGGGTTTTGCGCAAGCCAGAAATGAAAAAGGGAATCAAGTCCGTAAGTGGCTGATTCCGTTTACAAAATATGGTCGGGACGGAGTGATTCGAACACTCGACCCCTAGCACCCCATGCTAGTGCGCTACCGGACTGCGCTACGCCCCGACTAGGCGTTATATGTTGCGGGTTCTTGCGAAAGCGTCGAGGAATATACCCTAAGCTTTTGAAAGATGGAAGTATTCGGTAGATCGCGCTGCATCACTTGCGTAGCACCACCAACACATCTTCCAGCTCAACGATCATCTGCTTGATCAGCTGCTTGTACTGCAGCGAATCATCTTTGACCTCATCGCTGGACATCCTCAACCTGGCGCCGCCAATGGTGAAGCCTTGGTCGTACAGCAGACCGCGGATCTGGCGGATCATCAGCACGTCCTGTCGCTGATAATACCGACGGTTCCCGCGGCGCTTGACCGGGTTGAGTTGAGGAAACTCCTGCTCCCAATAACGCAGAACGTGCGGTTTGACCGCGCAGAGCTCGCTGACTTCACCAATGGTGAAGTAGCGTTTGCCGGGGATGGGCGGCAGCTCGTCGTTATGACTTGGTTCCAGCATAAGCCTCAACTCGGGCCTTCAACTTCTGCCCTGGACGAAAGGTGACCACACGGCGAGCGGTAATCGGGATTTCTTCCCCTGTCTTGGGATTCCGGCCCGGTCGCTGGCGTTTATCGCGCAGATCAAAATTACCGAACCCGGACAATTTGACCTGCTCGTTATCTTCCAGAGCGTGCCTGATTTCCTCAAAGAACAGCTCGACCAGTTCCTTGGCTTCTCGTTTATTCAGGCCTAGCTCTTCGTACAGACGTTCGGCCATCTCAGCTTTCGTCAGAGCCCCCATACGCTACTTCCTTAACGTGGCGTTTAACCTTTCCTCAAGTGAGGTGAGAATTTGCTGCGTCGAAGCGTTTACCTCATCGTCAGTAAGAGTGCGCGATGGATGTTGCCAGGTCAAGCCGACCGCAAGGCTTTTTCTAAGCGGATCAATGCCTTTACCCTGATAAACATCAAATAGCCTGAGGTCTGTCAGCCATTCCCCTGCACTCTCACGGATAACGTCCATTACCGCAGTTGCAGATACCTCACGATCAGCCACCAACGCCAGGTCGCGGCGTACTTCAGGGAAGCGCGACAGCTCATGGAATTTCGGCAGGCGCCCCACGGCAACTTCGGCCAGCACCAGCTCGAAAACGAACACCGGACGATCCAGCCCCAGGGTTTTTGACAGCTCAGGGTGCAGCGCGCCCAGGTAGCCAACCTCGCGCCCTTCACGTTCGATCCGCGCGGTTTGGCCCGGGTGCAGCGCCGGGTGGCTGCCGGGGACGAAGCGGAATTCTTCCTGAGCACCCGCGAAGCCGAGTACCGCCTCTACGTCAGCCTTGACGTCGAAGAAGTCGATTGCATCGCGGGCCTGCGCCCAGCCTTCCGGCAGACGGCTGCCGCAGATGACGCCAGCCAGCATAGGCTCTTGCTTAAGGCCGTCCAGTTGACCTACAAAACGCAGGCCGCTCTCGAACAGGCGTACACGATCCTGCTGGCGGTTGAGGTTGTGCTGCAGCGATTTCACCAGGCCCGGCCACAACGACGAACGCATGGCCGACATATCAGCCGAGATCGGGTTCGCCAGCAGCAGCGGCTCTACGCCGGGGCTAAACAGCTCGAACCACTTCTGGTCAATGAAGCTGTAGGTAATCGCTTCCTGGTAGCCGCGAGCCACCAACAGACGACGCAGCGCTGGCAAATCGCTCTGCGCCTCGGCGCGCGGCTGCGGTGCCAGACGCGCCTGCGGATAACGAACCGGCAAGCGGTTGTAACCATAAAGGCGCGCCAGCTCTTCGATCAGATCGACCTCAAGGGCGATGTCGAAGCGATGGCTTGGTACTACGACGCGCCACTGTTCGCTTGCGTGCGAGCTCACGGTGAGACCCAGCGCAGTCAACAGACGCTCGACTTCTGCTGCGTCCATCTTCATGCCCAGCATCTGCTCGATGCGCTCGGCACGCAGCACGATCGGCTCAACAGACGGCAAATGCTGCTCGCTGACCGTCTCAATGACCGGTCCGGCTTCGCCGCCGGTGATGTCCAGCAGCAGACCGGTGGCCCGCTCCATGGCTTCACGGGCAAGTTGCCAGTCAACGCCTCGCTCGTAACGATGGGAAGCGTCAGTGTGCAACCCATAGGAACGGGCTTTGCCAGCGACTGCGATCTGATCGAAAAAAGCGCTTTCAAGGAAGATATCGCGAGTAGTTGCCGAAACGCCGCTGTGCTCGCCACCCATGACACCCGCGATGGCCAGCGCACGCTGGTGGTCGGCAATGACCAGGGTGTCCGCGCGAAGGCTGACTTCCTGACCGTCCAGCAGCACCAGCTTCTCGCCCTCTTCCGCCATACGCACGCGGATGCCGCCGTTGATTTCGGCCAGGTCGAATGCATGCAACGGCTGGCCCAGTTCGAGCATGACGTAGTTGGTGATGTCGACCACCGCATCAATGCTGCGCACGTCCGACCGACGTAGCCGTTCAACCATCCACAACGGTGTCGGCCGTGAAAGGTCGACATTACGGATAACGCGGCCGAGATAGCGAGGGCAAGCGGCAGACGCTACCACTTCGACCGGAACGACTTGATCGTGTACTGCCGTCACAGTGGCTACTGTCGGGCGAGTGACTGCGGCATCGTAGAGTGCGCCGACTTCACGCGCCAGACCGGCAACCGACAGGCAATCGCCGCGGTTGGGCGTCAGGTCGACTTCAATGCTCGCGTCGTCCAGCTCCAGGTAAACGCGGAAATCCTGGCCTACCGGCGCATCGGCCGGCAGTTCCATCAGGCCGTCATTGCCCTCACCCACCTGCAGTTCGGCTTGCGAGCACAGCATGCCGTTGGACTCGACGCCCCGCAGCTTGGCCTTCTTGATTTTGAAGTCGCCAGGCAATGCGGCGCCGATCATTGCGAAGGGGATCTTCAGGCCGGGGCGCACGTTTGGCGCGCCACACACCACCTGGAGGGTCTCCGCGCCGTTACTGACCTGGCATACGCGCAGCTTGTCCGCGTCCGGGTGTTGCTCGGTGCTCAGCACCTCGCCAACGACCACGCCAGTAAATGCGCCGGCCGCCGGGGTAACGCTGTCTACTTCAAGCCCGGCCATCGACAGACGAGCAACCAGCTCATCGCGGGATACCTGCGGGCTAACCCAGCCACGCAGCCATTGTTCACTGAATTTCATCCTGCTCTCCTAAAGAATTCGTTACGGGCGACCTAGCGAAATTGTGCGAGGAACCGCAAGTCGTTGTCGAAGAACAGACGCAAATCGTTGACGCCATAGCGCAGCATTGCCAAGCGTTCTACGCCCATACCGAAGGCAAAGCCCTGGAACTCTTCCGGGTCGATGCCCGACATGCGCAGCACGTTGGGGTGGACCATGCCGCAGCCCATGACTTCCAGCCAGCCGGTCTGCTTGCAGACGCGGCAGCCCTTGCCGCTGCACATCACGCATTCCATATCGACTTCGGCCGAAGGCTCGGTGAACGGGAAATACGAAGGACGGAAACGCACTGCCAGCTCTTTTTCAAAGAACACGCGCAGGAATTCCTCGATGGTGCCCTTCAGGTCGGCGAAATTGATATCGCGGTCGACCAGCAGGCCTTCGACCTGGTGGAACATCGGGGAATGGGTGATATCGGAGTCACTGCGATACACGCGGCCTGGGCAGACGATGCGGATCGGTGGCTTCTGCGATTCCATGGTGCGGACCTGAACCGGGGAGGTATGGGTGCGCAGCAGCATGTTCGCATTGAAATAGAAGGTGTCGTGCATCGACCGGGCCGGGTGATGGCCGGGGATGTTGAGCGCCTCGAAGTTGTGATAGTCGTCTTCGACCTCAGGGCCTTCGGCGATGCCGTAGCCAATGTGGGTGAAGAACTGCTCGATTCGTTCCAGAGTCCGGGTAACCGGATGCAGACCACCGGTGGTCTGGCCACGGCCAGGCAGAGTCACGTCAATGGACTCGGCCGCAAGCTTGGCCGCAAGGTCGGATTGCTCGAACGCTGCCTTGCGCGCATTGAGAACCTCTGTGACACGCTCCTTGGCAACGTTGATCAGCGCACCGACTTGCGGACGCTCTTCAGCTGGCAAATTCCCCAGGGTCTTCATCACCTGAGTCAATTCGCCCTTTTTGCCAAGGTAAAGAACCCGGATTTGCTCCAGGGCATTGATATCTTCGGCGCTTTGCACAGCCTCAAGTGCTTGAGAGACCAGCGCGTCCAGGTTTTCCATGTACAGACTCCAGATACAAAATAGGGGAAGAGCTTACAAGGCTCTTCCCCTATTTATGACGTTTAACACCGAACCCCGAGCGGGGCCCGGTGATTGCCGGGGACTTAGGCCAAAGTGGCTTTAGCTTTCTCGACAATCGCAGCAAACGCCGCTTTTTCGTTCACTGCCAGATCAGCCAGAACCTTACGGTCGATTTCGATCGACGCTTTTTTCAGGCCAGCGATGAAACGGCTGTAGGACAGACCGTTGATACGCGCACCAGCGTTGATACGAGCGATCCACAGAGCGCGGAACTGACGTTTTTTCTGACGACGGTCACGGTAGGCGTATTGGCCAGCCTTGATTACCGCTTGCTTGGCAACACGGAATACGCGTGAACGCGCACCGTAGTAGCCCTTAGCAAGTTTCAGAATTTTTTTGTGACGCTTACGGGCAATGACGCCACGCTTTACACGAGCCATGAGTAACTTCCTCTATTCTTGATCAAAATTAACGAAGGCGCAGCATGCGCTCGACTTTTGCCACGTCAGACGGATGCAGCAAGCTGCTACCGCGCAGTTGACGCTTACGCTTGGTCGACATTTTGGTCAGGATGTGGCTCTTGAAAGCGTGCTTGTGCTTGATGCCATTCGCGGTTTTCAGAAACCGCTTAGCTGCACCACTTTTAGTCTTCATCTTTGGCATGTTCGGATACTCCGCATTCAGTTGATAAACATAACCGCAAGGCCTGCCGTGCCCTGGTGGTTATTTCTTCTTTTTCGGGGCGATGACCATGATCAGCTGGCGTCCTTCCATCTTAGGATGCTGTTCGACCGAGCCGTATTCGAGCAGGTCAGCTTCAACCCGCTTCAACAGCTCCATCCCCAGCTCCTGGTGGGCCATCTCACGACCGCGAAATCTCAACGAGATCTTGGCCCTGTCCCCGTCACTCAGGAAACGTACCAGGTTGCGTAGTTTTACCTGGTAATCCCCTTCCTCCGTCCCTGGACGAAACTTGATTTCTTTAACCTGGATCTGCTTCTGATTCTTCTTGGCGGCAGCAACCTGCTTCTTCTTCTCGAAGATCGATTTGCCGTAGTCCATCAGTTTGCAAACAGGAGGTACTGCATCGGCGGAGATTTCCACCAGATCCAGTTTGGCCTCTTCAGCCTTAAGAAGCGCGTCTTCAATTGACACAATCCCAAGCTGCTCACCCTCAGCCCCAATTAAACGAACCTCACGTGCCGAGATATTCTCGTTGATCGGGGCCTTCGGTGCAGCTCGTTTATCTTGTCTCATTTCACGCTTAATAATAATTACTCCGAATCTTGGCGACCACGCCGGGAAACCGCTTGTGCAAGGAACTCCGAGAACTGGGCGACCGGCATTGAGCCAAGGTCTGCGCCTTCACGTGTACGCACAGCGACAGTTTGTGTTTCAACCTCCCGGTCTCCAATAACGAGGAGATACGGAATTTTGAGCAACGTATGCTCGCGGATTTTAAAGCCGATCTTTTCATTTCTCAAGTCGGACTTGGCACGAAATCCGCTTTGCGCCAATGTTTTTTCCACCTCAAGGGCAAAATCAGCCTGTTTATCAGTGATGTTCATGATCACTGCTTGAGTTGGAGCAAGCCACGCAGGGAAAGCACCTTCGTAATGCTCGATCAGAATACCGATGAAGCGCTCGAAGGAGCCAAGGATTGCGCGGTGCAACATGACCGGGTGCTTGCGACCGTTGTCTTCGGACACAAATTCAGCGCCCAGACGAATCGGCAGGTTGAAATCGAGCTGCAGAGTACCGCATTGCCAGACGCGACCCAAGCAATCCTTGAGAGAAAATTCAATCTTCGGACCGTAGAACGCGCCTTCACCGGGTTGCAGATCGTACGGCAGCCCAGCACTGTCAAGGGCTGCAGCCAGTGCAGACTCGGCGCGATCCCATAGCTCATCGGAGCCGACACGCTTCTCGGGACGGGTCGACAGCTTCATTTCGATGTCTTTGAAACCGAAATCGGCGTACACCGCCATGGTCAGCTTGATGAACGCTGCGGATTCAGCCTGCATCTGCTCTTCAGTGCAGAAGATGTGCGCATCGTCCTGAGTAAAGGCCCGCACGCGCATGATGCCGTGCAGCGCACCCGACGGCTCGTTGCGGTGACAGGCACCGAACTCGGCCAGACGCATCGGCAGTTCGCGGTAGCTCTTCAGGCCTTGATTGAACACCTGCACGTGGCAAGGGCAGTTCATTGGCTTGATGGCGTAGTCGCGGTTTTCCGACTGAGTCGTGAACATGTTCTCGGCGTAGTTGGCCCAGTGACCGGACTTCTCCCACAGCGAGCGGTCAACAACCT
Organism: Pseudomonas lutea; assembly: GCF_000759445.1. NCBI lineage: Bacteria > Pseudomonadati > Pseudomonadota > Gammaproteobacteria > Pseudomonadales > Pseudomonadaceae > Pseudomonas > Pseudomonas lutea. The sequence continues at coordinate 1,537,598 of NZ_JRMB01000001.1, forward strand.
GAGGCGTCTTGATCTCCAGGTAGCCGTTTTCGCGCTGGGTTGTGCGCATGTACTGCTCGAGCACCTGGTACAGCGTCCAGCCGTTCGGGTGCCAGAACACCATGCCCGGTGCTTCTTCCTGGGTATGGAACAAGCCAAGACGCTTGCCGATCTTGCGATGATCGCGCTTCTCGGCTTCTTCAATGCGCTGGATGTAGGCCGCCAATTGCTTCTTGTCGGCCCAGGCCGTGCCGTAGACACGCTGCAATTGTTCGTTTTTGGCATCGCCACGCCAGTAGGCGCCGGACAATTTGGTCAGCTTGAAGGACTTGAGAAAGCGCGTGTTCGGCACGTGTGGACCGCGGCACATGTCGACGTATTCTTCATGGTAATAAAGACCCATGGCGTGTTCGTTCGGCATGTCTTCGACCAGACGAAGCTTGTAGTCCTCGCCCCGCGCCGCAAACACTTCGATCACTTCCGCGCGCGGCGTGACCTTCTTGATGACGTCGTAGTCTTTCTCGATCAGCTGCTGCATGCGCTGCTCGATCGCCGCCAGGTCGTCCGGGGTAAAAGGACGCTCATAGGCGATGTCGTAATAGAAGCCGTCATCGATGACCGGGCCAATCACCATTTTTGCCGTTGGGTACAGCTGCTTGACGGCATGGCCGACCAGGTGCGCGCAGGAGTGACGAATGATCTCCAGGCCTTCCTGATCCTTTGGGGTGATGATTTGCAGGCTCGCATCGGTGGTGATCAGATCACTGGCGTCGACCAGTTGACCATTGACCTTGCCGGCCACGGTGGCTTTGGCCAGGCCTGCACCAATGGATGCTGCGACCTCGGCAACGGATACCGGGTGATCGAAAGAACGTTGACTGCCGTCGGGAAGAGTAATAGTTGGCATGGCGCCTCCTCTCCTAGTGGTGACCCCTACCAAAGGTCACGTGGGTGGGATAGAGCCAGTACGCGATTCGGTGGTGTGCCTGCCTCACAGTGGCAGGAGCCCTAAGGCCAACCTGATGACCGAACCAGAGTGACTGGAACTTACGAAATCGACAGAACTTGCAGCAGGGACGCGTGCCCCGCCAGATGCGAGCTAATCTGCAGGCGCGCATGCTATCACAGCGCATCGGCAGGGTCAGCTAATCGGTTGCAGAGCCTTTTTCCGCGACTGACGGACTCAAGCCATGGCAGACCTACGGAACTGCTTTGCTTGATGGACCTCAGATTATCGGTAACACACGTTCAAGGCCTGACAGCAAGGCCACCGACAAAAAGGAAATCACCATGAAGCTTCTACGCGTTGCCGCCCTTCTCGCCCCGCTGGCCCTGACACTGCCTCTCAGCGCTCATGCCGCGATGGATGCGAAAACCAAGACCAGCTACATGAACGAATGCACCACTGCGGCCACACAAAGCAATCCGTCGATGGACGCAGCTGCCGTCAAAGCGCATTGCGAGTGCGGAGCTCAACAGATCAACAAGAATTTTTCGGACAAGGAGATCGCGTCGCTGAATGACAAAACGACGCCTCCCAGTGCCGATATGACATCTCGCCTGCAGGCTGCAGTCAGCAAAAACTGCCTTAGCGGCAAAAAATAAAAAATTTACATTTCCTTGATGCACCGGGCTGAGACCTTGGAAATCGGGTGCAGCCCAACGCCTTGAAGGCCGCGATTCCAGCGGCCTTCAGGCGCACCGAGAGTGTAAGTTGCCGCACCCGCTAGCAGACAAAATATGGCCACCGGGGCCTGTTCAGGGCGTTATATCGACGACACGGACGCAAAGTTCTAATCGAAAAAGTCCAGCATTCACACAATTCGACTATGATAGCGCTCGTGTGCCCAGTTGGCCTGAGCAACACAGCACTACTGAAAATTATGTTTCTGGAGATACACCATGTCTAATCGCCAAACCGGCACCGTAAAATGGTTCAACGATGAAAAAGGCTTCGGCTTCATCACCCCACAGGGTGGCGGCGACGACCTTTTTGTACATTTCAAAGCCATTGAATCCGACGGTTTCAAAAGCTTGAAAGAAGGCCAGACTGTTTCCTTCGTGGCTGAGAAAGGCCAAAAGGGCATGCAAGCTGCTCAGGTTCGCGCGGAGTAATCCACGCGTTCTGAAAGAACCCCGTCACTGACGGGGTTTTTTTATGCCTGCAATCGAGCTGGCAAGCAGGCGGGAATGGAGCATCAACCGCAATTGACGCGGTTTACCGTTCCGGAGTCATCAGTGTTCAGATTCAAACGGTCCGAACGGTACTCCAACGTCACCACATCGTGTGGCCCGAGCACCCTGGCCGTTTGCGCGCCCGCCTTTGCCTTTGCCTGATCCAGCAAAGCCGCAGACGCCGGCTTCCCGACCGTGTACTGCACGGCAGCTGCATCACAACGGGAATAGCCGCTGGCGGAGGTGGCAACGCCCTCGTCGGGCTTGGTTGAGGACTCGGATGTGCTGCTGCAACCGGCCAGCACCACTACGGCGAGCACCAGACCCGATGATGCGTATTTCCAGGGCATACAATCTCCTAACGTTTAACTAAAGCAGAACCTCTGCGACAGCGGTTTGGCGGCTTGGTTTCCCGAGGGGTCGATACCCGAAGGCAGCTCGCTCCTTCAAAACGAGCAGGAGTCTGACCCATGCATCGCCTGCCTTGCCTGGACAAATCGTCACAAAACGTTAGGAAAGACTTCAACCGAGCACCATCGCAGGAAGCTATCTCAATAGATATCGACGTAATCCGTGCGTGGATCGGCCCAGTTATCGCGAATGGCGTTGAATATTTGGGCCACCCAGACCGCATCACTGGCAGCCACCGGCCCTACACAACCCGAGCCGGCCGCCCAGGTTTCCAGGCGAAACAACAGGCCGTCAATGTCCACACCCCCCACCGCGCCGCTGGAAATCCATACGCGGCCGTCGCGAGCTACGCGCAACTGGTTATGCACCTGGTCCTGTGCGGCTGCGATCATTTGGCGGACGGCGTCGTGGGTCAGTGAGGCGGGGTCGTTGAGGTTGATGGGCATGATTTTGCGCCTTGATTGCGCTGCGCCGCGTGACTGCAAGCCCTGCGGCGCGGCCTTGTCGGTTATTTAAGCGTGGCGAGGCGCTGGGTCAGCAGATCGAAGAACCCTTGAGCGTCGCCGTTTTCGACCCAGAATACATTCTTGCTCTGAGCGAGGGTGTCGTACCAGTCAACGATGGTCTGGCCATGGGTCGGCCCTTCGCGGTTGTCGACCACCAGGTTCACCTGCCTGCCAGAGAACAACTCAGGCTTGAGCAGCCAGGCAATCACGCTTGCATCGTGTACCGGCCCCCCGGGCAACCCGTAGTGGACCATGTCTGCCTTGACGTACTCATTCAGGATGTCGCTCACCAACTTGCCAGCCTGGTTATTCAAGCCGTCAATTTGCTTGAGACGCTGCTCGCTGGTGAGCATCTTGTGGGTAACGTCCAGTGGCACGTAGGTCAGTTTCACGCCGCTGGCGAGAACCACTTTCGCGGCGTCAGGGTCGGCGTACAGATTGAACTCGGCCACAGGGGTGATATTGCCGCCATTGAAGTGGGCGCCGCCCATGACCACGACTTCCTTGATGCCCTCTGTGATATCAGGCGCCTGAATCAGCGCGAGCGCCAGATTGGTCTGAGGGCCGAGCATGGCGATGGTAACGCTGTGCGGCGCAGCCTTGTGCAGTGTGTCGATCAAATACTGCACCGCATTGCCTTGTGCCGAGGGCTGTTTCGGCTCATGCACTTGCACGCCGGGCAGGCCTTCCTTGCCATGGATGTTCTCGGCGTAGATCGGCGTACGCACCAGCGGTTTGCCCGCACCGGCATAAACGGGCACGTCTTCGCGACCGGCCCACTCGCGGGCAAGTCGGGCATTGCGTGAAGTTTTGTCGATACGCACATTGCCCGCTACGGTGGTAATGGCCATGACGTTGAGTTCTTTCGGAGACGCCAAAGCCAACAACAGCGCAACGACGTCGTCGGCGCCCGGGTCGGTGTCGATGATCACGTCACGCCGTTCGGCGGCCTGCACCGAGACGGCGGATAAAATGGCCAACAGTGCGGCACTCCTGATCAATCCGGTAAACAATTGAAGACCTGCGTACATGAGAAACTCCCTGTTCCGTTTTGCTGAACCTGCAAAGCAGCGATTTAGAACACCACCCCGGCCACCAACGCAATGTTGGTGTAGGGCTGGCATTCGCCGGTGCGGATGATAGCGCGAGCGCCTCGGCTGAGCTGCTTGAGCGCCTCATGGGTGACCAGACGCTGCTCGCCCAAGCTGCCGGAAGCGTGCAATGCCGCAACCGTGGCAAGTGCCGGCGGTTGTCTGGACAGCATTTCTTCGGCAAGCACATGGCTTTCGACTTGCATTTCGGTCAGCACCACATTCAGCACGCTGACGAAATCGGGTACGCCGTGGGTCAGCGCCAGATCAATCAGCTCAACCCCCGCCGGCACCGGCATGCCTGCGTCGACGATCATCACGATGTCGCCGTGACCGAGCGACGCGATGGCCCGGGACAGCGCGATGTTGAGCAGCGGTGTTTTCTTCATGACGGTTGCCCCTGAACCGCACAGGCCTGAACCTCTGCGAACGTCGGAATGGAGGGCTGTGCCCCGGAACGGGTGACGGACAGCGCGGCCGCGACCTGACCGAAGCGAATGGCATCGGATTCGGACTTGCCGTCGGCCAGTGCCGCTGCAAAGCCGCCGACAAAGGTATCGCCTGCAGCTGTGGTGTCGATCGGCTGGACCTTGGGCGCCGGGAAATGCTCGGAGCGTGACTTGCTCGCAAACAAGGCGCCCTGCTCGCCCAGCGTCACGATCACTTTGCTCACCCCCGCGTCCAGCAGCGCCGTGGCCGCAGCGTCTGCGCTGGCGGTGCTGTCCACTGGAAGGCCGGTCAGCGCGGTTGCCTCGCTTTCGTTGGGGATCAGATAATCGATCCAGGCAAACCATTGGGCAGGAAGCGGCCCGCTGGCAGGCGCCGGGTTGAGAATCACGGTCTTGCCCAACTCGTGTCCACGCTTGAGCACGTGCCCAACCGTGTCGAGTGGCACCTCGAGCTGGCAGATGATGACCTCGGCCTGGCACAGCAACGCGTCGAAGCTGTCCACCACAGACGCGGTGACATGGCCGTTGCCGCCAGCCACAATGACGATGGCGTTCTGGCTGCTGTCATCGACCACAATCAACGCTACGCCGGTGGACTCACCGCTGACCGGGGTAACCGCCTGGCAATCGACGCCCTCGGCAAGCAGCGCGGCGCGCAGTTGTTCGCCATAGGCGTCATCGCCCACGCAGCCGATCATTGCAACACTGGCACCCAGCCGCGCGGCAGCAACCGCCTGGTTGGCGCCCTTGCCACCCGGCACGGTGACGAACGATTGTCCCGCCAGGGTTTCGCCTGCACGCGGCAATCGCGGCGCGCGCGTCACCAGGTCCATGTTCAGGCTGCCCACTATCACTACTTTTGCTTGCATGACGTCTTTTACTCTTCAGATCACTTTTCACACCGAACGAAGCGCTCGGCTCAACGAAATCAGGGTGATGCAGGGGGTGGAGGTGCGGTGGATTCGCGCAACACAATACTCGGTGCCACGATCAAGTGCTCAACAGCGGTGTCGCCGCGCGTCGATATGCGGCGCAGCAGCACCTCGGCGGCGCGCTCCCCCAGTTGCAGGATCGACTGGCCTACGGTGGTCAGGGCTGGATACACATATTGGCTCATCTGAATGTCGTCGAAGCCAATGACCGAAAGATCGGCCGGCACCCGCACGTTGCGCTCGGCGGCGGCGCGCAGCACGCCGATGCCGACCATGTCGTTGGCCGCGAAAATGGCCGTGGGCGGATCGCTTTGCAACAGCTTAACGGCAGCGAGATAGCCGCTCGGCCCGGTGAAATCGCTTTCAACGACCCAGTCGGCCGGCACTTCGATGCCGCCTTCTCGCATCGCCCGATGGTAACCGTCCAGACGCATCTGGGCGACACTGGTCTGCGCCGGGCCACAAATGCAGGCAATGTGCCGATGCCCCAGCGACAGCAGGTGTGACGTGGCCAGGTAAGCGCCGAGCTCGTGGTCGATACGCACCAGATCCGCTGTTACACCGTCCAGGTCCCTGTCGACGATGACCAGCGGCGTGCGCACCGCAGCGAGGCCTTCGACGAGGCTGTCGCCGCCGCCCACGGACGAGACGATCAGGCCATCAACGCGCTTCTCCAGGAGCACCCGCAGGTAGCTGCGCTGCTTGTCGGGGTTGTCGTCCGAGTTGCAAAGGATCACGCAGAAACCATTGCGCTCGCAGTAGTCCTCGATGCCCCGCGCCAGCTCGGCGAAGTACGGGTTGATACCGTTGGGGATCAACAGGCCGATCGTTGCCGTGGCTTTGGCCTTGAGCGAACGCGCTACGGCACTGGGCACGTAATCGAGCTGGACGATGGCCGCCTCGACCTTCTTGCGCACTTCTTCGCTGACAGGGCGCGTGCGATTGAGCACATGGGACACCGTGGTGTAGGAAATCCCGGCAATCGCCGCTACATCCTTGATGGTTGCCATGTCAGCCGCGCCGCCGTGCGCGATTGCTGCGGTAGGTGTCCAGCACCACGGCCACGACGATTACTGCCCCGGTGATGATGCGCTTGGTCGGCTCGGTGGCGCCGATTTGCGCAAGGCCTGCGGCCAGCACGGAGATGATCAACACGCCGAAAAAGGTGCTGATCACAGAACCGCGTCCGCCCATCAGACTGGTACCGCCAATCACCACCGCTGCGATCACCTGCAGTTCCAGGCCAGAGCCGGCATTGGGATCGGCAGCTTCCAGACGCGAAATCTGGAACAGCGCAGCGACGCCCGCCAGAAGCCCCATCAGCGAGAACACCAGGATCTTGTAGGGCTTGGGATTTATGCCCGCCAGACGTACGGCTTCCTCGTTGGTGCCGATGCCGATCAGGTAGCGTCCAAACACGGTGCGGGTCAGCACGGCCTGGGCGGCGAAGATAATGATCAGGGCGATGACAAACGACGGCGAGATGCCAAACGCGAACGGGTTCGACAGCCAGGCGAACGAATCACCGATATAGGCCGTGCGCGAATCGGTCAACTGGTACGCCACGCCGCGGGCCATTTCCAGCACGCCGAGCGAGACAATGAAAGAGGGAATGCGCCAGGCGACTGTGATAGAACCCGTCAGCGTACCGGCCGCCGTTGCGCAGGCGATGCCCAGCAATGCCGACGGAAATACGCCCCAGCCCCACCCCAGCATGGCGACACTGACCGCTGACGCCGCCAGTGCCAGCACCGACCCCACTGACAGGTCGATGCCACCAATGATCAGGATGAACGTCATGCCGACCGCCAGCACCATCAGGTCGGGAATCTGGTTGGCCAGGGTGCTGAAGGTTTCGTAGGAAAGGAAATGATCGCTGAGCAGCGAGAACAATACGATCATCGCCAGCAAGGCGCCGGCCAGCCCCAGGTAAGTGCCCAGGCCGAAGTAGTTGCCGCTGCGCTTGCCTGCAGAGGGCAGCGCGGCAGTTGAAGTCGAGGTTTTCATCAGTCAATCCTGGGCGCGGCTTCTGAGAGCAGCGCATCACGTTTTTGGTAGCCGGCAAAGGCAGCGGCAAGCAGTTCGTCCTGGGTCCAAGTGTCGCGCTCGAAGGTGTCGATCAGTCGCCCGGCAGACAGCACGCCAATGCGGTCGCAGATCAGCATCAGCTCACGCAGATCGCTGGAAACCACCACCAGCGCCCTGCCCTGGCGAGTCAGGTCGCCGAGTAGCGTGTAGATGTCGAACTTGGCGCCCACATCAATGCCGCGGGTGGGTTCGTCGAATAGCATCACCTGGCAATCGCGCTCCAGCCAGCGGCCGATCACCACCTTCTGCTGGTTGCCGCCCGACAGCTCCGAGACCAGTTGGGTCGGGCTGGAACTGCGGATGCGCATGGCGTCCACCTGGCGTCTGGCGAGAGCCATTTCCGCATCGCCCTTGACCAGCCCGGCACTGGAGATTGCGTCCATGTTGCCCAGCGCGATGTTGGCGCTGATCGACTGCGACAGCAGCAGGCCTTCGCCCTTGCGGTCTTCGGTAATCAAGGCAATGCCGTGACCCACCGCGTCCACCGGCGACTTGATCTGCACGCTCCGCAACGGCCTGCCGACCTGTATGGACCCGCCGTCAGCTACATCGGCTCCGTAGATAAGGCGCAGCAGTTCGGTACGCCCTGCGCCGATCAAGCCAGAGATTCCGAAGATCTCGCCGGCGCGGACGTCAAAAGAGACGTCCCGCACCTTGTCCGAGCGGGTCAGGCCTTTGACCGACAAGGCCACTGCGCCGATTTTGCGCACGCCAAGATCAATCTGCTCGCCCAGTTCGCGCCCTACCATCAGCGTCACCAACTGTTCGCTGTTGTAGTTGGCCATGGCGTCGACACACACCAGCTTGCCATCGCGCAACACGGCGATGCGCTGGGCAACACGCGCCAGCTCTTCCAGACGGTGAGAGATGTAAATGATGGAAACACCACGGTCCTGCAAACGGGTGATCTGCTCGAAGAGCATTTCGACCTCGCGAGCGGTGAGCATTGCCGTCGGCTCGTCGAGAATCAGCACATGACAATCGCCGATCAGGTTGCGCGCAATCTCGACCATTTGCTGATGACCGATGCCCAGTTCGCTGACCAGCGTGTCGGGGTCGATGGCCTCCAGACCGACCTGCGCCATGGCCTTGACCGCATCTTCCCGCAGCTTGCTGCGGTTGATGAACCCGGCGCGACTGGGCAGGTTATCGAGAAACAGGTTTTCAGCCACCGACAACGTCGGCAGCAGGTTGAGTTCTTGCATGACCATGCGCACGCCAAGCTTTTCGGCCTGAGTACGACTGGCAGGCTGGTAGGGTTGCCCCTGAAATTGCATCTGGCCAGTGGTGGGGGTTACAAGGCCGCCGATGATTTTCGACAGCGTGCTTTTGCCCGCGCCGTTTTCGCCGGTCAAGGCAAGCACTTCCCCACGCATCAGCGTCAGGTCAATGTCGCCGAGTACGGGTTGAGCGTAGGTTTTGCCAATACCGCTGACAGATAGAACAGCGGCCTGAGCAGACGCTGACATAACGATCTCCACGCACCTGCCCTTGCGGGCAGGCGGCACTTATTTGGAAGCTACGGGTTGGAAACTGTCGACTGGACGCCGCAGGTGCTTATTGCGGCTTGGTGACCAGCTCGACCGGGGTTTCGATCACGCCGTTGGTCATTTCCAGTTTCTCGCCCTTGACCATCTTCAGCGCGGTATCGATACCGAACACCGCCTGACGCGCAGCGAACTGGTCAGCCGTTGCCAGCACACGACCGTCTTTGAGCATCGGCTGGATGGCCTTGATGTTGTCGTAACCGACGACCTGAACCTTGCCTGCCTTGCCTGCCGCACGCACAGCCGACACCGCACCCAGAGCCATGCTGTCGTTGCCGGCCAGCAATGCCTTCAAGTTCGGGTATTCATTGAGCATGGCCGACGCGACCGCGTTGCCTTTGTCGATTTCCCAGTTACCCGACTGCGTGGAGACGATCTTCATCTGCGCAGCGTCCATCGCATCCTTGAAACCTGCGGTGCGTTGTTGCGCGTTGGTGGTGGTGGGCACGCCTTCGATGATGCCGACCTGATCACCTGCAGTCAGCTGCTTGGCCAGATAGTCACCCACGAGCTTGGCGCCCTTGCGGTTGTTGGGCCCTACGAACGGGACTTCCATGCCTTTGGTTTTCAGCACATCGACGTCCAGCTGGTTGTCGATGTTCACGACCTTGATGCCCGCGTCCATGGCTTTCTTCAACACCGAGGCCAGGGCTTTGGAATCTGCCGGGGCGATCACCAACGCGTCGACCTTCTTGACGATCATCTGGTTGACGATATCGATTTGCGCGGCCGTATCGGACTCGTTCTTGATGCCGTTGGAGATCAGGTCAAAATCAGCCGAGTGCTGTTTTTGATAATCCTTGGCCCCGTCTTCCATGGTCAGGAAGAACTCATTGGCAAGGGACTTCATCACCAGCGCGACGGTGGGCTTTTTCGCGTCGTCGGCGAAGGCGGATGAAAGAGGCAGGGTTACCGCGGACGCGGTGAGCATGGCAACAGCAAGAAGACGTGCAGCGAATGGCAGCTTCATGGAATCACTCCGACATTATGATTGTTGTTATCGGCAGCGTTTACGCGTCAGCGTGGGACAGACGGAATCGCAAACGTTTGCGTGAGCGAAACTATGAGAACCGGCGGGGGTTTTGTCAACTCCACGATAACGTGGACTGGAGGGGTAAGGCCTAAGTGCCCTGCTCCTCCGATCGCTGTCTGTCTGTGCGTTGCCGCAGGGCAAACGGAGCTCGGACCGGAGGATTGAGATGGGTGTAAAAAGTTACGCGCGTTCCTGAAGCTGCATGGACCGTCGGGCAGTGGAATGGGACTTCAGTCCTTCTTTCAGCGTGGCGATGAGGTTGGCAATGGCGCGGCTCGAATTGAGAGAGCTGACCGGTATGCCTGACGCAAGCAGGTCGGCATGGCCCCGCTCGCGGTCAAATATCTGCACCATAATCTGGTCTTTGGCATCAATGGTGCACTTGCATTTTGCAGGCAGGAAGCCCGATTCGACGATATGGCAGAGTTCAAGGGTAGAGATCATGGCAAATTTCCTTATTTAGTTATGCACGGTGGATAACCCGCCGCGCCAGCAATTCCGCGATTCTTGCAACCAGGGGACGAACGGACATGACGCGCTCAGTAACCCGGGCGTCCATAAGCCTGCCGTAGCATGCCTTGCGAGGCATGATGCTTCAGTCCGAGCATTTTTACCCTGTCCGATGGCGCAAATGGCTGCTCTTTGGGCGAAAAGAAGGTGTGGCAAGTGAGTAAGCTGAACGGCTGAAACTGGCTAATAGCCAACAGCCATAGATGAATGCTGGAACTATCCTGGGCCGCAGAGGCCTGAGGGGCGCGCACTGCACACTGACAGGCGCTGCATGGTGGCAAAATTTCTACCGTATTTGGAGCGCATGATGGGTCGGGCAAACAACGAATTCGAGTTTTGGTGGGGCACGTCTGGCCCTTGGGTGGAGCCGCCAAATGTGCGCAGAAACGGCACCAGCGGCGTTCAGCGTGTCGTCCACGACGGCAACACGCTCTACGTCAAACGCCAGACCGGCCATCTATTCCGTAGCCTTCGCTACCCTGCAGGCCGTCCGACAGCATTGCGTGAGGGCATAGCCCTGTCTCGTCTGGCCGAGCTGGGCGTTAATGCACCACGCCCGGTGTTTTACGGGGCGCGCAAAGTTGCCGGTGTTTGGCAAGGCGTACTGGTGACCAAGGATCTTGGCGGTTTTATTGACCTGGATACTTGGTATGCCCAAGGCGGCGCTCGCACCTTGACCACTGAGCAGCACCAGAAACTCTTCAAGCGCCTGGCTGAGACGCTGGCCAAGATGCACCTGGGCAAATGGCAGCATGGCTGCATGCGTTCCAAACACATCTTCATCAAGGCAACAGCCACCGAGACGCGGTTCGACTTTGAACTGGCGTTGCTTGATCTTGAGAAGTCCCATGGGCGGATCACCATCATGGGCGCCGCGCGTCACGATATCCCGCAGCTCAGGCGCCACTCGTTCTGGGATGAGTCGCAATGGCAGTATTTCCTGTCGTGCTACGAGCAGGCCATCGGGCGCTCGGTCTGAGCCCGACCCGCCATCTCGACCGGCTGTACAGCGATCACTGAACGGGGCTCGCCCACACCATAAACGCACCTCGCGTTTCACACAGGCAAAGTCCTGCGTGAAACGCGAGGGTCAGGCGTTCGTTGCAACGGGCGCCTTGATTGCGCCAAATTTTCCACAGCGGCCCAATGCCTTCGCCACCCGCGACGCGATATCGCTACGGGTGAAGGGTTTTGCAACTACATCAAAACCGCCGATATGCGTCGAAGCCTCGTTGGTGTAACCGGTGATGATCAGCACCGGTAGCTCCGGAATCCGCACTCGCAAGCTTTCCGCCAGTTGGGTGCCGTTCTTTTCTGCCATCAGCTGGTCGGTGATCAGAATGTCAGGCCGCAACCCGGTCTCGACCAGGTGTTCGGCTGCCGACGGAGACTCGGCTTCAGTCACCCGATACCCCAGGTCGCGCAGTTGCAGGGCGACGGTGTACCGCACCAGGTCCTCGTCATCCACCATCAGCACGTGAAAGGGATGGACCGCCGCAGACTCTTGCTCTTCCTGCCCGTCATCGGCGTGCTGGACGTCTGCGCAGGAGACCGGCAGCCAGAGGTCGACGCGGGTACCCTCCCCCGGCACCGACTGGATGCCGAAACCTCCCCCGGACTGCAGCGCCAACCCCTGAACCATCGACAGTCCCAGCCCGGTGCCCTTGCCCACGCCTTTGGTGGAATAAAACGGCTCGACACAACGCTGTAACACCTCGTTGCTCATGCCGCTGCCGTTGTCACTCACGGTCAATTTGACGTATTGCCCTTGCGCCGGCGTCTGGCCGAGACCCGGGCTGTCGGAAACGACGTCCACACGCGCGCTGATCTTCAAAAAGCCGTGTTCCGGGATGGCGTCGCGGGCGTTGACGGCCAGATTGAGAATGCCCAACTCCAGCTGGTGCGGGTCGATGAGGATATTCGGCAAGCCGGCCGGGATGTCGACGATCACCTCGATCGTCGGTCCCAGGGATCGCTGGATCAGGTCGCGCATGTCAGTCACGAGTGCATCGACAGCCACTACCTGCGGCTTGAGCGTCTGGCGCCTTGCGAAGGTCAGCAGCCGGCCCACCAGAATGCGCGCGCGATCGGCAGCTTGCAGCGCCGCATCTATAAGACGATGGGAGCGGTCATTGGCGGCAGGCTGGCGACGAAGCAGTTCCAGTGACGTCATGATCGGCGTCAGCAGGTTGTTGAAGTCATGGGCAATGCCGCCACCCAGTTGGCCGACCATTTCGATCTTGCGAGACTCGTGCAGCAGGGCAATGGCCGCCTCGCGCTCGGCCACCATGGTTGCGACCCGCTGCTCAAGGCCTTCGTTGAGCTCTATCAACTGATGCTCGGCACCCACGCGTGCGGTGATGTCGACACAGACAAACAGCAGGCCGCTGAGCTCGTGCCCCTCGTCCAGCAGCGGCGTCACATGTGTTTGCAACCACACGACAGAACCATCTGCGCGTACATGGTGCTGGGTCAGTTCAAAGGGTGTGTCTGCGCTCAGAAAGCGTTCGTGAAAAAGGGGTTGAACGTTTGCGGTGCAGTCTTTATGCACGTCGAGCATCGAATGCCCGGCAATGGCTTCGCGGGGCAGCGCCAGGATTTCGCAGTATCGGTCGTTGACTTGTCGAAAGACCCCTTCGTGATCACAGAGCGCAATCCCCGCACCCGCTTGTTCGAACATCCCGGCTAGTTGCGCTGAACTCGCGTGCAACGCCGACTCGGCTCGGGTGTGATTGATCCACAGCCAACCGAGCTTCGCCGCTTCCTCGATAAGGTGAATGTCGTGCCGACTGAAGACCCGATCGCCATCGAACTCCATCGTAAAAACGCCAGCCAGGGTGTCATGGCGCATCAGCGGCACATGCACCGATGAGCGCGCCATCCCCTTGGCCAGACCACCCAGCGCGTCTTGAGGGGCGTTATCCACGTCAGCCGTTGCGCTGTACTGAACAGTCATGCCCTGGCGCAGTGCACGGCAGGTCTGGTCGCTGAAGGAAACGAGAGCGGGGTCGTTGCGGATATCACCTGCGCGGTATTCCCGGCTGACCCGGAAACCACCGGACTCCTCGTCCGCCTCCGCCAGATTCACGCGAGCGGCATGTAACTCGCTGCCGACCCGGCTGATGACATCGACTTCGATCTGCTCGGGGTCGCGGATCGACGGGAAGGCCTGGCCCAACTCAAGCAGCAATGCTTGTCGACGTTCGAACTGAACGCGGTCAGTGGTCTCGGTCACGATGCACAGCACACCGCCCACCGAGCCATCCCCCTGATACACCGCCGAGTAGGAAACGTCGAAGTAGACCGTTTCACCGTAACCGTGCCTTTCGATATAGAACGGACGGTCTTTGGCGGCAAAGGTCTCGCCGGTCTCACGGACGCCGCGCAACAGAGGCTCGAGGTCATCCCAGAGTTCACGCCAGTTTTCGATGGCAGGTCGGGCAAGCGCGCGGGGATGTTTTTCACCGATGCTGGGCGCATAGGCGTCGTTGTACAGCGCTATGTAATCGGGCCCCCAAAAGAGCACGATTTGCGCCTGAACCGGCAGTACCGTGCTCATCAGAGCCTTGAGACTGTCCGGCCATGTTACAGGCGCACCCAGAGGCGAGCTTTCAATCAGGGGGGACCGAAGCAGATCACCGACCGCACCGCCGTTGGCAAGAAAACGCAGAGGCGCTGCGCTATAGCCGGTGTTAGGAGGGTTTTCCATAATTAGGGCCTGAGAGGAATTAGCGTGATCAAATAGCCTCGTTTAGAACAAGGCCAATGCGAAGACGTTCCATTCAGATGAATACAGTTTTCCATACAGTAAGGGTCCCGGCGTCACCCAGGACCCTCGGGATACCTCAGTCTTCTTCTTTGACGGTTGCGACCTCGTCGGCACGGACCCGAATGGTCTTGCCGGAAATGTCCTCAAACTCGTAAAAGCCATCTTTGCTTTTAGTTTTGGGCGCGTCTTTGGTCACATACTGAGTGCCGTTCTGCAACGTCACCACAGTCGAAGTAGAGCACCCGGCCAGCGCCGCGCAGCAAGCGAATGCCACCGGCATCAGCAGTGATTGAATCTTCATAAAGCCTCCTGGTTTCAAATGTCCAAGCCATGTGCGCTTGAGATATCAATCGTCATCTAGCGATCAGATCAGCCCGTTGGAGTTTGGTTCGCCAGTCTGCGAATCAGCAGACAAATCAGCGACTTGAGCCGCCGTGGGTTTTTGTCCGCTCCACTGTTGCGAAACGTCCGACACTCAAATACTGTATGCGCATACAGCGAACAGGAGGTCACTTCATGTCTGAGTCCGATGCATCCACCGCCGCCTCGCCAGGCCATTACGAACGAATGGCCGTTCGGGTACAAAAGATCATTAATTCCCAAAGTGCGCAGAAAGCTCGCGCTGCCCTGATTTTTCGACTGGCAGACGAACTGGAAGACGACTGGAAGCAGTTATTGGAAGAAATCGACGAGAACGACAACGTGACCCTGGCCTGGCGAGACGATGGTGGCGTACAGATCTTCTGGACAGTGCCCAAGGAAGACTGAGTTGGCATCACCGCTTGTCTCAGCCTATGCATGACGCCCCCTGCTCAGCGCTTGTGTGGCCGTAGGCGCCAGTCCTGCGGCCACCGGGCCCGCTACCGTTTACCCAGCCTCCCCTTTTGAATAACCCAGTTGGATAACAATGTTCAGATTTTGTGTCGCCCTGTTTTTAACGTTTAGCTTCCTGCACACCGCTTGCGCCGATGTAAAAATCGGCACCTGGAACCTTGAGCACCTGAGCGTGCGCCCGAACAAGGATTTCCAGAGCATCGCCAAGGTTGCGCGGCAAGTCGACTTTCTCGCGGTTCAGGAATTAATGAGTGAAGAAGCGCTGCAAGCGCTGGCGTCGGAGTTGACCCGGCAGACGGGCAAGCACTGGAGCTCCATGGCGTCGCATGCTGTTGGGCGATCTTCCTACAAAGAAATGTACGGCTTCTTGTGGCGGGATGAGGCGGTTGCCTATGAAGACGGCGCCGTGAGCTACCTGGACCGCACCGACACCTTCGAGCGCGAGCCTTACTCCGCGCAGTTCAGGTCCCTGAAAGACGGCAAGACCTTCGTCGTTGCAACCGTGCATGTCTTGTACGGCAAGAACCAGGCAGACCGTGCTTCAGAAATCGTCGCCCTCTCAAACTACTGGACCTGGCTGCAGGAAACCTACCCCGGCAATAACCGGATCATGCTGATGGGTGACTTCAACACGCCGCCCAATTCTCCCGCGTGGAGCAAACTCGACAGCAGTGCCAGACCGCTCGTACTGGATGGCGCCAGCACCCTGTCCACCACGGACGGTAAGTTCGCCAACCTTTACGACAATATTTTCATCAGCAAGGACTCGGCCATCCGCGTCAACAAAGTCGCGGTCTACGACTACCCGAAGTTTCTGGGGCTGACCCACGCGAAGGGACGGGACAGCGTGTCCGACCATGCGCCGATTTTTCTCGATGCAAGCCTGAGTGGCGGCAGTGCGGCGCAAAGTGGGTCGGCTGTGACGGCGCAGGCGCGACCAGGTGCGGACAGTCCGATGAAGCCGGCCGTAAACACCCCGTCGACCCATCTGGCGCTGGCGATCCGCGGCAACAAAAAGACCATGGTCTATCACCGCCCTGACTGCCCTTCGTACAACGCAATCGCCGAAAAAAACCGTGTCGAATTCAACAGCGCTGCGGTTGCCGAGGCTCAGCATTATCGTCTGGCAGGGAATTGCCGATAGCCCCGGCCATGCCGGGCTGCAATAGCCTGCCGGCAGTTGGCAGGCTCTGCGTCTATTCACACGCACATACTCACTTGCGGGCGAGATCGTGCTGAATGCACCCCTCGTAGTAGGTCTGCCGTACGGCGGCGGGCTTCAACTTCGAGGGGCTTTTATAGGTTTGCTCCGTAATGCCCAGCGCCATCTTGCGCATCCAGGGTTTGCTGAACGTGCGGCTTTGCAGTTTCTTCCGGGCGCTGTAGAGCGTGGTCCCCGACAGTTTGGATTGCTGCGCCACCCCTGCCATTCCCGCCCCCCATTTGCAGACCTGCAGTTCGTTCTTGCTGATGGCCCTGGCGTGCGCGCTCACCGACACAGCTGCCAGAAACCCCATCACTACGGCCAGACTCACCCTACGCGTGCACATCCGCATCGTCCTGAAATCCATCAAAAAAAAAGGATTTTTCCAGAAATGCTGATACCTGCGGGCCATCAAATTGCCTTCCACCTTATTCTTCGGGCGATGGGCTCAATGAGGGCTCCGGGGTATATGCCTCGCATCGCTGGTCCCAGTCGTCGTCGCGATCGGGTGTGACGCTGCTCCATCGAGTACGAATCAGGCGAAACGCTAAACAAATGGGTATCCGTGCGGTCGGAATTTATAAGCAGCGCTCATCACACCAGCAAAGCGAGGTAAACATGACCATCGATAACGCACTGAAAAAGGAAGTTCTCACCCGCCTGTTGCACGCTCATCCACACGGGCTGGGCAAGGAAGTGCTGGACAACTACAGGGGGGAAAATGCTGTCGCCGATACCCTTGAGCACCTGCAGGATGCCGGGCTGATTCACGACGGCTGCGTGAACCGCCCTGCTGAGGGTGACCGGTCCCTGAAGTACCCTATCAAGCTCAGCTCATCCGGAGTGGACGCCGCCAAGCAGTTGCAGGCTGGCTAGCGAGCGCGTTCACGCTCATGCGTGCAAAAGAAAACCGGCCAAGGCCGGTTTTCTTTGGAATCGATGATGGTGTTCTCCCCTGGCGCTACCTGCACTGGACACTCGACAGCCTGTCAGGAAGCAGCACCACAGGGGAACAGGAAACAGCCTACAAGTCAGCGGCCTTTTTCGTCACGCCCACTTGTGTGACTTGATGAGTCAAGCTCAGACCGCCGGGTAATCGCCGGTGCCTTCCGGCCAAGGGGTCAGCAGCTCGAAACCGTCCCCGGTCACCGCTACCATGTGCTCCCACTGCGCCGAGAGGGACTGGTCACGCGTGAGGACGGTCCAGCCATCGTCAAGCACGTAAGTGCCTGGTTTGCCGGCGTTGATCATAGGCTCGATGGTAAACACCATCCCGGGCTTGAGCTTGAGCCCCTTGCCCGCTGAGCCGTAGTGCAGGACCTGAGGCTCTTCATGGTATTTGCGGCCGATGCCATGCCCGCAATATTCGCGTACCACGCTGAAGCCCTCACGGTACGCCACGGTCTGGATGGCATGCCCAATGTCGCCCAGTGTCGCGCCAGGCCTGACAGCGTGGATACCGGCGAGTGTGGCTTCATAGGTGGTTTCGACCAATCGGCGAGCGAGCGGGCTTACCTCCCCCACGTAGTACATGCGGCTGGTATCGCCATACCAGCCATCCTTGATGACCGCGACGTCAATGTTGACGATATCGCCTGCTTTCAGCACGTCGTCTGCCGAGGGAATGCCGTGGCAAACGACGGTGTTCGGGGATATACACGTGGTTTTGGTGAAGCCGTGATAGCCGACGTTCGCGGGGATCACCTTGAGCTGGTTGACGATAAAGTCGTTACACAGGTCATCCAGCGCCTCGGTGGTGACGCCCGGCTTGACGTGCTCGCCAATCATGGCCAGCACCTCTGCGGCCAGACGACCCGCTACACGGAGCCCGACCAGATCGGCTTCACTCTTGATGCTGATGCTCATTGCGACACCGCCCTGTTTTCTGAGAGATCGGGCACAAGGTCGCAAGGCTGAAGACTCAACACAGCGCCGCCCGACGTTTCGGCGCGGATCAGCAGTTGGCAGATTTCGCTGTAATTAAGCCCCGGATGAAGCTCGGCCAGCATGCCGACGCGCATCCAGTGTTCGGCCTGCGAATTGATCGATCGGCTCAACGCTGCGCTGGCACAGCGGATATTGGCGTGCATCTGTTCGGAAATTTTTACCAGACCCATGGCGACCTCGCGAAGAATATACGCAGCATATATGTTTCGTATATTTTCACGCAACCGACTCATGACTTACCGGCAAGTGTCAGGATGAACACTCGGTGGCGCATTCGGACAAAGACGTTGCCAACTGGGATATCGCTTCACGATCATCTTCGCTCAGCGCACGGTAATGAGTAATGACCGCCCGCTCCGCCTCGCTCAGGGTATCGGTAGCGATGGGAGTACGCTGGCCCGACAACACATACATAACATCGATGCCCTTTTTGCCAAGGGCTGCCATGTAGTCCGAGCGCGGAATACGCTCCCCGCTTTCATACTTGCCCTGAGCATTGGCTTCAACGCCACCGATTGAGCCGAAGTCCTGCTGCGACAGACCGAGCCTTTTGCGTTCTTCTTTCAGACGTGAGCCGAGATCTTTCATAAACAAGGGTCCTGAAATTTACTGTGTTCAACATGCAAGACCCCATTGGTCCGAGGGAGTTGCGACCAGGCGCTCAATTGGTCAATCTTCTGAAATGTCGACTCAAGCAATCCGTTGAGCGGCCGATAGGTTCTGACGTACAGCCCCTCATTTCGAATGGGCAGCCCGATTTCTGCAGTTCGGAGAACCAGACATGACCACTTTCTTGCTTGCATGGTGCGCGGTATCGGCAGTGGGCACTTCAGTCGCGCTGGCCATGATTCGTACCGGCAAGAATCGCCAGCCCGACGCTGATGACACGGTTGCGGGTCAGACTCCGGTGCCGGTGATGGTGCGATTCAAGCCCTGAACCGGCCTGCTTGCGGCTTGCCCCACAAAGCGTCACTCTGCCGCGAGCTGGCTTACGTGGGCCATGTTGGCCGTCGCATAGCCGCTCGCCGACGGGGCAAACGCGAGGTCGGCCTGATTGGCGCTGAACTGGCGAAGCCCTGACGCCAGAGCAAGAAAATCCTCGCGCTGCATCTCATTGCCCCAGATGCTGCTGAACGAAGATTCATGTTGCTGTGCAGCACATTCAGTGCGGGTGTTCGCTTGATTGGTTTGCATGGGCGCTCTCTTCTTCTCGATACTGTTTAAACATACAGTATTTTCTACGCCCCCTGAACGCAAGTCCTGTCGCGACGAATGGTCACCGCGGGCCGCTGATCCATTCTCGTCTCCTGCGCCAGCTCAATACGCCTCGGCACCGAATAGGCGCGCCCGGATTCAAGCGCGGGCTAACGCTTCAAGCCGATCAAGGTCCTCTGCCGACACTACGATCCCCTCCTTCAAGGACCGCTCGCGCTGACGATAACGACGATCGCCCGGCATGCGTTGTTGTCCCGCACCGTGCATCTGCCGGACGAGCTCTTCGCTGCGCTCGGCAAAGACCTGACCGCTGCCTTTGTCGGGGTGAATGACGATGATCACCTGACCGGTCCAGGGGGTTTGCGCGCCGGGCGCTTTCGACATGTCGAACTCAAACGAGAAATTCCCGCCGGTCAACGCAGCCGAGAGCAGTTCCACCATCATCGACAACGCCGATCCCTTGTAGCCGCCAAATGGCAACAACGCGCCTCCTTCAAGAATCGCCTTGGGATCCAGAGTGGGCTCGCCGTTGCGGTCAACGCCCATGCCAGGCGGCAGCATGCGCCCTTCTCTGGCGGCGATTTGTACGTCGCCATGGGCAATGGCGCTGGTCGCCATGTCGAAGACGATCGGCGGCCCCTCGGCGCGCGGCGCGGCGAACGCAATCGGGTTGGTGCCGAACAGCGGCTTCTGCGCATCGTGAGGGACGACGCACGTCATGCTGTTGACCACGCTCAGTGCCACCAGCCCCTGCGTCGCAAACGGCTCGACATCTGGCCACAGCGCAGCGAAATGGTGCGAGTTGCGGATCGCCAGAATCGCGATGCCGGCGCTGCGAGCCTTTTCGATGACCAGCCCTTTGGCGGCCTGCATGGCCGGTTGCGCAAAACCGCCCATGGCGTCAACGCGCACGAAAGCGGCCCCTGCGTCTTCGACCTTAGGCCGGGCCTGGCCGTCAACCCAACCCGCCGCCAGTGACGACAGGTAGCCCTTGATGCGGAAGATGCCATGACTGTGGGAGCCGTCGCGCTCGGCGCCAGCGCAATTTTCGGCGAGCACCCGCGCAACCTCGGCCGAGGTCCCGTGGCGCAGGAAGATCTGCCGCAGCAGCTCGGTCAGGTCAGTACAGGTAATCGTCCGGCTTGCGGAGCTGTTGTGGTCGGTAGTCATCTGAAGCTCCGTTGAGGTTTTGGGACGGGAAGCGCGACAGAAAGGCAGGCGGCTTGAGAATACTGCGCGACGGCCAGGGTGCCATTAGGGAATTGCGACCGCCCGGGTAGGACGGCCGCGGGAGCGCACTGACTACGCTGCGCTGATGCGTTTTTGGAAGAACAACCGCTGGTGGCCCGGCGGATAGTCATCCAGCTGCCCAAAGGCCTCATAGCCGTGCTTGCGGTAGAAGTCCGGCGCTTGAAAATCGAAGGTGTCGAGCCAGACGCCGAGGCAACCGCGTTCGCGGGCCAGGTCCTCGGCCATGCCCATCAGTTGGCTCCCCATGCGCTGGCCTCTCACCTGTTCGGGCACGACCAGCAACTCAATGAACAGCCAGCGGTAGAGGATGCGGCCGTGGAGCCCGCCAATCACGGCATCGGTGTGTTCGTCACGAACAAACAGGGCAAATTTTTCAGACTTGCCGTCGCCCGCCTGTGCGGCGTTATAGGCCCTCAATGGCTCGAGGATCTGCAGACGTTCTTCTTCGGAGGGATTGGATTTGAACTCGATCCGGACACTCATGCATCGCTTCCTGCTGATGAAATCGGGAAGCCAAGATTGTCGGATTGGTGTGCGGGAGTAAAGCGGGAGGATAGAGGTGGAGGCCCGAGGGCCCCCGCCTGGCAAACGCTGCGTCGATCAGTCTTTCTGATCGCGCAGAACGTTGCCGGAAGTACCGTCGATGCGGAATTCATAAGTCAGGCTGTCAGCCTTGCGACCTTCGCCTTCCCAATAGCCGTTGTCGTCGGCTTCGATTTTGTAAATCTCGGTATAACCCGCCGACTTGGCTTTCTCGATCGCTTTTTCGATGGTGATCCAGCCAGCGCCCGGCTTGTCCGCGAGGGCGAACTGTGCGGTGGTCAGGGCAGCGGTGGCGAGGACGGCAGCGGTAAGTTTCTTGATCATGTGTGAACTCCATTTCCCTTTGCGGGCTTTTTGAATGCGGTTTTTTGGAGTTCAGGGGCCGAAAAATAGTTCATCCGCGGTTTGTAACCGGTTGATGCTACAGCGTGCCGGACACCGTTCCGGGAGGTATCGGGGTGTCCGGCATGGCGGGATCAGCGCCTGACCTTGCGGCGCAACACGCCGTTCAAGACCACCACGACAACGGCGACGAATATCGCAATGTATTGAAAGGTTTTTTCGCTGAGCACGCCGATGTTCTGCAAATGGGAAAGCCCCAGCATGATCGCCAGGACGCTCAAGGCAATGATGATCGAGTAAACAAGACGCTGTTTGTTAGTCATTACGGGATTCCTGAAAACCTGTCGAGAGCAAAGGGGCTGATGTCGGCGCGATGAATCGGCGCACCTAGGTTACCTGCTCTGGACGGCGCTGGCACGCCGCCGTGGTCCGCACGCCTGCGACCCAGCGTCCCGGCTGCTGATGTCCGTCACTTTCACGTGGTTTAATACGCGCCACTTTTTCCATCGCTCATGCGTCACAGGGCTCAACGACGTACCTGCCATAGACGCAGCATCCGCCCCGAGCCCTCTTTTACAAGGAGTCCCCAATGCCCCATGAAGGCAGCCTGCTGCAGGCCGCAGTCGTGTTCCTGCTCGCCGCCGTCGTCACGGTTCCTCTGGCCAAACGTCTGCAACTGGGCGCCGTCATCGGCTACCTGATTGCCGGCGTGATTATCGGCCCGTCCTGCCTGGGTCTTATCGGCGACCCGCAGAGCGTTGCGCACATTTCGGAGCTGGGCGTGGTGCTGTTGTTGTTCATCATCGGCCTTGAATTGTCGCCACGCCGCCTCTGGACCATGCGCAAGTCAGTGTTTGGTGTGGGGCTGGCGCAAGTGTTGCTGACCGGAGTGGCCATCGGCGCAGTGGCCCTGCTGGGCTTCAATCAGCCCCTCAACAGCGCCGTCGTGCTGGGTCTGGGGCTGGCGCTGTCATCGACCGCGTTCGGCCTGCAAAGCCTGGCAGAGCGCAAAGAGCTCAACGCGCCCCACGGACGCCTGGCTTTCGCCATCCTGCTGTTCCAGGACATCGCCGCCATTCCGCTGATCGCGCTGGTACCGATGCTGGCCGGCGGTGCACATGATGACAACTCCGGCGACTCCCTGCGCCACGGCCTGCAAGTGCTGGGCGGCATTGCCATTGTTGTGGTCGGCGGGCGTTATCTCTTGCGCCCGGTGTTCCGCATCGTGGCTAAAACCAAGCTTCAGGAAGTCTCCACGGCAACGGCCTTGCTGGTGGTGATCGGCACAGCATGGCTGATGGACCTCGTCGGAGTGTCCATGGCGCTGGGTGCCTTTCTTGCCGGCCTGCTCCTCGCCGACTCTGAATACCGCCACGAACTGGAATCGCAGATCGAGCCGTTCAAGGGCTTGCTGCTCGGGCTGTTCTTCATCAGTGTCGGCATGGGCGCGAACATCGGCCTGCTGATCAATTCGCCGTTGACGGTGCTGGGCCTGACGCTGCTGTTGATCGGCTTGAAATTGCCCCTGCTGTTTTTCGTCGGGCGTCTGGCCGGCGGCCTGGGCAAGCAAAGCGCTCTGCGTCTTGGGCTGGTGCTTGCGGCGGGCGGTGAGTTCGCATTCGTGGTGTTCAAGATTGGCCGCGATCAGGGGCTGTTCGATGCGGCGCTGTACGACACCCTGGTGTTAACCATCACCTTGTCGATGGCGCTGACGCCGCTGTTGCTGCTGGTCATGGCGAGGTGGCTCAAGCCCAAGCCTGTGGTCAAGGAAGTCCCGGCGCACTACAAGGAGATCGAGTCGGATAACCCGCGCGTCGTCATCGCCGGGATGGGCCGGATGGGCCAGATCGTTGCCCGTATCCTGCGCGCGCAGAACATCCCGTTCATTGCGCTGGACACCTCGGTGGAGACGATCGAATTCACCCGAAGCTTCGGCAACGTCCCGGTGTTCTACGGCGACCCGCTGCGCCCGGAGATTCTGCGCGCCGCAAAGGTCGATCAGGCCGAATACTTTGTCATTGCCACGGATGATCCAGACACCAACATCAAGACCGCAGAGCTGGTGCGCAGGCTGTACCCGCACATGAAGATCATCGCGCGAGCCCGTAACCGTCAGCACGTTCACCGTTTGCTCGATCTAAACGCCGAGGCCGTGCGGGAAACCTTTTATTCAAGCCTGGAGATGACCCGGCGCACGCTGATCGGGCTGGGCCTGAGCGAAACGCAGGCCAGCGCCCGCATCGAGCGCTTCAAGCGGCATGACGAACAAGTGCTCAACCGCCAGCACTTGATCTACGACGACGCAGCGAAGGTCATGCAAAGCGCGCTGGAAGCCCGAACCGAACTGGCCGAACTGTTCGAGTCCGACCGCATCGACGAGGAAGCAAGCGACCTGCGCCCTGCCGCCGACGCCCGCATCTAAAGCCTGCCGCTCGGGCTTATTCAACGTCCGGCGCCCCGGTTGAGTGCCCTCACGGCCACTCAACCGTTCAGCCCATCACTTCGCTCAGCGGAATGAAGTTGAGCAGATCACCCTCTGCCACAGTCGTGCCTTCGATGATCTCGATCAGCCCGTCGGCCCACGCGGCGCTGCGCAACACGCCCGAACTCTGATTGCGGTAGGCAACCAGCCGGCCTTGCTCCAGACGTCCACGCAGGTACTCGCGCCGCGCGCCTGGCTTGGTCCAGGTGAAGGCAGCAGGCACTTTGAACTGCAGCGGCTTGACCCCCTGCACGCCCAGACGCCTCAACAGATAAGGCCGGGCGAGCAGCGCAAAGGTCACCAGCGTCGACGCGGGATTGCCGGGAAGGCCGATCACCGGCACGCCGCGGAAGTGACCAAACGTCAGCGGTTTGCCAGGTTTGATCGCCAGCTTCCACAAGGCGATTTCGCCCTCTTCCCGCAGCGCGTGACCGAGGAAGTCCGCTTCGCCGACGGACACGCCGCCGGTGGAAAGGATCAGGTCGACGCCATTCAAGCCTGCCAGTGCAGCTCGGGTCTTCTCCAGGTTATCCGGAAGGATGCCCGCATCAATGACCTCGCAACCCAATCGGCTCAGCCAGCTGCACAGCAAGACCCGGTTGCTGTTGTAGATCTGCCCCGGGCCAAGTGGCTGGCCCGGCTCAACCAATTCATCGCCGGTAGAAATCACCGCGACACGGGCACGGCGCACGACCTGCACATGGCCAAAGCCCATGGTCGCGGCCAGGCCCAATTCGATTGGACCCAGCACCGTGCCAGCCTCCAGCACCTTGTCGCCCACCGTGGTCTCCTGCCCTTTGGGTCGAATGTTCTGACCAGTACGCAGCGATTGCACAAAGCGCACGGTCTGGTCTGCCTGGACCTCGGCGTTCTCCTGCATCTCGACGCAATCGGCGCCTTGCGGAACCGGGGCGCCGGTAAAAATGCGCGCGCATGTCCCCGGCTGTAGTGGCTCGGGCGCCTGACCGGCAAAAATCCGCTGGCTGACCGGCAGCGGCTCACCGTGCCAGTCCGCCATGCGCAATGCGTAACCGTCCATGGCGCTGTTGGGCCATGGCGGCAAATCCAGGGTGGACACCAGGTCTTCAGCCAGCACTCGGCCCTGGGCGTCGGCCAACCCGACTTCCTCGCGTCCGGTGATGGGCGCAGCCGCCGCCAGCTCCATCAATCGCTGCATGGCCTCTTCGACCGGCATCAAGGGCTTCATTTCAGGCGTGCTCATCAATCTCAACCGCGCGTCGCGCAAGGCGCGGCCTTCTTCAGGTGCGGCACGAAATTGCACGGGCGGAAGCTGTTGTTCAACTGGTCGGCGAGAATGCCGTCCCATCCGGTGCGCACCGCGTTGGTCGAGCCCGGCAGGCAGCACACCAGCGTACCGTTGGCCAGCCCGGCCAGCGCACGGGACTGAATGGTCGAGCTGCCGATGTCGGGCACGGAAATTTGCCGGAACAGCTCGCCGAAACCATCCACTTGTTTGTCGAGCAAGCAGGCGACAGCTTCGGGCGTGCTGTCACGCCCGGTGAAGCCGGTGCCGCCGGTGATCAACACCACCTGCACTTCATCGTCGGCGATCCAGGTCGCGACCTGGGCGCGGATCTTGTAAAGGTCATCCTTGAGCAGCACACGCTCAATCAGACCATGGCCAGCGGCGGTCAGGCGGTCGACGAACATCTGGCCGGAGGTGTCGGTTTCGAAGGTGCGGGTATCGCTGACGGTCAACACGGCGATATTCAGGGGTACGAAAGGCGTGTCTGCCTTGGCTTTCATGGCGAGGTCCGGTTGTAGAGGAAACAGGCCGGTGTTATATCACAGCACCTGTTTTGACCGCGCCTGCCGAGCTGACCATGAACGTATCCAACACCCTTGCGCCCTGCTCCATCCTGCTGCTTGCCGGCGGTCGGGGCCAGCGTATGGGCGGTCGCGACAAAGGCCTTATTGACTGGAACGGCGCGCCGTTTATCGAGCATTTGCATGGCCTGGTACGACCGCTCACCGATGATTTGATCATCTCGTGCAACCGCAATCAGGAACGCTACGCGGACTACGCCGATCGGCTGGTGACAGATGAGCAGCAGGATTTCCCCGGCCCCTACGCGGGTATCCGCGCCGGCCTTGGCACCGCCAGGCACGAACTCCTGCTGGTGATGCCCTGTGACATGCCGCTGCTGGATCGCGACCTGCTCAATGACCTGCGTGCCACTGCGGCGGCGAACCCGGGCCTGCCGGTCATTGTTCGCCAGGGAGAGCAATGGCAGCCGCTCCTGTGCTGCATTCCCACGGTCCATGCGAGCGTGTTCGAGGAGCATTGGCGGCAAGGTCAGCGCAGCCCGCGGCGTACGCTGGCAGCGTTGGGCGCCGTCGCGCTGCAATGCGAGGCTGATGACCGCAGGCTGGCCAATCTCAACACGCCGGATCTGTTGACCGGGATCAAGGCCTGAGCGCAACGGGCAGGTTTCATGGAACTTTGCCGTTACACTCTGCGTCAGACACATCACTAAACAAATACCCGGAGACACAGCAATGAACCAACGGACTCTTCCTGCCGCCTTCCTGCTCGCACTGAGCCTTGCCGGCCTCGCCGGTTGCTCGTCGCCGACTGTGATCACCCTGAACGACGGCCGTGAAATCCAGGCAACCGACGCGCCGAAATACGACGAAGAGTCGGGTTTCTACGAGTTCAAACAGCTGGACGGTAAAGAGACTCGCATCAACAAAGACCAAGTGCGCACCGTTAAAGAGCTGTGATGCCAGCGAAGGACCGTTTCGTTTAAAACGGTCACTGTCAAAAAAACCCGCCGTTTGGCGGGTTTTTTGTTTTTTGCGGACCGATGCTCCCTCCAAAAGCCCCGTTACCAGTCCAACATGATCCGGCTCTCGAACACTCGCTCCTGACCAGTCACCGGATCCGTAAACCGCAGGCCTTGAGCCAGCAGTTTCAGCGGGTTGTGGTAGTCGTCCACGGCGTCTTTGATCACGTTCGGATAAAACGGGTCATTGCAGATCCCGGCACCCAGCGCCGCCATGTGAACCCGCAACTGGTGTTTTTTGCCCGTGACCGGAAACAGCGCGTAACGCCAGTGTTCGCCGCGACGTTCGCTTACCTCGACTCGGGTTTCAGTGTTCGCCGAACCCTCGGCTTCCTGCATGCGGAAGAACGGCTCGCCGTCGACCAGGCGGCTTTTGTGTACGCAAGGAAATGTCAGGTGCGCAAGCGCCGGGGCAATCGCCTCGTAACGTTTTTCGATCTGCCGGGTTGGAAACAAGGCCTGATAGGCAGACCGCGTCTGCTTGTTGGCGGAAAACAGCACCAGCCCTGCCGTGTGCCGGTCGATGCGGTGCAGTGGCACCAGATCGGGGTTATCCAGCGTACGGATAAGCCGGCGCAATAAAGTCTGCTCGACGTACTCCCCGGCGGGCGTCACTGGCAGAAAATGCGGTTTGTCGGCGACCACCAGATGCTCGTCGGCGTACAGAATTGCCTCCTGCACCGGGATCGGCGTTTCGTTAGGGACCTCCCTGAAATAATGAATACGCAGGCCTTCGCGGTACGCCAGATCGACCGCAATCGGCAGGCCGTTACCATCGAGCACCTTGCCTCGGACGATCCGGTCCAGCCACTGTTCGCGGCTGATCGCACTGAATCGCTCGCAAAGGCAGTCCAGGACTGTCCCCCATGAACCCGGCGGCAGGTACAAGGTGCTGGCTTGACGATCGGAGGCGGTGAAAGCGGGAGCGGACATAAACGACTCGGCTGGCTGAAGGTAACGTCGGCATTATCAACGTCAACGTTTGTTAACGCGACAGGGCAACGGGATGAATGTGGCGATGGCTCTAGCCCGGGCCGCACGCAGGCGCGCGACGTTATGCCGCACGGAAAAACGGCGCCAGTTGTCTGACAACCACATGACTGCGCTGGATGCGTAAAATGATTTGTCCTAAAATGTTACGAAATCGGCATGCAGGCATGAATCCGAGCGGTCGCGACCTGTTCGCCCCTCGATCAAAGCCTGCCAGACCTGAACTCATAAAAAGAAAGCCCGTCATCGACGGGCTTTTTTCGTTTTCAGCGTTTGCAAGCACGCCACGTGCATGGGCCGCAGCACACGTCGGCACCGCCGCAGACCTTGTGTCCCGCGACTGCCCACCCTGAATTCGTTTCGCCACTTTTGAGGTTTTACCCATGCTTGTTCAGTTTTTCCAATGGATCAAACGACTTTCCACCGGCACGTCCAGCCAGAACGACGAAAACTATTCGCAGTCTTTTTCCGACGATGACCAGGACGTTGGACGCTGGACGTTCATGTCGCTGTTCATCGTGTTTACCCTGAGCCTGTACGTGATCGCCGGCTTGGGCTATTACGCCAAAGTGCATGTCTGGGACGGCATGACCGAGGAGCAGAAAGCCGCAGTTGCACAGGCCATGGTGGTCGACACTCAATATCTTTGATCCAGGCTGAACAGGGACCGAGCCGGTGTTGCGCGCGGTGATGGATTGATCGCGCGTCAGTCACGCAGAAACAGCACCACCTGATCGGTGTCGAACGGCCAGTCCAGTTCGGCACCGGTGTCTGCCCGCCTCAGCACCGGGATGCGCAGGCAATACGCCTGGTATTGCGCGTCGCTCTCGGCGATGTCGACCAACTCCACCAACAAGCCGTGCTCCACCAGCGGCATCAATTCGGCTTCGGCCACCTCGCACAGATGACACCCCAACGTTCCGAACAGCTGACATTCCGGTGGCATGGCTAGGCCCCTCTATGGCTGCGATTCCAGGGAATTGACAGGCAAGTTTAGGTCGCACCTTCATACTCGTCGAGCAACCCACCCGAGCCCCCCGGAACACAAGCATCCCTGCGCGGGCTCCGGACCCAACAAGATTGACCGTAGGCGATCCCCGTCGTCCAGGCGCCGCGCTGTCGCGCGGCAAACAGAGTCCCTGTGGGAGAGAGCGCCGTGGTGATGTTTGATGAAAGCCGGCTAGCTGCGGGCTGCGGTCAAACGAGCGCGCTGCGTCAGATGTAAAACGCGGCCAGGACCTTGCTTTCGCCAGCAAGCCGGCTCCTGCGGATTTTTCGCAACGACAGGAAACTCTGCAGCGCTGTGCAGGCGCGCATTGGCAGCGCTGACCCTCGCGGGCTAAACGGCTGGGCTTGTTGACGCGATTGGAATGAACCTTCAGGAATGCGCCATACTCGAAACCCCATATCGTCATCCCCTAAGGAGAAAACCATGGCTCGACCTACCGCAGAAAAAGCCCAGGACGTCTTGATGTCCGACTTCCAGACGCTGGTTGCCGATACGGAAAAACTGCTGGCCCACACGGCTTCTCTGGCCGGCGAACAAGCTGACGAGCTGCGCGAACAGATCCGCGAAAGTCTTCTGCGTGCCCGTGAAACCCTCAAGCTGACGGAAGAAACCCTCCGCGCACGTGGCAAGGAAGCAGTGATCATCACCGAGGATTACGTGCAGAACAAGCCATGGCAATCGGTGGGCATCGCGGCTGGCGTTGGGTTCCTGCTGGGCCTGCTGGCCACAAGGCGCTAACGGTCATGACGTCGCCGACAGGTCCAACCGGGACCGATCAATCCTCTTCGCCACGGCGGCTGGGTGCGGCATTTCTGGGGCTATTGCACAGCCATGTGGAGCTGTTCGGTATCGAGCTTCAGGAGCAGAAAGCCCGCACCGTCCGCCTGCTGCTTTTTGCGGGCCTGGCACTGGTTTTCGCGTTGCTGCTGCTCATCGGCCTGTCCGCGCTGTTGCTTATCCTGGTATGGGACAGCTATCGCCTTACCGGCATCATCGGACTGTGCGGGCTGTATACGCTGGCGGCATTGTTCTGTGCGATGCGCCTCAAGGCCGCTGTCTTCGATGAGTCTTCACCCTTCCATTCGACACTGGAAGAACTGGCCAACGACCGCGAGCGACTGATGCCATGAGCAATGCACCTCAATTGCCCCAGACTCACAATCGGCGTGAGCTGCGCAAGGCACTGATTCGCCTGCGCATGGAAATGCATCGGCAGGAGATCCGTCAGGAATCCTCACGGCTGATGCACCCGCTGCAACGCATGCGCGGTATGGCGTCGGACCTTCCCGGCTCGCTCGGCATCAAGCATGCGCCATTGTGGGGCGTCGGCGCCGTGACTCTGCTGGGGTTCCTGACTGGCAAAGGCACACGCAGCAAGCGCACCGGCAGCGTCACGCGCCTGATCAAATTCAGTGCAACCGTGTTGCCGCTGATCAAAATGGCTCTGCAGAACTCCTCCCGCCGCCGTTAGGCGCATTCTGGCTACATTCTTGCTATCCAACTCCGCCTTGCCCGGTAATCCACCGGGCGAGGCGGAGTGCGTGTGGGCTTGTCGTCATGGCTCCGCTAATGCACCCATTTACTCTCTACCCACCCTCACTAAGGAGGCCCCGTGTTCGATGGGCAACCGCTCGCCTGCTTTCAGCCGTTCATCGACACTGCCACCGGCCGCATTGCCGGCATTGAAGCGCTGGGCCGTTTACGCCAGGCAGACGGAAGCTTGCAGTCGGTAGGTCCACTCTTCGCAGACCCGCGGCGCCCCGCCATGCAACTACGAAGGCTCGACCGGCAGATCCGCGACAACGCCATGAGCCGTTTGCATGAGGCTCCGGTCGACTGGTTTCTGAGCCTGAACATCTCACCGCGCTGGATAAGCCGCTTGCGGCCTGACCAACCGCCCCCCAGCCTCGCACGCCTTGAAAGCTTCGGGATCGCGCCAGAACGCATCGTTTTCGAAATCACCGAACTGAGTGGCGACGATCAGCGCCTCAAAGAGGTGGTCGCCCATTACCGCAACGCCGGGGCGCGCATTGCCATCGACGATTTCGGCGCCGGTTATTCCCAGCTGGATCGGGTGCTGGCATTGCAGCCCGACATACTCAAGCTCGACATGCGTCTGTTCCAGGCGGCAGCGCGGGGCGGTCCGAGCAGCGATGTGGTCAGAGCGCTGGCGCAGATGGCCGAGAAAACCGGCTGCTGGATCATCGCCGAAGGCGTCGAGACGGAAGCCGAACTCGACTTCGCGCTGGAGTGCGGCTCGCGGTATGTGCAGGGCTATTTGTTTGCCCAGGCGCAGTTGGACTTCTTCGAGGCCGATGCCTTCGTCAATCGCTTCGCTGCACTGCGCGACTGCTACGTGATGAAAAAAGTCGCCGAGCGCGAGCGATTGATGACACTGCGCAAACACCTCACGCATTTGATGTGTCGGCTGCAACGCTGGGCCGAGGACGACGGGGCAATAGCGGGCTTGCCCAACGGTACGGATTTTCCCTGGCTGCTGCGCTTTTACCAGTGCGACCGTCAGGGCACTCAGCTCACGCCGAATCTGGAATGGCGTAACGGCGCATGGACGGCCGACCCGAAATATCTGGGCCACAACTGGTCGTGGCGGCCCTACTTCTACCACCTGCTCGCCGAAGGCTGGCATGAGCGGCGTCTGACACTGTCGAGCACTTACCGCGACGCCACCACTAATCAGTATTGCCTGACCGCAGGGCAGTTCTTTGATAACGGTGAGCGGCTGCTTCTGATCGATGTCGACGCTGCGGGGTTTTAAGCTTCCCTCGGCGATCTTGTGCTTGCAGCGTGCCGGGCGAACCGGGAAGCTAGCGCGGTAATCACCCGACGGAGTACCGGCCTTGGATTGGCAGACCCTGCTCACCCGCGAGCGCCTTGGCAAAACCTTGCACAGCCCCGAAGAACTGGGGCGCAGCCCGTTTCACAAGGATCACGACCGGATCATTTTCTCCGGTGCCTTTCGCCGTCTCGGCCGCAAGACGCAGGTGCATCCGGTGACCAGCAACGATCACATCCACACGCGCCTGACCCACTCACTGGAAGTCAGCTGCGTCGGCCGTTCACTGGGCATGCGCGTCGGCGAAACCCTGCGCAGCGCGCTGCCCGACTGGTGCGATCCCAGCGACCTGGGGATGGTGGTGCAGTCAGCCTGCCTGGCCCATGACATCGGCAATCCGCCCTTCGGGCATTCAGGCGAAGACGCTATCCGCAACTGGTTCAAACAGGCGGCGGGCCGCGGCTGGCTGGATGCGATGAGCGAGGTCGAGCGCAACGACTTCCTGAATTTCGAAGGCAATGCCCAAGGCTTTCGCGTACTGACCCAACTTGAATATCACCAGTTCGAAGGCGGCACGCGGCTGACTTACGCCACGCTGGGCACTTACCTGAAATACCCATGGACGGCTCGCCATGCGGACTCTCTGGGCTACAAGAAGCATAAATTCGGCTGCTATCAGAGCGAACTGCCGATTCTTGAGCAGATCGCCAGCAAGCTCGGCCTGCCGCAGCTGGAAGAACAGCGCTGGGCACGGCATCCGCTGGTGTACCTGATGGAAGCTGCCGACGATATTTGTTACGCCCTCATCGACCTCGAAGACGGTCTGGAAATGGAGTTGCTCAACTACACCGAGGTCGAGTCGTTGCTGCTGGGGCTGGTGGGTGATGACTTGCCGGAAACCTACCGCCAACTGGGCCCGGGTGACTCGCGCCGCCGCAAACTGGCGATTCTGCGCGGCAAGGCCATCGAGCACCTGACCAACGCCGCCGCGCGCGCCTTCGTTGAACAGCAGGATGCGTTGCTCGCCGGTACGCTGCAGGGTGACTTGGTCGAACACATGCATGGCCCGGCCAAGCGCTGTGTGCTCAGCGCCAAGGACATGGCACGCAAGAAAATCTTTCAGGACAAACGCAAGACGCTGCACGAGATCGGCGCTTACACCACGCTGGAAATCCTGCTCAATGCCTTCTGCGGCGCCGCTTTGGAGCAGTTCGGCGGGCACGAACCATCATTCAAGAGCCGGCGCATTCTAGATCTGCTGGGTAATAACGCGCCTGATCCCTCCTGGCCGCTGCACACCTCGTTTCTCAGGGTGATCGATTTCATCGCCGGCATGACCGACAGCTACGCCAGCGAAATGGCCCGTGAGATGACCGGACACTCCAGCCCCGTCTAACCCCACGACAAGCACCTTGCGCTGCCTCTGACAGCGCCGCGAATGCCCGAATCCGACGCCGGTTTCGGGCATTTCTCGTTGGGCTCTCAGCAGATCCAACAGCAACTTCGGACATTTCCTACACAACCGTCGGAATGCCCTTATCGCTGCGCACACATCACTGCCGAATAATCCGCGCCATTCCGAGCCTTGAGACAACCCGACCCATTACCTCCCGAAGACATTGCTCGCGTGCCGACGCCGCCGGACATCCGGCAAGGCGGTCGCACCCATCCCCTCCTTCGCCTGGAACCGCCGATGCTCACTGAAAATTTCCGAATCCTGCTGGTTGAGGATCACCCGTTTCAACTGATCGCTCTGCAAATCCTTTTAAACAACAACGGCCTCTATCGGGTCACGCCCGCGCTGAACGCCAGCGAAGCGCTGGGCGCCATGGAGCGCAGCCCCGAGCCTTATGACCTGCTGCTGTGCGATCAGCGTCTGCCGGGCATGTGCGGGCTGGAACTGATTCAGACGGCCACCCGTCGCGGGCTGATTCAGCGCGCGATCCTGCTCAGTGGCCTGGAGGCGGCCCCTTTGGCGACGCTTGAATCCGAGGCCAGAGCGATGGGACTTCCGCTGCTGGGCTGCCTGAGCAAACCATTGAACACGCTGGAGCTGATCAGCCTGATCTCGGCTCCCGCCTGAGGCCCCTATCGTGTGTGAGGTGCGCTACCCGGATTATAAGTCGCAGGTGGCAATATCGGATCGTAAAGCCATCATTGGTGGTGCTCCATGGGTAGAAATTAAACAGCCCGGCGGCCCATTGAAAAATCCCGGTATATTCCGATTCGAAATAAACAGCCGTATATACGCATTGTTTTACTCAACCTCGCACATTGCTTTTTATTAAACATTCATGGTCGCCGCGTGCATCAATGTACGCACATACGCTTATTCTTGTAGGACTATTCCTATATAGCGGTTCGGGCATGATCTCTTTATGGGCGCTGTTGAACATCTGGGATAAGGTGCGCGCTTTCTTGCCACTCATTATGGATTGACCATGAACTCTATTTTTATTATCGACGACCATCCGGTCATTCGAATGGCCATAAGAATGCTTCTTGAGAACGAGAATTACGAAGTGGTCGGAGAGACCGACAATGGCGTCGACGCCATGCAGATGGTCCGTGAGTGCATGCCCGACCTGATCATCCTCGACATCAGCATCCCCAAGCTGGACGGGCTCGAAGTCCTTGCCCGGTTCAACGCAATGAACCTGCCGTCCAAGATTCTCGTCCTGACCGCACAGGCCCCCAGTCTCTTTGCCATCCGTTGCATGCAGTCCGGGGCCTCCGGTTACGTGTGCAAGCAGGAAGACCTGAGCGAACTTGTCAGCTCCGTCAAAGCCGTATTATCCGGCTACAATTACTTTCCCAGTCAGGCGCTTGCCGCAACGATCAAAAAAGAAGGTGACCCCAACGAGATTGAGCGCTTCAAACTCGTCAACGACCGTGAGCTAATGGTATTGCAACTGTTTGCCCAGGGTCGCACCAACAAAGAGATAGCCAAGGGCATGTTTCTCAGCAATAAAACCGTCAGCACCTACAAAACCCGCTTGATGCAGAAACTCAAGGCCAAGACTCTGGTAGAACTTATCGAGATGGCAAAACGCAATTCGTTAGTGTGAGAAACAGGATGGCAAAGGCGTTAAAGGACTATTGGATCGCGGCGGTACTTATCTGCCTGGGCTTGGATGCCCAGGCAGACTCCCGCCCACCGGAACGCTACACACTGCTGAGTCGCTCCAACCCGTCGCATATGGACGTGACCCTGGACCGCTCCCAATGGCAGTGGGTGCGTAACAAACGCGAGCTGATTCTGGGCACGTCTGCGCCCGACTATCCGCCTTTCGACCTGACCCTGACCGGCCGCGACTACGAAGGCTTCACTGCCGATTACGTGGGGATATTGGGCCGCGTGCTCGACCTGCCGGTCAAGGTTCTGCGTTTCGCCAGCCGCGACGAGGCCATTCTGGCGCTCAACCAGGGCGAGATCGACCTGCTGGGCAGCGCCAACGGTTACGAGGCGGCATCCAGCGGCATCGCGTTGTCCACCCCCTACGCGGTGGACCAGCCGGTGCTGGTGACCCGCACCGGCGAAACCCGGCCACTGAACGGCGACCTCAACGGTCTGCGCCTGAGCATGGCCTATCACTATCTGCCACCTGACGTCATCGCGGCGCTCTACCCCAAGGCGCGCCTGCAGACCTTTTCATCGTTCCAGAGCGCGATCAACGCAGTCGCGTTCAATCAGGCTGACGTCTTTCTGGGCGACACCATTTCCACCCATTACGTGATCAACAAGGGCTATCTGAATAACGTGCAGATGGCCAATTTCGGCAAGCATGAGGCCAACGGTTTCAGCTT
Organism: Pseudomonas lutea; assembly: GCF_000759445.1. NCBI lineage: Bacteria > Pseudomonadati > Pseudomonadota > Gammaproteobacteria > Pseudomonadales > Pseudomonadaceae > Pseudomonas > Pseudomonas lutea. Next base: position 1,573,313 of record NZ_JRMB01000001.1, read on the forward strand.
CGCCGTACACGCATCGAACACGGTGCTGCTGGACATCGTCAACGGCGTGCTCAAAGGCATCCCCGTGGAAGAGCGTATCGCCATTTCCAAGCGCTGGGGCGCCGGCAGCGACTTGATGCTGACCGATCAAAAGCTGCAGCTCAATCAGCGGGAGGAGCGCTGGATCGCCCAGCACCCGGTCGTGCGTGTGGTGTTCAACGAGGCGTACGCGCCTCTGACGTTCTACGATGCCGCCGGTAACTTCAGCGGGGTGACGGCCGACCTGCTTGAGCTCATCCGGCTGCGGACCGGGCTGACATTCGAGGTCAGCCACGCCGCCAGCATGAACGACATGGCCAGCCAGCTCAGTCAGGGCCAGGCTGACCTTATTGCGGCGATGATCCCCAGCGACGAGCGCGAGAACCGCTTCAATTTCAGTCGGCCTTATCTGGACAACGTGTTCGTCCTGGTCACGCGCAAGGAAACCTCGGCCCCGTCCAATCTCGACCAGCTGGATGGCAAGAGAGTGGCGCTGACCCTCGGCAGCCCGATTCTGCCCTTCCTGCGTGAACATCACCCCGGCATCTATCCGGTGGAAGTGGACAACCCGGCGCAGGCACTGGACCTGCTCGCCCACGGTCGGGCAGAAGGCGCAATCACCTCACTGTTCAGCGCCAGCTACTTCCTGTCGTCACGCGGCCTGAACGACACGCTGCAAATGCGCGTCACGGTCGGCCAGGAGCCGGCGCGCATCGCCATGGCGACGTCACGCAATGCGACCGAACTGACGTCAATCCTCGACAAGGCGCTGTCGAGCATCGCGCCCGAAGACCTCGCCGCCATCAACAACCGCTGGCGCACCTACTCGCCCCGAGGCAGCGGTGCGTGGCATGACTACCAGTTGCTGATCTACCAGATCATAGGGGGCGCCGGCATCCTGCTGCTGGGCTCACTGGCCTGGAATGCCTGGATGCGCCGTCAGATCAAACAGCGTGAGCGGGCCGAGCGCGCGCTTAATGACCAGTTCGAGTTCATGAGCGCACTGGTCAACGGTACCCCTCATCCCATCTACGTGCGTGATCGCGACGGTCTGCTGAAAATCTGCAACGACAGCTACCTCGCCGCTTTTGCTGCACAGCGCGAAGACGTCATCGGCAAGAGCATTCTTGAAGGGATTCTGAGCAACAGCGAGGAAGCGCTGGGTTACGTTGATGACTACAACCGTGTCATGGCCGACAACGAGCCACTGATCCTCGACCGCTCGCTGCACATCGGCGGCCGGGAATTGACGATTTATCACTGGATCCTGCCCTTCCGCGACTCACTGGGGAAGGTTCAAGGGATCATTGGCGGCTGGATCGACATCAGTGAACGTCGCCAATTGATCGAGCAACTGCAGACGGCCAAGGACCTGGCGGACGATGCCAATCGTGCGAAAAGCACTTTCCTGGCGACCATGAGTCATGAAATCCGCACGCCGATGAACGCTGTCATCGGGATGCTCGAGCTCGCTCTGAAACGCGCCGACAACGGACACCTCGACCGCCCGGCCATTGAGGTTGCGTACAGTTCAGCGAAGGATTTACTGGAGCTGATCGGCGATATTCTGGACATCGCGCGCATCGAGTCCGGTCGCCTGAGCCTGAGCCCCGAACGCGCCAATTTGCGGCAACTGGTTGAATCGGTCGTGCGGGTCTTCGACGGCCTGGCACGCCAGAAAAGCCTTACCCTGGCGCTGGATCTCGACCCCCGCACCAACACCGATGTGCTGATCGATCCGCTGCGCTTCAAGCAGATTCTTTCCAATGTCATCAGCAACGCCATCAAATTCACCGAACAGGGTCAGGTCCGGATCAGCCTGCAAACCGAGGCAGGACGCAGCCCTCAGCACATGACCGTGCAGGTGATCATTCACGACAGCGGGATCGGCATCACGGCCCAGGATCAGCAGCGCCTGTTTGCGCCCTTCGCCCAGGTCGACCAGTCCGGACAACTGGCACGGACCGGCGCGGGCCTCGGCCTGGTGATCTGCCGCAGCCTGTGCGAAATGATGGGCGGCACGCTGACGCTGAGCAGCCGGCCCGGAGATGGCACCCGGGTTGAGATGGTCTTCGCGCTCACCACCCTCGACCCGCTCGACACCCGCAACATCACGCCCCAGGCTGCACCACACACTGCCGAGCCGCTGCACATTCTGATTGTCGATGACCACCCGGCAAACCGCCTCCTGCTGTTCGAACAATTGTGCTTCCTGGGGCATCGCTGCGACATGGCGATACAGGGCGCCGAGGCCCTCGAACGCTGGAAGAACGAACCCTTCGATCTGGTCATCGCAGATTGCAACATGCCGGTCATGAACGGCTATGACCTCACGAGGGCGATCCGGCAAGCGGAGCACGAGCAAGCACGGCCTCGCTGCACGGTGCTGGGCTACACCGCAAACGCACAGCCGGAAGAGAAACAACGCTGTCGCGAAGCGGGCATGGACGATTGCCTGTTCAAACCCATCAGCCTGAATGCCCTTAATGACCGCCTGAGCAAAGTAAGACCATTGGCGGTCATGGCCGAGGCGCCGGCCGCCGTTGCGAATGAGGCCTTCGACCCGCACGCCATTGCCACGCTAACGGGCGGCAGGATCGACATGAACGAGCGCCTGCTCGATCAACTCATTGACAGCATTCGCCAGGACCGCGCCGAGCTCGCTTCGGCCACCGGCCGGGATCAGTTGAAAGACGTCGGCCACAAAGTGCGTGGTGCAGCCAACATCATCTGCGCGACAGCCGTCATCCAACAGTGCGAAGCGCTCGAGGCCGCATGCGACGCCGAGGCTTCGGACGAAGACATCGGCGAGCGGCAGGTGGCACTTGAGCGCGCCATGACCACGCTGGAGCTGGCGCTGAGTGCCTATCGTGCGACAACCTCCGTGCCTCGAACAGGACCGCTGCCATGAAGCTGATCCCCATGAACCCTGCTGAATTTGAAGTATTTGCCCAACGGTCGGTTGCCGGATACGCCAAGGATATTGCTCGTACCTACACGCTGCACGACGCTGTCGCCTGCGAAAGCGCCCGGGCAGATTTCGATGACCTGTTGACGCACGGCCTGGACACCGACGGGCATTGGTTCTGCCGGTTATGCGTGGGTGCAGGCCTCGAAGTGGGCAGCCTCTGGATGGGCATCGTGGCGTCGCCGCCGTTGCCTGCACGACTGTTCATCTATGACCTGGAGATTCATGAGCCTTTCAGGCGTCAGGGCCTGGGCAGGGAAGCGCTTGAGGTCGTTGAGGCGTGGGCCCTGGAGCGCGGGATTCGTCGTCTGGAGCTCAACGTGTTTTCGGACAACGTCGCCGCTCGAAAGCTCTACGAAACCGTCGGGATGCAGGCACGGGAAATAACCTTGTCCAAGGCGTCATAGCCGGTTTTTCTGGGCGCTAAGCCGGCCCGGTTGCAGCGTCCACGCTGCCATAAGGCGCCAGGTGCTCACTCAGGTACTTGAGCAGGATGCTGACCTTGGGCAGGGCTTCCCGGGTTTTGAGCCAGACCAGGTTCATGGGCAGTCCGTCGGTGGCCAGCTCCGGCAACACCTCAACCAGCCGTCCTTCGTTGAGGTGAGTCTGGACCAGCCAGGTGGGCAACTGCGCGATGCCATGCCCGGCAATGGTCGCCGACACTTCACCTTCCCCGTCGCCCACCGCTATACGGGGATGAATGATGCGCCGCTCCCGGTCCCCAGGCTGTCGCCCGCGAAAATACCAGGGGCCAACCTGCCCGTCGGATTGCCCATAGGCGATGCAATGGTGGTGCTCGAGGTCGGCATCGGTGGCGGGCTGACCGTGCTCGGCGATGTAACCGGGCGCAGCACAAAAGACCAGCCGCTGAGCGCCGATGAACCGATGACCGAGCCCCGCAGCCCAGGCATCAGCGCCGCCGATACGAACCACAATGTCGATGCCTTCGTGTACGGGATCAATGAACCGGTCGGAAAAGGAAATATGCGGCTGCAGCAACGGGTATTGCTTCACGAAGTTAAGGATCAGCGGCAGCACGTGGAGACGTCCGTATGACGCAGGCAAATCAATGCGCACCCGGCCGTGGGGTTCGTGGCGTTCCGATGCCAATGCCAGTTCGGCTTCTTCGAGGTCGGCGAGCACGCCGCTGCAAGTGGAGTAAAACTTCACTCCGGCTTCGGTCAGCGACAAGCGCCGCGTGGTGCGGCTGAACAGGCGCTGGCCCAGGCGCTGCTCCAGACGGGCGATGCCTTTGCTGACGGCCGACGCGGTCAGGTTCAGCTTCATGGCTGCACTGGCAAAACTGCCGGAATCAGCGACGGCCACGAACACATCTATGCCCTTGAGACGTTCAGAGGAGAACATGCCAACTACCATTCAGGAATTCAGTTCGCGAGAGTAAGTCATTTATGTCGCGGATGAGAAAGCAAATCTTCAATAGGCTATGGCAAAGTCTTTGGAGTTAACCTATGCCACCTTCCACCTCCGCCACGGCGTCGCAGCCTGCTGCTGCATCCCGTTCAGGCGTCCAGATTCTGATCATGGCGATCGCCGCGTTCATAATCGTCACCACTGAATTCCTCATCGTCGGATTGCTCCCGGCGATGGCCCGTGACCTTGGCGTGTCGATCGCGGTGGCAGGCCAGGTCGTCACGTTGTTCGCCTTCACTGTCATGTTGTTCGGGCCGTTCCTCACGGCAAAACTGGCAGGCGTGGAACGCAAGAAGCTCTTCACGATCATCCTGCTGGTGTTTGCGGCGTCCAACGTGCTGGCGGCGTTGTCCACCAACATCTGGGTCATGGCCCTCGCGCGGTTTATTCCGGCGCTGGGCTTGCCAGTGTTCTGGGGCACGGCCAGCGAAACGGCTGGGCAACTGGCAGCGCCCGGTAAATCGGGTCAGGCGGTGTCGCGCGTGTATCTCGGCATTTCCGCGGCTCTGGTATTTGGCGTGCCGCTGGGCACCGTGGCCGCCGATACCCTTGGCTGGCGCGGCAGTTTCTGGGTGCTGGCGGTCATTTCGCTGGTGATCGCCATCCTGATGCAGCTCTGCATGCCAACCCTGCCGTCGTCTCCGGCCAAGCACGGTGAAAAGCAGACGGACATCCTCAAGCAGCCGCGCTTCCTGGCGCACATCGCGCTGTCGGTGCTCGCGTTCACCGCGATGTTCACGGCTTACACCTACCTGGCCGACATCCTGCAGACCCTCGCCGGTGTGCCGACCAACCAGGTGGGCTGGTGGCTGATGGGCTTCGGCGCAGTCGGCATGATCGGCAACCATTGGGGTGGCGCGCTGGTGGATCGCAGCCCGCTGGGTGCAATGGTGCTGTTTCTGGTCATTCTGAGCATCGGCATGGCCGCCGCCATTCCGCTGGCAACTGAACATGTCTGGTTGATCGCCGCGCTAGTCCTGTGGGGCATTGCCTACACCGCGCTGTTCCCGGTATGCCAGGTGCGCGTGATGCAGGCAGGGGCAAAAGCCCAGGCGCTGGCGGCGACGATGAATATTTCAGCGGCCAATGCCGGTATTGGCTTGGGAGCCATTTTCGGTGGGCTGGGCATCGGCCACTTCGGCCTCGGGTCTTTGGGATGGGTGGCGACTGCGATCGCGGTCGTGGCGATCCTGGTTGCCTTGTTGATGATGCGTAATCGCCAAGCGGCTGCGCGTTGAAAGCCCGGCGCGGATGTTCGGCTTGCGGGCGTCTGGCCAACCGGCCGCCGACGAAGCAGGCAGGGCGGCTACTAAGCTGGTAGACTGCGCCCCGAAATTACTCAAGAGGAATGCTTCAATGGCCACTAATCGCTCCCGTCGTCTGCGCAAAAAGCTCTGTGTCGACGAGTTTCAGGAATTGGGCTTCGAGCTGAACCTGGAATTCAAAGAGGATCTGAGTGACGAGGCAATCGATGCATTCCTCGACGCGTTCCTGACAGAAGCCATGGACGGTAACGGCCTGGACTACGTCGGCGGCGACGACTTCGGTCTGGTCTGCAAGGCTGATCGTGGTTCGGTCACCGAAGAGCAGCGCGCTGCTGTCGAGGCTTGGCTGAACGGCCGTGACGAGCTGACCAAGGTAACTGTCAGCCCGCTGCTGGACGCCTGGTACCCTGAAACGCCGATCAACGCGGCCAGCTGATCAGCAGGCGGTCTCCCGCCACGCTGATACCCAAAGAAGCCACCCTGAAGGGTGGTTTTTTTTGCCTGCGATTTTGTTCTCTGCCATCAAGATTGGCCCAACAACGCAAAGCGACGCAGGCGTGACCGGGTCAGTTATGAGCACCCGGCGCAGGAATTTGACGGTTTAACGTGACATTGAATGGACATGAGCAAAAAATAGCGCCGTTTGACGGCAGTAACCCGGCGCAAGTCACCAAAGCTTGGGGCATAATGCCGCTTTACCGAAGGCCAGTGTCACGCCCGGCCCACGGGCATTTTCTGGTCTTGTGTTCACACTGCGAGGGAATTCATCCCCTCTTCATCTCGTTATCAGTGCAGTAGGGTTTATTGAATGATCAAGTCTTTGCGTCCGTTGTTGATGGCCACCCTGCTCTTCCCCCTTTCGTTCTCTATCGCCGCCGCCCCGATCAACACTGCCTTGCCACCCAAGGTCCAGGCAGCACTCAAAGCCAGCAAACTGCAGAATGATGCGCTGTCGCTGGTGATGCTGCCGGTCAGCGGCCCGGGCACGCCGACGGTGTTCAATGCCGACGTTTCGGTCAATCCGGCGTCCACCATGAAGCTGGTGACGACTTACGCGGCCCTTGAAATGCTTGGCCCTACCCACCAGTGGAAAACCGAGTTCTACACCGACGGCACCCTCAGCAATGGCGTGCTGCGCGGCAACCTTTACCTGAAAGGCGGCGGCGACCCCAAGCTGAACATGGAACGCCTCTGGCTGTTGATGCGAGACCTGCGCGCCAATGGCGTGCAGCAAGTCACCGGTGATCTGGTGCTCGACCGCAGCCATTTCGTGCAGCCGCAATTGCCGGTCTTCGATGACGACGGCAACGACAAGAACAAACCATTCCTGGTCCGCCCGGACTCGTTGATGGTCAACCTCAAGGCCCTGCGCTTCATCACCCGCAACGACGGCGGCAAGATTCTGATCTCGGTTGAGCCGCCCATCGCGGCCATCCACATCAATAACCAGGTCAAGGCGTTGTCGTCGAACAAGTGTACCGGCGATGTGCTGTACAACCCGGTCCCGGAAGCCGACGGCGGCATCAGCGTGACCGTTACAGGTCAGTTGGGCGATGGCTGTAATTCTCAGACGTACTTGTCGCTGCTTGACCACCCGACCTACACGGCAGGCGCCGTGCGGGCCATCTGGCAGGAACTGGGCGGGAGCATTCTTGGCAAGGACCGGCTGGACGTCACTCCGGGCAGCGCCAAGCTGCTGGCGAGAGCGTTTTCTCCGGACCTGGCCGAGATCATTCGCGACATCAACAAATTCAGTAACAACACCATGGCGCAGCAGTTATTCCTGAGCCTGGGCGCGGAGTTCCGCAACGAAGCGGACGGCGATGACGCCAAGGCAGCGCAGCGCGTGGTGCGCCAGTGGCTGGCGAAAAAAGGCATCATTGCGACCCATCTGGTCATGGAGAACGGCTCTGGCCTGTCCCGCGCCGAACGGGTCAGTGCGCGCGAGATGGCGCAGATGCTCCAGGCCGCCTGGAACAGCCCGTATCAGGCAGAATTCATGAGTTCGATGCCGCTGGCGGGCATGGACGGCACCATGCGCAAGCGCCTCAAGAGTACGGCGCTGCGGGGTCAGGCCCACATCAAGACCGGCACGCTGAACACGGTTCGCGCGATCTCCGGGTTCAGCCGTGACAGCAACGGCAACACCTGGGTGGTGGTCGCGATTCTCAACGACCCGCGTCCGTGGGGCGCGTCCTCGGTGCTCGATGAGGTGCTGGTCAGTCTGTACAACCAGCCGAAACTGCAGAACACGGCCATTTCCCTGCAGCAGTAACGCTCGGCGGTGCAGGTGCGAGTCGCCCAACGGCTTGCACTCGCGTCGATCGGTGCACGCCGCCCTCGTTGTTCGCTACCAGCTTTGTCCCAGTCCGAGCAGGCCCAGAATCTGCCTGCGCAGATCGACCAGGTACGGGTCATCGCGATGCCGAGGGTACGGCCGGTCGATCGTCAATTCGGCTTTGATCTGCGCCGGCCGGTCGCTGAACACGATGACGCGATTGGCGAGCAACAGCGCCTCCTCGACATCGTGAGTGACCAGCAGCGCGGTGTAACCCTGGCGCTGCCACAGATCAATCAGCTCCTGCTGCATGGCAATCCGGGTCAGAGAATCAAGCTTGCCCAGTGGCTCGTCAAGGATCAGCAGCCGTGGCTCGTTGACCAGCGCCCGTGCCAGCGCCACTCGCTGCGCCATCCCGCCCGACAGTTGTCGCGGGTAGGCTCGGGCGAACTGGCTCAGGCCCACTTTCGCCAGCGCTTCATCGACCTTGCCCCGGGTGGTTTTCAGCAACCCCCGGGCGTCGAGGCCCAAGGCCACGTTGTCCCAGACCCGGCGCCATGGGTACAGCGTCGGGTCCTGAAACACCGCCACGCGGGTCGGATCAGGCCCGGTGATCGCTTCGCCATCCGCCAGCAAAGCTCCACTGTCCGCCCTCTCAAGCCCTGCGACCAGACGCAGCAGGGTTGATTTTCCGCAACCCGAAGGCCCCAGCAGCGCGACGAACTCTCCCGGTTCGACGGCCAGCGACACGTGCTCCAGCACCGGCAACCGGTGACCCTCAAGTACGAAGCCGTGGCTCAGGTTATCGATGCGCAGCGCCAGGCCACGAGTGGACTCAACGCTTTCTGCTATCCCTGCACTTACCATTTCATCGCTCCTTGTTGCCACGCCAGCAGACGGTCACGCACCAGAAACAGCGCTGAAATCAGCCCCGAACACGCCAGCGCCATGATCAACAACGCCGCGTACATGTTGGCGTACGCCGCCCAGCCTTGCGCCCATTGCAGGTACCAGCCGATTCCCGACTTGACGCCCATCATCTCCGCCACCACCAGTGTTGAAAACGACGCGCCGAGGCCCATGAACAAGCCCACGAACACATGAGGCAGCGCGGCGGGGATCGCCACTTTGAAGATCAGAAAACGCTGATTGGCACCCAGGGTACGCGCTACGTCGTAGTAGGCCTTGTCGACGCTCGCCACCCCTGACCAGGTCAGCACCGTGACCGGAAACCAGGTCGCCAGAGCAATGAGAAAAACGCTGGCGCTCCAGCTGCTGGGAAAAAGGAAAAAGCACAGCGGCAGCAAGGCGGTGGACGGCACCGGCCCCAGGATGCGCAAAACCGGATGCAGCCAGTAGCCGATACTGCGCGACCAGCCGATGGCGACGCCGGCAATGAACCCCGTCAACGCACCGAGCGCTACGCCACTGCCCAATAGGATGGCCGAGTGAAACAGGCTGTCGGCGAGGCGCCGCCAGTCATCCACGTAAACGTCCAGCAACGCCTGGGGCGGGGCGAAGAACGGCACCGGCAGCCAGGCGAGTTTGGCGGTAAGCAGCTCCCAGACGGACAGCAGAAGCGGCAGGGCAATCAGCCACGGCCCGAGTCTGGCGGTACGCACCGCCAACGGACGGGACCAGCGCCTGAGGATCACGGCGAGCACAATCAGCCCGGTCACGATCAGGCAAAGATTGGCCAGGCCCTGGGTCATCGGCCAGCTGCGCGATGCGTTGGGCACGTACACAACCAGCAACGCGGTCGCCAGCCAGAACGCTGCAGCCAGCAGCCCCTGTAACCAAAACGGGTTTGCCGGGGTGTTCAACCGCTCCACGTCGGCCGTCATCTCAATTGAAGACATTGGCAGTGATCTCCGCAGCAAAGCCATCGGCATCGGTGCTTTGACGAATGACTTCGACAGTCTTCAGATCGCGCACGTAGGTGGCGATTTCTGCGGTCAACGCTGCGCCGACCGCATGATGGCCGTGGGTGTGGTCATGCAGAATCGCAACCACTTCCTCCGTTGTGGTGTTGAGGGCGTAGGCCTGGAACCCTTTGGCCACCTCTTCCGGGTGCGTTACCGAATAGTCATGGGCCTCCAGAATGGCCTGGGTCAGCGCGGCCACGACACGCTTGTCATCACGGGCCAGCTTGCCGGTGACCCCGACCACGCAGCAGCTGAGATTGGCGTAGTCTTCCACGAGATTGGACGACAGTTCGCGCGCCTTGCCGGCTTTGATCAGCCGGTACATGAACGGGTCGCTTCCGCTCACGGCCTGGACCTCGCCCCGCTCCAGCGCGGTGCCCAGCAGGTCGGCCGGATACAGCCGCCACTCCACATCGCGAACCGGGTCAACGCCATGTTTCTTCAGCAAAATGGAGAAGAAGTTCCGGTCCGGGCTCGCCATATCGGTGACACCGATGGCCTTGCCTTTGAGGTCCTCCAGCCTGTTGACCGGGCCGTCCGCTGCGCTGAGCAAACGCAAACACCCGCCATGGGTGCCGGCGGTCAGCTTGACGTCGAACCCCTGTTCGAGCGCCTTGAGCCAACGCAGCGCCATACCGATGCCCGCATCAGCCTTGCCTGTTGCAATCGCTTCCAGCAGCACTTCAGTGGAGTTGCCGAAGTTGACCAGCTCGACCTCCAGATTGTGCTTTTTGAAGAAGCCCTGGCCGTAGGCGATCACCACCGGCGCCAGGCAGACCGCGTTCAGATTGATTGCAAGCTTCAGCGAGCACGGTTGATCGAGGCGGATGAATTGCCCGGTGCCCGCCGGCTCTGCTGCAGGATCACCGCCCTGCCCGGCATGGTCTGCGTGTTCGTCAGCGGCCCAGAGGACGCGGGGTAACGACAGCAGCAGTGGCGAAGCCAGCGCAGCCCCGGCGATGCCCAGCACGCGCCGTCGGCTTAATTGATCAAAACGGGCCATGGTGTTCCCTTACCGAATGAGTGAAATGACAGTCAGCAACGACGGCTTAATAACCAAAAACCCGGGTAAGTCTGACTTTTTAAAACCCTAACACTCACGCGATAATTAATTAAATTCATTTTTATTCTATTCCACTATGCAAGTGTTCTATGTAATCGCTCAGTGCAAGTCACTGCCTGCTTGAGCCCGCCGTGCCCAATGCGCGTGGCGAGAACCGCACAATCGCGAAGAGCGTGCTCGCGAAGTCATGATCACTGACGCCGATGTCATCCACCGCTCTCAAGACTGGCGTTATGCTGAGAGCTCGCCCCATCACAGGATCTCTGCTCTCAATGAACATCCATAAGCCTCAACCTTTGCGTCGCACCCTTCTGATGTCGGCCTTGCTGGGCACCCTGCTGGCAAGCGCGTTGCCTGCCTGCGCGGAGGATGGCAAGCCCATGCGCGTGCGCGGCACAATCACGGCGGTCGACGGTGACGCGTTGAAAATCCACAGCAACCGTGGCGAAGATCTGCAGGTGGCCGTGACCCCGAACACGCAGATTCGCGGCGTAACCCTGGCGCAGGTGTCCGAAATCAAACCGGGCAGCTACATCGGTTCCGCGGCAGTGCCGTTGCCGGATGGCTCGTTGAAAGCACTGGAGGTCCATGTGTTTCCGCCAGAGATGGCAGGCACGGGCGACGGCCATCGCGCATTCGACCTGACGCCGGACAGCACAATGACCAATGGCTCGGTGGGTGATCTCGTCGCCAGCAACGGGCGCACGATCACCGTCAATTACAAGGGCGGGCAGAAGACCATCGTCATTCCCGATGACGTACCGATCGTCAATCTGGTGCCGGGTGATCGAGGGCTGCTCAAGCCAGGCGTGAAAGTGGTCCTGCAGGCGCAGAAAGCAGCCGACAGCACGCTGACCGCGCTATCGGTTTCTGCCGGAGAAAATGGCGTGACACCGCCCATGTGAAGCACGGGATGGCCGCCAGGACAGGGCGAGTACCCGGCCGATTGGCCAGATTCGCCGCCCTGCCCCGAGCGTCCATCGGATGAATCAGAGACAGGTGGCGAGCACTGCGCCGCGCTGCTCTACGGCATTGGCGCCTGGCTTGGCGTAAAAGCTGACCCTGGTCATCCCTGCCTTGCCGGCGACGTCGGCGAAATACTGGCCCTCGGTGGTGTAGACCGTAAAGGCATCGGGCTCGCCCTTGGCCATGAAGACATCCGCCACGTCACCGAACAATTGCACGTTAGCCCAGGTGACCTTGATGCATTCGGCCACGGCAGTGGCAGGTTTCTGACTGGTATACACCTGCGCCGGACCCGCCGAACGCGTTTGGTTCAAACTCATGCAACCCGTCAACGCCACCAGCGCCAGCGCGCCCGCCCACTGCTTCATGACAATCCCTTTTGGTAAAAAAGGACCGATGGTACCAGCAACCTCATCCAGGCCACACGCCTGGCGTTAAACGGGCGCTTCTTCCGATCCGATTGTCGGGTCAGTCATCCAGGCCGGCCGGCGGCGCAGCAGGTGCGGCTTTCCCCGGCTTGCCGGGTTTTCCAGGTTGTGCAGCCGCCTTGGGTTCGGCCACAGGGGCTGCAGGCGCGGCGGCGGCCGCTTCCTTTTCCGCCATCGGCATCTGATCGATGGTGCTGAAGATTTCCTTGGGCTCAATCGGACCGTTGTGGGTCATTTTCTTCTCGCCGTCCTTGCCCACCAGAATCACTTGAGCCTGGCCGCCTGCCTGGGCGCCCAGTTTGAGTTCGCGCACCAGCGCCATGGTGGTCTGGGCGTCGAGATCCTTACCGTTGCGCTGCCCGACCGTGTTGATGATGGTGTAGAGCACCATGTCGCGCTTGGCGAACCCCTCCTTGTTGGCGGGTTCTTCCAGATTTTTCTTCAGGCTGACCAGCGTGGGGTCTACGGAGCTTGACGCGATCACGATCAGTGGACGGGTCTTGCCGCGCTCCTGTGACAGTGGGGTATCGCCGTCGGCAGCCAGCAAAGGGCTCGACACGGCGAACAAAACGGCAAGGGTCAACGACCGGCTAAACATACACACCTCCTCTGGATTTCCATGCACTGATGATCGCGCATCAGGGGAAAAGGTCCAGACGCAAGGAGGAAAAAACCGGAATTATTTCATTGAGCCCGATGAATTGAGCCTGGGCTGGGGTAGAGCGTCCTGGGCTGCGGGCCCGCTATCAGCGGTGGGCTTGCCCACCCGACGTGGGCAACGACAGAAGACGTAAATCGCAGACAACAAAATCGCGGGCAATAAAAAGGGCGAATCTTTAGATTCGCCCTTTTCTTCACCGCCCAGCAGAGCGGATTTGTTTGGTAGGCGCGATTGGACTCGAACCAACGACCCCCACCATGTCAAGGTGGTGCTCTAACCAACTGAGCTACGTGCCTGCTGTGGGTCGGCATTCTACGGATATTCAAATAGCTGTCAACGTCTTTTTCGCTCAGTAAGCCCCTGAATCTGCAAATTATTTAGCGAATCGATCACCCGGCCTTGCCGACGCCGCAGGCCCAACCAGACCATCGACAATGAAGGCTCAGCTGCCGCCTGTCGCCGGCATGGCACTACGGGCGGATATCCGATGCCCAACGCACACAAGGACCACGACACACGGAGATCACCTGATGAATAGATCAATTGCTGCACTGGCTCTCGGCTGCGCCCTGACATGCACCTCGCTCGGCGCACTGGCGGGCGCGACTTCTCCAGACATGGGGCCGCCGCCGTCACAGACCGGAATCGACCCGCGCGTACAGGGCAGTGACCCGTCTCGACAAGGTTCCGAGGTAGACACCCAGACCAAGAAGGGCATCAGCTTCGGCGGCGGCACTTCAATGAGCAACGGCACCGGCAGTAATAACGATGCCGACTTGCCAGGCGGAGACACCACCAACGGCGGCGGCAGCAAAGGGTCAGGCTCGTCCAGCGCTGGCGGCGCCGGCGGCTGACAGCACGATGTGGATGCAGTAATCCCGGGGCGCTTGAACAGCGCCCTTTTCGTGCCTGTCGCCTTTGCTTTGTTATAGTGCGTCGCCGCCGCGCCTGACAATGCGTCGCGAGACGGATGATCAACAGTGGAGAATGGCACCGTGGGCATGAAAAAATCAGCGATGGAATTCAAGCGTGACCTGAGCACCATCGCGGCGAATCTGGAGCGCACCGCCGGTGAAATCAGCCGCCTCGCCGAACGCGTCAACGACGTGGACGTAGTAGCGGTGCTGCATCTGATGAACCAGCAGTACAAGGACGCAGACCGTCTACGGGCCTATGTCGATGAAATCCGGGCCGGTCGGATTACCCGGGCCAAGGCCGACTGACAGATCGCGCGGGACGTCGTCCGCCTGAAAGCCTTTACGAACAAAAAAAAAAGGGTGGTCCTGTCGGACCACCCTTTTTCGTTACCGCCCAGCAGAGCGGATTTGTTTGGTAGGCGCGATTGGACTCGAACCAACGACCCCCACCATGTCAAGGTGGTGCTCTAACCAACTGAGCTACGTGCCTGCTGTGGGGCGGCATTCTACCGGGATCAGGATTGCTGTCAACGGTGATTACCTCCTAACCCCATGAAAGCGGAAGACTTTTGAAACCCCAAGCTCGACTCCGCCCATGCCCGTGCACTCCTTTTCTCGCCCCTCGCCGCGATTTCAAAGGCCATGCCCGGCTGGTGAGTGAATTTCATCTCAGGTAGCATCCGCCCATTCGTAAAAAATATAAAACGGGGCTTACAGGATGACGAACACTTCATATCCGCATTCCTATTACGCCGCTTCGGCCAACGTGGCTCCGGCACGGCCCCGCCTGCAAGGGGACATCGAAACGGACGTGTGCATCATCGGCGCCGGTTACACCGGGCTGTCGAGCGCGCTGTTCCTCCTCGAACACGGGTTCAGGGTGACCGTTCTGGAAGCCGCAAAAGTCGGCTTCGGCGCTTCAGGCCGCAACGGCGGGCAGATCGTCAACAGCTACAGCCGTGACATCGACGTCATCGAGAACACCGTCGGCGCCAAGGAAGCCCAACTGTTGGGGCACATGGCTTTTGAAGGCGCGCAGATCATCCGCGACCGGGTGGCTAAATATCAGATCCAATGCGACCTGAAGGACGGCGGCGTTTTTGCCGCGATCACGCCCAAGCAGATGGGCCATCTGGAGGCACAAAAACGCCTTTGGGAGCGCTACGGGCACAGCCAGCTGGAGTTGATGGATCAACGCCGTATCCGTGAAGTGGTTGCGTGTGATCAGTACATCGGCGGCATGCTCGACATGAGCGGCGGCCACATCCACCCGCTCAATCTGGCGCTGGGCGAAGCCGCAGCTGTCGAGTCACTGGGTGGAGTCATCCATGAGCAGTCGGCCGCCATTAGCATCGACCGCGGCGTGAACCCCGTCGTGCATACCGCCGAAGGGAGGGTTCGGGCCAAGTTTATCATCGTGGCGGGCAATGCCTATCTGGGCAATCTGGTGCCGGAGCTGGCAGCCAAATCGATGCCCTGCGGGACGCAGGTCATCACGACAGAACCGTTGAGCGAAGAACTGGCAAGCACTCTGTTGCCGCAGGATTACTGCGTCGAGGACTGCAACTACCTGCTGGATTACTACCGACTGTCAGGTGACAAGCGTCTGATCTTCGGCGGCGGCGTCGTGTATGGCGCTCGTGATCCCGCCAATATCGAAGCCATCATCCGTCCGAAGATGCTCAAGGCGTTTCCCCAGCTCAAAGATGTGAAAATTGACTACGCCTGGACCGGAAACTTCCTGCTGACGCTCTCGCGGTTGCCGCAAGTCGGTCGGCTGGGTGACAACATCTATTATTCCCAGGGATGCAGCGGTCACGGGGTGACCTATACGCACCTGGCGGGGAAGGTGCTGGCGGAGGCACTTCGCGGTCAGGCAGAGCGGTTCGACGCGTTCGCCGGCCTGCCCCACTACCCGTTTCCAGGCGGCCAGTTGATGCGCACGCCGCTTACCGCCTTGGGCGCCTGGTACTACAGCTTGCGGGACAGGCTGGGGTTCTGAGGGAAAACGCCGGCGTCTTGCATCGGCTCGGATGCTCATCCGATTGTAGGAGCACGCTTGCCCGCGAATGCGATCGATCAGACGCTAATGTAGCAACTGAAACGCCGCGTTCGCCAGCAAGCCGGCTCCTACAGGTTTTTACATGCGATCCAGCCACCGCTTATTTCTCTGAGCGGGCAGAGCATCACACCTGTAGGGGCTGGCGTGCTGGCGGGCATCACACCTGCAGGAGCCGGCTTGCCGACGGCCATCACACCCGCAGGCGCCGGCGTGCTGGCGGGCACCAGACCCGCCGGAGCCGGCTTGCTGGCTTGCTGGCTTGATGGCTTGATGGCTTGATGGCGGGCATCAGACCCGTAGGAGCCGGCTTGCTGGCGAACCCGTTTAACCAGCTTGCATCCTCTTGGCTGATTCACCGCATTCGCCAGCAAGCCGGCTCCTACAGGTTTTGCCATGCGATCCAGCACCACCGCTCACTTCTCTGAGCGGGCAGCCGGATTGTTCAGCGCCTTCACCGCCTCGCCCGCCGCCTGTTCCTGCCCGGCCTGGGCCAGATCATTGGCGGCTTTCAACCAGCGCTCGCGGTCGACCGGAACCGGCAATTGCCGCGGGCTCTGGATCAGCACCGCCCAGTTGCCGCCGTCATTCCAGTCCGAAGTAAACGACTCGAAACTTTCGGTGACGCGCCCCGGCCCGGTGTAGATCAACACCGTGCGCTTGTTCTGATCAAAGCCGACCAGCACGCCATAGCGCTGCTCTTTCCACCACAGCGAGCCATCCGAAAACCGCACCATGACCGGGTAACCCGCTGAAACCTGCGCCAGCACGTCCGGCAAGTTGCGATCCACCGGGTACACCACAAAACCGTATTCACGGGCCAGATTCGGCATGCTCCGGTCCAGCGAGTCCTCCGCGCCGGGTAACTTCAGTGGTTTCTCGAGCAGCCCCGGCGTGGTCTGAACGCCGTGAACGGTCAGCATGCTGGCCAGCGCAAAGGGCGCGCTTTGGTAATCCTTGCCGCGAAATGACGGCACCGCGTTGATCTCCACACGATCGGGGAGCGCCTTGTACTGCGGCGGATATCCGGGCTTCCAGTTGTGCTGGTTCGAACAGCCCGACAGCACCAGCAGAGCGGCAACCGCCAGCCATTTTCGTTGCCCTGCCACCCTATCCATTCGCGTCAATGCCTGCACGTTCTCTACTCACTTGACAGATGGCGAAGGATCTCTGGATCCAGCCTGAGCCCGGATGATAGAGCGCTGCAACGGCGTGGTATAGCCCGGCCTCCCCCTATGCTAAAGCTCAAGGTACTTCCCACGAGGCCGGATAGAACAAACCGGTCCACTTATTTTGACCATCGGTCAACTTCTGGCAACAACCCGGTGAGTAGACTGTCGATGACTAAGAGACGAAGAGAAGAGCCGGAGGAAGCCATGAGCCTCGGAATGACCATTGTGATGTTGATCGCCGCCTGGCTTGCCGTTGCAGCCGCCATGTTGTGGGGTGTGATGCGGATTTCCCGCCGTCATCACCCGCATTATCGGCAAACCGAAGCTGCCAAACCGCAGCAGCGCGCACAGCGCAAGATTCACCACGTCACTGCGCACTGATGCTTCGCTCAGGACGCACACGACGCCGATAAAAAACGGTCGGCGATGGCAACCATCCCGACCGTTTTGTTTACCGCATTGTGCAATTCGCAGCAGTTAGCTGTGCATCAGACCTTCTGTGCCTGGGCTTCAGCGTCAAGCCTTCTCTGGCGAGACCTGCGCACCAGCATGTTCAGCACCTCAATCAGAGCCGAGAACGCCATGGCGGTGTAGACGTAGCCTTTTGGAACGTGGGCGCCGAAACCTTCGGCGATCAGGGTCATACCGATCATGATCAGGAAACCCAGCGCCAGCATGACCACAGTCGGGTTGTCATTGATGAATTTGGCGAGCGGTTCGGACGCTACCAGCATCACAATCACCGCAGCAATCACAGCAATAACCATGATCGGCAGGTGTTCAGTCATGCCCACGGCGGTGACGATACTGTCGATCGAAAACACCAGGTCGAGCATCAGGATCTGACCGATCGCGGCGGCCATGCCCAACGTGACCGTGTTGGAGGCAGCTTTTTCGGCTTCGGTCTTGATGTCTACGCTGTGGTGAATTTCAGTGGTGGCTTTCCAGACCAGGAACAGACCACCGGCGATCAGAATCATGTCCTTCCAGGAGAATGTCTGGCCCAAAATCTCTACCACCGGTTCGGTCAACTGGACGATCCAGGCGACAGTGGTCAGCAGGCCCAGACGCAGGATCAGCGCCATGCTGATACCGATACGGCGCGCCTTGGTGCGCTGATGCACGGGCAGTTTGTTGGTGAGAATCGAGATGAAGATCAGGTTATCGATGCCGAGCACGATTTCCATGACGACGAGTGTCGCCAGCGCGATCCACGCCGTTGGGCTTGCAGCCAGTTCCAGAAGGTATTCCATATAACGGTTGTCCAGGTTCGTTCAGGGATAGGCCGGCATTCTAGGCACGGAAACACTTCAGCAAAATTCGTATTTTTCAGGCGTATACTTCGGTTTTTACGAAGTGACGAGACCTATGCTCAACTACCGGCAGCTGCATTACTTCTGGGTCGTGGCCAAGACGGGCAGCATCGTCCGGGCGTGCGAGCAGTTAAACCTCACGCCGCAGACCATCAGCGGGCAGATCAGCCTGCTGGAACAGACTTACGGCGTTGAGTTATTCAAGCGCGTCGGCCGCCAGCTCGAGCTGACCGAAACCGGTCGCGTTGCCCTGCCCTACGCCGAACAAATGTTCCAACTGGGCGGTGAACTCGAGGCTGTGCTGCGCGCACAACCCGACGAACAGCAGATTCTGTTCAGGGTCGGCGTCGCCGACGTTGTGCCCAAGTCCATCGTCTATCGGCTGATCGCCCCCAGCATGGCGCTCAACGAACTGGTGCGGATCAGTTGCCGGGAAGATCAACTGGAGCGTCTGCTGGCGGACCTCGCCATTCAGCGCCTTGATCTGGTGATCTCCGACAGCCCTATGCCTTCCCATCTGGACATTAAAGGTTATAGCCAGAAGCTGGGCGAATGCGGCGTGAGTTTTTTTGCCACCCGCACGCTCGCCGCCGCTTACGGGCAGAACTTCCCCCATGGCATGCAAGGCGCACCACTGTTGGTGCCAGGCCAGCAGACGGTGGTGCGCAGCCGCTTGATGCGTTGGTTCGCCGAGCAGAACATTCAGCCGAAGATCGTCGGCGAGTTTGACGACAGCGCCCTGATGAAGGCGTTTGGCAAGTCCGGCAGCGGCATCTTTATCGCGCCGAGCGTCATCGCCGATGAAGTGATCGAGCAATATGACGTCGAGCTGATCGGCCATACCGATGCGGTTACCGAGTCGTTCTATGCGATCTCGGTCGAGCGCAAGGTCAGCCACCCCGGCATCATCGCCATCACCGAAGGCGCCCGTCGTCAGTTGTTCCCGGACTAGCCCTCGCAGGTCGCGGTGCGCGGTCGAACAGTCATGAGCAGCAGTGCCAGCAGGATCGACAGCACAATGATGCCCGCTGCCGCGAAGCCGAGGCTCCCCAGCCCGAGATGATCGATCACCCGACCGCCAATGATCGCGCCAATGCCGATGCCCAGGTTGGCCCCGGCGATGTTCAGCGATGCGGCGAAAGCCGGGGCTTGGGGTGCTGCCTTCATCAACCGGACATGACTGACCAGAAACAGCGCCGCCTGGGTCGCGCCCCAAACCGCCAAAGCCAATGCCAGGGCCGGCAGGGTATGCATGCTTGGCACCACCATGACCATGCCGCCGATCATGAACGTGCAGAAGATCACGCTGGCGATCAAGGGATGACGGTCCACCAGCCGCCCGCCGAGCGAGTTGCCCAGCAAACCCACTGCGCCGAAGCCCATCAGGCACCAGCCGACCACAGTGCCGTCGAACCCGGCGAGCCGTTCAAGCATGTCGGCCAGATAGGTGTAGGCGGTGAACATGCCGCTGAACACCAGCACCGACAGCAGGACATGCCCCTGCATCAACGGGCTGCGCAGAATGCCGAACTGACTGCGCAGCGACGCCTGATCCTTGTGCAGGCTGCGCGGCAGATAGATGAACAACAGCAACGCCTTGGCAAAAGCCACCAAGGACAGAATGGCAAAAGCGCTGCGCCAACCGATGGCATCAGAGATCAAGGTGCCGACCGGGATGCCGAAAACGGTGGCGCAGACGATACCGAAACCAATCTTCGCGATCGCGCGTCCGGCGTGATCCGGGCCGACAATGTCCACGGCAGTCTCGCTGGCCAGCGCCCAGAACACCGGCAGCCCGAGTGCCGGGATCAGTCGCGCGACGGCCATCACCCAAATGTTGGGGGCCAGTGCCGCGACGGCGTTGGATATGCCGAACAGAATCAGCACCGAGATGAACAGGCGCTTGCGCTCGAAGCGTGAAAACCACGCTGTCAGGAACGGCCCGAAACAGGCGACGGTGAAGGCGAACAAGGTGACCAGCAAGCCGGCCTGGGGGATGGTGACGGCCAGGTCTCGGGCGATGGCAGGCAGCAGACCGACGATCACGAACTCTGTGGTCAGTACCGTAAAGCCGGCGGCCGACAACAGGTAAATGGGGAAAAACATGAAGTCTCCAGAACGACGAAACGACCGGTCCTCGCGGAGCGGTCGATCGGATGTGGCAAAAAACTGGATGCGAAGGGTATCAGAGACGCTGCACCAAACACGACTCACTGCCTGAGCTGAACCGGATTGCGAAGCCAGTCAGACAGCGAGTCAGGCGACCCAGCGAGACCGATCAGTAAGCGCCCATGTAATCGCGCTTGCCGACTTCCACGCCGTTGTGACGCAGCAGGTCATAGGCGGTGGTGACGTGGAAGAAGAACTGCGGCAACGAGTAGTGCAGCAGGTAGGTCTGAGTGTCCAGGCGCTTTTCCTTGTCAGTGCCGGGGCGCAGCACGATTTCCCGCGCTTCGTTGCCATCGACTTGCTCGGCCTTGATGGTGTCCAGGAAGGCCAGGACCTTGGTCAGCAGCGCCTGGAGGTCGGCGAAGGTGGTTTCGCTGTCTTCGTATTTTGGCGGTTCCATGCCCGCCAGACGTGCGCCGGCGCCTTTGGCGAAATCCACGGCGATCTGCACCTGACGCACCAAAGGGAACATGTCGGGGAACAGACGCGCCTGCAGCAGGGCGTCCGGCTGAATGTTTTTGGCGGTGGCGTGAGCTTCACCTTTGGCCAATACGGCAGCCAGGGCGGTAAGCATTTGCTTGAAGACGGGAATCGAAGCGGCGTAGAGAGAAAGGGTCATGGCAGTTCCTGAAGGAATGGGTCGCCTGAGGGCGAACGCGATCGCGGCTTGTCTTTTACCTCATCCAGCCCCTACCCTCATAGCCTTTTCAACGCTTGGGGAATGGGTCATGGCTGACGAGCAGGATGGCGAAAATACCGTTGAAACCGCAGAGGCGCTGCAACTGAACAGCATTGAGGTGCGCATCCTGGGCTGCCTCATCGAGAAGCAGGCGACCCATCCCGAGAGCTACCCCCTCACCCTAAATGCACTGGTGCTGGCGTGTAACCAGAAAACCAGTCGGGAGCCGGTGATGAACCTGACGCCGGGGCAAGTAGGCCAGAGCCTGCGGGCGCTAGAGAGCCTGCAGCTGACGCGACTGGTCATGGGCAGCCGGGCGGACCGCTGGGAGCACCGCGTCGACAAGACCCTGGAGCTGGTACCGGCGCAACTGATTCTGAGCGGGTTGCTGTTTTTGCGCGGTCCGCAAACCGTCAACGAGCTCTTGACCCGCAGCAACCGCATGCACGATTTCGACGACACGGCTGCAGTGGTGCATCAGCTCGAACGGCTCATCGGGCGCGGCCTGGCGGTGCTGATCCCACGGCAGGCCGGTCAGCGTGAAGACCGCTACATGCACGCACTGGGCGACCCGGCAGACCTTGAAACCGCCCTCGCCGCACGACAGCACGCGGCGGAGCGTGGCGTTAGCGGCACCTCCAGCTCAGGTGGATCGGGCAATGCGGCGCTTATCGAGCGAATCGATACGCTCGAAGCCCGCATCACCGAGCTGGAAGAACGGCTGGCGTTGCTGGAGGGGTAAGTTGGCTCAAGCCTGCGTCACCCAGTGATTGGTTTGAAACGATGGCCAATTCCAGGAGCGCGCTTGCCCGCGATGGCGTCCTGCCCGACGCAGCTGCATGCGATGACCCAACGCATTCGCGGACAAGCGCGCTCCTACAGGTGGTGGCGGCGCAGGCGTTGTCTTGCGCAGCTGCCGTTGCTGCCGTCGCTGCCGTCGCTGGCGGGGTATGGTTGCTTAAGCCAGCGTCACCCATTGATTGGTTTGAAACGACGGCCAATTGTAGGAGCGCGCTTGCCCGCGAAGGCATCCTGCCCGACACAGCTGCATGCAATGACCCAACGCATTCGCGGGCAAGCGCACTCCTACAGGTCGTGGCGGCGGCCGGCATTGTTGCGCGCATTCCGCATAAGCAGCCCAACCTCCATCCGCATCCGCATCGAAATCCCGCATCATTTGCTAAACGATCATCGGCTGCCGCTGCGGCTTTATTCTCAACCCCGTGCGAACGCCGCCGCGGCTTGATACTGCGCCTCGGTGGGCGTCACGCCGGTGTAGAGAATGAACTGCTCCAGCGCCTGAATGGCCGCAACCTGGTCGCCGGTGATCAGGCGTTTGCCCAACCGTTCGGCTTGAATAATGAATGGCGTGCGCGCCGGTGTGGCGACGACGTCAAACGCAGTCTCGGCGCGTTCGATGGCGGCCTGGTCAAACGCCAGCGCGTCGGCTTGATCGCCGGCCATGCCCAAGGGTGTGACGTTCACCAGCAATGGTGGCCGTTCACCGCCGAGTTCGGCCTGCCAGGCAAATCCGCAAGTCTGCGCAAGCGCCTTTCCCGCAGTTTCATTGCGCGCGACGATCAGACCGTCAGTGAAGCCCGCGTCGCGCAATGCGCAGGCGACGGCTCTAGCCATGCCGCCACTGCCACGCAGGGCGAAGCGCGTACGCGGCACTTGATGGGTGTCCACCAGTTGCGCGATGGCAATGTAGTCGGTGTTATAGGCCTTTAAATGACCGTCGGTGTTCACGATGGTGTTGATCGATTGAATAGCAGCAGCGGAGGCGTCCATTTCGTCGACCAGTTCGATGGCCGCCTCTTTGAACGGCATCGACACGCCGCATCCACGAATGCCCAGCGAACGCATGCCGGCGATGGCAGCGGGCAAGTCGCTGGGTGCGAAGGCCTTGTAATAGAAATTCAAACCCAACTGCTGATAAAGATGATTATGGAATCGCACACCGAAGTTGCCGGGGCGCCCGGCCAGCGACATGCACAACAGTGTTTCCTTACTGGCGGTGACCAACATGAAATCTCCCGAGTGGTGTTAGAACGGCGCTGAGCAAAGGCGTAGAATCGCGACGCCTGTCCGCAGGGATGCAAATCCCGTGGCTGTCAGTGTCATTAAAGTTGGCGAATACCTTACACAAAATTTACGCAACGGCCTCGCAGATATTTCCAAAGTCGTTGTCTGAGAAGTTATCCCGTGGCAGTGCCTGAGCGTAACGCAGGCACGCGACAACGGGACCGAACACCGAGGAACAGTCATGATTCGTCAGATCCCCAAAGTTGCCTTGTTGTTAGGCGCCCTCGCCCTCGCCGGCCAGGCACAAGCTCACGGCGGCGGCCCGGGCTGGGGCGGAGCAGCCGTGATCGGAGCGGTCGTCGGCGGTGTCGTCGGCGCAGCCGTGGCTTCCGGTCCGACGTATGTATCGCCCGCCCCCGTGTACGCGGCCCCGGCGCCTGTTTATTACGCGCCACCGCCTCCGCCACCGGTTTACTACCAGCCCGCTTATGTGGTTGAACGGCCTGTGGTGTACGAACGCCGCTATTACGGCCCGCCACGTTATTACGGCCCACCGCCAGGCTACTACCACGGCGGTGGTCGCTGGTAACGGCGCCTCGTTAAACCTGGCAAGAAGGCGGCGTCATCCGAATAGCCGCCCTTCTACAACGACCCCGCCTCCCCGGCGGGGTTTTGTTTTCCGGTTTCCCGACCCGTCCCGCGACGCTGTGCGCACAAGCGCTTGAACGCCGCCCCCACCGCTCATCAATGACCACTATCGAGCACAGTGATTTCTGCATCAACGAACCGGTCCGTAAAGTAGCGCCATAGATTGATGGAGGCACTTATGACCAAGGTTCAAATCATGTCGGTTGTCGGCAGCGCGGTTCCCGCCCAACTTCGTGAGCGCGGTCTGTTGGCCTGCTGGTACCTGGTTCAGAACGGCGAGCCGGTCAGCGGTCCGTTGCCCTCTTTGCCTGCGGCGCAAGCGTTGTCGCAGCAACTTGAAGGCCGCCCGCTCAATAGCTGAACCCCCTATTCGCTCTTCCCTGTGAATCGTGCGTTGCTCCGCACACCCCTTTAGCCCGCCTCCTTTGTGACGCGGGCTTTTTTTTGTCTCGACATCGGTGTTCCCGCACGGCTCGGGTGTCCCGGACTGCACGCTACAGACAAACGTCACCGCCAAATTCAGTAACAGGACCCTGTTAGATACAGGCTTTTTGGATCCGCTACCTGAACCTCACCCATACGGCGCACGTTTATTAACGAAACCAGGCCTCGGCCCATCGACATCTTCAGAAACTTGCTCCTAAAATGCGCCGAACTTGTTGTCGTCCTTGAAGAAAGTGCGACCTTCCACGCAACTTGCCATCACTAAGTGAGCTTTGCTCTTGAAAATTCGTCACTCCCTCATCGGCCTATTATTTGCACTTACAGGCTGCGCACTTTCTACCGTCACTCTCGCCAACGAGCCTGCGGCTTTCAATCGCGACCCGGCCAATCTTCACCTGGCTTCCGGCAGCGCCATGATCACCGACCTGCAGACGGGTCAGGTGCTGTATGCCAGCAACCCCGACATCATTGTGCCCATCGCCTCGGTGACCAAGCTGATGACGGCAATGGTGACACTCGACGCAAAACTGCCGATGGACGAGATGGTCAAGGTCGACATTTCACAGACCGCCGAGATGAAAGGCGTGTTCTCCCGCGTCAAGCTGGGCAGTGAACTGAATCGCCGTGACATGCTGCTGATTACCCTGATGTCCTCGGAAAACCGCGCGGCGGCGAGCCTGGCCCATAGCTACCCGGGCGGCTATCCGGCGTTCATCCGGGCGATGAACGCCAAGGCGAAAGCGCTTGGCATGGGCCATACGGTGTACATGGAGCCCACCGGGCTCTCGGTGTTCAACGTGTCCACCGCGCGCGACCTGACCAAACTGGCGCTCGCGGCGCGTAATTACCCGCTGCTGCGCGAGCTGAGCACGACTCCGGAAAAAACCGTCACGTTCCGCAAACCGACCTACGTTCTTGGTTTCAGCAACACGGACCATCTGGTGCGTAAGTCCAACTGGGACATCAAGCTAACGAAGACAGGCTTCACCAATCAGGCGGGCCATTGCCTGGTGCTGCTGACCAGCATGGCCAATCGTCCGGTGTCGGTGGTGATTCTCGATGCGTTCGGCAAATACACCCATTTCGCTGACGCCAGCCGCATGCGCCTGTGGATGGAGACCGGCAAGAGCGGTCCGGCGCCGGAAGTCGCGCTGCAGTACAAGAAGGACAAGAACCTGGTGATGAAGCAAAAAGGCCTGCAGGCGTCGGATTAACAGCGCCAGCTGCGCCGCCGCGTTCGCCAGCAAGCCGGCTCCTACAGGGCGGGGTCGGGCCACCGCTTCTGTGAATTCCGACAGGGTGGTGTCGGGCCATGGCTCGAATGAATGCCTACTGGGATGTCGAGCCGTGGTTCCTGTTTATGACATGTCACGCCTTTGCGCATCGAACCGGCTGCCACCTGGAATGCATCAGGTATCGCCGCCCAACGGGTAACGCCGCAAATCTGTAGGAGCCGGCTTGCTGGCGAAGGCGTCGTGTCATTCAACATGTCCGGCGCTGACCCACCGCGTTCGCCAGCAAGCCGGCTCCTACCGAAGGAAGTCGTGCCGTAGCTTCCGCGAACTCCAACACGACGCACTCTGATTCCTGTGAATTCCAACAGGGTGGCGTCGCTTCGGCTACCAGAAAGAGTCAGACGCCCTCGCGCAACAGGTAACGCCGCAAATCTGTAGGAGCCGGCTTGCTGGCGAATGCGTCGTGTCATTCAACATGTCCGGCGCTGACCCACCGCGTTCGCCAGCAAGCCGGCTCCTACCGAAGGAGGTCGTGCCATAGCTTCAGCGAGCTCCAACACGGCGCACGCTGATTCGTGTGAATTCCAACAGGGTGGTGTCGCGCCGGCTACCGGGAAGAGTCAGGCGCCCTCGCGTATCGGGTCGGCGGCCGCCGCGAAAGCATCACGTTCCGCCCCTGATCCGTTAACGCCGCAAATCTGTAGGAGCCGGCTTGCTGGCGAAGGCGTCGTGTCACTCAACATCTCCGTTACTGACTTACCGCGTTCGCCAGCAAGCCGGCTCCTGCAGGGCCGCGTTGGGCCACGCTCTGGTAAATTGCAACAGGGCTACCTCAATGACTGGCCCGCGCCAGGCGCTTTAGCATCACCACCATCCCCACGCCCAGCCCGGCCATCCCGATCAGCAACGCCGGGTAGCTGATCCACCACGCAAGGGGTGCGGTCATCATGCTGAATTCCGACATCCCGCCAATGCCCGCCAGCAGGTTCAGCGGCAAAAACACCACATTGATCAGCGTCAGTTTGCGCAGCAGGTTGTTAGTGTTGTTATTGACCAGATTCCCCCGCGCGTCCATCAGGCTGGCAAACACCGTGGAGTAGATGTTCGCCTGTTTATGGCACTGCTCGTTCTCGATGATCATGTCCTCGATCAGCGCTACGTTGTCGCTGGCAAACTGGTGTTTGTGCGCGTGATTACGCAGACGCGTCAGCACCGAGCCGTTGCTGTCGATGGCATTGATGTAATACACCAGGCTTTCGCTGAGGTTGAACATCTGCACCAGATGGCGGCTGTCCATCGACGCATTGAACTGCTGCTGCAACTCCCGGGCGATCATTTTGATGACCTTGAGGTGGCCCAGATAGTGATGAATATTGTCGAACAGCAGCTCCAGCAAAACGTCCAGCGGCGTATGCATCGGTCGATGCTGCCCAAGGTTCAGGTCGTCGAGCTGCTTGTCGTCTGCGCAGATCAGCACCATGTGTTGCTGGCTGAGCAGCAACCCGAACGATGACACGTCGAAGGCAAACGTCTGCTTGCCGGAGTAGTTCTCCGGACGCTTCCAGATCATGAACAACGCATCGGGATGAAACTCGATGCGCGACACCTCATCCGGGTCCAGCGCAGACGCCAGGGCACGGTCATCCAGGTGAAAACGCTCCAGCAGCAGGGCCTTTTCCGCTGGATTCGGGTCGCTGAAGCAGAGCACGCTGGCCTCAGCCTCCGCGCACGGCGTCAACCTGCCCGCCTCCAGGCGGTGGCTGCGGATCACCGTCCTAACCCGCCAGACCGCGGCGTTTGATGTCGAGCCGGCGAATGAACTCCTCCAGCACCAGCGCGTACAAGTCGTCCTGCAGCCAGGCGTCTTCGGTGCCCGCATCCAGGTTGGGGTTGTCGTTGACTTCGATCACCACCACACGCTCGCCGGACTGCTTGAGGTCGACGCCATACAGGCCGTCGCCGATGAGGTTGGCGGTCTTCACGGCCAGGTCGACCACTGCGCGCGGCGCATCGTGAACGGCCAGCGTGCGGCACTCACCGTTGATGTCGGCACCCAGGGCTTTGTGGTTGTAAATCTGCCAGTGCCCCTTCGACATGAAGTACTGACACGCAAAGACCGGCTTGCGGTTGAGCACACCAATGCGCCAGTCGTATTCGGTGTACAGGTATTCCTGCGCCAGTAGCAGCACCGAGTGTTCGAACAGCTCGCGGGCCGCTTCCTGCAGTTGTCGGGCGTCTTTGACCTTGATCACACCTTTGGAAAAACACCCGTCCGGGATTTTCAACACCAGTGGAAAACCCAACCGTGCCGCCACCCATTCCAGGTCATCCGGGCGCTCCTTGTAGAGAATTTCCGTGGCCGGCATGCCCAGTTTGTGGCTCTTGAGCAGGTCGGTCAGGTAGACCTTGTTGGTGCAACGCAGGATCGACGTCGGGTCATCCATCACCACCAGCCCTTCGCTCTCGGCCTTTTTAGCGAACCGGTAGGTGTGATTATCGACGCTGGTGGTCTCGCGGATCAGCAGGGCGTCGTATTCGGCGAGCCGCGCGTAGTCCTTCTTCTCGATCAGCTCGACATCCACACCCAGTTGTTGGCCGACCCGAATGAAATTCTCCAGTGCCTTGCGATTTGACGGCGGCAGCGCTTCTTGTGGGTCGTGCAGGATCGCCATGTCGTAACGGTAGGCACGACGTGAAGCCGGCTGGCGCCATATTTTGCGGCTGAAGCTGTCCAGTGACTGGGCGAACTGGTCCTGCTGATGATCGCGCAAGCGTATCAACGCGCCGGTCTTGACCCCTGCGATGTGCCAGTTGTCGCGCTTGCGAAACTCGACCAACAGAATCGGCGCCGCAAACGCCTCGAACAACTGGCGGGCCAGATCCTGCAAAGGCGCCAGATCGGTCTGGCCGAAATACAGGGTCAGCGTGAACCCTTCGGTTTCGTCGTACGGGTGATCGCGGAGCGCATGTTCGAGTCGCTTGTCGAGGTCATCCAACACCAGACCGTACAGGGATTTGCGGGTCAGCTCGCTGATGGTTTTCACCGACGGGATGACATGGTGCCCACGCGCTTCGGCCAGCAGTGAACAGTAATAACCATGGCCCAGGTAGCGATAGCTGCGACACAGGTTGATGACTTGCACCCGCTGGCCTGCGCTGTCTTGCGGCGGGTTTTCCAGATAATCCTGAGCGCTGATCAACTGTTCGCTGGGCAAGTAAGACGACCAATCTTCCAGGCGCTCCACGACAATCAATACCCGGCTTCGGGTGGTTAGTATTTTCGGCGAATTCATATTAAAAGTTGCCGAACGCTGAGGGTGTGCTGATACTTCGTCGGTCTTAACCGGCACCGCATTCATGAGTGGATCCTTCGGGAAACAGTCCTTTCTATAAAACATGAGTTTTTAGAAATGTCCCGTTTCGTTACTCACTCTTTACGGTGACCGACATGAACTTTATATATCGCCTCGCTCAGCCTGCCGATGTGGATAATCTGCTGGCGCTTGAAAACCAGTGTTTCGAATCTGACCGATTGAATGCGCGCAGTTTTCTGTGGATGGTCACGCGCGCCAACGCCCGGTTGATCGTGGCATTGCACAAGGGCGCCGACGTACGCCTGGCCGGGTATGCACTGGTGCTGTTCCATCGCGGCACTTCACTGGGTCGGCTTTATTCCCTGGCGATCAGTGATGACGCACGCGGCCAGGGGTTGGGCCAGAGCCTGCTCGCCCAGGCGGAACGGCATGCACTGGAGCACGAGTGTGCCTATCTGCGACTCGAAGTACGGCCTGACAATGGGGCGGCGATTCGACTGTACGAGCGCAACGGTTATCGGCTGTTTGACCGTGTCGACGACTACTACGAAGACCACTCTGCGGCGCTGCGCTTCGAGAAACGCATTCGCGAACATGCCACCGGTGCGGTCAGGCAAGTGCCGTACTACCCGCAAACGCTGGACTTCAGCTGCGGCCCGGCGTGCCTGCTGATGGCGATGAAAGCCCTGCAGCCATCACGCTCCATGCAGCGCCGTGAAGAGCTGCAAGTCTGGCGCGAAGCGACCACCGTGTTCATGACCTCCGGTCACGGCGGTTGCAGTCCGCAAGGCCTGGCACTGGCCGCCCTGCGTCGCGGTTTCGAGGTGGGCCTGCAGGTGTCCGTCCGCGGACCGCTGTTTCTTGCTGGCGTGCGCAGCGAAGAAAAACGCCAGGTCATGCGCCTGGTTCATGAGGAGTTCAGCCGCGAACTGAGCGCCAGCACGGTCCATCAGCTGGGCAGTGCGCCCCTCGATCTGCGGCACCTGCACCAGCAAAATGCCTTGGCATTGGTGCTGATCAGCAGCTATCGGCTGACCCGTTCCAAGGCCCCGCACTGGGTATTGGTCACCGGCTGTGATGAGGATTTCGTTTACTTGCACGACCCGGACGTTGATCACAGCCAACAGCGCCAGGCCATGGACTGCCAATACATGCCCGTCAGCCATAAAGAATTTGCCGGCATGAGTTGCTTTGGTACCGATAAACTGCGCGCGTCGGTGGTTTTGTATCGCGGCGCCGACACGCTTATATAAATTCCGTTATGCAGCGCAGCGTTGGCGTAAAGAAAGCGTCGTATTGATTGAAGTCCATTGCGTTAAAGCTCTGAATGAGCACCCGCCTCCGGGCAACGTGCTGGATAACGCAATGGACAACTCAGTGATCGGTTTAATGATTGTTTCGGTGATCACGCTGTTTGGTCTGGCCGCGTTTTACATCGACTTCGTCAAACCTCGCCGCACGCGCTCGTAAGGTATCTGGAGCGCTTAACTCACCCAGAAAAACATCAGCGTCAGATTGGCCGCCGAAATCAGCCCGAACAGCCCCCAGGCCAGCGTCTTGGTCACGGCGCTGTTGGCAAACGGCCCCATCAGGCTTTTGTCACTGGTAAAGCGAATCAGCGGCCACAGCGCGAACGGCAGTTGCAGGCTGAGCACCACTTGGCTGAGGACCAGCATCTTGCCGACCGCGCCGTCGCCGAACCAGATCACCCCGATGAACGCCGGGATTAGCGCCAGGCCACGGGTCGCCAGGCGCCGCTGCCAGCACGGGATCTTCGCTTTGAGAAAGCCTTCCAGCACCACTTGCCCGGCGATGGTGCCGGTGAAGGTCGAACTCTGCCCTGCCGCCAGCAACGCGATACCGAAAAGCACGCTGGCCACTGCCCCGCCCACCAGCGGATCGAGCAGGTGGTAGGCGTCCTGAATTTCCACCACATCCGAATGGCCGCTGCCGTGGAACGCGGCGGCGGCCAGAATCAGGATGGCGGCGTTGATCACCAGCGCCAGGCTCAGCGAGGCAATGGTGTCGACCCGGGCGTAGCGAATGGCGCTGGCCTTGCTCTCGACGGATGTGCCGTTGACCCGGGTCTGTACCACCGATGAGTGCAGGTACAAGTTATGCGGCATCACCGTCGCGCCGAGAATACCGATGGCGATGTACAGCGGTTCTTGATTGCTCAGTACGTCCCAGGACGGTTTCAGGCCTGCGACGACGTCTGGCCAGAATGGCTTGATCAGCACCAGTTCGATGAAGAAGCACGTGGCAATGGTCGCGATCAGCCCCAGCACGATGGCTTCAAGGCGTCGAAAATTGGCGCCCTGCAAGGCCAGCACGATGATCGTGTCGAACGCGGTCAATGCCACGCCGGTGGTAATCGACACGCCAAGCAGCAAATGAAACGCCAACGCCGCGCCCAGCACTTCTGCCAGATCAGTGGCGAGAATCGACAGCTCGGCCAGGATCCACTGGCCCATGCCGACCCGGTGGCTGTAGCGCTCGGCGGACAATTGCGCCAGATCGCGCCCGGTGGCAATGCCCAGCCGCGAGCACAAATTCTGCAGCACCATCCCGGAAAGACTGGCCAGCACCACCACGAACAACAGCGCATAGCCGAAGCGCGAACCGGCTTCGATGGCGGTCGCCCAGTTGCCGGGGTCCATGTAGCCGATGGAAATCAGCAGCCCGGGACCTACGAACAGCATCAGCTTGCGCAGAAACGAGGCGTTGGCCGGAATCGTGACGCTGTCGGTGGTGGCCGACGGGCAGAAAGGCGCGGTGGCGGTGGTGGGGAGTTTGTACTTCACGGGAATCCGAAAATGCGTTGGCGGTGAGCCTGGGAGCTTAAACGCGCAGAAATGTTTTGTCTTGAATCTCTATGCCTCTAACATGCAGCGTCTCACCGATTCGGAAAAAACAATAATGCAAGCCGTGCCTGACACCCCCGAAAACGCCCGTTCGACGCAAGACGGAATCGACCCTGTACGGGCTGCACGTATTTCCGCGCGCATCGACCGACTGCCCGCCGTCGCCACGATCTGGAAGCTGGTCGCCCTGCTGTCCATCGGCGGCTTCTTTGAACTCTATGACTTGTTTCAGACGGCCTATATCAGTCCCGGGCTGATTCGCGCCGGGCTATTCGCCACCGGAGCGCAGGGCGTCTTCGGGTTTTCAGATCAGGCAGCTTTCGCCTCGGCGACCTTTCTGGGGCTGTTCCTGGGCGCCAGCCTGCTGAGCCCGATTGCCGACCGCTACGGCCGCCGCGCGATCTTCACCTTCGCGTTGATCTGGTACACCGTCGCGACGGTGCTGATGGGCATCCAGACGTCAGCGCTGGGCATCATCTGCATGCGCTTTCTGGTGGGGATCGGCCTGGGCATCGAGCTGGTGACCATTGATGCCTACCTGTCGGAGCTGGTGCCCAAGCGCATGCGCAGCTCGGCGTTCGCGTTCGCCTTTTTCGTGCAGTTTCTGTCCGTGCCGTCGGTGGCACTGATGTCCTGGTGGCTGGTGCCGCAGGACCCGTTTGGCGTGTCCGGCTGGCGCTGGGTGGTGCTGGCCAGCGCCGTGTTCGCGCTGTTCATCTGGTGGCTGCGCTCGCGGCTGCCGGAATCCCCCCGCTGGCTGGCGCAACACGGTCGCTTCAGCGAGGCCGAGAAGATCATGGACGACCTTGAAGCGCGCTGCGTGAAGGACCATGGCAAGGCGCTGGACGAGCCGGAAACCCACAACGTGGCGGTGGAAGGCAAAGGCCGTTTCGCCGACATCTGGCAGCCGCCCTACCGCCGTCGGGCGCTGATGCTGATTGTCTTTCACGTGTTTCAGGCAATCGGTTTTTTCGGTTTCGGCAACTGGCTGCCCGCTCTGCTTTCCGGCCAAGGGGTGAGCGTCACTCACAGCCTGGCGTATGCGTTTGTGATCACCCTCGCCTACCCGCTGGGGCCACTGTTGTTTGTGAAGTTCGCCAATCGTTTCGAGAACAAGTGGCAGATCGTCGGCTCTGCGCTGGGGTCGATGATTTTCGGCACACTGTTCGCGCAGCAGACCACCGCCGCCGGGTTGATCTTCTGCGGCGTGATGATCACCTTCTGCAACGCCTGGCTGAGCTTCAGCTATCACTCGTACCAGAGCGAGCTGTTCCCCACCAACATACGCGCCCGCGCGGTGGGTTTCTGTTATTCGTTCAGTCGCTTGTCGACCGTGTTCAGCAGCCTGTTGATCGGCCTGTTTCTCGATCACTTCGGGACGCCGGGGGTACTGACGTTCATCGTGATGAGCATGTTGATCGTGATTATCACCATCGGCGGCTTCGGCCCGCGAACTCGCAATCTGGCGCTGGAAGACATTGCGGCCCGATAGGAGCGCATTGTTGCCGTGGGTCTTTGCATGAGGCGCTTGACGTCCAGCGCGACCGTTCATCCTGACGGGGTGAACGGGGTTTTAGGGGGATTTTCAAACGCTCAGCACCCAACTTGTGAACGTTGAACGGAGAAACAGCATGAGTGGCACGCGCCCTGAAGACCCTGACACCGACCCACGCACCGTGTCGTTCCCAGAGACGGTTCCGGACCCTGTCGAGGAGGAACTGGACCCGATTGACGAAGGCAACGACCCCGACGGCTTTGAGCCCGGTACGGAGATGGTGCCGGAAAAGGGGGATTTTCATACGCCCAAATAGGCCCGCCGCCCTCTTCCCGGCTAAAGCCGGTCCCACTAACGGACCACGCGCATCCTGTGGGACCGGCTTCAGCCGGGAAGCTGTTGAACTGGTGGGACCGCGCGCATCCTGTAGGACCGGCTTTAGCCGGAAGCTGTTGATCCTGTAGGACCGCGCGCATCCTGTAGGACCGGCTTTAGCCGGGAAGCTGTTGATCTTGTAGGACCGCGCGCATCCTGTAGGACCGGCTTCAGCCGGGAAGCTGTTGACTTTGTAGGACCGGCTTCAGCCGGGAAGCAGTTGATCTTGTAGGACCGGCTTCAGCCGGGAAGCTGTTGACTTTGTAGGACCGGCTTCAGCCGGGAAGAGGCCAGCGTGAACATCCAAAATCCTGCGGCGTGGCAGCCGACGCCTTCCCTGCTAAAGCCCGTCCCACGGGGAAGTATGTCGGTCCTACTGAGAGCGCGCGATCCCCAACCGCCGTGCCAGGCGCGTCAGGTTCGCGCGGTCCACCTTCAATTCCCGCGCCACGTCCGCCCATTTGCCGTGATGGCGTTCGAGTGCTTCAGTGATGAGCCTTCGCTGGTAGCCATCCAGCGCCTCCTTGAGCCCTTCCCCTGACTCGATCACCGGCGCATCGCCGGCCTGCGCCGGGGCCACCTTCGCTGGAAACCCCGCCTCATCAAGCCCCAGGACTTGCGCCTCAATGGTCAGGATGCGCGGACGGTCGCGGTGCATCGACAGCGCCTTGAGTACCGCCCGGCTGATCAAATGTTCCAGCTCGCGCACGTTCCCGGGCCATGCATGTGCCAGCAGCACCGACTGCGCCTCGGCGCTCAGCCGCAAACTGCGCAGCCCCATGCGCGCCCGGTTCTCCTCCAGAAAAAAGCCCGCCAGCAGCAGTACATCGCGACCGCGCTCGCGCAGCGGTGGCACCACCAAGGGGTACACACTCAGGCGGTGATAAAGATCGGCCCGGAAACGCCCGGCGCGCACCTCCGCCGCGAGATCACGATTGGTCGCCGCGATGATGCGCACGTCCACGTGATGCTCCTGATCGGAGCCGACCCGTTGCAGCTGCCCGCTCTGCAACACTCGCAGCAACTTGGACTGCACCGGCAGCGGCAACTCGCCCACTTCATCGAGAAACAACGAGCCGCCGTGAGCCAACTCGAATTTGCCGCTTCGGCCGCTGACCGCGCCGGAAAATGCACCTTTGACGTGGCCGAACAGCTCGCTCTCGACCAGCAGCTCGGGCAGCGCCGCGCAATTCAGGCTGATCAGCGGTTTCTGCGCGCGGGGGGACTGCAGGTGAATGGCCTCGGCAACCAGCTCCTTGCCCACTCCGGTCTCGCCGGTGATCAACACCGTGAGCGGGCTGTTGCCCACCAGCTGGATTTCCTGCTGCAAACGCTTGTGTACCTGGCTTTGTCCGATCAGCTCCCGGGGTCCGCGGCCGCCTGCGGCGCGTTTGTACACTTCGGCCAGTTGCCGTTGGTCCTCGAAGCCGCGCGCCAACTGGCTGATCCGTTCGCTGGCCATGACGGTTGCCGCTGCCAGGCTGGAAAACGCCTGCAAGTCGCCGAGGTCCACCCGGCCAAAGCGCGC
Organism: Pseudomonas lutea; assembly: GCF_000759445.1. Lineage (NCBI taxonomy): Bacteria > Pseudomonadati > Pseudomonadota > Gammaproteobacteria > Pseudomonadales > Pseudomonadaceae > Pseudomonas > Pseudomonas lutea. Next base: position 1,608,553 of record NZ_JRMB01000001.1, read on the forward strand.
CGGGTCCAGCGAATCCAGGGTGATCACGCCCCAGAGCGTGCTCTGGACATACAGCGGGCAACCCAGGCAATCGTGTACTTCCAGATCGCCATGCACACCCTCGACCAGGCCGTCATAAGGATCGGGCAGGTCGCAGTCGGTGGAGAAACGTGTGGGCTCGCGGTTTTGCACGATGATGTCCAGCCGCGGATGCTCACCCAACCGAAACCGGCGTCCCAGCGTGTCCGGGCTCAAGCCCTCGACCGAGAGCGGCACCAGCACCTCATCTTCCAGCTTGAGCAAGGCCACGGCGTCGCAGGGGAACAACTGGCGCAGCGAACGCAGCAGCCGACGGTAGCGCTCCTCGTCCGGCAAGTCGCGGGACAGATCGGCAACCAGCGGAATCAGTGCCAGCAGCAACGGGTGAGTCATGAAGTCTCCTGGACGGCGTTTTCTGCACGGCGCCGGATGGCGCACTGAGCGAGTCATTATGACTTTTAAGAGAGAGCAGTGTCAGGTTTGGTCACGACGGTTAACCGCCACTCCCTCAGCGTCATTAACCGGTCGCCAATTAATCACCAGGGCCTGTGTCGTGATTGAGACAGCCGTTGAAGTTAACGCGAATGAATAAGCCCTGATTAATTCTGACGCCACTTCAACGACGGCGTCGACGAGACTCTTTAATTTAAATGAAGTTGTGAAAATTTTATTTTGTTTATAGTCCAGTGACCTTACAGGAGCACTCACTATGGCCAGAATTCAGGGAAGAGTTCTTGAAACTTCCCCCCCTTTGGTAGTTGATCTGGATGGCACCTTACTGCGGTCCGATCTGCTGATGGAAACGGCCATGGCGTTCGTGCGCAGCCAGCCGCTGAAGGCGTTGAAGATGCTTGGCTGGCTGTTCAAGGGTAAGGCCGCGCTCAAGGAAGGCCTGGCGCTGAACACAGAAATAGATGTCTCCGTACTGCCTTACGATCCCCAGATCATTGAAATGATCCAGCATGAACGCGATGCGGGTCGCATGATAGTGCTGGCCACGGCAAGCCACGTGAGCCTGGCCGAACGCATCGCCGAACACTTGCAATTGTTTGATCTGGTCCTGGCCTCCAATGCCAATCGCAACTTGTCCGGGCACAACAAACGTAATCTCTTAGTTGCGCACTTTGGCGAGGGCGGGTTCGATTACATTGGCAACTCCGCAGATGACTTGCCCATCTGGGACGTGTCCCGTCAGGCCTACGTGGTCAATCCCGATCGCGGCGTCGAGGCGAAGGTTCAGGCCAGAGTCCGGGTCGAACCCACGATACGCAGCAACACCCCGAGCCTGCGCGACTGGCGCAAGGCGCTGCGCATGCACCAGTGGCTGAAAAACGCACTGGTGTTCGTGCCGTTGCTGGCATCGCACCGCCTCGCTCAGTTTGAATTGATGCGCGACGGCGTCATCGCCTTTCTGTGCTTCGGCCTGTGTGCTTCCAGCGTCTACATCCTCAACGACCTGCTCGACCTGTGTGATGACCGTCATCACAAAAGCAAATGCAACCGGCCGTTCGCCAGCGGCCGCTTGTCGATCAAAGCCGGACTGGTGATGGTGCCGACCCTGCTGGCGCTGGCCTTCGGTGCCGCGCTGTTGCTTTTGCCCTGGCAGTTCTCGGCAGTGATGGCGGCGTACTACGGGCTGACGCTCACCTACTCGTTGAAGCTCAAACGTCTGATGGCCTGGGACGTGATTGCCTTGGCGATGCTCTACACCGCGCGGATCATCGCCGGTGTCGCCGCGTTCAGCCTGACGCTGACGTTCTGGATCCTGGCCTTTTCGATGTTCATCTTTCTGAGTCTGGCGATGGTCAAGCGCTACGCCGAGCTGCGGGATGCGCGTGCGCGGGAGGTCAACACGTTGGCCCGCGGTCGCGGCTATCACCCCGGCGATCTGGACATGATTGCCTCGCTTGGCGCGTCGTCGGGCTATCTCTCGGTGATGGTTCTGGCGCTGTACATCCAGGATTCGAAAACCACTGATCTGTACGCGACCCCCCACGTCATCTGGCTCGCCTGCCCGTTGCTGCTGTTCTGGGTGACGCGGGTGTGGATGTTGACTCACCGCGGCCAGATGAACGAAGACCCGGTGGTGTTCGCCATTCGCGACCGCACCAGCCAGCTCATCGGTGCCGCGTTTCTGTTCATGTTCTGGATCGCCGCATGAGCACGCCGCTGTATTCCTGGGGCCGTTTCCCGCATACCCCGCAGCGTGGCCATGGCTGCGTCTGGCTGGACGAGCTCCCCGCGCACATCGACCGCGTGGTTGAGGCGCACCACAGCGCTCTGCCTTACGGCAATGGCCGCAGCTACGGCGACAGCTGCCTGGCGGCCAGCGACCAGGTGCTGCACATGCGCTCTTTGGACCGGCTGATCGAGGCCGACTGGGGCACCGGCGTGATCAAGGCGGAAGCCGGCATCACCCTGGCCGAACTGCTCGCGGTGGCCATCCCGCAGGGCTGGTTTTTGCCGGTCACACCGGGCACCCAGTTTGCGACCCTGGGCGGGGCGATCGCCAACGACGTCCACGGCAAGAACCACCACGTTCGCGGCACGTTTGGCCGCCATGTCCTCGGCTTCGGCCTGTTGCGCCGTGGCGAGCCAGAGTTGTTCTGCTCACCCGACGTCGAGCCTGCCCTTTTCAGCGCCAGCATTGGCGGCCTTGGCCTCACCGGCGTCATCCATTGGGCGCAGATTCAACTGATGCCGATCCGCGCCAGCCAGGTCAGTACCACCACTGTGCGTTTCGCCAATCTGGCGGAATTCTTCGCGCTGTCGGCCGAGCTCGACGAGCAACACGAATACAGCGTGGCCTGGGTGGACTGCCTGGCAAAGGGACCGGAAACCGGCCGCGGGGTGTTCATCGTCGGGGACCACGCGCAGTACGGCTCGCTTGAGGTCGGCCAGCGCAAGAAACTCAGCGTGCCGCTCACGCCGCCTGTGTCGCTGATCAACAAGGTCTCCCTCAGCGCGTTCAACAATCTGTACTGGCGCCTGCACCCCAGCCAGCGCAAACCGGGCCGCAGCGACTACGAGCCGTTTTTTTACCCCCTCGACCGGATTCTGCACTGGAACCGCATCTACGGCCGTCGGGGGTTTCAGCAATACCAATGCGTGGTGCCAACCGCCAATGCCGAAGCGGCCATGGGCGACTTGCTGCGCACCATCGCCGACGCCGGCCAGGGTTCGTTCCTGGCCGTGCTCAAGCGTTGTGGCGACATTGCGTCGCCGGGGCTGCTTTCGTTCCCGCTGGAAGGCACCTCGCTGGCCCTGGACTTTGCCCAGAGCGAGCACCTGGAAAACGTGCTGTTCCCGCGACTCGACGACATCGTTCGCGCGGCGGGCGGGCGCATGTACCCGGCCAAGGACGCACACATGAGCGGCGCCGACTTCCGTCGCGCGTACCCCGCCTGGGAGCAGCTGGAAGCGCTGCGCGACCCCTCTTTGATGTCCCGTTTCTGGAGCCGTGTGATCTTATGAAAACTGCAGTGAAGAAAGTCCTGATCATCGGCGCCACCTCCGCCATCGCCAGCGCTTGCGCGCGTCTGTGGGCCACGGAAGGCAGCGATTTTTTCTTGGTGGCGCGCAACGTCGAGAAGCTGGAACAGACCGCAGCCGACCTTAAAGCGCGTGGCGCCAGCCATGTCACGCTGCACGAGATGGATGCCAACGACATCGAGGCGCACCCGCTGATGATGGGCCGCTGCCTGACCGCGCTGGGCCAGATCGACATCGCCCTGATCGCCCACGGCACGCTGCCCGACCAGAAGGCCTGCGAGCGGGACGTGCACCTTGCGCTGAAGGAATTCGCCAACAACTGCACGTCGGTGATCGCGCTGCTGACCGTGCTGGCGATGCAATTCGAGACCCAGCGCTGCGGCAGTCTGGCGATCATCTCTTCGGTGGCCGCCGACCGTGGCCGCCCCTCGAATTACCTGTACGGCAGCGCCAAAGCGGCGGTGTCGACTTACTGCGAAGGGCTGCAAGCGCGCCTGTTCAAGGTGGGCGTCCACGTCACGACGATCAAGCCGGGCTTCGTCGACACGCCGATGACCCAAGGCCTGTCGCTGCCGGCCGCCCTGCTCGCGCAACCGGCGCAGGTCGCGCAACGCATCGTCAAAGGCATCGCCAACAAAGTGCCGACGCTTTATGCGCCGGGGTTCTGGGCGCTGATCATGTTGATCATCCGCTCGATCCCTCAGCCGGTGTTCAAGAGGCTGAACCTGTGAACACCGCCCAGGCTGATCACTCGCATCTGTCCGGCTGGCGTTACCGCGCCGTGGTGCTGTCAGTGGTCGGCTCGGCGTTGGGCTATCTGGGTTTTTCGCTGTGGGGCGGCTGGCACGCGGTGGGCGCTGCGGTGGGCGAAGTCGGGCTGCTGGGCATCGTCATTGCGCTGTTCATGTCGTCGGTCAATTACGGGCTGCGCTTCCTGCGCTGGCAGAGCTACCTGAAGGTGCTCGGCCATCCGATGCCATGGCGACCGAGCCTGAATATTTACCTGGCCGGATTCGCCTTGACCACCACGCCGGGCAAAGCCGGCGAAGCGCTGCGCGGAGTGCTGCTCAAACGCTGGGGCGTGCCTTACCCCCAAAGCTTCGCGGCGTTTTTCAGCGAGCGGCTATCGGACCTTTTTGCGGTGGTGCTGCTGACCCTGTTTGGCCTGTCGCTGTATCCACAAGCGTGGCCGATGATCGTGGTCGGCGTGGCATTGGTCGCGGTCGGCCTGGTGGTGCTGTCGCAACGGCGATTGCTTGAGCACCTGATGCGCAAGGTGCCGAGCGGCGGCGGCAAAGTGCTGGGCCTGATGCGCCACTTGCTGCAGGTGCTGGTGCATGCGCAACAGTGCCATCGCCTGCGCCTGATGCTTGGCCTGACCGCCCTGAGCGTGGTCGCCTGGAGCGCCGAGGCGCTGGCCTTCGACTGGATTCTGAAGTGGATGGGCGCCGACATCCCGTTGACCTTCGCGGTGTTTGTCTACGCCCTGGCGATGCTCGCCGGCGCGGTGAGCTTCATGCCCGGCGGGCTGGGCGGCGCGGAGGCGGTGATGGTCGGCCTGCTGGTCTGGAAAGGCATGAACAGCGCCGACGCCGTCGCCGCCACCGTGCTGATTCGTCTGGCCACCCTATGGTTCGCCGTGGCCATTGGCGCGGTGATGCTGATCAAACTCAAGGGCGAGGCCGCGACGCCTCCCCTGCAACCGATTCAATAACGCTTTTTGACGCAATAAAGGGCAGGAGTGCAAGACATGGTGGCAGCAGTACGTTATCGAGCGTTGTTCGGAATTCCCTTGTTGCTGGTGGTGGCCGCCATCATCTGGAGTTTCCTGGCGTCCAGCGGACCGATTCAGTGGATGGACAACGGTATCTTCATCGCCGATGCCTCGGAGGGTCGCTATTTCAGTGAAACCCTGGGGCCGCTGGATCATCCGTTGTACCTGTTTGTCACCACCGCGATGTTCGCGCAGCTCGGGCCGCTGGTCTTGAGCTTCCTGAACTCGATGCTGCTGATTCCGCTGGCATGGGCGATTTTCCGTCTCGCCAAAGGCGTCGGCGCGACGTCGCAGCAGGCCCTGCTGGCGGTCGCTGCCGCGGTGCTGTGCCACTGCGTTTTCTGGGTCTCGACCAAGGCTGAGGTGTACCTCCTGCATACCGTGCTCGTGACCCTGGCGTACATGGTGCATTTTCGGGACAAATCGCGGCTGGGCCTGCTCAAGGCATTGTTCGTCATCGGCGTGCTGACCGGCCTGGCGGCGGCCATCCATCAACTGACGTTCATCGTGCTGTTTCCGCTTTATGTGCAACTGGTGTGGCAGCACCGGGCGCGTGTGCTGTTGACGATTCCGGGGTTTATCGTGGGCTTCGCGGTGGCGGTTCCCGGCATTCTGCAAGAGCTGCAAAACGGTCTGAGCCTGATCGATATTGGGCATCGTTATCTGATTGGCATTCCAGACAGGACCACCGAGCAGAGCTGGCAGGGTTCGCTGTTTCGTTTCGACGAGCTGTGGCACGAGAAGAATTCGGTGGTGCTGCTGATGCTCTCGTTGATCGGCCCGCAGCTGGTGGCGCTGGTGCTGTTCCCCAAGAGTCGGCGCCTGCGGTTGTTGTGGTGCGCGGCCATGATGAATTTCATTTTTGCGGTGACGTACAACGTCACCGATCGCTTCACCTTTTTTCTGCCGGGCGCTGTGCTGTTGAGCATCATCGGGGTGATTCATGTGCAAGCCTGGCTGGCGCGTCATAACGCCGCCCCTGTCGCTTACGCCCTGCCCCTCAGCGGCCCCGCAGCGATTCTAGCGGTGTACGCGGTATACGCCAGCGGCGTGGTCGCACTGCCCACCCACAAAGAGGCGTTGCCTTTCCGTGAAGACATTCACTATTTCATGGTGCCCTACCTGCGCGACCGCTCGGCCGAATCGTTCGCCCGCAGTTACGAGCAGTCGGCCCCGCAAGGCGCGCTGATCGTCTCCGACTGGACGCCCAACGGAGCACTGCGTTCGGCACAAGCTGGTGGGTTGCTCAAGGGCCGGACCATCGCGCTGTGCGAAGGCGCGCAGAACATCGAGTCGTACCTCGACGGCCCCGGCGCCTTCCTGGCACGCACCAGCTACTGCTCAAGCATCTCCGATCGCTTTACCCTGCAGGCGTTGGCAGTGGGCTATGAATTGCGGGCGAAATAGCCTGGCTTGCGAGCAATACGTCAACCGCCGGAAGCGCAAAAGCTTCCCGGCTGAAGCCGGTCCCACAGGATGCGCGTCGTCCTTGTGGGAATGATGATTTCCCGGCTGAAGCCAGTCATCACTGGATGCGCGCTGCCCTTGTGGGAATGATGATTTCCCGGCTGAAGCCAGTCATCACTGGATGCGCGCTGCCCTTGTGGGAATGATGATTTCCCGGCTGAAGCCAGTCATCACTGGATGCGCGCTGCCCTTGTGGGACCGGCTTTAGCCGGGAATAGGGCGGTACAGACGCCGGGTATTTATCGGCTGAAACGGGATGTGTTGGATCAGTCACCTCTCAACAGAAGACCCACCCCGGTTCGCGGGCAAGCGCGCTCCTACAGGATCGGGTGGGCTCGGCATCCTGATTATCCCTCCTGATCGCGGACATATGCCGCTTAATGCCGCACCTAAAATCAGCAGATGTCTCTCACTGACACACCGCAAATCATGGTGTAGGAGCGCGCTTGCCCGCGAATGCGTTGGATCAGCTGCATATCAGTGGCTGACCCGCCCCGTTCGCGGGCAAGCGCGCTCCTACAGCATCGGGTGGGCTCGGCATCCTGTTTATCCCTCCTGATCGCGGACACATGCCGCTCAATGCCGCACCTAAAATCAGCAGATGTCTCTCACTGACACAACGCAAATCATGGTGTAGGAGCGCGCTTGCCCGCGAATGCGTTGGATCAGCTGCATATCAGTGGCTGACCCGCCCCGTTCGCGGGCAAGCGCGCTCCTACAGGATCGGGTGGGCTCGGCATCCTGTTTATCCCTCCTGATCGCGGACACATGCCGCTCAATGCCGCACCTAAAATCAGCAGATGTCTCTCACTGACACACCGCAAATCATGGTGTAGGAGCGCGCTTGCCCGCGAATGCGTTGGATCAGCTGCATATCCGTAGCTGACCCACCCCGTTCGCGGGCAAGCGCGCTCCTACAGGATCGGGTGGGCTCGGCATCCTGATTATCCCTCCTGATCGCGGACACATGCCGCTCAATGCCGCACCTAAAATCAGCAGATGTCTCTCACTGACACACCGCAAATCATGTTTAGGAGCGCGCTTGCCCGCGAATGCGTTGGATCAGCTGCATATCAGTGGCTGACCCACCCCGTTCGCGGGCAAGCGCGCTCCTACAGGATCGGGTGGGCTCGGCATCCTGATTATCCCTCCTGATCGCGGACACATGCCGCTCAATGCCGCACCTAAAATCAGCAGATGTCTCTCACTGACACACCGCAAATCATGTTTAGGAGCGCGCTTGCCCGCGAATGCGTTGGATCAGCTGCATATCCGTAGCTGACCCACCCCGTTCGCGGGCAAGCGCGCTCCTACAGGATCGGGTGGGCTCGGCATCCTGATTATCCCTCCTGATCGCGGACATATGCCGCTTAATGCCGCACCTAAAATCAGCAGATGTCTCTCACTGACACACCGCAAATCATGGTGTAGGAGCGCGCTTGCCCGCGAATGCGTTGGATCAGCTGCATATCCGTAGCTGACCCACCCCGTTCGCGGGCTGGCGCGCTTCTGCAGCATCGGGTTGGCGTTGTTGCCGGTACGCGGCCCGGCCTCAAAGCTGCAAGCCTCTTTCCTGGAACATACCCAATCGTACATCGCCGAACATGTGCCGACGGCGTACCGGTTTTAAATATGAAATGACCGTCCGTCGGCTGTCATGCACCCTTTTGGTTAGCCAACTGACCAATAGGTATCCATGACAACAAAGGGATTCACATCATGATCAAGAACAAATTCACTGCCCTGACACTCGCTGGCTTGATGGCTGTCGCTACCGGTTCCGCATTTGCCGGCGCCACCAGCCCAACCGATCCGGTTGACAAGAACGGCCCGGCGTCGAGCAGCTCCACACGTGGCCAGAACAACGACGGCACCTCCCCTGGCACGTCCACCCCAGGCACCAAGGGCATGGGCAGCACCAACGGCACCAATCGTACTACCGATGGCGAAGGCGGCGGCATGACCAACGGCAACGGCATGGGCGGCAGTGGCGGCGGCACTGGTGGTACCGGTGGCGCAAGCGGCTCCAGCGGCAGCAAGTAATTGTCGCGTTGCAGGTGAGCGCTGGCGGTATGACGCCTGCTCACCGATGAATACAGGAAAGGCCGAACATGTTTCGGCCTTTTTTTGTGCGTGCGAAAAAGTAGTGTTTTCGGGTGATTCGCTTCCCTTCCTACCGCAGCCTGCCTTAACTCCTGCTCTGCACAGGGAAAAGCCACCGCTGGCATAACGGTGAGGACAGGAAATGGCCTCCACAGCTTCCCTCCAATTGGACGTGTCCGCAGAACACCCCAACCTTTAGCGTGGTCGTTACCCACCGCTATCGGACAATCCACCATGAAAGCCTACAAACGCCTCACTGCACCACTCTCCGGGATCGCCTTTGCTGCGCTCGCGTTCGCCGCCCACGTACACGCTCACGATGCAGGCCAGGAGAAAGTCACGGTGCTGGAGGCGCACCCGATGCTCAACGCCCCCGGGAAAAAAGCCATGACATTGACCGTGGACTACGCCCCGGGGCAGGCCTCAATCGCCCACAGCCACAGCGGCAGTGCAATCGCCTACGTGCTCGAGGGCGCAGTCGTATCGCGGGTCAACGATGGCAAAGCACAGACTTATACAGCCGGCCAGACCTGGTACGAACCGGCCGGGTCCCGGCATTACGAATCCCGCAACGCCAGCGCCACACAGCCGGCGAAGCTGCTGGTGTTCATTCTGCTCGACGACAACGCAGACATCCTTGAACCCCTTCCCCAGTGAAGGCCGAGGGATGCGGCGCTGCGATGTATTCGCGCTAAATTTTCCGCCGCGGCTGTCGATACGCTATTCGTAGAGCCCGAATGTCGGGTCGGACCGGATCAGTGAAAGGCATAGGTATGTACAACAACATTTTTCTGCTGGTAGAACATGGCCGCGATCAAGGTGAAGTTTCAGTGCTGGGGTGGTTCGATGACGAACGCGCCGCACACGACACCGCCGAAGCCATGGAGTGGAAAGCGTATCGCGACGAGTCCAAGCGTCATCATCAATGGTCGAGCCAGCCCCTGTTGCCGCCGGACCAGACCGCGCACCGACGCTTTTGGGTGAAAGGCATCAGCAAATTCAGCCACACCCCGGCGCCGCGTTCGTGGGCGGTGCATTGATGGTTCTACGTTAGTCGCCCGGATCGCGGCGGCGCGTGAAACCGCCTCGCCCCTCAAGGTTGGCAGCGCACGCCCTACGTGCGCTCAGCCCGTGTCATTAAGACTTTGCCCTGAATCGATAGACCGCCTCCCGCCAAATAAGATAGCGTGCGGACCCGCGCTTTCCTCAGGTCATGCCCGCATGAACGACCGTCACATCATCATCCCCGACGAAATGCGCTTACTGGCCGAGCGCGCAGGCTACGCGCCTGCCGTCAAGGTCGGCAAAACCCTCTACTGCGCGGGCCAAGTCGGCCGCACCCCTGATCTGGCAGTGATAGAAGACCCGGAGCAGCAGTTCATTGCCGCCTGGGAAAACCTGCGCCTGGTTCTGGCGGCCGGAGGTTGCACCTTTGAAGACGTGGTGGACCTGACGACCTACCACACCGATCTTCAGCGCGACATGCCCCTGTTCAGGGCCGTGAAAGACAGCGTCTTCCCCCGAGCTACGTGCGCATGGACCTGCCTGGGCGTCAGCGAGCTTGCCAGGCCGGGGCTGCTGGTGGAGATCAAGTGCATCGCGGTGCAGCGCTGATCGCTGGGTGCCCAGGATTCAACCCACTCTCAGGCTTTGCAGTTCCGAGGTTTCCTCCTCAACCACGCCGTGACTGACCATCCAGCGAATCATCTGCGCCACCGGCACCCGATGATGACGGACGACGCACGAGGCGGTGTCGGGGTCGCCATAGCGTTCGACATATCGGCTGAGCGTCACGTAGCGGCCATCGTCGGTCATGCGCAACTCGACTTCGCGGCTGTGTAACGTCGCCGGCGCAGGTCTGCGGATCGTGCGTCGCAGCACCCAAGTGTCAGGGTTATTGATCATTCGATACATCCCCCGGGCAGCTCGAACGCGGTGACACCACCGCACCCGCTTTTCCTTCCAGCACGCGCTCCGCGCGCTTAAGGGCCACGGTGTCTCGCAACGCGACGTAATAGTCAGGCTGCAGGCGCAACCGGTCAGTGACCGGCAACAGCTCGGCACGACCATCGACGATGCCGCCCACGGTATTGACGGTGCCGAGGGTCTGAACGGTATCGCTGTTGCTGCCCAACGGGTCAACCACGAAGCTCAACACCTTGCCCGTCGCGTCGCGCAGGTTCGCTGTGCCCAGCAAGGGCAATTCCACGATCGGCCCGTTGGCGATATTCCAGACCCCGAAGGTTTGCCCGAAGTCAGACGTATGCCGTTCTATTCCCATCCTGCCCGAGAAATCGATCAAGCCCACGATGCCCACGGTGGTGTTGATGACGAAGCGACCCAGGGTCGCGACTGACCGGTTGCCGTTGCCTTGCAGCACGTCGTTGATGAACACTTTGGGCTCGCCGAAGTTGGCGACGAAGTTGTGAACGCCCGCCTGGAAGAACGACGGCAGATGGCGATAACCCCGTGCCACCGGCGCCAAGGCGTAGTCGTCTACCGTGCGGTTGAACGCGAAGATGCCACGGTTCGCCGACTCAGCCGGATCATGGACGGTGTAAGCGACCTCGGCACAGGAGTCGACTGGCGCGACAGGCGCCTGGGCACAACCGCTGGCGAGCAAGGCAGTGCACACGGTGAAAGCCACGTGGCAAGCCGATGGAGCATGTTTGAACGTAGGCATACAAGATGATCTCGACGAGGACTGGGCGAGATCCTGCCTGCGCTTTTTTGCCTGAACATGTCTGCTTTATTGCCGGCGGGACGCTTTATTACCGAGTTGAAATATATGACGCGGCGGGCGGAATGATTTTAGATGGGCGCATCCAGCCACGCCCGCAGCGAGTCCAACCGTGAGCCATTTACTCCTGGTCGATGACGATGTCGAAGTCCTCGCCCTCTTGCAGAAATTCCTTGAGCAACACGGCTACAGCGTGGCCGTCGCAACCGGCGGCGCATCGTTGTGGCAGGCTGTCGAAAAACGGCGGCCGGACCTGGTCATTCTTGACGTGATGCTGCCCGGGGAGAGCGGTCTTGTGCTGTGTCAGCAGTTGCGCGCGCAACACGCCGTGGCCGTGATCATGCTGACGGCCATGGGCGAATTGAGCGATCGCGTCGTCGGGCTGGAGTTGGGTGCCGACGATTACCTGACCAAGCCCTTCGATGCCCGGGAGTTGCTGGCCCGGGTGCGCGCCGTGCTCAGGCGAGTGGGCGACGGGGCCAGGGAACCCACCGATGCGTCGCGCTCGATTCTGGAATTCGCCAATTGGCATCTTGACGTCACGCGCCGTGAATTGCGCTCGCCGGACAAGGTCATGATCCCGCTTTCCACCGGGGAGTTCGAGCTGCTGCTGGTGTTTGCCGAGCATCCAAGACGCGTGCTCAGCCGTCAGCAACTGCTGGACATGGCGCGCGGCGAGTCATACGACGCGTTTGATCGCAGCGTTGACGTGCAGGTCAGCCGGCTGCGGCGCAAGCTGGAAGCGGACCTTCACAGCGAACCCATGATCCGCACGATCCGTAATGGCGGTTATCTGTTCAGCCCCTCGGTGGTGAGGCGATGAAGGCGTTGCCCGACTGGCGCACTCGCCTGAGGCGCGCTCATGACACGGTGGCCGGCTGGATCGCCCTGACTACCCTGCTGGCAATGCTGACCTCGCTGGCCTTGAACGGCGCGTTCAGTCTGCTGGCCGGGGTCTGGGCGCGCCCGCCCATTCTCGAAACCGGGCTGATGGAAAAAGTCGCCACGATTGGGCGCATCATCAATGCCGCTCCGGCTTCACAGCGGGCAAATATCGCTGACGCGGCCGCCGACAAAACCTTCAATGTCCGATGGTTGTTGCGCCATGACGATGCGCACCTGCCCGCCATTAACGAGCCGGGTTTCAGCGACGGTCAGGCGCTATTGCGCGAACTGCTGGAGATGCCCCAGGCCTCGATCGAAGCCTATGACCCGGACGACTGGGGCAGCCAATACGTCGAGCGGCCCTACGTCCTGATGCTGCAGCTTGCCGACGGCTCCTGGTTGCAGTTCTCCGTGCCCACGCGCAAATGGGGGCTCGACCCGTTCAAGCGCAATCTCGTCGTTTTGATACTGGCCTTGATCTCGACACTGATAGTGGTGCTGATCGCGACCCGTCACCTGGCCACGCCGCTGGAGCGGTTCGCGGAAGGCGCCAGACGATTCGGCAAGGATTTTCGCGCGCCGCCGATTGCCGTCGTCGGGCCCCATGAAATTCGTCAGGCGATCCTGGCGTTCAACGCCATGCAGGCGCAGATCCAGCACTTTCTCAACGACCGCACGCAGATGCTCGCGGCCATTTCCCATGACCTGCGGGCCCCGCTCACACGCATGCGCCTGCGCGGCGAGTTCGTCGAGGACGCCGAACAGCAATCCAGACTGTTCCGGGATGTGGATGAGATGCAAAGCATGGTCAATTCCGCGCTGGATTTTTTCCGCGACGATTCGCGCCTGGAACCCGCCACGGACTTCGATCTGGCCGAGCTGCTGCTCACGGTGATAGATGATTTCAAGGATGCAGGCGTCGATGTGGCCTACACAGGGATTGGCCGTCTGGTCTATAACGGTCGCCCCGTCGGCATCAAGCGGGCCGTGGTCAACCTGATCGATAACGCAGTGAAATACGGACTTGAGGTCAGTGTTGAGCTGGACACTCTGCCCGACTGGGTCGAAATCTGCGTCAAGGACCGCGGCCCGGGTATTGCACCCGAGCTGCAGGAGCAGGTGTTTGCGCCTTTTTATCGCATCGAAGGCTCACGCAACAAGCACACCGGCGGTGTCGGCCTGGGCTTGTCGGCGGCGCGCGCCACCGTACTTGAACACGGAGGAACGCTGACCCTTGGCAATCAGCCCGGCGGCGGGCTTGAGGTCATCGTTGCCCTGCCGCTGAACTGAGCCACGTTGCCTGAACAACATGGCTCGCGGCTCCGGGCATGTTCTGCCCTACCCGCGCCCAGACGTCTGGAAAGAAGCTGCCATCAACGCGCAGTGATTTTCCAGGCCCGGTGGATTTTTCCGTTGCGGGCAAAGTCAGGGTCAACCGTCTGCTGAGTGATTTCTTCCACCGCGTACCGCTCCACCAGCGTCTCTTCGAGCTGGAACTTGCGGAAGTTGTTGGAGAAATACAGCACGCCGCCGGGCGCCAGGCGCGCCATGGCCAGGTCGATCAACTGCACCTGATCGCGCTGCACGTCAAACACCCCTTCCATGCGCTTGGAGTTCGAGAAGGTCGGCGGGTCGATGAAGATCAGGTCGTATTCATCACGACTGGCCTCAAGCCAGACCATCACATCGCTTTGCTCCAGACGGTTCTTGTCTGAGAAACCATTGAGCGAGAGGTTGCGACGGGCCCAGTCCAGGTAAGTCTTGGACAGGTCGACGCTGGTGGTGCTGCGCGCGCCGCCCTTGGCCGCGTGCACGCTGGCGGTCGCGGTGTAGCAATACAGGTTGAGAAAACGCTTGCCAGCCGCTTCGCGCTGAATGCGCATACGCATCGGCCGGTGATCGAGGAACAGCCCGGTGTCCAGGTAATCCGTAAGGTTGACCAGCAGCTTGACGCCGCCTTCGTTGACCTCGTTGAATTTGCCCTGGGCGCTCTGGCGCTCGTACTGTTTGGTGCCGCTCTGGCGCTCGCGGCGCTTGACCACCACCCGGCTCTTGTCGATGCCCAGTGCCTGCGGAATGGCTGCCAGTGCATCGAACATGCGGATGGACGCTTTCTCCGGGTCGATGGATTTCGGCGCCACGTATTCCTGGACGTGCACCCAGTCGTGGTACAGGTCGATGGCCATGGCGTACTCGGGCATGTCCGCATCGTAGACGCGGTAGCAATCGATGCCTTCGCGCTTGACCCATTTGCCCAGTGCCTTCACGTTCTTCTGCAGGCGATTGGCAAACATCTGCCCGCCTTCGCTCAGGCGCGGTTGCTCGATGACCGGCGCCGGTGCCGGCTTGATCGGGTTGCCGTTCTTGTTGTACTGACGCTCCTGCGGCGCGTCCGGGGTCTGGTCGTAAGCGGCCTGCTCACGCTCGGCCTGACGCTGCTCCGGTGTGCGGCGCTCGCCGGTCACAAACTGGTCCGGCAGGACTTTGATCAACAGCAGCTTGCACGGCAGCGCGCCGTTCCAGAACGCATATTGCTTGTGGCTGCGGATGCCCATGCGCTTGCCCAGGTCCGGGGCGCCGGTGAACACTGCGGCCTCCCAGTTCAGGCAGGCCTGACGCAGACGCTCGCCGAGGTTCTGATAGAGGTACAACAGGCTCGCCTCGTCGCCCAGACGTTCGCCGTAGGGAGGGTTGCAGATGACCAGGCCGGTCTGATTCTGATCGGGACGCGGCTCGAAGGTCGCCACTTCGCCCTGATAGATCTTGATCCATTCGCTCAGGCCGGCGCGTTCGACGTTATTGCGGCCGGGCTGAATCAACCGCGGATCGGCTTCGTAACCGCGAATCCACAACGGCGGTTTGGCCAGGCCGGCTTGCGCCCTTTCCAGCGCTTCATCATGCAGCTTGCGCCAGATCGCCGGCACGTGACCCAGCCACGCGGAGAAACCCCAGCGCTCGCGCTTAAGGTTGGGCGCGATATCGGCGGCAATCATCGCCGCCTCCACCAGAAATGTGCCGACGCCGCACATCGGGTCAGCCAGCGCGCCGCCTTCAGCAGCAATGCGTGGCCAGCCGGAGCGAATCAGAATGGCGGCGGCGAGGTTTTCCTTGAGCGGCGCAGCGCCTTGCTGCAGGCGGTAACCGCGCTGGTGCAGGCTGTGGCCGGACAGGTCCAGGGACAAAATCGCTTCGCCCCGGTCCAGGCGCAGGTGCACGCGCAGGTCGGGGTTGAGTTTATCGACCGAGGGGCGCAGTCCGTCGGCAGTGCGCAAGCGGTCGACGATGCCGTCTTTGACCTTCAAGGCGCCGAAATGCGTGTTGTCGATGCCCGAACCGTGCCCGCTGAACTCCACGGCCAGCGTGCCTTCCGGCTCCAGATGGTCGGCCCACTCGATGTCGTGCACGCCGTGATAAAGGTCTTCGGCGTCCTTCATCGGAAAGCGCTTGAGGACCAGCAGTACCCTGTTGGCCAGTCGCGACCACAGGCACAGCCGGTAAGCGGTCTCCATGTCGGCGGTGCCGCGAATGGCCGACGTGTGCTCGCGGGTTTCCTCCAGGCCAAGGGCCGTGGCCTCCTCGGCAAGCAAGCCTTCGAGGCCCTTCGGGCAGGTGAGGAAGAGTTCGTAACGGTCCGACATGAGTATTCCAGAGCCTTGGGCTATAGCGGCCGGACAACGCATTGTCCGACCCGATTCAAACAGACGCCTTTCAAGGAGGACGGCTGCGCGGCACACAGTTTGTGCCTGTCCTTCGCACCGATGCATTTCGGATACGACGGCCCGCCAACGTGTGAACGCGACGGTTTGGTATAAAAAAGACTATTCAGCACGACGGTGGCGGCAATAAAAAGTCACATCGGTGACCCTTCGTCGCTTTTCGGCTGGCCGCAAACGGCCATCAGTCGTAAGTGCGAAACTTTTGCACTCTCCCCCAGGAACCGCGGTTCAAGGGGCTTTCAAAAAAAAGCGCGGTTCAAAGGCTGCACGCCTTATGGCGCTTATGCCTGAGATATGACGTTCTTATGACTAAACGGTCATTCACAGGGCAACCTTCATTGGTTAGAAATCATCCAGGCCATCACCGCAACGGCGATGGCATCAAGCCCGCGACGCCGGCAGCGGGCCGTTAATGGCAGAGCATTCTGCCCGACCTCAACCCGAGGTCTCCAGGGACATTACAGTCAACAAACGAGGGCAACACCCTATGAGAAGACTTAAGCGTGATCCGTTGGAAAGAGCATTTTCGCGCGGATATCAATACGGCGTATCTGGTAAATCCCGTGAGCTTTGCCCATTTACTCTACCGTCAGTGCGTCAAGCCTGGATCAATGGCTGGCGAGAAGGACGCGGCGACAACTGGGACGGTATGACCGGCACTGCGGGCATTCACAGACTCAACGAACTTCACGCGGTCGGCTGACGCAACCTCACGTTACAGCCTGACCTAAAGCTTCTTCGACATTTTTGACTCGCTACACCGATAACACGCACGTCCCACCCGGGCGGCGGGCCAAGGCCCAAGAGGGGTTCCAGTGGGAACCCCTCTTTTCGTCACACCGCTTGACGGCTCATCGATGCGATGGCGTCCACCGATTCGCGAATCAGCGCCGGGCCCTTGTAAATAAAACCTGAATAGATCTGCACCAAGCTCGCTCCGGCCGCGATCTTCTCGGCGGCGTGCCTGCCTTCGGTGATGCCGCCGGCGGCGATGATCGGCATCCGCCCGCTCAACTCACCAGCCAGCACTTTGACGATATGCGTGCTCTGCTCGCGCACCGGAGCGCCCGAGAGCCCGCCAGTTTCGTCGCCGTGGGGCAACCCTTCGACGCCCTGACGGCTGAGGGTGGTGTTGGTTGCAATCACGGCATCCATTCCCGACTCCAGCAGCGCGCTGGCAACCAGCACGGTTTCCTCATCGGTCATGTCGGGGGCGATCTTGATCGCCAGCGGCACACGCTTGCCGTGAATGTGGGTCAGGGCTTCCTGGCGCGAACGCAAGGCCTGGAGCAACTGCTTGAGTGAATCGCCGAACTGCAGGCTGCGCAGCCCGGGCGTGTTCGGCGAACTGACGTTGACGGTGATGTAGCTGGCGTGGTCGTAGACCTTGTCCAGACAGATAAGGTAGTCATCGACTGCCCGCTCGACCGGCGTGTCGGCATTCTTCCCGATGTTGATGCCCAGCACGCCGTTGTACTGCGCGGCCTGCACACGGCTGACCAGATTGTCGACGCCCAGATTGTTGAAGCCCATGCGGTTGATGATGGCCTCGGCGTGGGGCAGGCGGAAAATGCGCGGCTTCGGATTGCCCGGTTGCGGGCGCGGCGTGACGGTGCCGATTTCGACGAAACCGAAGCCCAGCTGGGCAAAACCGTCGATGGCCGCGCCGTTCTTGTCCAGCCCCGCCGCCAGCCCGACCGGGTTGGGGAAGCGCAGGCCCATGACGGTCACCGGCAGCTGCATCGGTGCCTTGTTGAACAGGCCATTAAGGCCCAGGCGCCCACCGGCTCCAATCAGATCGATGGACAGATCGTGGGACGCTTCCGGGGAAAGTTTGAACAGTAACTGGCGGGCCAGATTATACATGGGCGGTCGCGGCTCGATTGCGGCTGGGATCAGCGGCGGATTATAAACGCCGGTACGGGCCAAGCGCGAGGCATGTCGAGAACTTTGCTGAAGCCCACCTCCGCCACTGGCATATGGCTTGCTTGATGCCCTTCAACGACTCGATCCAATGGCGGAGCGAGACACAGGACAACGACGTCGCTGTCGCCCCGGATCAACCGGGGCGGGGCGGCGTTTTTTTGGACGTTCGGCAGCGCTCTCTTGCACATGCCGACCTCCAGGCGGGCTCGTAAACAATGAATGACACGATTAACCCTTCGCAGGTCTGGATCAACGGCAGCGACGCCCCCGAACTGGCCAGCGTCGACCTCGGCTTCATGGCCCTCACCGACAGCGCCTCGCTGGTCGTCGCCGCCACCCAGGGCTTTGCCCAGCCGTACGGGCTGCACATCAACCTGCACCGGCAGACGTCGTGGGCAAATCTGCGCGACAAGTTGGTCAGCGGCGAGCTGCACGCTGCCCACAGCCTCTACGGCCTGGTCTACGCCGTTCAATTGGGTCTGGCCGGCCCCGCAACAGACATGGCCGTCCTCATGGGCCTGAATCAGAACGGTCAGAGCATCAACCTGTCGCGCTCGCTGCAGGACGCCGGCGTGACCACTCCTGAGGCACTTGATCGGCATACGCACCAAAGCGACTCAAAACTGACGTTCGCGCAAACATTCCCCACCGGCAATCACGCGCTGTGGCTTTATTACTGGCTCGCGAGCCAGGGCATTCACCCGCTGCGCGACGTCAACAGCGTGGTCGTGCCGCCGCCGCAAATGGTCGAGCATCTGCAGGCCGGGCGCATCGATGGCTTTTGCGTCGGTGAGCCGTGGGGCGCCAGCGCGGTGCAACAGAAGCTGGGCTTCACACTGGCGACGTCTCAGGCCATCTGGCCGGACCACCCGGAAAAGGTCCTGGCGTGCAGTCTCGAATTTGTCCGCCAGTATCCAAACACCGCGCGGGCACTGGTGATGGCGGTACTGCAAGCCAGCCGCTTCATTGAGGCAAATCCGGATAACCGGCGCAGCACCGCGCAATTGCTCAGCGCCGCCGACTACGTCAATGCGCCGGTTGGCGCGATCGAATCCAGGTTGCTCGGCGAGTACGACGACGGGCTCGGCAACCAGTGGTCCGATCACCATGCCATCCGCTTCCATCGCAACGGCGAGGTCAACATGCCGTGGCTGTCGGACGGCATGTGGTTCATGACCCAGTTTCGCCGCTGGGGCTTGCTGCGCCAGGACCCGGATTATCTCGGCGTGGCTCGCAGCGTCCAGCAGTTGGGGTTGTACCGTCAGGCCGCCGAAGCGCTGGACATCGCCGTCCCCGCATCGCCAATGCGCAGCAGTCAGTTGATCGACGGAAAGGTCTGGGATGGCAGCGACCCCGCCCGGTACGCGCGCAGTTTCAAACTGCATGCCCTCGCCGATGCCGCCCTCGTTAGCACTGATCACTGAGGAGACGCCGACATGCTGCGAATCCTGCTGATCAACGACACCCCTAAAAAAGTCGGTCGCCTCAAGGCTGCGCTGACCGAAGCCGGTTTCGAGGTGATCGACGAATCCGGCCTCATCATCGATCTGCCGGCGCGCGTCCAGGCCGTGCGCCCCGACGTGATTCTCATCGACACCGAATCCCCTGGCCGGGACGTTCTGGAACAAGTGGTGCTGGTGACCCGCGACCTGCCGCGCCCGATCGTGATGTTTACTGACGAGCACGATCCCGGCGTGATGCGCCAGGCGATCAAGTCGGGGGTCAGTGCCTACATCGTTGAGGGCATCCACGCTCAGCGTCTGCAGCCGATTCTCGATGTGGCGATGGCGCGCTTCGAAAGCGACCAGGACCTGCGTGCGCAACTGCACGCCCGTGACCAGCAACTGGCCGAACGCAAACGCATCGAGACCGCCAAGGGCCTGCTGATGAAGATGAAGCAGTGCAACGAGGAGGAGGCCTACACGCTGATGCGACGCCAGGCCATGAGCCGGCAGCAGAAGCTGATTCAGGTGGCCGAACAGATCATTGCCATGAGCGAGCTGTTGGGTTGATGGCCTGGAGACTGCCGCAATGTCCGGGAGCAAGCTTAATGAAGCTTCAGCAAGCCAGCGAAGGCTGCCGGTAATCACCTGACTACACGCAGCTCACCCTGGAGCCGGCTTGCTGGCGAACCTTCCTGTCAGCCGACATCTACACCGCTGACCCACCGCATTCGTCCGAACGCGGCCCGCGGTAAGCCGGGTCCTACAAAATGAACCCCGTGCAGCCGGGGTGATTCTGGCGTGCGTTTTGCTAGTTAGACCTCACAGGTAGCCAACGGCGGTTGCCCACTCACGACACAGACGTCGCACCCCTTCGCGAATCCGCGCAGGGCTGCGGCGTTTTTTCGTTTTAGCCCCGAGCACATCGGGGCGGGTGGAGTGCCGCTCTGGTGCTTCGCCTGCATGACCTGACCCGAAGCGGTGCGAGCGATGCCGGCACCGATCACGATTTCCTGCAGATGAGGTGTTAGATGAATACAAGTTTCTGGAAAGCCGGCCACAAACCGACCCTGTTCGCCGCGTTCCTGTACTTCGACCTGAGCTTCATGGTCTGGTATCTGCTCGGCCCGCTGGCGGTGCAGATCGCCGCCGATTTGCACCTCACCACCCAGCAACGCGGCCTGATGGTCGCTACGCCCATCCTGGCAGGCGCCGTGTTGCGCTTCATCATGGGCATGCTTGCCGATCAGCTCTCACCGAAAATCGCCGGCATCATCGGCCAGGTGATCGTTATCGCCGCCCTGCTGGGTGCCTGGCAGCTGGGGATCCACAGCTACGAACAGGCGCTGCTGTTAGGCGTGTTTCTGGGCATGGCCGGCGCCTCGTTCGCCGTCGCACTCCCGCTGGCCTCGCAGTGGTACCCGCCGCAGCATCAGGGCAAGGCGTTGGGCATCGCCGGCGCCGGTAACTCCGGGACCGTGTTCGCCGCCCTGATCGCGCCGGTCCTGGCCGCCAGCTTTGGCTGGAACAACGTGTTCGGGTTTGCTGTGGCGCCGTTGCTGCTGACCCTGATTGCGTTCTCGTTGATGGCGAAAAACGCGCCCGAACGTCCCAAAGCCAAGTCCATGGCCGACTACTTCAAGGCACTGGGCGACCGCGACAGCTGGTGGTTCATGTTCTTCTATAGCGTGACCTTTGGCGGCTTCATCGGTCTGGCCAGCGCCCTGCCCGGCTACTTCAACGACCAATACGGCCTGAGCCCGGTGACCGCCGGCTACTACACCGCCGCCTGCGTGTTTGGCGGCAGCATGATGCGCCCGTTGGGCGGCGCGCTGGCCGATCGCTTCGGCGGTATCAGAACCCTCTCCGGGATGTACGCAGTGGCGGCAATCTGCATTGCAGCAGTCGGCTTCAACCTGCCCAGTTCGTGGGCGGCCCTGGCATTGTTCGTCGCTGCCATGTTGGGTCTCGGGGCCGGCAATGGTGCGGTGTTCCAACTGGTGCCACAACGCTTTCGCAAAGAGATCGGCGTGATGACCGGGCTCATCGGCATGGCCGGCGGCATCGGCGGCTTCCTGCTTGCCGCAGGACTGGGGGCCATCAAACAGAACACCGGCGAATACCAATTGGGCCTTTGGCTGTTTGCGCTGCTGGGCGTGCTGGCGTGGTTCGGGCTGATGAACGTCAAGCGTCGCTGGAGAACCACCTGGGGCTCGGCGGCGGTGACCGCCGCCCGCGTCTAGAGCGTGAGTCTCAATCAGCCCAACGTCCGGGTCGCCAATACCGTGAGCGGCCTGCAACTGCGCGTCGCCGAACACAGCGCGACCGGGCCGCGCGCCGAAAATCAGGACGCCATGCGCGTGGTGACACCCGCCCCGGCCCTCGCCGCCAGCAAGGGCTACTTGTTCGCGCTTGCCGACGGTGTCAGCCAATGCGCCGACGGCGGCCTGGCCGCTCGCGCCACCTTGCAGGCGCTGGCGATGGATTACTACGCGACGCCGGAAACCTGGAGCGTCGCAGTGGCGATGGATCGCCTGCTTCTTGCGCAGAACCGCTGGCTGCTCGCCAACGGCTTACTGACCACGCTGAGCGCGCTGGTCCTGCGCGGCCGTCGCTTCACCCTCGCCCATGTCGGCGACTGCCGCGTGTACCGATGGCAGCCGGGCCAGCTTCAGCGAATCAGCCAGGACCATGTCTGGGAGCAGCCCGACATGCAACACGTGCTCAAACGCGCACTCGGCCTGGACCAGTACGTGGTCATGGACTACCTGGACGGTGAACTCCACGCAGGCGAGCGACTGCTGCTGGTCAGCGATGGCGTGTGGGCGACATTGGGTGACGCGAAGATAGGTGCGATCCTGGGCGAACAAGCCGACCTGGATTCGGCGGTGCGCACATTAGTCAACGCGGCACATCTGTGCGGGAGCACCGACAATGCCAGCGCTGTGCTGATTGAGGTCGATCAGCTGGGCTCCGACAGCCTGGGCGAAACATTGATGCAACTGCAACAGTGGCCCGTCCCGCCGAAGCTCAAGGCAGGCCAGACATTTGAGGGCTGGCACGTTGAGGGACGTATTGGCGACTCGCGGCAATCGCTGCTCTATCGCGTCCGTGACAGTCAGCAGCAGCCATGGTTGTTGAAGACGATTGCACCTGCGCGGGTTGATGAAGCGGGCGCAGGCCAAGCCTTGTTGCTCGAAGAGTGGTTTCTGAGGCGCGTCGCAGGCGTCAGCTTCCCGCAGGTGCATGCCTGCACCCAGCGCCAGCACTTGTATTACGTGATGCGTGAGCATGCGGGCCGAACCCTTGCCGAACTCTTCGTGAGTGACGGACCGATGCCGCTGCCTCAATGGCTTGGACTGGCGCAGAACCTCATCGGCGCCGTGGCGCTGTTGCACCGCCGCAATATCATTCACCGCGACATCAAACCGGAGAACCTGCTCCTCGATGCATCAGGCGCACTCCGCGTGCTGGACTTCGGGTTGGCCTACTGTCCCGGACTGTCTGTCGTTGAGGACGGTGATGTGCCTGGCACACCCAGCTTCATGCCGCCCGAGGCCTTCGACGGCGCAAAGCCCTGCCCCGCGTTCGATCTGTATGCGGTCAGCGTGACGCTGTACTTTCTGCTGACCGGCCACTACCCCTACGGCGAAATCGAACCCTTCCAGCACCACCGCTATGGTCATCCACAACCCGCTGGCCGTTACCGCCCGGATGTCCCGGAGTGGCTGGAACATCATCTACAGCGCGCATTGCTTGCTGACCCACTCAAGCGCTTCGAGACGGCCGAGCATTGGTTGATAGCGTTTCGACAAGGCGAACTCCAGCTACATGACCGGCGCACGCTGCCGTTGCTTGAACGAGAGCCGTTGAAGGTCTGGCGCACAATCGCCTTGCTCTCGCTAGTAATCAATCTGCTGATGCTGGCCTGGATGCTCAATCCTTGAGCCACGGCAGATCCCTACCCGACGGTTCACTGCGGATGCTAAATCGCAGGCAAAGAAAAACCCGGCCTAAGCCGGGTTTTTCGTGAAGCGAGGCTAATTACTTAGCTTGGGCTTCTACTTGTGCTTCTACGCGGCGGTTAACAGCACGGCCAGCGTCAGTTGCGTTGTCAGCAACTGGGCGAGTTTCGCCGTAGCCAACCGAGTTCACGCGGTTAGCGCCAACACCGTACTGGTTAACCAGAACTTGCTTAACGGCGTTTGCACGACGCTCGGACAGCTTCTGGTTGTAAGCGTCAGGACCGACGGAGTCAGTGTGACCTTCAACAGTGGTGGTGGTCTGTGGGTACTGCTTCATGAAGTCAGCCAGGTTCTTGATGTCGCCGTAGCTGTTTGGCTTCACAACCGACTTGTTGAAGTCGAATTTAACGTCCAGCTCTACACGAACGACTTCAGCAACAGCTGGGCAGCCGTTAGCGTCAACAGTCACGTTTGCAGGGGTGTCCGGGCACTTGTCAACGTTGTCGCAGACGCCGTCGTTGTCGCTGTCGGAGCACACTTCAGCTACTGGAGCTGGTGCTGCTTCAACTTTCTTCGAACCGCCGCCGAAGTTCACACCGATACCGACGCTAGGAGCCCACTCGGTGTCGCCCTGATCGATGTTGTACTGAGCTTCAACGCCAGCACGGGCATAGAAGTTGTCAGTGAAGTACAGCTTGGCACCGCCGCCGATGTTGGCGAAGGTGGAACGGTTACGACCGTTGCTGCCGTTCTGATCGATGCTCTGATCGGAGAAACCAGCCGAAACGTATGGACGCAGCATGTCGCCCGGGTTGTTGAAGTGGTACAGAGCGTCCAGAGCGGTGTTCGCGCCCTTGATGTTCTGGCCATTGTCGCTACGGACGTTGTGCACTTCGTCATAGCCCAGACGCAATTCAACGTCGTCGGTCAGGAAGTAGCCAACAGAACCGCCGAACAGGTTGCCGTCGTTTTTGAAGTTACGAGCGCTGTCGAACTGTTCTTTCTTGGCGAAGCCTTCGATTTCGACTGCGCCTTGGCCTTGTGCCAGAGCGCCGAACGAAGTTGCGGCAACAATAGTACCAATGGCCAAGCCCAAGGTGTTTTTCAGTTTCATCCGTTAAATCCCCATCTGGTGATTGTAAAGCAGTCCCCCTAAGCGAGAGACAACTCGTCGGCAAGTCTATCAGAACTTGCCTGCTCGTTAGAGATATTTGCGCCGAGTTAAGTTTCGGTAACGCCTGCAAATTTCTCACGTAATTTATCAAGTGCCCGTTTGTAGCGCATTTTCGTGGCACTCAGGCCCATGTGCATGATGTCTGCGATCTCCTGAAACTCCAGCTCTGCGACAAATCGTAGCACCAGAATCTCTCTGTCGATCGGGTTCACATACACAAGCCAGCGATCAAGCCCGCCCTTTTCTTCTGGTTTCGGCGCCTTTTCTTCCGACGCTTCCTCGAGGGGGTCAAGACTCAAAGCGTCCAGCAACCGACGCTTTCGCCGCTCCTTCCTGTACTGCGTGATGCATTCGTTGTACGTAATGCTGTAGAGCCAGGTTTTGAACTTCGATTTACCCTCGAAGTTCTTCAAGCCATACAACACCTTAAGCATCACTTCCTGACAGACATCGTCAGCATCGCGATCGTTCCCCAGATAGCGTGCGCACACGTTAAAAAGTGTCCGCTGGTAACGACGCATCAGCTCTTCATACGCACGCGTGACATGGAACAGCTCGTCGTGCGAGCGCGCCACCAGCTCCTCGTCGGAGAGCTCGCGTGGGTCATAGCGCAGAGAGGGCGATTGAGCGTTATTCAAAACAAGTCGTGCCGACGGTCAGGGAGATGTCCACCGCACCCGGAACTCGCCCGGATTTTTGCGGCGGCATACATTAGCAGGTTCGCCGACTCAACGGCTGCTCACTCGCTGCTCAAGGAGGATCCGGTTGGACAAAGACACCAACTCGCCTTCCTCGGTCAGCAGGGTGGTTTTCACCGTGCCAATTTCCTCGATCTGCCCTTCGACCTCTCCAACACGCACTTGTTGCCCTACCTGGTACAACTCCCGTACATAAATTCCCGCCAGGATCTGGCTCGCGATTTCGCGGCTTCCCAGACCCATGGCCAACGCAACGGCCAGACCAACGGTAATCAATCCGATGACGATGACGTGGTTCAGCAGGTCCGTTTTGACCTCAAGCTGACTGATCGCCACCGAAATACTGATGATGATCACCAGCCACTGAGCGATCCTGCCGAGGCCGGCCGAGTAATCCAGCCCTACCCCTTCGGCCGCGCCACGCACGATGCCGTTAACCAGTTGCGCGAGCAATACGCCCACCAGCAACACCAGCGCAGCGCCGAATACCTTCGGCAGATACAGCGCAAGCATGTCCAGCGTCGCGGATACCCGCTCCAGCCCCAGCGATTCTGCCGCCGACACCAGAAAAATCAAGAGCACGAACCAATAAACGATCTTGCCGATCAAGGTGGAAATCGGGACCTGAATGCCTGCGCGGCTGATCAGCTTGGTCAGCCCCGTACCGCCCATCAGCCGATCAAGACCGAGTTTTGCCAACAGCTTGGAAAGCAGGGTGTCGAGCAGCTTCGCCACCACGAAACCCAAAAGCACGACCACCAGAGCCCCGAACAGATTCGGGATGAAGTTTGCCACTTTGGTCCACAACGCAGTCATTGCAGTGACCAGACTCTGCGTCCAGAGATCCAATTCCATATTCAATCAGCCTTGTCTTGTGCGCCGGTAAACGTGGTGCCGGCGCGTGTCGCCTTGCGACGGGAAACAGGTGAAACGTGAGCGGAGCCGTTGTTTACGGCAATCATCAACGCTTGCGTGCAACGACCCAGAAGACTGAACAGATCACCGGCGCCCACCTGACGGTTAGCGGTCTTCAATACCCGGCCCAGAACGGCATCGTCGTCGCGGCTGCTGGACGACGAATTGAGCATGTCTCGCAGTGATTCTTCAAACGGGTCGTGCATCGGGCACCTCACGCTATGTCACTGAAAGACGCAGGCAGATGTGCAGGAGTCACACAACACATCCAGACGGCTGTGACTTTTTTACCGTTATACCCAACGCAGGCGCTTGAACAACCACATCTGGCCTATCGCAACCACCAGCATCAAAAGGCACGCGAAGAGAAAACCGTATGGGTTTTCCGAGCCGGGAATGCCTCCCACGTTGATGCCCAGCAAGCCTGTCAGAAAGCTCATCGGCAGAAAAATTCCAGTGATGATGCCAAACCGGTACATGGTCCTGTTCATGCGCTCGCTGAGGCGGCGGTCTTCGGCCTCAAGCACCAGCCCCACTCGCTCTCGGGTCAATTCCAGCTCTTCCAGATACCGGGTGAGACTGTTGTTCAATTCGTTCCAGTAGTCCGCATCGTCCTCCACGAACCACGGCATCTTGCTGCGCGTCAGTTGCGCGTAGATCTCACGCTGCGGCGCAAGAAAACGCCGCAGCCCTGCCGCGCGCCTGCGGATGTGCACCATGTTGCCGTGCTCGGGCATATACCGCTCGTCGGCATCTATGCGTTCTTCCATGTCATCGACCAATTCGGTCAGCTCGCTGACGACGGCCTGCACCTTGTCGGTGAGAAACTGGGCCAGATAAAGCAGCAGCTCTGATGCGGTTTTGGGCCCCTTGCCTTCGTTGAGCGAGGCGATCAACTCGTCAGTCGCCCGCAGGGAGCGCAGGCGCAATGAGATCACTCGCTGAGCCGCCGCGAAAATCCGCACCGAGACCATGTCCTCCGGCTCCGCCCCCGGGTTCAGGTTGACGCCACGCAGGAACAGCAACAACTCGTTCTCGGGCAGCGCCAGCAAGCGCGGCCGGGTGTTCTCTTCCAGCATCAGGTCACAGACGAACTGGCTTAGCCCGCTCGCACTGCGCAACCACGTCTGGGTCTGCGGATGACTGCGATCCCAGTGAAGCCACACGCTTTCGTGGGGCTCCAGTTGCAAACCATCCAGTTCGGTTCGAGGAATCGAACGCGCTCCGCCCTTACCGTCCAGCACGAGGGCATGAACCAGCCCCCACTGCGCGTTTGATTCGTCGAACATTCGTATCCTTGCTGACTGCGATGCAGACCTGGTGGCTGCACCCATAAGAATGAAAGTTGATCAGTCCGGCATCGTCAATGCGATGGGCGAGACAATGATGCCGTTGTTGTCGGCGTACACGAATTCGCCCGGCCTGAAGGTCACGCCACCGAAGTTGACGACCTTGTTGAGTTCACCCAGGCCGCGCTTTTCGGTCTTCAGCGGATGACTGGCCAACGCCTGCACGCCCAGATCGGTCTGCGCCAGGACATCGACGTCGCGCACACAGCCGTAGATGACCATCCCTTCCCAGCCGTTTTTCGCAGCTTTCTCGGCGATCATGTCGCCCAGCAACGCGCAACGCAGCGAGCCTCCGCCGTCAACCACCAGCACCTTGCCCGTGCCGTCCTGCTCAGCCTGCTCACGGACCAGAGAATTGTCCTCAAAGCATTTGAGCGTCACGATCTCGCCGCCAAACGAATCACGGCCACCGAAGTTGCTGAACATTGGCTCGACCACCTGAACCTGTTCAGGGTAAGCGTCGCACAAGTCCGGGGTGATGTAGTGCATGGGGTAACTCCTGTCAGAAAGGCTCTACGGGTCGGATACAACGGCTCGAGCATAGCTCGCGGGTGTAACACACCGAAACGCCCCGCGCCGTCTTCTTATATAGAACAAAAACCCGACCGACGAGTCGTGACGTGCATTTACTGACCCGGACTGACGTGAGCGCAGCTTATCCCCAAGTCGGCGCGCAAGGAATGGTCGCGACCCTCATAGGTGCGGAGTTGCCATCATGTTCAGCGTTGATTCAGTCTTGGCGGCTGCGGCATGGCGGTTCAGCCAGTCCGCGACGCGCGGCCACACCTGGGTCTGCGCGGCTTTGCTGACCAGCATCTGCACATGGTCGAAATCCTCGCTGAAGCCGTGGTCGCGACCGAGGACCAGAAATGACTTGTCGGGCGCGCCAAACTGATCGAACAGTTCGCGGCACGCCCATTCCGGGTCCTGATGATCCCCGACTGCGGCGACCGCCAGCAGCGGAACCGTCACCTGCGCCAGCCCCGACCACCAATTGTCCTTTTTATCCCCGAAGCGCCCGAACAGGCCGTGCCAGCGCATGCTTTCCAGGATCACGCCCATCGGCTCATCCTCAGGGCCGCGTTTGAAGCGCGGGCCCGAAACATGCTCGAAGCGCTTGAGTGTCAGCCGTGCGAGCCACTGCAGCGGCGGTACTTTGAGCGGCCAGTGGCTGCGGGTGACCTGGCTGCCGAAGATTGCCACGGAGGCTGCGTCGTCCGCCGTCAGCGTCTGCCCGCCCAGCGCGGCCGCCAGCGTGGTGCCGCCCAGGGAATGACCGACCCAGTGCGGCGCCTGACCGGTCTGCTCACGGACGAACGCGGCGATGGCCGGCAGATCGTAGCGGGCGTAATCGGCGACACAGTTG
This sequence comes from Pseudomonas lutea, assembly GCF_000759445.1. Classification (NCBI taxonomy): domain Bacteria; kingdom Pseudomonadati; phylum Pseudomonadota; class Gammaproteobacteria; order Pseudomonadales; family Pseudomonadaceae; genus Pseudomonas; species Pseudomonas lutea. The sequence goes on from NZ_JRMB01000001.1 coordinate 1,637,583, forward strand.
CCCGCATAAGCGCTGTTGCGCGCTGACAGCCCGTGGCCGCGCATCTCCGCGATCCAGACGTCGAACCCTTCGCGCGCCAGGTACGCACCCAGGCCAATACCCTTTGGCGAATACCAGAAGCGGCGATTGGAAAAGCTGCCGTGCAGCAGCACAGCTGGCACGCCCCGGGCGTCCGGCGCCGCAACACGACCCAGTCGGGTGACAGCAATTTCGACAGTGAAATCCGGGCTGTTGCCGGGCTTCAGGCGGTACACGTCCTCGGTCAGGTCGCCACGACGCTCGGCGCTGATCAGGGCTACAGGGAAAAGATGACTGCTGCTTTGCATGGTGCTCTTGCTGGAAGTCTTGAGTGAGTCGGGTTCGGTCCGGTTCAGACCCGTGTCGGAACTGCTTCTGCGGCCGCCATTGGTGGTGGCCGACAGTGGCGGCTGACAGTGGTGGCTGGCCGCCGTGGCTGCAGGCTTGTACCGCAGGCCATTACTGCAGGTTGACGCTCTCTGCGCGCTGAAAATCACCCATGAAAAAGGGCGGATTCGTTAAAACCCGCCCTTTTTCAGGAAACCGGCCCGTACAAACGGGCCGGCATGTTACTCCATCTGCATCAGGTTGGAGCGTCCTCTTCGGACAGGAAGAACCAGGTCTCCAGCACTGAATCGGGGTTCAGCGAGACGCTTTCGATGCCCTGCTCCATCAACCAGCGCGCCAGGTCCGGGTGATCGGAGGGCCCCTGGCCACAGATGCCGATGTATTTGCCGGCCTTGTTACAGGCCTGAATGGCATTGGACAGCAGCTTTTTCACCGCAGGATTACGCTCGTCAAACAGGTGCGCGATGATCCCGGAGTCCCGGTCCAGACCCAAGGTGAGCTGAGTCAGGTCATTGGAGCCGATGGAGAAGCCGTCGAAGTACTCCAGGAACTCATCGGCCATCAGCGCGTTGGAGGGCAGTTCGCACATCATGATGATGCGCAGCCCGTTCTCGCCCCGCGCCAGACCGTTTTCGGCCAGCAGATCGATCACCTGGCTGGCTTCGCCCAGGGTGCGCACGAACGGCACCATGATCTCGACGTTGGTCAGACCCATGTCGTTGCGCACACGCTTGAGGGCGCGGCACTCGAGTTCGAAGCAGTCACGGAAGTTTTCGCTGATGTAACGCGAGGCGCCGCGGAAGCCCAGCATGGGGTTTTCTTCTTCCGGCTCGTAGAGCTTGCCGCCGATGAGGTTGGCGTATTCATTGGACTTGAAGTCCGAGAGCCGCACGATGACTTTCTTCGGCGAAAACGCGGCGGCCAGGGTGCTGATGCCCTCGACCAGCTTCTCGACATAGAAACCGACCGGGTCGTCATAGCCGGCGATGCGCTTGTCAACGCTTTCCTTGATGTCCAGCGGCAGGTTGCCGTAATTCAGCAGTGCCTTCGGGTGCACGCCGATCATCCGGTTGATGATGAATTCCAGACGCGCCAGGCCGATGCCCGCGTTAGGCAGTTGGGCAAAATCGAACGCGCGATCAGGGTTGCCGACGTTCATCATGATCTTGAACGGCAACTCCGGCATGGCGTCGACGGAGTTCTGCTTGATGTCGAAACCCAGCTCGCCTTCGAAGATGTAACCGGTGTCGCCCTCGGCGCAGGACACGGTGACGCCTTGGCCATCCTTCAACAACTCAGTGGCGTTGCCGCAACCGACCACTGCCGGAATGCCCAGCTCACGGGCGATGATCGCCGCGTGGCAGGTGCGCCCGCCGCGGTTGGTGACGATGGCGCTGGCGCGCTTCATCACCGGTTCCCAGTCCGGGTCGGTCATGTCGGAGACCAGCACGTCACCGGCCTGGACTTTGTCCATCTCGGAGACGTCCTTGATGATCCGTACCTTGCCGGCTCCGATGCGCTGGCCAATGGCGCGGCCTTCGACGAGGACGGTGCCCTTCTCTTTAAGCAGGTAGCGTTCCATGACGTTGGCCGATGTCCGGCTCTTCACCGTTTCGGGCCGCGCCTGGACGATGTACAGCTTGCCGTCGTCGCCGTCCTTTGCCCACTCGATGTCCATCGGGCACTGGTAGTGCTTCTCGATGATCATCGCCTGGCGAGCCAGGTTGCTGACTTCTTCATCGCTGAGGCAAAAGCGTGCGCGATCGGCCGGCTCGACGTCGATGGTTTTCACCGACTTGCCGGCTTTGGCTTCTTCGCCGTAGATCATCTTGATGGCCTTGCTGCCCAGGTTGCGGCGCAGGATCGCCGGGCGACCGGCCTCAAGGGTGTTCTTGTGAACGTAGAATTCGTCCGGGTTGACGGCGCCCTGCACGACGGTTTCGCCCAGACCATAAGCGCCGGTGATGAACACGACGTCGCGAAAACCCGACTCGGTGTCGAGGGTGAACATGACGCCTGCCGTGCCGGTCTCCGAACGCACCATGCGTTGCACACCGGCAGACAGCGCCACCAGCTTGTGGTCGAAGCCCTGGTGCACCCGGTAGGAAATGGCGCGGTCGTTGAACAGCGAAGCGAACACTTCCTTGGCCGCACGAATGACGTTTTCCACGCCGCGAATGTTAAGGAAGGTTTCCTGCTGGCCGGCGAACGAGGCGTCCGGCAAGTCTTCTGCGGTGGCGGAAGAACGCACGGCAACAGCGACATCCGGGTTGCCTGCCGACAGTTCGGCGAAGGCGGTGCGAATTTCGGCGTTGAGCTTCTCGGGGAATTCGGCCTCCATGATCCACTGACGAATCTGCGCGCCGGTGCGGGCCAGCGCGTTGACGTCGTCGACATCCAGAGCGTCGAGGGCCTGATGGATCTGATCGTTCAGACCACTTTGCTCAAGAAAATCACGATAGGCCTGAGCTGTAGTGGCAAAGCCACCGGGAACGGACACGCCTGCGCCCGCCAGGTTGCTGATCATCTCGCCGAGGGATGCGTTCTTGCCCCCCACATGCTCAACATCATGTTTGCCGAGCTTATCGAGGGAAACTACGTACTCTACCAAGGTGATCTCTCCACTAACCGATTATTGTTGGGAAACGCTTTGGTGCTGGAATCGCAGGTAATCAGGACAAGCCCACAGCTTTGGATCGTGAACAGCCGGGTTGTGGCTGTGTCGACCGGGCAATCCGATTGCCGAATACAGGTAGAATGCAGCGAGTCAGGGCCTGCAAGCCGGCCTATCATATCCATAAATGACCATCAGCTTAAGGCCCCGGGGCGCAAATGAAACGATCCGCTTTCTTCATCTCCGATGGCACCGGCATTACCGCCGAAACCCTGGGGCAAAGTCTGTTAGCGCAATTTGAAAACATTACTTTCAACAAGTTCACGAGGCCCTATATCGACAGCGTCGAGAAGGCTCGGGCGATGGTCCAGCAAATCAACAACGCTGCCGAAAAGGATGAGGCCCGTCCGATTATTTTCGACACCATCGTGAATCAGGACATCCGCGAAATCCTCGCCACCTCCAACGGCTTCATGATCGACATCTTCTCGACCTTCCTCGCCCCGCTGGAGCTGGAGCTTAGTTCACACTCTTCCTATTCGGTGGGCAAATCCCATTCCATCGGGCACAACTCCAACTACATGGAGCGAATCGAGGCAGTGAACTTCGCGCTGGACAACGACGACGGGGCCAGGACGCATTACTACGACAAGGCCGACATCATCCTGGTGGGTGTGTCGCGCTGCGGCAAAACGCCGACCTGCCTGTATATGGCCATGCAGTTCGGGATTCGGGCGGCCAACTACCCGTTGACCGAGGACGACATGGAACGCTTGCAGCTGCCCCCGGCGCTCAAGCTGCATCGCGACAAGCTGTTCGGCCTGACCATCGACCCCGACCGCCTTACCGCCATTCGCCATGAGCGCAAACCCAACAGCCGCTACTCCAGCTACGCACAATGCGAGTTTGAAGTGCGCGAAGTCGAAAGCCTGTTCCGCCGCGAAAACATTCCGAACATTAACTCAACGCACTTTTCAGTCGAGGAAATCTCGGCGAAGGTGCTGGTGGAGAAAGGCGTGGAACGGCGCTTTAAATAAGCGCTTGGCTTCAGACCTGTAGGAGCCGGCTTGCTGGCGAACCGAGGCTTCAGACCCCATTTTCAGTGCCTGACTCACCGCGATCGTACGAAAGCGGTGGGTCAGTACCATGGGTGTGCATGAATAGCCGGTTCGCCAGCAAGCCGGCTCCTACAGACCGAGGTGGCCGATGAAACCGGGTTTTCAGCCCGGCACCCGCACCCACCCTTCCATCAACACCCGTGCGCTGCGGCTCATGATGGCTTTTTTGACTTGCCATTCGCCGTTGACTTGCGCCGCTTCGGCGCCGACCCGCAACGTTCCGGAGGGATGACCGAAACGCACCGCGCTGCGTTCGCCGCCGCCCGCTGCCAGGTTGACCAGCGTGCCGGGAATCGCCGCTGCGGTGCCGATGGCCACCGCCGCCGTGCCCATCATCGCGTGATGGAGTTTGCCCATGGACATGGCCCGCACCAGCAGGTCAGTGTCCTGGGGTGTGACCCTTTTGCCGCTGGAAGAAAGGTACTCTGCCGGCGGCGCCACGAACGCAACTTTTGGCGTGTGCTGACGGGTGACAGCCTCATCCACATTGCCGATCAGGCCCATGCGCACCGCGCCATAGGCGCGGATCGTTTCGAACATGCTCAAGGCGTTCGGATCGCTGTTGATCGCGTCCTGCAGCTCGCTGCCGGTGTAGCCGATGGCGGCGGCGTCCACGAAGATGGTCGGGATGCCGGCGTTGATCATCGTCACCTTTAACGTACCCAACCCCGGCACCTCAAGGTCATCAACCAGATTGCCGGTCGGGAACATCGAGCCGCCAGCACCTTCCTCTTCTGCGGCAGGGTCCATGAACTCCAATTGCACTTCGGCCGCAGGAAAGGTCACGCCATCGAGCTCGAAGTCGCCGGTTTCCTGCACCACGCCGTCTGTGATCGGCACGTGGGCAATGATGGTTTTGCCGATATTGACCTGCCAGATACGCACCACCGCCACACCGTTGCGGGGAATTCGCGCCGGATCAACCAGGCCGTTGCTGATCGCAAACGGCCCGACCGCCGCCGAAAGATTGCCGCAGTTGCCGCTCCAGTCGACGAAAGGCTTGTCGATGGAGACCTGACCAAACAGGTAATCGACGTCGTGGTCGGCGCGGCTGCTCTTTGACAGGATCACCGTCTTGCTGGTGCTTGAGGTCGCGCCGCCCATGCCATCGATCTGCTTGGCGTAAGGGTCTGGGCTGCCGATCACCCGCAGCAACAACGCATCACGTGCCGGCCCGGCAGTTTGCGCCGCTTCAGGCAAGTCGCCGAGCAGGAAAAACACGCCCTTGCTGGTGCCCCCGCGCATATACGTGGCGGGAATTCTGATCTGTGCTGCGTTAGCCATGAATGGGTCCTTCTTATTCTTTCTAATCCAGAGAGCCGAGTGTGCGACGGCTCAGGCAACGGCCGACGATTCGAGGAAGTCCTGGGCAAAGCGTTGCAACACGCCACCGGCCTCGTAGATCAACACTTCTTCACCGGTGTCCAGACGGCAGGTCACCGGCACCTCCACACGCTCGCCGGTCTTGCGCTGGATAATCAGCGTCAGCGTGGCACCCGGAGTGCGCGCACCCACCACGTCATAGGTTTCACTGCCATCGATGCCCAGGGTCAGTCGGTTGGTCCCCGGTTTGAACTCCAGTGGCAGCACGCCCATGCCTACCAGATTGGTGCGATGGATACGCTCGAACCCTTCCGCGACGATGACCTCCACGCCTGCCAGCCGCACCCCTTTGGCCGCCCAGTCACGGGAAGAACCCTGGCCGTAGTCGGCACCCGCAATGATGATCAACGGCTGCTTGCGCGCCATGTAGGTTTCGATGGCCTCCCACATCCGTGTCACCGTGCCTTCCGGCTCGATCCGAGCGTACGAGCCCTGCTTGACCTTGCCGTTCTCGCGCACCATCTCGTTGAACAGTTTAGGGTTGGCGAACGTGGCGCGCTGAGCGGTCAGGTGGTCACCGCGATGGGTCGCGTACGAGTTGAAGTCTTCTTCCGGTAGGCCCATCTTCTCCAGGTATTCCCCCGCCGCGCTGTCGAGCATGATCGCGTTGGAGGGCGACAGGTGATCGGTAGTGATGTTGTCCGGCAGCACCGCCAGCGGTCGCATGCCGCGCAGGGTTCGCTCGCCGGCCAGCGCGCCTTCCCAATACGGCGGGCGGCGAATGTACGTACTCATGGGACGCCAGTCGTACAGCGGCGCGACTTTCGGGCCGGTGTCTTCGTGGATGGCGAACATCGGGATGTACACCTGACGGAACTGTTCGGGCTTAACCGACGCCTTCACCACCTCATCGATCTCGGCGTCGCTCGGCCAGAGGTCCTTCAGGCGGATTTCTTCGCCGTTCGGACCGAGGCCCAGCACATCTTTCTCGATATCGAAGCGAATCGTACCGGCGATGGCGTAGGCCACCACCAGCGGGGGCGAGGCGAGAAACGCCTGCTTGGCGTAAGGGTGAATGCGTCCGTCGAAGTTGCGGTTGCCCGACAACACCGCCGTGGCATACAGATCGCGGTCGATGATTTCCTGCTGGATCGCGGGGTCCAGGGCCCCGGACATCCCGTTGCAGGTGGTGCAGGCGAAGGCCACGACGCCGAAGCCCAACTGTTCCAGTTCCGAGGTCAAACCCGCTTCGTCCAGGTACAGCGCGACGGTCTTTGAGCCCGGCGCAAGAGACGACTTCACCCAAGGCTTGCGCACCAGCCCCAGGCGATTGGCGTTGCGCGCCAGCAGGCCGGCGGCGATGACGTTGCGCGGGTTGCTGGTGTTGGTGCAACTGGTGATCGCGGCGATGATGACCGCGCCGTCCGGCATTTCGCCCGGTGTCTCCAACCACGGCGCCGCGATGCCTTTGGCGGCGAGATCGCTGGTTGCTACCCGAGCATGGGGATTGGACGGGCCGGCCATGTTGCGCACCACGCTGGACAGGTCGAAATGCAGCACCCGCTCGTATTCGGCGCTCTCCAGGCTATCCGCCCACAGCCCCGCCTGCCGGGCATAGGTTTCCACCAGCTGCACTTGCGCGTCTTCGCGGCCGGTCAGCCTGAGGTAGTCGATGGTCTGTTGATCGATGGCGAACATCGCCGCCGTCGCCCCGTATTCAGGGGCCATGTTGGAAATGGTCGCGCGATCGCCAAGGGTCAGCGCGCGGGCGCCCTCCCCGTAGAACTCCAGGTACGCGCCAACCACTTTCTGCTGACGCAGGTATTCGGTGAGCGCCAGCACCACATCGGTGGCGGTGATGCCTGGCTGCGGACGGCCGGCAAGCTCCACGCCAATGATGTCCGGCAGGCGCATCCACGAGGCGCGGCCGAGCATGACGTTCTCGGCCTCAAGGCCGCCTACGCCTATAGCGATGACGCCCAGGGCGTCCACATGCGGGGTGTGACTGTCGGTGCCGACCAGCGTATCGGGGAAGGCCACCCCGTTGAGCGTCTGGATGACCGGCGACATCCGCTCCAGATTGATCTGGTGCATGATGCCGTTCCCTGGCGGGATGACTTCAACGTTCTTGAACGCCTGCTTGGTCCAGTTGATGAAGTGAAAGCGGTCTTCGTTGCGACGGTCTTCGATCGCGCGGTTCTTGGTAAACGCATCCGGGTCGTAACCGCCACATTCGACGGCCAGCGAGTGGTCGACAATGAGTTGCACCGGCACCACCGGGTTGACCTGCGCCGGGTCGCCGCCCATGTCGGCGATGGCGTCGCGCAAGCCGGCGAGGTCCACCAACGCGGTTTGGCCGAGGATGTCATGGCACACCACCCGCGCCGGAAACCACGGAAAGTCGAGGTCGCGCTTGCGCTCGATCAATTGCGTGAGGGAGGCCGTCAGGGTTGTCGGGTGGCAACGACGGACCAGGTTTTCAGCGAGCACGCGGGAGGTGTACGGCAGCGTGTCGTAAGCACCGGGCCGGATAGAATCGACCGCCGCGCGGGCGTCGTAGTAATCCAGCGAAGTGCCGGGCAGTGGTGTGCGGTATTCAGTGTTCATCGTCAGGACTCGATCACGGAAAAGTTACGGGTGGAGAGCCCCGTGGAACTCTCCTTTGCCCATCAGCGCTGTTCGATTGGCACGAATTTGCGCTGCTCGACGCCGATGTACTCGGCGCTCGGTCGGATGATGCGGTTGTTGGCACGCTGTTCGAAGACGTGAGCGGCCCAGCCGGTCAGGCGCGAGCAGACGAATATCGGCGTGAACAGCTTGGTCGGGATACCCATGAAGTGGTACGCCGAGGCGTGGTAGAAGTCAGCATTGGGAAAGAGCTTCTTCTGCTCCCACATGGTCTTGTCGATGGCTTCGGACACCGGGAACAGCACCGTGTCGCCCAGCTCCTCCGCGAGCTTTTTCGACCAGCCCTTGATCACCTCGTTACGCGGATCGCTGTCTTTATAGATCGCATGACCGAAGCCCATGATCTTGTCCTTGCGCTCCAGCATCGCCAGCGTGCCCTTGGCGGCCTCTTCAGCAGACGAGAACTTCTCGATCATCTCCATCGCCGCCTCGTTGGCGCCGCCATGCAACGGGCCGCGCAAGGTGCCAATGGCCGCCGTGATGCAGGAGAACAGGTCGGACAAGGTCGAAGCGCAGACGCGCGCGGTGAAGGTCGATGCGTTGAACTCGTGCTCGGCGTAAAGGATCAACGAGACGTCCATGACCTTGCGATGCAACTCGCTGGGCGCCTTGTCCAGCAGCAGTTTCAGGAAATGCCCGGCGATCGACACCTCGTCGGTGACGCAATCGATGCGCTTGCCCTCATGGCTGAAGCGGTACCAGTAGCACATGATCGCCGGGAAGGCGGCGAGCAGCCGGTCGGTGGAATCGAGTTGTTGAGCGAAGCTGGATTCAGGCTCCAGGTTGCCGAGCATTGAGCAGCCAGTGCGCATGACGTCCATCGGGTGGGCGTCAGCGGGAATGCGCTCAAGCACCTCTTTCAGCGCCTGGGGCAGGTCGCGCAGGCCCTGGAGCTTTTGCAGGTAACCGTCGAGTTGCGATTGAGTCGGCAGTGCGCCGTACAGCAGCAGGTAGGCGACTTCTTCAAACCGGGCGTCGGCGGCCAGGTCCTTCACATCATAGCCACGGTAGGTCAATCCGGCACCGGCCTGGCCAACGGTGGACAACGCGGTCTGTCCGGCCACCTGGCCCCGCAGGCCTGCACCGCTCAGTACTTTTGCTTCAGCCATTGCTGTCTCCAGTCTTGTAGTTGTGGGAATCGGCAATTCAGTTTTGTAAGTCAGCCAAATATCGCTGGGTATACCCGCCCCCTTTGTAGGAGCGCGCTTGCCCGCGAAAGCGTCGTGTCAGCAAATTTCATCGTCAGCTGGAAGAAAGCATTCGCCGGCAAGCGCGCTCCTGCACCTGGGCGTGGTCAGCCTTTCTTCTGTGCAAACAGCGCATCGAGCTTCTGCTCGAACGCGTGGTAATCGATGCGCTCGTACAACTCCATTCGGGTCTGCATGGTGTCGATGACATTCTGCTGCGTCCCGTCGCGACGGATGGCGTTATAGACGTTCTCGGCCGCCTTGTTCATCGCCCGGAACGCAGACAGCGGATACAACACCAGCGCGACTTCGGCCGACTTCAGCTGTTCGGTGGTGAACAGTGGGGTCGAGCCAAATTCAGTGATATTGGCGAGAATGGGCGCCTTCACGCGCGAAGCGAACAGCTTGTACATGTCCAGTTCGGTGATCGCTTCAGGGAAGACCATGTCGGCGCCTGCTTCGATGCACGCCGCAGCCCGGTCAAGTGCCGACTCCAGGCCTTCCACCGCCAGCGCGTCCGTTCGCGCCATGATCACAAAGCTGTCATCGGTGCGCGCGTCGACGGCTGCCTTGATCCGATCAACCATCTCCTGCTGCGAGACGATCTCTTTACCCGGCCGATGACCGCAGCGCTTGGCTCCGACCTGGTCTTCGATGTGCATCGCGGCCGCGCCGAACTTGATCATCGATTTGACGGTGCGCGCGACATTGAATGCCGAAGCGCCGAAACCGGTGTCGACGTCCACCAGCAGCGGCAGCTCGCAGACATCGGTGATGCGGCGCACGTCGGTGAGCACGTCATCCAGCCCGGTAATGCCCAGGTCCGGCACGCCCAGAGAGCCCGCGGCGACACCGCCACCGGACAGGTAAATGGCCTTGAAGCCGGCCCGTTGCGCGAGCAGCGCGTGGTTGGCGTTGATCGTGCCGACCACCTGCAGCGGGTGTTCGCTGGCCACGGCATCACGGAAGCGTTGGCCGGGAGTGGTGCGTGTTGTCATTGTTCACCTCGGGCAGTTGCAGCTTGAAAATGCTGCTCAATGTTGCGTTTGGACGCGGCGATGTGGCGGCGCATCAACAGCTCGGCAAGCTCGCCGTCGCGGTCGGCAATGGCGTCGAGAATCCGGTGATGCTCGCTGAACGCTTGGCGCGGACGGTTGGGCGTGGTCGAAAACTGGATGCGGTACATGCGCACCAGTTGGTAAAGGTCATCGCACAGCATCTGCGTCAGCGTGCTGTTGCGCGCGCCCTGAATGATCCGGTAATGAAAATCGAAGTCGCCTTCCTGCTGGTAGTAGCCAACCCCGGCCTGAAAAGCAGTGTCCCGCTCATGGGTTTCCAGCACCCGACGCAGTTCGGCGACTTCCTCAACGCTCATGCGCTCGGCCGCCAGGCGGCACGCCATGCCTTCAAGAGACTCACGGATTTCGTACAGCTCGACCAGCTCGGCGTGGCTCAACGAGACGACGCGTGCGCCAACGTGGGGGATGCGAACCAGCAAACGCTGGCCTTCCAGCCGGTGTATAGCCTCGCGCAACGGTCCCCGGCTGATGCCGTAGGTCCGCGCCAGCTCGGGTTCGGAAATCTTGCTGCCGGGCGCAATATCGCCCTTGACGATGGCAGCCTGGATGCGGCGAAAAACGTTCTCGGACAGTGTTTCGGCATCGACAGCATTAGCGGGCAGGACTTCCGCTGCATCCAACATTGTTGACACCTCATCTGTGAATAGCCCTGAATCTAGCCAAAGATGAGGCTCGCGTCAAAGCTAAACCGCTGATTGTCGACAATCGTCTAATACCTCAGCCGATCAGGGCAGTCTCCGACAACACGTATCCGCGTTCCCCTTCACTGGCGCCATAAAACCTTCATGCTAGAATGCGGCCCGCCTCAGACTGCCGATCCGTCCAGCAGGCGCTTTGCCGCAAGGTCGCGCTGAAACACAGCACCGCACCCTGACGTCAAAGCAGCTCCCTCACTTTCATCGCGCCTGGACTTATGAGCCGCCACCCTCTTCTCTTCCTGCTCTCCCTCTATTTACCGGGTCTTTTTCTGCCCGGACTGTGTCAGGCCGCCGAAAAGACCGTCTATGGCTTGAACGAGTACGCAGAGCTTGCGGACATCGATCTGCAGGTCGCGGCCAAGCTGGACACCGGTGCCAAAACCGCCTCCCTCAGTGCCCGTGACATCAAACGCTTCAAGCGCAACGGTGAATCGTGGGTGCGCTTTTATCTGGCGATCGACGATGCCCACGAACACCCCATCGAACGTCCTCTGGCGCGCGTCAGCAAGATCAAGCGCCGCGCCGGGGACATCGATGCCGACGACGACAAGAAATACACCGCCCGCCCGGTCATCAGCCTTGATGTGTGCATGGGCAGTGCGCTGCGCAACATAGAAGTGAACTTGACCGATCGCAGCGCATTCCAATACCCGCTTTTGATTGGCTCCGAAGCCCTCAAGCACTTCGACGCGCTGGTCGACCCAAGCCTGAAATACGCAGCAGGCAAGCCTGCCTGCGTCACCCATGCTCAAACCGCAGAGTAACGACATGCGCTCTCTTACCCTCCATCTGAAAATCCTGATCGCGACCCTTGTGACACTGGGCATCGCCATCACGGCTTACCAGATATTGGTGCTCGGCATTCCGGTGACCGAAGACGAAACCGACGACCTGTGGAACATCGACGCCAAAGTCGAGTTCGTCGCCAATCCCAAAGACACGGTCAAAGTGCAGATGTATGTGCCGCCCCTGTCGCGCGACTACATCAGCCTCAATGAAAGCTTTATCTCCAACAACTATGGCGTGAACGTCAACCGCGCCGACGGCAACCGCAAAGTCACCTGGTCGGCGCGGCGGGCCAACGGTAACCAGACGCTGTATTACCGACTGGTACTGACCAAGCGTTACAGCGGCGAAAAAGCCAAGGTCAAGGGCCCGATCTTCCGCGACAGCATCGTCGTCGAAGGCCCGGAAAAAATTGCCGCCGACGCGCTGCTTGCGCCCATCCGCCAGCATTCCGCCGACGTCGAGACCTTCGTCAGCGAAGCCATCAAACGCGTCAATAATCTGAGCGACGACAACGTCAAGCTGCTGCTGGCGGGTGATACGTCGGTACAGAACAAGGCGCGCATCACCGAAACCCTGTTGTCCATTGCCCACGTGCCCGTGGAGAAGGTGCACACCATTCGCCTGGTGGCCGACCAGCCGCAGTCCCCCGAGCTGTGGTTGCGCAGTTTCAATGGCAAGGACTGGCTGTATTTCAACCCCGACACCGGCGAGGCCGGCCTGCCGCAGGATCGCCTGCTCTGGTGGATTGGCGACGACAACCTGATCTCCGTCGAAGGCGGCAAGAAGGCCACCGTCAGCTTCAGTCTGAACAACAGCGAAATGAACGCGATCCGTCTGGCCAAGCTGACGGACGAAAGCACTGACGCCGATTTCCTCGAGTACTCGCTGTATGGCCTGCCGCTGCAGACCCAGCAGACCTTCATGATCATGGTGATGATCCCTATCGGCGTGCTGGTGATTCTGATCCTGCGCAACCTGATCGGGCTGCAGACTCTGGGCACTTTCACCCCGGTGCTGATCGCCCTGGCGTTCCGCGAGACCCAGCTGGGCTTCGGGATTGTGTTGTTCACCATCATCACCGCGCTGGGCCTGTCGCTGCGCTCGTATCTGGAACACCTCAAGCTGCAGATGTTGCCGAGGCTCTCGGTGGTGCTGACGTTCGTGGTGGTACTGATTGCGGCCATCAGCCTGTTCAGCCACAAGCTGGGGCTTGAGCGCGGGCTGTCGGTGGCGCTGTTCCCGATGGTGATTCTGACCATGACCATCGAGCGTCTGTCGATCACCTGGGAAGAACGTGGCGGTGGCCATGCGATGAAAGTCGCGATCGGCACGCTGTTCGCCGCTTCTCTCGCCCATATCATCATGAGCGTCCCGGAGTTCATCTACTTCGTGTTCACCTTCCCGGCGATCCTGCTGATCCTCGTGGGCTTCATGCTGGCCATGGGGCGCTATCGCGGCTATCGGCTGACCGAACTGATTCGCTTCAAGGCGTTCATCAAGGAAGACGCCGAACGGGATAGCTTCAAATGATGGGCTGGTGGAAGACGTGGAAGGCGCTGGAAGCCAAGGGCATCATGGGCATCAATCGGCGCAACGCCGACTATGTGCTCAAGTACAACAAGCGCAGCCTTTACCCCATCGTCGATGACAAGATCATCACCAAGGAGCGCGCCATTGCGGCGGGCATCCACGTGCCTGAACTGTACGGGGTTATCTCCACCGAAAAGGAGATCGACAAGCTGGATACGATCATTGGCGGACGCCGTGATTTCGTCATCAAGCCCGCCAAAGGCGCAGGCGGCGACGGCATTCTGGTCATCGCCGACCGCTTCGAAGAACGCTTCCGCACGGTCTCCGGGCGCATCATCAGCCATGAGGAAATCGAGCATCAGATTTCCAGCATCCTCACCGGCCTGTACTCCCTGGGTGGCCATCGTGACCGGGCGCTGATCGAGTACCGCGTAACGCCCGACCAGATCTTCAAGAGCATCAGTTACGAAGGGGTGCCTGATATCCGCGTGATCGTGCTGATGGGCTATCCGGTGATGGCCATGCTGCGCCTGCCGACCCGGCAGTCCGGCGGCAAGGCCAACCTGCATCAGGGCGCCATCGGGGTCGGCGTTGACCTGGCAACCGGGTTGACCCTGCGCGGCACCTGGCTGAACAACATCATCAGCAAGCACCCCGACACCACCAATGCAGTGGACGGCGTGCAACTGCCCAATTGGGACGGCTTCATGAAACTCGCCGCCGAATGCTACGAGCTGTGCGGGCTGGGTTACATCGGCGTCGACATGGTGCTGGACCAGGACCGCGGGCCGCTGATCCTGGAGCTTAACGCCCGGCCGGGGCTCAACATCCAGATTGCCAACGACTGCGGGCTGACGCACCGCACCGTCGCGGTGGAGCAGCGACTGGAAACGCTAGCTGCGGAAGGTCGTCATGAGAGCCCGGAAGCGCGGGTCACGTTCGCTCAAGGGTTGTTTGGGCACGTTTGAGATCTGCGGCAGGCGCAGAATCTGCAGAAGCCGGCTTGCTGGCGAACCGGGTGGGTCAGCAATAACGGTGTTGACTGGGCCGATGCGTTCGCCAGCAAGCCGGCTCCTACAGTCGACCCAAGCCACGCCGCGAGCCTTCGCCGTACATCAAGCGCGCGCCCATAGCGAAATGCGTATGTGGGACCGGCTTTAGCCGGGAAGGCGTGAAGGCGTGAAGCATCGCGCCGCCAGCATTGAGGAGGGGCAAAGAATCTTGCCTGGCTCGCCGCCGGCCACAGCATTCCCCTACAACTCGGCCCCGCGGAAGACTACAATCGCCGTCCTCGCGCCCAGACTGATCCACGCCTCGCATGCCTATCTGCTCTTTACACCCACTGCCTTATCGTGCCGACCCCTGCGGGTATTTCGCCCGCGTGCGGTTTGCTCAGGGCGCCGTGCTGCTGGACAGCGGCCGCCCGACGGCTGACCGCGGCCGCTTCGATCTGCTCAGTGCCTGGCCGCTGGACACACTGCAGCCGGTTGCGAATGAATCCGGCCCGGTCTTTCTACAGCGCCTGCGTGAGTCACTGGCCCGCCTCGGTGAAGCCGATTTACCCGAGCACTGCGCGCTGCCGTTCGCCGGCGGATTAATCGGCTATCTGGCGTACGACTTCGGCCGCCTGTTTGAACCCCTGCCCGATCAAGCCATCGATGACCTGCACCTGCCCTCCGCTCGATTGGGGCTGTATGCCTGGGCGCTGGTCAGCGATCACCAGGAGCAGACCAGCCAACTGGTGTTTCACCCGGCGCTGGCGCACGCCGAACGCCAGCACCTCATTGCGCTGTTCGAGCACCCCGCGGCGCAAGCGGACATATCGTTCAAGCTGACGGCGCCCTTCGCATCGGACATCAACGCCGGGCAGTACCGGCAGGCCATCGAGCGCATTCACGCTTATATCCAGGCGGGTGACTGCTACCAAGTCAATTTCGCCCAGCGCTTTCGCGCCTGCTTTGAAGGCGACCCATGGACGGCGTATCAGGCGCTGCGCGTCGCCTGCCCTACCCCGTTCGCCGGCTATCTGGCCCTGCCCAAGGGCGATGCGGTGTTGAGCCTGTCACCCGAGCGGTTCGTCAAGGTGAGTCAGCGTCAGGTCGAGACGCGTCCGATCAAGGGCACCCGTCCGCGGGGTCGAAACAGCGCTGAGGACGCAGCCTTTGCCGATGAGTTGCTGGCAAGTGAGAAAGACCGCGCCGAGAACCTGATGATCGTCGACCTGCTGCGCAATGACCTGGGGCGCACCTGCCGCATCGGCTCGGTCAAGGTGCCGGAGCTGTTCAGGCTGGAAAGCTATCCCAACGTGCATCACTTGGTCAGCGCCATTACCGGCGAGCTGGCCGAGGGCAAGGATGCGCTGGACCTGATCGGCGGCGGTTTTCCGGGTGGGTCGATCACCGGCGCGCCGAAGATCCGCGCGATGCAGATCATCGAAGAACTGGAGCCGACCCGGCGGGCCCTGTATTGCGGCTCGCTGATGTACCTGGACGTGCGCGGCGAAATGGACAGCTCCATTGCCATCCGCAGCTTGCTGGCCAAAGACGGCCAGATTGCGTGCTGGGGCGGCGGCGGCATCGTCGCTGATTCGCAGTGGGAGGCGGAGTATCAAGAGACCTTCACCAAAGTGCGGGTGTTGATGCAGACGCTTGAGAGGTTATGAGTGGCAGCCCCCCCCCCTCATTGACGCAAATCCTTGGGTCTGGGTGGTCCCTCACACGTGAGCACTGGCAGCCCCGTAGGATCAGCGTGTGTCGGTGAGGTCGGCTGACCACGCTGCCGCTATCGCGAATCAGTATTTCTAACGCGTGAAGAGGCCCTGGGATTCCACCTCATACATTCGGCGGAATACGGTCTGTAGGAGCGCGCTTGCCCGCGAAACGCGGTGCGTCAGGTGAATACGGCGTTGAACTTGCCGACGTCTTCGCGGGCAAGCGCGCTCCTACAAGTCATGTGATCAACCGGAATGTCAGCGCCCCCCCCTGATCCGCCCTCTGCGCCATCCGCCCAGCTCCAATCTCCAATCTCCAAGCCCAGGCAATCCCCGCTTTCAGCCAAACGAGGCCAGATTTTTTGTTACCATCTGCGCCATTACGAGCGCTTAAGCGCCAGCCTGATATAGGAAGCCGCCTGATGAATCACCCTTTCGACGTCGATGACATCGCCGCCACGTACGCCAATAAATCCCCGTCCGACATCCTCAAGTTCGCCTTCCAGCACTTTGGCGACGATTTGTGGATTTCCTTCAGCGGTGCCGAAGACGTGGTACTGGTGGACATGGCCTGGAAACTCAACAAAAACGTCAAAGTCTTCAGTCTGGACACCGGCCGGCTGCACCCGGAGACCTATCGTTTCATCGATCAGGTGCGCGAGCAGTACAAGATCGACATCGATATCGTCAGCCCTGATCGGGAAAAACTCGAACCTATGGTCAAGGAAAAGGGCTTGTTCAGCTTCTACCGCGACGGCCATGGCGAGTGCTGCGGTATTCGCAAGATCGAGCCGTTGCGGCGCAAACTTGCCGGCGTCACCGCCTGGGCCACCGGGCAGCGTCGGGACCAGAGCCCAAGCACGCGCAACAACGTGGCGGTGGTCGAAATCGACGGTGCATTCTCGACGCCGGAACGCCCACTCTACAAATTCAACCCGCTGGCCCAAATGAGCAGCGCGGACGTGTGGAATTACATCCGCATGCTTGAACTGCCTTACAACCCTCTGCACGAGCGCGGCTTTATCAGCATTGGCTGCGAACCCTGCACCCGCCCGGTTCTGCCCAACCAGCATGAGCGTGAAGGCCGTTGGTGGTGGGAAGAAGCCACGCAGAAGGAATGCGGGCTGCATGCGGGCAATCTAATCGCGAAAGGATAGAGAGGCAGCTGCAAGCTTCAAGCATCAAGCATCAAGCCTCAAGCTGCAAGAGAACGGCGGTCCGCGTGGGG
Source organism: Pseudomonas lutea (assembly GCF_000759445.1). Classification (NCBI taxonomy): domain Bacteria; kingdom Pseudomonadati; phylum Pseudomonadota; class Gammaproteobacteria; order Pseudomonadales; family Pseudomonadaceae; genus Pseudomonas; species Pseudomonas lutea. The sequence continues at coordinate 1,654,913 of NZ_JRMB01000001.1, forward strand.
TCTGCTGTTTCTTGCAGCTTGAAACTTGCCGCTTGAAGCTGAGGTTCGCCTCTCAATGCTCTGGCAGTTCTACCCCGGCGAACAGTTCTTCCAGCTCCTGCTTGTTGTGACACTGAATGGCTTTGGCCATGACATCGCGGGTCAGGTGCGGGGCGAATTTCTCGATGAAATCGCACATGAAGCCGCGCAGGAAGGTTCCGCGACGGAAGCCGATCTTGGTCACGCTGGCTTCGAACAATTCGCTGGCATCAAGCACCACCAGATCGTTGTCCAGCTTGGCATCCACCGCCATTTTGGCAACGATGCCCACGCCCAGACCCAGCCTGACGTAGGTCTTGATCACGTCCGCATCCGCAGCGGTGAACACCACTTTCGGGGTCAGCCCGCGGTGGCTGAAAGCCTCGTCCAGCTTGGAGCGGCCGGTGAAGCCGAATACGTAGGTCACGATCGGGTACTCGGCGAGGATCTCCAGCGTCAGCTTTGGCACCTTGGTCAGCGGGTGGCCCTGGGGCACGACCACGCAGCGGTTCCACGTGTAGCAAGGCATCATCACCAGATCACCAAACAGCTCCAGGGCTTCGGTGGCAATGGCGAAGTCGACGGTGCCGTCGGCGGCCATCTCGGCGATCTGCATCGGCGAACCCTGATGCATGTGCAATGCAACGTCCGGGTACTGCTTGATGAAATTGCTGATCACCGGTGGCAGCGCGTAGCGCGCCTGGGTGTGGGTGGTGGCGATGGACAAAGTGCCTTTTTTCTCGTTGGAGAATTCCTGGGCGATTTGCTTGATGCTTTCGACTTTGCGCAGGATCTCCCCTGCGGTGGTAATGATGCGCTCGCCTGCCGGAGTCACGCGGGTCAGGTGCTTGCCGCTGCGGGCGAAGACTTCCACGCCCAGTTCGTCTTCCAGCAGGCGGATCTGCTTGCTGATGCCCGGCTGCGAGGTGTAGAGGCTCTGCGCCGTCGCTGAAACGTTGAGGTCGTGGTGCGCCACTTCCCAGATGTAGCGCAGTTGTTGAAGCTTCATATGTATCCCTCAAAGCCGTAAGACGCCATAGGCATCAGCAACGGTATATAACTGGATTATTGGTCCGGATGGCAAAGCTAGAACTTTTTATCACTTTTGAGCCGTAATGGCACGCAGCTTTTCAAGCGTTCGAAATATTCACGCAACCGCCATCACGTCTGTGGTCGCCTCTGCAGCATCGGCACCATATAGACCGGCACGTTGGACAGTTGCAGAACCCGCGCGGCGGTCCGTCCGATCGGCGTATCCCCCTCACCGCCCTTGCTGCGGCTGCCCAGCACCAGCAGATCGACGCCCAGCAGGCGTGCCTGATCGAGTATCACTTTGGAGGGGTCGCCTTGAACCACGCGGACGCTGCAGATCAACGCCAGGTCCTGGTGGCCCTCACCCAACTCTTCGCGAAAACTGGCCAAAACCCTGGCCTCGATCCCGTCGATGACGGTATTGACGCCTTCGCTGTGGAGTTCCTTCAGCGCATCGGCGGTCAGGTAACTCTGCAGCACCGACTCGGCGAACAGCCCCATCGGCTCAACCACGTGCACCACGTGCAGCTCGGCCTTGAACGTCCGCGCCAGCACCACAGCGTGCTGCAGCACGTACGGCGCATACAGGCCGAGGTCGGTGGCGTAGAGCATCGAGCGGATCATAAAGCCCCCGGGACCACCTTTCAGATGAAGTCCCAGCAAGCGTAGCAGCGCCTCGAGCAATGCGACGTCCGCCTGCTGCTTTTCGATCTAACGCCTCAAGGTTTTAGCTCGTTGCTGATGCCATGGGGCACGTGCCCGGTCGCGACGACCTCGCGCGCCCGTTCGCAGTGACCGGGTTGGTCGTCGAAGAACACATCCGCCGCAAACGCTTCCAGAAATGCGGATTTGTCCAACCCGCCCAGAAACAGCGACTCATCCAGACGAATGTCCCACTCCCTCAGCGTCCGGATTACCCGCTCGTGAGCCGGAGCGGAGCGTGCGGTGACCAACGCCGTGCGAATAGGGCAAGACTCTTCGGGAAATTCTCTCTGAAGGGCATTCAGCGCAGCCAGAAACGGCTTGAACGGTCCGCCCGGCAACGGCCTGCGGGCGGCCTCGCGCTCATTGGCCTGAAACGCTTCAAGCCCGCCCGACTGGTAAACGCGCTCGGACTCGTCGGAAAACAGCACGGCGTCACCGTCAAAGGCGATGCGCAGCTCGGCACTGGCGGCCCGCCGGGCACCGCCGGACAGAATGGTGGCGGCGGCGAAACCGGCGTCCAGGGCGCTGCGCACGTCCTCGGCGTGGGTCGACAGGAAAAGATGGCTGCCAAACGCCGCCAGATAAGGGAACGGGCTGCGCCCGCCGACGAACGCCGCGCGGTAGATGTCCAGGCCGTAATGCTGGATCGAATTGAACACCCGCAAGCCGGTGTCGGCGCTGTTGCGCGAGACCAGCACCACTTCCACCCGCGACTGGGTCAAACCGGCATTAAGGCTCAGCAGCTTTTCGACCAACCGAAACGCATCGCCGGGTTCAAGCACTTCATCTTCATGCTCGATCTGGTATTGACGATAGGCCGCTACACCCTCCGCCATGTAGATCTCATGGCTTTCGCGTAAGTCAAACAGCGCCCGCGAGGAAATCGCCAGGACCAGCTTGCTCGCAAGAGGCTTTACGTTCAGCGCGTTGCTCATCTTCATCCTCATGGGTCAGGTGCGCGGAGTACGGCAACGGTTTCTATCGATTGTTCCGGTCGATGAACGCCAGCGCATGGTAAAGAGCGCGAACCTTGGGCATGTCACAGCCGGCCGCGAGCGCAGTGGCCAGAGGCCGGGCGTAAATCGCATCGAGTTCCAGCGGACGTCGTTCGGTGAAATCGTGGTACATGCTCGGCCGGTAATCCGGCATATGGCCGGTGACTTTGAGCAGGTGCTCGGCATAGCCCTCTGGCAGCCCGTGCCCGCACGCCTGGGCGCCCTGCACCACTTCGGCCATGAGCCCTTGAATCAGCGCGCGGCTGTCGGCGTCGGCCATCAGTGGCGTGGTGCTGGCATTGAGCAACACCGAGAGGCCGTTGTAAGGCACGTTCCACACCAGTTTTTGCCAGCGGGCCAGGTCGAGGTTGTCCATCGCTACCGAATCGATGCCGGCTTGATGAAACAAAGAGGCGCCCTGCTCGACCCAATGATTGCGCGTCGGGGCGTCGGCCGGGCCGCTGTGGTAGCCAATATTGACCGCGCCAAACGCCTGATGGGTGATCTGCCCCGGCCCCGTGCGATGCACACAAACGAAGCACAGCCCGCCCAAAAGGTGGAGCGCGTCGGGCAGTACGGCCCGCAGCGCGTCCTCCACGCCCAGACCGTTTTGCAACAGCAGCACCTTGGCGCCGGGCGCGGCGGCCTGCACGATGGCGGAGGCCACCCCGCCATTGCCGGTGGTCTTGGCGCCGATCAGCAGCCAATCGCACGGCGGCATGTCGGCAGCGCAGGCGTAGGCCTGCACCTTGTCCAGCTTCAGCAGGCCATGCACCTGGCTGTCCACCGTCAAACCGTCGCGGGACACGGCATCGAATTCGCTGCGCAGTAGAAAATGCACATCGAAGCCGGCCCGCGCCAGCATCACGCCGTAGAACCCGCCGATCGCACCCGTGCCGATGATGCCGATGCGGGGTTTGATTGCGCTTTCGCTCATGTTTGCTCCGATTCAGGGAAGTTCGTCTGGCGCAGTGGCCAATGCGACCGCCAGCCCGGCGGTGATCGCCTCGGCGGATATTTGCGTGCGCAGCGGGCCGAATAATGCGCCGTCCCGCACCACGAACATCGCCGGCAGGTGAAAAACGCCATAGCGCTGCACCGCGCCACCATTTTCCTCGGCATCAATCCAGCACAGACGATCCACAGGGATCGATTGCTCCGGCAGATGATGGCGGGCCCAGCGGCAACTGGAGCAGCCCAGGCTGGTGAAAATCAGCAGTGACACGCCCGGCAGCGCCAGCAGTTGCTGGTCGAGGTCGAAGTCCGTCAATTGCAGTTGATCCACGCGCTTCTCCTCTGAATGATGTGCGGCTGATTGTATGCCCGCCGCCGGTTCTGGCAGGACTGGCTTTGCTGTGAATAGCGCTTTGACATCGCGAGCGGCGTGAGTCGGGACCACCCGAAGTGCGATTGCGCCGCCCGAAACAGGTCAGACAATGCCGCAACTGTTGGACGAAAGCCACGCTTACCCATTGTCGAAGGATGGGCTAACGCGCTAAGGTTCCGCTCCCCCGTTGCGCTCAATCATGCTCGGCTCCGCCGCACGGGGACGCTGGCGGCCAGCATCCGCGACCTGATGAGTAACACGATGGCTGATTTACCGATTGACGACCTCAACGTTGCCTCCAACGAGACACTGATCACCCCGGATCAGCTGAAACGCGAAATCCCGCTGACCCCTGCCGCCCAGGCCACGGTCAGCCAAGGTCGCGAAGTCATCCGCAACATTCTCGACGGCAAGGATCACCGCCTGTTCATCGTGATCGGGCCGTGCTCGATCCACGACCTCAAGGCCGCCCACGAATACGCCGACCGCCTCAAGGCGCTGGCCGCCGAAGTGTCCGATACGCTGTATCTGGTCATGCGCGTGTACTTCGAAAAACCGCGCACCACCGTGGGCTGGAAAGGCCTGATCAACGACCCGTACCTGGACGACTCCTTCAAGATTCAGGATGGCTTGCACATCGGCCGTCAACTGCTGCGCGATCTGGCCGAAAAAGGCCTGCCGACCGCCACTGAGGCGCTCGACCCTATCTCGCCGCAGTATCTGCAAGACCTCATCAGTTGGTCGGCCATCGGCGCGCGCACCACCGAATCCCAGACCCACCGCGAAATGGCGTCGGGCCTGTCTTCGGCCGTCGGCTTCAAGAACGGCACCGACGGTGGTCTGACGGTCGCGATCAATGCCCTGCAATCAGTGTCGAGCCCGCATCGCTTCCTGGGTATCAACCAGGAAGGCGGCGTGTCCATCGTCACCACCAAGGGCAACGCTTACGGCCATGTCGTATTGCGCGGCGGCAACGGCAAGCCCAACTACGACTCGGTCAGTGTGGCTCTGTGCGAGCAGGCGCTGAACAAGGCGAAGATCAAGCCGAACATCATGGTCGATTGCAGCCACGCCAACTCCAACAAAGACCCGGCGCTGCAGCCGCTGGTGATGGAAAACGTCGCCAACCAGATTCTCGAAGGCAACGAATCGATCATCGGGCTGATGGTCGAGAGTCATTTGAACTGGGGCTGTCAGGCAATTCCCAAAGACCTCGCCGATTTGCAATACGGCGTGTCCATCACCGATGCATGCATCGATTGGGAAAGCACCGAGAAAACCCTGCGCAGCATGCACGCCAAACTCAAGGACGTGCTGCCCGGCCGTAAACGCGGCTAAAAGGGCTGATTGCAGAAACGACAACGCCGAGCAAATGCTCGGCGTTTTATTGTGTGGAGCTTACCGGATGAAAAGCGGCGCGGTTAAATCTTGGCCGCCTGCCGCTGGTTGCGCTCCATATAGCGCTCCACATAAGAGCACGAAGGGATCACGGTATAGCCGATGTCATCGGCATAGTTGAGCGCCACTTCGGTCAAGGCTGCTGCTATCCCCCGCCCGCGCAATTCGTTGGGAACGAACGTACGGTAAATGTCCAGGGTCTGTTTACCCAGGTCCATGTAAGTCAGATAGGCACGATGACCGTCAATGTTCACTTCGAACTGGTGACCGGTCTCGTCATGGTGGATGGACAACGCCTCGCTCATCGCTACTCCTCGCGGGTCTTGGAATTGGACCCCTACCTTATCGACATTTTCCCGGCGAAGGAACCTCTGCAGACCCCGTGTCGTTTATCGGGCTGCAAGACTGGGCCTGACTACGCCGCCCTGTGCCATTTGGACACCGCGAAGCAGACCGATGTTCTTGAATATCAGCACAGGCAAATAGTAGGCCCCTTCTGCGAACGGGCTCAAGTGAATGAACTGTTAATTGCGCTGCCGCACATCTGACCGCAACCCACGCGGAACCTGTCGTCGCCGGCCAATGTCCATTGAGACGCGACGCTTGTAGTTGAGTTACTTGATCAGTGTTTCACCCCCTTGGGGATGCCTTCATCAGGCAGGCTGCTTCGTGCGGATAAAAAGCGTGAGGAGTTGCACGGAACACCTTCAAAGCAAAGAATTTTAGGCAGATCTTGCACTCGGTCCGTTTACTTACTACAAACAATGAGTACTATGTACGCCGGTCATTTTCTCACTTTCGAGAGATGACTAATTTGATAGAAGTCCTTTAAGGGGAACACGATGAACAACGTTCTGAAATTCTCTGCTCTGGCCCTGGCCGCAGTTCTGGCTACCGGTTGCAGCAGCGCATCCAAAGAAACCGAAGCCCGTCTGACTGCAACTGAAGACGCAGCCGCTCGTTCGCAAGCGCGTGCCGATGAAGCCTACCGCAAGGCTGATGAAGCTCTGGCTGCTGCTCAAAAAGCTCAGCAAACTGCTGACGAAGCCAACGAGCGCGCTCTGCGCATGTTGGACAAGGCTAGCCGTAAGTAATAATCCCTCGGGGTTATTGATAAGCCGATCCGTGTACGGATCGGCTTTTTTATTGCCCGGAGTTTGCCCCCTCGCCTCGCGAAGGCCAGGTTGCCAGGCAATAAAAAACCCGCCCTCCTGCGCTATCAACACGGGATGGGCGGGCATCGGCGGGGAGAGACAGCGCGCCGTTATTGCAGCGTCAGCGGTGCTTCATTGACCACCGGCGCGGTCGGCACGGCGATCTCTACCGGCATGCCGTCTTCGGCCGCTACCACGTCCCGCACCTCATCCCAGTTGATTCGCAGGCTGTTGGCCAGGTCTTCACGCTTGAGCAAGGCGTTGATGACCGCCGTGTGCTTGTCGACCACAGAAGGGTTGCCGCTTTCATCGAGGGGCGTGTGCGCTTCGAGGAACACCTTGCCGCCGCTGACGCCGAACTTATAGGGCTCGCTCATGATGCGCACAGTGGTGCCCACCGGCACCATGTCGGCCATTTCAAGCACGTTGTTGTTGTACATGCGGAAGCAGCCATGGCTGGTGCGCATGCCGATGCCGAACTTCTTGTTCGAGCCGTGGATCAGGTAGCCCGGCAAGCCGAGGCCGAATTTGAACGGGCCCAGGGGATTGTCAGGCCCTGCCGGCACCACGTTGGGCAGGATGTCACCGTCGGCGGCATGTTCGGCCTTGACCGACGCGGGCGGCGTCCAGGTCGGGTTAGGGGTCTTGGCCGTCACTTTGGTCGTCGAAATCGGTGAGCCCCAACCTTCGCGGCCGATGCCCAGCGGGAAGGTGTACACCACGTTCCGGCCTTTCGGGTAGTAGTACAAACGGTACTCGGCCAGGTTGATGACGATCCCTTCGCGCGGGCCCGGCGGCAAAATGAAGCGAGTCGGCAACACCACCTGGGTGCCTGCACCCGGCAGCCATGCATCGACGCCAGGGTTGGCGGCGATCATTTCCAGGTAGCCCAGATCGTAGCGGGTGGCCAGGTCAGCAAAGGTGTCTTCGTATTTGGCGGTCACGGTTTGCACCTGACCAATGATGTCCTCACCGGGCGGCGGCAGCGGAAACTCCAGTGCGGAGGCGGGGCCGGCCGCGCACAGCGCAGCGAACGACAGACAGCGGGCGAAAGCTGGAATGCGCGACAACATCCGGAGGATCCTTGGTAAACGGGAGGCTTGATTGAGCGCGATTGTACACGCACGCCTGCGCCTCAGGGAGTGCTCGCGCGCCTTAAACGCCGGCTTCCAGCTCCGGCCAGATCGGGTGCCAGCCACGTCGCTGGGCGTCGATGATGGCCCGGCACAGCGGGCACAGCCGCTCGTCCTGATAAACCGTCTGCTCGACGGGTGACCAGCGCGGCTGCGCGGGCAGCAGGGTGCCGCACAATGTCCGGTCGGCCGAGCCTGCCAGTTCGAGCTGGCGAGCAACCAGGTGCACAAGGATTTCCTGGCACGCGAACAGGTCGAGCTGTTCGTCAGGCTCGATCAGTTGATAGGCATAAAGGGACCAGGCAGGACGGCGCGGCATCGGGGGCTCCAGATCGGGGGCGCCACATTAGCCGAAAGCCCCCGTCTGGAAAAGGCCTGCAGGCCTTTAAATCAGCGGTTTTGGTCTGAAGGCGGAGAAACCGGGCAACTGCCGTCGCGGCATCGACGACTGCCGTCCGGATGAGGCAACCACGCCAGATGCGGACGCCAGCGGCAGAACAACCTGTAACCGAGGTTAAGCAACGGTCTGAGCGGCCGCCATGACAGCGGCGCAGCCCATGCGCCCAGGCCGGCTGCGCGCCAACTCCAGAGCGTAGCGTCGAGGCCCGTGACCCAGGTGCCGTCTGCGAACCTGGCATGCAGGGCGTCGTGCATCTGCTCAAGGCTAAACCCCAGCGCAGCGGCATCGAAGCCCTCTTCGTCAATATCGACGAACTGCAACCGCCCTGGCGACGCGTGCGAGCGCAGGACCTTGATCTCGCGCGCGCAAAGGGGGCAGTCACCGTCGAAATACAGCGTCAAAGGCCACTGCTCTTTCTTGTACATCATCTGCATCCTGTATAGGTTTCGCCCACCATAGGCGCTAACTCACAGACTGACAATGGCGCTGACCCGTTCTCTGTCACCGGGCCCGAATATCCGGCGATCAGGACAACGCCCAGCCCGGCCACCTCGCAAAGGCCCCAGTCAAAGCAAAGGCTTGAGCACCGGCCAGACGTTATCCAGCAAATAAGGCTGCGCCTGGACGTTAGGGTGGATTCCATCGTTTTGCGTCATGTCAGGCCTGCCGCCCACGCCCTCCAGCATGAACGGCACCAGTGCCGCATCGGTGGCTTCGGCGACTTTCGGGTACACCGCCGCGAATGCCGTGGTGTAGCGCTCACCGTAGTTCGGCGGGATTTTCATGCCCAGCAAGAGCACCTTGGCCCCCGCCGCCTTGGACCGCTCAACCATGTCGGTAAGGTTTTGTTGCAATTGCGCCGGGGGCTGGCCGCGCAGGCCGTCATTGCCGCCCAGTTCGAGGACCACCAGATCAGGTTTGTGCTCGGCCAGCAGCGCCGACAGCCGCGCCTGGCCGCCTGCGCTGGTGTCGCCGCTGACCGACGCATTGATGACCTTTTCCTTGTAACCTTCCTCTGCCAGGCGCTGCTCCAGCAGGCTGACCCAGCCGACCCGGGTATCCAGGCCGAAAGCCGCGCTGATACTATCGCCAACGATCAGCACCGTGCCCGCCATCGCGCCTTGAGACACCAGCAGCAAACCCAGGCCAGCACTTAAAAACCACGCACGCATCGGATTCTCCATGAGCGAAAGTATTCTCAGTGCTCGGAACCTCAGCAAAGTGGTCCCAAGCACCGAAGGTGACTTGACCATCCTGCACGAACTCTCCCTGGAACTAAACAAGGGCGACACACTGGCCATCGTCGGCGCGTCGGGCTCGGGCAAATCCACCCTGCTCGGTTTGCTGGCCGGTCTCGACCTGCCGAGCGCCGGCTCGGTGATCCTGTCGGGCCGCAATCTCAGCGAGCTGGACGAGGATCAGCGGGCCCGGGTTCGCGCCGAGCACGTTGGGTTTGTATTTCAGTCCTTCCAGCTGCTCGACAGCCTGAACGCGCTGGAAAACGTCATGCTGCCGATGGAGCTTGAGGGCCGCAAAGACGCCCGCGATCAGGCACGGCACCTGCTGGAGCGGGTGGGACTGGGTCAACGCCTGACGCATACGCCGCGCCAGCTGTCGGGCGGCGAGCAGCAACGGGTGGCCATCGCCCGGGCTTTTGCCGCCGACCCGGACGTGCTGTTCGCCGATGAGCCCACCGGCAATCTCGACAGTCACACAGGCGAGCGCATCAGCGACCTGCTGTTTGAACTCAATAAAGAGCGCAATACCACCCTGGTGCTGGTCACCCACGATGAGCGCCTGGCACACCGCTGCCGACGCCTGATCCGTCTTGAAGGTGGCCGACTGGTCGCCCCCATGGAGCCTTGATGGCACGCCTGCCCTTTTCACGTCTGCTCAGTCTCGCCGCGCGCCAGCTGATGCGCGACGCCCGCGCCGGCGAACTGCGCGTGCTGTTCTTCGCGCTGGTGGTGGCGGTCGCTGCCAGCACCGCAATCGGTTACTTCGGCGCACGGCTCAACAGCGCGATGCTGTTGCGCGCGACCGAATTCCTGGGGGCTGACCTCATCCTCGGCGGCTCGACGCCAGCGACGCCCGAACAGATCGACGCCGGCAAGGCGCTGAAACTGGACCATTCCAGGATCGTCATTTTCTCCAGCGTGGTGGCCACCGATAACGGCATCCAGCTGGCCAGCGTCAAAGCCGTTGATGCGGCGTACCCCTTGCGCGGCGAGTTGAAGAGCGCCCCGGCACCGTATGAAAGCGAAACGACGGGCGGTGAGCCAGGGCCCGGCGAAGCCTGGGCAGAGGCGCGGATCCTTGTCGCGCTGAATCTCAAGGTGGGCGACAGCATCGACGTCGGCTCCAGAACCTTGAAGCTCACCCGGGTGCTGACCTACGAGCCGGACCGTGCGGGCAATTTCTATAGCCTCACGCCGCGGGTGATGATCAACATGGCCGACCTTGAGGCCACCAAGGTCGTGCAGCCTGGTAGCCGGGTTTCCTACAGAGATTTGTGGCGCGGCACACCGCAGGATCTGGCTGCCTACCGCAAAACCGTCGAACCGGGGCTGGCGCCGAACCAGAAAATCGACGACGCCCGCGACGGCAATCAGCAGATCGGCGGTGCGCTGGGCAAAGCCGAGCGTTATCTGAACATGGCCAGTTTGGTCGCGGTGCTGCTGGCGGGTGTCGCCGTAGCCTTGTCGGCGGCGCGTTTTGCGGTGCGCCGATTCGATGCCAGTGCGCTCCTGCGTTGTCTGGGGCTGTCGCGCAACGAAGCACTGGTTCTGTTCAGTCTGCAGCTGGCCATGCTCGGCGTGGCCGCCAGCGCGGCGGGTGCCCTGCTCGGCTGGTTTGCCCAGCTGGGCCTGTTTCATCTGCTGGAAAACCTGCTGCCGGCCGCGGTGCCGCCGGGTGGCTGGCTGCCTGCGGTAGCGGGTATCGGCACCGGGCTCGTTGCGTTGGCCGGCTTTGCACTGCCGCCGCTGGCAGCGTTGGGGCGCGTGCCACCGCTGCGGGTGCTGCGTCGGGACATGTTGCCGATACCCGCCAGCACCTGGCTGGTGTACGGTGCGGCGCTCTTCGCGCTGGGGCTGATCATGTGGCGGTTGAGCCTCGACCTGGTGCTGACGTTCGCCCTGCTGGGCGGCGGCGTAATCGCGGCGTTGCTGCTGGGCGGCGTGTTGCTGCTGGCCTTGAAAAGCCTGCGAAGGTTGCTGGCCGGAGCATCCTTGCCGTGGCGTCTGGGCCTGGGCCAATTGCTGCGCCACCCGATGGCCGCTGCGGGTCAATCGCTGGCGTTTGGCCTGATCCTGCTGGCCATGGCGCTGATTGCGCTGTTGCGTGGCGAGCTGCTCGACACCTGGCAGAATCAGTTGCCCAAAGACGCGCCCAACTACTTCGCCTTGAACATCCTGCCCAACGACAAAGACCGTTTCGCCGAGCGTATGGGCCAGCTCTCGACACACAGCGCGCCGTTATACCCGATGATTCCCGGGCGTCTGATGACCATTAACGGCGAACCGGTGAGCAAATTCGTCACCAAGGACTCGCGAGGCGAAAACGCGACCCAGCGCGACCTCAACCTGACATGGGCGGCAACGCTGCCGGAAGGCAACAGCATCACGGCAGGCCAGTGGTGGTCCACCGACAAGCCCCCTGCCGACGACGTCGTTCCCGGTGTATCGGTGGAAACCAAACTGGCCGACAGCCTGCACGTGAAGCTGGGCGACACCCTTGGCTTCGTGATCGGCGGGTTGACCCGCGAGGTCCGTGTGACAAGCCTGCGCGACATCAACTGGGACACCTTCCAGCCCAACTTTTTCATGATCTTCCAGCCCGGCACCCTGAAGGACGTGCCTGCCACGTACCTGACCAGTTTCTATCTGGCGCCGGGCAATGATCAGCACATCGTCGAGCTGTCCCGGGCTTTCCCGGCGGTGACGATCCTGCAGGTGGAGGCGCTTCTGGAACAGCTGCGCAGCATCCTCGATCAAGTGACCATGGCGGTGCAGTACGTACTGTTGTTCGTGCTGGCAGCCGGGATGGCGGTGTTGTTCTCCGGGCTGCAGGCGACGCTGGACGAGCGGATTCGCCAGGGCGCGTTGCTAAGAGCGCTGGGCGCCAGCCGCGCGTTGTTGATCAAGGCGCGGCGCATCGAGTTCGGGTTGCTGGGCGCGGTCAGCGGTGTGCTGGCGGCGATTGGCTGCGAGCTGGTCAGCTTCGCCCTGTACCGCTACGCCTTCAATCTGCAGTGGCATCCCCACGTCTGGCTGTTGGCGTTGCCGCTGATTGGCGCGTTGCTGGTGGGTGGCGCGGGGGTGTTCGGGACGCGACGGGCGCTGAATGCCAGTCCGCTGCAAGTGCTGCGCGAGGGGTAAGATCCACAGACAGGCTTGGGGTGGGCGGCGACCGGGCCGCCCATCCGGGTCAGCTGGCGGGTGCGCGCATCGCAGCCGCTATTTTGGGTATTCGATCTTGTTGATCCACCATAATTTGCTGCCGGTCGGCACGGGCACTGACACTTCATCGCCCACTTCTTTCTTCAGCAGCGCCCGCGCCATGGGCGAATCAATCGAGATGTAGTCCATCCGGCCGTAAATCTCGTCGTACCCGACGATGCGAAACCGCTTGGTGTCGCCCTCTTCGTCCTCAACCTCAACCCATGCGCCGAAAAACACCCGGCCCTCCTGCTCGGGCGAGTACACCACGACGCGCATGTCTTCCAGCCGCTTGCGCAAATAGCGCACCCGCCGGTCGATTTCGCGCAGCAGCTTCTTGTTGTATTGATAGTCGGCGTTCTCACTGCGATCACCCAGTGAAGCGGCCCACGCCACTTTTTGCGTGATGTCGGGCCGGTGTTCTCGCCAGAGGTAATCGAGCTCCTTTTTGAGGGCTGCGTGACCCTCGACGGTGATTATTTTGGTGCTGGTTTCACTCATCAATGCTTTCTCGGTCCGGGCGGGCTGGCTCGTTCGCGCAAGCCTACAGGGTTGGGCCTGGCGGCGGGCAAATCAAGTCGACGCTCACTTGACCAGGCGTACTTCCCTGGACGGTCGATAACCAAAATAGGCGCTGTAGCATTTGCTGAAATGGCTTGGCGAAACAAACCCGCAGGCCACCAGGACGTCCACTTGAGACAAGTCGGTGTGCTGCAGCAAACGCCGCGCCTCGGTGATACGCAACTCCAGGTAATAGCGCTGCGGGGTGGTGCCCAGCTGTTCCTTGAACAGCCGTTCGATCTGCCGACGCGAGCGGCCGGCGTATTCGGCGAGTTGCTCCAGTTCCAGGGGCTCTTCAAGATTGGCATCCATCAGCCTGACCACCTCTTTGAGCGGCGCGCTGACGGTCAGGTGTCGGCTCGGTTTGATTCGTCGATAGCGTGATTCCTCGAAGGACAAGATGTCTTCGATGCCCTCGACCAGCGCTTTGTCATGCAGACCTTTGATCCATTCCAGCGCCATGTGGAACGCCCCGGCCGGGCTTGACGCAGTGAGGCGATCACGGTCAATGACAAACGCTTCGCTGGTGACCTGACTGACCTTGCACACCTCGGCCAGGGCGGCGCGGTGCTCGGGGTGGATGGCGCAGCGATAGCCGTCGAGCACGCCAGCGGCCCCCAGAAACCAGGCACCGTTCCACAGCCCCGCGAGGGTAACGCCAAGTTCAGCGGCCATCGTAAGCAGGGTGTTCAACGCTTCATCGGCCTTGAGCTCGGTGCGGTATCCGCCGCAGATCACCAACAGATCCAGCTCCCTCAAAGCTGAGGCTTCCAGCCGCGCGTCGGGCCGGATGACCAGACCCAGATCACTGGCGACTTCGCCTTCGCGCAAGCCAAAGGTGCGCGATGCAAACAGACCGGGGCGCAGCAGATTGGCGGTGACGAGGGTGTCCAGTGCCTGGGTGAACGCCGGCAACGAGAAGTGCTCGAGCAAGATAAAGCCCGCGCGCGCCTGGGTTGACGGGTCGCGTTTGTTCTCGTCCACGTAGCGAAGGTTCTTGCCCTTCATGCCACCGCTGAATTCTCGCCGTTCGATCACTGCTGCCTCACGTTCGCGCCCGCCGCTCTTCGACTTAAAAAGCGGCAGCGCAATTCTAGCGGAACGGCGCCGGCATTAAAGTTTAGTCAGGCGTGCCGATACAGGTCGGCCTGCAAAAAACCATCCCCTGCGAGAAGTTGCCGGCCCAACCCACCCGCTCACTGACCCAGGCTGCTTTCATGGCACTCGATCCGATGACGATGCTGACGATGACCATTGCCCTCGCAGCCGCCGCCGCGCTGTACCTGGGCATGGAATGGCGGGCGGTGCAGGCGCCTTCGCTGCTGCTCTGGAGCGCGGGCTTTGCGACCATCTCCATCGGCTCGACCCTCGCGCTGTTGCGTGGCAGCGGCATTTTGCTCATCGGTATCTGGTTTGCCAACGGTTTGCTGGTGACTGCGCACTGGCTCTTTCTGCTGGGGGTGGCGCGGTTTACCCAGACAACACTGTCGAAAAACTGGTACCTGATCTTTGCGCTATGGCTCGGGCTTTTGCTGCTGCCGGATCAACCCTGGTGGTCGAAGGTGATGCTGGTGAGCAACTCCCTGCTGGTCACGCTGCTGATGCTCAAGGCCAGTTGGCTGTTGCGCCCGCATGGCAGGTCTCTGAGCGTCGGCGCCGTGCAGTTGCGCTACATCTTGCTGGCCCACGGCATGTTTTATCTCGCTAAAGCAGTGACGGCCGTCATGCCGGGCACGCTGATTGATCTGGCAGCCTTTCGAGGAGAGATCATTCAAATATCGCTGGTCGAAGGGGCGATGGCGATCATGCTTATTGCGCTGTCGATGACCGGCTCGGAGCGTTATCGCCGGGAAAAACATATCGCCAGGCTCGCAGCACGCGATCCTCTGACCGGGCTCTACAATCGGCGGGAATTCGAAGCACGCGGGCAGCGGCTGCTGGACAAGGTAACGGATACCCGGCCGGCAGCGTTGTTGCTCATGGACATCGACCACTTCAAACTGGTCAACGATCTCTACGGACACTCGGCAGGGGATCAGTTGCTGATCTCACTGAGCGAGCTCATACGCTCGACCCTCCCGGACGGCTCGCTTGCGGCGCGACTGGGCGGCGATGAGTTCGTGATCCTGCTGGACGACACGTCAAGTGAGCGGGTTCTGGCATGGAGCACTGCGCTGCGCGAGGCTTTTCAGGCGTCCGCGTTACACCGCTTTGCCACTCCCGAGGCGGTCACGCTGAGCATAGGCGCCAGTCTGTTCAGCGAAGCCCCCGCGAGCCTGGCCGTGCTTATCGAGCGCAGCGACTCAGCGTTATACGAATCGAAACGGGGTGGACGCAATCGGCTTCGGCTGGTAGACCAGAGAGCCGATGACCGCAGTTCGCTGCCGACCCAGTGAAGGATTGCCCGCCATGCCCCTGACCAGCGCGCGCTTGATTTACCGAGCCCCGACGCCTGCCGACCTTGCCCGTCTGTATGCAATCTACAGCGACCCTCAAACCCAGCAATTCAACCCGTCCGGCCCGATGACCGAAGAAGCTCAGGCGCAGGCGTTGCTCGCCCGCTGGACTGACCATTGGAACATTCACGGTTATGGCTGGTGGGCCATCGCGCGCAAGGACGCCCCTCACCACATAATCGGTTTCGGAGGAATCGCGTTTCACGATTATCTGGGGGAGCAGCGCATGAACCTGGGCTACCGGTTTGCGGTGGAGGCATGGGGCAAGGGGTTTGCCACGGAAACAGGAGAAACGGCGTTGCGGCACGCGTTCGTCACGTTAGGGTTAGACGAAGTATTTGGTTTCGTGCGGCCCGCCAATCTCGCCTCGGCCCGGGTCCTGGAAAAGATCGGCATGCGGCGCTGTGGCGAACTCGACGACGTACCCGGTCAGCCACCGAGCTTGTTGTTCAAGGCGACGGCAGCATCGCTGAAAGCGTTATAAACGGCAGGCGTCCGGCATCGGTCATCACCGACAGAGCGCCTTAGTGCGCAGCGTGCTCCGCACAGCTGGCATCCAGCTCGTCCCACGGGTGCGCCATCTCACGTGCGTAGCCACAAGTGGGTAAATGCTCAAATGTCGATTCGCGCTCGGACTCGCGTTGCCTGGCCTTGCAGGT
Source organism: Pseudomonas lutea (assembly GCF_000759445.1). Lineage (NCBI taxonomy): Bacteria > Pseudomonadati > Pseudomonadota > Gammaproteobacteria > Pseudomonadales > Pseudomonadaceae > Pseudomonas > Pseudomonas lutea. The sequence continues at coordinate 1,671,190 of NZ_JRMB01000001.1, forward strand.
TCTGCATAACACTGTGTGGTCTGATAACCGCCAGTGGCTGTTCCACCGTACGAGATCGTCGGTCACCATTGTGTCTTCCTCTGCATCGCTTGCTTACCCAGTTGATCCACTTTGGCGTTCAGGGTTTCGATAGCCGGGACGCGGCCTGATGAGCGGTCGGTCCCTCGGCAAGGCTGCCCCCTGGTCATCGGCGACACGCCGGGTTGAACGGCAACATGAGCAACACTTCCTGGACCTCACGTGGTTTACCTAACCTTTACCAATACCGGACGCAGCTTTACATGCATCCGGTGTTTCATAGGGCCATGGCGAATTCACTATACCGCCTGAGGAGACACCATGTTGTCGAAGATGAGCCACGCCTTGATTCTGTCCGGATTGCTCGCCGCGGCCGGTACCGCATCGGCCAGCGAACGCAACGTGATTGTTCCGGTTATCGCCGGGGCGGCCGTAGGCGCGGTATTGGCGGCAGTGATCAGTCAGTCGAACCATCACGGGCGCGAGCGTTACCAGGATTACCGCCCGCAGCCACAATATGCGCCGCGTTATCAGCAGCAGTACCAGCGTGTGGTTTATGTGCCGGTGCGCGAGCGCGTTGAGTACCGTCGATTCGCACCCCCGCCACCGCGCGGCTATTACGATGGTGGCTATCGCAGGGGCTTCGACCACGGCCGTGGCTACGACCGCTGGTAATTTTGCAGCCCGCCGCGTGACGCTTCCCGGTTGAAGCCAGATTGACCGGGCTGGCCTCTTCCCGGCTGAGCCGGTCCCACTGACAGCATTCACCTGTGGGACTGGCTTTAGCCGGGAAAGCGTCAGTGGCAACAACGAAAAAATCCAGGCAGTCCGGGCTGGCCTCTTCCCGGCTGAAGCCGGTCCCACTGACCGCACCCACCTGTGGGACCGGCTTTAGCCGGGAAAGCGTCAGTGGCAACAACGAAAAAATCCAGGCAGTCCGGGCTGGCCTCTTCCCGGCTGAAGCCGGTCCCACTGACCGCACCCACCTGTGGGACCGGCTTTAGCCGGGAAAGCGTCAGTGGCAACAACGAAAAAATCCAGGCAGTCCGGGCTGGCCTCTTCCCGGCTGAAGCCGGTCCCACTGACCGCATTCACATGTGGGATCTGCTTTAGCCGGGAAAGCGTCAGCGGCAACAATGATAAACCCAGGCCGCAAGGGAAGACGTCAGCGGCAACCCTGCAAAATCCAGATTGTAGGGCTGGCCGCTTCCCCGCTAATGCCGCTTCCCTGACAACTCTGCTAACGTGTCCGGCCAACACAGGCCCGTAGACCACCTGCAGGGACAGACATGTTTGAATTCATCTTTCTGGCAATTCTCATTGGCATGGGCGGCACGGCATTGCTCGACCTCTGGGCGTTGCTGCTCAAGGCTATCCTGGGGTTGCCGACCCCGCCCTGGCACCTCGTTGGCCGCTGGTTCGCCGGAATGCCTAAGGGACGATTCCGGCACCGCGACGGCATCGGCAACTCGCCTGTTATCCATCGCGAACTGGCGGTTGGCTGGTTCATGCATTACGCCGTCGGCGTGGTGTTTGCGGCCGTACTGCTGGGGATCTGGGGCGTGCAATGGGCGCACTCGCCTACCTTTCTTCCCGCACTGATCGTCGGGCTGGTCACCATCGGTGCGGGCTGGTTCATCCTGCAACCGGGCATGGGCGTCGGGGTTGCCTGCAGCAAGGCGCCCAAGCCGAACGTTGCCCGCTTGCAAAATGTACTCGGGCACGTGGTCTTTGCCGTTGGCATGTACGGGACGGCGCTGCTGGTCGGCTGATTGCACCAGGCTGAATGCAAAGCGCGCGTGCGCGGTCTGTGGTCGCACCCGGCCAATCGCGATGAACCTATCTGCACCGATGCCGTTCTGAAACCCTAGAGCTGCATCCTTATGGAGCCCGTTCAACTCGATCAATCAGGAGACCCACATGACTCAGACCGCCTTGGTCGTCGGCGCCAGCGGCATCGTCGGCAGTGCAACCACTCAACTGTTGCTCGATAACGGCTGGCAAGTCGCTGCCCTCTCCCGCCGTCCTTCGGCGATGCCTGGCGTGATCCCCGTGGCAGCCGATCTGCACGATCCGGATTCTGTCAAACAGGCCCTCGCCGACCTCAAACCCACCCACGTGTTTCTCACCACGTGGTCACGGCAGGCCACCGAAGCGGAGAACATCCGGGTCAACGCCGCGATGGTGCGCAACGTTCTCGACGCCTTGAGCCCGGCAAAAAGCGTTCGGCATGTGGCGCTGGTCACCGGTTTGAAGCATTACCTGGGCCCGTTTGAAGCCTATGGCAAGGGCACGTTGCCGCAGACGCCATTCCGTGAATCCCAAGGCCGGCTGGACATCGAAAACTTCTATTACGCCCAAGAAGACGAAGTGTTCGCAGCAGCCAAGCGCGACGGCTTCACCTGGAGCGTGCACCGTCCGCACACGGTCACCGGGGTTGCGGTGGGCAATGCCATGAACATGGCCACGACTCTGGCGGTGTACGCTTCGATCTGCAAGGCCACCGGCCGGCCATTCGTGTTTCCTGGCTCCCGCGTGCAGTGGGACAGCCTGACCGACATGACCGACGCTCGCCAGTTGGCCAAACAGCAACTCTGGGCCGCCACCACCCCGGCCGCCGCCAATCAGGCGTTCAACATCACCAACGGTGACGTGTTCCGCTGGAAGTGGATGTGGGGCCAGATCGCCGAGTACTTCGGACTGCACCCTGCAGCGTTCCCGGAAAAGCCGTCTCCGCTGGAAGAACAGATGGCCAATGACCAGCCGGCCTGGGATGAACTGGTTCGCACCCACGGCTTGAAAGAGGCCGATATCACCCGCCTTATTTCACCGTGGCACAGCGATGCGGACCTGGGCCGGCCAATCGAGGTAGTGACTGACATGTCGAAAAGCCGTGCGCTGGGTTTCAAGGAATTCCAGGCCAGTGACCAGGCGTTCTTCGACGTTTTCGACACGCTCCGTGCCCAGCGCCTGATCCCGTAACGCAGCCGCCCGTGCCACACAAAAAACCGCAGCGATGAATCTGTCATCGCCGCGGTTTTTTTGTCTGCCGTTAATTTGAAGAGGACAGGTCACGCCTTTTCCAGCGCGTCCTCCTTGTGCATCGCCAGATGGCCGGTCTTGTCGCTCTTGACCTCGTACTGTGGCGCTTCGGGTGAAGCATGGCGGTGGCGGCCCATGAACTCTACTTCCTTGGTATGCACTTTGGTCACTTTGCCGAGGATGTGCCCGGCCTCGGAATTCCAGCGCACGTGATCACCCACTTTGAATGCGTGAGGCATCTACCTTCTCCGGTTTCAGGGCTGCCAGAGGGTCTGGCCGCCTTCAAGTTTGCGATCCAGAAAACTCGCCGCGCTGATCAGCGCCAAGTGGCTCAGCGCTTGTGGCGTGTTGCCCAAGTGATGGCCATGGGCGTCGAACTCCTCGGCGTACAGGCCCAGCGGATTGGCGTAACGGAGCAACTGTTCAAACTCCAGGTGCGCCTTCTCCAAACGTCCCGCGCGAGCGAGGCATTCAACGTACCAGAACGAACACGCCACAAAGGCGCCTTCTTCGCCATCGAGACCATCGTGATAGTCATCGTCGTTGCGATAGCGGAACACCATCCCATCGCGGACCAGCGCGCCCTCAATGGCGTCCAGGGTCTGCAGCCATTTTGGATCACTGGCACCCACAAAACGCACCAGCGGCATCAGCAACATCGAGGCGTCCAGGTTTTTGCTGCCTTTGTGCTGGACGAAATGGCCCAGATCGGCGTCCCAGAAATTGTCCCAGATGTCATCGTGGATGGCCTGGCGCTGCTTGTCCCATCGCTCGAAAGGCGCTGGAAGCGAGCGTTTCAAGGACAAACGCAGCGCGCGGTCCAGGGCAACCCAGCACATCAGCCGTGAATGCAGAAAGTGCTGGTCCTCGCCGCGCATTTCCCAGATGCCCACGTCTTTGCTCTGCCAGTTTTCGCACAGGTCGTTGACCAGGCGGGTGACGTTCTTCCAGCCTTCGTGGGAGATCGCTTCGCCGTACTTGTTGGCCAGATACACCGCGTCGAGCAACTCGCCATAAATGTCCAGCTGCGTCTGCTTGTACGCTTCGTTCCCCACACGCACCGGGGTCGCCCCGCCGTAACCGCTCAGGTGATCCAGCTCTTTTTCCGGGAGTTCTTCGCGCCCATCTAGCGAATATAGGATGCCCAACTTGTTGGCATCTTCGCAGCAGTCGCCCATGCGGTCGCGAACCCAATGCATAAAGGCATTGGCCTCATCGGAATACCCAAGGCGCATGAAGGCGTAGACGGTAAACGAGGCGTCGCGGATCCAGGTGTAGCGGTAGTCCCAGTTGCGCTGACCACCCTCTTCCTCCGGCAGACCAAACGTGGCGGCGGCGACAATGCCGCCGTGCTTGCGCGACGTGAGCAGCTTGAGCGCCAGCGCCGAACGGTTGACCACCTCACGCCAGCGCCCGCGGTAGTTGGAGTGGCGGCTCCAGTGCTGCCAGTAACTGACCGTGGTTTTCAGGTCGCAATCGCAGTTCGTCGCCGTGACCAGCGGATCTTCGGCACCGCCGAGCATGAACTCGACGATATCGCCCTGTTTCATTTCGAACTCGGCCACCGCCGCCTGACCCTCAAGACGTATGCCGGTGGTAGCGGCAAGGCGCAGCGCAGGCTGGCCCTCGGCCTCGAAGCATACGTCTTGCCCCTCCATCCGAGCGGCCGTGTCAGCGCGGCTGTAATCGTGGCGCACCCGGCACAACATGCGCACCGCCGTCTGGCCGTGGCGAACCTGGATCCGCCGGATCAGCCGCGGGAGGTTGTCGACTTCCGAAGCGATGGGCATCAGATCGGTCACTTCGACAACCGCGTCTTTGGCAATCCAGCGGGTCATCAGCACGTTGGTTTCAGGCAGGTACAGTTGCTGCCGGCGTGCGTCCGGCAGTACCGGTGCCAGCTGAAAGATCCCCGCCTCGGGCGTGTCCAGCAACGCGGTAAAAATGCTCGGGCTGTCGAAATCGGGCCAGCAGAAAAAATCGATGCTGCCGGTGTCGGCGACCAGAGCCGCGCTGCGCATATCACCGATGATCCCGTGATTCTCGATGGCGTTCTGCGGCTCTTGCCCGGCCTGTTCATCCGGGGTGGCGGTGGGCTCAACCATTGTTGCGAAACTCGGGGTACAGACTCATCCCGCCGTCGATGAACAGCGTCGTACCATGCACATAATCGGACGCGTCCGAAGCCAGCCAGACCACCGCGTTGGCCACGTCGTCCGCCTCACCCACTCGCCCGTAAGGAATCAGTTCCAGCAGCTTTTTCTCGGCGTCGCCTTCGGTGGCTTTGGTGTTGATGGCGGTTCGAATCGCTCCCGGCGCGATGCTGTTGACACGGATCCGCTGCTCGCCGACCTCTTGGGCAATGCTGCGCATCAGCAGGTCGACGCCGCCTTTGGAGGCGGCATAATTCACGTGCCCGGCCCAGGGAATGACCTGATGCACCGAGCTCATGTGGATGATCTTGCCCCGTGCGCGCGACACCTCCGGGCGGATCTCCTGCCTGGCGAACTGCCTGAGGGCCGCGCGTGCGCAGAGGAACTGGCCGGTGAGGTTGACGTTGATCACGGTGTTCCAGTCTTTCAACGTCATGTCGGCGATCGGGGCGTCCTTTTGCAGCCCTGAGTTGGCGACCAGGATGTCAACGCGACCAAACGCCTTGAGCGTCTCGGCGAACAGTTTCTCCACGTCCTGTTCATCGGACACGTCGGCACCGACGGCGATGGCCTGGCCGCCCGCGGCGATGATCTCCTCGGCAAGCTTTTGTGCAGGCTCCGGCTGGGAGTGGTAATTGATGACTACCGCGGCGCCCGATGCGGCGAGCCCTTTTGCCGCCCCGGCGCCCAGTCCGGAGCTTGCACCGGTGACGATTGCGACTTGGCCTTTCAGGGAAATCTGCATGGAATGTCGATCCTCATGGTGAGCGTTTTAATGCTGACTCGCTAGGCTCTGCCGAAGTTCATCGGGAAAAGGCTCGCTCCCATGGCAAACCGCTGCGGGCGCTGGCTCTGGCGGGCAACACTTGGGCGGTCACCGCAAACCTGTGGGACTGGCTTTAGCCGAAGGCGTCGTAGCCACACCGCAAAGTCGAGGGTTGGCCCGCTGGCCCCTTCCCGGCTGAAGCCGGTCCCACTCGGGCACGCGTATACCCTGTGGAACTGGCTTTAGCCGGTCGTACTCAGGCACGCGTATACCTTGTGGGACTGGCTTTGGCCGGTCCTACTCAGGCACGCGTATACCTTGTGGGACTGGCTTTAGCCGGGAAGGCGTCAGTCGCCACACTGCCAAGTCAGGGGGCATCGCCATTGCAGCTGACCAGCCGTATTCCTCTGTAGGAGCCGGCTTGCTGGCGAACGCGGCTTGTGACTGCGGGCCCCTTCCCGGTTGAAGCCGGTCCCACTCACACGCACGCGTCCCGCTGCAGGACTGGCTTTGGCCGGGAAGGCTGGACGCAGAAGGACGGCGCTCCATAAACTGACGCCCATCAATATCGCAGGCCTTCCATAGCAGGGTGACGAATGTCAGGCAACGGGGACGGTGTATGAATCGCAATGAGCTGCGCAAGGCCGACATCAACCTCATGGTGGTGTTCGAGACCTTGATGCAAGAGCGTAACGTGACCCGCGCTGCCGAAAAGCTGTTCCTCGGCCAACCCACCATCAGCGCCGCCCTCAATCGCCTGCGGGCGTTGTTCAACGATCCGTTGTTCATCCGTGTGGGCCACCGCATGGAGCCGACTGCGCGGGCCAACGAAATCATCAGTCATTTGTCGCCAGCGCTGGACGCAATGTCAGTCGCCCTGAGCCTGACCCGGGAGTTTGACCCCGCCAGCAGCGACATGACCTTTCGCATCGGCCTGTCCGATGACGTGGAATACAGCCTGTTGCCGCCGCTGCTGCGCGCCATCCGCGAGGAAGCCCCCGGCGTCGTGCTGGTGATCAAGCAGGTCAACTTCTGGAATGTCTCGGAGTTGTTGATGTCGGGCGACATCACCGTCGGGGTGTGCCTGACCCGTGAGCTGCCGGCCAATGCCAAGCGCAAAATGCTGCGCCGGATGCAGCCGATGGTGGTGCGCGCCGATGCGGGGACCGATCCGATTACCCTGGACGAATACTGCACGCGGCCCCACGTCGTGGTGTCGTACGTGGCCAATATTTCGAGTTTCGCGGATGAGTGGCTCGCGGCGATCGGTCGCAAGCGCACCGCCGTGTTGTCGGTGCCGCAGTACAGCACCTTGCCGGCGTTGATGGAGGGAACGGACCTGCTCTGCAACTTGCCGGACCACCTCACCCAGGCCATGCGCCGAACCGGGCTGCGCGGCGATCCACTGCCCTTCGTGACGCCGAATCTGGAGCTGTCGATGGTCTGGCTCAGCGTGATGGACACCGACCCGGCCGAACGCTGGCTGCGCAAGCGGCTTGAGGAATTCATGGGGGATTCGAGCGGTGTTTGAGAGGGATTGGCCGGCGGCTTGATGCCTGGGCGTCCTGGGGTCACCGGTTGGCGAATAAATGCCGGCCCCTGGAAATGCCCCCCTCATTAGATGCCGATCCTGTAGAAGCCGGCTTGCTGGCGAAAGCGACAGTGCAGCGCCGTTGCTGCGTCTGAACGATCGGGTTCGCCAGCAAGCCGGCTCCTACAGATTTGCGCACCCCCAGATATCGGCGGTTGCCTCCTGCAGGTGTGCGCACGCCTAACATTTCAGAGGTTGCCCGGGTCAACTGTAGGAGCGCGCTTGCCCGCGAAAAATATCAGCCCTCGATATCGCACAGCCTGACCCACCGCATTCGCCAGCAAGCCGGCTCCTACAGATTCGCGCACGCCGAGATATCGGCGGTTGCCTCCTGCAGATGTGCGCACGCCTAACATTTCAGAGGTTGCCCGGGTCAACTGTAGGAGCGCGCTTGCCCGCGAAAAATATCAGCCCTCGATATCGCACAACCTGACCCACCGCATTCGCCAGCACGCCGGCTCCTACAGATTTGCGCACCCCGAGATATCGGAGGTTGCCTCCTGCAGATGTGCGCACGCCTAACATTTCAGAGATTGCCCGGGTCAACTGTAGGAGCGCGCTTGCCCGCGAAAAATATCAGCCCTCGATATCGCACAACCTGACCCACCGCATTCGCCAGCAAGCCGGCTCCTACAGATTCGCGCACGCCGAGATATCGGCGGTTGCCTCGATCAGCTGTATGAGCCGGCTTGCTGGCGAAAGCGGCCGTACAGCCACCGTCGATGTATCCGATCAATCGGCTTTGCCAGCAAGCCGGCTCCTACTGAGATGCGCGGATGTCAGCCGAAACGACCGGTGATGTAGTCCTCGGTCTGGGTTTTGGAGGGCTTGGTGAAGATGGTGTCGGTGTCGCCGTGTTCGATCAGCTCGCCCATGAACATGAACGCGGTGTAGTCCGAGCAGCGCGCGGCCTGTTGCATGTTGTGGGTCACGATAATCACGGTGAACTGCTCTTTGAGCTCGGTGATCAGCTGCTCGATGCGGCCGGTCGAGATCGGGTCAAGGGCCGAGGTCGGTTCGTCGAGCAACAGCACTTGCGGGCGCAGGGCGATGGTGCGGGCAATGCACAGACGCTGTTGCTGGCCACCGGACAGGCTGTTCGCACTCTGCTTGAGCTTGTCTTTGACTTCATCCCACAGCGCAGCGCCACGCAGCGCCTGCTCGACGCGTTCTTCCATCTCGCGACGGGAGAGCTTTTCGTGGTGACGCACCGCGTAGGCGATGTTGTCGTAGATCGACATCGGGAACGGCACCGGCTTCTGAAACACCATGCCGACGTGGCTGCGCAGGCGGTTCATCGAATAGCCCGGCGCGAGGATGTTCTCACCGTTGAGGATCACTTCGCCCTTGGCTTCCTGCTTCGGGTACATCGAATAGATGCGGTTGAACACCCGCAACAGCGTGGACTTGCCGCAGCCGGATGGCCCGATGATCGCCGTGATGCGCTTTTCGGGAATGATCATGTCGACCGATTTCAGCGAGCGCTGGCCGCCGTAAAAGAAATCGAGACCACGGACCTGGATTTTGGTTTTTTCGTCGGCGAGGGATAGGTTGTTCATCAGGACGCCTTATTGCGCAAAAGAAGTAGACGGGAACTGAGGCTCAGCACCAGTACAAACAGAGTCATGATCAGGGCACCGGCCCAGGCCAGAGAGTGCCAGTCATCAAACGGGCTCATCGCGTACTGGAAGATCACCACAGGCACGCTTGCGATGGGTTTGAGCAGATCGCTGCTCCAGAACTGATTACCGAACGCGGTGAACAGCAGCGGTGCGGTTTCGCCGGTGATGCGAGCCAGTGCCAACAGGATGCCGGTGACCACGCCGGCCTTGGCCGCACGCAGGACGATCTGCAGCGTCAGCTTCCACTGCGGCACGCCCAGCGCCAGTGCGGCTTCGCGCATGGTCGAGGGTTGCAGCTGAAGCATTTCGTCTGTGGTACGCACCACCACGGGGATCACCAGCAACGCCAGGGCCAGTGCGCCGGCAAAGGCCGAGAAACCCACCTGATGGTTGGTGACGGCGCTCAGCGGCAGGATCACCGCGGTGTACACGAACAGGCCCAGCACGATCGACGGCGCCGACAGCAAAATGTCGTTGATGAAGCGCACCGCGTTGCCCAGCCTGGTATTACGCGCAAACTCGGCGAGCCAGATACCGGCCATCAGCCCGATGGGGGTACCGATCAGCAGACCGATGCCAGACATCAGGATGCTGCCGTAAAACGCGTTGGCCAGCCCGCCTGTCGAGCCCGGTGGCGGCGTCATTTCCGTAAACAGACTCAGGTTCAGCGCCCCGAAGCCATTGACGATAGTGGTCAGCAGGATCCACACCAGCCACAGCAGGCCAAACACGGTCGCGCCGCAGCTCAGCACCATCGCGATCATGTTCTTGATCTTGCGGACCCGGTAGAGGTTTTCGTTGTCGGCCTTACTCATAGACCCTCCTTGCGCGACAGACGAGAGAGCATCAGACGGGCAATCGCCAGCACGATGAAGGTGACGACAAACAGCAGGAAGCCCAGGGCGATCAGCGCAGAACGGTGCAGGTCGGTGTAGGCCTCGCTGAACTCGTTGGCGATCACCGAAGCAATCGAGCTGCTGGGCATCATCAGCGACGCGGAGAACTGATGGGCGTTACCGAGGACGAAGGTCACCGCCATGGTTTCACCGAGTGCGCGGCCGAGGCCCAGGAATACACCGCCGACCACCGCCGAGCGGGTGTAGGGCAGAACGATGTCCCAGACCACTTCCCAGGTTGTGCCGCCCAGTGCGTAGGCCGATTCCTTGAGGGCAATAGGCACGCTGCGGAATACTTCGGTCATGACCGAGGTGATGAACGGGATAATCATGATCGCCAGCACGATACCGGCCGTGAGCATGCCGATGCCGAGGGGCGGACCCTGAAATATCGGGCCGATCAGTGGCAGTGCGCCAAGGTTGTCGTTGATCCACGGGGCCATGTTTTCTGCCATGAAAGGGCCGAACACGAACAGGCCCCACATGCCGTAGATGATCGAAGGAATACCCGCCAGCAGTTCCACGGCCGAGGCAATGGGCATGCGCAACCAGGGCGGCGCGACTTCAGTCAGAAAAATAGCGATGCCGAAACTCACCGGAACGGCGATCAGCAGCGCGAGAAAGGAGGTGACCAGGGTGCCGTAGATCGGCACCAGTGCGCCGAATTTGCCGTTGACCACGTCCCATTCGGTACTGGTCAGAAACTCGAAGCCAAAGGTCTTGAACGCCAGGGCACCGCCCCAAAGCGTCGAGCCGGCGATGCTCGCCAGCAACAGCAGCACCAACAGAGCCGCTCCCAGCATCGTGCGCCGAAACCAGGCGTCGTGTCGGTGATCGCGGGCCGCGCGTTTATCGCTCTCGGATGCAGCATCCGGAATCACAGCGGACATGTATTGGGTGTTTTCAGTCATGGTGGGTCCACTCGCAAGGAAACCCTGTCACCGAGCGCTCGGTGACAGGGGTTAGCCGGATAACGTCGAGTTACTTGGTGAACTCGGTTTTCCAGTAGTCTTCGATCTTGCTGACCAGCGATGCAGGCAGGGGTACGTATTCCAGCTTCTCAGCCGAGCTCTGGCCTTTTTCCAGGGACCATTTGAAGAAGTCGAAAGCCGCCTTGCTCTTCTCGGCGTTTTTCGGCTGCTTGTACATGATGATCCAGGTGGTTGCGGTGATCGGCCAGGCCGTCTTGCCCGGGGCGTTGGTCATGATCAGATTGAAGTCTTTGGCGTTTGCCCAATCAGCGGTATCAGCAGCGGCGGCGAAAGCTTTGGCGTCAGGCTTGATGAACTCGCCAGCGGCGTTCTGCAGTTGGGTGTAAGCGATTTCGCTCTTGGTGGCGTAGGAGTACTCAACGTAACCAATCGAGCCTTTGATCTGCTTGACGTAAGCAGCGACACCTTCGTTACCCTTGCCGCCCACGCCCACTGGCCACTGAACAGCGGAGCCGGTACCTGGGCCTGCTTTCCACGCGTCGCTGACTTTGCTCAGGTAGCTGGTGAAGTTGAAGGAGGTGCCCGAACCGTCCGAACGGTGAACCACGGTGATGTTGGTGTCAGGCAGCTTCAGGCCATCGTTCAGTTTTACGATCGCCGGGTCGTTCCACTTGGTGATCTTGCCCTGGAAAATATCGGCAACTACCTGGCCACTCAACTTAAGGTCGTTGGCCTTGACGCCTTCCAGGTTGACCACCGGGACGATACCGCCGATGACGCTTGGGAACTGACCCAGGCCGCCGGCCTTGAGGTCTTCTGCGGACATCGGGGCGTCGGAGGCGCCGAAATCCACGGTTGCTGCCTTAATCTGAGCAATACCGCCGCCCGAGCCGATGGACTGGTAGTTGACGCGATTGTCAGCAGTTTTGCTGTAGTCCTGCGACCACTGAGAGATAACCGGGAACACGAAACTCGAACCAGCGCCAGTGACGTCAACGGCGTGTGCCATACCCGACAGGCACATCGAAGCCAGCAGTAGTGACAGGCGTTTTTTAGTCAGCAGAATCACGGCAATACCTCAACAAGAGAATTTTGTATGTGTGGTCACAGTTGAAGACCCGAGGCAGATTTAAAACTGGAAACATTTCTGTTTGATGACAGTCTTTAGACAGAGGGCAAATACGGCACCGTCTGTCAGACTTTTCCTACAGCCGTAAAATACGAAACACCCGTATCCATTGGACGAAGAGGCAGTTGTCTAGCTCGCGAGAATTAATATCAATGCGCCACAATCCAGGCCGACGGATCGCACTTTGTGGCAATTCGGGCGAGCGATAGGTGGCCGATTGTGGTTCGAAAAGGCGCAACAGTGCGGTGCAAACGCGCACTCGGACAGGCTGGCTTGCCCTACCCCGAGCATCCGAGCACAAGCAAGGCGATGAGATATGTTTCGGGACGTTGCGATGTGAGGGCAACACCGCAACTGATGACGTCTAGACCGTCGCTGCGAGGCTCCCGATCTCGGCCATCAGCGCGTTGATCTGATCGCCGCCGGCGATGGACCCGGTGTAATAAACGGACACCAGAACAGGCGCCCGGTCGCCAGGCCAGAGAATAGCAACATCGTTGCTGGCGTTATTGGCGCCCGAACCGGTCTTGTCACCCACCCGCCAACCGCGGGGCAGACCCGCCCGCAGTTTTTTGTCTCCGGTCTGATTATTGACCAGCCACGCCGTCAGCTGATCGCGTGAAGGCAGCGAGAGCACGTCGCCCAGGATCAAGGTGTTCAGCGTCTGCACCAGGGCCATGGGTGTGGTGGTGTCGCGCTCGTCTCCGGGCCGGTTTTCATTAAGCTCCGGTTCGCGACGGTCCAGGCGGGTCTGGGTGTCGCCGATGGAGCGCAGCCATTGGGTCAGCGCCTGCGGCCCGCCAATGCTGTCCAGCAGCAGATTGGCTGCCGTGTTGTCGCTCAGTGTCAAGGCAGCCTCGCACAGTGAGCCGACGCTCAGACCCTGCCCGCCTGCGTGGGATTCGGTGGTCGGCGAGTACGGCACCAGTTGCTCACGGCCATAAACGATGCGCCGGGAAAGTGCTTCCTGCTGTTGATCAACCCGGGCGAGAACACAGGCTGCAGCCAGGCATTTGAACGTGCTGCACAGGGCAAAGCGTTCATTGCCGCGGTGGTCGATCAACCGCTGGCTTGCGGTATTCAGAATAGCGACGCCGAGCCGCCCGCCGTGACGACGCTCCAGCTCAACCAGGCGTTGCGCGATGGTCTGATCCGAGGCGGGCTCGAAAAGGGGCCCGGCGGCGAGTGAGGACAGACTCAAAAAAGCGGGAACTGCGAATAACGAGGCGCCGATAAGGGTTCTGCGGGTGATCAAGATGGACGTCCTTGTGAATGACAACGGGCGCTGAGTGGACCATTGCGCTGCCCGCACAGGGAGCGACTTGGTGGGCCACCGCGAGCGTACTGTAAACGGGGCACCCGTTATCTGACCAGACGCTGCGACATCCGTACGTCGTCGGACCGAAAGGCGACTGCGCACAGCCCTACCGATGAACCGATGGCGTCGATCAGTGCGGCCGATTAAAACCCGACACTGAGCGAATCCACAGAAACCATCGATTGCTCGCCCGGTTAGGGTTGACCGCGTGATCGCCTGTGCGCTCGCCCGGCCATTCACCCGTTAGATCGCCAGCCAGTTCGCCGGCCAGGGAACCCAGCGACTGTGGCAGCAACCAGGAACTCTCCCGCTCGGTTGCCGGATAGTGAATCGGATGGTCATCTTGCTCCAACGCTGGCCAATGGCTCATTGCAGTCTCTCCCGCACTCGCATGGATGGTTAAAGATCAAGCACCAACGGCCCTGAGGCCGGGACTGCGCAGCAGATCAATACGTGGCCCGGCGCCGGCCTGTCAGCGGGCGGTACCGGGTAATGCACCTGGCCACTGATGAGCCGTGTCTTGCAGGTGCCGCATGAACCGCCGCGGCAGCTGAATTCCGGGCTCAGACCGCGGCGCTCGGCCAACTCCAGCAAGCTGCCTGCGCCGGGCTGCCAGCGCGCCTCTTTGGCGGAACGCTCGAACAGCACCGGCACGGCTTCGGTGGCGGCAGGCGGCTGCTCGAAAGCCACCGCATGCGAGTCGCCGCTGCGCCTGAGGCTGGACGGCCCGAAGGTTTCGGCATGGATCCGCTCATCGCGGATATGCATGCCGCGCAGGCCGTCGTAGATTTCCTGGGTGAACGCGGCGGGCCCGCACACATAAAAATCAAAATCGTTGAACGGCAGCAGCGTCTTGAGCAGGTCCAGATCGATCCGCCCGGCCAGGTGGTAATCCTCACCCCGGCGCGCGGTGGTTTCCGGCTGGCTCAGCACACGGATCGCGGTCAGTTGATCGCCGGCCCTGGCAATGAGTGTGTCCACTTCTTCGCGAAACGCCAGGTCGGCCAGACGACGGGCGCTCTGGATGAACCAGGTTGCCCGCCCTCCCCGCACCCGTTTGCCCTCGTAAATGACTTCGCGCAGCATCGAGAGCATGGGCGTGACGCCGATACCGGCACCCAGCAACACCAGAGGGCGGCGCTCCTGCGGGTCGACCACGAAACCACCCTGCGGCGCCCGCGCTTCCAGCACGTCGCCGGCCTTGATCTGATCGTGCAGATAGGCAGAGGCCAGGCCGTCGCGTTTGACACTGATGCGCAAGAAGTCATCGGACGGAGCGCTGGACAGGCTGTAGGTGCGGATCACCGGCGGCGTACGGCCCTCCGGCGAGAGACGCAGGGGTAAATGCTGTCCGGCCTTGAACGCAGGCAAGCCAATGCCATCTGCGGATTCAAAATAGAACGAACGAATGCCGTCACTTTCGTCCTCGATGCGCGTCACCCGAAAAGCCCGCCACTGATCACGCAGGGTTTCGGCCTGCAAGCGCGCAGCAGTCTGCTGCCAGTCACCAGTCATCAGGCTGTTCGGCGACCAGCCTTTGAATACCCAGCGCGAGCGCAAGGCTGCCGGCCGCCGCACGACCTGCTCGACGCGCACTTGCCAAAGCCGTTCTGCGCCCTGGAAGGCGGCGATCTCTGGCCCGTCGAGAATCAGCGTGACCGTGCCGGCCAATTGCAGCAAATCGCCCGTCTGAAAATCGATGAACAGCAATCCCGCCCGGGGGTTGAGCTGGAAATTGCCCAGCGTATTGAAGTGCAGGTTCCCGGCAAAATCCGGAATGGTCAGCACCTCGCCGTCGACCCGCACGAAACCGGCCTGGCCACCACGGTGGGAAACGTCGACCGAGCGATGGAACGGCTCGCCGTCCAGGTCTACGTAGCTGGCGACGAAAAAGGTGTCAGCGTTCTGAATGACGGCCGTGGCCGATGCGTCCAGCGTGCTCGACCGTTCTGCTGCAGGCATTGACGTTACACCCGTCGATGCTGCAGGGGACGGGGCGACGTCGAGCACTTCACGCTCCTGAATATACTGAGGGCAATTGCCGAATGCGTGCTCCACGGCAATTGCAAAGCCGTCCTTCGTCACTTCGCTGATGTGACCGTTGATGCGGTTGCGACGACGGGTGTGCAGGTCAATGCCGAGCATGCCCAGTGCCGCGCCCGGCACGAACTGCGCGCTGGCCGGGTCCTCGGCATCGGGGCGCCGATGAATGTCCAGACGACGCGCATCCGGGGATTGAATGAAGCCTGACGGGCCGTCCAGCACGCTCGCCCACGGCCAGCCCTCGCCGTCCACCGCCCCGACAATCAAATAAGGCAGGTGCTGGTAAAAGTCCCGATGCTGGTCGGGCATATAGTCACGAATGACGCGCTTGCCCATCGCCTCCATGCGTTCTGCAACCCCGACCCTGGCTTGCAGGGCGCGCTCGCCGGAATGCCAGGGCGAGGCCGTTTCAGTGCGAATCTGGTTCATGGGGCGAACTCCTCGGCGTCATCAGTGGCTACTTGACCAAACCTGCCGCCGTACGCGGCATGGGCACGAACCCTGGGAGGTTTTCGATGCGTGACAGCCAGGCCTGCACGTTCACGTACTCATCCAGCGACACGTTGCCTTCCGGGGCATGGGCGATGTAGCTGTAGGCCGCGACATCGGCGATGGTGGCGTGGTCAGCGGCGAGAAATTCACGGCCATTCAGGTGTTGGTCAATGACCTGCAAGGCTTCATGGGCACGCTGAATCGTGTCCTGAGGATCGAAGCCGGCGTCGAACACCGTGATCAGACGCGCCCGTGCCGGCCCCAGGTAAATGGCACCGGATGCGGCGGACAACCAGCGCTGGACCTGCGCCGCGCCCTCCGGGTCATTGGGTAGCCAGCGGCCGGAGGCGTCGTACTTCTTCGCCAGGTACACCAGGATGGCCGTCGAGTCAGCAACGATGACCCCGTTGTCGTCAATCACCGGTACTTGACCGAACGCGTTGACGGCCAGGAAGCCCGGGGTTTTCTGCTCGCCTTTGGCCAGGTCGACGAATTGAATCTGCGGCTCAAGGCCCAGCAGTGACAACATCAGTTCGGCGCGGTGGGAGTGGCCGGACAGCGGGAAGTGATAGAGCTTGATGGCGGTCATGAAGCGTGTCTCCTGGGCGAATGAGTCGGGTCAGCGCGGGGGTTATGCGGTTTCGGTAGACCGTGCTGGTGGAGGCGAGTGTGCGACTTGCTGCCGGGCCGGGGAATGACCAGAAAAAGCAATCCACTGTTTCAGGGAATGAAATGCTGAACGGTGAAACATCGGCCTGCGGCGCCGGGACAGCCCTTCCGAAGGGCCACTTCCAAACGGCCTGCAACATTCAGAAATATCTGCTTGACGAAGGGCCCGGGGATAAGCGTTCATGTTTAAAGTACAGCCATCATTCAAACGCCCCGCTCCTTTGGTGAACTCTCATGGTTTCGACTGCTCTGGCGGCATCCCTGTCGCGTCGCCGTATTCATTACAGCTGGGTGATTCTGGCGGTGACTTTCCTGACCATGCTGGTAATGGCCGGCGCCGTGGGCGCGCCCGGGGTGTTCATCCGTCCGTTGCAAGCGGAATTCGGCTGGGACACCGCGGAGATTTCTTCGGCCCTGGCGATCCGCTTTGCGCTGTTTGGCCTGGTCGGCCCATTCGCCGCCGCGTTCATGAATCACTTCGGTGTGCGCAAGGTGGTGCTCACGGCATTGACGCTGGTGGCGAGCGGCATGCTGCTGTCGCTGTTCATGACCCGCTTCTGGCAATTGGTCGTGCTGTGGGGCGTGGTTGTGGGCTTCGGCACCGGGCTGACGGCCATGGTGCTCGGCGCCACCGTGGCTACGCGCTGGTTTTCCAGCCATCGCGGTTTGGCAATGGGCTTGCTGTCCGCCAGTTCCGCGACCGGCCAGCTGGTGTTCATGCCGCTGCTGGCGAACCTCACCGAGCAGTTTGGCTGGCGCACGGCGCTGACGTGTATTTGCGCCGCCATCGTGATCGCCGGTTTCGCCGTACTGGCGCTGATGCGCAACCGTCCCGCCGACCTGCAGCTGCCGCTGTATGGCGATGACGACATCCAGCCCGTCCCCGAGAGCACCCAGACCTTCGCCCAGCTTTTGATGACGCCGCTTAAGGTGCTGCGCGAGGTCTCCGGGACGTGGACGTTCTGGGTTTTGTTCATGACCTTTTTCATCTGCGGGGCCAGCACCAATGGCCTGATACAGACGCACTTCATCAGCCTGTGCGGCGACTACGGGCTGGCCGCAACCACGGCGGCGGGCATGCTGGCGGTGATGGGGATTTTCGATTTCTTCGGCACTATCGGTTCCGGCTGGCTGTCGGACCGCTTCGATAACCGCTGGCTGCTGTTCTGGTACTACGGCTTTCGCGGCGTGTCGCTGGTGCTGTTGCCGTTTCTGGACTTCACCGTGTTCGGGCTGTCAGTGTTCGCGCTGCTCTATGGGCTGGACTGGATCGCCACGGTGCCGCCGACGGTGAAGCTGACCGCCCAGCGATTCGGCGTCGAGCGTGCCAACATCGTGTTTGGCTGGGTCTTCGCCGGTCATCAATTAGGGGCCGCCTTCGCGGCATTCGGGGCGGGATGGACACGCACGCACTTCGCCACGTATCTGCCGGCGTTCTTCATTTCCGGCCTGCTGTGCGCAATTGTGGCATTGATTGCGCTGTCCATCGTGCCGGCAGTGAAAGCGGCCAGGGTGGCCGCCCACTGATACGTGCAGATGCTTAAAACCACTGACGCGCGGTGAGCCACATGCCATACCCCAGCGCCATCAGCACCCAGGCCGGCAGCAGGTGAAACACCACCCGCCAGGCCATGGCACGCGGCTCGAAACCGACGCCGTGGACGAACCCTCCGGCCACGCCCCACATGACCAGCATCAGCACACTGTGGGAGTAGTGGCCATTGGCGTCGAGCATTGAGGCCGGATGGATCAGCAGAACCAGGCTCAGCGGTACCGCCATCAGCAGGGACACTGCCCGGCCGATGCTGTACCGGACCGGTTCACTGCCCGCCTCAGCGGTCACGGCCACGCTCCAGCGCGGCGGCGTCCGAGGCTTCCAGCCACAGGGCGTTGATGATGCCGAAGCTGCAGGCCAGCAGCACGCCGAGAATCCAGGCGAAATACCACATGATTGTCTCTCCTTTGCGACGCGGCTCAGTACAGGCCGTGCGGGTTGTGGTCGATGTGCGCGGTGGTGACCTTGCCCCACATCTTGGCGTAGCACCAAAGCGTGTAGCAGAGGATCAACGGCACGAAAATGGTCGCTGCGATCAACATGATGATCAGGGTTTTGTGGCTGGAGACGGCGTCCCACACGGTCAGGCTGGAGGCCGGGTCCAGACTCGATGGCATCACAAAGGGAAACAACGCGAAGCCTGCCGTACACAGCGCACCGACGATTGCCAGGCTGCTGCCCAGAAACGCCGTCCTGCCCTGCCCCGCGCTGGCACCCAGTAACGCCAGCAGGCCGCCGAAGATCCCCAGCAATGGCGCGGCCACCGTCAGCGGGTGTTGCTGGTAATTGCCCAGCCAGCCGTGGTTGCTCGCCGTCACGGTTTTCGACAACGGATTGAGTGCCGCGCCCGCATCGAACGCCGAGGTGATCGCCAGGCCCTGAATGCCGCCGACCAGCAGCCACACGCCCGCACAGATGAACGCCAGTACAAATACCAACGACAACACCTGCGCCGCACGCCGTGAACGCTGGGCAATCGCGCCTTCGGTGCGCATCATCAACCAGGTGCCACCGTGCAGCCCCAGCATGCTCAGGCTGACCACACCGGCGAGCAGGCCGAAGGGGCTCAACAGTTGCCAGAAGTTGCCCTGATAGCTTGAGCGCAGGGTGTCGTCGAACTGGAACGGCACGCCCAGCAGCAGGTTGCCGAAGGCCACCCCGAAGACCAGCGAAGGCACCAGACCGCCGATGAACAGGCCCCAGTCCCAGCTCTGCCGCCAACGGGTGTTTTCCAGCTTGCTGCGGTAGTCAAAACCCACCGGTCGCACGAACAACGCGAACAGCACCAGCAGCAGCGCCCAGTACAGTCCCGAGAACGCCGCGGCGTAGACCAGCGGCCATGCCGCGAACAGCGCGCCGCCCGCAGTGATCAGCCAGACCTGATTGCCGTCCCAGTGCGGAGCGATGGTGTTGATGACCACACGCCGCTCGTTATCGCTGCGCCCGACGAAGGGCATCAACACTGCCGCGCCCAGGTCGAAGCCGTCGGTGAGGGCGAAGCCGATCAACAGCACGCCGACCAGCACCCACCAGATCATCTTCAGGGTTTCGTAATCGAACATCGAACGTTCCTCAGGCCAGGGCCGGTTGTGGGGCGCGCGCAGGCGGGATGGCCGCGCTGTGCTCGAAGTGATAGCGGCCGGTGTGCAGGCTGCTTGGACCCAGTCGGGCGAACTTGATCATCAGGTACATCTCGATGATCAACAGCACGGTGTAGAAGCCGACCAGCGCCACAATCGAACCGAGCACATCGCCCGGCGACAGGGTCGAGGCCGACAGGTGCACCGGCAGCACTTCGCCGATGGACCAGGGCTGGCGACCATGTTCCGCCACCCACCAGCCGGTCTGCGTGGCGACCCAGGGCAGCGGCAGGCTTAACAACGCCCATTTGAGCAGCCAGCGCTTGCCGGTCTCGTTTTTGCGCGCCGAGGCCCAGAACGCGCAGGCGAACAACAGCAGCATCAGCACCCCGCTGAGCACCATCACGCGGAAGGTCCAGAAGATCGAGGCCACCTGGGGGATTGAATCCAGCGCCGCCTGTTTGATTTGTTGCTCGTTGGCGTCAACGACGCTGGCGGTGTATTTCTTCAGCAACAGGCCGTAGCCCAGGTCCTTCTTGACCGCGTTGAAAGCGTTGAGGGTCTGCTCGCTTTTGTCACCGCCGCGCAGTTTTCCGAGCAAGTCGTAGGCGGTCATGCCGTTGCGAATGCGCCCTTCATGCTCGCTGATCAGGTCCTTGAGGCCAGTGACTTGTTTGTCCATCGAGCGCGTGGCGATGATGCCCATCAGGTAGGGAATCTTGACCGCGTAATCGGTGCGCTGCTGCGCCTGATTGGGCAGGCCGAACAAGGTAAACGCCGCCGGGGCCGGCTCGGTTTCCCACTCTGCTTCGATGGCTGCCAGCTTGGTTTTCTGCACATCGCCGATCTCGTAACCGGATTCATCCCCCAGCACGATCACCGAGAGAATCGAGGCCATGCCGAACGCCGAAGCGATGGCGAACGAACGTCGGGCGAAGGCGATGTCGCGGCCTTTGAGCAGGTACCAGCTCGAAATCGCCAGCACGAAGATCGCGCCGGTGACGTAGCCCGAAGCCACGGTGTGCACGAACTTGACCTGCGCGACGGGGTTGAACAGCAGGTCGCTGAAGCTGGTGAGCTCCATGCGCATGGTGGTGAAGTTGAACTCGGCGCCGACCGGGTTTTGCATCCAGCCGTTGCCGATGAGAATCCACAGCGCTGACATGTTCGAGCCGATGGCGACCAGCCAGGTCACCGTGAGGTGCTGCACGCGGGTCAGGCGGTCCCAGCCAAAGAAGAACAGGCCGATGAAGGTCGATTCAAGAAAGAACGCCATCATTCCTTCGATGGCCAGCGGCGCACCGAAGATGTCGCCGACGTAGTGGCTGTAATACGCCCAGTTGGTGCCGAACTGAAATTCCATGGTCAGCCCGGTGGTCACGCCCAGGGCGAAGTTGATGCCGAACAGCTTGCCCCAGAAACGGGTCATGTCTTTGTAGACCTGCTTGCCGGTCATGACGTAGACCGATTCCATGATGGCCAGCAAAAAGGTCATGCCCAGGGTCAGCGGGACGAAGAGGAAGTGGTACAGCGCGGTCATCGCGAACTGCAGCCGGGATAAGTCGACGACTGATTCCGAAATCATTTGGGGTTCTTCTCAGAAGATACGGTTGGGGCGCCCAATACGTGCAGGGCGGCTTGCACCCCGTCGTCCTTGACCTCCACCGGGGCGTCGAACCAGACGCTGCGGATGCCCATCAGCAGGACAAGTTTGATCAGCAGGATCAGACCGATGTCTTTGGCCAGTGGGTGTTTGAGAAAGTCGAGGGGACCGGGCATGTTGAGGACTCGTCAGGGTGCGAGGTATTTTTCCTTCATGCCCTTTCGATACTGTTGATCCAGGTCAAGGAACTGCTTGTGGCGGGGTGTGGCAGAACGCCACGGTTCTTGGAGAGCGCGTTTAAAAAGCGGCGAGGTTCGCGGTGCGGCTGAGAGGGTCTGCCTAACGGCCGATTGTTTCGCCTTCGGCGAGTTACTTTTAAAAAGCCGGGAGCCGGACCAACTAAAAGTAACCAAAAGTGCCTGCTCCCGGTTGGGCCCCTCCTTCGTCGGGGTTCCCTCACTCCGGTCTCGCTCCGTGGGCCCGCGCCGAACGGACATCCATGTCCTGACGGCGCTCTCGCGGCATCCATGCCGCTCGGCCCACTCCTCGAGACCTGCGTTCAGCCTGCACCCAAGTCGCGTTTGGCGGTGTCTGGACATTTGTGTACGAAGATCAAAAGCAGATCTAAGGCTTCCCGGCTGAAGCCGGTCCCACTGACTGCACACGGTGCCTTAGTGGGACTGGCTTCAGCCGGGAAGAGGCCAGTGCATGCGCCTGCATATCTGGACTGTACGCGGTGCCTTAGTGGGACCGGCTTCAGCCGGGAAGAGGCCGGTCCGTTCGCGAGCAGGGTGTGGCGGTGCACGGTGCCGGGAAACCGGACGCCTCTGCCAAGCCTGTTAGGATGACCGGCAGGAAGCCGTCTCAAGTGGCGGATTATTCAGCCGATATCACGGTGTGCAAGACAGTCGGTCAGGTCGCGCCGGACGGTTCAGGGTCCGGAACCCGCCTCTCTTGCACCCGACGAGGTAGCCATCGATGATTCTTCATTCGCTCATTCACACGCTGGGCAGCACACTCCGGGTGGCGCTGTTGCTGTGTATGACGGCTGACGCGGCGAGAGCTGAATCGATTCATGTCGAGCCCGTCCCCGCTCAACCCATCCACGTTGTGACCGAAGAGCTGCCGCCGTACAACATGACCCGCGACGGCGTGCTCACCGGCATGAGCACCGAGGTGGTTCAGGCGGTGCTCAAACAGGCCAATATGCAGGCGCCCATTCAGTCCATGCCCTGGGCGCGCGCCTATGACCTGGCGCTGCACACCCCCAATGTGCTGATTTATTCGATTACCCGCACTGCAGAGCGCGAGCACCTGTTCAAGTGGGTAGGCACCATCGCCGCCTCGCGCTGGTACCTGTACTCCTCAGCCAGCCATCCGGTCCGGCTGCTGGCCCTGGAAGATGCCCGCGACTGGCAGACCGCGACGGTCAACGAGGACGTCGGCGAGCAGTACTTGATGGCGCGCAAGTTCCAGATCGGCCAGCAACTGCAATCAAGCAACCGTTATGCCTTCAATTACCAGAAACTGCAGAGCGGCCACGTCGACCTGTGGATTTCCGATGAGCTCAACGCCTATTACCTGGCGCGGCAGGCCGGCGACGACCCTGCGCGCACATTGGTGCAGTCATTGCGCGTGCCGGAACTCGAAGACGCTGGCGGCTTCAGCATGGCCTTCAGTGCCGGCACGCCCGACACCACGGTCCAGCTGTTTCAAAAAGCCCTCGACACCGTGCGTGCCAACGGCACTTACGACGCCATCGCGCGCAAGTGGCAATGAGCATGCTGATGGAGCCGCCTCCAGACACCCCCGCGAACGCACGCGCCACCCCGCGCAACGGCTCCCTGGCGCGCCGCCTGGTGCTGGCGACGCTGGCGTTCTGTGTGCTGTTTACGGCAGCGACGGTCGCGGTGCGCACCTGGTTTGCCTGGAACAGCAACCTGACCAACATGAATGCCGAACTGACGCTGATCGACCAGGTGTTCCAGGGCACGCTGTCCAAGGCCGTCTGGGAGATGGACGACCAGGCGCTGCAAACCCAGATCGGCAGCGTCGCCACGGCCGCGCCGGTCGGTCGGGTCGAATTGAAGATCCTGCGCCCAGGGCGGGCGCCTGAACTGCTGGTCCGTGAACATCCGGGCCACACCGGCTCGCAGCTTGCTCCAGCGCTTCATCGGCAGCTGACCGTTGCGCCCTACCCCGGTGCCAGCGAGGTGGTGGGCGAGTTGACCATCGAAGGCGACGAGGGCCTGCTGTGGAGGCGTCTCTGGAAAGAGGTGGCGATCATCATGCTCACCCAGATCATCCAGTCACTCGCCCTGGCCGGGCTGATCATGGGTATGTTCAACCGTTCGGTGACGCTGCATGTGCGGCGCATTGCGCGCCACCTTGAGCACCTGACGCCGCTCAACCTGAGAACCCATTTGCGTCTGGATCGTCGCGGCAAGGCCGGTGATGAGCTCGACCTGCTGGAGGCGGGCGTCAACGACCTGCAGGACAAACTGGCGGCGCACCTGCAACGCCAGGCGCGTGACGAGATCGCCTTGGCGGCCAATCGCGACCAGCTCGCCGAACTGGTCGAGCAGCGCACTGCCGAGCTGAAGGCCGCCAATACCCGGCTCGAAGCGCTGACCCGTTTCGACCCGCTCACCGGCCTTGCCAACCGCCGGCATTTCGATGAGCTCAAGGAGCTGGAATTCAACCGCGCCCTGCGTCATCGCCAGCCGCTGTCGGTGCTGATGTGTGATATCGATTTCTTCAAGCGTTACAACGATACCTATGGCCATGCCATGGGCGATGAATGCCTTCGCAACGTAGCGCTGGCCATGAGCGGACTGTTCTCTCGCTCTGGCGAGCTGGTCGCACGGCTCGGTGGTGAGGAGTTCGCCGTCGTGCTCCCGGGCCAGAACCGTCAACAGGCGCAGGTTTCGGCTGATCGCCTGCGCGAGCTGTTGGCTCAACAACGGTTGGCCCACAGCGCTTCACCGGTTTCGCCCTTTGTCACCCTGAGCATCGGTGTCGCGGAGCTGGACCCGGCGAACATGGCGCATTTCGATCAACTGCTGCAAAACGCCGACCGGGCACTGTACCGGGCGAAAAGCCAGGGCCGGGACCGTTGTGTGATCTGAACCGAGAGGACTGCCATGGGAAAAATTCATCGTCACCACCGCGTGCTGGCGACTGCCTTGATGTTGATGGTCTGCCTCTGCGCTCACGCGGCGACGCTGCAAGTGGTGACTGAGGACTCGTCATACAGCGCACTGGAGGACGGCAAGGTCGTGGGCGTTGCCAGCCAAGTGGTCGAGATGACCCTCGCCGCCGCGGGCATCACCGATTACCACATGACCCTTTACCCGTGGGCAAGGGCTTACGACATTGCCCGGCTCGAAGCCAACGTGCTGATCTATCCGATGATTCGCAGCAGTGGGCGTGAAGATTCCTTCAAGTGGGTCGGCGAGCTGGAACGGGTCCACCCGATGTTTTACAAGCTGCGCGAGCGCCGTGACGTGTGGGTGGCGAGCCTGCAAGAGGCGGCGCATTACACGGTCGGCGTGGTGCGCGATGACTCACGCCAGCAATACCTGGAGAGCAAGGGCTTCAGCAAAATGGTGGTCTCCGCCAACAACCTCGACAATCTGCGCAAGCTCATCACCGGTCAGGTCGAACTCATCCCGATGCCTGAGCGCGAAGCACGGGAGCAGTGCGCCGATCTGCACATCCCCTTCGAGAACCTGGAAAGCGTCTTCGCCCTCGACGAACTCTCCAAGGGTTTGTACGTCGCCATGAGTGCCAACACGCCGGATGAAGTCGTGGAAAAAATCACCGCCGCCTTTGCCCGACTGAAGCAGAACGGCACCGTCGACAAGCTCATCGCAGGGCAATAAGCGCATGCATCCAGCCCCCCGTCAAAGCGGGGCCTGCTTTCCCGGTGCCATCGACAGGTTGATTTCACACAGCCTTCACAATCCTTTTGGAAAACTCCGCGCGATCTGCCTCGCCTCCCCCGTCCGCCAGCCACTGACTGAGCCACACCACGTCTCGGTGTGAAGGACGGAACTGCCTGATGCACCCGCAGCCAGGCACCGCGTGGTCCCCCTGTTCGGAATGAATGCGATGGTCAAACCGGTCACTTCTACTCGTTTGGTGATGCTGTTTTCCCTGTGTCTGGTGGTGTTTTACAACCTGGCGACCTGGCGCGCACTGGTGGCGCTGGCCCAGCTCCAGGGCTTCAAGGCCGGGGCGTTTTACTGCTCGTTTGCCGTGCTGCTGTGGGCCGCCATCACCCTGCTGCTGACGCCCTTTTCGTTTCGCCTGACGCTCAAGCCGATGCTGAGCGTGGTCGCGCTGTGCTCCGCCGCCGCGGCGTACTTCATGAACAGCTATGGCGTCAGCATCGACACGACGATGATGCAGAACGTGCTGGAGACAAACCCGGGGGAAGCCGAAGCCCTGTTGAGCGGCAAGTTGTTCGGGTACCTGGGTCTGCTGGGCGTGCTGCCGGTCGCCGTGATCTGGTGGTTGCCGGTGACTTATCGTCGTGTGCTGCCGGGTCTGGTCAACAAAATCGTGGTGTGCGTCGGCTGCCTGCTGGCGATCGCTGCCGCGGTCGCGCCGTTCTATTCGACCTACGCGCCGATCTTCCGCGATGAAGACAAGCTCACCCATTTCATCAACCCCACCAACTATTTCTATGCCATCGGTAAGCTGACCAAACAGACGGTCGCCATCAAAGAGACACCGAAAATCCAGACCGTCGGTGCCGACGCGGCGCTGAGTGCGCAAGCCCAGCAACGGCCGAAAAAGAGCCTGATGATTTTCGTCGTCGGCGAGACGGCGCGCGCCGACCATTTCTCGCTCAACGGCTACGAGCGCGAAACCAATCCGGAATTGAAGAAAGAGGACATTCTCAACTTCACCCACGTGGCCTCCTGTGGCACCTCCACCGCCGTGTCGGTGCCGTGCATGTTCTCCAAATTCCCGCGCAGCGACTACAGCGACAAGAAGGGCAAGACCTACGAAGGCTTGCTGGACATGCTCCAGCGTGCGGGCATGAAGGTCGTTTGGCTGGACAACAACAGCGATTGCAAGGGCACCTGCCTGCGCGTCCCCCATAGCGACGTTCCCAAGAATCAGCCCAGCCCTTTCTGCGATGGCGCCACGTGCCTGGACGAGGCGCTGCTGGTGGGTTTGCAGGACTACATCGATTCACTTCAGGACAACGCCATCATCGTGCTCCATTCCGACGGCAGCCACGGACCGGAATACTACGATCGTTACCCCAAGACGATGGAGCGCTTCAGCCCCGTCTGCCACACCAACCAGTTGGGCAGCTGCACGTCCGATGAGCTGAAAAACGTCTACGACAACACCATTCTGTACACCGATCACTTCCTGGCGCAGACCATCGAGCTGCTCAAACGCAACCAGGACAAGGTCGATGCCTCGATGATCTACGTCTCGGACCATGGCGAGTCGCTGGGTGAAAACGGCATCTACCTGCACGCTGCGCCTTACGCCATCGCCCCCGTGGCGCAGACCCATGTGCCGATGGTGATGTGGTTCGGTCATTCGACCCTAGAGGATGCCAGCGTGGATCGCAGCTGCCTGTCTGCCAAGCAGGATCAGCCCGACTTGAGCCATGACTACATGTTTCATTCGGTGCTAGGCTTGCTCGGCGTCACCAGCACGGAATACCAGCCGGCGCTGGACCTCTTTCACAGCTGCAAACGTAACAACGGATGAGTTGAAATGAGCGATCAGAACCCGGTGCAGACGCGTGATAAACCGGTGTTCTGGCGTGATCCACAACTGCCGTTCATCGAAGCGAGATCCATCGAGGACGGGCGCAAGGTCTGCTACTCGCGCCACGCCCACGAGGTGTTTTCCATCGGCGCGATCACCGCCGGCCAGAGCACCTATCTGCATGAAAAGACCACCCGGACCATCGCCTCCGGGACCGTGGTGGTGATGAATCCGGGCGAGGTCCACGCCTGCAATCCCATCGATGATCAGCCATGGTCCTACATCATGCTGTACGTGGACGCCCACTGGCTGGCGGCGCTGCAAGGCGATTGCGGCATTGGCAATGGCAGCTGCTTTCGCCCGTACGGGGCGTCCCAAAGCACGAACCCGGCGGTTTTCGAGGGCCTTCTGGCACTCCACCGCACGCTAGTCGACCCCTCGCTGGACGTGCTGACCAAACATCAAGCGGCCCTCGCCTTTTTCACCTTGGTCGAGGCGCAACTGGGTGGATCGAGGCCGCCGTTCAGAAAGTCCAATGTCAAGGTTGAACGTGCGGCGCGCTACATCGACGAGCACTACTTGCGACCTGTCCGGCTTGAAGAGCTCTGCGCAGTGGCGACGCTGTCCGAGGCGTACCTGATTCGGGCCTTTGAGCGGCACTACCACATGACCCCGCACGCCTGGCTGGTCAACCGCCGTATCCAGCATGCTCAGGCACAGTTGCGCAGCGGCGAGGCCATTGTCGACATCGCTCAGCAGAGTGGTTTCGCCGATCAGGCGCATTTTCAGCGCGCATTCAAAAAGCACCTGGCGGCAACCCCAGGCCAATACAAACCTTGAGTCACTTTCCGCGCGGGCTATGAAGTGACTGGCCTCAGACGTAGAACAACGACACCGCGCAGCCGGCCAATAACGCCGCCATGCTGCGATTGAACACCCTGATTCGCCGCGCGCTGCGCAGATATGGGCCGAGGAAGGCGCCCGCGTACGCCCAGCAAGCGACCGACAGATAACACACGATGAAGTAGATCAGGGCAAACAGGCTGATCAGTCGTGCTTCACCATCGGCCACAAACGCACCCATGCCGGCCACCGCCGCCAGCCAGGCCTTGGGGTTGAGCCACTGCATCGCCGCCCCATGAAGAAAAGAAGGCTGACGGACAGGTTTGCCGAGGTCGAGCTCTCCGTCATCCATCGCCAGCTTGACGGCCAGATACAGCAGAAACGCGAGCCCTGCCCAGCGAATCAGCTCGGTGAGTAATGGGTACCGCGGGAGCACCTCATGCAGGCCGAAGCCGGTGAACATCAGCAGCACGACAAAGCCGACGGTTGCGCCCAGTACGTGGCGCAACGTTGGCATTAGCCCGAATTGCGCGCCACAGCTGAGGGCGACGACGTTGACCGGCCCCGGCGATATGGACGCGGCCAGCGCAAAGGCCGCCATGGAAATCATCAGGTTCATCGCAGCTTTCTCCCGTCATGGTCTGTCGGGAGAGTGTAAGGAGCGGACAAGACGAGAGGATTGAACAAAACTGCCCCATCGAGGACGGCTGTTCGTTTCCAGCCTCGGTCACGCGTCTTGGGCCTAGGCGTCAGTCGTGGGCCTGGGACAACGGTCTGGCGACTTCTTCGAGGGATTTGCCTTCTGAAGCCACGCCCCATATCGCCTGCACCGCCGCCGCCAGCAACATCAACGCCGCACCGATGAGATAGCCGAAAAACACCGGCGCGCGTTCATGGGTGTCGATCAATTGCCCGAACAGCGTGGGCCCGACGATGCCGCCCAGCGCAGTGCCGAAGGCATAGAACACGGCAATCGCCAGGGCGCGGATCTCCAGGGGGAAGGTTTCGGCCACCGTCAGGTACGCCGAACTCGCTGCGGCCGATGCGAAGAAGAAAATCACCATCCAGGCGATGGCTTGCTGCGTCACGTCCAGAATGCCCTGCTCGAACAGGTAGCCGGTGATCGTCAGCAAAACCCCGGAAACTGCATAGGTCAGGCTGATCATCACCCGCCGCCCGACGACGTCGAACAACCGGCCGAGCAATAACGGCCCGCAGAAATTGCCCAGCGCCAGCGGCAGTACGTACCAGCCAATCGAGGCGGACGGCACCTGATAGAACTCGGTCAGCACCAACGCGTAGGTGAAAAAAATCGCGTTGTAGAAGAATGCCTGCGCGGTCAGCAAGGTGAGCCCCACCAGTGCCCGGCGGCGGTAGACGTTGAACAGCGTGTGAAATATCTCCTTGAGCGGCGTGTGGTCCCGGGCGTGCAAACGCAACGGGGGTCCCACCGGGGCCGACAGGTCATGGCCCTGTTGGCGCAGTCGGTCTTCAATGCTTTCTACGATGGCCCTGGCCTCCTCGGCCTGGCCGTGAATCAACAGCCAGCGCGGGCTTTCCGGTAACCACAGGCGCATCAGCAGGATGATCAGGCCCAGTACCGCGCCGATGCCGAAGCACAGGCGCCAGCCAAGCTCCTGGCTGACCCATGTGGCGTCCAGCAGGACGATGGAGCCGACCGCACCCAGGGCGGCGCCGATCCAGAAGGTGCCGTTAATGGTGAGGTCGACCCAGCCCCGGAAGCGGGCCGGGGTGAACTCCTGGATGGTCGAATTGATCGCGGTGTACTCACCGCCGATGCCCATCCCGGTGAGGAAGCGAAACAGCAGGAAGCTCCAGAGGCTGAATGAAAACGCCGTCGCAGCGGTTGCGGTGATGTACAACGCCAGGGTGATGAAAAACAGTTTGCGCCGACCCAGACGGTCCGTCAGCCAGCCGAAAAACAACGCGCCCAGCACCGCGCCACAAATGTAGGCGCCGCCGGCCAGGCCGATGTCGGCATTGGTCAGGCGCAGCACCGGGCTGTCCTTCAACGCACCCGAAACAGAACCCGCCAGGGTCACTTCAAGCCCGTCGAGCAACCAGGTGATGCCCAGCGCGAACACCAGCAGCGTATGAAACCGCCCCCATGGCAGACGGTCCAGCCGGGCCGGCAAGTCCGTCTCAAACACTTCGCCTTTAGGGTCTGCTCCTGCCTGCACGCCGCTGATCGCCATGACTCATCCCCGCATCGGAAGTGGTGTGGGTTCAGAGTTCATGGCGCGGCCCGGAGTTCAGCGAACAGCTGATCACCTTGAAACGCAACAACCACAGCCGGGCCTGAAACCCTGCCTGGCTAGCAGGCGCTGCGCCTGTAGGAGCCGGCTTGCTGGCGAACCGCGATAGCACCGCAACGGTGAGGGCGACTGGCATGACGCGTTCGCTCCTACAAATGGAGGTGTGTCAGCTACGGCGCGGTTGAACGGCTTGACGCATTCGCCAGCAAGCCGGCTCCTACAAATGGGCGGTGTCAGCTGCGGCGCGGTTGAACGGCATGACGCGTTCGCCAGCAAGCCGGCGAATGCGGTGGGGCAGGTTCGGCGATATCGCGGGCTGGTATTTTTCGCGGGCAAGCGCGCTCCTACAATAAATCCAGGCCGCCTCAGGCATCTGCGGCATAAAGAAACCTGCGGCCTACGCGAATTGTAGGAGCCGGCTTGCTGGCGAACCGTGATAGCACCGCAACGGTGAGGGTGACTGGCATGACCCGTTCGCCAGCAAGCCGGCTCCTACAAATGGGCGGTGTCAGCTACGGCGCGGTTGAACGGCTTGACGCGTTCGCCAGCAAGCCGGCGAATGCGGTGGGTCAGGTTGGGCGAGATCGCGGGCTGATATTTTTCGCGGGCAAGCGCGCTCCTACAATAGATCCAGGCCGCCTCAGGAATCTGCGGCATAAAGAAACCTGCGGCCTACGCGAATCTGTAGGAGCCGGCTTGCTGGCGAACCGCGATCGCACCGTAACGGTGAGGGTGACTGGCATGACCCGTTCGCCAGCAAGCCGGCTCCTACGAATGGGCGGTGTCAGCTATGGCGCGGTTGAACGGCTTGACCCGTTCGCCAGCAAGCCGGCGAATGCGATGGGTCAGGTTGGGCGAGATCGCGGGCTGATATTTTTCGCGGGCAAGCGCGCTCCTACAATAGATCCAGGCCGCCTCAGGAATCTGCGGCATAAAGAAACCTGCGGCCTACGCGAATCTGTAGGAGCCGGCTTGCTGGCGAAACCGCGATAGCACCGCAACGGTGAGGGCGACTGGCTTGCCGCGTTCGCCAGCAAGCCGGCTCCTACGAATGGAGGTGTGTCAGCTACGGCGCGGTTGAACGGCTTGACGCGTTCGCCAGCAAGCCGGCGAATGCGATGGGTCAGGTTGGGCGAGATCGCGGGCTGATATTTTTCGCGGGCAAGCGCGCTCCTACAATAGATCCAGGCCGCCTCAGGAATCTGCGGCATAAAGAAACCTGCGGCCTACGCGAATCTGTAGGAGCCGGCTTGCTGGCGAACCGTGATAGCACCGCAACGGTGAGGGCGACTGGCTTGCCGCGTTCGCCAGCAAGCCGGCTCCTACGAATGGAGGTGTGTCAGCTATGGCGCGGCTGAACGGCTTGACCCGTTCGCCAGCAAGCCGGCGAATGCGGTGGGTCAGGTTGGGCGAGATCGCGGGCTGATATTTTTCGCGGGCAAGCGCGCTCCTACAATAAATCCAGGCTGCCTCAGGCATCTGCGGCATAAAGAAACCTGCGGCCTACGCGAATCTGTAGGAGCCGGCTTGCTGGCGAACCGCGATCGCACCGTAACGGTGAGGGCGACTGGCTTGCCGCGTTCGCCAGCAAGCCGGCTCCTACGAATGGAGGTGTGTCAGCTATGGCGCGGTTGAACGGCTTGACGCGTTCGCCAGCGAGCCGGCGAATGCGGTGGGTCAGGTTGGGCGAGATCGCGGGCTGATATTTTTCGCGGGCAAGCGTGCTCCTACAATAGATCCAGGCTGCCTCAGGCATCTGCGGCATAAAGAAACCTGCGGCCTACGCGAATCTGTAGGAGCCGGCTTGCTGGCGAACCGCGATAGCACCGCAACGGTGAGGGTGACTGGCATGACCCGTTCGCCAGCAAGCCGGCTCCTACAAATGGGCGGTGTCAGCTACGGCGCGGTTGAACGGCATGACGCGTTCGCCAGCAAGCCGGCTCCTACGAATGGGGGGGTGTCAGCTACGGCGCGGTTGAACGGCGTGACGCGTTCGCCAGCAAGCCGGCTCCTACCGTTCGGGTCAGTGGTCGGATGGATGCGTCCGCGGTCGCGATTCAGCCCGAGGCATAAAAAACCCACCAAATGGTGGGTTCTTTTGCCGCTGTCGCGTGAGGTTACAAGTTGTACACGGTCACCAGCTTGGTGTTCAGGTACGCCTCGATCGCTTCGGTGCCGCCTTCGGACCCGTAGCCGGAGTCCTTGATGCCGCCAAACGGCACTTCAACCAGGCCGATGCCTTGATGGTTGATCGACAGCATGCCGGCTTCGATGCGGGTGCTGAGGATGTGCGCGGTTTTCATCGATGAGGTGAACGCGTACGACGCCAGGCCGAACGGCACGCGGTTGGATTCCCTGACCGCGTCTTCGACCGTATCGAACGGCACCAGCAGGGCCACCGGGCCGAAAGGCTCCTCGTTCATGATGCGCATCTCGGTGGTCAGGCCGCTGATCACGGTGGGCTCGAAGAAGTAGCCCGGCCCTTCGATCGCCTTGCCGCCGACATGCAGCGTGGCGCCTTTATCGCTGGCGTCCTTGATCAACGCCGTCAACGCCGGAATACGTCGCTCGTTGGCCACCGGGCCCATGGTAACGCCCTGCTCCAGACCATTGCCGACTTTCAATTCGTGGGCCAGGCCAACGAATTTTTCGGCGAACGCATCGAACACGCCCCTCTGCACTAAAATCCGCGTCGGCGATACGCAGACCTGCCCGGCGTTACGGAACTTGGCGCCTGCCAGCGTGCGTGCCGCCAGATCGATGTCAGCATCATCAAACACCAGCGCCGGCGCGTGACCGCCCAGCTCCATGGTGGCGCGCTTCATGTGCTGTCCCGCGAGGGCCGCCAGCTGCTTGCCCACCGGGGTCGAGCCGGTGAAGGTGACTTTTTTGATGGTCGGGTGCGCGATCAGGTAGCTCGAAATCTGCGCCGGATCGCCATACACCAGGCCGATCACACCCGCCGGAACACCGGCATCCACGAACGCGCGCACCAGTTCGGCAGGCGAGGCCGGGGTTTCTTCAGGGGCTTTGACGATGATCGAGCAGCCGGCCGCCAGCGCCGAGGACAGCTTGCGCACCACCTGATTGATCGGGAAGTTCCACGGCGTGAACGCAGCCACCGGGCCGACCGGTTCCTTGATCACCTTCTGCTCCACCGCGACGTTGCGCGAAGGCACCAGACGCCCGTAAGCGCGACGCCCTTCCTCGGCGAGCCAGTCGACAATGTCGGCGGCGGACAGGGTTTCCATGCGTGCCTCGGCCAGCGGCTTGCCCTGCTCGCGGGTCATGATGTTGGCAATGTGATCGACGCGGTCGCGCAGCAGATCGGCGGCCTTCTGCATGATTTTGTAGCGGTCATAGGCCGGGGTGCTGCGCCAGGTTTCAAATCCTCGCTCGGCCGCTGCCAGCGCCTGATCCAGATCGGCGATATCGGCGTGCGCCACCGTGCCGAGGGTTTCGCCGTCGGCCGGGTTGATGACATTGAGGGTGCGGCCATCTGCACTGGCACGCCACTGACCATCGATGAACAGCTGAACGTCTGGATACATGGGAACTCCGGATGCGCCTCGCAAGAGACGGAAGGGACAAAGGCGCGCCGACCCGGACCGGGTGCGCGCCGCTCGCGATCAAAATCGGCTGAGGGACAGACTGAGAGATAGGGGCGCCCGGCCCGGTTTTCAATGCTAGAGCTGCATCAGCTGACGTGCGTAGGCCTGCAACACTTCACGCTGAAGCATGAAGCTGGCGTACTTGCCTTCGCGCAAGGTAGCGATCAGCCCCGCGCGCTCAAGCTCTCGGGTGTGGTGTGAAACGGTGGCCGCGCTTACGGGGTGGGCTTTGAGCACTTCGGCGCACGGCAATGCCTGCTCACTGGCGCCGATCTGAACCAGGATCCGGTAGCGACGGCTGTCTGCCAGCGCTCTTG
Organism: Pseudomonas lutea; assembly: GCF_000759445.1. Classification (NCBI taxonomy): domain Bacteria; kingdom Pseudomonadati; phylum Pseudomonadota; class Gammaproteobacteria; order Pseudomonadales; family Pseudomonadaceae; genus Pseudomonas; species Pseudomonas lutea. The sequence continues at coordinate 1,705,388 of NZ_JRMB01000001.1, forward strand.
CGATCAATGCAACTTGCGAATCACTCAACGGAAACTGCTCTGCCGTACTCATGATGATTCTGATGCCTCAGTGATGACCGCCACATACAGATAATGCGCTGAAAACCCGACAGCCCGATGACAGTCAGAATAATGGAGGCTGGGCAACGAGAATCGTTCAGCGTTTTACGACCATCGTTTGCGATATCTTGCCGCTGACCCGCGCCGCGTTTTCTGGCATCCTGCGCGCCCTTTTTGCCACGGCCAACCCGGAGGCTCACCATGACCGCTCCGCATCGCAGCGCCTCGACCCATTCTGCGCCACCCAAGGCTGACCTGATATACGGGCTCGACGACCGTCCGCACTTTACGGCGGCCATCTTTGCGGCGCTGCAGCACGTGCTGGCCAGTTTCGTCGGCATCATCACCCCGACCCTCATCGTCGGCAGCGTGCTGGGCCTGGACAGCGAAGTGCCGTACCTGATCAGCATGGCGCTGTTCGTGTCCGGGCTGGGCACCTTCGTTCAGGCCAAACGCATCGGCCCGATCGGCTCGGGGCTGTTGTGCCTGCAGGGCACCAGCTTCTCGTTTCTCAGCGTGATTCTCAGCGCAGGTTTTTTGGTCAAGAGTCGCGGTGGCGGCACCGACGAAATCCTCTCCACCATCTTCGGGGTGTGCTTTTGCGCAGCGTTTGTTGAAGTCGCGCTCAGCCAGTTCATCGGCAAACTGCGCAAGCTGATCACGCCGGTGGTGACCGGCACGATCATCACGCTGATGGGCCTGTCGCTGTTGAAAGTCGCGATGACGGACATGGCCGGCGGTTTTGGCGCAAGCGATCTGGGGTCGGCCGCAAACCTTGGGCTGGCTGCCGTGGTGCTGGTCACCATCGTGGTGCTCAACCGCTTCAATATTCCGCTGCTGCGCCTCAGTGCAATCATCATCGGGCTGGCACTGGGCTTCGCCGTGGCGTGGTTCATGGGCCGAGTGGATTTTGCGCAGATGCCCCAGGTGCCGGCGATGAGCATTCCGGTGCCGTTCAAATACGGGTTCTCGTTCGATCTGGTGGCGTTCATCCCGATCGCGGTGATTTTCCTGGTCTCGCCACTGGAAGCCGCCGGAGACCTCACCGCCAACTCGATGATCTCGCAACAACCGGTCAGTGGGCCGGTGTATATCCGCAGGATCAAGTCGGGGCTGCTGGCCGACGGGCTGAATTCGGCGCTGGCCGCGACGTTCAACAGCCTGCCCATGGTCACCTTCGCGCAGAACAACGGCGTCATTCAGCTGACCGGCGTGGCCAGCCGCTACGTGGCGTTTTTCATCGCGGGCATTCTGGTGTTGCTGGGGTTGTTTCCGATCATCGGCGCAGTGCTGCAGTTGATGCCCAAGCCGGTGCTGGGCGGCGCCACGCTGATTATGTTCGGCACTGTCGCAGTGGCGGGTATCAAAATTCTCTCGGAAGCCGGGTTGCACCGCCGCAATATGCTGATCGTTGCCATTTCTCTCGGCATGGGACTGGGCGTTGCTGCAGTGCCGGAGGTCTTGCGCGAGCTGCCCAAGGCGCTGCATAACATTTTCGAATCGCCCATTACCGTCGGGGCATTCTGCGCGATCATTCTGAACATCTTCCTGCCGGAGGAATACCAGGCGCCGGAGCTCACCGAATTTGACCCGGAAGCTGCGACGCTAAAGGTGCTTCAGGACCCGCCTGCTACTCGCGATGCAGAACCTCTCCCTGCGCACGAGGTCGCACAGTTGAATCGCCAAGGCGTTGCAAGGGACGTATTACGCCCCGACGGCCTGCCCAAGGAGTCTTGAATGTCGCCACGTCCGATCCGCACCCTGATCGCGGGCCTTGCCATGATGGTTGCGCTGAGTGCGTGCGCGCTGTTTCCCAATCGCGACCCGCTCAACATCAACGTTGTAGGCATCGAGCCGCTGCCCAGCCAGGACCTCGAGATCCGCTTTGCGGTGAAGCTGCGCCTGCAAAACCCCAATGACAACGACATCCAGTACGACGGTGTGGCCTTGAACCTGGATGTGAACGGCAAATTGCTCGCTTCGGGTGTGAGCAGCCAGAAAGGCACGATCACGCGGTTTTCCGAAGGTGTGCTGACGGTCCCGGTAACGGTCTCGGCGTTCGCGGCGCTACGTCAGGCCGTTGGCCTCACCGAACAGCAACGCCTGGACAATCTGCCCTATGAGCTGCACGGCAAGCTGGCCGGCGGGTTGTTCGGGACCCTGCGCTTTGAAGACAGCGGCACGTTAAGCCTGCCGCAGCCGGCCAGCGGCAGCTGGTGACCCTGCCAGAGCTGGCAGGGCGGTGTATCAGCCTCGCGCCGCCGCCACCAGTCGATTGACTTCGGCGCGCACCATGTTGGCGTACTCAGGCGGCGACATGGCGTCCAGCTCCCCACGCACCCACTCCGACCACTTGCCTTTGCGCTTGCCCCTTTCGCCCATCAGCCGGGCAGCGTCGCCCTTGGCCTTGCCCAGATTGCTTTGCCACAGATCGAACAGACGGGACTTTTCGTCCTCGATGGCGGCGCGTTCCGGAAGGGTTTTGTTGGCCAGGTTGTGACTCATGGTATGTACCTCGATATGCAGACGACACGCAAAAAACAGAGCCGGCGAGCGGCTCGAAAGCGTCGGCATCTTACACCCGGTCGCCCCGATTCCCGACCACATTCGTCGCCCGCTTTGAACGCGCCCGGAATTGCCCTGCAACTTTTCGGTCGCGCAAAACTCCATTGCACACTGCCATAACCACTGAAAGGAAATTGCCATGGCTCGTAAAACTGCTGCCCAAAACGCCGCTGTCGAACAGATCAAGGATCAAGCATTCAGCGAACTGGCCGCCCTGATTGAAGAGTCTGACAAACTGCTCAAGGACAGCGCTTCGTTGGTCGGAGAAGAAGCGGACACCGTGCGGGCCCAACTGAGCCAGAAGCTCAAGCAGGCAATGGAATCGGTCAGCAGCGTGCGCGACCGCACCAAGCCTGCCGTCGAAGCCACCGAAAACTACATTGGCGGCCACCCGTGGCAAACCGTGGCGGTCTCCGCGGGCTTTGGTCTGGTCGTGGGTTTGCTGCTGGGTCGTCGTTGATTCACCCGACTGCCCTTTGAACCCTCGCTATAGTCGGAACCCGCCAGGGCCGGCTATAGCTGCAAAGGTGTCACCCAATGCCGCCAAGGTGTCACCCGAGACACCTCCCTTGCAGGTTTGCCATCACGTCACACGCGCTCAAGACCGTGGCGGTATGACCTCAAGCTGCGACAGGCGGTGGGCCTTTGCCATAGCCGCATCGATCTCGGTCTTGGCCTTCTCGGCCTCGGATTGCGACTCGAAGGGTCCGATCATGACCACTTCCCTGCCATCGACCTTGACCACATAAGACGGGTAATGGTGCTCGACCAACCAATAGGTCATGTCGCTCAGCGCTTCTTTCAAGTGGACGCGAATGGTCCATTTTTGTGAGGCCGGGGTTGGCGCTTCGGTCGCCGAATCAGTGCTGGGAACCTGGGCAGGTGCAGCCGGCTTGCCGCCGTCACATCCTGCAAGCATCAATACCGCCACCATCATTGCCATCGTGCGCACGTCTGTTGCTCCTCGTTTGAAGTGGTCGAAAGTCTACCACCGCAAAAGCCTGCAAGTTGTAACCTGACCGATCTAACGCCCTGAGTGCCGGCCCGGCACTGGACCTTCGGGCGCGCTGAATGCTAAAAACGCCGCACTCAGGCGCGCGGACGGCATCACGATGGAATTGCTCTGGCTGGAAGATTTCAATGTATTGGCGCAAAGCGGCAATTTTTCACGGGCGGCCGAGCTGCGTCACGTTACCCAACCTGCGTTCAGCCGACGCATCCGCGCGCTGGAAAACTGGGTGGGCGTGGATCTGTTTGAACGCACGACGCAGGGCGCTGTGCTGACCGACGCCGGACGCCAGATGATCGAGTCGGCACAGGACTTGACCCGCCGCCTGTACCAAATGCGTCAGGAAGCGCGAGAAGTGGCAGGCAAGCAAGCGCGCACGCTGCACTTCGCCGCGACGCATTCGCTCTCGTTCACCTTCTTTCCGGGCTGGGTGCGGGCCGCCGAGCGGGCCGGGCCAATTGAAGCGATTCGGCTGCATTCCGACAACATGCGCGTCTGTGAACAGATGCTGTTGAGCGGCGAAGCGCAGTTTCTCCTGTGCCACCAGCACCCGGACGTCCCTCCGCGCTTTGCTGCCGAGTCGTTTCACTCCAAAGTCGTGGGCCGGGATTTACTGATTCCTCTACAAGCCTGGCATGACTCGCCGCCGCACCCTCAGGCCACGTTGCCGCTGCTGGGTTACACCGCAGACTCCGGGCTGGGGCGAATTGTCTCGGCGCGCTTGCTTCGGGAAACACAGCCGCCGGCACTGGACACGGTTTTCAGTTCGCATCTGGCGGCGGTGCTGCTGTCCATGGCGCTGGAGGGCAAGGGCTTTGCCTGGCTGCCGGAAACGCTGGCGGGGCCAGAGCTGGCGAACGGTAAACTGGTCCGCGCACTGGACGAGCACTGGGACATTCCCCTGGAAATCCGCCTGTTCAGACCCGCCATGGCGCTGAGCGATTTCGCTGAAGACTTCTGGGCCCGCCTCTGAACGCGTTGGCTGACAGTGCCGGTAGACGTAATCGGCAGGGGCTGTCATCGACCACCGGGCAAAATAGCCCGAACCCGATGATGGCATTGTGGTCAATCACTCAAGTCTTTTCGCGGGCGCGTCCCTCATGGCAATCAATCCAACTAAAACGAGCCTGCGCCTCCGCGACAAGGTATCGTTGCCCGCCCGCCGAGCCGGCGCGCAATCGACGAAAGCCGATCTATCGTGAATACATCCATGACCTCCACGACGCATGCGCCGATGACCGACACGCCCAATAGCGGGACGCAGTTGCCTGCACACGTTCCTGCACACGCCGCCAACAGCATGCAGACTGGCCCGGTACAGTGGATTATTTGCGAGCACTGCGATTCGCTGTACGAAGCCTTACCCTTGAGCAAGGGCGAATCGGCGCACTGCCTGCGCTGCGCAGCCGTATTGGGCCGCAGTCACCGGCTGTCCGTCGAACAACTGCTGGCGCTGAGCATTGCCGCCTGCGTCATGTTCATTTTTGCCAACGTATTCCCGGTCATCAGCATCAGCATGCAGGGCCTGCACAACGAGGTAACGCTGTGGGGATCGGTACAAGCGCTGGCCCAGGGACAGATCACCCTCATCGCACTGGTCGCCGGCCTGGCCATCATTCTTGCCCCCGCGCTGCAGATCGCCTTGCTGTTCTGGGTGTTGTTCCACGCGCATCGCAACGAAATCGCGCCCGGTTTCAAGATGTGCATGCGCACCCTTGAGCACCTGCGGCCATGGAGCATGCTGGAAGTCTGTCTGCTGGGCATCCTGGTGGCCATCGTCAAACTGGCAGGGATGCTCGACGTCCATGCAGGCGTCGGGCTGTGGGCCATGGCGATGCTGATGGTGTTGATTGTGCTGATTGCCGGCAAGGACATCCGTCGCCTGTGGGACGAGCTTGGGGTAGAGCCTCTATGAACGGCATCCCCTTTGCCCGCGAACACCGCGTCACGTTATGCCATGTCTGCGGTTACGTGTGCCCCGACGACGCCCACGAGTGTCCGCGCTGCGATTCATCGGTGCATCGGCGCAAGCCCAACAGCCTGGCGCGCACCTGGGCGTTTCTGATCGCCGGGCTGATCTTCTACATCCCGGCCAACGTGCTGCCGGTGATGTACACGACCATGCTGGGCAGCAGCAGCGAAAACACCATCATGAGCGGGGTCATCGAGTTCGCCGAAGGCGGCTCGTGGGACATCGCCATCCTGATTTTCATCGCCAGCGTGATCGTGCCGTGCATCAAGTTCCTGGTGCTCGGCCTGCTGTTGGTAACGTGTCAGCGTCGCAGCACATGGGCAATGCGTGAACGCTCCCGGCTGTTTCGCTTCATCGAGTTGATCGGCTACTGGTCGATGCTCGATGTGCTGGTCGTCGCGCTGGTCGCGGCACTGGTGCAGTTCCACGGCCTGAGCACCATTGAGCCGCGCCTTGGCATTCTGTTTTTTGGTTTGGTGGTGGTGATGACAATGCTCGCCGCCATGACGTTCGATCCCCGGCTTATCTGGGACGCAGAGGTTGACGATGTCCGATAACACCCTACCCCCTACCCCACCGAGCCGACCGCAGGTCAAGGCGCGCAAGTTGCGTGTGTCACTGGTCTGGCTGGTGCCGATCGTCGCCGCCCTGATCGGCTTGTCGATGGTGGTGCACGATTTCCTCAATGTCGGCCCCAAGGTGGTGGTGACGTTCCTCACCGCCGAAGGCCTGGAAGCCAAGAAAACCCAGGTCAAATACAAGAACGTGGTTATCGGCGTGGTCACCGACATCGAGCTCAGCGATGACCGCACCCACGTGCTTGCGAGCATTGACCTGAACCAGTCGGCCACACCGTTTACCCGCGCCGATACCCAGTATTGGGTGGTGCGCCCGCGCATCGGCGCTCACGGCGTGTCGGGCGTGGACACCTTGCTGTCCGGTGCCTTCATCAGCGCCGATGCTGGCAGTTCGGAGGAAACCAAGAAGGACTTTACCGGCCTTGAAACCCCACCCGCCGTGACATTCGGCGAGAAAGGCAAGCGCTTCATCCTGCACACCGATGACCTCGGTTCGCTGGACATCGGCTCGCCGGTGTACTTCCGCCGGATTCAAGTGGGTCAAGTCGTGGCTTACGAGCTGGCCAAAGACGGCAAAGGCGTAGACGTCGAGATTTTCGTCGGCGCACCCAATGATCAGTACGTGCTCGACGACTCACGTTTCTGGAATGCCAGCGGTGTCGACGTGACGCTCGGCGCCTCAGGCCTCAAGGTCTCCACGCAGTCCATGGCCTCGATCATTTCCGGCGGCATTGCCTTCCGCGAGCCCAAGTACAGCCCGGATGCAAAACCTGCCGAAACCAACGCCGAATTCAAGTTGTTCGAGGATCAGGCCACCGCACTGGCACCCCCCGATGGCGAGCCCAAGTACATCCGCATGCGCTTCAACCAATCGCTGCGCGGCCTGGTGGTCAATGCGCCGGTCGACTTCCTGGGGGTCAATGTCGGCCGCGTAGTGTCGGTGGACCTCGACTATGACCCGGCCACGGGCACCTTTCCGGGCATCGTCGGCGCGGTGATCTATCCGCAACGGCTGGGCGCAGCCAACGACAAGCTCAAAGAGCAGGCTGGCGGGGGGGACGAAGAAGCCCAGACGTCGAAGATTATTGGCCAGTTCGTCGACCGCGGCCTGCGCGCCCAGGTGCGCACGGGCAACTTGCTGACGGGCCAGCTCTATATCGCCATGGATTTCGATCCGAAGGCCACGAAGGTCGCCTACGACGCTAAAGCCCGCCCGCTGGAAATCCCTACCGTGCCCGGCAGCTTCGACAAGTTGCAGGAACAACTGCAGGCGTTCGTCGACAAGCTTGGCAAGATCCCTCTCGACGATTTGGCGAAGAACCTCAACGGCAGCCTGATTGAACTGCAAAAAACCATGAAGCAGGTCAACAGTGACGTGTTGCCACAGATGCGTGGCGCCTTGCAGCAAGCACAGAAGACCCTGGGTACGGCCAACGAAACCTTGTCTGACGACTCGCCGGCCCGCCAGCAGCTGGGCCAGGCCATGGAAGAAGTACAGCGCACGGCGCGTTCGGTGCGGGTGCTGACCGACTTCCTCAGCCGCCACCCCGAATCCCTGATTCGCGGCCGCTCGGGCGACGCGGCGCCTGGTTCTTTTAAAGGATCATCCTCTTCCCGCGAAATCGCACCGGAGCCTGAGCAATGACAATGCGTAAACCCCTGTTGACACTCGCCTGCGTGTTGGGCCTGTCGGCCTGCGCGTCAACGCCGACCCATTACTACACGCTGATCGCGCCAGCCGGCCAATCTCCCGCCAGTCCAGCCCAGGCGCCATTTCAGTTCGAAATGCAGCCCGTGCTGATGGCGGTACAAGTCGATCAGCCGCCGCTGGTCATTCGTCAGGGCAACGGCAGCCTGGCGATCCTCGAGAACGAGCGTTGGGGTGCGCCTTTGGGCGACGAATTTCACGATGCCCTGACCGGGCAACTTGAGCGGCGCTTTGGCTCGCGTGACCTGGCAGGCTTGCCAAAGCAGGCGGACGAACCCGTGCTGTCAGTACGCACCGACGTGCGCCGCTTCGAGTCGGTGCTGGACCAGTACGCGCTGATCGACGTGGTCTGGAGTCTGAGCCTGCGAGGGGCCGGCGCAGGTCCCGGCAGCAAGCGTCAGACGCTGACGTGCAGCAGCGTGATTCGCCAGCCTGCAGGCGTAGGCATGGAAAATCTGGTGCTGGCCCATCAGAGCGCTGTTGCAACGCTGGCCGACAACGTCTCACGCACCGCCGCCCAATGGGCGCGTCAACCCTCCACGCGCTGCCCTTCCTGAATCTATCCGTACGGGCACATAACGTGCCCACTCCCTCGTTCTAGCCCGCTTCGAAGCCGTCGGCGATATCACTCAAAAGAGTGATTTCTCTCCTTATTCTTATTCAAGTGGAGTGAGATCATACAACTGTTTGAGAAATTTCTTACATGATGTACAGTTTGGATCCAGAATGTAGTCAGCACGGCGTTCTGTGCGCCTGCCGAAGCACGCGCTTGCATTGATTTGCTTTCCTGGAATAAGAAAAGCCCTCGAGTCGCCTCGAAGGGCCTGTCTCGCGTGATCAACAGGAGTTGAATAACATGAAAGGGATTGGCCTGCGGCTGAGGCAAGAGCGCACCAGGCTCAAACTGTCGCAAAGCGCTTTGGGCGCCGTCGGCGGAGTCGAAACCAACGCTCAGGGAAACTACGAAAGTGGGGCACGCTATCCCAAGGCCGACTACCTGTTACGGGTTGCAGGCGCGGGCGTGGACCTTGACTTCGTCCTGACGGGTAGCAGACACCGTAACCTCGAAAGCATGGGCGACCGCCCTCTTACCGAAGAAAATGAAGACCTCTCTCAGCCTTTGACACAAGTCAGTCATCAGTTGCACCGCAACTTGTTTGGCTTGATGGACGCGTCCTTGCAGCTGACGCGGCTGGTCGACGTTCGTGCCAAAGATCCTCAGTACAGTGAGGCAAATGCCCAGCTCGATAATGTCCGGGCGGAGGCACAGTCACTGGCGCAAGCCACCATGCGCCTGATCTTCGAGACGTCCAAACTGGTCTGAGGGTAATCGCGACGGGGAACCGCACAAGAATGTTATGCGGGAGGAGTGTTACGCGGGAGGTTTAGCGATGCAGCCCTAAGCGGTATACATGCCTGCCTGACAAACGATGCGCGGCTAATGCCGCGCATCGTCTATAGGGTCAACGCGCTTAGCGGCGCTTGAGACGGTCGATGATCACCGCCAGCAGCAGAATCGTGCCGCGGATCACGTACTGGTAGAAGGTATCGATGTTCTTCAGGTTCATGGCGTTTTCGATAATCGCCAGGATCAGCACCCCTGCGATAACGTGGCGGATCATGCCGATGCCGCCACTGAGCGAGACCCCGCCCAGGACGCAAGCCGAGATGACTGTGAGCTCAAAGCCCTGGCCGATCATCGGCTGACCCGAGGTCATGCGCGACGCCAACACCACGCCAGCCAGTGCGCCGATCAGGCCGTGAACGGCGAAGATGATGATCTTGGTGCGGTCAACATGAACCCCGGCGAGCAGCGCCGCTTCCTGGTTACCGCCGATGGCCAGCGTGTTGCGCCCGTAGGTGGTGTAGTTCAACAGCCAGCCGAAGAATATGAAGCAGACGATGGTAATCAGGATCGGCACCGGCACGCCGAACAACTGCCCGTTGCCGAAGACGAAAAACGCTTCGTCGCCCACGCCAACTGCTTTGCCGTTGGAAAAGATGTAGGCCAGCCCGCGTACGATCTGCATGGTCGCCAACGTGGTGATCAGCGCGTTGATGCGCAGCTTGGCGATCACGATGCCATTGATCAGGCCGACCAGGAGGCCCATCGCCAGGGCTGCAGAAACACCCAGAAAGACGCTGTCCGTGTCGCGGATAACGATACCGGCAATGACCCCGGAACAGGCCAGCACGGAGCCAACCGACAGGTCGAAGTGTCCGGAGGCGAGGCAGTACAGCATCGTGCAGGCGGCGATGCCGACGGTGGAAATCGCCAGGCCCAGGCCCCGCATGTTCAGCGGCGACATAAAGTTGTCGATCAGCAAGGCACAGAGCACAAAGATGCCCAGCGCGGCCATGAGCATGGCCCAGTCGTCGACGAATCGACGCATGTTCATGCCCTGGCGGGGAGCCGTCAGGCTGGATTCGGTAGACATACGCACCTCGTTTTTATTTTTCATAGCCAGTTTTCAATAGCCGGATTTAACCGCGCGTACGCGGCAGTGCCAGTTGCAGGAGACGTTGCTCGTTGGCTTCCTCGCGGGTCAGCTCGCCAGTGATCGCCCCTTCACTCATCACCAGGATGCGATCGGAAATGCCCATGACTTCCATCAAATCGCTGGAGACCACGATGACGGCAATGCCGTCAGCCGCGAGGTTATGGATGATCTGGTAGATCTCGGACTTGGCGCCGATGTCGATGCCTCGGGTTGGCTCGTCCAGCAGCAGGACTTTCATGGGCATCGACAGCCAGCGCCCCAGAATGGCTTTCTGCTGATTGCCGCCCGACAGAAACAGCATTTGCTGCTCGGGTGAAGGGGTTTTGACGTTCATGGACTTGATCTGGTGAGCGGCATTGTCACGCTCCCAACGCCCTTGAATCAGACAGCCCAGATTCACGTGGCGAGGCCGCGCGCCCATATTGATGTTTTCCGCAACGCTGGACAGCGGCACGATGCCTTCTTTTTTACGGTCCTCGGGGCACAACAGAATCCCGGCATTGATGGCGTCGCGTGGCGAGCGCAGGTTCAACGGCTTGCCATCCAGTTGCAGCGTTCCCGCCTGCGCCCGTGTCAGGCCTGAGAGCATGCGGAACATTTCGGTGCGGCCAGCACCGACCAGGCCGAAAAAGCCCAGAATCTCGCCCTTTTGCACAGCGAAGCTGACCGGCTCCTGCAGGCCGGGCCCCATCAGGCCGGTGACACGCAGGCTAGGCCCCTGATGCTGACGCGGCCGGTAGTTGTAGATGTCCTGAATGTCTCGGCCGACCATGCAGGTGACCAGACGGTCGTGGTCCAGCTCGGCCATGTCGTTGAAGGTGCGCACGAAGCGGCCGTCCTTGAACACGGTGACGGCGTCACACACGCGAAAGATTTCTTCCATGCGGTGGGAGACGTAGAGGATGACCCGACCTTCATCGCGCAGCTTGGTGATGATCGCCATCAGCCGGTCGATCTCACGCGCGGACAAGCTACTGGTAGGTTCATCAAACGCAATGACATGCGCATTGCGTGACATGGCCTTGGCAATTTCCACCAACTGCCGTTGACCGAGAGACAGGTCACCCAGACGCGTGTTGGGATCGATCTCGTCGGCCAGGCCTTTGAGCAGGTCCCGTGCGCGCCGGACCATGGCCCGACGGTTGATCATGCCCCAGCGATTGGGCATGTGGCCGAGCAGAAGGTTTTCCGCCACCGACATTTCCGGCACCAGATGAAGCTCCTGGTGGATCACCGCCACACCGGCCGCGATGCTGTCGGCGGTAGACTTGAACGCCAGACGCTGGTCGCCAATCTGCAGATCACCACTGTTGGGTTGATACGAGCCGCCGAGAATCTTCAGCAGCGTGGATTTACCCGCGCCGTTCTCGCCCATCAGCGCGTGAACGCTGCCTGGCCGAGCTTCAAAATTGATGTCGGACAGCGCCTTCACACCAGGAAAGGTCTTGCCGATCCCGTTGAAGCGCAGACTGCCGCCCTGCTGAACGTGTTGCTGTACCGATGCCTGTTGCATGAACCACCTCCACCTCGCCCCACCCTTCTCAGGTGGAGCGAGGCCTTGCAGATATCCGCCCGGGTTACAGGCGCCCCGACTCGACTGCCGCGCTTACTTGTACAGACCGATCTTGGTCAGTACTTCCTTGAAGTTGGCGCGGGTGATCAGCGTCACGTCGTCCATCGCGGTGTATTTGGCAGGTTCTTTGCCGGTGGTGACCCACTCGTACATCGCCAGGGCGGTGTTGTAGCCCTCTTTGTCAGGGCTTGGCAGCATCGAGCCGAAGAAACCGCTGTCTTTCTTCTTCAGTTCGTCGATGGCGTCAGTACCGTTGATGCCGATGCCGATCACGTTGGGCGCTGCGAAGCCGGCGCCTGCGGTTGCACGCACGCCACCCAGAACGGTGTTGTCGTTCATGCCACCGATGATGAGGTTCTTCGCGGCAGCGGGGAGCTTGGGCAAAGCAGCGCCGGTGGAATCCATGCTGCCGGGGACGTCGAGGGTTTTCTGCGGAGCGAAGAGGATGTGATCCTCAGGCAGCCCGGCTTTCTTCAACGCATCCACCGAACCGTCGGTGCGCTTCTTGCCGGTGTCGAGTTCGTTGTAGGTGTTGATGATCGCGTAGGTTTCTTTCCAGTCCCACTTGCGGTTCTGGGCTTCGGTCGCCATCGCCGCACCCTGTTTTTGGCCGACTTCGAACGCTGCCATGCCCAGGTACGGGACGTCTTCCATGAACTTGCCCTTGGCGTCGACGAAGCGGTCGTCGACGGCCATGACTTTCATGTCGTTGGCTTTGGCCTTCGCAACAATGGACGGGCCCAGAGAAACGTCAGGCGGGCAGATGACGAAGCCCTTGGCGCCATTGGCGGCAAGGCTGTCGATGGCGGAGAGGGTTTTTTCACCGTCCGGAACGGCGATCTTGATCACTTCAAAACCATGTTCCTGGCCGGCTTTTTCTGCGAAGGCCCATTCGGTCTGGAACCAGGGCTCTTCAGCCTGCTTGACCAGAAAACCGATCTTGACCTTGTCAGCGGCGGAAACACCGGCGCTCATGCCCAGAATGGCGGTGGCAACAGCAGCACAGCACAGGGAACGAATCCCGTGGCGACTCAACATAGCTAACTCCTTATTTTTATTGACTAGCTACAGCGTTCAGCAGTGAGTGTCGGAACAGCTTGCCGTGCTTTTAACGGCAGGCCGTTCGACTGAAAACAGTCATATCATATTATCAATGACGCCTATGTAACCGAGTGTCACGCTCATCCAACCCATGGCCGGCATCACCCGGCAAAGCGGTGAGACTCCATTCCTTCGATGCCTACCTGGGCTTGAATTACATAACCATCCAGCTCGAGTGCGCCTTCGGCAGGCCGCGCGCTGGTGACGAACAGGGTCGACATCTGCGGGCCGCCGAACACACAGCTGGTGGGATGACTGACGGGGAGTTCTATCACCCGGTTTACGCTGCCGTCCGGTGCGAAGCGGATGAGGCAGCCGCCACCCCAGCGCGCATTCCAGACGAACCCCTGTGCGTCCATCGCCGAGCCGTCGGGTGCGCCACGGGGGTGTTCGGCAGCCCAGAGCTGGCGATCGCCCAGAGAGTGGTCAGCGTGGATGGGGTAGCGGTAGATCACGCCATCGAGCGTGTCGGCGGTCAGCACTGACGCACCGTCTGCTGGCCAAAGCAACGTGTTGACGATGCCCTGCCCCGCCAACAAAGGCGTCACCGACGCCTGGCCATCGATGCGGAACAGCCCGCCGGACCGACGCTCTAACGGCAGGTCGCCGCCCTGGTCGTCCAGGTTGTTTTGCATGGTCCCGAGCCAGAGCCGGCCGTGACGGTCACAACGCGCTTCATTCGCACGATTGCCGGCAACAGGATCGGCCGCGCACAGCAGTCTGAGGGCGGGCTGGCTCGAAGGGGAATCAAGGTCTAGGCGATAAACGCCGCTGGCCAGGGTGACGAGCGCGTCGCCAGAATGAGTGGGAATAAACGCGGAGACCGGCTCGTTGAATTGCCAAAAGCAGACCTTGCCCTCGTTCAGGCGCAGCGCCCGGAACCCGGCAATGTCGACCCAATACAGGGCCTGATGGGTGTGGTCCCAGAACGGCCCTTCGGCCAATTTGAAACGCTGATCGCAGACCGGCAGCCATTTCATCGAAATCTTCCTGCTTATTATTGTGGGTCAGCGAGGCGCCTGGAGCGTCTCACCTTGAATCCGTCAAGCCATCACAGCGGGTTGCATCATAAACAGCGGGACAAAGGAGGCTGCCGGGAGCGGGTAATCACTTCACCGGCATTCTCGATCAGGCTCATGCAGGCCCAGACTCCCCGCGCAGAATCGCGATTGGCGATGGCGTCCGCCAGATCCTTGTGCAGCGGCAGTGTCCTGCCCAGCTCCCCGGGTACCGCCGACGACACCTCAAACGAGATCGCCAGCAACGCGCCGAGCGCCGGTAACATCTGCTCGATCAACTGGTTGTGGCTGGCCGCCAGCACAGCCTCGTGAAAACGCTGATCGGCGACGTTGTAATCAACCTGGTCCGCAACGCTGGCCTCCAGCCGCACGTAGGCTGCCTGAATGCCTGCGATCTGCTCGGGCGTAGCCCTTTCACAGGCCCATCTGACCGCCATGGGTTCGATCGCACGACGCAGGTCCAGCAAGTCCAGCACAAAGCTCTGCGGCAAGCCCTTCGCCGCAAGCCAGCCCACTACCTGCGGGTCAAACAGATTCCAGTTGCGCACCGGCAGTACCCGAGTGCCGACCTTGGGGCCCACCTCCAGCAATCCCTTGGCCACCAAGGTTTTGATGGCTTCGCGAATCACTGTACGGCTGACTCCGAATTCTTCGCCCAATGCTGCTTCAACTTTCAACGACTGCCCCGGCATCACGTTGCCCTGAGCAATCCAGGCGCCGAGGCGGTCTACCGTTGACGCATGAAAACTGCTGCTCATTGATCCGCCCCTGTTTACGGTGACTTCCGCAAATCGAGGCTAATGATCATATGATTAGGAGTCAAACACTCGCAAAACCTTGGTCTATCAGGCTAGACCTGTCCGCCAGGGGCTTGAGGTCCGCTTTCGCCGAATAGTATTACAATTTATTTTTAAAGCGAGGGTTTTTGATCTATAACTCGAAATATCGGCACGGCACTGCCTAAATAGTATGACCAAATCGTCTCGCACTGGTCTGCTCGGGTACTCGCTCCTGAGTTGAGTCCCGCAACAGCGGTGCGCGTTTCACCCGGTACCTGCAACAACCTCCATAACAACAAAAGGAAGGACGTAATGAGAAAGACGCTTATACCTGCCATTGGTCTGTCGTTGATGGCGGCCGCCCTGCAAGTCCACGCCGCCGGCTTATCCAGCGAACATGGCGTTTTCGACAAGCTTGCCGACGGCACGGCGGTGGAGAAGTACACGCTGCGCAACAGTCAGGGCATGCAGGCTACCGTTATTACCTACGGCGCTACCCTTCAGTCGCTGCTGGTTCCTGACAAGCATGGCAAGGCCGAGGACGTAGTGCTGGGTTTCGATGATCTTGACGGCTATCAGAAAGGCACCGCGTTTTTTGGCGCAACGATTGGACGCTTCGGCAATCGATTGGCCGACGGCAAGTTCTCTCTGGATGGCAAAAGCTATCAGGTGCCATTGAACGACAAGACCAATGCACTGCACGGCGGGCCCAAGGGTTTCGACAAGCAGATCTGGAAGGCTGAAGAGGTCAAAGACAAAGGCTCAGTGGGTGTCAAGCTGACCTACGTTTCGGTCGACGGTGAGATGGGCTTCCCCGGCACGCTGAAAACCGAAGTGACTTACAGCCTGAACGACAAGAACGAGCTGCGCATCCAGTACCACGCCACCACGGATAAGCCGACCGTCCTCAATCTGACCAATCACAGCTATTTCAACCTCGCCGGTGCGGGTAATGGCGACATCCTTGATCAGGTCGCCGTGGTCCATGCATCCCGCTACACGCCGGTCAATGAAAAGCTGATCCCGACCGGGGAACTGGCTGCCGTGGCTGGCACGCCGATGGACTTCCTGAAACCCGTCGCGTTCGGCAAGCGAATCCGCGAGGACAACACTCAGCTCAAGTTCGCAGAACCGACGCAGGGCGGGTATGACCATAACTGGGTGCTGGACACCAAAGGGAAACTGGCCAACCTGGCAGCGGACGTAGTCGATACGAAATCCGGCCGCCGGCTGCAGCTGTTCACCACTGAGCCAGGCGTACAGCTCTATACGGGCAACTTCCTTGACGGCACCGTGAAAGGCAAAGCCGGCAAGATCTATCCGCACTGGGGCGCGTTCACACTCGAAACCCAGCACTACCCGGATGCACCGAATCAGCCGAACTTCCCGTCGACGCGCCTGGACCCGGGCAAGGCCTATACGCAGACCACGGTCTTCAAGTTCCTCAACAAGTAGCCATTTGGATGCACGATCGAGCGGCAGCGTAGGGCTTTTGGGTCTGCACTGCCGCTTACCTACTGGTGAAAGCCAGACCGCCACGGGTCCTGACCGCTCAAAACCGGGGGTTTGCCATCCATTTGTCCGGATGACGACCCGCCGTCTCACCCTTGTGTACCAAACGCAACCATTTGGCTTTAAACGGCAATTTGGAGTGAATTTTCCTGGCGGTGACGACTCAGTTACAAAGAGAGTGACTGATAGGGAGGTTTGCAAGCGTGGCACAGTACAAGCATTTCAGAATCGATTATCTGCTGCACGGCAGCTACAAAAGCTTTTACATCAGCGCCGAAGCCATGGACAACGCATCTGCCTGGCATTGGGCTTCAGTTGACGCGGGGTTTGGCCAAATCCCCAAATACCGCTCTGACCGCGTTCCCAAGGTAACCAAACCCAAGGCCGAGCAACTCGGCTTGACTGATGTCGAGTGGGCGGAATCCTGACTCAGTCTCGACTGAACCAGGTAAATTGTTCTGCTGACTCCCCATCAGGTAAGTGGACTGGGCCGCGCCTGCAACACCGCGCAGCCCGGAGTCCTTCCCCTTTTTCTCCTGCTTTTTTTTGAGCCTCAGGCTTCGTCATCCGAAGCGACTTCGGACGATTGACCCACTGCATCCGCCTCATTACAAAACCTGATCATTAAACGACCATTGCAGCTAAGGCCTTGCATTTACAGGCTTACAGAAACTTATCCACAGAGATATTCACGCTTTCCGTGGACAACTTTTGTACGAATTTACGTTGACTTTAAATACCTCCGCGGCGTAGCAGCCGTCGGCAAATGACCCTTTGGTATGCCAGTGGCAGGCCAGACCGTGCGAGGATCAGGCAGCGCTCAAAACCCGGGCGAGTGTTGCCTTGACCTTGCCAATTCCGTCGCGCAGCGCCTGTTCGATTTCGGCCATCGTGATGACCTGCGCCGACTTCCCCGCAGCCGGATTGACCACCAGGGCCAGGCACGCGTATTCAAGCTCAAGCTCACGCGCGAGCGCGGCTTCCGGCATGCCGGTCATGCCCACGATGTCGCAGCCGTCCCGCTCAAGCCGGGCGATCTCTGCCACCGTCTCCAGGCGTGGCCCCTGGGTGCAGGCGTAAACGCCAGAGTCGCTGAAGGCGCAACCCTCGGCCGCCAGTGCCGCAATCAGACGGGCCCGCAGTGCTGCGCTATAAGGAAAGCTGAAGTCGATGTGGGTCACGTGCTCCAGATCGTCGGCAAAGAACGTATGTTCCCGCCCGCTGGTGTAGTCGACCAGGTCATGGGGCACGCAGAAGTGACCAGTGCCCATGGCTGGATGAATGCCGCCAACGGCGTTGACTGCGAGGATCGCTTGCGCCCCTGCCTGCTTGAGCGCCCAGATGTTGGCGCGGTAGTTGACCTTGTGCGGCGGGAAACGGTGCGGGTGCCCGTGGCGGGCGAGAAACATCACTTCGCGGCCGGCGTAGTCTCCGACGTGAACGTCACCAGAGGGCACGCCATAGGGCGTGTTGACGGACAGTGACTGACGGATCGTCAGCCCCTCAAGCTCGGTCAGGCCGGTGCCGCCGATAATCGCGTAAACAGTCATGGCTTATTCTCAGTCGATCAAATGGGCTGCGCGCAGTGCGGTCAGCGCCGCGAGCCAGCGAGGGTGCTGCCGGTATTCGGTGGTCGCAAGACCTGCGCCGCGCATTCTGCTCAATCGCGCCTGGGGCGCCGTTATCTTCAGGCGCTGAGCCGCAGTCAAGGCCAGTTCAGCAGCTGCCCGGTCGTTGCAGACCAGGCCCATATCGCACCCGGCGGTAAGCGCAGCCTCGATACGGCTGGCTGCATCTCCCACCACATGTGCCCCGGCCATCGACAAGTCGTCGCTGAAGATCACGCCGTCAAATCCCAGCTCGCCACGCAGGATGTCCTGCAGCCAGCGCCGCGAGAACCCGGCTGGCTGCGAATCCACTCTGGGATAGATGACATGAGCAGGCATAACCGCTGCCAGGCTTTTGCTCAGGCGCTGAAAGGGCACCAAGTCGTTGGCGCGGAGGGTTTCCAGGCTGCGTTCGTCGGTAGGAATGGCAACGTGAGAATCGGCTTCTGTCCAGCCGTGGCCGGGAAAATGCTTGCCCGTGGCCGCCATGCCCGCAGCGTTCATGCCCCGTATGAACGCGCCAGCCAGTGTGGCAGCGCGCTCGGGATCGCCTTCGAATGAGCGTGTCCCCACCACAGCGCTGCGCTGGTAGTCGAGATCCAGTACCGGGGCGAAACTGAGGTCCAGACCCACTGCCAGCACTTCAGTTGCCATCAGCCAACCGCAGTGTTCGGCGAGAACCTCGGCGTGCGGCTGATCGGCGATGGCGCGCATTGGCGGCAGCCTGACGAACCCCTGGCGCAAGCGCTGTACCCGGCCACCCTCCTGGTCGACCGCCAGCAGCAAGTCGGGGCGGATGGCGCGAATGGACGCGCACAACTCACGCACTTGCCGAGGGCTTTCGATGTTTCGCGCGAAAATGATCAGACCGCCCACTTCGGGCTGACGCAGAAACTGACGGTCTTCAGCGGTCAGCCAAGTGCCGGCCACATCCACCATCAGGGAGCCTTGCAGGCCAGAACTCATAGGAAAATCCTTCAACAACCAATGCTCAGGCCGGCATGGTGAGGGATCGAAGGATGCGATGCAAATCAGGCCGGCGTCAGCCCGAGCCGGGCTCAGGCCTTGGCAGGAACCGGCGGCGTCGTCTTGGTGCGCGGCCGAAGTTGCGCGGCGAGCATCGCCGGGTCGGTGACGCCTGATTCCGCACGCATGCCAGCGGCCAGAAACGGCACCATCAGGCGCATGACCTGCTCGATAGACGTGTTGACGCCAAAGTCGGTTTCGGCAATGGCGCGCAACGCCTTGATGCCCGACATGCTGAAGGCCGCGGCGCCCAACATGAAGTGCACTCGCCAGAACAGCTCGATGGGAGGAATACGTGGGGCCGCTTCGTTCACCAGCAGCATGTAGCGGCGGAAGACCTTGCCGTACATGTCTTCGAGGTAACGGCGCAAGTGGCCCTGGCTTTGACTGAAGGCCAGCCCCAACAGGCGCATGAAGATGGAGAGATCGTTACCGCTGCGTGGCTGCACCACCAGCGCTTGCTCTACGAGGATTTCGAGGAGTTCTTCAAGGGTGGGTTTGTGTTCAGGCCTGGCCTGACGACGCTCAAGCTCGCGGTCAAGGCTGATACAGAATGGGCCGAGGAATCGGGAAAACACCGCTTGAATCAACGCCTTCTTGGAACCGAAGTGGTAATTCACGGCAGCCAGATTGACAGACGCCTTGCTGGTGATCAGCCGCAACGAGGTTTCTGCAAAACCCTTCTCGGCGAAGAGTTGCTCCGCTGCATCGAGAATTCGTTCAACTGTTTCCGACTGAGCCATGATTCCACGCCTGACAAACACTTGTTTGAAACATACGTTTCAGTCGCATCACTGTCAACCCTGAGCGTCCGCAATCTGCCCGATCAGTCACGGCATTTAACCATACAAACCGGGGCCTGTAGCGTCACTCGCCCACACTTGACCACAAGCAGGCCGAAAAGGAGCATTGCCAACCGGCAAGCACTGTATATAATCCCAGTCACTGTATAAAAAGCCAGAGCGATGCACATGATCAAACTGACGTCACGCCAAGCCGAGATTCTGGACTTCATCAAGCGCTGCCTCGAAGACAACGGCTATCCGCCAACGCGCGCCGAAATCGCTCAGGAGCTGGGTTTCAAATCACCCAACGCTGCCGAAGAACACCTCAAGGCACTTGCCCGCAAGGGCGCTATCGAAATGACCCCGGGCGCTTCCCGCGGCATTCGCATCCCTGGTTTTGAAGCCAAACCCGACGACAGCGGCCTCCCAATCATTGGTCGGGTTGCAGCGGGTGCTCCCATTCTCGCCCAGCAACACATCGAAGAATCCCTGGCGATCAACCCGGCCTTTTTCCATCCAAGCGCTGATTACCTGCTGCGGGTACACGGCATGAGCATGAAAGACGTCGGGATTCTCGACGGGGACCTGCTGGCCGTACATACCACACGGGAGGCTCGCAACGGCCAGATCGTCGTCGCGCGCATCGGTGACGAGGTCACGGTCAAGCGCTTCAAGCGTGAAGGCAGCAAGGTCTGGCTGCTGGCGGAGAACGCCGACTTCGCGCCGATCGAGGTCAATCTGAAAGATCAGGATCTTGTCATTGAAGGCTTGAGCGTCGGCGTTATACGTCGATAAGGAGAACGTAGATGCAGCTCCCACACACACCGCAGCAACACGCACAACTGCCACTGTTCGAAGCATTCATGGTGCCTGGCGTGCCGATGCTCGACGTTCCTCTGCTGCAGGTCCCGGCCCTGGCCGAGATTGTCGAGTCGCCCTGGAGCAACGAACCGGAAGTCTTTAGTGAATTGTCATTGCGCGGCGCTGCCGGGAACTGCCTCAACCTGCTCGCCCCCGTCTTGCGTGAGCTGAGCCAGGACACCAATGATCGCTGGCTGACCCTGGTCGCACCGCCTGCCAGCGTCACCCAGGCATGGCTACGGGATGCGGGTCTGAACCGGGAACGCATTATTCTGATGCAGCCACGCGGTACTCAAAGTCCACTGGAACTCACCCGCGAGGTCTTACGGCTTGGCCGCAGTCATACCGTGGTTAGCTGGATCAATCCGATCTCCAGTGGCGCGCGTCAGCAACTCGCCAGCGCAGCGCGAAGCGGTGATGCACAAAGCCTGAACATTCGTCTGGGCTGAGCGCGGCGGAGATTATTCGAGGATTTGCAACGAGCAGACGCTTCTTGAGGTTCGGGAAGCGGGATGGCGTGGGGAACAGCGGGATTGCGGTGATCTGGCACAACAAGACTGCAAGACAGCGGTCATCGAGCGAATCCCGGTATCAATGCAGCACGCGCGGCCCTTCTTCATCCTTGGTCAGTTCGCCTTCAGCGAGGCGGCCTGCCATCTGGACCCCTACGCTAAGCATCGCCTTGGCAACCTCGACATGTTGGCCTTGCAGGAACGCCTTGGCGTCTTCCGAGAAATTCAGTGTAACGAGCGAGCCTTCGTCCTCGGCGCGACGCAGTTCGATGCGACCGTCAGGCAGTTCTACGATTTCCAGAAACGAGGTTGGCATCAGGGGAGTTCTCCACGAAAGGCCGGCATTGTAACAGCCAGACGACTCAGCCCCTAGCCCATCGATCACTCCGTATCAGCACTCGCTCAGGCCTTCGCGGAAGCGGATCGCCAGACCCTTGAGCTGCTGACGCCAGCTTTCCATTTCCTCTCGGGTCAGCACCTGCTCGGGTTCCTCCTGGGCACCGACAGCGATAATCAACGGCTGGGTGACATCTCCCTTTGGCTTGCGCGGTGCGCTCGGCGGCATAAACAGCGCATGGTACGAAGCCAAAAGCTGCGCCAGCCAGGTTTCCCGGTGCTGGGCAAGCTCGATCAGCTCACCCATCTCCGGTATGGCAATCGCTTCCAGTACCTTTGGCGACAGCAGATCCTCGGCACGTGGCGTGGCGGCTTGGGGCAAGCGGTAATAGCCGGCGATTTCGTGACACAGGCCCAGCAACGCCCCATAGAGGTGAAAGATGGCCGACTCACGCTCTGCCTGCTCAAGTCCCTGCGCGTTCATCGCGCGACTCTCCACGGCTTTGGCCATGGCTTCCAGAGCCAGGCCCGCGAAAAACAGCTTCTGGTTGGTGCGTGTATAAAGTTCGTGAGCCATACAGGGCCTCTGAAAGTGGAGTCAATCAACAGCATGCAAGCGGAGAATCAGTCCGGCAAAGGATGAAAAAAATCCTTCGGAGCATCTGCACACGCCGAAGGATTCTTTTAACGCAAAGCGAAGAGGCTGACCAGTCGCAGCGAGATCAGGCGATCAACGCTTGTCTTCAACCTTCCATTTGCCGCCGTCGTAGAACGCGCGCCAGCCGGTAGGCTTGCCGTCCACTTCGGTCTGCACGTACTGCTCCTTGGACTTGCGGCTGTAGCGGATCACTGCCGGACGACCGTCTGGGTCTTTCTTCGGTGCCTCACAAAGAAAGTGATACTTCGGATCGATCTCGTCCTTGTGCGGCGCGATTTCCAGCACCAGTGGCGCACGCGTTTCGCGGTTCTTCGGGAACTGGCTCGCGGCCAGGAAAAGCCCCGAAGCGCCGTCACGCAATATGTAGGTGTCGTCGACCTTTTCGCATTTGAGCTCCGGCATCTTCACCGGGTCCATCTTCGGCGGTGCCGCTTCACCGCTCTTCAGCAGTTTGCGAGTGTTCTTGCAGTTGGTGCAGCCGAAGAACTTGCCGAAGCGGCCAGTCTTGAGCTGCATCTCGCCGCCGCACTTGTCGCATTCCACGCTCGGGCCTTCATAGCCTTTAATGCGGTAGGTGCCCTCTTCGATCTCGTAACCCGAGCAATCCGGGTTGTTGCCGCAGATGTGCAGCTTGTGCTTTTCATCCAGCAGGTAAGCGTCCATCGCCGTGCTGCAAATCGGGCAGCGGTGCTTGCCACGCAACACGCGTGATTCGGACTCGCCCTCATCGTCGTCAGCGATTTCGTCGCCCGGCGTGAGATTGACCGTGGCCTTGCAACGCTCTTTCGGCGGCAGGCTGTAACCGGAACAGCCGAGGAATACACCGGTGGACGCCGTACGAATCTGCATCGGACGACCGCACACCTTGCACGGAATGTCTGTCATTACCGGCTGGTTGGCGCGCATGCCGCTGTCCGGGGCCTCGGCGACTTCGAGTTTCTTCTTGAAGTCACCGTAGAACTCGTCCAGCACGTTCTTCCAGTCGCGCTGCCCCTGGGCCACGTCGTCGAGGTTCTCTTCCATACCGGCGGTGAAGCCGTAGTCCATCAGGTTCGAAAAGCTTTCAGACAGTCGCTCGGTGACGATGTCGCCCATCTTTTCCGAATAGAAGCGACGGTTGTGCAGGGCCACGTAGCCGCGGTCCTGAATGGTCGAAATGATCGCCGCGTAGGTCGATGGACGGCCGATACCGCGTTTTTCCATCTCCTTGACCAGGCTCGCTTCCGAATACCGCGCAGGCGGCTTGGTGAAGTGCTGACTCGGGTCAAGCTTGATCAGCTTCAGGTTGTCGCCCTGCGCCATGTCCGGGAGCACGTCGTCATCGCCCGGCTTGGTCATTTGTGGCAAGACGCGGGTGTAACCGTCGAACTTGAGAATGCGGCCCTTGGCGCGCAGTTCGAAATCGCCGGCGGCAACAGTGACCGTGGTCGAAAGGTATTGCGCAGGCGGCATCTGGCAGGCCACAAACTGGCGCCAGATGAGCTCGTACAGGCGCTCTGCATCACGTTCCATGCCGGTCAGCTTGCTCGGATGGGTATTCACATCGGAGGGACGAATCGCTTCGTGAGCCTCTTGAGCGCCTTCCTTGCTGCTGTAAACGATCGGCGATTCCGGCAGGTACTTCTTGCCGAACTCAGTCTCGATGTAAGTGCGCGCCATCGCCACCGCATCGGCCGACAGGTTGGTCGAGTCCGTACGCATGTAGGTGATGTAACCCGCTTCGTACAGACGCTGGGCCATCATCATGGTTTTCTTCACGCCGTAGCCCAGGCGGTTGCTCGCTGCCTGTTGCAGGGTAGACGTGATGAAGGGTGCCGACGGCTTGCTGCTGGTCGGTTTGTCTTCACGCTTGCTGATGCTGTAGGCCGAAGCCTTGAGCTTCTCCAGCGCCGCCATGGCGGTCGCTTCGTTCAGCGGCTTGAACGCCTCGCCCTTTTCCCGAGCGACTTCAAAGCGCACGTTGGCGCCCTTGGCGGTGCCGAGGTCAGCGTGGATTTCCCAATATTCTTCAGGGTTGAACGCGCGGATTTCACGCTCGCGCTCCACCACCAGTTTGACGGCCACGGACTGCACGCGGCCGGCGGACAGCCCACGGGCGATCTTTTGCCACAACAGCGGCGATACCATGTACCCGACAACCCGGTCGAGGAAACGGCGCGCCTGCTGGGCATTCACGCGGTCGATGTCGAGTTCGCCCGGCTTGGAAAACGCCTCCTGGATGGCTTTCTTGGTGATTTCGTTGAAGACCACACGCTTGTAGCGGGCATCATCACCACCGATGGCTTCGCGCAGGTGCCAGGCAATAGCCTCCCCTTCGCGGTCCAAGTCCGTCGCGAGATAGATGGTGTCGGCGTCTTTCGCCAGGCGGCGCAGCTCGTCGATCACTTTCTCTTTGCCGGGAAGGATTTCGTACTTGGCCTTCCAGCCGTGATCCGGGTCGACACCCATGCGCGCCACAAGCTGGCGCTTGGCCTTTTCCTTGGGCGACAGCGCAGGCGCTTCGGACGCGGTTTTGCCGCGCTTGGCAGCAGGCTCTTTGGAGGCGCTAGCCGAACCGCTGGTGGGCAGGTCTCGGATATGGCCGATACTCGACTTCACCACGTACTGGTTGCCCAGGTACTTGTTGATGGTCTTGGCCTTAGCCGGGGATTCCACAATGACCAGCGATTTGCCCATGGATCGGAAAATTCCTAATGCAAGAAAAAAGACGTCGAAGCCGTCGAGGCCCCGCTATATATAGTGGCTGAAAGGTGAGGTCAAGCAATGGCTAATGCAAGGTCCCGCCTCAGGCCCGAGGAAAAAGATCCGGTTCGGCCTGAACCAAAGCAAAGCGCGGCACCTGCTCGCCGTCAACCTCAACTGACTGTAGAAACATGCTCAAAGGGCGTACCCACAGACCGTATTCGCCATACAGGGCCTGATAAAACACCACTTCTTCCTCGGTCTCGGAATGCCGCGCGACACCGAAAACACGGTACTCGGGGCCTTTGTAATGACGGTACAGACCTGGCTGGAGCGGCATGCGGGCAACCTCGGGAATAACAGGAAAAAAGAATCAAACATACATTTCCGGAAAAAACAAAAGCCGGGGCACCAGGCCCCGGCTCGCACACTGACAGCGCTTAAACGCGTTCGAATACGGTGGTGATTCCCTGACCCAGCCCGATGCACATGGTGGCAACACCCAAGGTGCCGCCCTGCTGCTTCATCACGTTGAGCAAGGTGCCGGAAATACGTGCTCCCGAGCAACCGAACGGGTGGCCCAAGGCAATGGCGCCGCCGTGCAGGTTAACCTTCTCGCCCATCTTGTCGAGCACTTTCAGATCTTTCAACACCGGCAGGGCCTGTGCGGCGAACGCTTCGTTGAGCTCAAAGTAGTCGATATCAGCGATGCTCAGGCCTGCGCGCTTGAGCGCTTTCTGGGTGGCCGGAACCGGTCCGTAACCCATGATCGCCGGGTCGACACCCGCCACCGCCATCGAGCGAATGACCGCCAGAGGCTGGATGCCGAGGTCCATGGCGCGCTGTCCGGACATGACAATCATGCAGGACGCGCCATCGGTAATTTGTGACGAGGTACCGGCCGTGACCGTGCCGCCTTTGGGGTTGAACGCAGGCTTGAGCGCAGCCAGGCTTTCCAGAGTAGTCTCCGGACGAATGGTCTCGTCGAAGTCGTACATCTTCAGGAAGCCGTTCTCGTCATAACCCTGCATCGGGATGATTTCGTCCTTGAACTTCCCTTCCAGCGTGGCCTTGTGTGCCAGTGCGTGGGAGCGCACGCCAAAAGCATCCTGAGCTTCGCGGGTGATGCCGTGCATCTTGCCCAGCATTTCGGCGGTGAGGCCCATCATGCCGGAGGCCTTGGCCGCGTACAGAGACATGTGCGGGTTGGGGTCCACACCGTGCATCATGCCGACATGGCCCATGTGCTCGACACCGCCGATGACGAAGACGTCACCGTTGTTGCTCATGATCGCCTGGGCCGCGGTGTGCAGCGCGCTCATGGAGGACCCGCACAGGCGGCTCACGGTTTGCGCAGCAGACGTGTGCGGGATCTGTGTCATCAGCGACGCCATGCGCGCAATGTTCCAGCCCTGCTCCAGGGTCTGGTTGACGCAGCCCCAGATCACGTCCTCGACTTCCGCCGGGTCGACCTTGTTGTTGCGCTCAAGCAGTTTGCTGATCAGATGCGCCGACATGTCTTCGGCGCGGGTGTTGCGGTGCATGCCACCCTTGGAGCGGCCCATGGGTGTGCGACCGAAGTCGACAATCACCACATCTCTCGGATTCAAGCTCATATCTTCACCTGTTCGTTGGGCACTTAGCCGAAGAAGCGCTGGCCGGTTTTGGCCATTTCACGCAGCTTCGCAGTGG
Organism: Pseudomonas lutea; assembly: GCF_000759445.1. Lineage (NCBI taxonomy): Bacteria > Pseudomonadati > Pseudomonadota > Gammaproteobacteria > Pseudomonadales > Pseudomonadaceae > Pseudomonas > Pseudomonas lutea. Next base: position 1,731,924 of record NZ_JRMB01000001.1, read on the forward strand.
GGTGGTACAAAGCGCCCAGATCAGCGTACTGGTCAGCCAGGGCAACGAATTCAGCGACACCGATCGAATCGATGTAACGCAGCGCACCGCCCCGGAACGGAGGGAACCCGATGCCATAGATCAGGCCCATGTCGGCCTCGGCAGCGCTGTCGACAATGCCGTCTTCCAGGCAACGCACGGTTTCCAGGCAGAGCGGGATCATCATCCAGTTGATGATGTCTTCGTCGCTGACTTCACGCTGTTCGTAGATCACCGGCTTGAGCACTTCAAGAACGGAAGCGTCGACCACTTTCTTCGGCTTGCCCTTCTTGTCGGTCTCGTAGACGTAAAAGCCCTTGCCGTTCTTCTGGCCAAGGCGGTTGGCGTCGTACAGCGCGTCAACGGCCGTGCGGCGATCGTCCTTCATGCGGTCCGGGAAACCTTCAGCCATCACATCGCGGCCATGGTGGCCGGTGTCGATGCCGACCACGTCCATCAGGTACGCCGGGCCCATCGGCCAGCCGAATTTTTCCATGACTTTGTCGATGCGCACGAAGTCCACGCCAGCGCTGACCAGCTTGGCGAAGCCGCCGAAATACGGGAACAGGATGCGGTTGACCAGAAAGCCCGGGCAGTCGTTGACCACGATCGGGTTCTTGCCCATCTTTTTGGCATAGGCCACGGTGGTCGCCACCGCGACTTCGCTGGACTTCTCGCCACGGATGACCTCAACCAGCGGCATCATGTGCACCGGGTTGAAGAAGTGCATGCCGACGAAGTTTTCCGGACGCTTGAGGGCTTTGGCCAGCAAGCTGATGGAGATGGTCGAGGTGTTGGAGGCCAGAATCGTGTCCTCGCCCACCTGTGCTTCCACTTCAGCCAGAACGGCCTGCTTGACCTTCGGGTTTTCGACCACGGCCTCAACGACGAGGTCAACGGTGCCGAAATCGCCGTAAGACAACGTAGGACGAATCGCATTAAGCGCTTCGGCCATCTTCGCGCTGGTGAGGCGGCCCTTTTCGACACGCTTGCCCAGCAGCTTGGACGCTTCGCCCAGGCCCAGTGCGATGGCCTCTTCACGGATGTCCTTCATCAGGATCGGCGTGCCTTTGACCGCCGACTGATAGGCAATACCGCCACCCATGATGCCGGCGCCCAACACGGCGGCCTGCTTCACGTCCTTGGCGACCTGGTCATAAACCTTGGCTTTCTTTTTCAGTTCCTGATCATTCAGGAACAGACCGATCAAGCTCGCGGCGGCCGATGTCTTGGCCATTTTCACGAAACCGGCAGCTTCCACTTCCAACGCTTTTTCGCGACCGAAGTTGGCGGCTTTCTGGATGGTCTTGATGGCTTCGACAGGCGCCGGGTAATTCGGCCCGGCCTGGCCTGCCACGAAACCTTTGGCGGTCTCGAAGGCCATCATTTGCTCGATTGCATTGAGCTTGAGCTTGTCCAGCTTGGGCTGACGCTTCGCCTTGAAATCGAACTCGCCGGAAATGGCGCGCTTGATCAGATCCAGCGCGGCCTCCTGAAGCTTCTGCGGCGCGACCACTGCATCGACAGCGCCCACTTTGAGCGCATCTTCAGCGGTGTTGTCTTTGCCCGAAGCGATCCACTCGACGGCGTTGTCGACGCCGATCAGACGCGGCAAGCGAACCGTGCCGCCGAAACCCGGATAGATGCCGAGCTTCACTTCAGGCAGCCCGACTTTGGCGGTGGCGGACATGACGCGGAAATCAGCCGCCAGGCACATTTCCAGGCCGCCGCCGAGTGCGATGCCGTTAATCGCAGCGAGGGTTGGCACATTGAGGTCTTCAAACGCGCTGAAGATCTTGTTGGCTTCCAGATTGCCCGCAACGAGCTCGGCGTCCGGCAGCTTGAAGTTATCGACGAATTCGGTGATATCGGCGCCGACGATGAACACGTCCTTGCCGCTGGTGACGATGACGCCCTTGATCGTGCTGTCGGCCTTGATGGCTTCGATGGCCTGACTCAGGTCGTTGAGGGTGAGACGGTTGAACTTGTTGACGGACTCACCCTTGAGGTCGAATTGCAATTCGACGATGCCACTTTCAAGAGCCTTAACCGTGATGGCTTTACCTTCGTAAATCATCAACTGATCTCCACGATATGGAAGCTGAACAATACGTGTCAGACGCTGGGATCCGGCGAAACTCAAGACGTTTCCGTCGAGGCGAACACCAATCGCCAGGCACCCCGTCGACTCGGTTCGAGCGCGAAAAAGGAGCGGTTTTATGACAAACGCTCAATTCATACGCCCGTTTGATTTGGGTGCGGCTACCTTCGGCCATATTCCAGCAATTGTCAATTCGACAGGCAGCGGGCAAAACAGGCAAATCGCAGGTAAAAAATGCGTCTGATACGACGCCATTCAAGAGCCTGATCGTCTGCCGAGCCCTTTGAACGAGTCAGATGCAGGCACAAGCAAGGCGTGGCGATGGAGGAAAAGATCAGCAGACAAATGCACCATTAAGGTCTACATTCAGTTCGCTGCGCCTCAATGCGGGTCGTTTCGACCGTCGCAACGTCGAAGTGAGCGTAACGGGTAGGCGGCATTGCACCGCACCCAACATGAATTACGGCCTGCCTGGCCAACCCCGGCCCGATGATGTTATCGGGCTTTTTAATGCGCGCGATTCAGCTACCGGAGGCGTCAGGCCAAGGCCTTCAGCGCGGCTGCAATTCGTTGCAACACTTCGGGCTCACCCCGCTCGGCCCAGTACACAGCTATCAATTGCTGGCCCGCTTCGACCTTGTACACGTCTGCCGGCAGGGTACTGAACTGCGCGAGCAGGCGAGGATCTGCGCAGGGCTCGCGCCACTGATTGACCCACACGCCCGCCTCCATCTGCCAATACACCCAAGTGTCAGGCGTCCGCGCGGAGCGTGGCCGGTGATACTGGGGGCAAGGGCTCGGTGGCTCGGTGGGCAGCCAGTGCGGCCACTCCTGGGGAATCAGTTGCATGGCCAGGCCCATCCGCCGCGCGGCCATGCGCATGGCCATGCGTCCGCTTTGCGAACGCGAGGGACGCAACCAGACCAGCGGACTTAAAACCACTGCAATGATTGACAGGATGATCCACACCGTCATATTTGTACGCCCCCCGCCGCCGCAAGCGCCGGACGGAACAGCTTGGCGTGCCAGAGGCGCGTGAAAAGAGCCATAATCAAAACCATCGCAGACCTCAGAAGGAACACCCCATGTCCTATGAACATATCCTGGTAGCCGTGGACCTCACTGAAGAGTGCGATCCGGTCATCAAAAAAGCCATGGCGCTGGCGCTGGCCAGTGGCTCCAAACTGTCGCTGGTGCATATCGTCGAGCCGATGGCCATGGCCTTTGGCGGCGACGTGCCCATGGATTTGTCGCAGCTGCAGCAACAACAGTTCGACCAGGCCAAGGAAAAGCTGGAAGCGTTGAAGCTGAAATACCCTGACGTAAAAACCGGCGACAGTCATCTGACCTATGGCCAGCCGCGCACTGAAATCCACAACCTGGCTAAGGAACACCGAGTTGATTTGATCGTGGTCGGCAGCCATGGCCGTCATGGCTTGTCGCTGCTGCTGGGTTCGACTGCCAACGACGTGCTGCACGGTGCGCCGTGCGACGTGCTGGCGGTACGACTGGTCAAACGCGTCGATTGATCCGCGCCTGCAAACAAAAGCCCGGCCCTTGAAAAAGGACCGGGCTTTTTAATTGCTGCAGGTTGTCGATTACTCGTCCAGCTCGGCCCAACGCTCAAGCAGACCATCCAGCTCGCCTTGCAGGCTCTCAAGCTGGGCCATGACCGCTGTGGTTTGCTCGGCAGGACGCTGATAGAAACCCGGCTCGGCCATCTCGGCGGTCAGGGCTGCCATCTGCGCCTCGACGCTATCAATTTGGGCCGGAAGCGCTTCGAGCTCGCGCTGATGCTTGTAGCTGAGCTTCTTTTTGGCAACGGGCATTTCTGTCGCTGCAACCGGCGCCGCCTGCACCACAGCAGTCGCCAGCTCGGACTTGCCGGACTTGCTGTCACTGACACCGAGCAAACGCGGCGAACCGCCCTGACGAATCCAGTCCTGATAGCCGCCGACGAATTCGCGAACCTTGCCCTCGCCTTCAAACACCAGTGTGCTGGTGACGACGTTGTCGAGGAATGCCCGGTCGTGGCTGACCATCAGAACGGTGCCTTTGAAGGTCAACAGCACTTCTTCCAACAGCTCAAGGGTTTCGACGTCGAGATCGTTGGTGGGCTCATCGAGCACCAGCAGGTTGGCCGGTTTGCTGAACAGTTTGGCCAGCAACAGACGGGCACGCTCGCCGCCCGACAACGCCTTGACCGGCGTGCGGGCACGCTGCGGGCTGAACAGGAAGTCGCCGAGGTAGCTGAGGACGTGGCGGCTCTGACCGTCGATGTCGATGAAGTCGCGCCCTTCGGCCACGTTGTCGATGACGGTCTTTTCCAGATCGAGCTGATGACGCAACTGGTCGAAATAGGCGACGTCAAGACGGGTACCCACTTCAACCTTGCCGCTGGTGGGCTGCAGGTTGTCGAGCATCAGCTTCAGCAGCGTGGTCTTGCCGGTACCGTTGGCCCCAAGCAGACCAATGCGGTCCTCGCGCTGCAGCACCATGGAGAAGTCCTTGATCAACATCGGCCCGCCCGGGTGGGCGAAGCTGACATTGTCGAGGACCATCACCTGCTTGCCGGACTTGTCGGCCGTGTCGAGCTGGATGTTGGCTTTGCCAGTGCGTTCGCGGCGGTCGCTGCGTTCGACACGCAATGCCTTGAGGGCGCGCACACGACCTTCGTTACGGGTACGACGAGCCTTGATGCCCTGACGGATCCACACTTCTTCCTGGGCCAGGCGCTTGTCGAACAAGGCGTTGGCGGTCTCTTCGGCCGCCAGCATGGCTTCCTTGTGGACCAGGAAGCTGGCGTAATCGCCATTCCAGTCGATCAGGCCGCCGCGATCCAGTTCCAGAATACGGGTGGCCAGGTTTTGCAGGAAGGAACGGTCGTGGGTGATGAACAACACCGCGCCCTGGAATTCCTTCAGCGCTTCTTCGAGCCAGGCGATGGCGCCGATGTCCAGGTGGTTGGTGGGCTCGTCGAGCATCAGCAGGTCGGGTTCGGAGACCAGGGCCTGGGCGAGCAGCACACGGCGACGCCAGCCACCGGAGAGCTCGGCGAGGGTTTTGTCTGCAGGCAGTTGCAGGCGGCTGAGCGTGCTGTCTACCAGTTGCTGCAGGCGCCAGCCGTCACGGGCTTCGAGGTCCGACTGGACATGCATGAGCTTGTCGAGGTCTTCGGCGGTAATGATGTTCTGGCTCAGGTGATGATACTGAGCAAGGAGCTCGCCGACACCATCAAGGCCTTCGGCGACGACGTCAAACACGGTGCGGCCGTCGGCGACCGGCAGCTCCTGGGGCAATTCGCCGATTTTCAGGCCGGGCGCGCGCCAGACATTGCCGTCGTCGGGCATCTGCACACCCTTGACCAGCTTCAACATGCTGGATTTGCCAGTGCCGTTGCGGCCGATGATGCAGACCCGCTCACCACGGGCGATCTGCCAGGACACCTTGTCCAACAACGGCATGGCGCCGAACGCAAGGGACACATCGCTGAATTTGAGCAGGGTCATGAGCTTCTCCAAAAACCGGGCGCGCATTCTACCTGAGATAACCCGGCAGAGGGGCGGCTAATCGATGACAGGACGTCGTCCGAACCCGCCAGCCAGCCGATTTCGGAACGGCTGCGTTCCCATCCATCACAACCGGTGCGGCAGCGCTTCAACCGACGCGGGCAACACGCTAAGCTAGCGCCACTTTTCACGATTCATCTGCACGGAAGTCTCATGCGCAGTCGTTTGTTCAGCCTTTTGTCCTGCCTGCTTCTGTCGGCCACCGCTGCCCAGTCCGTCCAAGCGGTCGATCTCACCACTCAACGCCAGTATTACGATGAAGCCAAACGCGCGCTGGCCAAGGGCGACGGCGGCCCTTATCGCATGTACGCCGCCGCCCTTGCGGATTACCCGCTCGAGCCATACCTGGCCTACGACGAACTGACGGCGCGGTTGAACGGCGCGAGCAATGAGGAGGTCGAGAAGTTCTTCGCCGAGCATGGCGACCTGCCCCAGGCCAACTACATGAAGTTGCGCTGGTTGCGGCTTCTGGCGTCACGCGGCGACTGGCAGCCTTTCGTCAAGTACTACGACCCCAAGCTCAATTTCGTCGAACTCGACTGTCTTTATGGCTCGTATCAGCTCGGCCATGGCCAGAAGTCAGAAGGCTACGCCAACGCTGAAAAGACCTGGATGACCGGCAAAACCCTGCCGGCGGCTTGCGACACGTTTTTCACCCAGTGGGCCGTTGAAGGCCAACTGACCGAACAGAAGCGCTGGCAACGCGCCAAGCTCGCCGCCCAGGTGCGCAACTACGCGTTGGCCACGCAATTGGTCAACAGCATGACCACCCTGGCGCCTCAGGGCCGTCTGCTGATCGCCGTGGCGCAAAAGCCCGAGATGGTCAACAACCAGGGGCAGTTCATGCCGGCCGACGAGGCGATGTCCGATGTGGTTGGGCTGGGCCTGCGCCGACTGGCCAAACAGGACCCGCAGCGCGCGATGGAACTGCTCGACAGCTACGCGCCGGTTTTGCATTTTTCCCATGAAGAACAGGTCCAGATCGCCAAGGAAATCGGTCTGACGCTGGCCCGCAGTTACGACGGTCGCGCCCTTGAGGTGATGACCAAATACGACCCGGACCTGCGTGACAATACGGTCACTGAATGGCGCCTGCGCCTTTTACTGCGTCTGGGCCGCTGGAGCGACGCCTACGAGTTGACGCGTCGCCTGCCCCAGGATTTGGCAACCACAAACCGCTGGCGCTACTGGCAGGCACGCTCGCTGGAACTGGCCCAGCCCAACAGCCCGCTGCTGCCGGGGTTGTACAAGACCGTTGCCAAGGAGCGTGACTTCTACGGCTTTCTTGCCGCCGACCGCATCCAGACGCCGTACATGCTCAACAACAAGCCCCTGGTGATGAGCCCGGCGCTGATCGCCAAAGTGCGCAACACGCCGGGCGTGCGCCGTGCGCTGGAGTTTTATGACCGCGGACAGATCGTCGACGGTCGCCGCGAGTGGTACCACGTCACCCGTCGCTTCAGCCGGGACGAAATGGTCGCCCAGGCCAAGCTTGCGTACGACATGCACTGGTACTTCCCGGCCATCCGCACCATCAGCCAGGCGCAGTACTGGGACGACCTGGATATCCGCTTCCCCATGGCTCACCGCGACACCCTGGTGCGCGAGGCTCAGGTCCGCGGGCTGCATTCCAGCTGGGTCTTTGCGATCACTCGTCAGGAAAGCGCGTTCATGGACGATGCCCGGTCCGGCGTCGGCGCCAGCGGCTTGATGCAGTTGATGCCCGCTACGGCCAAAGAGACCGCGCGTAAATTCAGCATCCCGCTGGCATCACCGGCGCAGGTGCTCGACCCGGACAAAAACATCCAGCTTGGTGCCGCTTACCTGAGCCAGGTGCATGCGCAGTTCAACGGTAACCGGGTTCTCGCCTCGGCGGCCTACAATGCAGGGCCGGGACGTGTCCGCCAATGGCTGAGGGGCGCCAATCACCTGGCCTTCGACGTCTGGGTTGAAAGCATCCCGTTCGACGAAACACGTCAATACGTGCAAAACGTGTTGTCATACGCAGTCATCTACGGCCAAAAGCTCAATTCACCGCAGCCGCTGGTGGACTGGCATGAACGTTTTTTTGATGATTTGTGAGGCTGGGCAGGCATCATGAGACAGGCTTTAAGCGGAAAGCACCGAATCGATGCCATCATTGTCCAGGCCAGTCGGGCCAGTAGGGTCAGATGAACCTGAAGGAGTCGGCTTGCTGGCGAACACGGTCAGGCATTGACCACAGCGGTGTCTGATTCACCGCGTTCGCCAGCAAGCCGGCTCCTACAGTAGGTATGCGCAGGTTCTCCACGACCTGCGTCGGCCAGAAGCCTGCATAAAAGCCGCGTGGCATTGCGGTCAATATCCCCCGCCGCTATCACTCCAACAGTTTGAAACCCGCGTCGCTGATGCGAAAAAGTAATCCTGGACCTCATCGACCTGTAGGAGCCGGCTTGAACTGGCGAACCCTGTCAGGCGTTCCCCCCAGCGGCGCCTGATTCACTCACCGATCTGTGGGAGCCGGCTTGCTGGCAAACACGGTCAAGCGTTCAACGCAGCAGCGTCTGATTCACCGCGTTCGCCAGCAAGCCGGCTCCTACAGTAGAGATGTGCCGGTTCAGCATGACCTGCGCAGGTGCGTGCAGGTTCTGCATGACGGGTGTTGGCCAGGAGGGCTGCATGACTGATGTGCCAGGCTCGCGCTACTCCAGCACTTCCACCGGCATGCCGACCTCGACCTGCCCAGGCCCATCGCTCACCAGATTCTGCCCGAACCAGATCTCCCCGTTTCTTTCTCGATAGGTTTTGAGCGTGGTCATCGGCTCGCGGTCAGCGCTGCGCTCACCGGTGGCCGGGTCCATCGTGGTCATGATGCACCGCGAGCAGGGCTTCAACACCCGCAGCTCTACGTCGCCGATGCGAATTCGCTTCCAGCCATCCTCGGCGAACGCTTCAGCCCCTGAGACCACCAGATTGGGACGGAACCTCAGCATCTCCAGAGGGCGCCCGACTTTTTGCGACAAGTCTTCCAGCGACGACTGCCCGATCAACAACAGCGGAAAGCCGTCAGCGAACCCGACACGGTCTTCGACCGTTCCATAACCGGAGGGCAGCCAGCGTGCCCGGGCTTTCGGAACATGCACCAGCCGCGTCGGCTTGCCCACCAACGCACTGACCCAGCGCGCCGCCTCCTCGCCCGCATCGGGCACCCGAAAGTTGTCGCGCCAGATGGTAATGCCGCGCAAGTTAGCTTCTTCATCCGCCGGCACCTGCACGTCCAGACTGCCAAGACCTGGCGCCGACAACGTCACTGCATCGCCCGTCCACAACACCGACAATTGGGCCATCTGCGGCAGCGCGCGCTGGGTGTAGAACCGGCCACTGGCCTCGTCCACCAGCATCCAGCGACGGTCGCCGCTCATGCCCAACTCATCGAAGCCGGCCTGCTGCAGCGGCTCGGCCATGCAGGATTTGAGGGGATACCGATACAGCGCGCTGAGGTGCAACATGTACGCGTCCTTATGCCAGAGCAGAAAGGCGTCACTCTATACGAGGCGTCGGGAAAGCAAGCGGTACAGATGCAAAAAAGCCCCTCCATACAGCAAGGGGCTCAAAAAAAGGATGGCTCAGTTATCGAGCATCAAACGCTCACGAACTACATCGACCAGCTTGTCCGGCTGGAACTTGGACAGGAAATTGTCACAGCCGACCTTCTTGACCATGGACTCGTTGAAGCTGCCGGACAAAGACGTGTGCAGTACGACATACAAACCGCGCAAACGCGCGTCATTACGAATTTCGGTGGTCAGACGATATCCGTCCATCTCCGGCATTTCAGCATCGGTAAAGACCATCAGCAGCTTGTCGGTCATGACCTCGCCAGTGTCGGCCCAGGCCTTGAGCATGTTCAGGGCCTTCAGACCGTCACGGGCAACGTGCATCTTCACGCCCAACTGACCCAGGGTGTCGCGCAGTTGCGAAAGCGCCACGTTGGAGTCGTCCACCAGCAACACTTCGCGGCCAACGGCACGTGAAAGGACCGGATCGTCCAGCTTGTCACGGGAGACCTTGGCGCTATAAGGCACGATTTCGGCCAGGACTTTTTCGACGTCGATGATTTCGACCAACTGGTCGTCCACCTTGCTGATCGCGGTCAGGTAATGCTGACGACCTGCACTGGTCGGAGGCGGCAGAATCGCCTCCCAGTTCATGTTGACGATGCGATCGACCCCACCTACCAGGAACGCCTGCACCGAGCGGTTGTACTCGGTGACGATGATCGTGCTCGACGGGCCCGGTACCAGAGGGCGCATGCCGATGGCCTGGGACAGATCGATCACCGGCAGCGTCTGGCCGCGCAGGTTGACCACGCCGCACACGAACGGGTGACGTTGCGGCATGAGCGTCAACTTGGGCAGTTGCAGAACTTCCTGAACCTTGAATACGTTGATTGCGAACAACTGACGGCCAGCCAGGCGGAACATGAGAATTTCCAGGCGGTTCTCACCTACCAGCTGTGTACGTTGGTCTACTGTGTCGAGAATGCCAGCCATCTGTTGCTCCTGGAGCAGGGTTCAAGTAAGTCCGCCTACCCTTTATCGGCAGCGCCATGACAGACCTTAATCGGGAAAATCAAGTGTGCGCCGTAAGTGATGCCACAATAACATCACCGCGCAAACCTGAGTATCCCGTACACCCCTGCCCGCAGGCGTCGGCCACGGTTTTCAGACGATTGACCGCAACGGCCTGGAGGTGCACAGGGACGCTTCTTCATCGCCCGCGGGAAACAATCAGAAACGCCCTACAGACGTGCCTGTAGCTCCAACATTACTTTGTGCCACTCGCTGTCCGCGATCCGATACCGCAACGCTGAGAAAGGGAATATTGCAGATGCGCAATGGCAATGACTGGCTACGGTTGCACGCAGGTTTTTTCAGCGACAGCCACGTGCTCATGTGCCGCGCTGGCGACTGCCTCGATCACCTGGCACTTATCAGCGATGATCGCGACGCAATGGAGGGCCTGCTGACGGCATTGCAGCAACTTGCAGCGCAAGCCGGTACCCACGGCATTCAAACCCTGAGCGCGTTTGCCCGGGAGCTGAGCGGGCTGATCCGCCTCGCCAGCGCTTCAGGGCACTTGCACCCTCTGGTCCGGCACACCCTTGAGCACTGCCTGGCGTTGATGGGCTGGCAGCTGGAACTGATCGACCCGCACACCGGCTTGCTGGCACTGGACGACAGCGAACAGCGTGCTCTACTGGGCGTTTTGGCTTGCCTGTGCGAGTTGGGCAAACGGCAGGAGGACCGAACCGGTGCACCGGAGCGGCCCGCAAGCGCGGAACGGCGCAGCGCACCTATGCTCCAGTTCGCCGCTGCCAGTGAAGTGTGAGCGGCTGTCACAGGCTCAGGCGAGTTGCCGGGTCTGGCCCAGCAAGGGTGAGTGAGACGGCAGGTGCACGCGCAGCGCCCCCGGTCGCGCTTCGAAGCGCCTGGCATCGCCACGCAACGGTTCGCCGTCAAGATTGATGGTCAGCCCTTGCGCCGATTTAAGCTCCACCCAAGGTAGCCGCGCCCGGACGAACATGTTGTCCAGACCAAGGCCCCCTTCGAGCAGGCTTCTCAGGGTGCTGACCACTTCCTGAGGCGCTGGCAGAATGCTGATGTCCAGCAGGCCGTCGTCGGCGAGCGCTTCCGGGCACAGCGGATGACCGCCCCCAGCCTGACGTCCGTTGCCAATCCCCAGCGCGAGCAAGTCGCCCTGCCAGTGAAAATCGGGGCCGGTCAGTTCTGCAGAGGCGGCGGTCAGCTCACTGAACCGAGTCAACCCGGTGAACAGATAGGCCGCGCCGCCAAGGATCTTCTTCAGGTCCTCGGAGGTGTTGGCAGTGACCTGACTGCCAAAGCCGCCGGTGGCCATGTTCAGAAACATCTGCTCGCCGACGGCTCCCATGTCCACTGCACGTGCCGGTACGTCCAGCAGGTCCAGGGCTCGCTCGGGTTCCAGCGGAACCCCGGCCGAACGGGCAAAGTCGTTGGCGGTGCCCAGCGGCATGATTACCAGGCTGGCGTCGACTTCCGACAGCGCCAGGGCCTCGGCGACGTCGCGCAGCGTGCCATCGCCGCCACCGGCGATGATCTGCCGATGGCCTGCGGCCAAGCCTTCTCGCACCAGCCGCTGGGCATCACCGGCTTCCCAGGTGACGCGCACATCGAGTTCCCAGCCGTGAGTACGCTTGCGCTCTACCGCTGTGCGGACATCGTCGTTGAGCGCCTGCTTGCCATGGAGAATCAGTAATGCCCTGCGCGCTGTCATATCCCTTCCTTCTACGTGTACGAGTTGATGCGTGATGAGTTGACCGCACGCGCTACGAAAAAAGCCCGGCAACCGATAAATCTTTTAGTCGCAGCGCAATGAGCCAATGGACATCGGAGAAACCGGACAAAGCGCAACCGCTTGCCAAGGCATTTCCGCGAATGCTGGCAAAAAGCCTTACAGCCCAAAGACTTACCTTGACTGGCTGTCCCAAAAACCCGCCATTGGCGGTGACAGATCGCGCCGGTTGGCCCCGTTCACACCCGTAAATAAAGGACGAGAGGCGTTAACGAATCGTTACAGACACTTGAAAACCGCAGACGGAAAGTGCTTAATCGACAAATAATTGGCTAATCCGAGCAACCTTCTCAAAAAGGTCATTTTATTGACTTTTAGCGTGTTGCAAAGGCAGCCGTTCAGTCACTGATTCATGGATCGAAGAGGTAGGGAGACCTATGCAGCTGTACCCAAACGCCGTGTATGTGTCTTCTTCAGGGCCGTCTACCGGAGGCGTAAACGCCTTGTACCTGAGCCGCCCTTTAATCGGGGAGCGTTTTTATTGTGTGAAACGCGCCGCCCGCTTCGATTCAAACTTTCTACAGCGCGCTGTTGCGGCAGTGCTCTTTACCCACGAGGTTTTCTGATGGGCACTCTTATCCCCTGCATAATCGCTGGCGGCGCCGGCACCCGGTTGTGGCCTGTTTCACGTGAAGCCATGCCCAAATTCTTCATGCGCATGCCGGATGGCGAAAGCCTGCTGCAGAAGACCTTCAACCGTGCCAGCCAACTGGACGGCGTTGAGAGCGTGCTTACCGTCACCAATCGAGAGGTGTATTTCCGCACCGTTGATGACTATCGCTTGCTCAACCAACGCAACCTGCCGCTGGAATTCGTGCTTGAACCCTCTGGCCGCAACACCGCCCCTGCCATCGCTGCGGCCGCGTTGCACGCACAGGCGCGTCATGGCGACGACGCGCAGTTGCTGATTCTCCCAGCCGACCAGCTGATCAACGACGTGGCTGCGTTTGGTGCTGCGGTGAAGAGCGCGAGCAAGCTGGCCGACGAGGGCTGGCTGGTCACGTTCGGGCTCATCCCCTCCCGTGCCGAGACCGGGTTTGGCTACATCGAAAAAGGCCAGGCGCTCAGCAGCGAGGCGTTTCAGGTCGCACGCTTCGTAGAGAAACCCGATGCTGCGACGGCGCAGGACTACGTTGCAGGCGGGCTGCATCTGTGGAACGCCGGCATGTTCTGCATGCGTGTGGACGTGCTGCTGGCCGAAATGGAGATCCACGCCCCGCAGGTGCTTGCGGCTGTCCGTGAATGCCTGGCGCGATGCAACACCAAGGAAGGTCGCAACGAGTTGCAAATCGAACTGGACAGCGCGACGTTTGCGCTGGCGCCGGACATCTCGATCGATTACGCCCTGATGGAGCATTCGCAGAAGGTCGCGGTGGTGCCGTGCGAGTTGGGATGGAGCGATATCGGTTCGTGGAGCGCGATCCGCGAGCTGTCCTCGGCCGATGAAAACGGGAACCAGTGCAACGGTCAGGTCGTTCTGCATGACGTGACCAATTGTTACATCGACTCGAAGAAGCGGCTGGTCGGGGGCGTGGGTCTGGATAACCTGATCATCATTGACACCCCGGATGCGTTGTTGATTGCCGACGCTGACCGCAGTCAGGAAGTCAAAATCATCGCGCAGGAGCTCAAGCGTCAGCAGCATCCGGCGTATCTGTTGCATAACACGGTGACTCGCCCGTGGGGCACGTACACGGTGCTGGAGGAAGGCAAGCGTTTCAAGATCAAGCGTATCGTGGTCAAGCCGCAGGCGTCGCTGTCGTTGCAGATGCATCATCACCGCAGCGAGCACTGGATCGTGGTCAGTGGTATGGCGCTTGTGACCAATAATGATGATGAGTTCATGCTGGACACTAATGAGTCGACGTTCATCAAGCCTGGGCATACTCATCGTCTGGTCAATCCGGGTGTGATTGATTTGGTGATGATTGAGGTGCAGAGCGGCGAGTATTTGGGTGAGGACGATATCGTGCGGTTCACTGATGTGTATGGGCGGGTGCCGGAGGCGGCTAAGGTTTAGCGGTTTTTAGATCAGGATCAGGCTCGGATCAAGATCAGGGGCGTCGGCCTAACGGCCTCGGGTTTCGCCTTCGGCGAGTTACTTGGAAAAGCACCCCAAGTAACCAAGGGTGCTTGCTCCTGGTTTGGCCCCTCCTTCGTCGGGGTTCCCTCACTTCGGTCTTGCTCCGTGGGCCCGCCGCCATCCGCCATCCATGGCGGGGGGCGGCTCTCGCGGCATCCATGCCGCTCGGCCCACTGCGCAAGACCTGCGTTCAGCCTGCACCCAAGTCGCGATTGGCGGTGTTTGAGCTTTTTGCGTTTGAAGATCGAGATCAAAAGCGGGTTTAGGGCGGATCAAAGGCTTCCCGGCTAAAGCCGGTTTCACTGACTGCATGCGTTGCTTTTGGTGGGACCGGCTTGAGCCGGGAAGCGTTTGCGTCTTTGCGGGAGGTTGGGCTCAGGGTGTCTGCGCGGCTTTGATGTGGTCGATGAAGCGGTTCGTGGCCGGGGCCTTTTCGTGGCGTCGGTGGATCAGCGACAGCGATGAGGTCGGGCGGCAGTCTTCCAGGGGGCGGTAGAGCACGTTGGGCAAGCGGATGTGATTGACCACCGACTCGGGCACCACTGCTATGCCCTGGCCGAGGCTGACCAGGGCGATCACTGATACCAGGCTTCCCGGTTGCGGACCGAGTGTTGGCGCGAAGCCGCCATGGGCTGCAACTTCCAGGGTGCCGGATATCTGCTCGGGCAGGATGAAGGTCTCGTTTTGCACATGCTGCGCGTTGATGACCTTGAGTTTGCCGAGCCAGCAGGTGTCCGGCAGCGCCAGCACAAATCCTTCCGTCAACAGTTCCACGGCGCTCAGGGAGTCGGGCAATTGCATCGGGGAGCGGATGAACCCGACATCCAGCCGGCCTTCTTCTATTCGCCGGGGCAGCGTCGGCATGAGGTGTTCGATGATGCTGAACTCGACGTCCGGGTGGCGCTGGCGAAACTCACCCACATGCCGTTGCAGCACCCCCGAAAACACCGCTGAGGCGACATAGCCCAACTCTATCCGGCCGGCCTCGCCGCGTCCGGCGCGCTGGACATTGAACTGCGCGGTTTCAAATTGCCGCACTGCCAGTTCCGCTTCGATCTGCAATGCCCGCCCTGCTTCGGTCAGCCTGACTTCCCGCTGCTCACGCAGAAACAAGGGAGTGCCCAGGGCGTTTTCCAGGTCCTGGATCTGGCGAGTCAGCGTCGGGGGCGCGATGCCCAGCTGCTCGGCGGCGCGGGTGAAATGCCGGTGCCGGGCGACCGCCAGGAAGTAACGGAAGTGACGTATTTCCATGGAGCGTTACCTTTCAGGTAATGAAATAGCGGACGACGGGTAACAGAGCATAGGCCATGCGCGCTTACTCTAGCGCTGGATCAACGACGTGGACGTGTCTCCACGTTAGCATCGTCAGCCAGCACCCTTAGCCAGCACCTAACGGCCCCGGAGTCCCGAACATGTCTCACGCCAGCCCCCGCAAGACCCTGCTCACGGCCTCCGGCGTGTGCGCGTTGATCGTGCTCGACACCAACATTGTCGCCGTCACGCTGCCAAGCATCGCCCGCGATCTGAACGCCGGGTTCGCCGACATCGAATGGGTGATCAGCGCCTATATGCTGGCCTTCGCCGCGCTGTTGCTGCCGGCCGGCAGCCTGGCCGACCGGTTCGGCCGCAAGCGCATGCTGCTGACGGGGCTGGTGCTGTTCATCCTGGCGTCGCTGGGTTGCGGCGCGGCGCCTGACATTGTTTACCTCGACATCGCCCGGGCGATCAAAGGCGTTGGCGCCGCGCTGCTGCTGACCTCGGCGCTGGCGACCATTGGCCATGTTTTTCACGACGAAGCCGAGCGCGCCAGGGCCTGGGCGCTTTGGGGTGCATGCATGGGCGTGGCGATGACGGCGGCGCCCACCGTCGGCGGCCTTATCGCCGAGCTGATGGGCTGGCGCTGGATTTTCTACCTGAACCTGCCGGTGGGCGTGGGCTTGCTGACACTGGTCATGCGCAACATCGACGAGTCGCGCAACGAGCAGTCGGCACGACTTGATCCGTGGGGCAGCCTGTTTTTCAGCGCCAGCCTGCTGAGCCTGATCTGGGGGCTGATCGAGGCCAATCGAATCGGCTGGGGCGCCCCGCTCACCTCTTTGCGCCTGACTGCAGGCGCACTGTTACTCGCCCTGTTTGTAATCGTGGAGCGCATGCAGCGTCGGCCCATGGTCGACTTGCAGCTGTTCAGATACCCGAGGTTCATCGGCGCTTTGCTCGGCATGTTCGCTTACGCCGGCTGCGCCCAGGTGATGATGACGCTG
Organism: Pseudomonas lutea; assembly: GCF_000759445.1. Taxonomy (NCBI): domain Bacteria; kingdom Pseudomonadati; phylum Pseudomonadota; class Gammaproteobacteria; order Pseudomonadales; family Pseudomonadaceae; genus Pseudomonas; species Pseudomonas lutea. The sequence goes on from NZ_JRMB01000001.1 coordinate 1,748,328, forward strand.
CTGCCGTTTTATCTGCAGAACGGTCTGGGTTTCAGCGCGATCGACTCGGGCCTGGGCATGCTGCCCTTCGCGGTCACCATGCTGTTGTTGCCCCGTCTGGGGCCGACACTGTCCCGGCACTTGTCCCCGGCGGCGATGATGGCGCTGGGCTTGACCCTCGTGGGAGTGGGCGACCTGCTCTGCGCCTGGGCAACGGGTGTTGAGGGTTACCCTGCGTTCGCGGCGGCCATGGCGGTGACCGGTGCCGGCGCCGGACTGCTCAATGGCGATACGCAGAAAAACATCATGGCGTGCGTTCCCCGCGACCGCACGGGCATGGCCTCAGGAATGAGCACGACCATGCGCTTCAGCGCGATCATGCTGGCCATCGGGGTGTATGGCGCGCTGCTGGCCAGCGCTACGCTGGACAAGTTAAACGACACACTGGCGAGTACCGCGCCCGATCTGCTGAGCCAGGCACAACACATCGCATCGCGCGTCGTGGCCGGCGACATGGCCGCCGCGCTGGAAACACTGGAGCCTGGCGCACGAGCAATGATTCAACCGCTGGCCCGGGAAGCGTTCGTCACAGGCTTCGGCTCGGTGCTCTGGGTTTCCGGCCTTGTCGCGCTGTTCGCAGCGGCGCTGGTCGGCGGGTTGATGCGCAGCCCGATCCCTGTCACGCACTTGAAAACGGCCTGATCGCCAGACGGACTTGCAGGGCGCGATCACTGCACATGTCGCGCTTGCCCATGCCCAGCTCAGCTCAGCTCAGCGAGCGGCGAGGGCCCACAGCTGCGCCAGGTCGCGCGCCCGGTCATGCAGCAGCGTGGCCGCGTTGGCGCAGGCAGCCTCCAGCGTCATCGGCCCGCTGGTCACGGCGAACGCCGCACTGATGCCATGCCCATAGAGCTCGGCGTATCCCTCGCCCAACGTGCCGGCCAATACAATGACCGGCACGTTGCTGCGCCGAGCAATCCGGGCGACCCCGAACGGCGTTTTGCCACGCAACGTCTGCGCATCGAAGCGGCCCTCACCGGTGATGACCAGGTCAGCGCCTTCGAGGGCTTCGGCCAGGCCGGTCAGGTCAGCGACCACTTCCACGCCTGGCCGGAACGAGGCATTCAGGTAAGCCTTTGCCGCAAAGCCCATGCCGCCGGCCGCGCCGCTGCCGGGGTATTCGCTTTCGTCTTTGCCCAGCGACTGCGCAGAGTGACGGGCGAAATGTGCCAAAGCGGCGTCCAGAGCCAGCACCTGCTCGGGGGAAGCGCCCTTCTGCGGACCGAAGATGTGCGAAGCGCCCTGCACGCCGCACAATGGGTTGTTGACGTCGGCGGCCACCTCGAACTGCACGCTGCTCAATCGCGGGTCGAGACCGCTCAGGTCGATGCGCGTCAATTGCTGCAAGGCCAGACCGCCGGCAACGAGTGGTTGGTCGTGCTGATCGACAAAACGCGCGCCCAGCGCCGAAAGCATGCCGGTGCCGGCATCGTTGGTCGCGCTGCCGCCAATGGCCAGAATGATCCGTTCGGCGCCAGTGTCCAGCGCGGCGTTGATGAGCTGACCGGTGCCGAACGTGCTGGTCACTGTCGCGTCTCGCTGCTCCAGGCTCAACAACTGCAGGCCGCTGGCCATGGCCATCTCGATGATCCCCGTGCGCGATGCCGCGAGCCAGCCCCATTGCGCCTGAACCGGCTGCCCCAGCGGGCCACTGACTTGCACGCTCATCCATTGCCCGTCACAGGCGGCCAATACCGCTTCGATGGTGCCCTCGCCGCCATCGGCCATCGGACATTCGATCAGCCGGGCGTCCGGCCATACCTCCCTGAGCCCTCCGGCAATGGCCTGAGCGACGGCCTGGGCGCTGAGGCTGTCCTTGAACGAATCCGGGGCGATGACGACTTTCATGCGATTCTCCTTGGCGATGGCCGATCTGTGTTTTGGACGCGTCTGGCCGACTGGACGGTCGTAATTGACTGCACGGTCGGAACTGACTGGACGGCGAAACCTGCCGTTCACCCGATGGTCGCACTTTCGCCCGACCGCGGCGCCTTACGCTTGCACAACGGAGCGCGCCAACGGTCGGTCATTTGAACAACTGCAGGCGGGTGGTGATCGTCGCAGAGGCCTACCTAGCGGGGCACGATCTGCGCGCCAAGGTACAAGCGCAACAGGTCCTCGGTCCGATAGGGGTCGCAGCCGGTCAGTTCGGCGATTTTCTCAAGCCGGTAGCGCAAGCTGTTGCGGTGGATGCCCAGCGCGTCGGCGCACGCCCGGCTCTCGCCGCTGTAGTCAAACCAGGCGCGCAGGGTGTCGAGCAGTTGGGGGTTATCTTCAAGGCGCTGGATGGGCTCAGCGATGCCCTCGGCCAGCCAGTCGTGCCGATTGCGCCAGAACAACAACGCCAGGCGATGGCTGGGCAGGCGAAGCAATTTCAGTGACGGGCAGACATGCCGGGCGTAATCAAGCAGATCACGCGCGGCGGTGCACGCGCTGCGCAGGGAGGCCAAATCCGACGAAGGCTCGACAGTCGCCATGCGCTCCACGGGCCAGCCCTGCTCGGCAAATTGTTCCAGCAACAGGGCGTCGTCGCGGTCCTTGCCGACCGCGCGGCACCAGTGGATCAGTCCCGGTTCGCACGGCAGGCACCAACTGTTGGCGTAACGGGCGCTCAGCCATGCGCAGAGCGAACCGGCGCAGGTCGCCCCTTCGGGCAGTTCGAACACGACCGCCTGGCGCGGCAACTGAGGATGCAGCCCCAACTGCTCAGCCTCGGCAATCAAGTGCGCATTGCTGTCGCCGAGCAACAGCCGCGAGAGCAGGTCTTCGCCACGCTGCTGCCGCCACTGCCGATCGGCCTGCTGGCGTCGATGCTCCATCAGCATCTCGGCGGTCATCTTCACCAGCTCGGCGTACACCCGCACCTCGTCCGGCTCACCGCTAATGCCGAGCACGCCGATGAGTTTGTCATCCAGCATGAGCGGCAGATTGACCCCGGCACGCACACCGTCGAGCTGGCGTGCCGCGTGAGAATCGATTTCCACGACACGGCGGTTGGCGAGCACTAGCTGCGCACCTTCATGACGCGTGTACAGCCGTTCGGCCTCACCGCTGCCGATGATAATGCCGAGGTAGTCCATAACGTTGACGTTGCACGGCAGGATCGCCATCGCCCGATCGACAATATCCTGAGCAAGGGTGTGATCAAGGGCGAACATGAGAGGCCGCCGTGGAGCAGTGTGAGTTGGAGGTCATACACATCAGGTCTTGTTTTTGGGGTGTCTGGAGTCTGCCTGAAATTGCCCCGAACTTCCCGTCCGTCAGCACATTGGTGGATGCCAAGCGAAACGCTGACGTGGCAGAGTGCATGCATCGCCTTGGCATTTGAGAGTAATCACATTTGACGCTAATACTTGCTGCCCGGCGTCTGCACCGCCTCCCCCTCCTCCTCTGCGCGTTGGCACTGCAGGCCTGCGCCGCAAGCGATCAGCCGCTGGGCCAGGCAAGCTTTGCCGAGTATCGCCAGCAGACCATCGCGTGGATGAAGGCGAACCGGTCGTTCCAGACCTCGAATCATGCGGCCGAGATCGAGTGGAACGCGCCGCAGGAATGGCGCCCTAAAACACCGCCCACTCGCGGCATTCTTCTGGTTCATGGCTTGGGCGATTCGCCCTGGTCATTCAACGATGTCGGTGCGTCCCTTGCAGCGCAGGGCTTTTTGGTGCGCACGGTGCTGCTGCCCGGGCATGGCAGCAAGCCCGCCGACATGCTGGATGTCACCCTCAAGCAGTGGCAGCGTGTGGTCCGCGAGCAGACTCAAATTCTTGAAAAGGAAGTGCCGACAGTCTATCTGGGCGGATTTTCTACGGGTGCCAATCTGGTGGTGGACTACGCCTACGAGCATCCTGAAATCGCCGGGCTGGTGCTGTTTTCCCCTGCGTTCAAACCGGAAAACACCTACGCCTGGCTCACTCAATACATTGGCTGGTTCCGCCCCTGGCTGGCGAAGCCCGATGATGGCGTCCGCCCGATGCAGACGCCGGTGCGCTACCTCAACGTGCCCACCAATGGCTTCGCCCAGTTCTATCGCAGTGCCTTGCTGGCCCAGAAGCATGTGCATCAGGCGGTCTATGACAAGCCGGTGTTTGTGGCGATCACCGAACACGATTCGGTGCTTGATACGGGCTACGTGCTGGACACTTTCAATGCACGCTTCACCAGCCCGGCCAGTCGGTTGATCTGGTATGGCAATGCCCCGGCAGCTTCCCAGACATCGCCCAGGGTGCTGGTGCGCAACGACTTCTTGCCCGAGTACCGAATCGCGCAGTTGTCCCACATGGGGCTGATGTTTTCCCCTGCCGATCCGTTGTATGGCGTGGACGGCAGCCAGCGAATTTGCTGGAACGGTCAGCAGGCGACCGACATGCAGAAATGCCTGAGTGGCGAGCCGGTGTGGTATTCCGATTGGGGTCACCGCGAACCGGGCAAAATATTTGCCCGGTTGACCTTCAATCCTTATTTCGAATGGCAGTCCAGGGTGATGCTGGAGGTGCTCGGGCATAGATAATCCAGCTTGTAGGCACCGGCTGGCTGATTCGTTGGCGGGCGAATGTTGCCAGTCGACATACCTTACCTGTGACGGTGCAACACCCGACGCCTTCCCGGCTGAAGCCGGTCCCACTATCAGAATGCGTTCCCCTGTGGGACCGGCTTTAGCCGGGAAAGCGTCGCATGCCATCACCCAGAACGACACTGATCCGCCCTGCCGCTTCCCGGCTGGAAGGACCCGGGCGGGGTCAGGCACCTCGCCACGTCCAGTAACGCGTCGGTTTGTCACTCGGCGGGCGCGAGCCTTTCGCGGCTGTTGCTCAGGTGTGTCCACATGGCGGCGCGGGCGGCGTCGGGGTCCTGGCGGCGGATGGCGGCGAGGATGGCTTCGTGTTCGAGGTTGGCCAGATACGCATGGTGGGTGAGGCTCGCGCCGGCGCGCTCACTGGAGGCGATGCGGCTACGGGGAATGACGGCGTTGCCGAGGTTCTGCAGGATCTCCAGGAAATACGGGTTGCCGGTCGCTTCAGCGATCAGCAGATGAAAGCGGCGGTCGGCCTCGACGCAACTGTCGTCCTTCGCCAGCAGGTCCTGATAATCGTCCAGCGCCAGACGCATTGCCGCCAGTTGCTCATGGGTACGCCGCAGCGCAGCCAGCGCGACTGCCTGGGTTTCCAGCCCCATGCGCAACTCGATGATATGCCGCACGCTGAACGCGGTTTCGACCTTCAAATGCAGCGCGCTCTGCTCCGCACGCGCCAGCACGTAGGTGCCTTTGCCCTGATGCGTCTCGACCAGCCCGGACGCCTGCAGCTTGGAAATCGCCTCGCGCACCACGGTTCGACTGACGCCATGCTCGCGCACGATCTCGCTTTCAGAGGGCAGCTTCGCTCCGGGCGCAATGGTGCCCATCAGGATGCGCTGACTGAGATCAGTCACCAGATCGGTGGCCAGGCTGTGCTGGCGGCGCTTGGGCGGCAACGGTCCGACGGTATTCATGGGGTTGTCCTATAAGCAGTCGATCGACGACCGAACTCGTGACGGGCTGTCCACTTGTATTTTCTTGACCGGTACTCGATCGCAGACGCCCTGCAGCTAACGCGGTCAGGCCAACAGAACACCGTTGGCAGTCCCGAAAATACAGGATTTCGAGCGCCGCGTTGCACTCATTCAACTTGTCAGACAGGCCAGACTAACCCGATGAAATAACCGCGACAACCCTAACAAATACGGTTGCCAACCCAAGCCCAACTTGTATGATGACTGGCAACAGGGTCACACCTTGTCACACACAAAAGCTTAACCACCCGCATAAAAATAATCAGTGGGAGTTACCAGAGTGAACACATCCTCATCACGGGCGGATGACGCCAACGATTCCGTCCTGCAATCGGCGGTCTCGAAAGTCAAACGACACATCCTGCCGCTGTTCGTCATCATGTTCATCGTCAACTACATCGACCGGGTCAACATCGGGTTCGTGCGTAGCCACATGGAACATGATCTGGGTATTGGTGCGGCGGCCTACGGCTTCGGTGCCGGCCTGTTCTTCATCGCGTATGCGCTGTTCGAAGTGCCCTCCAACATCCTCCTGCAAAAAGTCGGAGCGCGTATCTGGCTGACCCGAATCATGCTGACCTGGGGCCTGGTGGCGGCCGGCATGGCGTTCATCCAGACTGAGACCCACTTTTACATCCTGCGCTTTCTGCTGGGCGTGGCCGAGGCCGGCTTCTTCCCGGGCGTGATCTACTACTTCACCCGCTGGTTGCCTGGCGTTGAACGGGGCAAGGCCATCGCCATCTTCCTCAGCGGCTCGGCATTCGCTTCGCTGATCTCGGGCCCGTTGTCCGGCCTGCTGCTGCAGATCGAAGGCCTGGGCTTTCACGGCTGGCAGTGGATGTACTTCATCGAAGGGATGTTCTCGGTCGGTCTGTGCTTCTTTGTCTGGTTCTGGCTGGACTCAAAACCCCATGACGCCAAGTGGCTGACAGAGGCCGAAAAAGACGCGCTGGTCGGCGCGATCGACGAGGAGCAACGGGCGCGCGAAGCGGCCAACCCGGTGAAACTGTCGATTGGCAAATTGCTCAAGGACCCGCAGATCATCCTGTTCTGCCTGATGTACTTCTTCATCCAGTTGACCATCTATGCCGCCACCTTCTGGCTACCGAGCATCATCAAGAAGATGGGCGACCTGACGGACTTCCAGGTTGGCATGTTTAACTCGATCCCCTGGTTCATCGCCATCGTCTGCATGTACGGCTTCGCCTCGCTGTCGGCCAAGTGGAAGCACCAGCAGGCGTGGGTCGCGGTGGCATTGCTGATTGCGGCGGCCGGCATGTTCATGTCGACCACGGGCGGGCCAGTGTTTGCCTTCGTCGCCATCTGCTTCGCGGCGATGGGCTTCAAGTCGGCGTCGTCGCTGTTCTGGCCCATCCCTCAGGGCTATCTGGACGCGCGGATTGCCGCAGGGGTCATCGCGCTGATCAACTCGGTGGGCAACCTGGGCGGCTTCGTCGCGCCGACCACCTTCGGCATCCTTGAGCAGCAGACCGGCTCGATCCAGGGCGGTCTGTATGGCCTGACCGCCACCTCGATCATCGCCGCGATTCTGGTGTTCACCGTGCGCACCACGCCAAAGCCCGGTGCATTGCCAGTGGCGAAGGCCGACGTGACACCCAGCCATACCTAACGCCTGCGACCTCTGAACCCGTTAAGACAGCGCGCCCGCCGCGCTCGGTATCACTAAGGATTTAGCCATGAACGCACAGAATTCCGGCAGCACCCCCGTCATCACCGACATGCAGGTTGTCCCGGTCGCTGGCCACGACGACATGCTGCTCAACCTGAGCGGCGCCCACGGCCCGTATTTCACTCGCAATATCGTGATTCTCAAGGACAACGCCGGCCACACCGGGGTGGGCGAGATACCGGGCGGCGAGAAGATCCGCCAGACCCTGGAAGACGCGCGCTCGCTGGTGGTCGGCAGCAGCATTGGCAACTACCAGAAGATTCTCAACGACGTGCGCCGTACCTTCGCCGAACGCGATGCGGGCGGCCGCGGGCTGCAGACCTTCGACCTGCGCATCACCATCCATGCGGTCACCGGTATCGAGGCGGCGGTGCTGGACCTGCTCGGTCAGCACCTTGAAGTGCCGGTGGCGGCGCTGCTTGGTGAAGGCCAGCAGCGTGATGAAGTGAAGATGCTCGGCTACCTCTTTTACGTCGGTGACCAGCACAAAACCAACTTGCCCTACCGCACCGAAGCCGATGCCGACAACGAGTGGTTCCGCGTGCGTCACGAAGAAGCCCTGACCCCGGAAGCGGTGGTGCGCCTGGCCGAAGCGGCGTATGCGCAATACGGCTTCGAGGACTTCAAACTCAAGGGCGGCGTGCTCAGCGGCGACGCGGAAATAGAAGCGGTGACTGCGCTGGCCGAGCGCTTCCCGAAAGCGCGCATCACCCTGGACCCCAACGGCGCATGGTCATTGAAGGAAGCCGTACGGCTGTGCCGCGATCAGCACAAGGTGCTGGCTTACGCCGAAGACCCATGCGGCGCTGAAAACGGCTACTCGGGCCGCGAAGTCATGGCGGAGTTCCGCCGTGCCACGGGTTTGCGCACCGCGACCAACATGATCGCCACTGACTGGCGCGAGATGGGCCACGCCATTCAGCTGCAGTCGGTGGACATCCCGCTGGCGGACCCGCATTTCTGGACCATGCAAGGCTCGGTTCGGGTCGCGCAACTGTGCAACGAATGGGGCCTGACCTGGGGCTCGCATTCCAACAACCATTTCGACATCTCGCTGGCCATGTTCACCCACGCCGCTGCCGCCGCGCCGGGCAACATCACCGCCATCGACACCCACTGGATCTGGCAGGACGGCCAGCGTCTGACCAAGGCGCCGCTGCAGATCATTGGCGGCAATGTGCAGGTGCCGAAGAAGCCGGGGCTGGGCGTGGAGATCGACATGGATCAAGTCGCCAAGGCTCACGAGCTGTACAAAGGCATGGGCCTGGGCGCGCGGGACGACAGCGTCGCGATGCAATTTTTGGTTCCCAACTGGGCGTTCAACAACAAGCAGCCTTGCCTGGTCCGCTGATTCCCTCAAGCCGACCTGTTCATGCTGAGCGTCCGGGCCTGACCCTTGGACGCTTGCTTGAGCAGGCCCACGTACACTGCCAAATGGCGACCGGCGCGTAACCCCTTGCGCGCCGTTTTTCTTCATCTTCCCCTGTAGCGGCCGCGTGCTACTGTTCGCGCATCTCACTGCCGTGACGTCCTCCATGCCCCGCCTGACCAAGACTCACCCTCGCCTGACCATTGCCACTGCCCTGGGCTTCGCCGCGGGTATCGCCAGCGCGGTCGTTGCCCCCGACATTTCGGTGATCAGCAAATGCCTGATCGGCTGGAACGTCGCCGGCTGGCTGTACATGGCGATGATCATGCGGCGCACCTTCAAATCCAGCGCTGAAGACGTGCGCCGGGTCGCGGAAATCGAGGACGAAAATGCCGGCCTGGTGCTGTTCGTCGTGTGCGTGGCAGCGATTGCCAGCCTGGCGGCAATCATTCTTGAGCTGGCCGGCATTCAGGACATGAAGGACAGCGACAAGGCGCTGCATTACGCCTTCACCGGGTTCACCATCGTCGGCTCATGGCTGCTGATTGGCGTGGTGTTCAGCCTGCATTACGCGCGGGTCTTCTACACCTGGAGCGGGGAGAAGCCGGCGCTGCGCTTCGCTGATGGCGAGGAGAACCCCGACTACTGGGATTTCCTGTATTTCTCGTTCACCCTGAGCGTCGCCGTGCAAACGTCGGACGTCGGTGTGGGCACGCGCGGCCTGCGCAAGGTGGTGCTGGCGCAGTCGTTGATCGGGTTTGTGTTCAACACCTCCATTCTGGGTTTCTCGATCAACATCGCGGCGGGGCTGTTCAATTGAAGTAGCTGCGAAGCTGGCTCGCGGTGCGGAATCAATCACCGTCAGACGCAAAATCGTAGGAGCCGGCTTGCTGGCGAACCGGTTGACCTTCACTGCTGCGGATTTAACTCAACGCGTTCGTCTGATCACGGCCCGCAGCAAACCGACCTTAGCCGTTCTGCTTGCATCGGGGGCTCCGGACTTCCAGAGCCGTCCAGGCAAGCGTACTGTGAGCGCCACAAAATCCAACATCGCTGCTGAACGAGGCCTCGCTTAATGACTCAGGATTCCGGGCTGAACATCGCCGTACTCGACGACTGGCAATCGGTCGCTGAAAACATTGTGGACTGGGGGGTCTTGAAGCCCATCGGCAAGGTCAGCTTTTTGCACGACTACCCGGCCGACACGGCGTCCATGGTCGCCCGCCTTAAAGACTTCCAGATCATCTGCGTGATGCGCGAACGCACCCTTTTTGACGACGCCCTGCTGAGCCAATTGCCCAACCTGAAACTGCTGGTCACCGGCGGCATGCGCAACGCTGCGCTGGACCTTAAAGCCGCTGCTCGCCTGGGCATTACGGTGGTCGGCACCGACAGCTATAAATACGCGGCGCCGGAGCTGACCTGGGCGCTGATCATGGGGGTCACGCGCAATCTGGTGGACGAAGCCAACTCCCTGCGCGCCGGCAACTGGCAGATCGGCATCGGCAGTGACCTGTACGGCAAGACCCTGGGCATCGTCGGGCTGGGCAGCATCGGCCAGAAAATCGCTCGCTACGGCAAAGCCTTCGACATGAAGGTAATCGCCTGGAGCGAAAACCTCACCCCTGAACGCGCGGCCGAGCATGGCGTGACCTGTGTGAGCAAGCAGGCGCTGTTCGAGCAGGCAGACGTGGTCTCGGTGAACCTGGTGCTCAGCGAGCGCAGCCGTGGCCTGGTCGACGCCGATTCGCTGAACCGGATGAAGCCAACGGCGTATCTGGTGAATACCGCGCGCGGCCCGATTGTCGACGAGGACGCGCTGATCGACGTGCTCAGAAACAGGAAAATTGCCGGGGCTGCCCTGGATGTCTACAGCGTCGAACCACTGCCTGCCGACCATCCGTTCCGCACGCTGCCGAACGTGCTGGCCACGCCCCATGTGGGTTATGTCACCGAGAACAACTATCGGATGTTCTTCAGCCAGATGATCGAAGACATCCAGGCCTGGCACGCCGGCGCAGCGGTTCGTGTGTTTGCCTGACGCCGCCCCCTCCATTGCATGCAGGATTCGATGATGACCCCGCCACTTTCCCGACTGCCCGACGACCCACGTGTCGCCTTGCTGGTAATCGACATGCAATACGACTTCATGCCCGGTGGTGCGCTCGCCGTGGCCGAGGGCGATGCGCTGGTGCCGATCATCAACCGGCTCGGGGCGCAGTTTCGCAATGTGGTGCTGGCGCAGGACTGGCATCCCCGTGGCCATGTGTCCTTTGCTTCCAGCCACGCCGGCCGCGCGCCGTTCATCACGCTGCCTTACGGGACGCAGACCCTGTGGCCTGATCACTGCGTGCAAGGCAGTCACGGGGCGCAGTTGCATGCCGGCCTGGACATTCCTCATGCGCAACTCACCCTGCGCAAAGGCTGCAACCCCGGCATCGACAGCTACTCGGCGTTTGTCGAAGCCGACCGCGCCACGCGTACCGGTCTGGCGGGGTATTTGAGCGAGCGCGGCATCGACAGCGTCTACGTGGTCGGACTGGCGCTGGATTTCTGCGTGGCATGGACCGCGCTGGATGCGCGTTCTGCAGGGTTCAACACCTGGGTGATTGCCGACGCGTGCAAGGCCATCGACCTGAATGGCTCGCTGGACCAGGCCTGGAAGGACATGGCGCTGGCGGGGGTCAGCCGGATAGACAGCGCAGCTCTGACCAGCTAAACACCCAGTGTCCACGGGTCGGCATCGCCGATCTGCCTGACTCACCGCAAATTATTGTAGGAGCGCGGTTGCCCGCGAACGAGGAGGGTCAGCCGAACAGGTGCGACTGACCCACCGCAATTCGCGGGCAAGCGCGCTCCTACAACGGGTCGCGATCAACATCAGGGTCTATGCACGATGTGCGCACCTTCGATAAGCGCTTCAATCCTGCCCCAGCGCAAAGCGCTTCAATCCCTCCCCTTCCATCCGGTAACGGACCCACTCGTCCTGTGGCGCGGCGCCGATTGACTGGTAGAAATCGATCGCCGGCTGGTTCCAGTCCAGCACGCTCCACTCAAACCGGCCGCAGCCGCTGTCGTGGGCAATCTTCGCCAGGTGGCGCAACAACCGTTTGCCGGCGCCGACGCCCCGGTGGGCGGCCGACACGAACAGGTCTTCCAGATAAAGACCTTTGCGGCCCTGCCATGTGCTGTAGCTGAGGAAGTACACCGTGAACCCGATAGGCTGCCCGTCCTGCAAGCAGATCAACGCCTTGGCCGGCGAAGGTTCGTCAAACAGGCTGCGTTCGATGTCGGCAACGCTGGCCTTCACTTCGTGTTCGGCTTTTTCGTAGATCGCAAGCTCGGTGATGAATCCCAGGATGACGGCAGCGTCGGCTCGGGTTGCGTCGCGGATATGAAGGGTCACAGAGGGTCTCCAGGGTCAGTGAAAAGGCAGTCGCCGCTGGCGAACGACGGGTAACGGATTGTGTCTGAAGCATCAGCGCCGCGCAGCAAGCTTGTGCAAGTGAACCGCCGCCTCCCATCGACCGCACGCCTCCGCCTCTCCACAGGATCACCATGGAACACGAACCAGACGGCAAGACCCCCGGCCTGACGCCGGAAGAAGAACGCGAAATCGACGAAAACCAGCCACCCCGTGCAGCCGTCCTCCATGAAACGATCCGCATGCAGGGCGATCAGGAACTGGAGCGCAACGTGGCAGCGCTGTTTTGGTCGGCCCTCGCGGCGGGCCTCACCATGGGGCTGTCATTGATGGCCATGGGTCTGTTGAATTCACGCCTGCCCGACGGCGACGGTTTTAAAGTCATCGCCAGCCTGGGCTACAGCGCAGGTTTCCTGGCGGTCATTCTGGCGCGTCAGCAGTTGTTCACCGAAAACACCCTGACGGCCGTGCTGCCGGTCATGAGCAAACCCACCCTCAACAACTTCGCCCGTCTGTTCCGGCTGTGGGGGGTGGTGCTGGTGGGTAACCTGTGCGGCACGCTGCTGGTGGCGTACGTCATGCTGCACTTGCCCATCTTCGATACCAAAACCGACCAGGCCTTCCTCGAAATCGGCCGCAAGGTGATGGAGAACGACAGCGGTCAGATGTTCGCCAAGGGCATCATTTCCGGCTGGATGATCGCCACCATGGTGTGGATGATCCCGTCGATGGAAACCGCCAAGATCGGCATCATCGTGATGATCACGTACTTGATGGCGCTGGGTGACTTCACTCACATCGTCGTGGGCTCGGCGGAAGTGTCGTACCTGGTGTTCGCCGGTGAACTGCCGTGGAAAGACTTCTGGCTGGTGTTCGCAGGCCCGACCCTGGCCGGCAACATCATCGGCGGCAGCTTTATCTTCGCGTTGATCAGCCACGCGCAGATCCGAAGCGAGGGCGACACGCCGGACAAGAAAGGCTCGAAAAAAGCGCTGAAGAAGGATCAGCGAGAAGACGCGCCGACCAAGGCTGAAACTGAACGCAAAGGCGCTTGAGGCCCGGGCGGGTGGTTGGTTGGTTGGGACTCAGTCTGAGTTCTGAACTGAGTCCTGAGCTGAGTTCTGAGCTGACCTTGGGCTGAGTGCTGAGTGCTGAGTGCTGAGTGCTGAGTGTCAGCCTGGCACTTATCCTGTAGGAGTGAGCTTGCTCGCGAAGGCGTCGGACCTGTTGGTGAATGATTGCCTGACAGGACGCATTCGCGAGCAAGCTCACTCCCACAGGTTGACGGTGCGGCGTGCTCCTCCTTCGGCGCGCCCGCTAGCATCAAACATGGCCTCATGCCCTTCTTAAATTATTTTTAAGAAAAACCGACAGCGTTTAGAGGCAAACTGCAGCCTTCTGTCCTCTCACATGGCCCTGACTTCCCATGACGCGAATTCTGACAATCGAAGACGATGCCGTCACGGCGAAGGAAATCGTTGCCGAGCTGAGCAGCCACGGGCTGCAAGTGGATTGGGTCGACAACGGTCGCGAGGGCCTGGTGCGTGCCGTGAGCGGCGATTACGACCTGATTACCCTTGATCGCATGCTCCCGGAAGTTGACGGCCTGGCCATTGTCACGACCATGCGCGCCCTGGGCATCGCCACGCCGATCCTGATGATCAGCGCCTTGTCCGATGTCGACGAACGCGTGCGCGGGCTGCGTGCCGGCGGCGACGACTACCTGTCCAAACCCTTCGCCTCCGATGAGATGGCGGCCAGGGTAGAAGTATTGCTGCGCCGCAGCAATGCGGGGACTCAGGCCGAGACCATGCTCAAGGTCGCCGACCTTGAGCTCAACCTCATCACCCGTGAAGCAAGCCGCGCCGGTCAGCCCCTGAACCTGCTGCCGACCGAATACAAGCTGCTGGAATTTTTGATGCGCAACAGCGGCCAGATCATCACCCGCATGATGATTTTCGAAGAAGTCTGGGGTTATCACTTCGACCCCGGCACCAACCTGATCGACGTCCACATCGGGCGCTTGCGCAAGAAAATCGATCCCCCTACCCTGACGCCGCTGATACGTACCGTTCGAGGCTCAGGTTATGTCATTGCCGAACCCGTCTAAGGGCTGGCGCTCCTCCAGCAGCCGGCTGCTGGCGCTGTACAGTTTCTTGTTCGTTGCCTGGAGCAGCATCCTGATGGGGGTGCTGTATTGGGAAGTCACCAGCTACCTCAACACCCTCGCCCGCCACTCGCTGATGCAGCGCCAGCAGCTGTTCTCCCGCTTTGAGGGCGCGCAACTGGACGATGCGCTCAAAACCAGCGACAAGTTCGACATCCGCTCGGTCGACGCCTACGGCCTGTTCGACAAAGACCTGCAGCCCATCAGCGGCCCGATCCAGAGTATTCCTCAGGGCCTTAAGCTGACGGGAGCGATCCAGGAGCTCGAAACATGCATCGATTCCGACGACCCTGATCTGCCAAGCTCCGGCTGCGATGCCGTGGCCATTCACACGATGGATGATCGCTGGCTGGTGCTGGTGCGCGACAACGGCTCGCTGTTTGCCGTGACGACGCTTATCCTGCGCGCGCTGCTGTGGGGCATATCGTTGACGATCATTCCCGGCATCGCCGGGTGGCACCTGCTGGGTCGGCGGCCCCTGCGGCGTATCCGGGCGATACAGGTGAGCGCCGAGGCGATTGTCACCGGCGACCTGGCCAAGCGCCTGCCGGTGTCGGACCGTCGCGACGAACTGGACATGCTCGCCGACATCGTCAACGCCATGCTCGACCGCATAGAGCGGCTCATGAACGAGGTAAAAGGCGTCTGCGACAACATCGCCCATGATCTGCGTACGCCACTCACCCGTCTGCGCGCGCAGCTTTACCGGATTCAACAGCAGTCGCCGGAAGACTCGCCACTGGGCGAGCAAATGGCCCTGGTGATCGCCGATGCCGACACATTGATGGCGCGGTTCCGGGGCCTGCTGAGGATCTCCGAGCTTGAGGATCATCAGCGCCGATCGGCATTCGGGCAGCTTGACCCCAGGCCGCTCCTACAGGAGCTGCACGATTTTTACCTGCCACTGGCCGAGGAAGGCCGCGTCTCCCTGCAACTCAGAGTGGCCGAAACGCTGCCCCCGCTGGTGGGCGATCGGGCGCTGTTGTTCGAGGCGCTGTCCAACCTGCTGAGCAACTCGATCAAATTTACCCCGCCGGGCGGGCAGGTTTTGCTCATCGCTCGCGCCGAAGGCGACACCACGTTCATCGAAGTACAGGACACCGGCCCCGGCATCCCGGACGCCGAACGCGAGGCGGTGTTCAAACGTTTCTACCGCAGCGAAAACGGTAATCAGCAGAGCGGCTTCGGCCTGGGCCTGTCCATCGTCGCCGCGATCGTCAGCCTGCACGGCTTCAAACTGCGCATCGGCAGCAGCCCGTCGGGCGGCGCGAGTCTGGTGCTGGAGTGTCGACGGGTGTTGGCACTGGCTTGAATGCTTGCGGCTTGCGGCTTGCGGCTTGCGGCTCATGTTCAAACCCGCAGGAGCCGGCTTGCTGGCGAACCGGTTTCGTCAGTCGGCACTTGCGGCGCTGACCCACCGCGTTCGCCAGCAAGCCGGCTCCTACAGTCGATCTCGGCAGCGCCGCATCATTAGCGAACAAACCAACGCCTCCGTTGCGGAGGCGTTAGTTATCACGCGCTGAACCCCGCCGCCGTTTACGAGGCGTTGGTTATGCCGCGCTGAACGCCGGGAAACCCTGACCTCAAGCCAGGGCGAAGGGGTCCAGGTCTGGCATGTTCAAACCTGTAGATATCGTCTTAATGCTCCTACTGCAAGCCCAGCAGCGCGCTAGCGCTGCTGCTTTTCAAGCAGGCACGAATATACGCCCGCGGCCCATCCCGCAGCGACATCCTAGCCATTCAAGTCCTACTTGATCAGCCGTTAATGAGCCAAAGCAATTTCAGGTTCGAAAGGCCTGTTGCTTTTAAGCACGCCATAGACCAAGTGCAACATCTTACGCATCACTGCACAGATAATTTGCCGGGGAGCCTTTCCGTTCGCCTTCAATCTCTTGGCGAACTCTCTCAGCACCACATTGTGTTGTATTCCTACGATCGCGGGCATGTAAAGGCCGCCCCTGAGTCGCGACGAGCCGGTTCGACTTATGCGGGTTGGACCCACGTAGCCTCCAGAGCGGTCCTGTCTGGGCGATAATCCAGCGAAGGCAGAAAGTTTTTTCGGTCCTTCGTAGTCCAGAGGGTCTCCCAGTTCCGCGAGGATCAGCGCGGCGGTCTTCTCGCCTAGACCATCAATGGAGGTCATCAACTCGCTCTTGCCGCGTAGGTCAGGATCATCGTCGATGTGTTGCTTGATCGCTTTTTCCGTTTTGGTGATTTCTTCCAAGACATGAGCAATCACCGATTCGATCGACGTTACGACGTTCGGGCTGGCAACTTCCAAGCGGTTTTTCTCCATCTGGCGGATCTCGTTGAGATCTTCCAAGCGGCGGACCAAAGCCCTCAGACGGCGCCGCGACTGTGGCTCAGGCACCCAAAGCCGTAACTTGCGATGCTTCTGCATGGCGAAATCGGAGATGAGTTTGGCGTCAGTCTTGTCAGTCTTGTTGCGTGACAACTCCGACTTGGCGTGAGCGGCGGTGGTGGCAGGGTTCGCGATATGAAGCCGATATCCCTTTTGAAAAAGGAAGTCAGCCAACGCTTCGTGATAATTACCCGTGGCCTCGATGACAATCAGCGCGTCCGCTGTGGCGTGCTTGCGAAGCCAGGACTCGAACTCGGCAAAGCCCTTGGCATCATTGCTCAACTTGCCCTTGGTGCGGTGTTTGCCATTGTCCAACGGCGTCGCAACATCAAAAGTATTCTTGGCCATGTCAACGCCAACGAATGAAGACATGCTGTTCTCCTTTTCAACTAAAGATCAATCATCGCGTCACTCGGCTTCGACCTTGTAAATGCGAGCTCACAAAGTGGCTCTAGATATCGTACGAGCTCAATGAGTGAGGTTGGAAAGGCGGAGAATGGATCTACTTCGCAGGCTACAACGCCACTAGGAGCCGGTCATCTTCACGCCTTTCCCTCGATGATCAGTCGAGAACTTTACCTTCTGAGAAGACAAAGTCGAGATACAAGGAGCCGGCTTGCTGGCGAACCGATTTCGTTAGTCGGCACTTGCGGCGCTGACCCACCGCATTCGCCAGCAAGCCGGCTCCTACAGTCGGTCTCGGCAGCATCCATCATCAGCGCACAAAACAACGCCTCCGTTGCGGAGGCGTTGGTTATGCCGCGCTGAACCCCCGCCGTTTACGAGGCGTTGGTTATAACGTGTTGAACGCCGTTAAGAGCTGACCTCAAGCCAGGGCGAAGGGGTTCAGGTCTCACATGTTTAAACCTGTAGGAGCCGGCTTGCTGGCGAACCGATTTCGTTAGTCGGCACTTGCGGCGCTGACCCACCGCGTTCGCCAGCAAGCCGGCTCCTACAGCCGGTCTCGGCAGCATCCATCTTCAGCGAACAAAACAACGCCTCCATTGCGGAGGCGTTGATTATCACGCGATGAACCCCGCCTCCGTTTAGGAGGCCTCGGCTATGAAGCCCTCAACCGCGGATAAACCTGATATCAAGCCAAGTCGAAGCGGTCCAGGTTCATCACTTTCGTCCAGGCGGCCACGAAATCCTCGACGAACTTTTGCTGCCCGTCCGCACTGGCGTACACCTCGGACACCGCGCGCAGTTGAGCGTGTGAGCTGAACACCAGATCGACCCGGGTGCCGGTCCATTTGACTTCGCCGGTGCTGCGGTCGCGAGCTTCGAACAGTTGATCGCCACCCGAAACGCCCTTCCATTCGACGCCCATGTCCAGCAGGTTCTTGAAGAAGTCGTTGCTCAGCGCACCCGGTTTGTCGGTCAGCACCCCATGACGGCTGTGCCCGGCGTTGATGTCCAGAACCCGCAGGCCGCCCAACAGCACGGTCATCTGCGGCGCCGTCAGGGTCAGCAATTGCGCCTTGTCGACCAGCAGCTTCTCGGCCGAAACCCGATAGTGACCCTTGAGGTAGTTGCGGAAGCCATCGGCGATGGGCTCAAGGAAGCTGAACGACTCGACATCGGTCTGCTCCTGCGAAGCGTCCATGCGTCCCGGGGTAAACGGCACGCTGACGGTGTGGCCAGCGTTTTTCGCGGCCTGTTCGACACCCGCGCTGCCGCCAAGCACGATCAGGTCAGCCAGTGAAATCTGCTTGCCCCCTGACTGTGCGGTATTGAACTCGCTGCGAATCCGCTCCAGCGCTTCCAGCACAATCGCCAGATTCGCCGGCTGGTTGACCGCCCAGTCCTTCTGCGGGGCCAGACGCAGACGACCGCCATTGGCGCCGCCGCGCTTGTCGGAACCGCGGAAGGTCGAAGCGGCTGCCCAGGCCGTGGAGACCAGTTGCGACACCGACAAACCGGAAGCAAGAATTTTTTCCTTCAGCGCCGCCACGTCACTGGCATCCACCAGCGGGTGATTGACCTCGGGAATCGGGTCTTGCCAGAGCAGCTCTTCGGCAGGCATTTCCGGGCCGAGGTAACGGGCCAGCGGTCCCATGTCACGGTGAGTCAACTTGAACCAGGCGCGCGCGAATGCATCCGCCAACTGATCCGGGTTCTCCAGGAAGCGTCGGGATATCTGCTCATAAGCCGGGTCCACGCGCAGCGCCAGATCAGAAGTCAGCATGCGCGGTTCCTGGCGTTTGGCCGGGTCGTGAGCATGGGGAATCTTGCCTGCCCCAGCGCCGTTTTTAGGTCTCCACTGATGCGCCCCGGCCGGACTCTTCGTCAGCTCCCACTCGAAGCCAAACAGGTTTTCCAGGTACTCGTTGCTCCAGCGGGTCGGCGTCGAGGTCCAGGTCACTTCCAGGCCGCTGGTGATGGTATCGCCACCCTTGCCGGAGCCGTAGCTGCTGCGCCAGCCAAGGCCTTGCTCCGCCAGACCCGCCGCTTCCGGTTCCGCACCGACGTTGTCGGCAGGCCCTGCACCGTGGGTCTTGCCGAACGCATGACCGCCGGCAATCAGGGCGACGGTTTCCTCATCGTTCATGGCCATGCGGCCAAACGTTTCGCGAATGTCACGCGCCGATGCGGCCGGATCCGGCACACCTTCCGGGCCTTCGGGGTTGACGTAAATCAGGCCCATCTGCACGGCGGCGAGAGGGTTTTCGAGGTTGCGTTCGCCGTTGGCGGTACGGGTCTGCTCTTCGCTGTGATGCTCGGGTTCGGCGACCAGCGTGCCCTCACCGGGCTGCTGCATGTCTTTGTGCGCGCCGTAGCGATCCTCACCGCCAAGCCAGGTGGTTTCGGCGCCCCAGTACACGTCCTCGTCCGGCTCCCAGACATCGGCACGGCCGCCCGAGAAGCCAAAGGTTTTGAAGCCCATGGATTCCAGCGCCACGTTGCCCGTGAGCACGATCAGGTCGGCCCAGGAGATCTGGCTGCCGTATTTCTGTTTGACCGGCCAGATCAGTCGCCGGGCCTTGTCCAGGTTGACGTTGTCCGGCCAGCTGTTAAGCGGCGCGAATCGCTGCTGCCCTGCCCCTGCACCGCCTCGACCGTCGCCGGTGCGGTAGGTGCCGGCGCTGTGCCAGGCCATGCGCACGAACAGCGGGCCATAGTGCCCGAAGTCGGCCGGCCACCAGTCCTGGGACTGAGTCATCACTTCCAGCAGGTCGCGTTTTACGGCTTCGTAGTCCAGGCTTTTGAAGGCGCTGGGGTAATCAAATGCCTCGCCCATCGGGTCAGTCAGCGGCGAGTGCTGATGCAGAATCTTGAGATTCAGCTGGTTCGGCCACCAATCACGGTTGGTCGTGCCGCCCCCGGCTGCGTGGTTGAACGGGCATTTCGATTCGGTCGACATGGTCTACTCACCTTCTTTTTTATTTGGCCGTAAGCGAAACGGCCCGGACTAGCACCCGCACAAGACTAGCCGACTCGGGCCAGCCGTCTAATAGGCAAATGCTTGGGGGACGATAGAGCGCTTCTGTCAGGGGAGTATTTAACGCCGGTGCTTGTATTTTGCGGCGCTTGAGCCTAACTCTAAATGCAGAGTCGGCCTCGATTGCCTTCTCGACCACCGTGGCAATCTCCAGGAGATTCAGGCATGGCCACCACCGCTTCACTGGCTCCGCTGTTCCGGCAATCAGTGGGCTTCGATCGCTTCAATGACTTTTTCGAATCTGCGCTGCACAGCGAGGTAAACGCCAGCGGCCCCCCTCACAACGTCGAGCGCTATGGCAACGATCATTACCGGATCGTGATCGCGACGGCAGGCCTGGCCGCCGCCGACCTGGACCTGACACTTGAAAGAGACGTGCTGACGGTGTGCGGCGGCGAGGCACACACCGACGGTGGCGTGACCTACCTGCATCAGGGCATTGCGCACGGGCCTTTCAGACTGGTGTTCCATCTGGCTGACCACATCGAGGTGCAAGGCGCGACCTTCAAAAACGGTTTGCTGATGATTTTCCTGCTGCGTGTGGAGCCGCAGGGGGCGAAGGCCCGACGCATCAACATTCAGAGCCCAGGCGACGCGCCTGACCGGCCCTCCATCAGCCGCCCATGAGCCGGGCTGCGCAGGCTGACGTTGCCCGGACCGGCCCGGGTTTCGGCAGCCCAGCGGTATCAGGCTTCGACCGGGGCAAAATCAAACAGCACCTGCGGCGCGCCGATGAGTAATGAGCGCATGAGCTGTGGCGAGCACTCCAGTGCGCGCATCTGCTCGACTACGGAGGCGTAACTGATCTGTTCTTCATGCTGTGTGTGCGGCCAGTCGCTGCCCCAGACCAGACGCTGCTGGCCAAAGGTATCCAGCAACAACGGCAGCGCGGCGCGGGCGAAAGCGAGGTTTTCCTGCGCGCTGCCTCCCAGACGATAAACGCCGGAGACTTTCATCCACAGTTGACCGCTGCGGCCCAGCTCCAGCATCTCGCGAAAGCCTGGCTGACCGAGGCCGGAGCGGGCATCCGGTCGGCCAAAATGGTCGATGACGATCCTGACGCCGAAAGACATCAATCCCGACAGCAGCGCCGGCATGTCGGCGACATGGCGATGGACTTCAACATGCCAGTCCAGCGCGGCAAGGTGCGCGAAAAACCCCTGCCAGTGCGGCTCGGCAAAATCCGGCAGCGCCTTGCCCATCAGGTTCAACCGCACACCGACAACGCCCAACCGGTCCATCTCCTCCAGCGCGGCGCGGCTGATGTCGGGCTCGACCACCACCACCCCGCGCAACTGCCCCGGCGCCTGCCGCAGCGCATCGAGCAGATAGCGATTGTCGGTGCCGAGAAAGCTTGGCTGCACGAGTACGCCATGGCTCAGACCGTGCTGCTGAAGTTGTTCCAGGTACATCGCCAGCGTGGCGTCGTAACCCGGTGTGTAGCGTCGCGCCGATGTCAGGTCCAGCTCCCTGCTGAATACGTGTGCATGGCCGTCAATGCCAAGAATGGGCGCGAGGGGCGTGGAAAAAATGTCGGACATTGATCTCATCTGTCTGAAGATGCGCGACGCACAGGGCGTCGCGCGAGCGGGAAGAATCAGGCGCGGGCCGTTTCGCTGCGCGGGTCTGTCGCAGGAGTGGAAGAGGCGCTGCCCTCCAGGCTGCGGCCGCGGGTTTCCGGCAGGCACAGGGCGGCGATCACGGCCACGCCGTAGGCGATCCCGGCATCGATGCCGATGGCCGAACCCAGCGACATCGATTCGCTCATGTGGCCCACCAGAAACGGAAACACCGAAGACAGCACCCGGCCGAAGTTGTAGCAAAAGCCCACCCCTGCGCCACGCACATCGGCGGGGTAAAGCTCATTGAACAGCGCACCGAGGCTGGCCGGAATGCCTGCCGCAAAGAACCCCAGCGGGAAGCCGAGGAACAGCATTTGCGTATTGGTCAGCGGCAGGAACACGTAGCACTGCACGGTCACCACGCAGCACAGGGCAAACAGCACGATGTTCAGACGTCGGCCGATGCGGTCAATCAAAAAGCCGCTGGCCACGCAGCCGCACCAGAACGCGACGATGATCACCGCCAGGTAGCCGCCGGAGTTGAGCACTGACAGGTTGCGCTCGGTTTTAAGGAATGTCGGCAGCCAGGTCATGACGGCGTGATAACCGCCGTGAGCACCGAGCCCCAGCAAACCGCCGAGCAGCGTCACGCGGATCAGCTCCGGGCGGAAGATACCGGCCAGGGACTTGAAGAAACTCTGCGGGATGGCGTTTTCTTTTTGCAGGCGCTGGAAGCTGTCCGGCTCCTCGACATTGCGGCGCACCCAGATAATCAGCAGCGACGGCAGCAGGCCGACCAGAAACATCACCCGCCAGGCGATGTCCTGAGGCACGAACGAATAGATCAGGGTGAACACACCCACTGCCAGCCCCCAGCCCACCGCCCACGCGCTTTGCACGGTGCCCATGACCTTGCCGCGGTATTTGGGATTGATGGTTTCGGCCATCAGCACCGCCCCTGCCGCCCACTCTCCGCCAATGCCGAAACCCTGCAACGCCTTGACGATCAACAGCGAGCTGAAGCCGGTCACGAACGCCGAAAGGAAGGTGAAAAACGAGAACCACAGGATCATCCACTGCAGCGTGCGCACCCGGCCGTAGCGGTCCGACAGCGTGCCGCCGACCCAGCCGCCGAGGGCCGAAGTGACCAGCGTCACGCCACTGATCAGCCCGGCGTCGCCTTTGCTCAAGGCGAACGCGGCGATAAGCGCCGGAATGGCCAGGCCGAACATCTGCACTTCGAGGGCGTCGAGCGACCACCCGCCGAAGCAGGCCCAGAACGTCTTGCGTTCACGCGGAGTGACTTGGCGATACCAATTGAACATGCTTTTTTGTCCTTATGAGTGTGAAGCGGCAGGGGTGCAGAGCCCGTTCTTGATGACGGGCTTGAGCGCTGATGTCGGTGAGCAGGGTCCGCTGCTCAGCGGATGTCCACGCTGTAACGGAAGTGGCTGGCATGCCCACGCGAGCGGCGCCATTCCAGCGGTTGCCCGGCGTAATTGCGCGCCAGGCGCTCAATCACCACCACAGGGCTGTTGACCGGCACCTGCAGCAAACGGGCGTGTACCTCGCTGATGGCTTCGGCGGTAAGGGTTTCTTCGGCATAGGCAACCACTTGTCCGCAGAGCTCTTCGTAAATCGGATAGAGCAGCGGGCCCTGGCGGCTCAGGTCGACTTCCAGCAGCGTCTGAAACTGCACTTGCGGCAGCCATATTTCTTCGGCAAGCACCGGCTGAGCGTCGAGTAGACGCACTCGGATCAGGCGAATGACCGATGCCTCCAGCGGCAGGCCCAGGGCATGGGAAACCGCAGACGGCGCGCTGACCGCTTCGATGGAGAGGATGCGGCTCTCTGGCACTTGGCGCTCGCCGGAGACGCTTTGAAAACGGAAAAACCGGAACAGCGAAGACTGAAACTGCGGCCGCCTGATGAAGGTGCCCCGGCCCTGTTGGCGCTCCAAAATGTTTTCACTGACCAGCATGTCCACGGCTTTGCGCACCGTACCGGTCGACAGGCAATACTCGCTCGACAGCGCCGCTTCGGTAGGAATGGCTTCGCCCGGCCGCCATCGATTGTTGGCGATCTGTTCGGCGAGTTGGTCACGCAGACGTTGATAGAGCGGCAGGCGAACATCACTGGAGAGTCGGTTCATGGAGGCGCTTCGCTGTTGTAGTTATGTAGTCATCTATATGAATCTGCGCCGAGTATTGTCCCGTTACAAAAAACCGTCAAGGGAGTGCGCCTGGATCTGCGGACGAATGGCGAATGGCGAATGGCGAATGGGAGGCTTGCGTAGGAGGGAGGCAAACGAAAACAGCAGATTTCAATCTGCCGTTTGCGGGAGTGTGGCGGGCATGGGGCTGTTCAGACGGGCGAGATGGTGGCCAGCGCACCGATCATCAGGGTCAGGGCGAGAAATCCGAACAAAAAGATGGCGAGCTTGGCCATGAAATCTCCTACGCAAAGCGTGCGATACAGAGTGAGGCGAGCCGGTGCGACACCCTCCGGTCGGGCTCGCTCTATCGGCCGGGGTTGGGAGGATCTTCAGGGTTCAGGCTGTTTCAGTACAGACCCAGCTAAAGCGTATAAATACGGATCAGATGAGGGGCGCACTCTTGTCGACTTTGGGCTTCAGCCCTGGCGCCACGTGTCTGCACCGGAGATCTTCCGTAGGATCCGGCTTGCTGGCGAAGGAGCTGTATCGCCTGACATCTACGTTTCTGACCGACCGCGTTCGCCAGCAAGCCGGCTCCTACAGACGTGGTGCCGAATGCGAAATTAGGCGATGACCCCAACCCACTGTAGGAGCGCGCTTGCCCGCGAACGCGATCCGGCAGCGCCATCGCCATTGCCTGATACACCGCGTTCGCCAGCAAGCCGGCTAAAGACGTGGTGCCGAACGCGGAATTGGGCGATGACCCAAACAAATGTAGGAGCGCGCTTGCCCGCGAACGCGATCCGGCAGCGCCACCGCCATTGCCTGATACACCGCGTTCGCCAGCAAGCCGGCTCCTACGGATATGTGTTCCCCCTCATGGCGGCGCTAACCGCACGCTGCTAGGCTTCTGCACCTCTCTTCTTCAGGCAACCACGATGCTCACCCTCCGCACTATGACACTGGACGATTACGACGCAGTCGTCGGGCTCATGCGCGCTACTCCGGGTATTTCGTTGCGCGACGCCGACTCGCGGGCATCGACGGAACGGTATCTGTTGCGCAACCCCGGTTTGAGTTTTGTCGCCGAGGATGACGCGGGCATTTGCGGCTGCGTGATGTCGGGCCATGACGGTCGACGCGGGTATCTGCAGCACTTGCTGGTGTTGCCGGCGTATCGACGACAGGGCATCGGCCAGGCGCTGGTCGAGCGTTGCCTGCTGGCGCTGGAGGCGCTGGGCATTCACAAAAGCCACATTGACGTGCTCAAAACCAACCACGCCGCCGCGACCTATTGGCAGAACCTGGGCTGGCAATTGCGGGGCGATATCGACCGCTTTTCCTTCACCCGGCCCGGCAACCCGAACGCCTGAGTCTTTTCCCGGGTTCGGCAATCAGCCTGGGGTAGCGGGCGCCGGCGGCTGGCGTTTGGCATACACCAGCAGGCCGCTGAGAAAGATCAGCGCGATGCCGAACATCGATGCCAGCCCCGGGAAGTTGCCAAACAGCAGAATGCCGTACGCCACGGCGAAAATGATTTGCAGGTAGCCCAGCGGCGCAAGCACGGACGAGGACGCGTAACGGTAGGACTTGGCCATCAGAAAATGCGCGCACAGTCCCAGACCGCCGAGCACCAACAGCAGGCCCAGTTGCTTCCAGTCGGGGTCAGCCCAGTAGAAAGGCACGATCGCGCTGAGAATCAGGGTGCAAAACACGCCGACGTAGAAGCTGCACACCGAAGGGCTGTCGGTCTCCCCTGCCAACTGCGTCAACAGTTGATACAGCGCGAAGAACAGCGCCGTCGCCAGCGGAAACAGCATCCACAGCGAAAACGCATCACTGGCCGGATTGATGATCACCAGCACGCCGACAAAGCCGAGCAACACCGACAGCCATTGCCAGCGATCCGCCTTGATGCCAAACAGCAAGGGCGAAAGGATCGTCACGAAGGCCGGGGCCAGAAAGACCAGCGCAGTGGACTCGGCAATCGGCACGTGGGTCAGGCCAAACATGAAGGTCAGGCTGTCGGCCAGCAGGACCACCGCCCGCAGCAAGTGCAACCACGGCCGCCGGGTGTGAAAGACCTTTCCCCCACCGCTGCGCAATAACACGGTGGTTACCAGTGTGGAGTGGACGAGGTAGCGAGCCCAGGCGACGAAGATCACCGGCAACGAAAAGATCAGGGTCTTGGAGATCGCGTCATGACTGGCGAAGGTCAGCGCCACCCCCGCCATCAGCCACATTCCGATGACTTGCCGATGGGTGCCGTGGGGAATCGTCATTGCGGGCCCTGCCATGGAAAGATGCACGGAAGTTAATCACAGTCTCCGAGCCCGGGGCACTATTCTGCGGGCAATAAAAAACCCGCCTGAGCGGGTTCTTTTCTTTCAACACCATTCCAACATCCTGTCAGTAGCCGTCCCGGCAAATGGTAGATCATCCATGACCTGCGAAGCACATCCAGCGCCTCGGTTGATGGATCCTAGGTTGCGCTTGTGGCGTTGCGCTGTAAACGGCGTGTTTGCTCCGCAGCGTGTAAGCCTTTCGCCATAGTCTGTGTCGGGCAGGTCTTGCCGGTTCCGGCCTTCAAGTTACTGCAGGGCTGCGCATCCCTCGCGGCGATGGCAGGCCGCGGGCATAATGAGCGCACACAAACAGCTGCCGACCTGAGCCTGCCATGATCGAAGTCACCGAAGTCTCCATTGCGCAATTGCGCGCTGCCCTGGAAGCACGTCAGACGACCGCCGTCGAACTGGTACACGCCTACCTCGCCAGAATCGACGCTTACGACGGTGCCCACACACCCACCGCGCTCAACGCCGTGGTGGTCCGCAATCCGCAGGCCCTCGACGAAGCCCAAGCCTCCGATGACCGCCGTGCCCGCGGCGAAACCCTCGGGCCGCTCGACGGCATCCCCTACACCGCCAAAGACAGCTACCTCGTCAAAGGTCTGACCGCCGCATCGGGCAGCCCGGCATTTGCCGAGCTCGTCGCGCATCGCGACGCCTTTACCGTTGAACGGTTGCGGGCGGCCGGGGCGATCTGCCTGGGCAAGACCAATATGCCGCCGATGGCCAACGGCGGCATGCAGCGCGGGGTCTATGGCCGCGCTGAAAGCCCTTACAACGCGGACTTTCTCACCGCGCCTTTCGCTTCCGGTTCGTCCAACGGCGCCGGTACCGCGACGGCAGCCAGCTTCGCGGCGTTCGGGCTGGCCGAAGAAACCTGGTCGAGCGGACGTGGCCCTGCGTCAAACAATGGCCTGTGCGCCTACACGCCGTCGCGCGGGGTGATTTCGGTGCGCGGCAACTGGCCGCTGACGCCGACCATGGACGTCGTGGTGCCGTTCGCGCGCACCATGGCCGACCTGCTTGAGGTGCTGGATGTGGTGGTCGCCGCCGACCCCGACACCCGCGGCGACCTGTGGCGTCTCCAGCCATGGGTGCCGATTCCCTCTGTCGACTCGGTGCGTCCGGCCTCCTACGCGACGCTTGCCGCCAGCCCGCAAACATTGGCCGGCAAGCGCTTCGGCGTGCCGCGCATGTACATCAATGCCGACCCGGACGCGGGCACCGCTGAAGCGCCCGGCATCGGCGGCCCGACCGGCCAGCGCATTGTTACCCGCGCTTCGGTGATCGATCTGTGGGAGCAGGCGCGCCAGGCGCTTCAAGCCCAGGGTGCGGAAGTCATCGAGGTTGATTTCCCGCTGGTCTCCAACTGCGAGGGTGATCGTCCCGGCGCGCCGACGGTGTACAACCGCGGCATTGTCTCCAAAGAATTCCTGCATCACGAACTGTGGGACCTGACCGCCTGGGCCTTTGATGATTTCCTGCAAGCCAATGGCGACCCGAAACTGAACCGCCTGGCCGACGTCAACGGACCGCTGATTTTCCCGCACGATCCAGGCACCCTTCCCAACCGCGAGGGTGATCTGGCTGCAGGCATGGACGAGTACGTCAATATGGCCCAGCGTGGCATCACGGCGTGGGATCAGATCGAGACGCTGGCAGACGGCCTTCGCGGGCTGGAACACACTCGCCGTATTGATCTGGAAGACTGGATGCAAGCGCTGGGGCTTGATGCGGTATTGTTTCCGACCGTGGCTGATGTGGCCCCGGCTGACGCCGATGTCAATCCGGCCTCTGCCGACATTGCCTGGAGCAATGGCGTCTGGGTGGCCAACGGCAACCTTGCGATCCGCCACCTTGGCGTGCCGACCGTCACCGTGCCAATGGGCGTGATGGCTGACATCGGCATGCCGGTCGGCCTGACCTTCGCCGGCCGCGCGTACGACGACTCCGCACTGCTGAGCTTCGCGTCTGCGTTCGAGGCGATCGGCAGCCAGCGAATGATCCCGCCGCGCACACCGCCTCTGTCCTCGGCATCCGGGCGGTCATAACTCTTACGCGGGGGCAAGCGCCCTCGCCCCTCACGCAGGCATTTACATTCAGGAGATGCGTCAATGAGCAAGGCACCTTACGTCCCGCCCACCGTGTGGAAACACGAAGCGCCTTCGGGCGGCCAGTTCGCCAGCATCAACCGGCCTGTTGCCGGGCCCACGCATGAAAAAGCCCTGCCCGTCGGCAAGCATCCGTTGCAGTTGTACTCACTGGCCACGCCCAACGGCGTCAAGGTGACGATTCTGCTCGAAGAACTCCTCGCACTGGGTCACAGCGGCGCCGAATACGACGCCTGGCTGATCCGCATCGGCGAGGGTGATCAGTTCGGCAGCGGCTTCGTCGACATCAACCCCAATTCGAAGATCCCGGCATTGCTGGACCGCAGCGTCGAGCCGGGGATTCGCGTGTTCGAGTCCGGTTCGATCCTGCTGTACCTGGCGGAAAAGTTCGGCGAATTCATACCCAAGGACCTGGCCGGCCGCACCGAGACGCTGAACTGGCTGTTCTGGCAAATGGGTGCTGCGCCGTATCTGGGCGGCGGCTTCGGGCACTTCTACGTGTACGCCCCGGAGAAGATCCAATACGCCATTGACCGCTTCACCATGGAGGCCAAGCGTCAGCTCAATGTGCTGGATCGACGTTTGGGCGAAAGCACCTACCTGGCGGGCGACAGCTATACCATTGCGGACATCGCAGTGTGGTCCTGGTACGGCCAAGTGGTGCGCAACACGGTTTACGGCGCTGCGCAGTTTCTCGCGGCGCACGAGTACACCCATGTGCAGCGCTGGGCCGAAACCATTGCGCAACGCCCGGCAGTGATCCGCGGCTTGCGCGTCAACCGCACCTGGGGCGATGAAGCCACCCAAGTCCCCGAACGCCACGACGCCACCGACCTGGATTAACCTCGACCGGCCGGTGCGTCTCTGTACCGGCCTTTCCCCCGGCTAAGGCCAATCCGGGCATTGTCGGCATAACCCGATACTGTAAGAGCCGGCTTGCTGGCGAACGCGGTTCCTCGCAGACATACACGTTGACTGACACGCCGCCTTCGCCAGCAAGCCGGCTCCTACAGAGCACCTGCGTAGCATCCGGTGGCAAGGTCGGGCCCGCCATCTTCCTGGCTAAAGCCAGTCCCACCAAGGCACCGCGTATAAACAGTAGGACCGGCGTTGTCGGCACAACCCGATACTGTAGCAGCCGCCTTGCTGGCGAACGCGGTTCCTCGCAGACATACACGTTGACTGACACGCCGCCTTCGCCAGCAAGCCGGCTCCTACAGAGCACCTGCGTAGCATCCGGTGGCAAGGTCGGGCCCGCCATCTTCCTGGCTAAAGCCAGTCCCACCAAGGCACCGCGTATAAACAGTAGGACCGGCGTTGTCGGCACAACCCGATACTGTAGCAGCCGGCTTGCTGGCGAACGCGGTTCCCAGGAGACATGCCCGGCGACTGACACACCACCTTCGCCAGCAAGCCGGCTCCTGCAGAGCACCTGCGTAGCATCCGGTGGCAATGTCGGGCCCGCCATCTTCATGGCTAAAGCCAGTCCCACCAAGTCACCGCGTATAAACAGTAGGACCGCCGTTGTCGGCACAACCCGATACTGTAGGAGCCGGCTTGCTGGGGAACGCGCTTCCTCGCAGACATACACGTTGACTGACACGCCGCCTTCGCCAGCAAGCCGGCTCCTACAGAGCACCTGCGTAGCATCCGGTGGCAAGGTCGGGCCCGCCATCTTCCTGGCTAAAGCCAGTCCCACCAAGGCACCGCGTATAAACAGTAGGACCGGCGTTGTCGGCACAACCCGATACTGTAGGAGCCGGCTTGCTGGCGAACGCGGTTCCCAGGAGACATACCCGGCGACTGACACACCACCTTCGCCAGCAAGCTGGCTCCTACAGAGCACCTGCGTAGCATCCGGTGGCAATGTCGGGCCCGCCATCTTCCCGGCCAAAGCCGGTCCCACTAACGCAGCGCAATCGCGCTCAAGCACCTTGCCCGTCGAGTTCGGCGAGCATTTCCTGTGGAATCACCAGCTCGGCAGCGCTCAGGTTTTCGTGCAGGTGCGCCACCGAGGACGTGCCCGGGATCAGCAGCAGGTTCGGCGCCCGCTGCAGCAACCATGCGAGGGCCACGCACATCGGCGAGGAGTCGAGGCGCAAAGCGACATCCGACAAGGTTTGTGATTGCAACGGCGTAAAGCCGCCCAGCGGAAAGAACGGCACGTAGGCAATGCCCTGCTTGCCGAGTTCGGCGATCAAGTGCTCATCGTCCCGATGCGCCAGGTTGTAATGATTCTGCACGCAAACGACATCGGCAATGCTCTGCGCCTGGGCGATTTGCTTCGCGCTGACGTTGCTCAGGCCCAAGTGATGGATCAGACCCTGCTGCTGCAATTCGGCCAGTGCCGTGAACTGCGCCTCGATCGACAGCTCATCGGGCGAATGCCCGGTGCCCCAGGACCGGTAATTGACCACCTGCAGCACATCAACGCCCAAATTGCGCAAGTTGTCATGCACCGCGCTGACCAGTTCGGCCGGGCTGTTGGCGGGATTCCATGAAGCATCTGTCCCGCGTGATGCGCCGACCTTGGTCACGATCAACAGCTCGTCCGCATAAGGATGCAACGCCTCACGGATCAATCGGTTGGTGACGTGAGGGCCGTAAAAATCGGACGTATCGATGTGATTGACGCCCGATGCCACCGCTTCCCGCAGTACGGCAATGGCGCCAGCGTGATCCTTGGGCGGCCCGTAAACCCCCGGTCCGGCCAGTTGCATGGCGCCATAGCCCATGCGATTGACGGTGCTGCCGCCGATGGAAAAAGTCCCTGCTTTACTCGCCTGAGTCATGGGTGACGCCTCGTTGATCGTTGCTGTAAGGGTGGATGCAGCGACTATAGGCGTTGACCGCTACGCTGATAATCAGGTGCAATCGGCACGGGCTGTACGAGTGAGCGGACAATGGCAACAGACATTCAGGATTTGCTGTCTTTTGTGGCAGTCGTCAACGCAGGCGGCTTTCGCGAAGGAGCGCGCTTGAGCGGCAAGTCGCCGTCAAGCCTCAGCGACGCAGTTCGCCGCATGGAATCGCGGATGGGCGTGCGTCTGCTCAACCGCACCACGCGCAGTGTCGTGCCCACCGAGGCCGGCGCGCGACTGATGGAGCGCATCGTGCCGGCCCTTGGCGAGGTCGAAGCGGCGCTGGACGTGGTCAATGATTTCCGCGATCGCCCCTCGGGCACGCTGCGGCTCAACGTCCCGGTGAGCGCCGCGCGGCTGATCCTCCCCTCAATCATCACGCCGTTTCTGCAGGCGCACCCCGACATCCGCATGGAAGTCATTACCGAAGAAAGCTTCGTCGACATGCTTGCCGCAGGATGCGACGCGGGCATCCGCTACGATGATCGGCTCGAGCAGGACATGATCGCCGTGCCGATCGGCCCGCGCGTCCAGCGTTTCGCCACGGCCGCATCGCCTGCCTATCTGAATGCCAGGGGCCGCCCGCAACACCCGCGCGAACTGCTCGATCACAGTTGCGTGCGCGGCAAATTTCCCAGCGGTTCAGTGCCATTGTGGGAATACGAGCGTGAGGGTGAACAGGTCCGCATCGACCCTCGCGGTCCGCTGACCGTGCGCATCGGCGGCGCCGTCGACCTGGCCGTGCAAACCGCTGTCGACGGGCTCGGCATGGTGTATCTGTTTGAAGACTGGCTGCGGCCGTACATGGACAGCGGCACGCTGGAGCCTGTGCTCGAGCCATGGTGGCAAACCTTTAGCGGCCCGTTTCTTTATTACCCCGGGCGGCGTTATTTGCCGTCTCCGTTGAAAGCGTTCATCAACTTCATCCAACAGATGCCCTGAACGCGAATATTGTCGGCGCCTGCTGCGCACTTAAAATATAAACCGGCGCGAAAGCTTAAACAGCAATACCTCGAAGGGAAGTTGTTCCGCGACCAAATAACAGGCAAAAAAAAACGCTGCATTCAATGCAGCGTTTCTTTTGTAGCGTTTGTAGTTGAAGCCGCCAGGGCACTGGCGATCAACCATTTTGACGACCGTAGCCCATGGTGGTGTAGTCAAGGCTGTGGGTCACACCAGCGTGGTCAACATAAACCATGGTGGATTGCACTGGACCATCTACTTTCTGTGGGTCCTGAGCAGTCTTGGTGCTGATGACCTTGGCAATGTCCAGGCCTTTGTGCTGGTTGTACTGCTCTACCTGAGTCAGTGGCGCATGTTGTGCGGCGGGAAGTTCGCCAGCGGCTGCAAAAACACTTACAAGGGACAGGGCGGCGAAGGCTAATACTTTCATGGTGGTTCTCCAGAAGTTTGCTTAAGTAGTCAGTGAGCAAAGCGCTTGTCGTTTTGCTTCTGGGGCCCATTCTGTTCGCGATCCGCGTTGATGATAAATACTTAAAATCGATACAGCCCATCACTGGTATCGATGCGCATTTTGATTACATCAACTCTGGCAATAGATTATTACCCGAACTGGGAGGAAGCATACTTTTGGGAGTGGGTGTAGGACTTCAAGTCGTATTTTGGTGCGGCGCCCTATCGGCCTGCCTGCTTTCGGCGCAGCCGCGTGACAGGCATTAAATAAACGTGAAATCGTGAAATATTTTTTAACGTATTTAAACAAAAGGCCGGATGAACGTACTACCATCCGCTTCGCTGACTCGTGACCACCCCATGATCCCGAACAGACCCCTATAAAGCGCTGGCCATCGGCACGGCGCTATCAAAACAAACCGAAGCCTTGATGCCCTTCCGCGACACTGCTCGTGGTGGAGTGCGTCAACCGTGATGACCTTCTGAGGTTGCGATGCAGAAATTGATGATTAACGGCCAGGAGCACGACCTGGATGTCGCTGACGACATGCCATTGTTGTGGGTCCTGCGCGACGTGATGGGCCTGACGGGCACCAAGTACGGCTGCGGCATCGCTCAGTGTGGCGTGTGCACCGTCCACCTGGATGGCCAGGCCGTGCGTTCATGCGTGCTGCCGGTCAGCGCAGTGGCCGGGCGCAAGGTCACGACCATTGAAGCGGTCGGCGAGCAGCCGGTGGGTCAGGCCGTACAGCAGGCCTGGCTGGCGCATGAAGTCGTGCAATGCGGCTACTGCCAGTCGGGGCAGATCATGTCCGCCGTCGCGCTGTTGCAGCAGCACCCCA
This sequence comes from Pseudomonas lutea, assembly GCF_000759445.1. Taxonomy (NCBI): domain Bacteria; kingdom Pseudomonadati; phylum Pseudomonadota; class Gammaproteobacteria; order Pseudomonadales; family Pseudomonadaceae; genus Pseudomonas; species Pseudomonas lutea. The sequence goes on from NZ_JRMB01000001.1 coordinate 1,781,660, forward strand.
AAGCCAATGACGAGCAGATCGTCGACGCCATGTCGGGCAACCTCTGCCGCTGCGCCACTTACACCCGCATTCGCGCCGCCATCAAAAGCGTCAGTCAGGCCTGAAGGAAGTCATCATGTCCGAATCACATTCATCTGCCGCGATGCTCTCGCGTCGCGGGTTGCTCAAGAGCGGCGCACTGCTGGGCGGTCTGGTCATCGGCACTTACCTGCCGGGGACAATCACTCGCAGCTTTGCCGCCGAGGCAGTCAAGGGCGCCAGCCTGGGCGCCAACGCCGAGCAGGGCTACGGCGCATTTGTGCGCATCGATCACAGCGGCGCCGTCACGCTGATTTCGCCGAAGATCGAAATGGGCCAGGGCGTCCAGACCGGCATCGCCATGATGGTTGCCGAAGAGCTCGAAGTACCATTGAGCCAGATCACCATTACCGAGGCTCCGCCCAATGCCGCGCTGTATACCGACGCCCTGCTGAGCTTCCAGGCCACCGGCGGGTCCACCTCCACACGCTACAGCTGGGAGCCATTGCGCAAGGCCGGCGCCGCCGCGCGCATCGTGCTTATCCAGGCCGCCGCGATGCGCTGGAAAGTCGCGCCGAGCCAGTGCCATGCCGAGAACGGTCGGGTCATTGGCCCCAACAACCTGAGTGCCGGTTACGGCGAGCTGGTTGACGCCGCCGCAGCGCTCCCGTTGCCCTCCGACATCCCGCTCAAGCCGATCAGCGAATTCAAGCTGCTGGGCAAGCCGGTGCAGCGACTGGACACCCCCAACAAGGTCAACGGTACGGCCAAATTCACCATCGACCTGCAAGTGCCGGGGATGCTGATCGCGTCCACCCTCACCTGCCCGGTCCATGGCGGCAAGCTGCGCGGCCTGAAGAATGAAGACGCCGCGCGCAAGATCGCCGGGGTGCGCGACATCGTTCGCCTGGACAATGCCGTTGCAGTCACGGCGAGCAACTTCTGGTCCTGCCAGCAAGCGCTGAAAGCGTTGGACATCGAGTGGGACATGGGCCCTCATGCAAGCCTGGATTCGGCCCAGCTGGACAAATCGCTGTTTGATGCCAGTGCGGGTGACGGCGTGTTCGCGCACCAGTCCGGTGACATCGCCGGCGCGCTGAAAAACGCCTCCAGCCGCTTCGAAGCTATCTACGAGCAACCTTTTCTTTCGCACTCGCCCCTTGAGCCGATGACCTGCGTGGCCCATGTGCGCGCCGATGCGTGCGAGCTGTGGGTGGGCTGCCAGGCGCCGGGGCTGGCGCAGATGGGCGCCGCGAAAGTCTGCGGCATGCCGGTCGAAAAAGTGGTCATCCACAACCAGTTGATCGGTGGCGGTTTCGGCCGTCGTCTGGAGTCCGACTTCATCTTCCAGGCGGTGGATATCGCTCGCCAGTTGAGCTACCCGATCAAGCTGATCTGGAGCCGCGAAGAGGACATGACCCACGACCGTTATCGTCCGCACTACGTCGACCGCCTCAACGCCGCGCTCGACAAAGACCTGCGCCCGGTCGGCTGGGAACATCGCATCGCCGGGGCCTCGGTGATGGCTGCCTACATCGGATCCTTGCCGCCCGATGGCGTCGACGGTGATGCCGTTGAAGTGGCCAAGGACCCGATCTACACCCTGCCAAACCTGCAAGTGCGCTACATCCGCCACGACCCGGAGGTGATCCCGGTTTCCTGGTGGCGCGGCGTCGGTCCGCTGCGCAGCACGTATGCCATCGAGTGCTTCATCGATGAGCTGGCACACAACGCCAAGGTCGATCCGGTGAAGTACCGACTGGCACTAATGCAATCCCAACCCCGCGCCCAGGCCGTGCTGACCAAGGCGGCGCAACTGGTGGAGTGGGACAAGCCACTGCCTGCCGGTGCCGGTCGTGGCGTGGCGGTGACGGCGGTGTTCGGCAGTTTCGTCGCGACCATCGTCGAGCTGGAGAAACAGGGCGACAAAGGCTTGCGGATCACGCGGCTGTTGACGGTCATCGATTGCGGTTTTGCCAACAACCCGACGTCCGTTGCTTCGCAGATGGAAGGCGGCACGCTGTTCGGCCTGTCAGCTGCGCTGTTCAACGAAATCCTCATTGAGAAAGGCCAGGTGCAACAGACCAACTTCCATGAATACCGGCAGATCCGCATGAGCGATGCGCCGCCTGTGGAAGTGCACATCGTCGACAGCGTCGAGACGCCTGGCGGTGTCGGCGAGACTGGCGCGGTGCCCGCTGCGGCGGCGCTGGTCAATGCCGTGTACGCCGCGACCGGTGTGCGCGAACGTCGTTTGCCGTTGAGCCGCTTTGGCTATTTCACTGTTTGAGGAGCGCGTCATGAAAGTTTTCAACACTGCGCTCGGACTCGTGGCCGGCTGCCTGGCGAGCACCGTTTACGCGAGCGACACCGCGCCCATGAGCAAGGGCGAGTACCTGACCCGTGCTGCTGACTGCGTGGCCTGCCACGTCGTACCGGGCGGCAAGCCATACGCTGGCGGGCTGGAATTCAAGTTGCCGTTCGGCAGCCTGTATTCGCCCAACATCACCCCGGACAAGGAAACCGGCATCGGTAACTGGACCGACGACGAATTTGTCGATGCCCTGCAAAAAGGCGTCGGCAAGGATGGCAAGCATTACTACCCGGCCTTCCCTTACACCTCGTACACGTTGATGCCCCGCGAAGACATTCTGGCGATCAAGGGCTATCTGTTCAGCCTGGAGCCGGTCAAGCAGGCGCCGCCCGAGAACAAGATCGGCTTCCCGTTCAACCAGCGCTGGGGAATGATGTTCTGGAACGCGATCTTCGCCTCCAACGAGCGCTTCGTCCCGGACAGCAAACAGTCCGCTGAATGGAACCGCGGCGCGTATCTGGTTCAGGGCCCGGGCCACTGCGGCGAGTGCCACACCCCGCGCAATATCTTCCAGGCCATGAGCACCGGCAACTCCCTGGCCGGTGCAGAGCTGGGCAACTGGCAGGCCTACAACATCAGTTCCGACGCCAAATACGGCATCGGCGCGTGGCCTGAAGAGGCCATCGTCAGCTACCTGTCCAAAGGCTACGCTGCCGGTTTCGGCGGCGCGGGCGGGCCGATGGGTGACGCGGTCGAGCACAGTCTGCGCTACCTCGACCCCGCCGACCTGAAAGCCATGGCGGTGTACCTCAAGAGCACGCCGGCGCGAAGCGAAGGCATTCCCCGGCCGTCCATGGTCATGAACGATGCGGCCCTGCAAAAAGGCCTGGGGCAGAAGCTGTTCAACGACACCTGCGTGGCCTGCCACCAGCTCGACGGCAGCGGGAGGCAGTCGCCGGCAGGCGGGTTGGCCGGTCTGAAAACCGTCAACGATCCAAAAGGGCGCAATCTGGTCGCGACATTGCTGGAGGGTCACACCCCAACGGCCGACCGCGTCGATCAGCGCATGCCTGATTTTGCCCGAAGCTACAGCGACGCCGAGCTGGCGGCTGTCAGCACCTTCGTGCTGCGTCGCTTCGGCCAAAGCAATGGCGAAGTCAAAGCGGAGGATGTGGCGAAGAATCGCGCCAGCGCGTTGCACTGACAGTCGGTGCTGATGCTGACTGGCTGCCCGCGCGGGTGGTGAGTCAGCAGCGCCTCGACGCGCTCAGGCGGTGTCAGGTCATCAGTACCTGCGCCGCCACCGTCGCCTTGTCGATGACCGACTGGACAGCGACGATCCGCCCCGCCTCGAACGTGTAGAACACGTTCTCTGTAAACCTCACCCTTCTGCCGTTGACCGGTACATCGAACAACTCACCTGCGGGCGTGCAGTCGAAGCACAGGCGCGCAGCGATACGTGGCGGCTCGGCGATCAGCAGGTCGATGACGAAGCGCAGGTCGGGGATGCGGCGAAAGTCCTCCTCCAGCATGCGCCGATAACCGTCCAGCCCGACGCGCTCCCCGTTGTAACGCACGTGCTCGTCCACGAAGTCACCCAACGCCAGCCAGTCCTGACGATTGAGGCAGGCGATGTAGCCTTGGTACGCCGCTTTGAGTGATGCAATGTCCATGGCTGCTCCTGAATGTTGTGGAACGCAAGTAGCACGCGGCGCTACTGTGGGACCGGCTTTAGCCGGGAAAAAGCCAGTATGAATAATGTTAAATTTGCAGTGTGGCGCATGATGTCTTCCCGGCTGAAGCCGGTCCCACTTGAGTACGCGCTGTTCCTGTGGGACCGGCTTCAGCCGGGAAGTGTTAACTTGAGGGGATCTAATGACCCAAGGCCTGACCCTCTCCATGCACCCTCCCTTTTCAGGCGCAAAAGTGGCCATTCTGTGCAATGGCATGCTGTTGACCTACCAGCGCGACAATAAGCCGGACATTCCGTCGCCTAACCTGTGGGACTTGCCCGGCGGCGGGCGCGAAGGCGAGGAGACGCCGGAAGACTGTGCCGTGAGGGAAACGCTTGAGGAGTTCGGCATCGTCCTGGACCCTGCATCATTCATTCACAAGCAGGTCTACCCCGGCCAGGGGAACAACGGTCTCGACACCTGGTTTTTTGTGACCGAGGTGCGTGAAGGCCTGTTCGATGAGGTGGTCTTTGGTGATGAAGGCCAGCGCTGGCAGGTGATGCCGGTTGAAAGCTTCCTGGCGATGGACAATGCCGTCGACCGTCTGCAGCAGCGCTTGCGCGAATTCCTGACGCAGTGATTGAGCACGCAATTCGGACGCCGAGCCCAGGCGCTGCGCAGGCGCGCTCGTCCGCAATACGACCCCTCAGGGCACAGCGATCACGGATGATTCTCAGCGCCGGATACGCCCACTGATACCCTGAGCAGCGATGCGTAACTGATCAGTTGCTCGCCACTTCCGCCGTATGACCGGTGGTCACCAACGCCTTGAGCGAGGCGTCGAATTGCTTCAGTGCATTGATCTGCAAATCACGTTGCTGATTGATCTGCGCAGCGATCTCTGGCGCGGCCTTGTCACGAACCCACACCGAGTTCAATTCCTTGAAACCCAGGCCTTCGGCTTTGCCAATGAATTGCAGGTTCGAGTCGTAGAAGGTTGCTGCGAAGCGCGCCTCGACCTGCGAGTTGCGTTTGGACACCAGGCGATTGTAGGTATCAAGCATCACCACAACATCAGGGCGCGCTTGCATCAGCGCATCCAGATTCTCGTAGACCGTCACCGACGCAAATTCTTTCTGCAGTGAGCCCTTCAACCAGTCCACCGCCAGCTTCGGATCGGAGCTGCTGATAAAGGCGTCACGGATCCGTGCATCGAGCGCGCCATTCTTCACACCCTTCAGTGCCACCGCATGGTAGCGCTCAAGGTATTCAAGGGTGCTGACGGTGTTTTCGCTGTAGAGCACGCCGACGCTCTGAGACGAATGAAGCGCCACACGGCTTTCAACCACCGGCAGCAAGTGGCAGGCTTCGGCATCGGCAGCATGAGCAGCGCCCGTTGCGGCGAAACCGCTGGACAGCACGGCGACAAGGGTCAGCAGGGTTGAAAGTCTCATCGCGTGGCGTCCTTCTAAAGCAAGTTCGGTATGGGGCCATCCTCCTTCCTTTCGGAAAAAAAGAGAACGCACCTGCCGTGATGGTGACTATCGATTTCCGGAATGGTAGTCAGGCTGAGAAACACCCTTACCGATGCGTCAACAAAGCCGCTCGCCATCCGCCCTTCCACGCTGCTCAGTAGACATACCGGCCGATCGTGCTGGCCACCTCGCGCAATGCCCCAGCCAACGCTTCACGGTCCAGGGAACCCAACGCCAGCCGTATCGCATGGGGCGCCGCGCTGGTGGTCGCGAAAGGCTCGGCGGGCGACACCGCGACGTTCCTGCTCAACAGCTCTCTCACCACCTGATCCGCCCTAGCATCCTCAGGCAGTGGCAGCCACATAAAGTAGGACGCCGGGTGACTGACGACGTTCAACCCGTTTAGCAGCTGCCGCCCCAGTGTTTGTCGGGCTTGGGCATCGTGGCGTTTTTCGGCCTCCAGGCGCAGAACGGTGCCGTCCTCAATCCAGCCGCACACCAGCGCGGTCATCACGCCCGGCGTGTTCCAGGCAGTCGCCCGGATCGCGCGCTCAATGGCGGCAATTCTGTCCAGCGGGGCGACCACATACCCCACCCGCAAACCGGTGGCGACGTTTTTCGAGAAGCCCGACACGTACACCGTCAGTTCAGGGGCCAGGGCCTTCAACGGCGGCGGCGCGTCCTCGACCAGAAACGCGTACGCCGCGTCTTCGATCAGCAGCACATCACGCTGCCGGGCGATGGCAATCAAACGCGCTCGCCACGACACATCCATGACCCAACCCATCGGGTTGTGCAACGTCGGCATGGTGTAAACCGCTTTGACGCGTCGTTGCTGGCATAGCCGTTCGAGGGCATCCAGATCCGGCCCGTTACACGTCAGAGGGATCGGCAACAGCTCCAGCCGGCAGGCCTCAGCCAGGACTTTGAAGCCCGAGTAGGTCAGCGCGTCCACCGCAACCACATCACCCGGTTTCAGCAAGGCCATCACGGTGACGGCCAGACCCTGTTGTGCGCCGCTGACGATGACCACCTCCTCTGCCTGAACCGCCAGGCCGCGTTCAGCCAGATGCCGAGCCATGCAGGCCCGCTCATGGCCACGACCGGGGTGGGGCTGGTAGCGCAACAAGGCGTCCAGATCACCGGACAGCGCCAACTGCCGAAGACCGGTGCGCAGCAGATCGGCCTGACCCGGCAGCGTGGGGTAATTGAAATTGAGGTCGAGTACGCCCGGGGCGGTGGCGTGCTGATGGACTCCGTGGCTGAGCGGCAGGCTGATTTCCCGAACAAAGGTCCCCCGTCCGGTCTCGCCGCTGACCAGCCCCATGGCTTCAAGCTCAGCGTACACCCGGGACGCGGTGACCAGCGCGAAGCCCTCTTGCGCGGCCAGCTGTCGATGGGTCGGCAGGCGCGTTCCCGGTGGAAGTTTGCCAGCCGCGATCTGAGCAGCGAGCCGGTCGACCAGCGATTTGTAACGGGCGCGGGGCATGACACTGTATCCATGACAATTTTTTGATTGTGCCGAGTCTGCGCTTTAGGGTGCCAAGACGAAACCAAGCTCGCCCATCCTTCCGACAAGCTGTCGCGCTCATGTACGCGGTGCGCTCGTCCCCTCAAAGGCTCGCCCTCATGGAACACTCCTCAAAGCTTCAGCCGCTTGCTAATCGGCCCCAGATGGGTGGATGGCTTAACGGGATCATCGGCGTGATCATTTTCAGCGGATCGCTGCCGGCCACCCGGATCGCCGTGCTGGAATTCGCGCCGCTGTTTCTGACCGTGGCGCGGGCGTCCATCGCCGGTGCTGTCGCGCTGTGCCTGCTGTGGCTGTTGAAAGAACAACGTCCCCGGCGCCAGCAGTGGTTCGCGCTGTTGATAGTGGCCAGCGGCGTGGTGGTCGGCTTTCCGTTACTCACTGCACTGGCTTTGCAGCACGTCACGTCGGCGCACTCCATCGTCTTCATCGGCCTGCTGCCGCTGGCCACCGCCGTGTTCGCCGTGCTGCGTGGCGGCGAGCGTCCCCGGCCGACGTTCTGGCTTTGTTCGCTGCTGGGCAGCGCGCTGGTCGTCGGCTTTGCCTGCGCCCAAGGTCTGGCGGCTTCGCTGACCGGCGATCTGCTGATGCTGCTGGCAGTGGTGGTCTGTGGTCTGGGCTACGCCGAGGGTGCCAAGCTATCCCGTAGCCTGGGCGGTTGGCAGGTGATTTGCTGGGCATTGGTGCTGGCCTTGCCGCTCATGTTGGTGATGACCGCCATCAGCGCGCCGCCCTCGCTGTCAGGTATCAGCGCACAGGCCTGGTGGAGTCTGGGCTATGTGTCGCTGTTCAGCATGCTGATCGGGTTTGTGTTCTGGTACCGAGGCCTGGCACAGGGCGGGATCGCGGCGGTTGGCCAGTTGCAGTTGTTGCAACCGTTCTTTGGTCTGACACTGGCCGCGACGCTGCTCGATGAACGCGTGAGCCCGGGCATGCTGGGCGTCACGGCGGGAGTCGTGCTTTGCGTCTTGGGAGCGCGCCGGTTTTCAAGCTGAACGCGCGAGATTTTGCACCCACGCAGCGATCATCGACCCTGTATATTTCGACGACCGGGCGCTCAACGACGCGCCCTCGCCCGGATAGCAGGACGACAGCCGACGTTATGAGTGTGAAAGATCAAGACAAGCCCGCCGCCGTGCCCCGCATGGCCGATGTGGCCAGGCTCGCCGGCGTGTCGAAGATGACCGTGTCGCGGGTGTTGGCCGGACGCGATGTATCCCCGCAAACCACCCGGCGCGTACAGGCCGCCATCGACAGCCTCGGTTATGTGCCCGATGCCTCGGCCGGCGCATTGTCCAGCGGGCGTTCCGAGTTCGTCGTGGCGCTGGTGCCGTCGCTGGTCAGTTCCAACTTCGCCGACACTGTTCGCGGGCTCAATGACGTGCTCGGCAAACACGGCTTGTGTCTGCTGCTGGGCGACACCGATTACCACCTCGACGAAGAAGCCTTGCTGGTGCGCACGCTGCTGCGGCATCGTCCGCTGGGCATCATGCTCACCGGCGGTTCACACCTGGACAGCACCCGCCAGATGCTGCTGCAGTCGCAAGTGCCCGTGGTCGAGACCTGGGACGTGCCTGACAACCCGATCGAGCAGTCAGTGGGTTTTTCCAATGTTGAAGCCGCGGCGAGCATGGTTCGTCACCTGCACGACAAAGGCTACCGGCGCATCGCGTTCATCGGCGGAGCGTCGGTGCTGGATGATCGCGGCCGGCAGCGCCAGCGCGGTTACCTTCAGGCCCTCAGTGCACTGGGTTTAGCGCCTCGGCTGATTGAGCACGGCGAATCGCCGATTACCATGAGCCACGGCGGCGAATCGGTTGCCCTGCTGCTGCAGCAATGGCCGGACACCGATGCGGTGATGTGCGTGAGCGATCTGTCGGCGTTCGGCGCCGTCATGGAATGCCACCGTCGCGGGCTGAAGGTGCCGGGCGATATGGCCGTGGCCGGCTTCGGCGATTTTGAAGTGTCGCGTTACTGCACCCCGACCATTACCACCATTGCGGTCGACCCTTACGACATCGGGCGTCGCGCGGGTGAATTGCTGGTGGCCGCCGCCCGGGACCGACGCGAAGGTCAGCCGCGCAGTGCGCAGCAGGTTGTCACCGGGTATCTGATTCTGTCGCGGGAAAGCACCTGACCGCCTTCGTCCGAATTGACGTGTCTTTGTCAGGAGACCTGAAACGAAAAATGCCGGCTCATCGCCGGCATTTTTCATTTATCGCACGCTTGGCCTTATTTGGCCTGGCTGACGCGCCAGACCTTGTTGCCCACGTCGTCGGCGACCAGCAATGCGCCTTTGTTGTCGAGAATCACGCCCACTGGCCGGCCCTGGGCATCGCCGTCGGCGTTCAGGAACCCGGTCAGGAAATCCACCGGCATGCCCGATGGGCGGCCGTCCTTGAAGGCGACGAACACCACTTTGTAGCCTGATTGCGGCTTGCGGTTCCACGAACCGTGCTCGCCAATGAAAACGCCATCCGAGAAGTTCGCCGGCATGCCGCGCGCGTCGGACCAGGTCAGGCCCAGCGGCGCAACGTGGGTGCCGAGGGCGTAGTCGGGGGCAATGGCCTTGGCGACCATGTCCGGGCGCGGCGGTTGCAGACGACTGTCGACATGGTTGCCGTAGTAGCTCCACGGCCAGCCGTAAAAGGCCCCATCCTTGACCGACGTCAGGTAATCGGGCACCAGATCGCTGCCGATTTCGTCACGCTCATTGACCACTGTCCACAGCTCGTTGCTGCCGGGTTTCCAGCCCAGCCCGTTGGGGTTGCGCAACCCGCTGGCGAACAGGCGCTTCTGCCCGGTTTTGACATCCACTTCCCACACCGCCGCACGGCCTTCTTCGGCCTCCAGGCCATTTTCGGCCACGTTGCTGTTGGAGCCCACGGTGACGTAAAGCTTGGTGCCTTCGCGGTTGGCGATGATGTTCTTGGTCCAGTGGTGGTTGATCCCGGCTGGCAGGTCAGTGACTTTCACTGGCGTGGCGGTGCTCTCGGTCTGGCCGGCGTTGTACGGGACTTTGACCACCGCGTCGGCGTTGGCGATGAACAGCTCGTTGCCCACCAGCACCATGCCGAACGGCGAAGTCAGACCGCTGAGGAAGACTTTTTTCATCTCGGCACGGCCGTCACCGTCGGCGTCACGCAGGATGCTGATGCGGTTGGCGCTATCGGCTTCGGCGCCGACACGGCTCATGACGATGCCGGTGGCCGTGCGTTTGATCCAGGCCATTACCCCTGAGCCGCCGTCCTTCGCGCCTTCAGGCTTTGGCGGCTTGTTGCTTTCGGCGACCAGAATGTCGCCATTGGGCAGGCTGTACAGCCAGCGCGGGTGATCGAGGTTCTCGGCCAGTGCGCTGACCTTGAAGCCTTCGGCGGCCTTGGGCGTGTCGGTGCCGTTCCAGCCCACGGCTTTGGACACCTTGACCGTCGGAATCAGCGAACTGTTGGGCTCGGGCAGCTGCGGTTGCGGACCGACGCCGGCCTGGAACGGCAGCTTGGCCGTTTCGCCACAGGCGCTGAGCATCGCGGCAGTGGTCATCAACAGTGCAAATCGGTGCAACGCTATCATCGTTCAACCTCGCGACGGCCATCCATGGGCCTGTTATTGGAGAGACATAAGGCAGGGAAGTATTGCAACGGCGACCCACGGCAAACAGCCGGCTGGACGCAAATGACATTTGCTCCCGGGGCACTAAAGAACCGACCCTCTTGCAGAGGTGAGGGTTCAATCTGCAACAGTGATTAACCGGGCTTATACCCGCAGCGACCAGGCGCCCAGGGGCATTACGCGGCTGCCCTCCGGGATTCGCCATACTCAACATTTCACGCTACGCTGCCCCCTCACCTTTCAGAGCCAGATCCGATGACCCGCCCAGAGTTTGCGTTGGATGTCGAGGCGATCAGTGCGATCCCGGCCGTGCCGGTCGTTTTGAGCATGGTCAAGCACCTCACCGGCATGCGCTTTGCCGCGGTTGCCCGGGTCACGGACAGCCACTGGGTCGCCTGCGCCGTGGATGATTCAATCAACTTCGGTCTCAAGCCGGGCGGCGAGCTGGTACTGGAATCGACCATCTGTCATGAGATTCGTCAGCATCACAACCCGGTGGTGTTCGGCCATGCCAGCGTCGACCCGCACTACAGCACCCATCACACGCCCCTTGCGTACGGTCTGGAAAGCTACATTTCCCTCCCCATCGTGTTGGCCGACGGTCGCTTTTTCGGCACCCTGTGCGCCATCGATTCGGTGCCGGCCGACCTGGACGACCCGGCCATCGTCAAGACGCTGACCCTGTTCTCGCAGCTGATTGCCATGAGCCTGGACACTCAAGGCCATCTGGACACGGCCCGTGCTGAACTGAGCGACGCCAATGAGCACGGCCGGCTGCGCGAGCAGTTCATGGCGGTGCTGGGTCACGACCTGCGCACGCCGTTGAGTGCCATTCGCATGAGCGCCGACCTGCTGGCAACCAAGACCGAAGACAAGCGCTCGCTGGGGCTGGTAGCGGCCATCCGGCAAAGCTCGATTCGCATGGGCGTGTTGATCGAAAACGTGCTGGATTTCGCTCGCGGGCGCATGGGCGGTGGTATCCCTGTGAAGCGCCACCTCACGGATGACCTCGGCGACGTGCTGGCAGCGACGGTGCAAGAGGTCCGGGCGTCCCAGCCGCAAGCGATTTTTGTGGAACGGATCAGCCTGGGCGAGCGCGTCTACTGCGACCCGCTGCGCATCAGCCAGTTGCTGTCCAACCTGCTGGGTAACGCGGTCACGCACGGCTCGATCGCCACGCCTATTCATCTCGACGTGACGCAGGACGATGGCCAAGTGGTCATTTCGGTGACCAACCGTGGCACGCCCATTTCTGCCCGGATGATGCCGCTGCTGTTTGAGCCGTTCACCCGTTCCGAAGCCGGCGGGCGCGGAGAAGGTCTGGGGCTGGGCTTGTATATCGCCTCACAGATCGCCACCGCCCACGACGGCACGCTGACCGTGAATTCGTCGGCTGAGTCGGGGACCTGCTTCGTGGCGCGCTTTCCGGCGGTGCCGCAGGCGTGAGCGTCGATTGCGCTGTCGCGGGTCCTCACCGCTGTGCACTGCGCAGCCCCTCGGCCGTGTCCACCACCTTTCAAATCTTTTGTCTGAAGAGGACCTGAAATGCTTTTGCACCACAGCACCTGGATCGAAATCGAGCAGTTTCTCAAGCGCAGCCGCACGATCGTCGTACCGATCGGTTCCAACGAACAACACGGCCCCACCGGGCTGCTCGGTACTGACTGGATGTGCCCGCAGATCATTGCCCACGAAGCGCAGAAGAGCGCCGACATACTCATCGCGCCGACTTTCAACATTGGCATGGCGCAGCACCATCTGGGCTTTCCCGGCACGATTTCCCTGCGCCCATCGACCTTCATTGCCGCCATCGGCGACTGGACGCGTTCGCTGGCAGGCCACGGCTTTGAAAAAATACTTTTCCTCAATGGCCATGGCGGCAACATCGCGTCGATCGAAGCCGCTTTCTCCGAGCTGTATGCCGAGGCCAGTTTTGCCCGACGCCCCGCAGGTTTCGCCCTGAAGCTGACCAACTGGTGGGATCTGGAGGGCGTGGGCGACCTGGCTCACCGGCAGTTCCCGGTTGGCCACGGCTCGCATGCGACGCCGTCCGAAATCGCCGTGACCCAGTGGGCCTACCCCGAATCCATCAAAACCGCAGACTATTCACCGCAGATCGCGCCGTCCGGCCCGATCCGTGAGGCCAGGGATTTCCGGGCGCGTTTCCCCGATGGGCGCATGGGCTCCGACCCCGCATTGGCAAGCCCGGAAAAAGGCGCTGAACTGGTGGCGCTCGCCGCCAAGGGGCTGGTGCGTGCGGTTGAGACGTTCAGCCGTGAGCCGGCTCTGCAGTGAACGGGCCTCGCCGTTGCGGGCGATAGCGCGCAGGGTTGAACTCATCAGCCAAACGGCGGCCATAGTGTTGTGCGCTTTTTTGAACGGTAATGGATCTGCGGCAGGCAGCAGCGCAACGGCCTGACCCGATCCCCTTGGCTGACAGGTGATGTGTGAATACTTTTATCCCTCTGGACAAAGTTGAAAGTATCGATTTGCAGGACTACCACGAGGTTTGGCTCACCACGTCGGAAACCTGGCCGCAGGACCCGGCGACCGTGCACCGCAAGTGCCTGTGGCGCCAGGAGCGCGAGATGACCCAGGACGTGGAAATCGACGGCGTGTATTTCGAGAACCTTCCGCACCTTTGGCTGCGCGTTGACGACCTCGATGATCAGCACGACATCGACACCGTCATCGAAAAGCTCAAGGGCCGCATTGCTGCTCTTGGTCTCAAAGGCGAGTTCTACCCGCCCGAGCTGCCGACTACATCCGTTCCGCACAAGGATGAAGACGAAATCAACAAAGACCTGCGCAGTTGATCGCCTGACCCTCCGCTTCTCTGACGCGCGCCGTGGCTGATGTGCCAGCACGGCGCCATCACCGCCCCCCTTTGAACAATCTTTGCTAACCCGAGACAGCGGCCCTTCCGCGTTTTGGCGAAGGCGGTGTTTCTGCAACGACAGTGTTGCCTGACCCAACGCTTTCGCCAGCAAGCCGGCTCCTACGGTTGATCCGGGCAACCTCGGATATTTTCGGCGTGCGCAAATCTGTAGGCGCCGGCTTGCTGGCGAAGGCGGTGGGTCAGGTCCGCCAATGCCACGGGCGGATATCTTTCGCGGGCAAGCGCGCTCCTACCCTCGATCCAGGCAACCTCGGATATTTTAGGCGTGCGCAAATCTGTAGGCGCCGGCTTGCTGGCGAAGGCGGTGGGTCAGGTTCGCCAATGTCATGCGCGGATATTTTTCGCGGGCAAGCGCGCTCCTACAATTGATCGGGCAACCCCGGAGACCATCGGCGTACGCAAATCTGTAGGAGCCGGCTTGCTGGCGAACGCGGTGGGTCAGGCCCGCTAATGCCACGGGCGGATATTTTTTTTCGCGGGCAAGCGCGCTCCTACCCTCGATCCAGGCAACCTCGGATATTTTCGGCGTACGCATAACCTGTAGGAGCCGGCTTGCTGGCGAACGCGGTGGGTCAGGTTCGCCAATGTCATGCGCGGATATTTTTCGCGGGCAAGCGCGCTCCTACAATTGATCGGGCACCCCCGGAGACCATCGGCGTACGCAAATCTGTAGGCGCCGGCTTGCTGGCGAAGGCGGTGGGTCAGGTTCGCCAATGTCACGGGCGGATATTTTTCGCGGGCAAGCGCGCCCTACACTCGATCCGGGCAACCTCTCAAATGTTCGGCGTACGCAAATCTGTAGGAGCCGGCTTGCTGGCGAAGGCGATGGGTCTGCAATGACGGTGCTGACTGGCCCGACGCTTTCGCCAGCAAGCCGGCTCCTACCGTTGCTCCGGGCAACCTCGGGAAACTTCGGCGCACGCGTCGCAGAATCTCACCCATGCCCTGCCCCTTGGGACCGGGATGGCAACGGGGCCAGCGCGGCTCACCGGCTTAAGCTAAAATCGCCCGCTCAGACCCTCAAGGAGCGAACCCTGTGCAGATGTCCCCGGCGATACCGTTGATTCGTATTTTTTCCGAAGCCAAGGCCAAGGAGTTTTATGTCGATTTTCTGGGCTTCAGTCTCGACTGGGAGCATCGCTTCGAACCCGGGCTGCCGCTGTATGCCCAGGCCCGCCGGGACCAGCTCGTCATTCACCTGACCGAACACCATGGCGACGCCACGCCGGGCTCGACGGTCTTCGCGCCGGTCAGGGACATCGCTGAACTGCAGCGCGAACTGCTGGCGAAAAACTACGGCTACTCGCGCCCCGGCATTCAGGACCTGGACTGGGGCAAGGTCATGGAAATCGCCGACCCGTTTGGCAATCGCCTGCGGTTTTGCGAGCGCTCCGAGGACTGACCTCTCCTCTCAAAGCCGAAAACTCTGCCCGATCGCCTGACGTAGCAGGTCCACCGCGTCATCGCCTTTCGAGGCCGCCGAACGCACCACGATGACGTCGTGGTCATCCACTTTCGGAAGCCCCTCAAGGATGCGCATGGCATCGGTCACGCGCGCGCGGTCGATCAGGCTGATGGCCAGACCCGCTTCGACACACGCCTTGACCGCCTGATTGGACGGACTGTCCAGCACGATGCGCACGCGTTGGCCGCTGCGCTTGAGCGACTCGATCATGACTTGCCGGTAGGGGCACTGCGCGGCATGCACCGCCAGCGGCAACGGGTCGGGCAAATCTCCCGAAGGATGCGCGGCGCCCACCCAAACCGGCGTCGTGGGCACCAGCAGTTGATCGTCGGCGCCCAGCTGACCCCTGGGCTGCGCCATGATCGCTACCTGCAAACGCCCTCGCTGCACCTGATCGCGCAGCGCGTAGCTGGGTGCGGTTTTCAGCTCCAGCACAATGTTCGGCCACGCCGCAGCGAAGGCCGGCAGCACGTCGCGAATCAGATGCGCCGCGTATTCATCCGGCACGCCCAAGGTGATGCGCCCGGCCAGGCGCGTGCCCTGCAGATCAGCCAGCACTTGATCATGGGTGCTCAGCAGCGCGCGAGTGGACGTCAGGAAGCGCCGGCCCAGCGGGGTCAGCGACACCGACTGATTGTCCCGATGCAGCAATCGCCCGCCCGCCACAGCCTCCAGCCGCTGGACATGAACACTGACCGCCGCCGGACTTTTGTGCAGATGCTCGGCCGCCGCGCTGAATTTGCCGATGCGTGCCACGGCATGAAATGTGCGGACGTGTTCGATATCGAGGATGGCGCCCATGATTTACGAATCCCGAATGACTACTGCCGTTTATTTTGATTTATCAGATTACGGCGGTTGCGTACGGTAGGTCCATGAACACTTCAAACGAACTGACCAGTGCCACCCTGCCACTCGTTGCCCCGCGTCGAGCACTGCCGCTGCCGCTGCTCGAAGCCGGGCTTGTGGTGACCTGGAGCTCGGGCTTTATCGGCGCGCGCTTCTCCATCGATTACGCGCCAGCCTCCCTGGTGGTGTTCTGGCGGTGCGTCGTGGTCACGCTCATCCTTTTCCCGTTCGTCGCCCGGCAATTGCGCCAGACACCGCGAACGGTGCTGCTGAAAAACGCGGGTATCGGTCTGCTGGCCATGGCCGGTTACCTGATTGGCGTCACCGAAGGCATCGCCCTCGGCGTGCCGGCCGGGCTGGCGGCGCTGTTCGCCGACTTGCTGCCGATGGGCATGGCGGTGCTGGCGGCGGTGGTCCTGCGCCAGCGGCTGGGCCGACGGGTGTGGGCCGGTTTGCTGATCGGCCTGGCCGGCGTGATGCTGGCCACTCACGACGCGCTGGCGTTGGGCAGCGCACCGCCATGGGCCTATGCCTTGCCGGTGCTGGGCATGCTGTCGCTGGCCGTCGCCACCCTGTGGCAAAAACAGGCGCCCGCCTCCCAGGCCATGGGCTTGCTCCCCAACCTCTGGTTGCAGTGCTTCGTGTCGACCTTCGCCTTCGCCGTTGTTGCCGGCTGGCATGGCAGTCTCGCGCCCGTCGCCAATAGCGGCTTTGTAACGAGCGTGCTGTGGACGGTAGCGCTGTCGACGCTGGGCGGCTACGGCCTGTATTGGATGTGCCTGCGCCGTTCCAGCGCCACCCGAGTCGCAAGCGTCCTCTATCTCAGCCCGCCGCTGACGTTGCTGTTGGCCTGGGCCATGTTCGATGAGCCGCTGTCATGGCTGATGGCATTGGGCATGGCGGTGTCTACGCTGGGGATTGGCCTGGTGATACGCGGGGAAGCGCGGCAAGCGCAAGAGCCTGCGTGACGTGCAGCCTTCAGTTGCAGACGGCGGGTCAGGCCTGGAGCACGCGCTGCAGGGCGGGTCTGTCACGGCTGCACCGATCAATTCCGACAGATGACCAAAGTTTCAGGTGAATGGCCGAAGGTTTGATGGTACGAGTGTGCGCCACACATCCACCTTCCATTGGAGCGCATCCCCATGAAAATCGGTTTTTTGGGCCTTGGCAATATGGGCCAGGCCGTCGCCGCCAATCTGTTGAAAGGCGGTCATGAACTGCTGGTCTGGAACCGTTCACCCGGTGCTTCGCAAGCACTGGTCGAGCAAGGCGCCACGGCGGTCAGCGAACCCGCGCAGGCGTTTGCCGCTGACGTGGTCTTCAGCATGCTCGCCGATGACAAGGCCTTGCGTGCGGTGCTGCTGGATTCCGGATTGCTCAAGCAACTCAAGGGCCCGCTGATCCACGTCAACATGGCCACCATCGCTGTCGCCTTCGCCGATGAACTGGCGGGGCTGCATGCAGCACAAGGGGTCGATTACATCGCCGCGCCAGTGATGGGCCGGCCCAATGTGGCCGCCGCCGGGAAGCTCAACATCATCGCGGCCGGTTCGGGTCAGGCCATCGATACCGTGCAGCCTCTGTTCGACCTGATCGGCACCAAGACCTGGCACATCGGCGAGACGCCTTCGAGCGCGAACGTCATGAAGCTGGCGATGAATTTCATGCTGGTTTCAGCCATTGAAGCGATGAGCGAAGCGGCCGTGCTGGTCACCCGCCACGGTTTGAAATCCGCGGACCTGGTGGAGCTGGCGTCTTCAACCGTTTTCCCCGGCCCGGTCTATGCCGGCTACGGCGCGCTGATTGGTGAGCGTCAGTACGAACCGGCCGCGTTCAAGGCCGTGCTTGGCCTTAAAGACGTAGACCTGGCGCTGGCAGCCGCCGGGCAAGTCTCGGTACACATGCCGCTGGCCGACTTGGTCCGTGCTCATCTGCAGGACGCCATGGAGCATGGTCAGGGCGAAATGGATCTCGCGGTACTCGCCGAGGTGGCTGAGCGACGCAACCCCCGCTGAACCGTGCTGAACCGTGCTGAACCGCATTGAACAACGCTGCACCTAATGAGCCGCAACTGAGGCGAGAGGCCTGGGCTCATGGCCGGGCGATATGCAGGCGGTGCAGCGTGATCTTGCGCACTTCCTGCTTGCTGAGTTCGATGTGCCGGGTCAACAGCCGCTGCGCCTTGGCGGTCTGGCAGGCGAGCACGGCATCGAGGATCTGCGCATGCTCGTCATAGGTGGCATAGATTCGCGCCGTCTGGGTGAAATCCAGACGGCGGATGATGCGAATCTTCTCGGTGATCTCCCGGTGCATGCGCGTCATCTCGCCATTGCCGGCGGCCTCAACCAACGCACAATGGAAACGCTCGTCCAGCGCTGACACCTCGTGAGCATCGCGCAGGCGGTGCGACGGTTCGAGCCGCCAGGTCCGGGTGATTTCTTCGATCAGCGGCTGCTGTTTCAGGTCCAACTGCTCAAGTCGGGCCAGGGCCGCACACTCCAGCACGATACGGACGTCGTAAAGCTCCTCGAAATAGGCGAAATCGAACGCCCTCACCCGCCAGCCGCTGCGAAAGTACACCTCCAGATAACCCTCCCGCTCCAAGCGATACAGCGCCTGGCGCACCGGCGTGCGACTGGCCTGCACACGTTCGGCCACCTCCCCCTCGCTGAAGCGGTCGCCGGGCAGCAGGCGGAACTCGAAGATGTCCTGTTTGAGCTGCCGGTAAATGCGCTCGGCCAGGTTGGCCGGGCGCGGCTTGGGTGTCTGAGCGGAAATGATGGGCTGAATACTCCGGCAAGGACAGTGAAGCTCTGGGGCGGCGAACTGTTCGCCGCCCCAGGGTGGGCTCAGGCGGTCTGCAGACTGGCGATGTAAGCGCGCCAGCCACCGAAAGCGGTGATGTCCAGCGCGCCTTCAATTGCCCATGGCTCGCAAATGAAGCCTTTGACGCTGCGACCGTCTTTGAGCGTCAGATTGCCGATGCCCAACGGCGCGGGAATCTCGGCAACGAATTCGCCAAAACGCGCCAGCGGGATGTCCCACAGCTCGACGATGATCGCCGCGCCGCTGGTCGATTTCACCAGGCCCGGCTTAGGCGGCACAGTGCCTGGCAACGCATAAAGCCGGTAGTCGCCTGCGGTGAGGGTTTGCTCGACCAGCACGGCGTCGCGTTGAGTCAGTTGGCGGTTGAGCGGCATGCCGGTCAGGTGCGCGCCCACTACCGCAACGCGCACACTGCCACGCGGTGCAACGGGGAGCGAAGCCCTCGGCGCAGGCATGGCACGCCCGGTGGCGCCCAGTGGCAAGCGCAGACTTTCCTGCCAGCGCTGCCCGAAACGGGCGAGCGCAGTGTCGTGCCAGGCCGCAGCGATGAAGGTGATTCCCGAAGGCAAGCCATCGGCACGAATGCCCGCCGGCACGGCCAGCGCTGAGAGGTCGGCCAGGTTGGTGAAGTTGGTGTAAAAGCCGAACTGCGAGTTGTATAAGACCGGCTCTTCGGCCATTTCAGCCTGGGTGCGCAGGGTCGCGGAGGTGGGCACGACCAGCGCGTCGAATGCGGCCAGCGCTTCGTTGATCTGCCGGCTGAGGGTGGCGCGCAGGTACTCGGCGCGGTAGGCGTCACAGGCACTGTACGCCAGACCGCTCTCGACGATGCCGCGCACAACCGGGTTGATTGCGCCGGGTCGGGTGTCCAGCATTGCGCTCAGCGCTACCGTGCGCTCGGCCACCCAGGGCCCGTAATACAGCTGCTCGGCCAGCGCCTTGAAGGGGGTGAAGTCGATGCGGGTGATTTCAGCGCCCATGTCGCTCAGCCGGTGCAGCGCCTGTTCGAACACTGCCTGATTCTGGCTGTCACCGAAAAACTCCAGGGTGTCCGGCACCGCCAGTTTCAAGCCTGCACTGAACCCCACCGGCGCGGTGCCCGGGTTGTGCCGGGAATAGGCATCGGCCGCATCGAAGCCTTCGGCGAGGCCAGCGACTATCTGTGCGTCTGCCACGGTCAGCGCGAACACCGAGATGCAGTCCACGGTTTTGCACGCCGGCACCAGCCCGGTATTGGGCAAGCGGCCCTTGGTCGGCTTCAGGCCGACGATGTTATTGAAGCCGGCGGGCACTCGTCCGGAACCTGCGGTGTCGGTGCCGAGGGAAAACGCCACCAAGCCGCGTGCCACTACCGAAGCAGAGCCCGAGCTGGAGCCGCCACTGACGTAATCGGGGTTGAAGCTGTTGGGCACCGCGCCATAGGGCGATCGCGTGCCGACCAGGCCGGTGGCGAACTGGTCGAGGTTGGTCTTGCCCATCAAAATCGCGCCCGCTGCGCGCAGGCGTGCCAGTGCTGTTGCGTCTTCACTGGCGGTATAGGCGAACTCGGGGCATGCCGCCGTCGTCGGCCAGGCGGCCGCGTCGATGTTGTCCTTGATGGCAAACGGCACGCCGTACAACGGCAGTTGGCTGATGTCGCCGTTGTGCGATTCAAGGCGTTCAGCGAGGGCCTTCAGCTGTTCGCTGAGCTGCGCCTGGCTGGCCCGGGCTATCCATGCGGTATCCGTTTGAGGATAGGACTCGGCCAGTGACAGCAGCACATCCGGCGTCAGTTGCCCGGTCTGATAGGCCGTCAGCCATTCATTGATGGTCCAGCCGAAATGAGGGGTTTGCAGCTCGTGCATGGGAGGCATCCATCTTGTATCCAAGTTTGGATTCAACAAAAGCAAAAGCCGGGCCATGGCCGCGCAAGCCCCGCCCCATGGCGAAAATCGAGGACACAACGGTGGAATGCAGCCCGCCACGCGCCCAAAACGGGCACCGTGTGCAAGCTTTTGGTGCCATCGGCGCACCACTCACAGGAGCGGATGACGCAAATCCGCGCGCGACGCCAATGCCGCGGTTGGGGCACCTGCGCGCGACGCCAATGCCGCAGCTGACGAAAATCCACTGTAGGAGCGCGCTTGCCCGCGAAAAATACCAGCGCACAACATCGACGCACCTGACCCACCGCTACCTATGTAGGAGCCGGCTTGCTGCGGGCCGCGTTCGGACGAACGCATGGGGTCAGACGCTGCAGCAGCGAGGGTTAGACCAGGTTCGCGGGCAAGCGCGCTCCTACAGGTCCTGCGCACGACGCCAATGCCGCGGTTGACGCACTCCTGCGCACCACGCCAATGCCGCAGCTGACGAAAATCCACTGTAGGAGCGCGCTTGCCCGCGAAAAGTCCAGCGCTCCACATCGGCGCACCTGACCCACCGCTACCTCTGTAGGAGCCGGCTTGCTGGCGAACGCATGGGGTCAGACGCTGCAGCAGCGAGGGTTAGACCGGGTTCGTCCGAACGCGGCCCGCAGCAAGCCGGCTCCTACAGGTCCTGCGCACGACGCCAATGCTGCGGTTGACGCACTCCTGCGCACCACGCCAATGCCGCGGTTGACGCACTCCTGCGCACCACGCCAATGCTGCGGTTGACGCACTCCTGCGCACCACGCCGATGCCGCGGTTGACGCACTCCTGCGCACGACGCCAATGCTGCGGTTGATGCACTCCTGCGCACGACGCCAATGCCGCGGTTGACGCACCACTGCGCACGACGCCAATGCCGCAGCTGACGAAAATCCACTGTAGGAGCGCGCTTGCCCGCGAAAAATACCAGCGCAAACATCGACGATCCTGACCCACCGCAACCGCCCGGCGTCATCCACCCGCCATTCAGTTATAGCGCCCCCCTTTCACACCAGATATTTCTTGAACCAGTCCACCGTGCGATTCCAGGCCAGGGTCGCGGCGGCGTCGTCGTAGCGCGGGGTCGAGTCGTTGTGGAAGCCGTGATTGGCGCCTTTGTAAACGTAGGCCTGATAGGTTTTCCCTGCCGCCTTCAGCGCAGCTTCGTACGCCGGCCAGCCGTCGGTGATGGGCTTGTCGAGCTCGGCGTAATGCAGCAACAGCGGCGCCTTGATGCGGCTGACGTCCTCGGCCTTGGGCTGACGGCCATAAAACGGCACCGCAGCGGCCAACTCCGGGTAGGCCACGGCGGCCGCGTTGGCGACACCGCCGCCATAGCAGAAGCCGGTAATCCCGACCTTGCCGGTCGAGGCGTGATGGGCCATCAGCCATTCGATGCCGGCAAAAAAATCATTCATCAACTTCTCGGGATCGACCTTCTGCTGCAGCTCGCGGCCCTTGTCATCATTGCCCGGATACCCGCCCACCGAGGACAGGCCGTCCGGCGCCAGGGCGATGAACCCGGCCTTGGCCACGCGACGGGCGACATCTTCGATGTAAGGATTGAGGCCGCGGTTCTCATGCACCACCATCACCGACGCGACTTTGCCGTCGGCCTTGGCCGGCCGCACCAGATAACCGCGCACTTGGCCGTTGCCCTTGGGCGACGGGTAGGTGATGTACTCGGCGATGATGTCCGGGTCGGTGAATTCGACCTGCTCGGCCAGCGCATAATTGGGGCTCAGCGAGGCCAGCAGCGTCGTGGCCGCAAGACCGCCCACGGCGAACACCGCCGCGCGGTCGAGAAACTCGCGTCGGTTGATCTTGCCATGCACGTAGAAGTCGTAAAGCTCAAGCAGTTGCGGGTCGAAGTCTTTAGCGGTGAGACGGGTCATCAGTGCGCATCCTCGTCGATTTCAGCGGCCACCGGCGCAGCGGCAAATGCCTGAACATGCCGCACCGAGCCTTCAGTAAAGCAGCGTTTGGCATCGTTGCGTTAGACGTGCGCCCGCAGAGCGACACATTTCATGGCGTGCTTTTCAATCCTCGGAATGTGGGCTAGCCTGAGCATCGCAGTTGTACGACGACGTACAAAGCCGCCGACACATCGGCGGCCTGACTGCCCTTCGATGTCATCAACAATAAAAAAGGATCGATCAATGACCAAACTCAAAGTGACGCTGGGTTTCCTGTGCCTGTTCTCGGGCTTCGTGGCTGCCGCACCCTCCGCCGATGAGCAGGAGGTGGCCAAGGCCGTCGACAAAATGACCCAGGCCATGCTGCACAAGGACATCAAAGCCCTGGGCGCGTTGACCTCCGACAACGTCACCTATGGCCACTCCAGCGGCAAAATCCAGAACAAGGAAGAATTCATCGCCGACATCGAAACCGGTCGAAGTGGCTTTAACACGCTGGAGATGAAAAATCAGAAAATCAACATGAACGGCGACACCGCGCTGGTGCGCAACCACTTCTCGGCAGAAGCGGTGAACAGCGGCAAAGTCGTGCCTACCGAAATCGAGAACTTCCAGATCTGGCAGAAACAGAAAGGCCAATGGCTGCTGATCGGTCGCCAGGCGTTCAAATTCTGATCCGCAGACGTCGCTGACGTAGCCGACCGGACCCGCACACGCCTGGGCGCCGGTCTGCTACACCTTTTGTTGCTTCAACTCACATTGCTGCAGCGCCTGTTGCTGCAGCTCGTATTGCTACAACGCCTCCAGCTCTTCCAACACCTCCAGCACATGCCGCGTCGCCCGCTCGACGTTGCCGGCACGGTGCGCAATGCCCAACTCCCGCCAGAGCGCAGGCTGCAATGGACGCATGGCTATTCGGCTCTCGGGTGCCGGAGTCGACGCTTCGTGGGGCAGCAACGTCGCCCCGTAGCCGGCCCCCACCAGACTTTTGATCGCATCGTTGTAATTGAGCTGAATGCGCGGCAGCGGTTGCGGCCCCTCACCGGCGAACCATTCGGCGACCTGACGCGACAGCCGCGTGGTGGCGTCGTTGAGAATCAGCGGCTGCCCGGCGAGCCACGATGGCGTGATGACCGATGGGCAATCCCACCGTGACGGCAGGAAAGCCATCACCGGATCGCGTCGCCAGGGTTGAATGGCGAGTCCTTTGACAGGCGCTTGCGGCAAGGCGATGACACCGATCTCCAGGCTGCCGTCGGCGAGTTTTTGCAGCGTCTGCTGCGAAGTCAGCACAGCGACCTGCACATCGATGCCCGGATGCCGTTGCTCCAGCGATTCCAGCGCATGAGGCAACAACTGCGCAATGACACCGGTGGACGCTCCCAGCCGCACGCGACCGGCAAGGCCCTGCACCTGACGTTCGACGTCTTCAAGCGCCTGCTCGGCATCGGCCAGCAAGCGACGCGCGCGTTCGATCAGGGTGTCGCCGATGACGGTCGGCTGGACCCGCCCCCGGGTACGCGACAGCAGCGCCCCGCCCACCCGCTGTTCAAGGTCGGCGACGTGCAGGCTGACCGTTGGCGGGGCGAGGTTGAGCACGCGCGCTGCCTCGGCGAAGGAGCCGTGATCGGCGATGGCGACGAGTGTGCGCAAGCGGTCCAGACTGATTTCACGCATGGGCTGGGCTCGTTATTCAGAAAACCTGAAGTGTACCGTCATCAAATTCAACTTTCTCTATCTGTCAGCGCATTGGAACATGCCCGCATCAACGACCTCCTGCGGACTCCACCCCCATGTCTCTTCCTATCGTGTTCATCGACGGCGACCAAGGCACCACTGGCCTGCAAATCCACCAGCGCCTGCAAGGGCGCACCGACCTGCGCCTGGTGACGCTGCCAGCCGAGCAGCGCAAGAACCCGCACAGCCGGGCCGCTGCGATCAACGCCTGCGACATCGCCGTGCTGTGTTTGCCGGACGACGCCGCGCGCCAGGCCGTGGCCAGTATCAGCAACCCGGACGTACGGGTGATCGACGCCAGCTCTGCGCACCGCACCAGCCCCGACTGGGTTTACGGCTTTGCGCAGATGAACGCTGAGCAGGCACGCGACATTGCCGGCGCCCGCCGGGTCAGCAATCCTGGCTGTTACCCCACCGGCGCAATTGGCGTGTTGCGGCCATTGCTGGACGCAGGGCTGCTGCCGCGCGATTACCCGATCACCATCAACGCGGTGTCCGGTTATTCGGGCAAGGGCCGCGCCGGTGTTGACGAGTTCGAAGGGCCGGACGCCGCCCAGGCGATACCCTTTCAGGTCTACGGGCTGAGCCTCGCGCACAAGCATGTTCCCGAAATCCAGCAATTCAGCGGGCTCAGCGAGCGGCCGGTGTTCATCCCTGCCTATGGCTCGTTTCGGCAGGGCATTGTCCTGACCGTTGCACTACAAACGCGATTGCTGCCTACAGGCGTGACCGGCGCAACTCTGCACACTGCCCTGACCAGACACTATCAAGGCAGCGAGTTCGTCGAGGTGGTGCCGATGGAGCAGTCGCGCGCGCTCAGCGGGATCGACCCACGCCAACTCAACGGCACCGATAACCTGCGGCTGATGGTGTTTGAAAACGAGGGGCATGTCTTGCTGGCTGCGGTGTTTGATAACCTCGGCAAAGGCGCCGCCGGAGCAGCCGTTCAGAACCTTGATCTGATGATTGCAGGTGCCTGAACCGCTTCGGAACAGAGCCGCGTCATAACCGCTGTCATAGCCACTGTCATCGCCATCTGGCGTCGGCGCTGCCGAGCCTGGTCGCCGGAAAGTCCCAGCGCGTCGGCGTGCCGTCGATCTGCCCGGCGGGCTTTAGGCGATGCGCCGGGCCCCATGCCGTGTGCTCGATGTCCGTGGCGTAGTCGGCCGTGTGCCGCCGGCTAAATTCATCGGCGGTCCGCGGGCTGAAGGCTTCGGACGACGCATGGGGTTGCGGACACGACATCAGCGACAAGGCCGTGCGTGCCAGAGATGCTTGCACCTGAACACCTCGTCCGGTGTTCAAGCGCTGAGTCAGCCCGCGCACTGCAGCCGCCGCCATGAGATACCCGGTTGCGTGGTCCAGCGCCTGCACCGGCAACGGCACGGGCCGGTCACTTGCCGCCGCGCGCATGCCGGCCTCAGCGATGCCGCAGCTCATCTGCACCAGGCTGTCGAACCCGCGTCGCGCGCGCCACGGGCCGGTCCAGCCGTAGGCGTTCAACGAGATGTCGATGAGGCTGGGGTTGAGCTGGCGGCGCCTGTCGGCATCAAGACCCAGACGTGCGAGGGCATCGGCGCGATAGCCGTGGATGATCACGTCGGCTTCGCTCAGCAGCCGCTCCAGAACGGCGCGATCCGCTGGGTCACGCAGATCCAGCCGCGCGCAGCGTTTGCCGAGCACCACTTCCGGCACGGTGCCGGGTTCGTCCCAGCCATGCGGATCGATGCGCAACACATCGGCACCAAAACCGGCGAGAAAACGGGTCGCCACCGGGCCGGCCAGGATGCGCGTGAGGTCAAGCACGCGGACGCCTTGCAGCGGACGCTCCCTGCTGCCTCGCCAAACGGTCTGTTCCTGGCTTGAGCGGCTTGAACGGTTTCCGGCTGAATCCGGGCCCGCGCCAGGATCCAGCCAGTGCAACAAGGGTTCGAGGGCAACGGCACGGCCCTGGGGGTGCTCGCGCCAGGCCGACGCGCTGCGCATGGCGGCGGCGCAGCCTTGATTGTCAACCACCGCGCGCTCCAGCTGACTGGCTTGCCAGCGCAGCACGGCCTGACTCACTGCGTCGCGCTCCGGTGCGGTCTTCAGCACCGCCAGCGCAGCCTGACGATGGTGCGGCGCGTTGGTGTGCAAACGAATCCAGCCGTCCGCCGCGCGATAATCCCCCGCCACCGCGTCCCATTGCGCCGGCAGCTCCCAGCCGAGGGGTTGCAGCGAGGTGGCGAACCACAACGACGCCAGCCGACGATCAACCGTGATCGCGGGCGCAGTGCCGAGGGTCTGACCAAGCAACTCGCCCACCGCCAGGTGGGCGGCGGCGATGGCGGCTGAGGCGACATCAGTGACCGGGAATATCGAGGCCAGCACCCCGTTGCCGGTCATTTGGACCTGTGCAAGATCGCCGGCCTGACCACCCAGGGCCAGCCAGAATTCATGCAGGAAATGCGTAGCGGCAGCGTTCTGGCAGGCGGTGGGCATGAGCTGACTCTCCGTGAAAGATTGCATCCTGTAGGAGCCGGCTTGCTGGCGAACCCGATCTGTCAGTCATATCACCGAGGCTGACACGCCGTTTTCGCCAGCAAGCCGGCTCCCACAGTTCAGTGATCCGGCTATACCCCTGCGCACACCACAGAAGCAAGTCCGCAGGAGGGCGCAGTCGCTGAGCACCTGCTGTAGCAAACAATCACCCGCCAAGCAGAAAATTCCCCGGCCGGGTGCCCTCGCCCTGTTCCAGCACAGGCACTTGCGCGTCATCTTTCAGGCTCACGCCCGACAGTTGCCGACGCCATGCTTCACGCATGAGATAGAGCAGTTTGTGCGCGGCCATCGCATAGCTCATGCCCTCCAGGCGCACGTTGGAAATGCAGTTGCGCGCCGCGTCGTTGAGGCCCACGCGGGGGGCGTAGGTGAAATACAGCCCCAGGCTGTCCGGCGAGCTAAGGCCCGGGCGTTCACCGATCAGGATCACCACCATGCGCGCCTTCAACAGCTCGCCCACTTCATCGGCGACGGCCACGCGCCCCTGCTCCACCAACAACACCGGCGCTACGCTCCAGCCTTCCGCTGCCGCGATTTCGTCGATCCGTTCCAGCATCGCCAGGCTGTGGCGCTGCACGGCCAGCGCAGACAAACCGTCCGCCACCACCAGCGCCACATCGAAACCCTCCGGGTGTCCAGTCGCGTAGCCCCTTAATTGCTCGGCCGAGGCATCGGATAACCGCCGCCCCAGGTCCGGCCGCTGCAAATACGTGTGCCGATCCGGCGCCGAGCTTTGCAGCGTCAGGCTTTCACGAGCACGGCCCGCCAATTGCTCGGCCAGCGCGGCATGATCGAGCGCCAGGTGTACCGCATCACGCGCCTGGGCGTGGGCATACTGGAAATCCAGTTGCGCCGCGGTCGGCAAGCTGGTGCCCGCGTGCCCAAGGGCGATGCGCGCCGACGTCAGCGAGCGGAGTTGCTGCCAGGCATCGGCCTGTGCGGGGGATTGTTTGTCATCGCTCATGGCTCAAACCCTTTTTGGCACTGCTCATAAACGGACTAAGTCAGCTGCGCCAATGCCCGCCGAAACAACGGCGGCACGCCCTGCCCCAGACGCACGCCACCGTCGTCCTGGCGCAGGATGTCCATGCGCGTCAGCCAATCCTCGAACTCCGGTGCCGGGCGCAAGCCCAGGGTCTTGCGTGCGTACAATGCGTCGTGAAACGAGGTGGTCTGGTAATTGAGCATCACGTCGTCCGACCCCGGAATGCCCATGATGAAATTGATCCCGGCCACCCCGAGCAGGGTCAGCAGCACGTCCATGTCGTCCTGATCGGCTTCGGCGTGGTTGGTGTAGCAAATGTCGCAGCCCATCGGTACACCCAGCAGCTTGCCGCAGAAGTGATCTTCAAGCCCCGCGCGGATGATCTGTTTGCCGTTGTACAGGTATTCCGGGCCGATGAAACCCACCACTGTGTTGACGAGAAACGGATTGAAATGCCTCGCGACCGCGTAGGCGCGCGCTTCGCAGGTCTGCTGATCGACGCCGTGATGAGCGTTCGCCGACAAGGCACTGCCCTGCCCGGTTTCGAAGTACATCAGGTTGTCGCCCAGCGGGCCGCGCTTGAGGCTCAGACCAGCTTCATAACCTTCCCGGAGGATTTCCAGGCTGATGCCAAACCCGCTGTTGGCCGCTTCGGTGCCGGCGATGGATTGAAACACCAAGTCCAATGGCACGCCTTTTTCGATAGCGGCCACCGACGAGGTGACGTGGGTCAGCACGCAAGACTGCGTGGGAATTTCATAATGACGGATCACCCCGTCGAGCATTTTCAGCAGTTCACTGATGGCGCTGACGCTGTCGGTGGCCGGGTTGATGCCGATCATGGCGTCGCCGTTGCCGTACAGCAGGCCGTCGAGCACGCTGGCGGCGATGCCGGCCGGGTCATCGGTGGGGTGATTGGGCTGCAGGCGGGTCGACATGCGCCCGCGCAGGCCGACAGTGTTGCGAAAGCGGGTGACGACGCGGATCTTCTGCGCCACCAGCACCAGGTCCTGCACGCGCATGATCTTCGACACCGCCGCCGCCATTTCAGGCGTCAGCCCCGGCGCCAGCGCGGCGAGGCTGGTCTCGGTGGCATCGTCGCCGAGCAACCAGTCGCGAAACCCGCCGACCGTGAGGTGGCTGACCGGCGCAAAGGCCGCGCGGTCATGGCTGTCGACGATCAGGCGCGTGACTTCGTCCTGTTCGTACGGAATCAGCGCCTCGGTCAGAAACTGCTTGAGCGGCACGTCCGCCAGGGTCATCTGGGCCGCTGCGCGTTCGGCATCGCTGCTGGCGGCAACCTCGGCCAGGTAATCACCGGAACGCGCGGGGCTGGCCTTGGCCATAAGCTCGCGCAAGCTGTCGAAGCGCCAGACCATGCCACCGATGCTGTGGGAAAAGCTCATGCACACCTCATCTTTCGAAACGCGGAATCAACCGGTCACTGCCACCGGCGCATTGCGCCCGCGCACCGTTTTACAGAACAGCGCGCCCACCGCCATCAGGCAGATGAATATGGCGCAGATCAGCAGGTTGAACCAGACCATCGCGACCAGACACACCACCGCCAGTACCAGAGCGATGCCCGGCACCACCGGATAGCCCGGCGCGCGGAAGCTGCGCTCAAGGTTCGGTTCGCTGCGACGCAGTTTGAACAGGCTGAGCATGCTGATGATGTACATCACGATAGCCCCAAACACGGACATGGTGATCATCGCCGCCGTCAGCGTCATGCCCTGCAGGTTGATCACGCCGTCGCTGAGAATCGCGATGATGCCGATCACGCCGCCTGCCAGAATGGCGCGATGCGGGGTCTGGAAGCGCGACAGCTTGGCCAGGCTCGGCGGAAGAAAGCCCGCCCGCGCCAAGGCGAAGAACTGACGCGAGTAACCCAGAATGATGCCGTGGAAGCTCGCCACCAGACCAAACAGGCCGATCCACACCAGCATGTGCATCCAGTTGGAATTGCCGCCGACCACGGCTTTCATGGCCTGCGGCAGCGGGTCATTGATGTTCGACAACGTGCGCCAGTCACCCACGCCGCCGGCAAAAATCATCACACCGATCGCCAGCACCACCAGGGTCAGAATGCCCGCCACGTAGGCGCGCGGGATGGTGCGTTTCGGGTCTTTGGCTTCTTCGGCCGCCATGGCCGCGCCCTCGATGGCGAGGAAGAACCAGATGGCGAACGGGATCGCAGCAAACATGCCGCTGACGGCCGGCAGGCTGAAGGTGTCGGAACCGGCCCAGCCGCCCAGTACGAAATTGCTGAAGCTGAAGCCCGGCGCAACAACCCCCATGAACACCAGCAGTTCGGCGACCGCCAGTATCGTGACCACCAGTTCGAACGTCGCGGCGATGCTGACGCCGAGTATGTTCAGGGTCATGAAGACGAAGTAAGCACCGATGGCCGCCACGCGGGGATCCAGGGACGGAAACTGCACGTTGAGGTAGGCGCCGATCGCCATGGCAATCGCAGGCGGGGCAAACACGAATTCGATCAGCGTCGCCAGCCCGGCGATCATCCCGCCGGTGACGCCAAAGGCGCGCAGGCTGTAGGCAAACGGGCCGCCAGCGTTGGGAATCGCTGTGGTCAGTTCGGTGAAACTGAAGATGAAGCAGGTGTACATCACCGCAACCATCAGCGTGGTGACCAAAAAGCCCAGCGTACCGGCGGTGCCCCAGCCATAACTCCAGCCGAAGTATTCCCCCGAGATAACCAGGCCGACGGCCAGCCCCCACAAATGCAGGGTTCCCAGTGTTGGTTTGAGTTGTGAAGCAGTCATGAGCGTGTACCCCGGTAGCAGGCGACGGTATTTGTCTGACGTCGAGCATAGTCACAGCCGGCGGGCCAAGGCTTGACCGTACGGCGCATGGCGTGTCGCGTGCGGTCAAGTTTTCCGGGTATCTGCCGGGGGTGCGCCATGCTGGCGCGTGAAAACGGCCCGGTGCTTTATTGGGGCTCACGATTGCAGGTCAGTGTGAGGCTGTACTTGCGGGTCGGCGTGGCACCGTACTTCCCAAAACCCTGGTTGCCGGATGAGTCGCCGGGTAGCGATCCGCCCCTTGTAGGAGCGCGCTTGCCCGCGAAGACCTCGTTCCATTCAACACAGTTACATTCAACACATTTGTGCCAGGGCCCCGGAGATCGCGGGCAAGCGCGCTCCTGCACGATGCTGGCCGTGGGCGAAAGGTATGACATTTGCTTGCAACCCAGGCCTACACATCGTCAGAGCCCCCTCCCCATGCTCCCGACCCTCGTCTCCGTCGCTGCACCGAACGCCCCCGGCACCAGCAATCGTGGCGTGCTGTCGGCTGCAGCCAATGGCCTGGACGGCTTTATCGTGCAGCACGGGGGTGATCTCGATCAGGTGTTCGGCCGCTCGGGCATTGATCCCGAGCAGTTGCTGCACCCGACGTTGAGCCTGCCGCTCACCAATTACTGCAAAGTGCTGGAAGAAGCGGCTGTGCAGACCGGCTGCGACAATTTCGGCCTGCGTTACGGCCAGCAATTCCAGCCACAGGCGCTGGGTTTGCTGGGCTACATCGGCCTGTGCTCGGCCACGCTGGAAGACGCGCTGATCAATTTTTCCGCCGCCTTCCCGTTCCACCAGCACAGCACCCTGATCGAACTGGTCGATCAGGGCGAGTGCTACCGTTTCGATTACCAGGTGCGCCACGGCGCCATCAACGAACGTCGCCAGGACGCCGAGCTGACCATGGGCATGGCGCTGAACCTGATCCGCCATGTGCTCGGCGCGGACTGGGCACCGCGTCAGGTCGCCTTTGAACACGCCCGGCCGCACAGCTGGCAGGAGCACCGCGACGTGTTCAGTGCCGAGGTGTGTTTCGGTCAGCGCTGCAATTCGCTGCTGATTCCCAAGATGGACGTAGTGGGCAAAGTCATGCCCGGCAGCGACCCGGTGCTGCTGATGCTGATCAAGGACGCGATCCGCCAGTTGGGCGACAACGGTTCGGGGGCTGTCAGCAGCAGCCAGCCAACGCTGATCGACCGCGCGCGCCAGCGCCTTTTGACGACCCTGCACCTGGGCGAGCCGGAACTGAACGACCTCGCGCGCAGCCTGGACCTCTCCGAATGGACGTTGCAGCGCAAGCTGCGTGAACACGGCCTAAGCTTCACTCAATTGGTGGACCGGACCCGTCGGGACCTGGCCATCAAGCACTTGAACCAGCAGGACCTGAGCATCACCCAACTCGCCTCCATGCTCGGCTACTCCGAAACCAGCGCATTCTCACGCGCGTTCAAACGCTGGTTTGGGGTGAGCCCGAAGCAATGGCGAGGTCATCAGCCGGCGCACGTTTAACCGGCTGCGCAGGATGGAATGGGTGCTGATTCCCAGGCGCCGGCTGATCCCTGCAAGGGATCAACATCCTGATCACCTGCGGCGACCAAGATTCCGTAGGAGCCGGCTTGCTGGCGAAGGCGTTGTGTCTGGCGATGACGATGGTGGATGTGCCGGCCTCTTCGCGGGCAAGCGCGCTCCTACAGATGTTGCGCTTGACGCCGATCATGCGACCGCCGGAAATCGATTACCGTAACAGCCGACGCCAGTCACGCGGCTGGCGCAAATCCATTGTAGGAGCGCGCTTGCCCGCGAACGCGATGTCCAAGGCGACACTGCCTGCACTGAGGCACGCGGTTTATTTACGCCCCAAATCCTGCAACCAGTCATTCATGTTGCCGGGCAGCAGCAGCTCATGCCGGGCGCGGGAGCTGGCGGTGTAGAGAAGTGAGCAGACGCTGGCCAGGGAATGCACCGAGCCTGCGCGGGGTGGGCGCATGAGGTCGCGGGACAGGAGCACGGAGTCGAATTCCTGGTTCTTCACGTCTTCGACCTTGGCCAGTTTGAGGATGGCGGCCGGGTCGTTGCAAAAGCGCTGGGCCGTCTCGATGAAGTCCTGCAGACGGTTGCCCTGGCCGAGCCATTCGTGCACCGCCTTGAATTCATGGCTGCCGCCCATGGCCGAAGCGAGCGCGTCCCAGTAGGCGTAACGAAAGATCAGCCGGTGCTGCGGGCGCAGGTCCTCGCGGTACAACAGGTCGAGGCCTTTGACGAACAGCGTCAGGTGTTCGAGCGTGCGTGGCGGCAACTGAAAGCGCGCGCCCGCCTCGGTCAAGCGCTTGAACCAGGCAAACAAACCCCATTCGTTGGCGACCAGAATCGTGGTGGGCTTTTCCGGAATCGGCATCACGCCGTGGCCGATGATCCGCGTCGGGTAAGGTGCGCGGCCAACGAAGCCTTCCTTGATGTCGCTGGGGTGCAACTGAATCATGGGATTGAGCACGTCGGCCATCTGCCGCCCGGCGCGAATCGACTGCGTCATGAAGCGCTGGCGAATGAAACCGCCATGGCGCGGGGCCTTGCCGCTGAGCTGCTGGAATTCGTCGCCCAAGGTGATGACCGCCTGTGGGCTGCGATCCAGGATCTGCACCATCGGCGCGGTCAGCTCATGGCTCTCGTCGATGATGATGTGCGTGTAGTTTTCCGGGATCACCTCATCGGTCAGCGCCAGAAACTTGATCCGGTGGCTGTTGCGGATCGGCAGACGAATGTGCGGCGCAGACGGCCTGACCGTCTCGCGCCACAACACCCGGCTGTATTCCAGTAGCAGGGCGATGTCCGCCTGACTCGCGGCATGGCCCAGCGAGGGCAAATGCCGGGCTTCAATCGTCGCCCGCGAAGACAGGCTGAAACTGTGCACCGTGCTGCGGCACACCCGCGCCACCTCACGTGGCTGCAGGGCACCGACGGCCTGGAAATTCAGCCACTGCGCCACCTGCCTGTCATCGACCAGCGAGCTTGCACCCGTGCGGTGGGTGTCGGTGTTGCGCCAGCCGCGAGCCGTCAGGTCGCGGTTGAGCAGCAGATTGGCCATATGGCCGAAGGTACACGCATTGATCCGCGCATCCGGGCAGGACTGACGCACACGGGCCTGAAGTGCTGCAACCTGGCCCGGAAAAGTGGCCATCAGCAAGGTCTTGTCTGGCACCAGCACTTCAAAAAACTTCGCCAGCAAGTACGTCTTGCCCACCCCGGCATAAGCCTGCAGGTGAAACGACTCTTCGTTGCAGACTTTGAACTCGTCGAAGATCCGGCTCTGCTGGTCACTCAGGCGCAAGACATCGCCGGAGGGCATCACGATTTCGCGGGTCAGCGGCTCCAGCGTGTCGCGATGACGCAGGCCGAAGCCGAAGTCCCACTGCCCTTCCCCATCCAGGTAATCCTGGCGCTCGATGTCGACCTCTTCGAGCAAGCTGACGCCAGCCACCTCGATGACGGCAAGCCCTGCGGCGAGGCGTTCGGCCGTAAACCTGCCGCGCAGCAGATCGGCGAAGCGGCCGCCCGCGTCTTCAACCGAGGCGGCCGCGCGCATGACGTCATCCAGCATGCGTTCGAGCTGTTCGACGGCGGTGTTCTGCGCCATCAGCGCGTCGAGATTGAGCAGCAACATCAACGCGGCAAGTTGTGGCCGACCCGCCTGGCTCAGGAAGTCTTCCAGCGGTTCGCCAGCCGCCAGGCCTTTGCACACCGCTTCGGTCAGGGGCAAAAACAGCGACGGGGGTGGCGCGAAGGCAGCGGTTGATCTCATTGCGGGGGCTGGGTCCTGAGCGGCGCGTGGGCGCGGGCAGTCAAAAAGGAGCACAGCTTACTCCTGCCACCCGACGACCGCCCACTGGCGTGTCGCTGCCAATGCTCAGACGCTGACCGGCCGCCCGCGCCGTCGACCGTCAAACCCGGCTCTGCTGCTCACCGGTCACGCCTGCCCGGGTATGTTCCGAGCCGCCTTCGGCCACTTCCTGATTGCGGCTTTCGATCCACATCACCAGCGGGGTTTTGTCGGAGCCGTCTTCGGCCACGAGCGGCGCAATCTGCAGGCAGGTGCGGCCATCGGCGCAGCTGGAGTGAGTGGCGGCATTGGCCTGCACAGCGAAACCGGCGAGCGCGAAAGCCAGGGCGGACAACGTGGTCTTGATCGGTGTCATGGTGTGATCCTCACGAAATTCATCAGTAATGAGCGGGCTGGGCCGTCGCAAGCGTGACGGCCGGTCGGCGCGTGACTCAGTTGTCCTGCGGGCAGTTCTGCGAAACGGTTTCGTAGTTGAGGATCTGCTGCTGACCCTGGGAATCGAGGTAGCGCAAGTGGGCATTGACCACACCGCACGCCGGGGTCGGATCGACTTCGGTGGCCAGCGCCTTGGCGATGTCCAGATGCTCGCCATACATGTAGTTATGCGCTTGAACAACCGGCTGGGCTTGTGCGTTCAGGGCACCGAGGCTCAGGGCGGCAAAGAGAGTGGCGATGCTGAGGTTTTTCCAGTTCATGATGTTCTCCGGTATCTAAAGGGTCATTCGTCAGGGGTTCGAGGCGGTGTGTGTCTGTCGTCTCGATGGGTCCCATTGAACGCCCCTCAGGTATCTCGCTTGTGTCGCGAACCGCCGGAAAAACATCCTTACGTGTCAGAGCGCGCCGCAGATACACAGCGATACATTCGCGCCGAAAAATCCGCATTTTGAATGCGCGTGTATGCCCGACGCCGCCAGATACAGTGGAATACAAACGCCGGCAGGCAAGTCACGCGCGACTGGTTAAGATGCGTCACACACCCATGAACACTGGAGCAGGGCCAATGGAGCACGTCGATCACATTCTGATTGTCGATGACGATCGGGAGATCCGGGAGCTGGTGGGCAACTACCTGAAGAAGAACGGCCTGCGCACCACCGTGGTGGCGGATGGCAGGCAGATGCGTTCGTTTCTGGAGTCGACGCCCGTGGACCTGATCGTGCTCGACATCATGATGCCCGGGGACGACGGCCTGGTGCTGTGCCGTGAACTGCGCACTGGCAAGCACAAAACCACGCCGGTGCTGATGCTCACTGCCCGCAGTGACGAAACCGATCGCATCATCGGCCTGGAGATGGGGGCTGATGATTATCTGGTCAAACCCTTCGCTGCCCGCGAGCTGCTGGCGCGGATCAACGCCGTGCTGCGTCGCACGCGCATGCTGCCGCCCAACCTGGTCGTGACTGAAGCCGGTCGGCTGCTGGCCTTCGGCAAGTGGCAGCTGGACACCACCGCCCGCCATTTGCTGGATGCCCAAGGCACGGTCGTCACCCTCAGCGGTGCGGAATACCGCCTGCTGCGGACGTTTCTCGATCACCCGCAGCGGGTCTTGAGCCGCGATCAGTTGCTTAACCTGACTCAAGGCCGCGACGCCGACCTGTTCGACCGCTCCATTGATCTGCTGGTCAGCCGCCTGCGCCAGCGCCTGGCCGACGATGCGCGCGATCCCGCCTATATCAAGACCGTGCGCAACGAGGGCTATGTCTTCACCTACGCGGTGGAAATTCTCGGGGACAACCCATGAAACGCGGTTTTGGATGGCCGCGCACGCTGGCCTCGCGGCTTTCGCTGATCTTTCTGATCAGTTTGGTGCTGGCCCACGGGCTGTCCTTCGGGCTGCAGTTTTATGAGCGCTACGAGTCGGCGATGACCACGATGCTCGGCAACATGGAGCGCGATCTGACCACGACGGTCGCGATCCTGGAGCGTCTGCCGGTCGAAGAGCGCCCGTCCTGGCTGCCGCGTTTTGAACACCCCACCTACCGCTACGTCCTTGGCCCCGGGCAGACCGGCACGCCGGTGGACATGGACAAGGCGCCGATGTCGGTGCATTCCATGCAAGACAGCCTGGGTCGCGACTACACGTTGACGTTCAATAACATCGCCGACAGCCACCCGCACTATCAGGCGCATCTGACGCTTAAGGACGGCAATCCGCTGACCATTGACGTGCGCCCGCAGATTACACCGCTGTCGCCGTGGCTGCCGCTGCTGCTGATCGGTCAACTGGTGCTGCTCATCGCCTGCACCTGGCTTGCGGTGCGCACGGCGATTCGGCCGCTGACGCGCCTGTCCCATGCGGTCGACAACCTCGACCCGAACGGCGAAGGGATTCGGCTGGATGAAAGCGGCCCGGCCGAGGTGGCGTTCGCCGCCGTGGCGTTCAACACCATGCAGCAACGCATCGCGGCCTACGTGAAGGAGCGCATGCAGCTGCTCGCGGCGATATCCCATGACCTGCAGACCCCCATTACGCGGATGAAGCTGCGTGCCGAGTTCATGGACGATGGCGTCGAGAAGGACAAGCTGTGGAGCGACCTGAGCGAGATGCAGCATCTGGTGCAGGAAGGCGTGGCCTATGCCCGTAGCATGGACACGTCCACCGAGACGGCACGGCGGGTGGACATGGATTCTTTCCTCGACAGCCTGGTGTTCGATTATCAGGACGTTGGCCGTGAGGTCGAGTTGTCGGGCAAAACCGGCGCAGTCATCGACACCCGTCCCCACGCGCTGCGCCGGGTGCTGGTGAACCTGACCGACAACGCCCTGAAGTTTGGCGGCGCGGCGCAGATTCAAGTGCTGGCCAACCCGGACAACAGCCTGTCGCTGCAAGTGCTGGACCGCGGCCCCGGCATTGCCGAAGCGCAACTGTCCGAAGTGCTCAAGCCGTTTTACCGCGTGGAAAGCTCGCGCAACCGCGACACCGGCGGCACTGGTCTAGGGCTGGCGATTGCCCAGCAATTGACCATCGCTTTGGGCGGCACGTTGAGCCTCAGCAACCGCGAAGGCGGTGGCCTGTGCGCGCAACTGAAACTGCCGGCGCGGATAGCGACCGGCACGGTGAAGATCACGGACCTCTAATGACTTTGATCGTCCTCACGCTCCGCGCGGAGACGATCAGCATCAAAAGCTTCCCGGCTAAAGCCGGTCCCACTGAAGGCGACGCGTGCGGTCAGTGGGACCGGCTTCAGCCGGGAAGCTCTTGAACTGCTGGGATCTGCTTTGATCCGCGTTCCATCTTTGTGCGCAGAAGGCTCAGTCACCGCCAAACGCGACCGGGGTGCAGGCTGGACGCAGGTTTCGCGCAGTGGCGCCGGGGCACATGAATGCGGCAAGAGCCTCACACGATTCTGAAAATAATTTTGAATCAGCCGCTGGAGGCACTCAGCGGAATGCGTGAAACACCCTGTATCATTCGCCGCGCTTCCCTCCCTCTACGTAGCGAAATCAAGGACTGTTCATGCGTATCCGCTCCCTGACCCCACTTGCATTGATCATCGGCGCGACGCTGGGCGGCCAGGCCCAGGCCAGCAGTGACGACTCCTGCTACCCCGACTGGTCGCTGCTGCACGATTCGCTGGACGTCTGCAACAACCTGCCGTTCCTCACGCCCGGCAACGACAGCCGAGTCAATCTGCGCCTGCTGCTGGCGGATCGCAACGCAGTGCCGCTCAAGCCCA
Source organism: Pseudomonas lutea (assembly GCF_000759445.1). NCBI lineage: Bacteria > Pseudomonadati > Pseudomonadota > Gammaproteobacteria > Pseudomonadales > Pseudomonadaceae > Pseudomonas > Pseudomonas lutea. The sequence goes on from NZ_JRMB01000001.1 coordinate 1,819,712, forward strand.
ATGCGTTGACTGACCAGGAGCTCGCCGAAGGCTACGGCCCGGTGCCGTTCGCCGCATTTCGGTTGGCGAATGAAGACATCGAGGGCGACGAGAGCGAAGAATCCGGCGCCGCGGCCATGAGCGACCTGCTCGGCAAGCTCGGCCTTGCGCGCGACAGCAACGACACCGCAGGCCAGGCGTTCCTTCAGGGCGAAGGCAGCCGCTGCCGCAGTAACCGCGACGAAAGCGCGGCCGACTTCATTGGCCAGTTGGTGGACACCGAGGGTCTTGCCGTCGAGGAGCGTCAGTCACTGGCTCGCGCCCGGTTGCAGATGCTGCAAGCCTGTACCTGGGAGGGGGATGCTCAGGCCGGCCTGGTGCCGTCCACTGTTCAATCGCCTGAGGCCAGGGCGTTTGCTGCGTACCTGCAAGCCGCGATGGATTTCTACAACGGCCGCTTCAGCGAGGCCGAGAAGGCTTTCGCCAGCCTCGCCGACACTGCGCAGCCCTGGCTCAAGGAAACATCGCTGTACATGATTGCCCGCACCCGGCTCAACGCCGCGGAACAGGACGCCTTCGACGAGTACGGTAGCCTGAAGGAGGACCGCGACCGTGCGGCTTACGACAGCGTCGCCGAGGCATTCGATCGCTACCTCAGCGCCTACCCCGACGGCCATTACACGCGCTCGGCCAGGGGCCTGCTGCGCCGGGTGCACTGGTTGGCCGGGGATGCCGACAAGCTCGCCGCCGATTACACCTGGCAGCTCACAGAAGCAGGCGACGCGCGCGCGTCTGCCTCGCCGGAGACGTTGATCCAGGAGGCCGACAACAAACTGCTGACCGGCCTGACCGGTGCCACCTCGTCGGCACTGATAACCGCGACCCATGACTTGATGATCATGCGTGCGAACCTGCCAAATCCGCTGACCCGCGAGCAATTGTTGGCGCAGAAGTCGTTGTTCGATCAGCAGCCGGCGATGTTTGACTATTTGCAGGCAGCGTTCGCGTTTTATGTCGACAAGAAGCCCGCCGAAGCACTCAAGCGCTTGCCGAACGACATCCCCGAAAAGCTGGGTTACCTGGCGTTCAGCCAGCAGACCCTGCGCGGCCTGGCCATGGAAGCCGGGAACGATCTCCCGGCCGCTCAAGCGCTGTGGCTGAAATTGCTGCCTCTGGCGCAGCAGCCCTTGCAGCGCGAGCAACTGGAATTGGCACTGGCGATGAACTACCAGCGCAGCGGGCAACTGAGGAAGGTGTTCGCCGGCGACTCGCCCATTACCTCCGCTCAGGTGCGTCTGATTCTGCTGGGCAAAGCCGCCGATGCGTCGCTGCTGCGTCAGCAGATCGGCGAGGGCATCAGCGACACCGAGAAAGCCACCGCGCAATTCGTTCTGCTCTACAAGGAGCTGATTCGCAGCCAATACGCCGCCTTTGCCGACGACTTGAAGGCGCTGCCGGAGACCCCGGCCGACACCAAACTGGGCACCAGCCTGGGGTATGTCTACGACGCCGGCCATTCGTTGCAGCTGTTCCGCTGGAACGGCGCCAAGGCCGAGTCCGGTTACGCCTGCCCGAGCATCGGCGAGGTCGCCGGCCTGTTGCAGACCAACGCCAGGGACGCAAAGGGCTTGAATTGCCTGGGCGAGTTCATCCTGCGCAACGGCCTGGACGGCATGCCGCTGGACCACCAGCCCGGCGCGGGTGAATTGGGCGGCAGCGAGCCCGCCTTCAAGGGCGACGTGTTTTCCCGGCTGAACGGCTACCAGACGGTGATCGCCGACAGCAAGGCGTCGTCGGATGACAGGGCCTACGCGTTGTTCAGGGCGATCAATTGCTACGCGCCGTCGGGTTATAACAGCTGCGGCGGCAAGGACGTGGCGCCGGCAGTGCGTAAAGGCTGGTTCAAGCAGCTCAAATCCACCTACAGCGGCACTCGCTGGGGCAAATCGCTGCAGTATTACTGGTGATCTCCCGGCGCTGGACCCGGCGTGCAAGGGCAGCTTGCAGCGCGATGTTGATGCTGACCGCGGCCCTGACGAGCACCACGAGCGGCGCCGCGGTCAATGCCCACGATCATGACGCGTTCTGGTTATGGAGCGGTGTGGCGACGCAGCCGGTGCTGGATCAGGCGCAAACGTTGTACGTGCTGCAGGGCCAGATCAGCGCGCCGCGATCAGACCGCCAGGCAGTGCGGCTGATTGCGCAAGGCATGGGCGTAAGGCGCTTGCCGCAACGGCAGGTGTGGATCGTCTACCGCGCCCATTCGCTGCGTTGGCCCGAACCGGTTTACAAACAGCTGTTGGCCCAGGTGCAGCGCTGGCGAAACACCGGCACCGCAGTCACTGGCGTGCAGATTGATTTCGACGCACGTACTCGTTATCTGCAGGACTACGTCGCATTTCTCAAAAACCTGCGCCAACGCTTGCCGCCTGAGCTGAAGCTGGGCATTACCGGGTTGATGGATTGGGGGAGCAACGCAGACTCGCGAGCGATCGGCGAGTTGAAAGGCGTGGTCGATGAGGTCGTGGTGCAGACGTATCAGGGCCGCCACAGCATCCCCGATTATGCCGCTTACCTGCCGCGCATCAGCCGAATGGGCCTGCCGTTCAAGATCGGCCTCGTGCAAGGCGGGGAATGGCAAGCACCCGGGTACTTGCAGGACAGCCCGTGGTTTCGGGGGTACGTGGTGTTTTTGTTGAATCAGAACTGACCGAGCTCGACGTCAAAACGCAGATCCCTGTAGGAGCCGGCTTGCTGGCGAATGCATTTAGTCAGCCGCCATCTTCCTGGCAGACCCACCGTGTTCGCCAGCAAGCCGGCTCCTACAGGACCTGCCCACCCGTCGAAACCACGGTTGCCGATCCCCCTATTGCTCGTGCCCACGCTCCGCGTGGCTATGCGTCACATGACGCTCCGCGTCCAATCCCGGCTGACGCCGATCTCACCGTCTGCGCTGGCCTTGCTGGCTGAATGCAACCTACAAGGAGCTGGCTTGCTGGCGAACGCATTCTGCCTGTGACGAATCGGTTGACTGACACGCCGCCTTCGCGGGCAAGCGCGCTCCTACAGGTTGATCTCACCTCAACCGCAAAACCATCCCCGTGGGACCGGCTTCAGCCGGGAAGGCCTCAGTCGCCGCACCGCAAACTCCGATCTCAAACCTCAATTTCCAGCAAGGATGCACCAGCCGTGTATGTGGTGTTTCCGTTGAATCAGAGCCGGCCAAATCGGCGCCGAAACACAGATCCCTGTAGGAGCCGGCTTGCTGGCGAATGCATTTAGTCAGCCGCCATCTTCCTGCCAGAGCCACCGTGTTCGCCAGCAAGCCGGCTCCTACAGTACCTGCCCACCCGTCGAAACCACGGTTGCAGATGCCAGCTCGTGCCTACGCTCCGCGTGGCTATGCATCACATGACGCTCCGCGTCCAATCCCGGCTGACGCCGATCTCACCGTCTGCGCTGGCCTTGCTGGCTGAATGCAACCTACTGTAGGAGCCGGCTTGCTGGCGAACGCATTCTGCCTGTGACGAATCGGTTGACTGACACGCCGCCTTCGCGGGCAAGCGCGCTCCTACAGGTCGATCTCGATCCAACCGCAAAACCATCCCCGTGGGACCGGCTTCAGCCGGGAAGGCGTCAGTCGCCGCGCCGCAAACTCCGAATCTCAAACCTCGATATCGAGCAACGCCGCGCCCAGCGCCTTGCCGTGGGCGTCCAGCGCCAGTGACCGTGTCACGCCGCCCTTGAGAATGCCTGGCAGCACGAAATTGAGCGCATGCACATTCGGCAGCTCAAAGCGTCGAACGCGCGCCGCATCGCCCCCCAGCAGTTCAGCGAAATGAGCGGCGACGCGTTCCACTGTCAGGGCCACAAGCAATCGCGGGTAGTCCTCGGGTCTGAATGCGATGACCGAAATGTTTGACGTATCGCCCTTGTCGCCGGTCCGGGAATGGGCCAGTTCCCGCAGTTTTGTCGTGCTCACGAGGCATCCTCCAGATGGACACGCGGCTGCACTGCATCGCGCGGCAGCAATAAAGACGCCACGGCAACGACCTGGCGCACGCCCTTGGTGGCACCGCCGCCGCCGTAAGGCCCGTTGGTGTAAAGGGTCTCCACTTCATTGCCGATGCGCACGGCCTGGGCCTTGTCCGCACAGCGGGCCGCCACGCGCAATCGCACCTCCCAGGGCTCGGCGGTCGTGCGCGTGCCCAGCGCAGAGCCATGCAGGGCGTCCACGCCAATCAGCTCGGCGCGCACTTCATCAAAAACCACGCCAGTCAGGTGCAGGCGCTCCAGCACCACGTCCCGAGCCAACGTCGCGCGGGCCACGGCACCGGGCCCGCCATAGGAGATCTGCCCCTCGCCGATCCAGCCGTCGAGATAGCCTACCGAGACCTTTAACGTCTGGGGTCGAGCGCGACCATCAGCGCCTTCAGCCCGCACCTCGCTGGCCGCGACCATGCTGAACGACACGCCGGAGAAGTCCGCCGTGACGTCCGGGGTGAGGTACGCCGCCGGATTGTGTACCTCATAAATCATCTGCTCGGTGCAGGTGGCCGTGTCGATGCGCCCCCCTGAGCCCGCCACTTTGCTGACCACCGCCCTGCCCTCGGCATCGACTTCGGCCAGGGGAAAGCCCAGGCGCGCCAGGTCCGGCACGTCTTTAACGCCCGGATCGGCAAAATAGCCGCCGGTGATCTGTCCCGCGCACTCCAGCAGATGCCCCACCAGCGTGCCGCGTCCCAGCCGCGTCCAGTCGTCCTCAGCCCAGCCGAACTCGAACAGCTGAGGCGCCAGAAACAGCGACGGGTCAGCGACACGTCCGGTGATCACCACATCAGCGTCCGCCTGCAGCGCTTCCACTATCCCTTGCGCCCCGAGGTAGGCGTTGGCAGAAATCAGACGGTCGCCCAGCGAGCCCAGCGTCGCGCCGTTATCCAGTAACTGGCCGGGATCGGCTTGCAGGACAGCCAAAACGTCATCCCCCGTCAATGCGGCAACCTTCAACCCTTGCAGACCCAGCTCGACCGCGATGCGCCGCACCTCGCGCGCGGCCGCCAGCGGATTGGCCGCGCCCATGTTGCTGATCAACCGCAGTCGACGCTGCCCCTCTTCGCGCCCGCGCTCCACGAACGGCAGAACGCGGCGCATGCGTTCGCCCAGCAGTGGATCGAAACCCGCCTCGGGGTCGCTGAGCCGTGCCTGTTGCGCCAGCGCAATGGTGCGCTCGGCCAGGCACTCGAACACCAGGTAATCCAGATCGCCCTTTTCGGCCAGCTCGACCGCCGGCTCGATGCGATCCCCTGAATACCCGGCACCCGAGCCGATACGTAGACTTTTCATTTAAAACACTCCCAGCAGCAATGCGGTCAGGGTCATCAGCACCGATGCGCCGAACAGGAACGGAATGGTGAAGCGCTGGTGGTCGGCCAGTTCGACCTTGCACAGCCCAACCAGCAAGAACGTCGCAGGGGTCAGCGGGCTCACCGGAAAGCCCGTGGTGTGTACGCCCAGCAGCGACGCCTGCGCCACCTGCAGCGGATCGACGCCCAAGGCGCGGCCAACCTCGGCGATCACCGGCATGACGCCAAAATAGAAAGAGTCGGGGTCGAACAGCAGGCTCAGCGGCATCGACAGAAAACCCACCACCATCGGGATCAGCTTGCCGTGACCGGCCGGAATCTGCGCCACGGCCACTTCGGCCATGGCCTTGAGCATGCCGGTGCCCTGCATTATGCCGGTGAACACGCCCGCCGCCAGCAGGATGCTCGCCATGGTCAGGGCGGTCTTGGCGTGGGCGTCGATGCGCGCGCGCTGGGCATCGACATTGGGGTAATTGATGCACAGCGCCAGCACTGTGCCGACCATGAACATCACCACCGGGTCGACCCAGCCGGAAATCATCACGGCCATCACCACTACCGTGAGCAGCAGGTTGAGCCAGAACAGGCGCGGCCGACGCAGCACTTCTTCCTGCTCTGTGAGCACCCGCTGCGGCACCACATCAACCGTGGCGCCTGCCCCCAGCCCAAGGCGTTTCTCTTCCCGACGCCCGAGCATCCAGGCGCTGAAAAACACGAACGCCAAGCCCACGATCTGCACCGGAATCAATGGTTGAAACAGCTCCGAGACCGGCACATGCAATGCCGCCGACGAGCGCAGCACCGGGCCGGTCCAAGGCAGAAAGTTCACCCCTGCCGCCATCGCCGCGACGCAGGCGAGAATGCGTCTGTCGATGCCCAGCCGCGTATACAGCGGCAGCATCGCCGGGATTGTCACCAGAAAAGTCACCGCACCCGAGCCGTCGAGGTGCACCAACAACGCCAGCAGCGCGGTGCCGACCACAATTCGGGTAGGACGCGTCCCGACCGTGCGCAGGATGCGGTCGATGATCGGGTCGAGCATGCCGGCGTCGGTCATCACCCCGAAGAACAGGATGGCGAACACGAACATGCCGACCACGGGGGCGACGTTCTTGATGCCGGTGATGATGAACCCGCTGGTTTGCAGACCGAAGCCGGCAATCAGCGCGGCAATGATAGGCAGCGCAATCAGGGCAACCAGGGGCGAAAGGCGTTTGCTCATGACGGCGGCGAGCAAGCTGAGGATGGTAATGACACCGAAGGTGGCGAGCATGATGGATCCTTTGTCGTCCCTGACCGGCAGGCGGCGGGAGAGCTGTTGTTGTTTTCAGCGAGTATCAAAACGGGGGTAAGCTTTGTAAATTGAAATGTTCGGTGAGCCACGTTCGGAAAAACCGAACGCCGTCTCCCGTGCGCCCAATCGAGGCACTGAGCGTTGAAAAACTCGATCCAGCACATTCGCGCCTTCCTCACCGTGGCCAACACGGGCAGCTTCGCCAAAGCCGCTTTGGAGTTGAACCTGTCGCCGTCTGCACTGACCGTGCAGATCCAGCAACTGGAGGAATGGCTCGGCGTACCCCTGCTGGAGCGCAGCCCGCGTCAGGTCACGCTGACTGCTGCCGGCCAGAACAACCGCGGCCCGATGGAGAAACTGCTGCTGGATCTGGACAACATCGTCAGCGGCTCGCGGGATCTGGCAGCGCTGCGCCGGGGCGTGGTGACCATTGCCGCGCTGCCTTCGATGTGTTCCGGCACGTTGCCGCCGATCCTGAAAACCTTCCGCGAGCAATTCCCCGGCGTTGAGGTGCGCCTGCGTGACGTGGTGGCGCAGCGGATCGATGCGTTGGTGCGTGAGGGCGAAGTGGATTTCGGGCTGGGTGTGCGGGCCCGTGTCGGTCACGGGTTGGCGTTCGAGGTGGTGATGGTCGACCGGCTAAGCCTGTTTGTTCCTGCGGATCATCCGCTCGCACGCAAGCGTTCGGTCACCCTGCAGGCACTGACCGGACAACCGATCATCCTCACCGGGCGAGACAGCAGCGTGCGCGAGCGGGTGGAGCACTTATTTGCAGAAGAAGGCCTGGTGCTCACGCCCGGGCTGGAAGCGAACTACATGTCGACGGTCATGGCGCTGGTGCGGCAAGGCCTGGGGATGACATTGCTGCCGGAATCCGCCAACGAAGGCCGAAGCGATTTGGTGCAAGTGCGGGTCGAGCATCCCGGGGTGTGTAGGGAAATAGGGCTGATCACCCGAACGGGTGTAAGCCTGAGCCCCGCCGCCCAGAGATTTGTCGAGACAATGACGCACACACTGTCATCGTAAATTGCGTAGGAGCCGGCTTGCTGGCGAAGGCGTCCGTGATCACGCATCGCCCTTCTGTGACGTGGCAGGTTCGCCAGCAAGCCAGCTCCTACAGTCGATTTCGACCATTCCCGTGATCTGCGGCGGACAGAATTCCGCAGGCCGTCCACCGCTGCTGCCTGAACACCACCTGAACGGCTGAACAAGAAGCAGGATTTTGCAAAAAAACCAGTACTCGCATTCAATAATGAGTATCATTATGTTACACGGCGTTTGAATGCGAATGGCTACCTGACGCATTCACGCTGCACACCCTACCAGATTCGTATCGGTGACAAATGCTCGTTCCTTTTTTGATCATGCTGCGCGAAGGGATTGAAGCCGCGCTTATCGTTGGCATCATTGCCAGTTACCTGAGACAAACCGGCCGCGGCGAGTGGATGCCTGCGGTGTGGATCGGCGTGTTTCTAGCCGTCGCCCTGGCGTTGTTCGTCGGCGGTGGCCTGGAAATGGTCAGCGCTGAATTCCCGCAAAAGCAGCAGGAATTGTTCGAAGGCGTCGTCGGTCTGGTGGCCGTGGTCATCCTCAGTTCCATGGTGGTGTGGATGCGCAAGGTCGCGCGCTCGGTCAAGCATGACCTGCACCAGTCACTGGACGCTGCGCTGGCCGGTTCGAGAAACCAGACCTACGCGCTGATCGGCATGGTGTTCTTCGCCGTCGCCCGCGAAAGCCTCGAAACCGTGTTCTTTCTGCTGGCCGTGTTCCAGCAGAGCGAAGGCGTGTCCGGCCCGCTGGGCGCGCTGTTCGGCCTGATCATCGCCGTGTGCATTGGCGTCGGCATCTATAAAGGCAGCATGCGCCTGAACCTGAGCAAGTTCTTCCGCTACACCGGCCTGTTCATCCTCGTCGTGGCGGCGGGCATCCTTGCCAACTCCGTGCGTTCGCTGCATGAAGCCGGCGTCTGGAACCACTTCCAGGACGTGGTTTTCGACATCAGCGCCATTCTGCCAATGGACGGTCCGACCGGTTCGGTGCTGGCCGGCATGTTCGGATATCAGGACGCGCCGACCGTCAGCGTATTGGTGGCGTACCTGGCCTACCTGGTCTTTGCGCTGTTCCTGTTCTTCAAGCCGCAGGCGCGGGTGGTGAGTCTGCCCACCCGCCCGGCCCACGAACACGGCCACACCTCTTCCGTTACGCATTCAGTTACGAACAAATAAGGGCTCCCATGAACTCCACAGCCAACGGCCTTCCTCCGAAGAAAGCCAAGCCCTCCCGCGCTCTGCAGTTCGCCGTTGCGGGCTCGGTCGTGCTAATGATCGCCGCCGGCGCGATGTTCTATTTCGCGTCCCAGGCCGCGCAGAAAAAACGCGTGGCCAACGCCGGCAATGAAACCGTCGTGACCATCAACGCAAAGAGCTGCGAACCGAACTCGATCACCGTGCCGGCTGGCAAGAATGCCTTCCGCATCGTCAACGCATCGGACCGCGCCGTGGAGTGGGAAATTCTCGACGGCGTGCTGGTTGTCGAAGAGCGCGAAAACATCGTTCCGGGCCTGAGCCAGATCATCAACGCCAACTTGCAGCCCGGCGACTACGCCATCACCTGCGGCCTGCTGAGCAACCCGCGCGGCACGCTGCACGTGACCCCGACTGCTGAATCGGACGCCGCCGCCAAAGCGCGTCCCTCGATGGTCGCCTTCATCGGGCCGCTGTCCGAGTACCGGGTGTACCTGAGCACCCAGAGCAGCGCGCTGATCCGCACGGTCAACGACCTGCAGCAAGCCATCGACAGCGGAGACCTGGCGCAGGCGCAAAAAGCCTACGCACCGGCGCGTGCTGCCTACCAGCGCATCGCCCCTGCCGCCCAGCGCCTGTCAGAGCTGGACAACGCCATCAACGCGCGCGCCGACTACTACGAAAAACGCGAGCAAGACGCCGGTTTCGGTGGCTTCCACCGCCTCGAATTCGGTCTGTTCTCGCAGAAGTCGGTCGACGGCCTGGCGCCGGTCGTGCAGAAACTGCAAGCCGATATCGCCAGCCTGAAACAGCAACTGCTGGCCCAGAGCATCGCCCCCGAGCAACTGGCAAGCATGGTGGTGCGCAACATGCGCAGCATCGCCGAAGTGCGCAGCAACGGTGAAGAAGAACGCTACAGCCACCTGGACGTGAACGGCTTTGCCGCCAACCTGGAAGGCACGCGCAAGGTCGTCGACCTGTTGCGCCCGCTGCTCACCAAGACCTCGGGCGAGGTGCTCAAGAAGATCGACACCGCGAGCACCGCACTGGATGACCAGTTGCTGATGCTCAAGACCGCCGACGGCTTCAAGCCGTACGAACAGGTCAGCACCGAACAACGACAACAGATAGCAGACAAGGCCAAGGCACTGGCCGACGCACTCGATGGAATCGATCCGGCCCTCGGCCTCTCAGGCCTGTGAGCGTGCCCAGGCGGGTGCCCTAAGCGCCCGCCCGGCCCTGAAACCAGAGCGAAGACAGCATTCCCATGAAAGATGACTCAAAAAACTCGCCGATCTCCACTGACCGTCGCCGCGTCCTGCTGGGCCTCGGTGCCGCAGGCGCAGCGGTTGCCGGTGCCAGCCTGACCGGCAATGCGTTCGCCGCGACCCCACCGGCGCCGGCCCAAGTGACCGAAGCGCCGAAAAGCGAAAAGACCCAGGACCACAACGAGTTCCATGGCATTCACCAGAGCGGCATCGTCAACCCGCGCCCGACTGCCGGGATGATGGTGTCGTTCGACGTGCTGGCGCAGGACCGCGAAGACCTTGAGCGCATGTTCCGCACGCTGAACGAGCGCATCGCATTCCTGATGACCGGCGGCGCAGTGCCGCAGGTCGATCCGAAACTGCCGCCTCTTGATTCCGGCATCCTTGGCCCGGTGGTTACACCGGACAACCTGACCATTACTGTGTCGGTCGGGGACTCGCTGTTCGACGACCGCTTTGGCCTGGAATCGGTCAAACCCAAGCGTTTGCAGCGCATGGTCGGCTTCCCTAACGACGCCCTGGAGGCCGATTGCTGCCACGGCGACTTGAGCATTCAGTTCTGCTCGAACGCGCCGGACAGCAACATTCACGCCTTGCGCGACATCGTTAAAAACCTGCCCGACCTGCTGCTGGTGCGCTGGAAACAGGAAGGCACCGTGCCCGCCCAGGCGCCGTTGAAACCGGGCCAGGCGCCGGAAAGCGCGCGTAACTTCCTGGGCTTCCGCGACGGTTCGGCCAACCCGGACTCCAACAACCAGAAGACCATGAACGAGCTGGTCTGGGTGCAGCCGGGCAGCGACGAACCAGCCTGGGCCGCCAACGGCAGCTATCAGGCGGTGCGGATCATCCGCAACTTCGTCGAGCGTTGGGACCGTACGCCCCTGCAAGAGCAGGAAGCGATCTTCGGCCGGGTCAAAACCACCGGTGCGCCGATGGATGGCAAGACCGAGGCCGACGTTCCGGATTACCACAAAGACCCGGAAGGCAAGATCACCAAACTCGACTCGCACATCCGCCTCGCCAACCCGCGCACCGCGGAAACCCAGCGCAACCTGATCCTGCGTCGCCCGTTCAACTACTCCAACGGCGTGAACAAGAACGGTCAGCTGGACATGGGTTTGCTGTTCATCTGCTATCAGGCAGATCTGGAGAAAGGTTTCATCACCGTGCAGACCCGCCTCAACGGCGAGCCGCTGGAGGAGTACCTCAAGCCCATCGGTGGCGGCTACTTCTTCACCCTGCCGGGCGTGGTCGACCGTAACGATTTCATTGGCCGGTCATTGCTGGCTGCATCTGCCCAAACAACAAAAACTGCCTGACAACCCTTACCTCACAGGAAGAGCTCTATGAAAAAGTCGCCTCTCGCGTTGTTGCTTACCTTTGGCGTGTTGCAGACCTCGATGTCCGCGTTCGCCGCCACTGCGCCGCTGGACCTGGTGACGCCGGTGTCGGATTACAAAATCTACGTGACCGAGAACGTCGACACGCTGGCCGCTGACACTCAGAAATTTACTGACGCGATCAAAAAAGGCGACCTGGCGGCGGCGAAAAAACTGTTCCCCACCACGCGTTTGTCCTACGAATCGATCGAGCCCATCGCCGAGCTGTTCAGCGACCTGGACGCCTCGATCGACTCACGCGAAGACGATCACGAGAACGGCGTGAAGGCCGACGATTTCACCGGTTTCCACCGTCTGGAATACGCGTTGTTCTCGCAGAACACCACCAAGGATCAAGCCGTGTTCGCCGACAAGCTGCTGGCTGACGTGAAAGAGCTGCAGTCGCGCATTGCCGACATGACCTTCCCGCCCGAGAAAGTGGTCGGCGGTGCTGCCGCACTGATGGAAGAAGTCGCGGCAACCAAGCTGTCGGGTGAGGAAGACCGTTACAGCCATACCGATCTCTATGATTTCCAGGGCAACGTGGACGGCTCGAAGAAGATCGTTGACCTGTTCAAGCCGCAGCTGGAGCAGTCGGACAAGGCATTCGTGGCCAAGGTCGAGAAGAACTTTGCGACGGTGGACAAGATCCTGGCGAAGTACAAGACCAAGGACGGTGGCTACGAGACGTACGACAAAGTGAAGGAGCAGGACCGCAAGGCGCTGGCAGGTCCGGTCAATACGTTGGCTGAGGATTTGTCGCAGATGCGCGGGAAATTGGGTTTGAACTGATTTCGATGCGATGAAAAGCCCGCTTGCCGAGGGATTGGCAGGCGGGTTTTTTGTTGTTGGTGATTTTGAAGCCAGGTCCAGGGCATCTGCCTGACGGCAGATCGTTTTGCCTTCGGCGAGTCACATGATAAAGCCCTGCCTTCGGTTTTAAAGAGCAGCCAAGAGCTTGTGCTTCTGGTTGGGCCCCTCCTCCGTCGGGGTTCATTCACTCCGGTCCCGCTCCGTGGGCCCGCGCCGAACGGACATCCATGTCCTGACGGCGCTTCGGTTTTCGACGGGTGCGCGGATCCTGGAGCCGGCTTGCTGGCGAACGCGGTGGATCTGGCAGGAAGATGGCGGCTGGCTAAACGCTTTCGCCAGCAAGCCGGCTCCTACAGTAGGTTGCATTCAGCCAGCAAGGCCAGCACAGCCAGCGTGAGCGGCACTTCAGCCGGGAAGAGACGCGAAGCGTCATGGAATGCATACCCACGCGGAGCGTGGGCACGATCGGCAACGGACATCCATGTCCTGACGGCGCTTCGGTTTTCGACGGGTGCGCGGATCCTGGAGCCGGCTTGCTGGCGAACGCGGTGGATCTGGCAGGAAGATGGCGGCTGGCTATACGCTTTCGCCAGCAAGCCGGCTCCTACAGTAGGTTGCATTCAGCCAGCGAGACCAACGCGGACGGTGAGATCGGCGTTAGCCGGGAATGGACGCGGAGCGTCTTGGGATGCATATCCACGCGGACCGTGGGCACGATCGGCAATGGCATCGGCAACCGTGGTTTCGACGGTTGCGCAGATCCTGTAGGAGCCGGCTTGCTGGCGAACGCGGTGGATCTGGCAGAAAGATGGCGGCTGGCTAAACGCTTTCGCCAGCAAGCCGGCTTCTACAGTAGGTTGCATTCAGCCAGCGAGACCAACGCGGATGGTGAGATCGGCGTTAGCCGGGAATGGACGCGGAGCGTCTTGGGATGCATATCCACGCGGAGCGTGGGCACGATCGGCAACGGACATCCATGTCCTGACGGCGCTTCGGTTTTTGACGGGTACGGAGATCCTGTAGGAGCCGGCTTGCTGGCGAACACGGTGGGTCTGGCAGGGAGATGGCGGCTGACTAAATGCGTTCGCCAGCAAGCCGGCTCCTACAGTAGGTTGCATTCAGCCAGCGAGACCAACGCGGACGGTGAGATCGGCGTTAGCCGGGAATGGACGCGGAGCGTCTTGGGATGCATATCCACGCGGAGCGTGGGCACGATCAAGGGCAGATCAAGGGCAGATCAACAGCTTCCCGGCTAAAGCCGGTCCCACAGGACACCGTGCATTGAGTGGGGTCTGGCTTCAGCCGGGAAGAGGCCAGATTGTTCGTCATTGGTTTTGCGGCATCATGATCGACGCTTTCCCGGCTGAAGCCGGTCCCACAGGACACCACGCACACTCAGTGGGACCGGCTTTAGCCGGGAAGCCTTTGCTTGCCTTGCTTTGCTTTTGATCTTCGTGTGCAAGAAGTCCAGACGACCCCACACGCGACTTGGGTGCTGGCCGAGCGCAGACGACGCGCAGTGGGCCGAGCCGCATGGATGCGGCGAGAGCGCCGTCAGGACATGGATGTCCGTTCGGCGCGGGCCCACGGAGTGTCGTCGGAGTGAGGGAACCCGACGAAGTCGGGCCAAACCAGGAGCAGGGCCTTTTTGGTTACTTTTTCGGCTCTTGGAAAAAGTGACCCGCCGTAAGGGCGGAACCAATACACGCGTCACCACCGATAATGGATATAAACATCGATTCAAAAACAACCCGGGTCATATCCCGCTAAACCAGTTGTACCCCTGATCCTCCCAATACCCCCCCGGATTCTCATTGCTCACCACAATCTCGACGATGTGCTTGGGATTCTTGAACCCCAACTTCGTCGGCACCCTCACCCGCAACGGATAGCCATACTCCGGCGGCAACGCCACCTCGGCAAAATCCAGCGCCAGCAGCGTCTGCGGATGCAAGGCCGTCGGCATGTCCAGACTCGAGTAATACCGATCGGCACACTTGAAACCCACAAACTTCGCCGTCGTGTCCGCCCCGACATGCTCAAGGAACGTGCGCAGCGGCACACCGCCCCACTGCCCGATTGCGCTCCAGCCCTCGACGCAGATCAACCGCGTGATATCGCTGCGCTGCGGCAACTTGCGCAGCCCCTCCAGCGTCCACGGCGCCTTGTCACGCACCAGCCCCGACACGCCCAACTTCCAGTCGGCGGTGTCCAGTTCCGGGATATCGTCCTCGCCGTAGAACGCGTTGAACGGAAACGGATTCCGCACCTGATCCTTGCTGAACGTCGGCGCCAGCTTCTGCCCGCTGAACAGCCAGGCCTGAACCCGGTCATTCCAGCGGGACATGCTCCACAGCACCTTGTCCACCTGATCGCCGTCCTGCAGGTTGCAACCGGTGAGCATCGCCATCGCGCCCACGGTCAGTCCGCCCTTGAGGAAATGCCGACGCTGCAGACTTTCCAGCTGAATCTGCTGCGCCGGTTCCAGCTTGATGCGCGCAATGGCGCGTTTTTTAGGCTCAATCATGCTCGACCTTCCCGCTCTCAATCCCACGCGTGCCGCCAGTGATCATCGGCAGCAGGGTTTTCGGCACCATCAGCACCAACACCAGATGCACCACCACGAAGCCGCCAATGAACGCCATTGCTGCGAAATGCACATACCGCGCGAAGTCGTAGCCGCCGAACACAGCGGTCAATTCCTGCAGCTGAATCGGCTTCCAGATCGCCAACCCTGTCAGCACAATCAACACGCCTGCGGCCAGCACCAGCCAATACAGCAGGCGCTGCACCGCGTTGTACACACCCTTCTCGTGCTTGAGGCGAAAGCGCAGCGCATCGAGCATGTCGCGTTTGACGGCGTTGGGCGTGACCGGCAGGAAATCGCGCTTGAAGTGCCGACTGAGCACGCCATACAGGAAGTAGACAAGGCCGTTGATCACCAGCAGCCACATCACTGCGAAGTGCCACGCCAACGCGCCGCCCAGCCAGCCGCCCACGGTGAAGTCACGCGGGAAGGTGAAGCTGAACAGCGGCGACGCGTTATAGATGCCCCATCCGCTCATGAACATGCAGACCATGCCAAAGGCATTGATCCAGTGCGTGAGGCGGATGGGCCATGGATGAATTCTGGTTTTTTTCATGGTGCGAGACTCATCACGGGTAAATTCGGTACATCAGCAACAGCAGGAGCGCTTGCCCGCGAAATCGGCATGCCTGCCAAAGAACGATTAGCTGACACACCGTCATTGCGGGCAAGCGCGCTCCTGCACACTGCGCCGCGGCGCCGTGAGGCGCCGCAACCCGCTTACATCGGCGGCTGGAAGCCGTCTTTACCGACCGCTACGCCGCGAGCGGTTTTGCCGTCTTCGCCTGGGAACACCACGATTTTCGCGCCCTTGACCAGCTCATCAACCTTGCCCGGCTGCACATAGGCAATCGGCACGTCTTCCGGCACGACCAGCTGCTTCTCGCCGCCTTTGTAACCGACGCTCAGGGTACGGCCGTTGGCCTTGCTCAATTTACCCACGGTGCCGTTGGTCATGGTGCCGGTGCTACCGTCGGCGTTTTCCCAACCGTAGTGACCTTCGCCGCTGCCCTTCAGGCTCGGTTCGAACACGGTCACTTCCAGCGCTTTGAGGGTGCCGTCGGCCTGGGGGATGGCGGCGGAACCGATGAAGCTGTCGGATTTGATCGACTCGACGTCAGTCTTCGACACCAGGCGGATGCCGGTCTTGTCGCTCAGACCGATGCTCTGGTGGGCACCGGAGCGGGTGGTGAAATTCAGGGTGTTGTTGTCGACGCTGTCGACCGTGCCGCGCAGTGGCTTGACCACTGGCATGTCACCGGCGGCCATGCCGGCTGCGGAGGCCATGACAGCAGCGCTGAGCATCAGCATGCCGAACGTGGTGGACAGGGCTGTCTTCATCTTCATCGGTAAAATCCTCAGGGCAGTTCGGGAGAGTTGGACCAGAGCGTCTTGGTGTTGCATGGCAGCCATCCTGTACCCGCAACCGGCACCGGACAATGACCGCCCGATTACATTTTTGTCATTCGGCGGCGAGGCGGGTCATGGCCGCGATCAATGACAAAAATGTAACCGACCTCGTCTCCCCAGTTGTTTACACTCCTCATCCGGCGCGGCCTGTAGCCCGCTGCATCAGGCCTCACCCCTCCTGACATCCCACGCCGGCGACGCTGCCAACGACGTGAAGCGAGCATGACCGACGATGCACATTCTGCTTATCGAAGACGACACCAAGACCGGCGAGTACCTGAAAAAGGGCCTCAGCGAGTCCGGTTACAAAGTTGACTGGACCCAGCACGGCACTGACGGCCTGCACATGGCCCTGGAACACAACTACGACCTGCTGGTGCTCGACGTGATGCTGCCGGGCATCGACGGTTGGCAGATCATTGAAATTCTGCGCGCCAAACAGGACGTGCCAGTGCTGTTCCTCACCGCCCGCGATCAGTTGCAGGACCGCATTCGCGGGCTGGAACTGGGCGCAGACGATTATCTGGTCAAGCCGTTTTCCTTCACCGAATTGCTGCTGCGCATCCGTACGATCCTGCGCCGGGGTGTGGTGCGCGAGGCCGACCACTTCCACCTCGCCGACCTTGAGCTGGACCTGCTGCGCCGTCGTGTCACGCGCCAGCAGCACGTCATCACGCTGACCAACAAAGAGTTCGCGCTGCTGCACCTGTTTCTGCGTCGCGAGGGCGATGTGTTATCGAGAGCCCAGATCGCCTCGGAAGTCTGGGACATGAATTTCGACAGCGACACAAACGTCGTCGATGTGGCGATCAAACGACTGCGCAGCAAGGTCGACACGCCCTACCCGATCAAACTCATCCACACCGTGCGCGGCATCGGTTACGTCTGCGAGGTGCGGCCATGCGAGCCCGACGCCAGCCATCCCTGACCCTGCGCGCGACGCTGGCGTTTTCGGTCGTCGCCATGCTCGCCGTCGGCAGCGCCGGCATGTACCTCTACGAGACCATGAAAGGCGCGGTCATGACCCGCAGCGACCATGCCGTGCTGGCGCGGCTGGATCACTTTCGCAAATTGCTGCAGTACGACCTGACCCTGGACACGCTGCAGAGCAGCCCGCAGTTGTTCGAAAACATGCTCGACAGCGAAGACGACATTTTCATCATCACCGAGTCGGGCAAGCCGGCCGTCATCATGGTCAATCCGCTGCACGCGCCGCTTCCGCAAATGCCGGTCGTGCCCACCAACCGGCCGCTGAGCGTTGACGACATGCGCAGCGGCCGGCTCGATTCAGGCGTCCCCATGCGCGCGGCGACGGTCGAGGCCGTTTCCGGCGGCAAGCTCGTGCACCTCACGGCAGCGCACATTGCGGTCAAGGAAATGGCCACGCTGGCCGGCTTCCGCAACCGCATCCTGTTCGCCGTTGCACTGGCGTTCGTGTTCACCGCACTGCTCGGTTACCTGCTGCTGCGCCGGGGCCTGCGGCCGCTGCGCAAGATGGCCAGCCATGCCGCAGCCATCACCCCGGCCCGGCTGGACAGCCGCATGGACAACAGCGACACGCCGGTGGAAGTGCAGCAGCTGGGTGAGGCCTATAACGCGATGCTTGATCGGCTCGCCGACGGCTACCAGCGGCTGACGCAGTTTTCGGCCGACCTCGCCCATGAGATCCGCACGCCGGTGGGCTCGCTGATGGGCCATTGTCAGGTCGCGCTGCGACAACCGCGTACGGCGGACGAATATCAGGCGCTGCTGGCCTCCAACCTTGAGGAGCTGGAGCGTATCTCGCGGATGGTCGAAAGCATTCTGTTTCTGGCCCGCGCCGATGAAGCCCAGGCAGCGCTGAATCGCCAGACGTTGGCGTTGGCGGACGAACTGCAGCGGGTGGCGGGCTATTTCGAGGGGTTGGCCGAGGAACGTGAAATCACCTTGCGCACAGAGGGGCAAGCGCAACTGGACGCCGATCCGCTGCTGTTGCGCAGGGCCTTGAGCAATCTGGTGGCGAACGCCATACGCTACGCCGACGAAGGCAGCACCATCGACATCCGCGTCATTGAACGCAACAAACACTGCCGCATCGAAGTGGAGAACCAGGGGCCGACGCTGGACGACGCCACCCTGGGCAAACTGTTCGACCGCTTTTACCGGGGCGATGCCTCACGCCACCAGAGTTCGGACTCCAACGGCCTGGGCCTGGCCATCGTCGCCGCGATCATGCAGCTGCACGGCGGCGAAGTGACCGCTGCCCAGCCCTCGCCGGGGCGAATCTGTTTCAGTCTGGTGTTTCCGATCCGTTGAGCGGCTCTCAAGAACGCCGCGTCCCCTGTAGGAGACGCCGGAGGCTACGACGGCAGCGAATGCGGTGTTTCAGTCATCCAGGTGCGCGCCGCTGAACCGCTTTACGCCATCAATCCCTGAACTACCTCATGCCTTCTTGTCGTGGGTCGCGACCAGTTTGTAGAACGTCGCCGCGCCGCCTTCGGTGGCATAGCCGGCATTGTCCTGCGTGTACACGCCTGCCTTGAAATACAGCGGCTTGCCTTTCCAGGACAGGTCGAGCTTGGCGCCCCACTGCATGTCGTAGGCATTGACGGTCAGGTTGCCGGCCTGAGTCAGGTGGATGGTGTAAGTGAAGCGTTGCTTGAGCAGCACGCCGGTTGCGACCTGAATGACTTCGGGCTCGGAAGTCGGCGTCGCGCGATATTTCACGACGAGGTTGCCGGTCTTGGTTTTTTCCTTGTACTGGTATTCGAGCTTGAGCAGCGGCTCGGTACTGCCATAGGCGTGGATCTGGCCGATGACGATTTTGCCCGTCGAAGGCACTTGGTCCACGGCCAGCGCCGCACGCAGGAAATTGTCCGCGTCAGAGTACGTCCAGTTGTGAACCGTACCGTTGGCGTAAGTCTCACGCAGTTCAGTACGGGGGAATTTGGCATTGTCAGTCCTTGACCCTGTAACCGGCGCCCAGAAGAACAAAGTGTCCCCTGAACGGAAGTAACCATCCTGGTAACCGCCGACAAGTTTTGGCGTGTCGATGGTGGCGGCTGCGATACCGACCGGTATAGAAAGATTCCAGATAGCGAGATCAATCATGGGTGCACTCATGGTGCGCGTTGCGCACAGCAAAGAAGGTGTCTGGAACAGGCCTGTGACTGCCGTTCCCGTCGTCTTTGCTATCGGCTGAACCGGTTTATCTTTAGTCGTCCCCGGAGTCAAGAAACCGCCGAAACGGCGCTTTCCACCATAAAAGCCACTATTGCGCCACCACCCAGCTCAAAACCCACGAATCCCCCGAATGTGTAAAGCCAGCGAATCACGCGGGCCGTAGCTATTAATTTGGCGCCATTTTTTTGGAGTGGCGCTTAGACGGCGCTGAAAAAAATAGTTCATTGACCAGACCGACACCCGACAGGCGGTATGGGATCGAGCGAACTTTCCCGCGCGTTTCGTCGCCTGTAGTCAACGGCGCCACAGGTTTAACGTTCCTATCAGTCGTGGGCGATGCTCGGGCAGGTTGGCATTCCGTCTGTCTCAGCCCGCAATTTTCCATTTGACGACCGTACTTTGTTACAGGATATTATAGTTAGCTTCCTAATAATGCAGCGTCTAATCATTCACCTGCTAACCAACCTGCAGCGCATCATTGGCCACCTCATGAACCTCGACACCTTGCAAATGCGCATCACCGGCGGCGTCGTCGCCGCCTCTCGGCAGTGGCGCCGTGTGTGCCAGACCACGCTGATCAACGTCGGGGTGACCGAGGCCTGTGCCGGCCCGCTGTTGATGATCGCCCGACTGGGTGAAGGCGTTCGGCAGGTGACGGTGGCCCAGGCCTGCGGGCTCGAAAGCCCTTCTCTGGTGCGCCT
Organism: Pseudomonas lutea; assembly: GCF_000759445.1. Taxonomy (NCBI): domain Bacteria; kingdom Pseudomonadati; phylum Pseudomonadota; class Gammaproteobacteria; order Pseudomonadales; family Pseudomonadaceae; genus Pseudomonas; species Pseudomonas lutea. Next base: position 1,839,911 of record NZ_JRMB01000001.1, read on the forward strand.
GCTCGATCAGCTTTGCAAAGCCGGCCTGGTGCAGCGCACCGAAGACCCCACCGATCGACGCGCCAAGGCCTTGAGCCTCACCGATCAGGGCCGCGCCCTGGCCAATTCGATCGAAGAAGAACTGATCCGCCTGCGCCGCGACATCTTCGGCAACGTCGACCCCGCTGACCTTGAAGCCACGCTGCGGGTGTTCAACGCCATCGCACTGGCTACGCCGATGACCCCGGAGGCCTCGTCGTGAACGGCAGGTTCAAGGGCTTTTTCGACGGCGTACCGCCCGGCCGCGACTGGTTCTACGGCGTGCGCACCTTTGCCGCCTCCATGCTCGCGCTGTACATCGCGCTGATGATGGAGCTGCCCCGACCATACTGGGCGATGGCGACCGTCTACATTGTTTCGAGCCCGTTCGTGGCACCCACCAGCTCCAAAGCGCTGTACCGCGCCGCCGGCACGCTGCTGGGCGCGGCGGCGTCGGTCATCGTCGTGCCGATGTTTGTGCAGACGCCCTTTTTGCTGGCGATCGTCATTGCCTTGTGGACCGGCACCCTGCTCTTCCTCTCCCTGCACCTGCGCACCGCCAACAGCTACGCGCTGATGCTTGCCGGCTACACCATGCCGTTGATTTCCTTTCCGGTAGTCGACAACCCCCAGGCGGTGTTCGACATCGCTGTGTCGCGCACCGAAGAGATTTTCCTCGGCATCGTCTGCGCCGCTGTCGTAGGCGCGATGTTCTGGCCGCGTCGCCTGGCGCCAGTGCTGGTCGATGCCATGGGCAAGTGGTTCAAGGATGCCTCCGCGTACAGCGACCTGTTCCTCTCGCGCAGCGCCAACCCGGAAGCGGTCGGCGGCCTTCGCACGGCCATGGTGGGCACGTTCAACAGCCTGGAGTTGATGATCGGCCAGTTGCCCCACGAAGGCGCGCACCGCCAGACCGTGCGCAACGCCAAGGAACTGCGCGGGCGGATGATCCACCTGCTGCCGGTTATCGATGCGTTGGACGATGCGCTGTGGGCACTGGAGCGACGCTCTCCCGAGCATGTCGCCGAGCTCGCGCCGCTGTTGATCGAATGCCGCGACTGGGTCGAACAGACCGCCCAGGGCGCGCCGGTCAAGTACTGGCAGGCGCTGCACGACGAACTCGACCGTCTGCAACCGACCCCCGCTCAAATCGACGACCGTTGCCAGCTGTTGCTGTCCAACGCCTTGTACCGCCTGCGTGAATGGATCGACCTGTGGCAGGACTGCCGCAGCCTGCAACACGCCATCGAGACCGATGACCACTCACCGTGGCGTGCGGTTTACCGCCATTGGCGGCTCGGTCGGCTGTCGCCGTTTCTTGACCGCGGGATGATGCTGTATTCCGTGGCGACTTCGGTCAGCGCGATCATCGTGGCATCGGTGTTGTGGATCTTGCTGGGCTGGCAGGATGGCGCCAGTGCCGTCGCGCTGGCGGCCGTCTCGTGCAGCTTCTTCGCCGCCATGGACGACCCGGCGCCGCAGATTTACCGGTTCTTCTTCTGGACGATGATGTCGGTGATCTTCGCCAGCCTTTACCTGTTCGTGGTGCTGCCCAACCTGCACGATTTCCCGATGCTGGTGCTGGCGTTCTCGGTGCCGTTCATCTGCGTGGGTACGCTGACCGTGCAGCCGAAGTTCTACCTCGGCACGCTGCTGACCATTGTCAACACCTCGTCCTTTATCAGCATTCAGAGCGCCTACGACGCCGACTTCCTCAACTTCGTCAATTCCAACCTCGCGGGGCCGGCGGGCCTGGCGTTCGCCTTTGTCTGGACGCTGATCGTGCGGCCCTTCGGCACGGAGGTGGCGGCCAAGCGCCTGACCCGTTTCAGCTGGCGCGACATCGTTTCCCTCAGCGAAGAGGCTTCGCTGGCCGAACATCGGCAGATGGGCGTGCGCATGCTTGATCGCTTGATGCAACACCTGCCGCGTCTGGCGATCACCGCTCAGGACTCCACCAGTGCGCTGCGTGAAGTACGCGTGGCCTTGAACATGCTGGACCTGCTGGCCTACATGCCACGTGTCGAGCCCGCACCACGTCGGCTGCTCGGCCAGGTGGCCAGTGAAGTCGGTGCGCACTTCCGCGCCTGCCTCAAAGCGCGTGAGCGTTTGCCCGCGCCCAAGGGTCTGTTGATGACCATGGACCGCGCCCGTCGCGCCCTGACCTTCAACAGCACCGGCGATGACAGCGCCCGCATGAACCTGCTGCACGCGTTGAGTGGTCTGCGCCTGGCGCTGCTGCCGGGCGTCGAGATTGTCGATGTGCTCGCCGAGCAGGAAGAACAACCGCCGTATGGCATCGATGGAGCGCCGTCATGATCGGTGATCTGGACATCAGCGGGATCTTCCTGCCGACCTTTCTGGTGCTGATGGGCATCGCGTACCTGATTTTTCTGGTGGTGCACGCCGTGTTGACGCGCGCCCGCTTCTATCGCCTGGTCTGGCACCGGGCTTTGTTCAACGTCGGTCTATACGCACTGCTGCTCGGCGTCGTGGATACCCTTAGTCGATACCTGATGAAATGAAAAAACCTCTGCTGACGCTGGGCCGCGTGGTCCTCACCCTGCTGGTTGTCATCCTTGCCGCCATCGTCGTCTGGCGCATGGTGATGTATTACATGTACGCGCCGTGGACCCGCGACGGGCATATCCGCGCCGACGTGATCCAGATTGCGCCGGATGTGTCCGGCCTGATCGAAAAGGTTGCGGTGAGCGACAACCAGCCGGTCAAGAAAGGCCAGTTGCTGTTCACCATTGACCAGGACCGCTTTCGTCTGGCCCTGCGTCAGGCGCAGGCCACCGTGGCCGAGCGCAAGGAAATCTGGCAGCAGGCCCAACGCGAGAACCGCCGTAACCGCAGCCTTGGCAATCTGGTGGCCCGCGAGCAACTGGAAGAAAGCCAGTCCCGGGAAGCCCGCGCGCTCTCGGCATTGAATGAAGCGCAGGTGGCGGTCGATTCGGCGCAGCTGAACCTGGACCGCTCGGTGATCCGCAGCCCGGTGGACGGCTACCTTAATGACCGTGCGCCGCGCGACCGCGAGTTCGTCAGCGCCGGGCGCCCCGTGCTCTCGGTGGTCGACAGCAACTCGTTCCACATCGACGGTTATTTTGAAGAAACCAAGCTGGACGGGATTCACATCGGCTCAGCGGTGGACATCCGTGTGATCGGCGACAACGCCCGCCTGCGCGGCCACGTGGTGAGCATCGTTGCGGCCATTGAAGACCGCGACCGCAGCAGCGGCTCGAACCTGCTGCCCAACGTCAACCCGGCCTTCAGTTGGGTACGTCTGGCCCAGCGGATTCCGGTGCGCATCGCCTTCGATGAAGTGCCGGCCGACTTCCGCATGATCGCCGGACGCACCGCGACGGTGTCGATCATCGATGGCGATCAGGACAATGCTCGCGTTGATAATCAGCCCGACACGTCAGGAGCCCCTAAATGAAACACCGCGCACGCCTGCTGACCGTGGGCATGGGCCTGCTGCTGTCGGCCTGCACCGTGGTCGGCCCGGATTACACACTGCCAAAAGATGCAGCGGTTAACCGCCCTGATCTGCAGGGCGAGCTGGCCGGCGCTTCGTCCAACGTGGTGTCGGCGCCCGTGCCGGGTGACTGGTGGCGTCTGTATCACGATCCGAAGCTCGACGAGCTGGTGCGCCAGGCGCTGGCGTCGAGTACCGACCTGCGCGTGGCTGCCGCTAACCTGCAGCGGGCACGCTTCCAGATGAGCGAGGCGGACGCGGCGGGCGGCTGGAGCGGTACGGCCAAAGCCGGCGCACAGCGTTTGCAGGAAGCCGGTCAAGCCTACTTGTTGCCTGAGAAAGTGCCGGTGGCGAACGTCGGCGACGTCGGCCTGACCACTTCGTACCAGTTCGACCTGTTCGGCGTGCTGCAGCGTGGCATCGAAGCGGCGCAGGCCAACGCCGACGCGACCCAGGCGGCGGCGGACACCGCGCGCATCACGCTGGTGGCCGATGTGGTGCGGGCGTACACCCAGGTCTGCGCGGCCAATGAAGAGCGCAACATCGCCCTGCACTCTCTGGACTTACAGCAGCAGAGCCTGAACCTGACCCAACGCCTGCGTGACGCCGGCCGTGGCGATGAGACCCAGGTGACGCGTTCGCAAACTCAGTTCAGGTCCTTGCGCGCCGAACTGCCGCGTTACGAAGCGGCGCAAAAGGCCGCGTTGTACCGGCTGTCGATGCTGCTGGCGCGTCCGCTCAATCAATTGCCCCAGGGCGTGGCCGACTGCGCGGAACTGCCGCACATCGCGCAAGTGATGCCGGTCGGTGATGGCGCAGCGTTGCTCAAACGTCGCCCTGACGTGCGTCAGGCCGAACGGCGGCTGGCGGTCTCCACTGCCGCGATTGGTGTGGCCACCGGCGAGTTGTACCCGGACATCAGCATCGGCGCGACCGTCGGCACCGTCGGGATTCTCGACGAGCTGGGCGATCCATCGACCAATCGCTGGGGCTTTGGCGGGGTGATCAACTGGACCATCCCTTCCAACGGCGCGCGTGCGCGGATTCACATCGCCGAAGCCTCCAATCAGGCGGCCCTGGCGCATTTCGACGGTGTGGTGCTGAACGCCATCCGCGAGGCACAGACCGGGCTGTCGCAGTACACCTCGCTGCTGCAACGCCGCGACGCGCTGATTGAAACCGAAGAATCCGCGCGCCAGGCGGCTGAACAGACGCATCGTTTCTTCCTCGCCGGCCGCGAATCCTTCCTCGCCGATCTGCAAGCGACACGCACCTACACCGACGTTACGGCGCAACTGGCGGCGGCGAATACCCAAGTGGCCATGGGGCAGATCGACCTGTTCCTGGCGCTGGGTGGGGGTTGGGAAAACAGCCCTGAATAGGAGTTGTACACACCGACCCCTTCCCGGCTGAAGCCGGTCCCACATAGAGCTTGCAGTCAGCCTGTGAAACTGGCGGCGCCCTTTACTGTGGGACTGCCGGTGAACTCGACTGTAGGACTGGCTTCAGCCGGGAAGGCGTCGGGTGCCACACCGCGGAATTGATGTCGTTCACACCTGCCTCTTCCCGGCTGAAGCCGGTCCTACCAATTGACCGCGTTCGTTGTAGGACTGGCTTCAGCCGGGAAGGCGTCGGGTGCCACACCGCGGAATTGATGTCGCTCATACCTGTCTCTTCCCGGCTGAAGCCGGTCCTACTAATTGACCGCGTTCGTTGTGGGACTGGCTTTAGCCGGGAAGGCGTCGGGTGCCACACCGCGGAATTGATGTCGTTCACACCTGCCTCTTCCCGGCTGAAGCCGGTCCTACTAATTGACCGCGTTCGTTGTGGGACTGGCTTTAGCCGGGAAGGCGTCGGGTGCCACACTGCGGAATTGATGTCGCTCATACCTGCCTCTTCCCGGCTGAAGCCGGTCCTACTAATTGACCGCGTTCGTTGTGGGACTGGCTTTAGCCGGGAAGGCGTCGGGTGCCACACCGCGGAATTGATTTCGCTCATACCTGCCTCTTCCCGGCTGAAGCCGGTCCTACTAATTGACCGCGTTCGTTGTGGGACTGGCTTTAGCCGGGAAGGCGTCGGGTGCCACACTGCGGAATTGATGTCGCTCATACCTGCCTCTTCCCGGCTGAAGCCGGTCCTACTAATTGACCGCGTTCGTTGTGGGACTGGCTTTAGCCGGGAAGGCGTCGGGTGCCACACCGCGGAATTGATGTCGCTCATACCTGTCTCTTCCCGGCTGAAGCCGGTCCTACTAATTGACCGCGTTCGTTGTGGGACTGGCTTTAGCCGGGAAGGCGTCGGGTGCCACACCGCGGAATTGATGTCGCTCATACCTGCCTCTTCCCGGCTGAAGCCGGTCCTACAATGGGTGCGCAGCCCGCTCACGCACCGCGTATTCGCTTGAGATTGAACCCCTGCGGACGAGTACTGCCTGACTCTTAATGACTCAGACCCATCAGCCCGGAGGCACCCCCGATGCGCACGCTTGAACTGGCAGACAAAACCGTCCCCGTCATAGGTCAGGGCACCTGGCACATGGGCGAGGATCGCCGCCAGCTGCAGGCGGAGGTTTCGGCGCTCCAGTTGGGCATCGATCTTGGCCTGACGCTGATCGACACCGCCGAGATGTACGGCGAAGGCGGCGCCGAGGAAGTGGTGGGCCAGGCCATTGCCGGGCGTCGTGACGAGGTGGTGCTGGTGAGCAAGGTCTACCCGCACAACGCCAGCCGCGCGGGCATTCCGGCAGCCTGCGAACGCAGCCTCAAACGCATGAAGACCGATTACATCGATCTTTATTTGCTGCATTGGCCGGGCTCCTATCCGCTGGAGGAAACCGTCGAAGCGTTCGAGCGTCTGCGTGAAGCCGGCAAAATCGGACGCTGGGGTGTTTCGAATTTCGACGTGTCCGACATGATTGACTTGAACAACCCTCACTGCGCCACCAATCAGGTGCTCTACAACCCGGAAGAACGCGGTATCGAATACGACCTGCTGCCCTGGATGCAGAGCGCCAACATGCCCCTTATGGCCTACTGCCCGATCGGCCAGGCCGGCAACCTGTTGATGAACCCGGCCATTCTCGAAGTCGCGGAGCGGCATGACGCGACGCCGGCGCAAATCAGCCTGGCGTGGGTGCTGCGCCAGGACGGGGTCATCGCGATTCCCAAGGCGGTGGATCCGCACCACATCGAGCTGAACGCCGCAGCCGCCGAGATCGAGCTGTCGATCGATGATGAACTGCTGATTGACAGCTCATGGCCGGCGCCGACCCGCAAAAAATCCCTGTCGATGGTGTGATGACAGCGCTTATGCGGGGCGTGCTTGCTCTGGGCCACGTTCGGAAAGGTCCAGATTGCCAGCCAAACCCGTTTTCGTTGGCGAGACCTTTTCGCGGGCAAGCGCGCTCCTGCAATGACCGCATGCGAATCGTAACCCTTTGATACAACCCGTCACAAAACTGTCAAAACCCCTTGCGATGATGCCGCTTTCGACCCGTGCCTTCACCTGGCACTCCCCGTCTGCGAGCCTCCATGAATCAACGCATCGCGCACCATCAGGACCCCGATCTGTTTGGCCTGCTGTACGGGTTCCGCTTTCGCCCCGGCGAGCCCGGCCGCGAGCTGGATTCGACGGCGGCGATGGAATGCCTGCGCCGACCGACCGAGCCGGACGAGTTCGTCTGGCTGCACCTGAACCTTACCCACGCCAGCTGCGAACGCTGGCTGAAAACCAACCTCGACCTGCCCGACGAGTTCCTCGAAGCCCTGCACGAAGGGTCACGCTCCACCCGCATCGAGCATGTCGATTCGGCGCTGCTGGCGGTGGTCAACGATGTGGTTTTCGATTTCAATCGGGTCTCCACCGACATCGCCACGTTGTGGGTCTGCGTGCGCAGCAACCTGATGATCTCGGCACGGCACCAGCCGCTGCGCTCGGTGGATCGCCTGCGCTCGTCAGTGAAACAGGGCGAGACCTTCCGCTCTCCGCTGGAGCTGCTGGCGCACCTGCTGCGTGACCAGAGCGACGTGCTCAGCCAGTTCATGCGCAAGACCAGCATCAGCGTCGACAAGATCGAAGATCAACTGCTCGCGCAGCGCCTGAGCAACAACCGCACCGAGCTGGGCGCCATGCGCCGGGTGCTGGTGCGCCTGCAGAGGCTGCTGGCGTTGGAGCCCGGCTCGCTGATGCGCCTGCTGCACCGGCCGCCGCAATGGTTGCTGGAGGAAGACCTTCAGGAGCTGCGCCAGTCCACCGAAGAATCAGCACTGGTGATCAGCGACCTCACCGCCCTGGGCGAGCGGATCAAGCTGCTGCAGGAAGAAATCGCCGCCAACCTGAACGAGCAAAGCAGCCGCACGCTGTTCACCTTGACCGTGGTGACGGTGCTGGCACTGCCGATCAATATCGTCGCGGGCTTCTTCGGCATGAACGTCGGCGGTATCCCGCTGGCGACCGACCCCCATGGGTTCTGGGTGTTGGTTGCGCTGGTGGCGACGTTTACGTTCATTGCAGGAAGGTGGGCGTTTCGCAAGAGCCGGGATTTTTAACAGCAGAGCCACTGGCTCATCCACTGGTCCCTGAACCCCAGCAAATACACGCAAATTGTGACCTGTGTCGCATCTCTGTCACATTTTGTAATGATCATGGGCGCCATCCCACATGAACAGGACTGTGCCCCATGGCGACCCCCACACTGACCCAAGGCTCCCTGCAGCAGGGTCCCGGCCTGAGCGCCCAATTCGGGCGCAAGCCTGGCGTGCTGACGATGGTGATCTTCTTCGTCGTGCTTGCACTGGGTCTGTTTTACACCGGCTACAGCCTCAAGCAGGACATGGACGATCTGGGCACCGTCGTACTGACCTGGACGCCCTTCATTCTGCTCGGCGTGGCCTTGGTCATTGCGCTCGGTTTCGAGTTCGTCAATGGCTTTCACGACACCGCCAACGCTGTCGCTACGGTGATCTACACCCACTCCCTGCCGCCAAATTTTGCCGTGGTCTGGTCGGGCACCTTCAACTTCCTCGGGGTGCTCTTCTCCAGCGGAGCGGTGGCGTTCGGCATCATCGCCCTATTGCCGGTGGAGCTGATCCTGCAGGTCGGCTCGTCTGCCGGCTACGCGATGATCTTCGCCCTGCTGATCGCAGCCATTTTGTGGAACCTGGGCACCTGGTGGCTGGGCCTGCCGGCGTCGTCTTCGCACACGCTGATCGGCTCGATCATCGGCGTGGGCATCGCCAACGCGCTGATGCATGGTCGCGATGGCACCAGCGGCGTGGACTGGTCTCAGGCGACCAAGGTCGGTTACTCGCTATTGCTCTCCCCGCTGGTGGGCTTTACCTGCGCCGCGCTGTTGCTGCTGGCGCTGCGCATGTTCGTGAAGAACAGGGCACTGTACAAAGCGCCCGAGGGCAACACGCCGCCGCCCATCTGGATTCGCGGCCTGCTGATCCTGACCTGCACTGGCGTTTCCTTCGCCCACGGTTCCAACGACGGTCAGAAAGGCATGGGCCTGATCATGCTGATTCTGGTCGGCACACTGCCCATGGCCTATGCCCTGAACCGTGCCATGCCCGCCGACCAATCGGTGCAGTTCGCCGCCGTCGCGCAGGTCACCCAACAGGCGCTGACCAAAGCGGCGCCGCTGCCCGCGCCGGCCGACTCGCGCCAGACGCTCTCCACCTATATTCGCGACAAGCAGGCCACCCCTGACCTGGTGCCGGCGCTGGCGGTGATGGCCGGCAAGATCGGCGATCAGGTGGCCAGCTACGGATCGCTCGCCAAGGTACCGGCCGAGGCCACTGCCAACGTGCGTAACGACATGTACCTGACGTCCGAGGCCATCCGCGTGATGGACAAGAACAAGGTCGGCAACTTCGACCCAGACACTCAGGCCAAGGTCGATCAGTTCAAGCAGCAGATCGACACCGCGACGCGCTTCATTCCGCTGTGGGTCAAGGTGGCTGTGGCCATCGCGCTGGGCCTGGGCACCATGTTGGGCTGGAAGCGCATCGTGATCACCGTGGGTGAAAAGATCGGCAAAACGCACCTGACCTATGCCCAGGGCGCATCGGCTGAGGTGGTCGCCATGCTGACCATTGGCGCAGCGGACATGTATGGATTGCCGGTCTCAACCACTCACGTGCTGTCATCGGGGGTGGCGGGCAGCATGGTCGCCAACGGCTCCGGCCTGCAGATGCGCACCCTGCGCAACTTGGCCATGGCCTGGGTGTTGACCCTGCCGGCGGCCATTTTGCTGTCGGGCAGCCTGTACTGGCTGTTCACGCAGATTTTCTGATTTCAACGAGTCTCCCGTACTCACCTTCAGGCGCTTCGGCGCCTGTTTTTTTGCCCGTCGATTATGGCTGACCAGATCAGCCGACTGGCGCCAATCCACTCTAGGAGCGCCCCGCCCGCGAATGGAGTCTGCCTGGGACCACAGCTTCGCCTGACCCACCGCATTCGCCAGCAAGCCGGCTCCTACAGATTTTGCGCAGGAGGCGGAATCCCTGCCAATGCAGATCCACGGTAGGAGCGCGCTTGCCTGCGGATGGGGTCTGCCTGGGACCACAGCTTCGCCTGACCCACCGCATTCGCCAGCAAGCCGGCTCCTACAGATTTTGCGCATCAGGCGGAATCCCGGCCAATGCAGATCCACGGTGGGAGCGCGCTTGCCTGCGAATGGAGTCTGTCTGGGACCACAGCTTCGCCTGACCCACCGCATTCGCCAGCAAGCCGGCTCAGATTTTGCGCAGGAGGCGGAATCCCGGCCAATGCAAATCCACGGTAGGAGCCGGCATCCCCTGCCAACACAAATCCACTGTAGGAGCCGGCATCCCCTGCCAACACAAATCCACTGTAGGAGCCGGCTTGCTGGCGAACCCGATTATTGATTCAGTGCAGCGATGCCTTTTGGAATGCGTTCGCCAGCAAGCCGGCTCTTACAAATCGGCGATCTGTCGGGTGTTTCAGGCAGGCTCGTATTCACTGCGAAACGCAGCCATATCTCCAAACGTTATAAAAATATGGGATTCAGTTCTTTTACGGAATAAATCGGAGCCTCTATAACTGACGCACTTGTTATAAGCCAACCGTATCTGTTCGAAGGATTTCTCATGGATGTTTTCTGGTTTCTACCGACCCACGGCGACGGCCATTACCTGGGCACGACCAAGGGCGCGCGCCCGGTCACGCTCAACTACCTCAAGCAGGTCGCGCAGGCGGCGGACGATCTGGGCTACCACGGCGTGCTGATCCCCACCGGCCGTTCCTGCGAGGACTCATGGGTGATCGCTTCGGCCCTCGTGCCGCTGACCGAGCGCCTGCGTTATCTGGTGGCGATCCGGCCAGGCATCATTTCACCCACGGTCTCGGCGCGCATGGCCGCGACCCTGGATCGTCTGTCCGGCGGACGCCTGCTGATCAACGTCGTGACCGGCGGCGATCCTGATGAAAACCGTGGCGATGGCAGCTTCCTCGATCACAGCGAGCGCTACGAGGTCACCGACGAATTCCTGCAGATCTGGCGCCGCGTCTTGCAGGGCGAAGCCGTGGACTTCGAAGGCAAGCACCTGAAAGTGCAGAATGCCAAAGCGCTCTATCCACCCATCCAAAAACCTTACCCGCCGCTGTATTTCGGTGGCTCGTCCGAGGCGGCCCATGAACTGGCCTCCGATCAGGTCGACGTTTACCTGACGTGGGGCGAACCGCCCGCCGCTGTCGCCGAGAAGCTGGCGGACATCCGCGAGCGCGCCGCACGCAAGGGGCGCACCGTGAAATTTGGTATCCGTTTGCACGTCATTGTCCGCCAGACCAGCGAAGAAGCCTGGAAAGCCGCGGACACCCTGATCGAGCACATCAGCGATGAAACCATCGCCGCCGCCCAAAAATCCTTCTCGCGCTTCGACTCCGAAGGACAGCGGCGCATGGCCGCGCTGCACGACGGCCGCCGCGACAACCTGGAAATCGCGCCGAACCTGTGGGCGGGCGTGGGCCTGGTGCGTGGCGGCGCGGGCACGGCGCTGGTGGGCAATCCGCAGGAAGTCGCTGCGCGGATTCAGGAATACGCGGACCTGGGCATCGAAAGCTTCATCTTCTCCGGCTATCCGCACCTGGAAGAGGCCTACCGCTTTGCCGAGCTGGTCTTCCCGCTGCTGCCCGAGCCGTATCGCAGCCTGGCCGGCCGCGGCATCACCAACCTGACCGGGCCGTTCGGCGAGATGATCGCCAACGATTTGCCACCGCAGAAGTAACTCCGCAACCGCTCACCCTGTAGGAGTGACCGGGTGGCGCTCCTGCAGGGATAGCCCGCGTGCTGCGCGACCGCGACAAGGAGTCCTTCATGGCAGCCAGCTTACCGTTCCAACCACAAGTGACCCACATGCAGCTACTGACACTTCCGCCCTCGCCGGCTCTGGCCACGTCCGTTCGCGCCACCGCGCAAGTGTTCGAAGACCCAAGATCCCAGGCCCTGCTGGCCCATATTCAACAAGTCGCGCCCAGCGACGCCAGCGTGCTGATCATCGGCGAGACCGGCACCGGCAAAGAGCTGGTGGCGCGCCACATCCACAACCTGAGCAGCCGTCGTCATCAGCCCTTTGTGGCCGTCAATTGCGGCGCGTTTTCCGAGTCACTGGTGGAAGCCGAGCTGTTCGGTCAGGAGAAAGGCGCGTTCACCGGTGCCCTGACCGCCAAGGCCGGCTGGTTTGAAGAAGCCAACGGCGGCACGCTGTTTCTCGATGAAATCGGTGATTTGCCCCTGGCGATTCAGGTCAAGTTGCTGCGCGTTTTGCAGGAGCGCGAGGTGGTCCGCCTGGGTTCGCGCAAAAGTACGCCGATCAACGTGCGGGTGCTGGCCGCCACCAATGTGCAGCTGGAACGCGCGATCAACGCCGGGCATTTTCGCGAGGACCTGTTTTACCGTCTCAACGTGGTCAATCTGGTCTTGAGCACGCTGCGCGAGCGCCCCGGCGACATCATGCCGCTGACCCGCCACTTCATCGAGGTTTACAGCCAGCGACTGGGTTGCGGGCCGATCCAGATCAGCGCCGAGGCCGAGCACAAGCTGCGCACCTACGGCTGGCCGGGGAATATCCGCGAGCTGGAAAACGTCATTCACCACACCCTGCTGATCTGCCGCAACGGGATCATTCAGTCCAGCGACTTGCGCCTGTCGAATTTGCGCCTTGAACGTCAGGAGGACGCTTCACCGGCGGTGGACGATTCCACCGAAGCGCTGCTGGCCCGTGCGTTCCAGCGGTTGTTCGAGGAACAGGCCGGGGCGCTGCACGAGAAGGTCGAGGACGCTCTGTTGAGGGCCGCGTATCGCTTCAGCCACTACAACCAGGTGCACACCGCCCAACTGCTGGGCCTGAGCCGCAACGTCGTGCGCGCGCGGCTGATCAAGATCGGCGAACTGGCCGTCAACAAACGCCGTCCGGGTGAACAGACCCAGGGCGACCGAATGCTGCATTTGTCGGTGTAACGCGCAGGAAGGCGCTAGGTTGATCCGATCCGCCGAGCCAGGCTGATCCGAGCTCAGCTGTGGCGAGGTCCGACGATTTGTGCGGCCACTTCATACGCGTTGAACGTCATCGAGGTGGCGCGGTGCTGACGAATCAGCCCCCACATGTCCGCCTCGCCTTCTTCGGCATTCTCAAACGCGCGCTCGCAGTCGCGTTTTGACAGCCACTGCACATGGCTGAGCACCCGCCGCCGGTCTTCGCTGACCTGAACACTGGCGCAGACAAAGCCGGGGTAGGTGCGGGTGAAGCGTTCGAATCGGTCGTTGAGCGCGTCCACCAGCCCTGCCTGATGGCGCGGGTCCACGGCAAACTCGACGAACTGGCTGAACGGAAGGTGGGCGGTAACTGGGGTCATGAAGGCTCTCCAGGGATGGCGGTTGGGTGCTGAACAGGATGCGGCGCGGTCCGGCTTTAGCCCATACGTTTCTTGCGCCGGAGTGCCGCTTGCCATGCAAGCTCTGACACGGGATGCTGCGCAGGTTAAAACCTCCAGTTAACTTGAGGTCAAGCTTCTTCTGCCAGCTTCGGAGATTGCATGCCTGGACACGACGCCCCGCCCATTGCCCGCGAACTTACGGTCGGCCAGCTCTCCGCACGCAGCGGCGTGGCCATCACCGCTTTGCGTTTCTACGAAGCCAAAGGGCTGATCAGCAGCCAGCGCAACGCCGGCAACCAGCGTCGCTACCCCAGGGATGTGCTGCGCCGTGTGGCCCTGATTAAAACCGCTCAGCGTCTGGGCATCCCGCTGGCGACCATTCAGACCGCGCTGCAAACCCTGCCACAGGACCGCTCGCCCAGTCTGGATGACTGGACCCGGCTGTCCGAGCGCTGGAAAACCGACTTGAACGAGCGGATCAACCGCCTCACCGCGCTGCGCGACCAACTCGACGGCTGCATCGGCTGCGGCTGCCTGTCGATGGAGGCCTGCCCGCTGCGCAACTTCGGCGACAGCCTGGGCGAGCGCGGCGCCGGGCCGCAGTTGCTGGATCAGGATTGAGCACTGCCTCCGGGCCGACAGTGCCTGGCATGCATCGCCCGGTTACAGGCTGGCTGCCGCCAATCGCGCGGCAAGCGCCTTGGCTTGCGAGGCGACATCGTTGACGGCGGTGCTTTCCCACCACAGGCCACGCAACGGCGGGCCCATGGCGAACAGGCGTGATGAAACGGCGCCTTCTGCGTCCAGCACTGCGCCACCGGCATCGGCGGCGATGCCCAGCGCCAGCGGGCCGGGCTTGATCAGTCCGCGTGCGAGCAGGTTGCGCGGTAATGCCCGGTCGACCCGCCGCCAGTCGTACTGAATGCCCGTGGAGTTGATGAGCGCAGCGCCGCGTTCCGTGCTGGCGTCTTCCCGGCCGCGATAACGCACGCGTATGCGCACCTCCCCGGCCGGCGAGTCTTCAACGTCGAGCAACGATGCGGCATGCACGTGCAGGCGGCCTTCTGCAATCAGCCGATCCAGCAATTGCGCACTGGTCGGTGGCGAGCGATGGTGATGGCTCTCCCACCACGGCCTTACATGGCGTACGAACTGGCGGCGCTGCAGGTCAGTCGCCTGGCTCCACAACCGTGGGATGTGCACGCGCACGGTGTCGAGGGGCGCCTGCCAGTCGATGCCTTGCTCTGCCGCCTGCCGGCATTGTTCGCGCAACGCCCGGACCAACTGCCGGGTGCTGCGAATGGCGTGGTCGGCGCCGAGGAAATCCGGCCACGTCGGCGGTTGCCGACGGACATGGGGCTGCAGGCCATGGCGAGAGAACACATCGATGGGGCCTCGATGCCCCGCCTGCTCAAGCGATACCACGGCGTCGACCATGGTCAGGCCTGAGCCGATGATCAGCACGCGGCCCCGAGGGTCGAGTTGACGCATGGCGTTGACGTCCCAGGGGTCGACTGCGGCGGCGTTGAGGGCGTTGGAGTCGCGTTGAGGCGTACGGGCGGCGGCGAACATGCCGGTTGCCAGTACGCCGAAGCGGCCGTTCAAAGGCTCGGTGTGACCGGCCAGGCTGACGCGTACGCCGGACGCCTCGACTTGCAGGTCAGTGACTTCGCCGCGCACGTGCTCGACGGTAGAGCCGAAGCGCTCGCCGACGGCCTGGGCTTCGGCGAGGCGTTGCTGGACGTAAATCCCGAAGATGCCGCGTGGGGGAAACAGCTCGGCGACCGGAACATGTTGCTGATCGGATTCCGGCCAGCCACCTGAGGCGATGTAGGCGGTCAACCAGCGGGTGAGATCGTCGGCGTCGTCCGGGTCAACGCTCATGCGCGCGGCGTTGCCGTTTAGCGTGTGGCCCAGTTCGGTAGCGCTGTAGGCCTCGCCGCGCCCCAGTTCGCTGCGCGACTCGACGATGACGATCCGTCGCTGACCCGGCAGGCGCAGGAGCTGCACGGCAAGCAGGGTGCCACTCAGGCCGCCGCCAATGATAAGGACGTCAGCGTCCGGTGGGTTGTGTTCAGGAGTCATTGCTTCTCGCCTATTCTTCGCCACACGGGCGCGCACGGCGGATTATGAATCCCACTGCCACCCAGGATGCAAGCCTGGCCCACCGGATTCGCCAGCTGTTGGCGCAGATGCAAGCTGGCGCATCGCGTTCGCCAGCAAGCCGGCTCCTACAGGTGCAGCGTGACCGTGTCATCGCGCGCACCCCGGCACACCGCCACCACGTCATCCCGTCACCCAGTCACCCAGTCACCCAGTCACCCAGTCACCCAGTCACCACGATGCGGGGTCATCGGCACTGCCTGTGCGTTGGCGATGTTCTTCTTTGGGGACCACCATCGGGCCAGGCTGCTGCGGTGTTCCTTTGTAGGAGCGCGCTTGCCCGCGAACAGGTCTTACCGCCACCGTAGATGCAAGCTGACCCACCGCGTTCGCCAGCAAGCCGGCTCCTACAGGTGCAGCGTCACCCCCACACGGCTCGCTGCCGCCGCAGATGCAAGCTGACCCTCCGCGTTCGCCAGCAGGTGCCGCCCTGCCGTCACGCCGTGCAAGACCACCGGCTTTAGGCCTTGCGCTTCATGTCCAATCGCCGCAGGTGACAGGTGACTTCTTCGCGGTCGTGGTACAGCTGTTTGCAGCCGATGGCCACCTTGACGCCGCGGGCCTTGAAGCCGTCTTCGATACGCTCGAGCAAACGTCGCACCTCGGCGTAACGCTGCTTCATCGGCAGTTTGAGGTTGACCACCGCTTCGCGGCACAGGCCCTCCCCTAGCCAGGTTTCAAGCAATGCGGCGTTGCGCGCAGGCTTTTCAACGATGTCACAGACCATCCAGTCAACCGGCTGACGCGGCTTGAACGTAAAGCCGTCCGCCATCAGGTGCTGGACCAGCCCGGTGTCCATCAGGCTTTCGGCCATCGGCCCGTTATCAATCGCAGTAACGAGCATGCCGCGTCGCACCAGCTGATAGGTCCAGCCGCCCGGCGCGGCGCCCAGGTCCACACCGGTCATGTCGCCGGACAGGCGTTCGTCCCACTGATCACGGGGAATAAAGTGATGCCAGGCTTCTTCGAGCTTGAGGGTGGAGCGGCTTGGCGCCTCCCGGGGGAACTTCAGGCGGGGGATGCCCATGGGCCACATCGCCGAATTGTTCGCATCGGCCAGCCCGAGAAACACTTCGCGCCCGCTTTTGAAGGTGAGCAACAGGCGCGGCAGGCTCGGGTTGTCCACCAGCTTGCCGGCCTTCTCCAAGGCCTTGCGCAGCGGCGCCTCGAACTTGCGGCAGAAGGTCGAGAGCTCTTTGC
Organism: Pseudomonas lutea; assembly: GCF_000759445.1. Taxonomy (NCBI): domain Bacteria; kingdom Pseudomonadati; phylum Pseudomonadota; class Gammaproteobacteria; order Pseudomonadales; family Pseudomonadaceae; genus Pseudomonas; species Pseudomonas lutea. Next base: position 1,856,670 of record NZ_JRMB01000001.1, read on the forward strand.
CGTCATTGGTGTCGACCACTTCCAGCCACAGGCTGCCACACGGTACGAAGCCGGCCATGTGCTCAAGGATCACGCTGATGCGGTCGGTTTCGGGCAACTGCACGAACATGCCACGCGCCCATTGCCGGGGGAAAATCAGCTCGCGGAAACGCAGGCTGTTCATCAACCGCTCGGCGCCGTCGGGCTCGGTGCAGATGAATTCGGCGCAGGCGGCGTCGGTCTTTGCCTTTGCGTAGCCGGACACCTCAAGGCGCGCGGCGTGCTCGCTAAGCTCCGAGCAGACCTCGCTTTCGAAGCCGGGACGGCAATGCATGAAAAGGGTGTTCACAGGACGGTCTCCTCGCGCGCCACGAACCGGGCCGCAGCGCAAGCTGTACATGAGGATTAACCTCAATGACTCGAAAGCGGCGCATGATAGCCGAATCAGGAACCACTGGCTCAGCCGGCGGGTCCAGTACTACTCAATGAACATAAAAGGCGCCGCACAGAGCGCTGAAACACGCCCCGTCTTACCGTTCGTTCGCCCGTCCGCGCTGAGCTGCACGGACCGTCAAGGAGTCAGTCATGCCCTCCCTCGATAGCCTGAAAAGCCTCAAGACACTCGACGTCAACAACAAAACCTACCATTACTTCAGCCTCCCGGATGCCGCGCGCACGCTGGGCGATCTCGACAAACTGCCGATGTCGCTCAAGGTACTGCTGGAAAACCTGCTGCGTTGGGAAGACAACCGCACGGTAACCGGTGACGACCTCAAGGCCATCGCCGACTGGCTGACCGAACGCAAATCCCGAAGAGAAATCCAGTACCGCCCTGCGCGCGTACTGATGCAGGACTTTACCGGCGTGCCCGCCGTGGTCGACCTCGCGGCCATGCGCGCTGCCGTGGCCAAGGCCGGTGGCGACCCGCAACGCATCAACCCGCTGTCGCCCGTGGACCTGGTCATCGACCACTCGGTGATGGTCGACCGGTTCGGCGACGACAAAGCCTTCGGCGAGAACGTCGACATCGAGATGCAACGCAACGGCGAGCGTTACGCCTTTTTGCGCTGGGGCCAGAATGCGTTCGACAACTTCAGCGTGGTACCGCCGGGCACCGGCATCTGCCATCAGGTGAACCTGGAATACCTCGGCCGCACCGTTTGGACCAAGGAAGAAGACGGCCGCACCTACGCCTTCCCGGACACACTGGTCGGTACCGATTCCCACACCACCATGATCAACGGCCTCGGCGTGCTGGGTTGGGGCGTCGGCGGCATCGAAGCGGAAGCGGCCATGCTCGGTCAGCCCGTGTCGATGCTGATCCCCGAAGTCATTGGCTTCAAACTGACCGGCAAACTGCGTGAAGGCATCACGGCTACCGACCTGGTGCTGACGGTGACGCAAATGCTGCGCAAGAAAGGCGTGGTCGGTAAGTTCGTCGAATTCTATGGCGACGGCCTGGCGGATTTGCCACTGGCAGACCGCGCCACCATAGCCAACATGGCGCCGGAATACGGCGCAACGTGCGGCTTCTTCCCGGTCGATGACGTCACCCTGGATTACCTGCGCCTGTCGGGGCGGCCGGACGAAACGGTGCAACTGGTCGAAGCGTATTGCAAGGCTCAGGGCTTGTGGCGGCTGCCCGGCCAGGAACCGGCGTTCACCGATGCACTGGAGCTGGACATGGGTTCGGTGGTCGCCAGCCTCGCCGGGCCAAAACGCCCGCAGGACCGGGTGGCCCTGCCCGATGTGTCCCAGGCCTTTAGCGACTTTCTGGGCCTGGCGCTCAAACCCGGCAAGCACGAAGAAGGCCGGCTGGAAAGCGAAGGCGGCGGCGGTGTCGCGGTGGGCAACGCGGCGCAGGTTGGCGAGGCCGAGTACGAATACAACGGCCAGACCTATCGCTTGAAAAACGGCGCGGTGGTGATCGCGGCGATCACCTCGTGCACCAACACCTCCAACCCCAGCGTGATGATGGCAGCGGGTTTGCTGGCCAAAAAAGCCGTGGAAAAAGGCCTGCAGCGCAAACCGTGGGTGAAGAGCTCACTGGCGCCGGGCTCCAAGGTCGTGACCGATTACTACAACGCGGCGGGGCTCACTGAATACCTCGACGCGCTGGGCTTCGATCTGGTCGGTTACGGCTGCACCACCTGTATCGGCAACTCGGGGCCGCTGCCCGACCCGATCGAAAAAGCCATCCAGCAGTCGGACCTGACCGTCGCGTCGGTGCTGTCCGGCAACCGCAATTTCGAAGGCCGCGTGCACCCGCTGGTAAAAACCAACTGGCTGGCCTCGCCGCCGCTGGTGGTCGCTTATGCGCTGGCCGGCAGTGTGCGCGTCGACCTGAGCAGCGAACCCCTGGGCGAAGGCAAGGACGGCCAGCCGGTTTACCTGCGCGACATCTGGCCGACTCAGCAGGAGATCGCCGACGCTGTAATGAACGTCAGCACCGGCATGTTTCACAAGGAGTACGCCGAGGTCTTCGCGGGTGATGAGCAGTGGCAGGCCATCCAGGTGCCTGAGGCAGCGACGTACGTCTGGCAGCCGGACTCGACGTACATTCAGCATCCACCGTTCTTCGAGGATGTTGCCGGACCCCTGCCGGTCATTGCCGATGTGCAGCAGGCGCGCGTGCTGGCAGTACTCGGCGACTCAGTCACCACTGACCACATCTCGCCGGCGGGTAACATCAAGCTGGACAGCCCGGCGGGCCGCTACCTGCGCAGCAAAGGCGTTGAATACAAGGACTTCAACTCGTACGGATCGCGGCGCGGCAACCATGAAGTGATGATGCGCGGGACCTTTGCCAACATCCGCATTCGCAACGAAATGCTCGGCGGCGAAGAAGGCGGCTATACCCTGCACGTGCCAACCGACGAGAAACTGCCGATCTACGATGCCGCAATGCGTTATCAAGTAGAAGGCACGCCGCTGGTGATTGTTGCAGGTCAGGAATACGGCACCGGCTCCAGCCGCGACTGGGCCGCCAAAGGCACCAATCTACTGGGCGTGAAAGCAGTCATCGCCGAGAGTTTCGAGCGTATTCACCGCTCCAATCTGGTCGGTATGGGCGTGTTGCCATTACAGTTCCGCAGCGGTGAAAGCCGCAAGACTCTCGGCTTGACCGGCAAGGAAGTGCTGAGCATCACCGGCCTGACCGGTGCCAATCTGCAGCCGGGCATGAGCCTGGCCGTGCAGATCACCCGTGAGAATGGGCAGCAGGACCACATCGACGTGCTGTGTCGGATCGATACGGTCAACGAAGTGGAGTACTTCAAGGCAGGAGGCATTCTGCACTACGTGCTGCGCCAGTTGATCGCGTCCTGATTCAAGCGCGGCGGACACCCTGCCGCGCCTGCATCGCCCCCTTCCCGGCTGAAGCCGGTCCCACTGAACAGCGCATGCTTCCAGTGGGATTGGCTTTAGCTGGTCGTGGAACAGCGCATGCTTTCCATGGGACCGGCTTTAGCTGGTCCTGGAACAGCGCATGCTTTTCGTGGGACCGGCTTTAGCTGGTCCTGGAGCAGCGCATGCTTTCCGTGGGACCGGCTTTAGCCGGGAAGATGCCTGCACGATCTCCAGCAATCGTCGGAAACGCCTTACACCGCATCATCCACCATCGACGCGATATTCGGACCGACACCCTCAAGTTCCGACATACACCCGCGTTTACTAAACGCTAGAATCGCCAGCCTTTTCCGACATCCAAGGATGACGCCATGTCGGCGCAACGCTGGACTGCACTCTTCCTGTTATCTGTTGGCTATAGCGTTGCCCTGCTGTACGGCCAACTCAGCGTTTCGGTGATCGTCACCCTGGCCTTGCTGGTCATGGCCTGGACGTGCGTCAGCCAGTTTTCGCACCCTGCCGTACGCACCTTTGGGCACTTGCTGTTCATTGCCCTCTCAGCGGGGCTTGCTAGCCACTGGCTGCCGGGGTTTTTCAGCGCCAGGGTGATCGCCGGCGAGCGTCTCAGCCCTGAAGCCTCGCCGTATTCGATGTACTTGCATCTCGACAAACCCCTCATCGGCGTGTGGATCGCGCTGGCCTGCCCCTGGGTGTTTATCGTGTTCAATCCACGGCGCTGGGCAGTCGTGACGGCAATCACCCTGCCAGTCACTGCCGCCCTCTGTTTAAACGCCGCTGTTGTGATGGGGATCGTCGGTTGGTCACCGAAGTGGCCGGAGCAGGCAGGCATCTGGTCCGTCAACAATCTCCTGCTGGTTTCTCTAACGGAGGAGCTGCTGTTTCGGGGCTACATTCAGGGCGGCCTGCAAAGATGCTTACGGCGGCTGCCTTACCATGACGCTGTCGCGATCCTCCTGGCGTCGGCACTGTTTGGGTTGGCCCACGTGGGTGCCGGGTGGGAATGGGCACTTCTGGCCGGCATGGCAGGCCTGGGCTATGGAGTCGGCTATCGTCTCGGCGGCTTGCCCGCGGCAGTGCTCACCCATTTTGGCCTGAACCTGCTGCATTTCAGCCTGCTGACCTACCCGATGTTTGACCGCTGAGGCGTACGACGACATCCACAGCATGACGCAGTTCACAAAAACTTAATTTTTGTTGCCTCGGGCCGATAACTCGTCAAAGCCTTCCTGGATCGAATAGCTCATGCGAAATAACCAGCCCGTCACTCAACGCGAACGGACTTTCCCGGCGCAGCAACGGTTGATTTCCACCACTGATGCGCGCGGCGTCATTACGTATTGCAACGACGCCTTCATAGAAATCAGCGGTTTTTCCAAAGATGAGCTGATCACCTCCCCGCACAATACGGTGCGCCATCCCGACGTCCCGTCTGCGGTGTTCGAGCACATGTGGGCCACGCTCAAGCAGGGCCTGCCGTGGATGGGCATTGTCAAAAACCGCTGCAAGAACGGCGATCACTACTGGGTCAACGCCTACGTGACCCCGGTTTTCGAGAACAAGCAGGTGGTGGGCTTCGAGTCCGTGCGCATCAAGCCGACTGCCGAACAGATCCGCCGCGCCGAAGCGCTCTACAAACGCCTCAACAGCGGCAAAAGCGCTGTGCCAAGCCGTGACAAATGGCTGCCGATGTTGCAGGACTGGCTGCCGTTCATTCTGGTCAGCCAGCTGAGTTTTCTGATCGGCGTCTGGCTAAACTCCCCGTGGGGCTTCCTGCTGGCCGCTGCGCTCTCCGTGCCACTGGGTCTGCTGGGCCTGAGCTGGCAACAGCGCGGCCTCAAGCGCCTGCTGCGTCTGGCCGAGCAAACCACGTCCGACCCGTTGATCGCGCAGATGTACACCGACAGTCGTGGCGCTCAGGCGCGCCTCGAAATGTCGATCCTCAGCCAAGAGGCCCGTCTGAAGACCTGCCTGACCCGGCTGCAGGACACCGCCGAGCACCTGAACGCTCAGGCGCGGCAGTCCGACACCCTGGCCCAGGCCAGCTCCAGCGGCCTGGAACGCCAGCGCGTCGAAACCGAACAGGTCGCCACCGCCGTCAACCAGATGGCCGCGACGACTCAGGAAGTCGCCAATCACGTGCAGCGCACCGCCGACGCCACGCAGCAGGCCAATGAGCTAACCCGTCGGGGTCGCGAGATTGCCAGCGAAACCCGCGAAGCCATTCAGCGCCTGTCTACGTCCGTGGGCGAAACCGGCCTGACCGTGACCCAACTGGCCAAGGACAGTGACGAAATCGGCGGCGTCGTCGACGTCATCAAAGGCATTGCCGACCAGACCAACCTGCTGGCCTTGAACGCCGCTATCGAAGCCGCACGCGCCGGAGAGATGGGCCGAGGTTTCGCGGTCGTTGCCGACGAAGTCCGCCAACTGGCGCAACGCACCACTGAATCCACAGGCCAGATCCACTCCCTCATCGCCAAGCTGCAACACACCGCCAACAACGCGGTACAGACCATGAACACAGGTCGTCGTCAGGCCGAAGAAGGTGTTGAGCAGGTCATGGAAGCCGACAGAGCGCTGGTGGGCATCAGCGACGCGGTGGCCAACATCACAGACATGACCACGCAAATCGCCGCGGCCACCGAAGAGCAAAGCTCGGTCGCCGAAGAGGTCAGCCGTAACATCAGCACCATCGCCCACCTGGCCGACCAGACCTCCGACGAAGCCCGCCGCTCTGCCACGCTGAGTGCAGAGCTGACTCAAACCGCCAACACCCAGTACTCCCTGGTGGAGCGCTTCAATCGCTGATACCCACGGCGATATAAGAAAGCCCCGGCAGCGACACTGCCGGGGCTTTTTGTTTTGGGAGAGAAGTAGGATATTTCTGAAAAGTATGGAGCGGCGTGTTTTTTGGATGAGAACACAGGTTTGGCGGTTGACAGGTTTTGTAGAACTCTATTAGTTGATTGTGGAGAGGCGATAAATAGTTACCACCACGTGGTGGGTTATCGTTGATCTCACCAATCAATTAATAGAGCGCACTTTCTGTGGATGTAAAACGGAGAGTGTGTTTGATGGAGTTTGTGATGACTGAAGATACTGTACGATACCCGATCCCCCTGCCTGCCCCTGTTGTACCCAGCGCTTACCCTGAAGATGGGCTGCTTAAAATCTCAGCACTCGAAAATCCGGTGCCTGTCGAAGTCCGAGTGTGGGAAGCAGCCGAACCTGGATATTATTTTCAGCTAATGCTCAATGGGCTACCTCTAGGTGAAATCCGAGTGATCAGCGAGAACGATCAACCTGGCGACATCATCACGGTCTTGTTAAGTGAAACTGCCTTCGAGCATGAAGGCACCTACGAACTGGGGTATAAAACAACGAGCCCAAACACAGAGGTCTCCGATTACTCCCCTACAGTGACATTACGTGTAGACCGCACCCAACCCGGCGCAACCCTCCTCGCCCCCCTCATCTTCCCCACTGCCACCTTAAGCGACCAGCTCACCGGTCTGCTGCCCGGTTACGCCGGCATGCAGCAGGGCGATGTCGTTCAGACACTGCTCAACGGCAGCCCGGGCCCGAACCACACGGTGACAGCGGACGAGCTGACATTGCGTCCGGTCGAGATCGGCTTCACTCGCGAACACCTGCAACCCCATGCACCTGGAATGGTGTCCATCGAATACGCCGTGACCGACCGCGCGGGCAATACCTCCATCACCAGCCTGCCGATGCTCGTGTCGGTGCAATTGTAACTGCTCGTATACACCCTTCATCTGAATACCAAAGGTTACGACCTCCACGCTTATGCATGGAGGTTCTGTCAACAAATCCACCACGGAAAAAATATTTAAATTTATTTTCAGCATGTAGGTTCCAGAGAACCTACATATCCGTAGGAAGTGTCTGATGGACTATCAAAATTTTATAGACTACGCGGAACACATATTTATATAAATCAAGCGCTCAACCCCTCGAAAGACGCCGCATTCACATATCAAGGAGTGATTCAACAGCAAATATTTTTCAAAGAAGCCACGCAAACCCATGCACTGCGCTTGTTTGACAGTACTATTTTTGGAATCGATGATAGGCACGTGAAGCGCGCAATCCTACAAACAGGCTCACGGCATTTAGCCCTGTAATTCTCGCACTAGCGATCTGATCAAGGAGTTCCAATGGAAGATGACATGGATATACAACCAACACTCCAGTCACCACCCGATGAATCCAACAAAGACAAGAAAGGGCCTATTGCAAATACCGCCAGCAAAAACCTGAAGAAACCGGCCGGCAAATCTTCGGTGCCGCTTTATGAGCATCTGATTGCCGAGCCGCCGAGCGGCCAGGGCGCGGCAGAGAATCCGCACTTCTATGTCGGGCATCTGGCGAACGTGCCGGGATTTCCCTGGCATCACGATTCTCAAGATCCGAACCCCACGCCTGTGTTCAGCGCGCCCTACATCACCGGCGGCGACGCGGATGCCCTTACCGAAGCGCAGTTGCGCATGGGCATTTACATCAATATCCCGCGCTCCTCGAAGCTGTGGTTTGGTGATCACCTCAAGCTGCGCTGGGGCCAGAACACGTTCTACACCACGGTTGGCAAAGTCGAGGGGCGAAATGGTCCACGCCAAGTTCAATACCTGAACAACGAGGCCTTGGGGGACTACGAAAGCGGGCGAGTCGAGGTGCGCTATGAAGTGGTTCGGCGGACCAAGCTCGTCGGCATCTCGGAGACGCTGACCGTCAAACTGCCCCGCCAGAGCAAACGTCGGGGCAAGGCATCGCCTTCGGGCCGCCCGCCGCGACGTCGCCGGGTCCAACCCAAGCCGTGAGCTGATGCGCCAGGCGCCGGGATTCTATCCGTGGCGCCCAGCGTAAAAAAGCCCGGGCTTCATCACTGAAGTCCGGGCTCATACCGCTTTTTCAATCAACCCACGCGAGCGTCAGAAGGCCAGGCGCAGACCCACATTCGCACCCCAAGGCTGCTCAACATGTTCACCTTTCATGTAATCGAAATCAGCATGCACCTGGAGGTGCTCAGACAACGACACCGAAACACCGGCGCCCAGCTCCGCGCGGGAGCCGAACAGGTCATTGTCGAACCGCTGCCCGTTCACGCTGACGTCATTGCTGCGGCTGAACTCCTGGGCCAGCGCCAGCCGCGCATAGGGTTTGACCACGCCACCGTCCTTCATGGCAAAGCTGCGGCCTACCGTGCTGCCGACTTTGCCAAGAACCGACTGGGTCTGACGGGTCCTGGCCTGCATGCCGTTGTCGAGGGTGTAGCTGCTCCCATCAATCCAGACGCTGGACACCTGCGCAAACGGCTCCACGAAATACGCGTCGCTCAGGGTGATGTGCTTGCCAACCTCCAGCGATCCGCCGACTGCCTTGCTGCTGTAGTCGCCCTTCGCTTTGGTGCCATCGCTCATCGCCACCTTCGACTCGTTATGGAACTGGTTGAGTTTCAGCACACCGTCCACGTAATAGCCGCCTTCCGACAACCAGGTGCCATAGGCGCCTACGTAATAACTGTCGACTTCGCCCGAAGTCCCTCGGCCGATGTCGAGGTCCGACTTGCTGTAACCGCCCATGAGCCCGAGCAACAGCTGGCCGTTGCCGACCGGTACCGGCGCGTCGGCTCCGAACGACAGCCCTTGCTGCTTCTGGCTGTAGTCAACACCAGAGTCCAGAGACGCGTTGAAACGGCTGCCATAAGTGCGCATCCAGCCACCGCCCTGCGCCTGACCCCGAACCTCACCCATACGGCTGCGCAGCGTCGTCAGCTCACTGTTCCACACCGTCGGTGCAGTATTGAACAACGCCAGCGCACTCTGGGTGGACGGGCTGATTTCCTTGCCCTCGCCAACGATGAACCAGTCCGTGCCCTGCCGCTCAAGCCCATACGAATACACCCCGAGGTCCGCACGACCGCCCACCAGCCCGAACTCCGCATCGCCGCTCTCGGTATGAACCACCCGCAAAGGGTCGAACTCCGCCGGCACAGCTTCAAGCCCGGTGTTCTGGACACGCAAACGATAACGACCCGTCGCCTCGCCGTTCACGCTCAGCAAATCACCGGTGCCATTGTCCAGGTTGATGCGCATGCCAAAAACGCCAGAACCCGAAAGGCTGCCCACAGAGAGAACTTGATGAGTGCCATCCGAGAATGCGACCACACCGTCGTCCAGATGCACTTCCCGGATATCGTTACCTCCCACATAATTCCAACGAGCGCCGGAGGACAGCGTGAAGGTGTTCACGTTTATCAGTCCTCCCGTCAATTGAGCGCCGTTGCGCAACGTCACGTTGAGGGCGCTCGATTCATCTGCAACGAGATTACCTCTCAACTCACTGTCATCGACCCAAAGATTGACGATGCTTCCGTCCTGAACATCCAAAAGTCTGCCATTGCCGGCGCGCAACTCTGCCCTATTTTCAACCAGAATGTTTGCCTCGGTCGCGTATTTGTCTGGCCTGTGCACTTTTATCGCAGCGCCGGTACCGCCTTCTATGCTCGAGTTATTGAGAAGAATCTGAGTGCGTCGGTCTTCTGGGCTGGAGGGATAAAAATCATAACCATCGATAATTTCTACGCCGTTGACACCACCGAATATGTGACTCCCTTCACGCGCATCCAACCTTCCATTCGCAGCGAGTATCCCGCTACTGTCTTCGGACAATCCCCGGACATCAGTATCATTGAGTTGCACTGCACCATATAAACCCAACCCTATCGCATAGTCCTTACCTGAAACGGAGCTCGACATGAGGCTTACATCAGAGCCGTACCCTATCCTGTTCCCTGATGCACCAATGGATATGCCAAAGCCATCCGCGTTGCTGATTTCACTGTCGATGACAGCGGCTTTGCTAAACGTCAAAAAAAGCCCTGACGTGATCACACCACCTCTAACATTTACACGAGAACTATCTGCATCAACAGCGCTTGCCTCGCCACCACCCACAATATTCAACACTGCATCATCGTATAAATCGTACGAGTCAGCCGGCACCGAGGCATCGATGGTCAGTTCTTCGTCAGCGACCACCTGCATCGGTGAATGCTCGACGTCTCTAGATCTCTCGTTTTTCTGCACTTCAGAAACCAGAAAATGATTTGTGCCACTTACGAAGGAAGCATTGGCGCTAGAAGCGTAAATACAACTAAGGGCACAGGCTCCCAAAGTGGTATTTAAGCGTTTTGACATTGAAGGCTGCATGGATATTCCTCATATATCGGACTGAGCAGCATCCACGTGTGGAATAAAACTGGACATCGATTCGTCAGCATCAAATCTGTAGGAATTTTCTGAAATCTTCGTGATACCTGTCTCACATTGCAACCACCCAGAAATAATAAATAAATATCGACTTGACGGCCGCTTGCGTGCTTCCGACACTCGAAGAAATTCATATAAAAAAATATTGACACACGATCAATAGCTCTATTACGTCTTATACGTGAACTGACATCAGATCAGCACAAACCAAACGATCGAATTCAATAATAAATGACAAAGGAAATCTCATGAACAATGACATTTACACCCCTACTGTTATTCGTAACCCCTTCGGTTCCGAACTGGATCCCTCATTAATGCCTCCCGATATCAAGGGAGCATTTCATGACTCGGACGATTTTGGCTTGGTACCCATTAGTATGCTAACCGCACCCATCGTCATCGATTTTGTAGTGTGGGACGGCGCCCGTCCGGGTTATACGTATCAATTGGTTTACGATACAAAAACCACAGGCTCCTTGAAGGTAATTAGCGACGACGCCATTGCTGGCGATCCAATCACACTGGAAATTGAAACCCAGCTCCTGTCGCGCGAGGGGGAGCATACCGTCGCGTACGAGGTGACCAATCCGGCAAACCAAGTGTCCAAAACATCACCGGCCTTTACGCTGATCATTGATAAAACCCCGCCGGGTGCACCTGAATTGGCGTCGATCCAATTCCCGAAAGAGATCGAAGGTGGATTGACCTCTGCGGAATTGGCCGCGTTGGGCGGTGTGCTGCCCGCCCACGTGGCCGGGTACACGGGTATGGCAAAGCACGACCTGATTAAAACCTATTGGGGTGACATCCCTGGCCCAGAGGCAGTGGTGAATGAAAGCGACGTGGGACTGGATGAGGTAAAACTGGAGTTTTCTCGCGAGTTTCTGGACTCAATAGGCGAAGAGCCTCACGTTGTTAAGTACCAAGTATTTGATAGAGCGGGAAATCCATCAATGCTCTCGAACCCTGCCACCGTCGTGCTCAAACTTAGAGACGCGCCCACCGACTTCCCCGCCCCTATTATTGATGAAGGTGTTGGCAGTCTGATCGATTTCAACGAGGCTCAAACAGGTATACGCGTTGATATCCCTCATTATCCGGACGCCAGTGCCTTTGATAGCATCAGGCTGTATTGGGGAGAGACCCGAATGACGTCGGTAGAAATCTCGCCTGGCGATGAATCAAACGATATTGTTTTATCGCTAAGGGTTCCGTTCAAGACCATTGAGACCTTCCCGGAAGGGATGGTTCAAGTGAGCTACGAAGTCTGGCGAGCGGATCAGATTGTGGGCAGTTCGCTGGCCAGTATGATCGAGGTATTTCTGACACGACCGGTTGTGGCGCCGATTAGCGCCATTGTAGTAAAAGGGACAAGCGTATCCGGACCCAATATTGAAGATAACTTTATTGACGAAGACGACTACGAGCTCAGTGCACGCGGCCTCATCAAATGGAATATGGACCTCCAAAATGGAGACGATATCGATCTTCACTGGGGTGATCAAGTTGAAGCCCAGTGGTACCAGATCAAAGCCAGCGACGTCACCGCAGCCCGCGAACTGAATATTCCAATTTCCAATGAAATCATCAAAGCTCAAGGCACGGGCGCCGAGATCCCTGTCAGTTTTAAAATCTCTCGCTTCGGCAATCCAAACGCCACATCCAGTCCAGTGCAACTTGTAGTCGTCAGATCTAAAGAAGAACTACCCGGAGGTCCAGATGGGCTCGAGGGACCCACGTTTAATCTGACCACGACTGGCGTCCTGGGGCCTAACGAAAACCCTGATGGCGCTGACGTAACCATCCCGCCTTATGTGAATATCTCACGTGATCAATTGGTAACGCTCACGTTCAAAGGCTTCGACGATTTTAACAATCCCATCGACGCTGCGAGTTTCACGGCATCACGACGAATCGATGATGACGACATTGCCAATGGCTATGTCTTTACGGTACCTCATCGAAACGTACGAACCATTTGTACTGGCTTCGCCGAAGCAACTTTCAAAGTTGAGCCGAGTGAAGGCAGCAATCAAAGTCCCGCCAACTCGAAAACCACCCGGGTCATCGTAAATATGTTGGATCCGGCTGAGATAACCTGCTCACTCTAACTTTGAACCGCGGGCCACGTTGGCCCGCGCTCTTTGTATCGCCATAATAAAGGATTAACAAAATGGCCAACATGATTTCCAGTGAAACACTAACAAATCTAGTCGCGCCCGCTGTACCCGGCGCACTTCCAGACGGGCTGCTGACAACGAGCCAGCTCGCTGGCCCAGTCCCGGTTCAGTTTGAAGTATGGAATGGCGCTCGCCCCGGATACACTTGTCAGCTGCTGTGGGACGATGAGCGTATTGGTTCCCTGATGACGTTAGATAGCGAAGTTCCAGGCGACCTGCTCACTCTTGAAATCCCTCAAGCTTATCTGGTCGAAGGCAACCATCGCCTGGCTTACGAAATCATGAACCCGATCAATATGCGGTATGACCGGTCCGACGCTATCACAATCCAAATCGACCAAACCGCCCCCGGCGCCCCGCAACTCGGCCCCATCATCTTCCCGGACGCCATTCAAAACACCCTGACCTCCTCCGAGCTGGAAGACCTGGGCAACTCGCTCCCCGGCAAGATCGCCGGCTACACCGGCATGGCCGCGGGTGACGAAATCCATACCTACTGGGGCGCGGCCGAAGGGCCGATGACGGTTGTCGATGCAGACGACATGGGCCTGAACCGGGTCATGGTGGACTTCACCCGTGCATTTCTGGAGCAGGCCGACGGGCAAAGCTCAGCCGTGACCTACACCGTGACGGACCGCGCGGGCAATGTGTCTATGGTGTCCGAGCCGGTGATGATCGACCTGCAACTGTCGGTGCTGACACCTTTGCCCGACCCGGTGATCCTCGAAGCCAACGGCCATATCCTGGACCCGGCCAATGCCTCGAACGGCGCTACGCTGGTGATCGGTGCATCGGCTAATCTGCGCGAAGGCGAAATCGTGACTGCACGGTGGAAAGGCCCCAAGAGCAACGAAAGCCAGGAAAAACTCATTTCTGCCACCGACGCCGGCAAGGCGTTCGCCCTCGTGTTCTCCAACAGCGTGGTAGTGGCCAACGACGGCCAGAACGTCGTGGTCACCTACAGCGTGACGCGCGCCAGCGGGACCGTGCAGGAATCGGCCCGGCTTGACCTGAAGATCATGAGCGCGGCACTGGTGTTGCCGGCGCCCACCGTGGACTCCGTGGGGCCGGACGGCGTTCTGCGTCCCTCTCTGATCGCAGGTCCCGATGCGGTGGTGCGCGTTAGCTATCGCGCCATGGAGCAACAAGACCTCGTGCGCGTGCGCTGGGTGGGCGAGCAGACGTTTGAAACCAATGTCACGCCTGTTGGCGATCTGTCCGAACTGGTGTTCGGCGTACCGAAAGCTGTCATTGAGGCAGATACGGGCGGCACTGCCACGTTGACGTACATCGTCACTCGCAACGGAACCGACATGGCGTCTGAGCCGCTTGAGTTGTCGATCATCGAAGGCATGGTGTTCGACACCTCGCCGGTCACGCTGGCCGGCAAGGTTTACCTTGTCCCGGGTTATCCGGGCCTGCTGCCGGCGGCGTTCCCGAGCGGTACCACGGTGCTCCGCCCGGCCAGTGGCGGTCGTCCTCCTTATACGTATTCCAGCAGCGACCTCAAGGTGGCGGTCGTCGATGCCTCCGGTCTCACGTCGGTACGCGGCAACGGCGTGGCGACGATCACGGTCATCGATGCTGCGGGCGAGAAGCAGAGCTATGACGTCTCCGTCACCGGCGTCATCGAATGCCACGGCGTGGGCTCGGGCAATCTCACTCAAGTGTCCAACGCAGCGTCCCGCATCGGTGCGCGGATCCCGAGCATCCACGAGCTGATCGAAATCTACAACGCTTACGGCAACCGCTGGCCGATGGGCAACGCCAACTATTGGTCTTCCACGGTGGCGAAGAACGTATTTGGGGCGAAGTGGTATTACGTCAAGAACCTCAATACCGGCCAGGACTTCAAGTTGCTTCACATCAACAACAGCCTGGGCGTCGCGATTCGCTAATCCACTCTGTTGTCAGGCGGTCAGGCTTGAGCGCCTGACCACACGGCTCAAAGACGTCGTCGCGAGACGGCGTCTTCCGATTACAACGCACCACCCTACGCGCCATCCCTGACGCATCAGCTCGCCAGGCGGCCCGCGATCAGTTCCGCCATCTCCTGCATGCACGCCTCAGCCGTGACACCCGACGATTTCAGCGGTTTGAGGTCGTGGTTGGCGGTCGGCACCCAATGCACGTCGATCTGTTTCGACAGAGAGTACCCTTCGACCATCTCGCGGTTGCCCAGCGCATCTCGCTCGCCCTGCACGATCAGCGTGGGCGTTTGCAGCTCCGCCAGGTGCGCGACGCGCGGCTTCTCCGGTTTACCGGCCGCGTAAAACGGGTAGCCGAGGCAGAACAAGGCGTCGGCCTGCACGTCATCGGCGATCAGGCTGGCCATGCGTCCGCCCATGGATTTGCCACCGATTGCCAAACGCCCGTCAACACCCGAACGCACAGCGGCGTATACCTCACGCCAGCTGTCCAGCAGCCTGGCTTGTGGGTTGGGCGGCCGTTTGCGTCCGTCGATCCGGCGCTGCGCCATGTGCGGGAATTCAAAGCGCAGCACGCCGACGCCCAACGCGGCAAGACGCCCGGCCACGTCATTCATGAAGTCACTGTCCATCGGCGCGCCCGCGCCGTGGGCCAGGATCAACGTGGCCGCCGGGTTCGTCGCCGTCCCGGTGGGCGCGTTCCACAACCAGCCGTGTTGCTCTGCCAATTGAGCGCATGCCTGGGCGTTGTTGCTGACTGAGTGTGCCTTGCTCATGGGGACCTTTTCTCTTGAATCGCTCAATGCCCGGACACCGCGCCGGGCGCTACGGCGGACATTATGGGCCATGGTTCAGGAGGTCGGGGCAATGGCGGGCAACAACGCTGCTCATACTGTCCATGCCGGCGTGCCATGTACTCTGCGACAGCAAGGGTTCAGCTCCCGGCCGTTAGTCTGTCCTGGCACTTCGGCAAGAAGCACCGAACCCTGAGCGCCCCAACCTGCACACAACCGGGCGGTTTCATCGACGGAACATGCTTTTTGTCCGCGCCGGACGATTACCCGTGACGATCGCCGATCTTCTGCCAGCTCGGGCCAAATATTTTTGGGCAGATAAAAGTGACAATGTCAGCGGCTTTTTGTATACAACTTTGCAGTCGAAACGCTCTCAAGATGCTCAGGAACGGCAGGCGGAGAACCGTTTCAGCTATCTCCGGAAATGGTTGATCGCCGCGTCCCGTGCGGGACGCGGCAACTTCACTCCCAGCGCGGCCAAGTGTCGCAGCGGTCGTTTTCAAGCCTTCCCTCCGCGATCAATCGCGTCTAAGCTGTGCCCGCACAGTGGACCGGCGACAGCTAGCCACAGGCCAGGCAATAAGATTGTGCACGGCACCGCAGCCCTCTTGCAGACAAACAGCACAGCACTGTTTTCACCCGCAGGGTTGTATCCAATCCTTCCTACTCACGCGCGCGATCCTGCTCGACCTGTCTTCTCTCTTTCAGACCACTCAGCCAGATACGCCCTGCGCTAAAGCGCCTGTGTGTCTGCGTGTGCTGCGCCCAGCATTGCCTCGCCCTCGCCTTCGCCATTGCGCAGCAGGTCCAGGCGCCGTTGAGGGTGCGGGCGTTACCACTCTTTAATACACACCGTGGGACCTGAAATGAGCACTGCACCGAACCCGACTGCTTATAACTACAAAGTCGTCCGCCAGTTCGCCATCATGACGGTGGTCTGGGGCATCATCGGCATGGGCCTGGGGGTGTTCATCGCCTCGCAACTGGTGTGGCCTGATCTGAACTTCGGTCTGCCGTGGACCACCTTCGGCCGGCTGCGCCCTCTGCACACCAATTTGGTGATTTTCGCGTTCGGCGGCTGCGCGCTGTTCGGCACCTCCTACTACGTGGTCCAGCGAACCTGCCAGACGCGGCTGATTTCCGACGGTATGGCCGCGTTTCACTTCTGGGGCTGGCAAGCGGTGATCATCGGCGCCATCGTCACCTTGCCGATGGGCTACACCACCACCAAGGAATACGCCGAACTCGAATGGCCGATCGCGATCCTGCTGGCGATCGTCTGGATCACCTACGGCATCGTGTTTTTCGGCACCATCGTCAACCGCAAGACCAAACACATTTATGTCGCCAACTGGTTTTATGGCGCCTTCATCGTGGTCACGGCGATGCTGCACATCGTCAATCACATCGCGCTGCCGGTGAGCCTGTTCAAGTCGTATTCGGCGTACGCCGGTGCCACGGACGCCATGATCCAGTGGTGGTACGGGCACAACGCCGTGGGATTTTTTCTCACCACCGGGTTTCTCGGGATGATGTATTACTTCGTGCCAAAGCAGGCCGAACGCCCGATTTACTCCTATCGCCTGTCGATCGTGCACTTCTGGGCCTTGATCACCCTGTACATCTGGGCCGGGCCGCATCACTTGCACTACACGGCGCTGCCGGACTGGGCGCAGTCGCTGGGCATGGTGATGTCGATCGTCCTTCTGGTGCCCAGCTGGGGCGGCATGATCAACGGCATGATGACCTTATCCGGCGCGTGGCATAAATTGCGCACCGACCCGATCCTGCGCTTTCTCGTGCTGTCGCTGGCGTTCTACGGCATGTCGACGTTCGAGGGGCCGATGATGGCCATCAAAACCGTCAACTCCCTTTCCCACTACACCGACTGGACCATCGGCCATGTTCACGCCGGCGCGCTGGGCTGGGTGGCAATGATCTCCATCGGCGCGGTTTACCACATGATCCCCCGGCTTTACGGCCGTGCGCAGATGCACAGCGTGGCGCTGATCAATACCCACTTCTGGCTGGCCACCCTCGGCACCGTGCTCTACATCACCTCGATGTGGGTCAACGGCATCACTCAGGGCTTGATGTGGCGTGCAATCAATGACGACGGCACGCTGACCTATTCATTCGTCGAGGCGCTGCAGGCCAGTCATCCCGGTTACATCGTGCGCGCGCTGGGCGGGGCGATTTTCGCCAGTGGGATGCTGTTCATGGCCTACAACGTGTTCCGCACGATTCGCGCAGCGGATAGGGATGAGGCGCAAGTGGCCGCACAGATCGCTGTCGTGGGGGCGCACTGATGATCAAACACGAAGCACTCGAGAAGAACATCGGCCTGCTGTCGATCTTCATGGTCCTTGCCGTTGCCATTGGCGGGCTGACGCAAATCGTCCCGTTGTTTTTTCAGGACGTCACCACTCAGCCGGTCGAGGGCATGACGCCACGGCCTGCGCTGGAGCTCGAAGGCCGCGACGTTTATATGGCCAATGGTTGCGTGGGCTGCCATTCCCAGATGATCCGGCCATTGCGCGCCGAAACCGAACGTTACGGGCATTACTCGGTGGCGGGTGAAAGTGTCTGGGATCACCCGTTTCTGTGGGGTTCCAAACGTACCGGGCCGGACCTTGCGCGGGTGGGCGGTCGTTATTCGGATGACTGGCACCGCGCGCACTTGTACAACCCGCGCGACCTGGTGCCGGAGTCGATCATGCCGGCTTACCCCTTCCTCGCCGAAACGCCGCTCGACGGCGAGCAGACCGCGAAGAAGATGCAAGTGCTGCGCAGCCTCGGCGTGCCCTACACCGATGCCGACATCGCCGGTGCCGCGCAAGCGGTGAAAGGCAAGACCGAAATGGATGCGCTGGTGGCCTACCTGCAGGGCCTGGGCACCCTCATCAAGAGCAAACGGTGATCGCCGTGGACATGGGAACGATTAGAGGTCTGGGCACTGTTGTAGTGATGGTGGCCTTCATCGGCCTGGCGTTATGGGTGTACAGCCCGCGTCGCAAGGCTGAATTCGACGATGCCAGGCTGCTGCCGTTTGCCGATGAGCCTCATGCGCCCCACCCGCTCAACCGCAATGAGCAGGCGCAGGCCCAGGCCCAGGCCCAGGCGTCGCAACAGACCGCAAGGAGATCAAAGGAATGAGCACCTTCTGGAGCGTGTACGTCACGGTGTTGACGCTGGGTACGATTTTCGCGATGGTCTGGCTGCTGTTTGCCACGCGCAAAGGCCAGCGCGTCGACACCACAGATGAAACCGTCGGCCATGCCTTCGACGGCATCGAGGAGTACGACAACCCGTTGCCCAGGTGGTGGTTTCTGCTGTTCGTGGCCACCCTGATTTTCGCGTTGGGTTATCTTGCGCTGTACCCCGGCCTGGGCAACTGGGCGGGCCTGTTGCCGGGCTATGACTACGCCGACAACGACAAGAAAATCCGGTTTTCCGACGGCGCCACAGGCTGGACCGGCGTGCACGAGTGGGAGAAGGAAATGGCTCAGTCAGAGGCGCGCTTCGGGCCGATCTTCGCCAAATTCGCTGCGATGCCCATTGAGGAAGTGGCCAAGGATCCTCAAGCGCTGAAGATGGGCGGCCGGCTGTTCGCTTCCAACTGCTCGGTGTGCCATGGCTCCGACGCCAGGGGCGCTTACGGTTTCCCCAACCTGACCGACGCCGACTGGCGCTGGGGCGGCGACCCGCAAAGCATCAAAACCAGCATCATGGCGGGCCGCCACGCGGTCATGCCGGCATGGGGCGCAGTGATCGGCGAACAGGGCGTGCGGGACGTGTCGGCGTACGTGTTGGCTCAGCTGGCGGGCCGTGCCCTGCCCGCTGATGCCCAGGCAGACCCGGCCGCGGGGCAGAAGATCTACGCCACGACCTGCAGCGCCTGCCATGGCCCGCAAGGCAAAGGCGTCGCCGCGTTGGGCGCACCTGACCTCACCCACCCGGCCGGATTCATTTACGGGGCCGGCTTTGCGCAGTTGCAGCAGACCATCCAGTTCGGTCGCCAGGGCCAAATGCCCGCCCAGGCGGTGCTGCAAGGCAATGACCGGGTTCATCTGCTGGCGGCGTACGTCTACAGCCTGTCCCACGAAGGCAAACCGGCAGACTCACCGGCAGACACACCGCAATGATCAGCCAGGTGCGAACTTCCTCCCATGCGCCCACCGCTCCAGCGCTGTGCTTTATCTCCATGCTCCGCCGTTATGGGATGCTTCCATGAATGACCGGATTGAGCTGCACAACATTACGCCGCCCACAGATAACAACAGCGACACAGTCGACCTGTATGCGCCGCGGGAAAAGATTTACACCCGCGCCTTCACCGGGCTGTTCCGCAACGTGCGCATGGCGGGCGGCGCGCTGCTGTTCCTGCTGTACTTCGGTACGGTCTGGCTTGAGTGGGGCAACCATCAAGCGGTGTGGTGGAACCTGCCGGAGCGCAAGTTCTACATCTTTGGCGCAACGTTCTGGCCGCAGGATTTCATCCTGCTGTCAGGGATCCTGATCGTCAGCGCCTTCGGCCTGTTCTTCATTACCGTCTGGGCCGGACGCGTCTGGTGCGGCTACACCTGCCCGCAAAGCGTATGGACCTGGGTCTTCATGTGGTGCGAAAAGCTCACCGAGGGCGACCGGCACCAGCGCATCAAACGCGACAAGCTGCCCATGACCGGCAATACCTTCATGCGCAAGGCCGTCAAGCACAGCCTCTGGGTCTTGATCGGGTTGGCGACCGGGCTGACCTTCGTCGGTTACTTCTCGCCGATCCGTGAATTGCTGGGCGACTTCTTCATCGGTCAGGCCGACGGCTGGGCGTATTTCTGGGTGGGCTTTTTCACCCTTGCCACTTATGCCAATGCCGGTTGGCTGCGCGAACAGGTGTGCATCCACATGTGCCCGTACGCGCGATTTCAGAGCGTGATGTTCGACAAGGACACCCTCATCGTCTCCTACGACCCACGACGCGGCGAGCCACGCGGTGCGCGAAAAAAGGACGTGGACTACCCGGCCCAGGGCCTCGGCGACTGCATTGATTGCACGATGTGCGTGCAGGTCTGCCCCACCGGCATCGACATCCGCGACGGCTTGCAGATCGCCTGCATCGGCTGCGCGGCATGCATTGACGCCTGCGACACGGTTATGGACAAAATGAACTACCCGCGCGGGCTGGTCAGCTACACCACCGAGCACGCCCTCGCCGGGCAAGTGACCCGCCGGTTGCGGCCTCGGCTGATCGGCTATGGCGCGGTGCTGCTCATCATGATCGGCCTGCTGACCGTCGCGTTCATGACGCGCCCGCTGGTGGGGCTGGATGTCAGCAAGGACCGCATGCTGTACCGGGAAGGCACCGATGGCCGGATTGAAAACGTGTACAGCGTGAAGATCATCAACAAGGATCAGCTTGACCATACCTACGCACTCGACGCCTCGGGGCTGCCCGGGCTCAAGCTGCAAGGCGGCCAAGCAGTAAAGGTGCCTGCCGGCGAAATCGTCAGCGTGCCGGTGCAACTGTCGGTCGCGCCTGAACAGCTGCCGGCGGGCAGCCAAGAAGTCATTTTTACCCTCAAAAACACCGCAGCTGACCGTTCCAACAGCCGCGACACCGACGTCCACGCCAAGAGCCGTTTCATCGGCCCGTCCACTCGCTGACCGAGGCTGAAGATGAACGCCACCCCCGCAGCAAGTCCCTGGCACCGGCATCTATGGCCGTGGGTGATCATTGGCGTTTTGACCTGCTCAGTGGGGCTGACGCTGGCGATGGTGGCCATTGCCGTGACCCACCCGGATAACCTCGTCACCGATAATTATTATGAGGCCGGAAAAGGCATCAATCGCGCCCTTGACCGCGAACTGTTCGGCCATGCCCTCAAGCTCAGCGCCAGCGTCGGCGTCGGCGTCGGCGTGGATGAGCTGACCGGCGAAGTCGACGTGCGTTTGAGCGGCGCCAGTCAGCCGGAGACACTGGTGCTGAACCTGATCTCACCGACCCAACCGGACAAGGACCGCAAGGTCGTGCTCGCGCGCAATCCTTCCCAGCCAGGGCGTTACGTCGGGCAGTTGAGCGACCGTGTCGAGGGGCGGCGATTCGTTGAATTGCTGGGCGTGGAAAACGGTCGGGTATGGCGTTTGTTCGAGGAAGAAAGAATCACTCCCGGACAGCGCCTGACGCTGGGCGACGAGCCGATTCAAGGCGCGGACAGGCACTGACGTGAAAAACCCGCTCGCTTGCTATCACTGCGCGTTGCCCGTTCCCCCGGGCAGTCGGTTTGTCACGCCGGTACTCGGCCAGGCGCGTGAATTCTGCTGCCCCGGCTGTCAGGCGGTGGCCCATGCCATCGTCGCCGGCGGGCTGGAAAGCTATTACCGGCACCGCAGTGAAGCCTCGACTTCGCCCCAGGCGCTGCCCGTTCCGCCAGCAGACGAACAGGCGCTCTACGACCGCCCCGACGTACAGCAAGCGTTCGTCCACCGTGTCCCTGAGGCGCGCGAACGTACAGGTCCCGGTCGAGCGGAAAAGGCGGCAGGAGCGCCCTTGCCCGCGAATGGCGGTGGGCCAGACGAGTCATCTGCCGCAGACAGACCCCGTTCGCGGGCAAGCGGGCTCCTGCAACGGATCTCCGCCCAGCGTGAAGAAGGTACTGATTGCGGACATGCGACGGTGGCCGAAGTCACGTTGCTGATCGAGGGCATCACCTGCGCCGCGTGCGGCTGGTTGATCGAGCGTCATCTGCGCGGGCTGCCCGCGGTGATCGAGGCGCGGCTGAACCTGTCCAGTCATCGACTGCACCTGCGCTGGGACGACCAGGCATTGTCGTTGAGTCAAGTGCTGAGCGAGGTGCGCAGCATTGGTTACGCCGCTCACCCTTACCGCCCCGACACCGCGACGGAGCAACTGGCCCTGGGCAATCGCCGTAGCCTTCGGCAGTTGGGTGTCGCCGGGCTGCTGTGGTTTCAGGCGATGATGGCGACCATGGCGACCTGGCCCGAATTCAACCTCGACCTCAGCGCGGAGATGCACACCATCCTGCGCTGGGTGGCGATGTTTCTGACGACACCAATCGTCTTTTACAGCTGCGCGCCGTTCTTCGAAGGCGCGCTGCGGGACCTGCGCGCTCGGCATCTGACGATGGACGTTTCAGTGTCGCTGGCGATCGGCGCAGCCTACATCGCCGGGCTGTGGACCGCGGTCACCGGCATCGGCGAGCTGTATTTCGACGCGGTCGGGATGTTCGCGTTGTTCTTGCTCACGGGCCGCTACCTTGAGCGCCGCGCCCGTGAACGCACCAGCGCGGCGACCGCACAACTGGTCAACCTGCTGCCGCCGTCGTGCCTGCGGCTGAACACAGACGGCCAGCCCGAACGCATGCTGATCGATCAACTGCGCCTTCACGATCAGGTGTTGGTGCACCCCGGCGCGCTGGTGCCGGCAGACGGAAGGATTATCGCCGGGAGATCGAACATCGACGAGTCGCTGCTCACCGGCGAATCGATGCCGCAGCCCCGTCAGCTCGGCGACGCTGTCACCGCCGGCACCGCCAACGTGGACAGCGTGCTCACGGTGGAGGTGCTCGCCCTGGGGCCTGACACCCGGCTCTCGGCGGTCGTGCGCCTGCTGGAGCGGGCACAATCGGAGAAGCCGCCGCTGGCGCAGATGGCCGACCGCGCGGCCCATTGGTTTTTGCTGGTTTCGCTGCTGTCGGCAGCGTGTGTCGGCGTGCTTTGGTGGCAGGTCGACGCTGCACGCGCGTTCTGGATTGTGCTGGCCATGCTGGTTGCCACGTGCCCCTGCGCCCTGTCGCTGGCAACGCCGACCGCGCTCACCGCCGCCACGGGCACGCTGCACAAGCGCGGGCTGTTGCTGACCCGTGGCCATGTGCTGGAAGGGCTGAGCAAAATCGACACGGTGATTTTCGACAAGACCGGCACGCTGACTGAAGGCCGCCCTACGCTGCGGGCCATTCACCGTCTGGGCGCGCTGAGCAACGACGACTGCCTGAGCCTGGCGGCCGCACTGGAAAGCCATTCCGAACACCCGATTGCCCGGGCGTTTGGTCGGGCGCCTTTGGCAGCGCACGAGGTTGTTGCGACGCCAGGCCTGGGCCTTCAAGGTTGCGTCAACGGTCGGCACTTACGCATCGGCGAGGCGGCCTTCGTCAGCGCCCTCAGCGGTAGCGCGGTGCCGAAGATGCCAGACGAGCCCGGCCAGTGGTTGCTGCTTGGGGATGACACTCAGCCTCTGGCCTGGCTGGCGCTGGAGGATCGCCTGCGCGATGACGCCGCTGCCCTGGTCAAGGCCTGCCGTCAGCGCGGCTGGCAAACATTACTGCTGTCCGGCGACAGCTCACCTGCGGTGTTCAGTGTCGCGGCGCGACTGAATATTGATAGCGCCCGGGGCAGCCTGACGCCCGATGACAAGCTCGCCGTGCTCCAGCAGCTGCGCGCCGAGGGGCGGACGATTCTGATGATCGGCGACGGGGTCAATGACGTGCCGGTGCTGGCAGCGGCCGACATCAGCGTTGCCGTGGGCTCGGCCACCGATCTGGCCAAGACCCGCGCGGACGCGGTGCTGCTGTCCAATCGGCTGCTTGCAGTGGTGGAGGCCTTTGGCCTGGCCGATCGTACGCGGCGCATCATTGTGGAGAACCTGGCCTGGGCCGGGCTGTACAACGGGCTGGTGCTGCCCTTCGCGGCGCTGGGCTGGGTGACGCCGCTTTGGGCGGCAGCCGGAATGTCGGTCAGTTCGCTGGTGGTGGTGCTCAATGCCCTGCGCCTGACGCGGATCAAGACGGAGACGGCCGATTCAAGCCCTGCCGAATCAAGCCGAGCGGTGTCGGCATGAGCCTGCCAGCGAGTTGGGAGGTTGCATGCCCGCGCTGTACATCATGATTCCTGTGGCGCTGCTGATCGTGGCGGTGGCGATCTACGTGTTCTTCTGGGCCGTGGACAGCGGCCAGTACGACGACCTCGACGGCCCGGCCCACAGCATTTTGTTTGACGACCAGGACCCGGGGCATCAGGCCGGCGTGGATGAGGCATCAGGGGAAGGCAGGGCAAGCGAGCGCCGGGACGGTGACGCGTGAGCCCGTGGGTTTTTGCGGTGCATGCAAAGGCGCTTTCGCGGGCAAGCGCGCTCCTACAATGGGACCCAGTCTTTAGTACGGGCGCGGCTGCGCATCGGAACGCGATCCCTTGTAGGAGCGCGCTTGCCCGCGAAGACGTCAGTACCGTCAACGCCACCCTTTGGAGAAACGCCGATGCCTGACCTCCTACCCCAACTCGTGTCTGCCCTGATCCTGGGCCTGCTTGGGGGTGGGCATTGCCTGGGCATGTGCGGCGGACTCATGGGCGCACTGACCCTGGCCATCCCCAAAGCGCAATACAGCCGACGCCTGCGCCTGCTGCTGGCCTACAACGCCGGGCGGGTTTTCAGTTATGCCTGTGCCGGGCTGCTGACCGGGCTGCTCGGCTGGGCCGTGGCCAACAGTCCTGCCGCGATCATGCTGCGGGTCATCGCGGCCGTGTTGATGATCACCATGGGCTTTTACCTCGCCGGCTGGTGGAGCGGCCTTACCCGAATCGAAGGGCTGGGCCGCTGGATATGGCGCTACTTGCAACCCATCGCCAGCCGCCTGATGCCGGTGTCGACCGCGCCGCGAGCGCTGTTGCTGGGCGCGCTGTGGGGCTGGCTGCCGTGCGGGCTGGTTTACAGCACACTGCTGTGGTCGGCGAGCCAGGGCAATGCATGGCACAGCGCATTATTGATGCTCGCGTTCGGCCTCGGCACCTGGCCGGTGCTGCTGGCGACCGGCGTGGCCGCCGAGCGTGTCACCGCCCTGCTCCGTCGCCGCAGCGTGCGCGTCGCCGGCGGCGTGCTGGTGATTGTATTCGGCCTCTGGACCCTCCCCGGCCCGCACCAACAATGGCTCATGGGGCATCATCATCACGCCATGGAACACGCCGGCATGGCGCACGGCTGAGCCGGCGTCAGACCTCAGACTGAGCCCCCAGCATTGCTGTTCAAGGGGGTGTCCCACTCTGTTCCTGCGCAATGGTCAGCTGCTGCCCGACAGCGCGACGCCTGGACGACTGCCATCTCCTGAAGGGTTAAGAGCCCGCATTCGTTGATCCAGATCAATGTCTTCTCCCGTGCGCTCCCTACACTGCCCGCACCGCCAGCCTTATCGGGAATACCCGCATGCTCGACGACGTTCGTTGGGATTCTGAACTCATCCACCGCTACGATCTGGCGGGGCCGCGTTATACCTCCTACCCCACTGCCGTGCAATTTCATACGCAGGTTGGCGCCTTTGAACTGCTGCATGCGCTGCGGGACAGCCGCAAGGCGTCGAGGCCCTTGTCGCTCTACGTGCACATCCCGTTTTGCGCGAACATTTGCTACTACTGCGCCTGCAATAAAGTCATCACCAAGGATCGCGGCCGCTCGCAGGCGTACCTGCAACGCCTCGAACGCGAGGTCAGCCTGATCGCCGCGCATGTCGATGATCGTCAGGTGGTCGAACAGCTGCACTTGGGCGGGGGCACGCCGACGTTCCTCAGTCATGCTGAGCTGCGCCAGCTCATGGGCCATCTGCGCCAGCATTTTACGTTGCTGGACGACCATTCCGGCGACTACGGCATCGAGATCGATCCACGTGAAGCGGACTGGTCGACCATGGGCCTGCTGCGTGAACTGGGCTTCAACCGGGTCAGCCTAGGCCTGCAAGACCTCGATCCGCTGGTGCAACGGGCGATCAACCGTCTGCAGAGCCTGGAGGAAACCCGCGCCATCGTCGAGGCTGCACGCACGTTGCAGTTTCGCTCGGTGAACATCGACCTGATCTACGGGCTGCCGCTGCAAACTCCGGAGGGTTTCGCCCGGACCGTCGACGAGGTGATCGCGCTGCAGCCCGACCGGCTTTCGGTGTTCAACTACGCGCACCTGCCCGAACGTTTCATGCCCCAGCGGCGCATCGACACGGCGCAATTGCCCAGCGCCGAACACAAGTTGCAGATGCTCCAGCGCACCATCCAACAGTTGACCCGCGCCGGCTACCGCTACATTGGCATGGACCACTTTGCCCTGCCCGATGACGACCTGGCGATGGCCCAGGAAGACGGCACGTTGCAGCGCAATTTCCAGGGCTACACCACCCATGGCCACTGCGACCTGATCGGCCTCGGTGTCTCGGCCATCAGCCAGATTGGCGAGCTTTACGCTCAGAACACCAGCGATCTGAACGACTACCAGAGCCTGCTGGAAAGCGATCAATTGCCGACCCGGCGCGGGCTGAGTTGCACAAGAGACGATCAATTGCGGCGGGCCATCATCGGCCAGCTCATCTGCCATTTCCGCCTGGATTTCGCGCGCATCGAGCACACCTTCGCTATCCATTTTCAGGAGTATTTTCGTGAGCAATGGCCGCAACTGCTCGTCATGGCCACGGACGGGCTGATCCAGCTGGATGTGGGCGGGATCACCGTGACACCGGCGGGGCGCCTGTTGGTGCGCTCGATCTGCATGGTCTTCGACGCTTATTTGGGCGGCCAGAACCGTCAGCGATTCTCCCGCGTCATATAGGCTTTCTGCGCCTCAAGCGCAGCAGCCACCCTTTTTGCCATGGACGGCGCGTGGTAGTCGCAGGGCTGACCCCTGAGTTACCCTTACGACTTATGTGTGTTTTTTACAAGGAATTACCCGATGTCTGAGCCAGTCAAACTGCGCGCTCACACCCAGGCCCATTGCAAGGACTGCAGCCTGGCCCCGTTGTGCCTTCCGCTTTCATTGAACCTGGAAGACATGGATGCACTGGACGAAATCGTCAAACGCGGCCGGCCCTTGAAGAAAGGCGATATTTTGTTCCGCCAGGGCGACACCTTCGATTCCGTCTACGCCGTCCGCTCCGGCGCGCTGAAGACCTTCAGCCTGAGCGACAGCGGCGCTGAACAGCTCACCGGCTTTCACCTGCCCAGCGAACTGGTCGGGCTTTCCGGCATGGACGCCGAGGCTTATCCCGTCACCGCTCAGGCCTTGGAAACCACATCGGTCTGCGAAATCCCCTTCGACCGCCTGGACGAATTGTCGGTGCAGTTGCCGCAATTGCGTCGGCAGTTGATGCGCGTCATGAGCCGGGAAATCCGCGACGACCAACAGATGATGCTGCTGCTGTCCAAGAAGACCGCCGACGAGCGAATTGCCACGTTCCTGGTCAACCTGTCGGCGCGCTTTCGTGCCCGTGGCTTCTCCGCCAACCAGTTTCGCCTGAGCATGTCGCGCAACGAGATCGGCAATTATCTGGGGCTGGCGGTAGAGACCGTGTCCCGGGTATTTACCCGCTTCCAGCAAAACGAGTTGATTGCCGCCGAGGGCAAGGAAATCCATATTCTTGATCCCATTCAGTTGTGTGCGCTGGCCGGCGGGTCGCTGGAAAGCTGATGCATCACGGCCCGGGCGGGCTTAGACTGGCGTCTTTTGAGTCATGTCCTGCCCGAGAACCTTATGCTTTTCGACGAATCCAGCATCAAAACCCTGATCCGCCCTGTCATGGATTTCCCCAAGCCCGGCGTGATCTTTCGTGACATCACCCCGCTGTTCCAGTCGCCCAAGGCCCTGCGCCTGGTCATCGACAGTTTCATCCAGCGCTACATCGATGCCGACTTCAGCCATGTGGGCGCCATGGATGCACGCGGCTTTCTGATCGGTTCGATCGTCGCTTATGAGCTCAACAAGCCGCTGGTGCTGTTTCGCAAACAGGGGAAGCTGCCGGCTGACGTGCTGGCCGAGGCCTATCAGACCGAATACGGCGAAGCGCTGCTCGAAGTACACGCCGACAGCCTGTGCGACGGCGACTCGGTGGTGATGTTCGATGACTTGATTGCGACGGGGGGCACTCTGATTGCCGCCGCCAACCTGATCCGCCGCATGGGCGCCAAGGTTCACGAAGCCGCTGCGATTATCGACTTGCCAGAACTGGGCGGCTCCCAACGCCTGCGCGGCATGGAAATCCCGACCTTCTGCCTGACCGAGTTCGCGTTGACGGAAAAGTGATCGTCGACAGGCGCTTCAACCTCATCGATTGAGCCACCGCGTTCGCCAGCAAGCCGGCTCCTACAGGTTTTGTGTGGGCAGGCCTATGTCGGAAAACAGTCAAGTCACCGCGCAGAGATGGGTGGGCCAGCGCCCGAGTCGTCGCGCAGAAATGTGTGGCCAGCGCCGGATTTGTAGGAGCCGGCTTGCTGGCGAACACGGTGGGACAGGCTCGGCGATGTCACAGGCTGATATGTTTCGCGGGCAAGCGCGCTCCTACTGTCGACCCAGGCAAACCCCGATATCTGCGCCGTACGCAATCCCAACGAAATCTGCGGCATGCGGGCTTCGATGACGCTTCTGCGCCATCGCAATCGCGATGCTTACAACTGGATCGGCTTGCGCCCGGCGAATGAGTGCGCGAGGGTGCCGCCGTCGACCAATTCAAGCTCGCCGCCCAGCGGCACGCCGTGAGCGATCCTTGAAGTGATCAGGCCTTTGGGGGTCAGCAGTTGCGCGATGTAATGGGCTGTCGCCTCGCCCTCGACCGTCGGGTTGGTCGCCAGAATCACTTCGGTGAAGGAATCCTGTTCTTCAATCCGCGCGATCAGTTGCGGGATACCGATGGCTTCCGGCCCCAGGCCGTCCAGCGGCGACAGATGCCCCTTGAGCACAAAATAGCGGCCGCGATAACCGGTCTGCTCTACCGCATACACGTCCATTGGCCCCTCGACCACGCAGAGCAGCGTGTCGTCGCGGCGGACATCCGCGCACTGCGGGCACAGCTCTTCTTCGGTGAGGGTGCGGCATTGCTTGCAGTGACCGACGCCTTCCATCGCCTGACTCAGCGCCTGGGACAAGCGCGAGCCGCCGCTGCGATCACGCTCCAGCAGCTGCAACGCCATGCGCTGGGCGGTTTTCTGACCGACGCCGGGCAGAATGCGCAGGGAGTCGATCAACTGGCGAATCAGGGGGCTGAAGCTCATTGGAGAAACGTCCGACAAAAACACGAGACGCGGTTTATACCCGCGCCTCTGATTACCGTCAAATCAGGCTCACGACACCTTGACCACGAGCTTGCCGAAGTTCTTGCCTTCGAGCAGGCCGATGAATGCGTCCGGTGCGTGCTCCAGACCTTCCACCACGTCTTCGCGAAATTTGACCTTGCCGTCTTTTACCAGCGGCACCATGGCCTGCATGAATTCCTCCAGACGGTGGTAGTACTCTTCGTAGACGATAAAGCCCTGAATCCGCGCGCGCTTGGTCAACAGTGTGCGCATCAACAGCGGCAGACGATCCGGGCCTTCTGGTTGAGACTGGGCGTTGTAATGGGCGATCAGGCCACACAACGGCACGCGCGCGTGCTGA
This sequence comes from Pseudomonas lutea, assembly GCF_000759445.1. NCBI lineage: Bacteria > Pseudomonadati > Pseudomonadota > Gammaproteobacteria > Pseudomonadales > Pseudomonadaceae > Pseudomonas > Pseudomonas lutea. Next base: position 1,886,619 of record NZ_JRMB01000001.1, read on the forward strand.
TTGAGCAGCGGTATCACGGCTTCCAGCACTTTGCCGCCCACCAGTTCGAAATAGATGTCGATGCCGTCCGGGCAAGCCGCCTTCAGCTGCTCGGCAAAATCTTCGCCGCGGTGATCGATGCAGGCGTCAAAACCAAGCTCGTCCACCACGTAGCGGCATTTCTCTTCGCCACCGGCAACGCCGACTACACGCAGGCCGTTGAGTTTGGCAACCTGGCCGACCACTGAACCGACCGCGCCGGACGCGGCAGCGACGACCAGCGTCTCGCCGGCCTTCGGTTTGCCGATGTCCATCAGGCCCATGTAGCCGGTAATGCCCGGCATGCCCAGCACGCCGACCGCCATGGACGGGCTAGGCAGGTCCTTCGGCGCTGGCAACAGGTTGCTGCCGTCGGAGATGCTGTGGGTCTGCCAGCCGGTCTGGCCGACCACCAGATCGCCTTCTTTGAATGTCGGGTGACGTGACTGCTCGACCACGCTGACTGCGCCGCCTTCCATCACTGCGTCGATTTCCACGGGAGCGGCGTAGGACGGAGCGTCGCTCATGCGTCCGCGCATGTAAGGGTCAAGCGACAGGTAAAGCGTGCGCAATTGCACCTGGCCGTCTTGCAGGTCAGGCAGTGCTTCACGCTCGAGTCGGAAGTTTTCCGGAGTGGGTGCGCCCTGTGGGCGGGAGGCCAGGACAATACGCTGGTTGAGGATCATTTCTTGCGTCATCGGAACGGGCTCCATATCAAGTTGCGAAGATATAGAGAGCAGACCGTCCTCACCGGGACGCGTTCGGTTGGATGTGCAGGCGAAAAAAAACCAGGCACTCAGGCCTGGCTTTTTTGAGGTCGCTACGCGATCAGAACGGCAGTTTCATGCCTGGCGGCAGCTGCATGCCGGCGGTCATGCTGGCAGTTTTCTCCTGGCTCGCTGCTTCGATCTTGCGCACGGCGTCGTTGACGGCCGCAGCGATCAGGTCTTCCAGAATTTCCTTTTCCTCCTGCATCAGGCTGTCGTCCAGGCTGACGCGCTTGACGTCATGACGCCCGGTCATGACCACGCTCACCAGACCGGCACCGGACTGGCCGGTGACCTCGGCGTTGGCCAGTTCTTCCTGCATCTTGGCCATTTTTTCCTGCATTTGCTGAGCCTGCTTCATCAGGCCTGCCATGCCACCTTTCATCATGGGAGTTTCTCCTCGAAAGCCATTGGGTCAAAAGTCGTGGGTGTCGTGCGGGCGCCAGCCGGGCTGGCGTCGATGAAATCAATGAGCCTGCGCCGGCGCATCCACCGGAACAATCGTATCCTCGCGGATCGACGCACCGAACTGCTGCATCATCTGCTGGATGAACGGATCGCCGTGGATCGCCGCCTCGGCCTGCTTCTGCCGATCGGCGCGCCGGCGGGCCGCCGCCTGAGCGGGGGTTTCCTGCTCGGGCTTGATCAGTTCGATACTCAGGTTGAGGGTGCGTTCATGGTATTGGTTCAGCGCATCATTCAAACGGCGCTGCTGCGTGGAGTTGAATAAAGCACTGTGGGCCGGATCCAGGTGCAGCAGCCAATTGTCGCCTTCCACAGATATCAGCGTGCAGTTGGCGGCAATGCTGCCGGTCATGCCGGAGATGGGCAGCTTCGGGAACAGCTCAAGCCATTCCGCTGCAAGGCCGGTGGCAGGCATGGCGGCAGGAAGCAGCTCGGGCTCCTTCTCCACCGCTTCGACAGCCTCATGCGCCAGGTCATCCAGGTAGGCAAACGATGCCGGGTCGATGTCGATGTCCGGCTCGTAGTAATCGTCATCGGGTGGCGGCTCGTCGTCGCGCTCCATGGGCGCGGGCACATAGGCCGTCGCATCGGGCACGTGCTCAATCCTCTGCGCCGTCACCGTTTCGGCAGCGGCCTGCAGTTGCTCCAGCGACTCAACCTCCGGCGCGTCCGGTACCGGACTCGCCGGGGTGGGCGCAGGCATGGGCGTGAGGTCAGGTTGCTCGGACACCGTGTCGAGCACTGGTTCGGGGATTTCCGCTACGGGATCGGCAGCTGGCTCTGCGACAGGCGCAGGTACAGGTTCAGCGACAGGCGGCTTTGCTTTGGGCTCGTTCCAGGGCAGGTCAAGTGCTTCCTCGGACGCAAGCGCAGGCACTGCGTGCGCCTCAGCCACTGCCGCTGCGGCAGGCGCGTGAACAACGGGCGCAGGAGCGGCGACAGGTGCTGGTGCTGGTGCTGGTGCTGGTGCTGGTAATGCGGACGCTGAACTCGCCACCGCTGTCCGGGAATCAACCGTGGCCGGGTTGATCCCCACTGACTTTAACGGCTGTGTCGGGGCGTTGTCGGCGTCCGCGGGACGGAACGCCAGCATGCGCAGCAGCACCATCTCAAAGCCGCCGCGCGGGTCGGGCGCCAGCGGCAAGTCCCGACGACCGATCAGGCCCATCTGGTAAAAGAACTGCACGTCTTCGGCGGGCAATGCCTGGGCCAGCGCCAACACGCGATCGCGGTCACCGTGGCCATTGTCGACCCCCTCGGGGAGCGCCTGAGCGATGGCAACCCGGTGCAGCACGTTCAAAATCTCGGACAGCACGCCGTTCCAGTCCGGGCCCTGCTCGGCCAGATGGCGCACCGCCTCGAGCAACGATCGGGCATCGCCCTCGATCAATGCAGCCAGTACGTCGAACACCTGGCCGTGGTCCAGCGTGCCGAGCATGGCACGTACGTCAGACGCGAGCACTTTGCCTTCACCGAACGCAATTGCCTGATCGGTCAGGCTCATCGCGTCACGCATCGAGCCATCGGCGGCGCGGCCCAGCAGCCACAGCGCGTCGTCCTCGAAAGGAATATTTTCGGCGCCAAGGACGTGGGTCAGGTGCTCGACCACACGTTCAGGTGTCATGTTTTTCAGGGAGAACTGCAGGCAGCGCGACAGGATGGTCGCCGGCAGCTTCTGCGGATCGGTCGTCGCCAGGATGAACTTGACGTAGGGCGGCGGCTCTTCGAGGGTTTTCAGCAACGCGTTGAACGAGTGGCTGGAGAGCATGTGGACTTCGTCGATCAGGTAGACCTTGAAGCGGCCACGACTCGGGGCGTACTGCACGTTGTCGAGCAGCTCGCGGGTGTCTTCGACTTTGGTACGGCTGGCGGCGTCGATCTCGATCAGGTCGACGAAGCGGCCTTCGTCAATTTCGCGGCAGACCGAGCATTCTCCGCACGGCGTTGATGTGATACCGGTTTCGCAGTTCAGGCACTTGGCAATAATGCGCGCGATGGTGGTCTTGCCAACACCCCGGGTGCCCGTGAACAAATAGGCGTGGTGCAGGCGCTGGCTGTCGAGCGCGTTGATCAGGGCCTTGAGCACATGGGTCTGGCCGACCATTTCGCGGAACGAGCGCGGACGCCATTTACGTGCAAGAACCTGATAACTCATTGAAAACCGTCGACTGGGTTGCGGAAGACCGCCAATGCTAGCGGAGCAGGGGCAAAATTGCATCTGGTGTCCGCTGCTTATCGCTTTATTATGGCGGCCGGGCTCCCGCAGGGCGGCTGCGCAAGACAGCTCGAACGATGATTCTCCCACCCAGCGCCTCACGCCGGCTCCGCACAGGAATCGCGCGGAGCGGTGGGCCGGAGGCGTCGCACTGTTACTTCGAGGGATCCGGATGCGCAAATGGATGATGTGTGCGGTGGGGCTGCTCAGTGCTTCGGCGGCGGCCGATGGCCCGCCTCTTCGCTTTGCGGTGGCCGACAGCTGGTCAATGCCGCTCATGCAAGTCGGTCCCGGAGGCCCCGAAACCGGAATCCTGTTCGACATCATGGAAAGCCTGGCCAGGCAGATCGGCCAGACGGCTGAGTACCGTGTCTATCCACGACTGCGCGTGCAGGCGGCTACCGAACGTGGCGAAGTCGACGTGCGCTGTTATGCCGCCCAGTCCTGGTTGCCGGACATGTCCGGCGACTACACCTGGAGCCTGCCCCTGCTCACCCAGTACAACGTGCTGGTCGGCAGTGCTTATGACACCGCGCCCTTTCATCTGAGCGCCATTCTTGGGGATCACATCGGCACCGTGCTGGGCTATGCCTATCCGGTGCTCGACCCGTTGTTCGCCACGGGTGATCTGATCCGCGAAGACGCCAGGCTGCAGGAACAGGTGCTGCCCAAGCTGTCGGCCCACCGCTACCGCTATGCCGTAGATACCCAGTGGTCGCTGGACTGGTACAACCGCGACCGCAAGGCCGATGAAAAACTCAAGCCGGTCTGGGTCATCGACGAGCAGCCAGTGGGCTGCGTGACTCGCAATGACCCCAGTGTGCCGTCCCAACGAATCATGCGCACCCTGCTACGGATGAAGATGTCCGGCGAAATCGAACGGATTGTCGAGCGGTATCAAGTGCATTCGGGTAACGCGACTGATGGACATTAAGGCCGCGCCGCATTTTCCATTAGGGGACTGCCGATAAATGTGGGATTGCCGACAAGTGTGGGACCGGCTTTAGCCGGGAAGGCGGCGTGGAGCTTAGCGCGATATTCAAGCGGCGCATTGCTGTAGCAATTCCGTCATCTTCCCTCGCTAGGCTCCTTCGACACATGTTGTAACAAGTCGACGAGCGAGCGCCCTGCCATGACCCAGAAACCGGAAGATCCCGCCCAAGCAGCAGCCAATCAGACGCCCGTCAACGGCAGTCGCCGGCGGTTCCTCGGGGGCGTTGCAGTGCTCGGCGCAGGTGCGACCCTGAGCGGGGTCGTCGGCGCCGCCGAGACCGTCGACGGCAAGCCTGCCGCAGGCACGGTACTGAGCGGCGCGGCGCTGGACAAAGCGCTGCAGGACAACATCAAAACCATTGTCGTCATCTACGGTGAGAACCGCAGTTTCAATAACCTGTTCGCCAATTTCCCCGGCGTTGACCACCCGCTCTCGGCGGTCAAGCCGCAGGAATACCGCCAGCGCGATCGCGACGGCAAGCTGCTCGAAACGCTGCCGCCATGCTGGGGCGGCGTGTGCCAGGTCGGACCGCAAAGCGTCGACGGCGTGACCTATGCAACGGGCGTGCAGTACCAGGAAAACCTGCCCAACGCACCCTTCCCGCTCAAAGGCCCGAGCGGCGAGGACCTGCCCTTGAGCATCGTCACCCGCGACCTGTGGCACGTGTTCTATCAGAACCAGATGCAAATCAACGGCGGCAAAAATGACGCCTTTGTTGCGTGGGCGGATTCGGGCGGCCTGACCATGGGTCATTACGCGCAGAGCCAATATTCCCTGCGCCTGTGGGACGTGGCCAGGGAGTTCGTGCTCTGCGACAACTTCTTCCAGGGCGCTTTCGGCGGCTCGTTTTTGAACCACCAGTACCTCATCGCCGCCAGAGCACCCTTCTACCCGGACGCGGCGAACTCCCCGGCGAAGTCGCAAATTGCCGTGCTGGAAAGCAGCGACCCTCTGGACTACCGACTCAAACCGCTGGAAAAATCCCCTGCCAGCGCCATGACCGGCCCGCCGCAATTCGGGCCCAGCGCGCTGACGCCCGACGGGTTCGGTGTCAACACCATGGCCCCGCCCTACTGGCCGACCTGGCTGCGTGACAAGGACAAGCCCGATTATTCTCAGCCCGGGCTGGCCAACGTGCTGGTGCCCCAGACCCACGAGCATATCGGCGACAAGCTCTCCAAGAAGGACATCGACTGGGCCTGGTATGCCGGCGCCTGGCAGGTCACGCTGGACGAGTACAAGGACTCCACGGGCATTCCCAAGATCCCGAATTTTCAGTATCACCATCAGCCGTTCAACTACTTCAAACAGCAAGGCCCGGACAACCCGACCGAACGCCGCAAGCGCCTGCGCGATGCCGGACTGGGTGACGAATCGTCAACCAACAAATTCCTCGCGGATGCCGAGGCCGGCAAACTCCCTGCAGTGACCTTCTACAAACCCCAGGGCAACCTCAACATGCACGCCGGGTACGCCGACGTCGCAGCGGGTGATCGCCACATTGATCGCGTCATCAAGGTGCTGCGTAACAGCCCGCAGTGGGAGAACATGGTGATTGTCGTGACCGTCGATGAGAACGGCGGCTGGTGGGATCACGTGGCGCCGCCCAAGGGCGACCGCTGGGGCCCGGGCACGCGGGTGCCGGCCATCGTCATCTCGCCGTTTGCGCGCAAAGGCACGGTCGACCACACGACTTACGACACCGCCTCGATTCTGCGCCTGATCACCCGCGTGCACGGCCTGGAAAAACTCAATGGCCTGACCGAACGGGACACCGCAATGGCGGCGCGCGGGCAGGCGCCGATGGGTGATTTGAGCAGTACGTTACAGTTTTCGGCCTAGCAAATGCCCTGCTGTTGCTGGCCAATCTGAAATGACAAAGCAACACCTGTAGGGAGCCGGCTTGCTGGCGAATGCGGTAGGTCACAACCGACGGTGTCGACTGACGGAACGGGTTCGCCAGCAAGCCGGCTCCAAAATTCAGGGCGTGATCATGGGTTGCGCCACGCCCACCGCTGCGCTCGTTCGGCAAGCAGACAGACACACACTCAACCAAGCCACCGCGATGGCGGCGCGCGGGCAGGCGCCGATGGGTGATTTGAGTAATACGTTACAGTTTTCGGCGTAGCAAGTGCCCTGCTGTTGCTGGCCAATCTGAAATGACAAAGCAACACCTGTAGGAGCCGGCTTGCTGGCGAATGCGGTGGGTCAAAACCGACGGTGTCGACTGACGGAACGGGTTCGCCAGCAAGCCGGCTCCTACCGATTCAGGGCGTGATCACAAGTTGCGTGACGCCCACCGCTGCGCTCGTTCGGCAGACAGCGGGTCAACCCGGACACCGCCATGGCGGCGCGCGGGCAGGCGCCGATGGGTGATTTGAGTAATACGTTACAGTTTTCGGCGTAGCAAGTGCCCTGCTGTTGCTGGCCAATCTGAAATGGCCATGCAACACCTGTAGGAGCCGGCTTGCTGGCGAATGCGGTGGGTCAAAACCGATGGTGTCGACTGACGAAACGGGTTCGCCAGCAAGCCGGCTCCTACCGATTCAGGGCGTGATCATGGGTTGCGTGACGCCCACCGCTGCGCTCGTTCGGCAGGCAGAGGGTCAAGCCGGCCAGCAGCGCAGCGACAGCTGCGATCACCGCATACACCGCCACAAACGAGCCGCTCATGCTCGCCAGCACACCCGCGCAATAATTGCCGAGCATGCCGCCGACGCCTTGCATGATGTTGGCGATGCCGAAAATGGTCACCGCCAGCGCTGCACTGGCCGCCATCTTCGACACATAGGCCGGGATCAATCCAAAGATCGGATAGAACGCCAGCGCGAATACGACCCCCGCCACCAACGGCCAGTAGCCGCTCGGCGCGACGACCAGAATCGCCGCTGCCGACGCGACGCAGGCGTACACCAGCAGCATTGCCGCGCGCAGCCCGATCCGGTCCGACAACGCACCCAGCGCAAGGCCGCTGAACATGCCGACGAAGCCGATGCCGGCCCATATCTGCGCGGTGTAGTCGACGCCGAAACCCAGCTCCGTGCGCAAGTAGGAAGAGAGATAGTTCTGAAACGGAAAGGTCGAGAAACCAATCAGAAAATTCATCGACCAGACCTTGTAGACCCAGCCCTGCAGGGCCTCACGCAGCACACTCCTCCCAGGCCTGGGAGTGCCGGCGTGGTCGCGCTCGCAGGCAAACAACCGGGCACGCTTGAACACAAGAAACACGCCCGCAGCCAGCACAACGGTGAGTATTGCGACGATCCACCACACCGTGCGCCACTCGCCTTGTGGCGCGTAAAGGGGCACGAGCAGGCTGTTGATAAACACCCCGTAACTGGTGCCGCTCGACACCAGCCCCATCGCCATGCCCCGGTACTGGTAGGGCACGGCGCGGGAGATGACATCGACCATCGGCACGAACACCGTCGCTGCCGTGCCAGCCAGCACGGTCAGCAGCACGCCGATCAGCACAATGTTCTGGGCCAGTGGCATCAGCAGCAAAGCCAATGCGCACACCGCCCCGGAAGCGAAGATCACCCAACCGCCGCCCACGCGGGGCGTGAGCCAGGCCGCCAGCAACGCGCTGGCAAGGAAGCCCGCCTGCCCCGCTGCGGTAATGGTTCCGACGTAAGCGATGTCGAAACCCAGACTGGCGCGCATGTCCGGCACCAGCTGAGCGAAAAGATAGATACCGAACCCGTAGGTAGCGGCCACCAGCCCCGTCAGCAGCAACACAATCAGTCCATTGACACGCATTGCCATCGTCCTCAGCGCAAACCGCCACGCAAGCCGCGGCGGACTGAGTCAGACCATCAACTCGACTCAACCAACAGGCTAGCGCAAATGCGGGAAATTACTGGCAGGGGAATGCGTTTTTCAGCGCGGAGACGACCAATACCGACTCGTTCAGGTGCAGGCTTTCGGGATGCGCCTGCAGCGACTGCACCACGATGCGCATGGACTGAATCATCGGAATGCCGCCTTCCGGCACGCACACCAGCCGCGGCAGCCCGCCCGCTTCATGGAACAGATCCAGCGTGTCCATCGTCGCCTGGAGCACCCCGACGCAGTGACCCACGCCGACGCTGTTGCGGCTAACGCCGCCGCTCATGCTGTTAATGCCGTCCTGGCATTCCTCAAGCAGTTGATTGCCGTCCGCCCGCGCCCCTGCGCTCAAGCACAGCGCAAAAAAGGCAGACACCACGACAATGGGTCTGCCCACGAGCGAGCTCATCAGCGCAGCCACAGTTCCTTCACCGAATGATCCGACGCCTTGCGCACGACAAGGCTGGCGCGCTCGCGGGTCGGCAGGATGTTCTCCAGCAGGTTGGGACGGTTGATGTCGCGCCAGATCTTGCGCGCGGCGTCGGGGGACTTTTCCGGGGGCAAGTCCGCCAACTCGCGGAAGTAGGCGCCGCGTGCGCGAAAGGCCGTGCGCTGCAGCATCAGGAAACGCTCGACGTACCAGCGCTCAATGTCGCTCTCGGCGGCATCCAGGTAGATCGAGAAATCAAAGAAGTCCGACACGATGCTGCCCGGCTTCTGGCCATCGTTGCCCGCGGTCTGCAGAACATTGAGCCCTTCGAAAATCAGGATGTCCGGCTGGCTGACCTTGAGGAACTGGTCGGGCACGATGTCGTAACTGATGTGGGAATACACCGGCGCGCTGATCTCCGGCGTGCCCGCCTTGAGGTCCGAGAGAAACTTGACCATGCGCTTGCGATCGTAGCTTTCCGGAAAGCCCTTGCGGTGCATGATGCCGTCGGCCACAAGCCGGGCGTTAGGGTGCAGAAAACCGTCGGTGGTGACCAGATCGACCCGTGGATGGTCCGGCCAGCGCGCCATCAAGGCCTGCAGCACCCGGGCAAACGTGCTCTTGCCCACTGCGACGCTGCCGGCCACCGCCACTACATACGTCTGACGTTTGGCGGGCCGTCCCAGAAAGGTGTCTTTGATGCTGTCCAGATTGCGCGCCGCGCTGACGTGCAGATTGATCAGGCGCGACAACGGCAGGTAAATGTTGGCGACATCCTCAAGGGAAATGTCTTCGTTCACGCCCCGCAATGCCGCCAGATCTTCCTCCGACAACGTCAATGGCGTACTGGCACGCAGCCCCGCCCACTCCGCGCTGCTCATTACCAGATAGTCATCAGGTGCCATCTATTGCGTTCCAGTCAGGTGTCCGTATCGACATGGTGCGAAGACTATCGTATTGATTCGAAACGAGGGCAGATTTATTTGGGCTTTGGTGGCGTGAGCGCCTGAAGACGTGCGGGAATGGGCTGGAGGACGCAGACGGATCGCGCGGCGGCGATTTCCAGACGAAATCGATGAGGCCGCGAGACGGGATGCTCGTGATGCATGCATGAAATCGTTGGGGTATTGGTACAGGGGGCTGATCGACATCCAATGAATGGAAGGATCACATCACGTCGTTGCGACGAGAATCCGTTATGGAGGCAACCCCACCAGCCACACCCCGGCACACAATGTTCCCGCTGTGGCTGCTGCCTTCCGGCTCTGACCAGGTGGCATGCAAGCATGCTTGGTAATCGTTGCGGCCTTATGGGGTAAGGGTTTCAGGCTAGTGAGGTAGCCCTGCATCTACCGTGCGGAGATGTAGCACGTCGGTCAAGTCTCTGAGGTGTAGCCAGCATTGTCACACTTAGCTGTCACACATCGGTGTCACACATGGCCTATCTGATCCATCGCGGAGCCTTCTACTACCTGAACTTACGGCTCCCCAAGCACCTTTTCCCTAGCTGTCACACCTTGCGATTGAGCCTCAACGTGAGTGCACGCCAAACAGCAACCTTTCTTGCCACTTCACTTGCACAGTGTGTCCATGAACACCTAGCGGAACACCCGCTTACAGACGTCGTAACGTTGACCCGCATGTGCAAAGGGTGGAGGGACGCCTCGCCTACCAGAATGCATCGTTCGACCCCGTCTGTGATTAGCTCATTCCCAAACCAAAATGCTCATGGTACGACACTTGAATCATTGATCAAGACGTATCTCGAAGAGGGGAAGCGTGGTGAGACATGGCGCCAAGTGAGCACCATCGAGGTGGAAAGAGCGCTGCGAGACATGACTGAGTTGGTGGGCGACATGCCAATTCAGGCATTCGATGTACAACAGGCAAGATTGTTGAAAGATAGGCTCTCCCGCTGTCCCCAGTATTCGCCCTGTTACCCCAGTTCAAAGAAAAGTCGTTGCTGAAGGTGGTCGAGTCCGGCGCCAGCTACAGGGCCATTACTGCTGTGACAGTGAATAACCGACTGCGGAAGATGACCGCCTTCATGAACTGGTGTAAATCGAACGGATACATAACCGAAAATCCGTTGGCTGGCCTCAAGGCGATGACAGCAGGTTCAGCGAAGGAAGCGCGACTATCCTTGGACCGTATCGACCTAACCGCCCTGCTCGACCTAGAAGCTTTACATACCGAATCCACCAATCACCCGTGGCGTTACTGGTTGCCTCTGCTCCGGCGAGCTACAGGGGCACGACTCGAAGAGAGCGGTACGGTTGCCCCCTTAGATCGTCCAGAGTGCAAGAAGGCACTTGCCCATGGTCTGCCGACCTTGGTTGCAAAGGTTGACCGCATCAGTCGTGACGTTAAGCACATTGCTGGTCTGATGAAGCGTGCAACCATCAAAATTGCCACTATGCCCCACGCTGACGACTTCCAAATTCACTTGTTTGCGGCGCTTGCCCAACAGGAGCGGGAGTTCATCGCAGGACGCACTAAGGACGCTCTGGCAGCACTCAAGCAGAAAGCCGCAAAGGGCGATGCCGAGGCCATTCAAAGTGTGCAGAATCGCACAGAGGTGTTGGCAAGGGGCCGTACAGAGGTCAACAGGGCGAAGGCTACAGCAGCAGTTCAAGACCGTGTTAGATCATGGGTGAAGGCTGTCCGACCTCACATCACCGATGTGCCTGCACGACAAGGGCAACACCCTGCAACAGGTCGCCGATTGCTTGAATGACAAGAAGATGGCCACGGCCCGTGGCGGTGAATGGTCAGCGATACAGGTAAGTCGCGTGATGAAGACTCTGGGACTCGCCTTCACCTGATACAGCGCTCACTACGGGCCTTTGTGCTCCCTTTGTCACTCAGTGTTCCTGGCCGTGAGAGTTATCAAACTCTAGCGATGAGCACGCTGCAAGCAAGCCCAGCAGAGCCGTCAGGACTTATTTTCGTTTTACGGCGAAAGCCATCTGCCCCCTACGCGCTGTGTTAAGCCGATAGGATGAAAATCTGTCGCCAGCGTTGGTGCATGCCCCGATACTTATTCTAGCCAGAACTACGCAGGACGACCCCCACCCCGTGCGAGGTCTGTCCTGGGCGGCGGGATTGGTTTTCAGCAGAAAACGGCTTAGTCATTTACACGGATATGCTCTGCGAAATGCCTTTATAGCGAGCGTCGAGGAACTCTCGTTGAGAGTCTCGGGATGGTCGTCGAGGTATTTAAGCAGGATTCGAGCAGCCTGCCCCATCGTGAAATCCTCTATCGGGATGCAGACAGACACCGCCTCTGGGCTTACAAGATGGGCGGTCTTCAGAGTATCGGTAACGCCGTAGACCAATCCGAAACATACACCGGCGCCGTAAGACTGCTCAGGGTCCGGCTTCTCACTTAAGAACGCCCGGCAGTGTCCTGCCATCTCAGCACCAGTGTCGGCCTGTGCTAGCTGACCCCAAAGTACAGCACCAACTAGTACAACCGCTGCCATCCATTGCTTACCCATTGTGGTGATTCTCCTCATTGGCAGTTGGTGTAGACGGTCTGCCCAACGCTGTTGAAAACGCAGTTTGTCTGTTGTCTGACGGGAGCAGGCTGCAACATGTAGGGCTGCTGGGGCTTCTGTCCTTGCTGGTTCATAAGCATTTGTAGCGCGCGTTGCCGCCGAGCCTCGTTCGCTTGTCCCTGCTGATTAGCAAGAGCAACCCGGCATTGCACATATACATCTGATCCGGGCTTGGCGCCGTATGATTGGCACTGTGCATCATCCCTAATCGCCACTTGGGCAGGGTCTGATTCGTGATTGGCACAGCCCGCCAGAGCAGCTAGGAAAACAGTTGCAGCGATTGCCTTCATGGTCGTCGTCCCTGGTTGTGCTCGGCCTGCTGCCGCCTGACTAGTCAGATCGAGCAACTGTGCCTGCTTTACTGCTGAGGACATGCAGCGCCTTCTTAGCCTGATCCAGTTTTTGTTGCTTCGCCGCTGCGGCAAGCTTTTCATCAAGAATTAGCTCAATGCCCATTTTAAGGACGGGGAATGCAGACAAGCACTCGTTCTCTGTCAACTCATGAATGCCTTTACTGAGAATCTTGTACATCGAGCGATTCTCTACGAGGAATTCGGGGAGGTGCCCTGCTAGCAGCTGTATACATTCAGCCATCCGCCCATTGCGGTAGGCCTCCTCATCCCATCCATCATCGCTTTTTGCGATCTGGTGAGCAGCATTGACGAGATTCTCAAAGATTCGCCTTAGATACACAAATGAACCGACACCTACCCCATGCGCGGCTAAACCGATCGCTTTGGTAAACTCCCTGAAATCCTCCTTGGACAGCACAGCAGAGTACTGACGCACATCGTACATGTGCAGATCAGCAAGCGAAGGATGCTGTCCAATTTTCTGCATCGTCCTACCCTTAACATCGAACAGGAAAAACAGCTGATGATCGTTATTCCGTGAACATCTAAGGAAAACACTGAATCTTCTATTACCCACCCACGCATCATCGGCCACCGGGACACTGCCCACTACATGCTGATGGAAAATGCTACTCATATTACATTCCGGACAATACGTATCAATAGGCTCCCGCGAATACGCAACTTTCCAGCCTGCTTCATCGTCCTCTTCGGCAAATGTGAACTGTTCATACAGTGGGAACGTAATACAAAACTCTTTCTTTGTCGGTGGAGGGTTGATTGCAGTCATACAGGATGGCTCGACAAGGATAAAAGGCTAAAGTAGCACATCGACACTAGCGGTTGGCAGGATCACGCGTCCAATCGGAGCCGATGCACCGTCTAGCCAAAGGGACGCGACCATGGAATCGCCGCAAGCCTCCGTGCCGCGCTCGAATCCTGTGAATAGACAGTTTACGGCCTGCCCGCAGCGGGGGAACTTGGGAACCACGGGAAAGCGACTCAGTGGATCGACTTCCAGACTTCGGAAGCGAAGTATCCCACCAGTAAAACCCCGGCACTCATCCCACACGTGATCGTAGGCACTAAGAACCACATCCACACCTTGTTGATGCTGACGCTGTGTAGGGATGAGGCCGCTTCGATCAGTCTTAGGGCTTCTGGCCCCCTTACCGTCTTTGTGATCATTTTGTTAGTGCGATTCAAGTAGGTGTTGCCCCAGATCATCTTGACCAGCTCCCAAGCTATGAAGCAAAGAAGCGACACGATGGCGAGAAGTCCGCTAAGCGCATAAATCCAAGATGGAAGTTTGGTTACCAGTGTTGACCAGAACGCAAAATACCCAGCGTACCCAGCAACCAATATCAGGTTCGTATATGCAGTCGCCTGCGTCATCTGCTTTTCATTCATCTGCATCAGCATTGCTATGATCTTGTCTTGCTCGCAGTCCTGCTGAAACTGTTTGATCTCGCTGATCTCGGCGCCTAGCCATTTCACAGCTTCGTCCATCGCTTCGTCCCAGTTACCCTCACTCTGCCTCATGACCCATCCTCCTTGTATGGTCCATCGTTAGCACTTCAAATCAAACGCTACCAGCGAAGGTGCAGGCTGATAGTCATCCGTTCTCTCTGGTGCAACACCCTTACGCTCCTTACTCTCATGCACAGCCACTTCCAACGCCTTCTTGGTCTGTCTGACTACGGCTACCCCGTCGGTTAGGCAATTTTCTCAAGGCGCGGAATTTTGTATTCAAGGGGACCTACCTCACTGTGATCGGAGGAACTTCTTCAAGCGCCCTTCAGCTTACACGCCTGCATAAACCGATCTGTTGCACTAGTGGAACCGTTCACTGGGGCAGTCCCGGACCACTTAGCGTTGTACACGTCTGATTGGAGCCCAAGCAGCACCTGCGATTTGGCGTTACGCAGATCGTTCAGCACCTTCAAAATCTCGTCTTGTTCAGCAGTACCATACTGGCTGAATTTGTCATTTCGTCGACCGCTGGCTGCGGTGAAGCGGTGAACGTCCCCGTCATCAACCTTTACTAACAAGCTCCAAGTCGAATTGTCGTGTCCTTCCTGCCATTTCTCCTGCTGAATTAGTGCGAGGGTAAGCCCTTCCGAGTTGCAATCTAAGACGACCGATTGGTACGCGCTGATAGTTCCAACCATCATGGCGCTCTTTCCGCCGCTGAAGATGTCGTCTTGAACCGTCGTGCTCCATCCAGCATTGGCGAGCGTCGAAACAGCTAGACCAAGCATCCCCGCCATTACTGCCATCCCTGCCTTCATAACCTGAACCTCGAATTAAAGTTGCTCGATCCTAGCTGAGTCGCGGGCAGTTAGCCACCACACAGTCCCGCTTGCGCTAGTGACCTCACCCTCATCCTTGCGGATGTACACCGATCCAGTACGAAGACGATAGAAATCCAGCTCTTGCCCTTGCTTCACACGCTCTTCAGTTTGTTCGTGCAACGCTTCTACATCTGTCTGTTTACTTCTCTCTGTATAAATACTCTGTCTGTCTGCTGGTGCATTTTGACCTACGCCGGAAGGCTCATATTGAGCTACAGCAGGGTGCAGGATGACCTTCGCCATGGGGTCATGCTGCCCCCCGCATCCATTCTGGTGAGTCGTCGAAAGCGTCATCGTCCACATCTGGAACGGTCGGAATCACGACCAGCTTGCCCACCCTTGGTAACGCGATTGGGGCGTACTCTGGAACGAGTTCACGTTCAGGGTTCGGTACGACCGCCACAGCTTTCGGAATCGCCTAGCTCTATACGTGGTACAGCATATCTGGCGGGGTCTGGTGCGTAAGGATGCTGCTGTTGATTGTTTGCTGGGACGTGCATCTAGCTGACGCAACGAGCATTAGCTGACGATAGCTTGCAAAAAATGAACGATGTAAGATCGCCAGCACAGTGCACCACTTAGGTGTACCTAAACGCTGTCACACTTCGGGATTTTTCAACTGACAACTCATTGATTTTCAACGAGTTTTTAGATAGGAGGCAACCCCACCAGCCACACCCCGGCACACAATGTTCCCGCTGTGGCTGCTGCCTTCCGGCTCTGACCAGGTTCACGGGTAATCGTTGCGGGGGGACCGATGGGGTCACCATAACGACGCTCGCCAGTGGCGAGCCGCGCCATTGTACCGGTCTCGCGCCAAGTTACAACCTCTTGTTTCAGATTAAGATTTTTAGCGCGTTCAAGCCTTTGTCACCCATGCGGCTGCATTCGCTGAGGACCGATTACGGCACAATGACGCGCTGTTTTAGGCTTCTCGCCGACCCGCTGCTGAAGCGCCCTGGCGCAAGACACAGGTAAACCCCGATGCATGTTGCCCTCACCCGCTACGAATCGCTTTCCCCCGGCCAACACGATCAATTGCTGGACCTTGCGTTAACCCAGCAACAAATCCGCCACGTCGGCGACATCCACGGCGGGCTGCAGACCCTGACAGCCCGTCCCGTCGCCGACAGGCAGGGCTTTGTGCTGCTGATCGATGAACTCCCCCGGGGGTTTTTCCTGCTCAAACGCCGGACGCTGCTGCCGGATTGGGCGCTTCAACAATCCCATGTAACAACGACGCTGCACGCGCTGATGATTGATCGGCGGTTTCAAGGCCAGGGTCTGGGCAAGCGCTGCCTGCAAGCGCTGCCCGAACTCACCCGGGCGCTGTGGCCTGACACCGAGCAACTGATGCTGGCCGTGGACGCCGGCAACCACGTCGCACGCGAGCTGTACCGGGCGCAGGGTTGGCAGGAGCTGCCGGAGCGTGACGCAGTGAATGCAGGGGCGGAATGCGTGATGCGCCTGAAGCTCTAGCGGTCAGTGCGCCAGAGACCGCAACGCCCGAACCTTGCAACGGCGCTCTGCGTTCATCCAGTGTTCAAGCGCGCTGACGCTCATCGGGCGCGCAATCAGGAAGCCCTGAACTTCGTGGCAGCCCAGCTCGCAGAGGATTTCATACACGGCCTCGGTCTCCGCGCCTTCTGCGACGACGCGATAGCCCAGGCGCTTGGCCAGATCGACGATGGCCTCCACCAGGCCGCGATCCTTCTCGTCGCTGTCGATATTTTCAACCAGGGATTTGTCCAGCTTGACCGTGGTGGCTGGCAGCTGCCGCAAGTAGGTCCAGTTGCTGTAGCCGGTGCCGAAGTCGTCGATGGCGATGTCGATGTTCAGCGCGCGCAGCCGCTCCAGCTGTAAACGGGTCACCTCGGGGTTATCGCACAGCGCACTTTCAGTGAACTCAAGCTCGAAGCCACTGGGCTCTAGCCCACTGGTGGTCAACTGCTCGAACAGCGCGTCACTGAATGACGAATTGGCCAAGTCGATCGCCGACACATTCATGGCGACTTTGAAGGCAAAACCCTGCTTCTGCCAGCGCGCGGCCTGGGCGACCGCTTTGTGCAGTACCCAAAGGCTGAGTGAACGAATCAGCGCGGTTTTTTCCGCCAGCGGGATGAACTCCAGCGGACTGATCGGCCCCAGCACCGGGTGCTGCCAACGCAACAGAGCTTCGACGGTGACGACCCGCCCCGTCGCCACTTCCAGCCGTGGCTGATACACCAAAGACAGTTGATCCGGGCTGCGCACCGCCTCGGCCAGCGAAGCCAGCAGCAAAAAAGCGCGCTGCTGGGCAAAGTCCAGGTGCGGCTCGTACCAGCGCCAGCCGATGGACTTGCCGCGGGCTTCGTCCGCCGCGCTGACCACCAGCCGAATCCAGTCGCCCTCATCGCAGCGCTCAAGCCCCAGCGGCAGCACGCCGATGCCGACGTCCATCTGGATCGGGATATTGCGACACACCAGCGGCCGCCGAAAATGTTCAAGCAGTTGCCTGAACAGCCGCTCCGCCTGCTCCGGTCTGGCATTGCGGGTGATCAGCGCGATGCGTGTCGGGCTGACCTTATAGAGTGCGGTGTCGGCGGGCAATTGACTGCGGCAGTTATCGATCATGCAGCGCACCAGCTCCTGGGCGAAGCTGTAACCGAGGGCCTTGACGATACTGTCGAGAAAGGTGGGCGCGACCATGTCCAGCGCGACCAGCGCATGTTTGCGCCGATCGGTCAGCGCGCCGAGGTCTTCTTCCAGACGCAGGCGGTTGAACAGCCCGGTGGGCTGGTCAACGTAACTGGCGTTGCGCAGGTTATTAAGGCGCTTCATCACCAACTGGCCATACATCTCCAGCATGGCAGCGTCGCGCTTATCCAGCAGCGGCCGGGGCTGGGTGCCGATGATGCACAGCGTACCCAACGCCAGGCCATCGGCCGTTACCAGGGGCACGCCGGCGTAAAAGCGGATATGCGGCTCACCGGTGACCAGCGGGTTGTCGCTGAAGCGTGGGTCGAGCATCGCGTCCGGGACCTGGAACGTCTCGTGACTGAGGATGGTGTAGGCGCAGAAGGCGATTTCGCGCGGGGTCTGCCGCTCCTCCAGGCCTGCGCGGGCCCGGAACCACTGACGGTGCTCACTGACGATGGAAACCAGCGCAATGGGGACCTCAAAATAGTGGGTCACCATCGAAATGATGTGATCGAGGACGTCGTCCGCCGCCGCATCGATAAGCCCCATATGGGTGATGCGCGAAAGCCGTGAACGCTCGTTCCTGGGCAATGGAGCACTGGTGGCCATAACTTAAATCCCTTTTGAACCGCTTCATCAACCGCTTCGCCAGTAGTATCAAAACGATATATATAGGGAAAATAGCACCAGATTTCCGCCCGTGCAGGGGTGACGGACAAGCGGTGGAAGGTCTCACCGCTTCGTACCGGGATGGGCCTCATCTCACTCGAATGAGGGGGTCACTGTGCTTGCAGGACCTCATCCGCCTTGCCGCCCGCCCCCTGTATGACCAGATGGATGAAGTGCAGCTTGGTGATGACGGCCGGCGGCAGCACGAACGGATAGAAGTCCGCCTGTCCCATGGCACGGGACAGCTCGTTGAGCATGCCGGCCAGCTCGATCCACGCATTGACGAAGGAGAGGAACGCCAGGCCGCCTGGATGTTGGGGGTCGTACAGTGTTTCGAGGGGAAACGGCTGGTAATCGAGGTCCATGTCCCGCGCACTCATGCCCAGGCTCAGGGCGGTGTCGACAGCATCCATCATGTGCAGGTAGTGCGCCCAGGTTTCGGCCCAGTCTTCCCAGGGGTGCATGGTGGCGTAGGCGCTGACGTAATGCTGCTGCCAGTCGGTCGGGGCACCGTGCTGATAATGATGGTCCAGGGCATCGGCGTAGCTGGCGCGGTCGTCGCCGAACAGGTGGCGGAAGCCGTCCTGCCAGTAGGTGTTGGCGATCAGGCGATCCCAATAGTAATGACCCACTTCATGACGGAAATGCCCGAGCAATGTGCGGTAGGGTTCGTGCATTTGCACGCGCACCTTCTCACGGATGGCGTCGTCGGCTTCTTCGACATTGAGGGTGATCAAGCCATTGGCGTGGCCGGTGGTGGGCAAATTGCCCTCGATGTCGACGCCGAGAAACTCAAACGCCAGGCCGCGTTCTTCGTCGACGCTTTTGGGGATGACCTGCAGGCCCAGGGTTATAAGCTGCGCCACCAGTCGGCGTTTGGCGGTCTCAATCTTGCCCCAGCGCTCGGGGTTCTCCGGCACGGACAGGTCGGGGATGGTCTTGTTGAGGCTGCAGGCGATGCAGAAATCACCTGCGTTGAGTGCGGGGAAAATCCAGTTACAGGCCGCCGCTGTGTTGAGGTTCGCGCAGCGACGGTAGAGGCCGGCCTGGGGTTCGTCACTGACGCGCCAGGTTTGCGCGTCAGGCCCCGGTTCCAGCGCGGCGATTTTGCTCTGCTCAGGCAGATAGCCCAGCGCTGCCGAGCATGCCAGGCATTGGCTGTTGCGGAAGAACACCGACTGTCCGCACCGGCACTGCCAGACTTTGCTGTTGCGTTTGCTCTCCCCGGCGAATGGCGCCGCGATCCGTGTGCTGAGTTGCTCGAAGAATTGGAACATGGCGATATCCTGAGGGGGGGCTGCAAGCACTAGATCGTTAAGGGTGACGGGGGTTCCGTGGATTCACGGAGCAAGGCAGCCGCAGGGGGAGCTCGGCAATGGCCGCCGGTGCTTGGCGTGATGATGTCGTCGTAGGAGCCGGCTTGCTGGCGAATGCAGGGGATCAGGTATGAATAAGGGGGCTGACACACCGCGTTCGCCAGCAAGCCGGCTCCTACAGAGGGTTTGACATGTCGGGCCTGCGCAAAAAACGGCGGGAGCGACGCGGAGCATCTTGGCTGCATGCCCAGACTGAGCGTGGGATGATTGAGTCGCGATTGGCGGTGTCTGGGCTGGCTGTATATGAAGATCAAGATCAGGTGCAGATCAAAGGCTTCCCGGCTGAAGCAGGTCCCACGGATTGTACTCGGTGCTTTCAATGGGACCGGCTTCAGCCGAGAAGCTTTTGTTCGCGGGCAAGCGCGCTCCTGCAATGGAGCGCGACACGCCTTAAATCAGATGTTGAGGCTTTAGAAGCTGGTCGGCGCTGGGTAAACCTCAATCTACTTCCACGCCGTGCTTCTTCAAAAAGCCCACAAACGCCTCTTCGTCCAGGACCTTCAGGCCCAGTTCGTTGGCTTTGGTCAGTTTGGAGCCTGCACCAGGCCCCGCCACCACTGTGTGGGTCTTCGTTGAAACCGAGCCGGACACTTTGGCCCCCAGCCCTTCCAGTTTGTCTTTCGCCACGTCGCGGCTCATCAACTCCAGCGAACCGGTCAGCACCCACGTCTGGCCCGCCAGCGGCAGGCCCTCGACCACCTTCTTCTCGCTGTGCCAGTGCATGCCAAAGTCTTTGAGCTGCTGTTCGATAGCCAGGGCCCGCTGCGCATTATCGTCGATGTCGAAAAATGCCCTGACCGCCTGCGCCTGTTTCTCCGGCAACGTCTGACGCATGTCCAGCCAGTCGGCGCGCACCACCGCTTCAAGGGTGCCGAACTTGTCTGCCAGCTTCTGCGCAGCGCCCGGCCCCACGGTCGGGATATTCAACTTGTCGAGCATGCCACCCAGCGTGGCGCTCGCCGCGAACTCAGCGCCCAGATCGCCGGTGTCCTGCAGCTGCATCTCGCATTCGCCGAGCAAGGCGCCGATCACGTTCTGGTTGTGCTCGTCCTCGAAGAAACTGTGGATCTCGTGCGCGACTTCCAGGCCGATGTCGGGGAGATACGTGAGCACTTCGGGCAATGCAACCGTGACCCGATCCAGCGCCCCCAGCGAGCGGGCCAGCACTTTGGCCGTCTCCTCGCCGACATCCGGGATGCCCAGCGCATAGATGAACCGCGCCAGGGTCGGCTTCTTGCTCTCGGCGATCGAGTTGAGCAGCTTTTTAGTAGAGATGTCGGCAAAACCTTCGAGGTCGATGATCTGTTCGTAGGTCAGCTTGTACAGATCGGCCGGCGAGCCGATCAGTTTCTCGTCCACCAGTTGCTCGATGGTCTTGTCGCCCAGGCCTTCAATGTCCATCGCCCGACGCGAGACGTAGTGGATGATGGCCTGTTTGAGCTGCGCACCACAGGCCAGACGTCCGACGCAGCGATACACCGCGCCCTCGCTGATGGTTTCCTTGCCCTTGCTGCGCTTGATCAGCTGTGTGCGCTCGACCTGCGAACCGCACACCGGGCACACCTGCGGGACCTCGACCACGCGCGCGTCTGCCGGGCGGCGCTCCTGCACCACCTGCACCACTTGCGGAATCACGTCGCCCGCCCGGCGAATGATCACCGTGTCACCAATCATCAGGCCCAGTCGCGCCACTTCGTCCATGTTGTGCAGCGTGGCGTTGGCAACGGTGACACCGGCCACTTTCACCGGCTTCAAGCGTGCGACGGGCGTCACGGCCCCAGTGCGCCCTACCTGAAACTCGACGTCGAGCAGCTCGGTGAGCTCTTCCATGGCAGGGAATTTATGAGCGATGGCCCAGCGTGGCTCACGCGCACGGAACCCCAGCTCGCGCTGGGAGGCAATGCTGTTCACCTTGAAGACTACGCCGTCGATTTCGTACGGCAGCGACAGGCGTTTCTCGCCAATGTCGTGGTAGTACTTCAGACAGTCGTCGATGCCATGGGCGATTTTCATCTCGCGGCTGATCGGCATGCCCCAGGCTTTGAGCTGTTGCAGGTTGCTGGTATGGGTGTCGGCGATGTCATGGGACACCTGACCGATGCCGTAGCAGCAGAATTCCAGCGGACGGTTGGCAGTGATCTTTGAATCCAGCTGACGCAGGCTCCCGGCCGCTGCGTTACGCGGGTTGGCGAAGGTCTTGCCACCGACTTCCAGCTGGCTGGCGTTGAGGCGCTCGAAACCGGCCTTGGACATGAACACTTCACCGCGTACTTCCAGGGTCTCCGGCCAGCCCTTGCCGTGCAGCTTCAGCGGAATGTTGCGCACGGTGCGCACGTTGACGCTGATGTCTTCGCCGGTGGTGCCGTCGCCGCGCGTGGCGCCGCGTACCAGCGCGCCGTTCTGGTACAGCAGGCTCACGGCCAGACCGTCGAGCTTGGGTTCGCAGCTGTATTCGACCTTTTTTGAAGCAGCCGGCAGGTCCAGTCCCTCGTTGACCCGACGATCAAACTCGAGCATGTCGGTTTCTTCGAAGGCGTTGCCCAGGCTCAGCATCGGGATCTCGTGACGCACCTGGGTGAATGCCGACAACGCGGCACTGCCCACCCGCTGCGTCGGCGAATCAGGCGTGACCAGATGCGGGTTCTCCGCCTCCAGCGCCTTGAGCTCGTGAAACAGGCGGTCGTATTCCACGTCCGGGATGCTCGGTTCGTCGAGCACGTGGTAACGGTAGTTGTGCTGATCCAGCTCAGCGCGCAATTCCAGGATGCGGGTTTCGGCGGCTTTCATAGGCGTATTCTCAAAATGCAAAAGAGCAGCCGAAGCTGCTCAATTTGTGATGCTTGTAACTGTAGGAGCCTGGTGGCCGGCGAAAGTGTCCGTGCAATCGACGCGCTGGTGACTGACCCACCGCAATCGCGGGCAAGCGCGCTCCTACAGGGACACGCCACTCAACGAATCAGCGACGCTGGGTCAATGCGCGGCGTTCGAACTCGACGATGCGCTGACGGTAGTGCTCGATGGTCTGCGCGGTCATGACGCTGCGCTGGTCATCTTTCAATTCACCGTTGAGCTCATGGGCCAGCTTGCGAGCGGCGGCAACCATCACATCGAATGCCTGCTTGGGATGACGCGGGCCCGGCAGGCCGAGGAAGAAGCTCACCGCGCGAGTACTGAAATGGTCGATGTCGTCCAGATCGAACACGCCCGGCTTGACTGCGTTGGCCATCGAAAACAGCACTTCACCATTGCCCGCCATGCTTTCGTGACGGTGGAAAATGTCCATCTCGCCGAAGCGCAGGCCGCTTTCCAGAATGTTCTGCAGCAGCGCCGGGCCCTTGAAGCCGCTTTCGTCCCGGGAAATAACGCTGATCACCAGCACTTCTTCAACCGGCGGCAGGTCCTTGTCTTCGGTAATGCGCTGGTTCGGCTTGTCGTCCGGGAAATCATCATCGCGTGCGCTGAACAGATCCGGCCCATTGGCGCTCAAGTTCAGATCGCCCTGATGTGGCTCGTCCTTGCGCTTGCCGCGGCGAGGCTCACGTTCGGCACGCTCACGCGGCGCGGCGCTCATGGTCGGCAGGTCGTGCTCGTCCAGTTGCGGCTCTTTGTGCGTGTCCAGCACGCGAGCAGGACCGAGCACTTCGGCGGACGTTGGTTCATCGTCGTCCGGCACGTTGGAGAAACTGCGGTCCAGCCTGAATTTCAACTTACCCTTGCCGCCGCGCATCCGGCGCCAGCCATCAAAAAGAATACCGGCGATGACAATTATGCCGATGACGATCAGCCACTCTCGCAGACCGATTTCCATGTAGTCCCGTGCCTCTAATGAAATTCTGAAAAATTAAGGGCGCAAACCCCTTTAAAACGTGGAGCCAACTCTATGTTCTGAATGGCCTTTTACCCACGCGAAATGAAAAAGTGGCCATTAAGCTAGCACGACCAAAGGCAACTTTACACCGTCTCGTACATCTGGCAGGTCACAAGCATCTGTCACGCTGCAACGGTGGTTCCTGTACGGGTCGTGCGACTGCCACCTTTGCCCATCAATCTGCATGACCGCCGCGCGATCAACTGCGCATCCACTATGACTCCACCAGCGCCATCGCCTCCTCCACGTCTACCGCCACCAGCCGCGAACAGCCGGGTTCGTGCATGGTGACGCCCATCAACTGATCGGCCATTTCCATGGCGATCTTGTTGTGGGTGATGTAGATGAACTGCACCGTCTGTGACATCTCCTTGACCAACCGGGCATAGCGCCCCACGTTGGCGTCGTCCAGCGGTGCGTCGACTTCATCGAGCATGCAGAACGGCGCCGGGTTGAGCTTGAAGATGGCGAAAACGAGTGCCAGTGCGGTCAAGGCCTTCTCACCGCCGGACAGCAAATGAATCGTGCTGTTTTTCTTGCCGGGAGGACGCGCCATGATCGTCACCCCTGTATCGAGTAAATCTTCGCCCGTCAGTTCCAAGTAAGCGCTGCCGCCACCGAAAACTTTTGGAAAGAGTGCCTGAATTCCGCTGTTTATCTGATCAAAGGTCTCTTTGAAGCGGTTGCGCGTTTCCTTGTCGATTTTGCGGATCACGCTTTCGAGCGTATCCAGCGCCTCGACCAGGTCGGCGTCCTGCGCGTCCAGGTAGCGTTTGCGTTCGGACTGCTGCTGATACTCGTCGATGGCCGCCAGGTTAATCGCACCCAGCCGCTGAATCCGCGCGGCGATGCGCTCCAGCTCGTCCTCTGCGTCTTTCTCGTTCGCGTCAACGGTCAGGGTCGTCAGAACGCCGTCCAGGTCGTAGCCGTCTTCGTGCAATTGCTCTTGCAAGGCCTTGCGTCGCACGGTGAGGGTTTGCCATTCCAGGCGCTGCTGCTCCAGCTGCCCGCGCAACAGCTGCGATTGCTGCTCGGCCTGGGTGCGGCGCTTCTCGGCGTCACGCAACTCGCGATCAGCGTCTTCCAGCGCGTTCTTGGCGGTGCGCATTTCCTCGTCGACCACCATGCGCCTCTCCAGCAGCTCTTCGAGCTTCATGCGCAGTTCTTCCAGCGGCGCGGCGCCCTCCTCCAGGTTGAGGCTCAGTTGCTCGCGCTTTTCGGTCAGGCGTTCGGACTGCATCTCCAGACGCTCCAGCGCCTGGCGCGTGGAATCGTGCTGGGCACGCAATGAGCCGAGGCGCACGGCCAGCTGGTTGGCGTGATCCTTGTGCTGACGAGCTTCCTGCCGCACGCGATCCAGACGCTCGCGCAGGCTGTCGCGCCGGGCCAGCAGCAGTTCGCGCTGTTCGGTGTCCAGCGCCATGCTGTCGAGGGCGTCCTGCAGTTGCAGGCGCGACTCGCCAAGGGTTTCCTGCTCCATGGCCCGCTGTTCAGCGAGCTCGGTTAATTCTTCGTCCAGCCGGGTGCGCCGCAGGGTCAACTGCTCGACCTTGGCTTTGGCAGCGGACAACTGCGCTTTCAGCTCGCTTTGCTGACGGGCTTCGTCCTGCAAGCGACGGCGCAATTGCTCGCGGTGATCTTCCTGGGTGCGCTGCTGCTCGCGCTGGCTGAGCAGTTGTTCATCCAGCGCCGCCAGCGTGGCTTCACGCTCTTCGCGCTCGGCCTCTAGACGCTGCAATTCCTGCCCCCGGGCCAGCACGCCACTTTCGGCCTCGCTGGCCCGGCGCACGCGCAGAAAATCCCGCCCGACCCAGTAGCCATCGCGGCTGATCAGGCTTTGCCCGGCGCTCAATTGGCCGCGCAGCGACAGCGCATCGTCAAGGGTTTCAACGGGTTTGACCGGGCCCAGCCAGTGGGTCAGATCGACCTGTGTCTCGACCTTGTCGAGCAAACTCCCAGGGATGCGCGTCACGTCGGCGCCGGCGCTCACCAGCCGCAGGTCGCCCTGGCTGAAACCGGCCAGGTCGAGCCCGGCAAATTCGTCGACCAGCACAGCATTCAGATCGGCGCCCAGCACGGTCTCCACCGCCAGTTCCCAACCGGCCTCAACGCGCAGCCCCTCCGCCAGTCGCGGACGCTCACTCAGTTGATGATCGCGCAGCCACTCCGCCGTGCCGGTGCCCGGATCAAGCGCAGCCTGTTGCAGCGCCTCCAGCGAGGCGATGCGGCCGTTCAGGCGTTGCAAATCGCCCTGGGCCTGTTGCTGCGACTGCGTGGCCTGCTGCAGATCGACGCGCAGCTGCTCAAGGCGCTCGATAAGCTGCTCTTCTTCAGCATTCAGTTCCTCGAGAGCCATGTCGCGCGCAGCAAGGTCCTCGCTGAGTTCAAGAATGGCCGCGTCTTCAGGATCAGCCGCGAGCAATTGGCGCTCTTCGCCCAACCGCCGCTGACGCTCGGCCAGACGCTCCAGGCTGGTTTCCAGCTGCTGGATGCGCGACTGCTGCACCTCGGCCTGACGCCGGGGCTCGGCAGAGGTGAGATTGAAAGCGTCCCACTGCTCCTGCCAGCCGTGCATTGCGGTTTCGGCTTCTTCCAGCGCGGCGGCGGATTCTTCGGCGGCCGCAAGGGTGATGTCCTGTTCCGGCTCGAGCATTTCCAGCTCTTCGCCAAGCGTGGCCAACAGCGTGCGGTCATGGCCCAAGTGGGATTCGGTTTCCTGGCGCGCACGTTCGGCTTCGCGCAGGTCATCCTGCAACTGGCGCAAGCGTTGCTGGCCGTGCTGGATGCTTTGCTCGACGCGCGCAATGTCACCGCCCACCGAGTAGAAACGGCCCTGTACCAGATTGAACCGCTCGGAGAGGTCGTGATGGCCATCACGCAGGCGTTCGATAGCGGCGTCGGCACTGCGCTGATCGGCCACCAGCGCCTCAAAGCCGACTTCCTGATTGCCGATCACCGATTCGCGCTGTGCCACTTGTTCGTTCAGCGCCTGCCAACGCAACGCAGACAACTGCGCCTTGAGTTGACGCTCCTCGGCTTTGTATTCCTGATATTTCTCGGCGGCCTGGGCCTGACGCTGCAGACGCTCCAGCTGACGGCCCAGTTCGTCGCGCAAATCGGTCAGGCGTGCCAGGTTCTCGTGGGTGCGCCGGATGCGGTTTTCGGTGTCGCGGCGACGCTCCTTGTACTTGGAGATGCCCGCCGCTTCTTCGATGAAATTGCGCAGGTCCTCGGGCTTGGCTTCGATCAGCTTGGAAATCATGCCCTGCTCGATGATCGAGTAGCTGCGCGGGCCCAGGCCGGTGCCGAGGAAGATGTCAGTGATGTCGCGGCGGCGGCATTTGGTGCCGTTCAGGTAATAGCTGTTCTGACTGTCGCGGGTGACTTTGCGGCGAATGGAAATCTCGGCGTAACTGGCGTATTCACCGACCAGCGTGCCGTCGGAATTGTCGAAAACCAGCTCGATGCTCGCCTGGCTCACCGGCTTGCGGCTGGTGGAGCCATTGAAGATAACGTCAGTCATCGACTCGCCGCGCAGGTTCTTGGCCGAGCTTTCGCCCATGACCCAGCGCACCGCGTCGATGATGTTGGATTTGCCGCATCCGTTGGGGCCGACCACGGCCGCCATGTTGCTGGGGAAGTTCACGGTCGTCGGGTCAACGAACGATTTGAACCCCGCCAGCCTGATGCACTTCAGGCGCATGGATCAGCTGGCTTCCAGGGCGGACAGCACCGACTGGCAGCTGCGCTCGGCGTAACGGGTGAGCACATCGCGGATGCGCGCAAGATCTCGCACCACGACCGCTTCAAGCAATTGACTGAAGAGGGTCAGGTACTCGCTCATTTCTGCCTGGCGCTGGTCCAGCGCCAGGAAATAAAAACGGCTCATCGAGGGTTGCAGGTTCTCGACGGTCTCTTCCAGGTAGGGATTGTTGGCGAACGGATAGGCCGCGCGCATCACGTTGAAACTGTCTTCAACGAAGGCTTTGACGTCCTGGCGTTCGCCACTGGCGATCAGCCGCTGCTGGATCTGCATGAAGGGCGCGAGGTCCAGCGGCTCTTTCCAGCTGCGCGCAACGGCAAGGCCCAGCAGGATGTACATTTCGCTCATCAGCGCGCACAAGCTGGTGATGTTGTGCGGGGTCAGCACCGACACCTGCGCACCACGGCGCGGCAGGATCACAATCAAGTGACGACGCTCCAGAATCAACAACGCTTCGCGCACCGAACCGCGGCTGACATTCAGCGCGGCCGTGACTTTCTGTTCCTGAATCCGCTCTCCGGGCTTGAGCTCGCCGCGGATGACCCGTTCGGCAAGGTGATGAGCGATCTGCTCGGCGAGGCTGTCAGGTGCCTTGAACGTCATTTCTTTCCTTCAACTTCATTAGCTGCAAACAAGCGGCGGAGTGTATCGCACTGCTCACCTGTGGCGCAGGGCCATCCTGTGGAAACTGGCACGAAATAAGCAGAAACATGGAAGTTCTGACCACTGGTTCTCACCGCCACGACCCGCTGTAGCAACGACGGTCGGTCGGCAATGAAACGAAACAGTGATTTTCTTGACCTTTGAGTCAGAAATTTATTGACCCGATAGTCAGAGCTGATAAATTCATCGACACGTTCGATGACACGCTCGTCGGCGGCTGTGAGCGGTGCTTATCAACGACAAGAACGAGGCGCGACCCGTGATCCAGTTTCTGCTGAACCAAGAGCTGAAAACCGAACACGCTCTGGACCCCAACGTGACGGTGCTCAATTACCTGCGCGAGCATCTGCACAAGTCCGGCACCAAAGAGGGTTGCGCCAGCGGGGACTGCGGCGCGTGCACTGTCGTGGTGGGCGAATTGACCACCGATGCTGCGGGACAGGAGCAACTGAGTTATCGCAGCCTCAACTCCTGCCTGACCTTTGTGGCCTCGCTGCACGGCAAACAATTGCTCAGCGTCGAGGACCTCAAACATCGGGGTCAATTGCACAGCGTTCAACAGGCAATGGTGGACTGCCACGGCTC
Organism: Pseudomonas lutea; assembly: GCF_000759445.1. Taxonomy (NCBI): domain Bacteria; kingdom Pseudomonadati; phylum Pseudomonadota; class Gammaproteobacteria; order Pseudomonadales; family Pseudomonadaceae; genus Pseudomonas; species Pseudomonas lutea. Next base: position 1,915,206 of record NZ_JRMB01000001.1, read on the forward strand.
ACAGTGCGGGTTCTGTACACCAGGCTTCATCATGTCGCTGTTTGCACTGCAGAAAAACAGCACCGAGAACGCGTCGTCTGAATCCAGACAGGCCCAGGCCCACGAGGCCCTGGCCGGCAACCTGTGCCGCTGCACCGGGTATCGACCGATTCTCGCTGCCGCCGAGCAATGCTGCAGAGCACCGCAAGCGGACCAGTTCGATGCCCTGAAGGCCCAGACCATTGCGCGCCTCAAGGCCATCGTACCGACGCAGACCGGCGAACTGGACAGCGGCGACAAGCGCTGCCTGGTGCCGCTGACCGTGGCCGATCTGGCCGATCTCTACAGTGCTCACCCGCACGCCAGGCTGTTGGCCGGCGGCACCGATCTGGCCCTTGAAGTCACCCAGTTTCACCGCCCGCTGCCGGTAATGATTTACGTCGGCAACGTGGCCGAGATGAAAACAGTCCAGCACTTCGACGACCGCATCGAGATTGGCGCGGCCACATCACTCACCGACTGCTATGACGCGCTGAGCCACGAGTACCCGGACTTCGGCCAGCTCCTGCACCGTTTTGCATCGCTGCAAATCCGCAATCAGGGCACCCTCGGTGGCAACATCGGCAACGCCTCGCCCATTGGTGACTCCCCGCCCCTGCTCATCGCTCTGGGTGCGCAAATCGTGCTGCGCAAAGGTGAGCAGCGCCGCATCCTGGCGCTGGAGGATTACTTCATCGACTACCGCGTGACCGCGCGGCAGGAAAGCGAATTCATCGAGCGCATCATCGTGCCCCGGGCCAACGCCCGACAGACGTTCCGCGCCTACAAGGTGTCCAAGCGGCTGGACGACGATATTTCGGCGGTCTGTGCGGCGTTCCGGCTGCAGGTGGAAAATGACGTCATCGTCGACGCCCGCGCTGCATTTGGCGGGATGGCGGCCATTCCCAAACGTGCCACGCGCTGCGAGCAGGCGCTGATCGGGCAGCCGTGGACCGAGGCCACCGTGGAGCGTGCGTGTGGGGCGCTGGCAGAAGATTTCACCCCGCTGACGGATTTCCGCGCGAGCAAGGAATACCGGCTGCTCAGCGCGCAAAACCTGTTGCGCAAGTACTTCATTGAAGTGAAGACGCCCCACATTCAGACGCGGGTGACAGACTATGTCTAACCATCATTCAGCCAGGTCCCAAGAGGACATGCTCGCCCTGTTTCAACAGGACCTGACCACCGGCGTCGGCCGCAGCGTCAAGCACGACAGTGCCGACAAGCACGTGTCCGGCGAAGCGATTTACATCGATGACCGTCTGGAATTCCCCAATCAGCTGCACGTCTACGCACGCCTGTCCGATCGTGCCCACGCGCGCATCGTTCGCGTCGACGTATCGCCTTGCTACGCCTTCGAGGGTGTGCGCATCGCCATCACCCACGGCGACATTCCGGGTTTGAAGGACATCGGTCCGCTGCTGCCGGGCGACCCGTTGTTGGCCATCGACACGGTGGAGTTCGTTGGTCAGCCGGTGATTGCCGTGGCGGCTCGGGATCTGGAAACCGCGCGCAAGGCGGCGATGGCCGCGATCATCGAGTACGAAGACCTGGAGCCGGTGCTGGAGGTGGTTCAGGCGTATCGCAACAAGCACTTTGTGCTCGACAGCCACACTCACCAGCGCGGCGATTCGGCCACCGCCCTGGCGTCCGCGCCCCACCGGCTTCAGGGCACGCTGCACATCGGCGGCCAGGAGCATTTCTATCTGGAGACGCAGATTTCTTCGGTCATGCCCACTGAAGATGGCGGCATGATCGTCTACTGCTCGACGCAGAATCCGACCGAAGTGCAAAAGCTCGTCGCCGAAGTGCTGGACGTTTCGATGAACAAAGTCGTCGTGGACATGCGGCGCATGGGCGGTGGCTTCGGCGGCAAGGAAACCCAGGCCGCGAGCCCGGCTTGCCTGTGCGCAGTGATCGCTCGCCTCACCGGGCAACCGACCAAGATGCGCCTGCCGCGCATGGAAGACATGATGATGACCGGCAAGCGTCATCCGTTTTATGTCGAATACGACGTGGGGTTTGACGACGACGGGCGCTTGCAGGGTATCCAGCTGGACCTGGCCGGCAACTGCGGTTATTCGCCCGATTTGTCGGCCTCGATCGTCGACCGCGCGATGTTTCACGCCGATAACGCTTACTACCTGGGCGATGCCACCATCAACGGTCATCGCTGCAAGACCAACACTGCATCGAATACCGCCTACCGCGGCTTCGGCGGCCCGCAGGGCATGGTCGCCATCGAGGAAGTAATGGACGTCATCGCCCGGCATCTGGGCAAGGACCCGCTGGCGGTGCGCAAGGCGAATTATTACGGCAAGACCGAGCGCAACGTGACGCACTACTACCAGACGGTCGAGCACAACATGCTTGAAGAGATGACCGCCGAGCTGGAGCAAAGCTGCGACTACGTGGAGCGACGCAAAGCCATCCAGGCCTACAACGCCAGCAGCCCGGTGTTGAAGAAAGGCTTGGCACTGACCCCGGTGAAATTCGGCATTTCTTTTACCGCCAGTTTCCTCAATCAGGCTGGCGCGCTGATCCACATTTACACCGACGGCAGCATCCACCTCAATCATGGCGGCACCGAGATGGGTCAGGGGCTGAACGTGAAAGTGGCGCAGGTGGTGGCCGAAGTGTTCCAGGTCGATATCGACCGCGTGCAAATCACCGCGACCAACACTGACAAGGTGCCGAACACCTCGCCAACGGCCGCGTCCAGCGGCGCCGACCTGAACGGCAAGGCAGCGCAGAACGCGGCGGAAATCCTCAAGCAGCGGCTGGTGGAATTCGCGGCGAAGCATTACCAGTGCGATGAGTCGCGCGTGGAATTTCGCAACGGCCACGTGCGCGTTGGCGACCAAGTGATCAGCTTCGACACCCTGGCGCAGCAGGCTTGGATGGGCCAGGTGTCGCTGTCGAGCACCGGGTACTACAAGACGCCAAAGATTTTCTACGATCGCAGCCAGGCGCGCGGCCGGCCTTTCTACTATTTCGCCTTCGGTGCGGCGTGTACCGAGGTGCTGGTGGACACGCTGACCGGTGAGTACAAGATGCTGCGCACGGACATTCTGCATGACGTCGGCGCCTCACTGAACCCGGCCATCGACATCGGCCAGGTCGAAGGCGGCTACATTCAAGGCATGGGTTGGCTGACGACTGAAGAGCTGGTGTGGAACGACAAGGGCAAGCTGATGACCAACGGCCCGGCGGGTTACAAGATTCCTGCGGTGGCCGACATGCCGGCGGACCTGCGCGTAAAACTCGTCGAGAACCGCAAGAATCCCGAGGACACGGTGTTCCACTCCAAAGCTGTGGGTGAGCCACCGTTCATGCTGGGGATCGCCGCCTGGTGTGCGATCAAGGACGCCGTCGCGAGCCTGGGGGATTACCGGCATCAGCCAAGGATTGATGCACCTGCGACGCCGGAACGGGTGTTGTGGGGATGTGAGCAAATGCGCGCGTTGCGACGCAATTCAGCGGCTTCGCAGATCGTGCCCACGCTCCGCGTGGGAATGCAGCCCGAGACGCTCCGCGCCGATTGAGCGACGCCGAGCGTCATAGCCGCCGTGCCCACGCAGAGCGTGGGTACGATCGATGTTCGATGAGGAGAATCACATGAATAACTGGATCAGCGCCCTCGCCGATCTGCAGCGCCAGGGCGAGGCCTGTGTGCTGGTGACCATCATCGAGGAACGCGGCTCGACGCCACGCAATGCCGGCTCGAAAATGGTGGTCAGCGCCGAGCGCATTTTCGACACCATTGGCGGCGGTCACCTGGAGTTCAAGGCGATGGAAATCGCCCGGGACATGCTCGCCAGTAGCAGTGGGCACACCCGACTGGAGCGCTTTAGCCTTGGCGCCAGCCTGGGTCAGTGCTGCGGCGGGGTGAATGTCCTGCTGTTTGAACCGATGGGCCAGCCCCAGGCGCATATCGCTGTGTTCGGTGCCGGTCACGTCGGTCGTGCGCTGGTGCCCTTGCTTGCCAGCCTGCCCTGCCGGGTGCGCTGGATCGATTCTCGCGAGGGTGAATTTCCAGCGCATCTGCCTGAGGGCGTGACGCAGGTCCTCACCGAGGACGTCATCGAAGAAGTCGACAATCTACCGGCCGGCAGCTATTGCATCGTCATGACCCACAACCATCAACTGGACCTGGAGTTGGCCGCAGCGATCCTCAAGCGCGGTGACTTCGGCTATTTCGGGCTGATTGGCTCGAAAACCAAACGCGTCAAATTCGAACACCGCTTGCGTGATCGTGGCTTCGACGCCGCTGCGCTGCAGCGCATGCGTTGCCCGATGGGCCTGACCGAGGTCAAAGGCAAGCTGCCCATGGAAATCGCCGTGTCCATCGCCGGCGAAGTGATTGCCACCTACAACGCTCATTTCGGCGAGCACAGCGTGTCCGCCGAACCTGTCGCCCGTCTGCTGCCGGCCTCACGCCGCAGCCTGACGCCCTGAATCCCTGAAGAACGAATCCAGACATGACCACCCCTCTGTCCCAAGCACTGCCCCAAGCACTGCCCCACGCTAAAAAAGCTTACCGCGCTGCGATTGTGCACAGCCTCGCTGACCCCGCCGAGGTGGGCGTGGAGGCGTCGTACGAATACTTCGCAGACGGCCTGATGCTGGTTGAAGACGGTCGTATCGTCGCGCTCGGCGATGCAGAAGACTTGCTGGCCACGCTCGCCGACGACGTCGAAGTGGTGGCCTATGACGACGCGCTCATTACCGCGGGCTTCATCGACACCCATATCCATCTGCCGCAGACCGGCATGATCGGGTCCTACGGCGAGCAGTTGCTTGACTGGCTCAACACCTACGTTTTCCCCTGCGAAAAGCAGTTCGAAGACCCCGAGCACTCGGCGCAGGTCGCCGACATCTTTCTCAACGAATTGCTGCGCAACGGCACCACCACGGCGCTGGTGTTCGGCAGCCGTCACAAGGCGTCGGTGGAGGCGCTGTTCAGTGCCGCCGAAAAGCTCAATCTGCGGCTGATCGCCGGCAAGGTGATGATGGACCGCAACGCGCCGGATTATCTGGTGGACACCGCGCAGTCCAGCTATGACGACAGCAAGGCGCTGATCGAGCGCTGGCATGGCAAGGGCCGGTTGCATTACGCGGTGACGCCACGGTTTGCGCCGACCAGCACGCCGGAGCAAATGACTCTCGCCGGCCAACTGTTGACCGAATACCCGGATCTTTACCTGCAGACCCACATCAGTGAAAACCTGAAAGAGATCGAATGGGTCAAGGCGCTGTTCCCCGAGCACAAAAACTACCTGGACGTGTACGACCATTTCAACTTGCTGGGCCAACGCTCGGTGTTCGCCCACGGCGTTCATTTGTGCGACGAGGAATGTGAGCGCCTGGCCGAAACCGGGTCGGCCATTGCCTTCTGCCCGACGTCGAACCTGTTTCTGGGCAGCGGGCTGTTCGATTTGCCGATGGCGGAGCGGCACAAGGTCAACGTCGGCCTGGGCACCGATGTTGGCGCGGGGACCAGTTTTTCGCTGCTGCACACATTGAACGAGGCTTATAAGGTCATGCAGTTGCAGGGAGCGAGGCTGAGCCCGTTCAAATCACTGTACCTGGCGACTCTTGGCGGGGCTCGCGCACTGCGGCTGGAAGACAAGATCGGCAACCTGCAGGCGGGCAGCGAAGCGGATTTCGTGGTGCTGGATTTCAACGCCACACCGCTGCTGTCGTACCGCATGAAACAGGCGACGAGCATCGAAGAGCAGCTGTTTGTGTTGATGACGCTGGGCGACGACCGCACCGTCAGCGAAACGTATTCGGCAGGGGTGTTGGTGCATAAGCGGTAAGGCAGCGCCGCGAACGGTAGAAGCGCTTGCCTGCGAATGCGGTGTGTCAGCCGACATTGATGTCGCAGGCCCGCCGCTTCGCGACCGTCGTAACCTCCGATTGCTCCTACAGAGATTTGCGTTCAATGCGGATTGGATGAGCGTCAGAAAGTGTAGGAGATTCGTCGTCGTCCAGACGCCGCGCTGTCGCGCAGCAAACATGGTCCATGTGGGAATGAGCTTGCCCGCGAAGGCATTCTTTCAGCCGCCGCGTGTATGGCTGACCCACCGTGTTCGCGGGCAAGCGCGCTCCTACAGGTCCTTGGCCAGATCAACCATTCGCGAATACCACCAACCACTGTAGGAGTGAGCTTGCTCGCGATGGCATTCTTTCAGCCACCGCGTGCATGGCTGACCCACCGTGTTCGCGGGCAAGCGCGCTCCTACAGGTCCTTGGCCAGATCAACCATTCGCGAATACCACCAACCACTGTAGGAGTGAGCTTGCTCGCGATGGCACTCTTTCAGCCACCGCATGCATTGCTGACCCGAGGCAATCGTGAGCAAGCTCACTCCCACAGGTGCTGCAGCGAACGGCTGGGGTCAGGCCGCGGTGCTGCGGCCTGCTTTTTTCTTTGGCAGCATCAGGTGCGAGAACACGGCGTGGAGGTCGTCCGAGGCGCTGTCTTCGTCGAGGTTGAGTTTGCTGTCGATGTGATCCATGTGATGCATCATCAGGTCGACGGCCAGCGCCGCGTCGCGGGCTTCGATGGCGTCGATCAACTGGGTATGTTCGTCGTACGAGCAATGCGAGCGATTGCCGCTTTCGTACTGGGCGATGATCAGCGAGGTCTGCGACACCAGGCTGCGCTGGAAACTGATCAACGGCGCGTTTTTCGCCGCTTCCGCCAGTTTCAGATGAAATTCCCCGGACAGGCGAATACCTGCGCCACGATCCCCTTTGGCAAAGCTGTCACGTTCATCGCTGACCATCTGCCGCAGCTCGCCCAACTGCTCGGCAGTGGCGTGCTCGACGGCCAGTTCAGTGATGGCCTTTTCCACCAGGCGCCGGGCGAAGAACACCTGACGCGCTTCTTCAACACTGGGGCTGGCGACCACAGCGCCACGGTTGGGACGCAGCAACACCACGCCTTCATGGGCCAGACGCGACAATGCGCGGCGGATGATGGTGCGGCTCACGCCGAAGATCTCACCGAGGGCTTCTTCACTCAATTTGGTGCCTGGCGCGAGGCGCTGTTCGAGAATGGCCTCGAAGATATGCGCGTAGACGATGTCGTCCTGGGTTCCGCTGCGGCCGGACTTGGTCGGACGCGGGTGTTTCTTGAGGGGTTGCAACTGATCGTTCATGGGCACTCGTGGGAACAGAATCCGGCGCTGGGCCTTGCCGTGATCAGGGCGGGTACGACCACTGTTGAAGCAACCAATAGCAGATATCCCGGCAAAGTCACAGTAAAAGTAATGGCGCATTGTACACAGCCGACCCCGTCTGCACAGGCCCGTAAAAGCAGGACTCGTATGCATACAATCCGACCCATAAAGCACACATAATAAAAAACATTATTTGCAATATTTGTATACAAACGCATAATCCCCTCGTGCACGTTTCTGACCTCGCAGTCAACAAACAGGCCTGTCAGGTCCACCGCCTCCCAAAGCCTGCCGTCGGCTTTGCAATAACAACAAAAACACCCCGAGGATTTCACTGTGGAAAGTCGCAAAACCGAAGCCGCGCCACTCGACCTCACGTCGCCGCACAAAGGTGTGCTGGAGCGGCTTTTCAAGCTGAGCCTGCATGGCACGACGGTCCGGACCGAGTTACTGGCCGGCCTGACGACCTTCATCACCATGGCCTACATCATCTTCGTCAACCCCAACATCATGGCCGATGCCGGGATCGATCATGGCGCGGCATTCGTCGCCACCTGCATCGCCGCCGCGTTGGGCTGCCTGCTAATGGGGCTATACGCCAACTGGCCTGTCGGACTGGCGCCGGGCATGGGCCTGAACGCCTTTTTTACCTACACCGTGGTCGGCACCATGGGCTACAGCTGGGAAACGGCGCTGGGCGCGGTCTTCGTCTCGGGCGTGATCTTCATGATTCTGACGCTGTCGCGCATCCGCGAATGGCTGCTCAATAGCATTCCGGTCAGCCTGCGCTACGCCATGGGCGCCGGGGTCGGGCTGTTTCTGGGGCTGATCGGCCTGAAGACAGCGGGCATTGTGGTGGACAGCCCGGCGACGCTGATCAAGCTCGGCTCGTTGCGCGAACCCGGTCCGCTGCTCGCGGCCATCTGTTTTCTGATGATTGCCGTGCTCAGTTATCACCGGGTGTTCGGCGCGATCCTGATCAGCATCATTGCCGTGACCCTGGCAGGCTGGGGCTTGGGGCTGGTGCATTACGGCGGCATCTTTTCCATGCCGCCGAGCCTGGCACCGACCTGGATGGCGATGGACCTGGCCGGCGTGTTCAACGTCAGCATGATCAGCGTGGTGCTGGCATTTCTGTTCGTACACATGTTTGACACGGCCGGCACGCTCATGGGTGTGGCACAACGCGCCGGTTTGGTGCGTGAGGATGGCCGCATTGAAAACCTCTCGCGGGCGTTGAAAGCGGACAGCGCGTCCAGCGTATTCGGCGCCATGGTCGGTGTGCCGCCGGTGACCAGCTATGTGGAAAGCGCCTCGGGCGTGGCGGCGGGCGGCAGGACAGGTCTGACCGCCGTGACGGTGGGCGTGCTGTTCGTGGCGGCGATGTTTTTCGCCCCGCTGGCTGGCATGATTCCCGCTTACGCGACCGCAGGCGCGTTGATCTACGTGGCGATGCTGATGATGGGCGGTATGGCGCACATTGATTGGGATGAGGCCACCGAAAGCATCCCGGCGATTGTCACGGCGATCATGATGCCGCTGACGTTTTCAGTGGCGGACGGGATCGCGCTGGGGTTCATCACCTATGTGGTGCTCAAGGCAGGCACCGGTCGGCACCGGGAGATCTCGGTCAGCCTGTGGGTGCTGTGCGCGATTTTCATCGCCAAGTTTGTGTTTTTGTAAGCCATCACCCAGACAGCGCTGACGATGGATCACGGTCATACGCGGACTCTGTAGGAGCCGGCTTGCTGGCGAACCCGCTGCAACGCCCAAAGGATGAACCGTTTGACGCACCGCGTTCGCCAGCAAGCCGGCTCCTACAGTGGATTTGCGCCAGATAGTGAATCGGGGTCGCAGGCAATATTTTCGATTTAAACCGACAAGGAGAACACCCATGACACTGGACACCTGGCTGCTGTTCAGCGGCGCCGCGCTGGTGGTGATTCTGATCCCCGGCCCGCTGTCGTTGCTGATGATCGGCAACAGCCTCAACTACGGCCTGTTGCGGTCCTACCCCGCCTTCCTCGGTGGCGTTTGCGCATCGATCTGCCTGCTCAGCGCCTCGGCGCTGGGGCTGGGCGCGTTGCTGCTGGCGTCCGAACAGCTTTTCAGCGCGTTGAAGATCGTCGGCGGTCTGTACCTGTTTTACCTCGCCTGGCAGAGCTGGCAACAATCGCGCCGGCCTGCCACCGCTGCCGAGGTGCCCGATGCGCTCAGCAAACCGGCCTTTGGCTCACTGTTCTGGCGCGCGTTCGTGCTGGGTGGCAGCAACCCCAAGGACATCCTGTTTTTCGCAGCCTTTCTGCCGCAGTTTCTCCGCGCCGACGAGCCGTTCCTCGGCCAGTTGATCACCATGATCATCACCTGGACGGTGCTCGACCTCAGCTGCAAATTGTTCTACGGGCTCAGCGCCCAAAGCGCCGCCCGCTACCTGCGCACCGGCAAGGGCCAGACCTGGTTCAACCGCGTCAGCGCCGGCCTTTTCGGCAGTGCGGGGACCGCCGCGTTGATCAGCCACTGACTTCAAGGTGGAAAGCAAGGGACGAAAAAAAGCCCGCAGTGTGAGCGGGCAAGAGCAACAGGGGCAAAGCGATGGAGCGGCAGCCGCTTAGCTGCCGCGGTACGTTGAATAACTGTAGGGCGAGATCAGCAGCGGGACGTGGTAATGATCTTGCCCGGCATCGATGCCAAAGCGCAGCACCACCTCATCAAGAAACGCCTGCCCGCCCGACTGCACGCCCTTGCTGCGAAAGTAATCGCCCGCCTGAAACTGCAGCTGATAGACGCCTGAGCGGTAGTCATCGCCCTGCAACAACGGCGCATCGCAGCGTCCGTCGCTGTTGGTCAGCGCCTCGGCAATTTTCTCCAGCTGATCGCCCTCGACCCGGTAAAGCGCAATGCGCAGCGAACTGCCGGGGCAACCGTGAGCAGCGTCCAGCACGTGAGTGGTGAGTCGTCCCATGGCGTGAAGCCTCCTGAGTTAGGTGTGAGACCTGAACGCACCGGAAAAGAGCGTCCTCGATCAGATGACGGGTGAATTAAGACAGTTTCGCCATGGATTGTACACAATTAAAAACAGGCTGCTAGCGGCACACCGCTGTTCATTGCTGGGCAGCCCCACAGTCGCGCTATCGACGCAGCAAAGGCGTTCGAAGACGATTATTTGACTAAGCAGGCAGGTTTCTTGCAACGTCCTTCCCGAGGACAAAACTGGGACTGAGCGCAAAAACAGCGTTACAACTTGTAAATAAAGTTGTATACAATCTCACATCGCAATGACCGTCCCGGTGGTGAGCAGCCATCGCCCGATGCACTTTGCCACAGCACACACGCAGATAAGGAAGATCCAGTGAGCGCCGACTACCCACGCGACCTGATCGGTTACGGCAGTAACCCGCCCCATCCCCGCTGGCCGGGCAATGCCCGGATCGCGCTGTCGTTCGTGCTCAATTACGAAGAAGGCGGCGAGCGCAATATTCTGCACGGGGATAAGGAGTCCGAAGCGTTCCTGTCGGAAATGGTCGCCGCGCAACCGCTGCAGGGCCAGCGCAACATGAGCATGGAATCGCTCTATGAGTACGGCAGCCGTGCCGGCGTGTGGCGCGTGCTCAAGCTGTTCAAGCAATTCGACATCCCGCTGACCATTTTCGCCGTGGCCATGGCCGCGCAACGCCATCCCGATGTGATCCGCGCCATGGTGGAGGCCGGCCATGAGATCTGCAGCCACGGTTATCGCTGGATCGACTACCAGAACATGGACGAGGCTCAGGAACGCGAGCACATGCTCGAAGCCATCCGCATCCTCACCGAACTCACCGGCGAGCGTCCGCTGGGCTGGTACACCGGCCGTACGGGGCCCAACACCCGGCGGCTGGTCATGGAAGAAGGCGGTTTTCTGTACGACTGCGACACCTACGATGACGACCTGCCTTACTGGGAGCCGAACACACCCACCGGCAAACCGCATCTGGTGATCCCCTACACGCTGGACACCAATGACATGCGCTTCACCCAAGTGCAGGGTTTCAACAAGGGCGACGACTTTTTCGACTACTTGAAAGACGCCTTCGATGTGCTCTACGCCGAGGGTGCCGAGGCGCCGAAGATGCTTTCCATCGGCCTGCACTGCCGGCTCATTGGCCGCCCCGCCCGGCTGGCCTCGCTGCAGCGTTTCCTCGAATACGTCAAAGGCCATCAACAGGTCTGGTTCGCCCGCCGGGTCGAGATCGCGCGCCACTGGCATCAGGTCCACCCCTTCAACCACGGAGCTGCCGAATGAGCCGCTTTCAGACCCTGACCCCCTCCTCACTCAGCCGCGACGAATTTGTCCAGGCGTTCGCCGACATCTACGAACACTCGCCGTGGGTCGCCGAACAGGCGTATGACCTAGGCCAGTTGCACGAGCTGGACGACATCGCGACGCTGCATGCACGCATGAGCGACATCCTGTTGAGCGCTGATCACGCCGGGCAACTGGCACTGATCAACGCCCACCCTGACCTTGCCGGCAAAGCCGCCGTGCAAGGCCAACTGACCGAAGCCAGCACCTCTGAACAGGCGGGTGCCGGTATCCACCACTGCACGGCCGAAGAGTTCCAGCGCTTCACCGAGCTGAACGACGCTTACAAAGCGAAATTCGCGTTCCCCTTCATCATGGCGGTGAAAGGCAGCAACCGGCATCAAATCCTCGCGGCATTCGAGACGCGCATTCACCACACGGCCGACGCCGAGTTCACCTGCGCCCTCGACGAGATCAACAAGATCGCGATGTTCCGCCTGCAAGCCCTCTGACCGACCCTCCCACGCCCACCCACAAAGGCAGACAAAAAGAATGAAAGCTTACGCCGCACCCTTCGAGAAGTTCGTCAACCTGGCCGATGCGCGTCTCGGGACGAAGATCCTCTCCGTCACCGATGACTGGTTCGCCGACGCCAACCGCCTGTTCCAGCCCACCCCGGCGGTGTGGAAGGAAGGCGTGTTCGACGACAACGGCAAGTGGATGGATGGCTGGGAATCGAGGCGCAAGCGTTTTGAAGGTTACGACAGCGCGGTGATCCGACTCGGCGTCGCCGGGAGCATCAAGGGCGTGGACATCGACACCTCGTACTTCACCGGGAACTACCCGCCATCCGCCTCGCTGGAAGGCTGCTTCCTGGCGTCGGGTGAGCCGGATGACAACACCGTCTGGAGCGAAGTGCTGGGCGCGGTAGAGCTCAAAGGCGGCAGCCACCATTACCACGAGATCAGCGACGCCAAGGCGTACAGCCATTTGCGTTTCAACATCTACCCGGACGGCGGCGTGGCGCGTCTGCGCGTGTACGGCGTGCCGCACCGGGACTGGTCAGCCGTGGGCGATAACGAACAGATCGACCTCGCCGCTGCGTTGAATGGCGGTCGCGCACTGGCCTGTTCAGACGAGCATTTCGGGCGCATGAGCAATATCCTCAACCCGGGCCGTGGTGTGAACATGGGCGACGGCTGGGAAACGGCACGCCGCCGCACGCCCGGCAATGACTGGGTGATTGTCGCCCTCGGCCATGCGGGTGAGGTTGAGCAAGTCGTGGTCGACACCCTGCATTTCAAGGGCAACTACCCGGACAGCTGCTCGATCCAGGCGGCGTTCGTCAAAGGCGGCACCGACAGCCAGATCGAAACACAGAGCCTGTTCTGGCGTGAACTGCTGCCCAGTCAGAAGCTGGAGATGCATGCTGAACACACCTTTGTCGAGCAGATCAAGGCGCTGGGGCCGATCACCCACATCCGCCTGAACGTGTTCCCCGATGGCGGCGTGAGCCGGCTGCGGGTGTTGGGCAAAGTTGCGAAGTAACGCCTGACGAGCGCGACTGAACGGTTCGATCGTTCCCGCGCTCCGCGTGGTAACGCCTTGGGATGAGCAACGCATGAACCTGTAGGAGCCGGCTTGCTGGCGAACCCGGTGGACAGACCGCCAGGCGTGTGTGGCGGTCGAACAGGCCTCTTCGCCAGCAAGCCGGCTCCTACAGGAATGTGCAAGCCCAAACGATCCGTGTCCGCAGGGACGCATTGTCATCAACGATCCGTGTCCGCAAGGACGCATGTCATTTAACGATCCGTGTTCGCAAGGATGCATTGTCATTTAATGATCCGTGTTCGCACGGACGCATTGTCATTAACGATCCGTGTCCGCGAGGACGCGCTTTCATTCTGAACCTGAAACAGAAGAGCCCGCATGCGCACACTGATTATCGAGCCGTTGACCAAGCACGCCTTCGCCCCGTTTGGCGATGTCATCGAGACCGATGGCAGCGATCATTTCATGATCAACAACGGCTCGACCATGCGTTTCCACCGTCTGGCCGAGGTGGAAACGGCGACACCGGAGGACAAGGCGATCATCAGCATCTTCCGCGCCGAAGCGCTGGCCATGCCGTTGACCATCAGCATGCTGGAGCGACATCCGTTGGGCAGCCAGGCCTTCATTCCGCTGCTCGGCCATCCTTTTCTGGTCGTGGTCGCGCCCATTGGCGATGCACCTGAACCAGAGTTGACCCGCGCCTTCATCACCAATGGCAGGCAGGGTGTTAATTACCATCGCGGCGTCTGGCACCACCCGGTGCTGACGATCGAAAAGCGGGATGACTTCCTGGTGGTTGATCGCAGTGGCAGTGGCAATAACTGCGATGAGCATTTCTTCGAAGAGAGTCAGAAGATGGTTCTCGATCCCCAACTATAAGAAGGGCCCGACCACCCGCCAAGGGGTGGCAGGCAAAGGGTAAGACTGTGGCTGCACATCTGATGGAATGGCTGAATCTGAGCGTGCGCTGGATTCACATGATCGTCGGGATTGCCTGGATCGGGGCGTCCTTTTATTTCGTCTGGCTGGAGAACAACCTCAATCGCGCCAACCCCCGTGACGGTTTGTCGGGCGACCTCTGGGCGATTCACGGCGGCGGTATCTACCACCTGGAAAAGTACAAGCTGGCGCCGCCGACCATGCCGGACGACCTGCACTGGTTCAAGTGGGAAGCCTACTGGACCTGGATGTCGGGCGTCGCCCTGCTGTGCATCGTGTTCTATTCCAACCCCACGCTTTACCTGCTGGCACCGGGCAGCACGCTGAGTGGCGGCGCCGGCATCGCCATCGGCGTCGGCTCGTTGATCGCCAGCTGGACGATCTACGACATCCTGTGTGATTCGCCGCTGGGCAAACGCCCTGCCCTGCTGGGTCTGGTGCTGTTCGTGCTGGTCATCGCTGCCTGTTTCGGCTTCAGCCAGGTGTTCAGTGGGCGGGCAGCTTACCTGCACACGGGTGCGATCATCGGCACGATCATGGTGGGCAACGTGCTGCGCATCATCATGCCGGCGCAGCGCGCGCTGGTCGCCGCCATTGCCGAGAACCGCACGCCGGACCCGTCACTGCCGGCCAAGGGCTTGCTGCGTTCGCGGCACAACAACTACTTCACCCTGCCGGTGCTGTTCATCATGATCAGCAACCACTTTCCGAGCACCTACGGCAGTCAGTACAACTGGCTGATCCTGGCCGGGATCGCGGTGTGTGCGGTCTTGGTCCGTCATTTCTTCAATACCCGTCACAACAGCCACAAATACGCCTGGGCCTTGCCAGTGGGTGCGCTCGGGATGGTTTGCCTGGCGTACGTCACAGGTCCTGCGCAAATGCCTCGCGGGCCGGACGTGGCAGAGAAAATCCAGTATCAGCCGCTGCCGGGCACGGCCATTGGCGGCCATCGCGCCGACGAGCCGAAACCTGACGTGGCGTCAGCGCCTGCACCCGCTTCAGCCCCGGCCACGGCCCCGGTGACGGCCTCGACCCCAGCGCCTGCCGAGGCGGTTGCAGCCCAGCCGGCGCAAGCCAGCACCGGCGGCGTGGACTTCGAGAAGGTCCATAGCGTGATTCAGGAACGCTGCACCGTCTGCCACTCCGCCAAACCCACCAGCCCGTTGTTCAGCAGCGCGCCGGCCGGGATCATGTTCGACACGCCGCAACAGATCCAGCAACTGGCCCCGCGCATTCAGGCTCAGGCCGTGACGGCGCAGATCATGCCGCTGGGCAATATCACCCAGATGACCCAACAGGAACGCGACCTGCTGGGGCAATGGATCGATAAGGGGGCGCAGGCGAACTAATGAACGGGGCGGGGCTGATGCCCTGCAGATCTGCCTGACGAAGCCAATCCTGTAGGAGCCGGCTTGCTGGCGAAAGCGGTGTGTCAACCGACCACAATGTGTCAGATGGATAGCATTCGCCAGCAAGCCGGCTCCTACAAAAGATCGCACCATGACTGCTGCGATGTAAACGCTCCACCGCCCTGCTGCACCGGGCGTACTCATACAATAAGAACAAATGAGGTGTTGCATGTCCGAGCCCACTCACGCGCGCATCCCTGCTGCGCCGCCACGTCAGCCCCTGCCACTGCTGCAACTGATTCTGGTGGGCGTGCAACACGTCCTGTTGATGTACGGAGGCGCCGTGGCCGTGCCGCTGATCATCGGTCAGGCCGCCGGATTGTCGCGGGAAGACATCGCGTTTCTGATCAACGCCGACTTGCTGGTCGCCGGTATTGCCACCGTGGTGCAATCGATCGGCATCGGCCCGTTGGGTATCCGCATGCCGATCATGATGGGGGCGAGTTTCGCCGCGGTGGGCAGCATGGTGGCGATGGCCGGAATGGACGGCGTCGGTCTGCCGGGGATCTTCGGGGCAACCATTGCGGCGGGGTTCTTCGGCATGCTGGTTGCGCCGTTCATGTCGAAAATCGTGCGCTTCTTCCCGCCGCTGGTGACAGGCACGGTGATCACCTCGATCGGTCTGTCGCTGTTCCCGGTGGCCGTCAACTGGGCGGGCGGCGGCAGCAAAGCGGTGAGTTTCGGTGACCCGCTCTATCTGGGCGTTGCCGCGCTGGTGCTGCTGACCATCCTGCTGATCAACCGCTTCATGCGCGGCTTCTGGGTCAACATCTCGGTGCTGATCGGCATGGGCCTGGGCTATGTTCTTTCCGGTGTCATCGGCATGGTCGACCTCAGCGGTCTGGCCCAGGCGCAATGGCTGAAAGTGGTGACGCCCCTGCACTTCGGCATGCCGCAGTTCAGCCTCGCGCCGATCCTGTCGATGTGCCTGGTGGTGGTGATCATCTTCGTCGAATCCACGGGCATGTTCCTCGCGCTGGGCAAGATCACCGACCGCGAAGTGACGCCGGGCATGTTGCGCCGTGGCCTGCTCTGCGACGCCGCTGCCTCGTTTCTCGCCGGGTTCCTCAACACTTTCACTCATTCCTCGTTCGCCCAGAACATCGGCCTGGTGCAAATGACCGGGGTGCGCTGCCGCTCGGTCACCGCGGTCGCGGGCGCCTTCCTGATCGTGCTCAGCCTGCTGCCGAAAGCCGCGTATTTGGTCGCCTCGATTCCGGCGGCGGTGCTGGGCGGTGCGGCCATCGCAATGTTCGGCATGGTGGCCGCGACCGGGATCAAGATCCTGCAGGAAGCCGATATTTCGGACCGTCGCAATCAACTGCTGGTGGCGGTGAGCATCGGCATGGGCCTGATACCGGTGGTGCGGCCTGAGTTTTTCAGCCAGTTGCCGCTGTGGATGGGGCCGATCACCCACAGCGGCATCGCCATGGCGACCCTCAGCGCGGTGCTGCTCAACGTGTTGTTCAACGTGCTGGGCGGCGCCGGACGTGCAGCGATGGCAGGGCCGCTGCATTCGCATCAGTAGGCCGCCCTGTTTTCGACGGGAGTGCTCTGTCACAGAGCACTTGAGCGCCGCTGCGCGAGTCAGTATCCTCCGCCGCCGCTCGAATTCAGCCCAATAACAACATGCTACCCGTCTGACCGACCGGACACCGCGTCGGCCAGCCAGCGCCTCTTCCAAACGGCAATGAAACGCACACCAATCGACTGTCACTCCAACAGCCGGCGGGGCTTTTTTGTCTTTTTTCAAGGTGTTGGCTCAGCTCTTGCTATCCAGTCAAAGCTGACCAAACAGACAACTAAGTGAATCAACCAAGGCGCCATTACAGAGCGTCACTACGTGAAAAAACAACGACGTCAAACCAAGGGAATCTCCAGATGAAACGCACACTTTCCAGCCTGATGGCCGCAAGTAGCCTGCTTGCCGCCGCGCCGGCGATGTCGGGCGATCTACTGCAGTGGCAGAGCAACAGCCTGACCTATCTTTACGGCAAGAACTTCGCCGTGAACCCCGAGAATCAGCAGACGTTCACCTACGAACATGCCGACGGCTGGAAATACGGAGACAACTTCGTCTTCCTCGATTACATCAGTTACAACGGCAAGAAAGATGCGGGCGTGGGCAACGCCACGACGTACGGCGAAATCTCGCCGCGGCTGTCCCTGGGCAAGATTTTCGATCAGAAATTCCAGCTGGGCCCCATCACGGACGTGTTGCTGGCCACCACCTACGAGTTTGGCGAAGGCGATGTTGAATCGTTTCTGATCGGGCCGGGTTTTGATCTGAAGGTCCCGGGTTTTGACTATTTCCAGCTCAACTTCTACAAGCGCTACAACGATGGTCATCGGGCGGGTTATGGCGCATGGCAGATTACACCGGTCTGGTCTTACACCCTGCCCGTGGGTAAATCGGACATTCTGATTGACGGCTTTATGGACTGGGTCGTGGACAATAAACAGTCCAACAGCAAAGGCGATTACCACTCCAACCTGCACTTCAACCCGCAGATCAAATATGACTTGGGCAAAGCCATGAACCTGCCGGAGCGGCAGTTGTATGTGGGCATTGAGTACGACTACTGGACCAACAAATACGGCATCAACGACACGCGTTATTTCGACACCGACCAGAACACCGCCAGTTTGCTGGTGAAGGTGTTTTTCTAAGCGCATCTTGGGATGAACATGGGGGCCAACCCCGGCTGCACGTCGCTTCAGGCGAGCGTCGCAAAGGAATCGGGTCAGGCACCTTGGCGGTGCCTGACCCGGCCCACTGCAACCTCCTCACCCGGGCAAGCGCGACCCTCTCAGGCCTGCCCTTCCCACGGCAGCGGCTTGCCCGCTCTGACCCTCGCATTGAGCGAGCGCAACAGGTCGAGAGGATCGCGGTCTTTCATGGCATGGCTCTGCTCGTCGACCCAGGTCATGACCTGCTGCCGGTCAAGCGTCGGCCGGCGATGCAGGATTTCCACCAGCTGACGCTCGCAATGCTGGGCATATGCAACGACGCTGGAAAACAAAGGGCTGTTCATTCTGCCGACACCTCGCCACCGAATACGCGTTCAGCCTTGTAAAGGCGTCAGTTGATCCAAGCCTCCCGTTACTGCGCCCACACAATAACACCGGCGCGTGCCGGCGGCAGCGTCGCGCCTGTGTTCAACCCAGGGAGTTTTGTGGGGCGGTGGCAATCTTGAGCCTGCTGCGAGGCCGGTGCTAACATTCGCCACCGCCGAGCAGGCAAGGACAAACCGGTTTATGAGCAGCATCCGCGAGCGC
Organism: Pseudomonas lutea; assembly: GCF_000759445.1. Classification (NCBI taxonomy): domain Bacteria; kingdom Pseudomonadati; phylum Pseudomonadota; class Gammaproteobacteria; order Pseudomonadales; family Pseudomonadaceae; genus Pseudomonas; species Pseudomonas lutea. The sequence continues at coordinate 1,933,876 of NZ_JRMB01000001.1, forward strand.
AACAAAGAACTGATCCTGCGCGCAGCCAGTGAAGAATTCGCCGACAAGGGATTCGCCGCCAGCAAGACCAGCGACATCGCCGCCAAGGCCGGTGTGCCCAAGCCCAACGTCTATTACTACTTCAAGTCCAAGGACAACCTGTACCGCGAGGTGCTTGAGAGCATCATCGAGCCGATCATGCAGGCATCCACCCCGTTCAACCGCGAAGGCGTGCCCGCCGAAGTCCTGAGCAGTTACATCCGCTCGAAGATCCGCATCTCCCGCGACCTGCCCTTCGCTTCAAAAGTATTCGCCAGCGAGATCATGCACGGGGCGCCGCACCTGACGCCCGAGCAAGTCGAGCAGTTGAACGGTCAGGCGAGGCATAACATCGAGTGCATTCAGGGATGGATCGACGACGGGCTGATTGCGCCGCTCGACCCACATCACCTGATGTTCAGCATATGGGCGGCGACTCAAACTTACGCCGACTTCGACTGGCAGATCTCCACGGTGACCGGCAAGCCCACCCTGGACGACGCCGACTACGAAGCCGCCGCCCGGACCATCATTCGGCTCGTGCTCAAAGGCTGCGAGCCGGACCGATGAGGCTCACGCGCCCTTGACGCTCAGCAGGGCCCTGTCGACGCCGTCGATCAGTTGCCCAAAGCTCCAGGGCTTGCGGATGAACTCCACGGGATGGACCACGCCGGAGCTTTCCGGTGTTTCATGACCGGACATGATCAGGATCGGAATCTCTGGCCACTTGTTGCCTGACAAGTTGGCGAGGTCGGCACCGTTCAAAGTGCCTGGCATGAGGATGTCGGTCAGGAGGAGCGACACATTGCCTGCATGATCATTGAGGTACTGCTCCGCCTTGTCCGCACTCTCGAGCGCGTAAGTGTCGTAGCCTTCGTCACCGAGGATTTCGCAGACGAAATCGCGAATGATTTCCTCGTCCTCAACTACCAGAATGAGTCCCTTGTTCGGTACGTCTGCTGCCATTTGCGCCACATCCACAATAATTATTCCCATTGCCTGCCCGGCCGGCCCTGTCCTGGACTCGGGTGTAGTCCGTACTGTGAGCGGCGCGCGCGCAGGAAATTCCCTCGGAAAACAACATTTGGTCGAAACGTTTGGCAGATTGGCCTAATTGTTGTGGCGCAGAAGGCATTTGCCGAACGCAGGCAATAAAAAACCCGCCGAAGCGGGCTTTTCCAACACCGTCCAACTTCCTGTTGGCCGCCAATGCCTGGCAACGGTCAATCGTCCTTGATCCTGCAGCGGTCCGTTGCTGCAGTTGATGGATCCAATGTAACGCGTGTGGGCCATCCGGCCTAGAGCCAACTTCCTCTCCTCGTGTAAGCGTTTCGCTATACCGGTAGTGGATCTGACGCAAAGCGAAGGCATTTCTTACATCGAATGTGGTTCGCGTAACGGCAAATTGCAGATAAATCCCTTCGCCGCTCTCAGGTTTGTCGGCGGCAAGCCGAGACGCTTAATGACACCGCGCACTCTCATTGTCGTTGTCATTGCGTGGTTGTCGATTCGCAGTTGCGCATCCGGTTTGTCCGGCGCGCTGTTCCAACATGTCTGCGCCCATAAAAAGAATAAAGAAACGGAGTGACGATCATGAATATGCGCAACCTTTCGATCAGCCGACGCTTGTGGCTGATCCTCATCGTCGCCGTGGTAATGCTGTTCACGCTGGCGGCGGCGATGCTCAAGCAGATTCACGACGATCTGTACGAAGCCAAGACCGTCAAGACCATGCACGTGGTGCAGACCGTCAGTGGCCTGCTCGACTACTACCATGGGCTGGAAACCGCGGGCACGCTGCCCCGCGAGCAGGCGCAGCAGCAGGCGATGGATGCCATTCGCGGGCTGCGTTACAACCAGACCGACTACTTCTGGATCAACGACCTGCGCCCGGTGATGATCATGCACCCGGCCAATCCGAAGCTGGTGGGCCAGGACCTGTCGGGCATCAAGGACCCTGACGGGTTCCAGGTTTTCAACGAGATGGTCACGCTGGCCAAAGCCAAAGGCGCCGGGATGGTCAATTACCGCTGGCCCAAGCCCGGCGCCAGTGAAGCGGTTGGCAAGACCTCCTACATCTCGCTGTTCTCGCCATGGGGCTGGATCATCGGGTCTGGCGTCTATGTCGATGACGTGCAGGCCGAGTTCTACCGCCAGGTGGTCAAGGCGTTGTCGATCAGTGCCGGCATCATTCTGGTCATGGCGCTGTTGCTGATCACCATCGCGCGCAGCATCGCTCGTCCGCTCAACGCCACCGTAGAAGCCATGGCGAACATAGCCAGCGGCGAAAGCGATCTGACCCGCACGCTGGAGACCCAGGGCGACGACGAAGTCACGCAACTGGCTCGTCACTTCAATGCCTTTACCGCCAAGCTGCGCCGGGTGGTCGGGGAGCTGCAGTCGTCGGCCGTCGGTCTGGGCCAGGCCTCCAGCGACCTGGGCAGCAATGCGATTCAGGCCCAGGAGCGCAGCCAGCAGCAGTCGTTGCAGATGGAACAGGTTGCCACCGCCGTCAACGAAGTGACCTATGGCGTGCAGGACGTGGCCAAAAACGCGGAGCACGCGGCCAGCGAAATGCGCAACGCCGAATCCCAGGCGCAACAGGGCCAGGCCAACATCGACAGCAGCCTCAAGCAGATCGGTCATTTATCCGGCACCATCGACCAGGCCGTGGAGGTGATCCGCACCCTGGCCAGCGAAAGTACGCAAATCGGCGGGGTGCTGGACGTGATCAGCTCGATCGCCGAACAGACCAACCTGCTGGCGCTGAACGCCGCCATCGAAGCCGCACGCGCAGGTGACCAGGGTCGAGGCTTCGCCGTGGTGGCCGACGAGGTGCGCTTGCTGGCCCAGCGCACGCAGAAATCCACTGCCGAAATCCAGGGCATGATCGAGCGGTTGCAGGCGCATTCGGACGCGGCGGTCAAAGTGATCGCCGACAGCAGTCGTTCGTCGCAACTGACCATCGAACAGGCAAACCTGGCCGGCCAGAGCCTGACGTCGATCAGTCAGGCGCTGCGTAACCTCAATGGCCTCAACGCCTCCATCGCCAGCGCCACCCTGCAGCAATCCCACGTGGTCGAGGACATCAACCAGAACGTCACCCAGGCCGCTCAGCTGTCGCAGAGCACCGCCGTGGCGGCCGAACAGTCCAGCGCGGCGAGCAACCAGCTCAAGGGCTTGAGTGAACAGCTGAATGGGTTGTTGAGGCAGTTTCGGGTGTAGGCGACTGACGCCTTCCCGGCTAAAGCCGGTCCTACGGGGGTATGCGGTGGTTGTGGGACCGGCTTCCCGGCTAAAGCCGGTCCTACAGGGGTATGCGGTGTTTGTGGGACCGCCTTTCCGGCTGAAGCCGGTGCTACAGGGGTATGCGGTGGTTGTGGGACCGGCTTCCCGGCTGAAGCCGGTCCTACGGGGGTATGCGGTGGTTGTGGGACCGGCTTCCCGGCTGAAGCCGGTGCTACACGGTATGCGATGTTTGTAGGACCGGCTTCAGCCGGGAAGACGTCGGTGTGAGCGCCATCGAAAGTGGGTCTAACGCCTGACAGGTTGCGCTCCAGGGCGCTTTGTCCCACGCTCTGCCGACCTTGCACCTGGAAAGACCCCATGGACAGCAACATCAGCTGGCGCGAACAGCTACGCATCATCGTTTTTCAGAGTGACACCAAACCGGGCCGACGCTTCGACAAGGTCCTGCTGGTGCTCATCCTCTGCAGCCTGCTCGTGGCAATCATCGACAGCATCGAGGCGGTGCACCGCATTTACGCCGCCCCGCTGGCCTGGATCGAGTGGACGTTCACGTTCATTTTTGCGGTGGAGTACGTGCTGCGGCTGTACTGCTCGCCCAAACCGCTGCGCTACGCGTTCAGCTTCTACGGGCTGATCGACTTGCTGGCGATCGTGCCGGGCATTCTGGCCATCTACTACAGCGACGCGCAGTACCTGCTGATCGTGCGCGTGGTGCGCATGCTGCGGATTTTCCGCGTGCTCAAGCTGAGCCCGTACCTGAAACAGGCCAATTACCTGCTCGCCGCCCTGCGTGGAAGCAAGCAGAAGATCATTGTGTTCCTGGCGACCGTCTCGACCCTGGTGACGGTGTTCGGCACGCTGATGTACGTCGTGGAGGGCCCGGAGCACGGCTTTACCAGCATCCCCAAGGGCATTTACTGGGCGATCGTCACCCTGACCACGGTGGGCTTTGGTGACATCGTGCCGAAAACGCCACTGGGGCAGATCCTCTCGTCGATGGTGATGATCATCGGTTACTCGATCATCGCCGTGCCCACCGGGATCTTCACCGCCGAACTGGCCAACGCCATGCGCGGCGACCAACTGCAGCACGACTGCCCCGTATGCGCCAAGAACGGCCATGAGCCCAACGCGGCGTTCTGCTCGCGCTGCGGCAATCCGCTGTTTCCCCGGGTGGATACCTTGAGCGCGCCGCAGGAGACGCGGCGTGACATAAGCACATGAGTTTTCGATCTATGAGGCCACAGGCGACATTGGTTATAGTCGCCAGCCATTGGCCATCTTTTCCGATTTAGACCAATGGCGCTCTCACAAGCAGCCCATTCAAAGCCCCGCGCTCAACGCCACAAGGAACTCACAGTGAAAAAGATCTTCGCCGCTTCCCTGCTCGCCGCAGGACTGGCCCTGGGCAGCGCCGCACAGGCCGCGCCATCGCTGCTCAACGTGTCCTACGACGTGATGCGCGATTTCTACAAGGACTACAACGCAGCATTCCAGAAGCACTGGGAAGCGGAGCACAAAGAAAGCCCAACGATCCAGATGTCCTACGGCGGTTCCAGCAAACAGGCGCGCTCGGTCATCGACGGGCTGCCCGCCGATGTCATCACCATGAACATGGCCACCGACATCAACGCCCTGGCTGACAACGGCGGGCTGGTGCCGAAGGACTGGGTCACCCGGCTGCCGAACAACAGCGCGCCATTCACCTCGGCCACGGTGTTCATCGTGCGCAAGGGCAACCCGAAGGCACTCAAAGACTGGCCCGACTTGATCAAGGATGGCGTTGAGGTGGTAGTGCCGAACCCGAAAACCTCGGGCAACGGTCGCTACACCTACCTGTCAGCCTGGGGCTATACGCTGAAAAACGGCGGCGATGAAGCAGCGGCCAAAAAATTCGTCGGCGCGCTGTTCAGCCACGTGCCTGTGCTCGACACCGGCGGTCGAGGCGCGACCACCACGTTCATGACCAACCACATCGGCGATGTGCTGGTGACCTTCGAAAACGAGGCCGAGATGATCGCCCGCGAGTTCGGCCGCGACCAGTTTGAAGTGGTCTACCCAAGCGTCTCCGCCGAAGCGGAACCGCCGGTGAGCCTCGTGGACAAGGTGGTCGACAAAAAAGGCACCCGCGCGGTGGCCGAGGAGTATCTGAAATACCTCTGGTCCCCCGAAGGCCAGGAAATTGCCGCTGCCAACTACCTGCGTCCCCGCGACCCGGCGGTGCTGGCCAAATACACCGACCGCTTCCCGAAAGTGGACTTCCTGTCGGTCGAAAAAACCTTCGGCGACTGGCGCACCGTGCAGAAGACCCACTTCAATGACGGCGGGGTGTTTGACGAGATCTACCCGGCGAAATAAACCAGGATCAAGAGCGTCTGCCTAAGGGCAGACTGTTTCGCCTTCGGCGAGTTACTTGATAAAGCCCCAAGTAACCAAGGGCTTGTGCTCCTGGTTGGGCCCTCCTTCGTCGGGTTCCTTCACTCCGGTCTTGCTCCGTGGGCCCGCGCCGAACGGACATCCATGTCCTGACGGCGCTCTCGCGGCATCCATGCCGCTCGACCCACTGCGCAAAACCTGCGTTCAGCCTGCACCCAAGTCGCGATGGGTGTCGTCTGGACGTTATGCGCAGGAAGATCAAAAGCGAAGGCAGATCAAGGGCTTCCCGGCTAAAGCCGGTCCCACTAAAAGCACGCGGTGTGTCAGTGATCGTTCCCCCGCTCCGCGTGGGAATGCATCCGGTAACGCTCCGCGTCACCTCCCTAAGCCTGAATGCGCTTCGTATGCGGGACGCAGAACGTCCGGGGCGCCGTTGCCACGCGGAGCGTGGGAACGATCAAAAGATCAAAAGCGAAGGCAGATCAAGGGCTTCCCGGCTAAAGCCAGTCCCACAAAAAATGCACCGCACCCAGCCGATGAGACCGGTGACGCGGAGCGTCAGGGGATGCATTCCCACGCGGAGCGTGGGAACGATCTAGATCAAAGGCTTCCCCGCTAAAGCCGGTCCTACTAAGCGCTTTTGATCTTCATACACAGCCAGCCCAGACACCGCCAATCGCGACTTGGGTGCAGGCTGAACGGAGGTTTCGCGCAGTGGGTCGAGCGGCATGGATGCCGCGAGAGCGCCGTCAGGACATGGATGTCCGTTCGGCGCGGGCCCACGGAGCGGGACCGGAGTGAAGGTACTCCGACGAAGGAGGAGCCAAACCGAGAGCAGGCACTTTTGGTTACTTTTGGTGCTTTTTAAAAGTAACTCGCCGAAGGCGAAACAGTCTGCCCCCAGGCAGACGCTCTCGATCTTGATCTTGATCTTGATCTTGATCTTGATCTTGATCTTGATCTTGGCGCACTAAACCCCACCGGGTACCTTAGTTCCCGAACTGCCTGCTCAACCCCGGCGGCACGCCACTCGCATCGGTCTCCTGCCACGGACCGCTTGGCGAAGTCGACCACGTCCAGCCGTTGTTCCAGCGGTAATAGGTACGCTGGCGGTAAAACGTATTCGGCACATTGTCCAGCACATGCACCCCCAGGCGCGCGTCCCAGTGACTGTTGCCACCCGGCGGCGGAGCGAAATGCGAGGACGTTTTCGGACCCGGCGCAGGGATCGGCGCGGACGGCGGCGTCTGTGGCGCGGTCCGCGGAGTGCCGGGCTGCGGGGTCGGCGACGGGCCGGGGATAGTCTGGATGGGCTCCGAACTCTGCTCGGAACTCTGCGATCCCGGATGCTGAACCGCACACGCTGCGGTCAATCCCACCACCAGACTCAACAAGGCAAAACGGGCGACGCGATACATAAAGGCTCTCTACTCGCTGCGTTAACGGGGTTACTGATCGGGACTGTCAATGGTCAACGCCTGCGTCGCCGTGACGCTGGAAGGCAACGGCTGACTGCGACCGACCCATTCACCTGCCGTGGGCTGACCGGCGCGGGACACCCTGGCCACCAGTTGGACTTCGGCGAAGTTGGACAGTTTCAGCTGCGGCATCATCGCGTCGGCGTCACTCAACTCAACCTCCAGCGGCAAGTCGGCGACCGTGATGCGCTTGACCGCCAGGGGCGCGGGCGGCCCGGAAACCGCTCGGGCAAACACAAATACGCTCTCGCCGGGCTGCACCTTGTCTTGCACCGACGCCGACAGTGCGACGCGCACTTTCATGCGCGCGCCCGGTACTGCCATGGGCTGGGTGGTTTCCAGCTTGCCGCCGTTTTGCACCAGCTTGTCACCGGCGCGCTTGATCCCGCCTTCGAGTGCTTCACGCGAAGGGTCGTTCGGCGGCAGTACCGCCAACAGACGCGTCCAGTAGCTCACGGCCTGATCGAAATGCTGGCTCTCGAAGGCATTGATGCCCATCAGGCCGAGGCTGGTGACTTCCCCGGGATTGAGCTTCAACGCTTCTTCGGCAATCCCCTGAATCTGCGGGCTCCAGGCCTTGTTGCCAGCGAAATACAGCGCCTGTGCCCACTGCCCCAGCAGCTCAGGCTGACGACCCGCCAGCTTCGCGGCACGCTCGAACATCCGTGCGGCATCGGCCGGGCGGTCCTGGGCCATGTAGGTCCGGGCAAGGAAATACGCGCTCTCGGCGGAGTCCGGTTGCGCCTTGACCGCACGCTCCAGTCGCTCGGTCATCTGCGCCAGCGAACTTGGGGGCTGGGAGAACTCCCGCGCCAGCTCGACCTTGTCCGACGCGCCGAAGTGCAGGTACAGGCCCAACGCCAACACCGGCACCAGAATCGCCGCGAGCACCGGCCACGGTTTGCCCAGGCGGGACACCCGCTCTGCGCCGGTGCCTTGCGTATCGGCGAGCAGTTCACGGGCCGCCTCGGCGCGGCCGCCGTCCAACTGAGCTGCCGAGAGTACGCCCTCCTCCTGCTGCGCCTGGAGTTCGGCGATGCGTTCCTGATACAAGGCGACGTTGAGGGCGGTGCGATCTTCTTCGCTTTGAGCGCGGCGACCACGCAGCACGGGGATCAGCAGAAAACTCAGGGCCACCAGCAACAACAGGCCAGCGGCCATCCAGAAATCGATCATTCGCGGTTTTTATCCAGCAAGTAGGCGAGGCGCTGGCGCTCCTCGTCGGAAAGCCCATCGGTGGCATCGCGGCTTGAGCGGCGTCGGCGCACGACGATCACGCCAATCAAGGCCACGCCGCCCAACAGCAGCCCGGCCGGTCCGAACCAGAGCAGCCAGGTGTGCGCGTTGAGCTCGGGTTTGTAGCGCACGAACTCGCCGTAGCGATCGACCATGAAATCGATGATCTGCTGGTTGCTCTGGCCCTCGCCCAGCATCCGGTAGATCTCCTTGCGCAGGTCCGCTGCGATAGGGGCGTTGGAATCGGCAATGTCCTGATTCTGGCACTTGGGGCAGCGCAGTTCGCGGGTGAGCTCGGCGTAACGCCCGCGCTCCGCTTCGTCCTTGAAGGTGTAGGCGTCGATAGCCGCCTGGGCTACACCCCCGCATCCCAACGCCAACACCAAACCGGCAACCAGCCGCCGCACCCTCCGCGCAAGCACGCCTGTCCGCCGCCGCGGGATCCCCTGTAGGAGCGCGCTTGCCCGCGAAGAGGCCTTAATAGCCGATACATCTCCAGGGGCTGAATCGACGCCCTCGCGAGCAAGCTCGGCTCCCACATGAACGCCATCGTCAGGGAAAATGGGGTCTGGCATGACATCCTTATCATTAAGCAAGGTCATTGACGGCCCTCTTCAATCAGCGCCTGATATTGGCCCGCCAGCTTCTCGCGCCAGACGGTCTGGTCGATCACGCCGACGTGCTTGTAGCGAATGACGCCCCTGGCATCGATCAAGAAGGTCTCTGGCGCGCCGTAGACGCCCAGATTCAGGCCGAGGCTGCCGGCTTCGTCGTTGATGTTCAGCTGGTAGGGGTCGTGAAACTCCGACAGCCACTTCACCGCATCGGCGTTCACGTCCTTGTAGTTGACGCCGTAGATCACCACGCCCTGCTCCGCCAGTTTGGTCAGCACCGGATGCTCGACCCGGCATGCAACGCACCAGGTGCCCCAGACATTGACCAGCGCCGGCTTGCCAAGCAGGTCGTTGCGGGTCAGCGGCTTGCCGTCCTGCACAGCGGGCAAGCTGAAGGCCGGGAATGGCTTACCGATCAGCGCCGAGGGCAATTCCGATGGGTCAAGGTACAAACCCCGATAGAGCAACGCCGCCATCCCGAGAAACAGCACCAGCGGTGCCAGCAACATCCAGCGCCTCATACCGCTGCTCCCGGAAGCCCCAACGCGTCACGAACCCGGCTGCGGACTTTGACCCGATAACGCTTGTCCAGCGCGGCGAGCACACCGCCCAGCGCCGTGATCAGCCCGCCAAACCAGATCCAGCGCACGAACGGTTTGACGTGCACGCGCACCGCCCATGCGCCGTTCTCCAGCGGTTCGCCCAGCGCCACGTACAGATCACGGGTGAAACCGGCGTCAATGCCGGCCTCGGTCATCATCGAGCGCTGCACGGTGTAGAGCCGCTTTTCAGGGTGCAGCACGGTGATTTCCTTGCCGTCTTCCAGCACGTGGAGGGTGCCGCGGTCGGACGTGAAGTTCGGCCCCTGGTAATGCTGCGCGCCCTCGAACACAAAGGTATAACCGCCCAGCTCAACCGACTCTCCCGGTGCCATGCGCAGATCACGTTCGGCGCTGTTCTGGCTCGACAACACCACGCCCAATGCCACCACTGCGATGCCGATATGCGCCACTTGCATGCCCCAGTAACTGCGGGTCAGCGAGCGCATGCCTTTGAGCAGGCCTTTGTGGCGCGTCTTGTCCAGCAGGTCACGCACCCCGGCCAGCAACACCCAGGCTGCCAGCAAGCAGGTGGCGAGGACTGCCCAGTGGAAATCGGCCATGGCAAAGCCGGCGATCACCGCCAGCACCGCGCTGCCCACCAGCACAGGGGCAAGCATGCTCAGCAGCCACTTGACCGGCGTGTCTTTCCAGCGCACCAGCACGCCCACGGCCATGACAGCCATCAGCACGCCCATGAGCGGCACGAACATCGCGTTGAAATATGGCGGACCGACGGACATCTTCGCCCCGCTCAAGGCGTCCAGCACCAGCGGATACAGCGTGCCGAGCAGAATCATCGACGCCGCCACCACCAGCACCAGGTTGTTGCCCAGCAGCAGGGTCTCCCGCGACCACAGGCCAAAGCCGACGTGGCTTTTCACAACCGGCGCGCGCACGGCAAACAGGGTCAGCGAACCGCCCACCACCATCAGCAGGAAGATCAGGATGAACACGCCACGGGCTGGATCGGAGGCAAACGCATGCACCGAAGTCAGCACCCCCGAGCGCACGAGGAACGTGCCCAGCAGGCTCAATGAAAACGCCGCGATGGCCAGGAGCACGGTCCAGCTCTTGAACACGCCCCGCTTCTCGGTGACCGCCAGGGAGTGAATCAGCGCCGTGCCCACCAGCCAGGGCATGAACGAGGCGTTTTCGACCGGATCCCAGAACCACCAGCCGCCCCAGCCGAGTTCGTAATACGCCCACCAGGAGCCCAGGGTGATGCCCACGCCGAGGAAGGCCCAGGCGACGATGGTCCAGGGCCGCGACCACCGTGCCCAGGCTGCGTCCAGACGCCCGCCGAGCAGCGCGGCGATGGCAAAGGCGAACGCCACCGAGAACCCGACGTAGCCCATGTAGAGCATCGGCGGATGGACGATCAGGCCGATGTCCTGCAGCAGTGGGTTCAAGTCGCGTCCGTCCTGGGGCACCTGCGGCAGGATGCGGCTGAACGGGTTGGACGTGAGAATCAGAAACAGCAGAAAGCCGACGCTGATCATGCCCATCACCGCCAGCACGCGGGCGAGCATGACCTGCGGCAGTTGCCGCGAAAAGATCGACACCGCAAAGGTCCAGCCGCCCAGTATCAAGGCCCACAGCAATAGCGAGCCCTCGTGCGCGCCCCATACGGCGCTGAACTTGTAGTACCACGGCAACGCGCTGTTGGAGTTTTCCGCGACGTAGGCCACGGAAAAATCATCCACCATGAACGCATGGGTCAGGCAGCCAAAGGCGAACAGCAGAAAAGCGAACTGCCCCCACGCGGCCGGCTGCGCGAGGCTCATCCACAGCCGGTCCCCACGCCAGGCGCCCATCAGTGGCACCACGGCCTGAACAAGCGCGAAGCACAGCGCCAAAATCATGGCCAGATGGCCGAGTTCGGGAATCATCGGTTACCCCTGTTTCGCTGGAGACGTGGCCGGTGCATAGGACGCGCCCGATTCGGGGCGGCCGCTGTCTTTCAACGCCTTGGTCACTTCCGGCGGCATGTATTTCTCGTCGTGTTTGGCCAGCACTTCATCGGCCACCACCACGCCATCGCCATTGAGCCGGCCGAGGGCAACAATGCCCTGCCCTTCGCGGAACAGGTCCGGGAGGATGCCGCGGTAGCTGATGGTCACCGACTTGTTGAAATCGGTGACCACAAAGGTCACGTCCAGCGAGTCGGCCGAGCGCTGCAGTGAGCCTTTTTCCACCATCCCGCCGGCACGAATACGAGTGTCGCGGGGGGCTTCGCCGCTGGCGATCTGGGTCGGGGTGTAAAACAGGTTGATGTTTTCCTTCAGCGCGCTGAGTGCAAGGCTGACCGCGATGCCGACCCCGGCGAGTATCGCCACAATGATCAACAGTCGCTTTTTTCGCAGCGGATTCACGGCGTGCTCTCCCGGCGCAGACGGCGCGCCTCTTGTTGCAGGTAACGCCGACGCGCAAAAACAGGTGCCAGCACATTGATTGCCAGCACACACGCGCAGATGCCGTAGGCCGACCAGACGTAGAGCCCGTGCCTGCCCATCGCCAGAAAATCGCTGAATGATTCGAAACTCATCGTTTGCCTCCGTCGCGCGATGACCCGGCGCCGGATGGCGGGCCAGATGCCGACTTGGAGCCTGGACCCAATTGCCGCGACAGCTCATCCTTCACCCAGCCGGCGCGGGCTTCGCGCCTGAGCACCTCCAGGCGCATTCGCATCAGCAACACCGCGCCGAAGAAGCAGTAGAACCCCAGCACGGTGAACAGCAACGGCAGCCACATTTCGGCAGGCATGGCCGGTTTTTCCGTCAGGCTGAACGTGGCGCCCTGGTGCAAGGTGCTCCACCACTCTACCGAGTATTTGATGATCGGAATGTTGATCACCCCGACGATGGCCAGCACGGCGCAGGCCTTGGCTGCGCTGTCGCGGTTGGTGATGGCGTTGCCCAGCGCGATCAGGCCGAAATACAGAAACAGCAGAATCAGCATCGACGTCAGCCGTGCATCCCAGACCCACCACGAGCCCCACGTCGGCTTGCCCCAGATTGCGCCGGTCACCAGCGCCAGGGCAGTCATCCAGGCACCGATGGGCGCTGCGCATTGCAGGGCGACATCGGCCATTTTCATCTTCCACACCAGCCCGACCACGCCGCAGACCGCCATCATCACGTAGCAGGACTGCGCCAGCATGGCGGCCGGAACGTGAATGTAAATGATGCGAAAGCTGTTGCCTTGCTGATAGTCAGGCGGCGCGAACGCAAGGCCCCAGACCACGCCGATGCCGATCAACAGCGCTGCCGCAACGGTCAGCCACGGCAACAGACGGCCGCTGATGCCGTAAAACCATCTGGGTGAACCGAGCTTGTGGAACCAGGCCCAGCTCATGCCGCCTCTAGCCTTGGCGCTTGTGTTCATCACGCTGCCTTTTCATCGGGGTGCTCATTATCACGGTGCATTCATCAAAAGACTTTTTATAAAAAAGCTTTCATCTATGGCCTGCCTTGAGTCGCAGAGGCGTCCGGGGCTAAAGGTAAAAACTGTCCGCTCGGTCAAACGCCGATTATTCGCCAACGCTGATTTTCAAACCAGCGGCGATTGCAAAGGGCGTCAGGGTAACCGCCAACGCGGTGAGGCTTCCAAGCCAGAGCAGATAACCGATCGCGGGTATGCCCTCAAGCGCCGCCTGCAAAGCGCCACTGCCCAGAATCAGCACCGGGATGTACAGCGGCAGGATCAGCAATGCCAGCAGCAGGCCGCCGCGCTTGAGGCCCACGGTCAGGGCCGCGCCCACTGCGCCCAGCAGGCTCAACACCGGCGTGCCCAGCAGCAACGACAGCAACAGCACCGGCACACAGGCGCCCGGTAGCCCCAGCATCAGCGCCAGCAACGGCGCCAGCAATACCAGCGCCAGGCCGGAGAAGGCCCAGTGCGCCAGCACTTTGGCGAGCACCAGCAGCGCCAGCGGCTGTGGCGACAGCACCCATTGTTCGAGGGAACCGTCTTCGAAATCACTGCGAAACAGCCCGTCCAGCGACAACAGCACCGACAGCAGCGCCGCCACCCACACCAACCCTGGCGACAGGCGCTGCAGCAGTTGGGTATCAGGCCCGACGGCCAGGGGAAACAACGCAATGACGATGGCGAAGAACACCAGCGGGTTGAGCAGCTCGGCCGGGCGTCGGAACAGCAGCCGTGCTTCGCGGGCGATCAGCAGGGTAAACACATGACTCATGCCGCCCACTGCCCCAGATCGAGATCGCGATACCCCGCAGGGACGCGGCTCAAGGTGTGATGGGTGGTCAGCACGACGGCACCGCCGTTTTCACAGTGATCGGCAATATGGGCTTCAAGCTGGGCCACGCCCTGTTTGTCCAGCGCGGTGAACGGCTCATCGAGCATCCACATCGCGGGGCCAGGCAGATACAGACGCGCCAGTGCGACGCGACGCCGTTGACCGGCCGACAAGGTGTGGCACGGCACGTCTTCAAAGCCGCGCAGGCCAACCACCGCAAGGGCGCGCCAGAGTTCATCGGCATGCGCAGGCGTGTGCAGCGCGCAGAGCCAGGCAAGGTTTTCCAGCGGAGTGAGGAGGTCTTTGATGCCGGCGGCGTGGCCGATCCACAGCACGTGGCGGGTCACTTCGCTGCGTTGGCTGGCCAGGGGTTTGCCGTCGAGAAGCACGTTGCCGGCGGTTGGCTGCATCAGGCCGCACAGCAGGCGCAGCAGGCTGGTCTTGCCGCTGCCGTTCGGACCGCTGATCTGCAGCAGGTCGCCCGCGCTCAGCCGCAATTCGAGATCCTCGAACAGCAGGCGCCAGTCGCGCTCACACGTCAGCGCCATGGCTTCAAGAACGGGGATCGACATGAGGACCTTCTTTTCAGTAGCGGCAATACACGGCGGCTCAAGTCATGACGTTCAACTCGGGATGTTCAAGTCAGGATCATGACGGCCGTTATACTGATGCAGCTTAACGGTAGACCGCCGACGAAGTCGGTGCCGGATTATACATACCCGGACCCGCCAGCCAGAGCGCAAATTTACCGAGTCGGGATCTGATGACAGGCGATATACCCAATCTTTCACCCTTAGCCGCAGCCACTGCCCTGCTGCGCGCAGGCGTACCGGCGGGCGAAGTGCTCAAGCTGATGGAGCCGCGCGAAGGGCTGTTGACCTCGGGCCAGGTGGCCAGCGCTGAGGTGGTGAGCCTCAAGCAGCTGGGCCAGGACTTTCAGCTGTTGCTCAAGCTGACCATGGACAACGGCCGGCAAACCACCCTGCCCGTCAGCAGTTCCCTGCCACTCTCGCCCGGCACCAGCGTGAACGTGGCGCAGGGTTCGGCCGATACGCTGACGATCAGCGTGCAAGACCTGCAAAAAGCCGTCACCAACAGCCTGACCAGCATCGATACGCGGCAACTGCCGGCCGGCACCCTGCTGCAAGGCAAGGTGTTGACCACGCAGGTCGCCGCGCAAAACGTCGCTCAATTGACGGGCCAGTCAAGCGGCACCGCGCAGCCGGCCACTTACCGCTCCATCGTCATGCTGCTCAACACGGCGCTGGCCGGCAGCAGCCTGACGGTCGAGAGTCCGCAGCCATTGCGCGTCGGCAGTCTGCTCAGCGCTCAGGTGCAGAACAGTCAGGCGCTGAATTTCGTGGCGCTGCCAAACCGGCTCGACGAACTGGCGCTGGCTCAGCAGCTCTCGACCCAGCAAAGCCGTCAGGGATCGCTGCAGGGGCTGATTGCAGCCCTGCAAACCCTGCCGCCACCCGCCGATGGCGATAACCTTTCGCCATCGTTGCGGGCCAGCATCGAACAGTTGCTGGCAGACTTGCCGGACATCCCGCAGATGACCACCGGCAAGGGCGTAGCGCAGGCCCTCAGTGCCAGCGGCCTGTTCATGGAGTCGCGCTTGCTCGCAGGCCAGAACCCGACCCTGGTCCCGGACATGAAAGCCAACCTGCTGCGGCTGGTCACCCAGATGCTTCCCGGTCTGCCGGACAACGTCAGCTATAACGCCATCGCCGCCGGCAATACATTGGCCAGGGCCATGCCCAGCGTGCTGCGCAGTGCGTTCGGCACGCTGGGGCTGGTGGCGACACCGAACCAGCCGATCAACTTCCCATTACCACCACGCACCCTGGGTCACCCGGACAGCAAGGACGACCTGGAGACGCTGCTGAAACTGGCGGCCGGCGCCATCTCGCGCCTGCAGAGCCATCAGTTGGGCGGATTGGAGCAAACGCGTACCCAGGCCGACGGCACCCAAGTGACGACCTGGCAACTGGAAATCCCCATGCGCAACGCCCACGACATCGTGCCGCTGCAGGTCAAGGTGCAGCGCGAGGAAACACCCGAACGCGAAGACACCGCCAGCGATTCGACCCCGGAAGCGAAAGAAAAAGAGAAGTTATGGCGGGTGGAACTGGCGTTTGATCTGGAGCCTCTCGGCCCGCTGCACGTGCAGGCGCAACTGATCGCCGGCAGCATCGCCAGCCAGTTATGGGCGGAGCGTGCCGGCAGCGCCGAGCTGATTTCAAATGAGCTGGGCGACTTGCGCGCGCGCCTGACTGCGTGCGGGCTGAACGTCAAGGAACTGGAGTGCAACCGCGGCACCCCGCCGCAAGGGTCACGTACCGTGCTCGAACAACGCTGGATCGACGAGAACGCCTGATGAGCACTTCCGAGCACACCCCCCGTCAGGCCATCGCGCTGAACTACGACGGCCAGCATGCACCGACCTTGACGGCCAAAGGCGACGACGCCCTGGCCGAGGCCATCCTGGCGATCGCCCGGGAGTACAAGGTGCCGATTTACGAGAACGCCGAGCTGGTCAAAATGCTCGCCCGCCTTGAATTGGGCGACAGCATTCCTCAGGAGCTGTACCTGACCATCGCCGAAATCATCGCGTTTGCCTGGCGATTGAAGGGCAAATTCCCGGTGGGGTTCGACCCGGACGCCGGGCCGGTGGAGCGCGACATCACCCCGCGTTGAAGGCTCAACGCTGCTACGGATTTGTGTTTAACCGTGATTGCTCGTACACCCCGGCCCGTTGTTGCAGCCGGCGTGTTGGCGAACGCGGTGTGTCAGTCGCCGGTTTCGAAGTTTGGGAAATTGATTCGCCAGCAAGCCGGCTCCTACAGGGGCTGCGGGGGTCAGACGCGTTGATGGCGGGCGCTGATATTTTTTCGCGGGCAAGCGCGCTCCTACAGCGGGTCGCGGCAATACCTGGAAGCTGCGGCGTAGGGATGAGGTGGCTGCTACGGATTTGTGTGAACCCGCCATAGCCGGCTGACCGCATCCCATTGTAGGAGCGCGCTTGCCCGCGAAGGCGTCAGCACAGACGGTCACTTTGCGTCGGGTGTACCGGCCTCTTCGCGGGCAAGCGCGCTCCTACAGACGGTCCTGACAACGCCTGAAACCTGCGGCGCAGGCTTGATCGGTAGAGGCAGGGTCGCTGCGAGCCACGTCCGGGCGACGGCGTCAGCGCCTATGACGCTGGTGCCCTCGCCTAACGATTGTGGCCGTGCAGCTTGGTCATCAGTTGCGCCTCGGCCTGGGTCAGGCCGCAGGACTGGGTGAGTTCGTCGATGCTGGCGCCCATGCCGACCAGGCGCGCGGCCTGGGCGAAGGACAGCGTCGACGGATCGCGCTGTTCCAGCGCGGTGATCTTGTCGGGCAGCAACGCGACGAGGGAACGCAGCTCGTGCAGTTCCTCGCCCATTCTCACCGTGCCGCTCTGGTAATTCTCCAGACGCCGGGCCAGATCGCGGATGCGCTGATCACGCAGCGAATCCGCCTCAAGCTGCTGCGTCGCCAGCGTGCGCAAACGCTTGGTGTGGGCCATGAACATCGCAACGCTCGCGACCCACAACACCGCCAGGAAAATAACCGCTACATCAAAAATCAATCAGATGCTCTCCAGCTCGGACCACTCTTCCTCGGACATCATCTTGTCAAGTTCGACGAGGATCAGCAGTTCGCCGTTCTTGTTGCAGACGCCCTGGATGAACTTGGCGGACTCGTCGTTGCCGACGTTCGGCGCAGTTTCGACTTCCGACTGACGCAGATAAACCACTTCAGCCACGCTGTCGACCAGGATCCCGACCACTTGCTTGTCGGCCTCGATGATCACGATACGCGTGTTGTCGCTGACTTCAACCGGCGGCAGACCAAAGCGCTGACGGGTGTCGATCACAGTGACCACGTTACCGCGCAGGTTGATGATGCCCAGCACGTAGCTTGGCGCGCCCGGGACCGGAGCGATCTCGGTGTAGCGCAGCACTTCCTGAACCTGCATCACGTTGATGCCATACGACTCGTTGTCCAGGCGGAAGGTGACCCATTGCAGAATCGGATCTTCGGAACCCTGTGCTGACGACTTCTTCATACCCCTAACCCCTTGCGTGTTGTGCGGTGCGGACGGCGTTTCGTACGCCGACCTGTGTTGATCTGATGATGGTTATTTGATTGCTTTCATCTGCTTGACCGCGCCACTGGCTATCAGCTCGGCCAATTCGGAAACGTCCAGCAGCGCACACATGTGCTCGATCACCGTCCCGGCAAGCCAGGGCCGCTGACCACGATGGGAGCGCCATTTGATTTCATTGGGGTCCAGGCGCAACGAACGGCTGACTTGATGCACCGCCAGCCCCCATTCGTAGCCCTGAACCGAGATCACGTATTGCAGCCCCTGACGGAAATCGTCGCGATAACGGTCCGGCATGATCCAGCGCGCGGTGTCCAGCACCTTCAGGTTGCCGGCCTGGCTGGGCAGGATCCCGAGAAACCAGTCCGGTTGACCGAACAGCGGCGTCAGGTCGTGACCCGCCAGCGGATAAATCGAGCCCAGGCACACCAGCGGCACCGCGAGAGTCAGACCCGCCACGTCGAAAAGCAGGCACTCGAACGGCTCGGCGGCCCAGGCCGGGCGCTCGTCGCTGGCGGGCGGAGAGACCGGGGGCTGCTGCGCAGACACATGCACGTCAACAATCGGCTCGACCAGCGCCACCTGCGGCGCTTCAACTGCCGGCTCAGGCGTCGGCTCAAGCATGGCAGGCGCAATAACCGGGGGCAGGATCACCGGCGGCAAGGCCACCGGACGCTCCATGACCCGGGCAGCAGGCGGCTCAACTGGCGCGGTATAGGCCAGCGAGACGGGCGCAGGGCGCGTCAGCGGCACAGGCGATGGCAGCGCGGCAGCAACGGCCGCCGCAACCGCAGAACGCATGCGCGCATCATGGGCCTGCTCTTCGAGCACGGCCGCTTGGAACTCATCAATGTGCTCGACGACTTCCAGTTCCTCGGTCGCGTCTTGCAGCAACGCGTCCAGGTAGTTCTGGAGTGCCAGTTGTGGTCGTGAAGCGATGTCCAGGGGGCGGTTCATACGGGAGCCCGAAAAGTAGTGAAGCGATTGCCGCCTGAAACAGATATCGGCTGCATAGCCGATGGACTTGAGCGTGCAGGCGCGCCGCTCGACAAATAATGATGACCGGCCATTCAAGCCACCTGCCCGACAAGCTGCTCGGTGAGCATGTGCTTGAGCAGGACGCGGTACGCCAGCACTCCGCGGCTTTTGCCATCGAACTGCGAAGGCGTCAGCCCGGCGCGGCTGGCATCGCGCAGGCGCGTGTCCACCGGAATGAAGGCATTCCAGACGTGCTCGGGGTAGCTGTCGCGAAGCAACTTGAGGGTGCTCATCGACGCCTGGGTGCGGCGGTCGAACAGCGTCGGCACGATGGTGTACGGCAGCGGCACCTTGCGCGAGCGGTTGATCATCGCCAGGGTGTTGACCATGCGCTCAAGGCCCTTCACCGCCAGGAACTCGGTCTGCACCGGGATTGCCAGCTGCTGGCTTGCGGCCAGAGCGTTGACCATCAACACGCCAAGCAGCGGCGGGCTGTCGATGATCGCGTAATCGAAGTCCTGCCACAGCTGCGCCAGGGTCTTGGCCATCACCAGCCCGAGCCCGCTCTGCCCCGGCGACTGACGCTCAAGGGTGGCAAGGGCTGTGCTGGACGGCAGCAACGAGATGCGTTTGTCGCTGGTCGGCAGCAGCAGCTGGCCCGGCAGCCCGTTGGGGACCAGGCCCTTGTTCAGGAACAGATCGAACGTGCTGTGTTCAAGCGCATCGGGGTTATGCCCGAAGTAGCTGGTCATCGAGCCATGGGGATCGAGGTCCACAACGACCACGCGCTTGCCCGCCTCTGCCAGCAATCCGGCGAGGGCGATGGAGGTGGTGGTCTTGCCGACCCCGCCTTTCTGATTGGCTACTGCCCAGACTCTCATGTACGCGTTTTTCCCCCCGACTGAAGCAGCGACCGGGTTTAAGGGGCAGATGACGAAGATTTGACGCCTTGCGGCGGTGTGGTCGGGACCGGTGCAGTTTGTGTGCCAGCACGGCGCAGCGCCGCGTCCGGTTTTGCATTGGCGGTGGTGCCCGAGCCGGTCAGGCTGCGGCGTACGTCGAGATTGCGAGAAATCACCAGCACCACGCGACGGTTGCGCGCGCGGCCATCGGCGGTGGCATTGGAGGTCAGCGGCTGAAATTCGCCGTAACCGACGGAGGCCAGGCGTGCCGGGTTGATCCCGTCCATCGCCAGCATTCGGACGATGCTCGACGAACGCGCCGACGACAGCTCCCAGTTGCTCGGGAACTGCCCGGTGTTGATCGGCTGGTTGTCGGTGAAGCCCTCGACGTGCACCGGGTTGTCGAACGGCTTGATAATTTTGGCGACTTTGTCGATCAGGTCGAACGCCTGATTGCTCGGCATTGCGTCGCCGCTGCCAAACAACAGGCTGGAATTGAGCTCGATCTCGATCCACAGTTCGTTGCCGCGCACGGTCATCTGCTTGGAGGCGATCAGGTCACCAAAGGCTGCATTGACGTCGTCGGCAATCGACTTGAGCGGGTCCTGGGCGCCCTGCCCCAGCGCCGCATCGGTTTGCTCGCTGTCCTGCACCAACGGGTCGGCCGGGCGTACGGTTTGCGGTTTCTGCTCGCCGATGGGGATCGGTCTGACGCTGCGCTCGGGTTCGTTGAACACCCCGACCAGCGCCTCGGACAGCACCTTGTACTTGCCTTCGTTGAGCGAAGAGATGGAATACATGACCACGAAAAAGGCGAACAGCAAGGTGATGAAGTCCGCGTAGGACACCAGCCAGCGTTCGTGATTTTCGTGCTCTTCGTGGCGACGTCGGCGGGCCATCAGTCCATCACTCCATGAAGCCTTGCAGCTTCAGTTCGATAGAACGAGGGTTTTCACCTTCGGCGATCGACAGCAACCCTTCCAGAAGCATTTCTCGGTAGCGCGACTGGCGCATGGCTACGGCCTTGAGCTTGTTGGCCACCGGCAGCAGAAAAAGGTTGGCGGACGCGACGCCATAAATGGTCGCGATGAACGCGACGGCAATACCGCTGCCCAATTGGGAGGGATCGGCCAGATTGCCCATCACGTGGATCAGGCCCATGACCGCGCCGATGATCCCGATGGTGGGGGCATAGCCGCCCATGCTTTCATAGACCTTGGCTGCCTGAATATCGCGGCTTTCCTGGGTGAGGAAGTCCACCTCAAGAATGCCGCGAATGGCCGCAGGCTCAGCCCCGTCGACCAGCAGCTGCAGGCCCTTTCGCGAATAGGCATCGGGCTCGGAGTCGGCCACGGCTTCAAGGCCCAGCAAACCTTCCTTGCGGGCGGTCAGGCTCCAGGACACGACACGATCAATCCCGCCGGCCAGGTCGATGCGTGGCGGAAACAGAATCCAGATGAAGATCTGCATCGCGCGCTTGAACGCACTCATGGGCGTTTGCAGCAGGCAGGCGGCCAGCGTGCCGCCGAGCACGATCAACGCGGCCGGGCCGTTGAGCAATGCGCCCAGGTGCCCGCCTTCGAGGAAGTTGCCACCAATGATCGCGACGAACGCGAGAATGATCCCTATGAGCGTCAAGACATCCATCAGCTGCAGGCCTCCACCAGGTGGCGACCGATGTCATCGAGGCTGTAGACGGCGTCGGCCAGTTCGGCTTTGACGATTGCCATCGGCATGCCGTAGATCACGCAACTGGCCTCGTCCTGCGCCCAGATCTGGCTGCCGCTCTGCTTGAGCAGGCGCGCGCCTTCACGGCCATCGGCGCCCATCCCGGTCAGGACGACCGCCAGTACTTTGTCGTTGTAGGACTTGGCTGCAGAGCCAAAGGTAATGTCGACACACGGCTTGTAGTTCAGGCGCTCATCGCCTGGCAGGATTTTCACCGCGCCGCGACCGTCGATCATCATCTGCTTGCCGCCGGGGGCCAGCAGCGCCAGCCCGGGCCGCAACATGTCGCCATCTTCGGCTTCTTTCACGCTGATGCGGCAGAGTTTGTCGAGGCGCTCGGCAAAAGCTTTGGTGAACGCGGCCGGCATGTGCTGGATGAGCACGATGGGCGCCGGGAAATTGGCCGGCAATTGAGTCAACACCCGCTGCAAGGCCACCGGGCCGCCAGTGGACGTTCCAATCGCTACCAGTTTGTAGGCCTTGCGCTTGGGCGCCGGGGAATGTGCTGCGTGCGGATGAGCCGTCGAGGCTGATGTATGTGCCGCATGCGCGTGAGCCGCTGGCAGCGCTGAACGGGCAGGTGCAGCGGCAGGCGCCGGACGCGACGGGGTTGGCGCAGCGGACGATGCACGCGGCGAAACCGCTGCGGCAGCAGGCGTTGGCGCAGGCGTCGAATTGCTGCCGTAACCGCTGAAGCGGCGATTGCTGCGAGAGATGCTGTGCACTTTCTCACAGAGCATCTGCTTGACCTTCTCGGGGTTACGCGAGATGTCTTCGAAGTTCTTCGGGAGGAAATCCACCGCCCCGGCGTCCAGCGCATCGAGGGTCACCCGGGCGCCTTCGTGAGTCAGCGACGAGAACATCAACACCGGGGTCGGGCAGCGCTGCATGATGTGGCGGACCGCGGTAATGCCGTCCATCATCGGCATTTCGTAGTCCATGGTGATCACGTCGGGCTTGAGCGCCAAGGCTTGATCAATGGCTTCCTTGCCATTGGTGGCAGTGCCGACCACCTGGATCGTGGGATCTGAAGAGAGAATTTCCGAGACGCGACGTCGGAAGAAACCCGAATCGTCCACGACGAGAACCTTGACTGCCATAAACACTCCATAGAACGCGCGCCACCCTGGGAGTCCGCACGCCCTGAATCATGTAGCTTGGGTCACATCTGGCGATGCGGGAAAGGCCAGTGGGACCAATTTTCGCGCGTTAACCAGGACCTGTAGGACCTGTAGGACCGGCTTTAGCCGGGAACGCATCGGATGTCACGCCGCAAAATCCACGGTGTTCGCCCTACCCTCTTCCCGGCTGAAGCCGGTCCTACTCCGGGAAACCGTTGGGTGTCACACCGCGACATCCACGGTGTCCCTGCCGGCCTCTTCCCGGCTGAAGCCGGTTCCACTGAAAGACATCGCGAGCCGCACTACCGAAGCCCGCACTGCTTAGCCAATCCGTCGTGCCGCGTAGCGCTTGAGCATGCTCGGTACGTCGAGGATCAATGCGATACGGCCGTCACCGGTGATGGTGGCGCCTGACATGCCCGGCGTGCCTTGCAGCATCTTGCCCAGTGGCTTGATGACCACCTCTTCCTGGCCGACCAGTTGATCGACCACGAAGCCGATACGCTGGGTGCCAACCGACAGAATCACCACATGGCCCTCGCGTTGTTCCTCGTGCGCGGCCGAGCTGACCAGCCAGCGCTTGAGGTAGAACAGCGGCAGCGCCTTGTCCCGGACAATGACCACTTCCTGACCGTCGACGACGTTGGTCGTCGACAGGTCCAGGTGGAAAATCTCGTTGACGTTGACCAGCGGGAACGCGAAGGCCTGATTGCCGAGCATGACCATCAGCGTCGGCATGATCGCCAGCGTCAGCGGCACCTTGATGATGATCTTCGAGCCCAGGCCTTTGGTGGAATCGATGCTGATCGAGCCATTGAGCTGGGAGATCTTGGTCTTCACCACGTCCATGCCCACACCACGACCGGATACGTCCGAGATCTCGGTTTTGGTCGAGAAGCCCGGTGCAAAAATCAGGTTGTAGCAGTCGGTGTCACTGAGGCGATCGGCTGCATCCTTGTCCATCACGCCGCGCTTCACCGCGATGGCGCGCAGGACAGCGGGGTCCATGCCTTTGCCGTCATCGGAAATCGACAGCAGAATGTGATCGCCTTCCTGTTCGGCCGCCAGCACCACACGACCGTTACGGGACTTGCCCGACGCCTCGCGTTCTTCCGGCGACTCGATACCGTGGTCAACCGCGTTGCGCACCAAGTGGACCAGCGGGTCGGCCAGGGCCTCTACAAGGTTCTTGTCCAGGTCGGTTTCTTCACCCACCAGTTCAAGGCTGATTTCTTTCTTCAACTGACGCGCCAGATCGCGAACCAGTCGCGGGAAGCGGCCGAACACTTTCTTGATCGGCTGCATGCGGGTCTTCATGACCGCGGTCTGCAGGTCAGCGGTGACCACGTCCAGATTGGACACGGCCTTGGACATGGCTTCATCGGCGCTGTTGGCGCCCAGGCGGACCAGTCGGTTACGCACCAGCACCAGTTCGCCGACCATGTTCATGATTTCGTCCAGCCGCGCGGTGTCGACGCGCACGGTGGTTTCCGCTTCGGACGGCGGCTTCTCGCTGGGCGCCGGAGCAGCCGCTCGGGCCGGTGCAGGCGCGGCGGCGGGTGCAGCTTTGGCCGGTACCGCAGCAGCAGGTGTCGCTTTAGCCGGTTCGGGCTTGGCAGCGGGCTCAGGCTTTTTGGCCGGTGCAGCAGGCGCAGCGGCGGCGACGGCAGGTTCAAACTTGCCCTTGCCGTGCAACTGATCCAGCAGGTCTTCGAATTCGTTATCGGTGATCTCGTCCGAGGCAGCGGCTTTCGACGCAGCGGCGGGCGCAGCAGGAGCAGCCGGCGCGGCGGGTGCGGCGGGTGCGGCTGCCACAGCAGAAGCAGCGGCGTCTGGCGAGAACGAGCCCTTGCCATGCAACTGATCAAGCAGCGACTCGAATTCGTCGTCCGTGATTTCGTCACTGGCCGGCGCAGCCGCAGGCGTCACCGCGGCGGTCGGCTGTACGGCATCAACGGCGAACTGGCCTTTGCCGTGCAACTGATCGAGGAGCGATTCAAACTCGGCGTCGGTGATCTCGTCACTGGGCGCGCTGCTCGTCGATGCTGTCGGAGCCGGTGAAGGAACAGGCGCGGCAGCAGCGGGCGCAGCAGGAGCAACGGGGGCAACAACACCCCCAGCCGCCTGAGCCTTGACGGCGTTGAGCGAATCCAGAAGCTGTTCGAATTCGTAGTCGGTGATGTCTTCGGACGGCGCTTCAGCGACCGGCTCTTCGACCACCGGTGCGGCAGCGACTTCGTCGGCAGAGGCCGGCTCGGCCAGACGTGCCAGGGCCGCCAGCAATTCAGGCGTGGCCGGGGTCACGGCGGAACGCTCGCGCACCTGACCGAACATGCTGTTGACGGTGTCGAGGGCCTCGAGCACCACGTCCATGAGCTCCGAGTCGACGCGGCGTTCACCCTTGCGCAGGATGTCGAACACGTTCTCGGCGATGTGACAGCATTCAACCAGCTCGTTGAGCTGGAGGAAGCCGGCGCCCCCTTTTACAGTGTGAAAACCGCGAAAAATTGCATTGAGCAGATCCGCATCGTCTGGCCGGCTTTCCAGCTCAACCAACTGCTCGGACAACTGCTCCAGAATCTCGCCGGCCTCTACCAGAAAATCCTGAAGGATTTCTTCATCGGCGCCGAAGCTCATTGGGGGGTGCTCCTAAAATTAACCGTCAAACCGATCCGGAGGCTGCACTGACGGCCAGCGCGCATTGCTTTCGTCGAAGCATTGGCGCGCGGGTCCAGCAGCCACTTTCACAGAGAACCTGAAATCTGAAATCCGGATGACCGAATCAGAAGCCGAGGCTGGATAGCAGATCGTCCACATCATCCTGTCCGGATACGACGTCTTCACGTTTATCGGCATGGATCTGCGGACCTTCACCCTTGGAGTGAAGTTTTTCTTGTTCTTTTTGCTGACGGAAGACTTCCTGGTCGTGTTCGATGCCGGCGAAACGGTCTACCTGGCTGGCCATGAGGACCAGCTTGAGCAGGTTGCGCTCCACTTCGGTCACCAGCGTGGTCACGCGCTTGATCACCTGACCGGTGAGGTCCTGGTAATCCTGGGCCAGCAGAATGTCGTTGAGGTGCGCGGAGACCTCGGTGGTCTCCTTTTCGCTGCGCGTCAGGAACGTATCGACGCGGCGCGCCAGATCACGAAACTCTTCGGCGCTGATCTCGCGGCGCATGAAGCGTCCCCAGTCGGCGCTCAAGGATTTGGCGTCGGCACTGAGCCCGCTCATCAACGGCGTGCTCTGCTCCACCAGGTCCATGGTCCGGTTGGCCGCGTTTTCGGTCAGCCTGACCACGTACGAGAGCCGCTCGGTGGCGTCGGTGATCTGAGAGACCTCCTCGGCCTGAGGCATGTTCGGGTCGATCTGGAAATTGACGATCGCGCTGTGCAGCTCGCGCGTCAGTTTGCCGACCTCCTGGTACAGGCCTCTGTCCCGGGTCTGGTTAAGCTCATGGATCAGTTGCACGGCATCGCCGAACTTGCCTTTTTCAAGGCTCGCGACCAGCTCTTGTGCGTGTTTCTTCAGGGTTGACTCAAAGTCACCCATTGTCGAATCTTTGGAATCCATAGCGCCCTCGCAGCGGACATCAGCTATTGACGCGCTCGAATATCTTTTCGATTTTTTCTTTGAGCACTTGCGCAGTGAACGGCTTCACCACGTAGCCGTTCACACCGGCCTGAGCGGCTTCGATGATCTGCTCGCGTTTGGCTTCGGCAGTGACCATCAACACCGGCAGACTGCGCAGACGCTCGTCTGCACGCACCTGACGCAGCAGGTCGATGCCGGACATGCCGGGCATGTTCCAGTCAGTGACGAGGAAGTCAAAGGCGCCGCTTTGCAGCATGGGCAATGCGGTGAGTCCGTCATCTGCTTCGGCCGTGTTGGTGAACCCAAGGTCACGCAACAGGTTTTTTATGATCCGCCGCATCGTTGAGAAGTCATCAACGATGAGGATTTTCATGTTCTTGTCCAATTCGACCTCCAAGCAGTCTTTAACGCGTTCAGCACCTGAACGCGCGTTCAATCAATACCGGCGGTGCCGGACATCGGAGGGCTGGGATCGACCGGGACGAGCGCAGCGAAACCGGATCATCTACGACCCGGTTCGACCGACTCCTGCCTGCCTCTTCCACTTCCCGCTCAACGTCTTGCACAGCCGGTCTTACAAGCAACTCGCAGGCCTTGCGGCGTGCGTCAGAATTCAGGAGCGGGCGCGCCACTCGCCAAGACGACCCCGCAGACGCGCGGCGCACTGACTGTGCAGCTGGCTGACGCGCGATTCGCTGACACCCAGTACCTCACCGATTTCCTTGAGGTTCAGCTCTTCGTCGTAGTACAGCGACAACACCAGACGTTCGCGCTCCGGCAGGTTGGCAATGGCCTCCGCCAATGCCGCCTGGAAGCGCTCGTCTTCCAGGTCCCGCGACGGCTCGAGCGACTGGCTCGCGCCGTCCTCGTGCAGCCCTTCATGTTCGCCGTCCTGCAACAGGTCGTCGAAACTGAACAAGCGACTGCCCAGGGTATCGTTCAAAATCCCGTAGTAATCGTCGAGACTCAATTGAAGTTCGGCAGCAACCTCGTGATCTTTAGCGTCACGGCCGGTTTTTGCTTCGATTGCACGAATCGCGTCGCTGACCATGCGCGTGTTGCGGTGGACCGAGCGCGGCGCCCAGTCCCCCTTGCGCACTTCATCGAGCATCGCTCCACGGATACGAATACCCGCGTACGTCTCGAAGCTGGCCCCTTTGGTGGAGTCGTATTTGGTCGAGACTTCGAGCAAGCCGATCATGCCCGCCTGGATCAAGTCCTCGACCTGAACGCTGGCTGGCAGACGTGCCAGCAAGTGATAGGCGATTCGTTTGACCAGCGGGGCATAACGCTCGATCAGCTCATACTGAGAATCTTTGGACGATTTGCTGTACATGCGATAGCCACTTGCTGTCATGAGACGGGCCCTGCGCTGGTGTGATGCACGAGGCGTTCAACGAAAAATTCCAGGTGACCGCGCGGGTTTGCCGGCAGCGGCCAGGTGTCAACTTTCTGCGCGATGGCCTTGAACGCCAGCGCACATTTGGAACGCGGAAACGCTTCGTACACGGCGCGCTGTTTCTGCACCGCCTTGCGTACGCACTCGTCGTACGGCACCGCGCCGACGTACTGCAGCGCCACGTCAAGGAAGCGGTCGGTGACCTTGGTCAGCTTGGCGAAGAGGTTGCGCCCTTCCTGCGGGCTCTGGGCCATGTTGGCCAGCACGCGGAAGCGGTTCATGCCGTAATCGCGGTTGAGCAGTTTGATCAGGGCGTAGGCGTCGGTGATCGACGTAGGCTCGTCGCACACCACCAGCAGCACTTCCTGAGCGGCGCGAACGAAGCTCACCACTGACTCGCCGATACCGGCAGCGGTGTCGATGACCAGCACATCCAGGTTGTCGCCGATGTCACTGAATGCCTGGATCAGCCCGGCATGCTGGGCCGGGGTCAGGTGGACCATGCTCTGTGTCCCCGACGCCGCCGGTACGATGCGCACGCCGCCCGGGCCCTGCAGCAGGACGTCGCGCAGCTCGCACCGCCCTTCGATGACGTCAGCCAGGGTGCGCTTGGGGGTCAGGCCCAACAGTACGTCAACGTTGGCCAAACCCAGATCGGCGTCCAGCAGCATGACGCGACGTCCCAGCTCGGCCAGCGCCAGTGAAAGATTCACTGAAACGTTGGTCTTGCCTACGCCACCTTTGCCACCGGTCACCGCGATAACCTGTACGGGATGCATGCTGCCCATGTTAATTGTTTACCTTGTCTTGCTTAGACCTAAGCCACATGTCGGGCTGCACGTTCAGTGCCTGAACAATGCCTGGCAGACCATCGATGCAGGAAAATTCCACTGTCATTTTCTTCACCTAGCCCGCTCGCTTGCCGGTGCTGTGATAAAGATCCGCAAACATATCCGCCATCGCTTCCTCGCTAGGCTCCTCCTGCATCTGCACGCTGACAGCCCGGCTCACCAATTGGTGCCGACGCGGCAAATGCAGATCGTCCGGTATCCGTGGGCCATCAGTGAGATAGGCCACAGGCAGTTCGTGTGTCACCGCCAGGCTGAGCACTTCGCCCAGGCTGGCGGTTTCGTCGAGCTTGGTCAGGATGCACCCGGCCAGGCCGCAACGTTTATAGCTGTGGTACGCCGCAGACAGCACCTGCTTCTGGCTGGTTGTCGCCAGCACCAGGTAGTTGCGCGCCTTGATGCCACGCCCGGCCAGGGTCTCCAGTTGCAGACGCAATGCCGGATCGCTGGCTTGCAGGCCCGCGGTGTCGATCAACACGACGCGCTTGCGCAGCAGCGGTTCCAGCGCCTGCGCCAGGGATTGCCCCGGGTCGACGTGGGTCACCGGTACATTGAGGATCCGGCCCAGCGTCTTCAGCTGTTCCTGAGCACCAATGCGGAAACTGTCCATGCTCACCAGCGCGATATTTTGCGCGCCGTATTTCAACACATATCGGGCTGCCAGTTTAGCCAGCGTGGTGGTTTTGCCCATGCCGGCAGGGCCGACCATGGCGATCACACCGCCCTCTTCCAGGGGCTCTACGTCCGGCGTTGCGATCATGCGGGCCAGGTGGGCCAGCAACATGCGCCAGGTGTGAGCCTGATCGTTCGAGTCCGGGACCATCGCCAGCAAATCGCGGGACAGGGGGCCGGACAGGCCAACGCGCTGCAGACGGCGCCACAGATTGGCCTGCTGCGGACGGCTGCCTTGCAGCTGGTTCCAGGCCAGCGAGCCAAGCTGGACTTCCAGCAGTTCGCGCAGGCCGTTCAATTCGGAGCGCATCGACTCGTACACGTGATGGCTGACCGAAGGTTCGGCATTGCGCTCGGCGCGTTCGGCTGCCACGGCCGCGTGAACCGACGGGCGAAACGGTTCTTCCAGGGTCGGTTCGATCTGCTTGCTGTCGTCCATCGCCAGGCCGGTGAACAGCTGGCGGTTGGCGACAGTGTCCAGCTCGCTGCGCGAGGTCAGCTCGGCCTGAGCGGTCACGATGCGCGACTGGGTCTTGCGCAGCTCGTCTTCGAGTTCGATGTTCGGCACACGCGGTGCCAGCGCTGACAATTTGTAGTCCAGGGCGGCGGTCAGTTCCACGCCGCCGGCGATCCGCCGGTTACCGATGATGGCGGCTTCAGCGCCCAGCTCATCACGAACCAGTTTCATGGCTTGTCGCATATCGGCGGCGAAAAAACGCTTAACTTGCATGACTCACTACCTCAGCCGTTAGGCCCGACAGTCGCTACGATGGTGACTTGCTTATTGTCAGGAATTTCCTGGTAAGCCAAAACATGCATATTCGGTACAGCCAACCGTCCAAAGCGGGACAACATGGCGCGAACCGGACCTGCGACCAACAAAATAACCGGCTGCCCCTGCATCTCCTGACGCTGCGCCGCTTCGATCAACGAGCGCTGAAGCTTCTCAGCCATGCTCGGTTCGAGGAGAACGCCTTCTTCCTGACCCTGTCCTGCCTTCTGAAGACTATTTAGCAAGATCTGTTCCAACCTTGGCTCAAGTGTGATGACAGGCAGCTCCGGCTCAATGCCGACAATGCTTTGCACGATTGCGCGGGACAATCCGACCCGTACGGCGGCCACCAGCGCGGCGGTATCTTGACTACGTGCAGCGTTGTTGGCGATGGCTTCGGCGATGGAGCGAATGTCTCGCACCGGCACCTGCTCGGCCAACAGCGCCTGCAGTACTTTCAACAGGGCCGACAGTGACAGCACCCCAGGTACCAGCTCTTCCGCAAGTTTTGGCGAGCCCTTGGCCAGCAAGGTCATCAACTGCTGGACTTCCTCATGGCCAATCAATTCATGAGAGTGCTTGTAGAGAATCTGGTTCAAGTGAGTCGCGACCACGGTGCTGGCGTCGACCACGGTGTAGCCGAGCGATTGCGCCTGGGCCCGCTGGCTGATTTCGATCCACACCGCTTCCAGGCCGAACGCCGGGTCTTTGGCAGTGATGCCGTTGAGGCTGCCAAATACCTGGCCGGGGTTGATGGCCAGCTCGCGGTCAGGGTAAATCTCGGCTTCGGCCAGGGTCACACCCATCAGCGTCAAGCGATAGGCGCTGGGGGCCAGATCCAGGTTGTCGCGAATATGCACGGTCGGCATCAGGAAGCCCAACTCCTGGGAGAGCTTCTTGCGCACGCCCTTGATCCGCGCCAGCAGTTGGCCACCCTGATTGCGGTCAACCAGCGGAATCAAGCGGTAGCCGACTTCCAGGCCGATCATGTCGATCGGGGTGACGTCGTCCCAGCCCAGCTCCTTGGATTCCTGAGCGCGGATCGGTGAGGGCAACAGTTCTTGCTGACGCTTGACCTCTTGCACCGCAGCAAGCTTGACCTGGTTCTCTTTCTTCCACAGCAGGTAGGCGCCGCCGGCAGCGACCAGGCCCAGGCTGATGAAGGAGAAGTGCGGCATGCCCGGCACCAGACCCATGACGATCATGATCCCGGCTGACACGGCCAGCGCCTTGTGCGACGCGAACATCTGGCGGCCAACCAGTTTGCCCATTTCTTCCGAGCCGGAAGCACGGGTCACCATGATTGCCGCAGCGGTCGACAGCAGCAGTGATGGCAATTGCGCCACCAAACCGTCACCGATGGTCAGCAGCGCGTACACCTTGCCGGCGTCGCCGAAGCTCATGTTGTGTTGAAAGATGCCGACCAGCATGCCGCCGATGAGGTTGATGAACAGGATCAGCAGGCCGGCGATGGCGTCACCGCGGACGAATTTGCTGGCACCGTCCATGGAGCCGTAGAACTCGGCTTCCTGGGCGACTTCAAGGCGGCGGCGCTTGGCTTCGGGCTGGTCGATGAGGCCGGCGTTGAGGTCGGCGTCGATGGCCATTTGTTTGCCGGGCATGGCGTCGAGGGTGAAGCGGGCGCTGACTTCGGAGATCCGTCCGGCACCTTTGGTGACGACGACGAAGTTGATGATCATGAGGATGGCGAAGACGACGATACCGACGACGTAGTTGCCGCCGATGACTACTTCACCAAAGGCCTGGATGACTTTACCGGCGGCGGCATGGCCGTCCTGCCCGTGAAGCATGACGACGCGGGTGGAGGCGACGTTGAGGGCCAAACGCAGCAAGGTGGCGATGAGCAGGATGGTGGGGAATACGGAGAAGTCGAGCGGCCGCAGGGCGTAGATGCAGACGAGCAGGACGACGATGGAGAGTGCGATGTTGAACGTGAAGAAGACGTCGAGCAGGAACGGTGGCATGGGCAGCATCATCATGGCGAGCATGACGAGGAGCAGCAAAGGTACGCCGAGTTGTCCACGGCCCAGGCCGATCAATCCGGTTCGGGCGTGGGAGATTATCTGAGAGCGTTCCACCGATTGGGCACCTGCGTGTTAAATCAATCTTTTGACGCCGAAGCGTTGTATCGGGGTTATTGCAAGAAGGGGTCCAACATTTGGGTTGGGCGGGAAAATATCAGAATGCCAGTATTTAGATTTTTGTCACGGCGACGGTTTTGTATCGCTGGGGTGAGGATCCAGATCAAAAGCTTCGGCCTAACGGCCTCGGGTTTCGCCTTCGGCGAGTTACTTGATAGAGCCCCAAGTAACCAAGGGCTTGTGCTCCTGGCTTGACCCCTCCTTCGTCGGGGTTCCTTCACTCCGGTCTTGCTCCGTGGGCCCGCGCCGAACGGACATCCATGTCCGCAACGGCGCTCTCGCCGCATCCCTGCGGCTCGGCCCACTGCGCAAAACCTGCGTTCAGCCTGCACCCAAGTCGCGATTGGCGGTGACTGGACTTTTTGCGTTTGAAGATCAAAGGCAGATCAAAGGCAGGTCAAGGGCAGATCAAGAGCTTCCCGGCTAAAGCCGGTCCCACTACGGTCGCCGCCGGGTTCATTGACTGGACGCGCTGCTCTTTGTGGGACCGGCTTTAGCCGGGAAGGCGTAAGGTGCTACACCGCGAATCTGGCGCCGTACACGGGCCTGTGGCTGATCGTTCCCACGCTCTGCGTGGGAATGCAGCCTCGGACGCTTCGCGTCCTTTGGTTGGAGGCGATGGTTCAGATCACTTTTACCGCACGGCCGATGAATTGGATCGGTCCGGTGGGCTTGCCGGTCGGGGAGCCGTTTGGGTTTTCGAGGGTGAGTTCGAAAAGTTGGTTGGGTTGCAGCGGTGGCAGTTTGTCCAGCGGCACGGAGAGGGTATGCCCGGGTTCGACCATGCCCAATGAAACTGGCCCCTGCCAGCCATCGGCCTTGGTCCAGAACTGCAGGGCTTTGTCGGCGGGGACTTGGCTGACGCTCAACGGTATCAGCTGGATCTGGGTTGGATTGTTGGCTTGTATGACCCAGCCAGGCGCCTGATTTTGCGGAGCGACCAGCACCACAAGGTAGGTGGTGGGGGCTTCCGTCGCCGGCCGGTTCAACAGCAGCATGCCCAGTAGCAAGCTAGCAACCAGACCGGCACCGGCAAGCCCGCGCCAGAGTGGCAGCAGGTTCCACCATGACTGCGCGGTAGGCGCAGGTCGGGAGGCACGGAGGTCCTGATGGTTCAGGCTGCGCTCGATGCGCCCCCACAGCGTCGGGCTGGGTGTTTGCGGTTCTGCCAGCTCGGTCAATGCGAGCAACCGCTCTTCCCAGGCGTCAACCGCAGCGCGCAAGTCAGGATCCATGGCGAGGCGATTTTGCACATCGCGTCGCTGCCCAGGCTCCAGCGTGCCCAGGACGTATTCGCTGGCAAGGGCGTCAAGGTCATTCATGCCGTCGTCTTCCGTTTGACCCGTCATCCCATGCACTCCCGCAATGCCACCAGGCTGCGCTTGATCCAGGCTTTCACGGTGCCCAGTGGCGCGCCAATTTTCAGCGCTATTTCCGAATGCGTATAACCATCGACATACGCGTGGAGAATGCAACTGCGACGGGCCGGCTCCAATTGCTCAAGACACCCGAAAACCCGGTCCGAGCGGGCTCGGTATTCGAAGGTGTCTGCGTGGGTTGCTGTTTCCAGGGATGCCTGGTCCTGCAGCGCGTGCTCGCTCTGCTCACTGACCTGCACCGTCTGCCCCTGGTCACGCATGGCGTTGAGCGCCAGATGCCGCGTCACGCTGAAGACCCAGCCACGGGCAGAGCCTCGCGCCGGATCGTAGGCCGCGGCGCGGGTCCAGATCTTGATGAAGGCGTCATGCACGATGTCCTCGGCCAGCGCGTCACTGCGCGCGATTCGCCTGGCAACACCCAGCAGACGCGCACTCTCCTGTGTGTAGAGATCGCGCAAGGCCCGTTGCTCACCTCGTGCGCACGCCGCAAGGCACGCTTCATAGTCAAAACAGAATTCGGGTAGGGACAAAATTCTTCAACCGCCGACGTCAAATGAACACCCCGGCCGTAAGCCGGGGTTGCGTCGCTGCAGCGTAGATGAATTTACGCGGCAGCGACGATCAGTGATGCGCGACTCGGGCTTACTGAGCAGCCCAGAAAATATAGTCCGCCTGATACTTCACCACTTCCTGCTTGCCCTTGGTGGCCATCGAGCATTCCATCTTCGGCGCCACGCCGCCCTTGGTTGCCGTGCGCTGGATGTAGCTGACGTTGGCCATCGCGCCCTTGCCTTCGGCCGGGTTGGCTTTGACCAACTGATAGGGAATGTCGCCTGAACCGGCAGGGGCAACGGCAACTTGCGTGCCGGTGACCTTCGAGCCGTCAGCGGCCTGCCAGGTGGCGGGTGGCCCAAAGTACGTGCCGACCTGCTTGCCACTGCGATCATTCAGCACCGCTTTGGGCCCCACGAAGGTCCATTCGGTCTGGCCGGCGGCGTTCGGCTTGTCACGGCACTCATAGGTGATCTCGCCCACGCCCACGGTCTGCATCGCGACCTTGTGGCCGTCCGGAACCTTGACCGCGTCAGGCAATGCCATCTGTGCGTACGCCGCCGGCGCCGTGGCCAGCAGGCAAGTGGCTGCCATTGAAACACCCAAAGCGCCCAACATTTTCTTAGCGTTCATGCCATCTCTCCATTGGATAAACAGGTCAGCAGCCATCGCTACTTCTTGTACTACCCGTGGGAGAACGAAACGGATGCAACGAATTGAAAATAAATACGCGCGGGGAACATCAGGGGGACGGGAGACACAGCAGAGAGTGTCCGTTGCCTGACACGACGTCAGTCGCCAAGTCAGGCCCTGGACTCCGGTGGACCGAGCTGATGTCCACCGGGTAGAGCAGTGATGACGCCAGCGCTTACGGCATCAGCACCGAGTCGACGACGTGGATGACGCCATTGGACTGCATGACATCAGCGATGCTGACCGCGCTTTTGCCGCCTTTGGCGTCCGTCACCCACAGCTTGCCGTCATGGGGCATGACGGTAAGGGATTCGCCTTGTACGGTTTTCAGCATCACCTTGCCGCCGTTCATTTTGGCGTCCGCCATCAATTGTTTGGCGGTGTGGGTCCCGGCGACGACGTGGTACGTCAGAATTTTGGTCAGGTCCGCTTTGTTCTCAGGCTTGACCAGTGTGTCTACCGTGCCCGCCGGCAGTTTGGCAAAAGCCTCGTTGGTGGGGGCGAAGACGGTGAACGGGCCTTTGCTGTTTAGCGTGTCCACCAGACCTGCAGCCTTGACCGCCGCTACCAGGGTCGTGTGGTCCTTGGAGTTGACGGCGTTCTCGACGATGGTCTTGCTCGGGTACATGGCGGCGCCACCGACCATGACCGTGTCGGCGGCAAAGCCTGGCGATGCAGCAAGGCAGAGAGCGGCGAAGGAGACAGCGGCAATGCGTTTGGCAAGGGTCAACATGGTAGTTCTCCCAGAATCTTCGGTCCTTCGGATGAAGGTGAGAGAGATACGAAGCAGGCGCCGTAACGGATGCATCAAAGCGAAGATATTTTTCCCTGAGCGACGACCGGTCCGGTTGGCTGCCCGCTCGGTGACCCGTTCAGCGGCTCGAGGGTGACGGCGAGCACTGCCCCGCTGGCAAGCAGGTCAGCCAGTTGCGGCGTCACGTTTAACGTTGCCGAGGCATTGACCGGCAGCAGGCCCAGCGAGCGCGGCTTGCCATCGGCGGCGATCACCCACGCCTCGGCACTCTTGCCCGGCCAGTCGGCCCGGGCCGTGTTGACGAACAATACGCTCCGCCTGCCAGGATCGATCGTCGCGGCAAAAAGTGTCGTGCCATCTGTCTGTTCAAGACGCGCCAACAGTGGCAACCCTGACGTCGATCCCGATGTTGGCCCCGAAACAGGCGGCTGAAGGATCAACACCGAGGCCAGCAATCCGGCAGCGAGCGCGGCTGTCGTCCAGCGCCAGAGCCCGAGACTGTTCCACCAGCCCGAAGCCTGCGACGGCGGATGACTGGTATCCACAAACAACCGTTGCTCAATTCTGGCCCACGCACCCGCCGGAGGACTGGATGCAGGCAATTGACCGAGCCACTCGGCGAACTGCGCCTGCCATTGCGCCACCGCGCGTTGATGGCGCGGCTCCCGCGCGATCATCGCTTCCACCCGATCACACTCTTCGCGGCTGAGCACGCCAAGCACGTACTCCGCGATCAGCAGGTCCGGGGTCTCGTCGGGAGGCACGGGATGCTCGCTCATAGGCCAAGGCACACGCGCAGTCGAAGCAACCCGCGACGAATCCAGCTTTTCATCGTGCCCAGCGCAATACCATGACGCTCGGCCAGTTCGGCGTAGGAATACCCTTCGAAGAATGCAACCCGGATATAGCGTCGCTGAGCCTCTTCCAGCGTTTCAAGGCAACGGTCCAGCTGGCTGCCTTGCTGCTCGCGCTCAAGCGTGTCCACAAGGGAGTCCTGCGATGCGGCTTCGGGGATCGTCTCAAGAGGGTCATGATGACGATGGGCTCTGCGCCGGTCGATGGCCTTGTGGCGGGCCATGGTCGACAGCCACGTCATCGCGCTGCCCAGCCGGGGATCGAATCCAGACGCCTTTACCCACGCCATGATGTACACCTCCTGAAGTACCTCTTCGGCCTCGGCCCGATTATCCGAGTAATGCAGGCAAATCCCGAACAATCTGGAAGACGTAGCGCGATACACCGCTTCAAACGCCACCCGATTGCCGCTGCCGCAAGCCTGCATCAAGACATTCAACGCCTCGGCGC
Source organism: Pseudomonas lutea (assembly GCF_000759445.1). Taxonomy (NCBI): domain Bacteria; kingdom Pseudomonadati; phylum Pseudomonadota; class Gammaproteobacteria; order Pseudomonadales; family Pseudomonadaceae; genus Pseudomonas; species Pseudomonas lutea. Next base: position 1,970,702 of record NZ_JRMB01000001.1, read on the forward strand.
CGGACTGAGCGTCAGAGGAATGAGCGGCATTCGATCGAATGGTCAAGTGGCGAGGCCTTGAGGGAGACTGCGGCCACTCTAGTCGCGTTTGAAGGGTTGGGCTAGTTGGGTCGGAGGTGAAAGCGCCAAATGACCCACCGCGATCGCGGGCAAGCGCGCTCCTACAGAGGGGTGTGTGAAGCCAAAACCGGTGAGCATGCCGGGGCATTAGTAAAGGCGTCACTTACCTGGGCCTGAATCCATATCTTCAGAGAGACGCGGAGCGTCCGGACCGGCGTTACCACGCGGAGCGTGGGAACGATCAGAAGAGTGGTGAGCCCGTTGCGGTGTGGGCGAAGGCGCGCCGCTGTGACGCCGAGCGTCATGTAGTGCATACCCACGCGGATCGTAGGACCGATCGACAACCGAACGTGATCCCCGGCAGGAGCCGGCTTGCTGGCGAAAGCGGTGGGTCAGATATGAAGACGCAGCTGGGAGCAAGCATTCGCCAGCAAGCCGGCTCCTACAGAGGGGTGTGTGAAGCCAAAACCGGTGAGCATGCCGAGGCATTAGTATGGGCGTCACTTACCTGGGCCTGAATCCATATCTCCAGAGGGACGCGGAGCGTCCGGACGGGCGTTACCACGCGGAGCGTGGGAACGATCAACAAAGCAACAGCAAAAAGCAGAAGCAAAAGCTTCCCGGCTGAAGCCGGTCCCACTAAAAACAGCGCGTGCCGTCAGTGGGACCGGCTTCAGCCGGGAAGCCTTTGATCTGCCTTGGCTCTGCAGTCGATCTGCTTTTGATCTGCTCTGATCGTCATACACAAATGGCCCAGTCACCGCCAATCGCGACTTGGGTGCAGGCTGAACGCAGGGCTTGCGCAGTGGGCCGAGCCGCAGGGATGCGGCGAGAGCCGCCCCCCGCCATGGATGGCGGATGGCGGCGGGCCCACGGAGCAAGCCCGGAGTGAAGGTACTCCGACGAAGGAGGAGCCCAACCAGGAGCAGGCACTTTTGGTTACTTTTAGTTGGTCCGGCTCCCGGCTTTTTAAAAGTAACTCGCCGAAGGCGAAACCCAAGGCCGTTAGGCCGCGCCGTTGATATTGATCTTGATCCAAAACCAAGTTTACGAATCGCGCCTCAGATCCGGCGGAATCGGCAAATTATCCTTCAACGGATCAGGTCGCTTCCCGCGCCCCGCCTGATACTGACGAATCTGATACACATACGCCAACACCTGCGCCACCGCCAGATACAACCCCGCCGGAATCTCCTGATCCAACTCCGTACTGTAATAAATCGACCGCGCCAGCGCCGGCGACTGCAACAACAGAATCTCATGCTGCGCCGCAATCTCCCGAATCTTCAACGCCATGAAATCACTGCCCTTGGCCAGCAGAATCGGCGCCCCGCCCCGCTCCGCGTCATACTTCAACGCCACCGCATAATGCGTCGGGTTCGTGATGATCACATCCGCGTCCGGAATCGCCGTCATCATCCGCCGCTGCGACATCTCCCGCTGCAACTGACGAATCCGCTGCTTGACCTCCGGCCGCCCCTCGCTGTCCTTGTGCTCATCGCGCACCTCCTGCTTGGTCATCAGCAGCTTCTTGTGCGATTCCCACAACTGCACCGGTACATCCACCGCTGCAATGATCAACAGCCCCAGCGCCATCCACAGCGTGCTCCAGCCAACCAGCTGCAAACTGTGCACCACCGCCATTTCCAGCGGCTCATGGGCGATGGCAACCAGGTCCGCCTTGTCCTTGCCCAGCACCACCAGCGCCACCATCAGCACGATGAAAAATTTCGCCAGGGACTTGAGCAGTTCAATCAACGCTTTCGGCGAAAACATGCGCTTGATGCCCGCCGCCGGGTTCATGCGGCTGAACTTGGGTGCCAGAGAACCGGCGGCAAACAGCCAGCCACCCAGTGAGATAGGCCCGATAAACGCCGCCAGGGTCAATGCCAGCAAAATCGGCTGAACCGACAGCAACGCCGCCTTGCCCGACGCCATGAGCATGATCGCCATGCTGCGCTCGTCGAGGATGGCCGCGCGCGTGATGGTGAAGTTGTCGCGCATCAACTGCATCATCATTTCCGCCATGGAACCGCCGAATGCCAGCAGCCCCGCAGCGCCCACGATCATCACGACAACGGTGTTGAGTTCCTTGGAGCGGGCAATCTCGCCCTTCTCCCTGGCCTCGCGTTTGCGTTTGTCCGTGGGGTCTTCTGTCTTGTCCTGACCACTCTCGCTTTCGGCCATGTCAGCGCGCCTTGACCAAGTCTCTGAGCAACTGCAAGGCGTCGACCGCCAGCGGTTGGTATTGATTGAGAATGTCGCCGAGGGTGATCCACAGAATCACCATGCCCAGCACCAGCGTCAGCGGAAAACCGATCGAAAAGATGTTCAGCTGCGGCGCCGCGCGGGTCATCACACCCATGGCGATGTTCACCACCAGCAGCGCAGCAATGGCCGGCAGCACCAGCACCAGCGCCGCGCCGAGCACCCAGCCGAGCCGCATCACCAACAGCCAGATGTCCGCCGTGCTGATACCTTGCCCCACCGGGAGGGTGGTGAAACTTTCGATCAGGATTTCGAACACCACCAGGTGCGCGTTCATGGCGAGGAACAGCAGGGTCACCAGCATGGTTAGAAACTGCCCGATGGTCGCCACCGACACCCCGTTGACCGGATCGACCATGGACGCGAAGCCCATGCCCATCTGGATGCCGATGATCTGCCCGGCGATCACGAAAGCCTGAAAAAACAACTGCAGCGACAGGCCCATGCCGGCGCCGATGAGGATTTGCTGAGCGATCAACAGGAGCCCGCTGAGGTCGAGCGCGTTGACGGCGGGCATGGGTGGGAGGCTCGGCGCGACGACGACCGTGATTGCCAGCGCCAGATAGAGACGCACGCGCTTGGGCACCAGGGCGGTACCGATCATCGGCATGGTCATCAGCAGCGCGCCGATGCGAAACAGCGGCAGCATGAACGCCGCCACCCACGTGCTGATCTGTGTGTCGGTCAGCGCCAGCACAGGTTCCATCGAGGGATCAGCCGATCACTTGGGGAATGCTGGTGTACAGCGACGTGATGTACTCCATGAAGGTGCGCACCATCCACGGGCCGACCACGATCAGCGTAACCAGCATGACCAACAGGCGCGGCAGGAAGCTCAACGTCTGTTCGTTGATCTGCGTGGCGGCCTGAAACATCGAGACGATCAAGCCGACGATCAGGCTCGGCACCACCAAAATGGCGACCATGGTCGTGGTCAGCCACAGCGCTTCGCGAAACAGGTCAACTGCTACTTCCGGGGTCATGCTGCGCACTCCACGTCAAACAGGTTCATACGCCACCAAAGCTGCCGGCCAGCGTGCCGATGATCAGCGCCCAGCCATCCACCAGCACGAACAGCATGATTTTGAACGGCAGGGAAATGATCAGCGGCGACAGCATCATCATCCCCATCGCCATGAGGATGCTCGCGACCACCAGATCGATGATCAGAAACGGGATGAAGATCATGAAGCCGATCTGGAACGCCGTTTTCAGTTCGGACGTCACGAATGCCGGCACCAGAATGGTCAGCGGTGCTGCGTCCGGCGTTGCGATGTCGGTGCGCTTGGACAGGCGCATGAACAGCTCAAGGTCGCTGGAACGGGTCTGCGCCAGCATGAAGTCCTTGATCGGCACTTCGGCCTTGGCCACGGCGTCCTGGGCGGAGAGCTTCTCCGCCAGATAGGGCTGCAGGGCATCGTTGTTCACCCGATCGAACACCGGCGCCATGATGAACATCGTCAGAAACAGCGCCATCCCGGTGAGGATCTGGTTGGACGGCGTCTGTTGCAGGCCCAAGGCCTGACGCAGGATCGAGAAGACGATGATGATCCGCGTAAAACTGGTCATCAGCATGACGAACGCCGGAATGAAGCTCAGCGCCGTCATGATCAGCAGGATCTGCAGGCTGACCGAGTATTCCTGCTGGCCATTGGCGCCGGTGCCCAGCGTGATGGCCGGGATCGACAATGGATCGGCGCCGAACGCCAGCGGCGCTGCAAGCAACAGCAGCAGCGTCAAAACAATGCGCATCAGTTCGTGTCCTTCTGATCCGGAGTACCAAAGCCTTTGTTAACCGAACTGTTATCCGAACGCTGGGTCACCCGTTGCCCGGCCACGCCCTTGTTGCCCAGGGCCTCAAGCAAGCGTTTGGCGAATTCGGGCGGTGCGTTCTGCGGATCGGGTACGTCCACCGGGTCCTTCATGACGTGCAAAGCGGTAATGCTGCCGGGCGACACACCGAGCAGCACCTGCTCGTTGCCGACCTGCACCAGCACCAGCCGGTCCCGTGTACCCAATGCGCGGGAGCCGACCAGCTTGATCACCTGATTGCCGGCCGGGCCCGCGCGCTGCACCCGGCGCATCAGCCAGGCGAGCACGAAGATCAGGCCGATCACCAACAGCAGACCCAGCACCAGTTGCAGCAACTGACCACCAATTCCGCTGCCCAGCGTACCGGCGACCGGGGCAGCTGCAGCCGGGGCCCCAGTCGTCACTACCGCGCCAGTGCTCACGCCGGAAGCCGCAGCCGGTGCGGGCGTTACCGGGTCGGCCGCCATCACTGCCCAGGACAACGCCAGCAGCGGCAGGCTCGTCAGTGTCTTGAACACACCGCGCACTTAACGCAGCTTCTTGATGCGTTCGCTCGGGCTGATCACGTCGGTCAGACGGATGCCGAACTTTTCGTTGACCACCACCACTTCGCCGTGAGCAATCAGGGTGCCGTTGACCAACACGTCCAGCGGTTCGCCGGCCAGACGGTCGAGCTCGATCACCGATCCCTGGTTGAGCTGCAGCAGGTTGCGGATGTTGATGTCCGTGCTGCCCACTTCCATGGAAATCGACACCGGGATATCAAGGATCACGTCCAGGTTCGGGCCGTCCAGAGTCACCGCGCCGTTGCTTTTCGGCATGCCGCCGAATTCTTCCATCGCCATGCGGTTGGTGGAGTTACCCGCATCAGCCGCCAGCAGCGCGTCGATGTCCGCTTGCCCTTCCCCGGCCTCGCCCAGTGCAGCCGCCCATTCGTCAGCCAGAGCCTGGTCGTCAGCGGAGTTCATTTCGTTATCATTAGCCATGGTTGTCCTCGGGGAACATTGATTCGTTTACGCAGCACATTCATTTAGCCGACGCCTGAGCGTCAGCGGCGTTCTATCGGTTCGACCACTTGCAGGGCCAGATTGCCCTTGTGCGAACCCAGCTTGACCTTGAAGGACGGCACGCCGTTGGCGCGCATGACCAGACTCTCCGGCAGCTCGACCGGGATCACGTCCCCCGGCTGCATGTGCAGGATGTCCCGCAGCTTGAGCTGACGCGTGGCAACGGTTGCACGCAGCGGCACCGACACGTCGAGCACGTCTTGCTTGAGCGCATTGACCCAGCGTTCGTCCTGGTCGTCGAGATCCGACTGGAAACCGGCGTCGAGCATTTCGCGCACCGGCTCAATCATCGAATACGGCATGGTCACGTGCAGATCGCCGCCACCGCCGTCCAGTTCGATGTGGAACGTGGACACCACGATCGCCTCGCTCGGGCCGACAATGTTGGCCATGGCCGGGTTGACTTCGGAGTTGATGTACTCGAAGTTGACTTCCATGATCGCCTGCCAGGCTTCTTTCAAATCAATGAACGCCTGATCCAGCACAATCCGTACGACGCGTAGTTCGGTAGGGGTGAATTCACGCCCTTCGATCTTCGCGTGACGACCGTCGCCACCAAAGAAGTTGTCCACCAGCTTGAACACCAGCTTGGCGTCGAGGATGAACAGCGCCGTGCCGCGCAGGGGTTTGATCTTGACCAGGTTGAGGCTGGTCGGCACGTAAAGGGAATGCACGTATTCGCCGAACTTCATCACCTGCACGCCGCCCACGGCAACGTCGGCAGAGCGACGCAGCAGGTTGAACATGCTGATGCGTGTGTAACGGGCGAAACGCTCGTTGATCATTTCCAGGGTCGGCATGCGTCCGCGGACGATGCGATCCTGGCTGGTGAGGTCGTAACTTTTTACGCTGCCAGGGTCGACAACACTATCGGTCTGCACCAGACCATCGTCGACGCCATGCAGCAGCGCGTCGATCTCATCCTGGGACAGCAGGTCTTGCACGGCCATGTCGTGGTCCTACTGCAGTACGTAGTTAGTGAAAAGTACTTGTTCGATGACGCTCTTGCTCAGCTCTTTCTGGCCCACTTCCTGAACCACGGCAGCGGCTTTCTGGCGCAGCATTTCCATACCCACCGGCGTGGCGATGGTATCGAATGGCTGACCTGAGAACATCATCACCAGATTATTACGGATAACCGGCATGTGTGCTTTCAAGGCTTCCAGGTCAGCATGATCGCGAGCCAGCAAGGTGATGCTGACCTGCATATAGCGCTGACGACCGTTGACGTTGTAGTTGACGACGAAGGGCGGCGTCAGCGGTTCGAAGATCGCCTCTTTTTTGGCATTCGCCGCTTCCGCAACAGCCGCCGGGTCCGGCTTGCTCTCGGCCTTGTGCATGATGAACCAGGTCGCCCCGACCGACAGACCAATGGCCAGCAGCAGCCCCACCACAATCAGGATGATGACTTTCAGCTTGCCTTTTTTTGCGGGGTCCGTAACTGCGTCGTCGCTCTTCGCCATGCCAATAATCCGTCACTATCCAAAGGGTTCGGTGTTGCGTGACAGAGCAAGAGCAAGGGTTGTGCCACATGGGCAGCTGGTTAGTGTGATTCAGTCTGGATTGGGACGCGCTGGCCCACGGCAGGGCAGCAATGAGGGCGGTTTCACCCTCTGGAGGCCGGGTGCCAAATCCCGGGAGGCATGCGATCTGTAGGAGCCGGCTTGCTGGCGAATGCGGTGGGTCAGCAACGACGATGTTGCCTGATAAAACGCGTTCGCCAGCAAGCCGGCTCCTACAGATGAGCGGTACGCGTTTTCAGGCGTAGTAGTCGACCGCGCTGGAGCCAACCACGGTCAACGGCGCACTGGCGGCCGCCGATGCCGCGTCAACCGGGGCGCCGTCGGCGATCAGGTCGCTGCCGCCCACGCCGCTGGTGCCATTGGGACCACCGTTGCGCTGCCCTTCACCACCGGACTGCTGCTGAGCCTGTTGCTGCCAGCCACGTGACTGGTCGGAAACGTTGACGTCGACCTGGCCCATGCCCTGCTGGACGAATGAATCACGCAGGCGCGACATCTGGCTTTCCAGCGCTTCACGCACGCCCACATGGGCGCTCATGAAGGTGACCTGGGTTTGCTGGTCCGCCGCCATATTGACACGGATATCAAGACGGCCCAGTTCGGCAGGTTCCAGCTGAATGTCCGCTTGCTTGAGGTTCTGGCTGGACAGGTACATCACGCGGTTGACCACGCCCTCGGTCCAGCCACCCTGATTCATCGCCAGCGGTTGATTGAGCAGCGGTGCCGCCGGCGCCGCGGTGCTCTTCACTTGCGCGGCCTGGGACAACGCCGCCAGACGGTCAGCAAAGTTGTCGATCCGGGTATCGCTGGTGGCACCCTTCACGTCTTTCAGACCGTCGGCCAACAAGCCACTGAAGGCTTTGTCACCCCCGCCCTCGGTCATGCTTTTGTCCACCGACTGATCGCCCAGCGCTGCCAGATTACCGGCCTGCAACTGAGAAGGATCGATGTTCGGGTCCTGCTTGCCGGAGCCCTTCCCATCGCCATGCACGCCGTTGGTCTGCGCCGCTTGCTGCGCCTTGTTGTCCAGAGCGACCTGCACCGCCGTCAAACCTTCAAGCGGATCGGCCGAAGGGTCGAAGCCGTCGTCCGGTGCATCCGTCGTGGCCTGATCAGCCGGCGCCGGTGTCAGCGGTAATGCCCGAGCGAGCAGTGCCGGATCAACCACCGGATCGACTGCCGGGGCAACCACCACTGGCTCAGTGACAGGAGCCGTCGCGACCAATGCTGGATCAAGCGTCGGGTCCAGTGCAGGGTCGACCACGGGCGCATCGGCCACGGTCGGATCCTGTGCCGGGTCAGCCGCCTCGTCTTTGTCGTGGGTGTCGCCTTTGGCGCCGCTGTCATCGGCATCCTTGTCCTTGACAGGCTTGCCAGGCAAACCGTTGCCGCTATCGGCAACCGTCTTGTCGGTGGCGGCAGACGTATGGCTAGCGGATGGCTTGTCATCCCCTGCCGAACTCTTGGCGCTTGCCGGCTTGGGCGGCGGGTTATCCACGCTGTTCGGCTTGACAGGCGACTGCTTGGCGAACACGTCGGAGAAGCTGGAACTGTGGTTCTTGACGGGGTCAGGCGCCTTTGCCGCGGGGCTATTGCCGGCTTTCTGGACCTTGGCCGCTGTCAAAGCCGTCAGTAATGGGTTGGTGGCGAGGGCCATTTCAATCTCCGCAAGAGCACTAATGCAGAGAGACCAAGCAATTGGCGGGCCAACCCTGAGAACTGTAGCGCTAACGCTCAGGCAAGGCTGCAGAACAGGGCGAAGCTGGCGAACTGGCTAAACCGGGCGAAACACTGCCCCTGCTCAATGACCGGCATGGCAGAGTTGCAGTTCACGCTCGAAGATGTCTCGAACGGCGGTGAATTCAGCCTCGATCTGCGACACCAGTAGCCGTATACGGGCTTCGTCCGTCGCAACGATGCCGCGCCCTTGCTCTTCAAGTTGCAGGCAGAGTTCGGACAGGTGGGTCGCGCCCATATTCCCCGTGCTGCCCTTGAAGCTGTGCGCCATCAGGCCAAGGTTCTCAAGCGACGCCGCTGAAGACGTGGAAAAAGAAGGGTTGTCCAGCAACTGGACCATTTCATTGATACGCGTGACAGAGTCATCCATGAACACCTCCACCAACAGGGGGTATTCGGTCTCCATCACTTCGCGCAGCGTGCTGAGCACGTTGTAGTCCACCGGATTGTTCGACACTTGTTCACTCCTTGATCAAGACGCGCGGATTATGCCAGACCCTCCCAGGCAAATTCCACGCTGGCCGTCCGGCCGTCATCGGACCATTGGCAACGGTCACTGAGTTGCCGCACCAGCGACAGCCCGCGCCCCGACAACTGGTTGGTCGCCGGCGGCATCGCCAGCACTCTATCGGAATCGAAACCCGCGCCGCTGTCCTGCACGCGCACGGTCAGTCGCCCGCCATCCCCTGCCGGCACGATGTTGAAATCGATACGGATAAAGCCATCCTCCAGGGTGTCCAGGCGCTCGCCGCGCTGCTGGTAATACAGCCCGAAACCTTCGGCGTCGCGTTTCAACGCCGAGTCCAGCCCTAAAACACCATGCTCCAGTGCGTTGCTGTACAGCTCGGACAATACGATGTACAGCTCACCGCTTTGCGAGCGCAGGCCATGGACCTCTTGCAGTAGCTGAAGGAGATACGGGAGCGGATTGAAACGCTTGAGCGTTACCGCCCGGTACTCGAACGACGCCGACCAGTCCAGCGGGCTGCAATCCCCGCTGTCGGTGTAGATGACCGAAGGCGGGCCGAGCAAGTCGGGCTCGGTAAACGCCACTTCGACCATGCTCACATCGTCCCGCGCCTGTCCGTTGAACCGCGCCAGGGCCCACTGAACTTCTTCGATCAGCAGTGCCGGGTTGCGATTGCTCACCAGCACATTCTGCAAGCGGCGGGCGCCGAACAGCTCGCCGTCCTGACCCGTGCTGTCGACCACACCGTCGGACAGCAAAAACACCCGGTCACCCGGTCCAAACGGGTACACCTGGGTGTTGTCGTCAAAGCTGCCGGCGCTTAACACGCCAAGCGGTACGTTCGAGGAAATCAGCGGCGTGTGCGGTCGGCCGTCGCCGTGCAGCAGGTAGCCATCGGGCAGCCCGCCGTTCCAGACCTCGACCAGTTGCTGTTTGAAATTGAGGCTCAACAGCGCTGCGCAGCAAAACATGTCAACCGGCAGGATGCGTTTGAGCTTGGCGTTCATCTCGCGCAAGGTCTCACGCAGTCCGTAGCCCTTGGCGGTCATGCCGTAAAACACTTCGGCCAGGGGCATCGCACCGACCGCAGCCGGCAAGCCATGGCCGGTGAAATCGCCCAGCAGCAGGTGCATGTTGCCGGACGGCGACCACGCGGCCAGCAGCAGATCGCCGTTGAACAGCGCATAGGGCGATTGCAGGTAACGAATGTTGGTCGAACTCAGGCAGCCGGAGTGGGCGATCTGGTCAAACAACGCCTTGGCCACGCGCTGTTCGTTGAGCAGGTATTTGTGGTGGCGGGTGATCAGGTCGCGCTGATGCAGGACCGTTTCCTGCAGCACGCGCAGCCGGTTCATGGCGTTGATCTTCGCCGCCAGCACCAGCTGGTTGTAGGGCTTGGCAACGAAATCGTCGCCGCCGGCGTCCAGACAGCGGGCCAGGTCTTCGCCTTCGGTCAGCGAGGTCAAGAAGATGATCGGCACCAGTGCATCACCCGCCAGCGCCTTGATCTGCCGAGCGGCTTCAAAGCCGTCCATGACCGGCATCATCGCGTCCATCAGCACCAGCTGCGGCCGCCGCCGCTCGAACAGGCTCACCGCCTCGGCGCCGTTGCTGGCGGTCAGAACATCATGGCCCTGTCGGCTGACGATGGCGGACAGCAGCATCCGGTCGCTGACGTTGTCATCGGCGATGAGGACCGTCAGGCGATCGGGGGCGGACGGCAGCATCAGGCGGGTTTGGCGATGTTGAAGAGTTTGGAGAAGTTGGATATCTCGAGGATTTTTCGGACGTCGTTGTTGCAGTTGGTCAACTGCACGTCTGACTTGTCGCCACCGGCATGGTCGCGCAGAAGCAGAAGCATCCCTAGCGCGGAGCTGTCGAGGTAGGAGGTGTCTTTGAGGTCAACCACGATGCGCTTGGCCTGGGTTTCTTTTTCATAGGCGCCGCGAAAATCCTGGTGGGTGGAGAAGTCGAAGCGTCCTGAGATGGTGATGGTCAGTTGTTGACCATCGGCGGAGCGTTCGGAGGTAACTGACATTGGCAAATTCCTTATATGAAACGGCGCCATACGCTTGAAGTTTTAGCAGGGGTTACGGGGCGTGGCAAATAGTTAGGTCTGGTTGGTGTCAGGGCCCTTCAAGATCAAGAACATCTGCCTAACGGCAGATCGTTTCGCCTTCGGCGAGTTACCTATCGCAGGTCGCCCAAGGTCAAAAGCATCTGCCTAACGGCAGACTGTTTCGCCTTCGGCGAGTTACTTGATAAAGCCCCAAGTAACCAAGGGCTTGTGCTCCCAGTTAGGCCCCTCCTTCGTCGGGGTTCCTTCACTCCGGTCTCGCTCCGTGGGCCCGCCGCCATCCGCCATCCATGGCGGGGGGCGGCTCTCGCGGCATCCATGCCGCTCGGCCACTCCACGAGACCTGCGTTCAGCCTGCACCCAAGTCGCGATGGGCGGTGTTTGGGCTGGCTCTGTATGAAAATCAAAAGCAGATCAAAGCAGATTAAAAGCTTCCCGGCTGAAGCCGGTCCTACAGTTAGAGCAAAATCAATCCCACCAGATGCATGCGATGCCTGAGTGGGACCGGCTTCAGCCGGGAAGAGGCCAGTTTGGCTGCCATCAGTTTTCTGATCGTTCCCACCTCCGCGAGGGGACGATCAATGCGATTGATCAGTTGCAGTATCGGTGTCTGGCCCGACGCCTTCGCCAGCAAGCCGGCTCCTACGGACCTCCCCCCTTTCCCTCCCTGCCGTGGACCCTGACCCCGCCCTGACCTTGATCTTGATCTTGATCTTGATCTTGATCTTGATCTATTCCACGCCGGTCCAAACACCGCAAAACGCGACTTGGGTGCAGGCCGAGCGCAGGTTTTGCGCAGTGGGCCGAGCCGCATGGATGCGGCGAGAGCGTCGTCAGGACAGGGATGTCTGTTCGGCGCGGGCCCACGGAGCAAGACCGGAGCGAGGGAACCCGACGAAGGAGGGCCAAACCAGGAGCAGACACCCTTGGTTACTTGGGGTGTTTTTTCCAAGTAACTCGCCGAAGGCGAAACGTCTGCCGTTAGGCAGACCGCTTTAGATGTTGATCTTGATCTTGATCTTTAAGCCCTTCTTAAAACTGCTCTGTCCGGGGCAACCGCTGCACCAACTCATCCAGCAGTTTCTGCTCGCGCTTATCCTCAAGCGCCCGCGCCTCATCGATATACCGCTGCACCAACTTGCGCAGCCCCTCCACCCGCGCATACGCCTTCTGCCACTCGCCGCGCGCCTTGTTCAAATTATTCTGATGCCAGGCCAGGCTCTGACGCTGCTGCGCCACCGCCGTCTCCAACTGGTTAAGGAAGCGCTGATAATTCATCAGCCACTGCCCCGAAACCCCATGGGCGCCCTTATCAATCCACTGCTGCTGATAATCGGAGCGAAACTTGTCCAGCTCACCCAGCTTGGCCTCGGCCAGCCGTACCTGACCCTGAAAATGACCCAGGCGCTGCACCGCCGCCTTCTCGACCTTCTCGGCCATCTCGACCACCGGCGCCAGACGGGCTGCGCGACTCAGCGCCATAACCGATTAACCACCGGCCTGAGGATTGAAAATCTTGGCCAACTGCTCTTCGCTGCTCTGCATGCTCTCGTTCTCCTGCAAGCCCTGCCGCAGGTACTTGACCAACTGCGGCTGCAGCGAAATCGCCAAATCGGTGTCGCGATCACCGCCGGCGACATACGCGCCCACGCTGATCAAATCGCGACTCTGCTGGTAGCGCGACCACAACTGCTTGAAATACTGCGCCTGAACCATGTGCTGCGGATCGACCACCGACGGCATGACCCGACTGATGGACGCCTCGATGTCGATGGCCGGGTAGTGACCCTCTTCCGCCAACCGCCGGGACAATACGATGTGCCCGTCGAGCACGCCCCGGGCCGAGTCAGCAATCGGATCCTGCTGGTCATCGCCTTCCGACAAAACCGTGTAAAACGCGGTGATCGAGCCACCGCCCGCCTCTGCGTTGCCAGCGCGCTCAACCAGCTTGGGCAGCTTGGCAAACACTGACGGCGGATAACCCTTGGTCGCTGGCGGCTCGCCGATGGCCAGCGCGATTTCCCGCTGGGCCTGGGCGAAACGCGTCAGCGAATCCATCAGCAACAGGACGTTCTTGCCCTTGTCGCGAAAATACTCGGCGATGCGCGTGCAGTACATCGCTGCGCGCAGACGCATCAACGGCGCGTCGTCCGCTGGGGATGCCACCACCACCGAACGCTTTAGGCCTTCTTCGCCGAGGCTGTGCTCGATGAATTCTTTCACCTCGCGGCCCCGTTCACCGATCAGGCCGACCACGATGATGTCGGCCTCGGTGAAGCGGGTCATCATGCCCAGCAGCACACTCTTGCCCACGCCGGTACCGGCAAACAGGCCCAGACGCTGACCGCGGCCGACCGTCAACAAACCGTTGATGCAGCGAATGCCCACGTCCAGCGGCTGGCTGATGGGGTCGCGTTTGAGCGGGTTGATTGTGGGGCCGTCCAGCGGCACCCAGTCCTCGGCTTTCATGCCGCCCTTGCCGTCAAGCGGCCGACCGGCACCGTCGAGGACGCGGCCGAGCATGGTCATGCCCATGGGCAGGCGTCCGGTGTCCGGCAGAGGCACCACGCGGGCGCCCGGCGCGATGCCGGCGACACTGCCCACCGGCATCAGGAACACCTTGCCGCCCGCGAAACCCATGACCTCGGCTTCGACCTCAACCGGTTGGTGACTGCCGTCGTTGATGACCACGCAGCGGCTGCCCATCGCGGCGCGCAGGCCTTCCGCTTCAAGCGTCAGACCGACCATGCGCAGCAGTCGTCCTTCGACGATTGGCTGCGTGGGCAGGGAGATGGCCTCGGGGTACGCGCTCAGGCGTTTGGTGAAGCTGGTGCGTTCAAGGCGCATCGATAGCACCCAGCGGATAGATGGTTTTTTCGGCGCTCTGGATCGCCTGCTCAAGCTCGATGGTCACGTCGGGCACTGCCGGGTGCAGGGCCTGTTCGTGCAACTGGTCGAACATTTTGCCGATGGCTTGGCTGATACGGCTCTCGACCGTGGCATCGATTCGGCTGTGCTCGCTCTCGACGCGGCAACCACCCGGCTGCAACGTGTCGTCCTCCAGGATGCGCCAGGTTTCCTCGTGACGTTCACGCATGGCCTTGACCAGCTCGAAGTCCTGAGGATTGACCAGAATCCGCACGTTCGCCGCGCCCATGGGCAACAGCCGCAAAGCTTCACGCAGCACGGTGCCGATCTGGCTGGAGTCGGTTTTCAGCTCACGCTGGATGACCTGGCGGACCACGTGCTCGACCAGCGTGACCATCGATTTCTCGATTTGCGCGTCCTGATCGGCGATGGGCTCGAACAAGTGCCCCATCAGCACTTCCATGCTTTGCAGCTTGGCAGCCAGGGCCACTTCCGCTTCCTGGCGAACCTTGAGCTGGGTGCTGTGAAAGCCCTCTTTTTCGCCGATGGCAAAACCCTCGTTGTAGGCGTCCTGGCGGATGCTCTCCAACTCTTCGAGGGTCATCGGCTGGACTTCTTCCAGCGGCACTTCTTCGCTGTCGGCGAGCTCGGCTTCCTCGATCACCGGTTCCGGCTCGGGCGTTGCCACCTGCGGGTCGAAGCTGGGCAGGGCCCAGACGTCAATCCCGCGCAAATCCCCGGCACGAATAAGCTCGCTGGGTGGTGCTTTATCAGAGCTGGACATCAACGGCACCTACGCTTAAATCATTTCCTCGCCACCTTTGCCGCCAAGAACGATCTCCCCGGCCTCCGCCATACGACGGGCAATGGTGAGAATTTCTTTCTGGGCGCCTTCCACGTCGCTGACGCGAACCGGGCCTTTGGCTTCCAGGTCGTCGCGCAGCAGTTCGGCGGCACGTTTGGACATGTTCTTGAAAATCTTTTCCTTGATCGCGTCGTCCGAGCCCTTCAACGCCAGTACCAGCACGTCCGAAGAGACTTCGCGCAGCAACGCCTGAATACCACGATCGTCGACATCGGACAGGTTGTTGAAGACGAACATGAGGTCTTCGATCTGCGTCGACAGGTCTTCGTCCACTTCGCGGATCGAGTCCATGAGCTGGCCTTCGATCGAGCTGTCGAGGAAGTTCATGATATCCGCCGCGCGCTTGATACCGCCCAGGGTGGTACGCGAGGTGTTGGCGTTGCCCGAGAACTGCTTCTCGAGGATCTGGTTCAGTTCTTTGAGCGCCGCCGGTTGCACGGTGTTCAGCGAAGACACGCGCAGGATGATGTCCAGGCGCACCTTGTGGTCGAAATGGCTGAGCACTTCACCGGCCTGATCGGCGTCCAGATAGGCCACCACGATGGCTTGAATCTGCGGGTGCTCGAAGCGGATAACGTCGGCCACCGCGCGCGGCTCCATCCATTTCAGGCTGTCGAGGCCGCTGGTGTTGCCGCCCAGCAGAATCCGGTCAATCAAGCCGTTGGCTTTGTCCTCGCCCAACGCCTGGGTAAGCATCTTGCGGATATAACCGTCCGAGCCGATGCCGACGCCGGTCTGATCGCCGACCACGTCGACGAACTCGCTCATCACCTGCTCGACCTGCTCGCGGTGCACGTTGCGCATTTGCGCCATGGCCACGCCCACACGCTGAACCTCTTTAGGACCCATGTGCCGCAACACCTGCGCGGCATCCGTCTCACCCAGGGTGAGCAGGAGGATCGCCGCCTTGTCAACGCGGCTCAATTTGACTGCAGCAGCTCTCTCACTCATCAGCGTTGATCCACTCTTTGACGACCTGCGCTACACGCGCCGGGTCCTCGGCCACAAGGCTCTTGATTGCATTGAGCTGTGCGTCATAACCCTCGGTAGGGCTCGGCAACAGAATACTTTGCGGACCGCCCAGACTGACGCGGTCGTTCGCCAATTCACCGTCCATCCCGACCATGCCGCCCAGCTCGGAGTCACGCTCGCCGCCCTTGCTCTGCGGGTTGGTGATGCCTTTGAGCACCGGACGCAGCACACCGAACACCAGCACCAGGATGAAGATCACGCCCATGGCCTGTTTGACGATGTCCCAGAACCACGGTTGCGAATAGAACGGGATGTCCGGGATCACTTCGCCGCGATCAGTCGAGAACGGCACGTTGATCACGCTGACGCTGTCGCCACGGCTGGCATCGAAGCCCACGGCGTCCTGCACCAGACGGGTGAAGCGCGCCAATTGATCGGCGGTCCACGGCACCAGGGTGGTTTCACCGTTGGCCGGGTTGACCTTGACCTGATCGTCGACCACCACCGCTACCGACAGGCGATTGACCTTGCCCTGCTGCTGTTTGGTGTGGCTGATGGAACGGTCCAGCTCGAAGTTCTTGGTCGACTGATTACGTTTGTCGGCCGGGTACGGTGCCAGCATCGGCTGACCGGTGGCCGGGTCCATGATCTGCTGACCATTGGCGTCCAGCAGCGGCTGACCTGGAGCGATTGCACCTGCGGCCCCGGCAGCACCGGCGGCGGCGTTTTGTGGCGCGGTTGCCGGGCCAGGCGGCTGGTTGCTCAGTGCGCCCGGTACGCCTTGCGGACCGCTGCCGCTGGAGCGTTGTTCGTTGACCGTCTGCTCGCTGCGCAGTGCAGGCTGATCCGGATTGAAGCTCTCGGCAGTGGATTCGACGGCGCTAAAATCAACGTCTGCCGACACTTCTGCCTTATAGCGGTCATTGCCCAGCACCGGCTGCAGGATGTTCTGCACGCGCTGGGTCAGCATGCTTTCCATACGGCGGGTGTAATCAAATTGCTTGCCGGCCATGGACAGCTCGGAGTTCTCGGCCTGATCGGAGAGCAGGTTGCCCTTCTGGTCGACGACAGATATTTGCGACTTGTTCAGTTCCGGGACGCTGGTCGCGACCAGGTTCATGATGGCCAACACCTGGCCCGGCTCCAGCGTACGGCCGGCGTACAGCTCTACCAGAATCGAGGCGCTGGGCTTGCGGTCGTCACGCACGAACACCGAGCTCTTGGGAATCGCCAGGTGGACGCGAGCGCCCTTGACGTTATTCAGGCTGGAGATGGTGCGTGCCAGTTCGCCTTCCAGGCCACGGCGATAACGCGTGGCTTCCATGAACTGACTGGTGCCCAGACCCTGATCCTTGTCGAGGATTTCAAAGCCGACGTTGCCGTCGTTCTGGGCAATACCGGCGCCGGCCAGCTTGATGCGGGCGCGAGACAAGTCATCGGCCTTCACCAGCAGCGCGCCGGAATTGGGCTCGACGGTGTAGGGAATGTCGGACTGCGCCAACGTGTCCATCACCTGCTTGGTGTCGATACCCGACAGGCTGCCGTAAAGCGGCTTGTAATCGGGCTGTTGCGACCAAAGCACCACGGCGAAACCAATCGCCACGCTGGCAGCCAGACCGACCATAAGGCCGACCTGACGCAGCATGGTCATCTCGGAGAGATTTTGCAGGAACGCCAACCCGAACATCGGTGGCTTGCTTCCTGGCGCACCCGTTTTGGCGGGTACGTTATCGACGACGGCTTCGGCCATGACTTAAATCGTCCTCAAACCGGCATTTGCATGATGTCTTGGTACGCCTGAACCAGCTTGTTGCGTACCTGGGTCAGCGCTGTGAACGACACGCTGGCTTTCTGCGAGGAGATCATCACGTCAGTGAGGTCCACGCCGCTCTTGCCCATTTCAAAGGCAGTCGACAGCTGGTTCGACGCCTGTTGGGTGTCGTTGACCTTGTTTACCGCCATGCCGAGCATGTCAGCGAAACTGCTCGCACCCGCCTGTTCCGGCGCTGCGATTGCCTTGGGTTGGGCCATGGCGTCCATTTGCATGGCGCGCATGTCCAGCATCAAGCGATTAAATTCAACACCTTGGGTCATGACGTTTCTCTCAAAAGGGCCGCAGATTTTTGACACGGATTCAGCGGTTACCCATGTATTAGCAACAACGGTGCCAGACCAATAGCGGCAATGTGCCACGTTTGATGAAAGAGTTCAGCAGGCCATATTTTTGGGGGCACAGGCATGTCGGGGCGCCGAACAAATAACGCTCCGACGCCTCGATGGGCCGGCTTCAGACGGGAAGCAGCCATCAGTGGCATAGGGTCGTTATTGTCAGGGCTGACGTCTTACCGGCTAAAGCCGGTCCCGCGAAGCATGAGCTGTCTATGAGATCAGGCACCGTGGGGCGTCAGATTTATGCTCGGCTTACGAGTCTTCAGGAGGCGAACAAAAACCCTTCGACATCCATCCCTGCATCGCGCATCTGCGCCAGCTTGTAGCGCAACGTCCGCGGGCTGATCCCCAGGCGTTCGGCAGCTTCTTTACGACGGCCGCGTTCGGCGCGCAGGGTATCGATGATCATCTGAAACTCACGCCGCCGCAGGTCCTCGCCCAAGGCGCCGGCCCCTTCCCCGCCGCCGGCATCCGGCGCCACTTCCGTGGCGCTGGCTGCAACGGCCGTCAGCTGAGGTGTGGCCGATGCGGCAAACGTAACCGGGCCCGTGAGGCAAAAGTCCTCAGCCTGAATGACGCCGCCCTGCTGCAGAATCAACGCGCGCTGCACGGCGTTGTCGAGCTCGCGCACATTGCCCGGCCAGGCGTAACTGATCAGGCATTTCTGCGCCTCGGCCGACAGGCGAACCGCAGCGTGCTTCATTTTCTTGACGTGCCGGGCGAGCAGGCGCTCGGCCAGCGGCAGAATGTCGGCGGGCCGCTGACGCAACGACTGCCAGGCGAGCGGGAACACCGACAGGCGATAAAACAGATCTTCGCGGAACCGCCCGGCCGCCACTTCCCCCGCCAGATCACGGTTAGTGGTCGCCACCACGCGGATGTCCAGCGCGATGGGCTTGCGCGCACCGACTCGCTCCACTTCCCGCTCCTGCAACACGCGCAACAACTTGGCCTGCAGGGCCATGGGCATTTCCGAGATTTCGTCGAGTAATAAGGTGCCGCCTTCGGCCTGCTCGAATTTGCCGGGCTGGGAGGCGATAGCCCCGGTAAAGGAGCCCTTCTCGTGGCCGAACAGCGTGGCTTCGAGCATGTTGTCCGGGATCGCGGCGCAGTTGATTGCGATGAACGGCTTGCCGGCGCGGGGTGACTGCTGATGAATGAAACGCGCCAGCACCTCTTTGCCCGTGCCGGATTCGCCGGAAATCAGCACCGTCGAGTCGCTACGCGCCACCCGAGCGGCCAGGTTAAGCAGTTGCACACTGGCCGGCTCCACGGCGATCGGTCCGTCACCCTCCGCCGGTTCCAGTCGGCCCAGTGCGTGACGGGCCACCAGGGCCAGCAGCGCCTTGGGCTCGAAAGGCTTGACCAGATAATCGGCGGCACCCTGACGCATGGCATCAACGGCACGGTCCACCGTACCGTGTGCGGTCATGAGCAGCACCGGCAGCTGCGGATAGCGGCTGCGCAATTGGCTGAGCAACTGATGACCGTCCATGCCGGGCATGTTGACGTCGCTCACCACCAGGCTGAACGGTGAAGCAGCCGCAGCGATCAGCGCCTCCTCGGCAGAACCCACTGCCTGGTAGACGTGGCCGGCCAGCGCCAGGGTTTCGCCCAGGGCTTCGCGCAGGGAGGGATCATCCTCGACCAGCAATACATTAATGGTCATGAAAGGTCACCCGACGACATTGGCAGCGCTCCCGTACCGGGAATCAGTGGCAATGAAACGATGGCGCAAGTGCCGCGCCCTAGACGCGAGCGAAACTCGATGCTGCCCTGATGCGCTCGGGTTACGGCCGTGACAACCGCTAGCCCCAGGCCGGTGCCAGTGGCTTTGGTGGTGAAGAAAGGTTCGCCCATGCGCGCCAATGCCGCCGGTTCAATGCCGCTGCCGCTGTCGCTTACACACAGCCGCAGCGTATTGCCGCGGCGGTAGGCGTGAATCTTGATGCGCGCACACCCGGCGCTGGCCTGCATCGCGTTCTCAATCAGGTTGAGCAATGCACCCACCAACGTGTCGCGGTTGCACAGCAACTCGCCCGCCGGGCTGTCGCATTGCCAACGCACGGCGACGCCCCGAAGGTGCGTCTGCGCAGCAGATTCCAGCGCGGCGACCAGCCCCGTCGGGGTAACCCGGTCAGTCATGGGGAGCTCGCCGCGTGCAAACACCAGCATGTCGCGAACTTGATGCTCAAGCTCGTGAAGGCGCTCCTTGAGCCGTCCGGCAAAACGCTGCTGGGTTTCCACGTTCAGTGCCTGCTCGGCCAGATGGCTGGCGTAGATCATCGCGGCAGACAGGGGTGTACGAATCTGATGTGCAAGGGATGCGACCATTCGGCCCAGTGACGACAGGCGTTCGTGGCGCGCCAGCTGGCTTTGCAGATGGCGGGTTTCGGTCAGATCATTCAGCAACACAAGCTGGCCTGGCTCGGCGTCCAGTGAACGCGTGGCAATGGACAGCCGGCGTCCGTCTTTGAGAGAGATCTCATGGCCGTCGTCTTCGCGCGGTGCAAAGCAGCGGGCGATCACATGGCGCCAGAGCATGCCGATCAGCGGCTCACCCAGCAGATCCAGCGCGGCAGGATTGGCCTCGCGGACCATGCCGGTGCCGTCGATGACTATGACGCCGCCGGGCAACAGATCCAGCAGGTTCTGCAAGCGGTTGGCCAGACGCTCCTTTTCCGCCAGTTCCTGCATGCGCTGCGCGCTGACCACCGCCAGCTCGCCCTTGAGCTCGGTGACCCGGGCTTGCAGCAGGCTGTAGGAATCGGTCAATTGGGTCGACATCTGATTGAACAGTGCAAAAGCATGCTCAAGGCCTTGTCGGCTGGCGGCTTCCGGGGACTGCTGCACTCGCGCACCCACGGCGAAGCCGGGTTCGGAAGACGTCTGAGCGGCCTGGGACATAGTTGATCTCTCGGGTAGCGAACCGTCAGTAAACGGTATGTTCCCAGAGACTTAGCAATCCCCGTGCCGAAAAAAAACCGCTGATAAATCAGCGGTTTATTTTTGGCGCGTCAAACGAGTGTCAGTCTTCGACCTGCTCGTCGCCTTCGCGTCGGCTCATGCCGTACTTGCGCATTTTTTCAACCAGCGTGGTACGTCGGATGCGCAGGCGCTCGGCAGCCCGGGC
Organism: Pseudomonas lutea; assembly: GCF_000759445.1. Classification (NCBI taxonomy): domain Bacteria; kingdom Pseudomonadati; phylum Pseudomonadota; class Gammaproteobacteria; order Pseudomonadales; family Pseudomonadaceae; genus Pseudomonas; species Pseudomonas lutea. The sequence continues at coordinate 1,991,722 of NZ_JRMB01000001.1, forward strand.
CACGATGCCGTTGGCGTCGTCCAGCGCCTGTTGAATCAGCCCCTGCTCCAGACCACCGAGGTAGTCCTTCAAGTCCAGGCCTTCCGGCGGCAGCAGCGCACTGCTGCCGAAGTTGGGCGAGTGGCCGTTGATTGCTACGCGCTCTTCCAGATCGCTGCGCAGACTGTCAACCAGTTGCTCGTCCTCGTCGTCGACGTAGCGGAATTTCTTCGGCAGCTCGGCGACGCCAATGACACCGTACGGGTGCATGATCGCCATTCGCTCGACGAGGTTGGCAAGCTCACGAACGTTGCCCGGCCAACCGTGACGGCACAGCGACATGATCGCAGCGGAGTTGAAGCGAATCGACCCGCGCTTTTCGTGCTCCATGCGCGAAATCAGCTCGTTCATCAGCAGCGGAATGTCTTCCACGCGCTCACGCAACGGCGCCATTTCGATCGGGAACACGTTGAGGCGGTAGTACAGATCCTCACGGAAGCTGCCGATCACGATCATGTCTTCGAGGTTTTTGTGCGTCGCGGCAATGATCCGCACATCGACGCTCTGGGTCTTGTTGCTGCCCACGCGCTCGAAGGTCCGCTCTTGCAGCACGCGCAACAACTTGACCTGCATTGGCAACGGCATGTCGCCGATTTCATCGAGGAACAGCGTGCCGCCGTTGGCCAGTTCAAACCGCCCTGCCCGGCTGGTAATAGCCCCGGTGAAGGCGCCTTTCTCGTGACCGAACAGTTCGCTTTCGAGCAACTCGGCCGGAATGGCGCCACAGTTGACCGGCACAAACGGCGCATCGCGGCGCTTGGAATGGTAATGCAGGTTACGGGCGACCACTTCCTTGCCGGTGCCGGATTCACCGAGGATCAGCACGCTGGCATCGGTGTCGGCCACTTGCTGCATCATCTGGCGCACGTGCTGAATCGCACGGCTGGTGCCGACAAGGCTGCGGAAAAGATTGGGTTCACGCTGACGCCCACGTTCACGGGCCTGGTCGTACATCTCGCGATAGACCTGGGCGCGGTGCAGGGAGTCCAGCAGTTTGCTGTAGCTGGGCGGCATCTCGACAGTGGAGAGCACACGACGACGCAGGTCGTCGGCCAGTTCAGCCGATGAGTTCTCGCCCATCAGCAGGACAGGGAGGAATTCGTCCCAGGCGGCAACGGTTTTGAGCAGGCCCTGGAGGCTGCCCGGGGCGTTGACACTGCCTACCAGCACGCAAAGAACTTCTCGGGTAGAGGTCAGCGAACCCACGACTTGTTGCCAGTCGGTGCTTGAGCACGACAGGTTTTCATCGCCCAGAAAATTCAGAATCACCGCCATGTCACGGCGGCGCTGGCTATCGTCATCGATCAGCAGGATTTTGATTTCACGCCACATGCAATAGCAACTTCCCTAGTCAACTCGATGCCCGATCTCGGGCAAGCTTGGCTTTCGTATCGTCCGATGAGACGTGTCAATCACCAGAAATTAGTGAACTTCGCTGGTTAAGTCAAAAAACCGTTCACGGTCAATTTTATGGCGTACACGTTTTTTGCCATCAAACTGGCGTCAACCAAACAGATGGTAAACCTTTGCAGCACTTTTCGCTCGCTGGATCTGCGACATTTCGTCGACGATTGCTTGACGTTCGCCTACAGCCACGTCGATAAGCTTGCGATAGACGCCTAGCAGCTCTTCCAGATTGGTCCGCAACTCGGGCTCATCGTTGCTCGCCTGACTGATGACTTCGTCGACACAGGCCCGGCAGGCCATATCGAGCTGGCCGATTGCCTCCCAGTCACGCTGTTCGAGAGCATCGACCAAGGCTTCGCGGGTTTCTTCGATTCGCTTGAGTGCAGCGCTCATGGGTCTCTCCTTCAGAGCACGGGTTGCTGATCGCCGATCGCATCCCAACCTTCCTTGAGCGTGGTCAGCAGGCCGCTGACTTCGTCAAGAATCCTGGGATCGGATTTGATGTTGGACTCCGCCAGACGCTTCATCATGTAGACGTACAGGTTGTCGACATGGGCCAAAGCTTCAGCCTGTTTTTCCATATCCAGACCTTCGCGCAGACCACCGATGATCTCGATCGCCTTGCCGATCAACAGGCCTTTGGCGGGGATGTCCTTGCGCTCGATGGCGCCTTTGGCCTGGGCGATGCGGTCCAGGCCGGCTTCCATCAGCATCTGCACCAGGCGGTGAGGCGTGGCCACTGCGGTCTGGGCATGTGAATTGACCTTCTGATACTGCCGAAGGGCTGCCATACGGTTCATTGTCTTACCTCGCACAACTCGAAGTTTCTATATTGAGGGTATCGACACGGCCTGCAAAAACTTTAAGGCCAGATGCCAAAAACCCGGCACGGAGGCCGGGTCTTGTTCAGCTCGTCAACGATCAAGCGTTTTTCTGGGCGTTCAGCGAGTCAAAGAACGACGTGATGTTGGTGGCGGAGGCTTTCAGTTGGCCTACCAGCAAGTCCATCGCGTTGTACTTGGCAGTCAGGGTCGCCGTCAGGGTCGTCACGCGCAGGTCGAGTGCGGCTTGCTGATCCTGAAGGTTGCTCTGCTGCTTGTTCAGACTGGTCTTGCGCGTGTCGAAGATGCCGCCGGTCTGGGTGTAGGGCGTCACGGCCGCGTTCATCCGGGCGAGCAGACCGTTCTTGCCGTCGCCGGTACCCGTGAACAGCTGCTGAACGTCACCCGCCAGGCCAGCGTCCATCGCCGCAGTGAATTTCTTGTCGTCCAGAGTCAGCTTGCCGTCGCTTTGCCCGGTGGTGATGCCCAACTGGGACAGCACGGACAGCTGGCCTGGCGCACCGGTGGTGACCAGCTCTTTGCGCAACGCCGAAATGATCGCGCGCGGCATCGCGTCGCCGGTCAATGAAGCTGGTGTCACCGTGGCGCCGGTGGTTTTGTCCGGGGTGTCACTGACCGAGGCTTTGGTCACCGTCGTCACCGCGCTGAGCACGGCGTTGTAGGAATCGACGAACGCCTGCAGCGACGCCTTCAGGTTGTCGGTGTTGGTGCTCACCGTCACCGTGGTGGTGGTGTTGTCACTGCCGGGCAACAGTTTCATCGTTACCCCGCCGAGGGTTTTGTCGACGGTGTTGCTCTTGCTGGTCACTTGCAGTCCGTTGATGGTCAACGAAGCGCTGATTGGCGGGCTGCCAATATAACCGGCCGACGAAGCGGAGTTCGCATCGAGCTTGTCCGTTTTACCGATGGTGAAACCGGCAATGCTGCTGTTGGTGGTGATTTCGGAATCGGCACCTGTCACCGTCGAGCCGAAAACCAGGCGCGTGCCCTTGTCGTCAGTGATGATGTTGGCACTGATGTTGGTGGTTTTCGTGTCTTTGTTGATCTGCGCCGCGACCGAGGCCAGGGTGGCCCCCTCCGGAATGGTGTAAGCCTTGGAAATGCCATTTTGAGTGAGGGTAAGGTCCCCACTCGGAATGGCACTGGTAGCACCGCCGGCGAATGCAGCCGTGGCAACGCTTGAACTGGTGGCCGTTTTATCAACCTTGATCGAATAGGTACCGGGCACCGCGGTGTTATCCGAGCTGACGGTCATCTTGGTTTCGTCAGAGGACTTCGCAGCGTAGCCAGTGAACTGCAGTTTGCTGGTGGTGCCGGACGGCGGATTGACCAGAGCCTGGAAAGCGGCCATCGCCGATTGCAGCGTACCGATGCCCGACAACTTGGTGGTCACCAGCTTGGTCTGGGTGGTGATCTGGGTTTGCTTGGCGGTTTTGTCGGAGTTGACCAGCGCGGTCACGATTTCCCCGATTGCCAGGCCCGAGCCGAGGCCGGTTGCAGGTGTAATTGGACTAGCCATGTGAGTCTCCTTTCGCTTGTGGTTGGCAGTGTGACGAGCACGCGATGCACAAGTATCGCGTTCACGCTGGGTGCCAATTAAACTTTTGCGTCAAACAACAGGCTGTTTGCGTTCTTGAGACTGTCGGCGAGTTTCAACGCTTCGGCGGAGGGCAATTGCCGCACCACTTCACCTGTCTCGGTGGCAATGACTTTCACCACAACTTTCCCCGATTTGTCGTCGATGGAAAATTCCAGATTGCGATGAACCGACTGAAAGAACTGTTCCATCTGTTTGACTGCGGCTTCCAGTTCTTCCGACTTTTCACCAGGTTCCGAGTCTTTTCGCGTCGAAGTGTCCGACTGCGCTGCGGCAGCAGGAGCAGAAACGACTTGAGGCGCCACGGCTGGCTTGTCAGCAACCACAGGCACCGCGGGCATCGACTGGATCACTGGATAAGCAAAGTTCGGTCTGCTACTTATTTCCATGCCCACTCACCTCTGAAAGTAAAAAGCGGGAGAGCACGCAAGCATACTCCCCCGCCAAAACTCAAACCGTGATTACTGAAGCAGTTTCAGAACAGCGGATGGCAGCTGGTTAGCCTGGGCCAGAACAGAGGTGGAAGCCTGTTGCAGAGTCTGTTGTTTGGTCAGGTTAGCGGTTTCAGCGGCGAAGTCGGTGTCTTGAATACGGCCCAGTGCAGCAGTGGCGTTTTCGTTAACGTTTTGCAGGTTGGAAATGGTGCTGGTCAGACGGCTTTGCGAAGCACCGAGGTTTGCACGAGTGCTGTTGATCGTTGCCAGAGCAGCGTCAATTGCAGTGATTGCGTTGTCGATGTTGGTGCTGGCGGTGGCGCTGGTGCCAGTGATCGCAACCGAACCGCTTGCAACCGACAGGGAAGTAGCGTCGAACTTGGAGCTCAGAACCAGGTCGATGCGGTTGGCCGAGCCAGTGCTCGAACCGACTTGCAGGGTCATGGTGCCAGCCGAACCGTCCAGCAGGTTCTTGCCGTTGAGGTTGGTCGAAGACGAGATACGAGTCAGTTCGTCGGACATCTGACCGAATTCAGCGTTCAGAGCGGTACGGTCAGCCGTGCCGTTAGTGTCGTTTCGCGACTGAACAGCCAGTTCACGCATACGCTGCAGAATGTTGGTGGACTCTTGCAGAGCGCCTTCAGCAGTCTGAGCCATCGAGATACCGTCGTTGGCGTTCTTGATTGCAACAGTCTGGCCGCGGATTTGCGAAGTTTCGCGAGTGGCGATCTGCAGGCCGGCTGCGTCGTCTTTAGCGCTGTTGATTTTCAGACCGGAAGACAGACGAGTCATCGAAGTCGACAGTGCATCGGAAGCTTTTGACAGGTTCTTCTGAACAGCCAGGGAAGCTACGTTGGTGTTTACGCCTAAAGCCATGATGAATTCCTCGTTGGTTGGGTACTGCGGCTTTCCGGCCCTGGCAAGCGCCGGGTGTGGCCTAGAGAACCTACATAATGTTTATCGTCGCGGTTGCCAGGAGCTTGAGGGCTTTTTCAAAATTTTTTGCCACCAGAGCGCCACCCCCGCAGAGTGTTGTCCGGGGATACACAACGTTTCGGCCCAACCCCTTGAAGCTTTAACCGGACTCGGCATTTTGTTAACCAGTGCACATAAAGAGGGGCGCGCCCCAAGGCGCGCCCGGTGTGGTTGCCCTCTCTATAGAGAGGCCTTGGTTATTGCAGCAGCTTGAGAACGGCAGCTGGCAGCTGATTGGCCTGTGACAGGATGGCGGTGGAGGCTTGTTGCAGGGTTTGCTGTTTGGTGAGCTCCGCTGTTTCGGCGGCGAAGTCGACGTCTTCTATCCGTCCGCGCGAAGCGGTGACGTTCTCGACGATATTGGTGATGTTGGAAATGGTCGAGGTCAGCCGGTTCTGCTTGGCGCCCAGTTCGGCGGTGGCCGCAGACACCGTGGCCAACGCCTTGTCGATCTGGATGATCGCATCGTCGATGTTTTTAGCTGTCACGGCAGATTCCAGCTCCAGCTCCGCTTTGGTGGGCTTCAAAGGGTCAGCTCGCGTGAGCCCCACGTAGATGCCGGACCCGTCGATTTTCGGGGTGATATCGTCCCCGGCTTTAATGTCTCGGCTGCCGACCACCAGCGGCTTGTTCGCTGCGGCGTCGCCAAGTTCCGCTGTCACCGCCGCGGTGTCCTCTTTCGCGGTGAACAGCGCCTTCCCGGAGAAGTCTTCTGTAAGTGCTACATCGATTTGCTCATCAGGACCCGTGTTGGCGCCTACGTGAAAAGTTAAAATGCCCGCGCTGCCATCCAGCAGTTTCAAGTCCTGACCAAACTTGGTGCTGCCGGCAAGGCGATTAAGCTCCGCTACTTTTTCATCAAACTCTTTATTGGAAGCGGCCCGATCACTTGGGCTGTTAGTTCCGTTTTTGGCTTGCACAGCCAGCTCACGCATCCGCTGCAAAATACCAATGGACTCTTGCAGTGCGCCTTCGGTTGTTTGAATAACTGAGATGGCATCGTTTGCATTTCTGGCTGCTACAGTGAGCCCTCGAATCTGCGTGGTAAGCCGGGTGGCAATCTGCATTCCAGCTGCGTCATCTTTGGCGCTGTTAATGCGCAGACCAGAGGAAAGCCTCGTCATGGCGGTGCTTAGGGAGTCGGAAGAGCGGCCCAGATTCCTCTGAACAGACAGCGACGCAATATTCGTATTAACAGTTAAAGCCATTTTTAATTCCTCGTTGATAAGAACGGAAAGTTCTCGAACACTCGGGGAAGTCCCTTTCTCCCGAAGAACTTACTGTCCACCTATCGACGAGCCCTGCATGGGCTTTAACCCACAATCGCCCACCACGGACTTTCAACCCCGACAACTGCAGGGGTTAAACCTGCCTAACTATTTGAATAATCCGACAATAAAAAAAACACTAAAAAACAACCGGCCGCGCGCGCTGTTTTCAGATAAAACTGAAACTAATGTAGGAAGTTTCTTTCACTGGATTCTTAATGGAAACGGCGTTCAGAACAGCTCTACAAACTCTACTTCAAGCCAATCTGCCAACCCTATCCAGTCCTGACGTTCCTGACACGCCAGGATTTCGCCCAGCACTTGCGCGCCCTTGGCCTGGTCGACAGCCGACATTTCACCGAGCAACGGCATTGAGCGGTCAATCAGCTCGACCATCTTCAGCGCCCCTTCGATGTCGCGGCCCAGACGAAACAGCCGTGCGCAATCGCGCGCCTCGTCAATGGTGGCTTGATGCAGGGTCATGGTGCGGTCCAGTCAGGGTCGAAGTGGGTGCCGGCGATGAGCGCGCCATCGCGGCTGGTGTTGAAGAACGCCACCTGCGGGTGGCGAGCGATGTAGCGCTCGAGTTCGATGAGGTAGCTGCGAAAGTTGAGCTGCGTCTTGACCTTGTTGCCGCGCCCGTCCCGCACCCAGTGTTTGGCGATGCTGGATGCAGGGCCGAGGTCGCCGTCCTGCCAACCGGTGTGGGTCTTGCCGCCGGGAAAGGCGAAGTCGGCGCCAAACAGGGTGACGCGCGCCGCGCCCATTTTCACGGCAAGGTCAACGGCCGGGTGGATGACGCTGCCGCCCACATGCAGTGTGGCCCGGGGAATCTCCGCGCGCAGCCGGGCGTACAGCGGACTGGTGGAATAGCCTGCGTAGCGCGGCCCTTGCCACCCTTCGAGCATGGCAACGTCCTGGCCGGGCAGATACACCAGCGCAACGCCGGCCGAATCGTCGGCGGGCAAGTGCCGCGAGGTGATGCGATGGTCGATGGTGACAACGATATCGACCTGGATGCCCTGGTTGCGCAACGGCACGTAGGCGGTGTCGACGCAGATGATCAGCGGCCGCTCGGCGCTTGTGGAGGCCTTCAGGAGGCGCGGCAGGTGTTGCTGAAGACTCGGTCCCGTGGCGATGACGAACACGTCGCGCCCCGGCTGGGCAGCGAACAGCGCAGCGACATCAGTGTCGCGTTGCAGCAGGTCCCTGCCCTGCTCCAGCAAGCGCGCATTGTCCGGCGTATCTGCGACAAACGCCTCATTGTTGAAGCCGACGTGGACCTCGCTGACCAGGCGATCACGGATGCGTGCGCTGGAGTCATCAGCGAGCACCAGCTCGGCGGGCAAGGCGAAAAATGGCAGCTGGATTTCGTCGCGGACGTCGGCATAGGCCAGCGTCACTCGCGGGTCCGACAGCCAGTCGTGCTGATCCAGCAATTGCAGCACCAGTGCGCACAACGCACCGTTGAGGATATGGACATGCAGGTTCTGCAGCGAAGGGTCCGCCAGCATCACCCGCTGCAGGTCACCCAACGCGGTGCCGTAAATGTGCACCACCGGGCTGTGGACCGGAAGACTGTGCGCCTGGGTCAGCGCTTCGGCGAAGCGGTCATGGCGACTGGTGAGCTGAACACCGTGGATGCTCAAGGTCGATTCACGACCTTCCAGCAACTGCGCGGGAACGGACCCGGCGTCTTCGCCGCACAATCGCTGGGCCACGTCCGGCCAGCGTTGCTCGATGACAGCGAGGTTGTGCTGAAGTATCTCGCTCAAGACGGCAATCCTTTTCCGGTGAGGCCTGCAAAACGCACAACGGCGACCTGAAATTCAGTGTCGCCGTTGTGCAGGCCGGGTACGGCCGGGTGCAGCGCTGTCACGGACGATATAGGATCGCCGAGCCCCACGACAAGCCCACGCCGAAGCCGCTGACTGCGATGCGTTTCCAGCTGGCGTTCATCACATGCTTTTCAAGCAGCAGCGGAATGCTGGAGGACACCGTGTTGCCGGTTTCGAGCATGTCCTTGACGAACTTCTCCGGCGCCTTGCCGTCCTCGAAACGACGGGCGACCGCATCGACAATGGCGGCGCTGCCCTGGTGGATGCAGAACGCGTCGACGTCAGAGGATTGCAGGCCGGAGTCCGCCAGCAACTCGTTGAGGTGCGCCGGCACTTTGACCAGAGCGAAGTTGAACACCTGACGGCCGTTCATGTAGAAGGCGCCGTCGGTGGTCTTGAGGAATTCCGCGCCAGAGCCGTCGGTGCCGAACTTGGATTTGCCCAGCTGCCATGGGGCGTCGTCGCTCATCCAGGTGGCGGTGGCGGCGTCGCCGAAGAGCATGGTGGTGTTGCGGTCTTCGGGGTCGACGATCTTGGAATACGGGTCGGCGGTGACCAGCAAACCGTTTTTCAGCCCGGTCGCTTCCATGAACCCCTTGAGCGCGTAAATGCCGTAGACGTAACCCGAACAGCCCAGGGAAATATCGAACGCGGCGACGTGGGTGGGCAGGCCCAGCTTGTGCTGCACGATGGCGGCCGTGTGCGGCAGGCCCTCTTCGTCGCCGTTCTGGGTGACGACAATCAGCGCGTCGATGGAGTCCCGCGACAGCGCCGGGTTGTTGGCAAACAGCTGGTTGACCGCTTCGACACACAGGTCGGAGGTTTCCTGAGCATCGTCTTTGCGCGGCAGAAAAGCGGAACCGATCTTGCCAAGGATGAAGTCTTCATCCTTTCCGAATTTGGCACCCTGGGCGTAATTGTCGACGCCGGCTGTGGGCACATAACTCGCTATGCTCTTGATGCCAATCATCATGGCTTCCCAATAAAAAACTGCTGAACATCACCCGGCGCGATTAGGCGGGGCGTTGAAAATTCGGGGGCTTGCGGCCTGGTAGAAAGGCGACGCATACGCCAGGGCGACACCAGAAGTCACTCTGCAAACAGCCCGTTGACGTCACGGCCCGCCAACACGATACAGTGAAGATGCGCGTTATGACCCACAGGTCACCAAAAGTTTTACATGCTTTTAGCTGACCGACGGGTGCTGCGCAAGGCCGGATTGCCGCTCAGACAGGCAATTGACATGAAGATGTCATCGGAGTGTGGCGGGTTGTAGGACCGGCTTCAGCCGGGAGGAGGCCCTTATGCGCGCTCGCAAAACCAGCGAGCGAAACCTGATATTTGTAGGAGCGCGCTTGCCCGCGAAGGCTGCGTTTCAGACGCTAGGGATCTATCGGATGTACCGGCCCCTTCGCGGGCAAGCGCGCTCCTACAACGGGGCTGCGCTGTACGCACCCTCGGCCGTAACGCATCGGTTTTGCGCCGTAGAAACCCTCGGCGGCCACACACCGGTCGGGCGAACCTGGCATTTGTAGGAGCGCGCTTGCCCGCGAAGGCTGCGTTTCAGACGCTAGGGATCTATCGGATGTACCGGCCCCTTCGCGGGCAAGCGCGCTCCTACAACGGGGCTGCGCTGTACGCACCCTCGGCCGTAACGCATCGGTTTTGCGCCGTAGAAACCCTCGGCGGCCACACACCGGTCGGGCGAACCTGGCATTTGTAGGAGCGCGCTTGCCCGCGAAGACTGCGTTTAAGACGCTAAAAATTTATCGGATGTACCGGCCCCTTCGCGGGCAAGCGCGCTCCTACACCGGGGCTGCGCTGGAACACCCTCGGCGCCAAGCATCGGTTTTTGGGTGGTACGCACCCTTGACGGCAGGCATCGGTTTTGCGCTGTACGACCCTCTTTCTTAACCGACCACTTCCCAATTCAACGCGGTGCCGCGTTTCAAGGCGTGGCGTGCCTTGCGCCCCAGCACGGCGTCGATGTGCTTGGGCGCCAGGCCCAGGCCGGGGCGAATCGCTCGGATGTTGTCTGCGCTGAAAGCCTCGCCTTCGGCGATGTCTCGCACCACATAGAGCGAGCGTCGGTACTGCAATGATTTCTGTTCGGCTTCGGTGGCACCGTATTGCACGTGGCCCATGCCGGCCCAGGCGCGCTCGGTTTCGACGACCAGGCTGGCCATCTCCGCCGGTTCAAGGGAAAAACTGGCATCCACGCCGCCATCGGCACGGTCGAGGGTGAAGTGTTTCTCGATGACCGTTGCGCCCATGGCCACCGCCGCCACCGACACGCCGACGCCCATGGTGTGATCGGAAAGGCCCACCTGGCAGCCAAACAGCCCGGCCAGATGAGGAATCGTGCGGATGTGGCTGTTGGCCGGTGTTGCCGGATAAGTGCTGGTGCATTTAAGCAACACCAGGTCTTTGCAACCCGCTGCCCTGGCCGCGCGCACGCTTTCGTCCAGTTCGGCGATGCTGGCCATGCCGGTGGAAATGATCATCGGCTTGCCGGTGGCCGCGACCTTGCGAATCAGCGGGATATCGGTGTTCTCGAAACTGGCGATCTTGTAGGCCGGCACGTCGAGGGTTTCCAGAAAGTCTACGGCGGTCTCATCGAACGGAGTCGAAAACGCAAGCATCCCAAGCGCTTTGGCTCGCTCGAAGATCGGCGCATGCCATTCCCACGGCGTGTGCGCCTGCTGATACAGCGCATACAGCGAGGTGCCGGCCCACAGGCTGTTGGGGTCCTTGATGAAAAACTCGCCCTCGGCGATGTCCAGCGTCATGGTGTCGGCGGTGTACGTCTGTAACTTCAAGGCGTGGGCGCCCGCTTTGGCCGCCGCCTCGACGATCCGCAACGCCTGATCCAGAGACTGGTTATGGTTGCCGCTCATCTCGGCAATGATAAACGGCGGCGCGTCGGGGCCGATGCTGCGGGAACCGATCTTGAAATGACTCATCGTTGCTCACTCACTGAACTGATGTGGGCCGGCGCCGGGCCGGTCCGTGAAAAAGTTGCCGGGCGACGCTTCATGCGCCCTGCCCTGCTGCTGCGCCACGATCAATGGCGGTCAACGCTTCGGCAATCCGCCTGGCACCACGCCCGTCGACCAAACGCCTCGACGCCCGGGCAAAAGCGCGACGCAACGCCGCGTCACCGATGACTCGCGCGATGCCATCACGCAGTTGCCGAGTGTCCAGTTGTACATGCGCGCCCAGGTACAGGTGCACCCCGGCCTCGGCGAGCAACTGCGCGTTGAGCTGCTGATTGTTGGCCACCGAAATGCACACCGTCGGCAAGCCCAGCGCCGCGCGCTCCCAGGTCGTACCGCCGCCCGCGCCGATGAACAGATCCGCCGACTGCATCAGCGCAAAAAAATCGCCGGTCAGCGTGTGCAATCGCCAGAGTGGTCGAGAGGCGGCGAGCTCGCTCATTGCCTGCCAGTGCGGGTTATGCAGGCCGGCGACAACATCCACCTGTACATCGTCGAATCCTTCCAGCGCCAGCAAGGTGGCGTACACCTGGCCGGCCGCGTCGAAACCGCCAAAATTCACCAACACCCGTTCAACCCGGGGCTTGATTGCAATGGGATCACACTGAAACTCGTCGCGCAGCAAAGCGAATCGCGGCCCCAGAAACGTCTGGCATTCAGGCCCGACCCAGCGCGCGTAAGATTGATCGAGCATCTGGGCGCTGAAATTCTGATCCAGCAACAGCTCGACCGCGTGGGGCCGATTGGCCAGGTCATCGATGGCCATGATTCGGGCTGCAAACCCGCGTGCCGCGTTCTCCCAGCGCGCGTCCAGCCCGTAGTGGTCGACAATTAGCCAGTCGAACGGGGGCTGCCCCTGCAATTGCTCACCCAAGGCAGACACATCTGACTGCCACGGCAGGGGCGCTTCGATGTCCTCGTCTTCGTCAGCCTGATAGCGAGCCGGCAGCGCGTACGTGATGAAGCCCTGATCGGCCAGGCGCTCCAGCAGGTGGCCGGTCAATGCGCGACAGGCAAAGCGCACATCGGCGCCCATGTTTTTCAATACATGGGCCAGCGTCAGGCAACGGGCAATGTGACCGCTGCCGATGGTCACGGACGCGTCGGCACGGATCAGCACGCGCATCATTCCAGCTCCCCGCCTGCCTTCAGCGCAGCGTACAAATATTCTGCGCGCAGCCAGTCCTCAGGGCTGTCGATGTCCTGCACCAGATGCCGGGGCAGGATCACCGGCAGGCTGAGTTCGGAAAAGACCGTGTCGCCGCGCAACCAGGCATCGCTGCGACCCCAGTAAAACTGCCCCGCATCCTGATAAGCCACTGGCAGGTCCTGAGAGCGCACGCCGCGAAATTCCGGGTACATGGCGTTCACGCAGCCATCGCCGTCAATCAACAGCGCCCGCTGCACCGGAAAGCCGAAGCTGGACACCGAGAAGGCATAGGATTTTTCCGGCGCCGCGTGCAGTGCTTCATAGCCCTGACGGAGAAATCGCGCCTGCAACAACGGCGCAGTGGCGTAGATGCAGCAGGCGTAATCGAATGGCTGACTGAGAGTGCCCGCGACGGACTGAAGCGCATGCTGAATGACCGCCGCCGTGCCGGTATACGCATCTGCCAGATAGGCAGGACGCATGAACGGCACTTCGGCACCAGAAGCGCGGGCGACGTCGGCGATTTCTTCGTCGTCAGTGCTGACGATGACGCGGTCGAACACCCCGCTTGCCAGCGCAACGCGAATGGAATGGGCGATCATCGGCTCGCCGTTGAACAGTTTGATGTTCTTGCGCGGGATGCGCTGGCTGCCGCCGCGTGCGGGAATGATCGCAATGGCGCTCACGGTCGACGGCCTTTCATGACAGGGCGCGCATCAGTTGGCCGCCCGCGCCGTTTCGCCGAGCAGGCGGCGCAGCTGATCGACCACTTCATCCTGCTGAGCGTCGGTCATCGCCGGGTACAGCGGCAGGCTGATGGCTTGCGCGTAATACGCCTCGGCCTCGGGAAAATCGCCGGCCTTGAAGCCCAGCTCGCGGTAATAGGGCTGCAGGTGCACCGGAATGTAATGAACGTTCACACCGATGCCGGCAGCGCGCAGCCCTTCGAACACTTGCCGATGACTCAACGCCAGTCGCTCGGTCTGCAGCCTCACCACGTACAGATGCCAGGCGGACTCGGCGCCGGGCTGGCTGGTGGGCAAGCTCAGCGGCAGGTCCGCCAGCAGCGTCTGATAACGCGCCGCCAGCTCACGGCGACGGGCCAGAAAAGCGTCCAGCTTGTTCAACTGTGAGAGACCGAGTGCCGCTTGCAGATCGGTCAGGCGATAGTTGAAGCCGAGCTCGATTTGCTGGTAGTACCAGGGGCCATGACTGGCTTCGTCCATCTGCGCGGCATCCCGTGTCATGCCATGGCTGCGCAGGCGGCGCAGATGCTCGGCGAGTTCGGGCCGATTGGTCAGCACCAGGCCGCCTTCGCCGGTTGTCACGATCTTCACGGGGTGGAAGCTGAACACAGTCATGTCGGCGAATTCGCCGCAGCCCACCGGACGCCCTGCGTAGCGCGCGCCAACGGCGTGAGAGGCGTCCTCGATCACCACAAACCCGTAACGGCGGGCCAACTCACCGATGGCGTGCATGTCGCAGCTCTGGCCGGAAAATGCCACAGCGACCAGCACCTTCGGCAGTCGCCCCGCAAACTCGGCCGCGTCGAGCTTGCGCGCCAGCGCGGCGGTGTCGAGGTTCCAGGTCAGCGGGTCGATGTCGACAAAATCCACATCGGCGCCGCAGTAGCGCCCGCAGTTGGCCGAGGCCAGAAAGGTGTTCGGGCTGGTCCACAGCCAGTCACCCGGGCCGAGACCTGCGGCCAGGCAGGCAATGTGCAGCGCCGCCGTGGCGTTGCACACCGCCACGCCAAAGCCGGCCTCACAGCGCTCGGCCATGGCGTTTTCGAAGCGCTCAAGGGTCGGCCCCTGGGTCAGCCAGTCGGACTTGAGCACGTCCACAACGGCATCGATATCAGCCTGATCAACGCTTTGCCTGCCGTACGGAATCATGGCGTGACGTCAGCGTGCAGCTCGCCGATCTGGCGGATCGACAGAAAGTCCGGGTTGGTGTCGGAGCGGTACTCAAAGTCATCGTGGACCGCTTTGCCCTGTGCGCCGGTCGCATCCACGGCGAAGTCGGTGTCGACGTTGTTGAAGCGAATCGACGGCACGATGGTGTAGTGATCGTCGAACTCGAGGGTCATGCGCGCATCGTCCTGCGGCACCATCAGCTCGTGGAGTTTCTCGCCGGGACGAATGCCGACGATCTTGTGCGGCAGCTTCGGGGCCATGGCCTGGGCCAGGTCGACGATGCGCACCGAGGGGATCTTGGGCACGAACACTTCACCGCCGTGCATGCGCTCAAAGCTCTGCATCACGAAATCGACGCCATGGTCCAGGGTGATCCAGAAGCGTGTCATGCGCGGGTCGGTAATGGGCAGCTCGGCCGCACCGCCGGCCAGCAGCTTGCTGAAGAACGGCACAATCGAACCGCGCGAGCCAGCGACGTTGCCGTAGCGCACCACAGCGAAACGGGTCTGCTCTTCGCCGCCGATGTTGTTGGCGGCGACGAACAATTTGTCCGACAGCAGCTTGGTGGCGCCGTAGAGGTTGATCGGGCTGGCCGCCTTGTCGGTGGACAGCGCCACGACTTTCGTCACGCCATTGGCGATGGCGGCCGCAATGATGTTTTCCGCGCCATTGACGTTGGTGCGGATGAACTCGGTCGGGTTGTATTCCGCCGCGGGCACATGTTTGAGGGCCGCAGCATGGACCACGTAATCGATGCCGCGCATGCCCTGCACCACCCGCTCGGCGTCGCGCACGTCCCCGAGGAAATAGCGCATGCAGGGGGCGTTGAATTCCTGCTGCATTTCATACTGCTTGAGCTCATCGCGGGAAAAGACCACCACGCGCCGGGGCTGATAACGCGCCAGCAGCGTGCGGATGAACATCCGGCCGAAGGAGCCGGTGGCACCGGAGATGAATACTGATTTGCCGTTGAACATGTTGAAGTCCTTAACCTGGGGGCGACCTTAAGCGATCAGAGCCATCCAATCCGCACGCGACGTGGTGTCGAGGGCGAAACCCTTCCCTGACAAGCTCATGTTCTGGTTATAGGCCAGATCATGAGCGAACGCTGCGGTCCATTCTGCCTGCAAGCGCGCCAATGCAGCCGGCGCCTGTTTTGTTTCGCCCGGATGCACGACGTGAACCTGAGGTGTCCAGACCGTCAGGAAACCGCTCTGGCCGATCTTCAGGCAGAAATCCACCACCGCGTAAGCGTCACCGTAGTGCGCCTCATCAAGACCGCCCGTGGATTGGAACAACGACTTGCGCACCATCACGCAGGCAGGCGACACCGCCGAATAGTTTTGCTCCAGCACCAGGCGCTGCATGTAACCGCTCGCCTCTTTGAGCTCGCCAATAAACGCCGAACCCACACCGCCATTCATCCCCAGGATGAGGCCCGCGCCCGTCACGGTGCCGTCGCGTTCAATGAGTTTGGGGCCAACCACGGCCACTTCGGGGCGCATCGCGTGATTGAGCATGGCGTCGATCCAGTTCGGGTTGACCACCTCGCTGTCAGCTGCGAGCAGCACCAGATAGTCGCCGTCGGCGTGTTGCGAGCCTGCGTTGTACAGCGCAGCCTCGCTGAGGACAACCTCGCTGCGCAGCACACGGATGCGTTTGTTCTGCTGTTGCTGACGGTCCAGCCATTCATGGACCTGCGGTGACTGGCTGTGGTTGTCGACAATCAGCACGTCGTAGCGCGTATAGCGAGTGCGTTGCAGGATGGCCGTCAGGCAGCGCTGCAACTGGTCAAGGTTGTCGTGACTGGGGACGATCACGGTCACTTGCGGACGCTCGGCGTGGCGATAGTCGATCTGCCAGGTGCCGGGACGGGCCGAGGTGACGTGCGCTTTGTAGCCCAGCGCGGTCAGGTGGCGTGTGATCGCAAGACGCTCGTCGCTGTTGTCCAGGCCTTCGGGCGATGCGCTGATCAACAGCGGTTCGTCCAGGTGAGCCAGCCACGAAGGGCCGCCCTGCTCGATTACCCGCAACAGCAGATCGAATTCCAGCGCGCCGGTGAAATCAGCACTGTAACCGCCCGCGTCCAGCAACACGTCCTTGCGGATCAGCCAGTGACGGGCCATCAATCCCGGGTTGCGCAGCAGCAGGTCGAGGTTGAAGCCCGGTCGCAGGACATCTTTCAACGCGCCATTGGACTGGCGATGGATCTCGTCACCGGCGACAGCGCGGACATCGCTCGCGCCCTGCAGCTCCAGCGCCGCACGCAGCAGCCCGCCGGGAAGGAACTGGTCACCGGCCTCTACCAGCATCAGCCAGCCAGAGGCGATCTGCCGGGCAACCTGGTTGAGCTTGTCGACGTAGTTGCTTTTGCTGACTTTGACGAAGTGCAGCGTGTTCTGAACAGACGTCGCCACGGGCGGTTCGCCGGTGGTGAAAACAACGATGCGGAAGGATTTGTAGGCGCCCTCGACGAGGCTGTCCAGGGTCACCTGAAGTTTGCGCATGTCGTCTTCGAGGTCCAGCAGGAAGATCCCGAATTGCGCACCGCCACCCTCCGCCGCCAGACGGGCAACGGCCCTGGCGGTGACATCGGCATCCGGCCGGCGCCCTTCAAGCCAGTGCAGCAGCTGACCGGACGCGGTGGCATGCAGCAGGTGCTGCCGGTCCTCGGCGCCCACCGCTTCAAGACGCTCCAGCCACTGACGCATGCCCTGCGCCTCCTGGGGCTCGTCAAGGTGAGCCAGTTGCTCGGCGAGCCGCGCGACCACCGTCGTGTTAAACACGTTGACGTCCAGCGCTTCCCACAGCCGCTCGGTGATGGTCTGCGCGGTGTCGTTGTCGTGCAGCGTCAGCAATTGCGCCTGCGACACCCACATGCCTTCCAGCTCGGCCCGCTGCGCCGATCCGGCCGGCAGCGCCCCCATCAGAAATTCGATATCGGCGAGGCGGTCGAAGAACGGCTGATTGTAGAACGGCAACTCGACATATTGATTGACCCCGAAGCGCCGAACCGGTCCGCTCAGGGGGCTTTTCCAGCTGGATTCGATGATCAATTCGTGGGCCGAAGCAGCGTCTTCGCGCACGCACTTGAGCAGGGTATTGAAACTGTCGAGCACGACGGCGCGCGCGGTGTTCGCGCCATCACCGAGGGCGACACCTGACAGGGAGGCGAGGAAGTCGGCGAACGACTCGCGGGTATTTTTAGACACCGGGTCGGCGTCGCTCAGCGCGGCAATGAGGCTGGTCTTGTTGCGCGCAGGCGCGGTGGTCTGCTCGCGGACCGCGAAGGCCAGGGGCAGCACTCGTCCCTTGGCGCGGGCAATCAGGAACCAGGCCAGGCCGATGCCATGCCACACCTCATTGACGTCCTCCGGCACCGCGCTGCACCACTCGCGCAGCAGCTCGGTGCGCATGACCGCCTGCGCCGGGGTAATGAAAGCCGCCATTGCCTGCTGGACGCGTTCCTCGGCGGAGTCATCGCACACATCTTCCGGTACCTTTTTGTCGCGACGGAAATACTCAACCTGGCTGCCGGTGTCACGATAGCTCAGGGAATAACCGTGGCAGAAACCGTAGTCGGGGTTGTCCTGCAGAAAGCCCACGCTCTCGGCCAGCGCGTCCTCCATGAGGAAGTCGTCGACCCTGGCAAGGGTCACGAAAGGCGTATTCACCCGCTCCAGCGCATGAGCCAGCGCCTGTACCGCGCTCGCCCCCGCCAAATGCGGCGCATGGAGAACCGTCACCTCCGGCGCCAAGCCAGCCCCCACCGACGGCGCCTCGACAGACGTATCAAGAACCAGCAACGGCCCGGCGTATTCCCGGTAAAACTGCAACGTGCGGCGCAAGAAATCAGGCTGATCCCGCGAAATCACCAGCAACGTATTGTGAGCGTTAGCCAAAGCAGTTTTTTTGACGCTGGATACTGAAGTCGTAACCCCGGACATTGCCCATCCCCACCGAATTAAAAGTCGAGGTCAGTAATACCGGCCCCACACGCCATCCCCCGCGCCGGAAAACACGCGAAAGACAACAGAATGAAGGACGGGATTGCAGGAAACGCGCCAGCTTGGCACGGGACAGCGGGACCAGAGCGCGGAGCGTCACGGGTGAGTGTCCACGCGGATCGTAGGACCGATCGACACCCGAACGTGATCCCCGGTAGGAGCCGGCTTGCTGGCGAAAGCGGTGGGTCAGATACGAAGACGCAGCTGGGAGCAAGCATTCGCCAGCAAGCCGGCTCCTACAGAGGGGTGTGTGCAGCCAAAACCGGTGAGCATGCCGTGGCATTAGTAAAGGCGTCACTTACCTGGGCCTGAATCCATATCTTCAGAGGGACGCGGAGCGTCCGGACCGGCGTTACCACGCGGAGCGTGGGAACGATCAGAAAGGCAGTCAGCTATGACGCCGATCATCACGGCGCGCAGGCCCACGCGAAGCGCGGGGACGATCGACAACCGAATGTGATCCCCGGTAGGACCGGCTTGCTGGCGAAAGCGGTGGGTCAGATATGAAGACGCAGCTGGGAGCAAGCATTCGCCAGCAAGCCGGCTCCTACGGGAAAACGCGTTTATCCAGCAGGACCGGCTTTAACCGGGGAGCCGCTAATCTGCATGTGATCTACCCCCGACCTGCATTAATCTGCCGCGATTTGCCTTTGATCTGCGGTTGATCTGCCTTTGATCTTCAAACACATAACGTCCAGACGACACCCATCGCGACTTGGGTGCAGGCTGAACGCAGGTCTTGCGCAGTGGGCCGAGCCGCATGGATGCGGCGAGAGCGCCGTTGCGGACATGGATGTCCGTTCGGCGCGGGCCCACGGAGCAAGACCGGAGTGAGGGAACCCCGACGAAGGAGGGGCCAAACCAGGAGCACAAGCCCTTGGCTGCTCTTTGAAACCGAAGGCGGGGCTTTATCAAGTAACTCGCCGAAGGCGAAACAGTCTGCCCCCAGGCAGACGCCTTTGCCTTTGCCCTTGCCCTTGCCCTTGCCCTTGCCCTTGCCCTCGATCTACCAACCAAAAAGCCTCAATCCGCAAGCCACCCATTAACCCAATACTGCAAATTGTCACCCCGCAACATGAAATCGCGCATCACCACCTCATGCAACTCATCACCCATCCTGTAACTGGCCTGCGGGTCAGCCAAATGCATACGAATCGCCTCAAGCCACTCCTCAGTCGTATTGCCCGTCAACCGCGTACACGGCAAATACCCCCGATACGCCTCAGTGTCCGTACAAATAACCGGATAACCACACGCGCCATACTCCAACAGCCGCAGATTGCTCTTGCAGTCATTGAAAATGTGATACTCCAATGGCGCCAGCGCCAGATCCAGATTAAGGCTCGACAACTTCGCCGGGTACGCCTCCAGACTCACCGCCGGGTGAAACTCCTTCAGGAACGGCCTCAGATCCGCAGGGCACATCCCGAAAAACACCCAATCCACCTCGTCCGCCAACTGGCGAATCACATCCGCAATAATCTCCAGATCGCCGCCATGGCTGGTGCCGCCGCCCCAACCCACGCGGGGCTTGAACGACGTCCGGCGCTGCGCACGACGGCCCGTCCACAAGTGCGGCGCGAGCATGTTCGGCACCACGCGAATGTCGTGATGCATCGAAGACAGCGCGTTGCCCAACGCATGAGTGGACACCACCACGCGGTCGCACAGGCTGATACCCCGCTTGACCACCGCCTCCAGATTGGTCGGCATGTGCCGGCCGTGGGCGTTTTTCTTGGGCACGCTGATCACGTAATCGTCCAGTTCGAAGATGCGTCGGGCGTTTGAAAACGTCTTCAGACGCACCGTGTCCTCCATCGACGCCTCGTGGTATCGACCCTGCAGCACGATCACATCCGGCGAGCGGCGTTCAAGCTCGATGGTGGTCGGCGCGTCGTAGGCAATCTGGCCAATGATCCGGTCAGCCGCCGACAGCTCGATAAACGGCTGGGTCACGCGGTAATGGCCGACCGCAGTAGCGTTCATCGGCAGTGCCAGCACGCTGGGCAGTGAGCGTTCGGAAAACGGCGACCACCCGGTACGCAGGCCAGGGTCCAGGCGGAAGCTATAGGCGTCCAGGGTGAGGCTCGGGTTATACGCCGGGTCGCGGGCGATGATCGGTAACCAGCGCAAATACAGCGCTTCAAGCTCACGGGTCTGACGCTGTTGGGCTTCGTCATCGCGCGTCTTGACCGGCGCTGCGCCCAGCGCCATCACCGAAAACGGTGTCCACACCACCAGGTAGCCCTGCTCTCGCACACGCAGACACAGGTCGACTTCACTGAACGAGTCGGCAAAGGCTTCGGCATCCAGCGCGCCAACGTGCTCGAAAACGGACCTGCGCACCAGCAGGCAATCAGGCCCGACGGCGCTCAGGTCCTGAACCACTTGCAGGCGCTGCATGTAGCCCGCTGCATCGAGCGATTCGCCGTAGAACGGCGTCGCCGCGGAGTTCTGCAAACCGAGGATCACCCCGGCGTGAACAATCGCCCCGCTGGCATCGAACAGCTTGCCGCTGACGACCCCGACCTCCGGCCGCTGGGCGTGATTCATCAACTCGCCGAGCCAGTCGCCCTGGGTCACCACCGCATAGGGATTAAGCATCAGCAAGTACTCGCCGCGCGCGTGTTGCGCAGCCAGGTTGCGCAACGCCGTGGGGCTGAGCACCTCGCCGCTGTACAGCACACGAAACGCGTCGCTGCCCATGTTCGCCAGGCCTTCAAGCCAGCCCCGGGCCTCGGCGCTGTCGCTGCCGTTGTCGACGATCAACAGCTCGTAATGCGGATAAGCGGTCTTCTCCAGCAAGCTGTCGAAACAGCGTTGCAGTGCCGCCAACTGATTGCGATGGCTGACGATGATCGACACCAACGGCTGCTGCGGATGCTCATAGTCAATCCGATTGAGCAGCGGCTGGTTGCCCTGGCGCAAGTGATGCTCGATGCCGCAGCGCTGCAAATGCGCCTGCACCACCCGAGGGTTGTGTTCGATGACCTCGTCCGAGATCAGCCACTGGCCCAGCGCGAACTGGCTTTCCACCAGCAAATCGGCGATATGACCGATGGATTCGGCGCCATCGTTCTCCACCAGCCGCCAGATCACGTCATGGGGCGCCAGCTCGCCGAAGCCTGCATCGAAGCCACCCAGCGCGATGAACCGCTGGCGCTCGAAGGCAAGCACTCGGCCTACATAAGGATAGCTGCGCAAGAAGTCCAGGTTGAAAGCGGGTTTGAACACCGGCTCGGCGGATTCGCCTTCACGCAGCGCGCCTTCATCGCTGTAAAAACAGCGCACCTGCGGAGCATTAGCGATGCGGTCGGCGAGGGTCAACAACGCGGGCGCCACCAGGCGGTCACCGGCGCGCAGCAGGTAAAACCAGTCCGCGCCTTCCAACTGAGGCAGCAGGCCATTGAGCTGATCGGCCCAGTCGGCTTGAAGCGGCAATTTGAACAGGCGTTCTTCCAGCACCGGTTCGGTGACCGAACCGGTCAACATCACCGTCAGCTCGGCGGGGTAAAACTGCTCGGCGAGGCTGTCCAGCGTCAGCTTGCGCCGCGCGCTGCTGCCGTGTTCGTCGATGACCACGGCGACGATCTTCGGCTGCACGGGCAAGCGTCGCAGCCTGTCGGGCAGCAAGGCTTGCTGATGCGCGTTGAAGGTCCGGCAACTCAGCCACTGGGCATACAGTTCGGCAAAGCTCTGGCTGTCGACGCCCACTTTAAGTGGCAGCACGGCCTGTTGGCTGCCCAGGGTCCGGCTCAACGCCAGCTCCTCCCAGACGCGTGGCTGACGCTCGGCATGGTCCAGCTCGACGTAACGCACCCATCCCTGGGCGGGCGGTGGTTCGCTGGTCCGGGCCTTGAGCATGTCCACCAGCCAGGTCAATTCGTTGGCAGCGGCGATGCGCATGGCTTGCTGGCGGCTGAGGCGCTCGGGGTGCAGGCGCTCGACACTGAGCACCTGGTTGAGCACGATCAAATTGCCGCGCCGCAGCAGGCAGGTGTAAAGCGCCAGATCCAGCATCGCAGCGAAGCCTTGGTCCTTACCGGTCAAGGCGGGCAGCAGCTCCTGGATGTCGGCGCGGCGAAACATCGCGCTGGTGAAGCTGCCGAGGAAGTTGGACGGGAAGTTCTCGAAGATCGCCAGCATGTCGGTGCCGAGAAACAGCGAGTCCTTGGGCGCGACCGGTGTGTTCTCCAGACGCGACGGCAACTGAATGCTGTCAGCGTCCCAGAGAAAGCGCTGCGCCAGCACCAGATTGGCGTCGGGATTGGCGACGAACGCCTGCGCCTGCAAGGTGATGCAGCCAGGGAACAACCGATCGTCATCGCACAGAAACTTGACGTACTCTCCCTGCGCCTGCGCCAGACACTGCAGCAGGTTCCCCACAAAACCGAGCCGCTGCGGGTTGCGCACGTAGCGCAGCTCAACGTTGCTCAAAGGCGTGAGGGTGTCGACGATCTCGCGTATTTCGCTGCCAGGGGAGTCGTCGCAAACGATGACTTCCAGACGCTCATAGGTCTGGGTCAGGGCGCTGGCCAGGGCGGTCTGGAAAAACCGAGGGTTATAGGCAGGGATGACGATGCTGACGAGGGGAACTGAATTCACAGGCAGACTCACGAGCGGTGCCGGCCTTCAGCGCGAAGGGCCGGCCTAACCGCTGACTATAACGGTTAACGCTCAGCGGGCGGGAACGCAGGCTCGGCCCGCGCTCCGTTCAGCGGCGCACTTACAGTTTGCTGAACAGGTTCAGCGCTGACAGCTGAGTAAAGACCAGCTGCGAAGCTTGCAACATGGTCTTCTGCAGGGTCAGGCGGGCAATGGCATCAACCGGGTCGGAGGCAGTGATGCCTTGAGCCTCGTTGCTGCCGTTGTCCAGCAGGTTCTGGTTGGTCACGCCCTGGTCAGTGGCGGTTTTTGCCCGCGCACCGCCGTCGCTGACTGCGTCGTTGATCTGGTTGGCCGCGCTGGTCAGGTTGCCGATGGTCGAGCTCAGCGTGGCCTGCAGTTTTTGCTTGGCGACCGGGTCACCGTCCACTTTACCGTTCAACGCCGTGATGACGTTGGACAAGGTGTTGAGGATGTTCTGGCTCTGCTGAGTCGACGACTGCGCCGTGAACTGATCACCGCTGGCCAACGTCACCGGAGTGCCGCTGAAGGTGAAGGTCACGCCCGACGCCACGGCCTGATTGGCCACCGGGGTACCGGTCAACGTGCCGCTGGAGACCGGCTTGCTGGTGGTGGCGTCGTACGGCGCGGCATACAGGTCGAACTCTGTGGCGCTGCTGAAGCGGATGATCGCCCCGCCCGACGGGAAGGTCTCGTTGAATTGAGTCTGGTCGGTAACAGTTGAATCGGTGACCACCGTGGTCGACGGGTTACCCGGCGAACGGGTCGTGCTCACCGTGCTGTTGGACACTGCCAGGCTGAACGTATGACCGGCAATGGCCGCATCGGCCTGTGTCGCGTCGCCGTACTGCGCCGGGGTCAGATTGACGTTGAGGGTCAGCTCCAGCCCGCGGAAGCCAATGGTTTGATTGCCTTCGTTGTTCGACGAAAACTTGCCGGTCGAGGTGGCATCGGCGGTGACGTCGTTGCCGGCCTTGTCGAGAATCTTGTACTGCGTGCTGCTCTGAAACGAAATGCTGTACGGCTCACCCGGGGCGAACTTGTTGTCGTAGGCCGCGGTATTGCTGACGCTGCCGCCCGACAGGGCAATGACGTTGTCGTTCACCGCAGGCGATGTCAGTGTCGTCGTGGTGCGAGTGGTGTTGATCGCCTGCTCGAACGCATCCCAGCCGGTGGTGTTGGCGGCCATGGAAATGCCGCTGCCGATCGGCAACAGGTTGCGCGTCTGGTCGCCCTGGTAGCTGTATGTGCCATCGGGGTTGACGGAGTACGGCGCTGTCGTGGATTTGGACCCGGAGAACAGGTAGGAGCCATCGGCGTCCTTGCTGTTCATCAGGCCGAGAATCTGGGTTTGCACTTCCTTCAGTTCCGCGGCATTGGCCTGACGGTCTTTATCGGTGAAGGTCGCATTGGCAGCGCCGAGCACCAGTTCCTGAGCGCGCTGGATGGCCGAGGTGATGGCAGTCATCGCAGTCTCGGTTTGCACCACGCTGGTATTGACCGTGCCGATGTTGGCGTTGTACTGGTTGAGCATCGTGCCCATCTGCTGCAATTGCAGCACGCGGCCGGCGCCAACCGGGTCATCGCCGGCGGTGTTGAGCTTGACCTGACTGGCCACTTCGTCGCCGGTTTTGGTGACGTTGGCGTAGCTGCGCGAGTAGTTCGTCGCGCTGGTTTCGTAAAACTGGGCCGTTGAAATACGCATGGATTACGATTCCTTAAAGACTGTTGATCAGCGTGCTGAAGATGGCTTGAGCCGCTTTGATGATCTGCGACGAAGCGGTGTAGTACTGCTGGTACTTGACCAGGTTGGCGGCTTCTTCATCCAGCGACACACCGGCGACGCTGTCGCGCGCGGTCTTGGCCTGGGTCAGCACCGCCGTGGTCGCCGTCGTGTCGTTTTTCGCCTGCGCCGCTTTGCTGCCCACGGTGGTGATCATGTTGGCGTTGGCACCGCTCAGGCTCATGCCTGTGCCGTTGCCGGCAGCATTGTCGAGGGTCTGTTTGGTCTGCAGCGTAATCACCGACGCAGCGTTGCGGTTGTCCGAAGACCCGGCAGCGGTCATGGCGATGCTGAAGGTGTCGCCAGCTTTGGCGGTGCCACCGATGGTCGTGCCAAAGGTGAAAGACTGCTTGGCGCCTGAAGAGTCTGTGTAGCCGACTTCCAGGCTGACGTCGTTGGACACGCCAGGCACGATCGAACCCGTGATCGCGTTGCCGGATTTATCCAGCACCGGCTGACCCTGAGCGTTGACCAGCGAGTAGCTTTGGGCACCGTTGACGTCGTCGCCCATGATCATGCGCATTGGCATCGAGGCCGTCAGCGCATTGCGCAAGTCGGCGGTGGCCGTCGGGTTGTAGATGTCGGCCTGGTTGGACAGCACCGGCTGAGTGAACGTACCCGAACCCTTGTTGCTCGCGCTCGCGCCGCCGGTCAGCGGACCAGCCGTGGCGATGGTTTTAGGGTCGGTCATTACCACTTTGATGCCGTCGGCGCCGGTTTTTCCCGGGCTGATCTTGAAGGTGTCACCCTCCCCCGAGGCGCCCTTGAACTTCAACGAGAAGCCGTCGATGATCGGCGGATTGGCATCACTGGTGTTGTAAGACCCCAGGTCCTTGCCGTCGGGCATGCGCTTGACGCTGTACTGACCGGAGGCGTTGGTGAACGTCACCTGATAATCGTTGGTGGTCAGCGCGCCGCTGTTGGTGATGGACACCGCGAAGTTGCCCGACGCCTGATCGTTGGTTTTGTTCGCAACGCTGCGCTGAGCCGTCAGGCTCGGGTCGTTGACATTGATGAACAGGTTGGCGCCGAAGTTGCCGTTGGCGTCGATGCCCTGATTGAGCTGGGCGTTGACCTGATCGGAAGCCACAACCGCCAGACGACCGAGTTCATTGGCCGCCGGCTGCAGCACGTCACTGCGATAGCGCAGCAGGCCGCCCAGCGTACCGCCGGTGACCACGCTCGACACATCGACGTTGCTGTTCTGATAGTTGAGCTTGAGCGAATACACGTTCGGGTCGGCATCGCTCGGCGAGGCGGTCAGCGTGTTGGCTTTGCTGCCGGTGACCAGTGGCTGGCCGGTGCCGATGTAGACGTCGTAGTTGCCGTTGGTTTCGACGACTTTGGCGCCGACCAGGTCATTGAGCTGGCGCACGGCTTCGCTGCGCGAGTCGAGCAGTGTGTTCGGCTGACCGCCGGAGGCCTGCGCCTGAGTGATCTGCAGGTTCATGCTGGCGATGGACGACGCCAGGGCATTGACTTGCCCAGCCACGGTGTTCATCTGGGTATTGATGCTGGCGTTCTGATCTTTCATCTGCGACGAGATGGAGTTGAACTGACCGGCCAGGGCCGAGGCGCTGGTCAGGAAGGTCGTGCGCGCAGACGAGTCGGTTGGCCGGGTCGACAACGTCCCCAGGTCGCTGAAGAACTTCGACAACACGGTGCTGATGCCGGTTGAGCTGTCCGAGAGGATCGAATCCAGCTTGCTCGCCTGGCTCAGATAGGCCGTGGCGTCGGAACTGAGTGCCGTACTGGTCTGCAATTGGGTGTCGAGGAAGCCGTTGTAGATGCGGCGCACGTCGGACAACGTCGTACCGGTGCCGACAAAGCCGACGCCGATATTCTGCTGTGCGCCGGCAGCGGTCATCACTTGCTGGCGCGAGTAACCGAGCGTGTCAACGTTGGCAGTGTTGTTGCCGATGGTGGTCATCGCAGCACTGCTGGCGTTCAGTCCCGAAAGCCCAATTGAAATCAGTGACATGGTTCAAACCTTATAAAGTCGTGGAAGAGCCCGAGGCGGATGCGTAGGTCTGGTAACTCTTCATCTGTTTCGCTATCTGAGAAATCTTGCTGGCATAGGACGGGTCAGTGGCGTACCCGGCCTTCTGCAGCTCTTTCACAAACTGTTCCGGGCTATCGGCAGATTTCAGGGTTTCTTTATAGCGGCTGTTGTTCTGCAGGAAGCTCACCAGATCGTGGAAGCTGCTGGCGTAAGAGTCGTAGGCGCGGAAATCCGCCGTTTCCTTGACCATCTGGCCGTCGCGGAACTCACTGGTAATTGCACGGGCTTCCGGCCCTTTCCAGCCGCCCTGGGCCTTGATGCCGAACAGGTTGTAGCTGCTGCCGCCATCGGACTGACGCATGATCGATTTGCCCCAGCCGGTTTCCAGCGCCGCCTGTGCCACGAGCACGCTCGGGTCGACGCCGATGCGTGCAGCGGCGTCCTTGGCCAACGGCATCATCGTGGCGACGAAGTCGTCTTTGTTGGCGAACGCACTCTTGCCCGGCGCCAGCGGCGTCTGCACGCGGCTGCGCACATAGGCATTGGCGTCGGCGGCGTATTGCGGGCCGACGGTCCAGTCGCCATTGTCCTTCTGACCGGCGCTTTTCGCGGCCGCCACGGCGTTGGACACGGCAATGCGGTTTTTCAGCGTGGTGGCGCTGGTGGCAGGGTCCTGGGCACCCGACGCATTCGGCACGATACCGGCCATGATGCGATCGCTGAGCTTGCTTGGCAGCGACAGGCGACGGGAATTGAGCGCAGCGACGTCGTTGTGAACCGTGCCGTCAGCCGCGTCCGGCGCAGCCACTGCACGGCTGGCCCAGAGTGGACGCTGGGCAACGCGCGTGGCCAGGCCGGCCTGCGCTGGCGCATCGGTCTTGCCGTCAGCCGGCGTCGCGGTTTTACCACCCGCGACAAGGCCGGTGCTGGCCGGTGCCACTTCGGTGCTCTTGTTCTTCGACAGCTGACGCATGAGCACGTCCTGCAGGCCGATGCCGCCACCCTCGCGGGACATGCTCACCGACAGCTGCTGGTCGTACATGTCCTGATACTGCCGCGTCGCCGCGGTGTTCATCGGGTTGTCCTTGGCCAGCACTTCGTTGGCCGAACGCATGGCCTTGAGCATCTGGCTGACGAACAGTGACTCGAATTCCTGCGCCACTTTCTTGAGGTTGCCCTCGCTGTCGCGGTCGCCGGTTTTCATCGCCGTCAGGCGGTTGAG
The DNA here is from genome assembly GCF_000759445.1 of Pseudomonas lutea. NCBI lineage: Bacteria > Pseudomonadati > Pseudomonadota > Gammaproteobacteria > Pseudomonadales > Pseudomonadaceae > Pseudomonas > Pseudomonas lutea. Next base: position 2,019,824 of record NZ_JRMB01000001.1, read on the forward strand.
GTCGGTATACGCACCCGAATCGCCTGATGAAACGCCGCCACTTGGAATACTCATGAGTCTTCTGCCTCTTAAATCACGATCAGGTCGGCTTGCAATGCGCCGGCCTGCTTCAGTGCTTCGAGAATCGCCATCAAGTCGCCTGGCGCTGCACCCACCTGGTTAACCGCACGAACGATCTCGTCCAGCGTGGTGCCCGGCCCGAACTTGAACATCGGGTGCATTTCCTGCTGGGCGTTGACCTTCGAGCGCGGGACCACTGCCGTCTGGCCGTTGGAGAACGCGCCCGGCTGGCTGACGATCGGGTCTTCGGTGATGGTCACGGTCAGGCTGCCGTGGGTCACCGCTGCCGGCGACACCTTGACGTTCTGGCCGATCACGATGGTGCCGGTCCGCGAGTTGATGATGACTTTGGCCGAGGTCTGGCCCGGATCGATTTCCAGGTTTTCCAGCACCGACAGGTAATCGACGCGCTGATTGGGGTCCAGCGGCGCGGTGACGCGCACGGAACCGCCGTCCAGCGCCTGAGCGACGCCAGGGCCAAGCATGTCGTTGATCTTGTCGACGATGCGCTTGGCCGTGGTGAAGTCGTTGCGATTCAGGTTAAGGGTCAGCGAATTGCCCTGGTTGAAGCCACTCGGCACTGCACGTTCAACCGACGCACCGCCGGGGATGCGACCGGAAGACGGTACGTTGACGGTGATCTTCGAGCCATCGCGGCCTTCTGCATCGAAACCGCCGACCACCAGGTTGCCCTGAGCCACGGCATAGACGTTGCCGTCGATCCCCTTCATCGGGGTCATCAGCAGCGCCCCGCCACGCAGGCTTTTGGAGTTACCGATCGAGGACACGGTGATGTCGATCTGCTGACCCGGCTTGGCGAACGGCGGCAGGTCGGCGTACACGGCCACGGCCGCGACGTTTTTCAGCTGCACGGTGCCAGAGCCCGCCGGCACCTTGATGCCGAACTGCGAGAGCATGTTGTTGAAGGTCTGCAGGGTGAACGGGGTCTGCGTGGTCTGGTCGCCCGTACCATTGAGGCCCACCACCAGACCGTAGCCGATCAATTGGTTGGTCCGCACACCGGAAATGCTGGCGATGTCCTTCAGGCGCTCGGCGTGTGCGCCCAGTGCGGTGGTGAACAGCAGCGCTGCCGCTATCAGTTGCTTGAACGTGATCATGGCTATCCCGCTATCAGAAAGGGAACAACGGGCTGAGGAAGAATCGGTCGAACCAGCCTGGCTGACTGGAATCGGCAAACGCGCCTGTACCGGAATAAGTGATGCGTGCATCGGCGATGCGAGTCGACGACACGGTGTTGTCGGTGGCGATGTCGTCGGCACGAATCAGGCCGGCGATGCGCACCAGTTCGTCACCGGTGTTCAGGGTCATCCACTTCTCGCCACGCACCAGCAGAATGCCGTTGGGCATGACGTCGGCGACGGTCACGGTAATGGAGCCGGTCAGGCTGTTGCTCTGCGCCGCCTTGCCGTCACCCTTGGTAGCGCGGTCGCCGGTGTATCCGGCGTCCAGGCTCAGGTTGCCGCCACCCACCGGGTTGTTGGTGCTCACGCCCGCACCAAACAGCGAGGTCAGGCCAAGGCTGGTCTTGCTGGTTTTGCTGATACCGGAGCTGGCGGCCTTGCTGGCGGCCATGCGCTCGGACAGGGTGATGGTGATGATGTCACCCACCCGATACGCTTTACGGTCGCCATACATGTTCTGCTCGAAGCCGGCCTGATAGATCGAGCCATTGCTGGCCGCTGAAGGCAACGGTGTGCGCGGCAACACCGGCGCGTAATAAGGGTCATTGGGTTTGGCCGCAGGCGCAACGCAGCCGGTCAGCAGCGCGATTCCGCACAACGGTGCCGCCAACAGGGAAAGCCGCAATACAGAGAGCCGTTTCATGACACTTAAAACCTCGCGGTGTAGCAGGCGTTTTTCAGGCGCCCCTTCAGATTGATCAGGTGTTTCGCTGCAGGACATCAGGCGTTTCAAGAGCGGCTTACAAGTTCTGGGTCACGAACTGGAGCATCGAGTCAGCGGTCGAGATCACTTTGGAGTTCATCTCGTAGGCGCGCTGAGTGGTGATCATGTTCACCAACTCTTCAACGGTGCTGACGTTGGAGTTTTCCAGGGTGTTCTGCTTGACCACACCCAGACCGTTCAAGCCCGGCGTACCCACTTGCGGGGCACCGCTGGAAGCGGTTTCCAGGTACAGGTTGCCGCCCTGGGATTGCAGGCCGGCCGGGTTGATGAAGTCCGCCGTCTGCACGTTACCGATGATTTGCGGCGTCGCCGAGTTGGCCGCAGTGGTCACCGATACGGTGCCGTCTTCGCCGACGGTGAAGGTCTGCGAATCTTGCGGAACGACAATCGCAGGCTCCAGGGCATAACCGCTGGAGGTCACGATCTGGCCGTTGCTGTCCAGGTGGAAGGTACCGTCACGGGTGTACGCCAGAGTGCCGTCAGGCTGGCGGATCTGGAAGAAACCGCGACCGTTGACCGCCATGTCCAGCGGCTGATTGGTGGTCTGCAGGCTGCCGGCGGTGAAGTTCTTCTGCGTGCCGACGATGCGCACACCGGTACCCAGTTGCAGGCCTGAAGGCAGCTCGCTGTCCTGAGTGGACTGAGCACCTGGCTGGCGCTTGATCTGGTAAAGCAGGTCCTGGAATTCGGCGCGGTCGCTTTTGAAACCGGTGGTCGAAACGTTGGCCAGGTTGTTGGAAATGGTCGTCAGGTTGGTGTCCTGGGCGGCCAGACCGGTTTTAGCAACATAGAGTGCCGGAAGCATTATTGAATCTCCTCGAGCGCCTGTTTATCGGCGCAAGCTGTCAGTCATTAGCCCATCTGCAAGACGCGAGCCATCGACTCGTCATCCTGCTCGGCGGTCTTCATCATCTTGATGTGCAGTTCGAATTGGCGGGACAGCGCGAGTACCGAGGTCATCTCGTCTACCGCGTTGACGTTGCTCGACTGCAGAAATCCGGACTCCACCTGAACCGTGGCGTCGGCTTGCGCCGGTCGGCCGCTTTTGGTGTGCATCAGGCCGTCGGGGCCCTTTTCCATGGTCGACTGGTCGCCTTTGACCAGCTTGATGCGGTCGATCTGCGCCATCACCTGCGGGCTTTCACCCAGGGAGCGAACGCTGATCGTGCCGTCGGCGCCGATCTCGATCTGCTGCTGTGGCGGCACGGCAATCGGCCCGCTGTTGCCCATGACCGGCAAACCGTTGCCATCGCGCAACACGCCGAGGGCGTCGATGTTCATGCTCGAGGTGCGGGTGTAGGCTTCGCCACCGTCGGCGGTCTGCACGGCCATCCAGCCATCGCCCTTGACGGCAACGTCCAGCTCGCGACCGGTGTCGACCATCGAACCCTGGCTGAAGTCAGTCCCGGGACGCTCGCTCATGGCGTACGCCCGAGACGGGTTGACCTCGCCAAACACGGGCATGGAACGCGCCTGTTCAAGGTCGCGCTGAAACCCGTTGGTCGAAACGTTCGCCAGGTTGTTGGCATGGGCTTTTTGCGCGATGGCGTTTTCAGACGCCCCGCTCATGGCCACGTATAGCAACTTGTCCACAGTCTTCCTCCTCCGACAGACGCTTGCCGCCTGTAGCTGTACTGAACAGGTCATAGCAATAATCGAACCAGTTTTTCAGCGAGGTCTTAACGCCTTGATTTTTCAATGTTTGCGGGCGGCATGGGCAGTTGGCCACGGGGTTTCAGAGGCGGGGTGACAAGGGACTGCCGGTTTCGGTCGTATCGGTGAGAGCGAACGCCAAAAAACTTTCCATGGGGGTGCGAAACTTGCAGCACTTTCACTCTTCATCTTGTGGCCACGGAAAATTGTCATGCGTCTGCGCCTTGCCCTACTGCTCGCCCTCGCCCTCCCCACCGGGCTCTGCGCCAGCCTCGCGCTCGCCGAGCAGGCGCGTTATTACTGGTGGCAAGGCAAGCATCAAACGCTGTGCGCACAAACCAGCCCCGGCAAGGGCTGGACCCGGTTGGGTGGCGCGTTTGTGAAATCTGATTGCTCGATTTGAAGTGATGCTGATGCGGTGACGCGAACGTGCGGATGCTGGTGTCAGGCATATTCCAGTCGCAAGCACATCAAATCGCGGGCAAGCGCGCTCCTACAGTTTTGCGGCGGGTGCAAAACTGGTTTGCGGCGGGTGCAAATCTGGCGGTCTGGCTACCACTGTAGGAGCCGGCTTGCTGGCGAACACGGCGGGCCAGCAACCATAATGCGAATGACTCAACACGTTCAGAATGCGTTGGGTCAGGCGACACCGTCGTTGCATACCCACCGCATTCGCGGGCAAGCGCGCTCCTACAGTTTTGCGGCGGGTGCAAATCTGGCGGTCTGGCTACCACTGTAGGAGCCGGCTTGCTGGCGAACACGGCGGGCCAGCAACCAAAATGCAGATGACCCAACGCGCTCAAACTGCGTTGGATCAGATGACACCGTCGTTGCATACCACCGCATTCGCGGGCAAGCGCGCTCCTACAGTTTTGCGGCGGGTGCAAACCTGGTTTACGGCGGGTGCAAACCCGGTTTGCGGCGGGCGCAACTTTGGCGGTCCGGGCAGCTACCACTGTAGGAGCCGGCTTGCTGGCGAAAGCGGTGTGTAGGCGACAAGGATATCGCCTGACCCGATGCAACCGTCCGGATACGCTGAGTCAGTCGCTATCTTCACGGCTGGCCCAACGCAATTGTCCGACAGCTTTATCAGGTCGCGCGGATGAGCGTCTGCATCAATTCAGCTTCTGTCGACAGGGTTTTTGAATTGGCCTGATAGGCCGTTTGCGCCTGGATCAGTTCCACCAGTTCGTTCGTCAAGGTGACGTTGGAGCCTTCCAGGGAGTGCCCGATGACGCTGCCCATCGTGCCGATGCCCGGCGCCTCGTAATTGGCGGCGCCGCTGGCCCGGGTCTCCACCCAACGGGTGTCGCTCACCGGTTGCAGGCCCTGATTGTTGGCAAAACTAGCGAGCATGACCTGGCCGATGTTGCGCTGCAGCCCATTGCTGAAACCGATACTGAGCATGCCACTGCGGTCGATGGACAGCTTGGTCGCCTCCCCGGCCGAATGCCCGTCAATCACCGCGCCTGTACTGCCGGTGGGCGCGCGGTGCTGACTGGCTTTGCTCATGTCGATGACGATTCCGTCGCCGCTGCCCGAGGCACCGCTTGCGCCCCAGCGACCGCCAGGCTTGTTGCCTTCCAGCGGTTTGGCCGGCACCCAGCCGCTGAGGGTCAACGCATTATTCGCCGCGCTCAGCCACTGACTACCTACCAACGACTGCAACGTGCCACCGGCATCAAACAGCATGCTGGCCGTCACCGGCTCGGTGCTGGCCGGGTCCTGCGGATTTCGACCGTCAATGAGCGTGTGCATTTTCCAGCTGTTGCTGCCGTCCTTGACGTAATACTGCGTCAGCTCATGGCGCTCGCCGAGACTGTCGAACACGCCGAAGGTCATCGCCTTGTTGTACGTGGTGATGTCGGCAGGCTTGAACGCCGGCACCGGTCGCGGCATCAGCGGATCGGCGGGATCCAGCAGCGCAGCGCCGCCGTCAAGCAACGGCAGGCTGATCGGTCCCGGACTTGGCGAAGGTCCGGGCACCCAGCTGCCATTGACCTGGACCGCCGGCCGCCACACTCGCAGCGATAACTCGGTGTCGGACTCGACTTTCACCGCCGCCGAATTGCCCGTCAGCGACAGCTTGCCCGCAGCCGAAACCTGCAGCCCCACTTCGAGCGGTGCGGTACTGGCGGGGTCTAGCGGATTGAGCCCGTCAATGAGCAGGTACGAGGTCCACTGATCGTCTTCGGTCTTGACGAAATACTGCTTGAGCTGGTGATCCTGTGGCGGGACGGCGGCGTCTTGAATGACGCGGCTTGTGACCCGGGTGTAGGTGGTGGGATCGGCAGGATCGAAGCGTGGAATGGCGGCGAGTGAAGCCGCTCCCGCATCCAGGTTCAACGTTTTTTCCATCTTGCCCGTGGCCCTGGGCGAGAGCGACGCCGAATCGATTTTCAGATCGGTGCGCACGCCGCTGATAACCTTGCCGTCTTCGGTCACACCGTAGCCCTGCAAGCGGCTGCCATGGGCATCGACGACGTAATTCTCGGCATCCTTGATAAACGCGCCAGCCCTGCCATAGCTGATGGAGCCTCGATCGCTCATGACAAAGAAGCCGTTGCCCTCGATGCGCATGTCGAGGGCGCGGCCGTGGCTGGAGATTACGCCGCCCGCGGCGAAGTTCTGCGAGACATTGGCCACTTCAACGCCCTGCCCCGCTGCGGTCCGGCTACCGCCCAGCATGGAAGACGAATACACCGCCGAGAATTCGGCGCGCGAAGACTTGAACCCGGCCGTGCCGACGTTGGCGATGTTGTTGCCGGTGACCTCCATGCGCTTGTGCGCCGCGTGTAAACCGGAAACCGCTGTATTGAATGACATGAACACTCCCTGAGTCGTTGTTCAACGACACGTTCGTCAATGCATCTAAGGTTTCGCGGACAAAGGAATGCGATCGGACAACACCCGGTTGCAGCGCCGTTCGATGGCATTTATTTGTCAGCGAATTTGATTCTCGCATCGACGAAAGTAGGAAGTTTCCAGTTGTGGAGTGGGACGGCTCTTGAAGTTTTCGCCCTGCCAACCGCGCGACAAAAGGCGGAAAAAAACCCATAAAAAAACCCCTCCGAAGAGGGGTTCGATTGACGCTGATCAAGCGGGCGTTATTAGCCCATCTGGATCGTGGTCTGCAGGATGGTGCTTTGCGTCGAGATGGTTTTGGCGTTCGCCTGGTAGTTGCTTTGCGCCTTGATCAACTCGACCAGCTCGCCGGTCAGGTCAACGTTGGATTCTTCCAGCGCCGAACCGGTAATGTTTCCCAGCGTACCCGATTCCGGCGCGCCGGTGACCGGAATACCCGACGCGTAGGTCTCACGCCACATGGTGCCGCCCGCAGGCGACAGGCCCTGGACGTTGGCGAAAGACGTCAGCGCAACCTGACCGATCACCCGGGATTCGCCGTTGGTGTAGGTGGCGAACAGGTTACCGGTGGAATCGACGTTCATGGCGCTGATCTGGCCGGTGTAGTTACCGTCCTGAGTCTTGGAGATCGCCCCGCCTGCTGCGTTGGTCTGGGTCGTCGCGAGCATGTCCAGTTTCATGTCAACCGTGGCCGCGCCGTTGGCAACCCACGTGGTGGTCGAACCGACGGTCTTGCCCTGAGCCGGTTTCCAGTTCTCGATGTTGAACGTGCCGTCGCCGTTTACCGAAATGCCGGCGGTGGTGGTCGGCGCTGGGTTGGTGATGATGTTGCCCGACTCGTCAAACTTCAGTTGAGTCTGGTCAGCCGCAACGGCAGGCTCGGTGGTCGGATCGGACATGTTGCGCCCGTCGATCAGCGTGTACATGGTCCAGGAGTTGGTGTCCGTCTTGCGGAAGTACTGCGACAGGGTGTGTTCGTTGCCCTGGCTGTCGTAGATCGGCGTGCTGTAAGTCGACGTGTAGGTCGAGGTGTCAGCAGGATTGAAGGCCGCGCCAGTGTTGATCGGCTTCGACGAATCCAGGTTCGACTTGATCGAAATATTCGAGGTGGTCTTCGGCGCCATGTTGGAGGTGTCGACCTTGAGGTTGGTCAAGACGCCCGTCTTCACGTTGCCGCTGGCATCGGTGGCGTAACCCTGCAGGTTATTGCCGTTGGTGTCGATAATGTTGCCCGACGTATCGGTGTGGAAGTTACCGGCGCGGGTGTACAGCTTCTCGCCGTTGTTGCTCATCATGAAGAAGCCGTTGCCGTTGATCGCCAGGTCCAGATCACGGCCGGTGCCGGTGGTCAGCGCACCCTGGGTGAACTGCTGGGTCACAGCGGCGGTGTACACGCCGCTGCCGACGTTGGTGCCGCCCGATGTGCCACGAATGGATTGCGCGTACTGGTCGGCAAATTCCGCACGGGAACTCTTGAAACCGACGGTCGCGACGTTGGCAATGTTGTTGCCGGCGACGTCGAGACTTTTATTTGCTGCATAGAGCCCACTAAGACCTACGTTGAAAGACATGTTTCACTCCTGCGCCGTCTAGTCGGCTCTAGATTCCGATTTGTTGAACTTTGGACAAGGCGATGTTGCTGCCGTTGGCCAGGTTGAGCGTCATTGCTGCACCCGAGGTGCCCATGGTCACACTGCTGACCGTTGCCGGCAGGTACGTCTTGAAGCCAGTGTTGGCGCCCTCGACGGTGCCGGTTGCGACGAAACTGTAATTGCCCGATTCGAGCGGCTGGCCCGCTTCGTCCTTGCCGTCCCACTCGAAGGGGGTGTTGCCTGCTTTGGCATCGCCCAGGTCGATGGTGCGGACAACATTGGTGCCTGTGCTGTCGTAAATCTTGACGGTGGTGAGCGAGCTGGCCCCCGGTACGACCACGGTGCCGCTCATGCCTTTGGTGGTGTCGACGTTGGTCGAACCCGCTTCGGCGATCACCGAGCGCCCGACCAGCGAAGACGCCTGCAGCGCCTGGGAAGACTGGTACATTCCGCCGATGGCATCGACCGAGGTGCTCAGGTTCTGCATGGTTTCCAGACTGCTGAACTGCGCCAGTTGGGCCACGAACTCACTGTTGTCCTGTGGGTCCAGCGGGTTCTGGTTCTGCATCTGTGTCACCAGCAGCTGCAGGAACGAGTCCTTGCCCAGGCTGTTGGCGCCGGTGGTGCTGTCGCCGGTCTTGCCGGAGGTCGGCGCCTGCAGCGACTTGAGGTAGTCGGTGGTCGTGTTATTACTGATGGAAGTCATGTGTCGTGCCCCTTATCACTGACCGAGGGTCAGGACCTTCTGCATCATGGTTTTCGCGGTGTTCATGATTTCCGCGTTGGTCTGGAACGAACGGCTGGCCGAGATCATGTCAGCCATCTCGTTGACCACGTTGACGTTCGGGTAGTAGACGTAGCCGTTCTTGTCCGCCGAAGGGTGGTTTGGCTCGTAACGTGCTTCCAAGTTGGAGGCGTCTTCGACGATGCCTGTCACCTGTACGCCCGTGCCGGCCTGACCCTGGTCTTCGAACAGCGAGCCGCTGCCGCCGGACTGCTGACCCTGGAAAACGGTAGCGAACACCGGATGGCGGGCGCGGTAGGTCTGGTCCATGCTGGAGGACACGGTTTCGGCGTTGGCGATGTTACTGGCCACGGTGTTGAGGCGAGTGTTCTGGGCACTCATGCCGCTACCGGCAATATTGAAAACACTGGATAGGGACATGGATTACTCTCCGCGCAGGGCTGCAACCAGCCCTTTGAATTTGCTGTTGAGCAAGGTGAAGCTGGCCTGAAAACCGATGGCGTTTTCGGCGTAATTGGCGTTCTCGACCTGGGAGTCGACGGTGTTCTGGTCCAGCGACGGCTGCGACGGGGTGCGGTAGAGCAGGCTGGCTTCGCCATCGCTCATGCCTTCGGCTTCGATGTGACGGGTGTTGGTCATGTCGAGGGCGAAGTGGCCATTGGTGGTCTTGTCGCTTTGCGCCGCCAGGACTTTGGAGAAGTCGAGGTCCCGCGCCTTGTAGTTGGGCGTGTCGGCGTTGGTAATGTTGTTGGCCAGCACTTCGGCACGTTGGGCACGGAAGTTGAGTGCCTTTTCATGGATGCCAAGTGCGTTGTCGAAACTGATGCTCATGTCGGGACCTTTGAGGGCTGACCAGATGTACTTGCAGGAGTTATAGCAAGTGGCGTGCCAGTTGCTGGAAGTGCCGTTTTACGGGGCTTGCAGAGGGTTGAGTGGCAGTGATGACAGAAAAGCGGCAAGAGTTTTCCGCTTGGTGGGACGAAAGTGGCAAGAGCGGTGCCGTTTTTTTGCCGTATTGCGCTTTCGCACGAGGGGCTGGATATAGATCAAGAGCGTCGGCCTAACGGCCTCCGGTTTCGCCTTCGGCGAGTTACTTGGAAAGGCACCCCAAGTAACCAAGGGTGCCTGCTCCTGGTTGGGCCCCTCCTTCGTCGGGGTTCCCTCACTTCGACGACGCTCCGTGGGCCCGCGCCGAACGGACATCCCTGTCCTGACGGCGCTCTCGCCGCATCCATGCGGCTCGGCCCACTGCGCGTCGTCTGCGTTCAGCCTGCACCCAAGTCGCGATTGTCATCGTCTGGGCTGGCTGTGCATGAAGATCAAGATCAAGATCAACAGCTTCCCGGCTGAAGCCGGTCCCACTAAAGAGCAGCGCGTTTACCCAGATAAAATGGCGTCAACCTCGACTGTGGGACCGGCTTTAGCCGGGAAGCTGTCGCTGTTGCTGTTGCTTGTGATCGTTCCCACGCTCCGCGTGGGAATGCCGCCTCGGAGGCTCTGCGTCCTGCATGCGCCGATCTCGCCGGGTCTAACCGGTCTTCTGTAGGAGCCGGCTTGCTGGCGAAGGCATTCTTCCAGCCACCATCCGCCTGACAGGCCCACCGCATTCGCCAGCAAGCCGGCTCCTACAGAGAGATGCGTGCATCCCGCAGGATTGGCTCTAGCCGGGACGCTTTTGCCTTCGCTGTCGCTATTTCTGTTGCTAGTGCTGGTGCTGTTGCTGTTGCTGGTGCTGGTGCTGTTGCTGTTGCTGTTGCTGTTGCTGTTGCTGTTGCTTGTGATCGTTCCCACGCTCCGCGTGGGAATGCCGCCTCGGAAGCTCTGCGTCCTGCATGCGCCGATCTGGCCGGGTCTACGCGGACTTCTGTAGGAGCCGGCTTGCTGGCGAAGGCATTCTTCCGGCCACCATCCGCCTGACTGGACCACCGCGTTCGCCAGCAAGCCGGCTCCTACAGAGAGGTGCGTGCATCCCGTAGGACTGGCTTCAGCCGGGAAGCTTTTGCTTTTGCTGTGGCTGTTGCTTTTGCTCTTTCCTGCGCAAAAAGCTCAGTCACCGCAAAACGCGACTTGGGTGCAGGCTGAACGCAGGTTTTGCGCAGTGGGCCGAGCGGCATGGATGCCGCGAGAGCGCAGTCAGGACATGGATGTCCGTTCGGCGCGGGCCTACGGAGCAAGACCGGAGTGAGGGAACCGACGAGGGAGGGCCAAACCAGGAGCACAAGCCCTTGGCTGCTCTTTGAAATTGAAGGCGGGGCTCTATCAAGTAACTCGCCGAAGGCGAAACAGTTCTGCCGACAGGCAGCCCCCTCCAAGCGCCGCTCTGATCAAGAGCAAGCCAACAATCCCAGCGCCAACACAAAACAAAAACCCCGCCTAAGCGGGGTTCTCAGCCAATCAAAACCACAAACAATCACTTGGCCTGATAAATAATCCCGGGACTGCACTGCACCATCTGATAATGATCCGGCAAACCGTTCAACGCCTCCGACGCACCCAGGAACAAATAGCCCCCTGGCTTCAACGTCGAATGAATCCGCAACAAAATGTCCTTCTTCACATCCGCCGAAAAATAGATCAACACGTTGCGGCAGAAGACCATATCGAACTTGCCCAACGCCGCATAACTGTCCAACAAGTTAAACGAACGAAACTCGACCCGACTCTTGATCGGCGCCTTCACCGTCCAGCGCCCTGGCGTCTTCTGATCGAAAAACCGCTGCAGGCGGTCCGGCGACAAACCACGACCAATGGCCAGGCTGTCGTATTCGCCCGTCTTGCAATTGTTCAACATCGTGCCCGACAGATCCGTCGCCACAATCTGCACGCCCGATTTCAACTGCCCGGGGTTGCTGCGCTCGAACTCATCGATCGACATCGACAGCGAATACGGTTCTTGCCCTGACGAACACGCCGCCGACCAGATCCGCAAACGCTGGTTGGGACTGGCCTTGATCGCCTCCGGCAAGACTTTGTTCTTCAGCACCTCGAAGGGGTACGTATCACGAAACCACAGCGTCTCGTTGGTCGTCATCGCATCAACCACCTGCTCGCGCAGGCCACTGCGCGGCTGGGTCTGAATGCGTTGAATCAACTCCCCCAACGACTTGATGGACTGCTGCTCCATCAATTTATTGAGACGGCTGGACACCAGATACTGTTTGTTTTCACCCAGCAAAATGCCGCAGGCTTTTTCCAGGAAGACCCGGAACTGTTCAAAATCCAAATTACCTGTCGACATGCCGCCTCTCAAAATCATGTGAACAGCAAGGAGGAAAACCCCTCCTCAGCTGATATCTGCCGCCTTGATCCGTTCTACCACCCTCGCCGCCAGATCATCCGGCCGGAACTTGGCCAGGAAATCATCAGCGCCGACTTTCTTCACCATCGCCTGGTTGAACACGCCCGACAGCGACGTGTGCAGCACGATGTGCAGCTTCTGCATGCGCGGATCGCTGCGGATCTCGGCAGTAAGGGTATAGCCATCCATCTCCGGCATTTCAATGTCGGAGATCATCATCAAGAATTCTTCTTCCGGTTTCTTGCCTTCATCGACCAGTTTGCGCAGGAACTCGAGCGCCTGACGACCGTCATTCAACGCCGTCACTTCCACACCCACGGTTTGCAGGCAACGGGTGACCTGCTTGCGCGCCACCGACGAGTCATCCACGGTCAACACGCGCAACGACAGCGCCTTGTGTTGCACCTCGGCCGTGACCACGCCGACCGAGATGTTCTCGGAAACCGGCGCCACTTCGGCGAGGATCTTCTCGACGTCGATGATCTCCACCAACTGGTTGTCCAGACGCGTCACCGCCGTGAGGTAGTGGTCGCGACCGGTGCCCTTGGGTGGCGGATGAATGTCTTCCCAGTTCATGTTGACGATGCGTTCCACCGCATGCACCAGGAAGCCCTGAATCTTGGTGTTGTACTCCGTGATGATCACGAAGGAATTGGCAATGTCGCTCAGCGGCTTGCCGCCGGTCGCCAGTGCCAGGTCGAGGATCGGGATGGTCCCGCCACGAATATTTGCCACGCCGCGCACAATCGGACTGGATTTGGGCATGTGGGTAAGTTTCGGGCACTGAAGCACCTCTTTTACCTTGAACACGTTGATCCCGTACAACTGCTTGCCGTCCAAACGGAACAGCAACAGTTCAAGGCGGTTCTGCCCTACCAGTTGAGTGCGCTGGTTTACTGAATCCATCACACCAGCCATGCACCACTCCTCCCAAAACGACCAATTGCGCTACCGAATCGGTAAGCGGCACGGGCCTTGCTATTTACTCATCATGAACACACAAACGACAGTATCCCGACGCCCGGCTCCCGCAACTCTCAGCTTCATTCGCGTGCTGGTTGCGCTGTGTCTGTTGTGTGCCGCTGGCCTGGGCCGTGCGGACAACATGACGCTGCCTGAAACCCTTATCGGCGTGACCCAGGGCTTTCTTGAATTCACTGTTGAAGACTATATGGCAACCAACCAGACCGCAGGCCGTTACGAGATCGAGGTCAAGCAGCTCGACCCCCGTCTGCGCATGCCCCTGTGTGACAAGGATTTGACAGCCTCACTGGAAAGCCCGGCCCAGCCGATTGGCCGCGTCACTGTGCGCGTTCGCTGTGAAGGCACGTCGCCGTGGACGGTGTTCGTTCCCGCCCAGGTCCATCTGTACCGCAATGTGGTCACCGCAGTTCGCCCGATGAAGCGTGATGCCATCGTGTCCGAGGGCGATGTGGCATTGCGTGAACGTGACGTCAGTCTGCTGGGTCAGGGATTTCTGGACTCACTCGATCAGGCGATCGGTCAAAAGGTTGTCCGACCAACGGTCATCGATCAGATCCTGACGCCAGTGCATCTGGATCAACCACAAATGGTTCATAAGGGTGATCAGGTCGTGATCAGCGCGCGCAGCGGTTCAATGAGCGTGCGCATGCCGGGCGAAGCACTCTCGGACGGCGGTTTCAACGAGCAAATACGGGTAAAGAACCTCAATTCCAAACGCGTGATCAAAGCCAATATCGTGGCCCCCGGCCAGGTCGAGGTTGCTATGTAAGTCACATCTGAGGGCAAGACCTCTGGCGCTGTGCCTGCGCTTTTCCTACACTCGGAACCCCAATGACCCGTGCGAAGTCCATTCGAGACTGTTTTCGCACGGGCCCTAAAGTTATTCCGGGTTTGGCCGAAACCAAGGCAAGCGTCCTAGAACCCAGAGGTTTTTCAATCATGGTCATCGACTTCAACCGTTTGAACAGCTCCACTACCGTTGGCAGTACGACTCGTACCGCCAGCACCAAGGAAGCCGCAAAAACCGAAGCTACGGCAGCGGTCAGCGGCACCTCGAGCGTGCCCGGTAGCGGTGAGGCAGTACATTTGAGCAGCGAAGCTCAACAGTTGCAGAAGATCAGCGATTCGTTGCGTGATCAGCCAGTCGTCAACAGCAGCCGCGTGGCTGAGTTGAAGCAGGCGATCGCCGACGGCAGCTACAAGGTCGACAGCAATCGTGTTGCAAGCAAACTGCTTAACTTCGAAGCCCAGCGCTAGCCCCCGGTCTGCGCAGGGGCTTCTGGACGCTTAAACACCAGGGCATGCGATGCAAGACACTACATTGCTTCAACTCATCACGGACGACATTGCGCCGGCCCGGCATCTGCTGGACATCCTGAAAGCCGAGTCAGTGGCTCTTCACGGGCGCAATATGGTCGAAATGGAACACATCCTGGCGCAGAAACAGGCGCTGGTGATCGTGCTTGAGCAGCATGGACGCAGACGTACCCAGCTGATGACCAGCCTGGGCCTGCCCGCCAATCGGGCGGGACTCGAAGAAGTGGCCCGGCATTCTTCAGTGGGCGAAGCCTTGCTGGCTTCGGGCGATGAACTCAGCGCATTGATGAGTGAATGCCAGGCAGCCAACGAGCAGAACGGCAGCCTCATCCAGCTCCAGCAACTCACCACGGCACAGCAGTTGAGGATCCTCAACGGCGGCGACACCCCCACGCTCTACGATAGCCGCGGCTCGACGTCGGGCAAGGCCAGACCGCGTCCGCTCAGCCAGGCGTAAGTTCTTGTATCAAGGCGCGCAGCATGGTGGCAATATGCCGCGCGCTGCACGCTGTCGTTATTTGCCTGGAGATGGATAGACCGTGAATGCCCCAAGCGCGGACGATGTTCCGCAGCCCCCGAAGGTTCTGAACACCCCCCTCGAAATCGCCGCCAATCTACGGCTGTTGATGGAAAGTCATGACCCGCTGATCATCACTTTTCACGAGCGTAGCCAGCGTTTTCAGAGTTACGTCATCGACGTCGACCGCGACACTAACGCGGTTACCTTCGACGAGATGATCCCGCGCGACGGTGAGCGTTTCCTCGCGGCTGGCGAACCTTTCAAAGTCGAGGGCTTCCACGATGGCGTGCGGATCGCCTGGGAAAGCAAAGCACAGCTGACGGTGATCGAAGAACCGCGCAGCTATCGCGGCCCCCTCCCCGAAGAAGTGGTTTATCACCAGCGCCGTAATGCATTCCGTGCAGCGCTCAAGCTTGCTTCGCTGATCAATGTCGAGATCGGTGGCGACAAGCTGAAGTCTCCGCTGCGCGGCAAATTGCTGGACGTCTCTGCACTGGGCTGCAAGCTGCGTTTCGAAGGCGATGTGTCCGAACGCATGCAGTTGGGTCAGGTTTACGAACGCTTCATCGCCGCCCTGCCCTTCGGCAACATGACCACGCCGGTGGAGCTGCGCTACCTGCACTTCGAAGAGCGCATCAACACCACCTTCGCCGGCGTACGCTTCCACAACATGAGCGGGCTGGTGCAGCGTCAGGTCGAGCGTTTTGTTTACCAGTTGCAGCGTGAAGCGCGACGCTTCGACAAAGACGACGATTTTTGATCGGCTATTGCCCAGGCGACATCGTAGTTAACTGATTCAGAGCCGTTTGCGGGGTCGCTCGAGTTTCGGACGGCGCCGCAATCCAGCGCGCTCCTACAGGTTTTGCATCGGTCAAAATGTCGGTATCAGGCAGAAACCTGTAGGAGTGAGCTTGCTCGCGAATAGGGTGAGTCCGCCGAAATCCATTTCACAGACACCCCGCCATCGCCCGGATGCGCCCCAGAGCAAGCTCGCTCCCACATGGCTTTGCCGTTAGCGCAGCTTCAGCATGAGTAACGAGACATGTGGGGGCCACATCAGCAGCCCCCCCATCACAAAGGCCGATCCACCCCGACATCCCGACGCACTTCGGTCGTCTCGTCCAGCCCTGACGCCTCAGGCTCGACAGCCACTTCCTCATCCATGATCGCCACCGGCCGCACAACGCCCTCGCCTGACGCCACAACCCGCTCGACCATCTCCGGCTGCACGTCGCTCTCAGCCGCCACATCAGGCGAAACCTCAGGCTCAGGCTCAGGCTCAACGTCCTGCATCTGATCCTGCACCACTTGCTCATCGACCCGAGGGTCGAGGGCAACCACCAGCGGTGAGCTGGACATGCTGTCGGGCATCGCGATGTGATGCAGCGGTGCGTCTTCGACCTGGTGCAGGTTGGTCACAGCTTTCGGACGAATCCGCGTCACCAGCACCAATGCCACGAAGCAGACGAACGCGTAGAGCATGTTGCTGCCGAACATCTTCATCAGCACGCCGGAGACCAGCGGGCCGATACTGGCGCCGACGCCGTAGGTCATAAGCAGCATGGCCGTCAGGGAGACGCGCCGCTCGCCTTCGACGTGGTCGTTGGAGAAGGCCACCGCCAGGGGATACAGCGAAAACTGCAGCAGTGAGGCAACGAAGCCCACCGCCAACAGCACTTCCATCGGCACATTGGGCAGCACCGCCAGCGGCAGCGATGCCAGCACCAGCAAGCCGGCTACGCCACGGATCAGCCAGGCGCGGTCGTAGCGGTCGGACAACTTGCCCAGCGGGCCCTGCACGATAAGGCCCGCGCCGATGCAACTGGCCATGAACAAGCCGACGTGCTCGGTCGACAACCCCTGTTGCGCGGCATACAGAGGTGCCAGACCGTAAAACGAGCCGATGACCATGCCGGCGCTCAGCACCGTGGTCAGCGACTGCGGCACCCGGCGCATGAAGAAAAGCGGCTCCAGCGGCGCCGGGTGCATCGGCGCCGGGTGAATGCTGCGGGTCATGGCGACCGGCACCAGACACAGCGCAAAACACATCGCCACCAGCATCAGCAGCTCAGGGCCCAACTGCGGGTGGACCACCAGGATCAATTGCCCGAGGACCAGCCCCAGGTAGGACGCGATCATGTACAGGCTGAACACCGTACCGCGCTGCTTGGGCGAGGCCTGCTCGTTGAGCCAGCTCTCGATGACCATGTACTGGCACATCATGCCCAGGCCGACGATCATCCGCAGGAAGATCCAGGCCGGTAGATAGTCAAACAGCCCGTGGCCCAGCACCGCTGCGCCGACGATACCGGCGCAGGTCGCGTACGCACGGATGTGCCCTATTCGCCCGATCAGCCGGTGGCCGATCTTGCCGCCCAGCGCCAGGCCGACGTAGTTGGCCGCCATCAACGCGCCGACCCACAAACCGTCGACCTGATCCGCCGCCAGACGCAGGGCCAAGTAGGTGCTCAACAGGCCCGAGCCGATCAACATCATCAGCGAAGCGAAATACAGCGCTCGAAAGGACTTCCAGATTTGGCGCATAGCTTTCCAAAAAACAGAAACCCTCTTCTGCAGAGGATTTCCGAACAGCGATTCTTAAGCCTGAGCGGCCAGAACGCGGCGCTCCCAGGGAGTGATTTCGTTGAAGAAACTGGTCATTTCCAGGGTCTTCGACGCGATGTAGCCTTCGATGAATTCGGCACCAAACAGTTCCTTGGCCAGCGAGCTGCGAGTCAGACGTTCCAGGGCAGCGTGCAAGGTACATGGCAACGACAGATTATCGGGCACAACGAACTCGCCTTGAATCGGCGGCGATGGCTCCAGCGAATGCTCAATGCCATGCAGACCCGCAGCCAGACTGGCGGCAATGGCCAGATAGGGGTTGGCATCCGCGCCGGGCAAACGGTTTTCGACCCGACGGGCGACCGGCGCACTGGCCGGAATGCGCAGGCCTGCCGCGCGGTTGTCATGCGACCAGCAGGCATTGTTGGGCGAGGCGAAGGGATGGCACAGGCGCTGGTAGGAATTGACGTTCGGCGCGAACAACGCAGTGAAATCAGCCATGGCCGCCTGCTGCCCGCCGATGAAATGATGAAACAGCGCAGTGGCTTCGCCCTGGGCGTCGCTGAAGATGTTCTGCCCGCTGGCGGTCTCGACCACGCTCTGGTGAATGTGCATCGAGCTGCCGGGCGTGTGCGCCAGCGGTTTGGCCATACACACCACGATCAGGCCGTGCTTCAGCGCGACTTCCTTGAGCATGTGTTTGAACAGGAACGTCTGGTCGGCGAGTAAAAGCGGATCGCCGTGCAGCAGATTGATCTCGAACTGGCTGACGCCCATCTCGTGCATCACCGTGTCGCGCGGCAAGCCGAGCGCCGCCATGCACGCATAGACTTCCTTGAAGAACGGCCGCAGCCCGTTGTTGGAGCTGATGCTGAACGCTGACTGGCCGTCTTCCCGACGACCGTCCAGACCGACCGGTGGTTGAAACGGCTGGGTCGGATCGGGGTTGGCGGCGAAGACGAAAAACTCCAGCTCGGTGGCCACTACCGGCGACCAGCCATGCCGGGCATAGCGGGCAATGACGGATTTGAGCTGGCCACGCGTGGATAAAGGCGATGGCTGACCGTCGAGCTCGTCGGCATCACAGATGGCCAAGGCCCGGGGCTCGTCGCTCCATGGCAGAAGATGGGTCTGCTGCGGGTCGGCAACCAACGCCAGATCGCCGTCGTCGCTGCCGTAGAATCTGGACGGCGGGTAGCCGCCCATGATGCATTGCAGCAGCACACCGCGGGCCAGCTGCAAGCGACGGCCTTCCAGAAAGCCATCGGCGGTCATCACCTTCCCTCGCGGCACGCCATTCAAGTCCGGCGTGACGCATTCAATTTCATCAATGCCCATCAGTCGCTGCGCGAGTGAATGGTGGTCATCGCTACTCATGACTCAAGTCCTTTTTCGTTGGGCACACCGCATCGCGGCAAGGCGTACAAAATAAGCGTCGGGCGTTCGGAATATCAAGCACATCATCGCTTGCTCCAGTTGGCCGATTTCTTGCTGAGACACTGTATGTCCAATGGACCGCCATTTTGCTGACACCCTGCAAAAGGTGTCCAAATTTCATTACCAGCGGGTGAGTTTTACACCGCCATCTAGACAGAGCGTAGAACGCCAATGAGCAAAACGACCCCAGTCACCAAGCCTTTGCTCGCGCCGCTTGAAGAGTTCATCCCATATCTGGAAAAGATCTGGGAAACCCGAACGCTGACTAATGGCGGTCCGTTTCATCAGCAGCTGGAAAAAGAGCTAGCCGAGTACCTTGGCGTTGAACACTTATCGCTGTTCACAAACGGCACCATTGCCTTAGTGACCGCCTTACAGGCGCTGAGGATCACGGGCGAAGTTATCACCACACCTTATTCTTTTGTGGCGACAGCGCACTCGCTCTTGTGGAACGGTCTCAAACCCGTGTTTGTAGACATTGATCCGCTTACCTATAACCTCGACCCCGCGCGAATCGAAGAAGCGATCACGCCGGCGACAACGGCAATTATGCCGGTTCATTGTTATGGCAGGCCTTGTGACGTAGAGGGAATCCAGCGCCTTGCGGACCGGTATGGATTAAAAGTTATCTATGATTCCGCCCACGCCTTTGGCGTCCGCGAGAACAACCAGAGCATCCTGCGCCATGGCGATCTTTCAGTGATGAGCTTCCACGCTACCAAAGTCTTCAACACATTTGAGGGCGGAGCGATTGTGTGCCCTGATGCGAAAACTAAACAGCGTATCGACTATCTTAAAAACTTCGGTTTTGCCGATGAGGTCACGGTGGTCGCGCCGGGGATCAACGGGAAGATGAGTGAAATCAATGCTGCTTTCGGTGTTCTACAACTCAAACACATCGATGCAGCGTTGGCTCGCCGTCGGCAGGTGGATGCGACTTATCGCGACGCACTGAGCGACATAGAAGGCATTACCGTTGCGTGGGACGACAGGGAGGGTCACAACTATTCATACTTCCCAGTACTGGTTAACACGCAGTTTCCCTTGAGCAGAGATGAGCTGTTCGAGCGCTTTCGGGAGCGGAATATTATGGTGAGGAGATACTTTTATCCTTTGATATCGGCATTTCCGATGTACCGTGGTCTCGACTCGGCACGGGAGCACAAGCTTCCCATCGCAAACAGCATCGCTGAACGCATACTTTGCCTACCCATTTTCGACAGCCTCGCCGAGGAAGAGATAAAAGACGTTCTGAGCGTAATCGTTCAAGCGGCACGGGGGACCCATTAATGCGCACCTGTCCAGTATGCTCATCAGAATTCGCCAATTTCTTACCGTTGACACCGCAGTACTTTGAGATGCTCAACAAGCTCAACGTCGGTTATTCCCTCGAAGACTTTGAAACCCTTAATACCGGGCAATATAGCTGTCCGTGCTGCGCTGCTTCGGACCGTGACCGGTTATATGCCCTTTTTGTCCGAAGGTTCCTGGCCCGACCACAGGGCAGCTCGTTGCGCATTTTGGATCTCGCTCCTGCCCCCCTGCTATCGCAGTTTCTGAAGAGCATCCCAGATATCAGCTATCGCTCCGCCGACCTGTATTCGCCTCTGGCAGACGATGTAGTGGATATCATGGATATGAGTATCTACGCTGATAAAGCTTTTGACTTTATTGTGTGCTCCCATGTTCTTGAACATGTTTCGGATGACCGGAAGGCTATTACCGAGCTTTTTAGGGTACTCGCCAATAACGGCGTGGCGATTTTAATGGTCCCTATTTTGTTGACTGCAAAATATACCGATGAGGATCCGGAGGAACTTGATGTAAATGTGCGTTGGGCGCGATTTGGACAAGACGACCATGTGCGCATGTATGCCAAAGATGACTACATGGCGCGGATAAGGGAGGGAGGCTTCGAACTCCTTGAGCTTGACTCTCAATCGTTTGGTCCGGGCGTTTTCAGGCGCCATGGGATTACCGAGCAAAGTATCCTATACATCGGGACAAAGCCTTGATAAGCCCAGTTTCGAGCGGGGCTTTGGATCAGGGATGAGGGACCGGAATATTCGACGATTTTTAGCAGCTCGATCGGACCCTCGAGGCCAAACCTATGGCCGACACATCGACTATTAGTTCTGTGCGATGCATCTTGCCGGTACGCCCACGACCGTACTGCCTGGCAAAACGTCTCGAATTACCACGGCACCCGCTCCGATCACAGCACCCCGGCCAACCCGGAGCTTGGGCAGGACTGATGCCCGTGAGCCCATAAAAACCCCGTCTTCCAGAATTACTCCTCCTGTAACGTCACAGTGAAGGCTTAACGTGCTGAAATGTCCTACGTGTGAATCGTGGGAAATGGTGCACAGCGTGTTGACGGTGACAAAATCCCCCACGGTCAGATCCACGGATAATACCGAGTACGGGCAAATGAGAACGCCGCGCCCTAGGGTGACATTTTCCCCGACGATGGCCGTGGGATGAATTAGCGTCAAGAACTGGGCGCCTTTGGCAATGAGCTTGTCAATGACGTACTTCTTATCGGAAGGCTTGCCGATGGCACACACCAGGTACTCATCTGCCTTTGGCTCATATGCATCCACGGTGGAAATGACATCGGCATAATGGCTGAATCTGTTAAGCGAGATGCCGCCATCGTCAATAAAGCCGGTCAGCACGTGATCTGGATGATGCACGACCCAATCCTTAATCCAGCCATGCACCTCACGGCCGAGCCCTCCTGCCCCAACAATAATCAGTTTTTTGCTACTCATTGCTACACGACCTCATTACAACCGTAGAACCAGACGATATTTGCCCGGCCGGTGTTCGGTGTTCAATTACTTGGCTAGGCTTACGTCCTAAGCAAGATACGAACCATCTTCTGACAGTGGCGGAGCCGCCCCCTATTGAAGAACGACTCATGAGACTAAACGAGGCCACGGCGCTGCAACGTGATGAGCTTGGCCGCCTTTTTGCTTCAGTTGGCGACACGTCATTATCGTGGCATAGCGATGCCGACTCTTTTTTCGCTTGATTTCTTGAAAGCGACACACATTTGATTGCGGATAACAGGATGAACTCTCGTCGTTTGGTCAGCATTGCGATACCAGCCTACAAGCCTCAGTTCTTTGAACAAGCGCTCCTCAGTGCTTTCAACCAGACACACGACGAGATCGAGATTGTCATCTGTGACGACTGTAGAAGCGAAGCTGTGCATGACATCGTGGAGAGGCTTCGCCCGATAAGCCCGTGGCCGATTCGGTACTTCCGCAATGACGTGCCGTTAGGCGAGGCTAAAAATGTCGCTCGCTGCGTTCGTCAATCGCACGGCGAGTATCTTAAATTCCTCTACGACGATGACCTATTGCAGCCCGATTGCGTGAGCCTGCTGCTCGAATTACTTGACGATCATCCAGAAATTTCGCTAGCCAGCTCACGCAGGCACATGATTGATGAACAGGGGAATATCCTTCCAGAGAATTGGGCGACAGGCTTCCCCTTTTCTCATGATGTCATCTTCTCCGGGCCTGAACTCATAGCCTTCCTCGGCCAGTTCACGGTTAATTTCATTGGAGAACCGACGTGCGTCATGTGCAGGCGCGCGGACATCGCTGCCTTCGGTGATGACCTTATGGTTCTCAACGGAAGTTCGATTGACTGGGTAGGTGACGTCGCGCTTTATTTTAAACTGTTGCGTCGTGGCAACTTGGCGATGCTCATTGAGCCGCTTTCCCTCTTCCGGGTTTCGGAAGTGCAGTTCAGTGCCGGCGGCAGAACGCACCCGAAAGTTGCTCAAGAGTCTCACGCGATCTTCCAGAAGCGTATTGGTGAACTGGGTTGGTCACAGCGCATTGACGAGCCCATGATGATAAAAGTCGCCACCTTCATGGATCGCTATCGGTTCACGGAAGTCGACTTGCGGCCGTACTTCGCAAGCGCGCAAAACAGCAAACACCTTGCATTCAGTCCCAGTCGATGGATGGCTGGGCATACCGTCCGCGCGGCCCAGCAGGCGCTGATCGACTCTGTGATCAATGCCAACAGCTCTGGGTCCTCACTGCTTTTGATTATTTGCGACGACGCTGGGGACATGGCAGGGCTGCGTTCCACTATAAACAGCATCACCGAGCGTCAGTCTTTATCGCACGCACTGAGCGTTGCGGTGTTTTCAATCAATCCGTGCCCGGTCGACTGGGTGCGCGACGCCCGGATCGAATGGCACCGCCTAAAAGCTGACAATGAGGCAGCTGCAATAAACCGCAAGCTAGCAGAGCATTACTGTGACTGGTTTATGATAGTAAAAGCTGGCACTGTATTTACGGTTCAAGGCGTATCCAGACTACGTCTTAAACTTCCCGAGCTGAACAGCTCTCCTGCATTTTATGCAGATGAAATGCACCGAACTGCCTCAGGAAATCATGAGCCGGCATTTCGCCCGGATTTCAACCTTGATTTTCTCCTTAGCTACCCGGCGGCCCTGTGTAAGCATTGGATTTTTCATCGCCAGACACTACTGGACTTCGGAGGGTTCGACACTCGCTATCCCCGCGCTTACGAATTTGACTACATTCTGCGATTGATCCAGAGGGAGAACGTCGAACACTTGGAGCATCTGGCCGAACCTATCCTAATTTGTGACGAGATTTTGTCCGAAAAAAACGAGGACCAGACAGTTGCGCTAAGTCGTTATCTGCAGTCGCGTGGCTATCTCGGCAGCCACGTCGTGGAAACTTCTGACGGGCAGTACCGGATTTGCTATAACCATCAGCAACGTCCGCTAGTCTCAATTCTGATCCCAACCAAGGACCAACTCGGTATTCTCTCTCGCTGCGTTGAAAGCGTGTTGGAGAAAACCGCTTACGATAATTACGAAATAATAATAATCGACAACAACAGTGAACAGCAGGATGCGCTGGAATGGCTGGCTGGCATTGAAAGCCTGCAAAGCGACAAGGTGCGTATCCTGCGTCATCCTTATCCATTTAACTACTCCGAGATCAACAATACGGCCGCGCGCCATGCGCGCGGCGAGTACCTCGTCTTACTGAATAACGACACTGCCGTCCTCCATGCCGAATGGCTCGACAACTTGCTTAACCATGCCATCCGGCCCGAAGTAGGCATCGTGGGCGCCAAGCTCTACTTTCCAAACGGAACGGTCCAGCATGCCGGGGTGATACTAGGCATCGACTCACCCGCACAGCATGTGTTTTTAGGCCATCCTCACGACAGCCCCGGTTACATGCAGCGTCTCAAAGTCGATCAAAACTACAGCGCAGTGACCGCCGCCTGCCTCATGATTCGAAAATCTGTATATATGGAAGTGGGTGGGCTCGATGAAGTCGAATTTAAGATTTCGTACAACGATGTCGATTTGTGCCTGAAGGTACGAGCGTTGGGCTATCTTGTGGTATGGACACCCCACGCAGCATTGCTGCACGAATCGAGTGTCAGCCAGATCCAGACTGATACAACAGCCTATGAAAAGAGAATTTCTCGATTTCGCGGCGAGCAGTTTTCCATGTACCGAAAGTGGTTGCCGGTCCTCGCCAACGACCCAGCATACAATTGCCATTTCGCGCTGAACGGAGCTGGCTTTGAAATCGAGCCGGTGGTGGATCTTACTTGGAGGGCCTTACCATGGCGACCTTTGCCCCTCGTTCTATTGCAGAGGCAACGCCGCTGGAACGACGGGGATTGCCGAAATTCGATTCCGCTTCAGGCATTGCGTGATGCAGACATTGTCGACGGAGCTATCTCCCAGCGTTTGTTGAATGTGGTGGAAATTGAGCGCCTGCGCCCTCACGTCGTTATATATCAGCAACCCTTCACCTCCGATCAGATCCCGGCAATTGAGTTGATAACGCAACTTTCCCCCGCGCTTAGGGTGTTGGACCTGGATCGACTGCCCGCAAACTACAAAAGCGATCCGGCCTTCCTGCGGAGCCTGGAGTTGGTCAACCGCGTTGTCGTCGCGTCCTCCGAGCTTGCAGCAGCGGTCGATGGCATGCATGACGACATCCGCATCATGGCTGAGTCGTTACCGGTTTCCTGGTCCAATATCCGCAGCCGTCGCCAAACAGGAAATAAACTTCGTGTGGGATGGCGGGGTGATCACGACCAACTGGATCTTCGACTACTGGCCGAGATCGTACCCGCCCTGGCAGATGAAGTTGACTTCGTGGTAATGGGCTGGTGCCCGATCGAGTTACGTCCTTTCGTACGGGACCAGCGCTTCCAGGTGGAGGAATCTGGACTGGCCGATGCCTTGGCAGGCATGGATCTGGATTTGGCTTTATTGCCCTTGCTCGACGAGCCGCTGCAGTCAGCTCAGAGCCTGGCCCGCCTTCTTCACTACGGTGCGTGCGGCTTTGCGGTTCTATGCAGCGAGAACGCGTGCGATGCCGGCGATTTGCCGGTGACCCGTTTATGTAATTACCCAAGTGCCTGGATCCAGAAAATTCGGGCCTATATCGCGGCGCCTCAAGTGTTGACAGACCAAGGTATCGAGCTACAAACCCAGACGCTCGGAGGACACCTTCTTCATACGCCGAGAATGGAAGCATGGCGTAGCGTATGGCTCGACTGATATCGAGCTGCGTCTGGCCAAAATCAAGTGGTTAGTCGGTGAGCAAATCCGGCCCGAAATTGCCCCGGGCTCTCCCCCGTCCACTTCTTGAACGCCCGGTGAAACGCGCTGGGCTCCTGAAACCCTACCAGCGAGGCAATCTCTACCACACTCAATTCGGTGTCGCGCAGTTTCTGCTGGGCGATACCGCGTCGCACATCGTCCTTGATGCCCTGAAACGCGCAGCCTTCGCGTTCAAGGCGGCGACGGAACGTAGTAGCGCTGAGCTTCAACTCTTCGGCCATTTCCAGCAGCGTTGGCCAATGCCCGTAATGGCTGTTGCGCAGCCGTTGATAGACCTGCGCCGCCAAGCCGCGCTGGTTGCGAAAGCGGATCACCAGCCACTGCGGCGCGGTGCGCAGGAATGACTTGAGCGCCGGCAGGGTCTGCACCACGGGCAAGCGCAGGTAATGGCTGGAGAATTCGATTTCGGTGCGCTGCTCGCCAAAGCTCAGGTTGAACCCCCAGAGCAGCGAATCGTCGCTGAGGCGCTCGCGACGCTGACGAAACTGTGCCCGATCAATGCTGATACGCCGCCCGCCAAGCCAGCACAGCAGGCTGATCATCAGCAGTAAAAAGGTTTCCTCGCCAAAGCGCTGACGAACCGGATCGTCCGTGGCTGTCTCCACAGCCAGCACCGCGCGCTGGCCGCGAACGACCAGACTGCCGCGAAAATCGCGCAGGAACAGACTGAAGTTGCTCAGGCACTGGCGCAGGGCTTTTTCCAGGTTGGGCTCCTGGATAAGCCCGCGGCAGATCAGCGCGAAGCTGCCCAACGGCATGCCGTGGGAGTCGAGGCCGAAGAATTCATCGCCCAGTTCCTTGATTTGTATCAGCCACAGGGCTGCAAAGGCGCTGGCCGAGACGCGCGCGCCGGCGTCGTCGAGCAACGCCATGTCGATCTCGGCCGCCTCCAGCACCGATTGCAGCCGCAGCGGCTGGTCGCGCAGCGCGTGGACCACCAGCTGGACGAAGTAGATCGACACTGAATCCTTTTCCCGCATGACCGCCTTCCCTTTTTTGTGTGGTGCTCCACCGACTCATCTGCCGATGGTAAAGAACGCCATTCCATCTGGACAGTTTTGGCATAGGCCCTGCTCAAACGCAGGTCTAGACTTGCCGCCAGCCGGTCTCTGGTCAAATCCCGATTTCAGATGACGCCTTACATCCCCAACGTTTCAGGAGTCCTTATGAGCACTACCGAAGTTTTCGTCGTCAGCGCATTGCGTACCGCCATCGGTGGATTCGGCGGTTCGCTCAAGGATGTCTCGCCCATTGAACTGGGCACCCAGGTCAGCCGCGCCGCGCTGGCAAAATCCGGTCTGGCGCCCGAGCACATCGGCCACGTGGTGATGGGCCATGTGATTCCGACTGAAGTGCGCGATGCCTATCTGTCCCGAGTCATCGCCATGGAAGCCGGCCTTACCAAAGAAACCCCGGCCATGAACGTCAACCGCCTGTGCGGTTCCGGGCTGCAAGCCATCGTCTCTGCTGCGCAGTCGCTGATGCTCGGCGATGCGGGCGCGGCGCTGGCCGGTGGCGCCGAGTCCATGAGCCGCGGCGCCTATATCATGCCGCAGGCCCGCTGGGGCGCGCGCATGGGTAACATGCAGGCCTTGGATTACATGCTGGGCGCGCTGCATGACCCGTTTGCCAATATCCACATGGGTATTACTGCCGAGAACATCGCCGAGCAGTACGGCATCACCCGCGCGGACCAGGACGCCCTTGCGCTGACCAGCCAGCAGCGTGCCGCCCGTGCCATCGCCGAGGGGCGTTTCGACAGTCAGATCGTGCCGATTGAAATCGCCACGCGCAAAGGCACCGTGACCTTCGCCCAGGACGAGCATGTGCGCGGCGACGTAACTGCCGAGCAGCTGGAAAAGATGAAGACCGCCTTCAAGAAGGACGGCACTGTCACCGCCGGTAATGCCTCCGGCCTGAACGACGGCGCCGCGGCGCTGGTGTTGGCCAACGGCGACCTGGTTCGCGAACACGGCCTCAAGCCAATGGCGCGGTTGGTGGCGTATGCCCATGCCGGCGTTGAGCCCTCGCTGATGGGCCTCGGACCGATCCCGGCCAGCCGCAAGGTGCTGGAGCGAGCCGGTTTGACGGTGGCTGATCTGGACGTCATCGAATCCAACGAAGCCTTTGCCGCACAGGCCTGCGCAGTTGCCCGTGAGCTGGGGTTTGATCCCGCGAAGGTCAATCCGAACGGCTCGGGCATCTCCCTGGGTCATCCGGTGGGCGCCACCGGCGCGATCATCGCCACCAAAGCCATTCACGAACTGCACCGCATCCAGGGCCGCTATGCGCTGGTGACCATGTGCATCGGCGGCGGTCAGGGCATCGCCGTCATCTTCGAACGCGTGTAAGGAGGCTGCTGATGAACATGCATCACATTGCCGTGATCGGCGCGGGGACCATGGGCAACGGCATCGCGCAGGTGTGCGCGGTGGCCGGTTTCGACGTCACGCTGATGGACGTTTCCGACACCGCACTGGAGCGCGGCATGGCGACCGTGCGCAAGAATCTGGAGCGTCAGGTGGTCAAGCAAACGGTGGCGGCCGATGTTGCCGAAGCGGCCCTGGGGCGCATCAGCCTCACCACCGACTATGGTCAGTTGCGTGGGGCGCAGCTGGTGATCGAAGCCGCTACCGAAAACCTTGAGCTGAAGCTGCGCCTGCTCAAGCAGATCGCCGGGGATGTCGACCGCGAGTGTGTCATCGCTTCGAACACCTCGTCGCTGTCCATTACCCAGCTGGCGGCCAGCGTCGAGCACCCGGAACGGTTCATCGGCCTGCACTTCTTCAACCCGGTGCCGATGATGAGCCTGATCGAGGTCATTCGTGGTTTGCAGACAGCGGACACCACCCACATCGCAGCGATCAAGCTGGCAGAGCGGCTGAACAAAACCGCGATCACCGCCGGCAACCGGCCGGGCTTTGTGGTCAACCGGATTCTGGTGCCGATGATCAACGAGGCGATTCTGGTGCTGCAGGAAGGTCTGGCCACCGCTCAGGACATCGACGACGGCATGCGCCTGGGTTGCAATCAGCCAATCGGGCCACTGGCGCTGGCGGATCTGATCGGCCTGGACACCTTGCTGGCGATTGTCGAAGCGTTCCACGACGGCTTCAACGACAGCAAATACCGCCCCGCTCCCCTGCTCAAGGAAATGGTGGCGGCCGGGTATCTGGGACGCAAGACCGGGCGTGGGTTCTTTACCTATAACTGAGGCAAGTCAGCGTTGAACCCTTAAGCTAGACGCGAATTGCCAGTTTGGCACAATCCTTTGTAGGAGCCGGCTTGCTGGCGAAGGTGAGTCCGCAACGAAGATATCGGCCGACTCAACACATTCGCCAGCAAGCCGGCTCCTACAAATATCGTGCCCAACGCCGGAGTGCCGATTCGACGCAACCCACTGTAGGAGCGCGCTTGCCCGCGAACGCAGTCCGTCATTCACCCCTCACCGCGTCGACCTTCAGAAATTCGCTTGAACGCCGTCACTCAGTGGGAAAACAGCGAATTCCCGACCTTACCCGCCATCTTCTCCGGTTTGATCAGGAACCGCGCCAGCGCCGGCAGCAGCCACAGTGCGCCGAACATGTTCCACAGCAGCATGAAGGTCAGCATCAGGCCCATATCAGCCTGAAACTTGATCGCCGAGAAAATCCAGGTGCACACGCCAATCGCCAGGCACAGGCCGGTGAACAACACCGCCTTGCCGGTGGACTTCAGCGTCTGGTAATAAGCTTCCTGCAACGGCAACCCTGCCCGCAGGAAACTCTCCAGACGGCTGTAGATGTAAATCCCGTAATCGACCCCAATGCCCACCCCAAGCGCCACCACCGGCAGCGTCGCGACTTTCACGCCGATGCCCATGAAGGCCATCAGTGCGTTGCCCAGCACCGACGTCAGCACCAGCGGCAGGACGATGCACAGCGTCGCCGCCCAGGAGCGGAAGGTGATCATGCACATCACTGCCACGCACACATACACCAGAATCAGGATGGTCAGCTCGGCCTGCTTGATGACCTCGTTGGTCGCCGCCTCGATGCCGGCATTACCCGCCGCGAGCAGAAACTCCAGGCCGTCCTTGTTGTTCTGTTGAGCAAACTCCTGCACCGCATGCACTGCCCTGTCCAGTGTCTCGGCTTTGTGGTCGTTGAGGAAAATCAACAGCGGTGCCAGCGAACAGGTGTTGTTATACAAGCCGTCGGCCCGCGCGATTGAGCTGTTGAGCACGTCCTTGTTGCGCGACAGCGACTCCCATTTCAGGTTGCCCTCGTTCATGCCCTTGATGACCTGCTTGGAAACGGTCACCAGCGAAATAGCCGACTGCACTCCTGGCGTGTTCTCCATCTTCCACGACAACTCGTTGATCGCCGACAACGTTTGATACGCCGAGCATCCCTCGGGCGGTGTCTTGACCATCACCACCAGCACGTCGGAGCTGGTCGAGTAGTTGCTGATGATGAAATTGTTGTCCTGGTTGTAACGCGAGTCCGGGCGCAACTCCGGCGCGCCTTGATCAAGGTCGCCGATCTTCAGGTTATGGCCATACCAAAGGCCACCCACCAGCGCGACCAATGCCAGCCCCACCGAGACGCGGGCCACATTGGGCGCGGCGAAATTCGACAGCAGACGCCAGAACGGATGCTCCCGTACTGAATCTTCCTTGCTGCGCACAATCGCTTTTTTACTGATGCCAGCATAGGAAATGGCAACGGGCAGAAGAATGAGATTGGTGAACACGATGACCGCGACACCGATGGAAGCGCCAATCGCCAGCTCGCGGATCACGCCGATGTCGATGATCAACAACGTGATGAAGCCGACGGCGTCCGCAAGAATCGCGATCATCCCCGGCAGGAACAACTGGCGAAACGTGCGTCGGGCGGCCGTCAGCGCGTTGTCAGCATCGCTGGACTGCAGAGCGATGCCGTTGATTTTCTGCACGCCGTGGGAAATACCGATGGCGAAGATCAGAAACGGCACCAGCATCGAGTAGGGATCCAGACCAAACCCCACCACATGCATCAGCCCCAACTGCCAGATCACGGCGATCAACGTGGTGCTCAACACCGCGACGGTACTGCGCACGCAGCGGGTGAACCACATCAGCAAGACCAGCGTGATCAGGAAAGCGATGCCGAAGAACATCACCACCATGATCAGACCATCAATCAGATCGCCGACTTTCTTGGCGAAACCGACGATGTGGATCTCTACGTTGGGGTTCTGCGCTTCGTACTTGTCGCGGATCTTCTCTTCAAGCTGGTGGGAGAACTGACGGTAATCCAGCGGCAGCAGTTTGCTCTGGTCGTTGGGGTCCGGGTAGAACTCCTGCAGCGGCACGTCGACAATGCTCGACTTGAAGTTGTTGGACACCAGACGCCCGACCTGTCCGGATTTGAGGACGTTGTTGCGCAGCGTGTCGAGGCTCTGCTGCGAGCCGTCGTAGCTTTGCGGGATCACTTCACCGCCGGCGAACCCCTCTTCGGTAACCTCCGTCCAGCGCACGCTGGGACTCCATAACGACTTGAGTCCGGAGCGATCAACGCCCGATATGTAAAACACTTCGTCGTTGATCTGACGAAGGGTCTCCATGTAATCCTTCGAGAAGATATCCCCTTGTTTGGCCTCCACCGAGATGCGCACCGTGTTGCCGAGGTTCGTCAGGTCGCTGCGGTGCTCCATCATCTTCTGAACGAACGGGTGACCGAGAGGGATCATCTTTTCAAAACTGGTGGACGGGCGCACCAGCGTGGCTTGCCAGAACAGGAAGATACTCACCAGCAGGCAAATGCCGATCACCATCGGACGGTTGTTGAAAATCAACTGCTCCAGGCGCGTCGGCTTGTCGTGATGTTGTTGAAGGTTGGTCATGAAAACGAATCCTCGCCTGCGTCGTTCTTATTATCGGGTGCCGTCAGCGCCCGTCGGCGAGGTGACGCGAACGCCGCCCTGTCCCACCAGAATCAGATTGCCCTTGTCGTCTTCGGCCACGCCCGACAGCGACAGCCGGTCGGGACGATTGGCCACTGTGAAGCTTTCGCCATCATCGGTGCTGCGCATCACGCTGCCTCCATTGCCCACCAGCACAATGGAGCGGTCCGGCATCAGCGACGCATTGGCGATGCTGAACTCCAGCGGGCCGCGCTCACCTTGCAGCGGAACGGGCTCCCAGGTGGTGCCAAAATCGGTCGAGCGGAACAGATTGCCGCGCAGACCGTAAGCCAGCAGCGTATTGGCTTCGGCGGTACCGACTGCACCGAATAACGACCCCTGATACGGGCCTTCGAGCTTTTCCCACGTCTGGCCGTCGTCCGGCGAGCGAAACATGCTGCCCTGCTCACCGACCACGAAAAGGCCGGCGTCCTTCACGTACGCAATGCCGTTGAGATGAAACTGATCTTCGTTGTCCAGCCGCTCGCCGATGTCTTCCCAGTGCTGGCCGCCGTCGGTGGTTTCCAACACCGCACCGTAGGCGCCCACGGCGATGCCGGTGTTCAGGTCCTTGAACCAGACATCCAGCAGGGGTGCTTCGCGCTTGAGGTCTTCGAACTGTTTGGTCCAGGTGGCGCCGGCATCGCTGCTGGCAAGGATCTGCGCATCGTGCCCCACGGCCCAGCCGTGTTGCTCATCGACGAAATACACCGCCGTTAGCATCTGGCGCGTTGGCACCTTGGCCTGGGTCCAGGTTTTGCCCTGGTCGTCGGAATAGAGGATGTGGCCGCGATCCCCTACCGCCACCATGCGTTTGCCGGCATGGGTCACGTCCAGCAGCAGACTGCGGGAGGCTTTTGCGGATTCGAGGGCGTAGACGGCGGACTCGCCAGCGTTGGCAGGTGTAACGGCGGGCGTGACGGCGGGTGCGGTGTCGGCGGCAAACGCCACACCACAGAAGAAGGGGGTCATGAAAAGCGACAGCGCAGCGCTGAAAGGCAGGCTATTGAATCGTGTTCGTGTGCAGGAGTCGGCACGAACCCTTGCAAACCGAGTGCGCCAGATAACAGGCTCACGCATGGAGCTTCCCCTTCTTTATTTTTATTAGGTTCTTCAGGGCCTATTCGCCTCGCGCAGACGCTCTAGCCTGCGCGCGAGACGGCCGTACCGAAGCGACCTCATCCTAGCCAGCTTTGGAAACGTATGACAATCGACATGACGTTATCTTTTGTTAAGCACGGGGTGGGTGATTGGGGGGTTATCACTATGAGTGATTGAGGAATCCGCGATGGTGGGCGCGTCGTGGCTATAAATCGCCAATTCAGTCGTCAACCGTGCCGAATGCGCATTCGGCACACGCTGCAGCACGGCTTGCGACAGGGCCTAGAAGGCGTAAGCGAGCGCCAGCGTCGACATCGTCGTCCTGGCAGACTGGCTGCCCGCGTGTCCCGCGATGCGGAAGCGATCCCCGCTGTGGGTGTCCTTGATCAGCGTGCTACTTACGTTTCCAAGTACAGGATTGATGCCAGTCGAGACCTTTGCACCAGCCTCATTTACGGGGTGGGCATACGGCATGCCAGCCTCACCATCCGTCGAGACAGTCGAGCTGTACGGCGCGTTTCCTGTGCCCGGGCCTTTTGCACCATTAACTATTCTGGGTCAATATCTTTACAAACTTCTCAAATGCCTGAGAAACAGATTCCTTTTCTTTTGGCGAAAGCAATATATTCATAACCTGATCATCAAGAGCACAGTCATATATATCAATACCCACCCAACCTTTAGACCAAAATTCTACAGTAGCTAGCTTGTTGAAACCGTCCAACTCTATCCTTTCAAGGTCACCAAAATCTCCATCAGCAAATGATGAGTATTCAAGAGAAAAACCCTTCAAAAGTGGTTTCACGCTTTCATTAAACCAAGCGCCATCCATAAGACTTCTCACTTCTTATCTAGAATTTCAATATTCTTGATCGCCGGAAGATACTCGCCGCCCTGCTTATTGAGCAAGAACTGTTGAGACTTACCCGCATCAGGGCCAATCATTTTAAACCAGCCATCTTTCCCGCCTTGCAGCAAGCTGTTAGCTGGAACATCAAATTCAACATAGACAGAGCCTTTGGGTGCAGGCCCTTTAAAGTCGGCGACGCCATTAGTCGAAATAAAGGTTTGTCCTCCACCGCCTTGCACCACTTTTTTTGTATTTCGCATCTGCGCCAGCTCATCAGGAGACATCCACCTTCCTACACGAGTCATGCTGACATCGTTGACTACCTTGGTTTCGCCAAGTTTTAACGGAGAGCTGACTGTTGCTTTTACACCGCTAAGCAAAGCGCCTTCCGCTGCGCCAGCTGCGCCAACGCCGTCCGCAAAAACCTTCGCGGCGATCGCGATCTTAATAGCCATCTCTTCTTCAAGCAAGAAAGCGAGCTGCCCGATCCTGGCGTCGTCTTCCTGGGCGGCTGCGATCTGAGCACTATGGCCAATACCGTTGTAAAGATGCTCGTCTTCGGAAGCCCCTCGAACCTGAGTCTGGAAAAAGTCCTTGACCGTCTGCGAATTGGCTGCCGTCCACGCTGCCTTCTGGTCTGCAGTGCCTGCAAAAGGATAATCGTAGGTTTTGTACACACCATTCTGTTGCAGGCCGGATAAGGCATCTTGGGCAGCTTGGATACCCACTTGACCAGCCATTTCATCCAGATAAGATTTAAAGTCGTTATTGAGCTCCTCTCGCTCAGCATTAGTTAGCGTCTGATTGTTATGAAGCTTGTCAAAAAGATAATCACTTCGTTGATCGTTCTGCCATGCGCTGACAAATTCCGCCTTTTGCTCCGCAGTGGCAGTGCCGTTTTTCATCGCTTCACGGTCTGCATCGCGTCGCGCCTGTGAAACCGGCCCGAGAAAGTTGTATTCGGTTGCATTGGCTGCAACAGCTGCTCCAACGTTCAACTTGCCGCCAGTCGCAGCCGCTGCCAGAACACCAATTAGCTGAGACACACCCAACAATTTCGCGCTCTCAGCTTTTTGTTGTTCAGGTGTCGCTGTTCCACTCAAAGTGTTTGGCGCCACCACGCTGGCCACCGCTTCCACGAGCGCTTCATCACCGCCAGCCGCAAGCGCGCCAGTCGCAAAATCACCGCCTTGAGCCATCGACAGTAATCCGCCCAACATTGCATGAAGGCCAACCTTTGTTATCTTTCCGCCTGCAAATGATGAACCACTGATGTTGTTGGCTAACGTTGCACCCGCAATGGTCACGCCCTCTCCAGCCAGCGCACCAAGAAAGTTTTTTCCAAGGTTTCCGCCCTGCAGAACTGTAGTGATAAACGCATTTGCAAGTGCTGTTTCACCCGCTGCAATAACAGTATTTGCGTTTAGCACCGTTGGATCGAAGTTGAAAGTCTGACCAACTTCAGCAGTGAGTGCGGCAACCGTAGCATTTTTAAGGCTGCTGCCGCTGAACGTGTCTTTAAACGCAGCACCAATATTGCCTTTGTTTGAGATCGCGCTATTTATGCCGGTATTGGCCAGACTTGCCACAAAAGCGGCGTCAGTGGTAGCCAGTCCAAGACCTGCAGGGCCTAGTGCTACCGCCAATGCAATGGCGAGGACCAGTTGCGCGCCTGCACCTAACCCTGAATTACTGTACTTAAAGGAGTCATGCGCCTCTTTCACCAAGTTCCAATCAACATCACCCCGCTTCTCCGCATCTTTCAGCCAGGCCAAATCAGGATCAGCCTTGACCATCGCATCGATCGCTTGGCTTACCGTCTGCCGGTTAACCTGTTTAACGTCGATGTGCAGACC
Organism: Pseudomonas lutea; assembly: GCF_000759445.1. Lineage (NCBI taxonomy): Bacteria > Pseudomonadati > Pseudomonadota > Gammaproteobacteria > Pseudomonadales > Pseudomonadaceae > Pseudomonas > Pseudomonas lutea. The sequence goes on from NZ_JRMB01000001.1 coordinate 2,055,176, forward strand.
ATCAACAGCATCTACAACGAGATTGCCTTTGGCGATCAATTCGCTCTGGCGCAACGTCTCATCGGTCTTGCCCTTCCCGGACATGGAGTTCCAGGCAAGGCTGCTATTGCTCTTCGAATGATTCTCCTGATGCAGGTCTTTAACACCCTCGAAGTTGATCGCACCTCCGCTGTTGATCGTGAGGTCTTTACCGCTGTTGAGTTTGGCGACCTGATAGGTCTGATCGCCGCTGCTCACCAGCACAAGGTTGCCGCCAGAAGTGATCTCACTGCTGATGTTGGTGACTTGCGTGACTTCGTCGTGCTTGGTTTTCTTGGCGCCGAAGTGACCCTTTTTCTTCATGTCGTACAGCGAGTAATCGTTGTCCTGCGCGGCCAGGATTTCGAGTTTGTTGCCAGCCGCCAGGTACGCCTCGTCGTTGGCGGCGATGCGGCTGGAGGTGACGGCCAGGTTTTGCCCGGCGCTGACAGCCACGCTACCGCCCGCCGTGATCTCGGTCTGGACCTGGCTGACGTGATCTTCCTGCTTTTTGACCTTCTTGCTCTTGCTGTACGAATGCTCCTCATCCGCCGCCGAGCTGATGGTGACGTCTTCGGTCGCAGCCATGGCGATGTCGCGTTTGGCGTCGATCTGGCTGGCGATGGCGTTGATATCGCGTCCGGCCTGAACCGAGAGGTCGCGGCCTGCGCTGACCGTCGAGCCGATCTGGGTGATGTCGCTGCTGGTGTGTTTGCGATTCAGCACGAGGCTGTCGGTCAGCTGGGTCGAGGCGGTGTTGACGTCTCGTCCAGCGTTCAGCGCCATGTCGCGGCCGCTCTGGAGCGCGCTGCCGATGTTGTTGATGTCTCGGCCAGCCGAGACGTTCAGGTCGTTGGCCGCTTCGATGCGCGCGGCGTTGTCGGCGTACTCCTTGTGCAGTTCGCCTCGCACGTCGCTGTCCAGCGAAGTGACGCTGCGCTCGTTGGTGACATCGCCGCCGATGGCGGTCACGGTGACGTCGCGACCGGCGATGATGCCGCCCGCTTTGTTGGTGACGTCGTTGCCCGCGAGCAAGTCCAGGCGGTTGCCCGCTGAGATCAGGCCGCTGTTGACGAGGTCATTGCCGGCGGTGGCGGACAGGTTGTGGGTGGCCTTGAGGGTGCCGACGTTGTCGAGGTTCTGGCCGGCGATGAGGGTCACGTCCTTACCGGCGATCAGCGCGCCGTTCGGGGCGAGACGACCGTCGGCCTGGGCCAGGTAGAGCACCGGCACCAGCACGTTTTCGCCATTCACTTCACGCTCTTCGAGCCAGACGATGTCGTGGGTCAGCGCCGCTACCTGCTGGGAGGTCAGCGACACGCCGACGGACAGGTTGAGCTGATCCTTGCTGGCGATGGCGTTGTTCATCAGGTACTTGAACTGATCCTCGTTGGAGGTCTGTCCGTCGATGAACGCCTGGCCGGTACGCGAGGTGACGGCTTGTTGCACCAGACGCTGTTCGTAGAGGCCATCGCCCAGGCGCTTGGCGCTTTCGTCGGGGTTGTAGCCCAGGCCCGCGAGCAGGTAGTCCGAGCTCATGAACTGCTTGAGGTCGGTGAGCACCGGGTTGGTTTCGATCAGGTATTTGCCGGTGTTGGGCGTGGCTGCGGTGGACGGCAGGCCCTGAACTCGGGCGACGGTTTGTGCGGTCGCGGAATGGCTTGTTGCGATGGCGCTTGCGCCGGTACCGGTGCCGAAAGTGCCTGTAGAGCCCCGAGTTCCTGAGGAGCCAGTAACGTCTGCTGGGCCGGCGACACCGGTACTACCGCTGACACCTGCTACGCCTCTGACGCCTGAGACACTCGCGACACCTGCGACTTGGTCGACGGCTGCAATGCCGCCAGAGCCGGGCTGGTGGCTTGGAACCGAGAATCCGCCGTTCCCTGTATCGCCGGGTGCCGAGAGGTCGAAAGCCGATGCATTGGCATTGATCCCGGATGCATTGCGGGTCGAATCGCCGAGCTGCCGGCTTGTGCCGAGTGCCTGATTTGCGGAAGCGATCTGCAGGCTGCTGCCCTGACCTACGGGAAGGGCCTGGTCGCGTTGAGCGCTTGAAATGCTGGCGCCGGTCATGGTCCAGCTTTGCGGTGCGGCAGTGGGGGCAGCGACAGCGGCGTTACTGCCGCCCTGCCCGCTCAGGCGAAAGAGGCCGTTTTGTCCGGTGGGGAGGCTGAATCCGGGCAGCGCGGTAGGATCGACCTGCCGTTGCGCGAGGTCGGGAGGCAGCTGTGCATTCAGGCGGACGACGACGGTCTGACCAGTGCCGTTGGCGTGGGTGTCGGCGACTTTGTTGGTGCCGCCGGCGGAAGCGTAGTCTTCGTGGATGACGCTGTTTTGCAGATCTTTGGTGGCAGTGATCGCCACGTTTCCGCCCGCCTGGATGACGGCGCTGCGACCGGCGTTGCCGGTGCCGTCTTTGGCGACTTCGACGTCGCTGACCAGCGTCATGGCCGTGATTTCGGTGGGTAGTTGCAGAAGGTTTGCCGGGTCGTATTGGGAGACCGGCTTGGAGCCGAATCCGTAACCTGTAAGCGTATTGGTAACAGCAGCGCCGGTTATCGCATCCGTGATTGAAGTCACTTTTACGGTGCCACCGTCATGCCCCGGCTCCCGGCCGGTTTTATAGGTGACAACCGCAAGGCGCAGCTCGCCCGACGGGGCCACGTAGTAGATCTTTGGAAAATCGGGGTTGTCGCGTTGGTTAAAGGCATCAATCGTAGGCAGGAAGCGTCTGACCGTCCCATCTGTAGAACCACCATGGAAGAACGTCCGTGTGCGCTCAACCGTCCCACTCACCGCACCAATGTTCTTGACGTTATCCGCCTGGATCGAAATATTGCCGACTGCACTTACCGTGCTCTTGCTGTTAAGAAAGCTGCCGCCGGTAAAGTTGAAATTACCGCCGGACGTCATCAATGCAGAAGCGCTGGTATCGTTGTCCTGCCCTGCGTCGAAGGTTTCGCGGGCGATGTAATTAACCGAGTAATGGTCACCGCTGCAGTCGACGCACTGCACCGCAATAAACCCGCTCACCAGGGTGCGGCCGACCGCAAAATCCTGCGCGCCGCCCGAACCCTCGGTGCGATTTTCAAACGCTGTGGCATTGATGGTGAACGTGCGACCGCTCTCCATCGAGCCGGAGACGTTGGAGACTTGGCCGGCACGTGCAGTCCCGTAACCGCCAATGCTCAGATCACGCAGGCTGTAGAAATCGCCCTTCGTGTTGGTCAGGGTGCCGGTATTCAGCTGCATGTTCGCGCCGCTGAAGATCAGCCCCTGATTGTTGTTCAGCGAAGGCGTCGTGATCGTGAGGGACTGGCCCGCGCCCAACGTGCCGTAGTTGGTGACGCTGCCCGCAGTGACAAAGAGGTCCGCACTTGAAGTCAGGCGACCGAAGTTGTTCACAGCCCCCGCCACATTGATATCCGTCCGCCCACCCCCTGCAATCGAGGTCGGCGCATTCAGATCGAGCCGATTCGCGCTCAAGCCCAACGTGCCCAGGCTGGTCAGTCGGCCATTGCCCGAGTAACCGCCCGACAACGAGACATTCATCGCGCCGTCACTGGCGATCAACCCGTCGTTAATCCAGTTGCCGCCCGTTCCGACAAATGCGTTCGAGGCCAGCAACTGACCCGCCGCTGTCTGGGTGAAGTTGTTGACGTTGACGTTCAACGTGCCGGCTTGAAGAACGCTGCTGTTGGTCCAGGTGTCGGCGTTGAGGGTCAGCACGCCGCGCGTGACCAGGCTGCCGCCGGCGTTCATGACGTTGTCGGTGGACACGCCGAAGTTGCCGCTGCCGACGTGCAAAATGCTGCCGCCGCCGTTGAGCAGGCTGCCGACGCCGACAGCCAGGTCGGTGTTGGCGGTTTCCAGGGCGCCGTTGCGGTTGTCGAACAGGCCACTGATTTGCAGGTTGGTCAGGCCGCTGGTGCCGAGTGCGCGCAGTTTGCCGGTCTGGTTGTCGAGGCTGGCGGCGCTGATGTTAAGGGTGCTGTCGCTCTCGATGATGCCGAGTCGGTTGTTCAAGGCACCGGCGAGGCTGAGGTCGATTTGCTGACCGGCAATCTGGCCGTCGTTGTCGCCGCTGTTATCGAAATTGTTGCCGGTGACGTTGATCCGCTGTCTGGCGTACAGGCCGCCGTTGCGGTTGTCGAAGTTGCCGCCGCCGGTGTAGATGAGCGCGTCGCCGCTCTGCGCGGAGACCCGGCCGCCGTAGTTGTCGATGCCGGCGAGTGCGCGGATGTCGAGGCTTTGCGCCTGAGTGATGCCGCCCTGACGATTGGTGTCGTAGCCGTTTTTCAGCACGCCGGTGATGCGCGCGACGAAGGCGCTCTGCAGGCTCGACAGCACGCCGCCGCGGTTGTCGACGTTGTTGGCGGTCAGGTTGAGGTTGCCGGCTTGGGCGATGATCCGGCCGTTCTGGCCGTCGATGTTGCCGTTGACGGTCAGGTCCAGCGCGCCCTGGCTTTGCAGGGTGCCGCTGGCGTTGGCAAGGCTTGCAGCCTGCAACGCGAGGTTGGCGTTTTTGCTGTAGATGAGGCCGTCGTTGTTGTTCTGAACGGCGCCGCTGGCGTTGACCTGAAACTGATCGTTGGCGGCGACGGTGCCGCGATTGCTGTTGTCCAGGCCACCGGTGGTGAGGGTCAGCGCGCGCTGGCTGGCGAGTTGGCCGCCCTGGTTGTTGATCTGGGCGGCGCGCTGGATAAGCAGGTTGCCAGCGCTGGCGAGCTTGCCGCCGGTGTTGGTCAGGGTGCCAAGCAGGTCGAGGGTGACGGCGGCGTTACCCGCGACCGTGCCCGCGCTGTTGTCCAGGTCGGTGCCGGTGAAGCTGATGTTCTGTTGCGCGTTGACCGTGCCTGCCGCGTTGCCGAGTTTCGCGGCATTGATGGTCAGGGCGGCGCCGCTGTCGATCAGGCCGTTCTGGCTGTTGTCCAGCACGCCGCCGACGTTGAACGTCTGGCCGCCGCCGCTGGACAGAATCCCGCCGCGGTTATCGACGCTGGCGGCGCGCACATTGAGGCCTTTCTGGCTGACCAGCGCCCCGGCGTTGCCGTTGAGCAATGCGCCCGTCAGGTTGACGCCGACATCGCCGCTACGGCTGGAGAGTGTGCCGCTGTTGCGGTTGTCCAGCGTTGCGCCGTTAACGCTGAGCCCTTCCCAACCGGAGATGAGGCCGGCCTGGTTGACCAGCGTACTGGCGTTGAGCGCCAGGTTCTGGTTGCTGATCAGTCGGCCGCTGCTGTTGTCCAGCGTGCGCCCGGTCAATGTGAAACTCTGGGCGCTGGACATCTCGCCAGCCTGGTTGTTGAAGTCGCGCAGACGGTTGACGGTCAAGGCGCCTTTCGCCGTGACCAGCCCGCGTTGGTTGTTGAGATCCCCGCCGTTGAGGTCCAGCGTCACGGCACCGTCACCCAAGAGCCGTCCGCCGTTCTGGGTCAGGCTGTTGAGCGCGAGGGTCACGTCACCCTTGGCCGAGACTTCACCGCCGTCGCTGGAATCCAGCGACGCAGCGTTCAGGTGCAGTGTGCCCTTGCTGTTGATCAGCCCGGAGGTGCGGTTGTCCAGCGAACCGCTGTGCAGGGTCAGGTCAGTGCCGGCCAGCAGCAGGCCGCCGCGGTTGTCGAGGTCGACAGCGGTGGCGTCGAGCGCGCCGGTCGCGTTGATCAAGCCGTTGCTCTGGTTGGTGAGCAGGCCGTGAACATTCAGGCCGAAGTCACTGCGGCTGGTCAGGGTGCCGGCGCTGTTGTCCAGCGAGCCGGCGTCGATGTTCAAGCTGGCGGCAGCGATCATGCCTTTGACGTTGGTCAACGCCTGGGCAACGCGGACAATCAACGGCTGGTTGCTGAGCAGTTTGCCGTTGCTGTTGTCGAGACTGTCGGCGCTGAAGGTGAAGCCCTGAGTGCTGGAGATTTCACCCTTCTGGTTGTTAACGCCGGCCAGGTTTTTCAGCAGCAGAACGCCGGGGGCGTTGATCAGGCCGCTCTGGTTATTCAGCTGGCCGTGATTCAGATCAAGGGTCAGGTCGGTGTTGCTGAAGAGCATCCCGCCTTGTTGATCCAGCCCACTGACACTGGCCGAGAGCGCGCCGTTGCTGCCAATGCTGCCGCCGTCGCGGTTGCTCACCTGAGCCGCCACCATCTCCAGTGTCGAGGCGCTGCTGACGCGGCCGTTCTGGCTGTTAGTGAAGTCGCCGGTGTGCAGCGAGAGCGCGCCTTTGCCGCTGATGCTGCCGCTTTGGCTGTTGTCGAGGCTGCTGCTGTTAAGGGTCAACGCGCCATCAGTAACCAGCTTGCCGCCCTGGTTGCCGATCGCACCGCTGCTGTTGACGGTCAACGCACCGGCACTGGACAGACTGCCGGCGTCGTTGGTCAACGCAGCGCTGCGCACGTTCAGGGTGCCTTCGCTGTCGATCAAGCCCTGGCTGTTGAGCAACGCGCCGCTGAGGTCTACGTCTATGTTCTGCTCGCTGGCCAGATTGCCGCCGCTGTTGTCCAGCTGCGTGCCCGTAACCGTCAGCAATGACTTGCCGGACAACACGCCGCTATTACGGTTGAGCAATTGATCGACGGTCAGGGTCAGGGACTTTTGGCCGATGACGCGGCCTGCGTCGCTGTTGTCCAGCCGCTGGCCGGTGATGCTGATGTTGTCCTGGCTGGACAGCTCACCGCCGCGGTTGTCGATGCTGTCGACGTTCAAGGTCATGACGCCGTTGGCGCTGACCAGGCCGTCCTGGCGGTTGTCCAGGCTTGCGCCGGTGAGGTTCAGCGCGCCCAGGGCGATCAACTGGCCGCCCTGCTGTTGCAGGCCGCCGATGTTGGCGATCAGGTCCTGTTTGCTGGCGATCTGGCCCAGGCCGTTGTCGACGCTGGCGGCATTGAGGGTCAGCTTGCCGTCGGCCACCAAGGTGGCGTTATGGTTATTCAGGGCGTTGCTGACGGTGAGGTTAAACGCACCTTGGCTGCTGAGCAGGCCGTCGGTGTTGTCGAGGCTGTCGCTATTGGCGTCGAGTGACGCGGCGGAAATCACGCCTTTCACGTTGTCGAGCGCTTGGGCCACGCGCACGATCAGGGCTTTATCGCTGAGCAACTTACCGCTGCTGTTATCGAGGCTGTCGGCGCTGAAGGTGAAGGCCTGGGTGCTGGAGATTTCGCCGTTCTGGTTGTTCACGCCCGCCAGGTTTTTCAACAGCAACGCGCCGGGCGAGTTGATCAGGCCATTCTGGTTGTTGAGCTGGCCGTGATTGAGGTCGAGGGTCAAGGCGCCGTTGCTGAACAGCTCGCCGCCCTGCTGATCGAGGCCGGTCACGCTCGCGGTGACCGTCTTGGTGGCGGCGATGCGCGCGCCGTCCTGATTGGTCACCTGTTCTGCGGTGAGGGTCAGGGTGTCGGCGCTGGTGAGTTGACCGCCGTGGCTATTATCGAAGGCGCCGGTCGTGACCACCGCGCCGGTTTTGCCGGAAAGCGCCCCCTTGTTGCGGTTATCGAGGCTGGCACTGGCGAGGGTCAGCTCGCTGTCGGTGGTGATCGAGCCGTGCTGGTTGTTGATCGCGCCGGCGCTGGTGATCGTCAACGCACCCGCGCTGGATACGCTGCCTGCGGCATTCGACAGCGATGCTGCCTTGAGGCTCAGTGCGGCTTCGCTGCTGAGCAACCCGGCGTCGTTGAGCAGCGCGCCGCCAAGGTCGACGGCCAGACCGTTCTGGCTCGCGAGGGTGCCGGCGCTGTTGTCCAGCGTTGAGCCGGTCAGGTGCAGGGTGTCGCCAAACAGCATCCCTTTGGCGCGGTTGATCAGACGATCGACGTTGAGCTGCAAGGCCGTGCCGGCAATGACTTTGCCGGCGTCGCTGTTGTCCAGTTGCTGCCCGGTGATCGTCACGTCCTGCTGGCTGGACAGCTCGCCGCCACGGTTATTCACGTTTCCGACGCTGAGTTTCAGCGCTTTTGTCGCACCCACCAATCCTGCGCCGCTGTTATCGAGGGTGTTACCGGTCAGCGTCAGATTGCCCTGAGCGACGAACTCACCCCCCTGCTGCGCGAGGTCGCCGACGTTGGCCACCAGGTCGGACTGACTGGCGATGCGGCCAGCGCCGTTTCGCACTCTGTCGGCCTGGACTTGCAGCAAACCGGCGGCACTGAGCAGGCCGTTCTGGTTATTCAACTGCTGGCCGAAGAACGCAATCCCGCCCTTGCCGCTGATCAGGCCTTGCTGGCTGTTATCCAGCGCATCGATGAACAGCTGCATGTCTTTGTTGGCACGCATCGAGCCGCCGCGGTTATCGACGGTCGCGCTGCGCAGGGTCAAGGCGTTCTGCGTCGACACCACGCCGCCTCGGTTGTCCAGCGACAGGCTTTGCAAGGCCAATGCGCCTTTGGACTGAATACTGCCGCCGGCCTGATTGTTCAACGCGCCGATGAGCGTGAGCGTGACGTCGCCATCAGACACCACAGTGCCTGACTGGCTGTTGTCCAGACTGCTCGCGGTGAGGGTCACGCTATCGGCGGCACCCAGTGTGCCGCCCTGACTGTTGATCGCGCCGCTGACGCCTACGGTCAGGCGTTCATCGGCGGTGATCTGCCCGCCAGCGTTGTTCAGACTGGCCGCCGTGACGGTGCCGATCTGCGCCGCCGACAGCTCGCCGTTCTGGTTCGACAGTGCGGCGTCGACGACCACATTCAACGCTGCATCACTGCTGACGCTGCCATCGTCGTTGAGCAGCGTGCCGGCGTGCAGGTCGATGCCCTTGCCGGAAATCAGCCCGCGCACGTTGCTCAGTTCCCGGTTAACCGTTAAGAGCAGCGACTGTTTGCTGATCAGCGAGCCGTCGTCGTTTTGCAGGTCGTCAGCTTCTAAGGCAAAGGCGTTGAGGCTGGAAATTTCGCCGGAGCGGTTGTCGACCCGAGTGAGGTTTTTCAGCAGCAACTGCCCCGGCGCCGTGATCACGCCACCCTGGTTGTTGAGCAGCCCGCCGTGGAGGTCCAGGCTGACATCGCCGTTGCTGTAAAGATGCCCGCCGTTGTGCTGGTCCAGCCCGGTGACAGACGCCGTTAGTGCCTTCGCACTGGCAATGCGACCTGCGTCGCTGTTATCGACTTGCTGCGCTGTCAGCAGCAGCGCGCCGGTGCTGGTCAATGTCCCGTTGCGGTTGTTGAATGCGGCGGTGTTGACGGTGACGCCAGCCCCCGCCATTCGACCGCCGTTGCTGTTGTCGGCCGCGCCGCTTTGCAGGCTCAGGTCACTGACGCTGGTCAGCTCGCCCCCGCGGTTGTCCACGCTGGCCGCGTTGATGCGGGTGCTGCCGTTGGCGGTGACCGTTCCCGATCCGTTGAGCAGTTGTCCGGCGATATCCGCCGACAGCGCGCCAACACTGCTTACCTTGCCCTTCTGGCTGTTGTCGAAGGTTTGTGCCGTGATCGCCAGGTTGCCGTTGCTGGTGATCAGGCCGCCGCTGGCGTTCCACAGTTGGCTGGCGGCTATCGACAAATCGCCCTGGCTCAACACTTGACCGGCCTGACGGTTGTCCAGGCTGGCTGCTTTGATTTGCGCGCCATTAGAGGTGATCACACCGGCTTGATTGAGCAGTTGCCCGGAGATGTCCGCAGACAAAGCGGCAACGCTCGATATCTTGCCCAGAGTGCTGTTGTCGAGATCGCGCGCGGTGATCGACAGATTGCCGTTGCTCGAAATGAGACCGCCGCTGGCGTTCCATACCTGAGGGGCTGCAATGGTCAGACTGCCCAGACTCAACACCTGACCCGCCTGACGGTTATCAAGCATGGTGGTGTTGATCTGCACACCGCTGCCGGTGATCAACCCACCACCGTTATTGAGCAGTGGACCGGAAATGTTCGCGGTCAAGGCAGCAAGACTAGACACCTTGCCCTGCTGGCTGTTATCGAGGTTTTGCGCGGTGATCAACAGGTCACCGTTGCTAGTGACCGCACCGCCGCTGGCGTTCTTCAACTGATTGGCGGCAATCGAGAGAATGCCCTGACTCAACACTTGGCCGCCCTCGTGGTTATCCAGGGTCGCCGTGTTGATCTGCACACCGTTGGCGGTAATCAGGCCTGCGCTGTTGAGCAGTTGCCCGGAGATGTCCGCAGACAAAGCGGCAACGCTCGAGATCTTGCCCAGAGCGCTGTTGTCGAGATCGCGCGCGGTGATCGACAGGTTGCCGTTACTGGTGATCAGGCCACCGCCGGCGTTCCACAGTTGGCCGGCGTTGAGGGTCAGACCGCCTTGACTCAGCACCTGACCGGCCTGGCGGTTGTCCAGTGTCGACGCTTTGATTTGCGCGCCGTTGGCGGTGATCAGGCCTGCGCTGTTCAGCAGTTGCCCGGCAATGTCCGCCGTTAAGGCCGCCGCACTCGATACCTTGCCCTGCTGGCTGTTATCGAGGTTCTGCGCGGTGATCGACAGATTGCCGTTGCTCGCAATAAGGCCGCCGCTGGCGTTCCAGACCTGAGTGGCCACAAGGGTCAGGCCGCCCTGACTCAGCACGCGACCGGCCTGGCGATTGTCCAGACTGGCGGCGTTCAGTTGGGTGGCGGCCTGGCCGCTCAGTGTTCCGCCCTGATTATTGACCGACTGGGCAGCGCTGACTTGCAACGTTCGGCTGGCAACGACGTTACCGGCGTTGCGCACGTCCTGGGCGTTGATCGTCACATCGCCGGTGCCGTTGCGGCTGTTGTCGGCATTGACGCCGGCTTCGACGATGGCGCTGTTGGTCAGCTGCCCACTGGTGGACAGCCTGATCTGATCACGAGCGGCGACGTTCTGCTGGATGTTCAACGCATCGTGGCCCTGCAGGTCCACGCTGGCGCCATACACCGGGCCCTGAACCTGGGTGTTCAGGGCCTTGACGCTGACGGTGCCGGTCGCGGCCGCCTGGGCAATGTTCAGCTGGCCGTTGGCGTCAATCTGGATATCACCGGCGCTGGCGGCGAGATTGCCGGCGACCTTCACGCCGACCCCGGCTTCGGTACCCACCAGACGGATGGCCCCGGCATACATGCCACCCAAAGCAGAGCTGTCGATGGCCAGTTGCGGCTTGGTACTGCCGTCATCGGCCAAAGCGGTGGCGGTGAGGCTCTGCGCGTTGACGTCGTTGCGGCCGGCAATGATGTTGAGCTTGTTGGCGTGTATTTCGGCGTTGATCCTGGCGCTGCGGGTGATGATGTCGAACTGATCGACACCGCCTGCATCCAGACCGGCGCCGTCAATGGACACGCCGCCACCTTCAACGCGGAAATGATCAAGACGGCCGTTGTCCAGCACCGGTGTGCCCGTGGTGAGGGTTGCGCGCGGGGTGTTGATGAACCCGCAGCCGTTGCAACTGATGCCGTACGGGTTGGCGACGATCACGTGCGCGGCCTGCCCGGCCACTTCGGTGTAGCCGTTAAGCTGGCTGGCATTGGCGCCGGTCACTTCGTTAAGGATGATCGACGCGGCACGGCCATTGAGGTTGGGGTTGCCGACCACAATCCCGCCCAACTGCGTGTTCTGGGTGCGGGCCGTGGCGTTGTTGAGGATCACGCCCTGAGCGCCGACGTTGTACTGCTGGTACTGGTTGTGAGACAGGCCGCTGGCGTTGGGTGCGGCGATATTGACGAGGGGCACGCCGTTGCCCGCCTGGCCCAATGTGGTGTTGGTCGTGCCACTCACGACGATCCCGTCTGCCTGTGCCAGCAGCGGTTGCCAGAACATGGCGTTGGCCAGTATCAACGCGATCCCGCGCTTGGGCATGCCCCAGAAACGCGGGCGCTCGGTCAGCGCAGCAGAAGGCTGGCGCACGAGGAAATCGAAGTGGCGAACGTCCATGTCAGGTATCTCGGTCAAACGTTAGAGAAAAAAGTCCATGCGGAAATAGATCGGCGACTCGCGCTCGATCAGGTCGCCGGGACGCTCCAGAGAGTGGGCAAAGGTGACGGTCGCGGCGACGTGCTGACCCCGTGCGAACAACTCGATGGAGTTGCTGGACAAGCGCCCATGGGTGTCGCCGTTGTATCGGTCGTTGGAGATCACGCCCTGGTCATACGCGGCGGCCGTGCCGTAATCGGTGAACGCGGGGCGCAGCCAGTCCAGAGTGACGGGCCGGGTCAGGCGCAGTTCGTTGCGCCAATAGCCGCCGCTGTCGCCCGCGAGCAGTTGGTCCTTGTAGCCGCGCACCGACGATGACCCGCCCAGGCTCATGCGCTGAGCGCTGAACAGCACGTCTTCGCTGCGCTGTCCGGTGGCGAGGCTGGTGAAGGTGAAACTTTCATTCCACAGCTTGAACGGTTGCAGATAACTCACGGTGCCGGTGTATTTGCGATAGCGCGCGTTCGCTTCGCCCGGCCCCGGGTGGTTGTTGGCCTGAGCGCCGAACGCACTGATGCCCTGCTGCATCCCCAGATCAATGTTGAGAAACGCCGAGCCCACGCGCCGCCCGTGGTTGATGCCGTACTGCGCTTCGCTGATGCGGTTGCTGCTCTGCGCCAGTCGGCTGTCTTCGATGTAATTGTTGGAGCGCAGGTTGGACACGCCCACATTCAGCGAAGTCTTGCTCACCGCGTCACGGTAGATCACCCGCTCTGCACGCAACTGGTGGGTCTGGCTGTCGCCGGTCTGCTTGAAATTGAAGCCGTTGGCTTGCGCCTGGGAGCGGTAATCGCTTTCGCTGTAGCTGTAAGCGAAGGTCCACCAGCCCCACGGCAGGTTATAGGCCAGCCCGGCGTTGTGTGAGGTGTGCTGATGGTCGGTCATCGCGTCATGGCCGCCGCGCAGGCTCAACTGATCGGCAAGCCCCAGCGGGCTGTCCCATTCAAACCCTGTGCCCCACATTTGCTCGCCGGTGCTGCGCTGGCCATCGTTGTTGCGCGACAAACTGACCCGCCACGGTTTTTGCGGGCTGTTCTTGACCAGCACGTCGCTGCCGCCGACTTCCTGACCTGGCGTCAGCTCCATTTGCGCCTGATTGGACGGCAGACGATTGAGCTGATCGACCATCTGCTCGATCTCCCGCAGGTTGACCAACTGCCCTTCCCGCCCCGGAAAAGCCATCGCCAGCTCGCGCTCGCTCAGGCCGCTGTCGGCAGCACTGCGCAGTTTTTCCAGCTGGCCCTCGACCACTAACACTTGCAACTGGCCCTTCGACAGATCCTGCTGCGGCAGGTAGGCACGGCTGGTCACCCATCCTTTCTCGATGTAGAGGTTGGTGATGGTCTTGAGCAATTCGTTGAGTTGGGACACGCCCATGCACGTGCCCAGATAAGGCTGGGTCAGGCGCTGCCGCTCGGAATCGGACAACGATGCAGCACCTTTGAGCTCGATCGTAGTGATGGTGAAGCAACGCGAGTCGACAGGGGCAGCCGGCGCGACAGGTGCGGCTTGCTTGCCGGGCAGGCTCTTGAGGTCCTCGAGGCGACGTTGCTGGTCTTGAAGCAGTTGCTCCTGACGGTCGCGTAGCAAATCCTGATCGCCCGGGTTTGGGGCAGCGCGGGCGGTAAGCGGCGTTGCAGCGAGCAGCACAAGCAGCGCAACCCGGGAGGTGGAGAGGTCCACGAAGCATCCTTGCAATAGCATAGTGATATCAAATGACGGCGCGATGGTAATTAGTCATTAGAATGACGTCAATAAGCCGACTAGATGTTTCTGAAAGTTTCATGTTTGAACGAAGCGTCGCTGATGCAACGTGTCGTTCAATGAGGGAGATGAGGATGAAGCGCCGCGAGGCAAGTTTCTGCCGGGCGCTTCTGAAGAAGGTGCGTGAAAAATAAACACTGGGACGTCGAGATTGCCTACAAAACGCCTGAAGTCATGTCAGTGCCGCAGCAACTTGCGCAACGGCACTCCATCCTTGAGCACAGGCGATTTGATCACGATGTAGCTGAAGTACTTCGAGATGCCTATGTTTTTGTCGAGCAGGCTTTCCACTACCTCCTGATAGTGCTGAATGCTGCGCGTCATAAAGCGCACCAGGTAGTCGTAGCCGCCGCTAATGAGGTGGCATTCGAGGACTTCGTCAACCAGGCGGATGTTGGATTCGAACTTGGCGAAGTCTTCGCGCTTGTGGTCACTGAGGGTGATTTCGGTAAAGACGGTGACCGAGTCGGTGATCTTGGCCAGGTTCAGATGCGCTTTGTAGCTGGAGATATAACCGGCCGATTCAAGCCGTTTGACCCGTTGCAGGCACGGGCTGGCAGACAGACCGACAGCATCGGCAAGGCTGACGTTGGTCATCCGGCCGTCCTTCTGCAGTTCGACCAGGATGCTGATGTCGATCCGATCCAGTTTTACGAGCCCTTCCATCACGTACCTCTTGACTGCCGTTGTAAGACAATCTTCTAGCAAAATCAGCGCCGTAAAGACAGCTGATGCTGCGCCACCAGATCGGCCATGCTGTTGATGCAGTACTCGGCCGCACACGGCGATGGCTGACGCGCCCGGTGGCGGCCGATCAAGCAGCGGTCCAGCGCGGCGAAGGGCTCGACCGACGGTCGGGTCACGTGCAGGACCGGTTGCACCTGATCGCCCTGATCGATGAGCCATTGCGGACCTTCGGCCAGGGAAATGAAATCTTCCGGTGCAATTCCCAGTCGCTCGCACAGAAGGTCGCGGTCCTCGGCATCGCGGTCGCCGCGTACCAGCAGTCGATAAAACTTGCGCAGATACAGCATTGCGCCCGGCGCGTCTTCGAACAGTGACCAGTTGCCCGCCGAACGGGCGAAGCTCATGCCCTCCTCCCAACTGGCGTGCAAGCCCCACTTTTCGGCGAGCTGGCGATGGGCGAAACACAACATGCCACTGAAGCCCAGCTCGGCGAAACGGGGATAAAGGGTGGCGATGACGGCGTTGAATTCTTCCAGTACCTGGTCTTTGGCCGGTCGACCGCCACGGCTGTCGAGCAGCGGGTGCAGCGCGGCCCAGACGCCCGAATCGCGATCCACCAGCACTTCGTCGCAATCAATAACCAGCGCTCTGTACTCTGTTAGCCCAATTCCGGTCAGCCCCAATTCTGTCAGCCCCATGTGGATCAAACCTCCTGGACGCATCTGGCCCGTTGCGGGCAAAGCGCTACTTCGAATTCGAGTTCAAGACCCGTGCCAAGGCGGCGTCGAGGATCTGTAGGGCTTCGTCGACTTGGGCTTCGGTGGTCACCAGCGGCGCAAGGAAGCGCAGCACGTTGCGGTAGACGCCGCATTTGATGACCAGCAAACCGCCGGCGCGGGCCTCGTCGATCACCCGTGCATTAAGGTCGGCATCCGGGGTGCGCGCGGCATCATCCTTGATCAGTTCGATCGCCAGCATGAAGCCGGTGCCGCGTACATCGCCGATGCGCGGATAACGCGCTTGCAGGCCGAGCAGGCCCTGGCGCAGGCGTTCGCCCAGGAGTTGGCTGCGCGCCAGCAGTTGTTCTTCTTCAAACGCATCGATCACCGCCAGACCTGCCGCGCAGGCCAGCGCGTTGCCGCCGTAGGTTCCGCCCAAGCCGCCGGGCAGTGGCGCGTCCATGATGTGTGCCTTGCCGACTACCGCCGACAACGGCAAACCACCGGCAAGGCTTTTGGCCACGGTGACGAGATCAGGCTGAATGCCAGAGTGCTGGTAGCCGAACCAAGTGCCGGTGCGGCCGAAGCCGGTCTGGATTTCGTCGAGGATCAACACGATGCCGTGCTTGTCGGCCAAGGCGCGCAGGGCCTGGAGAAACTCCGGCGGCGCGGTGAGGAAGCCGCCGTCGCCCTGCACCGGTTCAATCAAGATGGCGGCGACGCGGTCCGGTGCCACTTGGGTAGCGAGCAATTCGTTCAGGGCATTGATTGCGTCAACACTGCTAACGCCGCGATACGCGTTCGGATACGGCGTATGGAACACCTCCGGCGCAAACGGCCCGAAGTTTTGCTTGTACGGTTGGCTCATGCCGGTCAGCGTGGTGCCGAGCAAAGTGCGTCCATGGAAGCCGCCACGAAAGGCGATAACCGCCGAACGATTGGTGTGGGCGCGGGCAATTTTCACCGCGTTTTCCACCGCTTCAGCGCCGGAGGTGAAGAATGCGGCCTTGTAGGCTTCCTGCCCGCCGATCATCTCGCACAGGCGCTGGGCCAAATCGAGATAAGGCGTGTAAGCCGCCACCTGAAAACAGGCGTGGGAAACTTTTTGCAATTGCGCCTGCACCGCCGCGACCACTTTCGGATGGTTATGGCCAATGTTGAGCACGCCGATGCCGCCGACAAAGTCCAGGTAGCGCTTGCCATCCACGTCCCACAACTCGGTACCCTGGGCGCGGTCGATCACCAGCGGGTGCGCGGTCACCAGGCCACGGGGCACAAACTGCTCGCGCTGACGGAGCAAATGAGGGGTTTCGTCGACTTTGCTGTTCATGGCATTTCCCATCGTGAGTCCGGCAACCGGGAGGCGGTTGCGATGCTGTCAGGTTACGGCGTGCGGGCAACGCACTTAGCCGAACTTGGCCCGTGAGACATTCGGATCAACTGTTTTGGCCCCGGCTTTCGACAGATCCTGCGTCGGGCTTGGGGGATGATGGTGCTTGCTCACATCAACCTCCCTTCCGCCTCTCTTTAGCAGGAAATGCCCATGGCCTTGCTTTACAAAGCCGACCCCGCGCGCGCGCCACACTGGCGGATGCTGTTCGCTGAACATGCACCGGACATTGAGTGGCGCGCTTGGCCGGACATTGGCAATGCCGAGGAGATCGAGTATTTGGCAGCGTGGCAGGCGCCGGACAATCTGCAGCAGTTGCTGCCCAATCTGAAAGTGCTGTTTGCCTTGTCGGCAGGGGTCGATCAGTTGGATCTGTCGCGTTTGCCGGCGGATCTGCCGGTGGTGCGTCTGCTGGATCCGGGCATCACGAGGGGGATGTGCGAGTACGCGACGTGGGCGGTGTTGAGTTTGCATCGGGATATGCTGCGGTATCGCGAGCAGCAGGCGGCACGCTGTTGGCAGGCGCACCTGTTGCAACCCGCCGAGAACCGGCGTGTGGGGGTGATGGGGCTGGGCACCCAGGCGCAGCAGATTCTGGCGACGCTGGCGCCGTTCGGGTTTGCGTTGTCGGGTTGGGCACGCAGTGTTCACGAGATTGAGGGGGTGACTTGTTTTGCGGGTCAGGCGCAGTTGGCGGCGTTTCTGGGGCAGTGCGATATGTTGCTGTGTGTGTTGCCGTTGACGGAGCAGACGGAAGGGATACTGGACCGGAATCTGTTTGCGTTGCTGCCGCGAGGCGCAGGGCTGATCAATATGGGGCGCGGCGGGCATCTGGTGGAGGAGGATTTGCTGGAGGCACTTGAGAGTGGGCAGTTGGGGGGTGCTGTTCTGGATGTGCTGCAGGTGGAGCCGGCGGCGGCGGATCATCCGTTCTGGGGTCACCCGCAGGTGGTGCTGACGCCGCATGTGGCGGCGATGACGCAGCCGGCCAGTGCATTCGGGGTGTTGCTGGAGAATATTAGGCGGTTTGAGCGGGGGGAGCGGATGGTGGGTGAGATTGATCGAAATCGGGGCTATTGAGTTTTCTTAGATCGACATCGCTTGAGGCTCGACGCTTGTGGCGTTCCAACCGAAGCATCCGCGAGCAAGCTCGCTCCCACAGGGACGGGCATGAAACTTTGATCGTTCCCACGCTCTGCGTGGTAACGCAGCCTCGGACGCTCCGCGTCCCTGTGGGACCGGCTTCAGCCGGGAAGAGGCCAGTCCAGTCGTGATCAATTTTTGGGGTGTGCCGTGTGACGCCTTCCCGGCTAAAGCCGGTCCCACTAAACATCAAAAGCCGGTCCCACTGAAACGCTGCCCGCGCCGCTAAACCAACCTCTCGGCAATCGCCGCCCCGACATCTTGCGTCGAGCCCTTCCCGCCCAGGTCCGGGGTAATCGGGCCTTGCGCAATCACTTCCTCAATGGCCCTCAATATCCCGTCATGGGCCGCGCGGTAGCGTTCGTCGCCGTTGCCGAGGAAGTCGAGCATTAGCGCGCCGGACCAGATCATCGCGATGGGGTTGGCGATGTTCTGCCCATAGATGTCCGGCGCAGAGCCATGCACCGGTTCGAACAGCGAGGGGAAACGCCGTTCCGGGTCGAGATTGGCCGAGGGCGCGATGCCGATGGTGCCGGCGCACGCCGGGCCGAGGTCGGACAGGATGTCGCCGAACAGATTCGACGCCACCACCACATCAAAGCGGTCCGACTGCAATACGAAGCGTGCGCACAAGATGTCGATGTGCTGCTTGTCCCACGTCACCTCGGGGTAGTTCGCCGCCATCAATGCCGTGCGCTCGTCCCAGTACGGCATGCTGATGGAGATGCCGTTGGATTTGGTCGCCGCCGTCAGGCATTTACGCGGGCGGGTCTGAGCGAGTTCGAAAGCGAATTTGAGGATGCGGTCGACGCCACGGCGAGTGAACACCGATTCCTGAAGCACGAACTCGTGGTCGGTGCCTTCGAACATCTTGCCGCCTACGGACGAATATTCGCCCTCGGTGTTCTCGCGGATCACCACGAAGTCGATGTCGCCCGGTTTGCGCCCCGCCAGCGAACAGGGTACGCCGGGGAACAGGCGTACCGGACGGATGTTCACGTACTGGTCGAAGTCCCGGCGAAACTTGAGCAAGGACCCCCACAGAGAAATGTGGTCCGGGACCTTGTCGGGCCAGCCGACCGCGCCGAAGTAGATCGCGTCATAGCCTTTAAGCTGCTCGAACCAGTCATCGGGCATCATCTGCCCGTGCGCCAGGTAGTAGTCGCAGTGGGCCCAGTCGAGCACATCGATGCTCAGGTTCAGTTGCCATTTCCTGGCCGCCTGCTCCAGGACCCGCAACCCTTCCGGCAGGACTTCCTTGCCGATGCCATCGCCCGCAATTGCGGCGATTCTGAATGCCTTGCTCATGCTGCGCCCCCCCGGGATGAATCAGTTCAAGCCGCCGATGTGGAAGGCTTTGACTTCAAGGTACTCGTCCAGGCCGTATTTGCTGCCTTCGCGGCCGAGACCCGATTGTTTGATGCCGCCGAACGGCGCGACTTCCATCGAGATGATCCCGGTGTTGAGGCCGACCATGCCGAATTCCAGCGCCTCGCCAAAACGCCACGAGCGCTTGAGGTCCTGGGTGAAAAAGTAGGCGCCCAAGCCAAACGGGGTGGCATTTGCCAAGGCCAGCGCCTGGGCTTCATCAATAAAGCGCATCAACGGCGCCACCGGGCCAAAGGTTTCCTCATTCGCCAACAACATCCCGGCGTGGGCCTCAGCCAGCACAGTGGGTTGCACGAACTGGCTGTCGCCTGCGGGAATCGCGCCGCAGAGCAGTTTCGCGCCCTGACTCAGGGCATCGTCGATGTGCCGCGCCACCTTGCTGACCGCCGCAGGGTTGATCAGCGGGCCGATGGTCACGCCCTCTTCCAGGCCGTTGCCGACCTTGAGTTTGCCCACCTCCTCCACCAGTCGCGCGGCGAAGCGGTCGTAAATCCCCGCCTGCACCAGGATGCGGTTGGCGCACACGCAGGTTTGCCCGGCGTTGCGAAACTTGCTGATCATCACCCCGGCCACGGCCTGTTCCAGGTCGGCGTCGTCGAACACCACAAACGGGGCGTTGCCGCCCAGTTCCAGACTCAGGCGCTTGATGTGTTCGGCGCTTTGGCGCATCAGCAGGCGGCCGACGGCAGTGGAGCCGGTAAATGAAATCTTGCGCACCGTCGGGTTGCCGGTAAGTTCTGCACCGATGCCGGCAGGCATTCCGGTGAGGACGTTGAACACACCGGCTGGAATGCCGACGCGCTCGGCCAGGACCGCCAGCGCGAGGGCCGACAGCGGCGTGAGGTCAGACGGCTTGACGATGACCGGGCAACCGGCAGCCAGCGCCGGGGCGCATTTGCGGGTGATCATCGCGTTGGGGAAATTCCACGGGGTGATCGCCGCGCAGACGCCCACGGGTTGCTTGAGGGTCAGCAGACGGCGGTCGCCACTGGGGGCCGGCATGGTTTCGCCGTAGACCCGGCGCGCTTCTTCCGCGAACCATTTGACGAAGCCGGCGCCGTAGCGGACCTCGCCCTTGGCCTCGTTCAGCGGCTTGCCCTGCTCGCAGGTCATGATCAGCGCGAGGTCGTCGAGGTGGTCGATCATTGCCTGGAACCAGCGCTCCAGCAGCGCCGCGCGTTCTGCCGCCGGCCGCGCCCGCCAGGCCGGCCAGGCGAGTTCGGCCGCTTCGATGGCGCGGCGGGTATCGATTGCGTCCATGGCCGGGAGCTGCGCAAGCAGGTCGCCCGTGGCGGGGTCGCGGACTTCAAGGGTAGCGCCGCTGTCGGCGGCGATCCACTCACCATTTACGTAAGCGCGTTCAGCCAGCAGGCCGGGGTCTTGCAAGCGATTCTTGAGCATGGTCGAGTCCTGATCCGAGACAGATTCCAGTCTAGGGATCTGGCTCGGCGGAGGATGCCGAAAGCGCCTTCAAACCAGCGTGCCGTGCTGAAATTCAACGCAGGACGGCAGGCTCTGCTACGCCTTCAGCGAGCCCAGCAAACCTTGCAAAAAGCGTTCACCGGCGTCCATCTGGCTGACCTCGATAAACTCGTCCGGCTTGTGCGCCTGCTCGATGGACCCCGGGCCACACACCACCACCGGCACATCGAGGCGCTGCTTGAACAGGCCGCCTTCGGTACCGAACGAGACCTTGTTCATGCCGGTGTCCGGCGCGGCAAATTGCTTGAGGAAGCTCACCGCCTCGACGGTGGGGTGGGTGTCGAGACCAGGGTAGACGTTGATGGTTTCGATCTCGATGGCCGCCACGCTCGAAAGCTTCTGCGCCTCACGCACAATCACTTCGGCACGCTCGCGCATCTGCTCGATGAATTGATCCAGGTTATCCGCCGGCAGGTTGCGCACTTCGAAATCCAGGGTGCACAGGTTCGGCACGATGTTCAGCGCCTTGCCGCCGCTGATCTGGCCGACATGCACGGTGCTGTAGGGCACGTCGTAGTCGGTGTCCTGCGCGCCGTGGTGTTGCAGGTGCTGCTGGCTTTCCCGCAGGGAAGCGATGAAGTCACAGGCCACGTGAATGGCGTTGACCGAACGCGGCGCCAGCGACGAATGCGCCTCCTGGCCCCGACAATGGGTGCGGTAGGAGCCCTTGCCCTTGTGGCCCAGGACGAACTGCATGTTGGTCGGTTCGCCGACCACGCAGAGAAACGGCCGCACAGGGGTCAGGTGCAGCACGTCGAGCAAGCGTCGCACGCCCACGCAACCGATCTCCTCGTCATGGGACAACGCCAGTTGCAGCGGGCGGTTGAGTGAGTGCTCTGCCGCGTCGAGCATGGTGTCGATGGCCAGGGCGATGAAGCCCTTCATGTCGCAGCTGCCACGGCCATAAATTCGCCCGTCCTGCACGGTGGCGGCGAACGCTGGAAAGGTCCATGCCTGCCCCGCCGCCGGCACCACGTCGGTGTGCCCGGAGAGCAGCACGCCGGGCTGGTCCTTCGGCCCGGTGCTGGCGAACAGGTTGGCTTTTTTGCCACTCGCGTCCTTGACGATCAGCGACTCGACGCCCTTGCTGAGCAGCAGGTCGCGGACGTACTCGATCAACGCCATGTTGGACTCTGACGACACCGTTTCGAAGGCCATCAGCCGTTTGAGAATCTCGAGGACGCGGGGTTTCATGAGGCTTGGCTCCGTTGCTCGGCAGGAAGGGCAAAACGCGTGATGGAAAATGGCTCGACGGGCGTTGTGGTGCTGCCGGTGGCGAGCAGTTCGGCCATCACGTCACCGACCCCCGGGCCCAGTTGAAAACCGTGGCCGCAGAAGCCGAAGGCGTAAAACAATCCCTCGACCGTGCCGCTGGCCCCCATGATGGGCAGCGAATCGGGCAGGTAGCCTTCGATACCGCTCCATACGCGGATGATGTTCAGGTTCTGGACGCCCGGCAGCAGGCGGCGCATCTGTTCGATCTGATTGACAATGCTGCGCGGCTCGACATAAGCGCGACGGTTGAGCATGTCCGGTTTGCTGCGAACGCCACCGCCGATAACGATATTGCCGCGGGGGATCTGGCGGAAGTAGATCACCTCCTCCGGAATCTTCGTGTACACGCCGATTACCGTCGGCAACGCGTAGGGCACCGGCTCGGTGACGGCCATCTGCGGGCCATGAGTATCCAGCGGCACCGGTTCGCCAAATTGCGCCGAGAGTTTCTGGCCCCAGGCGCCAGCGGTGATTAACAGTTGCGCGGCCTGATACCGGCGGCCGTCGGTGGTGGTGACGTGGAAATCACCGCCGACCTTCTCGACCTCGGCCACTTCCGTGCGCTCCTCAATCTGCGCCCCGAGCCGTCGGGCGGCGCGGGCGAAGGCCGGCGCGGCGAGGCGCGGGTTGGCGTGGCCGTCGTGGGGCGCGTGCGAGCCGCCTTTGACGTCTGCGCCGAGGAAGCCAAAACGCTGGTGCAGCTCGGCGCCGCGGTAGATTTTCAAATCCAGCTGCTCGGCTTCCGGCGCAGCCGCATAGGCCTCCAGCTCGGCAATTTCGTCCTCGCGATAACACACGCGCATGTGCCCGCTGGGGATGAACTCAAGGTCGTCGTCGATCAGTTCCGGCAGGCGTTTCCACAGCGCCCACGAGCGGTTGGCCAGCGCCAGTTGCCCAAGGAATCGCCCTTGTCGACGCACGTTGCCGAAGTTGACGCCGCTGGCGTACTGGCCGATCTGATCACGCTCCAGGAGGATCACCGACTGCCCGCGCCGGCGCAGAAAGAACGCCGTCGCCGCGCCCATGAAGCCACCGCCGACAATCACCACATCTGCTTTTTGCACGCTCACGGCGACACCTCCTCGATGAGCATCGACAATGGTTTGACCGGCGCCTGCCCGCGCTGGCGACCGACCTCCTGCACCTGCACACCCGCTTCTGCGGCAATCACCTCGGCACCCGCCTGGGAGCAATAACGCCCCTGGCAGCGGCCCATGCCGACGCGGCTGAAAGCCTTGGCTCGGTTGACTTCACAAGCGCCCTTCTCGTTGACCGTGCGGCGTAATTCGCCGGCCGTAATCATCTCGCAGCGGCAAATGATGGCGCTGTCGGGCAAGGCCTTCGCTTGTTCGCCGGGCCAGGGAAAGGCTTCGGCCAGGCCCAGACGAAACTGGTCCATCACCGCCAGCGCCTGTTGTTGTTCATCGCGCAGCCCGGCATTGAACGGCTGCTTGAGGTCTTCAAGCAGCGCCAGGGCCACGCGGCGTCCGGCGAGCTCGGCAGCATCGGCGCCACGAATCTTCGCCCCGTCGCCGGCGGCATACACGCCGCTCACCGAAGTACGACCGGCCTCGTCGGTCGCCAGCCACCATTGGCTGGAAGCCTGATCGAAGGCCATGGTGCAACCGGCCAGGTCACCCAACTGGGTTTCCGGACGCAGGTGATAACCCAGGGCGACGGCATCCGCCTGCACGGTCACGGCTCGGCCGCTGCCTGTGATAAAGCTCACCCCGGCCACGCCGTTGGCGGCATCCCCCAGTACCTGCTGCGGCTTGACGCCCAAATGTACCGGCACTTTGGCCTGATACAACTGCGCCAGGAACTTCATTCCGGTCCACAACAAACCTGGCCGCGCCAACAGTTTGGGCAGGGCTTTGACGCGCAGACTGAAGGGCGAAGTATCGAGGACCGCCGCCACAGTGGCGCCGGCTTTGACGTACTGACTGGCGACCAGATAAAGCAACGGACCGGTGCCCATGAACACCACACGATGGCCAATGGAAACGGCCTGATTTTTCAACGCGATCTGCGCCCCGCCCAGGCTGTAGGTGCCCGCCAGTTGCCAGCCTTCGACGGGCATCAGCCGGTCGGTGGCGCCGGTGCAGAGGATCAGCGCGTCGTAGTCCAGCGTGCTGTGACGGCCCTGACTGACGCAGCACAACTGCCCCGGCGTGAGGTTCCAGACCAAGGTGTCGGGTCGGTAATCGATGGCGCCGCGCAGGCGGTCGAACGTCTGGTGCAGGTCTTTGGCTTTGTCGGCTTCGCTGCCATACAAGGCGGAATAATCACGGGTGAAGCCGTCTGGCTGGCGGCGGTAGATCTGTCCGCCGTCGCGGCGGTTTTCGTCCACCAGAATCGGTTTGATGCCCGCCGCGAGCAGGGTTTCGGCACAGCGCACACCGGCAGGCCCCGCGCCCACGATAACGACCCGATGGGAACTCAGCTGTGAAGTGGCCATGTCGCCTCCGGTTGTGTGGTGACGATGTCCAGACCGTCGCGGACCTCATTGGAGCAGGCTCGCAGGCGTTCACCGCCACGGGTCCAGACCCAGCAATCCTGACAGGCGCCCATCAGGCAGAAACCGGCACGGCGGCCGCTGTCGAATTCCGACTGGCGCAGCGCGTTACCCTGGGTCAGCAACGCCACCATCAGCGTGTCGCCCTGCAATGCTTCGACCGGCGTGCCATCCACGGTCAGCCTGACCGTCGGCCGGCCCTGTTCGGCCAGCCTCACAAAACGCCCTTTCATGCATATGCTCCCAAGCTGGTAAGGGTAACGCCGCGCTGGGTGGCCAGCAGATCGGCGCCGTCGCGGTGACAGAGGATTTCGCTGCCGTTGTCCAGCGTGCGGCGCTTCGGCGCGGTCCGGTTGCACAGGCCGTCGACGCGCACCGGGCAGCGATTGAGGAAGGTGCACAGCTCAGGCAGGTTGGCCCGCTCGCCGATCGGAGGCAGCTCGCCATGGGTGGCGCCGCAGGTTTCCAGCCAGCCCTGGCGCAGTTCCGGCACCGAGTGAATGAGCAGGTCGGTGTACGGATGGTACGGTGCCTCGGTAAACGACTCGCGGCGGCCGGCGTGGACTTTGTGGCCGCTGTACATCACCACGATGTCGTCGCACAGCGCGCGCACGGTGGAGATGTCATGGCTGATAAACAGGTAGGACACCCCCAGTTGCTGACGCAGGTCGCGCAACAGTTCGAGAATCGCCGCGCCGACCACCGTGTCGAGGGCCGAGGTGACTTCATCGCAGAGGATCAGGTCGGGCTTGGCCGCCAGCGCCCGGGCCAGATTGACCCGCTGTTTCTGCCCCCCGGACAGCTCGTTGGGCCGGCGGTCGGCCATGTCCCGCGGCAGGCGCACCAGGTCGAGCAGCTCGCCGATACGCGCCTGCAACGCCGCCCCCTTCAGGCCGAAATACATTTTCAGCGGACGGCTGAGGATGGTTGCGACGCTGTGCATCGGATTGAGCGCTGTGTCGGCGTTCTGGAAGACCATCTGGATCCGCCGAAACTGCTCCGGCGTGCGCTCGGACAGGCTGCCACCCAAGGGCTGGCCGTCAAACGTAAGCGCGCCGAGGGCCGGGGTCAGCAGCCCCGCCACTACCCGCGCCAGGGTTGATTTGCCCGAACCCGACTCACCGATCACGCCAATGGCCTGACCCCGACGCACCGTCAGGTCGATGTCTTCGAGCACGCGGATGGCCGGCATGCCGTGCAGGTTTTTGTTGCCGTAGCCGGCGGTCAGGCCTGAGATGGTCAGCAACGGCGCCTCTTCGGCGACGCCGCAGGGCGGGCGAATGCGCGTGTCGGGGCGCGCCGCCGCCAGCAGGCTGCGGGTGTAATCGTGGGCCGGCGCCTTGAGCAGCGGCGCGGTGGCGCTTTGTTCAAGGATCTGCCCACCGTTGAGCACGACAATCTGGTCGGCCATTTGCGCGACCACCGCCAGGTCGTGGGACACGTAGACCGCCGTGGCGCCGCGCTCACGCACCACACGCTTGAAGGCCCGCAGCACGTCGATCTGGGTGGTCACGTCCAGCGCCGTGGTCGGCTCATCGAGCACCACCAGCAACGGGTCGCTGATCAGCGCCATCGCCGCCATCACCCGTTGCAGTTGCCCGCCGGACACCTGGTGCGGGTAGCGACGGCCGATGCGTTCCGGGTTCGGCAAGGCCAGGTCGTGGAACAGGCCGATGGCCTTGGCTTCCAGCTCCGCGCGGGTGCCGAGGCCATGGATCAAGGGGCCTTCCACCACTTGATCGAGGAGTTTTTTCGCCGGATTGAACGCTGCAGCAGCGCTTTGCGCGATGTAGGACACGCGATTGCCGCGCAGGCCCTGCAGCTGTTTTTCGCTCAGGGCGAGCATGTCGTGGTCGCCGACCTGCACCACGCCGCCGGACAACCGGCAGCCGCGCCGCGCATAACCGAGCAAGGCCAGGGCAATCGTGGTTTTGCCGGAGCCGGACTCGCCTATCAGTGCCAGCACTTCGCCTCTTTCAAGGGCAAAGCTAAGCCCTTTGACGATTTCAACCTCTTGGCCCGGATCACCGGCTACCACGCGCAAGTCTTCGACGCGAATCAATTGAGTCATATCAATGGCCTCCCGAGCGCCGACCACGTCGGGACGACAGGTAGTCGATCAGCAGATTGACGCCGATGGTCAGCGTGCCAATGGCCAGCGCCGGAATGATGATCGCCATTGCGCCCTGATTGAGGCCGCCGATGTTTTCCCGCACCAGCGAACCCAGGTCGGCGTCCGGCGGCTGCACGCCAAGGCCCAGAAAGCTCATGCCGCTGAGCAACAGCACGATGTAGCCGAAACGCAGGCCCAGGTCCGTCAGCACCGGATTGAGCATGTTTGGCAGAATTTCACGGCACGCCACGTACAACTTGCTTTCGCCCCGGGTGCGCGCCACTTGCACGTATTCGAGCGCTTCGATGTTCACCGCCATGCTGCGGGCCACCCGAAACGAACCGGGGATGTAACTGATGACCGCCGTGCAGATCAGCAGCGTGACTGACGAGCCAAATGCCGAGACCATGATCAACGCGAGCATTTTGCTGGGGATCGATATGAAGGCGTCCATGATCCGGCTGATGATTTCGTCCAGCCACTTTGGCGACACCACTGACAGCAGCGCGCAACCGGTGCCCAAGGTGCTGGCCAACAGCGCCGCCACCAGCGACAGGCCGACGGTGAAGCGCGCGCCCACCAGCACCCGGCTGAGCATGTCGCGGCCCAGGTAGTCGGTGCCGAACGGATGCGCCAGCGTGAAGCCTTCAAAGATGTTGTCGGAGATCACTTCGCCGACCGGGTGCGGCGCCACCCAAGGACCCAACAGCGCCACCAACAGCCAGATCACGCAGACGGCGGCGCCGACCAGCCCCAGCCAGGGCGGGTTGCCGGAGACTTTGGCCAGGGCCAGAGCAGAAGATGCAGGCCTGGATTTCGCAATGAGCGGGTTCATTGGTTTCTCAGCCTCGGGTTGGAGAGGATGGCGCACAGGTCGGCAAGTAAGACCAACGCCAGATAGGCCGCGCAGAACAGCATGGTGCAGGCTTGCACCAGGGCCATGTCGCGGTTGGTTACGGCATCGACCATCAGGCTGGCGATGCCGGGGTAATTGAAGATGGTCTCGACGATCACCACCCCGCCCAGCAGGTACGACAGGCTCAGGGCGATGGCGTTGGCAATCGGTCCAATCGCGTTGGGCAGGGCGTGCCGCAGCACGATGCGGATCGGGCTCACGCCTTTGAGACGGGCCATTTCTACGTAGGGGCTGTCGAGCTGGTCGATGACGGCAGCGCGGGTCATGCGCGCCATTTGCGCCACAATCACGCAGCACAGGGTCATCACCGGTAAGGCATAAGTACGCAAAAACTGCAGCGGCGAGGTGATGTCGGTGGCATAGGACAGCGCCGACAGCCAACCGAGGTTGACCGCGAAAATCAGCACCGCCAGGGTCGCCACCAGAAACTCCGGCACCGCGACCATGGCCAGGGTGATGAAGCTCAGGCAGCTGTCGATGCGCCCGCCCCGGCCCATGGCCGAACCGATGCCGAGGATCAGCGCCAGAGGCACAGACACCAGCGCCGTGGCCGCCGCCAGCATCAGCGTATTCGGCACGCGGCCGGCCATCAATTCACCCACCGGCATGGCGTTGGACACCGACTGGCCCATGTCGCCGGTCAGCAGGCTCATCAACCAGTGCAGATAGCGCAACACGCCGGGTTGATCGAGCCCCAGTTTCAGGCGCAGCGCCGCCACCTGTTCCGGGGTGGCGAACTGACCGAGGGATTGCTGCGCCGCGTCGCCCGGCAGCACGGCCGTGATCGCGAAGACGACCATCGACACGATCAATAAGGTCACGATCCCGGCACCGAAGCGCCGGCAGATCAACCACAGCGTATGGCTATTCATCGCACAGCCTCCTCAAGCGTCCAGCCACACCTGTTCGGCGAACATGTAACCCATGAAGCCGCCCAGCGGGTTAGAGTCGTAGCCCTTGATGCGCTGGTCGACGCCGTCGATGTTGCTGATGAACACCGGTACGCCGATGCCGCAGTGATCGTGAACCAGCGTTTGCATGTCGCCATACATCCTGGCGCGCTTGGCGTCGTCGGTTTCGCCCCGTGCCAGCATCAGCAACTGGTCAAACTGGTCGTTCTGCCACCCGGACTCGTTCCACGGCGCCTTGGACTGGAAGAACTGGGAGAACATCACGTCGGCGTTCGGCCGCGGGTTGATGTTGCCGAAACTCAACGGGTGCTTCATCCAGTGGTTGGACCAATAGCCGTCGCTGGGCAGACGGTTCACGTCCAGCTTCAGCCCGGCCTGTTTCGCCGACTGCTGCAGCAGCACGGCGATGTCCACCGAACCGGTGGCGGCAGGCGACGCCATGACCGGCATGGTGATGCTTTCCATGCCGGCCTTCTTCAGCAGGAACCTGGCTTTTTCAGGGTCGTAAACGGTCTGCGGCAAGTCAGTGTTGAAGTAGCGCGACCCTGGGGCAATCGGGTGATCGTTGCCGACCACGGCGAAGCCACGGAACACGGCTGACTTGACCTGTTCGCGGTCCAGCAACAGCTTCATGGCCTGGGTGAATTCCGGGCTTTTGCCGGGCAACTGGTCTTGGCGAATGATCAAATCAGTGTAGTTGCCCGACGGTGCATCGACGACGCGGTGCTTGGGGCTGGCAGCAATGCGCGT
Organism: Pseudomonas lutea; assembly: GCF_000759445.1. NCBI lineage: Bacteria > Pseudomonadati > Pseudomonadota > Gammaproteobacteria > Pseudomonadales > Pseudomonadaceae > Pseudomonas > Pseudomonas lutea. The sequence continues at coordinate 2,084,104 of NZ_JRMB01000001.1, forward strand.
GGTGGAGCGCGGGTTAACCTCGTTGATCATGTGTACGTCGCCGGACAGCAGCGCGTTGACCCGCGATGGCTCGTCGCCAATGGCGATGAACTCGATCTCGTCGAGGTACGGCAGGCCCGGTTTCCAGTAGTTCTTGTTGCGCACGGCCACCGAACGGACACCCGGCTTGAACTCGCCGACGGTAAACGGCCCGGTGCCGATGCCTTTGTTGAAGTCGGTGGTGCCCTCGGGAACGATCAGCAGGTGTGACACGGCGAGGATCGACGGCAGTTCGGCGTTCGCGGCGCTGAGGCGAATCTGCACCTCGTTAGGGCCGGTGGCCTTGATCTCGGCAAACTGCTCCATCAGCGGCATGACTTTGGAACCGGTCAGCGGGTCCTTGTGGCGGCTGAGGGAGAACACCACGTCGGCGGCGCTGAGGCCTTTGCCGTTGTGGAACGTCACGTCCTTGCGCAAGGTGATGGTCCACAGCGTGGCATCTACGTTGTCGATGCGCTCGGCCAGCTCCAGCTGCGGCACCAGATGCTTATCGAAACGGGTCAGGCCGTTGTAGAACATGTACTGACGGGCATAGTCGGTGGACAACGCACCCTTGGCCGGGTCGAGGGTGTCGGCGGTGGAACTGGACATGCCGGCCACACGAATCTTGCCGCCAGGCTTGCCCTTGCCGCCGGCGGTGGCTTCTTCGGCGAACAGTTTGCCGGCGCTGCCGAACAGGCTGCCCGCCCCCGCTGCAGCGACGCCAGCCAGGCCGAGCATCTGCAAGGCGTTGCGCCGCGACATGCCGCGATTGAGGCCTTCAAATACCCGCAGGCTGTCTGGGCCGGAGATAAGCTCGGGGGTGTCTTTGTGGTCAGTCATATCAGGCTACCTGTCGATGATCGGGATATTCGAGTGCTCACGGATGTCCGGAGCGTCCTGGAAACGCAAACGACGGTGACGCTACAGCGGCGAGTCAGTGCATGATTCAGTGCAGATAGTCCTGCAAGCGGTAATAGGCGCCCACAAACGGCAGAAACCAGGGCTTGCCGAAGTGCCCGGGGATCGCCGGCCATTCCAGCTCACGCCAGGGATTGGCCGCTGCGTTGCCGGCCATGACCTCAGCCATGACCTGGCCCATGTGCACCGACATCTGCACGCCATGGCCGCTGTAACCCATGGAATGAAACACGCCGCCGTGCTGGCCGGCGCGGGGCAGACGGTCGGACGTCATGTCCACCAGGCCGCCCCAGCAATAGTCGATCTTCACGTCGGCCAATTGCGGGAACATCTGAAGCATTGCCGCCTGCAGCACCTTGCCGCTCTTGGCGTCGGACACGCCGTCGGACATGGCAAACCGCGCGCGGCCGCCAAACAGCAGGCGGTTGTCCGGGGTCAGGCGGAAGTAGTTGCCGATCATCCGGCTGGTGACGTACGCCCGATGCTGCGGCAACAACTGGTCGATCAGCGCCTGAGGCAAGACTTCGGTGGCGATGACAAAACTGCCCACCGGCACGATCCGCCGGCGGTACCAGCCAAGGTCCCCGTGCTGGCAAGCGCCGGTCGCCAACAGCACCTGACCTGCCTGCAGCGAACCCTTGGCGGTGTTGACCTGATAACCGCCAGCCTTGGGCTTCCAGTCCTTGACCGGGGTGTGTTCGTAGACCATTGCGCCGCGGCGGGCAGCGGCTTCCGCCAGCCCGACACCAAAACGGCCGACGTGCATCTGAACGCCATTACGCTGCAACAAGCCACCGTGAAACTGCGCCGAGTTGACTTCGGTACGGGTTTGCTCGGCATTCAGCAGCTCGACATCGGCGTCCACCTCCTGACGGATCAGCTCGCAGGTGCGAGCCAGGCCTTCGTAATGCAGGGGTTTGGCCGCCAGTTTGAGCTTGCCGTTGCGCACCAGATCACAAGAGATTGCTTCCTGCTCGACCAGCGAAACCACGGTCTGCACCGCGCTTTCATACGCCTGGTAATAGGCTCGCGCTTTGGCCGCACCGAGGCTGGCGCGCAGACCGGCGTAGTCCTGCGCCACGCCGGTATTGCACTGCCCGCCGTTGCGCCCCGAGGCTTCGCCGATCACGCGACCGGCGTCCAGCACCACCACGCTGGCACCCTTGAGCGCTAACGCACGTGCTGCCGACAGGCCGGTGAATCCACCCCCGATCACGGCCACGTCGACCTGCCCGGGCAAGCCGCCGAGTTGGGCACCGGTGAAGGCCGGTGCGGTGTCGAGCCAATAGGATTCACTGCCCATCTTTAACCCCTTGCGTCAAAACCTGCGTGCCGAAAACCGGTAGACGGTGCCTGAGTTACAGCCCCACCAGCGCCGGCAGTCCGCCGATGTCGGTAATTTGCTGATACTCGAAGAACGCATTCGCCGGTACTTCATGCCCACGGGCCACGAAGGCCTTGTGCTTGATCTTCATGTCGTGGGCCGACATCAGGTCGTAACGGAAGCTGGAAGACACATGCAAGATGTCTTCCGGGCCGCAGCCGAGGTTGTCGAGCATGAACTCGAACGCGGCCAGACGTGGCTTGTAGGCCTGGGCCTGTTCGGCGGTGAAGACCTTGTGGAACGGCGCGCCGAGCTTGTCGACGTTGGACATGATCTGGCTGTCGCTGGCATTGGAGAAGATCACCAGGGGAATCTTGTCGGCGATCTTCGACAGACCGGCCGGCACGTCGGCATGGGGACCCCAGGTCGGCACGGCGTCGTAATACAGCTGGCCTTCATCACGGTACTCCACGCCCCAACGTTTGCAGGTTCGGGCCAGGGCGGTCTTGAGAATGACGTCGTAGGGCTGCCAGTCGCCCATTACCTGGTCGAGCCGGTAGGCCGAAAAGTCTTTGACGAACTGGTCCATCTGTTCAGGCTTGACGCGGTCGGCGAACAGCTCGCGGGTCATGGTGCCCATGTGGAAGTTGGTGAGCGTGCCGTAGCAGTCGAACGTAATGAATTTGGGACGAAGAAAGCTCATTGAGTGCGGTCCTGAAGTCAGTTGAGTGTGGCAAGCGTTCGCTGCCCTGGCGGCGCGGCGGCCTCGTTGCAGCACAGGTTCATTACATCACTGTGAAATCAGCATATGCCGTCTAAAACGACCCGCGCTCAATACAAACCACCGTTTTGGTGGCTGGCCTCAGCAGACTTTGCGGTGCGCGCCAGGCTTGGGCGGGGCCTGTGTTTGTGCGCCTTTAGGGGGCTTTTCCGGGGATTGCAGCGTGGGAAGGCTTAAGAATGGGGCTTGCGGCGGCAGATAATGTGGCGAGGCGGCTTGATCGCCTGCACGCAGAGCGCAGGATCGATCGTAGCGGCTGAAACGATAAAATCCGGGCTTGGCATTTGCTGCCGCACTCGCCCCGGATTTAAGTACGAAGTAGGGTCCCGTCCCCCGGCGCGGGACGAATCTGCCGAATATGCCAACGCCCCTTGTCAGCCCTCGCATCAGGTGGGATACAGGCCTCCAGCGCTTACCTTAATAATGCATAACGGAGCCTCGCCATGTCCGCCCTGCCACACCCTTCTTATACCTACCGCCCCATGACCGTGGCTGACCTGCCCGCCGCCCACGACCTGTCGGTTCAACTGAAGTGGCCCCACCGCCTGGACGACTGGGCCATGTTGCATCGGGTCAGCGACGGCTTCGTGGTGATGGACGGCAGCCGCCTGATCGGCAGCGCCTTTGTCTGCCCTCAAGGTGATTTCGCAACCATCGGGCTGGTGATCGTCAGCAGTGATTATCAGGGCCAGGGCATCGGCCGCCGCTTGATGGAGATGGCCCTAGCCGCATGCGAGCCGCGCACGCCGACCCTCAATGCCACCGTTGCCGGCAAGCCGTTATATGCCAGCCAGGGTTTTGTTGAGTTTGGTCGGGTGCAGCAGCATCAAGGCCAGGCCATCGTGCCGGCGTTGGTGGAGCTGGCGGACGGCGAAACCTGCCGTGCCCTTAATGCTGACGATCATGCTGCCCTGCTCACCCTCGCCAACGCCGCCAGCGGCCTGGACCGCAGCGACGTGTTGCGCGACCTGCAAGTGGAGCACGCCGTGGGCATCGAGCGTGACGGTCAGCTGCGCGGCTTCGCCCTGCTGCGACCGTTCGGGCGCGGGCGCTGCATCGGCCCGGTGGTGGCGGAGAACAGCCATCAGGCCAAACACCTGATCGCCGTTTTGCTGGCGCAGGTGCCGGACACGTTTGTGCGCATCGACATCCCCGTGGCGTGCGGCCTCAGTGACTGGCTGGAAGCAGCAGGCCTGAAGAACATCGACACCGTTGTTCAGATGGCGCGGGGCACGCCGCCCGAGTCCAGCCAGGGCATTCAACCTTTTGCGCTGATCACTCAGGCGATCGGCTGATTCCCCACGGAGCGTTACCCATGTCTACTCCCGGTATTTTGCTGTTGGCGCGTGCTGATGGCAGCGGCGTTGCGACGTCGTTTAGCTCGGCGCCGTTAAACGCGCGTGACCCCTTCGCCGAGGCACGAAAGGTGGCGTGGCGAGGCGACGATGGTGTGTCTGCCGGTGTTGTGCGGTTCAGCGGCGATGCCTTGATTGAGGATTTTCCCTATAGCGAGACGCTGGTGGTGCACGCCGGGCATGTGGTGTTGAGCAGTGCGGACCAGACGCTTGAGTTGGGCATCGGGAGCAGCGCGGTGATTGGCCGTGGCAGTCGCGTCACGGTGCAGGCGAGCGCTGGCAGCGAGTGGGCATTTTGTGCGGTGGATGTGGAAAACGCACCGGCGCGCCCCGGCTTGACGCTGTTGCCGGCGCATCTGTGGCTGGATCCGTCTGCGACGCTGGAGCCGCCGATTTTGATTGGACCGGCGCCGCAGTGTCGGGCGTTGAGTCTGTTTGATGATGCGGTGACGGAGTTTAAAGTGGGGATTTGGGATTCGACGCCTTATCAGCGTCATGGTCGTGCGCACCGGTTGCATGAGTTGATGCATCTGTTGGAGGGGAGCGTGACGCTGGCGGATGAGGCGGGTGTTGAGGTGACGGTGAATGCGGGTGATACGGTTTTTGTGGCGAAGGGGGCGTTTTGTGCGTGGACGAGTGCGGTTTACGTTCGCAAGGTATATGCGGTGAAATAAGCGTTTTTTCAGATCAAGATCAAGGGCGTCGGCCTAACGGCCTCGGGTTTCGCCTTCGGCGAGTTACTTGGAAAAACACCCCAAGTAACCAAGGGTGCTTGCTCCTGGTTGGGCCCTTCCTTCGTCAGGGTTCCTTCACTTCGGTCTCGCTCCGTGGGCCCGCCGCCATCCGCCATCCATGGCGGGGGGCGGCTCTCGCGGCATCCATGCCGCTCGGCCCACTCCACGAGACCTGCGTTCAGCCTGCACCCAAGTCGCGATTGGCGGTGACTGGACTTTTTGTATACGGAGATCAAAAGCGCTCTTAAAGCAGATCAAAAACTTCCCGGCTGAAGCCGGTCCCACTGAAAAACGCCGACACCTTGTGGGACCGGCTTTAGCCGGGAAGCCTTTGATCTCGATCGTATCGATCGTTCCCACGCTCTGCGTGGGAATGCATCCGCTGACGCTCCGCGTCATCGCCACCACTGGTGTTCAAGCACTGATTGTGGGACCGGCTTTAGCCGGGAAGCCTTTGATCTCGATCGTATCGATCGTTCCCACGCTCTGCGTGGGAATGCATCCCCTGACGCTCCGCGTCATCGCCACCACTGGTGTTCAAGCACTCATTGTGGGACCGGCTTTAGCCGGGAAAGCGTCGGCAGTTACACCGCAAAACTGATGGCGCGCACGCCGCCGGATTCAGCAGATTCTCCCTTGCAGGCTGCAACAACGGCATCTTTCGCCTGGGCCGGTTTGTTAGCGTATGAGGACGTTTGAACGGGCTGTTCGCAGCACTTTTTCCGCTCCAGGGAGCTCACCGGATGACCTCACACCCTTTCAACACCCACGGCACTGAGCTGCAACACGCCGGGCATTTTTACATCAACGGCGAGTGGGCATCCCCCGTTGTTCCAGCCCGTCTTCCCGTGGTCAATCCAGCCACTGAAGAGGTGGTGGCCCAGGTGGCGCAAGGTTCGGCCGAGGACGTTGACCGGGCCGTGGCAGCTGCGCGGGGGGCGTTCGCGGGCTGGTCCGCAACGCCGGCCGTAGAACGCGCAGCGATTCTGGGGAAAATCCATGCATTGATCTTGGAGCGCAAAGAGTCGCTGGCCCAGACCCTGTCGCTGGAGATGGGCGCGGCGATCAGTTTCTCCCGTTCCATGCAGGTGCCGTTGGCCGCCGAACACGTACGCGTCGCCCGGGATCTGCTGTCCACCTATCGCTTTCAGACCGTCGAAGGCACCACCGCCATCGAACGTGAAGCCATCGGCGTCTGCGGCCTGATCACGCCATGGAACTGGCCGCTGTACCAGATCACCGCCAAAGTCGCGCCGGCCATTGCTGCCGGTTGCACGGTGGTCCTGAAACCCAGCGAACTCTCACCCTTGAGTGCCCTGCTGTTCGCCCAGCTGGTGCACGACGCCGGCCTGCCCCCCGGCGTGTTCAACCTGGTCAACGGCAGCGGTCCTGACGTCGGCGCAGCCCTCGCCTCGCACCCTGACATCGACATGATTTCCATCACCGGCTCAAACCGTGCCGGCGCCCTCGTCGCGCAGGCGGCTGCGGTGACGGTGAAACGCGTGACCCAGGAATTGGGCGGCAAATCGCCGAACGTCATGCTGCCCGACGCTGACTTCGCCAAGGCGGTGCCGCTGGGGGTGCTGTCGGCCCTGCGCAACGTCGGCCAGTCGTGCAGTGCGCCTACCCGAATGATCGTGCCCCGCGCCCGCCTCGCCGAAGTCGAGGCATTGGCAACGGCCACCGCCAATGCGTTGATCGTCGGGGACCCGCAATCGCCGGATACCCAACTCGGGCCAATTGCCAATCAAGCCCAGTTCAGCCGTGTTCAAGCCATGATCCAGACGGGCATCAGCGAAGGGGCGAAACTGTTGTGCGGCGGGCCGGGCCGTGTGCATGGGTTTGAAAAAGGTTATTACACCCGGCCGACGGTGTTTTCCGAAGTGGACTCAGCGATGCGCATCGCGCAAGAGGAAATCTTCGGTCCGGTGCTGTGCATTCTCGCCTACGACACGATCGACGAAGCGGTGGCCATCGCCAATGACACCGTCTACGGCCTGGGCGCCCATGTGCAGGCGCAGGACCTGGAACTGGGCCGAGCAGTCGCCTCGCGCATCCGCGCCGGGCAAGTGCACCTGAACTATCCGGCGTGGGACCCCATGGCGCCCTTCGGCGGCTACAAGCGTTCGGGCAATGGCCGCGAGTACGGCGTGCAGGGGTTTGAAGAGTATCTCGAGACCAAAGCCATTATCGGCTTCAACGCCTGATCGACCGCTCGCCGGAATTGGACATCTCGGCTTGTGGGACCGGCTTCAGCCGGGAAGGCGTCATTCGTCGCACCGCAAACTGGATGACACACAAACCGGCCTCTTCCCGGCTAAAGCCAGTCCTACAAAGGCATCGGCGTGCAAGACAACGTCCAAAGCCGCTGAAACCTTGAAGCAGCGCCCACAAAAAAGGGCTGTCCGCGCAAACGGACAGCCCTTTTCAACAATCGCCCGAGTTACGCCAGGCTTTTGCTCACCACTTCATAGACGTCCGGCGACAGCGGGCCGGAGGCCAGGATGCGCTCCAGTTCCGCCTTCATCAGCGCTTGCCGCGCGCTGTCGTATTTGCGCCAGCGGGTCAACGGCGCCAACTGGCGCGATGCGATCTGCGGGTTGAAGCCGTTCAGTTCGATGACCAGATCGGCCAGGAAGCGATAGCCGGAACCGTCCGCTGCATGGAAGTTGATCAGGTTCTGGCCGGCAAACGCACCGATCAGCGCACGCACCTTGTTCGGGTTCTTCATGGTGAAGGCCGGGTGCTGCATCAGCGCTTTGACGCGTTCCAACCCGCCCGGCAACGTGCTGCCCGCCTGCACGCTGAACCACTGATCCATCACCAGCGCGTTGTCCTTGAAGTTCTCGGCAAACACTTCAAGCGCCTTGGCCTTCTCGGCGTCGAACGGCGAGTTCACCAGCACGGCCAGCGCGGTCAGGCGCTCGGTCATGTTGTCGGCAGTGTCGAACTGGTCGATGGCCGCGGCCAGCACTTCAGGTTTGCCGGTCAGCATCAGGTACGACAGCGCGATGTTCTGCAGCGTACGGCGAGCGAAGTGCTCGGACGCGGCCACGTACGGCGTCTGCCTGGACAGTTCACGGTTGGTCTGATAGCGCTTCCACAAGGCGTCGCTGAGGTTGTCAGCCAGTTGCTGGCGAGCAAACTCGCGTGCGGCGTGGATGGCATCGACGTCCGCCACTTCGCTGATTTCGATGAGGTACGCCTCACCCGGCAGCGACAGCATCTCGGCGACCATGGCCTGATCCAGGCTCTCATCCGACAGCACGGTGTGCAGCGCGGTGATCAGGCGCTGGTCCATGACCAGAAGCTCGCCTTTCTGGTGCTGGGCGATCATGTCCTGAAGCACCTGAACCGACAGTTGCTGCCCGGCATCCCAGCGGTTGAAACCGTCGCTGTCGTGTTGCATCAGGAACATCAGCTGGTCGCGGTTGTACGGGAAGCTCAGTTTCACCGGAGCGGAGAAGCCGCGAAGCAAGGAAGGCAGCGGCTGCTCAGCGATGTCGACGAAGGTGAACGTCTGCTCGGCTTCGGTGACTGAAAGCACGCGTGAGGTATTCACCGCCGGCGCTTCGCCCTGCAACCGCAGAGGCAGTTCCTGGCCCTCGGCATCCAGCAAGCCCATGGCAACCGGAATCACAAACGGCAGTTTCTGCTCACCCGGTTGGCCCGGCGTGGTCGGTGCGCTTTGGCGGAACGTCAGGCTGTAGGTTTTGGCGTCGGCATCATAGGATTCGCTGACCGCCAGACGCGGCGTGCCGGCCTGGGAGTACCAGCGCTTGAACTGGGTGAAGTCGACACCGTTGGCGTCTTCCATGGACTTGATGAAGTCGTCGCAGGTCACGGCCTGGCCGTCGTGGCGCTCGAAGAATAAATCGGTGCCCTTGCGGAAGCCCTCCACGCCCAGAAGCGTGTGGATCATGCCGACCACTTCCGCACCCTTCTCGTACACGGTCAGGGTGTAGAAGTTGGAAATCTCGATGAAGCTGTCCGGGCGCACGGCATGGGCCATGGGGCCAGCGTCTTCGGCGAACTGGTGCGTGCGCAGGTAGGCCACGTCTTGAATGCGCTTGACCGTGGCGGAGTTCATGTCGGCCGAGAAGCCGGAATCACGGAACACCGTGAAGCCTTCTTTCAGCGACAGCTGGAACCAGTCGCGGCAGGTGACGCGGTTGCCCGACCAGTTGTGGAAGTATTCATGGGCGACGATGGCCTCGACCCGCTGGTGTGCAGCGTCGGTGGCCGTCTCGGCGCGGGCCAGCACGGCGCTGGAGTTGAAGATATTGAGGCCCTTGTTCTCCATGGCGCCCATGTTGAAGTCGTTGACCGCCACGATCATGAAGATGTCCAGATCGTATTCGCGGCCGTAAACCTCTTCGTCCCAGCGCATGGACTTCTTCAGGCTGTCCATGGCGTGCTGGCATTTATCGACGTTTTCGGGCTCGACGAAGATGCGCAACGTGACCTTGCGGTCGGTCATGGTGATGAAGGTGTCCTCGATGCACCACAGGTCGCCAGCGACCAGCGCGAACAGGTAAGCCGGCTTCTTGAACGGGTCTTCCCAGGTGGCCCAGTGACGGCCTTCTTCCTCGGACGGGCCGGCGGCAATCAGGTTGCCGTTGGACAGCAGGATCGGGAAGGCCTGCTTGTTGGCGCTGACCGTGGTGGTGAACTTGCTCATCACGTCCGGGCGGTCGAGGTAGTAGGTGATCTTGCGAAAGCCTTCGGCTTCGCACTGGGTGCAGAACATGCCGCTGGACTTGTACAGGCCTTCCAGCGCGGTGTTGGTTTCCGGGTGGATCTTCACGCTGGTGTCCAGCGTGAAAGACTCGCTGGCCGGCTGCACCGTCAGGCTGTCCGACGTCAGCTGATAGTCCTGCGGCGTGAGCTCGGCGTCCGCCAGTTTCACCGACAGCAGCTCAAGCAACTGACCGTCGAGCACCAGTGGCGGCAACGCGCCGCCTTGTGCCAGCTGGGCGCGCTCGGGGTTGCGGCGCATCACCAACTGCGCATGAACCAGCGAATGGTCCTCGAACAATTCAAAGGTCAGGTGGGTCTCGTCGATGAGGTACTCAGGCGCCTGATAGTCCTTCAGGTAAATCATTTTCGGCTGGTCGGTGCGCATGGTGCGGTCCCTTCTTCTGCTAATACGGGCTACTGATGCACGGCGAGTTGGTACGCCGTGTATTTGCGAATATTGATCACGCCGGTGTCGAAAATCAGGTATTGCCCTTTGACACCCAGCAGGGTCCCTTCGGCGATCGGATCCTTGTCCAGATTGAAGCTGACGATCTTGGTCGGGTAGGCCTCTGCCGGGTATCGGATCTCAATGGGCTCGACATCGTTCATCACCTGAATGGCCTGCAAGCCGAAACGCATCTGCAACGCGACCAGGCCTTCGGCGCAGGACTCGAACAGTTGCTGGCGGATGGCACTCAGGTCGACCGCCGGCGCATCGCCCTTGAGCAACGCCCGCCAGTTGGTGCGGTCGGCCACCTGACTGCGAAACAGGTCTTCCACGAAGCCGGACTGCTGCCGGGTGGCGCAGCGCACGATGGGCAAGGCCTGACTCGCACCCTGGTCAAGCCAGCGCGTCGGCAACTGGGTCGCGCGGGTGATGCCGACTTTAACCCCCGACGAATTGGCCAGGTACACCACGTGCTCGGTCATGCAGAACTGCTCGCCCCAGGCCGGATCCCGGCAGGTGCCGTGCTCGTGGTGGCAGCGCTCGGGGCTCATGATGCACAGGTCACACTGCGCCAGCTTGAGCATGCACGGGTAGCAATAACCCTGGCTGTAGCTGGTTTTGGTGCGCTTGCCGCAATGACTGCAGTGAATCGCGCCGAGGTATTCCAGGCGCACGGTCTTGCCGATCAACGGGTTGACCGGGATCTGCGCATCACCCAGACGAAATGCGTATTCAACCCGCGAGGCCTCAAGCCGCGCGGACATTTTGTTGACAGCGCCTCTACCGATTTCAATCAATGAATGGAGTCCGACTTGAACAGGATATTGGGCACGGGTGCCGATTTGGACGCGCACTCTTGCGGCCCCATGTAGCCGATGCGCTGGTCTTCGGGAACGTTGCGCACTTCCCAGGCAATCAGGGCCTGCAGCGACAGCTCGCGTTGCTCCTGTGTCAGCTTGCGACCGTCGAACCATTTGCCGATTTCCACCGCCAGCTTCAAGCTTTCGTAGACGTCGGGGGTGATGTTTTCAATCATTTCGACAAAAGAGGACATTGGGTTCTCCCAGAATTGAGCGGGCGATTTTAATGTTTGCGGCGGGCCAATGCACCGCCCACAAGACCTGTAGCACAACCGATGATCAGCCCGCCGACGTGGGCGCCATTGGCGATTTCGCCAAAGCCCAGCACACCGACCACGCCAGTCATGCACACCACCAGCCAGATCAGCATCATGGCCAGTACGCCACGCGGTAAACGATAGATGGGGTTGGGGGCGAGCAATTGAAAGATCCAGCAATGACCGAGCAACGCATACAGCACGCCGGAGAGGCCGCCGAACAGGCTCGGTCCGCTCCAGAAATACTGGCCGTAGTTGGAAAACGCACTGAACGCCAGGGTCAGTCCGAGCAACTGCCAATGGCCCTGACGCGTTTCGATGCGCCGGCCAAGCTCCCAGAACCACAGGGCGTTCATCACCAGATGCAGCACGCCAAAGTGGATGAACATCGGCGTAAAGATGCGCCACCACTCGCCGGCGGCCAGCGTTGCTGCCACGGGGGTGAAAGCGATGTACTCGCCGCGCACGCGAAAGTCGTTGAAGGTCAGCCAGCTCAGCGCCTCGAAGTTGTCGCCGAGCAAGGTCACGCCGGCCACGATCAGGCACAGCAGCAGAATAATGCTGGTCACCGGACTGCGGCGCACCTGCAGCAGCGGGCTCGGGCGGCTGACAGCCACGACTTCCCGGCCCGGCGGCAATTGCGCGGTGGGGTCGCCTTCAGGGTACTGCTGATACAGCTGACGAATGTCATCGGCCAGCTGCGGCGCATCCGGCACCCAGAGCACCTGTTGGCCTGCCTCCTCGCTCACCCGGTGGGGCACGTTGAGGCGACGCAGCAATTCGACGAAGCCGCTTAAATCGGTCTGCAGCGGCAGGCGTAATACAGCGACAGGACTCATTGAGGTATTTCCGGACGAGTGACGTCGACCCAGACGAATTTGTTCGGGTCAATTCGGGTTTCCTGATCAAGCCGGTACGCGACCAGTTTGCCGAACAGTACGGCGCTGTAGTCCAGGCACGCCAGGTTGGGACGGATAGGGGCGGGAACGCCGCTGCGCCAGTAATGGCCGACGAACAGCAGTGGCTCATCAGCGCCATAGCGCAGCAACGCGTTCTTTTCACTGGGCGACAGCGGCCTTCTGGCCACCGGCTCCGGCAGGGCATCGGGCTGAAACACCACGTCGCCGTAAGTTTGCGGGTCATCTTCCCAGAACTTGGTGCGAAACGAGGCGCGGGTCAGGCCGTCGCCGCCGGTCAGGGTCATGCCATGGGGCAGACGCAGGTCGGTGCCACGCAATAGACGGTCGAACACCGCACTGGCAAAGCTGCCCGGCAGCGCCGACGCCTGAACGAAGGCTTGGTCGATGCGCCCGTCACCGCGGTCACTGCGCATGGCGTCGATGAGCGCTGCGTCCCAGCACGCATGCACCAGCCGGAACCGCTCGGCGTCGATGAACAGCGGCAGCTCGTAGAACCATTCGAGAAAGTCGTTCCACTCCCCCGGATGCTGCTCGAACTGCGCCAGGGTTTCACCCAGCAGGCGCGCATGACGCGGGGTGTGTTCGCGCACGAACTGTTTGCCGCTGTCCGCCGGCGCAGGTGTGCTCCAGCCCAGCGCATTGAACTCGTGGTTGCCCATGATGCAAAACGCGTGGCCGGCCTCGACCATGTCATGGACGATATGCAGCGTCTCGCGAATTCGCGGGCCGCGGTCGATGATGTCGCCGAGGAACACGGCAATACGTTCAGGGTGGCGCCAGACGCCCGCCTGAAAACGGTAACCGAGGGTGTCGAGCAAGTGCTCAAGGGTCTGGGCACATCCATGCACGTCACCGATCAGATCGTAGCTACGCGCGGGATCGAGCATCAATCGCTCCCGCCGCCGAGCCGACTGCCCCAACCGAGTTTGGTCCGGCAGACTTCGTAGTAGTTGTGGTCGAGGGGGTGAATCAGTCGCAGTTTCTGCGGCTTCTTTTTCACGGTCACGGTGTCACCCGGGGCACAGGTGAAGTGGTTCTGGCCATCGCAGGAAACCTGGGGATAGATCGTCATGTCCTTTGAGACAACGATTTTCAACTCACTGTTTCCATCCACGACAATCGGCCTGCCCGACAGCGTATGCGGGTACATCGGCACGATGACAATGGCGTCGAGCTTGGGGTGCATGATCGGGCCGCCCGCCGACAGCGCATAGGCGGTGGACCCGGTCGGCGTGGCAACGATCAGACCGTCGGCCTTCTGGCTGCAGACGAACTGGCCGTCGATGTAAATTTCGAATTCGATCATGCGTGTGGATTTGCCGGGGTGCAGAACGACGTCGTTAAGGGCGTCGCCCTGCCCGATCGCCTCGCCGTGGCGGCGCACTTCGGCCTGCAGCAGGAAGCGGTTTTCAACCAGATAGTGGCCGTCGAGGACTTCGGCGACTTTGACTTCCAGTTCGTCGGGGCGGATATCGGTTAGAAAACCCAGGCTGCCGCGGTTGATCCCCAGTACCGGAACGTTGTGCTTGGCCAGCGCACGCGCGGCACCGAGCAAACTGCCGTCGCCGCCGACGACGATGACCATGTCGCAGACTTCGCCGAGCATCTTGCGTGAAGAGGTTTGCAGGCCATGGCCTGGCAAGACTTCGGCGATGGCATCCTCGAGGATCACATGCAGGTGCCGCGAGATCAGAAATTTCTTGAGTCGGCGAACGGTCTCCACCACCTGAGTACTGCCCAGGCGACCAATGATGCCGATGTTTCGAAATTGCTCCATGGGGCTCCCGCAGGCTTGATGCATGTAAAGAACGCGATTATGGGCGAAGGGGTCGGGTGCGGCAAATGGGGAACTGCGCGGATAGGGCCAGCGCCCGCGTTGTGGTGCATTAATAGGCATCCCACCGTGCGGCTAACGACGCCGTAGCTGCGGGCTTGTTGGCTTCTCGTTGGCTTGTTGGCTTGTGGGCTTGTGGGCTTGTGGGCTTGTGGGCTAACGCGATGTACCAGCCGGCATGTTTGACGCTGAAACACCGCATTCGCCAGCAAGCCGGCTCCTACAGAAGATTGGCGTTAACCGGGCAGCCTGGAGCGCGCTAAACCTGTAGGAGCGCGCTTGCCCGCGAAGACGTCGGCAGGTTCGGCACAGATGCCGGCTGACGCTCCGCCTGGATACGATGGCCGCGAGCGCCCATCACCCGCTATTCTGCCCGGATGAACAACCCTTTTCCGACCCTGAGCGCCCTGCCCCGTCAACTCCGTACGCCCATCGTGCGTGATCTGGCATGGACCCTCCTGTCCCCGGCCATGCTGGCAGAAACCCAATGGCCTCAACGTCATCCCCTGAGCGGCAGCCACTGGGTACACCATCCCGAGGCGCTCGAAGTTTTTTTAAAGCAACTGGACCGCGACGACAGCGCACTCAGCGACTGGCTTTCAAGAAGCTCGACTCGCCGGCTGGGGCTGTACTACGAGCGCCTGTGGCACTTCGCAATCCAACACGCGCCCGGTGTCGAGATGCTCGCCGCCAACCTGCCGATTCAAGGCGAAGGCCGCACATTGGGCGAGCTGGACATACTGCTGCGGGACACGCACGGCGTCCATCACATCGAGCTGGCGATCAAGCTGTACCTGGGAGCTCAAGCGGCCAACGGCGACGACCCGGCGAACTGGCTCGGGCCGGGCTCGCAGGACCGGCTGGATCTCAAACTTGCGCATCTGGAACAGCATCAACTGCCCATGTCTTCGCGCCCGGAGAGCACCGCCATTCTCGCCGCGCGGGGTGTGGAAACGTTTAGCGCTTCACTCTGGTTGGGGGGCTATCTGTTTTATCCGTGGCCCGGTGTCGCCGCCTCGCCGCGAGGGGTAAACCCCGAGCATCTGCGCGGCCACTGGCTGCATCAAAAAGACTGGCCTGCGTACGCCGCACACTCGCCCGAAGGCCGCTGGCAACTGCTGCCGCGCCCTTCGTGGCTGGCACCGGCGCGCTGTGACGGGGCCTGGACACCGCACCAGTTTCAAAACTGGCTGGACGCCCTCGACCCGCTGGCACCCGCGCAACTGCTGGTGCGCCTGGCGCAACTTGGCGACGCCCACTGGGAGGAAGCCGAGCGGCTGTTTCTGGTGTCCGACCTGTGGCCGAATCTGCCGGATGCCCGCCGCGTCAAAGACTCAAGCGCAGCACCAGCGCCGCCAGGGTGATCAACAGCACTGGCACCGTCAGAACGATGCCGACCCTGAAGTAATAGCCCCAGCCGATGGTCACGCCTTTCTTGGCCAGAACATGCAGCCACAGTAGTGTCGCGAGGCTGCCGATCGGGGTGATCTTCGGGCCCAGGTCACTGCCGATGACGTTGGCGTAAATCATCGCCTCTTGCAGCAGACCATGGGCCTGGCTGGCGTCAATGGAGAGCAGACCGATCAGCACCGTCGGCAGGTTGTTCATCACCGACGACAGCAACGCCGTCAGCACCCCGGTGCCCATCGCCGCGCCCCAGAGACCGTGCTCGGCGAAGCGGTCCAGCCAGGTCGCCAGATAGTCAGTCAGCCCCTGATTGCGCAGGCCGTAGACCACCAGATACATGCCTAGCGAGAAAATCACGATCTGCCACGGCGCGTCTTTCAGCACCTTGCGCGTCGAAATGCGGTGGCCCTTGGCAGCGATGCCCAGCAGGATCGCTGCGCACACGGCGGAAATCGCGCTGATGGGGATGCCCAGCGGCTCCAGCGCAAAACAGCCCACCAGCAAAATGCCAAGCACCCACCAGCCGGTCATGAAGGTCGCGCGGTCCTTGATCGCCGAGGACGGCTCGGCCAGTTGCGAAGCGTCGAACGTTTTCGGAATGTCGCGGCGGAAGAACAGCATCAGCACCGCGAGCGTCGCCGTCACGCTGACCAGATTGACCGGCACCATGACCGAAGCGTAGCGATTGAAGCCGATGCCGAAGTAATCGGCGGACACGATGTTGACGAGGTTGGAGACCACCAGCGGCAGGCTCGCGGTATCCGCAATGAACCCCGCCGCCATCACAAACGCCAGCGTCGTCGCAGGCGAAAAGCGCAGCGCCAGCAGCATCGACATGACGATCGGGGTGAGGATCAGCGCCGCGCCATCGTTGGCAAACAGCGCCGACACCAGGGCCCCGAGCAGCACGATGAACGCAAACAAGCGCCGGCCCTTGCCGTTGCCCCAGCGCGCCACGTGCAGCGCGGCCCAATTGAAAAACCCGGCTTCGTCCAGCAACAGGCTGATAATGATCAGCGCAATGAAGGTGCCGGTGGCGTTCCAGATGATGTGCCACACCTGCGGGATATCACTCAGATGCACCACGCCGGACAGCAGCGCAAGCACGGCGCCAAAGGTTGCACTCCAGCCAACGCCCAGGCCTTTGGGTTGCCAGATCACCAACGTGATGGTGATCAGAAAAATCAGGACGGCGATCAGCATTTCTTGGGAGTTCTCGGAAGCAGAATGGCGAGGATGCCCAGCAAGGGCAGATAGGAGCACAGCGAGTAGACATAGAGGATGCCGTGAAGGTCCGCCAGGTGCCCCAATAAAGCGGCAGCGATGCCGCCGAACCCGAACATCAGCCCGAAGAAGATACCGGCGATCATGCCAACATTGCCCGGCACCAATTCCTGCGCGTACACCACGATGGCCGAAAACGCCGAAGCGAGGATGAAACCGATGATCACGCTGAGCACGCTGGTCCAGAACAGGTCCGCATAGGGCAGCGCGAGGGTGAACGGGGCGACGCCGAGGATCGAGAACCAGATCACCGCCTTGCGCCCGATGCGGTCACCGATAGGGCCGCCGAAAAACGTGCCTGCCGCGACGGCTGCCAGGAACATGAACAGGTGCAACTGCGAGCTGGCGACCGACAACTGGAATTTTTCGATCAGGAAGAAGGTGAAGTAGCTGGTGAAGCTGGCCATATAGAAGTACTTGGAGAACACCAGCAGCGCCAGCACCACCAGCGCGCTGGTCACCCGGCGCTTCGACAGGCCGTGGGTGGCGGCGTGCCCGGCCTTGAGTTTGAACAGCGCCAGGTGCGCCTTGTACCAGCGGCTGATCGCGTAGAGCAAACCTACGGAGAACAACGCCACCAACCCGAACCAGGCGATGTGCCCCTGGCCGAACGGAATGATGATCGCCGCTGCAAGCAACGGTCCGATGGCCGAGCCGCTGTTGCCGCCGACTTGAAAGGTTGACTGCGCCAGACCGAAGCGCCCGCCCGAGGCCAGCCGGGCGATGCGGGAGGCTTCAGGGTGAAATGTCGACGAACCGATGCCGATCAGGCCGGCTGCCAGCAAGATCAGCGGGAAGCTGCCTACAGTCGCCAGCATCAACACGCCGCCGAGAATGCACAGCGATCCCACCGGCAGGACCAGAGGATTGGGGTGCCGGTCGGTGTAGAACCCGACCCAGGGTTGCAGCAGGGAGGCAGTGACCTGAAACGTAAGGGTAATCAGCCCCACCTGCGTAAAGCTCAGGTTGTAGGAGGCTTTGAGCATGGGGTAGATCGAGGGCAGGATCGACTGAATCAGGTCATTGAGCAGATGCGCCAGTGCGACTGCACCGATGATGCGCATGACCAGTGGGCTGGATTGCGGCGCGGACGTGGCGCCGGTCGCGGGCGAAGTTGCGGTGCGGGTAACGGCCATCGGGTGCATCCGTCGAACGTTGACGCGCCGTGGAACTCGTTACAGAACATGTCAGCGGCGCAAGGGGCCGCCAATGTGCCATTTTTTGGGGCAGCGCTGCCATGTTTTGTTGCTGGTTTGTGCGTTGATCGTGACCGCAGTCTTTTTGGTACTTAACAGCAAAGCCACCCTTTTGGAGCCTGCGTTGTCATGGGGTGTCAGCCGAAACCGGTGCTGAATGCGTGGCCGTCTTCGCGGGCAGCGCGCTCCTGCAGGTTTATGGATGGCGCATATTCCGCGTCTAACGCAATCCATTGTAGGAGCGCGCTTGCCCGCGAATGCATTCTTTCAGCCGTCGCGTGTATTGCTGACCCAACGTGTTCGCGGGCAGCGCGCTCCTACAGGTTTGTGGACGACGCATATTCCGCGTCTGACGCAATCCGCTGTTGGCGCGCGCTTGCCCGCGAATGCATTCTTTCAGCCGCCGCGTGTATTGCTGACCCAACGTGTTCGAGGGCAAGCGCGCTCCTGCAGGTTTGTGGATGGCGCATATTCCGCGTCTAACGCAATCCATTGTAGGAGCGCGCTTGCCCGCGAATGCATTTGTCGTGTCTCTTCATGGCTGACTGACCCACCGCGATCGTCGGACCACGGCACGCCTCAGCCGATGGCGCGGCTTCAGACTGCTGTCTGAAGCTTGCCCCGCGACGTCAGCGAACCTTCGACCTCATGCAACGACACCCTGGACGTTTCCGGCAAGGCCAGCCCGCCCGCCAGCGCCAACAGGGCAATCACAATCAGGTAAAACGCCGGCGCCAGGTTGCTGCCCGTCGCGCCAATCAGCCAGGTCGCCATCAGCGGTGCCGTTCCACCGAAAATGGTGTACGCCATGTTGTAAGTTATTGCCGAGGCGGTGTAGCGAGTGCGCGTAGGAAAAGTCTCCGACAGCAAGGCCGCCGTGACCACGCCACACAGCACGGCACCGATCGCCAGCAGCATCACACCGACAATCGACGCTGCAAACGAACCGGAACTCGCCATGAGGAACGAGGGATACACCACCACGATGAGCAAGGCGCAGGTGCTGACCACTGTCGCGCGCCGCCCGACCTTGTCGGAAAACGCCCCGGCCAGTGGACAGATCGCAGCCGCGAACAGCAGCGCAATCAACGACACCAGCAACGCGGTAGCCCGGGTCAGGCCACCGGCGACCTGCAAGTACGTCGCGAAATAAGTGGTGAACATGTAGAACGACAGCGCCGTCAGCGACACGAAAGCCCCCAGGCAACAGATCGCGGCGCCGTGGTTGCGCAGGGTTTCTTTCAACGGCGAATGAGCGACTGCATGTTCCTCCTTCACCGCCTGGAACGCCGGCGTTTCGTCGAGCTTCCAGCGCAGGTACAACCCGACCAGACCCAACGGTGCCGCAATCAGAAATGGAAGCCGCCACCCCCAACTGCCCATGGCCTCCGCGCTGAGCGAAGCCTCAAGCGCGTAAGCGATGATGGCCGCTGCCGCGAATGCCGAGAAGGTCGACACCGGCACGAAACTCCCGTACCACGCCCGTTGCGTGCGCGGTGCGTGCTCCATCAGGTAAGCGCATGCACCGGCGTATTCGCCCCCGGCGGAAAAACCTTGAGCGCAGCGGATGATCGTCAACAGAATCGGCGCGGTGACCCCGATCGCTGCATAAGTGGGCAACAAGCCGATGATCGTCGTGGCCCCGGCCATCAGCAGAATGGTGAACGCCAATGTGCGTTTGCGGCCAATGCGGTCGCCGAGCATGCCGAAAAACACCCCGCCAAGGGGCCGGAACGCGAAGGCGACCGCGAACACCGCAAAGGTCTTCAACAGCGCCACGCTCGCGTCGCCGCTGGGAAAGAACTGCTGGGCGATGGTGGTGGCCAGGAATCCATAGACAGCGAAATCGAACCATTCGACGAAATTGCCGATGGCGGCCGCAACGATGACTTTTCGCAAAGTGGCAGGCTCCACCTGCTCAGAGACGGGAGTGGTCATGCAAACCTCGGCGCGCGTGGGAAAGATCCGATTATCGGTACAGCGCCCCGATCGCCTGACTCCAGAAGTGTCACCGACGTATTCAGGACCGACCTGTTGATCTCTCTCGTCCGCAGGATTCATGCCAGTGTTCGGGCGATTCGGGATGACGCTGCTCTAGATGCCGACCGGCGCTTTCGCCAGGAAGCCCAGATGGCTCGGCAACCGTCAGCGACGCGCCTATGCGAGGTCGAAGGTCCGCCTGCCCTGCAATCCTCCCGTGTGCAGGAAGATCAGTCGCGTGCCCTCGGCGATCCGTCCCGCCTCCACCGCTTCTCGCAGGGCCAGCAAGGCCTTGGCGGTATACAGGGGCTCAAAGGGAACAGCGGACTCGGCCTCATGGTGAGCCATGAAGTCCAGCAAGGCCGAATCGGTCTTGGCAAAACCTCCACGGCTGGCATCCACCAGCCGATAGCGCCCCGTGCTGGATAACACCTCATCGGTGCGGAAAGACATCGCACTCGTGGGAGCGAGCTTGCTCGCGAAGGGCTCAAGAATGGCGTCGATGTTCCGTTCGACCCCATGATGTGCAGGCAGCGCCGTTGCGCCGATCACTTCATGCTGCCCCGCTTCAGCCAGCACCAGACCGGCGAGCGTCGTGCCAGTCCCGCACGCGAGCCACCAGGCGTCGTAATCCTGCCAACCCAACTGCCCAAGCTGACTACGCGCCTGATGAACGATGTCGGCGCACCCCAACGCGCCATCAAGCCCGCCACCGCCCTCTGGCACCGGAAACAGGTGGGGATAACGTTCACGCCACGGGTCCCAGAAGTCGGCAGCATGCCGCGCACGATAGCCGGCGTAACCCAGCCAGTGCAGTTCCATGCCGAAAGCTTGCAGATCCAGCACCGTCGGCGTCTCGACCGCATGCCCGCGCATCAGCCCGACGGTGGCAAAACCAAACCGCTTGCCTGCCGCCGCCAGCGCATGAAGGTGATTGGAATGCGCACCGCCCAGGCTGATGACACCCCGCGCACCGGCTCGCTCAGCTGCTTCCAGGTGATGCTTGAGCTTGAACCACTTATTGCCGCTGATCAGCGGATCGACCAGGTCCAGACGCAGGATCGCCAGCTGCACGCCGGCCGACTGGAGCCAGTCGAACTGCAGGCGTTGCAGCGGTGCGGGCGGCATGGGTGACGTAACAGCAAACATGTGTTTGGGTCGGGTAACGGAAGGTGCGCGAGTCTAGCACCCTCGCGTTTGATCGCCGTTTTTGCGCGCTGTGTAGGGCGATTCCTGACTTTTATTAGGACGCTTCTTCTTCGTGTTTTGGCTATGGAATGGGGCTTTGAAATGCCGCATCTTCGCCCGCTTCAGCCCTCTCTCATGGACGAGTTGATCCGGTTTTTGCTTGACCGGTCAGGGGCGCTTCTTCCTGCCAGGGACGCTCATCCATGCTCACCGCACTGCCACCTTTCTTCGATCACAGCCGCCACACGCTCGTTGTCCATAGCTTGCCTGTCTCGCTCGATGTTCTGGCTTTTGAAGGCGAAGAACAGCTGAGTCAGCCGTTTCTTTACCGCATCGAATTCACCTCCCTTGATCGCGACATCGCGGCCGATCAAATCCTGGGCAAGAGCGCCCAGTTCAGCCTGCATGCTGCCCCGCATACCTTGCCCAAAGCCATTCGGGGCTTGCCGGTGCCGAAGGTCCAGGCGCTGCGCACGCTGCATGGCGCGATTACCGGTTTCAAGCGGCTCTCGGGTTCGGCGGATGAAGCGCGCTACGAAGTGACGCTGCAGCCGCTGCTGGCCTTGCTCGGGCGTGGCAAGCAATACCGGATCTACCAGCACCAGTCGGTGCCGGAGATCGTTGAGAGCATCTTGCGCACGCGGCATGATTTCGAGGGGCAGGATTTCCGGTTCACCCTTGTGCGCGAGTATCCACGTCGCGAGCAGGTGATGCAGTACGGCGAGAGTGACCTGGCCTTCATTTCGCGCCTGCTCGCAGAAGTGGGCATTTGGTACCGGTTCACCAACGACGAGCGATTGGGTCTTGCGGTGGTCGAGTTTCACGACGATCAGCGCCACTACGTCAAGCCGCGGATCAGTCTTCCGTATCGCCCTCAGTCCGGTTTGGGAAGCAGTGGCGAGGACGGCGTCTGGCAGTTGCAGGCGAGTCATGAGGTGGTCGAAAAAAGCATCCACTTTCGGGCTTATCACCATCGCGATGCCCGTGCATGGCTGGACGGGTCGGTGGATCAGACCCGGGGTGACACGACGACTTATGGTGAGGCGTATCACTACGCCGAACCTTATACCGCGCTGGGTGACAAGCTTGATCAGGATGAGGACCTGCTGGGGGAAAGCGGGTTTTTCTATGCCCGGCTTCGGCATGAACGGTATCTGAATGGGCAGACGTTGCTCAGCGGTGTTTGTAGCAGTGCTTCTTTGGGACTGGCGCAGGTGCTGCAGATTTCAGGCGGCGCGCCGCAGGCGTTTGAGCCAGGCGCGGTTGTTACCCGATTGGTGCTGCGTGCCGCGCGGGACCGCAGTTTCGAGCTGAGCTTCGAGGCGATTCCCTATTCGGAAAGCCTGTGCTTCCGACCGCCGTTGCTTGGAAAACCGAAGATGGCCGGGACTGTTCCGGCCCGCGTGACCAGTTCGCTGGCCAACGATCCGTACAGCCACATCGACAGTGAAGGCCGCTACAAGGTCAGCTTCTTATTCGACCGCGACAGCTGGAAGCTGGGTCAGGAGAGCCTGTGGTTGCGTCTTGCCAGGTCGTATGCCGGAGATACCCACGGCCTGCACCTGCCGCTGATCTGCGGCACCGAAGTGGCGATTGCGTTTGAACAAGGCGACCCCGACCGGCCGTACATCGCCCACGCTTTGCACGACAGCCGACATCCCGACCACGTCACGTTGCTGCGCCGGGATTACACCCGCAATGTCTTGCGTACCCCGGCCAACAACAAACTGCGCATGGAGGACGAGCGCGGCAAAGAGCACATCAAACTCAGCACCGTACACAGCGGCAAGAGCCAGCTGAATCTTGGGCATCTGGTCGATGACGAGAAGCTCAAGCGTGGTGAAGGGTTCGAGCTGCGTACCGATGCCCAGGGTGCGATTCGGGCCGGGAATGGGTTGTTTATCAGTGCGGATGAACAGACCAAAGCCCAAGGCAAGCAGCTGGACATGGATGCAGCAGTGGGCCGCTTGCAGCACGCCGGCGAACAGCTCGAACGGCTATCGGCCGACGCCGCTCTCAGCCAGGCAGATCCAGCGGATGTACAGGCGCAGCTCGATCTGCTGACAGACAAGCTCAAGGCACTGCAGCAATCCGTCCTTCTGCTCAGCGCCCCGCAGGGCATTGCGCTGACCAGCGGCGGGCATCTGCAGCTGGCCTCGCAAGACAACCTGATGCTCAACGCGGGCGGCGCAGCCGACATCAGCGTGGTGAAGAAAATGTTCATGGGCATCGGCCAGGGGCTGAGCGTGTTCGTGCGCAAGCTCGGGATCAAACTGATCGCCAACCAGGGACCGGTGAGTATCCAGGCGCAAAACGATCATCTGGAACTGCTGGCCCGCCAAGGCCTGAACATCACCAGCACCGAAGACGAAATTCACATCACCGCCAAGAAACGCATCGTCCTCAATGCAGGCGGCAGCTACCTCGCCATTGAGCAATGCAGCATCGAAACCGGCACCGCCGGCGACTACCTGATCAAGGCCGCGCACTTCGACTTCAGACCAAAAGCCACACAGGCGGCAATTCTGCCCGTCTTGCCGGCGGGGCTGGAGGCTCCATCGAACCTGCATGGGCTTGGACCCAGCCTTCGCGGCAGTAACACCCACTCCGAGCAGAGCGCGACGGGCGATACCGGGCCTGAGCTAGAGCCCGAGCCATTGGAAGAGGAAGAGGAGGAAGAGGAGATCACCGAAGGGCTCACCGAGGGCATCACCCTGAGGATTGGCCTGTTCTTCGACGGCACCGGCAACAACCAGAGCAATGCGGCGGCGACGGAGCAATGCCGACGTCAGGATCTGAACAGTTTCACGGCCGAAGAACTGGAGAGCATTGCGGCAATGTGCGAGCAATACGGGTTTGGCGAGTTTGACGGGAGCGGGTTCAACAGCGCGCCGGATAACAGTTACGGGAATGCACCGAGCAATGTGGCGCATTTGTACCGGTTGTACCCTGACAGCGCCGTAGATGGCCTTTCGGCTGACGCAGAAACCGGATACATCAAGGTGTACCTCGAAGGGATCGGCACTCGTAGCGGCGGTGCGGATGCAACGCTGATTGGGCAGGGTCTCGGGCAGGGGGAAACGGGCGTGGTAGCGCGGGTGAGGCAGGTACCATTATTGATTGCAGAGCAGTTAGATCGTTTTCGTTCAGCGAATCCTAACCTGCTGATAGGGCAAATTGAGTTCGACATCTTTGGGTTCAGCCGTGGCGCAGCGGCCGCTCGGCACTGTGCCAACGAGGTATTGAAGCCTGGGCGCGGAATATTTGCCAAGCTACTCAAGGCCGATAAGTCTGGAAATGTGAAAAAGCGCGCCGTCGCTGACGCATGCATCAACCTGGTCGGCCTTTTCGACACCGTCGCTGCGATCTCAGACCCTTTGCATGGCGACTTCAGTCCCGGCGATGACGTCAATCGTGGCGTCAATCTCTACCTTCCACCTGACTGCGCCCGACAAGTCATCCAGCTGCAAGCTCTTGACGAATATCGGGCTGATTACTCTCTTAAGGCCGTGCACTCCACCCACCTGCAAATCGGCCTGCCCGGCGCGCATTCGGATATCGGTGGCGGCTACCTGCCTCGTGCCCGAGAAAAGTTATGGATGATACGGCCACGCAAGGCCAGTGTCGGCGAGCGTCAGAGAATCGAAGCCCATCCGATCTGGCTCAGCGCGGATGGCCAGGCCAAGGTGCTACGCGAATCAGGCGCGGCGCGTGAAGGGACTGTTGCGGTCAAGGCATGGCCTGCACCGACCAGTCCTCGGGGCAAGGCTGAGTCGGTTACGCAGGATTACTGGGTTACCGTCACGCTGGAGCGGCCTATCCGCGGTGAACTGGCCCTCATTGCGCTTCGGGTGATGCGCGAGTTGGGCGTGCGTCATGGCGTTCCTTTCAAAGGGCTGGAAGAGTGGCCTGGGCTCGAATTGCCAGATGAGCTCAAGCCTATCAACGAGCAAATCATACGGCAGGTCATGGCAAACCAGGCCGTGCGACTTGAACCCACGCAGGAAGTGTTGCTAAGAGCGCGTTACATCCACATGTCTGCACATTGGACCCCGATAGGGCCTTTCTTACTGAGCAGACCGGCAGCGCTGAACCGCCGTAACGTGCACCTCAACCGTCCGCAAGAAGGTTATCCAGCATGAGGCGCCTGGCCTGTGCGGTAATTTTGGTCTGCAGCCTAAGTGCCTGTGCGAGTGGCCCGAGGTTGCCGCCGACACCGAAACTTCCTTACCCCGCATGGTATGTCAGCCTTATCGCGCCTCGCCACATGGAAGTCTGGGTGGAGGGCGTTGATGTGCTTGACCAGCGCGGGCTCGCTTTTTATCGAGTGCATGGTGGCCGGGCCAGTTATACCGGCACTGTCGAAGGATGGCCTACAGAGGGCGGGGGAGGAAAACCCATAAACAATGTAGACCTCCCTGAGCGTATCCACTTACGTTGGCAGTCGCTGGCGGAGCCTCAGGCTTACAAGATAACAATCAGTGTTCCACAGTGGGTTCGTGACGAGATGGTAAAGCCTCAACGAGTGTTCTGTACTTGGGATCAAAAGGTTGTGACGCTCTTTCCGCAAACGATCAGCCTAGGTATGGCTCCCGGTGGCATTGTTAAGGTATGGATAGGTGCAGGTTGTATTAAAGATAAAGAAGTTGGTCGCTTTCAGGCTGAAATTGAGCCGCGCGGTCCCTACCGTGGGGCTGGCAAAGGCAAGTACATACCACTTGAACCTGAGAACAAAGCCTACATCGACCGGCACGGTATTCCCTATGGAAGCTGGTAATTCCACCATGAGTGCCCACAAGAATCTTCGGCGCAATTCAGATGTAATCGAGGGTAGGCCCGGTCTGCGGCGTCGACAAACGCAATGCGTAACCAACTGTACCTCCAGCATGAGGCGCCTGGTCTCCGCGGTTGTTTGGTTAGTCAGTCTCAGCGCGTGTGCAACGGGTGGCTCGATACCGCCACCCGTCGAGCTGCCTTATCCGGCGTGGTATGTGGGCTTCGCTGCACCCAAACACATGGAGGTTTGGGTGGAAAGTGTTGATGTACTTGACCAGCGCGGCTTTGTTTTCTTCAACGTGCATGGCGGTGTTGCAGGTTACACGCGCAAACCCGAGGGCTGGCATAAGGGAGGATCCGGGGGCAAACCGATTAGTAATGTCGATCTGCCAGACCAACTTCTCCTGCGCTGGCAGTCACTGGTAGAACCTCAAGCTTACAAAATTAGCATCCGGATACCACAATGGGTGCGCGATGAGATGCTTAAGCCAGAGCAAGGGTTTTGCCAGTGGGCAGGTGAGTGGCAAGAGGATTACCGCGACACCATAACTTTAGGGATGGCCCCAGGCGGGATCATCAAGGTTTGGATAGGTGGATCCTGTCTCAACTTCAAAGAAGTGGGCCGTTACCAAGCTAAAGTCGAACCGCTTGGACCTTACCGCGGAGCCAGCAAAGGCAAGTACATACCGCTTGAACCTGAGAACAAAGCCTACATCGACCAGCACGGTATTCCCTATGGAAGCTGGTAACTCCACCGTGAATGCGCATCTGAATCTTCGGCGCAATCCAGACGTAATCGTGTTGCCGCCCGGCCCACCGCGCCTGCAAGTACGATCAATCGCATGCCATTTATTCAGCATGAGGCGCCTGTTCTGCGCGGTTGTTTTGTTACTCAGTCTCAGCGCGTGTGCAACGGGTGGCTCGATACCGCCACCCGTGAAGGTGCCTTATCCGGCCTGGTATGTGGGCTTCGCTGCACCCAAACACATGGAGGTGTGGGTGGAAAGTGTTGATGTCCTTGACCAGCGCGGCTACGTTTTCTTCAACGTGCATGGCGGTGTTGCAGGTTACACGCGCAAACCCGACGGGTGGCATAAGGGAGGATCCGGGGGAAACCCATCAATAATGTCGATTTGCCAGACCAACTTCTCCTGCGCTGGCAGTCACTGGTAGAACCTCAAGCTTACAAAATTAGCATCCGGATTCCTCAGTGGGTGCGAGCCGAAATGGTTCGTCCTACAGAAGCATTTTGTCTCGTTCCAAATAAATGGAAAAAGGATTACCGGAACGTCATCACCTTGGGAATGGCACCCGGAGGAATTGTCATGGTTTGGATGGGTGGGCCATGCCTAGGCTTCAAAGAGGTCGGGCGGTACCAAGCCAAGGTAGAGCCTCTTGGCCCTTACCGAAACGGAAAAGGGTTGTTTTACCGAGCACCTAATCCAAAGGCTCAAGCCTGGATCGACCAGCACGGTATTCCCTACGGCAGCTGGTAAATTCACCCGCCCCCGCTGGAGGCCCCAAGCCGCCAGCGTGTGCAGCCCTGCCGCGCTAAATTCGCCGCAGCATAGCCCCTACAAACCCGCCGCCAACCGCGACCCCTGATCAATCGCGCGTTTGGCGTCGAGCTCGGTCGCCACGTCGGCGCCGCCGATCAAGTGCACGCTCTGCCCTGCTGCCTGCAGTCCTTCGTACAGCTCACGCAGTGGGTCTTGCCCGGCGCAGATCACCACGTTGTCCACGGGCAGCAGCTTCTCTTCACCCTCCGCACCGATGCGAATGTGCAGCCCGGCGTCGTCGATTTTCAGATACTCGACGCTGTTGAGCATTTGCACTTGTTTGTTCTTGAGTCCGGTGCGGTGAATCCAGCCGGTGGTTTTGCCCAGGCCGTCGCCAACCTTGGTGGCCTTGCGCTGCAACAGAAACACCTGACGCGCAGGCGCATGAGGATGGGCTTTTATCCCGGCCACACCGCCGCGCGCGGCCAGTTGCGTGTCGATGCCCCACTCGTCCCAGAACGCATCACGGTCCAGGCTGGTGGCCTCGCCTTGATGGACGAGGTATTCGGACACGTCAAAGCCGATGCCGCCGGCGCCGATTACGGCGACGGACTTGCCGACCGGCTTGCGCGCCAGGATCACGTCCAGATAGGTCAGCACTTTGGGGTTGTCGACGCCGGGGATGGCCGGTGTGCGCGGCGCGATGCCGGTCGCGAGAATCACTTCGTCATAGCCTTGGCCGAGCAGGTCATCGACCTTCACACGGGTGTTCAAGCGCAGGTCAACACCGGTGGTCTCAAGCTTGCGGCCGAAGTAGCGCAGGGTTTCGTAGAACTCTTCCTTGCCGGGTATGCGCTTGGCGATATTGAACTGCCCGCCGATTTCGCTGGCCGAGTCGAACAAGGTGACCTCGTGACCACGCTGGGCCGCCACGGTAGCGGCCGCCAAACCTGCAGGGCCAGCACCAACCACGGCGATCTTGCGAACCTGGGTGACCGGCAGATAGTTAAGCTCGGTCTCGTGGCAGGCGCGCGGGTTGACCAGGCAGCTGGTGAGCTTGCCGCCAAAGGTATGATCCAGACACGCCTGGTTGCAGCCAATGCAGGTATTGATTTCATCGCCGCGTCCGGCTGCGGCTTTGTTGACGAACTCGGGGTCGGCCAGGAACGGGCGCGCCATGGACACCATGTCGGCGTCCCCCTCGGCAAGGATCTGTTCGGCGACTTCAGGGGTGTTGATGCGGTTGGTGGTGATCAGCGGGATCGACACCGAGCCCCGCATTTTCGCCGTCACTTTGGCGAACGCCGCGCGCGGCACTTTAGTGGCAATGGTCGGAATGCGCGCCTCGTGCCAGCCGATGCCGGTGTTGATCAGCGTCGCGCCGGCTCGCTCGATGGCTTGGGCCAACTGCACCACTTCTTCCCATGTGCTGCCGCCGTCGATCAGGTCGAGCATCGACAGGCGATAAATGATGATGAAGTTCGCGCCCACGGCTTCCCGCACCCGCCGCACGATCTCCACCGGCAGGCGCATGCGGTTTTCGTAGCTGCCACCCCAACGGTCGGTTCGATGATTGGTGTGGGCCACCAGGAACTGGTTAATGAAATAGCCTTCGGAGCCCATGATTTCGACGCCATCGTATTCGGCAGTCTGCGCCAGCGTCGCGCATGTCACGAAATCCTGAATCTGTTTTTCGATGCCCTCTTCGTCCAGCTCTTTTGGCTTGAACGGATTGATCGGCGCCTGAATCGCGCTTGGGGCCACTTGTTTGGGACTGTAGGCATAGCGCCCCGCGTGAAGAATCTGCATGCAGATCTTGCCGCCGGCTTCATGCACCGCCTTGGTGACGATGCGGTGATTGGCCGCCTCTTCGGGCGTGGTCAGCTTGGCCGCGCCCGAGTACACCCCGCCTTCTGCGTTGGGCGCAATGCCGCCGGTCACCATCAAGCCGACCCCGCCGCGCGCGCGTTCGGCAAAATACACCGCCATGCGCTCGAACCCGCCCGGCTTCTCTTCCAGCCCCGTGTGCATCGAGCCCATCAGCGAGCGGTTGCGCAGCGTGGTGAAACCCAGGTCCAGCGGAGCCAGCAGATGCGGGTAGTGAGGGGCGGCCATACGAAAACTCCATCAACATCATCACGGGATGCGGGCGCTCTGCGGTGCCCGTCTGATCAGCAGGGCTAAAAATGGGGCCCAATGCATAGCGCAGACAGTAAACAGCACCACGCCCCTGCTCAATGGCCGTAAGTAACAAGTTAATGATCAACGCGCGCACGGATGATAGGGCAGGCATTGCCCCGGTCATTTGGGGCCGCGTTGATCACAGACACAACGTCAGCAGCACGTCTCGCGCCGCCGACGCAGCCGTACGCCTTCTCCAAAGCACCGTTTTGCCGTAGCCTTCCGGCACGTCATGGCGCCCTGTGCGCTCGCTTCCAAGGGTGTATTTTTTCTACATGCGCAAAGTTCTGGGTTCACTGACCGCTGCGGTGCTGGCGATTCTGCTCGTCAGCTACGGGCTGTGGACGAGCAAGCGCCATGTCGGCCATTACCTGACCGACCTGCGCATTCAAGTGGTGATCAACGACGGGCAGCCTGGGGAACACGGCAATTTGCTGGGTATCCAGCCCGAGCTATTCCCCTCCGATTACTCCAGCGTCAAGCGCCTGCATCGCAAGCTCGCGTCTTATCTGCTGCAAGCTCGCGACCACGGGCTGCTCAATGACAAAACCATCGTGGTGCTGCCCGAGCACATTGGCACCTGGCTACTGGCTGTGGACGAGAAGGCCCAGTTCTATCAGGCCACTACCCTTGATGAAGCCATGAACTGGCTGGCGTTCAGCAATCCGCTGCTGTTTCTCGACGCCGTGATTCATG
The DNA here is from genome assembly GCF_000759445.1 of Pseudomonas lutea. NCBI lineage: Bacteria > Pseudomonadati > Pseudomonadota > Gammaproteobacteria > Pseudomonadales > Pseudomonadaceae > Pseudomonas > Pseudomonas lutea. The sequence continues at coordinate 2,114,503 of NZ_JRMB01000001.1, forward strand.
CGCGCGGGAGCAGCCGTTTCGATGATGCGCGTCTGCGCATGAAAGCACGCAGCATGGCGCAGGATTACCAGAACGTATTCGGCGGCCTGGCCCGCGAGTTCGGCGTGACCCTGGTGGCGGGCTCAATCGTGCTGCCAAGTCCTACAGTGGAAGGCGGAGAGTTACACATCGGCCATGGCGCACTCTACAACAGCAGTCTGGTGTTCGGCCCCGACGGCAGTCCGTTGGGGCAGCCGCAGCGTCAGCTGTTCCCTGGCTGGAACCAGCGCGGCTACATTCGTCCCGGCAAGGACGCCCCGCTGAATGTCATCCAGACCCCGGCCGGCCGGTTGGCAACGTTGATCGGCAGTGACAGCTGGTACCCGGACAACTACGCGCGGCTCAACGCCAGCGGTGCCGAACTGATCGCCGTCCCGGCCTACGTGGCAGGCAGTGGCGGCTGGTCACAGCCGTGGCGCACCGACAAGCACCAGGCGCTGGCGACCCATCTGCACCTGGACGCCAAGCCCATGACTGAAGGCGAAGCCTGGCGTCGACTGGCACTGACGCCGGCAAGCACCGCCAAAGCGGGTATCGGCGTGTTCATGCGCGGCCAATTCTGGGACCTCGGCAGCGCCGGTCACAGTTTCGCCAGCCGCGGCGGGCAAAGCATCGCCGAACAATCCATCAGTGCCGCCCCCAAAGGGGTGCGCCCCGGTCAAGGTGCGCGCCTGATCAATCTGTGGCTGTGACAGATGAACTCTCCTCGCGTGCGTCTGGGCGATTTGTCAGTGGGATTCGTCCACAGTCTCGCCGACGCGGTACGCAGCGCAGGCAAAGATCCGCAACCTTTACTTGAGCAGTATGGGCTGGACGCCGCCCGGCTGGCACAGGCCGGTGCGCGGCTGTCGATACCGCGCTACATGCGTCTGGGTCATGCCGCTATTGAACTGACCGCCACGCCTGCGCTGGGGTTGCGCTTGGGTCAAGCCAGTCGCCTGAGCCACGCCGGGCTGGCCGGCATCACCGCCGCCCAGGCGCCTACGGTCCGTGAAGCGGCGCGTACCTTGATTCGATTTGAGGCCCTTTACGGCTCGAACTACCGCGGTCAATCAAGCTTTCACGAGGACAGCGAAGGCGCCTGGCTGCGCTTTTATTCGATCAATCCGTACAACGATTACAACCGGTTTGTGGTGGATTCGATCTTGAGCGGCTGGCTGCATCAGCTGTCAACGCTGAGCGGGACTCAGTTGATGGCCGAACGCCTGGAGATCGAATTTGACGCGCCTGCCTATGCTGACGAGTACGCCGCCCTCTGCAAGCAGCCAGTTAATTTTGCTGCCGGTGCCAATCAGCTACGCCTTGGCCAGGCGCAGCTGGGTTTGCGCAACCTCGATCATGTGCCGAGTACGTGGCGGCTGCTAACGCATTTATGTGAACAGGAGCTGGCGCAACTCACGCGCACTCGCAGCCTGCGCGAACGCATCACCCAATTGCTGGGGCCGTTATTGAATGGCGGGAGGGAGCCGGACCTTGAGGAGGTGGCGGCGCGCCTGAAGCTGCCGACCTGGACCCTGCGACGCAAGTTGGCAGATGAGGGCACGCAGTTCCGGGCGATACTCAATGACACCCGGCGCGACCTCGCCATGACCTATATCCGCGACACCGAACTGGCTTTTGGCGAGATCGCCTACTTGCTGGGTTTTGCTTCAGCCGAGGCGTTCCAGCGCGCCTTCAAGCGCTGGACCGGGCAAACGCCCGGAGCGTTTCGACGCAGCCAGCGGCAGTCGCGCTGAGCATCACGCACCTGGCATTACAGCTCGGTCGCATCATCCGCAGGTTCCAGCGGGTCCAGCTCAGATGCCCGGTATTCCAACAGCTCTTCCTGGTACTCATCCATGGGTGCGCCCTCGTGGCAGATTCTGTGTAAATGATCGCGACTTGCCGCTCTAATCGAACGGTAGATTCACTGACTACAGCCCTCACCCTAAAGTGCCGTGATGAACAAAAAATGAAGATCGGTTGAACACTCCACGACACTCGGTCCGTGTAGGAGCGCTTGCACGCGAAAAGGTTGGCTCATCCACTCTTGACGGCTGCGCTCGGTTCGCCATAGTCTCAGCGGCATGAACTTACCCAAGCACTTCGTCGGCCAGATTATTATTACCGCCATTCCAGTCATGGCGGGTTAGCCGACGTTTGCACCCAACCCGCCCTAGAGGCGGGTTTTTTCTCTCTGTCTCCGGGCCAAAAACACACCAGGAGCCAGACATGATCATCCGCCCTTCCCTCGCCTTTTTCCCTGCGTCTTTGATCGTGTCAGGCCCGACCACGAGGCCCGCGCAATGACCCCTATGACGTTGCACCCGAACGACCAAGGCGACCTGCTCAATCGTTACGTGAAGAAAATCCTCAACTCCCGTGTCTACGACGTCGCCGTGGAAACCCCGCTGCACGCCGCCCGACAGCTGTCCGAGCGCCTGGGCAATCAGGTGCTGCTCAAGCGTGAAGATTTGCAGCCGGTGTTCTCGTTCAAGATTCGCGGCGCGTACAACAAGCTCGCGCAATTGAGCCCGGAAGAGCTGGCGCGTGGCGTGGTCACGGCGTCGGCTGGCAATCACGCGCAGGGCCTGGCGCTGGCGGCGAAGACCCTGGGCGTGTCGGCGACCATCGTGATGCCCAAGACCACGCCGGAAATCAAGATCGAAGGCGTCCGCTCGCGTGGCGGAAAGGTCGTACTGCACGGCGACTCGTTTCCCGAGGCGCTGGCGCATTCGCTGCAGCTGGTCGAGGAACACGGCTACGTTTACGTCCACCCGTATGACGACCCCGACACCATTGCCGGGCAAGGCACGGTGGCAATGGAGATCCTGCGTCAGCATCAGGGCCCCCTGGACGCGATCTTCGTCCCGGTGGGTGGTGGCGGGTTGATCGCCGGCATCGCGGCGTACGTGAAATACCTGCGCCCGGAGATCAAGGTGATCGGCGTGGAGCCGGACGATTCCAACTGCCTGCAGCAGGCGATGGCCTACGGCGAGCGGGTGGTCTTGCAGCAGGTCGGGCTGTTTGCCGATGGCGTGGCCGTGGCGCAGATCGGCCATTACACCTTCGAGATCTGCAAGGACTACGTCGATGAAGTGATCACCGTCAGCACTGACGAGATTTGCGCGGCGATCAAGGACATCTACGACGATACCCGCTCAATCACCGAACCCTCCGGCGCCCTGGGCGTGGCCGGGATCAAGAAGTACACCGAGCAATACGAAGTCACCGCGCAAACGTTTGTCGCCATCGACTCCGGCGCCAACGTCAATTTTGACCGTTTGCGGCATGTGGCAGAGCGCGCCGAGCTGGGCGAAGGCCGCGAAGCCATCATTGCCGTGACCATTCCCGAGCAGCCGGGCAGCTTCAAGGCGTTCTGCGAAGCCATCGGCAAGCGGCAGATCACCGAATTCAACTACCGCTACCACACCGATCTCGAAGCGCACATCTTTGTCGGCGTGCAGACCCACCCCGACACCGACCCGCGCAAGGTGTTGATCGCGAGCCTCACCGAGCAGGGCTTTCCGGTGCTCGACCTCACCGACAACGAACTGGCCAAGCTGCATTTACGCCACATGGTGGGTGGCCATTCGGAGCGGGTGAGCGACGAGGTGGTGATGCGTTTTGAATTCCCCGAGCGGCCGGGGGCGCTGTTCAACTTTCTCAACAAGCTGGGCGGTCGGTGGAATATCTCGATGTTCCACTACCGCAACCATGGCTCGGCGGATGGACGAGTGGTCGCGGGCCTGGTGGTGCCGGAGGATGAGCGGCATCTGGTGCCGCAGGCGCTGGCCGAGATTGGCTATCCGTACTGGGACGAAACCAGAAACCCTGCGTACAAGCTGTTTTTGGGGTGATGGCTGGCGAATACAATCTGCCCGCCCCCTTAACATCGCCTGACCCAACGCCTTCGCGGGCAAGCGCGCTCCTACAGGGGATCTGTGGCGGATGACGTATCGACGGGGTGCGCGTGCGTACGCGGGCCCTGCGGCGGATGACGTATCGGTGGGGGAATGACGTCCGTGGGACCCTGCTTGCTGGCGAATGCATTCTTCCAGCTGCATCATCGTTGCCTGACACACCGCATCGCGGGCAAGCGCGCTCCTACATGGGATCTGTAGCGGATGACGCAACCACGGGATGTACACAGGATCTCCGGCGGATGACGTATCGACGGGTACGCGCGCGTACGCCGGGATCTGCGGCGAACGACGTATCGGTGGGGGAATGACGTCCGTGGGACCCTGCTTGCTGGCGAATGCATTCTTCCAGGTGCATCATCTTTGCCTGACACACCGCATCGCGGGCAAGCGCGCTCCTACACGGGATCTGTAGCGGATGACATAACTACGGGGTGTACACGGGATCTGCGGCGAATGACGTATCGACGGGTACGCCTGCGTATGCGGAATCTGCGGCGGACGACGTATCGACGGGTACGCGTGCGTATGCGGGATCTGCGGCGAATGACGCATCGACGCGGTACACGCGCGTAAACGGGATCTGCGGCGAATGACGTATCGGCGGGGTGCACGCGATCCGTAGGAGCCGGCTTGCTGGCGAATGCAATCTTCCAGCGCCATTGAAATCGCCTGCCCCCCCAAATTCGCAGGGCAAGCTTACTCGCCCCAACGGATCTTGATCAGTGCGATGAGGCGCGGCGTCTGACCTTACAGGTAATTCCGGCTAATCGCTCACTGCGCTGGTGTTGGTTCAACCGCTGGCGAGCCGCTTGGCTCGGCCGGCGTTTGCGGTGCGGGCGTCGTGGCGGCTGGCGTTTCGACAGGGGCTGCCGTTTCGGCCTTCAACGGCTCCGGTTCAGCCGGCGCAGGCATCGGTTCGCTACTTTGTTCGGCAGCGGGCGCAGGCTGGGTTGCCGGCGTGGCCAACGGGGCCGGCGATGGCGTAGTTGGCGCAGCAGCAGGTGCCGGTGCCGGTGCAGCCGCAGGCTTCTGCTCAGTCAGCGCGGCAGGTTTACCGGGTACAGGCTCGGGCATGCCGAGGTCAGTCTTGGGCTTTTCCTCGATGTGCGCCGCCTTCTTCACCTCAGGGGGCAGGAAATTTTCCACCAGCCCGAAGAAGCGATCGTAAAACTTGGAAGACGCTACGGTCTCGCTGGCGACCTTCACCATTGAGTCATCTGTCGAACCAATCGGCATCGACACCGAACCCAGCACTCCGACCCCCAGGCTCGCCGAGTTGTTGACCTTCTTCAGCGCGTAGCGATCCTGCAAGGCGTTGGCAAACATCGTGGTGCGGCTGTCGGCACTGCCGTCCGGCGCACAGACCACGTTGAAGCTGATCTCCATGTGGGTTTCGCCGGTTTGCTGGAAGCTTTTGTGGCCGCTGATGACTTTGGGATCGCTGCTGGTGATGATGTAGCCCTGACTCAGCAGTGCCCGACGGGCCGCTTCACAGGTCGCGGCATCGGACACCGGATAGGTGCGAGAAAAAGTGCCCGCATCGTCAAAGTTCTCATGCTCATAGATGGCCGGCTTCTTTGACGAGCAGCCTGCGACAACCAGCAGGGCCAATACCCAGCACGCGGTAGGAAAGCTCAGTAATTTAGGCATCAAACATCCTGGGGCAAATGGTCAACTGGAAGTGGACCGAAGAAAACGCCGGTAAGTCTGCAACAAGGCTGGCATGGGATCAACGCAGAGTTTGCAACCGTGTGGATACATCGGGACGGTGAAAACCCACGGGGCGGGCGTGAACAGGCCTCTCGATCAAACAGCCACATCGGTAATCAGGCCACCCCATCGTCCGAAAAGGTCCTTGCACAACGTCAGCGGACGATACGTGGTCGACTCGGCCCCGTGAGAGCGGTTGAACTCAGACCTCGCCACGCACCGTTTTCACACCCAGGAATTCCAGCGCACGCCAGTAGCCGGGGTAGGTTTTTGCGACGCACTCGGGGTCCCGAATACGCACGCCCGCCACCTTCAGACCGGCCAGCGCGAAACACATGGCAATGCGATGGTCGGAGTGAGTGTCGATCAAGGCGTGGCTGTTGGTGCCGGCCAAGCCAGGATCGGACGCTACCAGCAAATCATCACCTTCCACCGAGGCAAGCCCGGGCCGGACCTGGTTCAAGCCATCGTGCAAGGCCTGAACACGGTCGCACTCCTTGACCCGCAGATTGGCCAGATCGACAAAGCGAACGGGCGTCTCGTTGAAGGCAGCAAGCACTGCGAGCGTCGGTATCGCGTCCTGCATCTGGGAGCCATTGATCACTGCGGGCATCTTCGGGAATTGCGCGATGACGTCCATGGCCTGGGCGTCTGGCTGAGTAAAGGCCTCCCCCGCCACGCCCAGGTCTATCTTGCCCGCGGTCAGCGCTTCGGCGGCCCACAGGTAGGTAGCAGCGGATGCGTCCGGCTCGATCTGGTAATCGCAGGCGGTGTAACCCGTGGGAGACACGCGCCACGACGCGTCGTCCAGCACCTCGACCTCGGCCCCAAAAGCGCGCATGCAGGCGATGGTCAGGTCAACGTAGCCGCGCGCGCCAATGTCTTTACCGGTCAGTGCGACCTCGATCGGCCCATCGCCGCAGGCCGCCACCATCAACAGTGCGGAGACATACTGGCTCGACAGCCCGCCGTCGATCTCGAAGCGCGTTGCCGTGATGGCGCCAGTGCCGTGGATGATCACCGGTGGGCAACCTGTGGCGCTATCGGCGCTCAGACCGCCTTTGCGCAACGCCTCCAGCAAAGGGCCGATGGGACGCTTCTGCATGTAGTGATCACCGTCCAGGGTCACGCGGCCATCGACCGTGCACACCGCCGCCGTCAGGAACCGCACCGCTGTCCCGGCGTTGCCCAGAAACAGCGCGTCTGGCGGCGCCTGGAGATGGCCGCTGCTGGTGACCACAAAGCTGGTGTCGTCTGGCTCATCGATGGTCACACCCATCTGCCGCAGCGCGTTGGACATGTGCCGTGTGTCGTCGCTTTTCAGCGCGCCGCGCAGGTGACTGGTGCCCTTGGCCAGCGCCGCCAGCAGCAGCGCGCGGTTAGTGATGGACTTCGAACCGGGTGGCGACACATGCCCCGTCAGCGGTACGCCCGGCGGGATGACAGTGATGGTTTGATTCATGCCCATGTTCAGCTCTCCAAATTCGAAATCAGGCACCGCACAGCGCCGCTTCAACAGCCGGCGATCATGGCATTTATCGCCGGGCTCTGCAGCATCCGGCGAGACAGCCGACGTTTCATCAAATCGCAGACACAAAAAAAGCGATCCGGGGATCGCTTTCTCTATTGCTTCAAGGAGTTCAAGGGCCTCGAAGCGATGTATGGCGCAGCGGACGGGACTCGAACCCGCGACCCCCGGCGTGACAGGCCGGTATTCTAACCGACTGAACTACCGCTGCTTGTCGCACAGACTTGCATCTGCTTAACGCTGTTGAAACCGACCCTTGGGCCTGCCTCGTGAAACACTGACCGAAAACCGTGGCTTTCAATCTCAAACCGGGAAAACCCGATTCGGAAAATATGGCGCAGCGGACGGGACTCGAACCCGCGACCCCCGGCGTGACAGGCCGGTATTCTAACCGACTGAACTACCGCTGCGCATTGCTTGGACTTTCGTCCTGCTGAATCTCAGTAACCTTCAGCGTTTAATGCTGCTTTGAAACACTCAACGATGGTGGGTGATGACGGGATCGAACCGCCGACCCTCTGCTTGTAAGGCAGATGCTCTCCCGGCTGAGCTAATCACCCTTGCTTCGCTGAGGCCGCGAAATTTACGCAGGTGATGAACCTAAGTCAATAGCCTGCTTGAAGTTTTTTTCAGCAGGGCAGTTTTTCCCGGTCAAGCGAAGCTGGATAGCGTGAACAAAAAAGCGAGCCCTGAGGCTCGCTTGTTTAGCCAGCGTGGCTGTCGTGCCGCCAACGCTCTGCCGGCATCACAACGCAGCCAGACCGCGCGCCAGATCGGCCTGCAGGTCAGCGACGTCTTCCAGACCGACCGCAACCCGGATCAGGCTGTCACGAATACCGGCCGCCTCGCGCTCTTGTGGCGATAAACGACCGTGAGACGTGGTGCTCGGATGGGTGATGGTGGTTTTGGTATCACCCAGGTTCGCGGTGATCGAAATCAGCCGGGTGGCGTCGATAAAGCGCCATGCGCCCTCCTTGCCGCCCCTGACCTCAAAACTCACCACGGCGCCGAACGCCTTTTGCTGACGCTTGGCCAGCGCATGCTGCGGGTGGCTCTGCAGACCGGAGTAATGCACCTTCTCGATGCCGTCCTGCTGTTCGAGCCACTGCGCAAGCTCAAGCGCACTCTGGCAGTGGGCACGCATGCGGATGTTGAGAGTTTCCAGACCCTTGAGGAACAGCCACGCATTGAACGGGCTCAGGCTTGGGCCCGCCGTGCGCAGAAAACCGACGACTTCTTTCATCAGTTCGCTGCGCCCGACCACCACACCACCCATGGCGCGGCCCTGGCCGTCGATGAACTTGGTAGCCGAATGCACAATCACGTCTGCTCCCATGCGCAGCGGCTGCTGCAATGCCGGGGTGCAGAAGCAGTTATCGACAACAAGCAGCGCGCTCCTGGCATGGGCGATTTGCGCCAGCGCGCTGATGTCCACCAGCTCCGCCAAGGGATTGGAAGGCGATTCGACAAACAACAGTTTGGTGTTCGGCTTGATCGCCGCTTCCCACCCTGACAGTTCGGCAAGCGGCACGTAGTCGACCTCGACACCGAAGCGCTTGAAGTACTTCTCAAACAGGCTGATGGTTGAACCGAAGACGCTTTTGGACACCAGTACATGATCACCGGCGCTGCAGAAACTCATCACCGTGGCGAGAATGGCCGACATGCCGGTTGAGGTCGCCACGGCCTGTTCGCCACCTTCCAGGGCTGCCATGCGCTCTTCGAACGAGGCAACCGTGGGGTTGGTGTAGCGGGAATAAACGTTGCCCGGAATCTCTCCGGCAAACGTCGCCGCCGCTTCTGCGGCCGTGCGGAACACGTAGCTCGACGTGAAAAACAGTGGATCGCTGTGTTCGCGTTCCGGCGTGCGGTGCTGACCGGCACGAACTGCGAGGGTGTCGAAACCGACGCCCTCCAGATCGCTGTCCAGTCGCCCGGCATCCCATTCCTGAGTCATGCCGCCTGCTCCTTGTCTGGATTAGTTGTTGTACAGATCGATGATCGCGCTCACGGCCTGAGTCTTGACCTTGGAGGCGTCATTGCGCGCCTGCTCGATCCTGTTCAGGTAATGCTGGTCGATGTCACCGGTCACGTACTTGCCGTCAAAGACCGAACAGTCAAAATTATCGATCTTGATCTTTTTGCTGCCGCTCACCGCCTCGATCAGGTCATTGAGCTCCTGATAGACCAGCCAGTCGGCACCGATGAGGTCGGCCACGTCCTGGGTGGAACGGTTGTGAGCGATCAGCTCGTGGGCACTCGGCATGTCGATGCCGTAGACGTTGGGGAAGCGCACGGCCGGGGCCGCCGAACAGAAGTACACGTTTTTGGCGCCGGCTTCACGGGCCATCTGGATGATCTGCTTGCACGTGGTCCCGCGGACGATGGAGTCGTCCACCAGCATCACGTTCTTGCCGCGGAATTCCAGCTCGATTGCATTGAGCTTCTGGCGAACGGATTTTTTCCGCGCGGCCTGACCGGGCATGATGAAGGTACGGCCGATGTAGCGGTTCTTGACGAAGCCTTCGCGGAACTTGACGCCCAGGTGGTTCGCCAGCTCCAGCGCTGCCGTACGGCTCGTGTCCGGGATCGGGATGACCACGTCGATGTCGTGATCGGGACGCTCGCGCAGGATCTTGTCGGCAAGCTTCTCGCCCATGCGCAAACGCGCCTTGTAGACCGAGATGCCGTCAATGATCGAGTCAGGACGCGCCAGATAAACGTGTTCGAAGATGCACGGCGCATACTTGGGATTGGCCGCGCACTGACGGGTGTGCAGCTTGCCGTCTTCGGTGATGTACACCGCTTCGCCCGGTGCGAGGTCACGAATCAGCGTAAACCCAAGCACGTCGAGGGAGACGCTCTCGGACGCGATCATGTACTCGACGCCTTCGTCGGTGTGACGCTGACCGAAGACGATCGGGCGAATGGCGTCAGGGTCGCGGAAACCGACAATGCCGTAGCCGGTGATCATCGCCACAACCGCGTAACCGCCGCGGCAGCGCTTATGCACGTCAGCGACGGCGGCGAAGATGTCTTCCTCGGTCGGCTGAAGTTTGCCGCGCACCGCCAGCTCGTGAGCAAACACGTTGAGCAGGACTTCAGAGTCGGAGGCGGTATTGACGTGGCGCAGGTCTGACTCGAAGATTTCCTTGGCCAGTTGCTCGACGTTGGTCAGGTTGCCGTTGTGCGCCAGGGTGATGCCGTAAGGCGAGTTGACGTAGAACGGCTGGGCTTCGGCCGAAGTCGAGCTGCCCGCTGTTGGATAACGAACGTGACCAATGCCCATGTGTCCGACCAGCCGTTGCATATGGCGCTGGTGGAACACGTCACGAACCAGACCGTTGTCCTTGCGCAGGAACAACTTGCCGTCATGGCTGGTCACGATACCGGCAGCGTCCTGGCCGCGGTGCTGGAGGACGGTGAGCGCGTCATAAAGCGCCTGATTGACGTTCGACTTGCCGACGATACCGACGATGCCACACATGCGACACAACCCCTACTTAGTGGAACTGGATTTACCGAACACTTCCGGCGGCGTTGTAGGCGGCAGGAGGTGATCCTTGAACGGGATGTCAACAGGTACGCTGACTCCGCTGGCTAGCCACTTGCTGGACATCCCGAGAATCAGGTTTTTCGACCAGTCAGCGACCATGACAAATTGCGGGAGCAGCCTGGACTGCTGCCACCATTGATCCTGTTGTACCGGGCCCAGGCTCAACAGCCCGACCGCAACGACAACCAGCAGGGCGCCGCGCGCAGCGCCGAACACCATGCCCAGAAAACGATCGGTCCCGGACAGCCCGGTGACGCGAATCAGTTCTCCAATCAGAAAGTTGACCATGGCGCCAACCAGCAGCGTGGCGACGAAAAGAATGGTGCAGCCCGCAATCACGCGAGCCGAAGGTGCTTCGATGTAATTGACCAGATACTGGGCCAGCGATCCGCCAAACATCCAGGCGACGGCACCTGCAATGATCCATGTCAGCAAGGACAGTGCTTCTTTGACGAAGCCGCGCTTGAGACTGATCAGAGCGGAGATGGCGACAATTGCAATGATCGCCCAGTCAACCGGAGTAAATGACACGTCGCAGCCTACAGACTGATGAGGCGGCGCATTTTAGCAGAGCACTCGCCTGCCGGTAAGCAGCGATTGCCGATGGTGAGCAATTAAGGCGAACTATTGGACTTTGGTGAAGGTCGCGGCCCATCCGCCCTTGAATTAGAGGGCGCCCGGACTGGCCTCTTCCCGGCTAAAGCCGGTCCCACAGGGGCGGTGGTGACACTCTGTGAGATTAAGCCAGCCCCACAAGGGCGGTTGAGTTCACCCCGTGGGACCAGCTTTAGCCGGGAAGGCGTCGTTCACCGTGGGGCCGGCTTTAGCCGGGAAGGCGTCGTTCAATGTGGGACCGGCTTTAGCCGGGAAGGCGTCGGTCGGGATGACGCCTACTTACGCTCTGGCTGGAAGCGCACAACGATGCCTTTGATCTTCTGCTGTTTTTCCAGCGTGTCGCGCAGGCGGTCAGCTTCCGCGCGCTCGATCACCGGCCCCACGAACACTCGATTCACGCCATCGGAGGTGCGAATGTAGGCGTTGTAGCCCTGCGTGCGCAGTGTCTTTTGCAGGTTATCGGCGTTCGCACGGTTTGACAGGCTCGCCAGTTGCACCGACCAGGTGACCGACAACCCGTTCGTATCGACACGGCTGGTCTCAGCCGCCGGCGCGGCTGGTGCCTGGACAGGTGCAGAGCTCGGCGCCGGAGCAGGTTTGGCGGGCGCGGTCTGAGCCGGTTTCGGCGCGGCAGCCACAGGTTTGGAAGGCGCGGGCGCAATGGGCATCGCAGGCGGTTGCTGACTGGTGCGCTGCTGAACTGGCTGAGCAGGACGGGCGGGCTGGACAGGTTGCGTCAATTCCTCGTCCGATGGCACAGGTTCCTGCGGCAGCGGCTGTTGTTCAGGCACGCTGACCGGCTCGACCTTGAGCTGCGTAGGGGCCGGTGCTTGTGGCGCAGCGGGCGCGTCGACCTGCACGCGACGTGCTTCGTCCTGACGCGAAAACAGCATCGGCAGGAAAATCACCGCGATGGCAATCAGCACCAGCGCCCCGACCATCCGCTGTTTGTACGCTTTATCCAGCAATGCCATGTGTCACTTCCTCCGTGACGCGCCAGCAAGCCATTCCAGGGCCTCGGCTACGCAGTAAAAAGACCCGAACAGAACAATTTCATCGTCGGCTGTTGCGTGCGCGCACTGGGCCTCAAGGGCCAGCGCGATACTCGGGTGAGACGTCACGGAAACGCCAAGGTTCTGCAATGCCTGTTCAATCTCTTCTGCTGGCCGGCTGCGAGGCGTCGGCAGTGGCGCCACGGCCCAACTGCCGAAGGTCTCGCCAAGTTGACCCAGTACGCCGTCGAGGTCCTTGTCGTTGAGCAGACCGAACACCGCCAGCCGCTTGCCGGGGACGGGTCTTTGCTGCAGGCGCTGGGCAAGAAAGGCTGCTGCGTGGGGGTTATGGCCGACATCCAGCAAGACATTCAACAGCTTGCCCTGCCACTCGAAACTGCGACGGTCCAGGCGCCCGGTGACCCGGGTGTCAGTGAGTGCAGTGCGAAGGGTGCCCTCCTCCCATGGCAAACCCAGCAGCAAATAAGCCTGCAGTGCCAGGGCGGCATTTTGCATCGGCAGGTCAAGCAACGGCAGCGCGCGCAACTCAACGCTCTGACCGTTCGCATCGGTGCCCGACCAGTTCCAGGCCGTTGCTCCGATCTGTAGATCAAAGTCGCGACCCCTTAGCGAGAGCGGGCAATTGAGCGCCTGCGCCTTGTCGAGCAATGGCTGCGGAGGGTCAAGATCACCGCACAGCGCCGGACGCCCTTCGCGGAATATGCCAGCCTTCTCGAACGCCACGCTCTCGCGGGTGTTGCCCAGCCAATCGGCGTGGTCTACACCAATGCTGGTCACCAGCGCCATGTCAGCGTCGATCAGGTTAACGGCATCAAGCCGTCCGCCAAGCCCCACCTCGAGCACCACCGCGTCAAGCTTCGCTTGTTCGAACAGCCAGAAAGCTGCCAGCGTGCCCATCTCGAAGTACGTCAGGGAAATATCGCCACGACCGGACTCGACCGCCTCGAACGCGGCACACAGCTGGTCGTCAGTGGCTTCGACACCCTGCACCTGCACGCGCTCGTTGTAGCGCAGCAAATGCGGGGAGCTGTAAACGCCCACCTTCAGGCCCTGGGCGCGCAACAACGACGCCATGAAGGCACACGTTGAGCCCTTGCCGTTGGTGCCGGTCACCGTGATCACTTGCGGCGCCGGCCGGGTCAGGCCCATCTGCGCCGCGACCTGCTGCGAACGGTCCAGCCCCATGTCGATGGCGGACGGATGCAGCTGCTCCAGATAGGTAAGCCACTCGCCCAGAGAGCGTGCGGTCATAGGTTCGCCGGTGCAGGCGGCACGACGATCGGCTCAAGCTTTGGCGCGACGAATGTAGGCGTCGGCAGGCCCATCATTTGTGCCAGCACATTGCCCAGCCGCTGACGCAGCTCCTGGCGATGGATGATCATGTCGATAGCGCCGTGGTCGAGCAGGAATTCGCTGCGCTGGAAGCCTTCGGGCAGTTTTTCGCGCACGGTTTGCTCGATCACGCGAGGACCGGCGAAGCCGATCAGCGCCTTGGGCTCGGCAACGATGATATCGCCCAGCATCGCAAGACTGGCGGAAACGCCGCCATAGACCGGGTCGGTCAGCACGGAGATGAACGGCAGCCCTTCTTCACGAAGACGCGCTAGAACGGCCGAAGTCTTGGCCATTTGCATCAGCGAGATCAGCGCTTCCTGCATGCGTGCACCACCGGATGCCGCGAAGCAAATCATCGGGCAGCGGTTTTCCAGCGCGTAGTTGGCAGCCTGAACGAAACGCTCCCCTACCACGGCGCCCATCGAGCCGCCCATGAAGGAGAACTCGAACGCGCTGCACACCACCGGCATGCCCAGCAGGGTGCCGCTCATGGAAATCAGCGCGTCTTTTTCGCCGGTCTGCTTCTGGGCCGCCACGAGGCGATCCTTGTACTTCTTGCCGTCGCGGAACTTGAGTCGGTCAACCGGCTCGAGATCAACGCCGATCTCTTCGCGACCTTCTGCGTCCAGAAAGATATTCAGACGGGCACGGGCACCGATACGCATGTGGTGATTGCACTTAGGGCAGACGTCCAGGGTCTTTTCCAGTTCGGGGCGGTACAGCACCGCCTCGCAGGACGGGCACTTGTGCCACAAACCTTCAGGCACCGAGCTCTTCTTGACCTCGGAGCGCATGATCGAAGGGATCAGTTTGTCTACCAACCAGTTGCTCATGCTTTCTTTCTCCAGTACCGATGGCTCGAACGCGATGGCAGTCGGTGCCATGCGCATGCCCTAAAACCAATGTCAGGTAAGGCGTCGCGAAGGCGGTATGACGGTCGGCGCCAAGCCTGACCTGCCAGTACAACCCTCGCCTACACCCCTCTTAATTTCATACGAGACGCAGTGCGTCTTCGTTTGCTCAATTCGGCCATTGCTACGAGCGAATGGCAGGCTAGTGGACGGCGACCGGCGGGCCGCCGTCACATTACGGGCGGACCGACGCAGCCATCGCCTAGGCGCCGTGTACGGCACTCATGAATGCGCGGATCTTGTCGTGATCTTTCAGACCCCTGGATTTCTCGACCCCGCCGCTGACATCCACCGCATAGGGACGGACCTGGGCGATGGCCTGAGAGACGTTCGCCGAGGTCAGACCACCCGCGAGAATGACCGGCTTGCTAAGGCGTTTGGGGATCAGCGCCCAGTCAAAGGTCTCGCCGGTCCCGCCCGGAATACCCGCGACATAGGTGTCGAGCAGGATTCCGCAAGCGTTGGCATAAGCATCACAGCTCGCCGCGATGTCGTCGCCAGCCTGAACGCGCAGCGCCTTGATGTAAGGACGACTGTAGCCTTCGCACTGCTCCGGGGTTTCATCGCCATGAAACTGGATAAGGTCGAGGGGGATCGCGTCAAGCAGCGCATTCAATTCGGCGCGCTCGGCGTTGACGAACAGGCCGACGGTGCTGACGAAAGGCGGCAGCGCGGCGACTATCGCCTGGGCCTGCTCCACCGAAACGAAACGTGGGCTGGGTGGATAAAACACCAGCCCGATGGCGTCGGCTCCCGCGTCAACGGCGGCCAGCGCATCTTCTATGCAGGTAATCCCGCAGATCTTGCTGCGAACGGCTGACATGCACTGAGACCTCAGGCCTTGCGAAAGTCACGGATGGTAGCAAATGCCGTCAGCTGCGTCAGCCGTCCAGTTCCGTGAAGCCGGTGAGAAAATGCGGCCCGATATAGCGATCCGGTAACGGAAACTCGTCGCGGTATTCGACCTGCACCAGATACAACCCGAAAGGATGAGCTGTCACGCCGCCGGTCCGTCGCACCCTGCTCTCCAATACTTCACGCGCCCACTCGATAGGCCGCTCACCCGCACCGATGGTCATGAGCACGCCTACGATGTTGCGCACCATGTGGTGCAGGAAGGCATTGGCGCGGACATCAATGACGATCATTTTGCCGTGCCGTGTGACGCGCAAATGATGAAGCTGCTTGATCGGCGACTTGGCCTGGCACTGCCCGGCACGGAATGCGCTGAAGTCATGGGTGCCCACCAGGTACTCGGCGGCCAGCGCCATCCGGTCGGCATCCAGCGGACGGTGGTTCCAGGTGATTTCCTGCCCCAGATGAGCCGGGCGGATCTGGTCGTTGTAAATCACGTAGCGGTAGCGGCGGGCGATGGCTTTAAACCGCGCGTGAAAATGCGCGGGCATGACCTGGGCCCAGGTCACACTGATGTCATGGGGCAGATTGATGTTCGCACCCATGGTCCAGGCCTTCATGCTGCGCTCGGCCCGGGTGTCGAAATGCACCACCTGGCCGCACGCATGCACACCCGCATCGGTGCGGCCGGCACACATGAGCGAAACCGGCGAGTCAGCGACTTTCGACAGGGCATTTTCCAGCGTTTCCTGAACCGTCAGCACGCCGGTCAGCTGCCGCTGCCAACCGCTGTAGCGTGAGCCTTTGTATTCCACGCCCAATGCGATTCTGGAAAAACCTTCAGCGGCGAGTTCGGCGACCGCCGTTTCTGCCATGGTGTCTGTAGTTGCCAAGAACTTAAAGCCTGTCGATGTGCGCAAGGGCGGCCATTATACGGATCGAACAAAAAGACGCCATCGACCTGACACGCCGTTAATCCACTGCGCAATGGCGACCCCAAGCACCCGTCCGAAAACGCAAACGACCGCCGAAGCGGTCGTTTTTTCAAGCGAGTTAGCCGATCAGACGAGGCGCGATAACATGTCACGCGCTTCAGTCTTCTGACCGTCATCCCCTTCAACGACGACTTCGTCGAGAATGTCGCGAGCGCCGTCGGCGTCACCCATTTCGATATAGGCCCGGGCGAGATCCAGCTTGGTAGCAGCCTCATCGGTGCCGGACAGGAAGTCGAACTCCGGCTCGTCATCGGCCAGCAGTGCGTCTTGTTCATTGAAGCGAGGCGAATCCACCGGCGGCGCGTCAAATGGCTTGGCGATCGGTGGCTGCTCAAGGCTCTGGGACAAGCGATCGAGTTCGGCGTTGACGTCGTCGATTTCGGAAGCGAACGCTTGCGAGGCCTGATCGGTTTCCATTTCATCGGCCAGCGACAGGTCGAAATCCGCCGGCAAGTCGATGTCGTCTGCAGCGTCGGCCTTTGTGGCGCCCGGCTCTGCGGAAGGCACCGCCGGCGACGGATCTCGCAGATCGTCTTCCATGCCCAGCAGGTAATCGTCCTCGGCCTTCAGCGCTGGCTGATCCTCGGACAAGTCGAGGTCAAAATCGTCCAGATCTGCAGGCTTGGCGTCCGTTGAAACCGCCTGCTGCTCACGCAGAATGGCGTCGAAATCCAGATCGTCAGCGGCCGAACCGGCGAAGGGCGCGTCCAGGTCCAGATCGTCGAGCGTTGCGTCTTCCTGCGCCACGGCACGGTTGGACGCGGTGGGCGTCGACTCGCCGTCCAGGTCATCCAGGCTCAGGTCGAAAGCGTTGTCGAATTCTTCGTCCAGCGGCACTTCGGTATGTGGCTGAGGTTGAGCGGCCACTTCAGGTTCGTCGTGCAACAGGTCTTCGACGTACTTGGCGTCCATCTCCGACGCCAGAACCGCTGCTGCGGCCACTCCGGCAACGGCAGCTGCCGCAGCGGCCATCGACGGATACCGGGATTTCAGTTCTTCGACTTCAGCGTGGTTCTTTCCCGTGGCAATCAGTTGCCGCTCCTGCGCGACGAACCCGGCGGTGTTGTCTTGCTCGGCATAGACCTCCATGAGTTTGAGGCGCAAATCACTGCGCTCAGGCTCATGCTTGATGGCGTCTTCAAGCACCGCGACCGCCTGATTGGTGCGGCCATAGGCAATGTGGATTTCAGCCTGAACGAGCGCGTCAGCCGGATGTTCGCGGACCGGCTCGGTGACGGTCGGCGCCGGCGGCATCTTTGCATGGGGTGCCGGCGTCTCGAGCCCTTCGAAACTGCTGGGCGGCATGTCCATGTCAGAAGCGAAGTCGGACTCTTCAGACAGAGCGCGGGCCATCTGGCGGTGTTTTTCAGCCTCGATCAGCGCATTGCGACGACGCGCCAACAACAGCAGAAGCAACAGCAATACCAGCAGCGCCCCTCCGCCAATGATGCCCATCAGCATCGGGCTGGAGAGGATCTTGTCGAGCGCGCTGCGGTTGTCTTCATCGACCACAGGCTCAGCCGGAACAATCAACGGCTGATCAGGCGTCGCGCTGGTGACAGCTGCGCCGTCTACCGGCAACGCGTCTTCCGGTGCGATTTCGTTGGGGGCCTTGCCGGCAGCATCCGGGGCAGCAGCGTTCGGCACCACCTCAGCCTGCATCGCCGGGTTGGCAGCATTGTTGGGGTTGGTGACGCTATTGGGGCTGACCGCAGGGTTGGCGGGATTTGCCGCGTTGGCAGGATCGACGGGCGGCGGGATCGCGGCACCCGAGGCCTGCATCTTCGCCAACTGGTCATTCTTGAGCTGAATCAGACGCTGCAGCTTGTCGACCTGGCTTTGCAGGTCGGTCATGCGGCTTTTCAGCTCAGCGTTGTCGCGACGGGTGCTGTCGAGGCTTTCCTGGGTCGTCGCCAGCTGGGTACTGACATCGGCATTGTCGCTGGCGGCGCCTTTTGCGCCAGGCTTGGCGTTGGCCGAGACAAGACTGAGGCTGTCCTTGGCGTCGATCTGCGAAGGCGAAGGGCCGGTACGGTCGCGACGGGTCGCATCTACCTGCCGGGCGCCGCTCGGCAGGCGCCGGCCTTCTCGCCAGGCGCGATTCTGCTCGGCGACCTCGGCAACCGCACGGGGCTGAGCCAGTGCCGTTGATTCCTGAGGCGACGGCAGACGCAACACCTGGCCCTTTTTCAGGCGGTTGATATTGCCGGCAATAAACGCATCGGGGTTCAACGCCTGAATCGCCAGCATGGTCTGCTGCACAGTGCCGCCATTCTTAACGCGCTCGGCGATTTCCCATAGCGTGTCGTTGTTGGCGGTGGTGTATTGAGTGAATTTCGGCTCAGGCGCGGGTGCGGGCGTCGAAGGTGCGGGTGCCGGTGCTGGAGCTTCAGCAGCAGGCGCTGTCGCCGGCGCGGCGTTCGGCGCCGTAGAGGGCAGCTGTGCCGAGCCCGCAGCGGCGGCCGCAGCGGCTTGCGGGGAGAATTTCGGCGGATCCAGCAACAGGCTGTATTCACGCAGCGCTCGGCCGTTGGGCCAGAGCACCTGAACCAGGAACTTCACATAGGGATCGCGGATGGGTTTGGTGGAAGTAATGCGCAGAACGCTTTTGCCACCGGGATTGACCACCGGAGTGAAGGTCAAGTCATCGAGTATCGCCACACGACCAACGCCCGCCTGGGCGAACTCTGCAGAGGTCGCCAGGCTCGGCACCACCTGCGAGGCACTCAGGTCCTGGACTTCCGTGAGCTCGATCTCGGCCAACAGCGGTTGATTCAGGGTCGACTTCACGGTCAGACCGCCGAGGCCGAGCGCTTGGGCCATTCCAGATGACAGCGCCGACGCCGCAGCGATTGCTAAAACGAGTTTACGAACCTGAACCATAGCCCATCCCTTGTTTGAAATTTCCCCGGCAATCGCGAAGATAATGCCTGCTCGGGTGTAGGGCGTATCGACACGCCGCAGCTAGAATGATTCTTCGAATTGTGGGCAAGTATCTTTTACACAACGTCTTTTATCAACAACTCAGCCACCTGCACAGCGTTCAGCGCTGCGCCTTTGCGCACATTATCCAACGTAACCCAGAAATTCAGCTCGCAACTGTCGTCGACACCTAGGCGCAGACGTCCTACATAGACAGCATCCTGTCCAACCGCATCGCCCACCGGCGTCGGATAATCACCTGCATCCACCAGTTCGATGCCTTCGGCGCTTTCAAGGGCGCGACTCACCGCCGCGACCTCCACCGCTTCGCTCGTCTGCACCGACACGCTCAGACTGTCGCCGAAGAACACCGGCACCTGGATGCAACTGACGCCGATCTTGATTAAAGGCAGCGACAGCAACTCGCGCAACTCGCTGACCAAACGTTTTTCCAGGGGCACGTGACCTTCGTCATCAGGCTTGCCCACTTGGGCCAGCACGTTGAACGCCATTTGCCGGTCGAACACTCGGGGCTCCAGCGGACGCACATTGAGCAATTCTGCGGTTTGTCGGGCCAGTTCAGTGACCCCTTCGCGGCCCATGCTCGAGACTGCCAGGCAGGCCGTTACCGTGACCCGCTCGATGTTCATCAGCGATCGCAGCGGAGCCAGCACCAACGCAAGCGCTGCAGCGCTGGAACTTGGGCAGGCAACCTGAGCCGGCGCGGCCAGAGCACTCAAGCTGGCGCCGTTGACTTCGGGAATTACGTTGGGAGCCTGCTCGACCGGCAAGCCAGCGGACAAGTCGATGACCGCACAGCCTGCTGCAGTGGCGCGCTCGGCATAGCTGCGCGTAACTGCGGCGCCCGCGGCAAAGAACGCAATCTTCGCGTTGTTGAAATCAAATGCGTCGACCTCGCGCACCCGAACATTCTTGCCTCGGTACGGCACAGAGCTGCCGGCCGATTCGGCGCTGGCGAGCAAATGCAATGCGCCAACCGGGAAGTCGCGCTCTTCGAGGATCTGCACGATGGTTTCGCCGACAGTACCGGTGGCGCCGATCACGGCGATATCAAAGGACTGACTCATGGAAAAACCTCAGGAAAAAACGGGGGGCGGCACTGTAACCGCGCCGCGCAGGCCAGGCAATTGGCGGAGCGTGCAGCGTCCAACGGCAAAGCGGACTTCAGGGTTCGAGACCGATGCGGAAGAATTCGCCTGCGCTCCACACACCCAGCCAGCGCTCGCCGTCGATTTCACGGGTGACGGCCAGATCCACCAACTGATAGAAAACATTGCGATGCACCAACGCTTCGAGGTTGTTGCGCACATGGAGATAAGGTGAAGGTTCATGGGTGTGCGGGTCGATCACGACGCGCAGTGGATGCTCGGGCCCGGCTGCCACCTCGTCCTCGACGTTGGTGGTGAATCGAAGAACCTGCGACTCCCCGGCGCCTTCAGTGCTCAGCAGCACCGCAACAAAGGGTGCGTCGTCGACCTTGATGCCGACCTTTTCTACCGGGGTGATCAGAAAATATTCATCCCCGTCTCGGCGGATGATGGTGGAAAACAACCGGACCATGGGCTTGCGACCGATAGGCGTACCCAGATAGAACCAAGTGCCGTCGCGGGCGATGCGCATGTCGATGTCGCCGCAAAACGCCGGGTTCCACAAATGCACAGGCGGCAAGCCCTTGCCGCCCGTGGCAATCTGCGCCAGCAAATCGTTGGCTTTGTCCTCGCCAGTCATACACCCCTCCTCAGCGGGCTTCCACGCCCAACAAACTCCGAGCGTAAGCTTCCATAGGGGGTCCTAGCAAATCTTCGGGTTTGGTGTCGTACAACGTCAGCAAACCACCGCGGCTGTGGATGCGAGCCGAGTCGATCAGATAGCGGGTATTGGTCTCGATCAGCATCAGCTGGATGACGCCATTGTCGATGCC
The DNA here is from genome assembly GCF_000759445.1 of Pseudomonas lutea. Taxonomy (NCBI): domain Bacteria; kingdom Pseudomonadati; phylum Pseudomonadota; class Gammaproteobacteria; order Pseudomonadales; family Pseudomonadaceae; genus Pseudomonas; species Pseudomonas lutea. The sequence continues at coordinate 2,135,829 of NZ_JRMB01000001.1, forward strand.
CAGACGATCCACGGCTTCCTGATCAGACCATTCATCGAAAGTACCAATGCGGTCGTCCGCCTTGGCAAACCGCGTATACAACAAGTAGTGCGCACCGGCAGAGCGGGCTTCGTTCATCGCGTCGTCCAGACCTTCCGGGGCGCGAGCGCGGCGGACCATCGGGAAATACTCGACAAAGCCGTTGAACGCTTCTTCAGCCACAACGTTGGGGCGCGGGTATGCGCCACCGCGCGGGACGAACGCGCCCTGGGCAATGTAGATGAACGAGTCGGGTTGCAGACGAAAGTTGTTCAACCGGCGGGTTGAGCTGTGATCCAGCAGCCCGGCGTCACTGAGCTCGTCGTGAGCGCCTTGTGCCAGATCGCTGACGTGCATGCAGCCACTCAACGCCAGTAGAGCCAGCAGTAAAACCAGGCTACGCATTATTTCCTCCAAAGTCCGGCGACGGAAAACCGGCGAATGGCCAGTTAATGCAGCTTTTGCGCCACATCGACCGGGGAGGAAACTTTGCTTGTTGAAGGCGGTGCCCTGGACAGATTCTTACTCTGCCGCGGAGGCAGGCTTGGCTTCGGGCGCATGATCAATGTCACGCTTGCGCTTGTTGCCCATGCGCACGCCGATGTCCATCAGGAACTGGAAAAAACCTTCCTGATCCTCAAGGACATTGCTCCAGAACGGCGAGTGATACAACGCCACCGCCCCGTGCACCAGTGCCCATGCGGCGCAATAGTGAAAATACGGAGGGACGTCTTCGAGCTTGCCTTCGGAAATCCGGCCCTTGATCAGCAAGGTCAGGCGTTCAAAGTTTGAAGCGCGAATCTTGTGGAGCTCCTCGACCAGCTCCGGCACCTGGTTACCTTTGACGACTTTCTCTTCAAGCCGGTCAAACAGGCGATAGCGCTGCGGGTCGCGCATACGGAATTCGAAGTAGGCGCGGGACAGCGCTTCCTTATCCTTGTCGACATCCGCGGAATGCAAAAGCTCGTTCAAATCCCGCTCGTAGTCGAGCATCAGGCGCAGATAAATCTCGGCCTTGGATTTGAAGTGCTTGTAGATGGTGCCTTTGCCGATGCCCACGGCGTCCGCGATCATTTCGACAGTGACGCTGTCTTCACCCTGTTCCAGGAACAGCTTAAGCGCGGTGTCGAGAATTTCCTGCTCACGGCGGCGAAACTCACGGACTTTACGAGGTTCTTTCTGCATAGGAGGGGCTGCGGGTTCGAAATCGAAGCCGCACATTATGCCTATCTCGCAGCAGAATGCACGGGGCATCCGACCTGTATCCGTTTTCTGACGAATTTTGCTCTATCGAAGCAAAAGGAAACGCACAAGGCCAATACAGTTTCGCTTTTTGTCGATGCGGGTCAGGCGGTCAATTGCGCGAGGGCTCAGAGAGATTGGGGTATCAGGAATGCGCCGGGTATTCCAAAACTGTTTAAAAATCACACAGCGACCGACTGGACGCGGGCCGATTTTAGCCAATACTTATCTTCGCCAGCGCGGCATCTCCCCCAAGTGCCAGCGCCGGTAAGGACACCTACGGATAGCGTGTCTTTGTTGTACTCCTAATGGTCTTAACCCGGATTCACCCCCCAGAACCCGGGTTTTTTTTGGCCGCGATTTGAGGGGCGTGTTCAGTTCCTGACGTGGGCCAGCGGGAACAGCCGCTTGAAGTTCTCGCTGGTCTGTTCGGCGAAGCGCTCGAAGGTCTCGCCGCGGAGCATGGCCAGGAACTCGGCTACTTCACGCACATACTGCGGCAGGTTCGGCTTGCCACGGTACGGGATGGGCGCCAGGTAGGGAGAGTCTGTCTCGACCAGCAACCGGTCAGCCGGCACCTTGCTGGCGACGTCCCGCAACGCCTCGGCATTGCGGAAGGTGACGATGCCGGACAGTGAAATATAGAAGCCCAGGTCCAAAGCGGCTTTGGCCATGTCCCAGTCTTCGGTGAAGCAATGCAACACACCGCCCTGGGGCAATGCCGCTTCGCGCAGCAATTGCAGCGTATCGGCACGAGCGCCACGGGTGTGCACGATGACCGGCTTGCCCGTCACGTTAGCCGCCTGCAAATGAAGGCGGAAAGAGGCCTGCTGCAACTCCGCGGCCTCCGGCTCGTAGTGATAGTCCAGCCCGGTTTCGCCAATGGCCACCACTCGCGGGTGATTCAGCTCGCCGAGCAACCACTCCAGCGCAGGCGCCTCGCCGGGCTTGAGGTCCAGCGGGTGTATACCCACCGAGCAATCAACGTCATCGTAACGTTCGGCCAGGGCTTTCACGGCGCCTGCGTTTTCGGCGCTGACGCCGATGCACAGGAAGTGCCCGACGCCCCTGTCCCTCGCTGCTTGCAAGGCGTTGTCGAGGGAGCCGTCGTGGGCGCTGAGATCGAGGCGATCAAGGTGACAATGGGAATCTACAAGCATGGCGGCGGGAGCAACTTACATCGTGTGGGTAGGACGGTCGGACTTCAAAGCGCCGGCCAGGTAGTTTTCAATCATATTCCGCGCAGTGTTGTCACCGTCGTTGAACTGAACGCCGACGCCCGCGGCGCGGTTGCCCTGGGCACCCTTCGGCGTGATCCAGGTGACCTTGCCGGCGACCGGGATTTTTTCAGGCTCGTCCATCAGGTTGAGCAGCATGAACACTTCATCGCCCAGCTTGTAGCTTTTGCTGGTTGGAATGAACAGCCCGCCGTTTTTGATGAACGGCATGTACGCGGCGTAGAGGACGGACTTGTCCTTGATGGTCAGGGACAGGATGCCGTTACGCGGACCTGGGCTCAATGGCACACTCATCTCGGTTTCCTCGGCAATGCTGATGTCATGCAGTGCGCCAGTCTAACCCTGTCCGGTCAGACCTGCCCACTGCACCAATAATGCTTCGAGCAACAAAACCCGGTTCAGGTTCGCTTTTGACATGACCTTCTGCCGCTGCATAAGCACCCAGTCCTGGATGGCGAGTACGTTGCGCTGCGAGGATTTCTGCGCCAGATACTGTATGACCTTGCGCATGTCGTTCAGGCCCAGACCATCTTCGTCCTGCGTCAGCTGGTAGCGCAGGATCAGGCTCGACCAGTCGCAGAACCAGTCGAAAAGCAGCAGCAAGGGGATGTCCTTCCACCCCTCGGCGAGTTGCGTCGGAGACTGCTGGCCTTTGAGCAGCTTTTTGACGCCCTCCACCACCAGCGCGCGTTGCTCATGAACGCCCTGCGCTTGCAGCTTGACGGCGCCCAGTGGCGAACCGGCGGCGAGCACCAGCAGGTCCATACGCTCCTGCTCTGTGCAATCGGGCAGCGCGTCGGCCAGCCAGGCGACACTCATGGCCTCGCTCGGCAGCGGACACGCCTGTTGCACGCACCGGCTTTTGACCGTCGGCAGCAGCCGGCTCGGTTGATGACTGACCAGCAGCAGAATAGTGTTGCCCGAGGGTTCTTCAAGGCTTTTGAGCAGCGCATTGGCGGCATTGATGTTCATTGACTCGACCGGTTCGATCAGCACTACCTTGCGCCCGCCCATCTGTGCGGTCTGCACCACGAAACTGACCAGATCGCGCACTTGATCGACCTTGATCGCCTTGTCGGCCTCCTCCGGCTCCAGCACGTAATGGTCGGGGTGACTGCCAGCCGCCAGCAGCGAGCAGGACTTGCATTGCCCGCACGCCTCAAGCCCCGCTGGGCGCTGACACAGCAGCAGATACATCAGCCGCTCGGCCAGCGCCCGTTTGCCGATACCCGCCGGGCCGTGCAGCAGGTACGCATGAGCATGCTGCGTGCGCCCGGCCAGTTGCTGCCAGAGACCGTGCTGCCAGGGATAGGCCTCAGCCATGTCGGCGGGCCGCCAGCAGCGTGAGCAATTCGGGAACCAGCAGGTCGAGAGACGCCTGCACATCGGTCAGCGGCAGCGCAGCGTCCACCAGGCGATAACGCTCGGGGGCCGCGGCAGCGCGGGACAGATACGTACTGCGCACAGCCTCGAAAAACGCACGGCCCTCCTGCTCGAACCGGTCAAGCTGACCGCGGGCAGAGGCGCGGGCGAGACCAATCTCGATGGGCAGGTCGAACACCAGCGTCAGGTCGGGCCGCAATGCACCTTGAACGAAATCCTCCAGTACGGCGATACGCTCGATGGGCAAGCCTCGGCCGCCGCCCTGATACGCGTACGTCGCATCGGTAAACCGATCGCAAAGCACTACCGCACCGCGGGCCAGCGCCGGGCGGATCAACGCTGCGAGGTGTTGCGCGCGGGCGGCGAACATCAGCAGCAACTCGGTATCGACGAACATCTGCTCGTCGCCAGTCGCCAACAATAGCTCGCGAATGCGCTCGGCCAATGGTGTGCCGCCCGGCTCGCGGGTCAGCACCACGTCGATGCCTTCGCTGCGCAGGCGCTCGGCCAGATAATTGCGGTTGGTGCTTTTGCCCGCGCCTTCGGGGCCTTCCAGGGTAATAAACAAACCGGTCACAGGCAGTCCTTGGTCAGATTCATTGCGAGGGTTCGCCGTTGCCATTGGCCGGGGTCGACGGGTCTGCCGTCTCGGTCTGCGGTTTCGATGGCGGCTCACTCGATTCCGGCTCGACGGCTTTCAACGCCGAAGGCTGCGGCTCAGAGGAAGGCGGCGTCGCGTCGGCCGGCTTTTCTGTGGTGTCGGCTGGCATTACCGGTACGGCGACAGGCGCCGGACTCGAACGGTAATCCGCGCGGCGCTTGAGCTGAAACTCCTTCACCGCCGCATTGTGCGCGTCCAGGTCCGCAGAAAAAACATGACTGCCGTCCCCTCTTGCCACGAAGTACAGGCTGTTGCCGGCAACAGGGTGCATCGCCGCATGGATTGCCTCGCGTCCGACCATGGAAATCGGGGTGGGCGGCAGACCGGCAATGACGTAGGTGTTGTAAGGCGTAGGCTCTTTCAGCAGCGCCCGGGTGATTTTGCCGTTGTAGCGATCGCCCAGGCCGTAGATCACGGTTGGATCGGTCTGCAACAGCATGCCTTGCTGCAAGCGACGCACAAACACCCCTGCGATCTGGCCACGCTCTTGAGGCACACCGGTTTCCTTTTCCACCAGCGACGCCATGATCAGCGCCTGGTAGGCATCGTTGTAAGGCACATCGGCAGCGCGCTTGTCCCACTCCTCCTGCAGTACTTCATCAAGACGATTGTAGGCTTGCTTGAGCAATTCAACGTCCGTCATGCCGCGCACGTAGCGATAGGTGTCCGGGAAGAATCGCCCTTCCGGAAAGACGTCGGGATGGCCAAGCTTCGCCATCAGCCCCGCGTCATCAAGATCGGCGGTGGTTTGCTCAAGCTTGTTTTGTTTGGCCAGCGCCGCACGCACCTGGCGGAAAGTCCAGCCCTCGACCAGCGTCACGCTGTATTGGACGACTTCGCCTTTCTGCCAGAGATCGAGCAGAGACTCGGCGTTCATACCGGGGACCATGCGGTACTCGCCGCTGTGCAGCGACTGTCCCTGCAAATTGAAGCGCCAGTACAGCCGCAGCCAAAAGGCATCGTCGATGACGCCGTCGGCCTGGAGCCGATTCAGCACACCGGTCGGCGAGGAACCAGCCGGTACATCCAGCAGTTTTTCCTGGGTCAGGTTGAGTGTCTGATGCAGCGCGCTGCTCTGCTGCCAATAAGCCACACCCAGCAGCAACCCCGCCAGAACCACACCTGCTTCCAGCAAGACAAGAAATTTTCGGATCACGAATCAGATATCCAGAAGCCCGCGAACAAGGTGTTGGAGTTTACGGGTCAGCGGCCCAACCGGCCAGTTCAGATGCTCGATGCCCAGCACCGGCCAGATGCCGTACACGCTGTTGCAGACAAACACCTCGTCGGCCTTCTGCAGGTCAGCCATGTGCAGATCCAGCTCCCGGGCAGGCATATTCTCGCGCTCCGCCAGCGCCAGGATCTCGGCTCGCATGACGCCCGCCACACCGCATCGGCGCAGGTCCGGCGTCAGCAGAACGCCGCCCTTGACCATGAAAAGATTGCTGTAAACCCCTTCGATGATTCGCCCGGATACGTCCCGCATCAGGCCTTCGGCATAGTCAGCGTTCTGCCATTCGCTGCGGGCAAGCACTTGCTCAAGACGGTTCAGGTGCTTGAGCCCGGCCAGCAACGGCTGCTCGGCCAGACGAGTCTGACAGGAGAACAGCCTGATGCCTTGCTGTGCATGGGCTTCGGGGTACGCGGGCAACGGGCCGGCCTGCAGAATGCGGCGCGGCGTGGCGTTCGATGCCGGTGCATAACCCCGTATCCCGTCGCCACGGGTGACGATGAGCTTCATCACGCCCTCGCCTACTTCCCCGGCAAAACTGCGGCACTCGCGCTCAGTCAACGGCAGGTCAAGGTTCAACGCCAGGCGCTGTGCCCCTGCTGACAGCCGCTCCAGGTGACGCTGGAAGAGCAGCGGCTGCCCGGCCTTGACCAGACAGGTTTCGAAGAGACCATCGCCGTAAGCCAGACCCCGGTCCTTGACGGCAAGGGAGTCGGCTGCAAGGCCGTCGATCCAGCTCAGGGTCACTCGGCGTACCGACGGAAGACCAGCGAACCGTTGGTGCCGCCAAAACCGAACGAGTTGGATATCACCACGTCGATGGGCATTCTGCGCGGCTCGTGAGGCACGAAGTCCAGGTCACAGCCCTCGTCCGGCTCATCGAGGTTGATGGTCGGTGGCGCGACCTGATCCTTGATTGCCAGCACGCTGAAGATCGCTTCGATCGCACCGGCGGCGCCCAGCAGGTGGCCGGTCATCGATTTGGTCGAGCTGACCGCGAGCTTGTAGGCGTGTTCACCAAACACCTTCTTGATGGCGCTGACCTCGGCCAGATCGCCAGCAGGCGTTGAGGTGCCGTGGGCGTTGATGTACTGCACGTCCTCAGGACGAATCCTGGCGTCGCGCAGGGCATTGGTGATGCAGCGCGCTGCGCCGGCACCGTCGTCAGGCGGCGAGGTCATGTGGAAGGCGTCGCCGCTCATGCCGAAACCGATTAGCTCGGCGTAGATGGTCGCGCCACGTGCCCTGGCGTGTTCCAGCTCTTCAAGCACCATGGCACCGGCGCCATTGGACAGCACGAAGCCATCGCGGCCTTTGTCCCACGGACGGCTGGCGCGAGCAGGCTCGTCGTTGCGCGTGGACAGCGCGCGGGAGGCGCCGAAGCCGCCCATTCCCAGACCGCAGGCGGCCATTTCAGCGCCACCGGCAATCATCACGTCTGCTTCGTCGTAGGCGATGTTGCGCGCCGCCATGCCGATGCAATGGGTGCTCGTGGTGCAGGCCGTGGCGATGGCGTAATTGGGACCCTGTGCGCCAAGATGGATCGACAGAAACCCGGAAATCATGTTGATGATCGAACCCGGTACGAAAAACGGGGAGATCTTGCCCGGCCCCTGCTCGTGCATCAGGCGGCTGGTGTTTTCGATGTTGGTGAGACCTCCGATGCCCGATCCCATCGCCACGCCAACGCGTTCGCGATTACTGTCGTCGATCTGGATGCCGGAGTTGCGCACGGCCTGGAAGCTGGCAGCCAGCCCGTACTGAATGAACAGGTCGAGTCTGCGGGCCTCTTTGGCCGACAGGTATTCCTCGACATTGAATCCCTTCACCGAACCGCCAAAACGGGTGGTGTACTTGGACAGGTCTGTGTGTTCGATAGGCCCAATGCCACTCTGGCCAGCCAGAATGCCTTGCCAGGTGCTCGGCACATCCGTGCCCAAAGGCGTCAGCATACCCATACCGGTGACCACGACGCGTCTACGCGACACAGGACTCTCCTTTCTTCTATTGATGAAACGCTGCCCTATTCAAAGAAAAAACCGCACGCCAAGGGCAGTGCGGTTTCTCCAGGACAGCAAACTACGATTACAAAATCTTACGCCTGGTGGGCAGTAACGTAATCGATAGCCGCTTGTACGGTGGTGATCTTCTCGGCTTCTTCGTCAGGGATTTCGGTCTCGAATTCCTCTTCCAGAGCCATTACCAGCTCAACGGTATCAAGGGAGTCGGCACCCAGGTCTTCAACGAAGGAAGCACTGTTGGTGACTTCCTCTTCCTTGACGCCAAGTTGTTCGGCAACGATTTTCTTGACGCGCTCTTCGATGGTGCTCATACCGTGTTTTAACTCCTAGTGGACAAATTCAGGCAGCTGGCCGATGGGTAAGTGTATAGAAGAGGATTTGCGCATTTCAAGCTAAACGCATTTTCCGCTAAGCCCGACGACCCTCTGCCCCTTAATAGATTTCAGCTTTATAACGGATTTTAGACAGCCCGTATGACATTTTTTCAATACGACTCGTCACATGTACATGCCGCCGTTAACGGGGATTGTAGCCCCGGTAACGTAGCCTGCACCTTCTGAAGCAAGAAAAGCGACAACATGCGCGATCTCTTCTGCCTGCCCCAGTCGGCCCAGAGGAATCTGGGCCGTCAGGGAATCCCGTTGCGCTTCTGGCAGCTCGCGCGTCATGTCGGTGTCGATGAAACCCGGGGTCACCGAGTTGACCGTGACCGCGCGCGACCCGACTTCACGTGCCAGGGCACGGCTGAAGCCTTCCAGACCCGCCTTGGCGGCCGCGTAGTTTACTTGACCTGCGTTGCCCATGGCACCCACCACCGACCCAATGCTGATGATCCGGCCCCAGCGTGCCTTGGTCATGCCACGCAGGACCCCTTTGGACAGGCGGAACAGGCTGCTCAGGTTGGTGTTGATAACGTCATGCCACTCGTCATCTTTCATGCGCATCATGAGGTTGTCACGGGTGATGCCGGCGTTATTGACCAGAATCAACGGCGCACCCACACGCTCGGTGATCTGGGCCAGCGCAGCGGCCACGGACTCGTCACTGCCGACATCCAGCGCCAGGCCGAAGCCTTCGATACCGTTTTCCTTGAAATAGGCGGTGATCTTCTCGGCGCCGGACTCCGACGTCGCCGTGCCGACAACCGTAGCACCGTTACGTCCCAGTTCCAGGGCGATGGCCCGGCCGATGCCGCGGCTCGCGCCGGTGACTAGTGCAACTTTACCCTGACTCATGCAGGCGTCTCCTATTCAGGCCAGCGCCGCGCGAGCGGCGGCGAAGGCGTCTGGGGTATTGAGATTGTGAGTGGTCACGCCATCGGCGCAACGCTTGTTCAAACCGGCGAGGACCTTGCCCGGGCCGCATTCGATCAGGTGCAGGGCACCCTCTGCGGCCAGGGTCTGAATCGACTCGACCCAGCGCACTGGTTTGTAGAGCTGCTGCAGCAGATCGGTTTTCAGCGTGTCGAGGTCAGACACAACGCTGGCGCTGACGTTTTGCACCAACGGGATCTGCGGCACCTGCCACTCAATGGCAGCGATCGATTCGGCAAACCGTTCCGCCGCCGGGCGCATCAACTCGCAATGCGAGGGCACGCTTACCGGCAACGGCAGGGCACGCTTGGCGCCCTTGGCCTTGCAGCCTTCAATGGCGCGCTCGACGGCGGCCTTGGCACCGGCAATGACAACCTGACCGGGCGAATTGAAATTAACCGCACTGACCACTTCACCCTGGGCCGCCTCGGCGCAAGCGGCAATGACCACCGCATCATCAAGACCCAGAATGGCCGCCATGCCGCCCTGCCCCGCCGGCACAGCTTCCTGCATCAGCTGACCACGGCGCTCGACCAGTTTGACCGCGTCCGCGAGGGTCAGGCTGCCTGCGGCAACCAGCGCGCTGTACTCACCCAGGCTATGGCCCGCAACGTAAGCAGGGCGCACGCCGCCTTCCGCCAGCCACAGACGCCACAAGGCAATCGAAGCAGTGAGAATGGCGGGCTGGGTTTTGTCCGTCTGATTAAGGCTCTCTTCCGGGCCCTGCTGAGTCAGTGCCCAGAGGTCATAACCCAGAGCATCGGAAGCTTCTTTGAAGGTATCCAGCACCAGCGGATGCTGCGCGCCCAGCTCGGCCAGCATGCCGAGGGACTGCGAGCCCTGGCCCGGGAAGACAAATGCGACGGAAGCAGACATTAACAAGCCCCTGATTATTCTCGTCAAAAAGAGCGCCCGGCGAGCCGAACGCGAGGTAATTCAATGTGTTGCGATGGAAAGTTGGATGACCCGGCGGTCACAGGCGTCACATTCTAGCGCAAGACTGGCACTCAGGCCCTAAAGCAGCTCCTCCAGACGACCGCGCAAGCGCTGCGGCAGGTTCTCCTGAATCTCGACCAGCGCGCGCTGGATGGCACTCTGAAACCCCTGGGCGTCAGCTGAGCCGTGGCTTTTCAGCACAATCCCCTGCAAACCGAGAAAGCTGGCACCGTTGTGCTGCGCTGGCGCCAGATCGGTCTTAAGCCGGCCCAGCACGGGCCTGGCGATGAGCCCAGCCAGACGCGACAGCAGGTTACGGCGAAACAGCGCCTCGATTCGGTCGCCGATCATCAACGCGAGGCCTTCGCTGGACTTGAGCAGCACATTACCCACGAAACCGTCGCAGACGACGACATCCGCCTCGCCTCGATACAGGCCATCACCTTCGACAAAGCCGACGTAGTTCAACCCTGGCGCCGCCTGCAACAGGCTGGCGGCCAGCTTGACCTGCTGATTGCCCTTGATGTCCTCGGTGCCAACATTCAGCAACGCAACCTTGGGTCGCTTCACGCCCAGCGACTCGGCCGCGACTGAGCCCATCACTGCAAACTGATAGAGCTGCTCGGCGCTGCAGTCGACATTCGCGCCCAGATCCAGGAGCTGGCAGCAACCGCGTTGCGTGGGAATGGCCGCCACCATCGCCGGGCGGTCGATGCCGGGAAGGGTTTTCAGCACAAGCCGGGAAAGCGCCATCAACGCGCCCGTATTGCCGGCGCTCACGCAGGCGTGCGCCTGGCCGTCGGCGAGTTGCTGCAGAGCCACACGCATGGATGAATCAGGCTTGCCGCGCAGCGCCTGCGACGGACGCTCGTCCATGGTGATGACTTCACTGGCATGCACAACGCGCAGACGCGAGCGATCGACACCGGGATGGCGTGCGATGAGTTCTTCAAGGAGGGGAGCGTGACCGACAAGGGTCAGGTGTAGCGAGGGTGTAGCAAGCAGGCAGGCAATGCTGGCCTGAACAATGCTGCGGGGACCGAAGTCCCCGCCCATTGCGTCGATCGCGATGACCGGAGCAGACAAGAAATTACTCGTCAGCGCCCTTGTCGATCACTTTACGGCCACGGTATACGCCTTCTGGCGATACGTGGTGACGCAGGTGAACTTCACCAGTGGTTTTTTCTACAGACAGAGTGCTAGCCTCGAGAGCGTCGTGCGAACGACGCATGTCACGGGCAGAGCGGGATTTTTTGTTCTGCTGAACAGCCATAATTGATTAACTCCTAAACGTTTGGGTCACGCTTTAACTGCGCCAATACACTGAACGGGTTGGACCGCGTTACCTCGTCCTCGCTCGGCTCGGGCTCATTGAGGTCCGCCGGCGGCTGGCATTCTTTCGGATCATGAGTTGGAACAATGGGCAAGGCGAGCAACAGCTCATCCTCGATCAAGGCCAGCAGATCCATGGGATCTTCGCCGAGTTCCAGCACGTCATAGCCTTTCGGCAACGACTGGGTGTTTGCACCCTCCTTCACCACGGCATAACTGCATTCGCTGTGGATGGGAAAGGTGACCAGCTCAAGACAACGCTGGCAAACCATTTTGACTTCGACGTCAATTTCGCTATGGATGACCACAGCGCGTTGCTCGTCTCGTTCAAAAACGAATTTCGCCTGCACCGTACCGAGATTGTCAGCAAGCGGGTCGCAGAGTCTCTCCAAATCAGCCAGCAGCATCTCTCCCTGAAGAGTAGTGCCACGATCAGCTAATTTGCGCGGGTCAACGTGAGGTGGAATCGGGTCATTCAACATAGGCGCAGCATTCTAGGGACGACCCTTTCGACTGTCAAAGGAAATTCAGGCCTGTTCGCAACCTGAGCTGCTGATTACACTCGACTTTCATGTTTCGGAGCAACCCATGCAGCCTCTACTCCTTGCTTCCAGCTCGCCTTACCGTCGCGAATTACTCGATCGGCTGCGCTTGCCATTCGTCTGCGCATCGCCCGACATCGATGAAAGCCACCGACCGGACGAGTCGGCCACCCAGCTTGTGAGACGGCTGGCGCAGGAAAAAGCCATGGCGCTGGCCACACAATTTCCCAACCACTTGATTATCGGCTCGGATCAGGTGGCCGTGTTGGGCGACCGCATCATTGGCAAACCCCATACCTTCGAGCGTGCCCTGGAACAGCTGAAGGCCAGCAGTGGCAAGAGTGTGAGCTTTCTCACCGGCCTTGCCCTCTTCAACAGCCGCACCGGAAAGTGCCAGGTCGACTGCGTTCCGTTTACCGTACACATGCGCCTGCTCGACGATGCGCATCTGCGCCGTTACCTGCAGGCGGAACAGCCCTACGACTGCGCTGGCAGCTTCAAGGCAGAAGGTTTGGGCGTCAGCCTGTTCCAAAGCACAGAGGGGCCCGACGCCACCAGCTTGATCGGCCTTCCTTTAATACGCCTTGTGGACATGCTTATGAATGAAGGCGTCGAGTTGCCTTGACGGCCATAAAAAACCCGACCAGTGGCCGGGTATTTGTCGCGCAATGCATCAGGCCTGCCGGAAGGATCAGCGCATCGAGGGCCCTTTGAACCCCGCCCACATCGCGATTTGCTCGGCAACGCTGGCGCCCATTTTTTTGGAGAAGCGATCAAACGCAGATTCCTGCACGGTGTAATCCACCATCTCTTTCTCGCCGATGATGTCCCGCGCCACGTAGCTGGCACTGCCAAGCCCGTCCACCAGCCCCAAACCGACGGCCTGCTCGCCGGTCCAGACCAGCCCGGAAAACAACTCGGGGTGATCCTTGTCCTTCAAGCGATCGCCCCGCCCTGCTTTGACGCTGGCGATGAACTGCTTGTGCGTGGTGTCCAGAACGCCCTGCCAGAACGCAGTTTCGTCAGGCTTTGGCGGCTGAAACGGATCAAGAAAGGCTTTGTGTTCGCCCGAGGTATACGTGCGACGTTCGACACCCAGCTTTTCCATGGTGCCAACAAAACCGAACCCCGCGGCCGTTACGCCGATCGAACCCACCAGGCTGGCCTTGTCTGCGTAGATCTGGTCAGCGGCGCTGGCGATGTAATACGCACCCGAAGCGCCCAGATCAGTAATCACCGCATACACCTTGATGTCCGGCTTCTGCGCGCGCAGGCGACGAATTTCGTCGTAGATATAGCCGGACTGCACCGGACTGCCACCCGGGCTGTTGATGCGAAGGATCACGCCTTTGGTTTTTTCGTCTTCGAACGCAGCTCGCAAGCTACCGACGATGTTGTCAGCGCTGGCCGCTTCGGTGTCGGCGATCATGCCCTTCACCTCGATCAAAGCCGTGTGGCTGGTACTGCGCGAGCCGCCCTTGCCGAAATCCATCAGAGGCGAGAACAGTGCCAGCGCGCCGAACAGATAAAGAAAGGTCAGCGACTTGAAGAAGATCCCCCAACGCCGCGAACGACGCTGCTCCTGCACACTGGCAAGCAGGGTTTTTTCCAGCAATTTCCAGCTTTTTGCGTCCCCTGTGTCATCGCGCTCTGGCGAAGACGGAGATTTCCATTCGTCCGACATAGATCAATTACCCCAACAGCGAAGTTTCAGCAGCCCGCGCACCCAGCCAGGTGCGCAATTCGGAAAAATGTTTGATCGCCAGACGGGGCTGGTATTCAAGCAGCGAGTCGAGCGGCTGCGCGCCATACCCGACCGCCACTGAGTCCATCCCGGCGTTACGCGCCATCATCAGATCAAACGACGCATCGCCGATCATCAACGCCTTTTCAGGCCTGACGCCACACTGCTGAAGGATCTGATTGAGCATCAGAGGGTCTGGCTTGCTCGCGGTTTCGTCGGCTGCGCGGGTGGCGTCGAAAAAATCGGTCCAGCCATGGGCCTTCAACACCCGATCCAGCCCTCGGCGAGCCTTGCCGGTCGCGACGGCCAACTGATAGCCCTCGGCGCGAAAGGCGTCCAGCGACTCATGCACGTCCTCGAACAACCTGGACGGCTCAACGTCCATGGCCATGTAATGGTCTGCGTAGTGCTGACGAAAATTGATCAGGTCATTGGCAGTGATGTCCGGGTACAGCGTGCGGATGGCCTCCGGCAACCCCAGCCCGATAATGCCCTTGATCGCCACGTCATCGCGCACCGGCCGACCTGCGAGGCGCGCTGCGGCTTGCATCGCCTCGACGATGCGGCCGATGGAATCGGACAGCGTGCCGTCCCAATCGAAGATCAGCAGTTCGTAGTCAGGGCGCAAGCAGCAGTCGCTCCACGATTTTGGCCCACATCTCGTCGACCGGGGCTTCAAGTTTCAGCTCGCCACCATCGGGCAGCGGCACTGTCAGGGCATACGCGTGGAGGAACAGACGCTTGCCGCCAAGGTCACGGATTTCGCGGCTGAAATCTTCATCGCCGTACTTGGGATCGCCGGCGATGCAGTGACCGGCATGCAGCGCGTGCACGCGGATCTGGTGAGTACGGCCGGTGATGGGCCGGGCCTCGACCATGGTGGCGAAATCACCGAAGCGGCGCAGGACCTTGAACAGGGTCAGCGCCTCTTTACCCTCTTCGTTGACCTCGACCATGCGCTCGCCGGAGCGAAGATTGCTCTTGAGCAGCGGCGCGCGGACCTGCTTCTGCGCGGTCGGCCAGTTTCCACGGACCAGCGCCATATAACGCTTGTCGACGCCGTCGCCGCGCAATTGCTCGTGCAGGTGGCGCAACATGCTGCGCTTCTTGGCGATCATCAGTAGCCCGGAAGTGTCGCGGTCCAGACGGTGGACCAGCTCCAGCTCCTTGGCATCGGGACGCAGCTGACGGAAAGCCTCAATAACGCCGAAGCTCAAACCGCTGCCGCCGTGCACCGCGATACCGGCAGGTTTGTTGAGAACGATCAGGCCTTTGTCCTCATGGACAATGGCGGCCTCAAGGCGCTGAAGCAGGCCTTGGGCAACCGGCACGGGCTCGTCGCGCTCAGGCACGCGAACGGGCGGAACGCGCACGATATCGCCGGCCTGAAGCTTGTACTCGGGCTTGATCCGGCCCTTGTTCACGCGCACTTCGCCTTTACGCAAAATGCGGTAAATCAAGGTCTTGGGAACGCCCTTGAGGTACGTAATCAGAAAGTTATCGATGCGTTGACCGGCAAGTTCCGGCGCAACCTCTACCAGCCGGACGCCGGGGGTTGGGGGGGTGATATTTGTCATGGCGCAAATCATAACAATTTTTTATGGATTTGAAGCACTTAATGATTGCTGCTATAGTCGCGAACGCCGCCAAAAGCGGCCTGGACAGCGGACAAACGGTATGACAACCGGCCCTGCCCAACGCAATTCACGAGGGCGCGAGGCCGTCCTACGGGGCTTTCGGTGACAACGGAAGATCAGCAAGCGTAACAAGCGCAGGTGACATGAGGCCTGAAACAAGCCCGATCGCAGAGTGAGTCACTCGCCATCGAGGCCCACGTTCAAGGCCAGTTCACAAAGTGCAGTCGCTGGCAGTCGCTCCGGGCGAATGTTTCGGAAACCATGCCTTATTTGAGCCATGACGCGCGGACTTCCAATGGAGGCTCGCGATAAATGCAACCCGCTGCGGATTCAGCGCGCGGCAGCACCCGAATTATCAGGGATACGTGTGGGGTGGAGACGCACAACCGTCGGACTGTGTAGCACAAGGCTTTATTCAAGACGCTTCATATCGTCCGCTACCGATGGTTGATTCCTCCTCCTGACAAAGCTTTTGCTGACAGGGTGTCATTTGTCACCACAGCAAGCAGGAACGTCGTCGCGACTCGGCCCCGCTGGCCGAACCTCGTTAGACACTGGAGTGTTCAAGCACTCCTGACGTGCCCTGACACCGACCGTGAGAAGTCGTGTGTGCCGAACGCCGTTTCCGGCAGCCCGGAAACCGACGGTACTACATGAAAAGAATGCTGATTAACGCAACTCAACCCGAAGAGTTGCGTGTTGCGCTGGTAGACGGCCAGCGCCTATACGACCTGGACATCGAATCCGGGGCCCGCGAACAGAAGAAGGCCAACATCTATAAAGGCCGGATCACGCGTATCGAACCCAGCCTTGAAGCCGCGTTTGTCGACTTCGGCTCCGAGCGTCACGGCTTCCTGCCGCTGAAAGAAATCTCCCGCGAATACTTCAAGAAGTCGCCCGAAGGCCGCGTCAACATCAAGGACGTCCTGAGCGAAGGCCAGGAAGTCATCGTTCAGGTCGAGAAAGAAGAGCGTGGCAACAAGGGCGCAGCCCTGACCACCTTCATCAGTCTGGCCGGCCGTTACCTGGTCCTGATGCCAAACAATCCTCGCGCCGGCGGTATCTCCCGTCGTATCGAAGGCGAAGAGCGCAACGAACTGCGCGAAGCGCTCAACGGCCTGATTGCTCCAGCCGACATGGGCCTGATCGTTCGTACTGCCGGCCTTGGCCGCAGCAGCGAAGAAATGCAGTGGGACCTCGATTACCTGCTCCAGCTGTGGACCGCGATCAAAGAGGCCTCCCTCGACCGCTCCGCGCCGTTCCTGATCTACCAGGAAAGCAACGTCATCATCCGCGCCATCCGCGACTACCTGCGCCAGGACATCGGCGAAGTGCTGATCGACAGCGTCGAAGCCCAGGAAGAAGCGCTGACGTTCATCCGTCAGGTGATGCCGCAGTACGCCAGCAAGATCAAGCTGTACGAAGACAGCGTTCCGCTGTTCAACCGTTTCCAGATCGAAAGCCAGATCGAAACCGCCTTCCAGCGTGTCGTCGAACTGCCTTCCGGTGGCTCCATCGTTATCGATCCGACCGAAGCACTGGTGTCCATCGACATCAACTCGGCGCGTGCCACCAAGGGCAGCGACATCGAAGAAACCGCGCTGCAGACCAACCTTGAAGCGGCTGAGGAAATCGCCCGTCAACTGCGTCTGCGTGACATCGGCGGCCTGATTGTCATCGACTTCATCGACATGACCCCGGCCAAGAACCAGCGCGCTGTTGAAGAAAAGGTCCGGGAAAGTCTTGAAGCCGACCGCGCCCGTGTCCAGGTCGGTCGCATCTCGCGCTTCGGCCTTCTGGAAATGTCCCGTCAGCGTCTGCGTCCGTCCCTGGGCGAGAGCAGCGGCATTGTCTGCCCGCGCTGCAACGGTACCGGCATCATCCGTGACGTTGAGTCGCTGTCCCTGGCGATCCTGCGCCTGATCGAAGAAGAAGCGCTGAAAGACCGCACTGCCGAAGTGCGCGCTCAAGTGCCGATCCCGGTCGCCGCGTTCCTGCTCAACGAAAAACGCAACTCGATCACCAAGATCGAACTGCGCACCCGCGCCCGCATCATCATCCTGCCGAACGACCACCTCGAAACGCCTCACTTCGAAGTCCAGCGTCTGCGTGATGACAGCCCTGAAGCGCACAGCCTGCAGACCAGCTATGAAATCGCCGCGGCGGCTGCCGAGGTTGAAGAAGTGGCTCCGCCTGCTGCTGCCACCCGCACGCTGGTTCGCCAGGAAGCGGCCGTCAAGACCGCTCCAGCGCGTGCCAATGCGCCGGTCCCGGTCGAGGCCGCTGCTCCGGTCGCGCCCGCCCCTGCTCCGGTTGCCCACGAGCCAAGCCTGTTCAAAGGCCTGGTGAAATCGCTGGTCAGTCTGTTCGCCAGCAAGGAAGAGCCAGCCGCACCGGCTGCCGTGGTCGAAAAGCCGGTTGCCGAGCAGCGCCCTGCACGTAACGACGAGCGCCGTAACGGCCGTCAGCAGAGCCGCAGCCGTAACGGCCGCCGCGACGAAGAACGCAAGCCTCGTGAAGAGCGTGCGCCGCGTGCCGACCGTGAAGAACGCGCTCCGCGTGAAGAACGTGCTCCACGTGAGGAACGCGCGCCTCGTGAAGAACGTGCACCGCGCGAGCCACGTGAAGCCCGTGAAGAAACCACTGCACCACGCGAAGAGCGCCAGGCCCGTGCCCCGCGCGAAGAGCGTCAGCCACGTGCACCGCGTGAAGACCGCAAGCCGCGTGAAGAGCGCGTGCGTGAACTGCGCGAGCCACTGGACGCCGCATCGGCTGTCAATCTGCCCCGCGAAGAACGCCCTGAGCGCGCGCCGCGTGAAGAACGTCAGCCGCGTCCACCGCGTGAAGAACGTCAGCCGCGTGCCGAACAGGCTGCCGTTGCCGCCGAAGACGAAACGTTGCTGAACAGTGAAGAGCAGCAGGATGACAATCAGGAGCACGCCGAAGGCGACCGCCCTCGTCGTCGTTCGCGCGGTCAGCGTCGTCGCAGCAATCGTCGCGAGCGTCAACGTGATGCCAATGGCAACGAAATCGAAGGCACGGAAGGCTCCGACGCTTCCGAAGCCAACGACGGTGAAGGCCATGAGCACGCTCAGACGTCCCACGACGAAGTGCACGCCAATGCCGACCGTGGCGAAGTTGCCGCAGGTGCAAGCGTTGCTGCTGTAGCGGAGCGTGTCATCAGCGCCACCGCCGAAGCCGATGCTCATCGTCAGGCTGAACGTGCGAATACCTCTGTTGAGGCCAGCGCAACTGAAGCCGCTCCGGTGGCTCAGGCCAACGATGCAGCGCCAGAAGCGCCTGCCGTCGAGGCACCTTCCGCAGAAACCAAGCGTTCGGTGATGCCGGAAGTGGAAGTCGCAACATTCGACGCCTCTTTGAGCCCGTTTGAACGTCAGGTCAAGGCAGCTGCCGAAGCCGAGTCCACCGAGACGCCAGTTGCCGCAGAAGCGCCGGTCGTCGTCGAAGTACCGGCGGCAACGGAAATACCTGCACCTGTGGCCGTAGAAACGCCAGCACCTGCGCCTGCTTTCCAGGCCGTTGAAGTGGCCGCTTCGGAGCCTGTGCACGTTGTCGAACCTTTCAAGGTTGCAGAGCCTTCCCAGATCGAAGAGCCGGGCAAGGCTGCAGAGCCGGTGCAGGCGAACGTGTCTGAAATCGATGTTCCGAAATTCGCCGAGCCTGTTGTACAGCAGCCAGTGGCGACCGAACCGGCCATCGACGCAGCAGCCCAGACCGCTGCGCCGGAGATCGTCGCCGCGCCCGTCGCGGTCGAGCCTCCCCAGGCGCCGGCGGTAGAGCCTGTAGCTGAAGAGAAGCCAGCGCTGCCTATGGCGAGCAATGGCCGTGCACCGAACGATCCTCGTGAAGTGCGTCGCCGTCGTCTGGAAGCCGAGCGTCAGCAGAAAGAGGCGCAAGCCTCGAATGCTGCGCCACACGCTCAAGCCGAAGCTGCAGCACGTGCCGAGCACGACGAGCCAAAGCCGCTTGTTTAAACGGCAGTAGCTACACGGCAGTAGCTACACGGTCGTAGCTACACGGTCGTAGCTACACAGGCGTAACTACGAAAGCCCCACCTGTGAAAGCAGGTGGGGCTTTTTTTCGCCTGGGTTTTGTTAAGGCTTGGCGCATGGCACACCCGGCTCGGCGGATGGCCGTTTTATGCATTGGAGGGATCAGCGGGACGGAAAAGTCAGCGCAGCGGGAACGTCAACGTCCCAAAGCACGCCAGGGTCGTCGACCTGGACTTCATGGATGCGCGCATTCTGGAAAAGCCGTTTTGCGCCCTTTTCACCTGCCAGCGTCATGAGCGCCGGACCGAACAGGCGCCCGAAAGTGACCGGATGCCCATAGCGCCCGCCATGTACCGGCACGCTGATGGCGTCGTCTGCCACTGAGCCTGCGACCTGTTCGAGCGTTGTAGCGTGAATAAAGGGCATGTCGCCCAGCGCAATCAACCAGCCGCAATGGGCCGGCTCTGCAGACACGGCAGCAGCGATGCTGTCGCCCATGCCCGGAGAATCCAGTAGCACCACTTCACAGCCGTGGCGCAGGCCCAGTTCGGCGACGCTGCAGTAATCCGAGCGGGTCAGAAGTACAGTTTTTGCAGCGACGGGACGGACATTGACCAGCACCTGCTCCAGCACCGATCGCTCGATGCCGTCACGACCAATACATTGAGCGAGAAGTTTGTTGCGATGCTCACCTGCAATCTTGCGATAGCGGCTGCCAAGCCCCGCCGCCAGAACGATCGCACACAGGGTTTCACTCATGTTCTGCCCTCTCCGTCCAAACGCTCACTGAAACCCGGCTGAAGACCGCTTGAGCTCGGCAAGAACAGCCTGGCTCAATACAGGTTGGGTTCCATTTCCAGGGCGACACCGAAGCGCTCCAGAATGTCCGACTGGATCCGCTGCGCGAGTGCAAGCAACTGCTTGCCTGACGCCTGGCCATAATTGACCAGCACCAGCGACTGCAGCGCATGCACGCCAGCGTCACCCTCGCGAAACCCTTTCCATCCGGCATGCTCGATTAACCATCCTGCCGCGAGTTTGACCTGCCCGTCAGCCTGCGGGTAGCCGACCACGCCCGGCCAGGCGCTTTTGATGAAGGCGAACTGCTCCGCGGGCACCAGCGGGTTTTTGAAAAAGCTCCCGGCGTTACCCAGCGTCGCTGGATCCGGCAGTTTTTCGCTGCGGATGGCGCAGATCGCGCGGCTCACATGCATGGGCGAAGGCTCCCTGATGCCCTGCTCTTCCAGGCGCTGCCGGACCGGGCCGTAGTCCAGGTGCAGGCTTGCGGAAAAGCTCAGTTTGAAGCGAACCCGCAGGATGAGCCATCGGTTCGGTTGCTGCTTGAACACACTGTCGCGATAGCCGAACGCACAGTCGGCCAACGTGAATTCGCGCAGCTCACCGTTGTGCCGATCCATCGCAATGAGGCTGTGGAAAACGTCCTTGAGCTCCACGCCGTAGGCGCCAATGTTTTGCATCGGCGCAGCCCCGACGGTGCCAGGGATGAGACTCAGATTTTCCAGCCCGGCCAAGCCCTGCGCGAGCGTCTCCAGAACGAAAGGATGCCAGGGCTCCCCCGCTTCGGCTTCGACAATCGCACCGCCGCAATCCTCGTGGGTGATCCGGGTACCGCGACTGGCCATGCGCAGCACAAGCGCATCGACGTCGCGGGTGAGCAGCAGATTACTGCCGCCGCCGATGACCATCAGCGGGAGATCGTGGCTGGCCGAGTATGCGAGGGCCTCGCGCACATCGTCGTCGGTGAACGCCTCGGCGAAGTGCCTGGCGCTCACCTCGACACCGAACGTGTTGTACGCCTTGAGGGACACGCTCGTCTGCACGTTCAGGCTCATGGGTGCATCCGCATAAACATTGGGAGATCAAACAGCGGGACGCTCATCAAACCTCCAGCAGCCGCCGAACGCGCTCGAGGTCTTCGGCGGTGTCCACGCCTGCCGGCGGTGCTTCCAGGGCGTCGGCCACGTGGATGCGCACGCCGTGCCACAGCGCACGAAGTTGCTCGAGGTTTTCGGTGTTTTCCAGCCAGCAAGGGCCCCAACTGACGAAGTCATGAAGGAAGCCTGCGCGGTAGGCATAGATGCCGATGTGGCGGCGGTACGGCACGCCTTCGGGTAACACTTCGCGCGTCAGGGCCAGCGCATCGCGGGCCCAGGGCAACGGCGCGCGGCTGAAGGTCAGTGCCAGCCCGTTGATGTCCGAGCACACCTTGACCACGTTCGGATTGAACAGCGACGCCACGTCTTCGATGGGCTCGGCAAGCGTCGACATGCGCGCCTCAGGGTGCGCCGCGAGGTTGTCGGCGACCTGATCGATCACTGCCGGTGGAATCATGGGCTCATCACCCTGGACGTTGACCACAATCGCGTCGTTGGCCAGACCCAGCTGGGCGGCCACCTCTGCGAGGCGGTCGGTCCCGGAGTTGTGGTCATCCCGGGTCATCAGCACTTCGGCGCCAAAGGCCTGACAGGCTTCAACAATACGCGGGTCATCGGTAGCAACCACCACGCGCTGCGCACTGCTTTTACGCGCCTGTTCCCAGACGTGCTGGATCATCGGCTTGCCGGCAATGGTTTTCAGAGGCTTGCCGGGAAAACGACTGGAGCCATAACGCGCCGGGATGACAACGGTGAAGGCCGCAGTCATTTGTCCAGACGCTCGTCAGTGGTCAGCGTACGCGCTTCGCTTTCAAGCATGACCGGGATGCCGTCGCGAATAGGATAGGCCAGGCCGGCGCCCTTGCTGATCAGCTCGGTTTTGTCGGCGCTGAGCTTGAGAGGACCTTTGCAGATCGGGCAAGCAAGGATGTCGAGCAATTTGGTGTCCATAAGAAATCCTGAGCGAGTCATGGCAAAAGACGGTTTAACTGCGAATCGAACCAACTGACAAAGGCGGGAGAAGGCACGGCTTCTACCGCCAGGTACCACCAGTCTGGCGCGGCGAAGGGCGCACATTTGACTGCGTCCTTCTCGGTCATGACCACCGGCAACGAAGGGCTGAATGAAAGCGCCTGCGCAGTGAACACGGCATGGTCGGCGAACGCATGGGGAACAGGCCGCCAGTGTAGCCCTTCGAGGGTGTTGAAGAAACGTTGCGGGTTACCGATGCCCGCCACCGCATGAAGCGCCTGGCCGGGCGGAAAATGATCGACCGGCTGGCGTTCACCCGTCAGCAGGTTGACCAGCGCCGAAGGCTTGAGTCGAAATCCGTAACCATCGGCTTGATCCGTTGCCGCGCCGTTATACAGCAGCGCATCGACGCTCTGCAGTCGCTCCACGGGTTCGCGCAACGGACCGGCCGGCAGGCAACGGCGATTGCCCAGCCCGCGAACGGCGTCGATGAGCACCAGTTCCAGGTCACGGGCGAGGCGGTAATGCTGCAGGCCATCGTCGGAAAGAATGAGATCGAGCGGCTCCTGCGCCAGCAACGCACGCACCGCTTGCGAGCGATCCGGGTCAATCATCAGCGGGACGCCGGTGCGATTGACGATCAGCAGCGGCTCATCCCCCGCCTGCTCGGCAGGCTGTTGCGGATGCACACGCCAGGGCAGGCTCGGCGGCCTGGCGCCGTAACCCCGACTGACCACGCCGACCCGCAGCCCGCGTGCCCGACAGTAATCGATCATCCAGAGAATCAGCGGCGTCTTGCCGGTGCCCCCGATGGTGATATTACCGACAACGATGACCGGCACCGGCGCCTTGTAGCGCTCGCTCTGGCCTGCAAGAAACCGTGCGCGTTTGCGGTTCACCACGCGCCGGTAGAGGCTTTCGAGCGGGCGCATCAACGCCAGCGCCGGATGGCCTTTGTACCAGGCGTCTAGCAATCGGTCGGTGAGTGCCATCAGTTAGCCGATGCGGCCTCGACGGTGGTCATGCGCAAGTGGGCAAACCCCATTTTACCGGCGGCATCCATGGCGGTGATGACCGCCTGATGGGGTGTCTTGCCGTCAGCGCTGATCGACAATGGCAGGCTGGTGTCGCCTCCCGATTCCTTTTGCAAGGCGTCGATGAGGGTATCAAGTTTGCTGTCGGCCAGCAGGGTATTGTTCACCGAGTAGACGCCGTCGGCGTTGATGGTGATGTCCAGGTGCTTTTTATCCACATCATCCGCCGAGGCACCGGTCACCGCCTGCGGCAGGTCCACACGCAGCTGGGTTTCCCGAGTGAAAGTGGTGGTGACGACAAAGAACAGCAGCAGAATAAAGACCACGTCGATCAGCGACACCAGGTTGATGTCGATGGTCTCCCTGGGCTTGCGACGGCGGAATTTCACTTCTTCTTGCCCTCGCCACGCGCGGCAGCTTTAAGGTCCGGCTTTGCGTCGGTGAGGTCGACGTCACGGTCGCCCTGCACCACTTCCACCAGCTTGATGGCTTCCTGCTCCATACCGACGACCAGTTCGTCGACCCGGCTTTGCAGGTAGCGGTGGAAGAAGATTGCAGGGATCGCGACCGTCAGGCCCGAAGCGGTGCAGATAAGCGCTTTGCCGATGCCACCGGCCAGCATCCCGGCGTTGCCGGTCATGCCGCTGCTGGTAAACGAACTGAAAATGTCGATCATGCCGAGCACGGTACCCAGCAGCCCCAGCAATGGGGCCATGGCCGCGATGGTACCGAGTGTCGCCAGGTAGCGTTCGAGGTCGTGAATGACCCGGGCGGCGGCTTCCTCGATGCACTCTTTCATGATCTCGCGACCGTGCCGGGAGTTGGCGAGGCCGGCGGCAAGGATTTCACCCAGCGGCGAATCGGCGCGCAGTTCCTTGAGTTTCTCGGCGCTCAGCTGTTTGTCCTGGATCCAGCGCCAGACCTGACCCAACAGATGCGGTGGCGTGATGCGACTGGCGCGCAACGTCCAGAGGCGCTCAATGATGATTCCGACGGCGGCAATGGAACTCAAAATGATCGGTAGCATCATCCAGCCACCTGATTTGACCAGCTCCCACACAGCGACCACCCCCCGAAAAAAAGTGGTGCCACTCTAACATAGCGTCGGCCCCTCGCCGAACGTGTCGATGAATAACCAGCCCTCTTTCACTCTTGCCTGCTGCACCCCTGTAGGCCACGCCGGCCAGTCATGCCGGTTAGTCACGCCAAAAGCGTCGCGTGCTGCGCTCGGCGCTGGCGGCCTGATAAGCGCCAAGCCGCACGGTAATAGCGCCCCGCTCGGCACTGTCGTGGATTGCCATGCCGGACCAACCATACCTGGACACAACCAGTGGATGGGGGTGACCGAACGCATTATTGCGGCCTCGGGAAATCAGCACCCCGTGCGCCCCGACAGCCCGCAGAAAAGCACGAGACGAGGAGCTGCGGCTGCCGTGATGCGGGGATTGCAGCCAGTGCGCGCTGACGTTGAATACGTCGTTGAGCATCGCGCGTTCTGCGTCGACATCGATATCGCCGGTCAGCAGCAGCCGTTCCCCGTTGGCCTCGACGCTGAGTACGCACGAAGCCTGATTGCCCTCTTCAGCGTGCTCCCAGATCCAGGTGGCGAACGTCACCTCATTCCAGGTCCATGTTTCTCCGTTGCGACAGGCCTGCGCCGACAGCTCAACGGGCATGCGTGCAATGTCTCCCGCCAACACGCGTTTTACCGGCACGCCCTTGAGTATGGCTGCGGCGCCACCGGCGTGGTCGGAATCGGCATGGCTGAGCAGCAGCGTGTCCAGCTGTTTCAGTCCGGCTCGGCGAATGGCCGGCAAGACCACACGCTCGCCAATATCGAAGTCACCGAAGCGCGGCCCGGCGTCATACAGCAGGGCGTGATCGCGAGTGCGCAGCAGGATCGCCAGGCCTTGGCCGACGTCCAGCTGCAGCACTTCAAGCTGACCGACAGGCACGCTCTTCTGGGGCGGGAACAGGCACAGCAACAGCATGGGCCAGCCCAGTGGGCGCAGCGGCAGGCCGCGGGGCAGCAACAACAGCAAGGCCCCAAAAGGCTCAGCGGCCAGACCCAGGGCGGGACGTGCGGACCTGTCCAGGCCGGAACGAGATCGGCAGCGAACACGAGAAAGCGAAACAGCCCTTCCATCGCCCCGCCTGCCAGCCACAACAGGCTTTCGCCCACGGGCGCGATGGCCAGCAGCAACGTGCCGAGCAGCGCCAGCGGCAAAATCAGCAGACTGACCCATGGCACGGCCAGCAGATTGACCACCGGGCCGCTGATGCTCACGGGCAGGTTCAACGCCAGCAACACCGGCAACAAACCGACTGCGATCAGCCACTGCGCCCGGCTCCAGCTCTGCAGCCAGCTCCACGGACCGAGCCGTGCGCTGAAGATCAACATCAGGATCGCTACCGCCAGAAAAGACAGCCAGAAGCCGGGACGCAGGCTGATCAGCGGTTCCGCGATCAGCACCAGATTGAGCGCCAGCAGCAGCGGCCACGTCGTGCCCAGATGGCGGAAGCGCAGGCGCCACAGCAAAACCAGCCCCAGCATGATGCACGCGCGCTGGACCGGCACCTCCCAACCCGCCAGCAACCCATAGGTCAGCGCGCCTATAAACGCAGCGATGCAGGCTGAGGGTAGCCACGGCAGAAAAGTCGGCCATGCGCCCCAGCGGGCCAGTCCGGCGACAAGTCCGTACAGCAAGCCGGCCAGCAGGCCGATATGGGTGCCTGATATCACCAGCAGGTGAACGGTGCCGGTGGCCTGCAGGGCTTGCCAGTCAGCGGAGCTCAAACCGGAATCATCGCCAAGCACCAAGGCAGCCAACCCGCCCTCCCGACCCTGCGCGTCGACTTCCAGCAGACGCTGACGAACACCGTCGCGCCAGTTGCCCTCGGCAGGCTGGAGCAGGTGGCCGTCGACCACGGTGCCGGTTGCGCCAATGCGCTGGGCCAGTAGCCAGGCCTGATAATCGAACCCGCCAGGGTTGACCAGACCGCCGGGGCGTTTGAGTTTGACCGCCAGACGCCACAGCTCGCCGCTGCCCACCGCCGGGCCACCGTACCAGCCAATGCGAATCTGCTGCGGCAGCCGCGAACGGCGGGAGACAGGGTCGTCGAGCTGAAACCGCACCACGCCATCAATCGTTTGCGGCAGACCGGCCACGCGGCCTTCCAGCCAAAGGGTTTGCCCGTCGAGCCGCTCGGGCAGACGATCATCCATCGCCGCCTTTGCCGACACGCAGGCCCACGTCAACCCGAACAGGAACGATGCCAACGGATACGTGCGAAACGGCAGCAGCATCAGGGCCACGACGGGCATCAGCAGCAACAACCAGACCGGCGGTAAGGCCGGTAGAAAACGCAACGTCAGTAATCCGAGCGCGAGCGCAATCATCCCTGTGCGCATGGGGCTTTCCTTGTCTGCGGGTGAAATCGACTCCCATGGCTTAGCTGATGCTGAGGTGCACGCGCTTATTAATTGTCACAAAGTCTGAATTTCCGGCGGCGACTATCCGTGCATACTTCCCCCCAATTTCCCGCCCACCTCGCCGGATTCCCGTATGCCACGCCACCTGATCAAGCGGTACATGCCCGATCCGAACAGCATCCGGGAACACAAATCCTTACGTTTTCTTGGCCGGCTCCTGCATGACCCCAACCTGTGGCACCTCAATCGACGCTCGGTGGCGCGCGCGATGGGGATCGGCCTGTTCGCCGCCTTGATGCCGATGCCGCTGCAAATGCTGCTGGCCGCCGTCCTGGCGATCTGGGTACGGGCCAACCTGCCGATTGCCGTGAGTCTGTGCTGGCTGACCAATCCGCTCACCATGCCGCCGGTGTTTTATTGCACTTACAAAACCGGTGCGGTGCTGATGGGTCTGCCACCCAGGCATTTTCCGGACTCGCTGAGCTGGGACTGGATCAGCGGGCAGCTGTCCACGCTGTGGCAACCCTTTTTGCTGGGATCAGTGGTAATGGGAGTCGTGCTGGGGCTGGTGGGGTACTTCGGAACGATGGCCTACTGGCGCTGGTGGGTCGGGCGGCAGTGGAAGGCGCGCCGGCAGCGGCGCAAGGTGGTTTAGGGGAGGTTCCCAGCAAATCCGGGAGTGGCCGGAGGGCTCCACCTTGCTCGCGAAGAGGCCAGTACACTCGCTACATATTCAGCGCGTGTAACACAGCCTTCGCGAGCAAGCTCACTCCCACAAAGGGTTGCGCACTCGTTAGCGAGTCCGCGAGATGCCTGCAGATTACTGACGCATCCCGCGCCCGCTCACCAGCAAGCGCGCACATGCCACGTAGAGCACGATGGTCGCAACGACCATGAACGCCAGGGCGATGCTGATCTTGATGTCAGACACGCCGAGGATGCCGAAGCGAAATGCATTGACCATGTGCAGCACCGGGTTGGCCAGCGACACGGTCTGCCAGAACGGCGGCAGCAGGTTGATCGAATAGAACACCCCGCCGAGGTACGTCAACGGCGTCAGCACGAACGTCGGGATGATCGAAATATCATCGAAATTGCGCGCAAACACGGCATTGATGAAGCCAAGCAGCGAGAAGATCGTCGCCGTCAGCAACACCACGATCACGGTGACGCCCAAATGGTGCACCTGCAGATCGGTGAAGAACATCGACAGGATCGTCACGATGACGCCCACTGCCAGCCCGCGCAGCACACCGCCAATGGTGTAGCCGATCAGGATGGTGTGAGGCGAGACCGGCGAGACCATCAACTCCTCGACCGAGCGCTGGAACTTGGCGCCGAAGAAGCTGGACACCACGTTGCCGTACGAGTTGGTGATCACTGACATCATGATCAGACCCGGCACGATGTACTGCATGTAGGTGAAGCCACCCATGTCGCCAATCTGCCGGCCGATCAGGTTGCCGAAGATCACGAAGTACAGAACCATGGTGATCGCAGGCGGCAGCAGGGTCTGCGGCCAGATCCGCATGAAACGCCGGACCTCGCGGTAGACGATGGTGTTCAGGGCAATCAGATTGGGGCGCAGCTCCGAGCTCATATCGCCACCTTTGCCAGATTCTTTTCGACCAGACCCACGAACAGCTCCTCAAGGCGGTTGGTTTTATTTCGCAGGCTCAGCACCTGAATGTTCTGCAGCGACAACTGACTGAACAGCGACGTGATGCCGATGGTTTTGTCGACTTGCACCTCAAGGGTGTGGTTGTCCACCAGCTGCACCGGATAGCCGTTAAGCTGAGGTACTACCTGCAACGGATCGCGCAGGTCCAGCAGGAAGGTCTCGACATGCAACTTGTTGAGCAGCGTCTTCATGCCGGTGTTTTCGATGATCGTGCCATGATCGATGATGCCGATGTTGCGGCACAGCTGCTCTGCTTCTTCGAGATAGTGCGTGGTCAGAATAATGGTGATGCCTTTCTCGTTGAGCTCGGTGAGGAAGGTCCACATCGAACGGCGCAGTTCGATATCCACGCCCGCGGTGGGCTCGTCGAGGATCAGCAGGCGCGGCTCATGAATCAGCGCACGGGCAATCATCAGGCGGCGTTTCATGCCACCGGACAGCGAGCGCGAAGGCACGTCGCGCTTGTCCCACAGGCCGAGTTGAGTCAGGTACTGCTCGGCACGCTCCTTGGCGATTTTCGGAGGAATGCCGTAATAGCCGGCTTGGGTCACGACGATGTCGAAGGTTTTCTCGAACTGATTGAAGTTGAATTCCTGAGGCACCACGCCAATCGAGCGTTTGAGCTGCGCCGGGTTACGGTCCAGGTCGTTGCCAAAGATATTCACCGTGCCGGTGGTCTTGTTCACCAGCGTCGAGATGATCCCGATGGTGGTGGATTTGCCGGCACCGTTGGGGCCGAGCAATGCGAAAAAATCACCCTCGGCGACGTCCAGATCGATGCCCTTCAGGGCCTGGAAACCGTTGCCGTAGGTCTTGGTTAGCTGCCGGATGGACAGGGCTGAACTCATGACTGAACACACACCAATAAAATGAAAAGGGGATGATGAACGAATACAAAGTGCAGTCGCCGGGCTGATGCGGGCGCTGATGTTTCACGCGCCGCGCCTCGGATTGCCCTGCGCGGTGACCGCCATTTTGCTGGCCGATGTCGCCCAAGTACAACGACATCGGTTGATAGTCAGTATTAACTCGACGCTTGCCTGAACTCAGGTCAGCGCAGTCATGACGGCCTTGCGGTACGCCGGACGCTGTTGCAAACGCTCGTACCAGGCTTTGAGGTGAGCCAGCTCCATGCGTTCAATCGGCATTTCGAACCAGGCATAAATGAAGCTGCCGAGGGGAATGTCGCCCACACCGAATTCGGCGCCAGAGAGATAGGGCTGACTGGCCAATGCCTGATCGACAATGCTCAGCAGTTGCTCGATCCCGGCCTTCGCCGCATTGATCTGTGCCCAGTCCTGCTGTTCGACGGGGGTGCGCAACACGCCCCAGAACACTGTGCGGAAAGGACCTGCGAAGGTGGACGTGGTCCAGTCCATCCACTTCTCGGCCTGGGCCCGCTTCTGAGGATCGGCAGGATAGAGCCCGGTGTCAGCGCCATACTGTGCAGCGAGATAACGCACGATGGTGTTGGATTCCCACAGCACGAACGCCCCGTCTTCGATCATCGGCACCACGCCATTGGGGTTCTTGGCCAGATACTCGGGCTGGTCGTTGACCCCGAATGCGCCGCCGGCATTGAGCGACTCGTAGTCGAGCCCCAGTTCTTCGGCGATCCACAGCGCCTTGCGCACATTGGATGAGTTCTTGCGGCCCCAGATCTTCAACATGGTGGTCTATCTCCGTGTGGTCAACGCGCTGTGAGGATTTTTGCGGCCACAGTCTACTCCGGGATGCGGGTGTTCAAGCCACAACTTCCTGCGCATCGGCCAGCGCACGAACTCCCTTGGTAGCATGGGGTCACTATCGATGCGCGGGCCAGAGCGGCCGACTGCGCCGTCGGTTGCGCTGATCGCCGCCGCCATCATGGAGGGCTGTTTATGCTGTTGTTGTGGATTGTCGTGTTGGTAGTCGGCGTGGCCTGGTTGGCCCACCGGAGAATTGCGCCCTTCCCTGCCCTGGGCATCGTCGCCGTTTACTTGCTGGCGATGGGCGCATTCAGCCATGCCCACGGCTGGATGGTCATCCCTTGGCTGCTGTGGCTGGGTGTCGCGCTGTTTCTCGCGCTGCCCGACCTGCGCCGGCGGCATTTCAGTGCGCCAATGTTCACGTGGTTTCAAAAGGTGCTGCCGCCGATGTCGGCCACCGAGCGCGACGCCATCGACGCCGGCACGGTCTGGTGGGATGGCGAGCTGTTCAGCGGCCGTCCGGACTGGAACACTCTGCTCAGCTATCCGAAAAGCCAGCTGACTGAAGAAGAACAGGCGTTCCTCGACGGCCCGACAGAAGCGCTGTGCGCCATGGTCAGCGACTGGGAGATTGGCCAGGCGATGGACCTGCCGCCTGAGGCCTGGGCGCATATCAAGGCACATGGCTTCTTCGCCCTGATTATTCCCAAAGAGTACGGTGGCAAGGGGTTCTCCGCCTATGCTCACTCACAAGTGGCCATGAAGCTGGCCACCCGTAGCGGCGACCTCGCGTCCACGGTCATGGTGCCCAACTCGCTGGGCCCGGCCGAGCTGCTGCTGCATTACGGCACCGACGAACAACGCAACCATTACCTGCCGCGCCTGGCGCGTGGCGACGACATCCCCTGCTTCGCGCTGACCGGCCCGCTTGCTGGTTCCGACGCAGGTGCAATGCCGGACACGGGCATTATCTGCAAAGGCCAGTGGAAAGGTGAGGAAGTCATCGGCCTGCGCCTGACGTGGGAAAAGCGTTACATCACCCTCGGCCCGGTCGCGACCTTGCTGGGCCTGGCGTTCAAGGCTTACGACCCTGAGCATCTACTCGGCGACAAGGCAGACCTGGGAATTACTCTGGCGCTGATTCCTACGGACACCCCCGGTGTTGAAATCGGCCGCCGGCATGTGCCGCTGGGCGCGGCATTCATGAATGGCCCCAACTCGGGCAAGGATGTGTTTATCCCGCTGGAGTACCTCATCGGCGGTCAAGACATGCTCGGCAAGGGCTGGATGATGCTGATGAACTGCCTGTCGGTGGGACGATCGATTTCCCTGCCGGCAGTGGGCACCGGCGCAGCCAAGTTCACCAGTCTGGTGACGGGCCAGTACACACAGGTTCGCGAGCAATTCAACGTGCCACTGGCGGCGTTCGAAGGCATTCAGGAATCCCTTGCGCGCATCGGTGGCAACGCTTGGCTGATGGACAGCGCGCGCATTCTGACCGCCAACGCGGTGGACCTGGGCGAGAAGCCTTCGGTGCTGTCGGCGATTCTGAAGTACCACCTCACAGAGCGCGGCCGCGACTGCATCACCCATGCCATGGACGTGCATGGCGGCAAAGGCATCATCATGGGCCCGAACAACTATCTGGGTCGCTCGTGGCAGGGAGCGCCGATCTTCATCACGGTCGAAGGCGCGAACATTCTCTCGCGCAACCTGATGATCTTCGGTCAGGGCGCCATTCGCTGCCATCCGTTCGTGCTGAGGGAAATGGCCCTCGCCGGTCGTACGGATCGTGACCGCGCCGTGGTGGAATTTGACGGCCTGTTGATGCAACACATCGGATTCGCCGTACGCAACGCGGCCAGCACGCTGGTGCTGAACCTGGGCCTGGGTCACTTCGACAGCGTACCCGGCGACCGCCTGAGTCAGGGTTACTATAGGGCGCTCAACCGTCAAGCCGCCGCTTTCGCCATGCTCGCCGATCTGAGCATGATGTTGCTGGGCGGTGAGCTGAAGCGGCGCGAGCGGCTGTCGGCGCGCCTCGGCGATGTGCTGAGCCATATGTACCTGGCGTCGGCATCCCTCAAGCGCTACCACGATCTGGATTATCCCGAAGCCTTGGCGCCGCTGTTCTGCTGGTCCATGGAAGAGGCGCTGGGTGAGGCCGAACGTGCACTTGATGAACTGCTTAGCAATTTCCCGAACCGGGTAATGGGCGCGATGTTGCGGGTGATCGTGTTCCCGTTTGGTCGTCGCCACAAAGGGCCGTCGGACCGGCTTGATGCGCAAGTGGCGGAAATCCTGGGTCGCAGCAAGGGTGATCCGGCTCTGGAATCGGTGCTCGCCGGCTGCTATCGCCCGACGGATGCGGACGACCCGGTGGGCGCGTTGCAGCACGCAAGCGATTTGCTGAATGGCGCCAGGGCCGTGCGCAGCAAGCTGTATCACGCGGTGAAGAGCGGTCAGGTGAAGCCGGCGGGCGGTGAGCATCTGATCGATGCCGCACTTAATGCTGGCGTGCTGCTGCCTGCGGAAGCACAAACGCTGCGGGAAGCCGAGGCGGCCCGTCGCAAGGTCATCGATGTGGATGACTTTGCCAAGGAAGCGTTGCTCGCCACCGAAGGCAAAACCCGCTGATCGCCGTCAATATGTAGAGCTGCGCTTGCCCGCGATGGCGGTGACACAGTCGATGAAAACCAGTCGACTGTGTCAGGCTTTCTCGGCCAAGGTCCCCCCTGCATCTATCGCTGCGCAGTCTAGTCAGCCTGTCGCAAGCCTGAACACGACTTACGTCTACATACACCGGACGAGAGAATTGTCCTACACTCCTTGGTAACAACAAGAAAACACCAAGGGGACGCATCATGATTGACCATCGCATGACTCATCGCTGCCTGCTTGCCGACATCGCCTCGGGTGAAGACCTTTACAGCGGCGCGCCTTCACAAACCCTGCAAACCCTGCTGATGATTGGCTTCGTCACCCGTCTCCCGAGCCCGGACCACACCTACGCTCACTTCGCGCTCACCGAAGCAGGTCATCGGTATCTGGCGGGATTGTGGCATTGAGATAGCGGCAGGCATCGGGGGCCTCTATACTCCCCCGCCTGTTTTTGTCTCTGAGGGCTTCATCATGGCCGACGCCAATCTCGACCACACAATGAATCTGCTGCTGCACCTTCGCGGCATCCTGGTCGCGCTGGGAGAGGCCGAGCAGGTCCCCGAGGAAAGTCATGCGCTGTTCCTCGAACGTTACGACGAGCTACTGACCCTCCTGCCAGCTGACCCTATCGAAAGCCAGTATCTGGGCCAGGACTTGCTGTGTCAGGTGATTCAGCGCTATCCGCAGATTGCCCATCTCGTGCCGCGCGACCTGTTGTGGTACTTCGCCGGCGACTGCCTGCATTTCATGCCGGACGATGAGATCGACCTCTACACGGCGTTGGAAGAGCGCCGCCACGAAGCCGCCGAGAACGACGAGCCGTTTGACTGGAATCAGGAAAAGCAGCTGCTGGCGATGTCGCAGAGCGAATCGAAGCACTGACAGGCGTTGAGTTTTAGCCTCCAGTGCGAGGCCCAGGCAAGACGCAAATCGACCGCCCCCCTGTAAAAGCGGGCTTGCTGGCGAACTCGGTGTGTCAGGCATTTAAATGACCCAGGTATATCGCGTTCGCGGGCAAGCGCGCTCCTACAGGTATCGCAGCATGGCGCGCGTCGCGGGTTGAATGCCCGGACCTCATCTGATGGCCGAGTTTGGCGCCATCGCCCCGCTTTTGCAGGAGCGCGCTTGCCCGCGATTGAGTTTTTCCAGCGCTAGAGATGTGGCGTATCAACTGGCCTCTTCGCGGGCAAGCGCGCTCCTACAGGTATCGCAGCATGGCGCGCGTCGCGGGTTGAATGCCCGGACCTCAGCTGATGGCCGAGATTGGTGCCATTGCCCGGCTTCTGTAGGAGCGCGCTTGCCCGCGAATGGATTTTTCCAGCGCTAGAGATGCGGCGTATCAACTGACCTCTTCGCGGGCAAGCGCGCTCCTACAATGTCGGGTGCCGGGCAGTCATCATTCGGCAGTCAGCGGTCAGCAATCAGCGGCCGGCATTCGGCAGTCAGCACTCAGCACTCAGCAGTCAGCAATCAGCAATCAGCAATCAGCAATCAGCAATCAGCAATCGCTGTGACAACTATCAACGGCGTCGTGCAAATCCCGGTCAGTCCTGATAACCGGTGCCATGCCGGTCCAGCTCGCGAATCAGAGCGTTCCAGTGCCGCGCTACGCCTGGCCCCGTACCGCTTTTGATCACACTGGCCTGCGCCTCCACACGCTTGACCACCTCATCTGGCGGAAAGATCAGCTCGACATTGCCCGCTGCCTGCGCAGCGATCTGAATAGTGCAGGCGTATTCGAGGTTATGCAGCTGTTGAAACGCATGCTCGACGCTCACGCCTGCAGTGAGCAGCCCGTGATTGCGCAGAATCATCACACTTTTATCGCCAAGGTCCGCCACCAGGCGTTCGCGTTCGCCCAGGTCCTGGGCAATGCCTTCATAGCCGTGATAGGCCACCCTGCCGGAGAAAGCCAGGGAATGCTGCGAGATGAGCAATAAACCGTTTTTCTGCGCGGACACCGCAATGCCGTCGCGGGTATGGGTATGCAGCACCGCCTGCAAATCGGGACGCGCGGCATGGATAGCGCTGTGGATCACGTAACCGGCGTTGTTGATGCCCAGCCCGGTCGGGTCGTCGATCACGGTGCCGTCGATGTCGACCTTCACTAGATTGGAGGCCGTGATCTCATCGAACAGGAGCCCAAAAGGGTTGATCAGGAAATGCTCGGCAGGCCCCGGAACACGCGCGGAAAAGTGCGTGTAGATGTGGTCGGTCCAGCGTTTCAGGGCCGCGATCCGGTAGGCCGCCGCCAGTTTCACCCGCACCTCCCACTCTTGCGGGCTAACTCGATCGCGCACGCTGCCGATGTTGCCTGACAGAACGGGCAAAGAACTGACGATGCTCATGTTTGACTCCCTGATAGTCTGGATCAGACGTAATCAGCGCAGCCTAGCCGGTGAAGTAAATGATTAAAAAGCACATTTACTTCTAAGCTAATCATCAATTTTTTTTATTATGAGATGAACCCGGTGTGCTGGCGAACAGGGCTAGCCAGGCACACCTAAGGTGAATACCCAGACTGCGTTCGCCAGCAAGCCGGCTCCTACAGGGGGATGCGCTTGTGCAGCCACCTCGGTGCGGCGTCGGGGATTCACGCCGCATCCCGCTCCTGCTTCAGCGAATCAGCCACCAGGTTGCCGAACGCAGCCACCGGCGCCTGCAAGTTGCCCAAAAAGCGCGGCTGGATCAGCCACAGGTCCAGCACCGGCTTGAAGTCCTTGAGAGGCATGACGGCGAGCGAATCCCGGTGACTGCTGCGCTCCAGCAGCGGGCGTGGCACAAGACCCAGGCCCAACCCGTCAGCGACCAGGCCCAGTTGCAGCTCGGTGCCGAAGGTTTCAAGGTTAACCTTCAAGCTCAAACCCTGATCCGTCAGGGTGCGTTGCAGCCCGGCGCGGAAACCGCAGCCATCCGGGTTGAGCACCCATCCCAGGTCGTAACAATCGGCCAGCTTGACCGGCTTCTTCGGCAGCGCTTGCCGGGCGCACACCACCACCAACTCCATCTTCCCGAGGGATTCGCCCACGATGCCCTCGGGGAAAATTTTCCCCGCCGGGAATAACGCGGCGGCGGCATCCAGCTCACCGTTTTCGATTTTGCCAATCAGATTGCTGCCCCACCCGGTCACCACTTGCGCACGCAGATCGGGAAATTGCCCACGCAGATGTTTCAGCGCGTCCAGCAGCACCACGTCGCCGATGGTTTGCGGCACACCCAGCCGAAGCAGGCCGCTGGGCGGGGTATCGCTGGCGACCAGTTCGCGCAACGCGTCCATTTCCCGCAGGATCGCGAGGCATTTCTGATAAACCTGTGTCCCCATCGGGGTCGGCTTGAGTGGCTTGGTGTTACGGTCGAACAACTCCACACCCAGCGCTTGCTCGAAGTTCTGCACGCGGCGCGTGATGGCGGGCTGTGTCAGTTCCAGAGATTCAGCGGCATGGCTGATCGACTGGCAGCGGATCACCGCCACGAAGGCATCGATGTCATCAATTTTCATTCGGATCGCACATGGAATTTAAGGAACAAGATAGGCAAAAATCATAATGGCTATCCTCATCTGTGAATAGTCCGAATACAGTCGGGGGTGTGGGTAGCAATCAAGCGCTTCGTTTTGGTTATAACCTAATCATCAATAGATAGCATATTAGACGCCCGCATTATGCTTATATTGGCCACCCCAAACTACGCGGAGCCGACATGACTCATACCCGCCACCCTGAACGGCTCAGGACTTTTATCAGTGCGATGGCCGAACTGATCGAGGACGTCCCGCGGGAAAGCGATCTGCTTTCCCGGGGCGGTCAGCTGCTTCGCCAACTGGTCAGCCATGACGACTGGCTGCAGGACGAATTCACGGTTCCCGATCAGACCCGCTATCAGCAATTTCTGCTGCATGCCGATTCGCGGCAGCGATTTTCAGTGGTCAGTTTTGTCTGGGGGCCCGGTCAGGAAACGCCCATCCACGATCACCGGGTCTGGGGTCTGATCGGCATGCTGCGCGGCGCCGAGTACTCACAGGGCTTTGCCCGCAGCGCCGATGGCCGCCTTGAGCAGGAGGGACGGCCGATCCGCCTCGAACCCGGTCAGGTCGAGACGCTATCGCCGCACAGCAATGATATTCATCAGGTGAGCAACGCGTTCGACAATCAGGTTTCGATCAGCATTCATGTGTATGGCGCCAATATCGGCGCGGTAAAGCGCGCTGTCTATCAAGCGGATGGCAGCGAGAAACTGTTCATCTCCGGCTATTCAAATGCCTTTCTCCCGAACATCTGGGATCTGTCCAAAGAGAGCCAAGCCCAATGACCCTGCACACCCGTTCATATGCTGATGTCCGCCAGGCACTGCTGGCTCACGAAGAAGTCGCGCTGGTCGATGTTCGCGAAGAAGCGCCGTTCGCTGAAGCTCACCCGTTGTTTGCAGCCAATATCCCGCTGTCGAAGCTGGAGCTCGAAGTGCTCGCGCGCATCCCCCGCCGCGACACGGCCATCACGCTGTATGACAACGGCGAAGGCTTGGCCGAGCGTGCGCTGGCGCGTCTGCAATCGCTCGGGTACAGCGACGTCAAACTGCTTGAGGGCGGCCTGCAGAGCTGGCGCGACGCGGACGGTGAGCTGTTCATCGACGTCAATGTACCCAGCAAGGCATTTGGTGAGCTGGTTGAGCATCACCGCCACACACCTTCGCTGGCCCCCGAAGAGGTGAAGCAGTTGCTGGACGCCAAAGCCGACGTGGTGGTGCTGGATGCGCGCCGGTTCGACGAATACCAGACCATGAGCATTCCCAACGGCGTCAGCGTGCCTGGCGCCGAGCTGGTGTTGCGTGCACGCGAGCTGGCGCCCAATCCGCAGACCCGCATCATCGTCAATTGCGCCGGCCGGACGCGCAGCATTATCGGCACTCAATCGCTGGTGAACGCTGGCCTGCCCAACCCGGTGTCCGCGCTGCGCAACGGTACGATTGGCTGGCTGCTGGCCGGGCAGACGCTGGATCATGGCCAGTCGCGGCGCTTTGCGCAGGTCAGTCCTGCGACGCTTGAGGTCGCCCGGGCGGATGCGCGCCGGGTCGCGGACAAAGCCGGCGTGAAACGCGGCAGCCGTGCCGATTTGGCCGCTTGGCAGGCGGACACCACCCGCACGACGTACCTCTTCGACGTGCGCACGCCTGAGGAGTTTGAAGCCGGGCATGTGCCGGGCGCCCGCTCTACACCGGGCGGCCAACTGGTGCAGGAGACCGATCACTACGCCAGTGTGCGCGGTGCACGGATTGTGCTGGTTGACGACGACGGGGTGCGCGGGAACATGTCGGCGTCCTGGCTGGCGCAACTGGGCTGGGAGGTGGCAGTGCTGGACGACTTGAATGCCGAGGATTTCAGCGAGCACGGCGCCTGGAATGCACCGACGCCACCGCAGCCTCAAGTCGAGGAAGTCTCGGCCGAAACGTTACGCGAATGGCGCAGGCACGGCGACGTTGCGGTACTTGACTTCACCTCCAGCGCGAACTACGTCAAGCAGCACATACCAGGCGCATGGTGGACCCTGCGAGCCGATCTTGCGCAGGCGCTGCAAGCGATCCCCGTCGCGGGGCGTTACGTGCTCACCTGCGGGAGCAGCAAGCTTGCGCGCCTTGCGGTGGCGGAAGTCGAAGCGCTGACCGGCAAGCCGGTGTTTGTGCTGAAGGACGGCACCGCCAGCTGGATCGCTGCAGGGCTGGAGCTTGAGCATGGTGAAAGTCATCTGGCGTCCCCGCGCATTGACCGCTACCGCCGACCTTATGAAGGTACGGATGCGCCACGCGAAGCGATGCAGGCGTATCTGGACTGGGAATATGGGCTGGTTGAGCAATTGGCCCGCGACGGCACCCACGGCTTTTATGTGATCTGAGCCACGTGATCTGAGCTATCTAATCTGAGCCGGGTCCTGCGTGCAGGAGTCCTCGCCCGCGATACGCGATAGCGGTGTGTCAGTGACCGGATACGGCGCATGCAAATTGCATTCGCGGGCAAGCGCGCTCCTACACAAACACGCATCATCTCGAAGCTCTATATGCATTAATCTGATATAAGTGCATTTATATAATCACACAAATACATAATTAGCTTATAACCAAACGATACTTCTATTCCCTTTCTTATAGGCATAAGGTCAAACCTCTTGCCGACCCCTTCTCCAGGCGGAGGCCAAGCATTCACCTCGACGCCTGGAGACACGCACCATGTTCGCCCCCTTCCCTGCCTTGCGACGCGTCAGAACCGTCTGGCTCGCCAGCTTGCTGGCATTGTCATTCGGCGGCGCCACACATGCCGCCGAACCGCTACAGCCCTTGCTAGTGGCCAACCAGAAATCTGCCTTGAAGGTGCTGCTGGAGGTTTCCGGCGAGCTGAAAGACGTCCCGTATGAAATCAAATTTTCGGAGTTCCCTTCAGCATCGCCATTGGGCGAAGCACTGAATGCCGGCGCGGTCGACGTCGGCGCGCTGGGCGATGCGCCGTACGTGTTCGCCTTGGGCGCGGGCGCCTCGTTGAAGGTCATCAGCATTACCCACGTCAGCGGTCGCTACACCACGGCGCTGATTGTGCGCGATGACTCGCCGATCCAATCTGTCACCGACCTCAAGGGCAAGCGCATCGTCACCGGCCGCGGCTCCATCGGCCACTACCTGGCCATCCGCGCGTTGAACGAAGCGGGACTGAAAACCAGCGACGTCCACTTCGTCTATCTGTTACCCAGTGAATCCCGCCTGATTCTCGATAACGGGGACGCCGATGCGTGGGCCACGTGGGCACCGTACACCACCGTCGCGACGCAGAACGGCGCGCGCATCCTGCCGAGCGGGCCGGACCTGTTGACCAACCATTCCTACCTGGCTGCGACCAGCAAAGCCATCGCCGATAAGCGCGTGCAACTGGATGACTTCGTGGTGCGCCTCGACCGGGCCTATCGCTGGGTCAACGATCACCCTGCCGAATACGCCGCCGCGCAGACCAAGGTCACAGGGCTGCCACTGGCCGTGCATCTGGCCGTCAACCAGGACACAAAAATGGAGCGGGTGAGCATTGACGATGGCGTGATCAAAGGCCTGCAGAACACCGCAGACATCTATCAGCGCGAGGGCATCCTCACCCGGCATGTCGACGTGTCTCACGGTTTCGATCCGGAGTTCAACGCCATTCGCCTGGCCGCCGAGCGCGCTGCCAACCCGACCAATCCGCAAGCTGCGCGCTAAGCGCCGCCTCGAATCAGCGACTCAGGAGCACACATCATGAGCAAACCTCGTCAACTCAAATTTGGCGCCATGGTCCACGGCGTGGGCCACGGCTGGGGCGAATGGCGCCACCCGCAGGCCCAGGCCGACGCCAGCACTAACTTCCACTGGTACAAGGGCCAGGCCCGATTGGCCGAAGACGCGAAGTTCGACTTCGTATTCATCGCCGACAGCCTGCACATCCACGAGCGATCCAGCCCCCATTACCTCAACCGTTTCGAACCGCTGACCCTTCTGTCGGCGCTGGCAGCGACAACCTCGAAGATCGGCCTGGTGGCCACCGTGACCGTCAGCTATACCGAGCCCTTTCAGGTGGCGCGACAGCTTGCCTCCCTGGACCACATCAGCGGCGGTCGCGCGGGATGGAACGTTGTGACGTCCTGGCTCAGCGGCACGGCGGAAAACTTCAGTAAGGACGAGCACCCGCCCCACGCCGTGCGCTATCGAATCGCCAGGGAGCACGTGTCGACGGTCAAAGGGCTGTGGGACTCGTGGGAAGACGATGCCTTTACCCGCAACAAACAGACCGGCGAGTTTTTCGACCGCGGCAAACTGCACGCCCTGAATCACAAGGGCGACTTCTTTCAGGTCAAGGGCCCGCTGAACATTGCCCGGTCGCGTCAGGGCCAGCCGGTGCTGTTTCAGGCCGGCACTTCCGAGGACGGGCGCAATTTCGCCGCCGAATACTCCGATGCGATATTCGTCCACGCCGAGTCGCTGGAGGAAGCGCAGGCTTACTACGCAGACCTCAAACGACGCGCCATAGGGTTCGGCCGCAACCCGGATGACCTGTCGATCCTGCCGGGAATCCGTCCCATCGTCGGTCGCGATGCCACGGAGGTGGAGCGGCGCTATCAGCAAGCCGTCGAACTGGTGAGTATCGAAGATGCCATCGTCGCGCTGGGCCGGCCGTTCAATGACCACGACTTCAGCCAGTATCCGCTGGATGCGCCATTCCCGGACGTAGGGGATCTGGGTGCCAACAGTCAGAAAGGCGGCTCTGATCGCATCAAGCAGCAGGCGCGGGAGCAAAAACTCACCCTGCGCCAGGTTGCACTGGACTTTTCCAGTCCCCGGCGCGAATTCGTTGGCACACCCGAGCAGGTCGCCGACGCGATCCAGCATTGGTTTGAGCATGGTGCCAGTGACGGCTTCATCATCAATTCGTTGCTGCCGGACGGCCTTAAGACGTTCACCGAATGGGTCATACCTGTCCTTCAGCAGCGCGGTCTGCAGCGCAGCGACTACAACGGCTCGACGTTGCGCGAACACTTCGGTCTGGCCTTTCCGGTCAATCGTTACACCGCCGCACGGCAGGCGGAGCAGACTGATGCAGAGCCCCGTTATCCAAACGCTCATGCGCAGGTTCCGGCATGAACGCAGGTGTGCAGTGGCAAGCCGCCCCGACGCCGGACGTTGAGTCAGATGCCGCGTTTGCCGCGCGTTTGCAGGGCATCACCCAGCGGTTGGCCGAAACCGCGCAGCACTACGATGAAAGCGCTGAATTCCCCCACGCCAACTTCCGTTTGCTGCACGAGCACGGCTTACTTGGGCTGACTGTCGAGGCTGCACTGGGTGGCGGCGATGCCGATCTCGAAAAAGCACGGCAGGTGATCAGCGCCGTGGCGCGGGGTGAACCGTCCACTGCGTTGATTCTGGTCATGCAGTACCTTCAGCATGCGCGGATGCGCGAGGCCAAAAACTGGCCTGACCCTCTCTACCGGCAAGTGGCGCTTGATGCGGTAAGAAA
The DNA here is from genome assembly GCF_000759445.1 of Pseudomonas lutea. Classification (NCBI taxonomy): domain Bacteria; kingdom Pseudomonadati; phylum Pseudomonadota; class Gammaproteobacteria; order Pseudomonadales; family Pseudomonadaceae; genus Pseudomonas; species Pseudomonas lutea. The sequence continues at coordinate 2,177,520 of NZ_JRMB01000001.1, forward strand.
CGGCGCGCTGATCAATGCCCTGCGGGTTGAGCCGGACCTGGGTTCGCCTTCGCGCGGTGGGCTGCCGGCGACAATTGCACGCCGCACCGCAGAAGGATGGCGGATCGACGGCCGCAAGATTTACTCGACAGGCAGCCACGGTCTGACCTGGCTGAATGTCTGGGCGCGCAGCGATGACGTCGATCCGCGCGTGGGCGTTTGGCTGGTGCCCAGGAACAGCCCGGGTGTGCGCATTGTCGAGGACTGGGACCATTTGGGCATGCGCGCGACGTCCAGCCACGAGGTGATTTTCGACAACGTGCTGGTGCCGCTCGAGCATGCCGTCAACACCAGCCCGGCAAGGTCTCCCCAGCCAGAGCTGGATGCGATCGGTTTGCTGTGGATGGCGGTGCTGCTGTCGTCGGTCTATGACGGCATCGCGCAATCGGCACGGGACTGGCTGGTGGATTTCCTGGAGCAACGCGCGCCCTCAAATCTTGGCGCATCGCTGTCGACGCTGCCGCGCTTTCAGGAAGTGCTCGGCCACATCGACACGCTGCTGTTCGCCAACAGGACATTGCTGCAAGCGGCGAGCCACGGCTTGACGCCGCCCGCCCATGCAGCGCAGATCAAATACCTGGTGACCAGCAACGCAATCCGTGCGGTCGAGTTGGCCATCGAGGCAACCGGCAACCCCGGCCTGTCGCGAAGCAACCCGCTGCAACGACACTACCGCAACGTACTCTGCGGCCGCGTGCACACGCCGCAGAATGACGTGGTGTTGCAAGGGGTGGGCAAAGCGGTATTTGCGGGGCGTGCGGTCAAATTGTGAACTGCGAGGGGTGGCGCGCAGCTATAGAGAACCTGTAGGACCGGCTTCAGCCGGGAAGGCGCCACTATGAGCACACCCAATCTTGCAGCGTGACATGCGACGTCTTCCCGGCTAAAGCCATACCTACGTTCAGCCTATCAAGCCAACATCTCCGGCGGCGCGAATGCGGTGATGGCGGGCAGCTCGCCGTGCCATTTTTCGACCTCGACCGACACCGTCTGCGCCGAACATCCCTGAGACAGGCTCGACGCACCGACATCCTCGGTCACCACGTTGGGGTTGCCGTGTATTTCCAGGCTATTGGCTTGCCCTTTCACCAGCGGATCAAACCAGGCGCCTGTGGCTATCTGCACGACGCCCGGCCGAATATCGTCGGACACCCGCACCCCGGCCAGAAACGCGCCTCGGCTGTTGTAAACCCGGACCACATCCCCCTCGCAAATCCCCCGCGCCAGGGCGTCTTGCGGGCTGATCGTCATCGGCTCACGGCCCTGTATTTTCGACGCCTGACTGTAACTTCCATGGTCGTACTGGCTGTGCAGGCGCGTCTTCGGCTGATTCGACAGCAGATGCAGGGGCAGCAATGGCGCGGGCTTGTCCAGCCACACGGGATGGCCGGGGCAGTCGGCATAACCGAACCCGGCGATCGTTTCACTGAATATCTCGATCTTGCCCGAAGGCGTCTGCAGCGGGTTCCCCAACGGGTCCTCACGAAACGCCCGCAGCAGCACCGTCTCATCGAGCGGGTAATCCAGCTCGATCAGGCCTTCGTGCCAGAATTGCTCAAACTCGGGCAATTCAATGGCGAAGCTTCTGGCGCGCGGCCGCGACTCTTCATACAGCAAGCGCAGCCATTGCCCGGCGTCGCGGCCTTCAGTAAACAGAGATTCACAGCCCAGCCGACGGGACAGCTCGGCAAAAATTGCGTAGTCATCGCGCGCCTCCCCCACCGGCTCGATTGCCTGATGCATGGCGATCATGAAGCGGTCCGACGCCGCGCTGCCGATGTCATCGCGCTCCAGCGCAGTGGTGGCTGGCAGCACGATATCTGCGTGTTTGGCCTGAGCCGTCCAGAACTGTTCGTGAACGACAATGGTTTCCGGCCGCTGCCAGGCGGTCAACAGACGGTTGATGTCCTGATGATGGTGGAAAATATTGCCGCCAGCCCAATACACCAGCCGTATGTCCGGGTACACATGACGCTGGCCGTTGTAATCAAAGCTTTCACCTGGGTGAAGCAGCATGTCGGTCACCCGCGCGACCGGTATGAACGCCTTGACCGGGTTAACCCCTTGAGAAAAGCGCGGCCCGGAAAATGCCTTGCGGCCGCTGCCGGTGTTGTTCATGCAGCCATAACCCAGACCAAACCCGCCGCCCGGCAGGCCGATCTGACCCAGCATCGCCGCCAGCGTCACCGTCATCCAGAATGGCTGCTCGCCAAACTGCGCGCGCTGCAATGAATAAGCGACGTTGATCATGGTGCGCTTCGCGGCCATCTCGCGTGCAAGTTCAGTGATGCGGTAAGCGGGGATATCTGTCAGTAAAGCCGCCCACTCGGGCGTCTTGGCCACACCATCGGCTGCGCCACGCACATACTCGATGAACCGCTCATGGCCCACGGTGTACTCGCGCAGGAAGGCCTCATTGTGCAGCCCTTCATCCACCAGCACCCAACACAGCGCCATCATTAACGCCGTGTCAGTGCCGGGCCGCACGGCCAGCCATTCAGTATGCTCGGGCCCGAGCAGGTCGTCTCGCAACGGGCTGACATTGACGAAGCGCACGCCGGCGTTGGACATCTGACGAATGCCGCTGCTGACCAGATGATCGCTGGCGCCACCGGGGCTGCATTGCGCGTTCTTGACGGGCAGGCCGCCGAATGCCACGAACAGCTCGCAATGCTCCGCCAGATTTTGCCAGGACGTGTGCGCCGCCAGCAGCCAGTCCATGTTGCCGACGATATGCGGCATCAACACACGACCCGCGCCAAGGCTGTAACTGTCAACGCTGTACGCGTAGCCGCCATAACTGTTGAGAAACCGGTGCAACTGACTCTGGGCGTGATGAAAGCGCCCTGCACTGCCCCAGCCGTAGCTGCCGCCGAAGATGGCCTGGTTGCCGTGCTCGCCTTTTACCCGGGTGAGCTCCGTCGCCACCAGGTCCAGAGCGACGTCCCACGACACCTCAATGAATGCTTCATTGCCGCGCAGATGCGGATTGCGCAACGCCGGGTGATCGTCAAAGCGCTCAAGAAAACTGCGCCGCACGGCGGGCCGACGGATGCGCGTGGTTGAGTCGATCGCACCCGGAATGGACGCACCGATCGGTGAAGGGTCCCCGTCCCAGTGCGCCGGGTCCATGCCTGTTAGACGCCCGTTGACAACGCGCGGACGGTAAACGCCCCAATGCAGCGAGGTGAAGCCCATGGATACGTGCTCCTGCAGACCAGAGCCTGCGGTGACTGGCAATGAGTGATCAACGCGCCGCTTGTGCCGGAGCCTGCTCTACAGCCTTGAAAGCGGAGGCGAACGAGTCATCGAACACAGTGCCAGCCGGATAGGATTTCGTCAGCCCGGCGTCGTTGAAAAAGTCGATGGTCTGTTGGGCCTGACTGATGACTTGCGGCGTGATGGGCAATACCACCGTCGCAGAACGCTCGAACCAGCGCCGCGCCACTTCCGGGTCCGCTTTGGACAGGACCGCCCAGGCATTGGCATAGGTGTCGGTGTTTCGCTTGTTGGCCACGGACCAGGCCCGCGCCTTTTGCAGGCGCTGGATGAAATCGCTGATCAACTCGCGCTTGCCGGTAATCGAGCGGTCATTGGCGACGATGAAGCTCTGCGCCGGAATCAGGTTCTGCGCGGTGATGATCACCCGGCTGCCTTGCCGTTCCTGCTGAATCACATAGGGGTCCCAGGTGGCGATGGCATCAACCGAACCGCCATCCAGAGCATGAGACGCGTCCAGGGCACTGAGGTAGCGGTACTCGACCGCGTCCCGGGCAATGCCGGCCTTGTCCAGCGCGGTCAGCATCAACTGCTGGCTCCACGACCCTTTCCAGATGGCCACGCGCTTGCCCTTAAGGTCCGCCACCGATTTGATTGTTGAGTCCTTACCGACCACGATCGCCACGCCCGCGAGGTTTTGCCGGGACACGCCCACCACTTTGATCGGGGCGCCCAACGCACCGAGAAATAAGACCGGCGCGTCACCCAGCAAGCCGACGTCCAGACTGCCCGCGTTCAACGCTTCTGCTACGGGCGAGCCCGCAGTGAACTGCTTCCACTCCAGCGTGTAGGGCAAATCATCGAGTACGCCAGCCGCCTCCATGACCGTCCGCGCGCCGTAGCTCTGGTCGCCCACGATCAGCTCGGCGGCCAGAGCGGCGTGAAGAGAGGTTGTTAATAGAAGAAGGGATAACGCAGGGCGTAGCAGAATGGATTTGATCGACACAGGCTGTCTCCGAAAGGCTCATCAGAACCGGATCATGAAATGAACGCCGGTCCGCCTGTGCGGTAGCCGATCCAGGCCCTGCCGCTTGACGCAGCGCGGGGACACGAACCATAGCATCGAAATTTATATTAAATAAATTCAATATAGTTATATTGAAATATGCAGATTGTTCAGCACTGACAGCTACGCAATCCCTGACCACAAAATCGACACGAACAAAAACGCCGCTCTGGTGAGCGGCGTTTTTGAGAATTTGGAGCGGGAAACGAGACTCGAACTCGCGACCCCGACCTTGGCAAGGTCGTGCTCTACCAACTGAGCTATTCCCGCAAATGGCGTCCCCTAGGGGACTCGAACCCCTGTTACCGCCGTGAAAGGGCGGTGTCCTAGGCCACTAGACGAAGGGGACACTGCCTGGAAACACCATGGTGTTGTGTTCCAGTTCCAGAAACATGTCCAAGGACACTTCCTGGTTTCACTCAACTTCACCCTGGAGCAAAGCTGCTTAAAAATGGAGCGGGAAACGAGACTCGAACTCGCGACCCCGACCTTGGCAAGGTCGTGCTCTACCAACTGAGCTATTCCCGCAATGGCGTCCCCTAGGGGACTCGAACCCCTGTTACCGCCGTGAAAGGGCGGTGTCCTAGGCCACTAGACGAAGGGGACACGCTACATCATTCACTACCTGCTACGCTTGGCTGTGTGCTTTACGCTGCAAGTGGCGCGCATTCTATGGATGGATATAGGGGTCGTCAACCCCCCAGTGAAAATTTATTCAAATCAATGACTTCGCCCTTTATTTAGCTCATGGACGGCCGATACACACGTGTCAGGCACCGCGGCTTATATCAAGCGGACCGACAGGACCATCTTCCCGCGATAGTGGATTGCCACTACACTCGCGCAAATTGACTTGATTGAGGCTTGTGCGGTGACTCCACTCATTATCACCCTGTTCGTCGTAGCAGGCATCGTGCTCCTCATCGCTGTCGGCTATTTGAACCATGTCGCAGAGGGCAAAAAGGTCGAGCGCGCGCGCAGCCTGGTCGAGCTTAATGACCGACTGCGACGCTGCAGCGAGCTGTCCGAAACCTTCCCGGGTCAGCTGATGACGCCGGCGCTGAAGTTGCTGTTGGTCAGGCTGGAGCTCAACGTAGTCAAGCGCCTGATCGCGCTGGAACGAAGAAACAACCCGAACCTTGAAGAACGCAAGACCGAACTCGAAGCGCTCGTGGCTCAGGGTGATGCCATCACCATCAGCAACCCGGCCAGCCCGATCCAGACCGAGGCCAAGGCCAAGGATGTGCGCTTCCTTTTAGAAGCCATGCATGGCCAAGTCACTCGCGCGGCCCACGATGGCTTTCTGCAGACCGCCGAGGCCAAGCATTGGATTCGCGAGATCCGCAATATGCTGGTGCTGTTGCACATCGAGTTCTTCAATAATCTTGGGCAGCACGCCCTGAATCAGGAACAGCCCGGCCAGGCCCGACTCGCCTTCGAGCGCGGTGTTCAGTATTTGAAGAATCAGCCAGAGCCAGCGCCGTGGAAAACCCACCTGCAGGCCATGGAACGGCAGCTGGCACGCGCCAATTCGATGGTGCTGGACACCATCGCCCCGACCGAAGATGACAATAACGAGCTGACCGAAGGGCTGCGGGTGGTGGAAGCCGACGCCGAATGGAAAAAGAAAGCCATCTACGACTGATGGCTCGGGCCTGACGCACCGCCCAGTGCGGTGCGTCAGGCCTCAGTTCAGCAATCGGTATATTTCAAGAAGATAGCCGCCAGCCCCTCAACCCCCGCCTGATCCTCCTCGCTGAAACGCCCAACGCTCGGGCTGTCCAGATCCAGAACGCCAATCAGCCGCCCCTCTTTGACCAACGGCACCACCAGCTCGCTGTTGGAGGCGCTGTCGCAGGCGATGTGTCCGGGAAACTCATGGACATCGACCACGCGCTGGGTTTCGCGACTTTGCGCAGCAGTGCCACAGACGCCTTTACCGAAGGGAATGCGCACGCAGGCGATCTGCCCTTGAAACGGGCCCAGCACCAGCTCTTCACTGCGATTGAGGTAGAAGCCTGCCCAGTTCAGATCATCGAGCTGGGTATAAAGGAATGCCGAAAACTGCGCAGCATTCGCAATGAAGTCACGCTCATCCGCCAGAAGGGATTCCAGCTGTGCCGCGAGCAGGCGGTAGCCATCAAGGCCCTCGCCTGCGGTATTCAAATCGATCATGGGTGTTGCTCCAGCATTTTCAAACCAACCCAATAACGGGCGAACTGATACGCGCAACGTCCGTTGCGATTGCCACGGCCGGTTGCCCAGCGCACGGCCTCGATGTCGAGCGCTTCGTCGCGCTGCCATTGCAGCCCGGCCTTGGTGGCCAACTCGCCAACCCAATGCTCGACGACATCCAGAAAGTGTTCTTGAGTGAAGGGATAAAACGACAGCCACAGGCCAAAGCGGTCCGACAACGCGATCTTGTCCTCCACCGCCTCGCTGGGGTGAATCTCGCCGTCATCACCGCGCTGCCAGTGAGCGTTGTCGCTCTCCTTCTCGGGCACCAGGTGGCGGCGGTTGGAGGTGGCGTACAGCAGAACGTTGTCCGGCGCCTGCTCCAGCGAACCGTCGAGGACACTTTTAAGAACGCGGTAATCGCCTTCACCGGATTCGAACGACAGGTCATCGCAAAACAACACGAAGCGCTGTGGCAGCTTTTGCAGTTGCTCGACCACGCGGGGCAGGTCACCCAGATGATCGCGCTCGATCTCGATCAGGCGCAGACCCGCTCTGGCATGCTCGGCCAGCAGGGCGCGAACCAGCGATGACTTGCCTGTACCGCGAGAGCCCCACAACAGCGCATGGTTGGCGGGTAATCCGTCGATGAACTGCTGCGTATTGCGGCCCAGTTGCTCACGCTGACGGTCGACGCCGATGAGGTCGGACAGGCGCATGTCCAGGGTGACGTCGAGTGGCATCAGGTATCCGACACGACCCTCGCGCACCCAGCGCGCCGCCAGGGTGGTCTCCCAGTCCACGGGCTGCCGCACGGCAGGCAGCAAGGGTTCGAGCCGCGCCAGTACCGATTCGGCGCGCTCAAGAAATGCGTTCAATCGAGAATCCACGGTTTCTCCTTGATTTAACGGGTTAACGCCCGCCCGCGATCAGCTATGCTAGCTCGGCGACGGACACAAGAAGTAACAGCGCCCTTATGGATATTCCGATCACCCACCGGCTGTCTTTCAAACAGGCCCGTTTGACTGTGCTGATCGGCTTTGTATTGGGCACGCTGCTCAGTCTGTTTCAAATCGCGATCGATTATGCCAGCGAAGACGCCTCCATCGATCGTGAAATTCGCTCCCTGCTGCAAATCAGCCACAACCCCGCCTCGCGTATCGCCTACAACCTGGACGCCGAACTCGCGCAAGAGCTGACCCTGGGCCTGCTGCACTCCCCCGCCGTGGTGGGCGCGCGCCTGGCCGACAACAACCATGTCCTTCTCGCCAGCGTCACGCGCCCCTTGGCACAGAGCCCTTACCGAATGGTCAGCGACTTTCTGTTCGGCAAGAGCCGGCAGTTCGACGATGTATTGCGCCTGGATCACATGCCCGACGAGTCGATCGGCACGCTGCATCTGGACATCGACACGTTCGCGTTTGGCAGTCATTTCCTGCAGCGCGCCGTCATTACCCTCATCAATGGATTCGTGCGCAGTCTGGTGCTGGCCGGCCTGCTGCTGGCGCTGTTCTACTTCACCTTGACCAAACCGCTGACCGGGATGATCCGCGCGCTCTCTGTGCGGGACCCGCGAAGCCTGAATCAAGAGGCAATGCCCTGCCCGCCCGGCCACGAAAATGATGAAATCGGCGTGCTGGTAGCGGTCACCAATCGGCAGTTCGAGACGGTGGCCAGCGAGTTCGCCCGGCGGCAGGAGGCTGAAAAGCAGCTCAATGACCACCTCAACGAACTGGAGGACATCGTCTCTGCCCGCACCCAGCAACTCGAATCCATCAACGCCCGGCTCAGCCAGTCCAATGAGGAATTGCAGGTCGCGCGCAGCACGGCCCTGGACATGGCCCATGCAAGGTCAGCCTTTCTGGCGAACATGAGCCATGAAATTCGCACGCCACTGAACGGCCTGCTGGGCATGCTTGCATTGTCTCTGGACGGTCCGCTCAGCGCCGAACAGCGCCAGCAACTGTCTATCGCTCACGATTCGGGCAAGGTGCTGGTTGAACTGCTCAACGACATTCTGGACCTGTCCAAATTCGATGCCGGCCAGGTCGAGCTTGAGCGCATCCCGTTCGACCTCGCCGCGTTGCTTGAAGACACCGCCAGCCTGCTGTCGCAGAACGCAGCGCCGAACGTCGAACTGACCTGCCTGATCGATCCGCACTTCCCGGCTTCGGTGCTGGGCGATCCGACCCGGGTGCGTCAGATCGTCAGCAACCTGTTGTCCAATGCGCTGAAATTCACCCGGGCCGGCCGGGTCGATGTACGCCTCGCGCATTACGGCGACAGGGTGCGCATCGAGGTGTGCGACACCGGCATCGGCATCGCTCAGGACGCGCAAGCGAAGATCTTTCAGCCGTTCACCCAGGCCGAAGCGGCGATCACTCGGCAATACGGTGGGACCGGCCTGGGGCTGACCCTGACGCATAACCTGACCGATGCGATGAATGGTCAATTGAGCATCGAGTCGAACCTCGGCGTTGGCAGCCGCTTTTGCGTCGACCTGCCCTTGCCGGCGCACACTCCACCGGTGCAGTGGGCACCGCTGAAGGGCAAGGTGCTGGTGGCCAGCAACGCCAACAGCGGGTTGCTGGAGATGCTTGGCCGATTGCTCCCGCATTGGGGTGTCGCCTGCCAGCAGCTGGAAACGGGCGCTGCGCCCGACGCAGACGCCGACCTGCTCATCACTGATTGCCCCGAGTGCCTGGTAGACATACGCGATGCCAGTCGCGTGCCGGTGTTGCTGGTGACGGCATACGGCAATTTCATGCCTGCCGATCAAGTCGAGGCGTTGGCCCCGTTGCAGCAACAGGCGCGGCCTCTGCCGCGTACCGTGCTTTATCAAAGCCTGGCGCGGATCCTCCGAATCGAAGGCCAGCCCAACACCAGCCCCGAGCAAGGCATGGCGCTGCCCGCACATCGCGCGCACATCCTGCTGGTGGAAGACAACCCGGTGAATCAACTGGTAGCCAGAGGCATGCTCAGCAAGCTGGGGTGCGATGTTGTGATCAGCAGCAACGGTGCCGAGGCCCTGCAGCAACTTGAGCAGGATCACTTCGACCTGGTGTTGATGGATTGCAACATGCCGGTCATGAATGGGTACGACGCCACGCGGCAGATCAGAAAGAACGAGCGATGGTCCGCTCTGCCGATCATCGCGCTGACGGCCAACGCGATGCCGGAAGAACGAGAGCATTGCAAGGCCGCCGGCATGAGCGACTACCTGGCCAAGCCGTTTCGACGCGAAGAACTGGTGGCACTGCTGGACCAGTGGATCCCCGTTGAGCAGCCCCAATAAAGGGGCTATCAACCAAGAGGCTGTCACACTAGGGGCTGCCACACAAAGGGGCGGTCAACTGCCCGATGATTCCTTCAACAGCGCCTCGATGTCGGCTTCAATGTCTTCGGGCTTGGTCAAAGGGGCGTAGCGTTTCACCAGCTTGCCGTCACGTCCCACCAGAAATTTGGTGAAGTTCCACTTGATGCCCTGAGACCCCAGCAGACCCGGGGCGCGCTTTTTGAGCTGCACGAACAACGGGTGGGCCTGGCTGCCGTTGACGTCGATTTTCTTGAACAGCGGAAAGGTCACACCGTAGTTCAGTTCACAGAAGTCGGAAATTGCGCCTTCATTGCCCGGCTCCTGCTTGCCAAACTGATTGCACGGGAAGCCCAGCACCACGAGCCCGCGGTCCCTGTAACCTTGCCACAACGCCTCAAGGCCCTTGTATTGCGGCGTGAACCCGCACTTGCTGGCGGTATTCACCACCAGTACCGCCCTGCCGCCATAGTCGGCGAGCGTCTTCTGCTCGCCCTTGATCGTTTGCACCGGAATGTTGAGCAGACTGTCGTTCATGGCGATGCCTCAGAGTCGTAAACCGCCAAGCTAGCGCGCCGTTCTCCGGCGCGCCATCCCATTATTGCCTGTGATAAGCCGGCATCAGGCGCTTCGCGGCACCAGATCAAGGCACACAGAATTGATGCAATAGCGCAGACCAGTCGGTGGCGGTCCATCGGGGAATACGTGACCGAGGTGAGCATCACATTTGCTGCAGACGACTTCGGTGCGGATCATGCCGTGACTGACGTCGCGCACTTCGACCACCGCGCTGCCTGCAAGCGGCGCGTAAAAGCTCGGCCAGCCGCAGCCCGAGTCGAACTTGGTGGTGGAATCGAACAGCGGCTCGTTGCAGCAGATGCAATGGTAGACGCCGTCGGTCTTGGTCTCGTTGTATTTGCCGCTGAAGGGGCGCTCCGTTCCCTTGAGCCGGCAGACGTTGTACTGCTCCGGATCAAGCATGGCTTTCCATTCTTCAAGGGTTTTATCCAGCTTTTCCACGGGTCAACCTCCACAATTGAAAAAGCCCGATCTGTGTCTTTTCCACGGATCGGGTGGCACGTATGATTGCGCCTTCGTTGGGCGCCAGTCTGTCACCCGCGTTTGTCGCGTACAAATCCATTTTGCTGGCGTCATGCTCAACGGTCTGCGCTTTTTCATACAGCAGGCCGTCTCTTATCGGGACCCATCACCATGCAGTTCAGCAAATCGAACAAGCTCGCCAACGTCTGCTACGACATTCGCGGGCCGGTGCTCAAGCACGCCAAGCGCCTGGAAGAGGAAGGCCATCGCATCCTCAAGCTGAACATCGGCAACCCGGCGCCTTTTGGTTTCGAGGCGCCTGAGGAAATCCTGCAGGACGTCATCCGCAACCTACCAACAGCCCAGGGCTACAGTGACTCCAAGGGTCTGTTCAGTGCGCGCAAGGCGGTGATGCAGTACTACCAGCAGAAGGAAGTCGAAGGCGTCGGCATCGAAGACATCTACCTGGGCAACGGCGTGTCCGAACTCATCGTGATGTCGATGCAGGCCCTGCTCAATAACGGCGACGAAGTGTTGGTGCCGGCCCCGGATTATCCGCTGTGGACTGCGGCCGTGGCACTGTCGGGCGGCAACCCTGTGCATTATCTGTGTGACGAGCAGGCCAACTGGTGGCCGGATCTGGCCGACATCAAGGCCAAGATCACGCCGAACACCAAAGCCATGGTGATCATCAACCCCAATAACCCGACCGGCGCCGTATATTCCCGCGAAGTACTGCTGGGCATGCTGGAACTCGCCCGTCAGCACAATCTGGTGGTCTTTTCCGACGAGATCTACGACAAGATTCTGTACGACGACGCCGTGCACATCTGCACCGCCTCGCTGGCACCGGACCTGCTGTGCCTGACCTTCAACGGTCTGTCTAAATCCTATCGCGTGGCGGGCTTCCGCTCCGGCTGGATCGCCATTTCAGGGCCCAAGCACAATGCGCAAAGCTACATTGAAGGCATCGACATCCTGGCAAACATGCGCCTGTGCGCCAACGTGCCGAGCCAGCATGCGATCCAGACAGCGCTGGGCGGCTATCAAAGCATCAATGACCTGATCCTGCCGCAAGGCCGTTTGCTGGAGCAACGCAATCGGACCTGGGAACTGCTGAACGATATTCCTGGCGTCAGCTGCGTCAAGCCCATGGGCGCGCTGTATGCCTTTCCGCGGATCGACCCGAAAGTGTGCCCGATTCACAACGACGAGAAATTCGCGCTGGACCTGTTGCTCTCGGAAAAACTGCTGATCGTTCAAGGCACGGCATTCAACTGGCCATGGCCGGACCATTTCCGCGTTGTGACGCTGCCGCGTGTGGATGACTTGGAACAGGCCATTGGCCGGATCGGCAATTTCCTGAAATCGTACAAGCAGTAATGCTGCTTGCTGTAGGAGCCGGCTTGCTGGCGAACCCGATTATCAGTGACGACGATGTCGCCTGACACACCGGATTCGCCAGCAAGCCGGCTCCTGCAGTTTAGTGCCCAATCGCTCTAATCCTGCACTCTCGCCAAGGCCCTCATTTGCCGCGCCACAGCCAGGCGACACAGTTTGAAATAGTCGCCCGGTTGAATACGCCTCCGCATCACCTTATATACCCCCGCAGTACGATACATATTCTTCCGAGGAGACACTCTTAACCATGATGCGCATTTTGCTGTTTTTGGCCACTAACCTTGCGGTCGTGCTGATTGCCAGCATTACCCTGAGCCTTTTTGGCTTCAACGGGTTTATGGCGGCCAACGGGGTTGATCTGAACCTCAATCAGCTGCTGATTTTCTGCGCCGTGTTCGGTTTCGCCGGTTCGCTGTTCTCGCTGTTCATCTCCAAGTGGATGGCGAAAATGAGCACAGGCACCGAAATCATCACTCAACCCCGCACCCGCCACGAACAATGGCTGCTGCAGACTGTAGAACAGCTGTCTCGCGATGCCGGGATCAAAATGCCGGAAGTGGGTATTTTTCCGGCTTACGAGGCCAACGCTTTCGCGACCGGCTGGAATAAAAACGACGCGCTGGTTGCCGTCAGCCAGGGCTTGCTGGAACGGTTTTCGCCCGATGAGGTGAAAGCGGTGCTGGCGCACGAAATCGGTCACGTTGCCAACGGCGACATGGTGACGCTGGCGCTGGTCCAGGGTGTGGTCAACACCTTCGTGATGTTCTTCGCGCGGATCATCGGCAACTTCGTCGACAAGGTGATTTTCAAGAACGAAGAGGGCCGCGGTATCGCGTTCTACATCGCGACCATCTTCGCTGAAATCGTGCTGGGTTTCCTGGCCAGCGCCATCGTCATGTGGTTCTCGCGCAAGCGTGAATACCGCGCCGACGATGCCGGTGCCCGCCTCGCCGGCACTGGCGCGATGATCAGCGCACTGCAGCGCCTGCGCTCGGAGCAGGGCGTTCCGGTGCAGATGCCGGAAAGCATGACCGCCTTTGGTATCAACGGTGGCTTGAAGCACGGCCTGGCCGGTCTCTTCATGAGCCACCCGCCACTGGAAGAGCGCATCGAGGCGCTTCGCCGCCGCGGTTGATCACAGCCGGGCAACGAAAAAGGGCGACTGACAAGTCGCCCTTTTTTTGCCCAAAAAAATCGCCGTTCACTTGGACTTAATGCCGCTCCAAGCCCATCCCGCCTTTAGCGCCGATACAGCCGGTATGCATATTCCATCAGAGACGTGGCGCCGGCCTGCCTGAACTTGGCGCCCTGCTCCAGCACGTCCAGATCCGCAACGCGTTTGACCCGCCAGTCCGGCGACAGCAGCTGCATGACCTCGTCCTCGTCGACCGCGAACGGTGGCCCGGCGATCAGTGACTGATCGTAATCCAGCGTGATCAGCAACCCACAGGCGTCTTCGGACAGCAGATGATTGAGCTGCTTGATGTAACGCCAGCGCAGATCGGGGGGCAGCGCGATCAAGGCGGCGCGATCGTAAAACGCGGTGCAGTCGCCGATGTCCTCGGCACCGAGGGCAAAGAAGTCAGCGCACCAGATCTCAAACCCTTGCGCGCGATAGACCTTGAAGGCGCCCCGGGTCTCAATTTCCGCCTGCAGGCCGTTTTCACTGAAGAACCCGGCCACGGCGATTTCGGACAATTCGACGCCGACCACATGAAAATCCTGGTTGGCCAGCCAGACCATGTCGATGCTTTTGCCACACAGTGGCACCAGCACCCGCGCCCCCGGATCAATGGTGAGCTCTGTCCACAGGCGCAATAGATGCGAATTCACTGACGCCTGATTGAAGCCGATCTGATTGATCGCCCAGCGCTCATGCCAAAACCGAGGCTCCATAGACACTCCTGATATACCGATCAAAAGGGACGAAAACTTATATTAGATTCTGATCGATGGCCTGCCCGATCATGTTGCTCATCTTATACGCTCAGGTCACTGCAAATGCTGCCTAGTCTGTTCATTTCCCATGGCTCGCCGATGCTCGCGCTCGAACCGGGTGAGAGCGGTCCGGCACTCGCACGACTGTCCGCCAACCTGCCACGCCCCAGGGCCATCGTCATCGTGTCGGCGCATTGGGAGACTGCCGAGCTGCGGGTCAACGGTAACCCGCAGCCCGAGACCTGGCATGACTTCGGCGGCTTCCCGCCTGAGCTCTTTGCCGTGCAGTATCCGGCGTACGGCCTGCCGGAATTGACGCAGCGCGTGGTGGGACTGCTGGCACATGCGGGCCTTGAGGCGCGCATCGACACGCAACGCCCGTTCGACCATGGCGTCTGGGTGCCGCTGTCGCTGATGTACCCGCACGCCGATATTCCGGTGGTGCAGGTTTCGTTACCAGCTCGCCAGGGCCCTGCCTTGCAGACACGCGTCGGGCAGGCGCTCAAACACCTGCGCGAGGAAGATGTTCTGGTGATCGGCTCCGGCAGCATCACCCACAACCTGCGGGAACTGGACTGGCACGCCGGTCCCGAAAGCATCGAGCCCTGGGCGTTGGCGTTTCGCGACTGGATGGTGCAAAAGCTGGCAGCTGACGACCTGGACGCGTTGCACGACTATCGAAGCCAGGCACCGCACGCTGCGCGCAACCACCCGACCGATGAACACCTGCTGCCGCTGTATTTCGCGCGCGCGGCGGGCGGAGCGTTTAGCATCGCCCATCAAGGCTTCACCATGGGCGCGCTGGGCATGGATATCTATCGGTTTGGTTGAGTGGTAGTTCCGTCGGATGGCCTCAAGGCAATCAACCCGCGGCGGCGTTAAAGACGGGCTACCTGGGGTCGGCGTTAGCTCTGCTCATGCAAATCCGTAGGAGCCGGCTTGCTGGCGAACGCTATCTGTCCGTGACGTCTGCTCTGGCTGAAACAACGAACATCTCTCAACGACCATACCTCCCGCCCTCTTTCCATATTCCAATACCCAGCAACATCCCGTAATCGCCCTGCCGTTGACCGCTCATCGGCACGCCTGCATCCTCCCCGGCCTCAAATTCGCGGACACCAGCAGGGTCATGTTCCAGGACGACAACAAAGATCCCTTCTGGGGGGACTCGCTCTTCGCGGGCACGAAGCTTCCCAACGGCGGCGCATCGTGGGCCGGACAGAACCCGCCCCCGGAACCCGAGCGGGTGCAAACCCCGATACCTGAACGTTGGCCCGCTCCCAGTGAGCGGACCGACAAAGTCTTCGCCAAGTCCTGCGCCGCGGGCAATTGGTGCAGCACTGACGCAGGAACCGAGATAGAGCCCGCCTCCAACTTCGGCGCGATCATGATGGCGGGCGCCATGCTCATGCCGTCCGCTTCCGAAGCAATCGCCACCGCACTCGGCGCAGACATGGCATTGGGGCGCATGGCTGGCGGCGGCATCATGCAACGCGGCCATACCTGGCTGCTTCGCGGAGCGGGCGGCCCTGCAAGCCTCTTCGTTCTGGGGATGCTCCCGGCAAAGATGGGCGATGGTACGCTCTACACCGACGACGAACTGCGCAGCATGGCCCAAGCGACAACACGGGTGCGCTTCCAGCTACGTCGTGACGACGCGGGCGAGCTGCAGGTCTACGGCATTCACTCCAAAGCGTCGGGCGACGACTCGGTCCGCACAGTGCAAGCCCGCTGGAACGCTGACAAAACTGCGATGGAGGCCCACCTCAGCGGCGTCACCATTCTATGGACACCGCGCCGGGGCCGCTTCGGGTCGCTGGACCCGCTGATTTATCCCGAAAACAGCGACGCACGCCTGGGCACCGTCCTCGTCCACCCGATCCCAGACGACATGGACAGCCAGCTCGAAGGCCTCCCAGGCGAAGACGTCACTGCCGAAGACTGCATCGTCGTGTTCCCGGCTGAGTCGGGACTACGGTCAATGTATGTGGTGTATGCGCGGCCATTTAATGGGGATCATGGGTATCATCCGCCACCGAAAGAGCTAGCGGCATTTCCCGAAGCCGCGCCGGCTCGCCGGAAGGGTAACCGGCGCAGATGGGAGAGTAAGAAGAGAGTTTATGAGTGGGACTACCAGCATGGAGCAGTTGAGGTGTACGACAAACAGGGCAATCATCTGGGTGAGTTCGATCCCGAAACCGGGGAACAGACCGGTGAAGCCAAACCCGAAAGAAAAATAGCAAAATGAACAGGCCTATTTATGACATTTCTCCTTTTGACTGGCTTCTTCCCCGAGCCGAATCCAGACAGCTCGCTGCAATTTGAAAAAGACATACCATCGCGCGCAGAACCCCTGGTGCTGAACGTAATGGGTTGGGCCTCCAAACAAGACGTGCCGTCCGGCGAGCATGACCTTACGGCCCCTCAAGCTGCAGAAATACTTTCAATTCTCGGCGAGCCGTTCAGAGACGAGCTGATCTATGGGATCGGGCTCTGCAGAGCGTAAAAAGGCGCGTGGGACGTGGAGGCAAGATTGCGTTTCTTTCAGACAGTAACTGCGCACACATTAGCTTCCGCCTTAAGCCGGTCCTATAGAAGTAAACAGCCTGCCAGCGCTCCTTGACGCCGTGCTCTGCCAACCAGCATCAAAATCGCCAAAACAAAAAACCAACCCAAATCCCACACAAAAAAATCCCCGAACCAGTCGGGGATTTTTTATTCAGACAAACAACTCAAGAGAGTTGATCAGTCCTCACGATAGCGACGCAGTTTCAGCTGCTTGCCAGCAACGCGGGTGTCTTTCAGCTTGGCCAGCAGGCGCTCGAGGCCGTCTTCCGGCAGCTCGACGAGGCTGAAGCTGTCACGCACCTGGATGCGACCGATTGCTTCGCGAGCCAGACCGCCTTCGTTGAGGATGGCGCCCAGCAGGTTTTTAGCAGCGATGCCGTCACGGGCACCCAGCGCAGTACGGCAACGAGCACGGCCTTCGGCCAACGGCACCGGAGCACGACGTTCGCGGTCGCCGCGGTCAGGACGGTCGCCTGCCGGACGCTCGGGACGATCACCACGTGGCGCGTTGTTCGGCACCAGTGGACGCTCTTTCTCGATAGCACCCAGGGTCAGCGCCTGACCATTGGTGGCCTTGCGCAGCAGAGCGGCGGCCAGGGCACGCGGTGTGCAACCGATATCGGCAGTCAGGCGGTCCAGCAGTTCACCGTGGCTTGCTTCAGCATCGGCGACCAGCGGCGACAGGCTGTTGGTCAGTTTCTTGATGCGGGCATCGAGAACGGCCTGGGAGTCCGGCAGACGCACTTCGGCGATTTTCTGACCGGTCATGCGCTCGATTACCTGCAGCATGCGACGCTCACGCGGCGTTACCAGCAACAGCGCCCGACCTTCGCGACCGGCACGGCCAGTACGGCCGATACGGTGAACGTAGGCTTCCGGGTCGTACGGCATATCAACGTTGAACACGTGAGTGATGCGCGGAACGTCCAGACCACGGGCAGCAACGTCGGTGGCCACAACGATGTCCAGACGGCCATCCTTGAGCGAGTCGATGACGCGTTCACGCTGGTTCTGGGCGATGTCGCCGTTCAGTGCAGCAGCCTTGTAGCCTTTGGCTTCGAGGGCGCTTGCCAGATCCAGAGTCGCCTGCTTGGTGCGGACGAACATGATCAGGGCGTCGAAATCTTCGACTTCCAGCAGGCTCAGCACGGCAGAGGTCTTCTGGTCAGCGTGAACCAGCAGGTGAGCCTGCTCGATCGCGGTAACGGTCTGGGTCTTGCTCTGGATCTTGACGTGCTTCGGGTCTTTCAGGTGACGCTCGGCGATCGCGCGGATCGACTGCGGCAGGGTCGCCGAGAACAGTACGGTCTGACGGGTCTCCGGCATGGCCTTGAAGATGACTTCGAGGTCATCCATGAAGCCCAGCTTGAGCATTTCGTCGGCTTCGTCGAGCACCAGGTGATTCACCGTGGCCAGGACTTTCTCGTCACGGCGCAGGTGGTCACACAGACGACCCGGGGTGGCGACGACGATTTGAGCGCCGTTGCGGATGGCTTTCAGCTGTGGGCCCATCGGCGCGCCGCCGTAGACAGCCACAACGGTAACGCCCGGCATTTGCTTGGCGTAGGTTTCGAACGCGGTGGCCACTTGCAGGGCCAGTTCACGAGTCGGCGCGAGGATCAGCGCTTGCGGCTCGCGTTTTGCCGGGTCGATGCGGCTCAGGATAGGCAGAGCGAAGGCGGCGGTTTTACCGGTCCCTGTCTGCGCCTGGCCGATCATGTCGTGACCGGCGAGAATGATTGGAATCGATTGCTGCTGAATGGCCGAAGGCTCTTCGTAGCCGGTAGCGACTACAGCTGCAACAATATTCGGATGAAGGTTAAGAGCGGCGAAGCCGCCGGTTTCCTGGGTCATGGGTCTGCCTCTGAGTGCATCCGCAAAGACCCATGCTTCAAAGCTGCGCGTGCCGTGTAAGACCCTAGAGTCACCCTGGCTGCTTTGTCGGCGGGGATTTGCGAAAACGTATTGATGAATGGATCGTCATGGGTGGTTCGTGACCGAACCGGTTAATGAAGATGGCTTCACAAACCCATACCGTGACGAGGGCCCTATGAAAGGCCGGCGCGCACTATACCGGAAATACTGAAAAAAGTGAGGATTTTTTTCGCAAAACAGCGCCTTGCGGCCAACTGTCACAGGCTTTGCGCAAAGCTGCGACAGTGTCTACTTTTCAACTGCCCCGGTATCGATGGCGAACAGAGCTTAAACGATTCACCCGCACAGTGCGACACCTCACCCTTCCTTTCTCCTCATCTGCAGGAAACAGCGACATGACCTCTTCGACTCAAGGCCACGTCAGCAAGGAACAGCGCGGCGCAATCATGCTCATTGGCCTGGACCGCGCCAGCAAACGCAACGCCTTCGACATCCACATGCTTGACGAGTTAAGCCTGGCCTACGGTGACTTCGAGCGTAACGAGCAGGCCCGAGTGGCGGTTGTGTTTGCACATGGCGAGCATTTCACGGGTGGGCTTGACCTCGCAGAAGCCGGCCCTTCCCTCAAGGAGGGCTGGACGCTGCCACCGGGTGGGTATGACCCCTGGCGGCTGGGGATCGGTCCGCGGGTCAGCAAACCGGTGATTGTGGCTGCCCAGGGTTACTGCCTGACGCTGGGCATTGAGCTCATGCTGGCCGCCGATATCAACGTCTGTGCCAGCAACGCCCGCTTCGCCCATCTGGAAGTACAACGCGGGATTTTTGCCTTTGCCGGGGCCACCCTTCGATTGCACCAGATCGCCGGCTGGGGAAACGCCATGCGCTGGCTGCTCACCGGCGACGAATTCGACGCACACGAAGCGTGCCGCATGGGTCTGGTGCAGGAAGTGCTGGCGCCCGAAGACCTCTTTCCCGCTGCGTTGCGCCTGGCACAACACATCGCTGACCGCGCGCCGCTGGGCGTTCTCTCAACCCTCGAATCAGCGCGGCAGGCGGTACTGGAGGGTGAAGCCGTGGCGGCCAGGGCGCTGCCCGCACTGGTTCGGCGGGTGCTCGACAGCGAGGACGCAACGGAAGGCTTGCAGGCGTTGCTGGACAAACGCCCGCCGCAGTTCAAGGGCTGCTGACGAGCGTGCCGATCAGGTGGCGGGCCTCAGTGTTTTGATCAGTGGCAACAGTGAATAGCCCAGCTGCGGCGCAAGGCTCTCGGCGCGCTGGGTCAGGGCCTCAATGTCCAGCGTCTGCTCAAGGTCGGCAGGGACGATGAGAATGACGTTGCCCTCCTTCACCGGCAGTTCCCAGTAATGCCGGTGATACAACCCGCGCAGCAACGCGGCACCCAGAGGTTTGCCGTCGTCTGACGCCCACTGGTTGATGATCAGCCAGCCGCCTGGGTTGAGGCGCTGTTGGCATTTCTCCAGAAACCCCCATGCCAGGTGGCCCACCGCCGGGCCGGTGTCGGTATACAGATCGACGAAGATGAGGTCGGCGTCTTCAGCGCTCGGCAGCAATTCGAGGGCATCGCCAATGCGCACATACAGTCGCGGATCGTCCTGAAGGCCCATGAACTCCATGGCCAGACGCGGCACGTCGGGGCGCAGTTCGATGGCTTCGACGTCGTCCAGGGGCAGAAACTTCAAACAGGCCTGGGTCAATGTGCCCGCGCCAAGGCCCATGAACAACGCGCTCTCCGGGCTCGGATGGCAGAGCGCACCAACGAACATCGCACGGGTGTAGTCGTATTCGAGCCAAGCGGGATCGGCGGTGAACGTGCAGCTTTGTTCGATGGCGTCGCCGAATTCGAGGAAGCGGTAGTCGGCCACCTCGAGTACGCGGATCATCCCGAAGTCGTCGTGAACCTCGGCCAATACGTGCTCTACGCGTTCCTCGGTCATTACTGCTCTCGTGCCCATGGGAAAGCGCGGATTGTCGGCGAATCGCGCCCCGCAGGTCACGCAAATTCTCGGAATGAGCTGCTACCATGCCTGTCCGATCGCACTGACTTCGAGTTCACCATGAGCCAACCCTGGAGCCCCGACAGCTGGCGGAGCCTGCCCATCCAGCAGCAACCGCAATACCCTGACGCCGAGCACGTGCGCCGTGTCGAGCAGACGCTGGCCAGCTATCCCCCGCTGGTCTTCGCCGGGGAGGCGCGCGAGCTGCGCAGGCAGTTTGCCGAGGTCACCGAGGGCCGCGCATTCCTGCTGCAGGGCGGCGACTGCGCCGAGAGCTTCTTCGAGTTCTCGGCTGCGAAAATCCGTGACACGTTCAAAGTGCTGCTGCAAATGGCGATCGTCATGACGTTCGCTGCCGGCTGCCCTGTGGTGAAGGTCGGGCGCATGGCCGGCCAATTCGCCAAACCGCGCTCCTCCAACGACGAAACCATAGACGGTGTGACACTGCCCGCCTACCGCGGCGACATCGTCAATGGCATCGGCTTCGACGAAAAAAGCCGTGTGCCCGACCCTGACCGCCTGCTCCAGGCGTATCACCAGTCCACTGCAACGCTCAACTTGCTGCGCGCCTTCGCTCAAGGCGGTTTTGCCGACCTGCATCAGGTGCACAAGTGGAACCTTGATTTCATCGCCAACTCGGCCCTGTCGGACAAGTACAGCCAGCTCGCTGACCGCATCGACGAGACCCTCGCGTTCATGCGCGCGTGCGGCCTGGACACCTCGCCGCAGCTGCGTGAGACCAGTTTCTTCACCGCCCACGAAGCGCTCCTGTTGAATTTCGAAGAAGCGTTCGTGCGTCGCGACAGCCTGACCAACGACTTCTACGACTGCTCCGCGCACATGCTGTGGATCGGCGACCGCACGCGGCAGCTGGACGGCGCCCATGTGGAATTTCTGCGCGGGGTGAAGAACCCGATCGGCGTCAAGGTCGGCCCGAGCATGAATACCGACGACCTGATTCGCCTCATCGACATCCTCAACCCGGACAACGATCCGGGGCGTTTGAACCTGATCGCGCGCATGGGCGCCAACAAGGTGGGGGATCACTTGCCGGGGCTGATTCGTGCGGTCGAGCGCGAAGGCAAAAAGGTGCTGTGGAGCTCGGACCCGATGCACGGCAACACGATCAAGGCCAGCAGCGGTTACAAGACCCGCGATTTCGCGCAGATCCTGGCCGAGGTGAAAGCTTTCTTCCAGGTGCATCAGGCGGAAGGGACTTATGCCGGCGGCATTCACATCGAGATGACCGGTCAGAACGTCACCGAGTGCATCGGCGGCGCCCGTCCGATTACCGAAGACGGCCTGTCGGATCGTTATCACACCCATTGCGACCCACGGATGAATGCCGATCAGTCGCTGGAGCTGGCGTTTTTGATTGCCGAAACGTTGAAGCAGGTGCGTCGATAAGCGGGGCTGCGGCTGGCCGAGATTGCCCCTTCCCGGCTAAAGCCGGTCCCACTAAAAGCGCGCTTTCTCTTCGCGGGAAAGCGCGCCCCTACAGTCGGTCCAGGCCACCTCAGAAATCTGCGGCATCCACGGACCTGTAGGAGCCGGCTTGCTGGCGAACGCGGTGTGTCAGGTTCGGGATGTCACCGGCTGACATTTTTCGCGGGCAAGCGCGATCCTACAATCGATCCGGACGCCTCAGAAAACCTCGGCACAAGGAAACCTGCTGCCTACACGAATCTGTAGGAGCCGGCTTGCTGGCGAACGCGGTGTGTCAGGTTCGACGATGTCACCGGCTGACATTTTTCGCGGGCAAACGCGCTCCTACAGTCGGTCCAGGCCACCTCAGAAATCTGCGGCATCCACGGACCTGTAGGAGCCGGCTTGCTGGCGAACGCGGCGTGTCAGGTTCGGGGATGTCACCGGCTGATATTTTCGCGGGCAAACGCGCTCTTGCAGAAGCGCCGTCAACTGCAAGATGCGTTTACAGATGATCGAAGCCGCTGGCGACAAAGGCCCCTCGCAAGCGTGTCGCACTGGCGCGCTGGCAATTGATCAGCACCTGCGGCAGGCCTAGCCAGTTGGCCAGTTGCCGCAGCTGGTGCGCCAGGGCGTGCATGCCCTCGTCATCCAGCCCAGGTTGCTCTTCGTGCACCGCATGCACCGCCAACCGCCCCGCCGCTCGTTCGGCACGCAGATCGATACGCGCGGCAATCCGCTCGTTGTGCAGAAATGGCAGCACGTAATAGCCATAAACCCGCTTGTGTGCAGGGGTGTAAATTTCCAGGCGGTAATGGAAATCGAACAGCCGCTCGGTGCGTGCCCGCTCCCAAATCAACGAATCGAATGGCGAGAGCAAGGCGCTGGCAGTGACTTTGCGCGGCACCGCTGCGCCCGCAAGTGCGTAACCCAATTGTTTCCAGCCCTCCACCTGAACAACCTGAACTGCGCCCTCCTCCACCAGCTCCGCCAAGCCACGCCTGGCGGGAGCCGGGTCCTGACGGAAATAATCGCGCACGTCCTTTTCAGTGCCAACACCCAGCGCCGTGACCGCCTGCAGCAGCAAGCCGCGCTGGGCGTCGGCTTCGCCAATGTCGGGATGCTGAATGACCGCAGATGGCAGCACGCGCTCGGGCAAATCATAAAGCCGCTCGAAGCCGCGACGGCCGGCGACCGTGACTTCACCCGCTGCGAATAACCATTCCAGCGCCTGCTTTTCAGCACTCCAGTCCCACCATGGCCCGGCTCGCTCCTGACGGGTGCTGATGCTGCCGGCGCCCAACGCGCCCCGTTCGCGAACGGTCTGCAGCACCCTGGCGATGGTCGCCGTTTGCTCACGGCCAAATGTCGCCAGGTGCTGATAAATCCCTTCCCCCTGGGCGGCGCGGCGCATTCGCCAGCGCATCAGCGGGTACAACTCGATCGGCAGCAGCGACGCCTCGTGGCCCCAGTACTCGAACAGCTTGCGCTGCCGGCCCTGGCTCCACGCCGCCTGATCAAGCAAGGTGCGCGAGTAGTTACCCAACCGGGAAAAGAGCGGCAGATAGTGCGACCTCACCAGCGCATTGACCGAGTCGATCTGCAGCACGCCGAGCCGTGCAATCAGCCGAGTAACGTGCGCCGCCTTGATCGTTGCAGGTGGCTGGCGGCTGCCAAATCCCTGAGCCGCCAGCGCCAGACGGCGCGCATGCTGGATGGAAAGTTGCGTGTAAATCGGCGGTTCGGCGGGCATCTCGACCTCCTTGGCAGAGCCCAACGCTAACCGATCACCGGGGTTCTGTCAGGGCCTCATCGACCGGACTCCTTCTTCCCTTCGGTTTTCAACGCTTCATAGGATCGTCCCAGAACGGCCGCTCCATTTCCTCGTACACATCTGCACGGCTGAGGCCCATGTCCTTCAGTGCGTCATCACTTAGCGTCGCCAACTCGACGCGCTCGCGGTGCAGCTTCCACCAACGCGCAATCTGCTCCACCGCTGCCTTCCACCAGCGTTCAGGCGCGAACTGCCGCGACACGGGTTTAACCACCAGCACATAACCTTTTTGGCTTTTCATCATCCTGCCCTCCAAGTGGGGATAGGCAGAGTGTTGCTTCAGGCTTAAGATCAATCCAACGAATGTTTCTTATGCACTGCATCTGGGAGATTGATGCATGACCACCTACCCGAGCATCGACAGCGAACTGCTGCGCACCTTCGTCGCCATCGCAGACGAAGGCGGCTACACCAAGGCTGGCGAGGTGGTTAACCGCACGCAGTCGGCAGTCAGCATGCAGATGAAACGGCTGGAGGAGGATGTGGTGCGGCGGCCCTTGTTTGTCAAAGACGGCCGCACCGTCAGCTTTACCGCGGAAGGCCAGGTGCTGCTGGGTTACGCGCGCAGGATTCTGAAGCTGCACAGCGAGGTATTCAACACGCTGCGCGAGCCGCACATGGTCGGTACGGTGAAAATCGGCACGCCCGACGATTATGTGATGCGTTTTTTACCGGGGATTCTGCAGCGCTTTGCCCAGGCCTATCCGCTGGTGCAAGTGGAGGTGCATTGCGAGTCTTCTTCGCAACTGCTGCAACGCCAGGACCTCGACCTCAGCATCGTCACCCGCGAGCCGGGCAAGGAAATTGGTCAGATTCTGCGTCAGGAGCGGTTCGTCTGGGCTGTCGGCGCAGGCTTTTGCCCTCATGAGCAAACGCCGATGCCGTTGGCAATGTTCAACACCGACTGCTTTTGCCGACAGTGGGCGACCAACGCGCTGGAGGCGTCCGGTCGGGAGTACCGAGTGGCGTATACCAGTGCGAGCCTGTCAGCGATCATGGCAGTGGTCAGCGCAGGGCTGGCGGTGACGGCGCAGCTGCAAAGCCTGATCACCTCGGACCTGGAAGTTCTGGGCGAAAGCCACGGGCTGCCGCAGTTGCCTTCGGCGAGCATCGTGCTGCTGCGCAACCCCAACAATCCTTCGCCGATTACTGAATGTCTGGCTGACCACATTGCCGAAGGCTTCAAGCTTTAGCCGAGGGTCAACGCCCAGTCAGAGCTTGAAGCACAGCATGATCGCGCAGATCACCAGAAAGCCGCAGAACAACGACCGCAATACCCGCTCCGGCAAGCTGTGCGCCAGAGCCACTCCCCAACTGATACTGGCCAGCCCCCCCATGGCCAACGGAATGCCCATCTGCCAGTCCACATGGTCATGCAAGGCGTAGGTCGCCAAAGTGATGGTGGTGCTCGGCGCCGCCAATGCCAGTGCCAGGCCTTGCGCTGCCACTTGGGTCGCGCCGAAGATGCCGGTCAGGATGGGCGTGGCGATCACCCCGCCGCCAACGCCGAACAAGCCGGCGGTGACGCCCGAGCCCAGCCCCAACAACCACAGCCATCGGGCATGGCGCAGCTCGGCGCCGGCAGTGCCTTTGCGCCAGAACATCTGGATCAGGTTGAACAGGGTCAGCACGACCAGAAAGGCTACGAACCCCAGGCGCATGAGTTGCGGATCGACCCGAACAGCCCAGAGTGACGTCAGCCAGGACATCGTAAAACTCGGCACGATGAGCATCAGCGCATGACGCACCGACACCCGGTTGCGCTGGTTGTAGCGCCACAATGCCAACAGCACGTTGGGCAATACCATCAACAGCGCCGTGCCTTGCGCCAATTGCTGATCGAGCCCGAACAGCACCCCCAGCGCCGGGATGGCCACCAGCCCGCCGCCAATGCCGAACAACCCGCCCAATGTGCCCATGGCAGCGCCCAACAGCAGGTACAGCAATACATCGACAATCACGTCCGATCCTCTCATCCATTTCTGCGCGCATGCTACGCAGTCAGCGCCGCCGAGGAAATCCGCCACGCAGATATCCACGGGCGGCCGTCAGAGCGTGAGCCTGCGAGAGACCCGCTGACGATAGGCAACCGTCCGCCCACCGATTACCGAAATTATCTGGTGCAATAAACATCAGAGCACTAAATTAGTGACGATTACGAACTGAATGAGGAACGACCCATGAACGCCAACGAGAGCGCAACCCAGGCTGGCGCTGGCAGTTGCGACACATTGCTGCTCGACAATCAGCTGTGTTTCGCCCTGTATTCGACATCGCTGATGATGACCAAAGTCTACAAGCCCCTGTTACAGGAGCTGAACCTGACCTACCCGCAGTACCTGGCGATGCTGGTCTTGTGGGAGCGAGACGGACTGACCGTGGGAGAAGTCAGCACTCGCCTGCTGACCGACCCGGGCTCGCTGACGCCGCTGCTCAAACGGCTGGAGGCCGAGGGCCTGATCAGCCGGACGCGCAGCAAGGAAGACGAGCGCGTCGTCCTGCTGACGCTGACGGCGCAGGGTAAAGCGCTGCACACAAAAGCTCAGAGCATCCCCCACTGCATTTTGGCGGCCAGCGGCATCAATCTTGAGCAACTCAAGGCGCTGCAAAAAGACCTGCTCGCACTGCGCGGCAATCTGCTCGAAAGCCTCTGACGTACAGCCTGAAAACACGACGCGAAGAAATTTCAAAAATTTATCTTGCGCACTAAACATTAGCGCAGTACATTCCATCTCACTTGCTTAGCGCACAAACATTTAGCGCCAGGCAAACCAGATTCAAGACCCAAGCCATCTACCCATCAGCAAGTGAGGAATTACCATGCAAGCTCTCTACACTGCAGTCGCAACCGCAACCGGTGGCCGTGATGGCCGTGCTGTTTCCAGCGATAAAATCCTCGACGTCAAACTGGCAACCCCGAAAGAGCTGGGGGGCGCAGGCGGCGAAGCAACCAACCCCGAGCAGCTGTTTGCTGCCGGCTACTCGGCCTGCTTCATCGGCGCACTGAAATTCGTTGCCGGTCAGAGCAAGAAAACCGTCCCTGCTGATGCGTCGATTACCGCGCATGTCGGCATCGGCCAGATCCCCGGCGGTTTCGGTCTGGACATCGATCTGCACATCAGCCTGCCAGGTCTTGATCAGGCAGAAGCCCAGGCGCTGGTTGATGCGGCCCATCAGGTCTGCCCGTACTCCAACGCCACACGTGGCAACGTCGACGTCCGCTTGCACGTCACTGTCTAACGCCTAGACCGACCGGGAGAAGAACATGAACACGTTTGGCAAGATTCTGGCTGGCTCGCTTCTCGCTCTGTCCGTCGGCAACGCTTTCGCAGCGACCGACACCGGCGTGGAGCACAACACTCAGGCGTTCCTGGACGCACTCAACTCCGGAAGCGGCAAGCCGATTGAACAGCTTTCGCCCAAGGATGCACGGGCGGTCCTGACCGGTGCGCAGGCTGGCGTCAAGCTGACCCTGCCCAAAGCCGACGTCAGCCAGAAGACCATTACGGTCGATGGCCAGAACATCAGCCTGACGATTGTTCGTCCGGCAGGCGTCAAGGGCACGTTGCCCGTGTTCATGTACTTCCACGGCGGCGGCTGGGTGCTCGGCGACTACCCGACCCACGAGCGTCTGGTTCGGGATCTGGTAGAGGGCTCGGGTGCAGTGGCGGTGTTCGTCAATTACACGCCATCACCTGAAGCGCACTATCCGGTTGCGATCAACCAGGCGTACGCGGCAACGAAATGGGTTGCCGAGCACGGCAAGGAAATCAACGTCGACGGCAAACGTCTGGCGGTGGCGGGCAACAGCGTCGGCGGCAACATGGCGGCCGTCGTCAGCTTGATGGCCAAAGACAAAGGCACTCCGGCGATCCGTTATCAGGTCCTGCTGTGGCCGGTGACAGATGCCAACTTCGATACCGGTTCGTATGAGCAGTTTGCCGAAGGTCACTTCCTCACCCGCAACATGATGAAGTGGTTCTGGGACAACTACACCACCGATCCGAAGCAGCGCGCCGAGATCTATGCGTCGCCGCTGCGGGCCACGACCGACCAGCTTAAAGGCCTGCCGCCTGCTCTGGTGCAAACCGCCGGCGCCGACGTGCTGCGCGACGAAGGCGAAGATTACGCTCGCAAACTGGACCAGGCCGGCGTGCCGGTTACGGCGGTTCGCTACAACGGCATGATCCACGATTACGGGCTGTTGAACGTGGTCAGCCAGGTGCCGGAAGTGCGCTCTGCGATGCTGCAGGCGTCGCAGGAGTTGAAGGTGCATTTGAAGTAAAGCAGCACCGGTGTGAAAAACGGGTCGACCCGCAATGGTCGGCCCGTTTTGCGTTGAGATGGTCGCGAAATATGGGCGATTTGCTGCGACAGCCCGGCCTGATCTGACCCAAAGAACTTGAGCGCGCCGTAGTCCCTAACTGCAGGAGCCGGCTTGCTGGCGAAAGCGGTGGTTCCGGCGCCGCACGGATGAATGACAAACCCGGTTCGCCAGCAAGCCGGCTCCTACAGTTTCGCGTACGCCGCAGGCTCGTTTCGCCGCAAGATTCTTTATGCCACAGGGTCCCTATGCCGCAGATTCCTGCGGCGGCCTGAGCCTGCTGTAGGAGCGCGCTTGCCCGCGAAAAATATCAGCCCGTGACATCGCCCATCCTGACCCACCGCGTTCGCCAGCAAGCCGGCTCCTACAGATTCGCGTAGGCCGCAGGCTCGTTTCGCCGCAAGATTCTTTATGCCACAGGGTCCCTATGCCGCAGATTCCTGCGGCGGCCTGAGCCTGCTGTAGGAGCGCGCTTGCCCGCGAAAAATATCAGCCGTGACATCGCCCAGCCTGACTCACCGCGTTCGCCAGCAAGCCGGCTCCTACAGTTTCGCGTAGGCCGCAGGTTTCGTTACACCGCAGGTTCCTTACGCCGCAGGCTTCCTTATGCCGCAGATTCCTGAGGCGGCTTGGGTCTGCTGTAGGAGCGCGCTTGCCCGCGAAAAATATCAGCCGTGACATCGCCCAGCCTGACCCACCGCGTTCGCCAGCACGCTGGCTCCTTGGATCGGCGCTATAAGCACTTCGCTCGTTTGATCAAACGGCCGAAAATTAAACGCTCCGCAGGCAATGTGAATCCCAAGAGTCAGGGGCTTTTTGCTGAGTACGAATAGATACGTTCTGCATGAAATGGACGACGCGTTTTTCATTTCCGTCCTACGTCATCACAGGCACTGCGCTTCGGTTCATGGCTTCGATCCTGATCATCATTTCTGCCCGACCCGCTCAATCACTTCGAATTGATTGATACGGCCGTCTCAGAATGATCACGACTCAGGACCTGGGCATGACTACCTCACTCGCTCCGATGTACACCAATGAAGTGACAGGCGACTTTCTTCAGTCACTCGACACGCCCACCTTCACTTCTGAACAAATTGCTGAATTTCACGAAGACGCTGTGGCGATCATTCGCAAAAACGAAGCGTATTGCCTGGAACATCCGCCGATTGGCATCTACAGGCTTGCCACTGAAGGCAGCCAGACGCGCAACGGCGGCATTGTTCAAGAAACGCAGTCGACGATTACGTGCACCCTGGAGAACGGCGAGCAAGTGCGCGTAGCGCATCGCGGAGATTGCGTTCTTTATCCCGATGGTTCCACCGCTCAAATCATCACAGGCGCCGGGCGCAGCAATAGCCACGTTGCACTGGTGGGAAGCCGCTTGTGCAATGGCGACGACATCATCAACACGCCACAGCACCACGTATTGTTCGTAACCCGTCAGGGCGTCCCGTTGGCTGATGACTTTCTGCCCGCCGCCGGTAGCGCGAACGCCGAATAACACCCCCGTTGATTGAAATGCGCGACCTGCCCATCAGGCGTTCGCGGGGATCACCCACGTCTCCAACATTTCGCGTGGACGCGACACCTGAACAGGGAACGAGCATCGATGGCTACCGGTTATTACATTCGACTGTACGACAAGACCAGCTGTGGCGGATTCGTCTTGGAAGCAACCTCTGGCATGGGGTTGCACGGCATCGATCAGTCGCGAGAGGGCGACGCGGTGAGGTGCGGTGTCGACGGCAAAACGTATCGGATCAGAGGCGGAATTTCCCACATGACCAGTGACGGCATTCGCCTGGCCGGTACCCTGGACAGTGTCAGCGGTTGCCCGTGCAAAGCCCGGTTGGAACCATCGCTGTTCTGTGCCACCTACGAGAACGAGGACAGTCCGGCGGCATTCGCGGCCAGACCTTTTTCCGCCGCTGGTTACCGGCAAGGGGCTACCGCTGCAGCTACGCCGAAGCCTCTCAACGCAAGCCTTACTGCCGACGCGCGGATGGAGCAGGACCTCGAAGAAGAGGAAGAAGAAGTCGAGCAAGAGCAACTCATCACCCTGCGCCTTGGCGTGTTCTTCGATGGCACCGGTAACAACCAGGCCAACAGCGAAACGGTTGCAGGTTGCATGGCGAGCGATGTCGGGCTGGAAAATGAAGCCGAAGATATTCAGAAGTTCTGTGCCGAGTTTGGCTATGGGATTGACGGGAGTGCGCCGGACAACAGCTTCGGTAATGACACCTCGAATGTAGCGCGGCTTTATGATTTGTATAAGGACCATTCCGACGTATCGATCAACCCGGATGCTGAAGAGGCGGCGCTGAAAGTTTATCTGGAGGGCATTGGAACTGTCAGCGGAGGCGAAGATGATCTGTGGGGGCAAGCAACTGGTAGAGGTAAAAACGGGGTCGTTGCGCGGGTTGAACAGAGTTCGGCATTGATTGTGGAGCGCTTGCTGAGGCTTAAAAAAATCAATCCGATAGTAATAATCCGTCGGCTTGAGATCGATGTATTCGGGTTCAGCCGCGGAGCGGCCGCCGCTCGTCATTTCGCAAATGACGTACGTAAAGGTGCGGAAAGCTTGCTTGCAAAGGCATTGCCTACGAGTGATTCAATATTCGTTGAAGGGTTCGGTTGGAGAGTCCAGCATGATGTGCATCTGAACTTCATTGGTCTTTTTGACACCGTGCCAGCCATCGTCACGCCGTTCATGCTGGATTTCAGCCCCGGCAACGACCGCAACGGCGGACTCAACCTGGGGCTTCCAACGGGTGCCGCACGCAAAGTGGTGCAGTTGGTAGCGCGGGATGAGCATCGATTGAACTTCGCCCTGATCCGCACCGAGAACGATATCGTTCTGCCCGGCTCGCATTCAGACATTGGCGGCGGCTACCGACCTCATATGCGTGAGCGGCTTCTGGTCGCGAAACCAGCGAGTAGCCAAGAACGAAAGACCACGCGCAACCAACAGTCGCTTGCTTATTCACAATCCATTCAAAGCGTCGGTCCTTTGGTCAGACGCTTGATCGATCAGGGTCTTGAGGTAGAGATACATTGCCGCTCCGAAGACGAAGAGCGCACGCGGGAAAACCAAATCCCTCTATACAAGCAGGTTCACGTCCTCACCACTCTTGATCGCGAGGTGGATGGAGATTTGTCGAAGATTTATCTGAGGGTGATGCGTGAGTTGGGATTACGGTACAGCGTGCCCTTTAAAGATATCCCGCAAATCGCTTCATTAGCTTTGCCGTCAGAACTGGAGCCGATCGCTGAGAAACTGAAAGCCTACGCCTTTGGACATGTAGCCGCGTTAAGCCTCAGCACCGACGAAGAGGCGTTACTCCTGCGTCGCTACATACACCTTTCCGCCAGTTGGAACGCGGTGAAGGAAAGGAATAGAACGAGCATCACACCAATGTTCATCAACCGGCCAACCGATGACTACCAGCGGATTATTCATGGCAATCGGTAGGATCAAGGCGCTCCTTGGATGCGTATTCGGCCTGATTCTGAGCGGATGCAGTAGCGCTAATGACTATGGCGTAGAGCTGCCTTACGACGCATGGCGACTGGGCTTCTTTGCCCCCAACTACATGGAAGTCTGGATCGAGACAGCGGACGTCGTCGATATGAAAGGACGATTATTTAGGCGTGCAATGAGTGGCGTGGCGGCGGTTCAGACCCCACCCAACTTCAAGGGAACCCCGAAAGGATGGCCTAAAAACCCAGGGGACGGAGCCGGGAAACATGTTTGGCGTGCAGATGTCCCTCGGCTGATCTATGTACGCTGGCAATCGTTAGCAGAACCCAAAACCTATGAAGCCTACATTGATATCCCGGAGCAGATTCAACGATCCATGCGTGAAGGCGGGAGAACCTACTGCGATGCAAGCAAGGTATGGATCAAGGACTACCGAAAGAATCTGGTCGTAGGTCTCGCTCCCGGTGGTGTTGTTAAAACCTGGCTCATGGGAGTTTGTATTGATGCGGTCGAAGTCAGCCGCGTACAAGGCAAGGTCGTTGAAAAGGGACCTGACTTGGGGCGTACAAACGGTCGTTATGCCCTGGAGCTAGAACCTGAGTCACGGGCCTACATCGACAAATTCGGCATACCTTATGACTCTTGGTAAAGGCGCATCAAAAAACATCAACGTCTTAATGGGATGCGTATTCACCCTGATCCTGAGCGGATGCAGCAGCGCCAATGACTATGGCGTAGAGCTGCCTTACGACGCATGGCGACTGGGCTTCTTTGCTCCCAACTACATGGAAGTCTGGATCGAGACAGCAAACGTCGTCGATGTGAAAGGACGATTATTTAGGCGTGCAATGAGTGGCGTGGCGGCGGTTCAGACCCCGCCCAACCTCAAAGGCACTCCAAGAGGCTGGCCCAGGAGACCTGGAAGCGGAGCAGGAAAGCATGTATGGCGCGCAGACGTGCCTCGTTTGATCTATGTCCGTTGGCAATCATTGGCTGAACCTCAAACTTACGAAGCGTACGTCGAGGTTCCTGAGGCAACTCGCCACGCCATGCTGCAGATACAGGAAAACACATACTGCAAAGCGGCCAAGAGCTGGATCACTGACCACCGTGAACTGCTGGTAATAGGACTGGCTCCGGGCGGTATTGCTAAAACATGGATAAGAGGCACGTGCCTCGATCCGAAGGAAGTCAGTCGCGTGCAAGGCAAGGTCGTTGAGAAAGGACCCGACTTGGGACGTACAAACGGCCGTTATGCCCTTGAGCTAGAACCTGAGTCACGGGCCTACATCGACAAATTCGGCATCCCTTATGACTCTTGGTAAAGGCGCATCAAAAAACATCAACGTCTTAATGGGATGTGTATTCAGCCTGATCCTGAGCGGATGCAGTAGCGCTAATGACTACGGGGTAGAGCTGCCTTACGACGCATGGCGACTGGGCTTCTTCGCTCCCAACTACATGGAAGTCTGGATCGAGACAGCCAATGTCGTCGATGTGAAAGGACGATTATTTAGGCGTGCAATGAGTGGCGTGGCGGCGGTACAGACCCCGCCCAACCTCAAGGGAACCCCGAGAGGATGGCCTAAAAACCCCGGGGACGGAGCCGGTAAACATGTTTGGCGTGCAGATGTCCCTCGGCTGATCTATGTACGCTGGCAATCGTTAGCAGAACCCCAAACCTATGAAGCCTACATTGATATTCCGGAGCAGATTCAACGATCCATGCGTGAAGGCGGGAAAACCTACTGCGATGCAAGCAAGGTATGGATCGAGGACTACCGAAAGAATCTGGTCGTAGGTCTCGCTCCCGGTGGTGTTGTTAAAACCTGGCTCATGGGAGTTTGCATTGACGCGATTGAAGTCAGCCGCGTGCAAGGTCGGATTGTCGAGCAAGGTCCTCATCAAGGCCATTCAAACGGCCTTTACTATCGCCCTCCCAATGAGGCATCGCAGGCCTACATCGACAAATTCGGCATACCTTATGACTCTTGGTAAAAGCGCATCAAAAAACATCAACGTTTTTTTCGGATGCTTATTAGGCCTGATTCTGAGCGGATGCAGCAGCGCCAATGACTATGGCGTAGAGCTACCTTACGACGCATGGCGACTGGGCTTCTTTGCTCCCAACTACATGGAAGTCTGGATCGAGACAGCGGACGTCGTCGATATGAAAGGACGATTATTTAGGCGTGCAATGAGTGGCGTGGCGGCGGTTCAGACTCCACCTAATCTAACAGGTAATCCAAGAGGCTGGCCGACAAGGCCAGGGGACGGAGCAGGTAAGCACGTCTGGCGAGCAGATGTTCCAAGGCAGATCTACGTACGCTGGCAGTCTTTGGCCGAGCCACAGACCTACGAGGCTTACATTGAAATTCCGGAATCAGCTCGGCATGCAATGTTGGAGATCAAAGAAAAAACGTACTGCAGAGGAACCAAAGAGTGGATCACGGATCACCGCGAGCTGCTGGTAATCGGGCTCGCTCCGGGCGGCATTGCTAAAACCTGGATAAGAGGCGGGTGCCTAGACCCGATTGAAGTCAGCCGCGTACAAGGTCGCATAGTCGAGAAAGGTCCTCATGAAGGCCATTCAAACGGCCTTTACTATCGCCCTCCCAATGAGGCATCGCAGGCCTACATCGACAAATTCGGCATACCTTATGACTCTTGGTAAAAGCGGATTCGCGTAGGCCGCAGGTTTCCTTATGCCGCAGATTTCTGAGGCGGCCTGGATCGACTGTAGGAGCGCGCTTGCCCGCGAAAAATATCAGCCGTGACACCGCCCAACCTGATCCACCGCGTTCGCCAGCAAGCCGGCTCCTACAGATTCGCGTAAGCCGCAGGTTTCCTTACACCGCAGGCGTCCTTATGCCGCAGATTTCTGAGGCGGCCTGGATCGACTGTAGGAGCGCGCTTGCCCGCGAAAAATATCAGCTCATGATATTGCTCAACCTGACCCACCGCGTTCGCCAGCAAGCCGGCTCCTACAGATTCGCGTAGGCCGCAGGTTTCCTTACACCGCAGGCGTCCTTATGCCGCAGATTTCTGAGGCGGCCTGGATCGACTGTAGGAGCGCGCTTGCCCGCGAAAAATATCAGCCCATGACCTCGCCCAACCTGACACACCGCGTTCGCCAGCAAGCCGGCTCCTACAGATTCGCGCATGCCGCAGGTTTCGTTACACCGCAGGTTCCTTACGCCGCAGGCTTCCTTATGCCGCGGATTCCTGAGGCGGCCTGGGTCTGCTGTAGGAGCGCGCTTGCCCGCGAAAAAGATCAGCCGTGACATCGCCCAGCCTGACACACCGCGTTCGCCAGCACGCCGGCTCCTGCAGGATTGACGTAATAAGCACTTCGTGCGTTTGTTCAGTGCGGCGCGAGCATCTGAACAGTGTCCAGACAGCAGTCACAAAAAAGCCCGACTCGAGGGTCGGGCTTTTCTGTTCCGGCATCACATCACCGGCATTACAAAAGCGGTGCTTATTTCGCACGGCCTTTGTAGGAACCGCCTTCACGGGTGTCGATTTCGATCTTGTCACCGATTTCGATGAAGTCAGCAACCTGCAGCTCGGTGCCGTTGGCCAGTTTGGCTGGCTTCATCACTTTGCCCGAGGTGTCGCCACGAGCCGAACCTTCGGTGTAGTCGACGGTACGAACGATGGTGGTCGGCAGCTCTACGGATACCAGACGGTCTTCGAAGAAGATCGCTTCGCAGACGTCGGTCATGCCTTCTTCCACGAACGGCAGAACGGCTTCGATGTCTTCAGCGTTCAGCTCGTACATGGTGTAGTCAGTGGTGTCCATGAACGTGTAAGTGTCGCCGCTGATGAAAGACAGCGTGGCTTCCTTACGGTCCAGGATCACGTCTTCCAGCTTGTCGTCGGCGCTGTAGACGATTTCAGTCTTGTAGCCGGTCAGCAGGTTTTTCAGCTTGGTCTTCATGATCGCGCTGTTACGGCCCGACTTGGTGAATTCAGCTTTCTGAACCAGCCAAGGGTCGTTTTCCAGCTTGATCACGGTACCGGGTTTAAGCTCTTTACCAGTTTTCATTACGAGTATCCGAATTTGGATGAAAGTTCTTTCTAAGCCCTGTACGAAAAGCCACTTTTCGTACAGGGCTTAATACAAGGCCGCGTATCATATCCAATTTCGGTAAAACCTTACCAGCGCAGTCGTCAGATCCTCCTGCAAGGCCTGTTCCAGACACCAGCGGCGGGCATGCGCGGCCAATTCGGCGGCGTGCCGCTCCAGAGCAATCCAGCCTTGTGCCATGTCCTCGCCAGCATTCCAGTTGCGCCAGACCTGAGTCAGCGCTTGCTGAGCCCCCTCCGAAAGCCCGACCCCGTACAACTCCAGAAACGCATCCAGCTTGGCCCAATGGGCGTCATCGTCCTGCTCGTAGATGTGCCAGATCAGCGGGCGGCCGGCCCATTGTGCGCGGACGAAGGAATCCTCCCCGCGCACCACGTTGAAATCGCAACACCAGAGCAGCCGGTCGTAATCTTCCTGACGCACGAAGGGCAGCACCTGGATTGTCAGGTTGTTGCGCGCGTGCACCGCGCCGGCACTTAATGCCTGCGTTCCCAACCACCGCTGCACATCGCCGAGGATGCGTCCTTCGGGCACCAGCAAGTGGGTCTGACGCTCGGCCTGCGCCAGGCAGTCCAGCCAGCTCCCAAGCCCGGCGTGCTCGTAGGCAAACAGCGAGATCAGCCGCGCATCGGTGTGGGGCAGGATGTTCAAGCACTGAAGGAAGGCCCCTCGTTCGGCAGGGTCTGACTCAAAGGCGTGGCGTTGCTCGATCAGCCCCGCCTCACGCAGCAACCCGCCGGTCTTGTCGGTGAAGCCTGGGAAAAAGAAATATTTGCGCACGCCCGAGGACTGGATCGACGGCAAACCGTGGCATCCCGATACCCAGTCTTCAGCGCTGAGGTATTCGAGGTTGAACCAGAGCGGGCGATGTTCACACGCCTCCATGGCCTGAATGTATTCCGCTGGCAGGCGACAGGCGAAGGCTTCGACGACCACTTCAGGCAGCTCCACGGGCCGCCATTCTTTGGGCCAGCGGCAAACGGTCACGCCGTCGCTGATTTGCTCGTCGGCCAAAGGATCAGCGCCCGGACGCAGCCGCGCAAAGGCATTCAGATCGTCAATCCAGAGGCGCACGTTCAGGTCGTGCTCGGCGACCAGTTGTCGGGCCAGGCGAAAGGTCACGCCGACGTCGCCGAAATTATCGACAACGCTGCAGAAAATATCCCAAGAGGCTTTCATCCGGGCTCCCTGAGGATGTTCAAAAAAACCGATTGTCCTTCATCAGGACGCAGAACCACCAGCCCCGGCCGTGCGACAATCGCCGTCACCGCTGGCCACCTGCATACAAGTCTGGAGTCTGTCATGTACGTCAAGCACCGCGAATTGTCCGTCACGCTGCGCCCGCTCAAGCTGATCGCGTCGATTGCTGCTGGCATTTGGCTAGGGTTCATGGCCGTGCTACTGACCCTGTGGCTGATCTACGCCCTTCTCCCCGCCAGCCAGACGCAAGCGTTGAATGACGCGGCCGCCCAGTTGGCCAACCCGCCGTCGGCCAAGCCAAAGCCCGAGAGCGCCAACCCGATGTTCGACCAGTACCAACAGATGCTGCGCGACAGCGAGGCCCGTCAGTCGCAGGCGGCCGAACAGGCGGAACGCCAGCGCAGCTTCAACGGGCCAAAGTGCCAGTTCTGGATGCAGCAAAACCAGACCGCTCCGAGCGAGAAAAGCCGCGCGAGCGTTTATCAGTTCTGCGGATAGAACCCCTTGTCGAGTCAACCCATGCCCCTGAACAAGTCAGCAGTCCTGCAGTGCATCGTCGAACGGCTGCAGGTCGATCTCGACGTGGCCGTACGCGCCGCGCAGACCGCTTACGAAACCGCGACCCACGAAGAGAACATCGCCGAGAACAAGTACGACACGCTCGGGCTGGAGGCCTCGTACCTGGCTGCGGGTCAGGCGCGCCGGGTGGAGGAAATTCGCCAGTCACTGAACCTGTGTCGCCAGCTTGTGCTGAAGCCTTTCGACGAACAGCGTGGCATTCAGACCGGCGACCTTATCGCCCTTCAGGCAGACAACGGTACGCAGCAGCTTTTGTTTCTTGCACCAGACGCGGCGGGGCTCAGAGTCAGCGTCGAGGAGCAGTCGATTACCGTGATCACCCCGCGCGCGCCTCTGGGCCAGAACCTGCTCGGCAAGCTCGACGGGGACGAGGTGCAGGTGGTGGTCAACGGCAGCCGCCAATCCTTCGAGATCACGCAGATCCTGTGATCCACTGATCATTTGCAGGGTTGTAGCGTCCGACTTTTTGTGGGTAAGGTGCGTTGTCGCACGATAAACGGTGAATCCCGGAATACGGAGCCGGGGACACGGATTTAACCAAGGAGATATTTCATGACGAACGTCATCACTTTCCCTGACGCCCATGAACGTGATCGCCTCAAGTCCAGTGACCACCAGGGGTTGAGATACCTGAACAAGAAAGAGCGACAACTGATCGACCGCCTGCGTATGACCAGTCACGCGGGCCGTCAGTACGTTTACGACTACGCCAGCATCATGCAGCGTTCCAAGCCGCTGTACCCCGAACCGGTGGATTAAACGGCACATGGTGGTTCAGCACAGGTTCAGTACAACGCTACCGGGCGCAGGCTTGGAGTGGGCGCATGTTTCTGTCCTCGGGAAAGCAGCATGCTCACTGCACCGCTTGGCTCTGCGCCCGCTTTTACGCCTGCCGGATCAATTTTGACGGTTCCCGGCGAACGCGATCTGCCTGTGTCATCCATTTCGCCTAACCCATCGCGTTCGCCAGCAAGCCGGCTCCTACAGGTCCGTGTCCTGCCTTGATATATCGGCCAACGCAGCACCCGGTGTAGGAGCGCGGTTCCCGGCGAATGCGATCTGCCTGTGTCATCCATTTCGCCTAACCCATCGCGTTCGCCAGCAAGCCGGCCCATACAGGTCCGTGTCCTGCCTTGATAAATCGGCCAACGCAGCACCC
This sequence comes from Pseudomonas lutea, assembly GCF_000759445.1. Lineage (NCBI taxonomy): Bacteria > Pseudomonadati > Pseudomonadota > Gammaproteobacteria > Pseudomonadales > Pseudomonadaceae > Pseudomonas > Pseudomonas lutea. The sequence continues at coordinate 2,216,265 of NZ_JRMB01000001.1, forward strand.
GGTGTATGAGCGCGGCTCCCGGCGAATGCGATTTGCCTGTGTCATCCATTTCGCCTGATCCATCGCATTCGCCAGCAAGCCGGCTCCTACAGGTCCGTGTCCTGCCTTGATAAATCGACCAACGCAGCACCCGGTGTAGGAGCGCGCTTGCCCGCGAATGCGATCTGCCGGTGTCATCCATTTCGCCTGACCCACCGCGTTCGCCAGCAAGCCGGGTCTTACAGGTCCGTGTCCTGCCTTGATAAATGGGCCAACGCAACACCCGGCGTAGGAGCGCGCTTGCCCGCGAATGCGATTTGCCTGTGTCATCCATTTCGCCTGATCTACCGCGTTCGCCAGCAAGCCGGCTCTACAGGTCCGTGTCCTGCCTTAATAAATCGGCCAACGCAGCACCCGGTGTAGGAGCGCGCTTGCCCGCGAATGCGGTGGTTCAGGCGCTGCACTCACGACATTCCACTGAACGATCGCGATCAAGCGCTGCCCCAAACTCCATGGCATTGATGATCGCCCGGCAAAAGTCCCGTGCCTGCGCCGCGGTTTTTCGCCGCCGTCCGGCACGGGATACTGGGCATCCGATCCGTTTCCTTTTCCACCAGAACCATGGAGTCCCCTATGACTGTTCCCGCATTTGGCCTCGGCACGTTCCGCCTCAAAGATCAGGTCGTCATCGACTCCGTCAGCACCGGCCTGGAGCTGGGCTATCGGGTCATCGACACCGCACAAATCTATGGCAACGAAGCCGAAGTCGGTCAGGCCATCGAGCAGAGCGGTGTGCCGCGTGACGAGCTTTACATCACCACCAAGATCTGGACCGACAACTTCGCCGCGGACAAACTGATCACGAGCCTCAAGGAGAGCCTGGCCAAGCTCAAGACCGATCACGTTGACCTGACGCTGATCCACTGGCCGTCGCCCAAAGGCCAGGTGCCCGTCGCCGAATTCATGGGCGCGCTGCTGGAAGCCAAGCAGCAGGGCCTAACCCGCGAAATCGGCATTTCCAACTTCACCGTTGCGCTGATGGGAGAAGCCATCGCGGCGGTCGGTGCCGAAAACATCGCCACCAACCAGATCGAGTTGCACCCGTACCTGCAAAATCGCACGGTGGCCGAATTCGCCAAACAGCACGGCATCAAGATCACCTCGTACATGACGCTGGCCTACGGAGAAGTGTTGAAGGACCCGGTGATCGGCCAGATCGCCCAGCGCCACCACGCAACCCCTGCACAAGTGACGCTGGCCTGGGCCATGCAGCTCGGTTATGCGGTGATCCCATCGTCGACCAAGCGCGAGAACCTGGAAAGCAACCTCAAAGCCGTGGACCTCAAACTGAGCGACGACGACATGGCACAGATTGCCCAGCTCGACCGCGGTCATCGCCTGACCAGCCCGGCGAGCCTCGCGCCGCAGTGGGATTGATGCCAGCACAAGACCAGGGATGCCCCCCTGACACCTGGCTGCCTGGATTCAAGTAAGGCACTTGTGGGTGCGAGCTTGCTCGCGAAGAGGCCAGTACATCCACTACACGTTTATGGATTGAACTGCCGTCTTCGCGAGCAAGCTCACTCCCACAGTGGCCAGCGTGTGCTGGACCACAATGGGCAATCAGCAAAGAGCGCAATCCCCACACTCCCACAGCGCCGCGCTGAGCGCTGAGCTCTGCATTCGGCGCCCTCTAATAACGCACCCGAACCATAAACAGGCGCCCTGTCGGCGCCGCCTCTGAAATTGGTTCGCTTACTGCCTGAACCAATCCCGCCGTTCCCCGCGAACCAGACTCCCGAACCATTGCCGATTGGCCCGCTGCGGCGGGATCACGCCTGGCCGCAAGCCCGGCCATCGGACCTTGCCCGTGAACCAATTTTCATTGGCATCGCTATTGCACTCGTCCTCATTAGCCAGGCCTTGCTTGATCAAGCGCCCGGCCTCCGGTTTACCCCGTGACGAGGGACGCAGATGGACAGCATCGACACCGACGCAACGCACGACACATCGTCGAAGATGGCCCTCGACGCGCTGCGCCAGATGGTCGCCCAGCAAGCAGCGTTTCCGCAGCGGCCACTGCCGACCGAGCGCGACCTGGCGGTGGATTTCGGCGTCAGCCGCCGCGCCATTCGCCGCGCGCTGGCGGTGCTTGAAGCCGAAGGGCATATCTGGCGCAGGCAGGGCAAAGGTACGTTTGTCGGCCCTACCCCGCCGAGCGCGGCGATGAGCTTTGCCAAGCTGTCGAGCCGAACCAATTTCAGCGAAGTCATGGAAGCGCGCATCTATCTGGAGCCGGCGCTGGCCTCGCTGGCTGCCCTGCGCGCCAGCGGTGAGCAGATGGCAATCCTGCGGCGCCTGACCGAGCGCACCACCCACCAGCAACACGCCAGCGAACCCGACGCCGAAGGCATCGAGTTGTGGGACAGCGCCTTGCACCGCGCCATCGCCGAAGCCGCTGGCAACCGCCTGATGCTGGACATCTTTGAAATGCTCGACGCGATCCGCCTGGACCCGGCGTGGCGCGATCTGCGTCAGCGCGCCCGCAACACCGACCGCCTGAGCACCTACAGCCACGATCACCACGACATCGTCGGCGCCATTGAAAGCCGCGATCCGGCCAAGGCCGCCACCGCCATGCGCGGGCATCTGCGGGCGCTGCAGCAAGCGCTCGATCACGTTATCCAGCAAGACCTTGAGGCCAGCGTATGAGCGCTTCACACGAGAGAAATGAATCGGTATTGAGCGTCAGCGACCTGACCGTGCGCTTCAAGGATGCGCCGGCCAATGTGGTCGACGGCGTGTCGTTCGCCATCCAGCCGGGCAAAACCCTGGCCATCGTCGGGGAGTCTGGCTGCGGCAAAAGCGTGACGTCCATGGCGCTTATGGGCCTGCTCCCCGACACCGCGACCGTCCAGGCCAGCGCTTCCAGCCTGCTGGGCGAAGCGTTGCTGGGCATGTCCGATGAGCGCCTGCTGGACGTGCGTGGCAACCGCATGGCGATGATCTTTCAGGAGCCGATGACCTCGCTCAACCCGGTGTTCACCATTGGCGATCAGATCGCCGAGAGCGTGACCCGCCATCAGGGGCTGTCCGCCAGCGCCGCCCGCCAGCGCGCATTACAGATGCTGGAGAAGGTCCGTGTGCCCGACGCGGTTCAGCGCCTCGACGCCTACCCTCACGAGCTGTCCGGCGGCATGCGCCAGCGCGCGATGATCGCCATGGCGCTGGCCAACGACCCGGCGCTGATCATCGCCGACGAACCCACCACCGCGCTGGACGTGACCATACAGGCGCAAATTCTCTCGCTGGTCGCCAGCCTTCAGGCCGAAACCGGCACCTCGATGATCCTCATCACCCACGACCTGGGCGTTGTCGCCGAGGTGGCCGACGAGGTCATGGTGATGTACGCCGGACGCGTGGTGGAAAGCGGCTCGGTGAAAACCCTCTTCGACGACCCGCAGCACCCGTACACCATCGGTTTAATGGGCTCGATGCCTTCGGTCGGTCCGCGGGAAGGTCGTCTGGCGACTATCAACGGCCGCGTGCCCACCCCGGCCGAAATGCCCACGGGTTGCCGCTTTGCCAGCCGTTGCCCATTCGTGATCGCCGCCTGCCGCGAAGCACGCCCGCCCTTGCTGGAGATCTCAGCCGGGCATTTCGCTGCGTGCATCCGCGCGCCACTCGAACAGCACGTGGGAGTCAGCGCATGAGCGGTCCAGTCGAGAACATGATCCAGGCCGGGCTCCCGGCGGCTGTGGTTGAGAAGCCGATTCTTGAAAGCATCGTAGTCAGCAAGCACTTCTACAGCGAAGCCGGGTTCCTGCAGCGCAAAAAGCCGCCCGTACAAGCTGTCAATGAAGTCTCGCTGGCGGTGCGTCGGGGCGAAACCCTGGCCTTGGTGGGTGAATCGGGCTCGGGCAAATCGACGTTGGGCCGGGTCCTCCTGAACCTGCTCAAGCCCACTGCGGGCGACGTGATTTATGAAGGTCGCAATCTGGGCAACCTGCCCGCTGACAAGCTGCGCCAAGTGCGCCGCGATTTGCAGATCATTTTCCAAGACCCATTCGCCTCGCTGAATCCGCGCATGAGCGTCGAATCAATCATCGGCGAGCCGATCTGGCTGCACCGTGACGACAGCCGCAGCGCACGCCAGGACAAAGTCGCCGAGCTACTGCGCACGGTCGGCCTGGCGCCTGAGCACGGCAGTCGTTTCCCCCATGAGTTTTCCGGTGGTCAGCGTCAGCGCATCGGCATTGCCCGCGCGCTGGCGTCGGAGCCACGGCTGATTCTGGGCGACGAACCGGTCTCCGCGCTGGACGTCTCGGTGCAGGCGCAGGTGGTCAACCTGTTGGAAGACCTCAAGCATCAATTCGGCCTGACCCTGTTGATCGTCGCCCACGGCCTGGCGGTGATCCGTCACATGAGTGATCGCGTGGCGGTGATGTACCTGGGCGAGATCGTCGAGCTGGCGCCGGTCAACGCGTTGTTCGAAACGCCTTTTCATCCCTACACCCAGGCGCTGATGGCCGCCGTGCCGGTCAGCCACCCCGATTTACGTCGCCCGCGGCCGCTGCTCGGCGGCGACATGCCAAGCCCGAGCAAGCCGCCGTCCGGCTGCCGTTTTCACACCCGTTGTCCGCATGCCAAAGCGCTGTGCCGCGAGGTGAAGCCGGTGTTTGAAACGGTCGAGCCGGGCCGCCAGGTGGCCTGCCACTTCTGGCGCGAAATCGCCAATGCCGGCGCCGGTTCGCTGATCGTACCGGCGCCCAGCGCCGCCTATAGCCAACGCCTCAATCTGTTCAAAAGCCATCAAGCCCTTTCTCTGGAGAGTCAGCCATGAAGTTCGCCCACCTGATGACAACCACGTTGTTGCTGCTCGCTGCGAATGCGGCTGTCGCCGAAACCACCCTGCGCATCGGCATTCAGGATGACCCTGACATGCTCGACCCGCACCGCTCGCGCACCTACTCCGGGCGCCTGGTCTACACCGCGCTGTGCGACAAGCTGGTGGACGTCAATCCCGACCTGACCTTTGTGCCGCAACTGGCCACGGCCTGGAACTGGAGCGAAGACGGCAAGACGCTGACCATGACCCTGCGCGACGGCGTGACCTTCCACGACGGCGAGGTGTTCGACGCCGCCGCCGTGAAATTCAACCTCGACCGCGCGCGCACCCTCCCCGATTCGCTGCGCAAAAGTGAGCTGGCCTCGGTGGAAAGCGTGGACGTGATTGATGCGAAGACCGTGGCGATCAAGGTCAAGCAACCCGACGCAACGCTGATCTCGCAGCTGTCGGACCGCGCCGGGATGATGCTCGCGCCAAAGGCCTCTGCAACCGACGTGGCCTCGAAACCGGTGTGTTCCGGGCCGTACAAGTTCGTGCAGCGCGTGCAGCAGGATCGCATCGTACTGGAGCGCTTCGACAATTACTGGAACAAGCAGGCCTACCACTTCGACAAAGTGATTTTCCTGCCGATTCCTGACACCTCCGTGCGCCTGGCCAACCTGCGTTCCGGCGATCTGGACATCATCGAACGCGTCGCACCCACCGACGTCAAGACCGCCAAAGCCGACAGCCATGTGCAGGTGTTCAGCACGCCGGGGCTGGGCTACATGCAGCTGATGTACAACACCAATAACGGCGACAAGGCCAACAATCCGCTGGGGAAGGACAAGCGCGTGCGCAAGGCCTTCGAACTGGCCATCGACCGCGACGCGATCAATCAGGTGGTGTTTGAAGGCCTGTACGCCCCGAGCGCCCAGCCGTTCCCGAAAAACAGCCCGTATTACGACAAGGACCTGCCGCTGCCGACCCGCGATGTCGAGGCCAGCAAGAAGCTGCTTGCCGAAGCCGGCGTCAAAACCCCGGTCAGCGTCGAACTGAAGGTGGCCAACAACCCTATCGCCCAGCAGGTCGGCCAGATCATTCAGGCGATGGCTGAGGAAGCCGGCTTCAAGGTCAATCTGATCGCGACTGAATACGCCACGCTGCTCAGCGAGCAACAGGCGGGCAACTTTCAGATCGGCATGAGCGCCTGGTCGGGCCGCCCGGACCCGGACGGCGATATCCATCAGTTCGTGACCTGCAAGGGCGGCCAGAACGACGGCCATTTCTGCGACCCGAAACTCGACGAGCTGCTGAACAAGGCCCGCACTGTGAACGATCAGGCCCAGCGTCAGGCGCTTTATTTCGAGGCCCTGCGCCTGCTGGCCGAAGACGTGCCTACCAGCTACCTGTACTTCGATCCGCGAATCATCGCCATGCGCAGCAACCTCACCGGTTTCGTGCCCAACCCCGATGGTTTGATTCGCCTGAACAACGTCGCTTTCAAATGACAACGGCACGCGTGGATAACCGCTTCGGCCGCGAGGACTCGTCATGCTGACATTCATCCTGCGACGCCTGCTCAGTGCCATTCCGACGCTGATTCTGGTTTCGCTGTTCGTCTTCACCCTGCAAAAGCTGTTGCCGGGTGACCCGGTGCAGGCCATGGCGGGCGAGGAGCGCGACCCTGCGGTCATGGAATACTTGCGCGAGAAATACCGGCTCAACGACCCGCTGCCGCTGCAATACGTGCACTGGGTCGGCAACGTCCTGCAAGGCGATTTCGGCACGTCATTGCGCACCGAGCAACCGGTGACCGTATTGTTGGCGTCGAAGCTGCCGGTGACCATCGAGCTGGCAGTGCTGGCGCTGATCATTGCGCTGGTGATCGGCATTCCAACCGGGGTGATTTCGGCGGTGCGCAAGGGCACGTCGGTGGACTACGCCGCCAACGTGTTCGCCCTGTCGGGGATCTCCATTCCGCACTTCTGGCTGGGCATTCTGCTGATCATGATCTTCGCCGTGAAACTGCAATGGCTTCCGGCCTCGGGCTTCGTGCCGCTGGGTGAAGACGTCGGGCAGAACCTGAAAACCCTGATCCTGCCGGCCTTTGTGCTGGGCGCCGGGTTGTCAGGCGTGCTGATGCGCCATACCCGCAGCGCGATGCTCGAAGTGCTGCGCGCCGATTACGTGCGCACTGCGCGGGCCAAGGGTCTGTTCCCGCGCACGGTGATTTTGAAGCACGCCCTGCGCAATGCGCTGATGCCCATCGTCACGCTGACCACGCTGCTGTTTGGCGAATTGCTCGGCGGTGCGGTGTTGACCGAGCAAGTGTTCAGCATTCCGGGCTTCGGCAAGATGATCGTTGATGCTGTGTTCAATCGCGATTACGCCGTGGTGCAAGGCGTGGTGCTGTGCGTGGCGATCGGTTTTCTGCTGCTCAATTTGCTGGCCGACGTGCTGTATCGCCTGATCAATCCGCGCCTGAGGACTGCCTGATGACTTCGCTGGCCCATCCTGTTGTGGCTCCAAAAGAGTCGCTTAAACCCCGCACGCGTTCGCCGTTCGTGAAGAAGTTTCTCGCCAACAAGGGCGCGGTGGTCGGCGCGGCCGTGCTGATCCTGTTCGTTCTTGCGGCGTTACTGGCGCCGTGGATCGCGCCCCATGACCCGCTCAAGGCCAACTTCCTCGCCGTGCGCAAGGCGCCTTCGCTGATCTACTGGCTAGGCACGGATGAGCTGGGCCGTGACCTGTTTTCGCGCCTGCTCTGGGGGGCGCGCAGTTCATTGCTGGCCGGCGGCGTTTCGGTAGCAATCGCCATGGTCATCGGCGTGCCGTTGGGCCTGTTGGCCGGGTACTTCGGTGGCAAGCTGGATGCGGTTATTTCTCGCATCATGGAAGCGCTGCTGTCATGTCCTTTTCTGGTGCTGGCCATTGCCTTGGGCGCGTTTCTCGGCCCGAGCCTGACCAACGCGATGATCGCCATCGGGCTGTCGGCGATGCCGATTTTCGCGCGACTGACCCGCGGCCAGGTGCTGGCGATCCGTCACGAAGATTACCTGGAAGGCGCCCGCGCCATCGGCCTGCCGGATCGCTGGATCATCCTGCGCTACGTCCTGCCCAACGTGTTGTCGCCGCTGGTGGTGCAAGCGACCCTGACCATCGCCTCGGCGATCCTGGCGGAAGCGAGCCTGTCGTTTCTCGGCCTGGGTCAGCAACCGCCCTCGCCGTCCTGGGGTTCGATGCTCAACACGGCGAAGAACTTCATGGAGCAGGCGCCGTGGATGTCCATCGCCCCAGGCGTGGCGATCTATATCACGGTGTTGTGCTTCAACCTGCTGGGTGACGGGCTGCGTGACGCCCTCGATCCGAAAAGCTGAAGGCTTCGATGCCCACCGGCTCGAAAGCTGCGCCCTTACTACCGATCAACTGCCAAGAAGAGACGACTGCATGTTCGATGATCTGGATTACAGCCAACCTTACGCGTCCGCCCGCTCGCCGGTAATGGGCAACAACATGGTCGCCTGCTCGCAACCGCTGGCCGCACAGGCAGGGCTGGACATGCTGCGTCAGGGCGGCAACGCCGTTGATGCCGCCATCGCCGCCGCCATGGTGCTGACCGTGGTCGAACCCACCGGTTGCGGCATCGGCAGCGATGCCTTTGCCATCGTTTGGGACGGCAAGACCCTGCAAGGCTTGAACGCATCCGGTCGTTCGCCCCAGGGCTGGACCCCCGAGTACTTCGCCGGTCAGCAGGAAATGCCCCAGCGCGGTTGGCCTTCGGTCACGGTGCCGGGCGCGGTATCGGCCTGGGTCGCGTTGTCCGAACGCTACGGCAAGCTGCCCTTCGCCACGCTTGCGGCCCCGGCGATTAGCTATGCGCGCGACGGTTATCAGGTCACGCCGATCATCGCCGAATTGTGGCGTCGGGGTGCGGCGTTGCTCAAGGATCAACCGGGTTTTGCCGAGTGCTTTTTGCAGGGCGGCAAGGCGCCGAAGGCTGGCGAAAAGGTCGCGCTCAGGGACCACGCGAAAACGCTGGAGCTGATTGCTCAAACCAAGGGTGAGGCGTTCTATCGCGGCGAGCTGGCGGAGGCGATGATCAACCACGCCAATGCCAATGGCAGCGTCATGAGCCTTGATGACCTGGCGAACCATCGCGTGGACTGGATCGACACCCTGTCGGTGCCGTACGCCGGCGCGATGGTCCACGAGCTGCCACCCAATGGCCAGGGCATCGCCACGCTCGCGGGGTTGGGCATGCTCGAAGCGCTGGGCGTTGGCGACCAGCCCGTGGACAGCGCTGAAACCGTGCACCCGGTGCTGGAGGCGATGAAGCTGGCGCTGGCCGACCTCAATCAGCACGTGACGGACAACGACCACATGCGCGTCGCCGCCGAGCACATGCTCGACCCGGCTTACCTGCGTGACCGCGCGGCGCTGGTCGGCGAGCAGGCGCAGGACCCACTGCACGGCGCGCCGAAGCCTGGCGGCACCGTGTATCTTTCGGCGGCTGACGAGAGCGGCATGATGGTCTCGTTTATCCAGTCGAACTACATGGGTTTCGGTTCCGGCGTAGTGGTGCCGGGCACGGGCATCAGCCTGCAGAATCGCGGCGCGGGTTTCACCCTGGACCCTGATCACGTCAACACCGTTGCGCCAGGCAAGCGGCCATTCCACACCATCATTCCGGGCTTTGTAATGAACGCCGACGGCACGCCGCTGATGTCGTTCGGCCTGATGGGCGGCCCGATGCAGGCGCAGGGGCATCTGCAGATGATGCTGCGCATTCTGCGTTATAAGCAGAACCCGCAGGCCGCCGCCGATGCGCCGCGGTGGCGGATCGAGTCCGGCCTGAAGGTCGCGGTGGAGCGGTCGTTTGATCCGCAGGTCATCGAAGCGCTGCGCGCCAAAGGCCATGACGTGGAAATCGAAGACCCGAGCGGTGTATTCGCCTTTGGTGGCGCGCAGATCATCCAGCGCACGGCCCATGGTTACGTCGGAGGAACAGACCCGAGGAAGGATGGGTTGGTTGCGGCTTATTGATCTGACAGCGATTCAGTGCGGGCGGCTTCCCGGCTGAAGCCGGTCCCACTCGATCCTACGGCTGACGCAAAACCTGTAACTCCGCCTTCGCGAGCAAGGTGGAGCGCCACCCCGGTCAATCCCACAGGGATCGTGTTTGCTGCGCGACAGCGCGGCGTCTGGACGATCGGAGTCTCCTACAGAATGGGTGCATGCCAGCTGACGGCAGCGTCAAGGCCAACGCAAAAACTGTAGGAGCGCGCTTGGTCTGGGCCGCATCCGGACGAAAGCGGTGTGTTAGCGACGTTTATTTCGGCTGACACACCCCGTTCGCCAGCAAGCCGGCTCCTACGGATCGGTGTATGCCTTACCGGCGAAGTCAGCCGGACACGACTGCAACAATCGCCACCACGCTCAACACGATTACCGTGCAACCCAGCGCCGCGACCTCGCGCAGCGGCGCGGGGATGCGCTCTTGGGTCATGCCTTTCGCGCTTTTGCGGTAGCGTGCGTTGAGGCCGATCTGGATCAGCATGGCTGCGACCAGCGAAACCATGATCGGCAGCAGCGCCATCAAGCCAAACGGCGGAATCCAGCGCAGGAACAGCAGGCACACGCCGATCAGCGTCAACAGCGTCCGGCGCCAGGCCAGCAAGGTGCGTTCGGGTTGCAGGCCGGGATCGTCGTGGCGCAACGGCCGTGACGACACGGGATGACCGCGACGAATCACGACGCGCCGTTGATCAGGAAGACAATCAGCCCCGCCGCCACCAAGGCTCCGCCCAACGACAGAATCGGCACCAGCACCGGCAAAGGCAGCGGTTTACGCTGACGCATCGCCCGCTCGACTTTCAGCCAGCGCAGGCAAGCACTGGCGCTGACCAGTAACGCCAGCACCAGCAGCGACAAGGCAACGCCTCGACGCAGGCCCGGGCTGAAGACATCGCTGGTGAAGGCTTCGACCGCGATGCCACCGGCCAGGAACGCCAGCGCCGTGCGGATCCAGGCGAGGAACGTGCGTTCGTTGGCAAGGGTGAAGCGTGGGTCAGGTTCGCAACCGCCGCCGAGCAGTGACGCCGACACCCGCCCTCGCTCGGGCGGCGTGACAGGTGCGCTGGCGGGAGGAGTGACGTTGCCGGGCTCGGGGGAATTCATGTCGCACCGTGGTCGGGTAGATGCGACGGATCATACCGGTCATGCGCAGGGAAGGCCCGCATTCGCAGCGACATGGAATTGTCTGTTGCCGCTGCACACGCCTCAACCGCAGAGAGGTGTCGCCGATATCTGTGGCGCTAACGCCCCTGCGGGAGTGAGCTTGCTCACGAAAGCGGCCTCCAGAAAATTCGGCGCAAGTGCCGGTCTCTTCGTGAGCAAGCTCACTGCCACATGATTGGTATCCACCCCACGAAAGCTGGCCGCCAGAGAGACCCAGGCCCTGGTGTCTGGATCAGCGGTTGTTTGCCAGCTCCACCCACACCGCGCCATCGGGAAACTGATACCGCTCCAGCGTATCCGCGTGCATCTCAATGCTGTAGCCCGGCCGTTGTGGCGGCATGTAGCGGCCACGACGGATAACCACCGGATCGAGGAAGTGCTCGTGCAGGTGATCGACGTATTCGAGCACGCGCTTGTCCAGCGAACGGGACACCGCGATGTAATCGAAGATCGAGATGTTCTGCACGTATTCACACAACCCCACGCCGCCGCCGTGCGGGCACACCGGGATGTCATATTTCGCCGCCATCAGCAGCACGATCAAGACTTCGTTGAGCCCACCCAGCCGTGCCGCGTCAAGCTGACAGAAGTCCAGCGCGCCGGCCTGGAACATCTGCTTGAACATCACCCGATTGTGGCAGTGTTCGCCGGTCGCCACACCGATGGGCGCGATGCGCTGGCGTATGGTCGCGTGACCCAGAATGTCATCGGGATGGGTCGGTTCCTCAATCCACCAAGGTTCAAACGCGGCCAACCGACGCATGTTGCTGATCGACTGATCGACGCTCCACACCTGATTGGCGTCCATCATCAGCGTGCGCTCCGGGCCGAGTTCGTCGCGCAATATCGCGGCGCGGCGCAAGTCTTCTTCGATATCGGTGCCGATCTTCTGCTTGATGTGGGTCCAGCCGTCAGCCACTGCCTCGCGGGCGAGACGGCGCATCTTCTCTTCCGAATAACCCAGCCAGCCGGGCGCCGTGGTGTAACCCGGATAGCCTTCCTCAAGCATCTGGGCCTCGCGCCCGGCCTTGCCTGGCAAGCGTCGGCGCAGCAAGGCGATGGCCTCTTCGGGGGTGATGGCGTCGGTGACGTAGCTGAAGTCCAGGCATTTGACCAATTGCTCGGGGCTCATGTCCGCCAGCAGTTTCCAGACCGGCTTGCCTTCGGCTTTGGCCCAGAGGTCCCAGACCGCATTGACCAGCGCCGCCGTGGCGAGATGAATCACGCCTTTTTCCGGGCCCAGCCAGCGCAACTGGCTGTCACCGGCGGTGATGCCGTGCCAGAACGCGCCCATGTCGGCAATGATCGATTCCAGGCTCAGCCCGACGACACATGGCGCGAGGGAGTGAATCGCGGCGGCGCAAATCTCGTTGCCGCGCCCGATGGTGAACGTCAGGCCATGGCCCTCAAGGCCTTCGGCAGAATCGGTGTGAAGCACAACGTAGGCCGCCGAATAATCCGGCGCGCTGTTCATCGCATCGGAGCCATCGAGGGACAAAGAGGTGGGGAAGCGGATGTCGCGTACGGAAATGGAGGTGATCTGCATGGTGGGCTCTTCTTGTTAGGGGTACTGACGCGGACGTGTGGGAGAGCGGTGGCTCGCGAGGAGGCTTGGATATCCTCCGAAGCGGTGGCGGCATAAATAACGCGTTCGCGGGAAAGCGCGCTCCTACAGCTGTGCGCCGTCTGAAGACTGACTGTAGGCCCCTGCGCGATACAGGCATAATCGCCAAATCCTAATCATCGATACCAAATCCGATATGTCAGACGCCCCCCCTGCCCTGCCACTGCCCGGCACGTTTCCCACGCTGAAAATCTCCAGCCGGCAGATTGCGCTGCTCAATGCGCTGGGCGAACTGGGCAACCTGCGCAAGGCGGCCAGCGCCATCCACACCACCCAACCGGCCGCCAGCCTGCTGCTGCAACAACTGGAGGAACGTCTCGGCGTGCAGCTGTTTGAGCGTTTGCCCCGTGGCATGCAGCCGACGGCGTTCGGTGAAGTCATGATTCGGTACGCCCGGGGCGCACTTCACGAGTTCGAATACGCCGAAGCGCAACTGGCCGAACTGGCGCGCGGAGCCACGGGGATGGTGCGCATCGGCACGGTCATGGGCCCGGTGCCGACACTGCTCACCCGAGGCGTGCTGGCGTTCAAGGCTGCGCACCCGAAAGTGCGCATCGCTCTGGACGTCGGCACCAGTGATGAGCTGCTGCCCGCGTTGATTCGCGGCGACTTCGATGTGGTACTGGGCAGGCTGCCCGATCAACTCGATGGCCAGGGCCTGGACATTCAGCTGTTTGAACAGGGCGAGCGTATGCGCATCATTGCCCGGCCTCAGCATCCCTTGGCTCAACTCGACACGCTGACGCGGGCGGGCCTGACGCTGGCAGCGCTGGCGCCGCTGACCTGGATCCTCCACCCCATCGGCAGCCCCATGCGGCGCCAGGTCGAACATGCGCTGCAGGCCGCGCAGCTTATCGAGCCGCTGGACATCATCGAGACCCGTTCGATTCTGGCCACCACGGCGATGCTGGAGTCATCGGACATGATCGCCGTGGTGCCCAACGACGTTGCCGAACACTACGCGCGCTATGGGATGATCGCCATTTTGCCGGTCGAACTGCCGCTGAGCATGGCTAATCTCGGGTTGCTGACGTCCAAAGCCAGGCCGCCGTCGGCCGCGTTGAAGGCCCTTCTGACGTTTCTTAAATCCTCAGATGATGCCGCAAATCGATAACCCTGAGTTATCACGCAATCGAAACCTTTCATTGGGAAATTGCAGGACGGCTTCATAGAGTGGCTGAAACAGGACAGGGCCGTCACCGACCCGCGGGCGCCACATGGCTCCCGCTCTCCGAATAACAATAAGTGGCCGGCAACGATGCCGCTTCCCGTACTGGAGGAGCGTCGCACTGTTGATGCAGGCCAAGACCGTCATGAGAGGCTGCATGGAACTCATCGCCAAAACGCCCGCGTTCGACAGCAGCGCGCTGTTTATCCGCCTCAACCCTCTCGATAACGTGCTGATCGCTCGGCAGGCGCTGAGTGAAGGCACGTACCTGGACGAGGAACATGTGACTGTTTCCCAGCCCGTTCCTTCCGGGCACAAGGTCGCGACGGTGCGTGTCGAGCAGGGCCAGCCGCTGCGGCGCTATGGTCAAATCATCGGCTTCGCCTCACAGCCCATCGATCCCGGCGAGCATGTGCATGTGCATAACGTCGAGATGGGCGATTTCTCCCGTGACTATGCCTACGGCGTAGACGCCCACGATACGCCGAAGACCGAGGCCTTTTTCCAGGGCATCGTGCGCGCCGACGGACGCGTTGCCACTCGCAATTACATCGGCATCCTGACCTCGGTTAACTGTTCGGCGACCGTCGCCAAGGCCATCGCCGACCGTTTTCGTCGCGATATTTTCCCCGAAGCTCTGGCCGCTTATCCCAATGTTGATGGCGTGGTCGCGCTGACTCACGGCTCCGGTTGCGCCATCGATTCCAAAGGCGAAGCCATCGACCTGTTGCGCCGGACCCTGGGTGGTTATGCCGTCCATCCCAATTTTGCCGCCGTGCTGGTGGTGGGGCTGGGCTGCGAGACCAATCAGATCCAGGACATGCTCGACAGCCAGGGGCTCAAAGCCAGCGATCAGTTGCGCGCGTTCACGATTCAGGGCACTGGCGGCACGTCGAAGACCATCGCCAGTGGCATCGAACAGGTGCAGTCGCTGCTGCCCCGAGCCAACCAGATCACCCGGGAGACGGTCAGTGCCCGACATCTGATCGTCGGCCTGCAATGTGGCGGCTCGGACGGCTATTCCGGGATCACGGCCAACCCGGCCTTGGGCAATGCGGTGGATCGGCTGGTCGCGGCGGGCGGCACGGCAATCCTGTCCGAGACGCCGGAAATTTACGGCGCAGAGCACTTGCTGACGCGTCGTGCCGCAAGCCAGGCCATCGGCGAAAAACTGGTGCAGCGGATTCACTGGTGGGAAGACTACTGCCAGCGCATGAACGCCGAGCTGAACAACAACCCTTCCGCTGGCAACAAGGCCGGCGGGCTGACGACCATTCTGGAAAAGTCCCTCGGCGCGGTGGCCAAGGCGGGCTCGACCAATCTCATGGGCGTTTATGAATACGCCGAAGCGGTGCGCGCCCAGGGGCTGGTGTTCATGGACACCCCTGGCTACGACCCGGTTTCAGCCACCGGCCAGGTGGCCGGTGGCGCCAATCTGATCGCGTTCACCACCGGGCGCGGTTCGGCCTATGGCTGCGCGCCGACGCCGTCGATCAAGCTGGCGACCAACAACCGCGTCTTCGAATTTCAGCAGGAGGACATGGACGTCAATTGCGGCGGGATCGCCGAGGGCACGACCACCATCGAGGAGCGTGGCGCCTACGTGTTCCAGATGATGCTGGATATCGCCTCCGGTGCCCGCAGCAAGAGCGAGCAGCACGGCTATGGCCAGAACGAATTCGTGCCCTGGCACATTGGCGCAGTGACCTAGCCGCGAGCAGCTGGCAGGACAGGCTTTAGCCTGGAGCACCAAGTGTGACCTGCGTTTGCTTGGTAGGACCGGCTTCAGCCGGGAGGCTTTGTCGTCACACCGCAACATGGAGGGTGCCCACACTGGCCCCTTCCCGGCTGAAGCCGGTCCTACACTCAGACGTGCGTTCGCCTTGTAGGACCTGCGTTTGCTTGGTAGGACCGGCTTTAGCCGGGAAGCTTTGTCGTCACACCGCAACATGGAGGGTGCCCACACTGGCCCCTTCCCGGCTGAAGCCGGTCCTACACTCAGACGTGCGTTCGCCTTGTAGGACCTGCGTTTGCTTGGTAGGACCGGCTTTAGCCGGGAAGCTTTGTCGTCACACCGCAACATGGAGGGTGCCCACACTGGCCCCTTCCCGGCTGAAGCCGGTCCTACACTCAGACGTGCGTTCGCCTTGTAGGACCTGCGTTTGCTTGGTAGGACCGGCTTTAGCCGGGAAGCTCTGTCGTCACACCGCAACATGGAAGGTGCCCAAACAGGCCCCTTCCCGGCGGAAGCCGGTCCCACCAGAACAATGAAGCCTCAAGCCCGACAACAATAAAAAAGGTGCGCAATGAAATCCCTCAAGACTTACCAGACGATCACCATCGTCTTCCTGATGCTGTTCGGGGTCGTCAATTACCTGGACCGCAGCGCGCTGTCCATCGCCAACACGACGATTCAGAAAGACATGCTCATCAGCCCTTCCGAGATGGGCATTCTGTTGTCGGCCTTCTCGCTCGCCTATGCGTTTGCGCAGTTGCCGATGGGAATGATCATCGACAAGCTGGGCAGCAAGATTGCCCTGGGCGGCGCGCTGATGGTGTGGTCCATCGCCCAAACTGCTTCGGGTTTCGTCAACAGCTTCAGCGGATTCTTCGCCCTGCGTGTATTGCTCGGTATCGGCGAGGCACCCATGTTCCCCTCCGCAGCGAAGACTCTCAATGAATGGTTCGAGGAACACGAGCGCGGCACGCCAACCGGGATCGTCTGGTCAGCAACGTGCATCGGGCCATGCCTGGCACCACCACTGCTGACACTGTTCATGGTCAACTTCAGCTGGCGAGGCATGTTCATCATCACCGGCGTACTCGGCATCGTGCTGTCGTTGTGCTGGCTGATGTTTTACAAAAGCCGTGCGCAATACCTCAAGGAGCTGGCAGCGCAGGGGCGCGAGCCAATTGTTCAGGCAGTTCAGGCCGATGCGGCCCCTAAAGCGTCGTTTTTTGCCGGCTGGCTGGACCTCTTCAAACACCGCAGCACCTGGGGCACGTTCCTGGGTTTCATGGGCGTGATCTACATGCTTTGGCTGCACCTGACCTGGCTACCCGGTTATTTTCAGCGCGAGCACGGCCTTGATCCCTATCAAACCGCCTGGGTGGTGTCGTTTGCCTATGTATTCGGTGCGATTGGCACCATCGCCGCAGGACGCATCTGTGATCGATTGGTGAAACGCGGCGTTGGTGTGCTCAACAGCCGCAAATACACTGTGATTGGCGGGCTGGTGTTTGCCGCCGTCTTCACTCTGCCGTTGACGTTTGTCACCGGCCTCAGTGTTTGCATCGCGCTGCTCTGCCTGGCGCTGTTCGGCATCAACCTGTCCAGCGCCACGGCGTGGATGGTGGTCAATACGGTGGTCGACACCAAGCGCGTGGCGTCGCTGGGGTCAATCCAGAACTTCGGCGGCTATATCGCCGGCTCCATCGCACCCATCGTCACCGGTTTCAGCGTGCAATATTCGGGGACGTTCGCCACGGCTTTCGCGGTCAGCGCCATCGTCGCGCTGCTTTCGGCCATCGCTTATTTCGTGCTGCTCAAAACGCCCATCCCGGAACACACCGGCACGGCGCAGAAAGCGTGGCAGGCGAATGATGGAGAGGTGCAGGGACGTCGGGTTTGAATGGCCGAGCAAGGCATGGCCGGTAGCTGCGTTCTACTTCGGACAATCAACCGGGGGGATCGACCGGGGCGAGGAACCACCTTGCGTGCTCCGCTCGCTGCTTAAGGACAGGCTTTACACACGCGGCGGGAATACCCCGCCGCTGATTTATAAGTCCGAAATTTCCCTTCAAAATCCCGCACTTGTCCTACGCTGTGAGTCAGACGGTTCGCTGTTGCGATGCTGCGTGTCCGAACGGGTGGTTTGTTCGTCACAGGGGCGGGTCTGAAATCGTGGCAGTCAGTGAGGGTGGCGTTTGAGACAGGTAGAAGAGTCAGAACTGGGCATCAGAAGCCGTCGACTCAAGCGCATGCCCGTGCTGTGGCTGGCAGGACTGTTCACCTTGCTGGTGTGCGTTTCCATCACCAGCATTACCGTCTGGCAACTGCGTCAGACGCGCATTCACGAGCTGGACATTGCCAACACCAACGTCGCCAACCTTTCACGCTCAATGGCGCAGCATGCCGACGACGCTTTCGATCAGGCGCACATCGCGGTGTCTGCAGTGGTCGAGCGGCTTTCGTACGACGGCTTCGGTGCAGCGAGCAGTTCACGCATGCACGACTACCTGCGGGCCACCGCCGCCAGCGTCGAGCAACTTCAGGGTTTGTTCATTTACGACAAGGACGGTTACTGGGCCGGCACCTCGTTGAGCCAGGTACCGGCCAACGCCAACAACGCCGACCGTGAGTACTTCCGCTTCCATCAGACCATGGCCAGCACCTTGCCCCATGTCGGTCCAGCCATCCGCAGCCGTTCCACCGGCGACTGGATCATTCCAGTGTCCCGCCGAGTGGACGATTCAGCAGGCAACTTCGCCGGCGTGGTACTGGCCACCATCGAATTGAACTACTTCGAGCGGTTTTTCGAGCGCTTCGATATTGGCAAGCACGGCGTCATCACCTTGGCCATGGCTGACGGCACCGTGCTCGCCCGACGCCCGATGCTGGAAAACGTGCGTGGCACGTCCATCGGTGAGGGTGAGTTGTTCCGTCTGCATGTGAAAGAACACTATGAAGGCACGGCGAATGTCGTGTCGATGCTCGACCAAGAGCAACGTCTTTATGGCTACAAGAAACTGGACCGTTACCCAATGGTGCTGCTGGCGGGCCTCTCCCAGCGCGAAGTGCTCGACGAGTGGCGGCAGTATGCCTGGCGTTCGCTGGCAATCATCATCTGCGTGGTGGTCGCCAACCTGTTGTTCGGCGTGCTGCTGTTCCAGCAGATCCGTTTTGGGCTCAATGCCGAATCACAACTGCGCATTGCCAGTCATTCGCTGGAAAAACTCGCGTTGCAGGACAGCCTGACCGGGCTGGCCAATCGTCGGCATTTTCAGGAAATCCTCGGGCTGGAATTTCACAACGGGCAGTCAAACCTGCATCCGTTGAGCCTGATCATGATCGACATCGATCTTTTCAAGAGCTACAACGACACGTACGGACACGTGGCTGGCGACAAATGCATTATCGCGGTGGCCGAATGCGTTCGCAGCACACTCAACCGCAGCGGCGACCTGGCCGTGCGTTACGGTGGCGAAGAGATGGCGGTGTTTCTGCCTTACAGCGAGGTGCAGGGCGCGGTGAGTCTGGCGGAAAAGATTCGACTGGCCGTGCTGAGCCGGGCGCTCGAGCACCAGGGCAACCCCATCGGCATTGTCAGCATCAGCCTGGGGGTCTACGGTTGCCAGGCGCGGGAATGTCAGACGCCGGAAGACTTCGTCAAGCGAGCGGATGCCGCGCTGTATGCGGCCAAGCATCAGGGCCGCAATCGAACCGTGGCTTGGCAGGAAACCACAATGCTCAGCGCGCTGCCTGCGCCATAACGATGTGCGCCACCTTGCCGCGAAACAGCTCCAGGCGGTCAGCGGGGGCCTCGTGTTCGACCACCAACGCGCCCACCTCTGCGCATTCGGCCACCTGATAATGGGCGATGCTGGAGAGTTTTTCGTTGATCACCGCCACCGCCACCTGACCGCTGCGCGCCACAACGGCGCGTTTGAACTCGGCGACGTCCATGTCGAACGCGGTGACGCCTTTGAGCGCATCCAGCGCGCACGCGCCCAAAAAGCACAGATCGAAGTTGAAGTGAGCAAGTTGCTGGATCGTTGTGAAGCCGTAAGTGCTCCCGGCCACGGGGCTCAGACGACCGCCGAGCAGGATCACCTCCACCGACGGCAGCTTCATCAACTCCACTGCGATCAGCGGCGCGTTGGTCGTGACGGTCAACGCCATGCCAGGATCGAGGGCTTTGGCAATGGCCAGGTTGGTCGAGCCACCATCGATAAACACATGCTGCCCGGCACTGATCAAACGTGCCGCGGCAATACCCAGTTGACGCTTGCGACCGGGCTGGTGCTCGACACGGTCGGCCAGCGGCCCATCGGACGCCAGCGAGATCGCACCGCCGTACACGCGCTTGCACAACCCGGCGGCAGCCATCGCACCCAGATCACGGCGAATGGAGTGCTCGGACACGTTGAATTCGGCCGCAAGGTCCGCCGCAATCACCCGACCGTGAACGGCCAGACGCTCGGTGATCAAACGCTGGCGCTCGCCGGGAAACGCTTCGGGATTGGCTGACATGGGGCCTCTGTGCGAGCTGTATCAATCGGAAACGAGCAGAATCATGCGGCGCTGCTCAGCGCATTGTCAAACCTGGATCAGGCGTGTCCAGAACGAAAAACGGGCGATCCAAGCCGAACTGTAGGAGCGCGCTTGCCCGCGAAGGCGGTGTGTCAGGCAACCGACAAGGACCAGCAAAAAATGCATTCGCGGGCAAGCGCGCTCCTACAAGTTGCGCGCCAGCCCGCAGTATCTCGTCGCTCGCTCCGCACGAGCCGCCTTCCAGGCCGGCGAGACCTTGCGTTGCGGGTCAGCCAACTTCGTGAGATATCGACTTTTACTGCAGCAGCGAATACACCAGCGCCGAAATCGAGATCAAGCCGATCACCACCACGAATACGTTCGACAGCTTGCCTGCGTATCGGCGCATGGCCGGCACCTTGCGCACGGCGTACATCGGCATCAGAAACAGCAAGGCGGCAATCACCGGCCCGCCAAGGGTTTCGATCATGCCCAGAATGCTCGGATTGAGCGTTGCCACCAGCCAGCAGACGACCAGCATGAAACCTGCGGTCAGACGATCAAGCGTGCGCGGCGAAGGCCGACGGCCGGTCTTCACCACCAGGCCCTTGAGGCCCTCGCTGGCCCCGATGTAGTGCCCCAGAAACGACTTGGTGATCGCCACGAACGCAATCAGCGGTGCGGCGAAGGCAATGGTCGGGTTGCTGAAATGGTTGGCCAGATAAGACAGGATCGACAGGTTCTGCGCCTTGGCTTCGGCCAATTGCTCCGGGGTCAGGGTCAGCACGCAGCTAAAGACAAAAAACAGCACCATCACGACCATCAACCCATGAGCGCGGGCGAGGATCTGCGCGCTGCGGGGTTCGGCCTGCTCGCCGTACTGACGCTTCTGATCCACGGCAAATGCCGAAATGATCGGCGAGTGATTGAACGAGAACACCATAACCGGGATGGCCAGCCAGAGCGTATGCAGCAGCGCCGACGGCCCCGGAAAGCTGCTGGCCGTGCTGAGAATGCCGCCGTTCCAGTGCGGGATGAGGAACACAGCGAGGAACAGTAGAGCCACGATAAAGGGGTACACCATCAGGCTCATCGCCTTGACGATGATCTGCTCCCCGCAGCGCACCACCGCCAGCAGACCGAGGATGAGCACAAACGCCAGCAGCGCGCGTGGCGGCGGCTGCACATGCAGTTGGTGCTCCAGGAAGCTGCCGACGGTGTTCGTCAGCGCCACGCTGTAGATCAGCAGGATCGGGAACACGGCGAAGAAATACAGCAGCGTGATCAGGGCGCCGGCTTTTTTACCGAAGTGCTGCTCGACCACCTCGGTAATGTCTGCGCCATCCCGGCCCGAGAGTACGAAGCGGGTCAGCCCGCGGTGCGCATAAAACGTCATCGGGAACGCCAGCAGGGCCAGAATCAACAGCGGCCAGAAGCCGCCGATCCCTGCGTTGATCGGCAAGAACAAGGTGCCCGCGCCGATGGCGGTGCCAAACAGCCCGAGCATCCAGGTGGTGTCATTGCGATTCCAGGAGGTGACGCTCACGGGTGCAGCATCGACAGTCTGTTCGACACTGTTGGCCTGATCATTCATCCGGTCGATTCTCCGTTGCCGGTCATAGCTACATGGTCAACGACGCTGCCGAAAAAACATCGCGGTCTGCGTCCCTGACCGATTCTCTACAGGGAAAGGGGCGCGATTGTCCGGGATTAGGAAGCAGAATCAAAGGCTTGTCGGACCAAAAGTCCGGACAGCGCCGAGAGGAGCGCCAGAAACGGCACGACTTCCACCCTCACGGAGAAACCTTTATTACTGGGTACTAAAGACATTTCCCACACGCGGATCGCAACTTCCAGCGACCTGAAATTTGTTGTAATTCCACGGCAGTAGAACAGTTCCACACCTGTGCACTAGGCTCTCGATTCAAACAACCGCCCATGGAAGGCAACTTATGAAGAAGATTCCCGCTGTTATTGCACTGCTCCTTATTTCCACACCGGTACTGGCAAACACATCCTCTTCGCAGTGCGCGATGCTGGACGCAGAACAGGCAAGAAACTTGTTTGAACGCTGGAACACCTCACTGCAAACCGGCGACCCAGCCAAGGTGGCCGCCAATTACACCGCAGACGCAGTCCTGCTGCCGACCCTCTCCAATCAGCCGAGAACTAATCTGAGCGGTAAACTTGATTATTTCAATTACTTTCTGAAAAGCGGCCCGATCGGCACCCTGGACAGCAGCACGCTGATTACCAGTTGCAACAGTGCAACCGACACCGGCACTTACACGTTCCGCTTCCGCGACATGCCTGAAGTCAATGCGCGTTATACCTTTACTTATGCGCGAATTGGCGGCGAATGGCTCATCACTTCCCATCATTCCTCGGCCATGCCTGAGTAAAAGTTTCTCGGACAAACAGTCGGCTGACATCCTGACGTCAGCCGACCTGACTTTCAGACATTTCCCACACGTCACTCCCCTGCGACATCGGGCCGCAACGGCATGCTCAACTCCACCCGCAAACCGTCGCGGCGGCTGTCAAAGCGTAGCGAGCACGCACAGCGCTGGACGATGGCCTGAACAATGGCCAGGCCCAGCCCCGCGCCGGGGCTGTTGCCGTTGCGCCAAAAGCGCTGGGTGAGCTTGTCCAGGTCCGGCTCCGGAATCCCGGGACCATAGTCGCGAACACGAAAATGCACCTGCTCGTCGAAGGTTTCGACGCTGAGTTCCACTTGCGCAGCGGCCTGACTGTGACGCAGCGCGTTGTCCAGCAAATTGCGCAACGCAGCCACCGCCAGCGCCGCGGGCATTTGCACGGCAGCAGTGGACAGCCGCGACGGCAAAATAAGCTGGATGCGTTGTTCGTCGCCATGACTGGCGTCGTGAATGGCCAGCCGCGCGACCTCCTCGGCAGTGCACTGCACACCGTCATCAAACGACAGACTGCCCTCCACCCGCGCCAACAACAGCAATTGCTCAAGGGTGCGGTGCATACGGTCAGCGCCCTCCTCCGCATGCGCCAGCGCCGTATCGCGCTTGTCGCCCTCGGTCATGCGCGCCACTTGAAGATGGGTTTTGATGGCCGTGAGCGGGCTCCGCAGCTCATGGGCAGCGTCGCCCGTCAGCCTGCGTTCGCGCTCCAGGGTCTGGGCGATGCGCTGAAACAATTGGTTCTGACTCGTCAGCAGTGGCTGCAACTCGCTGGGCAGATTGGGCACATCGAGCGGCTCGACCGAGTCGGCGCTGTGTCGATTGAGCGCATCGCGCATGCGGTTGAGCGGCGCCAGCCCCCGACCGATGCCAAACCAGACCAGCGCCAGGCTGCCAAACAGCGCGACCAGCACCGGCACTGACGCAGCCAGCAAAACCGAATGGCCCAGCACATCGCGTTCGATCTGGCGGTCAGCGGTGCTCACCCGCACGTTGCCGTGCATCATCGTGTAAACCCGCCAGTGGTCGCCGTCGATCATCTGGTCGTGAAAGCCGCTGGCGTCAGCCTTGAGTGGCTCGCTCGGCGAGCTGTCGGTCCGGGCAAGCACTTGCCCGCGCAGGGAGCTCAACTGACACGCCATGCCGCTGGGCAATGCCGGATCGTCGGCCCGCAGCGATCGGGCGTCAGTGCCAGTCGGCATCTGCACCTGTTCGAGCAGCCCTGCCACCATCCGCGCAGACGCCTCGAGCCGCTGATCAAGCGACTGCATCATTTGCGTGCGCAAGTCGCGCAGCATCCAGGCGGCGGCCAACACCCAGATCACAATGAACGCCGAGCCAAGAATCAGGCTGAGCCGTGTCCTCAGGCTCATCATGCTGCAGGACCCGAATCAGGACCGGCCGGCCCGAGGCGATAACCCAGGCCACGGACGGTTTCTATAATGCCGCCGCCCAATTTTCGGCGCAGATGATGAATGTGAACGTTGAGCGCGTTGCTTTCCACTTCGTCGCCGAAGCCATAGATGCAGTCCTTCAACTGCTCGCCGGAAAGAACCCGACCGCTGTTGTTCAAGAGCGCCTGCAGCAATGCCTGCTCGCGCCGCGACAGATCGACCGGCTGGCCTGCGAGTCGCGTTTCCCGGCTGCTCGGGTCATAGCTGAGCACGCCATGCTCGATCACGTTGACGCTGCGCCCGGCCATGCGTCGCACCAGCGTGTGCAGGCGTGCGCTGAGCTCGCGCAGGTCGAAGGGCTTGAGCAGGTAGTCGTCCGCGCCGGCCTGCAAGCCATCCACGCGATCTGTGACGGTATCGCGCGCGGTCAGAATCAGCACCGGCAGCTCAACGCCCTCCTGGCGCAACTGACGCAGCAGCTTCAGCCCATCCTGATCGGGCAGGCCCAGGTCCAGAATCATGACGTCGAAATGCGCGGCGGACAGCATGGCCCGAGCGGACGAGGCGGTGGCGACACGATCCACCGTGAAGCCCTGGGCATCGAGCCCGGCAACAATGCCGCTGGCAATCAGGTCGTCGTCTTCACAAAGCAGTACGTGCATGGGTCGGCCCCAAAAAAACCGATTGGAGCGCAATCGGATTAACGGCGGATTATGCACGAGCCCAGCCGGTCACCGCGCACCCAGTGTCGGTGACCTACCGGTCATCACCGCCTTCCGACCCCGGCTCATACCCACCGAAATCGGATGACCACCGCCGCTGCCTTCTGATCGGTGGCGACAAGGGTAATGACAGCGCTACTGCAGTAGCGAGCCATACGTGTAAAAATGTCGACCACCATTTCAAGCGCCACCGTCGGGAGGCTCGTTTCATGCGTTACGCCGAAGATCACAAAGCCCAGACCCACCAGCGCATTCTGCATGAGGCGGCCGCGCGCTTTCGTCGTGACGGCATCGGCGCCACCGGTCTGCAGCCGCTGATGAAGGCGCTGGGTCTGACCCACGGTGGTTTTTACGCCCACTTCAAATCCAAGGACGATCTGGTCGAAAAATCACTGCGCTGCGCCGTGGATCAACTGCACGCTGCACGCGCCGAGAAACTGGCTGAAGACAGCTCCACCAAGGCCTTCATCGACATGTACCTGTCGATTGCTCATCGCGACCATCCGGAACAGGGCTGCCCACTGCCCACCATGGCCTCCGAGCTGGGCCAGCGTGGGCAGCCGAGCGAGATTACCGACGAACTGATGCAGCGCATGCTGGCAACACTTGAAGCCGGGATGCCGGCCAATGACCAGAGCAGCGACAAGAGCGTGATGCTCATGTCCGGCCTGGTGGGGGCAATGGTGCTGGCCCGCAGCGCGAAAGACCCGGCACTGGCCGAGCGAATCCTGCAGACCACCCGCGAGCAGCTCAAGGCTCTGGCCGAAGGCTGATACCCACCTCCTGCTGCCTGCTCCCTGCCCTTTGCTGCAGGGAACCGGCATCTTCAGCAACGTCTCAGGGATGCCAGCGACGGAACAGCACGCTGGCGTTTACACCGCCGAAACCGAAGCCGTTCGACAGTGCATATTCGATCTGCATCGGGCGTGCTTCACCGTGAACGATGTCGATACCCTCCGCCGCCTCGTCCGGGTTCTCCAGATTGAGCGTCATGGGGGCGATCTGATCGCGTATGGCCAATGCCGTGAAAATCGCCTCAATGCCGCCGGCTGCGCCGAGCAGGTGTCCGGTCGCCGATTTGGTTGAGGTCACCGCCACGCCATTCTGATCACCAAACACGGTTTTGATCGCCGCCATTTCACCCTTGTCGCCCACTGGCGTAGACGTCGCATGGGCATTGACGTGCTGGATATCGGCGGGCTGAATACCGGCCTGACGAATCGCCGCCTGCATTGCCCGACGCGCGCCGCTGCCGTCTTCAGGCCCGGCGGTCAGGTGATAAGCGTCTGCGCTGGTGCCATAGCCCACCAGCTCGACAATCGGCGTGGCACCCCGTGCGAGCGCATGCTCCAGCGTCTCGATGACGATGATCCCCGCGCCCTCGCCCATGACAAACCCGTCGCGATCACGGTCGAAAGGCCGCGAAGCACGCGCAGGCGTCTCGTTAAAGCCGCTGGACAGCGCCCGTGCAGCAGCGAACCCGCCCAGGGCGACGCGAT
This sequence comes from Pseudomonas lutea, assembly GCF_000759445.1. NCBI lineage: Bacteria > Pseudomonadati > Pseudomonadota > Gammaproteobacteria > Pseudomonadales > Pseudomonadaceae > Pseudomonas > Pseudomonas lutea. Next base: position 2,242,404 of record NZ_JRMB01000001.1, read on the forward strand.
CGATACAGGCCTCGGCACCGCCGCAGATGGCCACGTCTGCTTCACCGTTGCGGATCAACCGCGCGGCATCGCCAATGGCCTGGACACCGGCGGCACAGGCAGTCACCGGCGCGCCAAGCGGGCCTTTGAAGCCATGCCGGATCGACACATGGCCGGCCGCCAGATTGACCAGGAACGACGGGATGGTAAAGGGCGACAACCGCCGCGGCCCCCGTGTGTCGGTGATGCGGACGGCCTCGGCGATAGCACCGAATCCGCCGACACCCGCACCGATGATGGTCGCGGTACGTTCGCGCTCTTCTTCGGTCGATGGCGCCCAGCCCGCCTGAGATACAGCCTCCTGCGCGGCGCCCAGCGCAAACAGAATAAAGCGGTCCATCTTCTTCTGCTCTTTGGGCGGCGCGGCGGCGTCGGCGTCGAAACCGGCTTGCGGGTCCTCTTCAAGAGTGGGCACCGGACCGCCCACCTTGCCGGGTAGGTCCGCCACCGTCTGCTCGGGCAACTGCACGATGCCGGAGCGACCTTCCAGCAACCGCCGCCATACCGCCTCGACACCCGATCCCAATGGCGTTACCAGCCCCATTCCCGTCACTACGATGCGACGCTCGCTCATGCGTTCACCTTCTTTAAGCTGTTTTGCCAATGCCGACGCCATCACGCGTCCGCGGTTTTATAACGCTGCGCGGCATGCTGCAGCGACAGATTCGGGCCCAATGCCAGGCGCGCCTGGGTGAAGGCCTGCCAATCGGCAGCATCAGGCAGCGACGGAATGGTCACCAGCTCTTGCTGATCAAACCCGGCAAGGGCAGCGTCGACCATTTCGTCAACGTCCATCACCATCTCCGGCGGGAAAGCATTGATGTCCATACCCGCGCGCTCCCAGATTTCAGTCCGGGTCGCGCCGGGCATCACCGCTTGAACCCGTACGCCCTTCTCGCTTAGTTCAGTCGCTAAAGATTGGGTCAAGCTCAGTACGTAGGCCTTGCTGGCGGTGTACACCGCATTGAACCGCTCCGGCAGCATGGGCACGACGGACGCTATATTGATGATTGTCCCGTTGCCACGCGCCGCAAAACCGGCGGCTGCCGCCGATGCCAAGTGCGTCAGCGCGACAACGTTGAGCTGAATCAGGCGATCCACTTCGTTCAGATCGGCCTCGGCCAGCGGAGTGCTCGATGCCACGCCGGCGTTGTTGAGCAGCAAGGTGATTGAAGCATCCGAGCGCAGCCGTTGTTCGAGAGCGCTGACGTCATCAGGCTGAGTCAGATCGGCTTTCACGACCTCCACCTGAACCGCATGCCTGGCCCGCAGATCAGTCGCCAGGGCTTCCAGCCGTGCCTGGTCGCGCGCAACCAGTATCAGATCGAATCCGCGCTGCGCCAGGCGGTCCGCGTAGGTGAAACCGATACCGGACGATGCGCCGGTGATTACAGCCTTGCCTTGGGTCTGAGTGCTCATGAACGTTCTCCGTGGATAGTGAGGTTAGCTGCGGAGGGATATTACGCTCGTAATTTAAAAAATAATATGTCGGTCGACATTTTTATATTTGTTAGCTTGATAGCGAAAATTGTGGGCAGGCGGACGCAAAAAAAAGGCCGATCTGAGATCGGCCTTTTGCTACGGGATGTTCAGTCAATGGAGAGCTTGTCGCGGTTTTTGTCCAGGAGCGCCTTGCCGATGCCCTTGACTTCGATTAACTCGTCGACCGCCGTAAAGCCGCCATGTTCTTCACGGTACGCGACGATTGCGTTGGCCTTGGCGGCACCGACGCCGGACAGTTCTTTCTGGAGGATTTCCGCGCTGGCCGAGTTGAGATTGACCTTGGCACTCTGCCCGACTGGTGGGGCGGCGATGGCGGATTTGCTGACCTCTGCCGAAGGAACAGCAGCGGGCGCGGCCGTCACGGCGAGGGAAGTGCTCGCCAGCAATGCGAAGATCAGTGAGGACAGGTAAGAAGTACGCATAAGTCATGCTCCATGGGCATCGTAAGTGGAAGCAGCATTCCTGAGCTGCTTCCCAAACCTAGCCGATGGCGGCGCTGCGTCAACGCAGGGATCGGTGACCGGATATGTACGTCACCGAGAGGCCTTTCAGCCCGGGCCCTGTCGCCTTGATGCGGTTCGGAACCACTGAGTAAGCAAAGGTTTCGCGGGTCCGCCGATCACGGCTCTCGACGGCGCTGTTGATGAATCCAGTCGACAATTTCGCCCTCGGGCGCATAACCGCTGACGGTGTCGGCGAGAATTTGCCGAACCCGGTCATAGTCGTCATCGTCCAGCGCCTTGACCAACTGCGACAGGCTTTGCTTGAACACGTCCCACGACAGGAAGTCTTCCTGTGCACTCATGATCATCGGGTGACGAGTCGCTGCCACGTTGTTGCCAATCAGCAGCTCCTCGTACAGCTTCTCGCCGGGACGCAGGCCGGTGAACTCGATGGCGATATCGCCCTGTGGGTTGTGTTCGGAGCGAATGCTCAAGCCCGACAGGTGCACCATCTTTTCGGCCAGCTCGATGATGCGCACGGGCTCGCCCATGTCGAGCACGAATACGTCGCCGCCCTGCCCCATTGAGCCGGCCTGAATGACCAGTTGCGCCGCCTCGGGGATGGTCATGAAATAACGGGTGATTTTCGGATGCGTCACCGTCAGCGGCCCACCCGATTTTATCTGCTGGTGAAACAGCGGGATCACCGAGCCGGACGAACCCAGCACGTTGCCGAAACGCACCATGATGAACCGGGTCTTGTTGACCTGATGCACATTGGAGCGGTCGCCGAACATGACCGGCGCCGTCTCGCGGCTCAGCGCTTGCAACGTCAGTTCGGCCAGGCGCTTGGTGCTGCCCATGACATTGGTCGGGCGCACCGCCTTGTCGGTGGAGATCAGCACAAAGTTGGCCACACCCGCCTGCAATGCAGCCTGGGCGGCGTTGAGCGTGCCCACAACGTTATTGAACACGCCCTCGGCGATGTTGTGCTCGACCATCGGCACGTGTTTGTACGCCGCAGCGTGGTAGACGGTGTTGACCTGCCAGGTCTTCATCACATCCAGCAACTTGGCGTGGTTGCGGATCGAGCCGAGAATCGGCAGCACCTTGACCTTGAGCGACTCACGGGCAACACGCCGCTCCAGCTCCGTGAGGATCGTGTAGAGGTTGAATTCACTGTGGTCGAGCAGCAACAACGTGGTTGGCTTGAGCAGCAGTATCTGCCGGCACAGCTCCGAGCCAATCGAACCGCCCGCCCCGGTCACCAGCACGCACTGGTTCTTGATGCAGTGTTCGAGCAGTTCCTCCTGCGCAGGCACCGCGTCACGCCCCAGCAGGTCGGCAATGTCGACCTCCTGCAGATCGTCGACTTTCACGCGACCCGCCGCCAGGTCAGAGAAGTTCGGAACGCTGCGAACGTGCAGCGGGAAGCCCTCCAAAAAGCCGAGGATTTCCCTGCGGCGCGCCCGCGCGGACGACGGGATGGCCAGCAGAATCTCCTGCGCACCCGTGACATCGATCATTTGCTGAATGTGCTTGGGCTTGTAGACCTGCAGGCCCGAAATCACTCGATTGGAGATCGAGTCATCGTCATCGATAAACGCGACTGGGCGCATGGACCGCCCCATGCGCAACGCCGCCACCAGTTGGTTCCCTGCAGCGCCGGCCCCATAGATCGCCACTTTGGGCAGGCCATCGTCGCGGGTTGCAAAGGGCACATGACGGGCGGCGGAGAACCAGTCGCCGAGAAAGTACTGTCGCATGGCCAGGCGAAGACCGCCGATCATCACCATGCTCAGCCACCAGTAATTGAACATGACCGAGCGCGGCACGACATGCTGATGGTTACTGTAGAGGTAGACCACGATGCCGAGAATCAACGCCGAGAGGCTGACCGCCTTGATGATCGCAATCAGCGCGTCATTGCCGAAGTAGCGCATCACCGCACGGTACATGCCGAAACGGATGAACAAGGGGATCGCTACCACTGGCGCGCTTGCGAACAGCCAGGTGTGGATTTCAAGAGGATTGATGAGGTCATCGATGCCCAGACGCACCACAAACGCCATCCACAACGCGAACCAGATCAGACAGACGTCTGCGGCGACCTGCATGATCCGCTTGTGCCGGCGAGGCAAGGCCAGCAACGAAGTGCGTAGTTTTTCCATCATCCCCTCAGACACGCGTTCATGGTCCTTTCAGTCGACCCCTATGACGGCTATTGATTCCTGCCCCGCATGAGAACCGTGGTCGTCACCGTCAGCGCAGGCAGCTCGCACTCAGCTCTTTTCCAGCGCTCCAGCCTTGAAGACGAAGGCCAGAACAAGCAACGGAGCATAAGCAATGATCACGCCGAGGGCACCGTCGAGCCCGAACCGGGCGACACCCACCGCGACCGGCAACAGCCAGCAGAGATTGATTACACCGACTGCGGACGTCACCGGAAGGTGCTTGCCAAATCGTCGCGAGGCGAATTGATAAGCATGACTTCTGTGAGCCTCATAGACCTTGTCGCCCCGAATGAGCCGACGGATGAGGGTTACTGTAGCGTCTACGATGAAAACCCCGAGGAGAATAAGCCATACCCACAAGAACTGCGAGGAAATCCACGCACCCTGCAGCGACAGACAACCGAGCATGATGCCGAGGAACCCGCTACCGGCATCCCCCATGAAGATCCTGGCCGGCGGGAAATTCCAGATCAGAAAGCCGGCCACTGCGCAGGCGAGCAGGACGGGCAACCACATTAAAGTGGCAAAACCGCTCAGTGCGTAGATGATCGCCGCGCCGATGCACACGCAGATCGCCTCCACACTGGCGATCCCGTCGATACCGTCCATGAAGTTGTAAAGGTTGAGCAGCCACACCAGGTAGAAGGCCGCCAGCACGTTCACGACCAGGCCCCGAGCGAGCGTCATGCCGAACACATCGATCGCCGGAAGACCGCCCAGCCAGAACAACGCCCAGGCCGCTGCAAGGAAATGCCCCAGCAAGCGCCAGCGCGCAGCGATGTGGCCGTGATCGTCAAGAAACCCCAATGCCGCAATCAGTACACCGGCCCCGAACATGGCGAGGAATGGATCACGCGCCATCAGCCCTGAAGAAAGCATCCAGACCAGCGCAACCAGGTAACTGACCACGATGGCCACCCCGCCGCCGCGGGGCGTCGCAACGGTATGCGAGCTCCTGCCGTTTGGGATATCTAGCAGACTCTTGTGAAGCGCATAGCGTCGCAACACATGCGTCAGCGCAAATGAAAACACCCCAACAGCGACCGCGACCCACCAATAATTCATGCTCGATCCGTAACCAGAAAATGCTCGACGGTCTTCTTCAGACCGTCCTCTACCGACACGGGCGGCTGCCATTGCAGCCGTCCGCGGGTTTTGCCGATGTCCACGCGCAGCGAGCCCAACACGCGTTCAGCCGCGGATTTGCGCCCCAGCAACGTGGCGCCGAGCATGATAAGGGATTCTGGAACGGGAATGAGCCAACTCGATGCCGGCAGATGTCGCTTGAGCAGATTAGCCAGGTCACGTGTGGACAGATCCTGACCATCACTGACCAGAAATACCTCGTTGGCAGCGGCTGGATGATCCAGGCACACGCGGATGAGGTCGATCAGGTTATCAAGAGACACGAGACTGCGAGCATTGTTGACACCACCCAGCGGCAGTGGCACGCCGCGGCGCAGAGCGCGCATCAACTGCAGAAAGTTGGCTTTAACGCCAGGTCCGTAGACCAGCACCGGGCGGATGATCACGACTTCCATCGCGCTGCTTTTTGCCAGGGCCATAAGCCCCTGCTCGGCTTCGTACTTGGAGACCGCGTATGGATCGCTTGGCGCGGGTGTGTCGTCTGCATGAAAGCACTGACCACGCCCGGTCGACTCACCGTTGACCTTAATGGTGCTGATGAAGATAAAACGGCGAACACCAGCGCTGGCCGCCTGCCTGGCCAGGTTAAGCGTGCCGAGGGCATTGACCTCGCGGTACAGCGAAAGAGGGTCAGCCGCCGTGTCATGCATGACATGCACTCGCGCCGCCGCGTGGACAACCGTGTCAACGCCCTGCAGCACCGGCTGCCATTGAGTGTCGGCATCCAGCGTCGCTATCACTGCATTCGTGACGTGGGAGTCAGTGTGGGCCATCGCCTTTCTGCTGACCGCGACGGTGTGTGTGTCCGACAGACCTGCAAAGTGCTCAACCAGCGCAGTCCCCAGGAATCCGGAACTGCCCGTCACCAGGATCTTTCTGGTCATATCCGGTCCATGCGATTGTTGATTTGAGGCGAGCCCGCGCTGCCGATTGAAAGGCAGCGGAGCCATTGAAGAGGGGTTGGCCAACGGTGCTGCCGTTCAGGCAGCCGCCGTTGGACCGATGTATCACTTGCTGGCGAGCAATGCTTCGATTTCTTTGACCTTGGCTTCGACAAGGCCTGGGTCACGACGGCTTTCGACGTTCAGGCGCAGCAAAGGCTCGGTGTTCGAACCGCGCAGGTTGAAACGCCACTCGGCGAATTCAAGGCTGATGCCGTCGGTCTTGTCGATGTTCGAGCAGGACGGGGAGTAATGATCGAGGATCTTGGCGATGACGGTTTTGACGTCGTCGACCTTGTAGTTGATTTCGCCGCTGCACGGGTAAGCCGCCATGCGCTCGTCAACCAGCTGCGAGAACTTCTTGCCGGATACCGACATCAACGCAGCGACCAACAGCCAAGGGATCATGCCGCTGTCGCAGTACGCGAAATCGCGGAAGTAATGGTGTGCACTCATCTCGCCACCGTAGACAGCGTCTTCCAGGCGCATGCGCTCCTTGATGAACGCGTGACCGGTTTTGCACAGCACTGGCGTACCGCCCGCTTGCTCGACCTGGTCAATCGTGTTCCAGGTCAGTCGCGGATCGTGGATGATCTTCGAACCCGGATGTTGCTTGAGCAGCATCTCGGCCAGCAAGCCAACCAGGTAATAGCCCTCTACGAAACGACCCTGTTCGTCAAAGAAGAAGCAGCGGTCGAAGTCACCGTCCCAGGCCAGACCCAGATCGCAACCGTGCTTGAGCAGCGCGTCGCGGGTGATGCTGCGATTTTCCGGCAGCAGCGGGTTGGGTACGCCGTTCGGGAAGTTGCCATCCGGTTCCGCGTTGATGATCACCCATTCGAACGGCAGCTGGGCGCGGATAGCGTCCAGCGCAGGACCCACTGCACCGTTGCCCGGATCGGCGAGAATTTTCAACGGACGAAGCTCGGCGCCTTTGACATAGGTCAGCAGGTGCTCGATGTAAGCGGTTTTATCCGGCTTGGACTGGACACTACCGTGCTGAGCTGCAGCCTGACCGAAATCGCCTGCATCAACGCGCTGGCGAATGGCATCCAGGCCGGTATCACCGCTGATGGGACGGGACGATTTCTGCACAAGCTTCATGCCGTTATAACCCTTCGGGTTATGACTGGCGGTAACCATCACACCGCCGTCTGCGGCGTAGTGGCTTGTCGCGAAATACACTTCCTCGGTCCCACACAGGCCGATGTCAATGACATCTGCGCCAGCTTCCTGGATCCCTTTGATCAAGGCCTGAGCCAACGCCGGGCTTTCGAGACGCATGTCTCGGCCCACCACGATATTTTTGGCACCCAGCTCAACGACCATGGACCGCCCGATGCGGTACGCAATGTCGTCATCCAGATCATTGGGCACCTGACCCCGGATGTCGTAGGCCTTGAAGCAGCGAGTCTCAATAGCAGGAAAGTCCGAACTCATGTGTAGATACCTATGCGACGAAAAAAACCCGAAGGTTCCTCTGTTCAGTAAAAGCAGCTCAATGGCGAACTGCACGCAACCCTCGCGCCTGACAGCTTGAGGCGTGGGTTAGGCATTGAAAAAGAAGATTAGTTATAGAGGCGCTTGTAATTATCTTTGGCGCGAGCCGTGACAGCCGCGCGCACCGATTCTATCAGGGTAAACGTGACGCCTTGGGCTTCTTGCGCAGACGCGCGACTGAAACCAAAAGCGGGCCGATCATCATCCCCACCAACAACGCGAAGATCACCGGCACTGCAACGGGCAACTCCGGCGCATTCCAGCCGAAAAATACCAGAGCGAAGCTTTGCTGGTTTTCAAGCACAAATACGACAATCGCCGCTGCGATCAACAGGGCGATGATAATAAAGATCAGGCGTTTAAGGTTTCGCATGAGAACTCCTCAAAGAGCTATTGGAGCTCATGCTCCTCTTCTTCGTTCACCCGGTCACGGAGCTCTTTACCTGGCTTGAAGTGCGGGACGAACTTGCCGTCAAGGCTGACGGATTGTCCTGTCTTGGGATTGCGACCCACGCGGGGTGCGCGATAGTGAAGGGAAAAGCTGCCGAAGCCGCGTATTTCAATACGGTCGCCCGTCGCAAGGCACTGCGACATCTGCTCAAGCATGGTCTTGATGGCCAACTCCACATCTTTGGATGAGAGCAGTCCTTGATGGGTGACAATTCGTTCGATCAACTCCGACTTCGTCATATTTTTCCCTTCTTTTTCAAGCAGCTAGGTAAAGCGCTTTGAAGGTTTTAGCATGACCTGAGACATTTGAACAGTCTGTGTCCAGAGTTAAATGAGTCCGATTCGAAGAACTTGAGAGGCAACCTACTGAATCCCTCATCAACCGAGGTGCGAGGCAAGACTTGAGGCTGTGCGTCCACCGTTAGCGGACACTGCGCAGCCAGAAAGCAAAACCATCCGCCCACAAAAAAGGGCGACCGAAGTCGCCCTTTTTGAATGGTCAGACAGAACTTAGTTCTGCTTTTCCATTTGAGCACGCAGCAGGTCACCCAGAGTGGTAGGACCAGTGCTTTCAGCGGCTTCAGGCTTGCTACGCAGGCTCTGAATCGCTTCTTTCTCGTCTTCAACGTCTTTCGACTTGATGGACAAGCTGATCACGCGGCTCTTGCGGTCAACGCTGATGATCTTGGCTTCGATCTCTTCGCCTTCTTTCAGAACGTTACGCGCGTCTTCAACGCGGTCACGGCTGATTTCGGAAGCTTTGAGGGTCGCTTCGATGTCGTCGGCCAGAGTGATGATGGCGCCTTTGGCGTCAACTTCTTTAACGATACCGCGGACGATAGCGCCTTTGTCATTGACAGTGACGTACTCGGAGAACGGATCGCTTTCCAGCTGCTTGATACCCAGCGAGATGCGCTCACGCTCTGGATCAACCGACAGGATCACGGTGTCAAGCTCGTCGCCCTTCTTGAAACGACGTACGGCTTCTTCGCCCACTTCGTTCCAGGAGATGTCGGACAGGTGAACCAGGCCGTCGATGCCGCCGTCCAGACCAATGAAGATACCGAAATCGGTAATCGACTTGATGGTGCCGGAGATCTTGTCGCCCTTGTTGAACTGGCCAGAGAAATCTTCCCACGGGTTAGATTTGCACTGCTTGATGCCCAGGGAGATACGACGACGCTCTTCGTCGATGTCCAGAACCATGACTTCCACTTCATCGCCAACCTGAACGACTTTCGAAGGGTGGATGTTCTTGTTGGTCCAGTCCATTTCGGAAACGTGTACCAGGCCTTCCACGCCTTCTTCCAGCTCTGCGAAGCAGCCGTAGTCGGTCAGGTTGGTAACGCGAGCGGTGACACGAGTGCCTTCCGGGTAACGCGCCTTGATAGCAACCCATGGGTCTTCGCCCAGTTGCTTCAGACCCAGGGAAACACGATTGCGCTCGCGATCGTACTTCAGGACCTTGACATCGATCTCGTCGCCAACGTTGACGATTTCAGATGGATGCTTGATGCGCTTCCAGGCCATGTCGGTGATGTGCAGCAGGCCATCGACGCCACCCAGATCGACGAATGCGCCGTAATCGGTGAGGTTCTTGACGATACCCTTGACCTGTTGGCCTTCCTGCAGCGATTCCAGCAGAGCTTCGCGCTCGGCGCTGTTTTCGGCTTCCAGGACACTGCGACGGGAAACGACAACGTTGTTGCGCTTCTGGTCCAGCTTGATGACCTTGAATTCCAGCTCTTTGCCTTCCAGATGCGTGGTGTCGCGCACTGGACGGACGTCAACCAGAGAACCTGGCAGGAACGCACGGATGCCGTTAACGTCGACTGTGAAGCCGCCTTTAACCTTACCGTTGATAACGCCCTTGACCACTTCTTCAGCTGCGAAAGCCGCTTCCAGAACGATCCAGCACTCTGCACGCTTGGCTTTTTCGCGGGACAGCTTGGTTTCGCCAAAGCCGTCTTCGACCGCGTCCAGCGCAACGTGGACTTCATCGCCAATCTTGATGGTCAGCTCGCCAGCATCGTTGTGGAACTGCTCCAGCGGGATGAGGCCTTCGGACTTCAGACCAGCGTGAACGGTGACCCAACCAGCCTGGTAATCGATATCGACGATGATCGCGGTGATGATCGAACCGGCCTGAAGGTTAAGGGTCTTTAGGCTTTCTTCGAAAAGTTCAGCAAAGCTTTCGCTCATTTTAATTCCTGTTGATAAGGGCGAAGAAAACGCCCATCTGCCACGCTCCAGACAACGTGGGTTTCGTTCATATGAAAGAAAGCCTGCGGGACTATGACTGGTCTCCCACATGGCTCTCTGGTCATCCGGCGAGATCGCGGAGTGCGACTTCGCTCAGGATGCGTTCCAACACCTGCTCGATGGATAATTCGGTGGAATCCAGCTGAATGGCGTCATGCGCCGGCTTTAGCGGGGCTACCGCTCGCTGGGTGTCGCGCTCGTCACGGACACGGATCTCATCTAGCAGACTCGGCAGACTAACATCGTCCCCCTTGGCCTTCAACTGCAAATATCGCCGGCGGGCACGCTCTTCGACGCTGGCGGTCAGAAATACCTTCAGGGGCGCGGCAGGGAAGACCACTGTGCCCATGTCCCGTCCGTCGGCTATCAGGCCGGGGAACTCCTGAAAGGCCCGCTGACGCTGCAGCAATGCTTCGCGCACGGCTGGCAGCGAGGCGACTTTCGATGCACCGCTGCCGACCTGCTCGTTGCGGATGGCCAGGGTTACATCCTCGCCCTCCAGAATAATGCGCTGACCATGGTCGTCGGTTGACGCCATGAACTGCACGTCCAGATGCGCCGCGAGCAGCTTCAGCGCTTCTTCATTGGTCAGGTCGACGCGATGATTGACGGCGGCAAAAGCCAGCAGCCGATACAGCGCGCCAGAATCCAGCAGCGACCACCCCAGACGTTTGGCCAGCTTGCCGGCCACCGTGCCCTTCCCGGAACCGCTGGGTCCGTCGATCGTAATGACCGGAGCTTGAACTTTCACGATTGCCCCTCTTGCGTTACACGAATACCCACCTGCGCACAGAGCGTCAGGAAACTGGGAAAAGAAGTCGCCACAGCGACGCAGCCCTGAATGTGGATCGGGCTGGCCGCACGCAGCGACGCGATACTGAATGCCATGGCAATGCGCGGGTCAGCCTGGGCATTGATTTCACCACCGCCCATGGCCCCACCATCAATAATGATGCCATCTGCGGTGACTTCGACAGCAATGCCTAACGTTGCCAGACCGTCGGCCATGATCCTGATCCGGTCGGACTCACTGGCGCGCAACGCCTGAGCGCCACGCAGCACCGTTCGTCCTTCGGCACAGGCTGCAGCAATAAAGATGGCGGGGAAATCGTCAGTGGCCAACGGCACCAGCCCCTGGGGAATGGTGATGCCCTTGAGAGGCGCATGGCGCACGTGGAGATCGGCTACCGGCTCCGCGCCAGCTTCTCGCGGGTTTTGCAGCGTGATGTCCGCCCCCATCAGGCGCAGAACATCAATCACCCCCGTGCGCGTCGGATTGACGCCCACGCCTTCAAGAAGCAACTCGGAACCCGGGGCAATGGAGGCCGCCACCAGAAAAAACGCTGCTGAAGAGAGGTCGGCAGGGACTTCGATGCGCGACGGCGTAAGCGCTCTCCCCGGCCGGACCGACACACTATCGTCTTCGGCTGAAATCAGGCGGCCGAATCCTTGCAGCATGCGCTCGGTGTGGTCTCGGGTGGGCGCCGGCTCGTGCACCACTGTTGTGCCCTCGGCATAAAGACCGGCCAGCAGCAACGCGGATTTCACCTGAGCACTCGGCAGCGGCATGTCATAGCGGATCGCTGTCAGCGAATGCCCGCCGCGGAGGGTCAAGGGCGGCCGACCGTTTTCTGCCGTTTCGATCACGGCGCCCATCCGACGCAGCGGCTCGATGACCCGCTCCATCGAGCGCCGGGACAGCGAGGCATCGCCGGTCAGCTGGCTGTCAAAACGCTGCCCAGCCAGTAGGCCGCACAGCAAACGCATCGACGTTCCCGAGTTGCCGAGGTAGATGGGGCCCGGCGCGGGTTGCAGGCCATCAAGGCCTACGCCGTGAATCGTGAGGCGGCCTTGCTGGGGACCTTCGATGACCACGCCCATGTCACGGAACGCCTGCACCGTCGCCAGCGCGTCTTCGTTTTCGAGAACGCCTTCGACGACCGTCGTCCCCGAGGCGAGCGAGCCCAGCATGATCGCGCGGTGGGAAATGGACTTGTCACCGGGCACGCGAACCCGCCCGCACACCGCGCCGCCCGGCCGGGCGACAAAAGTCAGGTCGGCGGGCGCTGCCGGCTCGACATAAGCCCGGCGTTCGAGAATCTTGCCAAAATGCTCTCTGGCCACCCGCGCACGCGTAAATACGCCCAGCAATTGATGACCATCGCCCGCGTCTACGGCATCCCGCAGCGCATCAAGGTCGCTGCGGAAGGTATCAAGCGTGCGCAGCACAGCTTCGCGATTGGCCAGGAAGATGTCGTGCCACATGACCGGGTCGCTCCCGGCAATGCGGGTGAAATCGCGGAAGCCACCGGCTGCGTAACGGAAAATATCGAGGTTCTCGTTGCGCTTGGCCAGCGAATCCACCAGCCCAAACGCCAGCAAATGCGGCAGATGACTGGTCGCCGCGAGGACTTCATCGTGCCGTTCGACCTGCATGTGCTCAACGTCCGCACCCAGCGCTGACCACATTCTGTGGACCAGCGACAACGCCAACGGATCGGTATCGGCCAGGGGTGTGAGGATTACTTTGTGGCGCTTGAACAACTGAGCGTTGGAGGCTTCCACCCCGCTCTGCTCGGAGCCCGCGATCGGGTGGCCGGGCACAAAGCGCGCCGGCATCACGCCAAACGCCCCACGGGCGGCGCGTACGACATTGCCCTTGGCGCTGCCGACGTCCGTCAGCACAGCGTCGCCCAGCTCCAGGCCAGCCAGTACGCCGAGGAGCTTCTCCATTGCCAGGATAGGAACGGCGAGCTGGATAACGTCAGCACCTACACAAGCGGCGGCAATATTGACTTCGCAGCGGTCGACTACGCCCAGCTCAACAGCCAGCTTGCGCGATTGAGGGTCAAGATCAACGCCGACCACCTCACGGCAAAGGCCACTTTCTTTCAAGCCTTTGGCGAACGAACCCCCGATCAGGCCGAGACCAACCACCACAAGACGGCCTATCACGGGCGTCGCGGTTTGCAACGGCATGATATCAACCACGCCCCAGAACCTTGCTCAGCGCCTCAAGGAAACGTTCGTTTTCAGCCGGCAAACCGATGCTCACCCGCAAGTGATTCGGCATTCCGTAACCACCGACGGGACGAACGATCACACCTTCGCGCAGCAAGGCTTCGTACACCGGCGCGGCTTCCTGCCCCAGGTCCACGGCAATGAAGTTGGCGCGGGAAGGAATCCAGCCCAGGCCGATCCGGCGCAGACCCGCTTCCATCTGCTGCATGCCGGACGCGTTCGAGCGGCGGCTCTGCGCAACATAGTCGGTGTCATCCAGCGCAGCGCAGGCAGCGGCGAGCGCGAGGCTGTTGACGTTGAACGGCTGACGCACGCGATTCAACACATCGGCCACGACAGGTGACGACAGCGCGTAGCCAACACGCAAAGAGGCCAGGCCATAGGCTTTGGAAAACGTGCGCGACACCAGCAGATTCGGGTAGTCGTTCAGGAAGTCGAGCCCGTCCGGTAGGTCGGTACCTTCGGCATACTCGATATAAGCCTCGTCCAGAACCACAAGGACGTTCTTCGGCACTTGCGCCAGGAAGTCGGCCAACGCATCCGCGCCGAACCAGGTACCGGTGGGATTGTTCGGATTGGCAATGAAGACCACCCGCGTATGGCTGTCGATCAAAGCCAGCATGGCGGGCAAATCGTGCCCCCAATTTCTGGCCTTCGCTACATGGGCACGGGCACCTACGGCCTGAGTGACGATCGGGTAGATGGCAAACGCATGCTCGCTGAATACCGCATTGAAGCCCGGCGCCAGATAGGCTCGGGCAACGATTTCGAGAATGTCGTTGGAGCCGTTGCCCAGCGTCACTTGCTCAGCGTTCACGCCGCAAGCCTGCGACAGCCGCTGCTTGAGCTCGAAACCGTTGCCGTCGGGGTAGCGAGTCAGTTCCGCCAGCGCGTCGTTGAGCGCCTTCAGCACGTTGGGGCCTGGGCCCGACGGGTTTTCGTTGCTCGCAAGCTTGATGATGCGCGCCGGATCAATGCCCAGCTCACGCGCCAGCTCGTCCACCGGTTTGCCGGGAACGTAAGGCGATAATTTTTGCACGCCGGGCTGTGCCAGCGCGAGGAAGTCGCCGCTCATGTACCGCTATACCTTTTCTGATCTTGACGAGAAGCGTCCGCGCAGCCGGTCATCAAGACACGCTGCGCGGGGTCGAACGCTGAATCAAAGCACAGCCTTGGGATACGAACCCAGCACCTTGAGCGCCACGGCTTCCTGGCTGATCTCCTCAAGCACGGCCTTGATCAACGGGTCGCGATAGTGCCCGACGAAGTCGATGAAAAACACGTAGGTCCATTTACCGCTTCGCGACGGACGCGTCTCGATGCGCGTGAGGTCAATGCCGTTCTGATGGAACGGCACCAGCAATTCATGCAGGGCACCCGGCTTGTTGCTCATCGACACAATGATCGATGTTTTGTCATCGCCAGTGGGCGGCACTTCCTGATTGCCGATCATGAGGAAGCGCGTGGAGTTGTCCGGGCGGTCCTCGATCTTCTCGGCAATGCGGGTCAGACCATAGAGGCCTGCGGCCATGTCACCGGCGATGGCTGCCGAGTTCCATTCGCCCTTGACCCGCTTGGCCGCCTCGGCATTGCTGGCAACAGCGATGCGCTCGACGTTCGGGTAGTGCGCGTCCAGCCACTTGCGGCATTGCGCCAGCGACTGTGCATGGGAATAAATACGGCTGATGCTGTCGGTTTTGGTGTTCTCGCCGACCAGCAGGTGATGGTGGATGCGCAGCTCGACCTCGCCGCAGATGACCATGTCATGCTCGAGGAAGCTGTCCAGGGTGTGGTTAACCGCACCTTCGGTGGAGTTTTCCACCGGGACCACACCAAAGTTGACCGCGCCGGCGACCACTTCACGGAACACTTCATCAATGGCCGCCATCGGCTTGCTGATGACGGCATGGCCAAAGTGCTTCAGCGCAGCAGCCTGGGTGAAGGTGCCCTCAGGACCGAGATAGGCGATCTTGAGCGGCTGTTCCAACGCCAGGCACGAAGACATGATCTCGCGAAACAGCCGCGCCATTTCTTCATTGCTCAACGGACCGCGGTTGCGCTCCATCACACGTTTGAGCACCGCTGCTTCACGCTCGGGGCGATAAAACACCGGCTCTTCTCCAGCGGCCAGATTGGCCATCTTGACCCGGGCAACTTCCTGGGCACAGCGAGCGCGCTCGCTGATCAGCTCCAGCACTTTCTCGTCCAGGCTGTCGATGCGAACCCGCAGCGCCTTGAGCTCTTGTTCAGACATTAGCCGTGTTCCTTCTCGAACTCTGCCATGTACGCAGTCAGTGCATTGACCGCCGCGATGTCGATGGCGTTGTAGATAGAGGCGCGCATGCCGCCGACCGAACGGTGACCCTTGAGGTTCAACAGATTCCGTGCTTCGGCGCCTGCCAGGAAAGGCTTGTCGAGGCGGTCATCGGCCAGACGGAACGGCACGTTCATCCACGAGCGGTCCGACGGATTGATCGGGTTGCTGTACAAGCCGCTGGCGTCGATGAAGTCGTACAGCGTGCGCTGCTTGATGTCGTTGCGCTTGGCCATTGCCTCCACGCCGCCCTGCTCCTTCAGCCACTCGAAGACCAGGCCGGACAGGTACCACGCCAGCGTGGGCGGCGTGTTGTACATGGAGCCGTTGTCGGCCGCTACCTTGTAGTTGAGCATCGTCGGGCACAGCGAACGTGCGCGACCCAGCAGGTCCTCGCGGATGATCGCCACAACAATGCCACTCGGGCCGATGTTCTTCTGCGCCCCGGCGAAGATCATCCCGAAGCGCGACACGTCGACCGGGCGGGAGAGAATGTCCGAAGACATGTCAGCCACCAGAGGGACGTTGCCGGTGTCGGGAATCCCGTTGAATTGCAGACCGCCGATGGTTTCATTGGAGACGTAATGAACATAGGCAGCGTCCCTGGACAGCTTCCACTCACTCTGGTCGGGAATGGCGAAGTAATCATGAGCCTTGGCGCTGGCGGCCACATTGATGTTGCCGTAACGGGATGCCTCTTCAACCGCCTTCTGAGACCAGATACCGGTTTCGATGTAATCGGCCGTGCCGTTTTCGGGCAGCAGGTTCAGTGGAACCTGAGCAAACTGCTGACTGGCGCCGCCTTGAAGAAACAGCACTTTATAGTGGGAGGGGATCGCCAGCAGATCGCGCAAATCCTGCTCCGCCTTAGTGGCGATGGAGACGAACTCGTCGCTGCGATGGCTCATTTCCATGACGGACAGGCCTTTGCCATGCCAGTCAAGAAGTTCGGCCTGGGCACGCAGCAGAACGGCTTCAGGGAGCGCGGCAGGACCTGCGCAGAAGTTAAAGGCTCGCTTGCTCATATCCACTCTCGTCGTGTCACGGGTTTAATTTGGAACGGGTGAAATGCGGGGGATGCACTGAGGCTCTGAGTGAAGCCTCTTTGTGACCGGAACGTTGACCGTCGCTTTGGTCAGCGTTCAGAAAGAGGGGCTGTCACCAGCCCCCCGTTTGAACGTTACTGCTGAGGCTCTTCTTCGTCGGCGGCGGTATCCGCTGGCAGGTCGTCGGCGGACTCGTCGGTATCAACGGCGCCGATGACCGCGTCATCGGCTTCTTCGCCTTCGAACACTTCACCTTCCAGCTCTTCGCCTTCGATTTCCGATGGCTCCTGCACACGTTCCAACCCGACCAGTTTCTCGTCCTTGGCCAGTTTGATCAAAGTTACGCCCTGGGTGTTACGGCCCAGGCTCGAAACTTCACCGACGCGGGTACGCACCAGCGTGCCCTGGTCGGAGATCAGCATGATCTCTTCGCCTTCCTGCACTTGAACGGCGCCGACCAGACGGCCGTTACGCTCGTTGCTGACCATGGCGATGACGCCCTGCCCGCCACGCTTGTATTCAGGGAACTCGGTGATCGCGGTGCGCTTGCCATAGCCACGCTCGGACGCGGTCAGAATCTGGCTGCCCTGCTCCGGGATCAACATGGAAATCAGCTTCTGCCCTTCCGGCAGTCGCATACCGCGTACACCGCGGGCCGTACGGCCCATGGCGCGCACTTCGGATTCCTTGAAGCGGGTCACTTTGCCGCCGTCGGAGAACAGCATGATTTCCTGCTCGCCATCGGTGACGGCGGCAGAAATCAGGATGTCGCCTTCGTCCAGCTCAAGGGCAATCAGGCCGACGCTGCGCTGACGGCTGAACGCTACCAGCGGGGTCTTCTTGACGGTACCGTTGGCGGTCGACATGAAGATGAACGGGGCCTTCTTCTTGTCGGCGGCTTTGATACGCGCCTTGCGCTCTTCTTCGGTCTCGTTGCTGTTCTCGAGATCTTCAGCCTCGACGTCCACGCCCTCGGCTTCTTCTTCGTCAGCCCGCTTGCGCATGGCTTCAAGATCGACCGGCAACATGGTGGTGATGTATTCGCCTTCGCTCAACGGCAACAGGTTGACCAGCGGACGACCACGGGCAGCGCGGGAGGCTTCCGGGATCTCGTAGGTCTTGAGCCAGTACACCTTGCCTTTGCTGGAGAACATCAGCAGCGTGGTGTGGCTGTTGGCGACCAACAGGTGAGCGATGTAGTCCTCATCCTTGACGCCGGTCGCCGATTTGCCTTTGCCGCCGCGACGCTGGGCCTGATAGACGGCCAGCGGTTGAGTCTTGGCGTAGCCACCGTGGGAGATGGTCACGACGCGTTCTTCTTCGGGGATCATGTCGCCGAGGGTCAGGTCCAGGCGCGCATCGAGGATCTCGGTGCGGCGCACGTCGCCGTACTCGGCACGGATCAGTTCGAGTTCTTCGCGGATGACTTCCATCAGGCGGGTAGCGCTGTTGAGGATGCGCAGCAGCTCGCCGATCTGAGTCAGGATTTCCTGGTACTCGGTCAGCAGCTTCTCGTGTTCCAGGCCGGTCAAGCGGTGCAGACGCAATTCAAGAATCGCCTGCGCCTGTTCCGGCGACAGGAAATACTTGCCATCACGCATGCCGTACTTGGGATCGAGGTTCTCCGGGCGGGACGATTCGGCGCCTGCGCGCTCGACCATCTCGACCACGGCGCTGGATTCCCACGGCGTGCTTATCAGACCTTCTTTAGCCTCGGCCGGGGTCGGCGAGGCTTTGATGAGAGCGATGACCGGGTCGATGTTGGACAGGGCAACCGCCTGACCTTCAAGGATGTGACCGCGCTCGCGGGCCTTGCGCAGTTCGAACACCGTGCGACGGGTGACGACTTCGCGACGGTGACGGATGAAGGCTTCCAGCAGGTCCTTGAGGTTCAGGATGCGTGGACGGCCGTCGATCAGCGCAACAATGTTGATGCCGAAAACGCTTTGCAGCTGGGTCTGGGCGTACAGGTTGTTGAGGATGACCTCAGGCACTTCACCACGACGCAGCTCGATGACCACGCGCATGCCGTCCTTGTCGGACTCGTCGCGCAGTTCAGTGATGCCTTCAAGCTTCTTCTCTTTGACCAGCTCGGCGATCTTCTCGATCAGACGCGCCTTGTTCAGCTGGTACGGCAGTTCGGTGATAACGATCTGCTGGCGGCCACCGACCTTGTCGATGTCTTCGACAATCGAACGGGCGCGCATGTAGATGCGGCCTCGGCCAGTCTTGTAGGCCTCGACGATGCCGGCACGGCCATTGATGATGGCGGCGGTAGGAAAGTCGGGACCGGGGATGTATTGCATCAACTCGTCGACGGTGAGGTCGCCGTTGTCGATCAGCGCCAGACAGCCGTCGATGACTTCACCGAGGTTGTGGGGCGGGATGTTGGTCGCCATGCCGACGGCGATACCGCTTGAGCCATTGACCAGCAGATTGGGAATACGGGTCGGCATGACCGCGGGGATCTGTTCGGTGCCGTCATAGTTCGGCACCCAGTCCACGGTTTCCTTGTGCAGGTCGGCCAGCAGCTCATGGGCCAGCTTGGTCATGCGCACTTCGGTGTATCGCATGGCAGCGGCGTTGTCGCCGTCTACCGAGCCGAAGTTGCCCTGGCCGTCTACCAGCAGGTAGCGCAGGGAAAACGGCTGGGCCATACGAACGATGGTGTCGTAGACCGCAGTGTCACCGTGCGGGTGGTACTTACCGATGACGTCACCGACCACACGGGCGGATTTCTTGTACGGCTTGTTCCAGTCGTTACCCAGTTCGCTCATCGCGAACAGTACCCGCCGGTGCACGGGCTTCAAGCCGTCGCGCGCATCGGGGAGAGCTCGTCCGACGATGACGCTCATCGCGTAGTCGAGGTAGGACTGCTTCAGCTCGTCTTCGATATTGACCGGGAGGATTTCTTTGGCCAGTTCGCCCATGAGAAGCCTGATTCCTTTTTCTGGTGAAACCTCGTCAGCCATACGGGATAAACGAGGCTTGCCGCTGCCGACGATTGTCATGCAGCGACTTATGACAAATCAGCGAGTTATGCCATGAATGTGAGCAGTCACAGGGACCGCTGGACGGTCCTCTGGAAAGCGCCGGATGGTACCACAATCGCCGTCAGGCACGAACTGTTTGCAGGCGCCACAGACACACCATTTTTGCAGCAGACGGCTGAGACGCGCTCACAGGGCCCGATAGCGGGTGTGACGATGAACGGCATTACCGGCGACAAGGTGATCAATGCAGGCGTTTACGGCACATCAACAACGCCATTTTGGCGGTGTCGGGACGCTCGACGATGCCCTTCTCGGTAACGATGGCGTCGATGAGATCGGCGGGCGTCACGTCAAACACCGGGTTGAACGCATCGACGTCCGCGCCCACGCGCTTGCCGCCCACTTCGAGCAACTCGCGCCCGTCGCGCTCTTCGATGGGAATGTCGTCGCCGCTGGCCAGGTTCATGTCGATGGTGGAGCTCGGCGCCACCACCATGAACCGCACGCCATGGTGCATGGCCGCCACTGCCAGTTGATAGGTGCCGATCTTGTTGGCGACGTCGCCGTTGGCGGTGATTCGGTCAGCCCCGACGATGACCCAGGTGATGCCCTTGGTTTTCATCAAGTGCGCCGCCGCAGAGTCCGCGTTGAGCGTGACCGGAATGCCTTCGTTGACCAGTTCCCATGCGGTCAACCGGGAGCCCTGCAGCCATGGGCGGGTCTCGTCGGCGTAAACACGCTCGATCATGCCTTCAAGATGAGCCGCGCGAATGACCCCCAGCGCCGTGCCGAATCCGCCGGTCGCCAGCGCCCCGGTGTTGCAATGAGTCAGCACCGTCTGCAGGTTGCCCTGGTGCTTGCGGATCAGTTCGGCACCCAGTTGCGCCATGGTCAGGTTGGCTTCGCGGTCGCTCAAGTGAATGGCCACCGCTTCCGCCTCCATGATCTTGCGCGGATCTTCATGGTCCTTGATGCGGTACAGGCGTTCACGCATGCGATTCAATGCCCAGAACAGATTGACCGCCGTGGGCCGGGAGTTGGCCAGTAGCTCGAAGTCTTCTTCCAGCGCCATTTGCCAATTGTCGCCCTCGGCGAGGCGATCAATGACTGCCAGGACAATGCCGTAGGCGGCACTGATGCCAATGGCCGGCGCGCCGCGCACAACCATCGTGCGAATAGCCTCGGCCACGCCCTCGGCGCTGGTGTAAGGGTGCCAGGTTTCCTCGAAGGGCAAGACCCGCTGATCCAGCAGGTACAAGGTGCCGTCCCGCCAATCGATGGCCTTTACCTTCTCCGCAGCCAGTAACCGATCGCGCATTGCACACCCCACATGATGAATTTTTGAACGAACCACGCTGCCCGTGCGCCCGAAGCTCTTAAAAAGCCGCCGATTATAGCGAGCCGCCCGGGAAGACGCTCGGGTATACTTCGCCGTCCCCGTAATAAGCCATTGGATGCCCGCTCATGCCTCATTCCGCTGCCCCGCTTGACCTGCTCTTGCTGCCGGACTGGCTGGTGCCGGTCGAACCCGCCGGCGTCGTGTTGCAGCAGCACGGCATCGGCATTCGCGATGGCCTGATCGTTTACATCGGCCCGCGCGCCGAGGCCTTGCGCCAGCCGACCCTGGAAGTGCGCGAGCTACCCGGCATGCTCCTCAGCCCCGGCTTGATCAACGCGCACGGTCATGCAGCAATGACGCTGTTCCGCGGCCTGGCGGACGATTTACCGTTGATGACCTGGCTACAGGACCATATCTGGCCGGCTGAAGCCAAGTGGGTCAACGAAGACTTTGTGCGCGACGGCACCGACCTGGCCATTGCCGAGCAGCTTAAGGGCGGCATTACGTGCTTCTCGGACATGTACTTTTTCCCCAAGGTCGCCTGCGAGCGCGTGCACAACAGCGGGATGCGCGCGCAAATAACCGTGCCGGTGCTGGACTTCCCGATTCCGGGCGCGCGCAATTGCGACGAATCCCTGCACATCGGCATCGAGCTTTTCAACGACCTGGCGCATCACGATCGCATCAAAATCGCCTTGGGCCCGCATGCCCCTTATACGGTCAGCGATGAAAACCTCGAAAAAATCCGGGTCATCGCCGATGAGCTGGACGCGATGATTCAGATGCACGTCCACGAGACCGCATTCGAGGTCCACGACGCCGTTCAGCAACGTCAGGAACGCCCCCTCGCCCGCCTGCAACGTTTGGGACTACTGGGTCCACGCTTCCAGGCGGTCCACATGACGCAGATCAGCGATGACGACCTCGCGATGCTGGTCGAGAGTAATTCCAGCATCATCCACTGCCCCGAATCCAACCTGAAGCTGGCCAGCGGTTTCTGCCCTGTTGAGCGTCTGTGGCAGGCCGGCGTCAATGTGGCCATCGGCACCGACGGCGCAGCCAGCAACAACGACCTTGACCTGCTTGGCGAGACCCGCACCGCCGCGCTGCTGGCCAAAGCGGTTGCCGGGTCAGCGACTGCGCTGGACGCGCACCGCGCCCTGCGCATGGCCACGCTCAACGGTGCTCGGGCCATGGGGATCGACGGCCATACCGGCTCGCTGCAAATCGGCAAAGCCGCCGACATGGTCGCGTTCGACCTCTCGGGCCTTGCGCAACAACCGGTTTACGATCCGGTCTCACAACTTATTTACGCGACGGGTCGCGATTGCGTTACCCACGTGTGGGTGGCCGGCAAGCCCTTGCTGCAGGACAAGCGCCTGACCCGCATGGACGAAGAAGCGCTGACCCGCACCGCCAATGCCTGGGGCAAGCGCATCGCTGAAGCCAAAGCCTGACCCATTGAGCACGGCCACGGTCAGATACCGTGCCGGACCCCGAATTCAGTTTTAGAGGAAACCACATGAGCAACGTCGACCACGCCGAAATCGCCAAATTCGAGGCCCTGGCCCATCGCTGGTGGGATCGCAACAGTGAATTCAAGCCGCTTCACGACATCAACCCGCTACGGGTCAACTGGATCGACGAGCGCGTCAATCTGGCCGGCAAAAAAGTGCTGGACGTCGGCTGCGGCGGCGGCATTCTGAGCGAGGCCATGGCCCTGCGCGGCGCCACCGTGACCGGCATCGACATGGGCGAAGCGCCGTTGGCAGTCGCCCAATTGCACCAGCTGGAGTCCGGCGTCAGCGTTGAGTATCGGCAGATCACCGCCGAGGCCCTGGCCGAAGAAATGCCCGAGCAGTTCGATGTCGTCACCTGCCTGGAGATGCTTGAGCATGTGCCAGACCCCTCTTCGGTCATTCGCGCCTGTTACCGGATGGTCAAACCGGGCGGCCAGGTGTTTTTCTCCACCATCAACCGCAACCCGAAGGCTTACCTGTTCGCCATCATTGGCGCCGAATACATCATGAACCTGCTGCCGCGGGGCACCCACGACTTCAAGAAATTCATTCGCCCTTCCGAGTTGGGCGCGTGGAGCCGGGATGCCGGACTTCAGGTCAAGGACATTACAGGCCTGACCTACAACCCGCTGACCAAGCACTACAAGCTGGCGTCCGACGTCGACGTCAACTACATGATCCAGACGCTGCGGGGAGAATAAGCCATGCGCCTGAGGGCAGTTCTCTTCGACATGGACGGCACGTTGCTCGACACCGCGCCGGATTTCATCGCGATCTGTCAGGCCATGCTGGCCGAGCGCGGCTTCCCGCCCGTAAACGACAAGCTCATTCGCGACGAAATCTCGGGCGGTGCCCGGGCGATGGTCTCGGCGGCATTTGCCATGTCACCGGAAGCACCCGAATTTGAAGCACTGCGCCTGGAGTTTCTGGAGCGGTATCAGGTCGATTGCGCGGTGCACAGCAAACTGTTCGACGGCATGGCCGAGTTGCTGGCCGACATTGAAAGCGCCAAGCTCATCTGGGGTGTGGTCACCAATAAACCCGTGCGCTTCGCTCAGCCCATCATGGAACAGCTGGGCTTGTCGGAGCGCTCTGCGGTGCTCATTTGCCCGGACCACGTCAGCAAGAGCAAGCCCGACCCCGAGCCGCTGCTGCTGGCCTGCAAGATGCTCGACCTGGACCCTGCCAGCGTGCTGTTCGTGGGCGATGACCTGCGCGACATCGAGTCCGGCCGCGATGCAGGCACCAAGACCGCCGCCGTGCGCTACGGCTATATTCATCCCCACGACAACCCGGATCACTGGGGCGCGGACGTGGTGGTGAATCACCCGCTGGAGCTGCGTCGGGTGCTGGATGACGCGATGTGCAGTTGCTGACCTGAGTCTGGATGCCAATCCGTGGAGGACGACCGGCGTGACCCGTGCCCGCGAAGGGGGCGGCGCAGCCGTCGCACCTTTGCTGCATCCATCATTTATTCGCGAGCAAGCTCGCTTCCACAGTGATGCCGCCAGCATGAGATGCGTACCTTCGGCTCACACCGTGTGATGAAAGGAGACCCCCATGTTCAAATACTCTGCCCGCCCCGACCTGCTTGAAGGCCGGGTGATCCTGGTGACCGGTGCTGGCCGAGGCATTGGCGCTGCTGCCGCCCGGACCTACGCCGCCCATGGTGCAACGGTGCTGTTACTGGGCAAGACCGAAGCAAACCTGAACGAGGTGTATGACGAGATCGAAGCGGCCGGCGCGCCTCGGCCGGTCGTGATTCCGTTTGACCTTGAGGCCGCTCAGCCGCAGCAGTACGAAGAACTTGCCGCGATGATCGAAGCCGAATTCGGCCGGCTCGATGGCGTGCTGCACAACGCCTCGATCATCGGGCCGCGCACGCCGATCGAACAGCTCAGGGGCGAGCAGTTCATGCAGGTCATGCACGTCAACGTCAACGCCACGTTCATGCTGACGACAGCGCTGTTGCCGGTGCTCAAACGTTCGCCGGATGCCTCCATTGCGTTCACCTCCAGCAGCGTCGGCCGTAAGGGTCGTGCGTATTGGGGCGCTTATGGCGTATCGAAATTCGCCACCGAGGGTCTGATGCAGACGCTGGCGGACGAGATCGACGGTCTGGGTTCGATCCGGGCCAACAGCATCAACCCGGGAGCAACCCGCACCGACATGCGTGCCCAGGCATACCCAGCCGAAGACCCCACCAATAACCCGACACCGGAACAGATCATGCCGGTGTATCTGTACCTGATGGGCCCGGACAGCAAAGGCATCAATGGGCAGGCGCTGGATGCGCAAACCCGCTGATACGCTGACAAGGCAAGCGCGTGCAATGTGCGCTGCCTTCATATGAATGTCTCAAGGCCCGGAACGCCGCCAATCGGCGGTTTTCCGGCGTCTCCTACTGATCATTCCCGCGCGACCGGGCTATTCAGTCAAATCCAAGGCGCGAAAAGCCCGCGAACCTGTCACAATCCGCCGCAACTTATTGATTGACAGTTACTTCCACGCAGGCAATCGAATTGGCACGAGTTTCGCTCTCTCCATTTCAAGCCCGTAGAGGCGCAGGAGCGGAACCATGATTTTTCCATCCACTACCAATGCCATTGATTTCGATAACGCCCGGCTGCAACGCCATGGTTTCGCGCCGCAGCACAGCCACGTTCGGCCGGCGCTGGACTACGAGCAGCTAAGGCGCCAACTGGATCTGCAGCTGCAGACCAGCCTTGAAGCGGACAAGATCCTGTCCATGCTTTTCCAGAGCGTTCAACAACTCATTCCGCTGAATGCGCTCAGCTACAAGCACTTGCCCACCGATTTGCGCCTGGAGCTCGGCGAGCGCGGCCGCCACAAGGCCACTTACTCCATGACGCACGAAGGCGAACAGATGGGCGAGCTTTCTTTCCAGCGCGACCATCGATTTGCCGAACATGAGCTTCTGCAGCTTGAGTCGCTGCTGTCGAGCTTGCTCTATCCCCTTCGCAACGCGCTGCTTTACCGTCATGCAAGCCTGAGTGCGCTGCGCGATCCCCTGACCGGAGCCGGCAACCGGATTGCCATGAAGCAATCGCTGATGCGTGAGTTCGAAATCGCACGCCGCCAGCAGCAGCCGCTGTCAGTGTTGATGCTGGACATCGATCACTTCAAAAACATCAACGAAAGCCACGGCCACGCCACAGGCGATGAAGTGCTCAGGGCGGTGACCCATGCGGTCAAGGACTGCCTGCGCAATATCGATCAGGTGTTCAGATTTGGGGGCGAGGAGTTTCTTGTGGTGCTGAGCAATACCGGTCGTGAGTCAGCCGCGCTGGTGGGCGAACGCCTGCGCAGTGCGGCACTGCGACTCGCGTATCCGGTGAAGGGACGGCCAGTGGAGCTGACCGTCAGCCTTGGCTGCTCGACGCTGCTGCCGGGGGAATCCTCCGACAGCATGTTGCGTCGCGCCGACACGGCCCTTTACGCTGCCAAGCGCAAAGGTCGCAACCGCCTGGAAATGGCCGGCTGATCGATCAGGCGCGTGCCGCGATGCGGTGTTCGCGCACTGTACCGTTGGCCTCCTGCGAACGCTCCGTGGCCATGCACCGCTCGAGGAACAGGTGCATGTACTCGTAGCTTTTGCACACGGCCATTCTCAGCTCGCTCTGCAACTGCTCGCTGGGGTTATTGCCCGCCAGCGTGCAGATGATTTCCAGCGCTTCCCACGGGTGCGAGTCATCGTACTGGGCGTGCATCTTCAGCCATTTCATCGCACGCTTTCGGTTCTCCGGAGGGAACATGTCAGCATAGGTGTCCTGAGCACAGACCACTGCGGACCATTCGCCCGTGGCACCTTCGATGGCGTAGTTGGTAGCGGCGATCGCTACCACCAGCGAATCGGACGAACAGCTGTGCCAACACCAGTGGCTCAATGCATGCAGTTCCGACGGCACGCGTTGCGCCTGCAGGTCTTCCAGAGTGACGCCGTGGGCGGCGCTCCAGTTGACCCAGTAATCGGCATGGTTGAGTTCGACGCGGATGTTGCGCATCAGCCATCGTCGCGCCATGTCTTCGCCCGGGTGTCGGGCGAATCGGGTTTTGGTCAGGTTATGCGCCATATAGACCGCGAACTGTTCGACCACCGGCCAGCCACCAATCAGGTACTGGCGCATGGTTTTAGAACTGAGCCGCCCATCACGCATGCGTTGATAAAGTTCATGCCCTACCACCTTGGCCTTGGCGTCACTGCAATTTTCAATCAATTGCTGTGCCCAAGCGGGGTAACTGCTGGCATCCATCAGCGGACCGGTTCTAATGAACATATCGATCACTGTGTAGCTCCTTTGTATGAGGTTGCTCATGGTATGTATTCAGCGAAAAGTCCCGGGAGCGCTGAACAACAGTGGGGTCTGCCTCGCTGGCCGCGCGTGCAGAGATTCGCAGGTGAATAATTGCGGTCGCTCGATAACATAACCCTGAGCGTAGTCCACACCGATTTCCAATAACGCCTGCTCTATCTGAGGGCTTTCGACGAACTCGGCGATCGTCTGTTTGCCCATTACGTGCCCGATATGGTTGATCACTTCTACCATCGCCCGGTTGACCGGGTCGTCGAGCATGTCTTTTACGAAACTGCCATCAATCTTCAGGAAGTCCACAGGCAAGTGCTTCAAGTAAGCGAATGACGACATGCCTGCACAGAAGTCATCCAGAGAGAAACGGCATCCCAGACTTTTAAGTTCGTTGATAAACCGAATGGCGCTGCCCAGGTTGGCGATCGCACTGGTTTCGGTGATTTCGAAACAGATAAGTTCAGGCGGTATTGCGTAGATCTGGAACTGCTGGCGCAGGTATTCCAGAAAGGCGTCATCGCCAATGCTGCTGCCGGACAGGTTGATGGCGCACACAGCCATCGGCCCTGTGTAGTGTTCGGACTTGAGGCAGTCGGCGATGATCATGAAAACGTGCTGGACGACCCAGCGATCCAGAGTGGTCATCATGCCGTAACGCTCGGCGGCGGGAATGAAACTGTCAGGCAGAATCATGCGCCCCGACTCGTCGCGCAGCCGCAGCAGGATTTCGATATGGCCGTTGCTCTGCACCGCGTTGCGCCCCAGTGCCGCAATTTCTTGTGAATACAGGCAAAAGCGGTTGTCCTCCAGAGCCATGTGCAAGCGCTGGATCCAGGCCATTTCGCCAAAGCGGGTCGACAGATCGGAATCGTCGTCGTGGTAGACCTGAACCCGGTTGCGGCCTTTCTCCTTGGCCATGTAGCAGGCCATATCCGCCGCGCGCAGGGACGATTCGAGTGTCGTCGGGACCTCGTCGATATGCACCAGCCCGATGCTGACTGTGGTGACAAACGGACGGCCCTTCCAGACGAAATGCAGGCTTTCTACCGTCTGGCGCAGGCTCTCGGCCACTCGCTCGGCCGCTTCCGGCGCGCAATGTTCCAGAAGGATGCCAAACTCGTCGCCGCCCAGGCGAGCGAGCGTGTCGCCCTCGCGCACGCCCTGCTGCAACAGCGTGCAGATGTGTCGCAGCAATTCATCCCCGGCGGCATGACCGCTGGTGTCGTTGACCAGCTTGAACTGGTCCAGATCGAGGAACATCAGCGTGTGCTGCGCCGGTTGCGCGCTCTGACCATTGAGTGCGAGCTCCAGGCGGTATTCGAACTCGCGGCGGTTGGCCAGCCCGGTGAGGGCGTCGTGGGTCGCTTGCCAGGACAAGTCGGCGATGTACTGACGCTCCTGGGTCATGTCGTGCAGCACCAGCACCGCGCCGCTGACCTTGCCCTCGGTGCGGATCGGCGAACCCACCAGCGCCACCGACACGGTGCTGCCGTCCAGGCGCTGGATCAATCTGGAGCTTTCACTGCCGCCGCCCAGGTTGCCGCTGAGCATGCGCTCAATCAGCGTCGAGGTGTCCTTCTGGTCGTTTTCGTCGAGCAGGCTGAACAAGGCCGCCAGTGGTAAACCGGCTGCCTGTTCGTTCTTCCAGTGGGTCATGTGTTCGGCGGCGGGGTTCATGTAAACAATGGAGCCATCGACATCCGTGGTGATAACCCCGTCGCCGATGGATTCCAGAGTGATCTGCGCACGCTCCTTCTCCATCTGCAGCGCAACGGCAAAGGCATGGCGCTGCTCCAGCAGCTTGTGCGTGCGCAGCAAGGCAAGAATGATCAGGCAGACCGCCGTGGCGAGGTTGATCACCAGCAGAATGCGCAGGATGAGGCGCGAGCCCTCCCCCAGTGCGTCACTGAACGCCATGGCAGCGGGCGTAACGCCTTCGTTGATCGCGCTGATGCGCTGACGCCAGCCCATGACATCACTGTTGGTGACGTCCCCTTCCTGAATACGCGCGTGCATCTCCCGGGCCACTTCATCGAGCTGCACCAGGTAATTATCCCCGACCTTCCACAGATCAATCGCCTGTTCCAGATAACTGAAGTGCTGGAAGTTCAGGTACAGCCAGATGATGCTCTGTGCATCGTCTGGATGGTTGCCGCCTTGCAGAATCCCGGCCTTGGCGCGTGCGATGTCAGGCACCGGCTGATCCATGGCCAGGCGCAGGTCATGCCCGCCCTGAGGAATGGCAAAGGCTTTCTGGTATTTGAGGTAGTTGATTTCGTCGCGGCTGTTGGCGTAGAGATTCAGATAATAGATGGCGTCTTTCTGGCCCTTGGACCAGAGGCTCTCACCACCGATGTAACTGCGCACAGCCGACATCATATAAAGGCTGACACAGCCGAGCAGCGCCTGTAACAGCACGACGGCAATAAATGGCCAAACGATGCCCAGAAGACGAGGCTTCTCGAGAATCCGCTTTTGCTTCATGGTGTCCCTTTCATCAGCACTGCCTGATACCCATCCCCCTCGCCAGGCGACCTTCCTGGAGCCTGAGGGACTTCGCTAATTTCCACGATGCAGCGGACAATCTCTCACATCTATATCAAGACGTAACCAGCCAATTGAATGCAGAGACGTAAATATGACGCTTTTCACATTTCCGGCCTCATCGCAGCCAAGCTTAGCTGAAGAATTGACGTGTTCCAGTGGCACTAAGCCATTTGATCACGATGTCGGACCTGCGTGGGTTAAACCTGCTGCAAATGCCCGTAAAGCCTCGCGTACAAGCCTCCGTCGGCGATCAATTGTTGATGGCCACCGTCCTCCGCAATGCGCCCGCCGTCGAATACCAGGACACGATCAGCCTGTTTTACCGCCGACAACCGATGGGCAATGATCAACGTGGTACGGCCGCTTAGAAAGCGGTTGAGGGCCTGATGCAGGTTGTATTCGGTGGCCGCATCCAGCGCCGAGGTCGCTTCGTCGAGAATCACCACCTTGGGATCGGCCAGGACCATGCGCGCAATCGCCAGCCGCTGGCGCTGGCCGCCGGAGAGGCGAACGCCCGAGCGACCCACGACGCTGTCCAGGCCATTGGGGAGCGCGCGTATCGTGGCGTCCAGTTGAGCGATTTCAAGCGCCTGCCAGCACGCCTCATCGCGCTGCTCGCGGCCCATCAGCAGATTGGCGCGCACGGTGTCATTGAACAGCGCCGGATGCTGCAGCACGACGGCAACGTTATCTCGCACGGTTTCCAGGGCGATGTCTTGCAGGCTGGCCCCGCCGAAGCGGATCACCCCGGCGTCGGCGCTGTACAGACCCAGCAACAACTGAACCAGCGTGCTTTTACCGCCGCCGCTGGCGCCAACGATAGCGACCTTCTCGCCGGGGTTGATCGTCAGATCGAGCTGATCCAGCACTCTCTCGTCGCTGTAGCCGAAACTCAGACCGCGCACATCGATGCTCACCGTTTTGTGCCCCACAAACGGATTGGTTCGGACCGGATACCGCGGCTCATCGGCACGGCTCAGCAGTTCGTTGATTCGGGTCAACGCACCGCCCGCAGCGTAGTAGGCGTACTGCAGATTGAGCAGTTGCTCGACCGGACCGATCATGAACCACAGGTAGCTGAACACGGCGAGCATGTGGCCGATGGACAGGTCGGAAAACAGCACCGTGAGCATGGCGGCGGCGCGAAAAATGTCGATGCCGAACTGAAACAACAAACCGCTGGCGCGCCCCGACGCGTCGCTCTTCCACTGCGACGACACCGCGTAGTCGCGCACTTCCCGCGCGCGCAGACCGAGCAGCCCGAGGAAATGGCCCTGACGGTTGCTGGCACGGATCTCCTGGATCGCATCGAGCGTCTCTGTGAGCGCCTGGGTGAACCGGGAGGTGCTGTCGTTTTCCAGCTTCTTGAGGTGTTTGACGCGTTTGCCAAGCTTGACCGTCGCGAAGACCACCAACGGGTTGAACAGCAAAATCAGCAGCGCCAGCTGCCAGTGCATCCACATCAGAATGGCCGCGGTGCCGGTAAGGGTCAGGGTGGCGACCAGAAACTTGCTCAGCGTCTCGCCGACGAATTTGTCCACAGTGTCGAGATCGGTGACCAGGTGTGCGGCGACGGTGCCACTGCCCAGGCTCTCGTATTCACTTAACGAGATGCGCTTGAGTCGCTCGATCAAACGGACCCGGATGCGATAAACAATGTCCTTGGCCAGCCCCGCGAACAGCCGCGACTGAACCACGTTGAACACCAGCGCGCCCAGGCGCAGGAAGAGTGTGGCCACCAGCATCAGGCCGATGTAACCGACAGGCTTGTGCAGGCTCGCAGGCAGAAACTGATTCATGAACATCAGCGCCGAGTTGCCTTTGCCCAGCAGCACTTCATCGACCAGCAAGGGCAGCAGCAAAGGAATCGGCACTGAGCACAGCACCGCCAGAACAGCGACGCCGTTGGCCAGCCATAGCGCTTTTTTATGCTGCAGGGCAAGGCGGCGGATCTGCGCCCAGTTCAGGCGATCAACCTGAGCCGGTGCATCGGTCGCCGCGTCGGGTTCGCCCTGTTCCAGATTTCGGGAGTCAGACACCGGCGTTGCGCTCCAGCCAGCGCCCGAGCAACGGCTGAAGCACGTCGAGTGCCTGATAGCCATTGGTCAATAACGCCAGCTGGCCATTCCGTTCGGCAAGCAGGGTTGGAAACCCGGCAATGCCCAGGTCTTGAACCCAGGAGAAATCCGACGCTGTCGCGGCATGCTGCTCGACGCTGTCAAAGGCTTCAGCGAACTCGATGCGCGGCAGACCGGCTTTTTCCGCCAGTTCGGCCAGCACCGAGCCGTGGGTCACGTCGCGACCCTGCAGATAAAAGGCTTGCTGAATCTCTTTGACCAGCCGCCAGGCGACATCCGGCGCCAGGCTGCGCGCCGCCACGATGGCCCTGCATGCGGGCGCGGTGTCGTAGACGAAACCATCGGGCAACGCGCCCTCGAAGCGGAACACCTGGCCGGTGGTCTCTTGCACCGCCTGCCAGTGTTCGAGAATGTAACGCCGGGTCGAGGGCTCCAGCGACGCGCCACTGCCGGTGCGCAGCCCGCCCACGACCAGATGCAACGGCACGCCGGCCGCCCCCGCCTGCTTCACCAATGCTTCGGCCACCGGAGAAAACCCCCAGCACCACGAACACATCGGGTCCATCACGTACAGCAGGCGGGTGGACATGGCTCAGGCCTCGTGGCGTTGGGGTTCAGCAGCAGGCGTTTCTGTGGGGTGCGCTTCGGTGTCGTGAGCGTCAAGGGCTCGGTAGTTACGGCCGATCGGGTGCGGCTGATTGCGCGCTTTGGCCAGCTCGATCTGCTTTTGCCGGTCGATGGCGCTGCGGCGGGTCTTCTCGCTCAGGGAATCCCAGCAATGCGGGCAGCTGACGCCCGGCGAATAGTGCTCGCTGGCCCGGTCTTCTGCACTGATCGGAGTGCGGCAGGCATGACATTGATCGTAGTCGCCCTCGGTCAGGTCATGGCGCACGGTGACGCGATTGTCGAAAACGAAGCAGTCACCACGCCAGCGGCTTTCTTCCTGAGGGACTTCTTCCAGGTATTTGAGAATGCCGCCCTTGAGGTGATAGACCTCCTCGAACCCTTCGCCCAGCATGTAGCTGGAGGCTTTTTCACAACGAATGCCACCGGTGCAGAACATCGCGACTTTCTTGTGTCGGGCCGGATCGAAATGGGCTTTGATGTACTCCGGGAACTCACGGAAGGAAGTGGTCTTGGGGTCGATGGCGCCCTCAAAGGTGCCGATCGAAACCTCGTAATCATTGCGGGTGTCGATCAGCAGCACTTCGGGATCGGCGATCAGTGCGTTCCAGTCCTGAGGCTCGACGTAGGTGCCCACCGCCTTGTTCGGGTCAACACCGGGAACGCCAAGAGTCACGATCTCTTTTTTGAGTTTGACCTTGGTGCGGTAGAACGGCTGCTCGTCGCAGTACGTTTCCTTGTGGTCGATATCGACCATGCGCGGGTCTTTCTTGAGCCAGGCCATCAAGCCGTCGATGCCTTCGCGGCTGCCGGACACCGTGCCATTGATGCCTTCTTCGGCGATTAGCAATGTGCCTTTGATGCCGTTGTCGACCATCGCCTGGAGCAATGGCTCGCGCAGCGCGACGTAATCGGAAAGGGTGACGAATTTGTACAGCGCCGCGACGACGATGGGTGCGGTGTGGGTCATGTAGCGTCTCCAGGTGGTGACCCTCGCAAAGGGCCTACCGGGTGAATGATTCAGGTGAACGCGCGCCGACCGGGCAACGCGGCGCGGATTCTATCAAGAATCAACGTCGGGCAGGCAGGGTCGTGATCAGCGGAGTGAGGCGAGTGATGAAACGTTTACAGGCAACACCGACTGTAGGAGCGTGCTTGCCCGCGAATGCGATTTGCCTGACACATTCACGTGTCTGACACCCCGCGATCGCGGGCAAGCACGCTCCTACGAAGGTCGGACGCCAGTCAGTCGTGCCCACCAGCACAGGTCGGTGAAGACGGCGCTGCACCGAGCTTCGCCCACTCTTCAGGGGTGTAGGTGTGCAGCGCCAGGGCATGAAACTCACCCATCAAGCCACCCAGCAGGCCGTAGACCTTCTGGTGGCGCTTGACAGCGTTGAGGCCGGCGAACTGATCGCTGACCACTACCGCCTTGTAGTGAGTGTCCGTCCCGCGACTGTGCATGTGGCTTTCGTTGAGCACTTGAAGGTACTCAGGCTGAAAGACCGTCAACGCGGATTCGATTCGCTGTTGCATGCTCATGTCAGGCTTCGCTTATGGCTTTTTGGCAGGCGCTGCCGGGGCAGCAGGCTTGGCGCCGGCCGGGGTCAGTTCCTTGGTCATGTCGGCGAGCAGCTTGTTGACCACAGGCACCGCGCTTTCCAGCTTGCTTTGGGTCAGCTGGAACGACTGCTGGCTGATCTGCGGCATCTTGGCCTGGACTTTCTGGCCCAGCGGCGACTGATAGAAAGCAACGAGGTCTTTGAGCTCGCTTTCGGTGAAGTTGGAGGTGTACAGCTTGACCATGTCAGGCTGCAACTTGTCCCAGCTGATCACCTGGTTCAGCGCAGCGTTGGCTTTGGCCTGATAGGTTTCAAGCGTGGCTTGCTTGGACGCCGGCGCTTTGGTTTCAGCGAAACGCTGAGCGAACATCTGCTGGACTTGCATGTAAACCGGCGCACCCAGTTGATCGGCGTGAGCCAGTTTGAGGAACGCTACAGCACTGGCGTCATGGCTGGCGGTGTCGGCAAGAACCTGGCCGCTGGCGCAGACCAGAGCAACCGCAGCACAAATGGCACGAAGACGGGTCATCGAGTTTCCTTATCTAGCAGGCGAGGCAGAACCCCAAGGCCGGCCATTCTGCGCCCCTTTGCGCGTTTCCCTCAACCCCCGACCCTACGAGCGGTTATGCCACAGCTCTCACGCACCCGCACACGCGAAGGTTTAGGGCGACCGGCCGGCCGCTTTTGTCGCACACTGTCAGCGCCTGTTGCGACCGCGCGGCTGTCACGGGGAACCCCACCGGATTCCCGGGCACTAAATTGCGCCTATCGATCTTAAGGAGTGAGTCCAGTGAGCCGTACCGAAACCGACAGCATAGGTCCGATCGACGTCCCCGAGGACGCTTACTGGGGGGCGCAGACGCAACGCTCCCTGATCAACTTCGCCATTGGCCAGGAGCGCATGCCGCTGCCGGTACTGCACGCGCTGGCGCTGATCAAAAAAGCCGCCGCCAGGGTCAACAACCGCAATGGTGACCTGCCCGCTGACATCGCCAACCTGATCGAGCAGTCCGCCGACGAAGTGCTGCAAGGCAAGCTCGACGACCAATTCCCCCTGGTGGTCTGGCAGACCGGCAGCGGCACCCAGAGCAACATGAACGTCAACGAGGTGATTGCAGGGCGCGCCAACGAGCTCGCCGGCCAGGGCCGCGGCGGCAAATCGCCGGTCCACCCCAATGACCATGTCAACCGTTCGCAAAGCTCCAACGACTGTTTCCCCACTGCGATGCACATCGCGGCCGTTCAGGCGGTGAAAGAACAACTGCTGCCGGCCATTGCCGAGTTGTCCGCCGGTTTGGCCGAGCAATCTGCGCGCCACATGAAATTGGTGAAAACCGGTCGTACGCACATGATGGACGCGACGCCGATCACGTTCGGTCAGGAGCTGTCGGCCTATGTCGCACAGCTCGACTACGCCGAAAAGAGCATCCGCGCCGCATTGCCTGCCGTCTGTGAACTGGCGCAGGGCGGCACGGCTGTAGGTACCGGCCTGAACTCGCCGCATGGGTTTGCCGAAGCCGTCGCCGCGGAACTGGCCGCGCTGTCCGGCCTGCCGTTCGTGACCGCACCGAACAAATTTGCTGCGCTGGCCGGGCATGAGCCGCTGACCGCCTTGTCGGGTGCGCTGAAAACCCTCGCGGTGACCCTCATGAAGATCGCCAATGACCTGCGCCTGCTGGGTTCAGGCCCACGCGCAGGGCTGGCCGAAGTCAAACTGCCTGCCAACGAGCCGGGCAGTTCGATCATGCCGGGCAAGGTTAACCCGACTCAGTGCGAAGCGCTGTCGATGCTGGCCTGCCAGGTCATGGGCAACGACACTACGATCACCTTTGCCGCCAGCCAGGGTCACCTGCAGCTGAACGTGTTCAAGCCGGTCATCATCCACAACCTGCTGCAGTCGATCCGACTGCTCGGCGACGGCTGCCGTAACTTCAACGAACACTGCATCGCCGGCATGGAGCCCGACGCCACCAAGATGGCCGAGCATCTGGAGCGCGGCCTGATGCTGGTGACCGCGTTGAACCCCCACATTGGCTATGACAAGTCGGCGCAGATCGCCAAGAAGGCCTACAGCGAAGGCCTGACCCTGCGCGAGGCGGCGTTGCAACTGGGCTTCCTCACCGACGCCGAGTTCGACGCCTGGGTGCGTCCCGAGAAGATGCTTGAGGCCGGCAGCAATGGCTGAACCCATCAGCGGCGCCACGCCACTGGAAGGCTACGGCAAACGCATCCTCATGATCATTGGCACCCCCAAAAGCATAAGCCTCGGCC
Source organism: Pseudomonas lutea (assembly GCF_000759445.1). Classification (NCBI taxonomy): domain Bacteria; kingdom Pseudomonadati; phylum Pseudomonadota; class Gammaproteobacteria; order Pseudomonadales; family Pseudomonadaceae; genus Pseudomonas; species Pseudomonas lutea. Next base: position 2,278,565 of record NZ_JRMB01000001.1, read on the forward strand.
ACGCGCTGGCCGAGGCTTATGCCCAGGGCGCGCGCAGTCAGGGTCATGTGGTGCGAGTGCTGAAGCTCGATGAAATGGAGTTCGATCCGATACTGCGCGGCGGCTATGAATCCGCGCAGACGCTGGAACATGACCTGCTCGAAGCCCAGCGCGAGGTGCACTGGGCGCAGCATCTGGTGTTTGTGTATCCGGTCTGGTGGGGCGGGCTGCCCAGTCTGCTCAGCGGTTTTTTCGAGCGGGTATTCATGCCCGGTTTCGCCTTCAAGGCCCACGGCCGGCATCATCCCTCCAATGAATTGCTCAAAGGCAGAACTGCGGAACTCCTGGTGACGATGGACACACCGTCACGCTACTTTCGCTGGGTATTCAAGGCCCCGGCCCATCGACAGATGGTCAGGACGATCCTGGAGTTCTGTGGGATCAAGACCTCCCGGCTTACCGAATTTGCGCCGGTGCGCAGCTCTACCGAGGAGCAGCGCCAGCAGTGGATTCGTCAGGCTGAGGCCTTGGGCAAGCGCTGACCACCTCCCAACCTGCCGGGACAATTTGTCGCACCACGCTGCAAATTGATGGAACGCTGGTGAAAACCGTTATTCAAACGCTGTGACTTACGTTGCAGAGGCGCTAATGCCTCTACAGTCAGTCGTTCAGTTCAGGGTACAGTGTCAGTCGGCCAGCAGTTGGTTTGCTTAGTGAGCGCGGGATGTTCTTTAACGCCGCCGTTGTCCACCCCCTTTTGATGACCAGCGTAGTGACTTGAAGCCCGGAGAAGGCCATGTTGAGCAAGCGTGAACAAGATCCAGCCCCGACCGTTCGTTTCCGCAGCGACCGCGTATCCCGCGTGAATGGCCTGTACTTTTTCAGTACCCGGGAAAACACCCTCGAAGGGCCGTTCGTCAGCAAGCAGGACGCCGAACGTGAAACCGAGGCTTACATCCGCCGCATGCAGGCAGCCAGCCCCTATCAGCCAGGCATGCCCTCCTCGCTGAACGGTTGATTCGCCGTCAAACTCAGGAATGGTTGCGGCTGAAGGTCTCCATGCCCATCGCCGCAATCTGCCCCTCGATCAACGCATCGAACGGGCGCAACAGCGCGTCGAATGACCTCCCCGGCTCAAGTGTGTGCAGCGCATGCACTATCGCTTCCAGCGTCGACAGTGCGTCCGGCCCCGGGGCTTTGCGCAACCGATAACGCGACGGCGGTGCGTTCTCCAGAAAGACCCTCGGCAGCTGCGCCAGCAAGGGGTTGAGATGCAGCAATTTGCGCGCCTTGCGCCACGTCCCGTCAGGCACTACCAACAGCACCGGTTGTTCATCGGCAGGTGCTGCCGTCAACGTCGTGGCGCCCTCCCCCGGAAACAGCAATCGTGCTTGATAGCCAGGCGGATTCAGGTATTGCGCCAAATCCTCAAACACCTCGCCCACCCTTAACTCTGCATTCTCCAACCCGAGCGCTGCGAGGCGCGCCGTGTTCAGCGCGTGATTGACCTCGCTCGGGTGCTGCAGAATCAACACGCGGGTCTGGCTACCGAGCTTCGGTATCAGTGGGCACAGGCAGTGATCGGTCGGACGCAGGCAGCGATCGCATCGGGCACGGGACATTGTCGGCTTCCTACAGGGGATTGAGCTGCGCTTTCAGCAGATCGCGAAAGGTCTGAATCAGCGGCTCCCGGCTGCGGCCACGGCGCAGGATCATCGAAAACGGCGCCTGATAGCCAAACGTGGCAGGCAGCAGGACGCGCAAATGTCCAGAATCCACCCACGACTGGGCGTAATGCTCGGGCAGGTAACCGATGTAAGCCCCTGACAACACCAGAATGAGCTGCGCTTCCATACTTTCAACCGTGGCAGCGCTGTGCTTGAAGCCGTGGCGGGCAAGCTCGGCCTGGCTCCAGTAGCCTCGACCCACCATGCGCTGCTGGGTGATGACCGGTTCAGGAATCCTCCGCTCTGCATACAGCGCGTGCCGGTTGCTGCAGTACAGCCAGTGCTGCTCGCGGTATAACGGCTGATACAGCAGGCCGTTCATGCGCGTGGAAAATGATCCGATTGCAAGGTCCAGGCGGTTATCCAGCACACCCAGCTGCAACTCGTACGGGCTCATCACCGACAAGTGCAGGTGGACCGCCGGGTGTTCGGCGCTGTACGCCCCGATCACCTCGGCGAAGGGCAGCGCTCGATCACTCACCGTGGAATCCAGCACCCCAAGATTCAGCGTGCCGCGCAGCTCGCCCTTGAGGGCTGCGGCATAGAGCTCGAAGCCTTCCAGTTCACCAAGCAGGCGCAGGGTTTCCTGATGGAACAGCTCGCCCTTGCTGGTCAGACTGAACCCGCCCCGCCCGCGATGACACAGCACGATACCCAAGGTGGCTTCAAGCTGGCTCATGTAGGTGCTGATGGCCGACGTCGACAGGTTCAGCTCTTGCTGTGCGCTGGCAAAGCCCTGATGACGGACGACGCAAGCGAAGATACGCAGCAGTTTCAGATCGGGTAACGCGCTGGCCATGGCGTGTCCATGAAGGGGTTTGGGCGCAGCTTACTCGATACTTCTGGAAAATCTGAACTAAGTATTTCGCGTGGGCGATTGTTCACCGATGGGCCGATCAACAGAATCGAGGCCACGCTGGAAGTCAGCTCCCTCCTTTTGATTAAATCGATGAGGCAATCCTGTGGACAAGATTTTTCACCAACCACTGGGCGGCAACGAAATGCCGCGCTTCGCCGGCATCGCCACCATGATGCGCCTCCCACATCTACAAACCGCAGCCGGTCTGGACGCTGCTTTCGTCGGTGTGCCGTTGGACATCGGCACCTCGCTGCGCGCCGGCACACGGTTCGGGCCGCGGGAAATCCGTGCGGAATCGGTAATGATCCGCCCCTACAACATGGCCACAGGCGCAGCGCCGTTTGATTCGCTCTCAGTCGCGGACATCGGCGACGTGGCGATCAACACCTTTAACCTGCTGGATGCTGTGCGCATCATCGAAGAAGCCTACGACGGCTTTCTGGAGCACAACATCATCCCCCTGACGCTGGGCGGGGATCACACCATCACGCTTCCAATCCTGCGCGCGATGCATAAAAAGCACGGCAAGGTGGGGCTGGTCCATATCGACGCACATGCGGACGTCAACGACCACATGTTCGGCGAGAAGATCGCCCACGGCACAACGTTCCGCAGAGCCGTTGAGGAAGGCCTGCTGGACTGCGATCGCGTGGTTCAGATTGGCCTTCGCGCCCAGGGCTATACTGCCGAGGATTTTAACTGGAGCCGCAAACAGGGTTTTCGGGTGGTCCAGGCAGAGGAATGCTGGCACAAGTCGCTGGCTCCGCTGATGGCTGAAGTGCGCGAGAAAGTGGGCGGTGGTCCGGTTTACCTGAGCTTCGATATTGATGGTATCGACCCGGCGTGGGCTCCGGGCACGGGCACGCCGGAAATCGGCGGCCTGACAACCATTCAGGCGATTGAAATCATCCGCGGATGCCAGGGACTGCAGCTGATCGGCTGCGACTTGGTCGAAGTCTCCCCGCCCTACGACACGACCGGCAACACGTCGTTGCTGGGCGCGAACCTTCTGTACGAAATGTTATGCGTTTTGCCTGGGGTCGAGCGCCGCTGAGAGGACTCTCGCGTGCCATAACGTGACACAGAGCCGTGCTTTAGCCTACTCAAGCGCCTTCGGGCGCTTTTTCATGCACTGTTACAAAAAAACCATCGCTGCGCCGCATTCCGGTTTCCCCAGGATAGGCTAGCCTTGATTACACACTGCCAGCGTTGCGCAATGGCGCTGCGGCTTTTCCAGGGTGGTTGCTTACAGGGCATTGCCGCCACAACCCTCTGTATTTTGATGTTGGGGTGATTACCACTTAAATCAAAACAGAGACCTGCCATGAAGCGTACCGAAGTCAGACAGCACGTGATCGACACGATCGGCAAAATCCTCGTCGATAAATCCCTGATTCAGGGGCAAGACGACGTCATGCTCAGTGAACTGGAACTGGACGAGGCCGACTTCAAGGAGTTTTTCTGGATATTGCAGAACGACTTCAGTATTCACCTGGCGCCTCGTATCAAAGCCGATATAGCGGCAGCGTCAGTCCATTCGCCTTTCGGACAGTTGACCCTTCAAGGGCTCATCGATCTTATTCTCATCGAACAAAAACAACGCAGCCACCACTGACCTGAGGTCAATCAGCGGGTGATTGTCCAGCGGATGATTGTCGCTTTGGGCATGGGGATGGCCAAATGGCCAGGATAAAATACGAGCGGGCTATCGGGCGATAGCACCGCTTTGCTCAGCCTGCTGTGGAGTCACTCAGCGCCGTGGGCGACGACGTTCGTCATCGTTGGTGCGCACAGGGACGGGTTGCAGCTTGGGCGGCTCGATCAAACCGAGCGCGACGCCTACATCGTGAAGCCATTCTTGGAGTTTGCTGTTCATATAACGCCCCCTTCAGGGAAATACTCGGCAGCCAATGTCCGAACTGCTTAAGGCAGATCATAGTGCTAAGGCGCACTTTACGCCTGCTACCGAGTGTCGCGGCAGGATTTTTTTTGGCCTTGCATGATCATGTGACCGTCCAAATCGCTTTTGCGAAGCCCGCACGCGACCAACGGTATTCCGTCAACCCGCCGCTGCGGGCGTCAACACCACGCATTCATGGGCCTGGCGACGTCTGGCGAACAGATAGAACAGCCCGCCCCCCAGGAAACATCCTGTAAACCATGCAAAGTTGGCCATTGGCTGCAACGCCGGAATGAAGGTAATCGCGATACCGGCCACCGTTGCCAGGATCAGCGCCTTGACTGCCGTGTAGTTGACCCCGCCGCTGTACCAATAGCGCCCGGTCGGGCCGTCGTTGAACAACGCATCAACGTCGATCTGCTGTTTTTTGATCACGTAGAAATCCACCAGCAAGATGCCAAACAGGGGTCCGATGAACGCTGCAAGCACATCCAGGGTGTAGTGGATCACCTCAGGGTTGTTAAACAGATTCCAGGGCGTGATGAAGATCGACGCAACGGCGGCGATCATTCCACCTGCCCGCCAGCTGATCTTGCTCGGTGCGACGTTGGCGAAATCGAACGCCGGTGAAACGAAGTTGGCGACGATATTGATACCGATGGTCGCAGTGACGAAGGCGAATGCGCCCAGCAAGACCGCCACGTCGTTGTCGATACGCGCGACGGTGGCGATCGGGTCATGCAGCATCTCGCCGAAGACCGGCAACGTGCCCGAAACGATCACGACGGTCACCAGCGAGAACGCGAGGAAGTTGATCGGCAGGCCCCAAAAGTTACCTCGGCGGACCTCGGCCATGCTGCGGCAGTACCGGCTGAAGTCACCGAAGTTGAGCGTTGGACCCGAAAAGTAGGACACCACCAGCGCAGTGGCCATGATGACCTGGGAAACAGCCTCCCAACCGGTCAGTGATTTCTCGGACAGAGTAAAGCTGATATTGGCCCAACCCGCCTTCCACACGATCCAGCCGGCCAGTATGAACATCACCGCATAGACGACCGGGCCGGCCCAGTCGATGAAACGGCGGATCGAATCCATGCCGGTCCAGAACACAGCAGCCTGAACCACCCAAAGGGCCAGGAAACCGAACCAGCCCAAGTAAGACAGGCCGGCGAACTGCGGCTCCACAAACACTGACATCTGCGGGAAGAAGCGCAGCACTACGATGATCAGCGCGCTTGAAGCCAGGTACGTTTGCACGCCGTACCACGCCACAGCAATCAGGCCGCGAATCACCGCGGGGATGTTCGCGCCGAACACACCGAACGCGAGACGGCAGATCACGGGATAAGGCACCGCCGCTTGCTGACTGGGCTTGGCGAGCAGATTTGCAATCACCTGAATGATGCAGATGCCGACCAGAAGCGCGATCAACACTTGCCAACTGGCCAGCCCCAGCGCGAACAGGCTGGCAGCAAATACGTAGCCGCCCACGCTGTGCACGTCGCTCATCCAGAACGCGAAGATGTTGTACCACGTCCACTTCTGCGGAACAGGCCCGAGGTCTTGGTTGTACAAGCGGGGGCTATAACCGTGGGGCATTGGCTCGTTCATCGCATTTCTCCCTTGTCGGATGAAGCGGCCCGCGCTCAACTGATTCTCACACTGGGTACGAGAGCAAGCACGGGTTGTATACGAACCAATACGCAGAATGCGTGCCACTCTCCGTTGAAAAGTCGGGCGAGGTGCTGAAACAGAGGGATGCGCGGTACCCGCCTGCGTCAGGGCAGGTCCAGGCTTCTGGCCGTATGCACGGCAGAACGCCTATCGGCAGTGCAGCGTGATCAATGACGGTGCGAGACAGGGCAAAAGCGACGCAAGCCGGCGATGCTGCTTTTTGTATACGATTGGGGTGGGGCTGACCGTACAAAAGCCAGAGACGACAGGGTCATCCCTGGCTACAGGTCACTCCGGCAACTGCATCAGGCCTTCTGGATCTGTCATGGCCCGCTCCAGCAAGTCAGGCGACAGACTTTTACTGGCTCGCGCCCCCAACAGCTTGAGTTGCTCGCTGCGGCTGACGAGGTTGCCGCGCCCTTCGACCAGCTTGTTGCGCGCGGCACTGTAGGCTTTGTCGAGTTGCTGAAGCCGGTTGCCGACCTCGTCCAGGTCCTGAATGAACAAAACGAATTTGTCGTACAGCCACCCTGCCCGCTCCGCGATCTCACGAGCGTTCTGGCTTTGCCGCTCTTGCTTCCACAGGCTGTCAATGACCCTGAGCGTGGCCAGCAAGGTGGTCGGGCTGACAATCACGATGTTGCGGTCGAAGGCCTCCTGAAACATGTTCGGCTCGGCTTGCAATGCCGCCGAAAACGCCGCTTCTATGGGTACGAAAAGCAATACGAAATCGAGGCTGTGCAGCCCTTCAAGCCGTTTGTAATCCTTGCCCGACAGACCTTTCACATGATTGCGCAACGACAGCACGTGCTGCTTCAGGGCCGCCTGCGAGATCACCTCATCGTCGGCCGAAACGTACTGCTGATAAGCGGTGAGGCTGACCTTGGCGTCCACCACCACCTGTTTATCACCCGGCAGCATAATCAACACGTCCGGTTGAAAGCGCTCGCCGTCAGGGCCTTTGAGACTGACTTGCGTCTGGTACTCACGGCCTTTCTCAAGTCCCGCATGCTCAAGGACACGCTCCAGGATCAGCTCGCCCCAATTACCCTGGGTCTTCTGCCCTTTGAGCGCGCGGGTGAGGTTGGTGGCTTCATCGCTCAAACGCAGATTGAGCTGCTGCAATCGCTCCAGCTCCTTGCTGAGCGAGAACCGCTCCCGGGCTTCATTTTGGTAACTCTCTTCGACGCGCTTTTCAAAGGATTGAATGCGTTCCTTGAGCGGGTTCAGCAGTTGCCCCAACTGCTGCTGGCTGGTCTCGGCGAAGCGTTGCTCGCGCTCATCGAAGATTTTCCCCGCCAGCTCGGCAAACTGCGCACGCAGTTCATCGCGAGAGCCCTGCAAATCGGTGAGGCGCTGCTGGTGACTGTCTTGCTGTTCGCGAAGCTCGGCGCCCAATGATGCGCACTGGGCGTCCAGGCGGCGCAGCTCGGCCTCACGGGCAGTCCGCTCGTGGGCCCATTCCGCCTGTGCCTCCCGCGCTCCCTCGTGCTGCTGACGCAATAACTCGACTTCACGGCGCAACGCCGCCAGATCTGCCTGCTTGACCGCATTGGCTTGAGCAAGATCGCTGATTTCGTCGCGGCTGGCGTCGAGCTGGGCGTTGAGACCGTCCTGGGCCATCTGCGCATTACTCAAGCGCTCATCAAGTAACAGGCTGTCTGCTTCACGTTGCGCGAGGCGACGGTGCAGTTGCCACGCCACTACCAGCAACGGTACGCCCGCGGCTGCCAAGCCCAGTAGCAGGCTGGTTAAATCAAAAACCATAACATTGCGACTCCACGTTGATGCAGACCGCATTATGCGCAGAACCGATGCAGACGTCCGATCTCGATAAAACAACCCGCAAAAGGCTGCAAAGCGGAGATAAAGCTGGCGAGAGCCCCGAGGTAGAGCCAGCGGTTGGGACAATCCACAGAACCTGTGGATAAGTCAGTGGACAACACCCCTTAAGCTTCCGCAAACGCACGCAGAATGGGGCCTGCGTTCAAACTGACGATTTTTTCACCAGCGTAAAAAAACGATGGTTTTCATTGACTTAATAATTCGTTGCATTAAATCAAGCGGTTAGCGGCGGACGTGACAGTGACATGACAGATACCTTTCGCAATGTGCACAAGTCAAAATCTGCCTCCGATCAGGCGGGTTTTCCATCCGCGCACGCCCGTTGGCATTTTCGCAAACAAAGCGCAGAGCTACCCACCGTTGCGCCACCCTGCAGACACTTACACGCGCTGCCGGGCGTATTTAGTAATTCAATGCTTGCCATGTGTGAGCAAGTCCATTAGCATCGCCGCCGTTAGTACCAAGCTGAAAGTCAATTCTGATCGACTAAATCCCCCAATCCCGGTTCGCCAACTGAGCGAACGGATTGAAAAAAGGGATCGATCACCTCGATGGTTTCCAGGCATGACCTCTCACCTCCTACCGGCAAAACGGAGGGGTGTTCAGACAACTCATGCACTGCTCAACCAGCCTGCAAATTGATCAGGATCTTCACCTCGAGCATCGAACCTTCGCTCATGTTGTGTTGCCTGCCCTCCTAAGTACCTACCAGTCAGCCCCGCGCCACATTTTATATGCGCTCAACTGGCTGCTTTTGTTCCAGACAGGTTCTGCGCCCTGCCACTGACTCGCATTCGAGCATCGGTCCGCGTTTACTGGAACGTTTTTATATTGCACGCCTCTTATTGCGTGTCGATTCAGGAAACACCGAAACCATGGCTACTCATATCCAGACTCAAAACGCTATTCGCACACTGACCAACGCTTTTGCTCCAATGAACTGCCTGATCATGGCAGCGCGCAAAGGCTGCTTCAGCTTCACCATCGTCAACGAGCACGGTATCGCCCGCCACAGCGAGCGTCTGTACCCGGATCAATACTCCAGCCCTGCGCCATTGCAGGCTGTGATCGAACGGACCCGTCAGGCACTGGTTGCCTGATACCGCCCGTCGGCATGTAAAGCTGCATCGACAAGGCCTCACCTCATACAGGTGGGGCTTTTTTGTGCCTGTTTTATCTAGAGAAAAGCGTCAGAGCTACCTCCGGCCTCCGGTTCGCGCGCTGCTCGCGCCGACGAACCCTCCTTAAAACAGCCCTTTACGGCGCAAGTATCACACTACACTTCAAGTCAGCGGCGCAGGTCGCTGCCGGCGGGCCCGCTCCATTATTGCTGCCAAGCGTCGGGGTCCGCCGACCCACCAACCCCAGAGGGTTTTATGGGAATCGCCGCCAGTGAACTGTGTTCCTACGTAATTCGCCCGACTCTCCTGTACCTCGATCGATACAATCAGGCTGCAGAGGCCTTTTTGCTGGGCGTTGCCGCATGTCAGTCCGCGTTGGGGGCTGAACTGGACAGCCAGCGCGGTCATGGCCTCTACAGCATCGCTGACGCCCAGCACCGCCGACTTTGGGACGAATACCTGGCGCTGGATCCGGACCTCGCCAGCCTCGTTCGAGGGCTCGCCAGCCAGCACGCCTTCCTGACCGGCCCCGATATGGAGCTGACGGTAAATTTGCGTTACGCCACCGCGATCGCCTGGTTAATGATCGAAGCCAGTCAAATTTCGTTGCCACACGCTGATGATTCGTTGGCCATGGCACAAATGTGGCGCGAGATATTTCAACCCGAAGGCCAGCTCCAGTATTTCACTTCAGCCTGGCAAACATGGGTCAGCCCACTGTTTCAGCCCTCGGCGGCCATTTCGTGACCCGCCGGTTTTAGGTGAAAACGCCACGAACTTTCAGGATTGTCCTACAAAAACCGCTCTAAATCGGCTGCTCCAGGCTATAGCGCGTAGTGAGAAATATTGGTAATTTCCGCGCGGTGATCAACAGGAGTTCTAACAATGAAAAAAACAATGATCAAATCCAGCCTCAGTCTCGCCATTACACTTGCCTCCACTCAGATTTTCGCTTCCGGTTTTGCCCTCAACGAACAAAGCATCAGCGGGATGGGGACCGGGTTTGCGGGCCGTACCTCTTCTGTTGACGACGCCAGCATCGTGTACGGCAACCCTGCCGGCATGTCGCAGCTCAAGCGCGCGCAAGCGACCGTGGGGGTCGCTGCAATCGATGCCAAAACCGATATCACCGACACCAGCGGCAGAAGCACCGGCACGAACAAGGGCGACATGGTGCCTTTCATCGCCGTGCCGATGGGCTTCTACGTCAACCCGGTAGATGAACACTGGGCATTCGGCTTCGGTGTCTATGCCCCGTTTGGTCTGGTGACCGACTACGAAAACAGCTTCCAGGGCCGCAACTTCGGCAGCAAGAGCATCGTGAAAGTCGTGACGTTCCAGCCGACGGTCAGCTACGCCTTCAATGACAAAGTGTCGATCGGCTTCGGTCCGACCATCAACCGTATCTCCGGTGCGCTGGAATCAGCGCTGAACGTGAGCCCGCTGCTGGGTGCACGCACCGGTGACGGCCGCGTCCAGGTCAAAGGCGATGACGTAGGTTACGGTTTCAATGCCGGTATCCTGGTGCAAGCCACCGACACCACCAGCGTGGGTCTGACTTACCATTCCAAAGTGACCTACAAGCTTGAAGGCCACACTGAAGTGACCCCCGGGGCTGGCGTGCCTTCGGCCATCCTGCCAGGCGGTCGCTATGACGCGAAGCTGAACATCGACACTCCGGAAACCGTCGACTTCTCCGTCACTCAGAAAATGAATGACGCGTGGAAGCTGTACGCCGGTGCGACGTGGACACGCTGGAGCCGCCTGGAAGACATCACTGTCAAAAACTCCGGCATCACCCCGGTCTCTCGCCGCGACGCTACCCAATCTCTGGTCGGCACCATCAGCGAAGAGCAAAACTGGCATGACACCTGGGCCTACGCCGTGGGTACTTCGTACCAGTTGAACAAGCAGTGGGTGTTGCGTACCGGTCTGTCATTCGACCAGTCGCCGACCAACAACGAGAACCGCTCGCCGCGCATCCCAACGGGTGACCGTACGATCTTCAGCCTGGGCGCCGGTTACAGCCCGACCGAAGACCTCACCATCGACGTGGCTTATTCCTACCTGCAGGAAGAAGACGTCAAGGTCAGCGACGCCAATGCCTTGGGCCAGTCTTACAACGCCAAGTATGAAAACAGCGCCAATGGTTTTGGCGTGGGCATGACCTACCGCTTCTGATGCCGTTGGCGGGACAGGCACATCACCTGTCCGCCATACAGAAAAACCCCGCAGCCAGCGATGCCTGCGGGGTTTTTCGTTGGAGCGGGTTTAAACCCGAAGCCAGTGGCAAAACGGGCTCAAGGCGCAGACGCGATCGCCTTCTCAATGGCTGAGATCAGCGCGGGGTCATCGGGCGCGGTGTTGCTGGAGAAGCTGGCGACCACATTGCCTTTGCGGTCCACCACATATTTGTAGAAATTCCAGCGAGGCGCACTGCTCTGCTGCGTCAAGACCTTGAACAGGTTGATGGCGTCGGCGCCGCTCACGGGCTGCGGCTCGGTCATGGCGAAGGTCACGCCGTAGTTCACGTAGCAGACTTTGGCGGTTTCGGCGGCGTCTTTGGATTCCTGCAAGAAGTCATCGGACGGCACACCGAGGATCTCCAGCCCCTCGCCCTTGAAGCGCTGGTTCAATGCCTCCAGGCCTTTGAACTGCGGCGCGAAGCCACAGAAACTGGCGGTGTTGACCACCACCATCGGCTTGCCTGCGAACGTCTTGCACAAATCGATGTTCTGTTTGGCGCGCAGCTTGGGCAATTCGCCCTGAAGCAGCGGTGGGCAATCTGCCGCCATGGCTGCGCCGCTGAGGGCAAGCAATAGCAGAGGCGCATGAATCCAGCGAAGGGGCATGGCGGTATCCGTTCTAGGTCGGGCAAGGCAAAGGGCGCTGATGACACGCTACTCTGCCGCGCCGCGAATGCCTAGTGATGCCTGAAGGGCGGCAACACAGCCGCGAGCGACCCTTCGCTGTTTAGCCAGTGAACGCTCGCTGCATGGCCTGCGGCGGCTCGCCAAAGGTGCGAAGAAACGCCTGACGCATTCGCTCCCGATCACCGAAGCCGGCCTCACGGGCGACCACCTCGATGGGGTGGCGACTGGTTTCCATCATGGCGCGCGCCACCTCCACCCGCAGGCACTCGACGGCTTTGGCCGGCGTCTGCCCGGTTTCCTCACGAAACACGCGACTGAACTGGCGCGGGCTCAACCGGGCAATCGCCGCGAGGGCGTCAATGGAAAGGTCGCTCGTGAGGTTTTCGCGGGCGTAGGCCAGGGCCAGTCGCACGCGATCAGACTTGGGGTCCAGCTCCAGCAGCGTCGACAACTGCGATTGCTCACTGCCACGCCGCTGATAGACCACCAGTTTGCGCGCAACCTGGCGTGCAATGTCGGCGCCAAGGTCGTTCTCCACCATAGCCAGTGCGAGGTCCAGACCTGCGCTCATGCCGGCGCCGGTCCAGATCTGGCCGTCCACGGTAAACAGTTTGTCGTCTTCCACGCGAACGTTCGGGTAGCGCTTGCGAAACTCGGGCGCGTGGAGCCAGTGCATGGTTGCGCGTTTGCCGTCCAGCAGCCCGGCCTCGGCCAGTACGAAGCCGCCCGTGCACAGCGACGCTACCCGGCGCGATTGAGCGGACGCAGCGCGGACGAACTCAAGCAGGCTGAGCGTTGGCAATTGCAGGTCCAGGTAGCCACTGACGATGGTGGTGTCGTAGCCGTCGGGCTGTAACGGCGTAGTGTTCACCGCAAAGCCCTCGGATGACATGACCGCCCCGCCGCTCTCGGACACCAGGTGGAAGGAGTACGCCGCCTCGCCTTGCATGAGGTTCGCGCAGGTCAGCACCGACCCGACTGACAGGCTGAGGGATTGGAATTGGGGGTAGACGACCAGAGCAACGCTATGCATGACACCTCTCCGGCTTTCCCGGAACACGATGGATTGAATCTATGAACGAAGCCTGGTGCGACCTCCGGCCCCGCTCCGGCACCGATGCTGACCGCTGCCATGGTAACGCACGCTGTGGAACCTGATTCTGTCTTTAGGAGCCGGCTTGCTGGCGAACGCGGTGGGTCAGCGCCACCTTTATCGGCTGACACAACCGGTTCGCCAGCGAGCCGGCTCCTACAGGGACACGGCGCATGGCATTCTCCGCCAATTTCGTCTACGCGTTGGGCGCGCAGGCTGTAGGACCCGATTATGGCCGCAGACCGTAGAAGCCGATTATGGCCGCAGACCGTAGAGCCGGCTTGCTGGCGAACGCGGTGGGTCAGCGCCATCTGTATCGGCTGACACCACCGGTTCGCCAGCGAGCCGGCTTCTACAGGGATGCGTCGCATGGCACCCGCCGCCAATTTCGTCGACGCCTTGGGCGCGCAGGCTGTAGGACCCGATTATGGCTGCAGACCGTAGAAGCCGGCTTGCTGGCGAACGCGGTGGATCAGCGCCATCTCTATCGGCTGACACCACCGGTTCGCCAGCAAGCCGGCTCCTACAGGGATGCGTCGCATGGCACTCTCCGCCAATTTCGTCGACGCCTTGTGAGCGCAGGCTGTAGGACCCGATTATGGCCGCAGACCGTAGGAGCCGGCTTGCTGGCGAACGCGGTGGGTCAGCGCCATCTCTATCGGCTGACACCACCGGTTCGCCAGCAAGCCGGCTCCTACAGGGATGCGTCGCATGGCACCCGCCGCCGATTCGTCGACGCCTTGGGCGTGCAGGCTGTAGGACCCGATTATGGCCGCAGACCGTAGGAGCCGATGATGGCCGCAGACCGCAGGAGCCGGCTTGCTGGCGAACGCGTTGGGTCAGCGCCATCTTTATCGGCTGACACAACCGGTTCGCCAGCAAGCCGGCTCCTACAAGGACACGGCGCATGACACTCTCCGGCAATTTCGTCGACGCCTTGGGCGCGCAGGCTGTAGGACCCGATTATGGCCGCAGACCGTAGGAGCCGGCTTGCTGGCGAACGCGATGGGTCAGCGCCATCTTTATCGGCTGACACAACGTACGTCAGCGACGCGTCGCCGCGTCTACCCATCTCACATCAGCGCCAATGTGACCAGCACCAGGGTTTCGAGCAGCTCCAGCATGGCCCCGGCGGTATCGCCTGTACTGCCTCCCAAGCGCCGGATCATTACCCGGCGCAGCCAGAAGAAACTACCGGTGCAGATCAGCAACACCCATACCGCAGCCCAACCGCCCATGAATACGCAAAACAGAACCACCGTCGCCAGCACACGCAAACCGGCCTTGCGCGGCAGATGGTTGGCGAGCGCCTGGCCCAGCCCGCCGGGGCGAACATAAGGTGTGTTCATAAACAATGCCAGCATGGCCGTGCGGGCAATCACCGGGGCCAGCAACAGGCCAAGGCTGCAGTGCGCCTCAACCAGGGCCAGCGCGGCGCTGAGCTTCAATAACAAGACCACCACCAGCGTGACCACGGCGATGGGGCCGCTGCGCGGGTCTTTCATGATGACCAGCGTGCGCTCGCGGTCACCGAATCCACCCAGCCAGGCGTCAGCGCTGTCGGCCAGACCGTCCAGATGCAACCCACCGCTAAGCATCACCCAGGCGCCCAGCAGCAAGGCCGCATGCAACAACAACGGCGAGCCTTCCAGGACTTGATCGAGCGCCAACAGCAGCAGGCCGAACAACAGCCCTACCAAGGGATAAAACAACAACGAGCGCCCCGATTGCTGCGGGGTCGGCATGCCCGGCAGACGAATCGGCAAGCTGCTGAGGAACTGCAAAGCGATCCAGAAAGGCAGCATTCAGCGCTCCATCAACTGACCATCGGCCTGCACGTCGAGGCCAAACAGGCCACCGTGAGGCACGCTGACCTGCAGCAGGTGCTCGCGCGGCAGGCCACGGGCGCGGGCCAACAACAAACGCATGACCCCACCGTGACTGATCAACAGCACGCGCTTGCCATCATGTGCGTTCTGCACCCGCTCAACGGCAGCAAGCACACGGTTTGCAAATGCCTGCACCGGTTCGCCGTTGGGCGGGGTAAAGGCGTACGGGTCTTCCCAGAAGCGCCCCAGCCCCGCTGCGTCAGTTTCCATCAACTGCGCGGGGCTCTGTCCTTCCCAGTCGCCAAAGTGCAGCTCCTGAAAATCCGCTTCCTGCTCGACCGGCAAGCCCAGCTGCGCAGCCAGTTCCTCAGCGAAGCGCGCGCAGCGTTGCAGCGGCGAACTGACGATCACATTCCATGGCCCATGGTCGAGCACCGCCGCACGCATCTGCTGCCAGCCAGCGTCGGTCAGCGCGTCGTCGATGCTGCCGCGCAGCCCGCCACCCAATTCGGTCTCGCCATGGCGCAACAAGTCCAGGCGCAGGCTCATGCGGGACGGTCTGCCACGGCGGCTTCGGCAAATGTTGCCATGCCGTTGTGCAGTTCACAGGCCAGGCGCAACAGCGGGACCGCGAGCGCTGCACCGCTGCCTTCGCCCAGGCGCAAGCCTAAATCAAGCAAGGGTTCGGCCTGCAAGGCTTCCAGTACCAGACGGTGGCCCGGCTCGGCGCCACGATGAGCGAAAAACAGCCACTCCCGACAGGACGGATTGATGCGCACTGCCACCAGCGCCGCCACCGTGCAGATAAAGCCATCGACCAGCGCTGCCATGCCCTCCTGAGCGCACGCGAGGTACGCGCCGACCAACGCCGCAACCTCGAACCCACCCAAGGCGCGAAGGCTGCCGAGCGGGTCGCCGATGGATTGAGCATGCAGCCGCAATGCGCGGTCGATCACCTGAGCCTTGTGGCTAACGCCCTGCGCATCCAGGCCGGTGCCAGGACCCACCAGCGAGGCCGCCGGGCATTCGAGCAACGCACAGGCCAGCGCCGTGGCGACGGTGGTGTTACCGATCCCCATTTCCCCGCCGATGAACAATTGCGCACCTGCCGCACTTGCACGTAGAACGCTATCGCGCCCACCGTCCAGCGCGGCTTTAAGCTGGGCTTCGCTCATCGCCGGGCCCTGAGCAAAGTTCGCCGTGCCCGGGCCGAGGTTGAGGTGCCGAACACCCGGCAGGTTGAGGGGCGCCACCGTACCCAGGTCGACCACATCTAGCTGCGCCGAGAGTTGCCGGGCCAACACGCTGATGGCCGCGCCGCCCATGATGAAGTTGTGCAGCATTTGACCGGTCACCGCCTGCGGGTACGCTGAAACGCCTTCAGCCACTACACCGTGGTCACCCGCAAAAATCGCGATCCAGACCTCGTCAACCTTCGGCCGCGGACGGCCTTGCAGCCCGGCCAGTTGCACCGCGACCTGTTCCAGACGCCCCAGCGAACCGCTGGGCTTGGTCAGTTGCTGCTGTCGGGCCAGCGCATCTTCGCGGCTGGCCTGATCGACTTCTCGGGCAGGTGTGAGCCACCAGACGTTGTTCATAGTGCAGGTCCTTTCAGTGTCATCGGCAGTCCGGCGACGGTGAACACCACGCGATGGCAACGTTCGGCCAGCGCCTGATGCAGCCAGCCGGCCTCATCGATGTAACGACGGGTCAGCTCTCCGAGGGGCACGACGCCCAGCCCGGTTTCGTTGCTGACAAAAATGATTTCGCCGGGCAGTTGCGCGAGGCAGTCGAGCAATGCATCGCGCGCCTCGGTGAGGCGTTGCGGATCGTCCAGCATCAGCAGATTGGTCAGCCACAGCGTCAGGCAATCCACCAACAGGCAGCGTCCGGCGCCGGCGTTGTCCCGGAGAACGCGCGCCAGTTCAACAGGCTCCTCGATCAGACCCCACTGCTCCGGGCGCCGCTGGCGATGCAACGCGACGCGCTGATTCATTTCGCCATCCAGCGGCTGGCTGGTGGCGATATAGATCACGTCCAGCCCACTGTCGCTGGCCAGTTTTTCGGCCAATCGGCTTTTGCCGGAGCGTGCACCGCCCAGAATCAATTGCAGCATCAGGGTTGCTCCAGGCCGCAGAGTTCACGCAGTAATTGGCCGTCCAGGTGGGCTTCCACCAGATCGGCCAAGCGCTCGATGTCGCGCTCGCGCAACGCGTGATAATCGACCGGCTGCACGTTTTGCAGCCCGGCCCAGCGAAGCAAGGCGCTGCTCGACGCCGGGTTCTCGAACAGCCCGTGCAAGTAGGTGCCCAGTACTTGGCCATCGAGACTGCGCGCGCCATCGCTGCGTCCCTCCGCCAACGCCACCAGAGGCTGCTCCAGCGCAGGACCCGTTGTCACGCCCGCGTGAATTTCGTACCCCGTCACCTCTGCGCCCTCTAGGGTCAGTCGACCGCTCACGTTGCGCAGTTGTTTCTCTTCTTCGAGCACCGTGCTCAAGGCCAACAGTCCCAGACCCGGACTGGACCCGGCAGCACCCTCGAGCCCCAGCGGGTCGTGCAACTCCTCACCGAGCATTTGCAGGCCACCGCAAATACCCAGCACTTTGCCGCCATAGCGCAGGTGACGTTGAATGGCGGTGTCCCAGCCGTTGGCGCGCAGGTAGGCCAGATCACTGCGCACGCTTTTCGAGCCGGGCAGGATAATCAGATCGGCCGGCGGAATGGCTTGCCCCGGCCCGACAAACTGCAGATTGACCTGCGGATGCAGCCGCAGCGGGTCAAAGTCGGTGTGATTGCTGATGCGCGGCAACACCGGGACCACGACATTGATCACCTGCTCGGCTTTATCGGTCTGGCGCTGGTCAAGTCCGTCTTCAGCTTCCAGGTGCAAGTCCATCACGTAGGGAAGCACGCCGACCACGGGCTTGCCGGTGCGCTGTTCAAGCCAATCCAGGCCGGGCTGCAACAACGCGATGTCGCCGCGAAACCGATTGATGATGAAGCCTTTGACGCGCGCCTGTTCGCTGGGCGACAGCAACTCCAGTGTGCCGACGAGATGCGCGAAGACCCCGCCGCGATTGATATCGGCCACCAGCAATACCGGGCAATCCACCGCTTCGGCGAAGCCCATATTGGCGATGTCGCCTGCGCGCAGGTTGATTTCTGCCGGCGACCCGGCGCCTTCCACCATGACCACGGGCCAGTTTTCACTGAGCCGCCGATGGGAGGCGAGCACCGCCTGCATGGCGATCGCTTTGTAATCGTGATACGCCACAGCGTTCATGGTCGTGACAGCGCGCCCGTGAATGATCACCTGTGCGCCGGTGTCACTGTTGGGCTTGAGCAGCACCGGATTCATGTCGGTATGCGGCGCGAGCCCGCACGCCTGCGCTTGCACTGCCTGCGCTCGGCCGATCTCGCCGCCATCCGCTGTCACGGCGCTGTTGAGCGCCATGTTCTGTGGCTTGAACGGCACGGTGCGTACACCCTGGCGGGTCAGCCAGCGGCAGATGGCCGTCACCAGCGTACTTTTACCCGCGTCGGAGGTGGTGCCCTGCACCATCAGGGTCTTGCCGACGTTCATGCTCGATCCCGGGAGAATTCGCTCAGCACCTGCTCCAGACGCTGCCAGTCAGCCTCGTCGCGAGGCAGTCCGAAACGCAGGCTGCTGTTGTGGGTAAAGAGGCGTAGAAGGACGCCGCGTTGTGCGCAGAACTCGTACACATCCTCGGCCAGCGGCGTGATCAGCCATTGAAAAAGCGCGCAGCCGCCCATGGGGGCGAAGCCGTGGCGATCCAGCACCTCGACCAGCCGCTGACCCGCCTGCTCGGTGCGCAAGCGCTGGCGCTGGTGGCCTGCGACGTCATTCAGGCATGCCTGTCCGAGGATGCGGGTCGGGCCGCTGACTGACCAGGGACCGATCTGCCGTGCCATGACTTTCAGAAAACGCGATTCGGCCAGCACAAAGCCCAGGCGCACGCCGGCCAGTCCAAAAAACTTGCCGAACGAACGCAGCACGATGAGCCCCGAGCGCTGGGTGTAGGCGGCCAGGCTCAGTTCTGGCGTGTTGTCCATGAACGCTTCGTCGACCACCAGCCAGCCGCCACGCTGGGCCAGACGTGCGTGCCATTCCAGCAGGCGTTCGGGCGGCAGGCTTAGCCCGGTAGGGTTGTTCGGGTTGACCACGACGAGCACGTCGATCAGGTCAATGAAACGCTCCACCTCATGCTCAAGCACTTCTCGCACCAGAAACCCGTTGCTGCGCCAGGCTTCGGCATGCTCGGCATAACAGGGAGACAGCACGCCGACCTTGCCGGTCTGACGCAAGCGCGGCAGGGTCTGAATGGCGGCTTGAGAACCGGCCACCGGCAACACGTCCATGGCGCCGTAGTATCGGCGAGCAGCGGCTTCCAGGCCGTCTTCGGTTTCCGGCAGGCGCGCCCACGCAGCTTCCGGGATGGCCGGAACGGGCCAGGACCAGGGTGATATGCCGCTGGACAGGTCAAGCCAGTCCGCTTCATCAATGCCGTACTTCAGGACTGCTCCACGCAATCGGCCGCCGTGTTCAAGCATAAAATTCTGTCCCCAGACACAAGATCAGCAACCACAGCCACACGCCGCGCTGCACCAGTTGCCAACCGCGATCAATCGAGTCGGCGTCCGCCGGCACGCCGTCGCCCAAGGTCGCGCGATCATGCAGCTCGCCGTGGTAAATCGCCGGGCCACCGAGTTCGACGCCCAAAGCGCCAGCCCCGGCAGCCATTACCGGCCCGGCGTTGGGGCTGTCCCACTTCGGTGCCTGGGTGCGCCAGCAACGCAGCGCAAGTCGTGTGTTGCCCAGCAGCGCGTAGGTCAGCGCTACCAGGCGGGCCGGAATATAGTTGAGCAGGTCGTCGATTTTCGCCGCCGCCCAGCCGAAGCGTTCAAAGCGTTCGTTACGATAGCCCCACATCGCGTCGAGCGTATTGCTCAGGCGGTAAAGCACGACGCCCGGTGCGCCGAGCACAACAAACCAGAAGATCGCCGCGAACACGGCGTCGCTGCCGTTTTCCAGCACCGACTCGGTCGCCGCACGGGCCACTTCGGTGCTGTCCAGCTCCGCAGTCTGCCGGCTGACCAGATAGCCCACCCGTCGACGGGCTTCGTCCAGATTGTCGCTGCGCAGCGCCTGGGCCACCGGTTCGACGTGCTCACCCAGACTGCGCAAACCCAGCGCGCAATACAGCGCCAGCACTTCCACCAGCCAGCCAATGAACGGCAGCCAACTGAGCAGCGTTGCAATCAGTGTCAGCGGGATCACAGCGATGAACCACGCCGTCACGCCATGGCTGCGCCAGCCCCTGCCGGCCGCGTTCAGGCGTTGTTCGATGCGCTCGGCAAAACGACCGAACGCTACCAACGGGTGGTTCCGTTTGGGCTCACCTAGCAGCGCGTCCAGCGCCACCCCGGCGACGCTCAACAACGCCACACTCATTCAGTCACTCCCCATGTGTTCTGGTAGACCAGCTCTTGCACCGCGCGCGGCTGCGCCCAGCCCTCCAGCACCAGCATCGGTGCCGGGTAAAATTCCTTGACCGGGCCCAGACACAGAATGGCCAGGGGTTTCGAACCGGTTGGCATCTTGAGCAACTCGGCCAGTGCCTGTGGCTCGAACAACGACACCCAGCCCATCCCCAGGCCCTCGGCGCGCGCCGCCAGCCATAGGTTTTGAATGGCGCACGACAACGAGGCCATGTCCATTTCCGGCAAGGTCCGGCGGCCGAAGATATGCTTTTCACGGTCATCCATCAGCGCTGCCACCAGCACTTCGGCGCAGTCGGTGATGCCCTCGACTTTGAGCTTCATGAAGTCGTCGGAACGCTCGCCCAGTGCTTCGGCAGTGCGGATGCGCTCTTCTTCCACCTGGGCTTGTATCTGCGCACGCAGCGCCGAATCGGTGATGCGGATGAAGCGCCACGGCTGCATCA
Source organism: Pseudomonas lutea (assembly GCF_000759445.1). NCBI lineage: Bacteria > Pseudomonadati > Pseudomonadota > Gammaproteobacteria > Pseudomonadales > Pseudomonadaceae > Pseudomonas > Pseudomonas lutea. The sequence goes on from NZ_JRMB01000001.1 coordinate 2,299,433, forward strand.
GCCCGACGCTCGGGGCGTGGTGAGCTGCTTCCAGCAGACGATTCAACAATTGGGGCGCAACCACGCCGCCTGCGAAGTGACGCATGTCTCGACGCTCGGCGATGGCGCGGTAAACGGCGGCGCGTTCGGGATCGGTGAAGGTGTGGTCAGTCATGGATTGCCTGCCCCGCGTTTGAAACACAGGAATCACCGTCGATGCAGCCATTGTGGGAGTGAGCTTGCTCGCGAAAGCGCTGGGTCAGACAGGCAAATACGTCAGACAGACAGCCTTCGCGAGCAAGCTCGCTCCCACAAGGAGGCAGCGACAGAAGACCGAGATCAGGCATGTTCATGGCAAAAACAGCGCCGCCACCGCCTGAGGATTTGAGGGGAAGTAGAAATGCACGTAGGAAGCAGTCATGCGCCCCTCGCGGTACACCGCCTCAGCGCCACGCCCGCCGTTGGGGCTGAGGCCACGGGCGATAGGCGTGAGTTCGGTGCTGGTCAGGGAATGGTGATACGTGTGGCCGCGCAGCGTGCCTTCCGGCAGCTCGACCGATTGCAGCGCCAGCGCCGCCAGCCGTTTTTGCATCACCGCTTCGCCCTTGAGCAAGCCAACCCCTTCAGCACGCTGACCCTCAACATCGGTCAAGGCGTCGAGCAGGTACAACATGCCCCCGCATTCCGCGAGGAGCGGTTTGCCGGCCGCATGATGGGCGCGAATGGCGGCACGCATCCCATGATTTTCAGCGAGGGCCGTGTGGTGCAGTTCCGGGTAACCGCCTGGCAGATACAGGCCATCTGCGTCGGGCAACTCGCGGTCGCGGATCGGCGAAAAGAACAGCAACTCGGCGCCCATTTCCCGCAACAGGTCCAGGCTCGCGCCGTAGAAGAAGGCGAAGGCTTCATCGTGGGCGATCGCAATGCGTACACCGGCGAGTAAAGGTTCGGCAGGAACATGCTCCGGCGCGGTAAAGGTCACTGGCGGCGGCAGCGTGGCATCGCAGGTGCTGCCCAGCGCTGCGGCAGCGGCATCCAGGCGCGCGTCCAGATCGTTCAGTTCGCTGGCCTGAACCAGCCCGAGGTGACGGCTGGGCAGTTCGATGCCGGTCTCGCGGGACAGCGCACCGTACCAGCGCAGGCCCTCGGTCAAACTGCCTTCCAGCAACTGCGCGTGGCGCACCGTACCGACGCGGTTGGCCAGCACACCCGCGAACGGCAGGTCCGGCTGATAACGCGCCAGACCCAGCGCCAGAGCGCCAAAGGTTTGCGCCATGGCCGTGCCATCGATGACCCCCAGCACGGGCACGCCGAAGCGCCGGGCCAGGTCCGCGCTCGAAGGCGTGCCGTCGAACAGACCCATGACGCCTTCGATGAGAATCAGGTCCGCTTCGGCGGCGGCTTCCCACAACAAGCGGCGGCTTTCGGCTTCGCCGACCATCCACATGTCCAGCTGGTAAACCGGGTGGCCGCTGGCGCGCTCAAGAATCATCGGATCGAGAAAGTCGGGGCCGCATTTGAACACCCGCACCTTTCGCCCCTGATTGCGGTGCAAGCGGGCCAGTGCCGCAGTGACGGTGGTTTTGCCTTGGCCTGATGCGGGCGCGGCGATCAACACGGCCGGGCAATGCCGGGGTTGGCGATCACTCACAGCTCGATGCCTTTTTGCGCCTTGATGCCCGCTTGAAAAGCGTGCTTGACCACGCCGATCTCGGACACAGTGTCGGAAAGATCAATCAGCTCTTGTTTTGCACCGCGACCGGTGACGATGACGTGCTGCATCGGCGGACGCGCCTGCAGGTCGCTCAGCACCTGCTCCAGGTCAAGATAGCCGTGCTTGAGGGCAATGTTCAGCTCGTCCAGAACCACCAGGCCCAGAGAAGCGTCGTTGAGCATTTCCCGGGTCACGGCCCAGGCAGATTCGGCTGCGGCAATGTCACGCTGCCGATCCTGGGTTTCCCAGGTAAAGCCTTCGCCCATGACGTGATAGCGCACTTGCTCGGGGAAGCGGCGGAAGAACAGCTCTTCGCCGGTGCTGTTGCGGCCTTTGATGAACTGCACGACGCCGCATTGCATGCCATGCCCCATGGCGCGGGCGAGCATGCCGAAGGCAGAACTGCTCTTGCCCTTGCCATTACCGGTCAGCACCAGCAGCAACCCACATTCGTTGGGTGCGCTGGATATGCGCTCGTCCATCACCGCCTTTTTGCGCAGCATGCGCGCCAGGTGGCGTTCGTCTCGTTCGGGGGATTCGCTCATCTCAGCTCTCCGCTTGAGGGCAAGTGTGGCAAACGGAGGGCACAGGCAAAGACTGACAGCAGGCACCGGACACGGCCGGCCTGCAGCAGAGCATCGCCCTCCGTGATGCTGTTCGATGGATCAGGCCGGTCTCCGGACTCATGAGTTGCCGCCGAAGCGGCGGGCCAGGCGCCTTCCCATGCTCAATGAACACAGTGGCATCGTGCGTGGCCTTGACTCATTTACCGTTGCGGAGGCAGCGCCGGGATTGATCGCAACATGCGGTCGCACCGGCTTCCCTGTTTCACCCTGCGGACCCATGAGTCCCGGGCACCTGAAACATGCGGCGAAGGTTAGAGGGTTGACTGGGGAGCGTCAATCGAGGGATCGCACATGGCGCACTGATGCGGCGCAGATCCGATCGAGCCTGGCCATTGTCAAAACGCAATCTGCAGGAGCCACCGGTGGAGTGTTCGCTGGCCAACGGCCTTTGAACACGCTGCGTCAGGAGAGATCATTGCTTAGCGAGGTTTGATGGCTGGATGACGCGTTTGGCGTTCAGCCAGGCTTTCTGCCAATAAGGCTTGTCGAGGCTGTCGAGCTTGACCGTACCGCCGGTGGCCGGGGCGTGGACGAAACGCCCCTCGCCGACATAGATGCCGGCGTGGCTGACGTTCGAGCCTCCACCCGTGGCGAAGAACACCAGATCGCCGGTCTGCAGCTGGCTACGGTCGATATCGGGCCCACGCAGCGTGATCATTTCCCGCGTGGATCGCGGCAAGTTGATACCGGCAGCATCGTGGTAGACATAGCCGATCAGGCCGCTGCAGTCGAAGCCCGAATCTGGCGTATTTCCACCCCAGCGATACGGGGTGCCCACCAGCCCGATGGCGCGCAGCAGCACGTCGTCAGCGAGCGGTGAGGGAAATTGCGGAGGAGCGGAGACGACAGGCCGGTAGACGACCTTGCGTGGCGCGGGCGGTGGCGTGCTGGAACATGCGGCCAGCAGCATGGCCAGGAGAGCAACAGTCAGGCGAACCGTTAACGACATAAACACGACAACCTGTGCGGGATGCAGCTTACTTTGCCGGTAGCCGGAATCGCGCGCAAGCAGGGTTTAGCCCCTTTGCGCGCCCGGGATTAACGGTGTTGGCGCTTGATTGTAGTCGAGGTCATCGCGGTAGTGGTTTCAGGGACCGTTGAAGGTGCCATGGCCAGTGCGCGTTTGGCTTCGATGAAGGTACGGGACCAGTAGGCGTCGTCAAGGCTGTCAACACGAACGCCGCCACTGCGACGGCTGCTGGAATGGATGAACTGGTCATCGCCCAGATAGATGCCTGCGTGGCTGACGCGGCCGCGGCCGGCAGTGCTGAAGAACAAGAGATCGCCAGGCTTGAGGTCATTGCGCTTGATCAGGGGTGCATCGATGTTGATCATTTCGCGCGAAGAACGTGGCAGGCTCATGCCGGCCTCTTCACGGAAGAGATAACCAATGAAGCCGCTGCAGTCGAAGCCTGAAGTGGTCGACGTACCGCCGAAGCGATAGCGCGTGCCTATCAAGGATTTGCCACGTTCAAGGATGCTGTCAGCCAGAACCGGCAAACGGTAAGGCTTGTTGTCAGCGAATTGAGCGAGTTCGTCTTCGGTGGCGACTTCGTCATCCAGCAGGGCGGATGCGTAATCAGCACGCTTGCTGGCGGATTGAGCGGTGGCAGCGTCCCGGAATTGCGGGCTCTGCGACTGCTGTTGCGACGCTGGCATCTGGGCCGCGCAGCCGAACAGCAGCGTTACGAGTGCGAGAGGCACGAGGGGTGCGAAGCGGTATAGCATGGGCACGACCGTGGCTGAGGTGTAAAGAAGCCGAGACTATGCCCTCTATCGTCATCATTTGCAAATTCAATCGAAACAAATGTGACTTACGATGTCGTCCATCACTTCTAAGGCTTTACACCTCAGAAACGCATCCATGTGCGCGGAATGATCGGTCGGCGAGGGATTGATTTCGGCAGCAAAGCCTCCCGCGACACGAGCACGCAACATAGGCTCATGGATGTAGGGGAAGCTGGCAGTGGTTCCGATGCTGAGAACAGCGTCAAAGCCTTTCGCCATCTCCTCCTGAAGCACGTTCAGTGCCAACTCCGGCAACATCTCCCCAAATAACACCACCGGTGGCCGCAAAACGCCATTACAGCAGGCGCACAGCGGTGGGAGGGGTCGAGCGAGATGCTCACTCAACAGCGGATCCTCGGCGCCACAAGATTGACAGTACAGCGGCGCGAGCTGTCCATGTATCTCGATCAAGCGTTCGGACGGACTGCCCGCCGCACGGTGGTAGCCGTCCACGTTCTGCGTCAACACCCAGCACTCCGGCTTGCGTCGTTGCAATTCGGCGATGGCATAGTGCGCCGCATTGGGACGTCCTCCCAGGCAAGCGCTGCCCAATTGTGCGATGTACTTCCAGCAAAGGGCGGGATCGCGGCGCAGCATGGGGCCGGACAACGCCATCTCGATGGGCAGTCCGTCATCCGTCTGGCCGTTATACAAGCCGCCTACGCCGCGGTAAGTCGGTAAACCCGAATCCGCCGAGAGGCCGGCGCCGGTGATGATGAGAATGCGCGTCGCGTGGCGCAACGCCGCCGCGGTTTGCCGGACCAGTGCCGGGTCGACGGATGCACTCACCAACCGAGGGTTTCTTTCAGAAAAGGAATGGTCAGCTTGCGCTGGGCCTGCAACGACGCTTGATCCAGTTGTTCAAGCAGATCGAACAACGCGCTCATGCTGCGCTTGCCGCGGGTCAGGATGAAATGGCCAACTTCGTCGGTGAGGTGCAGCCCCCGGCGCGAGGCGCGCAATTGCAAGGCGCGGAGCTTTTCTTCGTCGGACAACAGGCGCATCTGGAACACCAGCGCCATGGTCAGCCGGGATTTGAGGTCGGCCAGTTTGACCGGCAGCTCCCGGGGCGAACATGACGCCGCGATCAGCAGACGTCTACCGCTGTCGCGCAGCCGATTGAACAGGTGAAACAACGCTTCTTCCCATTCCGGCTTGCCGACCACCGCCTGCAGGTCGTCCAGGCAGACCAGTTCGTACTGTTCCAGATGATCGAACAGGCCGACCCCTTGATCGAGGAGTTCAGCCATCGGCAGGTAAACAGCCGGCTCGCCCATTTGTTCGAAGCGCAGGCAGGCGGCCTGCAACAAGTGGGTGCGCCCTACCCCGTTCTTGCCCCACAGGTAGATCAGGCTTTCTGTCCAGCCGGCCTCGGCTTCGCACAGCCGCTCGACGTAGCCGAGTGCAGCGGCATTGGCGCCTGGATAGTAATTGATGAAGGTGGCGTCATCCCGCAGACGCACACTCAGGGGCAGCTGAACTGGTTTCATGCTGGCTGAACGGTTCGAGACGAACCGCCAAAGGGCCTCTGTGAAAAGTGCGCAAAGTCTATACCCGCAGGGCTGCACGCACAATGCGGCAGACCGCCAGCAAAATCAAAGGCTTGCGTATGTCCTTGGCGGCGCTGGGTATTACACGCAAACAACGCCCGTGAAGACATCAGTCTGGAAGCGCGGATCGCGAGTTGACGTGACGCACCATCAACGAACCGCCTTGCTGGCGAATGCGGTGGGCCAGACACCACAAAGGTGACGGGGCCACCCGGTTCGCCAGCAAGCCGGCTCCTACGGATCGGGGCGTGAGCGAATCATATGTTGGCCCATGGCACGGCGTTGGGGCATGACGCGAATCATGTGTTGGCGCATGGCCACGGGTCGGTGGGCTGACCCGGATCATGTGTTGGCCCATGGCACGGCGTCGGGGCATGACGCGAATCATGTATTGGCGCATGGCCACGGGTCGGTGGGCTGACACGGATCATGTGTTGACGCATGGCACGGCGTCGGGCGTGACGCGAATCATGTTGACGCACGCCACCGGAATTGGGCATGAGGCGAATCGTTGATCGACTCACCTCTGTAGGAGCCGGCTTGCTGGCGAATGCGGCGGGCCAGACACCACACATGTGACGGGCCCACCAGGTTCGCCAGCAAGCCGGCTCCTACGGATCGGGGCATGACGCGAATCATTTGTTGGCGCATGGCACGGCGTCGGGGCATGAGGCGAATCATTGATCGATGCACCTCTGTAGGAGCCGGCTTGCTGGCGAATGCGGCGGACCAGATACCACACATGTGACGGGCCCACCCGGTTCGCCAGCAAGCCGGGGCCTACAACATCAGGCGCAGCGGGGAGCTGCGCCTGCCCAGGCGCGGATCAGAGATCCGGGTCGTCCAGTCCACCGTAAATGTCGGAGTCCTTGTACAGATCATGAACATGGCGCACCAATACCATGATCACCGCCGCCACTGGCAGCGCCAGCAGGATGCCGGTGAAACCGAACAACTCACCGCCAGCCAGAATTGCGAAGATCACCGCAACCGGGTGCAGGCCGATGCGATCGCCTACCAGCAAGGGCGTCAACACCATGCCTTCCAGCGCTTGACCGACCATGAACACCGCAACGATGCCCAACATCGGGTAAAGATCACCGCCAAACTGGAAGAAACCCGCCAGAATCGCTGAACCGATACCAATCACAAACCCCATATACGGCACGATGGCCGCCAGCCCGGCGATGACGCCGATCAACAGTCCCAGCTCCAGCCCGACCAGCATCAGCCCGGCAGCGTAAATCACGCCCAGAGCGACCATCACCAACAGTTGGCCGCGGATGAACGCACCCAATACTTCGTGACACTCATCTGCCAGCGCAACGATCTTCTTCTCGCGGTGACGGGGCAACAGGCTGCGTACCTTCGCCGTCATCACATCCCAGTCACGCAGCAGGTAAAAGCAGACCACCGGGATCAGCACCAGATTGGTCAGCCAGCCGATCAGCGCCAGCGTCGAGGTAGTGGCCTGGGCCAGCACGATGCCGACAATGTCGCCGGTCTGCCCCATGTGCTCCGAGATCGCCGCCTTGACCTTGTCGAACTTCCAGAAACCGTCCGCCAGACCCAGTTTGGCCTGTGTCCAGGGCAACGCAGTGTGCTGCAGCCAGTCGAGAATCTGCGGCGCCAACTCATACAGGCGGTAAAGCTGCTTGGCCAGCATGGGCACCAACACCAGCAACAGGCCCATGAAGATCAGGGTGAACAGCACAAACACCGTCACCACGCTCATCGACCGTGACAGTTTCAGCTTCTCCAGCCGGTCCGCCAGCGGATCGCCCATGTACGCCAGCAGCAGCGCCACGAGAAACGGCGTAAGAATCGAATGCAGTAACCAGACGAACAGGCAGACAAGAACAACTCCGCCTAACCAGAACCAACGACGCGTATCAGTCATTACTGCCTCTATCCCCGGGATGATGTGCTTCGTGCAACGTCGTTATGAACCTGTTCACCAGCGGAAGTGCAACGCTGTCGGTGAAACAGCAGGCGGTTGTGCGGGTACCGGCGCGCCGTCGGCCGCACCAGCCACCGTGTTGATCGGCGCGCTGGCGATTTCACTGGCTGGCACTTCCTGCAATTTCGCCAGGGCCAGTTGGGAACGCAGTTGATCGGGGCTGCCGCTGACGTCGAAGGCGATGCGATCACCCTCCGCTGATTTCAGACGACCACCGAACGGTTCCAGCAGGCGCAGCAGTTGCGCGTAACGTTCAAGGTTCATGCCCTGGACGTCCAAAACCATGCCGGTCGATGCGCCCGGCTTGACCACGAAACGTGGCGCCAGACGCTGACTTACCGCCAGCAACACCGCGTCTGCCAGATCTGCCGAGCTTGCACCGCTGGCGCTGCCCTGCTCCATCTTGTCGCCCAGCCACAGGTGCCATTTGCCCTGCCACTGGCCACCGTTTTCCTGGGCGTGAACGGCCAGAATCGCGTCCGAGCCGTAACGTTCGGAAGCCTCTTTGAGCGGACCTACATTATTACCGTCCAGGGTTTTGGCGTTGCCGATGCCCTGCTCGCCGAGATCGGCCAATGGCAAACGCAATGGCAAACCGCGGTGCTGAGCAGCGCGACGCAGCGGTTCGGCCGAAGCCTGGCCGTCGCCCACAAGATTGGCGCCGTCGGTTGCGTCGTTCAGCCACCAGGCCATGATTACCGGACGGTTGGTGCCCCACAGCGGCAAACCTGCCTGACGCATGACACGCTCGGTACTCGCCGGGTCGAAATCGACCTGCAGGCTTTCGGGCGGGCCGGCGTCATACCCGTACTGACTGATGATTTGCTGAGGGTCCTTGCGCACCTCGGCAAGCCCGCCGTTTTGGACAGCCTTGGGGTCGCCGGTCAGGCGGATGACCAAGGTTTCCAACGCGGCTTGGGTGGCGCGGGTTTTCTCGTCCGGAGTCTGACCGCTGACCGGTTCGCGCACTTGATAAAGGTTGTTCACTGTCTCGGCGACCGCCGGCAAACTCATTAATGAGAGACAACCCACGAACAGGCAGTTTTTTAGGCGCATGAATGAAGGTGGACGCATGAAAGATTCCCGCTGGGTAAAAAGGCAGCGCTATGAATAGCTGCATGAACATCAGTGACCCGACTCTGACCGCAGATGCGCCCGAATCGCTCACTCAGGCGCCAACGTTACACCGGATCGTTGCGGCGACGAACGGATCCGAGGGCCAAACCCCGTTATTTTTTATTCATCGCGGCCCAGCCGGTCGGCCCAAGGATGGCCGCTTGCGCCCAACCCTGATAAAATCGCGCGCCTTCGCAGACCGGCGATGACACGGCCCCGCGTCGTTGCCAGTCGGTCGTTACCCCGAATCCCCCCTAAAGGCCTGGATCATGAGCAAGCAACCCTCCCTGAGCTACAAAGACGCCGGTGTAGACATCGACGCCGGTGAAGCGCTGGTCGAACGCATCAAGAGCGTCGCCAAGCGCACCAAGCGCCCGGAAGTGATGGGCGGGCTGGGGGGCTTCGGCGCTCTGTGCGAGATCCCGGCCGGCTACAAGCAGCCTGTTCTGGTAAGCGGCACCGACGGTGTCGGCACCAAGCTGCGTCTGGCGCTGAACCTCAACAAGCACGACACCATCGGCATCGACCTCGTCGCCATGTGCGTCAACGATCTGGTGGTGTGCGGCGCCGAGCCGCTGTTCTTCCTTGATTACTACGCGACCGGCAAACTGAACGTCGACACCGCAGCACAGGTCGTCACCGGCATTGGTGCGGGCTGTGAGCTGGCCGGCTGCTCGCTGGTCGGTGGCGAAACCGCTGAAATGCCCGGCATGTACGAAGGCGAAGACTACGACCTGGCCGGTTTCTGTGTCGGTGTGGTTGAAAAAGCCGAGATCATCGACGGCTCCAAGGTCGCTGCCGGCGACGCGCTGATCGCCCTGCCCTCCTCCGGTCCGCATTCGAACGGCTACTCGCTGATCCGCAAGATCATCGAAGTGTCGGGTGCCGACATCGAAACCATCCAGCTCGACGGCAAGCCGTTGACCGACCTGCTGATGGCGCCGACCCGCATCTACGTCAAGCAACTGCTCAAGCTGATCAAAGACACCGGCGCGGTGAAGGCCATGGCGCACATCACCGGCGGTGGCCTGCTGGACAACATCCCGCGCGTGCTGCCTGAAGGCGCGCAAGCCATCGTCGACGTGGCCAGCTGGACCCGTCCGGCGGTTTTCGAGTGGCTGCAGGAACAGGGCAACGTCGACGAGCACGAAATGCACCGCGTTCTGAACTGCGGCGTTGGCATGGTTATCTGTGTGGCCCAGGAACACGTCGACGTCTCGCTGAACGCCCTGCGTGAAGCCGGCGAGCAGCCGTGGGTGATCGGCCAGATCGGCACTGCCGCCGAAGGCGCTGCGCAAGTAGAGCTGAAGAACGTCAAGGCCCATTAATGCCTGACATGCCCCAACGCTGTGATGTGGTGGTGCTGTTGTCCGGCACCGGCGGTAATCTGCAGGCCATGATTGACAGCCTGCACGAACGGGCAAGCCCGGCCCGCATCTGCGCGGTGATTTCCAACCGCGCCGATGCCTTCGGCCTTGAACGTGCAGCCCGCGCGGGCATCGCCACCCACGTTCTCGATCACACCGCTTACGAGGGCCGCGAGGCCTTCGATGCTGCGCTGATCCAGGCCATTGATGCGTTTCAGCCCGCACTGGTGGTACTGGCCGGGTTCATGCGTATCCTCACGCCCGGCTTTGTCCGCCACTATCATGGGCGTCTGCTGAACATCCACCCTTCCCTGCTGCCGCTGTACAAGGGCCTGCACACGCACCAGCGCGTGCTGGATGCCGGCGGTGCCGAGCACGGCTGCAGCGTGCACTTTGTCACCGAGGAACTCGATGGGGGGCCTCTGGTCGTACAGGCAGTTGTTTCTGTAGAGTTGCACGACACGCCCGCCACGCTGGCACAGAAGGTTCACGCCCGGGAGCACCTGATTTACCCCCTGGCCATTCGCTGGTTCGCTGAAGGGCGATTGACCCTCGACGAACACGGCGCCTCACTGGACGGCGAGCCCCTAGGGCCCAGCGGCCACTTGATCCGATATTAGGAGAATCTATGCGTCGCGCTTTGCTCTTCGCTTTCGCCCTGTTTGCACTTCCCGCCGTCAACGCGGCCGACCTTCAACCTTTCTCGGCCAGCTACACCGCTGACTGGAAGCAGCTGCCCATGAGCGGTGGCAGCGCCAGCCGCAGCCTGGAGAAGAACGCCAACGGCACCTGGACCCTGAGTTTCAAGGCCTCGATGATGATTGCCAGCCTGACTGAGGTCAGCACCATCAAAGTCGACAAGGATCAGCTCCTGCCACAGACCTACCATTTTGAACGCGGCGGCCTGGGCAAGAGCAAGACGGTCGATCTGGTGTTTGACTGGCCGACCAAGTTCATCACCGGTTCCGACCGTGGTGATGCGGTGAAAATCCCGCTGAATGCCGGCGTCCTCGACAAGTCCACCTACCAGCTCGCCCTGCAGCATGACGTGGCTGCGGGCAAGAAGAGCATGTCCTATCAGGTGGTGGACGGCGACGAGGTCGACACCTACGACTTCCGTGTGCTGGGCACCGAGAAGGTCGAGACCAAAGTAGGCTCGGTCGACGCCATCAAGGTCGAGCGCGTGCGTGACCCGACCCAGAACAAGCGCATCACCGTGATGTGGTTTGCCAAGGACTACGACTACCTGCTGGTCCGCCTGCAACAGGTAGAGACCGACGGCAAGGAGTACAACATCATGCTGCAAGACGGCACGGTGAACGGTAAGTCGGTCAAAGGCAGCTGATTAACGCTGACGCTGATCGCAAAAACCCCGCCTTGATGGCGGGGTTTTTTATTGAAGGTCCCGCCATACCCCGCACCTTGTAGGGGCGCGCTTGCCCGCGATCGGCCGCGCAGCAGTCGTGAAACCTGGCGACTCGGTTCGCCTGATGCATGGCGTGCATCGTTTGCTGCCACCTCGCGCCAGATCGCGGGTAAGCGGGCTTCTACAATGCGATCCATAGCAATACCTCTCCAACATGAAAGATTCTTCACGCCCTTCAACCGAGTGTGACGAAACGCCGCAGGCCCTTCAATTACAAGCATTTAGCGCACTGTTACCGATTCGGTAAATAACTGTTGCCGGATGCGCGCGTTTACTCGGAGGGCGAGGCAAACCTATAAAGAAGGCCTGCGACGTCCTGCCGCAGATATTCAAAAGTCAGGAGTTTGCACTATGACCGTAACTGTTACTGAACGCGACGACGCCCACATCTCTCACGAAACGATCGCAGATGGCATTCAGATCTGGGATGTGCGCCAACAAGACCAGTTGGTAGGGATGTTTCACTATGAATCGGACGCACAGCGTTACGCAGCAGAGCTTGCCGAGCTAGAAGCGAAGCAGCAGGCCAGTCATTCGTAATTTCGGAATCGCAGCAAAACAAAACCCGCCTCGGCGGGTTTTGTTGTTTGTGCAAACGGTGTTGTCGCCAATCACCCATATGTAAGCCCGCTCAAAATCGTCTGTAGGAGCCGGCTTGCTGGCGAACGCGGCGGGTCAGTCACCATCGGCGGCGGCTGGCACAACCGGTTCGCCAGCAAGCCGGCTCCTACAGGACGGTGTCGTGCCGGTCACATCGTAGTGGTCCGCGAGCCGGGCCCACAGAAACGAGGGTGATTACCACATCAGATCGTCCGGGATCTTGTACGCAGCGTACGGATCGTCGCCATCCGGCTCTTCTGTCGGAGCGCTGAGCATGACGATGCGGCGCGGGTCGCGTTCCTGCACCTTGAGCGCAGCTTCGCGGGGGATCACTTCATAAGTGCCGCCGTGGTGCACGATCGCCAATGAGCCGTTGCTGAGCTTGCTGCGCATCAAAGCATTGACCGAAAGGCGCTTGACCTTCTTGTCGTCCACGAAGTTGTAGTAATCCTCGGTGGTCAGCTTCGGCAGACGCGTCGCCTCGATCAGCTGTTTGACCTGCGCGGCACGGGCCTTTTGCTCGATCTTCTCCTGCTGCTGGCGATTGAGCTCCTGGTCACGCTTGGCCTTTTCGGCCATTGCTTCCTGCGCCGCACGCTGGTGGGTATCGTCAGCGACCGCCTGGCCCTTGTGCACCAGGCGCTGTTCCTTCTGCTTGCTCTTGGTCGCCTGCTTGGCCTGTTTTTCATTGACCAGGCCGGCTTTCAGCAACTGGTCACGAAGGGAAATACCCGCCATCTGTCTTCTCTCTCTAAATAGTCCACTCAACCGCAGTTGGGCGTGATCTTTTCCTGACGCTTGGCTTCGCCCCAGAGCGCATCCATCTCTTCGAGGCTGCAATCTTCGATGGGGCGCCGGGTGTCGCGCAAGGCCTGTTCGATAAATCTGAAGCGCCGCTCGAATTTCGCGTTGGCGGCGCGCAGGGCATTTTCCGGATCAACCTTGAGGTGGCGAGCCAGATTCACGGCGGCAAACAGCAAATCCCCGACCTCTTCCGAGATAGCCGCGCCGTCGTTGTCGGCCATGGCTTCGAGAACTTCGTCCAGTTCCTCGCGCACGTTATCCACCACCGGCAAGGCGTCCGGCCAGTCAAAACCGACCTGAGCCGCACGCTTCTGCAACTTCGCTGCCCGTGACAGCGCCGGCAACACGGCCGGCACGTCGTCGAGCAGCGACAATTGTTCGGGCGCGGCGGACTTTTCCGCGCGTTCCTCGGCCTTGATTTGCTCCCAGCGCTGCTTGACCTGGTCTTCGCTGAGGCGCGGCGTCTCCAGAGGCGCATAGAGATCGCCGGTCGGAAACACGTGAGGGTGGCGGCGAATCAGCTTGCGGGTAATCCCGTCGACCACGGCGTCAAACTCGAAGCGCCCTTCTTCACGCGCCAACTGGCAGTAGTACACCACCTGAAACAGCAGATCGCCGAGTTCACCGCGCAGGTCGTTGAAGTCACCCCGCTCGATGGCGTCGGCCACTTCATAGGCCTCTTCGAGGGTGTGCGGCACGATGGTCGCGTAATTCTGCTTTACGTCCCACGGGCAACCGTATTGCGGATCACGCAGACGGGCCATGAGATTGATGAGGTCTTGAAGGCTATACATAGTCATCCCGTTGAACACCGTACATGTAGGAGCGCGCTTGCCCGCGATTGCAGTGTGTCATCGACTTATTCGTCGCAGACACAACGTGTTCGCGGGCAAGCGCGCTCCTACAAGGTCACGGCGTTCTGTTGCGCCGCGTCTCGATGATGTTCGGCAGTTGCGAGATGCGTCCCAGCAACCGGCCCAGTGCGTCCAGACCCGGAATCTCGATGGTCAGCGACATCAGCGCGGTGTTGTCTTCCTTGTTTGAACGCGTGTTGACCGCCAGCACGTTAATCCGCTCGTTGAGCAGTATCTGCGAGACATCACGCAACAAACCCGAGCGGTCATAGGCGCGGATGATGATATCCACCGGATAGGTGAGCACCGGTACCGGGCCCCAGCTGACCTGAATGATCCGCTCCGGCTCGCGCCCGCCCAGTTGCAGCACCGAGGCGCAGTCCTGACGGTGAATGCTCACGCCGCGCCCCTGAGTGATGTAGCCGACGATGGCATCGCCCGGCAGCGGCTGGCAGCAGCCGGCCATCTGCGTCATCAGGTTGCCGACGCCCTGGATCTGAATGTCGCCGCGCTTGCCCGGCTTGTAGCCCGTGGCCTTGCGCGGAATCAGCTCCAGCTGCTCGTTGCCGCGCTCCGGCTCGACCAGTTGCTGGGCCAGATTGACCAGTTGCGCAATGCGCAGATCACCGGCACCGAGAGCAGCGAACATGTCCTCGGCGATCTTCATGTTGGCCTTTTCGGCCAACTTGTCGAAATCCACCTGCGGCAGCGCCAGACGCGCCAGTTCGCGTTCCAGCAGCACCTTGCCGGCGGCAACGTTCTGGTCGCGCGCCTGCAACTTGAACCAGTGCACGATCTTCGCCCGGGCGCGGGACGTCGTGATGTAGCCCAGGTTGGAGTTCAGCCAGTCGCGACTCGGCGTGCCGTGTTTACTGGTGATGATCTCGACCTGCTCGCCGGTCTGCAGGCTGTAGTTGAGCGGCACGATACGCCCGTTGATCTTGGCGCCACGGCAGTTGTGGCCGATCTCGGTGTGCACGCGATAGGCGAAGTCCAGCGGCGTCGCGCCCTTGGGCAGGTCGATGGCGTGACCGTCGGGGGTAAACACGTAAACGCGGTCGGGTTCGATGTCGACGCGCAGCTGTTCGGCCAGACCGCCGATGTCGCCCAATTCTTCATGCCACTCCAGCACCTGACGCAGCCACGAGATTTTTTCTTCGTAGTGGTTGGAACCGGATTTGACGTCGGTGCCCTTGTATTTCCAGTGTGCGCAGACACCCAGCTCGGCCTCTTCGTGCATGGCGTGGGTGCGAATCTGCACCTCCAGCACCTTGCCTTCCGGACCGATCACGGCCGTATGCAGCGAGCGATAGCCGTTTTCCTTGGGGTTGGCGATGTAGTCGTCGAATTCTTTGGGGATGTGCCGCCACAAGGTGTGCACGATGCCGAGCGCGGTGTAGCAGTCGCGCATTTCCGGGACCAGCACGCGAACGGCGCGCACATCGTAGATCTGGCTGAACTCCAGGCCTTTGCGCTGCATTTTTCGCCAGATCGAGTAAATGTGCTTGGCCCGGCCGCTGATGTCGGCCTTGACGCCGGTAGCCAGCAATTCGTCCTCAAGCTGCGACATCACGTCGGTGATGAAGCGCTCGCGGTCAAGTCGGCGCTCGTGCAGCAGCTTGGCAATCTGCTTGTACTGCTCGGGCTCGAGGTAACGGAAGGACAGATCCTCCAGCTCCCATTTGACGTGACCGATGCCCAGCCGGTGGGCCAGCGGCGCATAGATATCGAAGACTTCCCGGGCAACCCGGTTGCGTTTTTCATCGTCGGTGTTTTTCACCGCGCGGATGGCGCAGGTCCGCTCGGCCAGCTTGATCAATGCGACGCGCACGTCATCGACCATCGCCACGAGCATTTTGCGCAGGTTCTCGACCTGCGCCTGAGTGCCCAGTACCAGAGACTGACGCGGGCTGAGACTGGCGCTGATTGCCGCCATGCGCAGCACGCCGTCGATAAGTTTGGACACGGTCGGCCCGAAGCGCTGGTTGACGTCGGGCAGCGAGATTTTGCCTTCGCGCACGCCGCGGTAAATCACCGCGGCGATGAGCGAGTCCTGATCGAGCTTGAGGTCGGCCAGGATTTCAGCGATTTCCAGGCCCGTCTGGAAACTCGACGTGCCTTCCGCCCAGAGGTTCTTGGCGGCGTTGTCCTGTTGCTCGGCAACCCGGGCAAATTCACAGGCCTCCTTGAGGGCCTGTCGGTCTACAGCGAGGTCGACGCTGACCACGTGATCAAGCCACGCGTCGAGGTTGATACTGCCGTCGGTGTTGATCGGCTGGTGTGCTCTCACCTGTACCATGTTGCTTACCTTCCCTACGGCGCGATGAAATGCGCCATCAGTCGCCGGCCTTCTTGAGCGCGTGCGCCTTGCGGGCCATGCAAGGCGGTCGACGCGCGGGCCAGTCGGATTAAACGAGACTCCGTGTAAGGCGACGTCATGTCCTGAGTCGCCGCCTCACTTACTCGCTTCAAATAACGCCATTGCCTCGACATGCGCTGTTTGCGGGAACATATCGAGGATTCCGGCACGTTTCAATCGGTAGCCCTGCCTGATCAGTTCAGCGGTGTCGCGCGCCAGCGTGGCCGGGTTGCACGACACATAAAGGACGCGTTCGGCGCCCAGCGATTTGAGTTTACCCACTACGTCAAACGCCCCGTCACGAGGCGGATCCAGCAGCACTGCGGCAAAACCATCCGCCACCCAGGCCGCCTTGTCCAGTGGCTGCGACAGATCGGCCTGATAAAACTGCACATTGCCCAAACCGTTATGGACCGCGTTGGCCGTGGCGCGCTGCACCATGGCATCGACGCCCTCCACTGCCACCACTTCACGCGTCATTTGCGCCAGGGGTAGAGCGAAGTTACCAAGCCCGCAGAACAAGTCCAGCACTCGTTCCTCCGCACGCGGCGCAAGCCAGGCCAGGGCCTGCTGGATCATCGCGGTATTGACCTGCGCGTTGACCTGCACGAAGTCACCGGGGCGGTACGCCAGAGACAGATTCCAGGGTTCCAGGCGGTAGCCCAGCTGCGCCGACGGGTCGACGGGCTGCGGATCACCTTCGCCGTGCAACCAGAGCTGCGCGGCATGTTGGTCGCAAAATGCCTTGAGGATCGCCACATCGGTTTCGGGCAGCGGCGCGGTGTGGCGCAGCAGCACCGCATTGGCCGAGCCGCTGAACAGCTCGACGTGCCCCAAGGCCTGAGGTTTGCTCAACCGTCGAAGCATCGGCGCCAAGGCTGTCATGATCGGTTGCAAGGCCTGTACCAGCACCGGGCACTGCTCGATGGCGATGATGTCCTGACTCGCAGCCGCACGAAAGCCGACGTCCAGGCGTTTGGCCCGCACGTCCCAGCGAACAGCCACTCGGGCGCGCCGGCGGTAGGCATATTCTTCGCCGGTCAAAGGCGCAGCCCACTCTTGCGGCTCGACCCCGGCGATGCGACTTAACTGCTCAGCCAGCATGCTCTGTTTCAGGGCAAGCTGTTCGGCATGGGGCATCTGTTGAGTGCTGCACCCACCACAGCGGCCGAAATGCGGGCACGCCGGCGGCCGCCGCAAGGGGCTCGCCTGAAACACTCGCTCGGTTCGCGCTTCAACGACCTTGCCGTGAGCGCCGAGCACGCGGGCTTCGACCTCTTCCCCGGCGAGGCTGCCCATGACAAACCAGGTACGACCTTCGACGAATGCGATGCCGCGACCGTCGTTGGCCAGCCGCTCGATACTCAGGCGTTGTTTTTTGCCGGTCGGAACCTGCGCGGTCCGGGTGCCGCCACTGGGCTGGAAACGCAGGCCTGCATCACGCTTGGCCATCAGTTGGGCGCATCGTAAACGCCGGTCGACAGGTAACGGTCGCCACGGTCACAGATGATCGCGACCATGACCGCGTTTTCGACTTCCCGGGACAGGCGCAGCATGCCCGCCACGGAGCCGCCCGATGACACGCCACAGAAGATGCCCTCTTCGCGCGCCAGACGACGCATGACGTCCTCGGCTTCGGCCTGGCCCATGTCCATGATGCGGTCGACGCGTTCAGCCTGATAAATGCTCGGCAGGTACTCCGTCGGCCAGCGACGAATGCCGGGAATCGATGCGCCGTCCATGGGCTGGAGGCCAACGATCTGGATGTTCGGGTTCTGTTCCTTGAGGAAGCGCGAGGTGCCCATGATGGTCCCCGTGGTGCCCATGGAACTGACGAAGTGGGTCACGGTGCCACCGGTCTGCTGCCAAATTTCGGGGCCGGTGCCGACGTAGTGAGCCTGGGGATTATCGCCGTTGGCGAACTGGTCCAGCACCTTGCCGCGGCCTTCGGACTGCATGCGCTCGGCCAGATCACGGGCGCCTTCCATGCCCTCCTCCTTGCTGACCAGAATCAGTTCGGCGCCGTAAGCGGTCATGGCCGCCTTGCGCTCGGCACTGGAGTTGTCCGGCATGATCAGAATCATGCGGTAACCCTTGATCGCTGCGGCCATGGCCAGGGCGATGCCGGTATTGCCGGAGGTGGCTTCGATCAGGGTGTCGCCGGGATGAATCTGACCGCGCAACTCGGCGCGGGTGATCATCGACAGCGCCGGGCGGTCTTTGACGGAGCCGGCCGGGTTATTGCCTTCGAGCTTGAGCAGCAACGTGTTGCTGGTGTTCCCGGCCATGCGTTGCAGACGCACCAGCGGAGTGTTGCCGACGCAATCGGCGATGGTTTGATACTGCAGGGTCATGGCGTGTTCGCGATCCAGACGTGCGGGGGTCGCCTATCATACCGGCAATCGTCGCCAGCCCATATCACGCAAAGTGAGGTCGTTATCGCTGAAAGGTATAAGCGGCCGGGGGACGGCCTCTGCAACTGCGCATGTGACACCGGGCTTCAACCGTCCGGTCATCACCCCCCGTTCCGGGAAAGACTTGCCGCAAGCTCATCCTTTCGAAACGGCTTGTTCAGCCGTGGTATGTCCGGGTCAAGCCCTTCGCGCTCGGCGTAGCCGGATATCAGCAGGATACCAATGCCAGGTCGCATGCTTTTGACCAGCCGGGCGAGTTCGGTGCCGGTGATGCCAGGCATCAGGTGATCCGTGACCAGCACATCAAGCGTTTGCCCGGCCTCTACCAGGCTTAACGCTTCCTCGCCTGAGGCGGCCTCAATGACGTGGTACCCCAGGTCGGCCAGCATGTACGACGTCGTCGCGCGGACAAGCTCTTCATCGTCGACCAGCAACACGATGCCTTGCACAGACTGGCGGTCCATGGTTTCGCCCGAGGGCAGCACTGCAACCTGAGGAGTGATGCTGCGCGGGAGCCAGAGCTCCACGTGGGTGCCCAGTCCGGGGGAGCTCTGGATCGTGAGCGCGCCGTTCAGCTGGCTGGCAAGCCCATGAACCATCGAAAGGCCAAGCCCGGTACCCTTGCCGACTCCCTTGGTCGAAAAAAACGGTTCCACCGCCCGGGCAAGTGTGGCCGGGTCCATGCCTTCTCCGGTGTCGGCCACCGAAAGACAGATATATTCGCCTGGCGGGAGGTTCGAGCGGTGGCCGCTGTCAACCCGCTCTTCACTGGCGGATATCCGTATTGTTCCGCCGTTGACCATGGCATCGCGCGCGTTTACAGAAAGATTAAGGACCGCCATTTCGAGCTGGTTGGCGTCTGCCATTGCAGCCGGCAAAGCTTGCGGCGCATCGACGATGACCTTGATCTGCGGCCCGGTCGTGCTGGCGATAAGCTCGCCCATCCCGCTGACCAGCTTCGCCACATCAACCGGAACCAGCTGAAGCGGCTGACGCCGGGCGAAGGCCAGCAGCCGTTGCACCAATGTCTTCGCTCGATCAGCCGACTGCAAGGCGCCCGAGATCAGCCTTTGTTCCCGCTCGCCACCCACAGACCTGCGCTGAAGCATGTCCAGGGTGCCAACGATCGGGGTCAGCAAGTTGTTGAAGTCGTGCGCCACCCCGCCGGTGAGCTGCCCCATCGCTTCCATCTTCTGGCTTTGACGCAAGGCCTGCTGGACGACTTCCCGTTCGGCGATGGCTTCGGCCACCCTCATCTCAAGCGTGGCATTGAGCTCGCGCAATTGCTCCTCGGCAACCTTGCGCGGCGTGACATCGACCGCAGTGCCCGTGAAGCGCAGACAGCGTCCGGCCGGATCGAATACCGCCCTGCCCTTGGCCGCGACCCAGCGAACGATGCCGTCTTCGCGGCCGATGGTGCGGTAGTCGACTTCGTATAGCGCCCGGCGTTCGGGGTCGACGGCCGCCGAGAACGCTTCGATGGTTGCCTCCCTGTCCTCTGGATGCAGCCCTTCATAAAAATCGCGCAACGTGACCGGCACGTCGCTGGAGATGCCGAACATCGCTTTGGTCTGGGCTGGCCAGATCAAGGTGTCGTGCACCATATCGACGTCCCAAAAGCCGACATCGGCGTGTTCGACGGCAAGCCGCAACCGCTCCTCGCTCTGGCGCAGCCGCATTTCGGCGCCGACTCGTTCAACGTGTGCCCAGCAGCGCTCGGCGACTTCTCTTACCAGTGAGATTTCCGAATGCGACCAGTCCCTGGGCGAGTTCTGGTGAACGGCCATCATGGCGGTCAGGTAACCATCTTTGACGAGCGGGCAGCAAATGATCGCGTTGATGCCGATTGCTTGAAATGTCTCCAGACCTTCAGTGGGCGTAAGTTCTGCCTCGACGTCGCGGATGATCAGCGTACGACCGGCGCGCATATCGGCGGCGGCCCGCGGTCCGAACACATCGAGGCTGTGCGCCCCTACAGAGGTCTCGACACCGGGAGCGCTGTAGTCACTGCGAATCCAGAACCGGTCATGGTCGCTGTCGACATCGGCGTAGGCGCACCGCGACACGTCAAGCATTCGCCCGAGTAATCCGGTCGCGGCGACCATCGCGTCTTCGGCATGCCGGGTGTTGAACAGGCGAGCGTCCAGCTCATCGAAAAAGCGCAGCCGTGACGCGCTTTCTTCAAGCGCCGCCTCTGCCTGGTGCTCGGCCGTGCGGTCACGGAAAATTTTCACAAAACCGCCGTGATCCAGCGCCAGCGGCATCATCAGCCCCGACCCCCAGAATCGCGAGCCATCCTTGCGAATGTGCCAGCGTTCGTTGACCGCCCGACTCTGCTGACGGGCAATTTCGAGCTCAAGGTAAAACACCCGCTCGACCTGATCGCCCTCTGTGTAAAAGAAATCGCCCCTGCGCCCAAGCATTTCCTCTGCGCCGTAACCGATTATGCGCTGTGCCCCGGCACTCCAACTGGTGACGGCCCCTCGTGCGTCGAAGGTAATAATCGCGAAGTCTTCGGCGCCCTCGACGATCTGTCGGTAGCGCGCTTCACTGACCCGAATTTTGGCCTCTGCCCTGGCACGGTGCAGGATGAGTCCAACGGTCTGCACAACAAACTCCAGGATCTGGACGTCTATCGATACAGGCTCGTGCAGCTCAGGGTGGTACAGGACGAAGATGCCGAGCACAACGCCTTGTGCCGACAGGATCGGGAAAGACGAGCAGGCATGCAGGCCATGACGCATGGCGAGCTGCTCCAACTCGGGCCAGAGAAGGCCGTCGGGCGCGTCAGGCAGTGCCTTGGCTCCGTCGCGCAGGGCTGTAGCGCCAAAGCCTCCGGCTATGTCCGTCATCATGTTTTTGACGGCATCGTTGAATGCGTCAGGCAGACTGGGGCCTGCATGGCGCAGCCCTTGGTGCTCACTGTTCAAAAGCAGGATGCTGCCCAGAAACCGTGAAGCGGACAACGCTTCGACTTCCCGGACAATCGCATCCAGGGCGACATCGAGGGGCGTGTCTTCAACAGACAATTTCAAAATTCGGTTCTGCGCGTCCCCCAGAGCAGACGCACGATGACGCGCCTCGGTCAGTCGCGCGTTTTCAATCGAAATCGTGGCCAGACTGGCCAGGCTCTGCAGCCGCTTGATCGTATTCTGATCATGGGTGCGCACCTCCGACCAGTAGGCGCCTAGCGCCGCCACCGCAACGGGCCGGCCGATGGGGACCATGATGAGGCTACGGACGAACGTCGGGGTGTAGGCATCCTGGGGGATGCGCGGGTCCAGTCGAACGTCACTGACGGTGACCGTTTCCCTGTGCCGCATCGCCCATCCCGAGATGCACTGCTCGGCGGCAAACTTCTGCCCCTGCCAAAGCGGGGAGACAGCCTCTTCCGCCGCATAAAAACAGCGCCCTTCCTGCTCCAGGACAACCGATATGCCCTGAGCCCCTACCGCGGCACGGGCAGTGTCGCGAAGCACTGCGACGACTTCATCCACCGAGGTTGCCGCCGCCAGTCGCTCGCCGGCGTCGAGCACGTGAAACAGGCGATCTTCGCTTGCTGGATCCACGGGTGCAGTAGGCAAAACTATCTCCCAACGCCGGCTAACGTTTTCTTTGTACGAGCGGCTTTAATGACGTGGCTGTAGGGCCGATTCCGTTCATGACGGTACGAACAGGCATTATTTCGGTTATCGATCAGACGATCCAGTTTTCGATACAGCGACAGCGGTTGGAGCCACGCTGCGGATGATCGTGACACGTGCCTTTGGCCTGCGCTGACTCACAAGCGCCAAGATAGCCGCTTCGGGGGCAAGGTGCCTATTGGCCTGCCGATGATCAGCGATGAGCGGGCGTGAATTTACTTTTCCTCCGGCGACTCGAGCGTCTCGTTGATTTTGTTGGCCGGGGTAATGCTGTGTAAGAGGAGCAATCGGCGAGAAGTCAGCGACCTGCCTGATCCCGCAAAGCCTCCAGAAGCAGACGAAAAGCCGGTTTGTGCTGGCGCCGGCTTGGGTAGTAGAAATGGTACCCGGTGACGGTGCCAGTCCAGTCGTCCAGCAGCCGCACCAGGCGACCTTGCGCCAGATCTTGCTCGACCAGATGCTCCGGGAAGTAGCCAAGTCCCGCACCTGCCCTGACGAAATCGCGCATGAGCCAGATGTTGTTACTCACCAGATGCCCGTCGGCGCGTACTTTTATTTCTCTTCCGTTTTTCGCGAAAGGCCAAGCCCACAATCCTCCCGAGGTGGGCTGGCGCAGGTTGATACAGGCGTGTTCGGTCAGATCCTGTGGGGTCATTGGTTTGGCACGTTGTTCCAGATAGGCGGGGGCGGCCACCAGTGCCATGCGAAAATCCCGGCCGATGGGCATGCTGATCATGTCCTGAGCCAGCTGCGCTCCCAGGCGGATACCGGCATCGAAGCGCTCTGCGACGATGTCGACCAATGCGTAGCTGTCATTTATTTCAACCTTGATGCCCGGATAGTCGGTCATCAATCGCAGCACTGCCGGGGCAAGGACCAGCGGGGTTGCGTGTTCCATGGAGGTGATGCGCAGGTTACCCACCGGCGTGCCGCTGAGTTCGCTCAGCTCGTTGAGCCCTGACTCGATCCCGTCAAAATGTGGCCCGATGCTGTCGATCAGGCGCGCTCCGGCTTCGGTCGGCGCGACGCTGCGAGTGCTGCGGGTCAGCAATTGCACGCCCAGGCGCGATTCCAGTTTGGTGATGGTGCGGCTCAGCGCAGGCTGGGAAACGCCAAGCTGCGCCGCCGCTTTGGTAAAACTGCCTTCACGGGCGACCCGCAGGAGGGCCAGGAGGTCGGTGACGGTGTCGCGCACGATTGATGCTCTGCGGTTATAGGTCTATTCCAACCATACCATCTAATCATTTGTAGGAAGGATGGCTAGAGTGTCGCCTTTGCTTTGCGGCGCTTTCAGGAATCATCTTTTCCATGAGTAAACAAACATTCGATGTGATCATTTTTGGCGCCACGGGGTACACCGGTCGGCTGGTCGCTGAATACGTCTTCGCTCAATACGGCATCGATGGCCCTGTCAAATGGGCCATTGCCGGCCGCAGCTTGAGTAAGCTGGAAGCCATTCGGGACAGTTGGGCAAACGCCGCAGCGCTGCCGCTGATCGTGGCCGACGCACAGGATCAGGCGTCCGTGCGCGCCATGGTTGCGGCGACCCGGGTCGTAATTACCACCGCAGGGCCGTTCTCGGTCTATGGCTCGGACCTGGTGGCAGCCTGCGCCGAGTTGGGGACGGACTACGTTGACCTTTCGGGGGAGATCCCCTGGATTGCCCGGATGATCGATAGTCATCAGGCCCAGGCTCAGGCATCGGGTGCGCGACTGGTGTTCTCCTGTGGTTTTGATTCGGTGCCGTTCGACCTCGGCGTATGGTTCACCCAGCAAGAGATCATGAAAAAGTTCGCCCGCTACGCGCCTAGGATCAGGGGCCGCGTGCGGAACATGCAAGGCGTGCTGTCCGGTGGCACATTCCTGAGTGTCGATGCGGTAGTCGCAGCGGCAGCACAGGATCCTGCGCTTGGCGCACTGGTGGCCGATCCGTTTGCCTACACATCAGGCTTCAAAGGTGCCGAGCAACCTGATGACCAGACTCCCTACCGGGATGAACTGGCGCAGTCCTGGGTCGGCCCTTTCATCATGTCGGGCATCAATTCCAAGGCGGTGCATCGCACAAACTTGCTGGAGGGGCACGTGTGGGGCACGTCGTTTCAGTACGACGAAATGCTGATGCTCAATGCACAACCTAGCGAAGACGACGAACGTGGCCTGGCGGGTTTCTCCTTTAATGAAGGCGGTCATCCGCAACCGGGGCAAGGGCCGACCCAGAAGGAGCTCGATGCAGGCTTCTATGATGTGCTGTTCATCGCCGAACTGGCAGACGGTCAGGTGCTCAAGGCATCCGTGAGTTGCGATGAGGATCCGGGCTACCTGTCGACATCCAAGATGTTGGCCGAGTCAGCGATGGCGCTGGCGTTCGACGTGACACGTGATCAGACCCCAGGCGGTTGCTGGACGCCCGCGGCGGCGTTGAATGAGGCGTTGCTCAAGCGCCTGACCGAGAACGCCGGACTGAGGTTTACAGTCGAGGGTTGATTCGATGGGCAGCTAAACAGGCTGAATGTCTGTGACATTCAGCTTTCAGAGTCTTTAGCTCACTCAACAATTAGCTCACTCAACAAAAGGTGTCCCATGAATGTGCCAGACCGTATGAACTACATCGAGATCACCCAGCCCGGTGGCCCTGAAGTATTAAAGTTAATGCAGGCCGATGTGCCAACGCCCGGTGATCACGAGTTGCTGATCCGGGTTCACGCCGCCGGCATCAATCGTCCTGATGTCATACAGCGTTCGGGCAAATACCCGATGAAACCCGGCATGACGCCTGTGCCCGGGTTGGAAGTGGCCGGTGAGGTCGTTGGAGTTGGCGCAAAAGTGGCTGACTTCAAGCTGGGCGACAAGGTATGTGCGCTGACCAATGGCGGTGGTTACGCCGAATACTGCGTGGTGGCGGCCACCCAATCATTACCGGTCCCCGATGGCGTGGACATGATTCAGGCTGCGGCCATTCCGGAAACGTTCTTCACCGTGTGGGCCAATCTTTTCGAACTGGGCCGTGCCGAAAAGGGCTGCACCGTATTGATCCATGGCGGCACCAGCGGCATCGGCACGACCGCGCTGATGCTGTGCAAGGCTTTGGGGATCAAGGCTTTTGCAACGGCCGGCAGCCAGGAAAAATGCGACCGAATCCGCGCACTGGGGGGCGAAGCGATCAATTACCGCGAGGCGGACTTCGCTCAGGAAATCGCCCGGCAAACCCAAGAGAAAGGTGTAGACGTGATTCTCGACATCATGGGCGGGAGCTATTTCGAGAGCAACGTGGCGTCACTTGCGCGACGCGGCCGACTGGTCGTTATCGGCTTTCTGGGCGGCAGCTCCGTCAAGGACTTCAATCTGCTGGCGTTGATGGAGAAGCAAGGCTCGGTGACAGGGTCGATGATGCGTTCGCGCAGCGCGGAGGAAAAAGCCGAGATAGCTCGCGCCATACGGGCCAATGTCTGGCCGTTGCTCAGTCAAGGCGAATGCCTGCCTATCATCGACCGTGTCTTCCCGCTCGCCGAGGCCGCTCAGGCGCATCAGCGAATGGAACAGGGCGACCATGTCGGCAAGATCGTGCTGCGGGTGTTGTAAATGAAAATCGCCCGGCGGGTGTTATAGGTTCCGCCGGGGGTTGTTCATTTTTTGTTTGTGGTGCCTGTGGTGTATGGGTGGCGAGCGGAGGGATATTTTTTAACGTTCATGGCGCACACCCTTGGCGTGCTGAATAACCCAGCAACTTACATCCAAATCTCACGCTTGACTTGTAATCCAAAATATCAATACCACCCCCTAGGCGCTGGGTTTCCACAAAGGTATATATTTCGTAAAGCTATCGAATCAATCTTAGCAAATGTTGACCGAAGGACCTCACCACTAATCGACCAGCTGAGTAACAGTTTCTTGATCGCCAATGACTGAGTCAAACAGGACGCCGACGATGCCAGCCGCGATAAACCGCTGCCTCACTTCCTCACTAACTATAATAGCGCCCAAATATTTTTTTAGTCTAAAAATATGACTTGCACCCACCTTATCCAGATCGATTACTAAATTGTAGAAAGCACGGTAATTGCCAGCCATATCAGGCCTGACAGGATCATCAACTTCAAACTTTTTGAAGCGCGAGCATTTTTCATCTACACAATCAATTTGCGTCTCAATGATCATCAGGAAATAGTTCTGACAAACTTCTTTATTACTTATTTCAACTGGCGCAAAAATGACATTTCGATAAGGCTCATCAACTTCGCGCAAGCCGACTAGCGAATTCCGTGCTTTTTCGCTTAAGACTGGAACACCTGCGTATCCAGCGAGGGAATAATCAACCTCTCTACCGTCGAACTTGACATCAAGCGTATACGTACCTGGCTCCATGAAATTAACTGGAGGATCACTAAAATGCCAGTTATTTACATGCTTCACGTCGCCAAGCACCCACTTATCGCAGACAGTTACGTCTTGCCGCATTAAATAATATTTCATCTCAGTCCCTCGTAAGCCACTTATTAACTTCACTACCCACGATTACTGCCTCCTTCTTAATCCCCTCTAATGTTCTCGTCACAGCTGATTGATAAGCTTTGGTCCCTGACTCTAATCCTCGAGTAGCCTGCTCCAAGCTACCAAATACATACTGATGGTACTCGATAGGATGAGGCCCTCTGTGTGCTGGCACCGCAACCAAATTTTCCGTGGCGCTGTTAATATTAAGATTAGCTGCATCAAAGCATTGATGGTATTCCTTTGTCCACGCAATCTGCCCATTCGCTGGTACGTTGAACTCAGAGGCCGCTAGCTCCTTGTGTAGCACTGTCTAGAAGACATAAACCGGATAACCAATTGATACATATAGTAAATACCCACCTCGCAAGAGGTGCGTGTTTTGTATTGAGATTTTGGTCCTGTTAAGGGGCGAAAAATCATGCTCGAAGAGGGCATATTGAGCAGCTAGACCGTAGGTCGTCAGGGTGGATGCAAAAGGGATGCAGCTTGACTGTAGAAAGGATGCAAATAGGATGCAAGAAGGCAGCAAAAAGGGTGCAGACAGGGTGCAAAAACACCGGCGCAAGGCCGGTGCCATATCAACTCAGACCCCTTAAAATTTATAATGGAACTCACCTGCCTGTTTCATCTTTCAGCTTTTGTTAAATTAGAGTAACAACCAAACTTGGGAATTTTTTCATGATTTCGAGACGGTTCGAAACTTGATCTGGCCTCTTCAATCTCATGAGGATTAAATTTTTCTCGCCTAATAACAAGGCCGCCTTCCTCATTGAAAATATAGGACTCCCCACCTATGACCTCGTCTCCATCCCCTTCAAACTCACGATGAGTCGCCATAGTCAAAAACAAGTTATTCGAATCTGTTACTTGAAATTGGCAGGTCAGGTACTCACGACATTTTTTATCTAAAAAACCGACACCAACCATTCCTTTATCTATGGAGAACTCAACAAAGCAAGATGGCGCAGAGTCCGAGCCAATGAGAGCCGTATATGACTCACCCGAGAGATGCCTAGAATGTGCCAGAGATTCATCCATAGGCTCTATCGCAAACTTCTTCATCCGAAACCAAGTCTTACAATAATAAATAGATAGCTCCATCAATACACCTTCCCATTAGTATCTCTAATTAAAACCCCTGCTTTATTGGCAGAGTCCAAGATGGTTTTTGGAATTACTCCATTCTGTGGAGGAACCTCCAAGGTAACAGTACCTTGCAATTTTTGACCACCCAAAGACCCACTAGATGGAACTTTCGCAATGGTCGCACCAGAAGGGTATTTCGTAATGACCTCATTTATGTAGCTCTTTGCTGTCGCCTCTGAAACCTCAGAAAGCTGTGTCAATTTACGAGAGACAATTTCGCCTTTTATGGGATTATACGAATCAACACGATAATAGCCATTCCCGTCAGGTCACTGAATATAAACTTCGTTATTCGGGTAGTTTTTAGACTGTACCTTACTAAACTCATTACCCGCATCAAGCCGTTGCAACCATTCAGGTTTAGACGATGGAGCTACAAAATCATCTACCTTTTCTGCAGCACCGCCTGTAGCTTTTGGACCATCAGCCTTTTATGCGCTCTAAGAACTCGACCATTGCCAGTGGATCACGCTCCACAAGTTCTTCAATCAAATCTTCCGCTGCCCAATGCAGAATCATGTCCCCGCCCCCCCATCCTTGCAGAGGATGAGATCACTTGACAAAGAAGAGTCAACAACATTGACTTCTCTATCGCTGAGTGACATAAGGCCACCGTAGCCATCATAAGGAATGACCCAGTAAAAAAGCTCGTTCTCTATCCAGTAAATCCCAAACACATGTACAGGCTCTTCTCGTCCAATTTCTCGAATAATCATATCCACATCACTCAATAGTCCTACCGGGCTGTAGCGCAGGGGGCAGCTGTTGCGGCGTAGTAATTTTCATATCGTATGCTTCACCGGTTACGGAATTGTACTGGTAGTGGACGGTTATATTTTCTCCGCTAGGTAGACGGTGACTTACTTCCATTTTTCTCCATCCCTCACTCCGCGGGAAGTCTTTATCGCCCGCTAGCTTTGTATCACGACCGGCAGAGGGATTTTCTGTCACTCTGTTCCACAAAGTCTGCTCGTTCAGATCTCTTGGCGCCGTTGACTGAAAATCCTAATGGAGCACCGACACGAGACATCCTATCCATGACTTCAGCATGTCGCTGACTTATAGTAAGACTTTTATCAAGGCACGCATAAAGCCATAGTTCTATATCTGCTGCACTCATAGGGTTCTTGTCCTAATACTAACAATGCTATCGAAACCATTGGACCCGCTGAAGCTTTAGCCTGAACCTCGACTTTCGGCATCGGTGCCGGTTTTGCGCCCGCACCCACGTAGGTATAGCCCAGGCGCACCACGGTATTATCGATGTTGTTCTGGGTGGATGACAGTGGCCGCGCCGCCAGCCTGGATGATGCCGGCGTAACGTTGGTCGCCCGTCGCAATTTTGGTGACACGGCGCAGCGAGACGCTTTCCTTTTCAGTGGTCTCTATGAACGAGCAGCCAAGAGGAAGATAAAGGAGGCAGACTCATCCGAGTCGCAAAATGGCTAAAACACTCAACTAAACGTGCCCGCCTCTCGCTGAAATTTCACGCGTTAAATAAAACTTTCCTCAGCAAGGCCTGCCTCTCAGCTTCAGCGCCTACGGCTGAAGTGAAGCACCGGTCGTAGGCGGCAATTTTCACCACGCTACCCAGATCTTCAATTGAAAAGCAGTCGACATCCATTAATTTCTTCTCGTTCACACCCATTACCTGAAGCAAGAATTTACTTACCCACATGAAAGCGCCAACTGCCTCAATATAGCCGGTTCTTAAAACCCAACGCCCAGGATTTTTTGATATATCTACGATCTCTTGGGTCAACGGGAACGGAAGCCCGTTACTTTTCTTGGGCAGATGGGCATGTTCAATGCACTCAGCTTCAAAGAGCGTAAGATTCTCTGCATTTTGCCATCGATCATACTCAGCGTCGTAAACTCGAGCCTGAACAAAGCCGGACACATTGATCAACGCTTCGATCAAGGACTGCGCCGTCTCGATCGAATTCACCAAGCTTTTTATATCAAGTCGATAAAATTCTTTATCTGCCACATACGAAAACTCGACCGAACCGGATGCGAGCTCAATAAAAAAGCTCCGACACTTATTACTCATCAAGTAGTTTGAAACTTCCGAGAACAATATTTCTTTGCCCGTAAAACCATCAACGACTGCGTTCTCATTAAATTTCTTGAGCGGCTGGATTAGGCTTCCCCACACAATTGAAGCGCCGCCATGCAACCGTTCGCCAAACACAACTTCAATTTCAACCATATCGTTAACCTCCGAATTCTTTGATAATCACAGTAATATTACGTTGCCTCCCATACTCGATAAGCTTGTTCGCGTCCGCCGATCCACCCGGTTGAACTCGAATGTCCAAAATTTTTGTTGCCGGCACGCCATCCACGGTAATTTTTGAACTTTGCAACGTATCGATATGGGATCTCATGTCATAAGACCACCCTTTACCTCGGGTATCAATCGTTTTCAAACTCACCACATTGGTGTCAAGCTGAAAATCAATGACTGGGAAGTTATTAGATTTAAAGGGCTGTCCGGTCTTGGGATTGATGAGGTCGTCCGTTCGGGCCCAGTCTTTGTAGTCCGTATCTGTAAGCGTTGTCTCAATCTGCCTGCCTCGGGGGCGCGGTTCAAGATCCCAAACATTTTTGCCGCTTTCCGGCGGCAGTACATCCGGTCTTGAAGATGCTGGGGACTCTCTCTTACTGGCCGCGATGGCGCGTTTGTACGCCAACGCCCCGGCGGCAGTACCCAGCCCCACCGCAAGCGCAACTTTGAGGCCGTCGGTAATGTCTTTCGCTTGCGCGTCGCTCAGATTCCATTTTGCTTTGAGCG
This sequence comes from Pseudomonas lutea, assembly GCF_000759445.1. Taxonomy (NCBI): domain Bacteria; kingdom Pseudomonadati; phylum Pseudomonadota; class Gammaproteobacteria; order Pseudomonadales; family Pseudomonadaceae; genus Pseudomonas; species Pseudomonas lutea. The sequence goes on from NZ_JRMB01000001.1 coordinate 2,330,068, forward strand.
TATCGACCATCGCACCGACCGTGTGCTCAGTCGTCGCTGCCGCTAACATCTCCTGGAATTCGAAGTTTGAATTGATAAGGTTTTGTACGGCTTCCCGAGCCTTCGGCGAGCCGTACTCCACTATGTCTTTAATGGGGTTCAGATCCGCTATGGTATTGGCGACTTCTTTAGATCGCGCGGCGCACGTCGAAGGATCAGCCTTACAGCCGGCAATCGCGTCAATATCCTGTTGAAGACTCAACTCTTTGAATTTACGTGTGGTGTCTTCAATGCAGGAGGTGTCCGTACACCCCGCTATTTTCTTGGCTGCTCTCTCAAGCTGATTGTGGTTCAGATAGTTATATTGCGTACCGTTCTGAGCAATCCAGCTGCCTTTTTCAAGCGTAGACGCATCTACGTCCCCTTGTGCTGCAGCCGCTAGCACACCGACGATCTGCGAACTCATCGTCAGCAAGTTATCGTCACCTTTAACCAAGCTGTCCAGATGAGTGACCAATGCCTCGCTCGCCCCTGCCGCCAACGCGCCGGTCTTGAAGTCTCCTCCAGTAGCCTCTGCTAGTAACCCACCGACCATGGCGTGAATCGCAATTTTCGGTGCAGAACCGTCTGCGAACAGATTCTTGGTGTAATTACCCAACGAATTGAAACTGGCAGCCGCCAAGGTGTTGAACAACGCGTTTTTAAGTGCATCACTTGCACTGCCACGTTGTCCGAACGCCTTGCTTAACAGCATGGAAGTACCGCTCTGCAGCGTTTGGTTGGCCGCGAATTGACCAACACCACTCCAGCTATTCAGGATGCCCGGCGTTCTGATTTTCCCCGTTGCAGTGTTTGTTTCGGTTCCAGTCCAATCACCAAAATATTCAGCCGTCAGACCCGCTGTAGCGCCGGCAATAACGTATCCCTTCATTGCATCTGAAGAAGTCACGTCTTTGAGTACAGCGCCAAGATTGCCCCGATTATTGAACACACTCACGGTCGCATTCGTTGAAGCACCGGCCGCAACGGCACCAGCAACGGCGCCGACAGTGCCTCCACCTGCAGCAGCAGCTGCAAGCGACCCAACCACTGCCGCCATAAATATCGCGATAATGATCTGCGAAGCCGGCCCCAAACCTGAGTTGCTGTATTTGAAGCTGTCGTGGATCTCCTTGACCTGCCGCCAATCCACATCACCGCGCTTCTCGGCATCCTTGATCCACGCCAACTGCGGATCGGCTTTGACCATGGTGTCGATGGTCTGGCTGACGGTTTGCTGATTGACTTGCTTAACATCGATCTTCAGCCCGTTCACGGCCTGGATCACGGTCTGGCCCTGGGCAATCAGTTGGCTCTGGCGGACGGTCTCGTCGGTGTTTCCTTTACCTTTGGAAGAAACCCAGAACGCATTGTTATTGCTCTTCTCATGGCTCTCCTGATGCAAGTCTTTAACCGCTTCGAATGTCACCGCGCCGTCGCTGGCAATCGTCAGGTCATTGCCGCTGTCGAGCTTGGCGCGCTGATACAACTGGTCGCCGCCACTGACAAGCGATAAGTCGCTCCCCGTCTTGATCTCAGTGCCGACATTGGTAACGCGGGTGACCTCATCGCGCTGGGTCTTTTTGGAACCCCAGCCGCTGTTTTTCTTCATGTCGTAGAGGGTGTGCGTGCTGTTCTCAGCCGCCAACAAACTCAACTTATCCCCGCTATACAGATAAGCCTCATTCCCCGCGCTGATCTTGCTCGCCACAATCGTCGTATCGCGCCCGGCCTGGCTCACAAAATCCCCACCCGCCGTCAACACGCTCGCCACTTGGGTGGTCTGGTCGTCCGAGGTCTTGATGCGTTCCTTGCCGTGTTTTTCCTTGCCCTCGACGTTGTGCATGTCGCTGACCGACGCCACGTTGAAGTCGCGCCCAGCCTCAACGGTCAGGTCTTTGCCGGCCGTGGCCGTGCTGCCGATGATGTTGACGTCCTGCCCGGCCTTCATGTTGAGGTTGCCGCCCGCCGTGACGCTGGCGGCGAGGTTTTTGACGTCGGTGGTGATGCTGGATTTTTCGCCGCCGTCGCGGCTCTCGTGCGTGATGCGGGTGTCGCTGGCGGCAATCAGGTTAAGGTCACGGCCGGCGGTCAGGTTGGCGTCTTTGCCAGCGGTGAGTACGCCTTGGTTGGTGAGGTCGCGGCCAGCGTCGATGGCGAGGTTTTCGCGGGCGACGATGGTGCTCGCGCTGGTATCGGTGAGGGTGCGCATGCCGGCGCCGTCACGTACCTGGATCGCGGTGTTGTCGTTGGTGATGTCGCCCTTGAGGGCGGCGAGGCTGACTTGGTTGCCGCGAATTTCGCCGGCCATGGCGTTTCGGATGCTGTCCTGGGCCAGCAGGCTCAGGTTGTTGCCGGCTTCGATCAGGCCGCCGTTGTAAAGGCTGCCGGTGCTGACGGCGGTGAAGTTGTTGCTGGCGCGCAGGGTGCCGACGTTGATGAGGTCGCCGCCGGTGACCAAGTTGAGGTCGCGGCCCTGGATCAGGCTGTTGCCGCGTACGTTGCGTGATTCGGCCTGGGCCAGGTAGAGCACGGGCACGAGGACGGTCTGGCCGTCGACGACGCGGTTTTCCATCCACACGATGTCGTGGGTCAGCGCGGCGACTTGCTGGCTGGTGAGCGTCACGCCCAGGCTCATGCGCAGGGCGTCTTTGCTGGCGAGGGCGTTGTCCATCAGGTAGCGGAACTGGTCGGCGTCGCTGTAGAGGCCACCGGCGAGGAAGCGGTGGCCGGTTTGCGCGAGGACGGCGTCGCGGATCAGGCGGCTCTCGTATTGGCCATCGCCCAGGCGGCGCCACGCGTTGTCATCGGTTAACCCGAGCTTGCCGAGCATGTAGTCGGAGCTGAGGAAGCCCGTGGTGGTGGCGAATTCCGGGTTGGTCTCGATCAGGTAATGGCTGGTCGGGTCGGGGTTTTTGACGAACAGGCCGTACTCGCCCTTGGGCGTCTGGAAGTTCGGCACGCTGGCGCTTTGACCGCTGAGGCGGAAAAGGCCGCCCTGCCCGCTCGGCAAGGTAAAGCCGGGCAAGCTCAGCGGGTTGATCTGCTGCTGGGCCAGATCAGGAGGTAATTGCTGGTTAAGGGTGATGCGGGTCAAGTAACCGGTAGCGCCGCAGTGCTCCACTTCAGCTGTAGGGGTTCAGGCTGGAAATAAACATTACCGCGCCCTTTCTCGTGGTAGGACCCTGATTTTCAATGAATAAGCCACTCGCCGACGCAGCGCAACAGCGGGAAATAGCAGTAACAAATACCGAATTATTAAAGAGCTTGTTATCTAACCGCAGCCTGATCCCGGCGTACTGCGACTAAAAAGATTTTTTATCGTGGTCCGCCCCCCGATTCTTTCTTTGCTTTAAGAACTCGACCACGGGCTTACCCGCGGATTACCGAGGAGAGGTTGCTATAGTTGGCATGGTCTGGGAGCCAAACCAGCGCTCGGGGCAAATCGTTAACGATGGTTAACTGGCGTCTGCCCCCCGATTACGCCAGACCATCTTCAGCCTAATACTCAAAGTGAGTTTCAACTTTACCACCTTGAGTATGAGTCATGGTAAATGCTTTCCAATTCTCACCGCGATCAGCGAAGCCTCTTTTAAACTTTTCTAACAGTTCATATAAATTTGCGCGATTGAAATCCGTTTCAGCATTACTCACCTCACCTCCTTCAACAGACACTAACAATTCTGACTCAATGTAATTTGAGTGGACCTCCGCTTTAAAAGAAAATGAATCATATCCATTAACAATTCCGTCACTAATCAGCGAAAAAATTTCTTGTGCCACTTCAAAATCTTTAGTGATCATAATTACTCCGTTGGCAGTGTTTTTGCTTCATTTTTAAAATCAACAGTTTTTTCTTTACCGTTAATTGTGTATGTAAGCGTCAGAGAATCTGGCCGAGGTGAGCTAGGATCTGTTCTCTAATACCTTATAGTTGTTTTACCGACCGTTTGACCAGGATTATTCAAAGCTGCCTTGATTTTATTTTCATAAAATACCTTATAGGCGGAGTTATTAAAGTTCGCATCTTGCGGAAATAAATTATAACCATCGCAAGTACCACCTTGGCTACACGCCTGAGCATGTCCGCCAACGTCAGTATCACGCCCCCGCTTCCCGGCCTCTGTTTGCCTAGAGTCTCGTGGTACCTTCGTATTAACAGGGGTAAAAGTTAACTCCTCTACCTGACCCGCACTGTTAGTTTTGAAGGAATTACCATTATCAGGTTCATATCGTGTATCCGCTGCTCTGGCGTTAGAATTATTGAGCAAATCAAACTCAGGCGAACCTTTTACAACATTGCCAGCATTGACTTTTATTACTGGGACTTCAGTGCCTGCTGCACCTGCTTCTTTTGGACCAAAATACCCCTCAGGCAAATCACACGGCCCAGTATTATGAACCCACGTCTTCAGCTCGCCAACATAGAACGTGTGCCCAACATTCACCGAGAGGTTGTACGTCTTGCCCACCGGCAGATACAGCTCCAGCGATTCAACCTCAGACGACGTGTTTTCCGAGTCGCCATCGGCCAGTGATTGCAGCAGATCTCCGGGTTTCAGGTTGATGACCGGGATGAAGTCACGTTTCGCTGGAACGTAGAAGGGGTGGCTTGGCGTCACCAAAAGGGTTTCGCCTGAGGCTGTGCCGTCGGCGCGGACGCTTTTCAGCTTGAGGCGGTAGATAGGCTGGTCGGAACGCTGGTAGGTGGCCAGGATTTTCGCGGCAAACGGTTTGCCGCCTTTTTCTGGCTTGCTCCACACCACGTCGCCGACTTTGAGCGATTCGATAGCCCGGGCGCCGCTCGGGGTCGACACCTTGGTGCCAGCAGCAAAACAGCACGGACCTTTCTCGAGACCTTTACCAGCAACAGTTTCCGCCGCCTTCCCTGCAATAGCCTCCGTACCCTTGACCGCCAATACATCTCGGGCAGCCAACTCTTTAATCGCGTTTAAAAGTGTTCCCTTACCCACTCCCCCGATCGGCATGAGCTCTGCAAGCAGCTTGAGATCAACATTTGAATTGACGCCACCGCCTACCAAAACCCGAAGCCGGTCTATTTGCTCTGCTTGGGACGCGGCGTCAGAACTGAGCGCAGCGATTTCAGGGAGCTTCCTGACAGCCGTACCTTCTCCATATTGCTCGGTCCACGCATCAGGCACGACCCCCATACCGCCGGGTTCATTGTTGTAGGTGGTATTGCTCGAAGGATTGAATAGCCGCGAGTCCGTGTATTGCTTGTCTGTAGACTTGAAAGCAACGACCTCCTCCCCGTTCGCGACAATCGGGCTATCATCTGCCCAAGTCAGACGGACTTTCTCGTTTTGCGCAAATAGGATGCAAGAAGGCGGCAAAAAGGGTGCAGATTGGGTGCAAAAACACCGGCGCTAGGCCGGCGTCAGATCACATCTAGGACTCTACAATTAACAAGAGACATTCAAACCACAAGCAGAGATAAAATCACGTATCGGTATATCAAGAAAGCTACTCTCCCCAGCGGAAAGAACATCTTGCAATGTGACGATGCCTTTTTCAAAGTCCAAAGAAACGTCAAAGCAATTAAACTCGAACTCCCTGAACAGAACGCTCTTTGAGCAAATCCGCTCATCAAAGGCATCTTTCAAAATAGAGCGAACGCTGTCGTTCAACTCTTGCGCGACAAATCGTTCTATTATTGTGCCGCCACTGCTCATAACCATTCCTAACTAGTACGAGAATGCAGTCTTAATCACACCATCCCGAATATTTATTTTGATTGTCGATGTTGGAACGCCTGAGACGTTTGTTCCAATCACCTTACCTGTGTTGTACTCAATAACGTGCCCACCTGGGCCATTAGGAGTTACATTCCCATATCTCAGCGCGTTATCAACATAACTAGAGACATCTTTAACAGATGTTCCTTGCGAGAACTTACTAACATTAGCAAATCCTGAGTCAGGTCCGTGGCGATAGAATACATGCTCAATACCTGTCATCAAACCGCCGTTGTTATAAGTGCTCGCGCTCCACGATGCATCTATTTGTCTTGGGGCTGGTAATGCCTTGATTGTGTCATCTACAACAGCCCCAGTTGCTTATGCACCAACTCATCAACTGTCGCTCTGATTCAAAATCTTTACCTCGCGCCAGTAAATATTTTCTGGTAAAGGCTGATTCTGATTGAATCGGGAGAAAACTTCGATCACATCGTCAATATTAAACCACTCATCTTTCTTTAATTGAACACGCCCTGCACCAAACGACAGCAAGCTCCCATCTTCAAAGTTCGTGCTGGAATTTGAATGATACCCTCTAAACAGAGCTTTACTTTTTGCGTCATATCTTTCAATAAAGCAAGTGAATCTGCCTCCTGCCACTTGCACATAATTACCGTCGTCGTCAGTTATGCATGCGTATGAGCTTGGACCGTAGCTTTTTAATTTTTTTAACACTTTTACAAGCTGCGCCTGGTTAACGTCAATTAATACGGGACTATTTTCGGCTTCGAGCTTCATATTCCTCACCTTCACGGCACATAAACTGTTGTAGCGCTTTCGATGACTTCGCCTTTTAGCCGTCCCTTCCCTTGCGCCCCAAACTGATTGACAAAATAATCGGTGAATTCTTGATAGCTGGTCTTACTAGCAGTTCCGCTTTTCACCTCAAGACCGTGTAATTTACCATTTGCGTCACGGACTACAATGTCATACCTACGATCACCGAGAGGCCCTTTAACGACCATCTCAGTGCCTACAACTTCCATTCCATTTGCTTCTAAATGCTTAGCAAACTCATCTGCCTTAACTGTTCCCGGAGGAGCTAGACCCTTCGGGCTAGCAAATTTTCCGTCAGGGGTTCGATAGCTTCCATCTGAATGCAGATTTACTTCGGGGGCTAGGTCGGTCTCTGGACCAACTTTCTTCCCGCCCGTCGCATCTGGGCTTACTACCTCTTTTGCACCGCCCGTCGCAGCTGTACCTGCTACCTCTTTTGCACCTTCCCCATAAGCCTTCAACAAAAGCTTACCAGTCCCCCGCAAAATAATCGCCTCGGCGACCGACTCAGCGGCATTTCTGGCCAACGCCGTCAATGCACTGTTGTCTGGCGTGTTGTTTGCGGGATTGAGAGAGCTGAGGACCCGTTGTCCCTCGGTTGACACATACGGCCCGGTGATAGCGCTTGCAGACTCGGCTGCACTGGTGAACGACCATGCCGCCACGCCGCCAAGACCGGCGGGAACCGCGCAACCAAAAATAGACACACATCCCGGCAGTGTTGCAGCGGCGCCCAGTGACGAACTCCCGCCGATGAATGTATTCACACCGGTGCTGACAAGAGCGCCGGTCCGGGTTGCCGCCTCATCATGCCGGGCGATGAAGTCGTCGGCACTGTCCATGTAGCCGTAGTCAAACTGACCTGTCGCTTTCAGTTCAGCCAGTTCACGGGTGTAGCCCGCGCCTGCTGCTTCAAGCGCCTGCAGCTCATCATAGTGTTTGTCGGTGGTAGGTACGGAAGCGCTGCAATGAGCCAGGGCGCAGGCAGCCGCATCAAGTCTCACCGCACGGTCCGGATTCTCATTGCGCGCCTTTTCAAGCTCCATCGCAGCGGGTTGATGAAGACCCTTGTTGTACTGCGTTGCGTTCTGGGCAATCCAGCGGCCCTTCTCGAGTGATTTCGCATCCGCGTCGCCTTGTGCGGCTGCTGCTACCACGCCGACGATCTGAGAACTCATGTTCAACAGATTTTGATCGCCTTTGACCAACTCGTTCAGATGCCCAACCAGAGCTTCATTGACCCCGGCCGCCAGTGCGCCCGTTCTGAAATCTCCACCCGTCGCTTCTGACAGCAGGCCGCCCACCATGGCGTGAATGATGACCTTGGGCGGTGTGCCATCCGAGATTTTGCCGTAGGTGTAGTCCCCTACGGCGTTAAAGCTGGCCGCTGCCAAGGTGTTGAACAGTGCGGTTTTCAGTGCATCACTGCCGCTACCGCCTTCACCCAGCGCATTGCTTAGCAGGGTTGACGTTCCGTTTTGCAGAACCTGATTACCCGCAAACTGGCCAACGCCTTCCCATGTGGAAAGATTAGGACCCGTAATCTTTCCGGTGTTTACATCGGTGTGAGTGCCGGTCAAATCATCAAAATACGCAGCGGTCAGGCCAGCGGTTACACCCGAGATGGCATACCCCTTCAGAGCATCGGACGATGTCACGTCCTTGAATACCGCTCCCAGGTTCCCACGGTTGTTGATCACACTCACAGTCGCATTAGTCGCGGCGCCTGCGGCCACAGCACCCGCTCCTGCGGTCAGGAACGCCGCAGTATTGACGCCCATCGTTCCGGCAGTGACCGCCGCGCCGGTAGAAGCACCTACCGCCCCCATTGCCATGGGGCCTACTACCGCTGCCATGACGATGGCGATAATGATTTGCGATGCGGGGCCTAGCCCCGAGTTGCTGTATTTGAAGCTGTCGTGGATCTCCTTGACCTGCCGCCAATCCACATCACCGCGCTTCTCGGCATCCTTGATCCAAGCCAACTGCGGATCGGCCTTGACCATTGCATCAATCGATTGGGTGACGCTTTCCTGATTGACTTGATTGATGTCGATCTTCAAACCGGCGACAGCTTTGATCGCAACATTACCTTCGGCGATTAATTGGCTCTGGCGGACGGTCTCGTCGGTGTTTCCTTTACCTTTGGAGGAGACCCAGAACGCATTGTTATTGCTCTTCTCATGGCTCTCTTGATGCAGGTCCTTGACCGCCTCGAAGGTGATAGCACCAGCGCTGTCCAGAGTAATGTCCTTACCACTTTGGAGCTTGGCGAGTTGATAGGTCTGGTCGCCTCCACTCTCGAGTATCAGGTCGCCGCCGGTTTTGATTTCTGTGCCGACATTGGTAACGCGGGTGACCTCATCGCGCTGGGTCTTTTTGGAACCCCAGCCGCTGTTTTTCTTCATGTCGTAGAGGGTGTGCGTGCTGTTCTCAGCCGCCAACAAACTCAACTTATCCCCGCTATACAGATAAGCCTCATTCCCCGCGCTGATCTTGCTCGCCACAATCGTCGTATCGCGCCCGGCCTGGCTCACAAAATCCCCACCCGCCGTCAACACGCTCGCCACTTGGGTGGTCTGGTCGTCCGAGGTCTTGATGCGTTCCTTGCCGTGTTTTTCCTTGCCCTCGACGTTGTGCATGTCGCTGACCGACGCCACGTTGAAGTCGCGCCCAGCCTCAACGGTCAGGTCTTTGCCGGCCGTGGCCGTGCTGCCGATGATGTTGACGTCCTGCCCGGCCTTCATGTTGAGGTTGCCGCCCGCCGTGACGCTGGCGGCGAGGTTTTTGACGTCGGTGGTGATGCTGGATTTTTCGCCGCCGTCGCGGCTCTCGTGCGTGATGCGGGTGTCGCTGGCGGCAATCAGGTTAAGGTCACGGCCGGCGGTCAGGTTGGCGTCTTTGCCAGCGGTGAGTACGCCTTGGTTGGTGAGGTCGCGGCCAGCGTCGATGGCGAGGTTTTCGCGGGCGACGATGGTGCTCGCGCTGGTATCGGTGAGGGTGCGCATGCCGGCGCCGTCACGTACCTGGATCGCGGTGTTGTCGTTGGTGATGTCGCCCTTGAGGGCGGCGAGGCTGACTTGGTTGCCGCGAATTTCGCCGGCCATGGCGTTTCGGATGCTGTCCTGGGCCAGCAGGCTCAGGTTGTTGCCGGCTTCGATCAGGCCGCCGTTGTAAAGGCTGCCGGTGCTGACGGCGGTGAAGTTGTTGCTGGCGCGCAGGGTGCCGACGTTGATCAGGTCGCCGCCGGTGACCAGGTTGAGATCGCGGCCCTGGATCAGGCTGTTGCCGCGTACGTTGCGTGATTCGGCCTGGGCCAGGTAGAGCACGGGCACGAGGACGGTCTGGCCCTCGACCACCCGGTTTTCCATCCACACGATGTCGTGGGTCAGGGCGCCGACTTGCTGGCTGGTGAGCGTCACGCCGAGGCTCAGGCGCAGGGCGTCTTTGCTCGCCAGGGCGTTGTCCATCAGGTAACGGAACTGGTCGGCGTCGCTGTAAAGGCCGCCGACGAGGAAGCGTTGGCCGGTTTGCGCGAGGACGGCGTCGCGGATCAGGCGGCTCTCGTATTGGCCATCGCCCAGGCGGCGCCAGGCGTTGTCACCGGTTAACCCGAGCTTGCCGAGCATGTAGTCGGAGCTGAGGAAGCCCGCGGTGGTGGCAAATTCCGGGTTGGTTTCGATCAGGTAATGGCTGGTAGGGTCGGGGTTTTTGACGAACAGGCCGTACTCGCCCTTGGGCGTCTGGAAGTTCGGCGCGGTGGTCGGGTCGACCGGCGCGAACGGCGTGCCGGTGTAGTCCACGGGTACGAAGCCGCCGCCGGGGGCGACGCTGGCAACCGGCAACACGCTGCCGGCGCCTTGGGCGCTTGGGTCGTTGGCGTGTTTGCTCAGGTTGATGTTGATGCCGCCGACGGGGATGCCGGTCTGGTCATCGCCCAAGGTGCCGGTCAACTGCGCCAGGGTGTTGTTATGCAGCGTGCCGTTTTGCAGGGTGCGCGCGACGTTGAGGTTGACGGTGCCGCCGGCCTGCATCGTGGCGGCGTAGCCTGGGCCGCCGTTGTCGGTCCAGGTGGTAACGTCGCTTGAGTGGGCGAAAGGCTGGCTGTCGGGTGAGCGGTTTTTCAGTTCCTCGAAGCGCGCCTTGTCGAAATTCCCAGCCGCCGTGGCCGCATTGAACGCTGGAACGTCGACATATTGCATGCGTTCAAACAAATCATCGGAAACGTGACCTGGCGTGCTGACGACAATCTTGCGCTCCCCTGTGCGCGTCGCGGCGCCCTGATTCAGCAGGTCACCGGCGGTGATACTCAGGTCGCCATTGGCAGCCATCAAGCTGTAGCGGTTCTGCACATTGTCGCCTTGCACCAGCATGTTTTTGCCAGCCACCAGGCGCGCAGCTACCGAATCCTTGGTCGCCGCCTCAAGGTACGTCTCGTAGATGGTGATCTCGCCACGTTCCCAGCTGTCTTTCTCGCCGCAGTGCTGGTAACAGATCCAACTCAGGCTGCCGGTGGTCAACGTCTGCCCGAGTTCGAATTCATCTTTGGCGTTTTCGACAAAGCCTGCATTGATGCCGATGGAGCCTTCGCTTTCCACGGTGCCGGAGCGGTTGCTGAACAGCGCCGCCTTGCCGCCATCCGCCGCTGCAAAACTCAGGTCGCCCTTGCTGTAAACGTCGCCATACAGGTTGCTGAAACCATTGCCGCGCAACGTCATGTCGCCGCCGCTGAACAACAGCGTGTCTGCCGCGTTGTTGATACCGTTGACGGCCGTCAGGTTCACCGCGCCTTGAGCACCGAGGGTGCCCCGGTTATTGATCTGCGCCGCTGCGATGTCCAGCTGCTGACGCGCAGTGAGGAAACCGAGGTTGTCCAGAGTCCCGCCCAGTTTGACCTGGATATTGACGCCTGCGAGACGCCCGTCGTTCTGGCTGAGGTTATTCGCCGCCACACTCAGTGTTTGCAGGGCTGACACCCGGCCGCTGTTGGTCATGTCGCCGGTGGTGGTGATGCTCAAGTCACCGTCGCTGAGCAGTTCTCCGCCGTTGTTCAGGCTGGCTACGTCGAGGATCAAACCCTTGCCGCTGGCCATGCGGTCGCCCGCCTTCAGGGTCAGGCCTTGGGTGCTTTTATAGGTGAGGACTTCGTTTAGTTGCACGCTCCCCAGGCCATCGACGGTGCCGAATGCCCAATCGGCGCTGCCCATGCCATTGATGCTGCCCTGGCTGCCGCTGAGGCTGGCGGTGTTGAGGCGGAACAGGCCAGAACCTGCGTGCTGCAATTGCCCGGATTGGTTGTTCAGGCTGGCGGCATCGAGGCTAAAAGCCGTGCTCCCGAATTCGAGGGTGCCGTTCTGGTTGTTGAGTGCGCCGCTGAGGTTAAGGCTGCTACTGGCACCACCCAGTGCACGCAGCTGGCCGCCGGCGCTATTGTCGACGTTGCCGCCGATTAGGGTCAGACCCTGGTTGGCCTCGATCAGGCCGCCGTTGTTGGTGAGCGTGTCGCGTGAAGTCAGGTTGAGCAAGTTGCCGCTGATCTGGCCGTTGCCGCTGTTGTCGAGGGTCCCACCGCTGACGGTTACCTGCTCTTTGCCGAACAGCTTGCCGCCGCGATTGGCCAGGGCTTCGACGGTCAGTTGCAAGTTGCCGAGCAAGCTTGCCATCAGGCCACCGTCGCCGTTGTCCGCCGTGTTGGCGGTGACGGTCAGGGTATCGCCCTGCACGGTGCCACCGCTGTTGTTCAGGCTGCCGGTGTCCAGCTGGGTGTGTGCGCCTCCGCTGAGGATCAGGCCTTTACGATTGGACACATCGCTGCCGCTATAGCTCAGGCCTTGATCGCCAGCCAGCAGTTGGCCGCCGTCGTTGTTCAGGTGTTGGGCGGTAATGTCCACGCGCTTGCCGCGTAAAGTGCCGCCGCTGTTATCGAGGGTGGTGAGGGCCTTGACCAGAATGCTGCGCTCACCCGCATCAAGGGTTCCGCCAGCGTTGGTCAGCAGGTCGCTGACGTTGAGGGTGATGTCGCCGCCGTCGCTGACCAGTGCACCTTTATTGCTGTTGGTGAAGGTCGGCGCAGTCATTTCGATCGACTGGCCGAGCAGGATCCCCGCGCTGTTGTCGAGGCGCTCGCCGCGCAGTTGCAACAGGCCTTCGCTTTGAATGCGGCCTTGGGCGTTGAGCAATTGGCCCGGCCCTTTGAGCAGCAGGCTCACACCCTGCGCACCGCCGGCCAGCAGACCCGCGTCACGGTTGTCCAGGCTGGACGCGCGCACGTCGAGTTGATCACCCAGCACACGCCCGGAACGGTTGTCGATGTCACCGCCACTGGCGTCGAGCAGAATCTGCTTGCCAACGATCACGCCGCTCTGGTTGTTCAGTTTCGCGGCGTGCAGCTCCACGTTGCCCTGCCCGGCTTGCAAGCGGCCCTGAGCGTTATCGAGCTGCTGGGCGGTCACCAAGGTCAACTTGCCGGTATTGGCGCTGAGTACGCCATTGGCGTTGCTGCTAACGCTGCCTGCGTTGAGATTCAGGTCAGTGCCGGCCTGGGCAAACCCCAGGCTGTTGTTGAAGGCATTGGCAACGGAGAGGTTCAGCGCGCCGTTGTCGGCCTGGATCAGGCCCTTTTGACTGTTGTCGAGGTCGCTGGCGTTCACCGTCAGCGCACCGGCGACCAGCACACCGTTCTGGTTGTTGAGACTGGCTGCGTTGACGGTCAGGTCGTTGGCGACGATTTGCCCGCCACTGTTGTTCAGGTCGGCGCTGCTGAGCACCAGGCTGCCACCGGCCATTTCAATGCGGCCCTGGCGGTTATCCAGGGAGGTAGTGTTGAGCGTCGCGGCCTGGCCTTCACCGAAGCGAATCAAGCCGCCCAGGTTGGCAATGGCCGGTGCACTTATTGCCAGGCTTTGCTCGCCGAAGATGCGTGCGGCGGCGCCCTGATTGGTCAGGGTGCTCGTATTGACGCTGACGGTTTTGGCCTGGACGATGCTGCCCTGGTTGGTCAGCGCCTGCGCGGCGGTGATCGCCAAGGCGCGGCTGGCCAGCAGGTCGCCACTGGTGTTGACGGTTTGCGCGTTCACCACGAGGTCGCCGGTGGCGTTGCGGCTGTTGTCCGCTGCCACGCCCGCTTCGATGATGCCGGCATTGGTCACGCTGGCCGCGTTGAGTTCAATGCGTTGGCCGGCGGCCACGCTCTTCTGGTTGACCAGGGCTTGAGCGCTGGTGACGTTTACGTTGCCGGTGGCGTAAACCTTGTCAGTCAGGTTGACGCTCTGCGCCGTAACCCTGATGTTACCGGTGGCCGCCGCCTGAGCCATGCTCAGGCGCCCATTGGCATCCAGTTGAATATCCCCGCCACTGGCCGCCAGCGTGCCGTCCAGCTTCACGCCCACACCGGCTTCGGTGCCCACCAGCTTGATCGCCCCTGCGTACATCCCGCCAAGGGCCGATGAGTCAATCGCCAGCTCGGGCTTGGTGCTGCCATCGTCGGCGCGGGGTGTGGCTGTCAGGCTTTGGGCGTCCACATCGTTGCGACCGGCGATCACATTCAGTTCGCGCGCATTGATCTGCGCGTTGATCTTGGCCGAGCGAGTGATGATGTCGAAGCGGTCGACGTTGCTGGCGTTCAGGCCTTCACCGTCGATGGTCACGGCGCCGCCGTCGACCTGGTAGCTTTTCAGTTGGCCGTTCGCGTCGAGCACGGGCTTGCCGGTGGTGAGGGTGACGTTCGGTGTGTTGATGAAGCCGCAGCCGCTGCAGGTGACGCCGTACGGGTTGGCAACGATGACTTTGGCCGACTGCCCCGCCACTTCGGTGTAGCCGCGCAACTGGCTGGGGTTGCTGCCGGTGACTTCGTTGAGGATAACGTTGGCCGCGCCGCCCTTGAGGTTGGGGTTGCCGACGATGTAGCCGCCCAACTGGGTGTTGGCCATAGTGCCGGTGGCATTGTTGAGGATCACGCCGTTTGCGCCGACGTTGTAGTCCTGGAACTTGTTATGGGACAGGCCGCTGCCGTTCGGCGTGGCGATGTTCACCACGGGCACGCCGTTGCCCGCCTGACCTACGGTGGTGCCCGGCGCACTGACCACGATGCCTTCGGCCTGAGCCAGCAGTGGCTGCCAGAACAGCGCGTTGATCAGGATCAGCACCAGGCCGCGCTTGGGCAGACCGAAGAACGAGTCCCGCGGCTTCAGCGCAGCAGAAGGTTGGCGGGCAAGGAAGGCAAACTGGCGAACGTCCATTGTCAGATTCTCGATGTAACGGGGCGTTGAATTACAGGAAGAAATCCATGCGGAAGTAGATCGGCGCTTCGCGCTCGGTGACCACTCCCGGTCTTTCTAAAGAATGGGCAAAGGTCACGCTGGTGCTGACGTACTTGCCCCGAGCGAACAGCTCCAGAGAATTACTGGACACGCGACCATGTACGTCGCCGTTGTAGCGGTCGTTGCTGATCACGCCCTGGTCGTAGCCGACGCTGGTGCCGTACTCGGCAAAGGCCGGGCGCATCCAATCCAGCGTTACCGGGCGTGCCCAGCGCACTTCGTTGCGCCAGTAACCGCCGCTGTCGCCGGTCAGTTGCTGGTCCTTGAGACCGCGTACCGAGGCCGAGCCACCCAGGCTAATGCGCTGCGGGCTGAAGAGAATGTCTTCACTGCGCTGACCGGTGGCCAGGCTGGAAAAGCTGAACGACTCGCCCCACAGCGTGAACGGCTGCAGGTAACTGACGGTGGCGGTGTATTTGCGGTAGCGCGAATTGGCCTGCCGGTTGCCTAACTCATCGCGTTCTTCTTCAGACTGGGCATCGAGTAGGCCGATGCCGTTCTGCATGCCCAGGTCAAGGTTGACGAACGCATTGCCGATGCGCCGACCGTGGTTGATGCCGAGCTGGAGTTCGCTGAGGCGGTTACTGCTCGGCTCGGTGCGCACGTCGAGAACGTAGTTGTTGGTACGCAGATGAGCCAGGCCGGCGTTCACCGAGGTCTTGCTCACGTCATCGCGATGGATCACCCGCTCGGCGCGCAGTTGGTGGTTCTCGTTGTCGCCATTGAGCTTGAATTTGCTGCTGTCGGTCTCGCCGTAGGTGCGATAGTCGCTTTCGCTGTACGTGTAGCTGAAGTTCCACCAGCCCCACGGCACGTTGTAATACAGCATGTTGTTTTTCGAGGTTTTCTGGTGGTCGCTGACAGCGTCGTGGCCGCTGCGCAGTATCAATTGGTCGCCCAGGCCCAGCGGACTGTCCCATTCCAGCCCTGCGTCCCATTGCTGTTCACCGGTGCTTTCCTGACCGTCGTTGTTACGCGACAGGCTCGCGCGCCAGGGCTTTTGCGGGACGTTGTTGACCACCACTTCACTGCCGCCGATCTGCTGGCCCGGGGTCAGTCGCATCTGCGCCTGCCTGGAGGGCAAACGGTTGAGCTGGTCCACCAGTTGTTCGATCTCGCGCAGGTCGAGCGCCTCGCCGACCTTGCCGGGAAAGGCCATGGCCAGCTCGCGGTCCGTCACGGTACTGCCCTCGGCGGCTTTCAACGCTTCGAGTTTGCCTTCGACCACCAGCACCTGCAGGTGACCGCTGGAGAGGTCTTGTTGCGGCAAGTAGGCACGGCTGGTGACGCGGCCCTTGTCGATGTAGTAGTCGGTGATGACCTTGAGCAGTTCATTGAGCTGCGTCACGCCCAGGCATTGGCCGATGTAGGGTTTGAGCAGACGCGTGCGGTCAGTGTCGGACAGGCTGTCGGCACCCTTGAGCTCGATATCCTGAATCGGGAAGCAACGACTATCGGCCGGCGTGGCCGGGGCCTCGGGCTTGGCCTGTTTGCCGGGCAAGTCCTGAAGCTCTTGCAGGCGGCGGCTCTGCTCTTCGAGAAGGCGGTTCTGCCGGTCGCGGATCAGGTCCTGATCGCCGGGCGTTGGGGCAGCGGTGGCGCTGTTCAGGCTCATACACGCGAGCAGAAAAGTGCAAAGCAACAACCGAATCCGTGGCAATGACAAGGGCATGTTCGATCCGTCGAAAAATCAAGGGGCGGCAAATTAACATCGAATCCCGTTGATCCAAAGCGTTGGATCAGGTGGGCATTCGCGCCTGATAAATCTGCAAGGCTTTGATGGGCAGTAAAACAAGGCGCCAGGAAAGAGTTACAGCCTGTTACCGGAAAGTGCTCTCCGACAAGCGGCGGGCCATCAGTTGAGGATCAGCACGCCTGATGGACTGCTACTAAATGGCCATCATTCCGAAGAGATACCTTAGTGCCAAGCAATGCAGAAAAGTTCGCGCAGATTCTGTGAATTGGATCCCAATTATTAAATCACGGCACTGAATTCCAGACTCGCCCTGCATCCTGCGGTGCTTGTCTCAGCCACAACGTCAACGGATGCGTTCTTCTCTCACCCAAGAGAAGATCACCCCTCATCTCTTTACGGCCAATGCAGAGTCAGCTTCGGGTCGATAGCTGTCAGTTGCAGCTCTCTGGTTTCCACTCAAAGCAGCCGGTCGGGGCAGTTGAATAAGGCAGCAAGAATCGGATAGTAAGTACTGTGCGTCTCACAGTCTGATAGGACTCCGAACCAATAGGAGTCCGACCATGGCGTTCCGTATAACTGGCCTTGCCCCCGAGCCATTCCAGTCACTTTATGGATTGCCCGACCAGGATCTGGCATCTTTTGGAGTGAAGCGTTACATCGTCGACAGCAACCCGGGTTTTCCTGACCGTATCGAAATGAAAGATGCGGAACTGGGTCAGAGCGTGTTTTTACTCAACCATGTCTGTCAGCCAGCCAAGACGCCATACCGCGCTTCACACGCGATCTTCATACGGGAGTGGGCTACGCAAGCTTATGACGCAGTCGACCAGGTACCTGAGTCAATGCGCATCCGCCTGCTATCACTTCGTGCTTTCAATGATGATGGGATGATGCTGGACGCCGACGTAGCTGATGGAATGGTGATGGAACCTGTAGTCACTCGGATGTTTGCCAATCCAGAGGTAAGTTACATTCATGTTCACAATGCCAAACAGGGTTGCTACTCAGGGCGAATAGATCGGGCGTAGTTAACGCAGGTCTGTTTGGCCATTCCTTCTATCGAGTCTACCGGTTACCGACTGACCGCTCTTGCCCGCTGCGGCCGGTTGCAACTGACCGATCTTGTCCCAGAGTTGACTGTCAGCTGCACCCTTCTTCTCGTACCCATACTGCCTAGCCAGCTTGAACCACGTGGCCTTGCTGGAGTTGCAGTACGCGGTCAAATCCATGCAGGCCGGCATCTCGGATAAAGCACGTGAATCGCGCCCGACGCCACGCGGCGCGCGCCCTTCCGGATCGAACCGAGCGAGACACCTCAATCGAACCAATGCAGCCAGACACCGCAAGAAAAAATTTACCTAACAATCGTTAGATAGGTGTTGACGTGGGTCAGCTGCTTCGCTAAGGTTTATCTACCTAACGAGTGTTAGGTAGACAAACCACCTCTTTTGCAGGATTAACCATGACTACTCAACTCCAGCTTTTCACTTCACCTTCGGCCTTCCCTAACCCGCAGCGTCTGCGCCTGTTCATGCACGAAAAGGGCATCGCTGACCAATTTGCCGAGACCATCTACGACATGTCCCCTGTCGGCGAACAGCGTGGCTGGCGTCATTTGAATATGAACCCGTGGGGCGAAACGCCCACCCTTCAACTGGCTGACGGAAGCTACATTTCAGAAACGGCTGCCATCGTTCGTTATCTCGATCAGGAGTATCCCGGTCGCAAGATCATGGGAGCGACCCCACTGGAACAGGGTCTGGACAACATGTGGGATAACCGGGTGTGGGTGCACATCCTGTACCGCATCGTTACCGCGTTCCATGTGTTGCACACCGGGCTCGGCTTCAAGCTGGAACTGACCAAAAACGAAGCCTGGGGCGAGCACTGCCGTAAGGAAGCGTTGGCTCACGCTGCACTGGTCAATCGTCATTTGTCAGACGGACGCGAATGGCTGCTGGGCGGCGATGCCCCGACCTTCTCGGACATTACTCTGGCAACCGCGATCGCCTTCTCGAAATTTCCGGTCAACGCTACCCCATTGGATGAGCGTTTTGAGTTCCTGGACGCGTACTGGCAGCGCTGGACCAAGCGTCCGAGCTTCCAGGCTGCCTACGCTGATGGCAACAGCGGCATTCCTGAACTGGATTCGCCAGCCCAATAACGGTATCTCAATGGAAACTCCGTACGCCGAGATCGCCACACGCAGGCTTTCTCGGTGACGGCAGTGGTCTCCTTGGTATCGGATGACGATGCCGCCTGCTGAACCTTAATGGAACGGCTGCTGTTAAACATCCAACTCGCCTTGAGCTCGCTGCTCTCAATGGCAATCTACCGGTCACACAGCAGGCCTTTGCTGTAAATTAGCCACCCTGTTTAAGAGATCGTCCCAAGACGAAAGGCATCAAGATGAGCGTCAACGCCAAAGAGGCCATTTTGCTGGCTGCCAAGAAAATCGCCCAATCGCAGGGCTACAACGGTTTGAATTTCCGCGACCTTGCGCAAGCCGTTGGTATCAAAGCGGCGAGTATTTACTACCATTTCCCAAGCAAAGCCGACCTGGGCATTGCCGTAGCCAAACGGTATTGGGAGGACGGCGCGCTCGCGCTCGAGACGATCGAATCTGAAAGCTCTTCCCCGATCGAGGCCTTGCGTCGCTTTCCCGAGATCTTCCGCAGATCGCTTGAGGCCGACAATCGTCTCTGCCTGGGGAGCTTCATGGGGGCTGAAACCGACACTCTGCCCACCGAGATGACGAAAGAAATTCAGACCTTTGCTGATGTGAACATTGCGTGGCTAACCAAGCTTCTATTGGCTGCGAAGGTGTGCGAACCCAGTGAGAGTGAATCCCGAGCACGTGCCATTTTTTCCGCTATTGTCGGTGCCCAGCTCTTCGCCAGAAGTCGCTCGGACATCTCGCTTTTCGATGCCCTGGTCGATTCGTACCGCGCGTATGGGCCGTTGCCGGCGTAGCAGCTGAGAATGACTCCCGTGGGGCGATCATTCAGCTGAGCCAGTGTTTTTGCGGTGTTGGGTTTTGTGGCAGCGTGCGGCATGAGTAACAAGCTCTACATTGAAACCGGGCAGAAGCCGCCGCTCGCCACCCATACAACCACAGCCACCTCAAACGAAAGGTGACGCCCGGGGGCCGTCTATGACGCGCACCGGGCGATTTCCATTTACAACACCTTTAGCACGATCTTGCCGACATGGTCGCCCTGTTCCATTCGCTGATGCGCTTGTGCTGCGTCGGCGAGCGGGAAGACACGGTCGATGATAGCCAGGCATTCGCCTTGACTGAGCAACGGCCAGACATTGGCCCGTATGGCGCGAGCTATCTCGGCTTTTTCCTCCGCGCTGCGCGAACGCATCATCGACCCTGTCACCGAGCCTTGCTTTTCCATCAACGCCAGCAGATTGAAGTCCTTGACGGAGCTGCCGCCCAGAAAGCCGATAACGACCAGTCGGCGGCGTCGCGCAAGTGACGCCACGTTGTTCTCGACCCAAGGCATGCTGCAGCCCTACCCTAACCTTGCCGCCTGGATCGAGCGATTCCAGGCGCGGCCGGCATACATCGCAGCGGTGGCAAAGGGCGGTGATTATAAGTTTGCGGGATAAAGCTCAAAACCTTCTGAGTGGGTGATCATTCATCTACAGATTCCGTACGCGGCTAAAGCACGCTACGTTCCATCCACGGTCCCATCCCTGGATGCACGTCGACGGGGTCGGGCTCTGTGTGCGGGAGCGGGTTCGTGCCCTGCCGGTCGGCTCTGACTGTTCGTTCTCCGTGCCGCAGCTAAGCACATTGAAGCTGCCATGCGGCCCCTCTTCAATTTTGCGAGCAAGCGGCGAATCGCCTACACACGTCGAAGCGCTGATCCAGGTCAGCCATGCGTGCCTGATGTGCGCTCAGCGTTTCCCTCAACAGTTCCTCGTGGGTTCGGTAGTAATACTCAAGCATTGAATTATTCGTGCGCATCGCCTCGCTGCGGTCGGCTGCTTGTCCCTCTGGCACAAGCTTCAGCATTTCGGGAGTTTCGAGCAGACTTAGGTGCTTGGTGTAGTAATCCTTGTAAAGCTGCAATGAACGCGTTTTGGTGGCCTTGAGTTCATTGCCGAACTGCTCCAGATTCTTGCGATATTCGGTCCAATAGGTGTCTGGCATCGTGAACCCCAGGCGCTGCTTGCGTTCCTCTTCAGACTTATCAATCACAGCGGTCGGGAATGACGAGTCATCGGCGTCGGGCCGCATTTTCGCGATGACGCTGGCGTCCACAATCTGCGCGATCATTGCTGCACGCTCCGCTGATTGAGCCGGTGCTTCAGCGCTTTTGGGAAAAAGCGGACCGCGGCCAGCGCAGGCGGGCAGCCCTTTGTCGGTGAGCGCAATCGGCAGGCGCATGACTTTGCCGTCAATCTCGCGCAGCCGGCTAAGAGACACTTGGCACCTATTGCCGAAATAGCGGAAGTCCGCTTCGTACTCGCCGCCGCTCTGCGGCGTGAAGTTGAACCCTACGGTGCACACGCTACCGGTGCTTAGCGTGTTGGCACGTGCGAACAATTCACGGTTTGGCTGCAAGCGCACCTCAAGATAAGCCTTGGCGTCGCTTGGCGCCGCAGCGCTCATGACGGCTCGCCGTCGCGTATTGGCAAGAAACAGATTATTGAGAATGCCTGTGGTTTGGCCGCCGCAGTGTTCGGCGTCGAAGATATCCAGCGTGGCGCTTTCGTTGGTACTGATAAACCGCAGTTTCGCTGCATCCGGTGCGGTGGCATCCACGAAGGTGCCGTTGACACTGCAACCGCCGAGCAAGAGCGCAGCAATACCTACAGCGGCACGGAGGTGTCGTTGGAAAAGAATGAACATGAAAATGTATCGTCCTTGATGTACAAAGCGGCTAAGGGCCATCATGCTAATCAAGCCAGTCGCAGCCGTCCAGCGCGGCTTTCGCCATCGTCTACGTCTTGTTCAGTTCTCACCGAGGATTTGGAATGCTTTGCTCGCAACACCTCTTTGCAATAAGCCTGATTGGCTCATTGGTCGGTTGCTCGTCCTTACCTGCCGAAATGGCGTTGAATTCCCCCGTATACGATGAGAAGAACGCGGGTTTGGTAGTCGGCGCGCTGCTGGAGGGCGGTCCCTACGGGACGTACCTCGAATTTCGCGATACCAAGAGCAACCAAACCTATGGCTGGGGTCCCAAGGATGATTATGCTGCCTGGTTGCCCGCCGGTGACTATGAGGTCAGCGGCTTGGGAAATCGCCAAGGCCTCATGGGCGCTTATTCCAAACCGTTGCGTTTCACGGTCACCCAAGGGCAGCTGAATTATCTTGGCGAGATGGTGTATGGCTGCTCAGCTGTCGCACAACCGGTTGCAGTGTACGGCGTTAAAAACTGCGGCTTTTTGGCATTAGGCGAATGCAGCGTGCCGCGACCCAGCGTGAACGTGTGTGTGGTGGACCGCCAAGACCAGGCGATCAGGCATTTTTTGCAGGAGCATCCCGAACGTCAGGCATTACCCGTGCATAACGCCGTGATGTCCCGTCGCTAAGTCCGACCTTCGAAGGTCTGGCTGTTCGGCTGAAAGTCCTCACTCCTTCACCCCCATAGGCAGCCGCATGGTCATGCGCAGCCCCTGCCCCGTGTTCTCGGCCCACAGATCGCCGCCTTGCAGCCGCAGCGAATTGCGCGCGATGCTCAAGCCCAGTCCGAAACCGCCGTCACCGGGACGCGCGCCGTCCAGGCGGATGAACGGCGCGAAGATGCGCTCCAGGTCGCCTTCGTCGATGCCGCCGCCTTCGTCTTCCAGCCAGAGCAGCCAGTCATCTCCGTCACGACGCCCGTCCAGGCGCACGATCCCTTGCGGGGGTGAATGCCGGATGGCGTTGCGCAGAATGTTTTCCAGCGCCTGTGCCAGCGTATTGAGATGGCCACTCACCCAGCATTCGCTGTCCAGATCGCAACGCAATTGGCGGGACGGCCAGCAGGTTTCGAAACAGGCGTCATCGACGAGCATTTCCCAAAGCGCCACAACCTGAATATCTTCACCGGGAAGTTTTTCGCGTTCGGTGTCCAGCCATGCCAGTTGCAGGGTGTCATCCACCAGCCGGCGCATGCCGTCGACCTCACGCCGCAAGCGCTCGCGCAGTTCAGGCAGGCCTTGCTCGCTGTCGCACGCCACCCGCAGGCGACTGAGCGGTGTGCGCAGTTCATGGGAAAGGTCACGCAGCAATTGCTGTTGAACCTGCACGGTGGAATGCAGGCGCGCGGCCATGTGATCAAACGCGCGGTTCAGCTCGCCCAGTTCGTCGCGGCGCCCGGTCATTTGCGGGGAGAGACGGCTGGACAGTCGGTCGGCACGCCAGGCGTTGGCCTGTTCGCGCAGTTGATTGAGCGGGCGAATCAGCAGACGGTACAGCCCGACGCACAACAGCAAGGTGAAGAGCGCAGGAATCAGCACGTTGGTGAGCATTTGCCCGATGAGCGCGTATCGACCTGGCTTGAAGCGTTCGGGTAATTCGATCACCAGACTGCCTGCGTCGGGGTTGCCGGGGAAGGCAATCTTGAGCCAGGGCACGGTCTTTTGGCGTGTGCTCATGGGCCAGTCAATGCCGCGCATGAAGGTCATGTGTTGCGACTGATCCCTTGTAAGCGGCGCGCTGCCCAGTGGCTGCAAATCGCTGCCGATCACTGTGATCCAGACGTCTTCCTGCTGACGAATGTGCGTCAGCCATGTGTCGATGCCCGCTCGGCCGCCGGTCTCCCATGCCTGTTCAGCCTGGGCCGCATAGCCATTGAGTACCCTATGGGCTTCGGCGCTCAGGTAAGCGTTGCGGGTCTCGATGTAGCGGCCCCAATACCAGCTCAGCCAGATCATCAGCAGGCAGAATCCCACCAACAGAATGGCCAGTTTCCAGAACAGCGAATGGCGGCCGGGCAGCCGTTTGCGCACCTCAGGCATCCAGCACGACCGCCGTCAACACATAGCCTTTGCCCCAGACTGTGCGCACCTGCCGCGCCTGGTATCCGATGGCCTTGAGCTTGCGGCGAATCTGGCTGATGTGCATGTCCAGGCTGCGGTCATGCTGTGAGTAGCCGCGCTGGAGCACATGCTGATAGAGAAAGGCCTTGCTGAGGACGTCTTCGGGATTGCGCCAGAGGGTGTCGAGCAAGCGGAACTCGGTGCCGGTCAACTGTGCCGGGGCCCCCGCGAACAACACGTCGCAACGCCCTTCGTCGAACGTCAGGCCGTGCGCATCTTCGGTGTCGTCATCGGGCTCCGGCGGGCTTACCGTCAGCGCGTGAAAACGTCGCTCGAGTTCGACCCGACGCAGGATGGCCTCGATGCGCACTCGCAGCTCATCGACGCTGAAGGGTTTGGGCAGGTAATCGTCGGCACCGTTCTGAAAGCCGGTGATGCGGTCAGCCTCGGCACCCAGCGCCGACATCAGGATGATCGGCATGCTGTGGCGACGCCGCAGGTGGGTAAGGATGTCGAGGCCGTTCATGCCCGGCAGCAAGATGTCCATCAGCACGACGTCGAACGGCTCTCGCTGCGCGCAGGCCAGCCCTTCGGCGCCATTCTGGCACCAGGTCACCTGAAACCCGCAGCGGTCAAGCTGCTCGTGGACAAAGGCACCGAGCACGGGGTCATCCTCGATGGCGAGTATGTGGGGGCGATGGAGGGTGGCGGGAGTCATTGGCGTCTGCGACTGATTCTCAAGACGCGGATTATTCAAGATTGAGCGTGCCGGGGCAATGCTGGCCCGCCGGTGCCGTGCGCTTTCCAGTGCTGCTGCGGTCAGGGAACAAGGCAACTGGGACACCGTCGATTTTCTCGGTGTCACGTCCAATGCCTTCCCGGCTAAAGCCGGTCCCACAATGCGTACGCGTTTGAATAGTGGAACCGGCTTCAGCAGGTGCCATCAGGCTTGCGCATTCCTGTAGTGGAACCGGCTTCAGCAGGTGCCATCAGGCGTGCGCGTTCCTGCAGTGGGAACGGCTTGAGCAGGTCCCATAGGCCTACGCGTTTTTATAGTGGGACCGGCTTCAGCCGGGAAGAGGCCAGTTTGCGCACCCTCCATTGCGCGGTGTGATGACTGTCGCTTTTCCCCACCTAAAGCGACTGCCGCGTGGGCAGCGTTCCGTCCATCAGATGCTCGTGTGGTTCATCGGGTCAACCCTGGGGAAGCGCAAATGACTACACTGCGCAGATGATCAAGCGTTACGCGCCGCATTGACGCAGCCGTTGCTTGGATTCGTCGGAATTGCTGGAGAACACGTGTGCTGAGAAAAGTGGGCATCAAAGGCCGCGTCATGCTGCTGACCCTGGTGCCGGCCTGCATGATGGCGGCATTGCTCGGGGGCTATTTCACCTGGATGCAACTGTCCGAGTTGCAGACCCAACTGCTCAAGCGTGGCGAGATGATCGCCAACGAGCTGGCGCCCCTGTCTGCCGGTGCGCTGGCTGATGGTGATCAGGCCATGCTGGAGCGTATCGCCGGGCAAGTGCTGGAGCAGGCCGACGTGCGCGCGGTGTCGTTCCTCGACGCCGACCGCGCCATGTTGGCGCACGCCGGGCCGAGCATGATCAACCAGGCCCCGGTCGGTAATAGCTCCCGCATACAGCAGCGTTCGGAAAACGACGCCACGCGCTACCTGATGCCGGTGTTCGGGCGAAGTCGCCACCTGACCGGCAATGTCGTTCCGGCCGAGGCCGACCGCCTGCTGGGCTGGGTCGAACTGGAGCTTTCACACAACGGGACGCTGTTGCGCGGCTATCGCAGTCTGTTCGCCAGCCTGATCCTGATTCTCATCGGTCTGGGTCTGACCGCCATGCTGGCGTTGCGCATGAGCCGCACCATCAATGGGCCGATCACGCAGATCAAACACGTGGTCGCGCAGCTCAAAGACGGCAACCTCGAAGCACGGCTGCCGCCGATGGGCAGTTACGAACTCGACCAGCTGGGCTCGGGCATCAACCGCATGGCGGCGACGCTGCAGAACGCCCAGGAGGAATTGCAGCACAGCATCGAGCAGGCTACAGAAGACGTACGCCAGAATCTGGAAACCATCGAGATCCAGAACATCGAGCTGGACCTCGCCCGCAAGGAGGCCCTGGAGGCCAGTCGGATCAAGTCCGAGTTTCTGGCGAACATGAGCCATGAAATCCGCACGCCGCTCAACGGCATTCTCGGTTTCACCCACCTGTTGCAGAAAAGCGAGCTCACGCCGCGCCAGTACGACTATCTGGGTACCATCGAAAAATCTGCCGACAACCTGCTGAGCATCATCAACGAGATTCTCGATTTCTCGAAGATCGAGGCCGGCAAGCTGGTGCTCGACGCAATCCCGTTCAACCTGCGCGACCTGTTGCAGGACACACTGACCATTCTTGCCCCCGCGGCCCACGCCAAACAGCTGGAGCTGGTGAGCCTGGTCTACCGCGACACGCCGCTGTCACTGGTCGGGGACCCACTGCGGCTGAGGCAGATTCTGACCAATCTAGTCAGCAACGCGATCAAGTTCACCCGCGAGGGGACCATCGTCGCGCGGGCGATGCTGGAGGAAGAGCACGACACCACCGTGCAACTGCGCATCAGCGTGCAGGACACCGGCATCGGGCTGTCCAGTCAGGACGTGCGTGCGCTGTTTCAGGCGTTCAGCCAGGCAGACAACTCGCTGTCGCGCCACTCCGGCGGGACCGGGCTGGGGCTGGTGATTTCCAAGCGGCTGGTCGAACAGATGGGCGGCGAAATCGGCGTCGAGAGCACGCCGGGCGAAGGCTCTGAATTCTGGATCAGCCTGACGCTGCCGAAGACCCGCGACGACCTCGAAGACCTGCCCGCCCCGCCGCTGCTGGGCCGGCGCGTAGCGGTGCTGGAGCATCACGACCTGTCACGCCAGGCGCTTGAGCACCAGTTGGAGGACTGCGGCCTGCAGCCGATGGTCTTCAACAATCTGGAGAACCTCATCAACGGCGTAACGGTGGTGCATCAGACGCCCCACGCCATCGACATGGCCGTGTTGGGGGTGACCGCCCACGAACTGCCACCCGAGCGCCTGCGCCAGCAAATCTGGGACCTGGAAAACCTCAATTGCAAGGTGCTGGTGCTGTGCCCGACCACCGAGCAGGCGCTGTATCAATTGTCGGTGCCTGATGCGTACAACCAGCTGCAAGCCAAGCCGGCCTGTACGCGCAAGTTGCGCCGCGCCCTGTCGGAGCTGATCAATCCCAAGCAGTTGCGCAACGAGGTGCCGGAGCCGCTGTCGAGCCGGCCGCCGCGCATTCTGTGCGTCGACGACAACCCGGCGAACCTGCTGCTGGTGCAGACGTTGCTCGAAGACATGGGCGCGAAAGTGATGGCGGTCGACAGCGGTTACGCAGCCGTGCAGGCGGTGCAGGACGAACCTTTCGATCTGGTGTTGATGGACGTGCAAATGCCGGGCATGGACGGCCGTCAGGCGACCGAGGCGATTCGCGGCTGGGAAAGCGAGCGCCAGGCGACGTCGCTGCCAATCGTCGCTCTGACCGCCCACGCCATGGCCAACGAAAAGCGCGCGCTGTTGCAGAGCGGGATGGATGACTACCTGACCAAACCGATCAGCGAACGCCAGCTTGCGCAGGTGGTGTTGAAATGGACCGGGCTGGCGTTGCGCAATCAGGCACCGGAGCGGCACGTCGAATTTGCCCAGAACGGCCTCAACCTGCAGGTGCTCGATCACGAGGAAGGGCTGCGCCTGGCGGCGGGTAAAGCCGACCTGGCGGCGGACATGCTGGCCATGCTGCTGGCTTCTCTGGCCACCGACCGGGAAGCGATCCGTAACGCCCGCGAGGCCAAGGATACCGTTGCGCTGATTGAACGCGTGCATCGTTTGCACGGTGCGACCCGTTACTGCGGCGTTCCGCAACTGCGCGCGGCGTGCCAGCGCAGCGAAACCCTGCTCAAACAGGATTCTGCCGACAGCGACAAGGCGCTGGACGAGTTGGAGAAGGCGATCAGCCGGCTTGAGACCGAGGCCCGCGTGACGGCTTGATCTGGGTCATCGTGTTCGGTTTTTTAATGGATAGACTGTGGGGTTTCGGTGGTGGATCAGGATGAATAGCGAGTGCTGAAGGGCCCTGTTCGCCAGCAAGCCGGCTCCTACAGTGGATTGGCGTTAGCTTCATATTCCGCGTCCGCCGCCACGTCTGTAGGAGCCGGCTTGCTGGCGAACGCGGTGTGTCAGGCGATGGCGATGTGGCTGGCAGATCGCGGTGTATTAAGCGATGCCGATGGCGCTGACGAATCGCGGTGTATCAGGCAATTACGATGGCGCTCACAGCACGTATTCGCGGGCAAGCGCGCTCCTACAGTGGCTTTGGGTCATCCCCCAATTTCGCGTCCGCCGCCACGTCCGTAGGAGCCGGCTTGCTGGCGAACGCGGTGTATCAGGCGATGACGAAGGCGCGAACAGATCGCGGTGTATCAGGCAATTACGATGGCGCTGACAGCACGTATTCGCGGGCAAGCGCGCTCCTACAATGGGTTTGGGTCAGCCCCCAATTTCGCGTCCGCCGCCACGTCCGTAGGAGCCGGCTTGCTGGCGAACGCGGTGGGTCAGGCAATGACGAAGGCGCGAACAGATCGCGGTGTATCAGGCAATGGCAATGGCGCTGAGAAATCGTATTCGCGGGCAAGCGCGCTACTACAGTGGGTTGGGTGACCGCCCCAACGCGTTCGAATCCAAGGCCCATCTTTTGAGGAGCAACCATGCGTACGCTTATCTACAGCAGCCAAACCTACGACCGCGAGAGCTTCCTGGCCGCGCAGGTCCCGGCGGACATCGAACTGCACTTCCAGCCCGCGCGGTTGACGCTGGACACCGTGGCGCTGGCCGAGGCGTATGAGGTGGTCTGCGCGTTTATCAATGACGACCTGAGCGCGCCCGTGCTTGAGCAACTGGCCGCTGGCGGCACCCGGCTCATCGCCTTGCGCTCGGCAGGTTTCAACCACGTCGACCTTGCTGCCGCCCAGCGTCTGGGCCTGAGCGTCGTTCGGGTGCCCGCCTACTCTCCCCATGCGGTGGCCGAGCATGCGGTGGCGTTGATCCTGTCGCTGAACCGCCACCTGCACCGCGCCTGTAACCGGACCCGCGACGGCGATTTCAGCCTCCACGGCCTGACCGGTTTCGACCTGGTGGGCAAGACCGTCGGCGTGGTCGGCACCGGACAGATTGGCGCCACTTTCGCGCGCATCATGGCGGGCTTCGGCTGCAAACTGCTGGCCTACGACCCTTACCCCAACCCGCAAGTCGAGGCGCTGGGCGCGCGCTATCTGCCCCTCGACGCCTTGCTCGCCGAAGCGCACATCATCAGTTTGCACTGCCCGCTCAACGACGACACCCGGCACTTGATCAACCCCGCGTCGCTATCACGCATGCAGCGTGGCGCGATGCTGATCAACACCGGACGCGGCGCGCTGGTCAACACGCCGGCATTGATCGACGCGCTGAAAACCGGCCAGCTGGGGTACCTGGGGCTCGACGTCTACGAAGAAGAAGCCCAGCTGTTTTTCGAAGACCGTTCGGACCTGCCGCTGCAGGACGATGTGCTCGCCCGCCTGCTGACATTCCCTAACGTGGTGGTCACCGCCCATCAGGCGTTTCTCACCCGTGAAGCACTGGGCGCCATTGCTCAGACAACGCTGGATAACATCAGCGGCTGGGCGACCGGTAGCCCGCAGAATCAGGTGTAGCCCGTCATTCCCGACTGCGCTCGTCCTGACGCAATCCGTTGCAGGCACACGCTGCGGCGCGGCAGATCAGCGCGGTCGTCTGCCGCGCGGCTGCGAGAACCCCGCCGCTAAGTGTTAGCATGCGCGCCTATTTGGAGACCCCCATGGCCGAACACGATTTTCGCTACAGCATGCTCACCCCTCAACACACCCTGATCGAATGCCGCAGCCTGGCCGTCGGTCGTTACCAAGTGACCGGCAACGGCGGCTCAATCAAGCCCGACGACGTTCTATTGGTCACCGTCAAAGGCAGCAAAGAGCTGTTCATGCGCCTGAACGTGGAAAAAGTCCGTCACCTGATCAACCCCACCGGCCAATGGGTGGCCGTGGCCAACGGCCCGGCGTTTACCGAGCTGGCGATTCACACCTGGAAGGTCAACTGCAACGACTGCGGCAAAGAGCGTGATATCGAATTCATGGTCGATGGCAAAGACGGCAAAAAAGCCCTGAAGCCCGCCGCCACTGCGCGCATTCAGGAGCTGGGCTGGAAGGTCGTGGGCGAGAACCACCTTTGCCCTGCCTGCGCGAAGAAAGCCGCATGAAATCGCTGTTGCTCACATTGCTCGCAGCCGTGCTGATAAGCGGCTGTGCCAGCGAGCCTTCACCTCTCAAGCAGGACCACGGCTACGTGCTGGAATGGATAGGCGAGCGTCCGTTGATCGACAACAGCCACCTGACCATGACCCTGGGCAACGACGGCCGCGCTTACGGCAACGCCGGCTGCAACCACTGGTTCGCGCCTTACCAATTGCAGGGCGAGACCCTGAGCTTCGGCCCGGTCGGCAGCACCCGCAAAATGTGCGCGCCGGCATTGATGGAGCAGGAGCATCGCTTCCTTGAAGCGCTGGGCAAGGTTCAGCGATGGGACATCTCGCCCATCGAGCAATTGCGCCTGTGGCCTGCCCAGGGCAAACCGTTGCGGTTTTGGCTGGAAGAGAACTGACTGCATCCGGACTCACGAATGCGCGCCGCGTGAGTCACCGGGTCGCCGGCAACGGCTGGAATTCCCCGCGCTCCAAACTCTGCACCCGGTTGCCCATGGCGTCCGTTGCATTGAGATCCGCACCTTTGGCGGCCAGTGCCTCAAGAATGTCTTTGCGATGAAACAGCGCCGCGTACATGGCGGCGGTCTGACCGGCGTTATTGCGTTGATCGGCCGCGCAGTCAGCGGCGACCAGTTGCCGAGCGATGCTGAGCTCGCCTTTGAAGATCGCCCCCATCAAGGCCGTGTTGCCCCTTAGATCCTTGGCGCAGGGATCGGCACCCGCATTCAGCAGTTGAGTAACGACCGCTTGTTGCCCGTGGTAAGCGGCGAGAATCAGAGCGGTGTAGCCTTTTTCGTCCTGTACGTTCAGATCGAACCTGGCATTGACGAACTCGCTGAGCATGTCCTGGCGGCCGTCTCGGGCGGCCTGAAAGAACAGCTCCCTGAGCTGCGCCTGGGTGTCGGCGGCGGTGCCGGTATCAGACGGACTGGCGTGGGCCATGCCCGCCGTCAGACACAGCAGCAACGCATACAGGGTTCTGCGCATGTGATGTCCTCCACAAGGTAATCGGTTCCAAAAGCCTCGGCCCGCCTTGCACGCGGGCCGAGGGGGTCGGTCAGTCCTGCAGTGCCGCGGCCAGTTGCTTGACCTTGGCCAGATCACCCTTGGCAACCTTGGCTACGCCGGTGCCGTATTCCGGGTCAGCCTTGTAGAGGAACGACAGCATGATGTTCTTGCTTTCGGCATCGGTCGTCGCCAGCGATTCACCAAAACTCTGAATCAGGTCCTTGCGGTCCTTCTCGCTATAGGAACGGTACAAGTCGCCCGCCTGCTTGAAGTTCTGCTCTTTCTGGATTTTGGCTTGCTGGGTGCTGCCGGACAACGGCAGTTGGCTGTAGCGCGCCTCTTCCACCGCTGGACGCGGGTTGAGTCGGCTTGGCTCGTAGTTCACGCCAGTGGTGGTGTGCCCGGTATTGAGCGGCCCGTCCTGGTTGCCGTTGTTGACCTTCACCCGTGGCGCGTTGATCGGCAGGCTCAGCACATTCGGGCCCACGCGATAGAGCTGCGTGTCAGCGTAGGAAAACACCCGACCTTGCAGCAGGCGGTCTTCCGAAGGCTCGATACCCGGCACGACGTTGGCGGGCGCCATGGCGACCTGCTCGGTTTCCTGGAAGTAGTTATCCACGTTCTTGTTCAAGACCATCTGGCCAATTTTGCGCTCAGGGATATTTGGCCAGATTTTGGTCGCGTCCAGCGGGTCGAAGTCGAACTTCGCCAGGTCCTCAGGCTTGACCACCTGGACGTACAGGTCCCACTTGGGAAAATCGCCCTTGTTGATGGCGGCAACCAGGTCGTTGGTCAGGTGGCTGTAGTCCTTGGACTGCACCTCGGCGACTTGCTGTGGATCGAGGTTTTTCAGGCCCTGCAGGCTTTTCCAGTGGAACTTCACATAGTTGACTTCGCCCTTGGCGTTCACCAGTTTGTAGGCGTGTACGCCGTTGCCGTCCATGGTCCGATAGCTGGCGGGTGTGCCTTCGTTGGAGTACAGCAGCGTCAAGGTGCGTGTGGCTTCCGGAACGTGCGAGAAGAAGTCGAAACGTCGCGAATCGTCATCCAGGTTGGTGCGCGGGTCAGGCTTGAAGGCGTGGACCATGTCCGGGAACTTGATCGCGTCACGGATGAAAAACGTCGGGAAGTTATTGCCGACCAGGTCCCAGTTGCCATCGGCCGTGTAGAACTTGGTGGCGAATCCGCGAGGGTCGCGCAGGGTTTCAGGGGAGTGGTTGCCGTGAACAACGGCCGAGAACCGCACGAATACCGGTGTGTGCTCGCCTTTGCTGAAGACCTTCGCTTTGCTCAGGTCAGAGGCGTCGTCGGAGGCGACGAATTCGCCGTGTACGCCCGTCCCACGCGCATGCACGACGCGCTCGGGAATGCGTTCGCGATCGAAGCGCTGGAGTTTTTGCAGCAATTGCACGTCTTGCAAGAGGACCGGGCCGTTGGGGCCGGCGGTTTGGGAGTTCTGGTTATCGCCGACGGCGGCGCCGTTGTCGCGGGTCAGGGTGTCTGCGTAAGCGGC
This sequence comes from Pseudomonas lutea, assembly GCF_000759445.1. Taxonomy (NCBI): domain Bacteria; kingdom Pseudomonadati; phylum Pseudomonadota; class Gammaproteobacteria; order Pseudomonadales; family Pseudomonadaceae; genus Pseudomonas; species Pseudomonas lutea. The sequence continues at coordinate 2,362,480 of NZ_JRMB01000001.1, forward strand.
AGAACTGACCATCAGGCTCGCGCCAATCAGGCTGGCGGCAATAGGGGAGCGGGGTAAGTACATCGTGGACTCTCTCTGTTTTGGTTGTTCTGAGAGTCAAAGCCTACGGTCCGAGCCCGTTATTCCTGAATTGGTTCTGGCTATGTGCTTGATAAATTAACAAATATTGACGCTGGCGTGGTTATCGGCGTAACGGCGGTAGAAGGACTCACTGCGTTAACCCGCGGGCACCATCCTGCGCCGCAGCAACTGCCTGCCCAACCCCTGCCCTTTGAGCTCGACGTAGTGGTAAGTGGCGCAGGAAACCGTCACCACCACCGCCAGAATCAGCAGCACCACGACGTTATTCGACCAGACCTGACCTGTGTCCAGGTAACGGATATCCCCGATCATGGGCGCGGCTTCCAGGCCGGTTTTCTTCTGCACCACCATAAACCCCGAAATCACGAAGAACAGCACGGCCAGATGGGTCAGATAGATCGAATAGGACCAGCGCCCCAGACGCGCGAAGAATTCGTACCTGAGCACCCGCGAGAGCGCGCCGCCATCGAAGGCAAACAACACGATGGTCACACAGAACACTGCGCTGGCGGCCAATGATTTTTGCTGCAACTGACTGGTCAGCACCGCCCAAATGGCGATGGCTGCCAGCGCTTCCAGCACGCTGAGCAGCGCAAAGCCCGGCGCTATCCTGCGTTTGAGATGGTTAAAGCACACGTAAGCCAGGGTTCCGGCGAAAAAACAACCCAGACCCTTTTGCGCGTAACTGGTCAGCACGTCCGCCTGACTGTAGAACAGCGCAAATCCGCTGAGGGCAACAACGGCCCACAGCAGGTAGCGGCCCGCCGATGCGGTGAGCATGGTTGCGGCGAAGACCATGTAGGTCCAGTACTCGATGCTGATGCTCCAGGCAGGGGTATTGAATGACAGGTTTTCCGTCAGGTGTGTCCAGCTTTGCAGCAGCAGCAGATTGGGCAGAATCTGCGAGGGCGCGTAGATGCCGGTGAACGGCGTCTGATTGAAGCCGAATCCGTGTTGGTAGGCGGCGTACTTGATGAACTCCAGGCCGACGAACACCGCGAGCATGACGGCATGCAGGGGCAAAAGGCGAAAGGTGCGAGAAACCAGAAAGTGGTTAAAATCCAGTTGCGGCTTGCTGCCGTAGGCATGAGCCATGACGAAGCCGCTGAGGACGAAGAAGAACTCGACGAACAGGTCGGCGTTGGAGAAGAAGGCCCACTCCGTGACGCTGCCGACCAGATGAGTGTGGTAGAGCACAACCGCTATCGCGCAAATACCGCGCAGGCTGTCCAGCGCGTGAAATCGTCTCACCTCTTGCATACGAATCCCCGATCAGTTGCTATCGCTCGAAAGCGCCTAAAGCAACCCATCGGGTTCGGCCGCAGTAATACCTCAGGCCAGACGATAGCCCAGCATTGATTTTGCGCAAGGGAAGTGGTCGAAGACGTGTGATGAAGTGAGGTCAAGGCCTGTTGAAGGCCCCTCCCTCAACGGGAGAGGCTTTCGATGTGTGCGGGGTTTCAGGCCGCTGGCGCCAGACCTACAGTGAACTCACCTCGGGATTCAACCGCTCCAGCACGCGCCTGCTATTGCCTCCTCCAAACACACTCATCAGGTCCATGACCCGTACCGGGTCTTTCGGGTCAATGCTCAACTGGATGCCGTCGTTTTTGCCCTTGAACAGCTTGACCATCAGCTCGCAGCCATCACTGAGCATCGGCGCATTCTGCCGCATGCCGCTTTCACAGTTCTTCTGCCAGTTATCCAGGCTTGTTTCAAACCAGGCCTGACGCTGTTTATCGGCGCTGCCGGCAAGCGGGTCCAATGGCGTTGCGTAACGCTGCTGCAGCAGCGCACTGCGCTTGACCATCCCCTTGTCCTGGAAGCTGACTTTCAGCTCGCTCAACTCAGCCCTTGCGAATGCGCCTTGCAACCCCTGAGCTGCGCCGCCGAGTACCGTATAGGCGTCCGTCCTGCTGCCGCGTTGCAAGTCGTTGACCGTACGGTGAAGGTCCTTGACGTTGTCCATGCGATAGCTGGCACTGAAGGTGAACAGGTCAGGCATGTCTACGAAGGTTTCGCCCGTCGCGCGGGTGGCGTCGTCATCCAGGTCAAGGAACAGCGTGAGGTCGAACGGTTTGAGTTGATTGCGCCCGCTGCTCAACAGAGGGCCAAAACCATTCATGCCCATGAAGCCTGCCCCCATCATGCTCGCCATGGCACCCAGGTTTTTGAGGCTCTGCAGAGAGCCGTCAGAAGCCTGAATGCCAGCGGCTTCCAGGCGAACACGGGAACGACTGTCGCTGTTGATCAGATCGGTCAACGTGACGGTGTCGGCATGCACACCGCCGGACTTACCGTTACCAAACTCGACGCCTTTGATCACGACCTTGCCGCCGAAGGGCGACGAGCTCACCGACGCCCAACTGAGGCTGTCATTGAGATGGTTGTCGTACACAAAGTCGTCCAGGCGCTTCTCGGCCTGCTTGCTGGCATAGGCACAGAGACCAAAGTAACCCGCGGCGAGAATCACCACAGCGGCAGCAGGGACAAGCAGTTTTTTCTGGATCATTGCACATCCCCCTCGATACTGCGGTCAGGCCAGGCCTGTTTGAATACCTGGCGCGCCGCGTCGGGTGTCCAGTTGTCGTCGCCCAACTGCATGCGCATGAGTTTCAGTGGATCACGCAGATCGCTGCAGCCCTCTTCGGCGCACGGCTGAAGGTAACTGACAGCGACCAGGGTCAGTGGCAGGTCTTCCCCGTCTCGCTTGACCGGATCCAGCGTGACGTTGCCTTTGGCCAGAAACCAACCCTTCTCGGGTTTTGAATTGGCACCCACGATGTCCAGCTGAGATTCATAGGGATAGTCGGTTTCCCAACGCCCGTCCGACTTGCCGCTTATGTGCACAATCTGGCTGTAGTCGGCTTTGCCGCCGGCCACCAGGCGGGCATACCCTCCTCCCGACATGGGTGAATAACTGACGTCGTTCAGCAGTCGAGACTGGATCTTTTTAAGGTCTTTGGTTTCAGTTTTCAGCCGGGCAAATTGCTCAAGTTGAGTCTGCGCCTGGTAGCCAGCCTGCTGAAGCTTGAGCTGTTCTTCAAACTGGCGCTGATTTTCGGCAGCACGTTGTCGCTCGGCCATCTGCGCCTCATGCATGAAGAGGTAGTTGTTGGCGTTTTGCGGGTTGAACTGCCAGCCTTTGGTGCTCCAGCTACGGTTGATATTGATTTCGTAAAGCCAGCTGTCGCGGTCATTTTTCAGCAGGCCCTGCGATAGATCCCGAACGGCGATGAAGTTAACGCCTGAGGTCTTCGGCTGAACCTGGTCCAGCGCGCTCAGCGCACTGAACACAGTGGTTTTAATGGTTTCAAGCTGGCGGAAAAGCTCCTGATTCTCAGCGACAGCCACCAGCGCCGGGTTGCGTGTATCCCAAGAGCCACTCCAGCTGTAAGACGCTCGCAGCAGGTAATGAATGCGGCTGGCCGGGTCACTGGCAAGCAGCATCAGGGCGTTCTTCTGGTTGTCGAAACCCACGATTGGCAGCGCCGGCGCCTGGCGATTGAACGCGATGCCCTTATGGAAGCTGCCCTCATATTCCTTCAGCTTCACCCCGTCTGCGCGCATGAGCACCACTGCGCCTTCGCCTGTGGCGTAGCCATCGGATCCGCAAGTCACACCGGTGGATTTTGCACTGACAAAGTTGGCGTCACCGTCCGGCTTGTAGGTGGTCCGAAACAGGCAGCCATTCTGGTCTTTGAGCTCGTAGAAAAAGGTCGCGGCTTTGATCGCATCGGCCTCGGCGGGCGGCGTCCAGCCGGACACCGCGAAAGCCGGCGCCACACGGGCGTTCGTCGCAGGCGCAGGTGATTCGGGCAGCGCAATCGGCTCAGGCGCTTGTGGGGGTGCAGCAGCGGGTACGGCTGCTGGCGGTGCTGGTGCAGGGGCTGGAGCTGCAGCCACTGCAGGCGCGGGTGGCGGAACTGGATCTGAAGCCGCAGAGGCTGCAGGTGCAGGATTTGCTGCCGCAGCAGGTTCAGGTGAAGGCACCGGGTTCGCCGCCGTAGCCGCAGCGAGTGCAGCGGGTACAGCGGGTACAGCTGCAGGTGCAGGAACAACGGGTGCGGAGGTCGGGTTTGGCTCAGGCACACGTGCGGCAGCGCTTTCAGAGCCCGATGCAGCCGACGCAGGGCTTGCCGCTACGTGGCTGGACCAATCCTCAGCCTTCGCGGCCGCGCCATTGGCAACAAGCTGACCTTGGGCGTTGTAGCTTTTCCAGGTCACCGTCGCAGCGCTCGGGCATTGGCTGGCAAGCAGGCCGCCCAGTTTAGGCAGCAGGCGCGCCACCGCTTCGTTATCCGGCGTGCCTGCGAAGGCAAAGCGCAACGCAAGCGGGTTGGTGCACCACGGCTGGTTGTCGGCATGGTCAACGAACACTTCGACGTTTTCGCCCTTGGAAAACGCCAGTCGGTACGCGGCCGCATGAACGTTCGCACACACGGCAAGCCCGAGCAGGGCCAGCGGCAATTGTTTACTCAGGTTTTTCATCAAATCAGTTCCCAGGCGCCGTCGCCTGCCTGGCAGGCCTTGACAGTCTGCTTCTCGGCTTGGCTGTCCTTGGCTTTGACGTCGTAGGTAATCGTGCGGCAGGTGGTTTGTGCAGTGAGCTTGTCTTCCACCGGCTTGGCATCGATGGCATCAAGATCTACGCCCTGTTTGGCGGCGCTGGCAGCGTCGAGGTTGTCCAGATCGGTGGCGCTGTCGGCAGGCGCCTGTTTGGCAGCATTGGCGGCAACCATGACAGGCTTGGGCGCCACGGCTTCCACCAGTGGGGCGTACACGTAGCCTACGGTCACGCCGCGGCGGCCGACCATGATCCAGTCGTTGTGGGTGCGGCCCAACGCCGTGAAGGTCGAGCTCGGCGGTAACCCACCCACTTTCTCGGCATTGCTGTCCGGCGCGCTGCGCAGGTTGGCCGATTTGATGGTCCGGTAGGGTTTGTTCAACACGGTCATGTCGGTGACCGGCTGGATCTTCGGCAGGCGCTTGACCGCCACTTGGCGCGCCTGGGTCTCGGTACTGACAGGGGTGATTTGCGCGCTGCTGCCGCTGTGATCGGACTGCCAGCTGCTGGCCTGCCCGTCCTGGTTTCTGCTGAGCACTTGCTGGGTCTGGACGGCGAGCGCCGCACGGTCAGCTTCATCCATCTTCGCGCCGATGGTTTTACCCAGCAATGCGCCGCCCAGGCCACCGATCAACATCGCTGCGGTTCGCCCGCCGCCCGAACCAATGCGGCTGCCGATTAGTACGCCAGCGGCGCCGCCAATGACCGTGCCGATGTTTTCCTTGTTAGCCCAGTCGGGACCCGACGTGGCGCAACCGGATGAAAAACCAATGCTCAATACGAGCAACGCGGCAGCGGTTTTTTTTGCAAGATCCATCGCACAGTCCTCTGGCGTAAAAGAGAAATCTGCAGGGATGGATCAGCACATCGGTGTGATCAAGCGGCCTTCATCCCTGAAGAAGTGCGCGGATTACACACAAATTCGAAAAGAGTCACAACAAGTTTCACGGTGCGTCAGATTTGCGACAAGCCTCCATCCACCATCAATTCCACGCCGTTCACGTATCGGGCGTCTTCAGATGCCAGGAACAGCGCCGCACTGGCGATTTCTTCGGGCTCTGCCATGTAGCCCAGGGGCGTGATCCGCTCGACGTGCTGGCGCAATGCAGCGATGTCGCTCTCGCTCATGTTGAGGCCGTTGTCCATTAGTGGCGTGCGGGTGAAGCCAGGGCTCAAAACGTTCGCGCGGATTCTACGGTCCTTGAGCTCATTGGCCCACGTGCGCGCAAAAGATCGCACTGCCGCCTTGGACGCGTTGTACAGGCTCAATCCTTCCATGCCGTTGCTGGAGCAAATCGAGGCGGTCAGGATGATGGAGGAAGCGTCCTTCATCAGGGGAAGAAGCGTCTGGACGCTGAAGAAAACGCCTTTGACGTTAACGTCAAACATGCCGTAGTAAGCGGCCTCGCTGGTTTTTCCCAGCGGATTTTTCTCGCATATTCCGGCGTTCGCGAACACGGCGTCCAGCCGGTCGCCCTGCCTTTCAATTGTGGCCTTGAGCGCATCTAGATCCGCCTGGCACGACACATTGGAGATCACCGCAACGGCCTTGTCGCCGAGCCTGTCAGCCGCCGCGCCCAGCGTGTCTGCTCCCCGTCCGGTGATGTAAACGCGTTTCGCTCCCTCGGCGATCAAGCCTTGTGCGATGGAAAAACCGATCCCCGTGGACCCGCCTGTTACGACGGCCACCTGCTGGGCGAATTTACCTGACATGTCTGACTTCCTGGTTGTGGATATTGGAGGTGGTCTGGAACGACCTCGCCCAATGATGAGCGTCATGGCAGCCGCGCGGCACTGACACGAATGAACGACCACCGTGCAGTTTTGTAAGGCGAAAAGGCGGCAGCATTCGCCTAAGTTGGGGCGCAGCGGTCTGGCCGGCCGGGCGAGACGCCTGTTCCAAACGGCCGGGTCTTTAATCTCTGTCTTTCTCTCGCTGCGAACCCTGAGTTCCGCACAGGATGTCTGTCATGTCCCGAACCGAAATTGAAATCGACGCGCCCGACCCTCGGCGCTGGTTGATGTTCGCCATATTGCTGGTAGGGGCGTTTCTCCCGCCTCTGGATTTTTTTATCGTTAACGTCGCGCTGCCGTCGATCCAGCAGGACCTGGGCACCGGGTCCTCGGCCGAGCAGTTGGTGATCTCCTCTTATGCGACGCTTTATGCCGTGACCCTGATAACCGGTGGGCGGCTTGGAGATCTGTACGGGCGGGGGCGGATGTTTTTCCTGGGTCTGCTGGGCTTCGCCGCGGCGTCGCTGATGTGCGGCCTGGCGGCGTCACCCGGGATGCTCATCCTGGGACGCGCCTTGCAGGGCGTGACCGCCGCCGTCATGGCGCCTCAGGCCCTCGCCTCGGTGCAGGCGATCTTCCCGGCGTCGCAAAGACCACTGGCATTAAGTCTGTATGGGGCTGTATTCGGGCTCGCGTCCGTGATCGGCCAAGCGCTGGGTGGCTTTTTGATTGCGGTCGACGTGATGGGCATGGGCTGGCGTGCGATTTTTCTGGTCAATCTGCCGGTGGCATTGCTGGTCATCGCGTTCGGCCTTCCGGTGCTCAAGGAAACCCGTGCGCGGCGCGCCAGCAAGCTCGACCTGGTGGGCACGGCATTGTCGATGCTGACACTGACTGCGCTGGTGGTGCCCTTGATTGAGGGGCGCGCAGCAGGATGGCCGCTGTGGGCATGGTTATCTCTGGCCGCAGCGCCCGTGCTGGCCGTGCTGTTCTGGCGCTATGAAACCCGCCTGCACCTGGCCGGCGGCACGCCCCTCCTCGACCCAGCTGCGCTAAAGGCGCCTGGTCTCGGCCGAGCTTTACTGGTCGCGCTGTGTTTCTACGCGGTCGGCGTGTTTTTTCTGATTTTTTCGGTGTACGTCCAAGGCGCGCTGCAGATGAGCGCACTGGACGCCGGGCTGATCTTTTTGCCCTTTGGAGCGGGATTTCTGCTCGGTCCCCTGTCGGTTCCTGCACTCAGGCGCATCCTTGGAGACTACGTGAATCCCGCTGGCATGGGACTGGAAGTCATCGGCTTTCTATGGCTCGGCTGGCTGGTGTCATCAACCCCGGCCGCGATCGCACCACCCTTCAGTTCCCTGGCCGTCATTCTGTTTCTGATTGGATTGGGGCAAGGGCTGGCGCTGCCGACCTTGATGCGCATGGTGACGGGCCGAGTCGCGCCAGCGTATGCCGGCATGATCGCAGGCATCACCAGCGCCACATTGCAGATCAGCACATCGCTGAGCGTCGCCCTGATTGGCGGCGTGTTCTATACGCTGCAAGGGGAACAGGCAACGACAGTCAGCATTACTCACGCCTTCACGGTCTCTGTTCTGTGCATCGCCGTCTGCCTGGCGGCAGGTGTTGCGCTGAGCCTGAGTCTGGTCCGCCAGCCTGTGCAGATAACGGAAACCTCGGCTGCGCGCTCGACCTGAGAAACGACGACCCTCCCGCTCTACCCTGCGCCGATCATGCTTGAGGCAAGGTCGGCCAGCGCACGCAACCGATCCATCTGGCGCATGTCCTGGTGATAGCCCATCCAGATGTCTCGTCCCGGTGGCGGCTCGTCCTCATCCAACCGTCGCAGCCCCGGCTCCGAGTCGCCCAGCACCCGGGGCAAGACGGCGACGCCCAGACCTTTCGCACACATTCGCGCCTGAACCGTTCGGCTACTGCTGGTGAACACGGTGCGTGCGAGCGGATAACGCTGCTGCAGCCATTGCACGTCAGGGTAGTGAGCCTGGGCGACATTCATGAGAATCAGGCCCAGGCCCTCGCCGTCAGTATTCGGCGCCGGGGCATGCAGCGCGGCGTAAAGTCCGTAGGGCAATGTGGTCAGCTTGCGATGGACGATGTCAGGTTCGGTAAAAGGGACGATCCGGAAGGCAATGTCGGCGTCCCGGCGGGCAAGGTCAAACAACCGATGCCCGGCGATGACCTCAGGAACGATCAGCGGATACCGCCGTACCAGTTCGCTGAGGACCGGCGACAGCACGTGGCAGGCGAACCAGTCCGCTGAGGAGATGCGCAACAGCCCTTCCGGCTGATCGCCATGCCCTGCCAGACGACGTTCGATGGCCAGGGCGCTGTGTTCCATGTCCTGCGCCAGACTGAGAATCTTCTCGCCGCTGTCGGTGAGTACCAGCCCTTGGGCAGTGCGCAGAAAAAACGGCTGCCCGCTGGTTTGCTCAAGCACTTGCAGGCGTCGCCCCACCGTCGGGTGACTGACCCCCAACTGCCGGGCGGCGCCACCCAGCGAGCCGCTGCGGGCAATCGCCAGAAACACCCGCATGTCACTCCAGTCCATGCCTCACCCCGTTCGAAAATAAAGGACGAGGCTGCAACAATGGCAGTCCCGCAGCAATACCGCCTCACCCCCTGCCCTTCAACTCCGTCAGTTTCTGCATGACGCCCGCTGCCGTCTGCTCGCCCATCAGTTGCTCGCGCACCTTGCCCTTGTCGTCGATGATGTAGGTCACCGGGAGGGCTCCGCTTTTGGGGAGGTCGTAATGCTCGGCGGGGTCTTGGGCCAGCACAGTGAATGTGATGCCGAGTGCCTTGCTGGCGCTCTTGAGGTCTTCACCTTGCAGGTTGTCGAAATTGACACCGAAGACGCTGACGTTCTGATCTTTCAATTGCTCGGACAGCCGGTTCAGCTCGGGGATTTCTGTCCGGCACGGACCGCACCATTCGGCCCAGTAATTGACCACCAGCCAGTGCTTGTCGATGCGGTTGCTGGCCACTTTCTGGCCGTTCTGGTCCGTGCCCAGGTCCACGCCGCAGCCGCTGAGCAACAGACTTCCCACCAGCGCTGCTACCGCTGCCAATCGCCTTGCCATGATGCCGTTTCCTTCTGCGTGCTGTTTATTCCGGCTCTTCGCGGTGTCGGTTGTGCATCGTTCACCGCCTGATACCGGTCATTGCCGTGACGAAGGTAGAATAGCCGCCACCTCAGGCAAGATGCGACCTGCAAATGACCGAACTGACGCTCTACCACAACCCGCGTTGCAGCAAATCCCGTGGCGCGCTGGAATTGCTCGAAGCCCGCGGCCTGACGCCGACCCTCATCCGTTACCTGGAAACCCCTCCCGACGCGGCGCAATTGCGCGACCTGCTGAGCAAGCTCGGCATTGGCGCGCGTGCACTGATGCGCACCGGTGAGGAGGAGTACAAAACCCTCAATCTGGCCGACACCGGCCTCAGCGAAGAACAACTGATCGCTGCGATGGCGGCGCAACCCAAGTTGATCGAACGCCCGATTTTCGTCGTTGGCGACAAGGCCGTGATTGGCCGCCCGCCGGAAAACATCCTGGAGATCCTGCCGTGAGTGCGCCTTATATTCTGGTTTTGTTTTACAGCCGCAACGGCGCGACGGGCGAGATGGCCCGGCAGATCGCCCGCGGTATCGAGATGGGCGGGATGGAGGCGCGGTTGCGCACCGTTCCGGCCGTGTCCACCGACTGCGAAGCGGTGGCCCCGAGCATTCCGGAGACCGGCGCCTTGTACGCCACGCTGGACGATCTGAAAAACTGCGCCGGCCTGGCGCTGGGCAGCCCGACCCGCTTTGGCAACATGGCCGCGCCCTTGAAGTACTTCCTCGACGGCACCAGTAACCTGTGGCTGACCGGCGCGCTGGTGGGCAAACCTGCCAGCGTGTTCACCTCCACCGCCAGCTTGCACGGCGGCCAGGAAACCACGTTGCTGTCGATGCTGCTGCCGCTGCTGCACCACGGCATGCTGATCAGCGGCCTGCCGTACAGCGAAGCGGCATTGGTCGAAACCCGTGGCGGCGGCACGCCTTATGGCGCGAGCCATCACGCAGGGGCCGACGGCAAGCGCGCGCTGGATGAGCACGAAACCGCGCTGTGCCGCGCACTGGGCCAGCGTCTGGCGAAAACCGCGCTGCTGCTGGATCCCGCCAAGGGCTAACAACCGCAGGCAGTGCTCGCGCTCGATTGTGGGAACCCCTTGCTCAAACCGGGTCGAATGCACAGCTTTGTGAACGCGCACCGGGGCTGAGCCGCAGCGACCTGTCCGAGACGTCGTTATCGACTGATACGACGATTCTTGGCTGCGGCCCAGACCCAGCGCGCCCCTGCAAGGGAACGGCGTCAACATTCGTAACCGGTTTTGAGCAGCGATCGCGCACATGAATTTTGTTTTGGAGAGGGCATGCAAGACTACAAATGGCTGAATGAATACTGTCTCAACCGCTTTGGTTCCGCCGCCGCCCTTGAGGCGCATCTGCCCACCCCTGCCACGCCGAAGAAACTCAAGGCCCTGACTGACGACCGCTACCTGTCGACCATGGCGCTACGGGTATTTCGTGCCGGCCTCAAACACAGCCTGGTGGACGCCAAATGGCCGGCCTTCGAGCAGGTCTTCTTCGGCTTCGACCCGGAAAAAGTCACGCTGATGGGCGGCGACCATCTGGAACGCCTGATGCAGGACGCGCGGATCATCCGCCACCTGGGCAAGCTCAAGAGCGTGCCGCGCAACGCGCAATTGATCCTCGACATCGCCCATGAACACGGCAGCTTCGGCAATTTCATCGCCGACTGGCCAGTGACCGACATCGTCGGGCTGTGGCGCTATCTGTTCAAGCACGGCAACCAGATGGGCGGGCTGTCGGCGCCCCGTTTCCTGCGCATGGTCGGCAAGGACACCTTCATCCCCAGCCATGACGTGGTGGCTGCGCTCAACGCCCAGAAAATCGTCGACCGCGTGCCGAGCAGTCAGCGCGATCAGGCAGCGGTGCAGACGGCGTTCAACCAGTGGCACGCCGAGAGCGGCAGGCCGATGAGCCAGCTGTCGATGATGCTGTCTTACACCGCCAACCACTGATCGCTTTCCCGGCAGAGCAAAAAGACACAGCGCGTAACAAATCGGCGGTCGTATACAATATTCGCCATCCGTTCCTGCCGAGTCATTCGCGTGCCTTTTCTTCTTTCTGACGCCCCCAACCTCGGCGTCGCGCCCTCCGCGTCCGAGGTGATCTCCAAATACCTGCGCGAGTCGATCATCTCGGGGCAATTCGCCGAGGACGAGCCGATTCGCCAGGACGACATTGCCCGGGTGTTCAACGTGAGCAAGATTCCGGTCCGTGAAGCCCTGAAGCGCCTGGAGGCCGAAGGACTGGTGCAATTCCAGCGCAACAAGGGCGCCGTGGTCACGCGGATTTCCGAGCCGGAGCTGGCGCAGATTTTCGAAGTGCGGGTGCTGCTGGAGGTCCAGGCCATACGCCTTGCAGTGCCAAGAATGACCGCCGCCCAGCTTGATCGGGCTCAGGCGATTTGCGATGAGTTCATGAGCGACGACGACATCGGGCGCTGGGCAGAGCTGAACTGGGCGTTCCACACCTGCCTGTACGAGGCGGCGCAACGGCCGTTTTTGCTGAACATGATTCGTTCGATCCACGACAAGGTCGAACGCTACCTGCGCGTGCAGATGAGCTTTGACGAGGGCAAAGAACGCGCCGATCAGGAACACCGCGAGATCCTCAAGGCCTGTGCCGATCGTGATGTCGACAAGGCCGCCGAATTGATCGAGCACCACATCATCGGTGTCTGCCGAACGCTATACGCCCACCTCCCCCACGCAGTCCTCAGCGAAATCTGAGCGGTCAGCCGCTGTGCCGATTTCGTCATCGTGACGGGCGAAATCGGTCAAGACCCCGGGCCTGCTTCGCGGCACTCTGATCGGAATCGAAACGCAGCGCGCTGCTCTACGTGGCAGCGGATAGGTACGCAGTGCTCTACGTGGGACCAGAGAGGTACGCAGTGCTCTAAGTGGGACCGGCTTTAGCCGGGAAGACGCCAGCGGCAACAACCTGAATTTTGCAGCGTGACGGCCAATGCCTTCCCGGCTGAAGCCCTACCTCACGGCGCTGCCAGCTCCCAAGATGTACGCAGTGCTCTACGTGGGACCGGCTTTAGCCGGGAAGACGCCAGCGGCAACAGCCTGAATTTTGCAGCGTGACGGCCAATGCCTTCCCGGCTGAAGCCGGTCCTACCACACGGCGCTGCCAGCTCCCGGGATGTACGCACTGCTTTAAGTGGGACCGGCTTCAGCCGGGAAGAGGCCAGCGGCAACAACCTGAATTTTGCAGCGCGACGGCCAATGCCTTCCCGGCTGAAGCCGGTCCTACCACACGGCGCTGCCAGCTCCCGGGATGTACGCAGTGGTTTAAGTGGGACCGGCTTCAGCCGGGAAGACGCCAGCGGCAACAGCCTGAATTTTGCAGCGTGACGGCCAATGCCTTCCCGGCTGAAGCCGGTCCTACCTCACGGTGCTGCCAGCTCCCAAGATGTACGCAGTGCTCTACGTGGGACCGGCTTTAGCCGGGAAGAGGCCAGCGGCAACAACCTGAATTTTGCAGAGACACAACCAACGTCGTTCCGGCGCAGGCCAGACCTACCAGGGGAATACATGAAACGCATCCAGATCCTTGACTCCCACACTGGCGGTGAACCGACGCGTCTGGTGCTGGATGGTTTTCCCGACCTCGGCCGAGGCAGCATGGCTGAACGGCGTCAGCGCCTTGCCGACGAATTCGATGACTGGCGCGCCGCCACGGTGCTCGAGCCGCGCGGCAGTGACGTGCTGGTCGGCGCGCTGCTGTGTGAGCCGGTCGACCCTGAAGCCTGTGCTGGCGTGATCTTTTTCAACAACACCGGCTACCTCGGCATGTGCGGCCACGGCACCATTGGCCTGGTGGTGTCGCTGGCCCACCTGGGCAAAATCGGCCCCGGCGTCCATCGCATCGAAACCCCGGTCGGCACCGTCCAGGCCACTCTGCATGAGGACCGCTCGGTCAGCGTCGACAACGTCCCCTCCTACCGCTATCGCAAGCATTTCGTCGTCGAAGTGCCCGGTCTCGGCAGTGTCACCGGCGACATCGCCTGGGGTGGCAACTGGTTTTTCCTGATCGCCGACCATGGCCTCAGCGTCGCCGCCCATAATCTCGATGCCCTCACCGACTACACCTGGAAAGTCCGCCAGGCGCTGGAAAGCCAAGGTATCCGGGGAGAAGACGGCGGCATCATCGACCACATCGAGCTGTTTGCCGACGACGATCACGCCGACAGCCGCAATTTCGTGCTGTGCCCCGGCAAAGCCTACGACCGCTCGCCCTGCGGCACCGGCACCAGCGCCAAACTGGCCTGCCTGGCCGCCGACGGCAAACTCGAGCCCGGCACGCTCTGGCAGCAGGCCAGCGTCATCGGCAGTCAGTTCGAAGGCAGTTTCGTCTGGCTGCACGGCGAGCGTCAGGTCGGGGATCGGATCGTGCCAACCATCCGAGGCCGCGCCTACATCAGCGCCGAAGCGACCCTGTTGCTGGATGACGAAGACCCGTTCGCCTGGGGCATCCGCGCGTGACCGACAGCCCTGCGCTCAAAGGCGACGCCGCGGATGTGATCATCATCGGCGGCGGGATCATCGGTGCGGCCTGCGCCGATGAACTGGCGTCACGCGGACTGCATGTGCTGGTGCTGGATTGTCAGCGCCCCGCCGCAACCGCTGCCGGCATGGGCCACCTGGTAGTGCTCGACCACAGTGAGGCCGAGCTGGCGCTGGGCGAATACTCGGTCCGGGCTTGGCGCGAGCTGGCAGCGCAGATGCCGGAGGACTGCGCGATGCGCACCAATGGCACGATGTGGCTGGCCTGCAACGAAGAAGAAATGGCCGAAGCCGAGCGCAAGCAGGTGGCGTTAAGTGCCTACGGTCTGAGCTGCCAGCTGCTGACCGGTGCCGAGCTGGCCCGCGCCGAGCCGTCCTTGCGCCCCGGCCTGTTGGGCGCCTTGAAGGTCAGCGGCGACGGCATTCTCTACGCGCCCAATGCTGCGCGCTGGCTGTTGCAACGCCAGGGCCGGCGGATTACCCGGCGTCAGGCCGAAGCGGTCGAGTTACAGGGCAACCGCGTACGACTGGCCAGCGGCGAATGGCTGCAAGCCCCGGCGGTGGTGCTGGCCAGCGGCATTTATGCCCGCGAGCTGTGCCCGGATTTACCGCTGCAGGCGAAGAAAGGTCACCTGCTGATCACCGACCGTTACCCGGCGCAGATCGCCCACACGCTGGTAGAGCTGGGCTATGTCACCAGCGCGCACAAGGGCAATGGCCCCTCGGTCGCGTTCAACGTGCAGCAGCGCCCGACCGGCCAGCTGTTCATCGGCTCATCGCGGCAGTTCGACAACCATAACCCGGACATTGACGCGACCATGCTCGGGCGGATGCTGCGCCGGGCCATGGACTTTCTTCCTGGCCTGGGCGAGATGAACGGGATTCGCAGCTGGACCGGCTTTCGTTCTGCCAGCCCCGACGGCCAGCCGTTGATTGGCGAACACCCGCATCAGCCCGGGCTGTGGCTGGCGGTCGGGCATGAAGGGCTCGGCGTGACCACCGCGCCAGGCACCGCGCATTTGCTGGCAGCGCAAATGCTGCGTACTCAACCGCCTCTCGACCTGCAACCGTATTTGCCCCAACGATTTATCGGAGCCCACACCCATGCCTGAGTTGAGCATTGATGGTCTGCCGCATCGCTTTGTCCCGGGCACCACGGTGGCGGCCGCGTTGATGTCCAGCGGCGACCGCTGCAGTCGCACGTCGGTCAGCGGGCAGCGTCGCGCCCCGCTGTGCGGGATGGGGATTTGTCAGGAATGCCGAGTGAACATCGATGGTATGCGCCGGCTGGCCTGCCAGACGCTGTGCCGCGACGGCATGCAGGTCGAGACGCGACCATGACCGAGCATGTCGATCTGCTGATCATCGGCGCAGGCCCCGCCGGAATGGCCGCTGCATTGGCGGCGGCGCCTCGCGGGCTCAACATTGCCGTGCTCGATGACAACCCGCTGCCGGGCGGGCAGATCTGGCGTGACGGCCCTCAGGCGCACGTGCCTCAACAGGCCCGGGACATGCGCGCGCAGTTACAACAACTGGACAATGTGCGCGTACACAGCGGCTGCAAGGTGATCGCTCTGGCGGGGCCGAAGCGCTTGCTGCTGGAAGACGCCGAGCGCGGCTGGGTGCTGGGTTACGACACGCTGATTCTGTGCACGGGCGCGCGCGAACGCCTGCTGCCCTTCCCCGGCTGGACGCTGCCGGGCGTCACCGGCGCGGGCGGGCTGCAGGCGCTGATCAAAGGCGGTTTGCCGGTCGCCGACGAACGCGTCGTCATTGCCGGCAGTGGCCCGCTGCTGCTGGCGTCGTCCGCTACCGCGCAGAAACACGGCGCGCAGGTAGTGCGCATCGCCGAACAGGCCCCTTTGGCCGCCGTCGCAGGATTCGCCGCCGGGTTGTGGCGCTGGCCGAACAAGGCCATACAGGCCATCACGCTGGGCAGCGCCGTCTACCGAACCTCGGCCCACGTGCTGGCGGCATTGGGAAGGGATCGCCTTGAGGCTGTGCGGGTCAAGGTGGGTGACAAGGTAGAAGAACTCGCCTGCGAGCGTCTGGCCTGCGGTTTCGGTCTGGTGCCCAACGTCGAGATCGCCAGTGCCTTGGGCTGCGCCGTGCGGGATCAGGCCGTGGTGGTGGATGACTGGCAGGCCAGCAGCGTCGCCGATCATTATGCTGCGGGTGAGTGCACCGGTTTCGGCGGCGGCGAACTGGCGTTGGTTGAAGGGCGCATCGCCGGGCTGGCGGCCATCGGCGCACGCGACGAGGCGCGAAAAATGTGGGCGGAACGGCGTCGCTGGCAGGGTTTTGCAGATCGCTTGAACACAGCCTTCAGCCTTGACCCGGCACTGAGAACGCTGGCGCAGCCGGATACTGTCGTGTGCCGCTGCGAGGATGTGCGCCACGCCGACCTCGTCGAGCACGGCAACTGGAGCCATGCCAAGCTCGCCACCCGTTGCGGGATGGGCGCTTGTCAGGGGCGCGTCTGCTCGACCGCTGCGCAGACCTTGTTCGGCTGGGACCCGCCACAGCTGCGCCCACCCTTCAGCCCCGCGCGGATTTCAACGCTGGCCTGCCTGGATGAGGGTGACGTGGTTTAGGGGGAACCCAGAGTAAAGGATGGCGGGGGCAACACCCAGGCTACTTCTCGCTCATGAGGGACAGGCTCTTTTGATACCTCGACCTGTTCGTTCGCAGGGGGAAGCTGCGGTGACAGACCCGCCGCCTTCGCGACCGTCGTAACCTCCGATTGCTCCTACAGTGGCATTGCGCCCGGCGCGGGATTTGAGGGTGTCATCGTCTGAATTTATCTCGGCCAGTTCACCGCAACTGTAGGAGTGAGCTTGCTCGCGAAGGCGGCGTTGCAGACGCAGGATATTCAGCGGTTGCACCCACGTATTCGCGAGCAAGCTCACTCCCACAGTCCCCGCGGCAACTGGAGAATCGGGCCCCCTCGACTAGGCGGCGCATGGCAGATGTCGCATGATCGGCTTTATCTTCCAGTCCGGCTGCCCCACCCGTGAACATGATCGACCTCCTCCCCGCCACGCCGCTGCACGACCTGGACCAACTGCTCGCGAGCCTGGCGCAGGTCGCGCCGCTGTTCGATGCGATTCCCGGCGTCGTGTTCTTCGTCAAGGACGCCCGGGCGCGCTATGCGCTGGTCAATCAAACGCTGGTGCAGCGCTGCGGCTACAAGGCAAAGAATCAGATTGTAGGCCTGACCGCCGAAGAGGTATTTCCCGCGCGCTTCGGGCCGCTGTACACCGCGCAGGATCGTCGCGTGCTGGCCGATGGTAGGCAATTGAGCGATCAGCTGGAGCTGCACTTGTATTACGGCAACCAGCCGATCTGGTGCCTGACCCACAAAATCGCCCTGCGCGACCATGACGGCGTGATCATCGGGCTGGCGGGTATTTCACGGGATCTGCAAACGCCGCAAACGACCCAGCCGGCCTATCAAAAGCTGGTGGAGGTCGACCGCTACATCCGCGAACACTTCGCCCGCCCCATCACCCTGCAGCAACTGACCGCCATCGCCGGGCTCTCGATCGCGCAGCTGGAGCGGCACTGCAAACGCATTTTTCAACTCACGCCACGGCAGATGATCCACAAGGCGCGGCTGGGCGAAGCGTCGCGGCTGTTGCAGGAAGACCTGTCGATCACGGAAGTCGCCCTGCGCTGCGGTTACACCGATCACAGCGCGTTCAGCCGCCAGTTTAAGGCCTTGACCGGCGCGTCACCGAGCGAGTATCGGGAGACGCGAAAGAGCGTCTGAATTCCTGCCATTCATTTCGATGATCACCTATTTTTTTTTGCGGGACCGGCTTTAGCCGGGTAGGGGCCAGTGTGGACGCCTAAGTACTTGCAGTGTGACCACTGACGCATTCCCGGCTGAAGCCGGTCCCACAGGTGATCGCAATCCGTTGAATACTTGCCGTGCGGGGCGATATCCCCACCCTTTCGCCTTACATCAACGTGCACCTATGAAGCACACCGCGCATTCCTGCTCCTTTATGTAACACCCATCACCTCGCTCGAAAGACGCCCTCCCCGGCCAACGCGCTGATCCAGAGCCCTGCACGACGGCCCCACAAAACGGGCACGCTGCATGCATATCAAATATCGTATACGAAATTACCTAACCGGCCGTTTCTCATCTGCACGCACGAGGCTTTTATGAAAAACCAAGCTGTCGCCGTTGCTCTTCTCGCCGTCATGACCTCATCGATCCTCAACACTGCGCAGGCCGACAAGCTCGATGACATCATCGACTCCGGCAAACTGCGCTGCGCGGTGACGCTGGACTTCCCGCCCATGGGCTCGCGCGATGATAAAAACAACCCGGTCGGGTTCGATGTGGATTACTGCAACGACCTGGCGAAGGTGCTCGGCGTGACGGCCGAAGTGGTCGAAACCCCGTTCCCGGACCGCATCCCTGCGCTGGTCTCGGGTCGTGCCGACGTGATCGTGGCCTCGACCTCGGACACACTGGAACGGGCCAAAACGGTCGGCATGACCATTCCGTATTTCGCGTTCCAGATGGTCGTGCTGACCCGCGAAGACGCAGGCATCAACAGCTACGACGACCTCAAAGGCAAGGACGTCGGCAACACCAGCGGCACCTTCGAAGCCATCGCGCTGGAGAAGGACCAGAAAAAATGGGGCAGCGGCAGTTTCCGCGCGTACCAGACCCAGAACGACACCATTCTCGCGGTTGCCCAGGGCCACATCAAAGCGTCCGTGGTCACCAACACCGTCGCCGCTGCGACGATCAAATCAGGCAAATACAAAGGCCTGAAAATCGCCGGCAACGCGCCCTACACCATCGACTACGTTTCCCTTGCAGCGAAGCGCAACGAGTACGGGTTGATTCACTACCTGAACCTGTTCGTGAACCAGCAAGTGCGGTCAGGCCGTTACGCCGAGCTGTATGAAAAGTGGGTAACGGGCAAGCCGGTCGACCTCACCGTGCCGGGGGTTTACTACTGATTCGTGGCGCCGAGGCCTGGCCAGATCGTTACCCCGCAAGCGCGGGAACGATCACCAGCGCCGCTACCCCGCCGAACGCAAAACCTGTAGGAGCCGGCTTGCTGGCGAACGCGGTGGGTCAGCTGCCAATGAGCACACAGACAAATGGCTTTCGCGGGCAAGCGCGCTCCTACAGGTGCGATGCAATCAGCCCGATGATCGTTTCAACGCTCCGCGTGGGCATGCATCTCCTGACGCTCTGCGTCAGAACCACAACGCGGAGCGTTGCAGGCGGCGTTACCACGCTCCGCGTGGGAACGATCATTGACGTCACCCGCAACCGATTCACTCACTCAGGAGCCCACGATGTCTGAAGTTTCGTTAAACGGGCGGTGTCTCGTCGCCGGCAGTGCTCAGGGCGCGTTGCTGTATGCCGACGTGGGCCTGAGCTTCTGGGGCGGGGTCGAGCCGTTCACCGGCGAAGTTATCGACCGTCACCATCCGCTCAGCGGGCAATTCATCAGCGGCCGCGTGTTGGCCATCCCCAGCGGGCGCGGCTCCTGTACCGGCAGCAGCGTGTTGCTTGAGCTGATTCTCAACGGCCATGCGCCGGCTGCCCTGGTGTTCGAGCGCGTCGAAGACATCCTGACCCTGGGCGTGCTGGTGGCCGAGCAAATGTTTGGGCACTCGATCCCGGTCATCAGCCTGGGCGAAGCAGGATTCGCGGCGCTGCGTGGCGTCGCTTTCGTACGGGTCGAGGCCGATCGCGTGACCGGCTTCAACAGCCCTCCCCCAGCCCTTGAACGGCGGCCAGAAAACCGACCCGCCATCAACGCCGTCAGCAAGATCAGCCTGAGCGAAACCGATCAGGGCCTGCTCGACGGCGCCTATGGCAAAGCCGCGCAGGTGGCGATGGGCATCATCCTGCGCATGGCTGAACTGCAAGGCGCCACCGAGTTGCTGGACATCACCCAGGCGCACATCGACGGTTGCATCTACACCGGGCCAGCCAGCCTGCGCTTCGCCCGTCAACTGGTGGAATGGGGCGCCAAGGTTCGCGTCCCCACCACCCTTAATTCGATCTCGGTGGACAAGCGCCGCTGGCGCGAACTCGGCATCGATCCGGCCCTCGGCGAGCCGGCCAGCCAATTGGGCGATGCCTACATGGACATGGGCGCGCGGGTCAGCTTCACTTGCGCGCCGTACCTGCTCGACAGCGCACCCGAGCTGGGCGAGCAAATCGTCTGGGCCGAATCCAACGCCGTGGTGTATGCCAACAGCGTGATCGGCGCGCGTACGTTGAAATACCCGGACTACCTCGACATCTGCATCGCCCTCACCGGCCGCGCGCCGAAAATCGGGTGCCACCTGACGCAACAACGGCTGGCGACGCTGCGCATCGACGTGCCTGAACTGGACGGCCTGGACGACAGCTTCTACCCGTTGCTCGGCTATCACGTAGGGCTGATGTGCGGCGCCGCGATTCCGGTGATCTGCGGTCTGGAGCACAAGGGACCGACGCTGGATGACCTCAAGGCCTTCGGCGCGGCCTTCGCCACCACCTCTGCTGCGCCAATGTTTCACATGGCCGGCGTGACGCCCGAAGCGACCACCGCAGAGTTGGCCCTCGGCGGGCATGCGCCGGACAAAACCCTGCGCATCAGTGCGGCGGACCTGCTGCAAAGCTGGCGCGAACTGAACAGCGCGCAAACGTCCGACGTCGATGTCATCACCCTCGGCAACCCGCATTTTTCCCTGAGCGAATGCGCGACGCTGGCGCACCTGTGCGGCGTTCAGCGTAAGCACAACGCGGTGGCGATCGTGGTGACCTGCGGCCGTGCCACGCTGGACCGCGCGCAACAGGCCGGCTATGTCGCCACGCTGGAACGCTTCGGCGTGCAGTTCGTCACCGACACCTGCTGGTGCATGCTGGGTGAGCCAGTCATTCCGCCAACGGCGCGCACGCTGATGACCAACTCCGGCAAATACGCGCATTACGCCCCGGGGCTGGTGGGCCGTCGGGTGCATTTCGCCAGCCTGGTCGAGTGCGTCGAAAGCGCCTGCACGGGGCTGGCCAGCGGCCGTTTGCCGGAGTGGCTGCGCGGCGCCGCACACGCGGAGGACAGCGCCCATGTTTGATTACAACTTCCATTGGCGCGCGGCGTTCAAGGCCCTGCCCGACATGCTCAATGGCGCATGGGTAACGTTCGAAACCGCAGCACTGTCGATGATCCTCGGGGTGACCATCGCGCTGTTTCTGGTGTTCATGCGTCAAGGCAAAAACCGTTTGTTCCGCGGGTTCGCCGCGACCTGGATTTCCATCGCGCGCAACACGCCGTCGTTGTTTCAGGTGTACATCCTGTATTTCGGCCTCGGCTCGTTCGGCTTGCACATCAGTTCCTGGGCGGCGTTGCTGGCGGGCATCACCATCAACAACGCGGGCTATCTGGCGGAGAATTTTCGCGGCGGCCTGAAGGCGGTGCCCGACACGCAATTGCGCGCTGCCCGCTCGCTGGGCATGAGCGCGCCGCAGGCCTACCGGTTGATCGTCATTCCACAGCTGCTGCGCATCGTCTTCTATCCGCTGACCAACCAGATGGTCTGGGCCGTCCTGATGACGTCGATGGGGGTGATCGTCGGGCTGAACAATGACCTCACCGGTGTGACCCAGGACTACAACGTCAAAACCTTCCGCACCTTTGAATTCTTCGCCATTGCGGCGGTGCTGTATTACCTGATCGCCAAGCTGATCGTGGTCGTCGCACGGCTGCTGTCCTGGCGCTTGTTCCGGTACTGAGGAGAGGGGCATGTTCGACAGTACGTTCACCTGGAACGACCTGCAATTCATGCTGCAGGGCGCCTGGGTCACGATTTTGCTCACTGTGGTGTCGATGCTCATCGGCACGGTCGCCGGGGTGGTCTGTGGCATGGCGCGGGCTTTGTTACCGCGCAGCACGATTCCGCTGGCCTGGGTGCTGGACGTGTTTCGCAGCGTGCCGTTGCTGATTCAGTTTGTGTTGTTCAACGCACTGAAAAGCATCGCCGGTTTGAACTGGAGTGCGTTTACCGTGGCTTGCGTGGTGCTCGGCCTGTACGTCACCGCTTACTGCACGGAGATCGTGCGCAGCGGCGTGCTGTCGGTGCCGCTCAGCCTGCGCCGCGCCAGCCGCTCGCTGGGCCTGACGTACTGGCAGGACTTGCGCCAGATCGTCATGCCGATGGCCACTCGTGTCGCTTTTCCCGGCTGGATCAATCTGCTGCTCGGGGTAATGAAAGACACCGCGCTGGTGATGTGGATCGGCATTGTCGAGCTGCTGCGTGCCTCGCAGACCATCGTCACGCGCATTCAGGAACCGTTGCTGGTGCTGTGCATCGCCGGGCTGATTTATTACGTCATGAGTCTGGTGGTCGCGCGTCTGGGCGCCCGGCTGGAAACGAGGTGGCAGGAAAATGATTGAGATCGACAACGTTCACAAGTCATTCGGTGAGCTCGAAGTCATCAAGGGCGTGAGCCTGCAGGTGAACAAGGGCGAAGTGGTTTCCATCATCGGCGGATCGGGCTCGGGCAAGTCGACGCTGCTGATGTGCATCAACGGGCTGGAATCAATCAAAAGCGGCAGCATTCGCGTTGATGGCACGGAGGTGCACGCCAGGGGCACGGACATCAACAAGCTGCGGCAGAAGATCGGTATCGTTTTTCAGCAGTGGAACGCTTTTCCCCATTTGACGGTGCTGGAAAACGTGATGCTGGCGCCGCGCACCGTGCTGGGCAAAAGCAAGGCCGAAGCCGAAGCGCTGGCGGTCAGGCAGCTGACCCACGTGGGGCTGGGCGACAAGCTCAAGGTGTTTCCCGGCAAGCTCTCGGGCGGGCAGCAACAGCGCATGGCGATCGCCCGGGCGCTGGCGATGTCGCCGGATTACATGCTGTTTGACGAAGCGACGTCCGCCCTCGATCCGCAATTGGTGGGCGAGGTGCTCGACACCATGCGCATGCTGGCCGAAGACGGCATGACGATGATTCTGGTGACCCACGAAATCCGTTTCGCCCGCGACGTGTCGGACCGCGTGGCGTTTTTCCGCAACGGCCTGGTGCACGAGATCGGCACGCCGGATCAGGTGATCGGCAATCCGCAGCGGCCGGAAACGGCAGATTTTTTGCGGTCGATCAATTGATCGATTATGCGGTGAGGTCAACCGATGTCGGGATGTTTGACACAACACGCCTGTAGGAAGCCATCAATGTTGTGGAGTACGGCACAACACGTCTGTAGGAGGCCATCAATGTCGTGGTGTGTGACACAACGCACCCGTAGGAGCCGGCTTGCTGGCGAACCGGTCCGTTCAGCCACCACGGCGGTGAATGACACCACGCGTTCGCCAGCAAGCCGGCTCCTACGGATCGAGTCGAACGGGCCTGATTGGTTTAGCTCACCGGCTCAATCGAATGCAACGGATTCAGCAGCAGGTCAATCGATGTCGGGATGTTTGACACAACACACCCGTAGGAGCCGGCTTGCTGGCGAACCGGTCCGTTCAGCCACCGCGGCGGTGAATGACAACACACGTTCGCCAGCAAGCCGGCGCCTACGGATCGAGTCGAACCGGCCTGATTGGTTGAGCTCACCGGTTCAATCGAATCCAATGGATCCAACGGCTCAATCGAACTCAACTGATTCAGCAGGAGGCCAGTCAATGTTGTGGTGTTTGACACAACACACCCGTAGGAGCCGGCTTGCTGGCGAACCGGTCCGTTCAGCCACCACGGCGATGAATGACAGCACGCGTTCGCCAGCAAGCCGGCTCCTACGGATCGAGTCGGGCCGGCCTGATTCGTTGAGCTCACCGGTTCAATCGAATCCAATGGATCCAACGGCTCAATCGAACTCAACTGATTCAGCAGGAGGCCAGTCAATGTTGTGGTGTTTGACACAACACACCCGTAGGAGCCGGCTTGCTGGCGAACCGGTCCGTTCAGCCACCACGGCGGTGAATGACAACACGCGTTCGCCAGCAAGCCGGCTCCTACGGATCGAGTCGAACCGGCCTGATTGGTTTAGCTCACCGGCTCAATCGAATCCAATGGATTCAGCAGGAGGCCAGTCAATGTTGTGGTGTTTGACACAGCACACCCGTAGGAGCCGGCTTGCTGGCGAACCGGTCCGTTCAGCCACCACGGCGGTGAATGACAACACGCGTTCGCCAGCAAGCCGGCTCCTGCAGGTTGATCTTCTTCGTCAGTTCAACCCGTGTCCGACAGGAGGGCTTTAAGGTATGCGCTCATCGAAAGTGATTCATGTGGTCAGTTGTCACGCCGAAGGCGAAGTGGGCGATGTGATTGTTGGCGGGGTTGCGCCGCCCCCCGGGGAGACGATCTGGGAGCAATCACGCTGGATCGAGCAGGACAACGTGCTGCGCAATTTCATGCTGAACGAGCCGCGCGGCGGCGTGTTTCGTCACGTCAATCTGCTGGTGCCGCCCAAGCACCCGAAGGCGCAGATGGGCTGGATCATCATGGAGCCGGCGGACGTGCCGCCCATGTCCGGTTCCAATTCACTGTGCGTGGCGACGGTGCTGCTGGACAGCGGCATCTTGCCGATGACCGAGCCGGAAACCCGCCTGATTCTGGAAGCGCCCGGCGGCCTGATCGAGGCGATAGCCCAATGCCGCGACGGCAAGGTGCAAAGCGTTGAGGTGCACAACCACCCCTCCTTTGCCGATCAACTGGACGTATGGATCGAGGTGCCAGGGCTGGGTTCGATTCAGGTCGACACCGCCTATGGCGGGGACAGCTTTGCCATCGTCGACTCGGTGAAGCTGGGGTTCGCCCTGACCGCTGATGAGGCGAAGGATCTGGTGGACACCGGCCTGAAAATCACCAAAGCCGCGAACGAACAATTGGGTTTCAGCCATCCGCTGAACCGGGACTGGAACCACATTTCGTTTTGTCAGATCGCGGCGCCCGTCAACCATGAAGGCGGCGTGGCGAATGCGGCCAATGCGGTGGTGATCCGCCCCGGCAAGATCGACCGCTCGCCCTGCGGCACCGGGTGTTCGGCTCGGCTCGCGGTGCTGCATGCCAAAGGCCAGCTGAACGTCGGCGACCGGTTTATCGGGCGATCAATCATAGGCTCCGAGTTCCACTGCAAGATCCAGAGCGAAACCGAGGTCGCCGGACGCAAGGCGATCATCCCTAGCCTGTCGGGCCGCGCATGGATCACCGGGACACACCAACACATGCTCGACCCCAGCGACCCATGGCCGGAAGGGTACAAATTGAGTGATACCTGGCCGGTGGGGTTGAAGCTGTGAAGGCTACATCAATGTCACGGAATAAACACAACGCCCTGTAGGAGCGCGCTTGCCCGCGAATGCATTGTTCCGGTCAGCCTGTGCATCACAGACATACCGCCTTCGCGAGCAAGCTCACTCCTACAGGGACTGCGCCGCTACAGGCATGGGGAACATTGTGAAGTACCAGTGAAACGCCAAATCATCGGGCGTGGTTTGCCCGAAACAGAACGTATACGAAATACCTTTAGCCCAACAGGAGTCAATCATGAGCCAGTCCGTATCCTGGAGCGGGGTCTTCCCTGCCGTTACTACCCAATTCAACGATGATTTTTCGCTCAACCTGGAGGCAACCCACAAGGTCATTTCCAACCTGGTGCGCGACGGCGTTTCAGGGCTGGTGATTTGCGGCACGGTTGGTGAAAACACTTCGCTGAGCGTGGCCGAAAAAATCAGTTTGGTGGAAGCGGCCAAAGACGCGTCAGGTGGTCGAGTGCCGGTGATTTCGGGCATCGCCGAGTTCACCAGCGCCAACGCCTGCTCCGTGGCCAAGGACGTGCAGAAAGCCGGAGCCGACGGAATCATGCTGATGCCGGCACTGGTCTATTCAGCCAAGCCGTTCGAGACTGCCACGCACTTTCGCACCGTGGCCGCCGCCACCGACCTGCCGATGATGGTCTACAACAACCCGCCGATTTACAAAAACGACGTGACGCCGGACATTCTCATCTCCCTGGCGGACTGCGACACCATCGTCTGTTTCAAGGACTCGTCGGGCAACACCAACCGGTTCATCGATGTGCGCAATGAAGTCAGTGACCGTTTCGTGCTGTTCGCGGGGCTGGACGACGTGTTGGTGGAGAGCGTGGCGGTCGGCGCGGTGGGCTGGGTGTCAGGGATGTCCAACGCCTTTCCGAAAGAGGGCGAGACGCTGTTCCGTCTGGCCAAGGCCGGCCGCTTCGCCGAGGCGATGGCGCTGTATGAGTGGTTCATGCCGCTGCTGCACCTGGACGCGCGTCCGGACCTGGTGCAGTGCATCAAGCTGTGCGAAGCGATCATGGAGCGCGGCAGCGCCCTCACCCGCCCACCTCGCCTCCCGCTGCCGGACAGTGATCGGGAATACGTAGAAAAGTTGATGAAGACGGCGTTGGCGAACAAGCCGGTCTTGCCGGAGGTGGGTTTGTGATGCACGCGGTTTCCGGGTGAGCGAGTCTGCGTGTTCCGATGCAGATCGAGGGTGATTGAACCGGCCTCTTCCCGGCTGAAGCCGGTCCCACTGTCCAGGCGTTCAGTGGGATCTGCTAACCGATTCCATTGATCGACGCACACTCAGTGGGACCGGCTTTAGCCGGGAAGGCGGTTGCACGGGTTCAGCCTGCATCACGCCTTACACATTCACCACATTCATAAACCGAGACGCGGCGGTTTCGTCGATGCGCAGGCGGTTGAAGTCGAACAGGTTGCGGTCGGCCAGTTGCGAGGGATGCACGTTCTGCAGGCTGCGGAAGATCATGTCAGACCGGCCCGGGGTTTTGCGGTCCCATTCCTGGAGCATGTCCTTGACCACCTGACGCTGAAGGTTCTCCTGCGAACCGCACAGGTTGCACGGGATGATCGGGAACTGCTTGAGGTCCGAATACGCCTGAATGTCTTTTTCGGCGCAGTACGCCAGCGGCCGAATCACCACGTTGCGGCCATCGTCGGCGCGCAGCTTGGGGGGCATGGCCTTAAGGCTGCCCTGGAAAAACATGTTCAGGAAGAAGGTCTCGACGATGTCGTCACGGTGGTGACCCAGGGCCATTTTGGTCGCGCCGATCTCATCGGCAAAGGTATACAGCGTGCCGCGACGCAGGCGAGAGCACAGTGAGCACGTGGTCTTGCCTTCGGGAATCAACTCCTTGACCACCGAGTACGTGTCTTTCTCGACGATGTGGTACTCAACGCCCAACTGCTCCAGATAAGCCGGCAGTACGTGCTCGGGGAAACCCGGCTGCTTCTGGTCCATGTTCACCGCGACAATGTCGAACTTGATCGGCGCTACCTTCTGCATGTGCAGCAGCACATCAAGCAGGGTGTAGCTGTCCTTGCCGCCGGACAGGCAGACCATCACCTTGTCGCCCTCTTCAATCATGGTGTAATCGGCCACCGCTTCGCCCGCGAGCCGGCGCAGGCGCTTCTGCAGTTTGTTCTGGTTGACTGAAAGGGTGCCCATGGCGCTGTTTTCCGCTTGCTGTGAGGTGAAGAGACGATAAGAAAGGGTCGGCATTTTACGCATAAACCCCGAATCGGGTAATGGCTGTTGGTCCAGCCGGCGTGCCCTTGATATGCCTTCTGCCAAGCCCTGTTGATCGCCAATCGCGATTAGCAGCCGGTATAAACGGCGCAATCACTCTAAGCAACAGGGTTTGCCCCCTGCCGTGGTTTCTATACTGCTTTAAAGGGCCATCATCCTTCGCGCGAGATGACCTCTTACCGACGGCAGTTGATCGGGCAGACGCTCCACACGGAGCGGCGCCACATCACGGGAGTTTCGACCATGATTCATCACGTTCTGGGCCTCTTCACCCACCCCGACCAGGAATGGCAGGAGATACGTGGCGAGGGTGAGGAAAGCATCGGCCACCTGTATCTCACCCACACGTTGATCCTGGCGGCTATCCCGGCAGTGTCTGCGTACATTGGCACCACGCAGGTCGGCTGGGTCATAGGCGACCGGGCTCCGGTGGTGGTCACCGCAGAAAGCGCCGGGTGGATGGCGTTGATGTCGTACATCGCCATGCTGGTCGGGGTCGGCGTCATGGGCGGGTTCGTGCACTGGATGGCGCGCACCTATGATGCGTTTCCCAGCCTGGCGCGCTGCGTTGCCTTTGCGACCTACACGGCAACGCCGCTGTTCATCGGCGGGCTGGCCGCGCTGTATCCGCACATGTGGCTGGGGATGATGGTCGGGCTTGCGGCGGTTTCCTACACCATGTACCTGCTGTACGTGGGCCTGCCCGTTTACATGGGCGTGCATCCGGAAGAAGGCTTTATGTTTTCAAGCTCGGTGCTGGCGGTGGGACTGGTCGTGCTGATGGCGATCCTGGCCTTTACCGTGGTCTTGTGGGGTGTGGGGATGGGGCCTGAATACGTGAATTAGCGGGTGGCTCGCGGGTGGCGACTTTCAGCACACCATTCGGCGCGCGGGTTTTCGGAAATGCCCGGCCTTGCGGCATACTTGCGGTCTCTGGAGACCGATGAAGCATGCTCGAAACACTCAATACCCGCGTCGAATCCTGCTATCAACAAGCCGAAGACTTTTTCAAACGCCCTTTCAAACGCCCGGTCGTGAGCGTCAAGTTGCGCGGCCAAAAAGCTGGCGTGGCGCACTTGCACGAGAACATGCTGCGCTTCAATCCGCAGCTGTTCCTGGAGAACAGCGAGGATTTCCTGCGTCAGACCGTCCCGCATGAAGTCGCGCACCTGGTCGCGCATCAACTGTTCGGCGACACCATCCAGCCCCACGGCGAGGAATGGCAGCTGATCATGCGCGGCGTTTACGAGCTGCCGCCGAACCGCTGCCATACCTATGAAATCCAGCGCCGCAGCGTGACGCGTTACATCTACCGCTGCCCATGCCCGGACAGCGATTTCCCTTTCACCCCCCAGCGCCACAAACTCGTGCGCAAAGGTCGGCGCTATCTGTGCAAACGCTGCCGCGGACTCCTGGTGTTCAGCGGCGAAACGCGGGTGGAGTGACGGCAAGTCCCCGGTTCAGCGAAGGTCTACTTGCAGGAATGCGCTTGCCTGCGAAGGCGGTGTGTCTGTGCCATGGATTTGGGCAGAGATACCGGGTTCGCCAGCAAGCCGGCTCCTACAGGTTTGGCGTCTGGCTTGGGAAATGTCGGCGGATACAGATTTAGGTCTGACTTGGAAATGTCGGCTGACGCAGATTTGGGGTTCACCCGGAAATGTCGGCTGACACCGAACCGGTGTAGGAGCGCGCTTGCCCGCGAAGGCGGTGTGTCTGTGCCGTGGGTTTGGACTGAGACACCGGGTTCGCCAGCAAGCCGGCTCCTACAGGTTTGGCGTCTGGCTTGGGAAATGTCGGCGGATACAGATTTAGGTCTGACTTGGAAATGTCGGCTGACGCAAATTTGGGATTCACCCGGAAATGTCGGCTGACACCGAACCGGTGTAGGAGCGCGCTTGCCCGCGAAGGCGGTGTGTCTGGGCCTTGGATTTGGGCTGAGATACCGCGTTCGCCAGCAAGCCGGCTCCTACAGGTTTGGCGTCTGGCTTGGGAAATGTCGGCGGATACAGATTTAGGTCTGACTTGGAAATGTCGGCTGACGCAGATTTGGGGTTCACCCGGAAATGTCGGCTGACACCGAACCGGTGTAGGAGCGCGCTTGCCCGCGAAGGCGGTGTGTCTGTGACATGGATCTGGGCTGAGACACCGGGTTCGCCAGCAAGCCGGCTCCTACAGGTTTGGCGTCTGGCTTGGGAAATGTCGGCGGATACAGATTTAGGTCTGACTTGGAAATGTCGGCGGAGGCAGATTTGGGGGTTACCCGGAAATATCGGCTGACACCGAACCGGTGTAGGAGCGCGCTTGCCCGCGAAGGCGGTGTGTCTGGGCCTTGGATTTGGGCTGAGATACCGCGTTCGCCAGCAAGCCGGCTCCTACAGGTTTGGCGTCTGGCTTGGGAAATGTCGGCGGATACAGATTTAGGTCTGACTTGGAAATGTCGGCTGACGCACATTTGGGATTCACCCGGAAATGTCGGCTGACACCGAACCGGTGTAGGAGCGCGCTTGCCCGCGAACGCGGTGGGTCTGTGCTGGGGATTTGGGCTGGTAGACCGCGTTCGGGGGCAAGCGCGCTCCTGCAAACTGATCTCCTTATGTCGATGAATCTCGGTGCATTGCGATATTCGTTAGCTTCCAGCCTTTAAAAAACACATAAAAAAAGCCTGTCCGAAGACAGGCTTTTTCAGCAACCGTTACCGCCTTTGCGGATTACGAACGCACAACCGGGGTCGGTGCAGTTTCGGCAACGCCCAGGTCGTCGGTTGGCGCGGTGTTGTCGATGGCGCGGCCACCGGATGCCAGCTCGGCCTGCATATGTGGAACGTCCAGCTCGCCGACCCACTTGGCGACAACCAGCGTTGCCACGGCATTACCGCACAGGTTGGTCAGGGCACGGGCTTCGGACATGAAGCGGTCGATGCCCAGGATCAGCGCCAGACCGGCCACCGGCAGATGGCCCACAGCAGAGAGCGTGGCGGCCAGTACGATGAAACCGGAACCGGTGACGCCAGCAGCACCCTTGGACGACAGCAACAGCACCAGCAACAGGGTGATCTGATGGGTGATGTCCATGTGGGTGTTGGTCGCCTGCGCGATGAACACGGCGGCCATGGTCAAGTAGATCGAGGTACCGTCCAGGTTGAACGAGTAGCCGGTCGGAATCACCAGGCCAACAACGGATTTCTTGGCGCCCAGACGCTCCATCTTGATCAGCATGCGTGGCAGCGCCGACTCCGAGGACGAGGTACCCAAAACGATCAACAGCTCTTCGCGGATGTACTTGATCAGCTTGAGGATGCTGAAGCCGTGAGCTTTCGCGATGGAGCCCAGCACCACCAGCACGAACAGCAGGCAGGTGATGTAGAAGCACAGCATCAGCTGACCCAACTGCACCAGCGAGCTGACGCCATAGGCGCCGATGGTGAATGCCATGGCACCCAGTGCACCGATCGGGGCGAGCTTCATGATCATGTTGATGATGTTGAACATGACGTGAGCGAAGCGATCGATGAAGTCCAGGATCGGCTTGCCGTAAGCACCCAGGCGATGCAGGGCGAAACCGAAGATCACCGAGAACATCAGCACTTGCAGAATATCGCCGTTGGCGAACGCGCCGACGATGGTGTTCGGAATGACGTTGAGGATAAAGCCGACGATGCTCTGATCCTTACCGGCGGTCACGTAGGCAGCGACTTTGGAGGCATCAAGGGTGGAAACGTCGATGTTCATGCCGGCGCCCGGCTGCACGACGTTGACCACGATCAGGCCGATGATCAGCGAGATGGTCGAGACGATTTCGAAGTAAAGCAGCGCGTAGCCGCCGGTCTTGCCCACGGATTTCATGCTCTGCATGCCAGCGATGCCGCTGACGACGGTGCAGAAGATGATCGGTGCAATGACCATTTTGATCAGTTTGATGAACCCGTCGCCCAGAGGTTTGAGCGTGACGGCAGTTTCGGGGTACCAGTGACCGAGGGCGATACCGACGATGATCGCGACGATCACCTGGGCATACAGGGATTTATAGATGGGCTGACGAGTCGTCATTGCAGTTTCCTCAAGAGCATCGGTCTGCAGCATTCCGGTTGCAGAGACGCCTAAAGTGCGAACCCTCCTGCTCGGAGGGATTTGTTTTTGTCGAGCTGCGCGCGGCAGACCTCTGCACAGTGCATCGCAAGCACCGTGCCAGTATCGAGTAAACCGCTGAAAGGCCCGGATCCTGTGAACCGGGCGGTCAACAGGGCCCTATGCGGGCGGAGTGAGGGTGGCGGTTTTCCGCCGTTTGACGTGAATTCGCTCGCCACACTGGCGGGTATCCGCCTTGACCAGGGACGCGCAGCGAGTGGAACCGGCGCTAGATCGTGAATTGAATACGGAACGCCGCGCCGCCCAGCTCCGAATCGCCCAAGGTCAATTGCGCGCCGTAGCTTTCGATAATGTCCTTGACCACCGCCAGGCCGATGCCCTGCCCCGGGTTCTGCGTGTCGAGCCGTTCGCCACGCTCGAGGATGCGCGCGCGTTGACTTTCCGGAACGCCGGGGCCGTCGTCTTCGATGCACAACTCATCGCCCATCATCGACGGCCGCCAGCTCACGCGCACTTCACTCAGGCAGAGGCGGTAGGCGTTTTCCAGCAAGTTGCCCAGCATTTCCAGCAGCGCGCCCTCCTCCATCTGCACCTGGCAGTTGTCCGGCAAATCGAGCACCACGTTCACGCGCTTGTCGCGGTAGACCTTCTCCAGGGTGTTGCATAGGCTTTGCACCACCGGTTTGAGCGCCACGTGGTAGCGCACCAGCCCGCTTTTGCGCAGGCTGGCGCGTTGCAATTGGTAGCTGATTTGCTGACTCATGCGTTCGATCTGCGACTGCAGAATCCGCGCCTGCTCCAGGTCCTCCGGGCGTTTGGCGATTTTCTCGCTGACGCCCTGCAAAACCGCCAGCGGAGTTTTCAGGCTATGGGCCAGGTCGCCCAGCGAGTCGCGGTAACGAATGCGCTGCTCGCGCTCGCTGCGTAACAGCCGGTTGAGTGAGTCGGTCAGGCGCAGCAGTTCGCTGGGGTGTTCCTCACTGAGGCTCTCCCGGGAGCCGGCCTCGACCTGATCGAGCTCCTGACTCATGCCCCGCAACGCACGCAGGCCCCAAGTCAAACCTCCCCATAGCAGAATCAGCAACACCAGCAACGCGCCGCCGAAACCCAGATAGAGTTTCTGGCGCAGGCCGGAGATGGTTTCCTGGTATTCGCGCACCGGCTGCAGGGCGACGATGCTGAACGCGGCGTTGCGCCCGCCGAGCAATTTGATTTCGACGTCGTAGACGAAGAACTCGTCGCCATTGGGCTGGCGGATTTTGGCGAATTCGTTGCCTCGCCCGTCGTAGCGCGGCTGGTAGTCGATGGCTTCGTCTTCGGTCGCCCGAGACCGCCACACCAGTTTGCCGGCACGGTTGTAGATATAGCCGAGCAGGCGACTGTCGGGCAGGCTGAACTGCTCGCCGGGCAACAATGCCGGCATGAGCAGGTGGTCGTTTTCAACGCGAGCGGCGGAAATCAGTGTGGTGACGTCCGAAGCCAGGCGTTTTTCGATGGAGCTTTCCAGTGCCAGGCTGAAGGCTTTTTGCAGCGCCGGCAGCATCAGCAGCATGAAGATGACCGCCAGGGTCGCGGCGCCCAGCATCAATCGCAGGCGCAGCGAACCAATCATTTACAGCGCTCGGTGAACAGGTAGCCCAGACCACGCACGGTGTCGATCGGCTTGAAGCCGGACGGTGCTTCGAGCTTGCGACGCAGGCGCCCGACCAACACTTCGATGACATTCGGGTCGCGTTCGTCGTCATCGGGGTACAGCTGCTCCATCAGGCGCTCTTTGGGCACCACTTGCTGGTGATGGCGCATGAGGTATTCGAGAATCCGGTATTCGTAGGCGGTCAGCGCCAGCGGTTGCTCATCCAGCGAGGCTTGCTTGCGGTTGAGGTCCAGGGTCAGCGGGCCAGCGACGATGGTCGAGTGCGTAAAGCCGCTGGAACGTCGCAGCAGGGCATTGAGGCGCGCTTCGAGCTCTTCGAACTGGAACGGCTTGACCACGTAGTCATCGGCGCCGGCTGCAAGGCCTTCGACTTTGTCCTGCCAGTTGCCGCGCGCGGTCAGGATCAGGATAGGGAACGCCTTGTTCTGCACGCGCAGCTGGCGGATCAGGTCCAGCCCGCCCACGCCGGGCAGGCCCAGGTCGATGACCGCCAGATCGTGGTTGAACTGGCCCGCCTGATACAGCGCTTCCTCGGCGTTGCCCACCGCCTCGACCACATGACCGCTTTCGGTCAGGCGGGTCTGCAGGTGATGACGCAGCAGGGCTTCATCTTCGACGACCAGCAATTTCATGACGCTCTCCCAGGCAAAGGCATACCTCTCGTTTCGCGAATCTGTATGTCTCACGAATCGGCTGTTTCACGAATCGTTTGTTCACGAGTCAAAGACGCTGCCGAGCGCGATCATAGTGACGAGCCCGGCAGCGATTGTGCAATCCAGACGCTGCGAAAAACAGGCTGGCGGCTTACAAAATGTGGTGGACGGGTAAATAGGTGTGCGGGCTTTCGCTCAAACTCAGCGAGGGTGACTGTTGAAGAGTGCGGGGCGACGTGTTGGCGTGGGCGCCCGACAGTCTGGTCGGACTCGTCTGGGGTGTTTGCACAGTGTAGGCGCTAAGGTTGGCCGGTTGCAGTCGGACGCCGTTGACCTGGGCCGTAAAGCTTCCGTAACCCGCGACGTAGGCATTGTCCGCAGGCTGCTGGCTGAACGCCTGGCTCCAGCTGCCGACCTGGGCACTGGTCGCAAGGCTGCGACGAAGGCCGTTGATGCGGTCGGAGCGTTCGGTGTTCTTGCCGTAATCGGTGCGGGAAACGTCTGCATTGCCATCAGCCGCTTGCGCCGCAGCGCTGCTGCCAAGAAACGCCAGCGCCAGAAAGAGCTTGTTGAACGTCAGCATGAGCAGGTCCTCCGGCGCCACGCGCCTTGTCAGGTACGGGTGAAGCATACCCAGCGAGCGCTGAACCCCTCCTGAACCGCATTCAACCGGGGCTGAAAAAGCGTTGCGGCTGTAGGGGCGCGCTTGCCTGAGATTGGGGTGGGTCTGTGGGATTGATGTCGCCTGACACGCCGCGTTCGCCAGCAAGCCGGCTCAGGTTTTGTGTGTGGCTTTGATATGGCATCCGCCGGAAAACCGGTGTCTTGCCTTGATATCTCGGCCACCGCACACCGGTGTAGGAGCGCGCTTGCCCGCGATTACGGTGGGTCTGTGGCATTGATGTCGGCTGACACACCGCGTTCGCGGGCAAGCGCGCTCCTACAATTTGATCTTCGCATGCCGATAAACCGTGGCGCACTGCAACGCTCGTCACGGGCCTGGCCGCGATGGCGGTGGGTTTGTGGCATTGACGTCGGCTGACACACCGCGTTCGCGGGCAAGCGCGCTCCTACAATTTGATCTTCGCATGCCGATAAACCGTGGCGCACTGCAACGCTCGTCACGGGCCTGGCCGCGATGGCGGTGGATTTGTGGCATTGACGTCGGCTGACACACCGCGTTCGCGGGCAAGCGCGCTCCTACAATTTGATCTTCGCATGCCGATAAACCGTGGCGCACTGCAACGCTCGTCACGGGCCTGGCCGCGACGGCGGTGGGTTTGTGGCATTGATATCGCCTGACACACCGCGTTCGCGGGCAAGCGCGCTCCTGCAATTGATCTTTTGTATGGCGATGAACCGCGGCGTAGGGCGATTTTCGATTCGGTTGCCTGGCGCCTGCAGATTCTGGGACCTGCCGACAAACCGATTTTGCGCACGACGTCGCGGTTCCGGCAGAATGCCGGGCATGACCCAACCCACAAAACTCCCCGAATGCTGCCCTGCCCTGACCGCTCACTGGCCGTTGCCCAAAGGGCTGGCGGAGGTGGTGCTGGTCAGCGCTCGTTTCGATCCGCATTCCCTTGGCGATGGCGACTTTCGGCGCTGCCTGATCGACCCGCCCGCCTCGATTCAACGCTCGGTCGCCAAGCGCCAGGCCGAGTTTCTGGCCGGGCGTCTGTGCGCCCGCGAGGCCATGCGTCGTCTGGACGGTCGCCTGCACGTGCCGGCCATTGGTGAAGATCGCGCGCCGGTCTGGCCTCAGGGCATCACCGGCTCGATCACACACAGCGCCGGATGGGCCGCAGCCGTCGTTGCGCGCACAACCGACTGGCGTGGACTGGGTCTGGACGTGGAGCAACTGATGAGCAACGAACGCGCCATGCGTCTGGCCGGGGAGATTCTGATTCCGGCAGAGATGCAGCGCCTGAATGATGGGCCCGAGCATGACGCCGCCAAAGTCGTGACCCTGACCTTTTCGCTCAAGGAAAGCCTGTTCAAGGCGCTCTACCCTCTGGTGCTCAAGCGCTTCTATTTCGAGGACGCCGAGGTGCTGTCATGGTCGGACGACGGCAGCGCTCGGCTGCGCCTGAACATTGACCTGTCACCTGAATGGCATCACGGCAAGGAATTGGACGCCCAGTTCAGTGTGCAAGATGGGCAGTTACTCACTCTGGTGGCGATTGCGGGCTGAGAGGAATTCGGTGGATGAGGCGGACTCTTCGCAAGCAAGCTCACTCCTGCAAGTGCTGCATCGCCGGCAAGACGCTGCGCGGTTCCAACACATTCCAGCCCGCTGGCCTACACCTGCAACGGACAATGCTCACACCTGCCCACCCACGCCACGCGATGACTCAGGCAACAGGTGCGCCGTTGCCGGAGGCTTTGCCCATCCCGCCGCGCTGTGTAACGGATGGCATTGAACAGTGGGTTACGCAACCCGCTCGGCGTCAGCTTTTCCTTTAACAAGGCATGGCCCGGCGCAAGACAAACATCGCTGACGGCGGCAAGCTCTCGCAGGCAGGTTTCCAGGTAATCCCCGGCGGTGCACCACAGCACCGCTGCAGGCACGTTGGCATAAGCGCTCAAACGCTCAATCACCTGCCGAAGGTTTTCCAGCAGCGGCGCAAACGGCTCATCCGCAGGCGCCAGCGCACAGGCCGCCCCGTCAAAGCGCACCCCGTCCAGCACACCGCGTTCGTCCACGGCAAAGGCAAGCCGGTCGAGCGACAGCGACCAACTCACGCCATGGACAAGGCTCGCCACCACCACCGGTGGAATCAGCTGCATGGCGTAGTACTTCATCCATTGGGAGGCCAGCACCGGCAACTGGTCCCTCACCAATTCCGCGCCGTAGACCTGCAGCAGCAAACGCGCCAGGACCTCGTCGCGCAACAGCTCAGTCAACGGCAACACCGGCCGCTCGCCATCGATCACCCGCGTTCGCCCAAACCCGGCCAATGGGCCCTCGAATATCACGGCCGTTCCTGCCGGCGCGGCCAGGCGAGGCTGAAACATGCGCCGCCGAGGCTCTGACTTCGCCCGATTAATGCGCGTCCGGCGTGCCAATGGATGATGCGCCGCACAATCGACAAGCCTAAACCGTGACCGCCCGACGCCCGCGTGCGGCTGTCATCCAGGCGCATGAACGGGGTGAAAATACGCTCCCACGCACTTTCCGGCACGCCCGGGCCATCGTCTTCGACATCGATGCGGCAATGGTTTTCGCTCAGCTGATACCCGATGCACACCTGCGACTCGGCATGGCGCATGGCGTTGCTCACCAGATTCTGCACGGCCCGGTGCAAATAGCGCGGTTCGGCTTCAACCCAGTGTCCGTCATCCGCTGCGCTGTGTTGAAGCGCATCGACACACTGCCCGCGCCTGACGCGAATAAGCGGCCGCAGCGGCGCCAGTTCGGTGATCACCTGATCGACCAGCGCATTCAGGTCGATGCGCTGAAAATCCAGGGTCGGCGCGCCCTGCTCAAGGCGCGCGTAGGTGAGCATCTCGTCCACCAGCTTGTCGAGGTCCTGAATATCGTTGTCCATCCCGACCATGTACTTATGCCGCGCCTGCGGGGTCGTGGCGTCGTTGATCATTTCCAGGCCGAAACGCAACCGCGCCACCGGCGTGCGCAGTTCGTGGGAAACGGCGCGCACCAGTTCGCGCTGGATCATCAGCGAGCGCTGCAAGTGCTCGGCCATGCCGTTGAACGCCGACGCCAGCCGCCCGACTGAATCCGCGCCCGCCTCTGGCACCCGGGTTTCCAGACTGCCCTGGGCGATCTGCGTGGCGGCGGACTCCAGGCCACGTAAACGGTGCTCCAGCCGACGCACCAGCAGGTACACCACCAGGCCGATCAGGCACAGGCCGACCAGCGTGATCAGGATCAGCAACTGCGGCGGATAGGGATTCATCTGATACAGCGGTCCGATTTCCAGCACCCAAGGCGTTTCGCCCACGCCCGACAGGACGCGGATCGAATCGCCGCCCTTGCCCAGCGCCATCACCGTGTCGCCCTCGTCGATCCTCCGACGCTGATCCTCATCGACATCCAGCTGCTCCAGGCGAATCAGTTGCATGTCGAAGCCGAAGCCCTTGCTCTGGTGCAACGCTTCAAGACGCGCCGGTTGCTCCTGCACCGGCAGCCGCACCAGCTCATCCAATAAAAGAAAGATCGTGGCGCGGGCCAGTTGCTCGCTGATTTGCCGCACCTCGCCGGTCAGCAGCAGCGGATTGTCCGCGGGCGCCGGCTCAACCTCCCGGAACACCCGCGCGGCATGAGGCCCGGTCTGCTCGACCACGACCTGCCCGCGACTCAGGCGGCTCAGCGCGATGCCGTCGAGTTTCGCCTGCTCGGCGCTTTCCAGCGTCAGGGGGATGCCCAGCAAGCGTTCCCATACCGCCAGGGCGCGGGTGCGCTCGATGGCGTTCATGCTGCGCAGATTGTCCGCCATCAGCGTGAACGTGCCGTGGGCCAACTGTTCGCGGTAGTGCTCGGCGCGAACGGTGTTGACCAGGTGCAGCGTCAGCACGCCGAGCAGCGCCACCAGCACCAGAACGCCGAGCATGCCGCCGTAAATGCGCAGGAAAATGGAGTTCATCGCTCGCCCGTGGCGCTTGAGGGCGGCATTGGCGCGACGGCGTGGGGCACGAACAGGTAACCCTTGTTGCGCACGGTTTTGATCAGCCGCGGATGATCGGGATCGTCGCCGATGCGCGGGCGGATTTTTGAGATGCGTATGTCGATGGAGCGATCCTGGCCGTCATAGCCCACGCCGCGCAGGGCGGTGAAGATTTCTTCGCGGGAGAGAATGCGCCCGGCGTTGGCGGCCAGGAGCCACAGAAGGTCGAACTCGGCACTGGTCAGCTCGATGCTCTGGTGATTGAGCCAGGCGTCGCGCAGGGTGTTGTCCACCACCAGCGCGCCGAACTCCAGCCGTTGCCGGTCCTGGACGGGGCTTTCGGGCGCCTCGCTGCGCCGCAACAGCGCATGGATGCGCGCCAGCAGAACCCGCGGATGCACCGGTTTGCCGACGTAATCGTCGGCGCCCATGTCCAGGCCCTGGATCTGGTCGCTGTCGTCGGTGCGCGCGGTGAGCATCAAAATCGGCCCGTCGTAACGGCTGCGCACCCTGCGGCAGATGCTCAGGCCGTCTTCGCCGGGCAACATGAGGTCAAGGATCACCAGATCGGGCTGGTCATCGACAATCCGCTGCACGGCCCGCGCGCCGTCCCCTTCGATGCTCACGCGCAGGCCGTTGTTTTCTAGGTAATCGCGGGTGAGCTCGGCCAGGCGCTGATCATCTTCGACGATCAATACCTGCCAGGGTTGTTGCGGCACGGTGAGGCTCCTGGTGTTGTTCTTATGAAATGGCCGGGGTGGGTGTGTCGGGGGGATGGCGCCTTTACTCGCAAATGCGGTTGATGATGGGCAAACCGGACGGCCGACACAACGCCTTCGCGGCCATCGGCGGTTTCAAACACCGGCGCATCGCTGTTCCTTTATAGATGACCCAACGATCCCGCGCCTGACGCAGAGATACCGGCCGACGCAAAACCCGGTGTAGGAGCGCGCTTGCCCGCGATGGCGGTGGGTCTGTGCCATGGTTTTAGGCTGATACACCGCGTTCGCCAGCAAGCCGGCTCCTACGGTTCCGTGTCATGCCTTGATATATCGGCCGACGCAAAACCGGCGTAGGTGTCTGCCTCGAGATTTCGGCCAACGCAAAACCAGGTGTAGGAGCGCGCTTGCCCGCGATGGCGGTGGGCCTGTGCCATGGATTTCGGCTGATACACCGCGTTCGCCAGCAAGCCGGCTCCTACGGGTCCGTGTCATGCCTTGATATATCGGCCGACGCAACCGATGTAGGTGTCTTGCCTCGAGATTTCGGCCAACGCAAACCGGTGTAGGAGCGCGCTTGCCCGCGAAGGCGGTGGGTCTGCGCCATGAATTTGGGCTGATACACCGCGTTCGCCAGCGAGCCGGCTCCTACGGGTCCGTGTCATGCCTTGATATATCGGCCGACGCAACCGATGTAGGTGTCTTGCCTTGGGATTTCGGCCGACGCAAAACCCGGTGTAGGAGCGCGCTTGCCCGCGATGGCGGTGGGTCTGTGCCATGGATTTCGGCTGACACACCGCGTTCGCCAGCAAGCCGGCTCCTACGGGTCCGTGTCATGCCTTGATATATCGGCCGACGCAACCAATGTAGGTGTTTTGCCTTGGGATTTCGGCCAACGCAAAACCACTGTAGGAGCGCGCTTGCCCGCGATGGCGGTGGGTCTGTGCCATGGATTTCGGCTGACACACCGCGTTCGCCAGCAAGCCGGCTCCTACGGGTCCGGGGTTTTGACTTGAGGCGTGGGCCAGCGCAAATCCAGTGTAGGACCGCACTTGTCAAAGCGGTTTTTTGTGATAGCGTTCGCGCCCGCAAAAGACCGGCCAACCGTTTTTCGACACGCTGGGCGGCGCTGAAAAAACAGCGACCGGTGGCCCATCCCAGACGCCATGCGGCCTACACGCAATTTCCCCGTTTCACACACAAATTACACACAGCTTTATCCACAGGTCATGCGTTGCAGTAAGTGTCCGAAACGCATATCTTGTAGCCCTTCGACGACGGAGACCCTACATGTGGGGTTTTCATGCAAATTCCAAACACAAGTCGTATCAGGATTTCAAGGTTTTTTTCTCCTGTAGGACGTGTGCAAGAAGGGCCGTATAACCTCCGATTTCATCGCTGGACCGCGCTCACGCGAATGGCAGACACCCCGCCTGGGGAGCTGCGCGTAGCGGCGCATGAGATGCAACATAAACGGCGCAATCTGCAACTGCTTTTCAGGGTGACGGGCTCAAATCCGGCGCCCTTTTCGACTTCAACGCCAGGGAGGGTAATCCGCCTTCCCATTCGTCTTGAAGTCATGGCCTGACGTTTGTCAGTTCACTGCCGCAAGACGAAACGGTGGGCGCGAACCTTGCGCCCAAACAAACATAGAGAACTTGGAGACACCCATGCAAACCGACACAACTCGCGAGAATCCGCAGGCCACCGCGCCGCAGACAGGGGCTACCCAGCAGGACCTGTCCGCTACCGCTCCGGGTCAGCTGCGCGTGATCAAGCGTAACGGCACCGTCGTTGCGTACACCGATGACAAGATCACCGTCGCCATCACCAAGGCCTTTCTCGCAGTTGAAGGCGGCACCGCTGCCGCTTCGTCGCGCATCCACGACACCGTCGCGCGCCTGACCGAACAGGTCACCGCAACCTTCAAGCGCCGCATGCCGTCGGGCGGCACCATCCACATCGAAGAAATCCAGGATCAGGTCGAACTGGCGCTGATGCGCGCTGGCGAGCAAAAAGTTGCCCGCGACTACGTGATCTACCGCAACGAGCGCTCCAAGGAGCGTGCCGGTCGCACCGCTGGCGAAACTCCGGTGCAAGCGCACCCGTCGATCCGCATCACCGCCAAAGACGGCAGCCTCGCGCCGCTGGACATGGGCCGTCTGAACACCATCGTCACCGAAGCGTGTGAAGGCCTGGCCGAGGTTGACGCCAACCTGATCCAGAGCGAAACCCTGAAAAACCTCTACGACGGCGTTGCACTGACCGACGTCAACACCGCACTGGTGATGACCGCGCGTACCCTCGTCGAGCGCGAGCCGAACTACTCGTTCGTGACGGCGCGCCTGCTGATGGACACCCTGCGTGCCGAAGGCCTGGGTTTCCTGGGTGTCGCCGAGAGCGCCACGCACCACGAAATGGTCGACCTGTACGCCAAGGCCCTGCCGGCTTACGTCGAAAAAGGCATCCAGTTCGAACTGCTGAACCCGGTTCTGGCTGAATTCGACCTGGAAAAACTGGGCAAGGCGATCAACCACGAGCGCGACCAGCAGTTCACCTACCTGGGCCTGCAGACCCTGTACGACCGTTACTTCATCCACAAGGACGGTATCCGTTTCGAACTGCCGCAGATCTTCTTCATGCGCGTGGCCATGGGCCTGGCGATCGAAGAGAAAGCCCGCGAAGACCGCGCCATCGAGTTCTACAACCTGTTGTCGTCCTTCGACTACATGGCCTCGACCCCGACACTGTTCAACGCCGGTACCCTGCGTCCACAGCTGTCGAGTTGCTACCTGACCACCGTGCCGGATGACCTCTCGGGCATCTACCACGCGATCCACGACAACGCCATGCTGTCCAAATTTGCAGGCGGTCTGGGCAACGACTGGACGCCGGTTCGCGCGCTGGGCTCTTACATCAAGGGCACCAACGGCAAATCCCAGGGCGTCGTGCCGTTCCTGAAAGTGGTCAACGACACGGCCGTGGCCGTGAACCAGGGCGGCAAGCGCAAAGGCGCTGTCTGTGCGTACCTGGAAACCTGGCACATGGACATCGAAGAGTTCATCGAGCTGCGCAAGAACACCGGTGATGATCGTCGTCGTACCCACGACATGAACACCGCCAACTGGATCCCTGACCTGTTCATGAAGCGTGTCTTCGACGACGGCAAGTGGACCCTGTTCTCGCCATCCGAAGTGCCTGACCTGCACGACCTGACCGGTAAAGCCTTCGAAGAGCGCTACGAGTACTACGAAGCGCTGACCGAGTACCCGGGCAAGGTCAAGCTGTTCAAGACCATCCAGGCCAAAGACCTGTGGCGCAAGATGCTGTCCATGCTGTTTGAAACCGGCCACCCATGGCTGACCTTCAAAGACCCGTGCAACCTGCGTTCGCCGCAGCAGCACGTGGGCGTGGTTCACAGCTCGAACCTGTGCACCGAGATCACCCTGAACACCAACAAGGACGAGATCGCGGTCTGCAACCTGGGCTCGATCAACCTGCCGAACCACATCGTCAACGGCGAGCTGGACACCGACAAGCTCAAGCGCACCATCGATGTGGCCGTGCGCATGCTCGACAACGTGATCGACATCAACTACTACTCGGTGCCGCAAGCGAAGAACTCCAACTTCCGTCACCGTCCGGTCGGTCTGGGCATCATGGGCTTCCAGGACGCGCTGTACCTGCAGCACATTCCTTACGGTTCCGATGCGGCTGTCGAATTCGCCGACCGCTCGATGGAAGCCGTCAGCTACTACGCGATCCAGGCTTCCTGCGATCTGGCGGACGAGCGCGGTGCCTACGAGACGTTCCAGGGTTCGCTTTGGTCCAAAGGCGTGCTGCCGCTGGATTCGCAACAGATCCTGATCGAACAGCGTGGCCAGAAGTACATCGACGTCGACCTGAACGAAACCCTGGACTGGGCGCCAGTGCGTGCTCGCGTTCAGAAAGGCATTCGCAACTCGAACATCATGGCCATCG
Organism: Pseudomonas lutea; assembly: GCF_000759445.1. Lineage (NCBI taxonomy): Bacteria > Pseudomonadati > Pseudomonadota > Gammaproteobacteria > Pseudomonadales > Pseudomonadaceae > Pseudomonas > Pseudomonas lutea. The sequence goes on from NZ_JRMB01000001.1 coordinate 2,405,790, forward strand.
CACCGACCGCGACCATCGCCAACATCACCGGCGTGTCGCAGTCGATCGAACCGACCTACCAGAACCTGTACGTGAAATCGAACCTGTCGGGCGAATTCACCGTGATCAACCCGTACCTGGTTCGCGACCTCAAAGCCCGCGACCTGTGGGACTCGGTCATGATCAACGACCTGAAGTACTACGACGGTTCGGTGCAGCAGATCGAGCGCATCCCGCAGGAGTTGAAAGACCTCTACGCGACCGCGTTCGAAGTGGACACCAAGTGGATCGTTGACGCCGCCAGCCGTCGTCAGAAGTGGATCGACCAGGCGCAGTCGCTGAACCTGTACATCGCCGGCGCGTCGGGCAAGAAGCTGGACGTGACCTACCGCATGGCCTGGTACCGTGGTCTGAAAACCACTTACTACCTCCGTGCCCTGGCCGCGACCAGCACCGAGAAGTCGACTATCAACACCGGCAAGCTGAACGCCGTTTCCAGCGGTGGCCACGGCCCGGACGACTCGGCGATCACCGCCCCGCGCCCGGCCGAAGCCGCACCGGCCGGTCCAGCGCCAGTGCCAAAAGCCTGCGCGATCGACGAGCCAGACTGCGAAGCCTGCCAGTAAGCAATACCGTCAAGCGTCACCTCCGGGTGACGCTATGATTGAAGGCCTCGCGCTCCCTTGGGGCGCGGGGCCTTCTTGCGTTACACTCCCCTCATTCCCAGCCAGGAGTACGCCCCATGCCAGCTGCCTCGCTAGAATCCAAAAAAGCCTACTGCGCCAAAACGCGCCGCTCCAACTACGCCGCCAGCCTGCGTCTGGAAGGTTTCGAGAGCTCGCCCGCCGACTCCGAACGCCGCCTGCCCTCCCGGGAAGAGCTGCTTAACAGCTACCGCAAAAAACAGGCCTGATGGTCGACAAATACGGCGTCGGACAAGACCCTTACTGTCCGCCCGGCAGCCATGTGCTGCGCAACCGCCTCGACCTCACCGACGTAAAAATCCTGGCGCAAGCCGAGCGCGATCTTTCCGAAGTCGCCGCGCAAACCATCGACTTCTCCCCTCCTCCGTATGACCTGCCCTACCTGCAAGCCATCCACCGCCAGCTGTTCGCCGATCTTTATGACTGGGCGGGCGAATTGCGCACGGTCGACATCTCCAAAGACCAGACCCACTTCTGCGTCACCCATCGCATAGAGCCGGAAGCCAACAAGCTGTTCAAAGGACTGGCTGAGGCGAACTGGTTTCAGGACCTGGATCGCGGGCGCTTGATTGCCGCCAGCGCAGAGCTGTTTGGGGACCTGAACGTGATTCACCCGTTCCGAGAAGGGAATGGCCGTGCGCAGCGGATTCTGTTTGAGCACATCATTGTGAATGCGGGGTTTGAGATCAGCTGGTGGCCGGTGGAAGCGGAAGAATGGATTCGGGCGAATGTGGATGCGGTGGGGTGTGATTATGAAGGGATGGTCAGGGTGTTTGAGCGGTGTGTTGGTGGGGTGATTGCAATTGATTGCAAAGGAGCTTGATTTGGGGGACCGGTGACCTGCGTAACGCCATTCGTCGCGATTAGGTCCCATTTTTTCCATCAACATTGCAGGCCGTTAAACGCCGATGCTATTGCGCCTGACGCTGCGGCCCTTTGAATCCGCAACGATTAACGTCTGAATGCAAAAAAACCGCTTCTGTCGCCGCATTCGTAGCGACACATTGACGCCTGTCAACCGATTGCCGAGCGATCTGACGCACTATATGATGTGTCTCGCAACACGAAGACACACTAGATACGTGATCCGTCCAATTTCGGCAGCGTTTTTTCCAACGCACGAATCGGGAATTAACGCAAAGGAAAACGACGGCAAATCAGCCCTCGGATTCCGTCACGGACGAACCTGCGCCGGGCAAAATCTGTATAATCCGCGCTCATCCAGGGTACTCAAAATGACCGCTTGCACCCGCCAAACCGTCACTCTGAAATCAGCCTCCGTTGACTTGTTTCGCAGGTGCGCCGCAGGCAGCCCTCGCAGTATGTTCGTCGATCGATTTGAAGCAGCATTTAGCGCCTTTTTCGATCAATCACAGTAGTAACCAGAACCACCCAACCTATTTCCCGTTGCCAGCCCCGCTATCAGCAACGCTGGCAACGCTTACTTTGAAATCCACAGGCCGCTTAAAACCGGTCCTCTAGCAGGAGCCTCCTCACCATGCTGAGCTGGGACGAATTCGACAAAGAAGACGCCGCTGAACCCGCCAAAGGCGCCAACGCCGGCCACGCTTCCGAAGCCGCGATGGACAAACTCGACAGCGCCGGTGGTGCTGCTGCGCTTGAAGCCCGCGCCGTCAGCGCAAACGACTCCGACGCCATTGCCCGCGCCAAAGCTGCGCTGGACAAACTGGACGTCGCTGAAGGTCTTGCCGAACTCGAAGGCTCCGCCGCCCGCGTCGCGGTCGACGAAAAACGCATGATCAACTGCCGCGCCGACCTCAACCAGCTCGTGCCATTCAAGTACGACTGGGCCTGGCAGAAGTATCTTGACGGATGCGCCAACCACTGGATGCCGCAAGAGGTCAACATGACCACGGACATCGCCCTCTGGAAAGACCCGGAAGGCCTGACCGACGACGAGCGCCGCATCGTCCTGCGCAACCTGGGCTTCTTCTCCACCGCCGACTCCCTGGTTGCCAACAACCTCGTGCTGGCCGTGTATCGCCTCATCACCAACCCTGAATGCCGCCAGTACATCCTGCGCCAGGCCTTCGAGGAAGCGATCCACACCCACGCCTACCAGTACTGCATCGAATCGCTGGGCATGGACGAAGGCGAGATCTTCAACATGTACCACGAGATCCCGTCAGTCGCCAAAAAGGCAGCCTGGGGCTTGAAGTACACCCGTTCGATCTCCGATCCGAAGTTCGAAACCGGCACCGTCGAGACCGACAAAGAACTGCTGCGCAACCTGATCGCCTACTACTGCGTTCTGGAAGGCATCTTCTTCTACTGCGGCTTCACCCAGATCCTCTCCATGGGTCGCCGCAACAAAATGACCGGCGTCGCAGAACAGTTCCAGTACATCCTGCGTGACGAGTCCATGCACCTGAACTTCGGCATCGACGTGATCAACCAGATCAAAATCGAAAACCCGCACCTGTGGGATGCCGAAATGAAAGAAGAAGCCACCCAGATGATCCTGCAAGGGACCCAGCTGGAAATCGAATACGCCCGCGACACCATGCCCCGCGGCGTACTCGGCATGAACGCAGCAATGATGGAGGACTACCTCAAGTTCATCGCGAACCGTCGTTTGAGCCAGATTGGTTTGAAGGAAGAGTACCCAGGGACCACCAACCCGTTCCCATGGATGAGCGAGATCATGGACCTGAAGAAAGAGAAGAATTTCTTTGAGACGCGGGTTATTGAGTATCAGACCGGTGGGGCGTTGAGCTGGGATTGAACGATCCGTTACACCAAGGGTGCCGTTAGTAACTTAGCACCCTTGGAGCATTAATAACTCACGATCCAAATATATTCGCTAAAAATGACGAGAACCCCTCCGTTAGTCAAACGAGATAGTTGCTGTTTAAGGTCAATACACGGAAACCATTAGAGATCAAGGATGCCTTATGACATATCCGTGCTGGAAGGTGGTACAGAATCGCATCACTCTAGTGACCTCCGAGAAGATTGAGTCAAGTCCAACCGCCGCGGAGGTCTTTAACCAAGCCTTTAACGACAACCCGGACATCTCGCAACGTATAAGACAGGATCTACACCCTTTAGAACTCTCAAGATTCGCTCCTGAATTAGCTGTTCGTATAGGAGGCAGTCCCCCCTCTAATATGACCTTTGAAACCGGCTTGATAGTCGACGGTAGGTTCCACACTGCGGAGTGGCAATACGACCAATGCATCATTGATAACTGTTGGTACCCGATTGATACTAATTTCGTAGATGAGGCTAATGAATGGCTCGTCAACAGAAAACTCAACCCCAAAGCTCCGCCAACTATTGGACAACTAATCGCTTTAAATTCAGCATTAGATTTGCCGTTTCAACATATAGATGCAACTTCGAACTTTACAGAGTCAAGCCAATCTACTGACTATTTTAGCCAGATTAAAAACCTCGAAGCCACCCCATACCCGTACCAGATGACTGGAATAAACTTCCTCTCGGCTATTGCAACTCAGGAAGTAGGTTGCATATTGGGAGACGAGATGGGGCTAGGCAAAACACTCCAGATAATTGGTCTGATTTTGTTCTTGAAACAGCGGAACAAAAATCATTTTCTTGTAATTGCTCCTGCAACGCTTTTAGAGAATTGGCGCAGAGAGATTGCGCAATTTTCACCGTCTGTGCAGACAAAAATTCACTCAGGCCCCCAACGAAGTGGGATACCTAATGACTTTAAGTCCGCAGATGTCATCATAGTTTCTTATGAGACGCTGATCCGAGACGAGTTGTTACTTGCCCATATCAACTGGGATCTAGTAGTACTAGATGAAGCCCAAAATATTAAAAATCCTGGCGCAACAAGAACATTAGCAGTCAAACGGCTACCCCGAACCGTCTCCATCGCCGTAACGGGGACCCCTGTTGAAAACCGTCTCGAAGATCTATGGTCCGTAGCTGACTTCGTGCTTCCAAGGCTACTGGGTACTTTAAAAGACTTTAAAGCCAAATTCGAAAACAACGTCGATGATGCAGCTGCCGTCTCATCCATAGTAAAACCGATCCTGCTGCGGCGCAGGGTTGCAGATGTCGCCACCGATCTACCCGCCCGTATTGAAATCCCCCAAGCAATAGAACTCAGCCAAAACTTGGCTGATGATTACGAATATATAAGGCTTCAAGCACTGGCCTCATACGGCGCATCAGCGGGACTTGTAGCCACAACATACCTTCGTCTTTTTTGCGCTCACCCGTCCCTAGCGCTTATCCAAGACAAGTACGAGATCGAAGATTTGCCGAAATTCGTAAGATTGCTTGAAATCTTGGAAGAAATTTTCGATCATGGTGAAAAGGTTTTGGTATTCACGACTTATCAAGACATGACAAACATGTTTATGGATGAAGCTCGCAAACGATGGAGCAGTCATTTCTTTGATTACATCGACGGTAGAGTACCAGTCCACCTGCGCCAACCAATTGTAGATAGTTTTTTTGAGCATCAGGGCGCAGGCGCGTTATTTCTCAACCCAAAAGCGGCGGGTACGGGTTTGAATATTACTGCGGCGAACCACGTGGTTCATTTTAATCCTGAATGGAACCCAGCATTGACAGACCAAGCCACTGCTAGGGCTCACCGCCGAAAGCAAACCCGCCCTGTCACCGTACATTCGCTGTATTACATAGATACCATTGAACAAGTGATACTCGAACGTGCGATGTTCAAACGAACCCTCGCAGACCATGCGGTTACTGGTCATGATGGCGAGGTAGACGTCTCTTTGGTCGAAAAAGCACTGGCCCGCTCCCCCATCAACCAGAAATCGAGCTTTTAAGATGAGTTCAATAATAAAGAAGCTAAGCGCTAACGACATAGGCTATACCGGCGGCCACCAAGCTGGGATATTAATTCCAAAACAAGAAGAAATCTTGGCTTTTTTTCCTTCGCTTAACCGGACCGAAAAAAACCCCCGGATACAATTGACCGTTCGCGAAAAAAATAGCGAAACCAGATGGGATTTCAATTTAATCTATTACAATAACAAACTGTTTGGCGGCACTAGAAACGAATATCGGTTGACAGGAATGACTCGTTTCTGTAGAGCAGCTGATCTACAGCCCGACGATGAGCTGGAATTTTATAAAGACGAAAATGCATGTATATATGTAAATATCAGACGTAGCAAAGTCACCCCTTGTGAAGATACCGACGGGGTGCTAATTTTGTCCGGTGGCTGGAAAGTAATTTCATTGTAAAGGATTATTTATCATGACTTCGCACGAAACGATTCCTGTTGAACCGGACATTGCTCGAATCACTAATGGTCTTCGCGACACTGGCTACGAGTTTAATACGGCCATTGCAGACATTATAGATAACTCGATCGCTGCGGGTGCTAGCCATGTTGACGTTCGTGTCGCAGTAGACTTCATGAACGACGTAATAGTATCAGTGGCAGACGACGGCGTAGGGATGAATCGGGAGGAACTGATCGATGCGATGAGGTACGGATCTAAGCAGCGAGCAAACCTGTCCAGTTTAGGAAAGTTCGGACTAGGGCTAAAAACCGCATCGACTGCTTTTTGCAGAAAATTGATAGTTACATCGCGCGCAAGTAGTGCACAACCAGCTTTATCTGCAATTTGGGACTTAGACTTTATCGCTCAGGCGAAAGATTGGTCATTACAACTGCGCCAGCCTGGGCAAGCCGAAATCGCGTTACTAGAAGCAGTTGCTGACGATGCGCCCGGCACGGTGGTCATATGGGACAAAATTGATCGCCTGCTTCCTGACTATAAAAAATCCGATGGAAAACCGATAAAAAAAGCGCTGAAACGTTATACCGACAATCTGAGCACGCATATCTCGTTAGTCTATCAGCGCTTTTTAGATCCTAAAGATGACCGTGCGCAGAACATTGTGATCAAGCTTAACGGCATACAAGTTGAGGCATGGGACCCATTCTTTACTGCCTTTAACAATGAGCCTGTTTTAGAAAATATCCAAGCGATTGAGCTTCCCAACGGAGAGAGAACTTCTTTTACCGTCAGAGCCTTTATACTACCAAGGAAAGAGGAGTTTGCCTCTACAGCCGAGAAAGAAATGGCAGCGATCTCGAATGAGCGTCAAGGCGTATATGTATATCGGGAGAACCGGCTTATCCATGGTCCTGACTGGTTGGGAATGTTCAGACAAGAACCTCACTTTTCGCTGCTTCGTGTAGAACTCAGCTTTGATCATAAGTTAGACGATGCTTTCCAAGTAGATATAAAGAAGTCACGAATTCTACTGAATGAGGGCCTTTATAGGTGGCTCCGTGAGTCTTTTCTTGCTCACCCCCGTCGTGAAGCTGAAACACGCTACCGCAAAGGGGCCGCAAGTGTTGCTAAAGGATCGACTGCCTTGTTGCACACTTCCTCTAACAACGCATTGCACCAGAAGATGGAGACGTTGCGAAAAGCGACCGTAACCGAGATTAATTCGGAGACAGGCGAAGCTTCCGTACAGAATAATTCCGGGACGTCAGTTGCTCATTTCCGGATTGTTACCGATAGTTCTCCCGGAACTGCTCACATAGATACAGCTGAAAGCTTAGATAACAGAGTTCTTTGGGAACCGTCCCTCATAAATGGGAAACCCGGTGTCACACTGAATACGGGGCATCCCTATTATGCAAAGGCATATTTGCCAAATAAAGAGAACAGCGCTGTGATACAGGCGCTCGACTTTATGCTATGGGCTCTAGCTCAAGCTGAAGTTAACAATGTATCTGGCGAAAGCAAAGATGCTTTCGAGGAGTATCGAATTGATGTATCGCGAAATCTACTCAAATTAGTAGCGGACTTACCGGACGCGCCCGAAACGCAGGAGTAAGTCATGAGTGATATCGATGCCAATGCCTTGGCAGGCTTAATCTCAAATCGATTTTTAGTACCGTTTGATGGAACTGTAGAGGACGTCGAAGGGGGCCGTTTTATCGTCATCCGGCCTTCTGACCTAGATAGAGGCACCGGCTTCAGTATCGTCGTCGGAAGGACACCGCGACGGGTTGAAGCATCTTTCAAAGCCGATCGATTTGCGGGTGCGTTATTAAGACTCATGGGCGAAGCAGATAGCGACGCCCAGTCACTCTTCATAACCTTACTTCAAGATGCAAAAGCAAGGGGACTGACTGTAAACGCGACCTTGGACGACTCGATAATTGAAACAGAAAAAGACTTATCGGCTCGAGACTGGTCAAGATTCGAGATTGATTGTGACAAAAGGATGCCACTAAGAGCAATTACAAACACCGTCGCCTTTGACGCTCTTGTAGAAGTTACTGCCACCTGTACATCTCTTGCTTTATCCCTGCTTCAACTGGAGGACTCAAGAGAGTTCCCCCCTCTCTATGAAGACGGCCTTCCTGAGGGCGCCTCCATGAAAGTTACCGTTAATAGGTATGAACGAAATAAAAATAATAGGGCTGCGTGCATAGCTCATCATGGAAGCAGTTGCAAAGCCTGCGGCTTCAATTTTGGTGCAAAATACGGAAGCTTGGGAAAGGATGTGATTGAAGTGCATCATCTAGTGATGGTGTCTGATATGGGCGGAAGCTATAAATTAGATCCCAGAAAAGATTTAGTGCCAGTGTGCTCTAACTGCCATACCATTATGCATCGCCGAGATCCGCCGCTCACCGTATCAGAAATGCAAAATATCATAAATACTAATTAACTGTGCAATTTCTAATCGACCCGACTCCTAGCCCCGGGGATTCGGCAGCGGAAATCTCAGTCACGGGGCTCCTATGATCCCCGGATGGCGCATCTGCACCCTGTAAAATCCATCTTTCAATTTGATCGATAATATCGTGATCTTTCTCTTTACGCATTTCTCGAATAGCGCACTCCCAAACGATGAGGACTTTCCACTTAGTATCAGTCAATGCCGACAACTGCACCTGATCGCGCGCCTGATTTTTGCCGATTTTATCCAGCCAAAACTGTGTCCGGCTCTTTGGAACCTTAAAATATCGACAGCTATGACCATGCCAAAAACACCCATGAACCATAATCAGACTATTGTATTTGGGCAGAACTATGTCAGGCTTACCCGGGATATTGGGTACATGAATACGATAACGAAACCCCCGGGCGTGCAGGGCTTTTCGGATTCTGATCTCAGGAAGAGTATTTTTACTTTTTATCCCGGACATCATCCGGGATCGGGTTGCGGAATCAACGACGTCTATCAACAACACCTCCACACGCCATAACAATCATAGAGCAGCATATAGCTGACTCCAAAATATTCGAACTTTACATACCATCACCAGCGACCAAACCAAAATCAGACTTTCTTTCTTTCGCTTTGATAATGCGGTCCTTCATTAGTTTCGCTACCGCCTCAAAAACCGGAACTGCAACCGAATTCCCAAATTGCCTGTACGCTTGGGTATCCGATACGGGGATCACAAACTTGCTTTCGCCTGGTTTATCAAACCCCATCAAACGCGAACATTCGTGGGGTGTTAGCCTTCTTGGACGATTCATCTGATTCAGTTCGCTGTGGAAATCCAGACCCGCCACAAACCCACGATCCACCAAAATTTCAGAACCGTCTTTGTGGTACCTAGCGGACAGCGTCCTTGCAACATCGTCGGACCTAGTCAGGCCGAACCCAAAGCCATTACCTTTCTGTCGATGCTTCTCCGCGTAGCGGTATAGATAGTCCCAAAGCTTCGGAGTAAGGATGTACTTGCTGTCAACATCTTTATCAAGAATATCACCGAAACTTGGACGTTCTTTTGGGATGAGCTTATGGATATCTTTCAACGTAAAACCATCGTGAACGCCTAGATCACGACGAAAACCAACCAATACAATGCGCTCGCGATGTTGGGGCACGAAATGCTTAGCATCAATTACCTTGGGATCGGCACCCTTCGGCGCATTGACGTCGGACACCTCATATCCAAGCTCATCAAGTGCCTCGCAAATAATGCGAAAGGTAGTGCCTTTGTCATGACTCTTTAGGTTCTTCACATTTTCAAGCAGAAACGCAGCCGGTTTCTTGGCTGCGATAATCCGGGCCACATCAAAAAAAAGAGTTCCTTGAGTCTCGCACTCAAACCCGTGTTTTCTGCCAAGCGAATTCTTTTTTGAAACACCGGCCAACGAAAACGGCTGACAAGGAAACCCAGCTAGCAAGACGTCATGATCAGGGATTTCTGTATCGATGTGTGTGTAGGCATCTTCCTCACTCACCTCAGGCCTATCCGACAACGTCACCGATCTGATGTCTTTGTTAAATCGGTGACGGGACGGATCACAGTAGTGATTTGCTTTATAAGTCCTCACTGCATACTCATTCCATTCAGAGGTGAATACGCACTCTCCTCCGACAGCCTCAAATCCTTTCCGAATCCCTCCAATACCCGCAAATAAATCAATGAAAGTAAAAGATGGCTTATAGCTCGGCTTAGTAGGGAGAAGCGACTCCAGATGTTTATACTCTCTGTAGGTCAAGCGAGGCGAGGCTTTACCCTTTACCCAACGATTAACTGTTTCGCGGCAGTGAGATGATCCTATTTCATTAAGTTTTGCTGCTAGCTGCCCTTGATCATAGATTTCTAACAGCTTCCCAAGCAGCGCCATGTCATCGGCCGGGTCGGAAACCTGAATGGCGCCCTCCTGCCCTAGAAATTTCTCTTCTGATTCTGTAGGTGTGTAAAAATTCATATGCCCTAGGTGCTCGCTGGGTCAAAGCTGTGACGGATCGTCACCATTCTATTCCTATGATGCAGGAAGTAAATTCATCATTTGGCCATCATACGGTCCCGACAAAGCATCGGACGTGACTGGATATTGTCGATACTGTATGGATAGCCAGTATAAACTCTAATTTTGCTCCGTCGAGCTCTGGATGTCCTTCCCTTTCAAATAAGCTCACACCTGCAGCTGCAGCACCGCTGGCAAAATCCCACCCTCATGGACCAAAAAAGACCAAGGAAATGGCCAAGAAAACCTCTCTCTTCGAAGACCTGTTTCACATCGCCAGCAAACTGCCCTGGTGGCTTAGCGCACTGATCGCAATCAGCTCCGGCGTTTACCTGCACTCCGTAGCAACCGCGCCGATGCCGGTCTACTCAGACCCTCAACGCTTGCAATCAGTGGTGTTCGGCACCTTCTGGCGCACGTTTGCGATGTTCGGCCAGTATTTGGTGCCGCTAATATTCGCAGGAGGCGCCATAGCGTCGATCGTCAAACGCCGACGCCCCCGCAAGCTTTTCGAATCCGCCGCCACCACCCAAGGCAATCCCCTGCTCAGCATCACCTGGCACGAGTTCGAGTTATTGGTAGGCGAAGCCCTCCGCCGCCGGGGCTACTCAGTCCGAGAAACAGGCAAGAACGGTCCGGACGGTGGCATCGATTTGATTGCCCGCAAAGACGGCGAGACGTACGTGGTGCAGTGCAAGCAATGGCGCTCCATGCAGGTGGGCTTGCCAGTGGTGCGGGAGTTGTATGGCGCGATGGCGGCCGAGGGCGCTGTCGGTGGTTTCGTGGTCACCAGTGGGACGTTCACCAAACCAGCGAGGGATTTTGCGGCCGGACGTAATGTGCAGTTGGTCGACGGCACAGTGCTGAAGCAGTGGATCGCTGAAGCAAGAAAGCCCGGTCCGCAACCTGCTGCCGAGGTGTTGCCAGAGCGTGTCGAGCCAGTGGTTGTGGAGCGGGAGCCGGTGGTGACGCCGAGCGCCGACCTCGCCCCTCTTCCAGTTCAAGCGCCAGCTGCAACGCTAACGCAACCCGTCACCCAAGAAGCCGAGCCGAAACCTGCGTCCCTGCCTCCTGCCCCGCTATGCCCACATTGCCGTAAGACCATGGTGGTGCGTGTCGCGAGAAGTGGCGCCAACGCGGGCGGGAATTTCTGGGGTTGTGGGGATTACCCGAAATGCCGGGGGATTCGTCCGATCTTCGCGCCAATGACGGTGAAGTGACGGCGCCAGACCCGATAAGGACGTCAGCCAATGCCTGACGTCCTCTACACAGATATCGCAGCAACAAGCGGCCGCCACGCCAACACACTGGCTGCGTTGTGAGATGGCGTTGTGTCAGTGACGGATTGGGCGCTGACGCTATTTTCGCGGGCAAGCGCGCTCCTACAGTGGATCGGTGCTTGGCAGGGACAAAGCGGCCGCTACGCCTGGCTGGGTTATGAGATGGCGTTGTGTCAGTGACGGATTGGGCGCTGACGCTATTTTCGCGGGCAAGCGCGCTCTTACAGTGGATGTGTGCTTGGCAGGGACAAAGCGGCTGCTACGCCTGGCTGGGTTATGAGATGGCGGTGTGTCAGTGACAAGTTGAGTGCTGAGGCCATTTTCGCGGGCAAGCGCGCTCCTACAGTGGATGTGTGCTTGGCAGGGGCTGTCGGGCGGCGCCCGTACAAAAGTGAAGCGCTACCAAACACGGGAAAGTTCCCGCCTGAACCCCCTTCCCCACATAACAATTTCGCTAACAAATAGTTATCCGGGTTTCATTTGCCCCTGCCCGCGATGCTTCGTAAGGTGGCTTCACCCCATCGAACCCGCCCAGCGCGGATACGGTGAACGTCCACACCCAAGCCGGAGAAACGTCAAACAGCTGATCTGCACGTAGCATTTTGTTTCTGTCGTTCGCTGCGTCGTTGCTCCCGACGTGGTGCCTCCAAGCTCCAAACTTCAGCCGCTCCCCAGCGGCTTTTTTTTGCTCAGGATTTGTTGAATCCGACCTGCTATCTGCGCAGTGTCGGCAACCGGGCGCGCATGAAGCCGACCGCAAGCACCCACCCGCAAAACATCGCCAAGCAATCGCGCGACCTCTGTCATGTCCTGCACATCCATCCCCTGCCGTGTGATGAATTGCGTCCCCAGCCGCAAAGCCTGATGCCCCGCGCGGGAAGGATCGACGCAGGTCCCGATCAGAATTCCCTGTGTCTGTAGGGCGTGCATCACCGCGCGTGGGTCGGCGTCGAGGGACAGCGGGAGCAGCAATTGATGGGTATGCACTTCCCCGCCGTTGGCCCCGATGACAGGCAAGCCGATGTCGAGCAGCGATCGGTGCAAAGCCGCGCTGTTGCTGACGATGCTGGCAGCGTATTCACGGCCACTGGCCTGGGCTTCGGTGAGGGTGACCGCCAGGGACGGCAGCCGGCCGGCGTCATAGTTGGCGAGCATGCGGGTGTCGAGGAGCTTGCGCAGCGCCGGTGCGTCGTCCGGGTCGCGGCCGAGCACCAGCCCTTGGGGGCGTCCGGGCAGGGTTTTGTAGGTGGAGCTGCTGATGAGGTCGACGCCAGCGTCGAAGGGGTTGGGGTACATGCCGCCGGCGATCAGGCCGAGCACGTGGGAGGCGTCGAACAGTGTTTTTGCGCCGACCGTGCGCGCCGCCTCGACCACTGCGACGATGTCGTCAGCCTTGATCATGATGCTGCGTCCCAGCACGACGAGCTTCGGGCGAATGCGCATGATCATTTCCGCCGCGCGCGCTGTGTCCAGCGTGCAGTTGTGGCGGTCGTACGGCAGGTCTTCGACGACCAGGCCTGCCAGTTGCGGCGTGCCACCTCGGCGCTGACTAAGGTGCCCGCCGTGTTCGGCGGCGGGTGCCAGCACTGTGTCGCCCGGTTGGCAGTAGGCGTGGAAGATGGCGAGGTTGGCCAGGGTGCAGCTGGCTAGCCGGACTTCGGCCCAGGCGGCGTTGAACAAGGTCATGGCGGACTGGGTTGTGAAGCTTTCGAGTTCGCTGACCAAGTCGGTGTCGGGCTGCTCCTTGTGGTCAGTCGGGCCCATGGCCGGGTAAGCACTGAGCGCCGGGTTATACGCGGCCATGGCGCGGGCGCTGGGCAGGTTGGCGCCGGCATACAGCATCAGGCGCTGCGTCTGCAGTTGCGGCAGCCGGTCGGCACAGGCGCAGAGCAAGGCATCGAGATCACGGGGCATGGTCGGCAGCTTCCTGAGTGAGGGGTTAGCGGCGAATTGAGTTGGGGTGCTCCGACTCATCCCTGACGAGCAGCATCAGGGCGTCGCGTTTTTCCAGCAGATGGTGGCGCAGGATGCTGCCCAGGCGCTTGCCGTCCCGGGCTTGCAGGGCGTCGATCATTTCTTCGTGGTCGTGCAGCGCGCGGTCCCATTTAGGGGCTTGGTGATTGGAGAGAAAGCGTAATGCGTGGATACGCCGGTTCAGCGACAGGTAGACCTGACGCAGCGCCGAGTTGCGCGCGGCGAGGTTGATGAGATCGTGGATGGCGCGGTTGCGCTGGTAGTAGCCCGGCAGGTCGTTCTGGTTTTTGCTGACGACCATGGCGTAGTGCAGCGCCTTGATCTCTTCGATTTCCTGGTCGGTGATGCGCTCGCACGCCAGCTCGCCGGCGAACGCTTCGATGCCGCTCATCAGTTCGAAGGTCTCGCGAATCTCCAGTTCCGACATCCGCGCAACGCTGGCGCCTCGATTGGGGTTGATTTCAATCAAGCCCTCCACCGCCAGCACCTTCAACGCTTCGCGCAACGGCGTACGCGAAATGCCGAGGGTTTCGCACAGCTCGCGCTCGTTGAGCTTGGTGCCCGGCGCGAGCACGCCTTCGGTGATGAAGCCGCGCAGGTGCTCGATCACGGTGTCGTGCAAGCGCTGGCGTTCAACTTTGGGGATCAGCGGGGCGCCAGGCAGCTGGCCGGTGTCTTCAGTATTTTGCATTCAAAAATCCTTGAGGACGGCGTGAGAGCCACGCGCCTTATTCGAAAACGCACCAGTTCGCAGGAAATATTAGCGTAATTGGCTCGTTTGACACACCACTGCCCTGTGCTACGGTAATTTTGAATTCAAAATACAAAATAATAAGGAGTCACCGATGCTCAAGCTCGACTTCCACCCTGCCGGCCGCCACTTTTTGCAGATCCCGGGGCCGAGCCCGGTGCCCGACCGCATCCTGCGTGCCATGAGTTACCCCACCATCGATCACCGCGGCCCCGAGTTCGGCGCGCTGGGGCTGAAGGTGCTGGAAGGCATCAAGCAAATTTTCAAAACCGTGCATCCCGTGGTGATTTACCCGGCATCGGGGACCGGGGCCTGGGAAGCGGCGCTGTGCAATACGTTGAGCTCGGGTGACGAAGTGCTGATGTTCGAGACAGGCCACTTCGCCACCTTGTGGCAGAAGATGGCCCTCAGCCTTGGCCTCAAACCGCAGTTCATTGGCCGGCCGGGCATTGAAGGCTGGCGCGGTGGTGTGGACGCGCAAATGATCGAAGACCACCTGCGTGCCGACAGCGCCCATCGCATCAAGGCGGTGTGCGTCGTCCACAACGAAACCAGTACCGGCGTGACGTCGGACATCGCGTCGGTGCGCAAGGCGATTGATGCAGCGGGCCACCCTGCCCTGTTGCTGGTGGACACCATCTCGGGCCTGGCCTCCGCTGATTATCGGCACGACGAGTGGGGCGTAGACGTGACGGTCTCCGGCTCGCAGAAGGGCCTGATGTTGCCGCCCGGCATCAGCTTCAACGCCTTGTCGCCCAAAGCCATCGAGGCGAGCAAGCGCGGCGGTTTGCCGCGAAGCTTCTGGGCGTGGGACGAAATCATCGAAATGAACAAGACCGGTTACTGGCCCTACACGCCCAACACCAATTTGCTGTACGGCTTGTCCGAGGCGCTGGACATGATCCTCGGCGAAGGCCTCGAAAACGTGTTCATCCGCCACAACCGCCTGGCCAAGGCCTGTCGCACCGCCGTCAATGCCTGGGGCCTGGAAATTCAGTGCGCTGACCCAAGCGTGTACAGCCCGGTGCTGACCGGCGTGATGACGCCCGACGGCATCGACGCTGACCTTGTCCGCAAGACCATTTACGAGCGCTTTGACATGTCCCTGGGTACCGGCCTAGGGAAGATGAAGGGCCGCATGTTCCGCATTGGCCACCTGGGCGACTGCAACGACCTGATGCTGATGGCGACGCTGACCGGCTGCGAAATGGGCCTGCAGATGGCCGGTGTGAAATTGCAGTCCAGCGGCGTGCTGGCGGCCATGGATTACCTGGGAGGGCAATCCGTGCCGCTGCGGCGCGAGTGATGCAACACCTGGCTGCGGCACGCCCGCAGCCTGATGATTTCCGCTGTTTTTCAATCTTCCTGCGTTACACCAAAGCTGTCCCGACTATCAGAACTGTCCCGAACTGTCCCGAACTATCCCGAATCATCGCGTTGTCAGCGAAAACAATAAGAAACTGGAGATAGCACATGAAGTTTTTACGTCTGCGCCCCACGGCGGTGGTGCTGTTCATGCTGTGCGCCATGTATTTCATTACGTACCTGGACCGCGTGAATGTCAGCACCGCCGCGGTCGGTTTCGGTAAAGAGTTCAATCTGACCAAGACCGAGATCGGCATCGTCTTTTCGGCCTTCGCGTACCCCTATCTGATCTTTCAGATCATTGGCGGCTGGGTCAGCGACCGGTTCGGCGCCAAGCGAACACTGGTGGTGTGCGGGCTGATCTGGGCCGGCGCCACGGTGCTGACCGGCCTGGCGGGTGGCTTCGCCTCGTTGATCGTTGCGCGAATCCTCCTCGGACTGGGCGAAGGCGCTACGTTTCCGGCCGCAACGGCGGCGATGTCGCGCTGGATCCCCAAGGAGAAACGCGGCTTTGCCCAAGGCATCACTCATGCGTTCGCGCGCCTCGGCAACGCGCTGGCCCCGGCCGCGATGATCGCCATCATGGCCACCTATGGCTGGCGGGAATCGTTTTACGTCTGCGCCGGCATCAGCTTCGTGTGGGTCCTGCTATGGATGATGGTGTTCACCGAGCATCCGAAGGACCACCCGCGTATCTCGAAACAGGAGCTGGACACCCTGCCGCCGCCAAAAGTGAAATCCAGCGTCGTGCTGCCGTGGGGTCGCCTGTTCAAGCGCATGGCGCCGGTCACCATCGTTTACTTCTGTTATGGCTGGACGCTGTGGCTGCTGCTGAGTTGGGTGCCGATGTACTTCATGAACATGGGCCTGGACTTGAAAGGCACCGCGATTTTCGCGTCCACGGTGTTCTTCGGTGGGGTGGTCGGCGACACCCTGGGCGGGATCGTCAGCGACCGCATTTATACGCGCACCAAGGACCTGAGCAAGGCGCGAAGCCTGATGGTCGCCGTGTGTCTGGGGCTGACGCTGATTTCGCTGGTGCCGTTGATGTTCACCAAGGACATGCACATTTCCCTGGCCTGTCTGGCGATCGGGTTTTTCTTCTCGGAAATGACCATCGGCCCGATGTGGGCGATCCCCATGGACATCGCGCCGGACCACTGCGGCACCGCGAGCGGCATGATGAACACCGGCTCGGCCATGGCGGCCATCGTCAGCCCAGTGGCCGCCGGTCTGTTGATCGACAAATTCGGCAACTGGCAGCTGCCGTTTCTGGTCAGCATTGTGCTGCTGGCGATTGGCGTGGTGCTTTCGTTCCGCATGAAGCCGCAGAACAAGTTTGAGTATGTAAAGCCAGCATCGCCTCAGGCGGCTAATGCGACGCCGGCGCCGATCGTCAGTAAATAGATCAGGCGTCGGCGGACGCGCTAAAGCCTTCATCCGGCAGCTTGCAACAAGCACTTGAACGGAGAATATTTTTGGACACTGAGACCCAACCTTCGCGCCTGGCGCAGCTGATCGTCGATGCGCAAAACGCCCACAGCCTTCTGGACGCGCCTGACTTCGATCTGAACCCGAAGGACCGCGACGCGGCTTATCTGACCCAGCAGAAAATCCTGCGCCTGCGTGGGGTGGAGGCAGGCGGCTGGAAGATCGGCTCGAAATCCCTGACCGGGCCGATTCAGGGATCGCCCCTGCCGCGCGATTGCCTGTTCCCGTCCACTGGCACGCTGGACCGCAGCCTGTACGCGCCGGTCGGTCTGGAGCTGGAAATCGCCTTTCGCTTTAACCGCACCTTCAGCCCTCGGGAAGAGGCGTACAGCGACGAAGAGGTGATGGCCGGCATAGGCGAGATGGCTGCGGCCGTGGAGGTGGTGTCCAGCCGATTTGCGGCGTGGCCAAAGATCGAGCCGCTGACGCAATTGGCCGACCTGCTGAACCACGGCGCGTTGGTGGTAGGTGATTTCGTGCCGTATGACGCGTCTTTTCCGTTCGCCGAACCGACGCTGTCGTTCACGGTGAACGGTGAGAGCGTCGTCCCCGGCAAGGCGGCCAATCCGGCAGGCGATCCGCGCCGTTTGTTGCCGTGGCTGGTCAATCATCACACGCTCCAGGGGCTGATCTTGCCCGAAGACTTTGTGATCACCACGGGTTCCTACACCGGCATATTTTTCGCCCAAGGGATGGCTGAAGTACAGGGCGAGATCACCGGCCTGCCGTCCGTCGTGCTGACACTGGCCTGAGGCTGGGTCACGGATAATCGCGCCTGGCGATCCGGCCAGCTGAACGCTGGCAGCAGTGGGACTGCGCATGACAACCTAGCCGGTTAAACGCTGGCAGTCGTGGGACCGGCTTTAGCCGGGAAGGCGTCGGATGTCACACCTCAAAGTGTAGGAGCGCGCTTGCCCGCGAAGGCTTGGGCACGGACTGCACATATGCGTCGGATGTACCGGCCTATTCGCGGGCAAGCGCGCTCCTACACCGATCGGCGGCGAACACTGCGATCTCGTTGCAGGCACTGGCCTCTTCCCGGCTGAAGCCGGTCCCACAATTGAGCCTGTGTATGACAACCCCGCCGGAGAAACGCTGACAGTCGTGGGACCGGCGTCAGCCAAGAGGCGTCGGATGTCACACGGGAGCAATGACCTGCCGCAGTTCTGGGTGTAGGAGCGCGCTTGCCCGCGAAGGCTTGGGCACGGAGTGCACACATGCGTCGGATGTACCGGCCTGTTCGCGGGCAAGCGCGCTCCTACACCGATTGGCAACGAGCACTGATACCTCGTTGCACGCACTGGCCTCTTCCCGGCTGAAGCCGGTCCCACAATTGAGCCTGTGTATGACAACCCCGCCGGAGAAACGCTGACAGTCGTGGGACCGGCGTCAGCCAAGAGGCGTCGGATGTCACACGGGAGCAATGACCTGCCGCAGTTCTGGGTGTAGGAGCGCGCTTGCCCGCGAAGGCTTGGGCACGGAGTGCACACATGCGTCGGATGTACCGGCCTGTTCGCGGGCAAGCGCGCTCCTACACCGATCGGCGGGGGACACCGATATCTCGTGGCAGGCACTGGCCTCTTCCCGGCTGAAGCCGGTCCTACAGGCTTGGCGGCTGAAGCCGGTCCCACAGGTTTGGCGGCTGAAGCCGGTCCTACAGGTTTGGCGGCTGAAGCCGGTCCCAGGGGTTAGGCGGCTGGGGTCACGTCGGTGAAATGCGCTTGCCCCGTGGAGGCAAGCAGCCCTGCGGGAATATTCCGCATTCTTGTGCCACTGGGAAACACCCTCAGGCAAAATGCCGGACCTATGTAGGAATCATCCCCGGGAGTGGTCGGAATGCGCTTGTTCAGTTTGAAAACCCTGCTGGTCTGTACGGCCTTGGCTGCTTGTCTGGGGATGGTCGGCGCTGAGGGCGCTACCAAGGCTAAACCCGCGCCGAAACCGTCGGGGCAGAAGGTCTCGATGCTCGGCGGCAAATTCCTGTTCACCCTGCCGAAGGACTACGTCAAAGGTCCGATGGAGGAGATCGATGCCAAGGCCAGGGCCGCGGGTGTGACCGGTTCGATGTACATGAACAAGCCGGCCAAACGCGTGGTGATCATCACTGAAGCGCCGCTGCCGAATGATCAGAAGGTCGGCGCAAACGACAAACAGACCCTCGACGGCATCATCGCGGACACGCTGCAACAGCAGCAGACGAGCTACAGGGATTTCAAGAAACTGGGCGAGAAGAAGATCGTACGAAAAGGCTTCGGCATGCGTCAGCTGGACATTGCCGGCAGCGTCGAAGGCGGCCGGGTGCTGAGCACCACGATCACCGCCGCCTACGGCAAACGCACGGCGATGGTGAACGTGATTTCCCTGGCCAAAGACGCCAAGGCCCATGCCGACGTGGTGAAAGGCGTGACGGGAGGGAAGTAAAGTTGCTGCAGTCCCGACAGCGATTGCAGCCGGAAAAGCACCACTTACCGTCATCGGATCCCTCAGCCCCTGGCAGCAGCCTGAATCATTCCGGCAGCATCAATTTCGTCCCGCCCGGATGCGCTTTGACGACGCTGTAGGGCACCACTGACCACTCCGGGCCCTCGCAGGCGCGCTGAACGCGGGCGAAATAGGGCCCGAAGTAAACGCCTTTTTCGGTGAAGTACCACGAAGGGAATTCCCACACCGAGGGGTCGGTGTAGTCGCAATCGTCTTCGGTCGCGGGCGCTTGCATGTCGGCGGGCTGCGTCGCTTTCAACTGGGCGACGAGCCACGGGGCGAACTGTTTGCTGCGGTAGTCCGAATAAGTCTCGAAACTCCCGTCACCCTGTTCATCTCGCTCGTAATGCAGCGGCGCGCCCTTGCCGACCCACAGCACATCTTCCAGCGTCAAAGCCTTCCCCGTACCGGCATCCAGATTAAGCGGTGAGTCGCCGAAATCGGGGTGCGCGCCGCCGCAATCGTAGGAGGTAAACACGTTGAGGCTGACGATGCCCGGCGTGAGCAAATGCGGTGTAACGGTCTGGGCAAAGTCGCCACCCGAGCGACTGGCATTGAGCATGCACTCGTTGTAGCTGACCACTTCTTGCCACAATCGCGCGCGCAGTTGCTGATTGATGCGAGCCGCCTGATCCGTCGGGTAGCCCGATGTGATTTCAAACATCGAGACGCCCGACGCAGGCTCGACCCACCACTGCAACGCATGGCCCATGAACGTGGTCTTTTTATCCGCCTTGAGCGGTAGCTGAGTCAGCCGTAAATAGTCGTAGGCCGACTGCTTGTAGATGTCCTGCCAGCCCGGTTCAGCGGCTTGGTCCGGCGCAGCAATAGCGCGCTCTTCCAGCTGCACCTTGAAGGTCTTGCCTTTGCTGCTCCACTGACCGGCCCAGGTCGCGTCCGGATTTTTGTGGAGCACCAGTTTCGGCAGATCGGCTTGTTCGTCGTAGCTGAGGCCTTCGGTCAGCGTGAGATCGTTGCCCTTTGAGCTACCCGAAAGCGGCAGGTCCTTGTGGTACTTCTCATAAAAATAGCGGCCGGTCACCTCCTCGGCACTGGTCAGATTCAGCTCAACGACAATCGGCGATTTGCCCAATGTGCCGGTAAGAACATGGACAGCGCTTTCGGCGTGAAGGGTAAAAGGCGCTACCAGCGCAATGAGGCAGGCCGTGCGCACAACGGAAAGCGAAACAGGCATCAGACGTCCCTTGTGAAGATGCTAACGAAGCGGGGGCGTCAATCTCGCGAATAGGCGAGCATCTGGCAAGGGTTTGCGGAATATTCCCCACGGTGCTTCCACTCAGCGCCGGCCGTCCACCGCCATCCTCACCGCGAAGCCGAACAGCACCGTGCCCATCAACCACCGTTGCGCCGCCGCCCAAGCGGGCTTTTGCGTGAGGAACAGCGCCGTGGAGCCAGCGGCCATAACGATTAGTGTGTTGACGGTGAGGCTGACCAGAATCTGCGCGCTGCCCAGAATCAGCGACTGGCTCAGCACGCTGCTGCCGTTGTCGACGCTGATGAACTGGGGCAGTAAAGACAGGTAAAGCACGGCCACTTTGGGATTGAACAGGCTGGTCATCAGGCCCATCAGAAACAGCTGTCGATGGCTGTCCCTGGGCAGCGCCTTGATCTGAAACGGCGAGCGGCCGCCCGGTTTCAAAGCCTGCCAGGCGAGATAGAGCAAGTACGCGGCACCTGCCATGCGCAGGGTGTCGTAGGCATAAGGGACGGCCATCACCAGGCCGGTGATGCCCAAGGCCGCACAAAGCATGTAAAAGAAAAAGCCGACGGCGACGCCACCAAGCGAGATCAGCCCTGCCCTGCGCCCTTGTGAGAGGGATCGCGAAATCACGTAAATCATGTTGGGACCCGGCGTCAGCACCATGCCCAGAGCAATGAGGGAGAAAGCGATAAGGTTGGAGAGTTCGGGCATCGTGGGCTCCTGCCGCGTAATGAAGGCCTCGCGGACGATGCCCTATCGGCGGACATTTCAACCAACCTGCGCAGAACTTTCTATACACAGATGGCCGCAAAACAGGCCATGACAGATGCCGTCGGCGTTCATGCAGATCGCATCCGGCTTGCCAGGGCGGTCGGCCGACAGCCGGTGTGAATTATTTGATGAATAGTGGCACAACGCTCTTCCCAGCCCCACACCCGTAGGCCCACACTCTGAGCCGTTACTCGTGACCGATGTATCAGTCGGGATGCTGTGTTGAAACCCGGTGAGCGCTATGAACACTTCGGTCCAAAAAGGTCTCTCCTTCGCCAGACGCATGTACTTGCCGCGCAGCATTGGCATGGGCATTGGCTTCTTTGCGGTGGCCGCAGCGTTGCAACCGTCCCAGCCGCCGCTCTGGGTGTGGATCGCGATGATCGCCCACGGTTATGCCTGGCCACATGTTGCCTACCAACTGGCCAGGCGCTCACGCCAACCTTACGCCGCCGAGCGCCGGAACCTGATTTATGACTCGCTGGGCGGGGGCTTCTGGGCGGGTGCGATGGGGATCAGCCCGCTGCCGACCGTGACGGTGCTGTCGATGATGGCGATGAACAACATCGCGGCCGGTGGCATGCGTTTGTTCGTCATGGGTTCGGTCGCGCAGATCGCGGGCGCGCTGGTCGCCTACAGGCTCTTTCTGCCGCCAATGTTTCCCCACGTCAACGAGCTGCAGCTCTACGCCTGTTTACCGATGCTGGTGATCTACCCCATGGCAATCGGCCTGGTCTGTTACCGCGTCGCCGTGCAGCTGTCAAAAAGCAAGAAGACCCTGGAAAAGCTCAGCACCACCGACAGCCTCACCGGCCTGATGAATCACGGCGCGTGGAAGGATCGGCTGGCGCTGGAATTCGATCAGTGCCAGAACCAGGATCGTCAGCACAGTGTGGCGTTGATTGACATCGACCACTTCAAAACCATCAACGACACCTACGGACACATCACCGGCGACAATGTACTCAAGCAACTGAGCAACGCACTGTGCGCCGGTCTGCGTCAGACGGATCTGCCCGGGCGGTACGGCGGCGATGAATTCTGCGTCATCCTGCCTGATACCACTCTCGCCCAGGCCACCGAGATACTCGAACGGCTGCGCCGCACGGTGCACGACCATGCCCATTCCGCCCTCCCCGACCTCACATTGAGCCTGAGCATTGGCGTCGCCGCGTACGGCCCGCACCTGACCGACGCCGGCATGTGGCTGCATGAAGCAGACATGGCGCTGTATGAGGCCAAAAGCGCCGGGCGTAACCGCGTGACGTCGGCGCGCCCGTCCGGCAAAGCCTGCGCCCGGGAAGGGGCGGCGCTTGGGTGAGGCAACTGCTGGATGGGTGCCAGCAGTAAGCGGTACCTAATCGGCGCACGCCATGGCGTCGGTTGGCGTATCAATCTGTTTCAGCAGTTCAAGCGGCGTCATGCGCGTCAGCAGTGTCTGCAGGCTGTCACTCAGCACCAACGGCCCGTACAACCCCTCTTCCCGCTCCAGATGGGTTTGCTGCACCTCGCGATACGCCTCGGGGTAGATGCTTTTTTCCACCGGCAAAAGCCGGTCGTAGTGTTCGAGCAGGCCAAGAAAGACAATGCGTCGCTCGGTCACGCCGCGTGTGGTGGCAATCAGTTTGATGAAAAAGTCCGAGTCGCTCTGGCGCATGGCTTCGAAGGCGGCGTAGCGCTCCGCCAGGCTGTACGTCCCGGACGCGTCGAACACCACGCAGCACAACTCCTGGCGCGAGCGGCCACCAAAAGGGTTGATCGCCGCATGACGTCGGTTGCACTGCGCCAAAGCGAAGGCGACTGCCTGCTCGGCCTCGTTGATGCGGGCTGTGCTGCTGAGCGAGGCCAGGTCGTCCAGCACCGGTGCCTGACGCCCAAGGCGCTCGACTTCCGCACTGAAGGCTGCGAACACACCATGCGGCCCAAGCCATTGCCCATGGAGTTCGCTTAACTGTTTTCTGGAGAAAGTGTTTTGTTCTTCAACCAATCGTTGAAATGCCACAGAGGCATCGATATGGGAGCCGGTGTCGATCAGGCAGTGTTCGAGGGGCCCGGATGTTGTGATTTGAATGGTCATTCGGTTCCATCCTTATTATTGGTGATTATTGAAGTACATCACCGTGCACACTTTGACGGACCGCCCAAAGCGCTCACAGCGAGTTATATTCAAAAGCGAACACAGTGACGCGAGAAAGCATCACAACTTATCAGGCAAAACTTGGCTCAGCACTGTTATCAAATCAGGGTGATTATGCACTTACCGTTCTGCGGAACAATCCGACAGATGTAGGGGTGGGGATGTTTTTCTCGTGCGAGGGGGGGGCGGCATGCAGTGCGATCAGCTGACCTCGGCTCTTCACGGCGTGCTTCCTGAGCAACGCTGAAACGTGGTCCCGCGCCGTGTAATCACTGATTCCCAGCCGCTGAGCGATGTCCTTGTTGGTCTGCCCCTGCAATACCAGCTGCAGGACTTCCAGTTCTCGCGGTGTGGCTCGATTCAATCGTTTTCGCTTGCGTTCTTCTTCAGACATTTATGCTCGTCAGGCTCCGCTTGTTGCGCTCATTGTTTAAACCACCTTTGACAGTGGTACTTTCGCAACTGCCCGATATGGCAGCGCTGGCTTGATCAGGTTCAGGACAGCCGAATCAGAATAAGTAAAGTTTCCTACAAACAAGTGCGATACATCTCAAGCTAACTGCATAGCAGCACAGTCGAGCATGACCCTCTGAGGGGCCGCGGGATATATATAAAGTCGGGCAAGTTGTATAGACAGGGACAATAAACGCTGCAAATGATAATTACAATCATCTGTTACAAATGAGCGGATGAAGCGTTGCGCTGCCGGGGTCTGGAATCAGCTGGAAGAAACCAACGGGCGCCATTGCGGCGCCCCTGCTCTGCTCAACCGCCGGTGTGTACCACGCGGGTGTCATCCACCTGCATGCCTTTGCGCATGCCAAAGAACATCGCGGTGGCCAGACCCACCGCCCCCATGATCACGCAGTAGCCCACGCACACCCACGGGCTCCATGGCATCAGGGCGATCAGTGCCAGCGGCGTAGTGCTGGCCCAGAGGGCGTAGCTGATGTTGTAGGTCAGTGAGATGCCGGAGACGCGAATATTCGCCGGGAACAGTCCGACCATGACCGACGGCACAACGCCGACGATGCCGCACGCCAGCCCCGCCACGGCATAGGCCAGGCCCATGGGCAGCCAGTGGCCAACCAGACTGGCATAAAGCACACCAACGCCCACAGGCAGCAGCAAGCTGTAAAGGACCACCCCGCGCCAGGCGCCAATGCGGTCCACCAGCATGCCCGCCAGGACACAGCCAATGTTGAGAAAGACGATGCCGACGCTGCTCAGGGCGAAGGTGTCGCTGGGGCTCATGCCGAAGCGTTGCTGCATTACGGTAGGCGTGATGACCACCAGGGTGACGACGGCGGAGGTCAGCACGCAGGTCAGCAGTGCGGCGGGTAACAGCGATTGCCGATGCTGACGCAGAACCGCGCGCAGCGGCAGTTCGGTCATGCCTTCGCGCTGCGCATGCAGGGCCATGAACACAGGGGTTTCACTGAGCCAGCGGCGTAACCACACGCCAATGACGCCGAACACACCGCCCAGCAGAAACGGGATGCGCCACGCGTAATCGAGGATTTCCGCGTGGCTGAAGACTTTCGCCAGCCAGGTCGCGGTCAGCGCGCCGATGAGGTAGCCGAAGGTAAGCCCCGCCTGCAACACGCCCAGCGCATAGCCACGATGGCCTTTCGGTGCGTGCTCGGCAACGAACACCCATGCGCTCGGCACCTCCCCGCCGACCGCAGCCCCTTGCAGGATCCGCAGCGCCAACAGCACCAACGGCGCCCAATAACCGATGTCCGCGTACGTCGGCATGATGCCGATGAGCAGGCAAGGCAGCGCCATCATCAGAATGCTGAGGCTGAAGACACGTTTGCGGCCCAGCTTGTCGGCAAAGTGCGCCATCAGAATGCCGCCCAGCGGGCGCGCCAGGTAGCCCGTGACGAAGATCCCGAAGCTTTGCAGCAGGCGCAGCCACTCGGGCATTTCCGGCGGAAAGAACAGCTGACTGAGCGTCAGGGCGAAAAACACGAAAATGATGAAGTCGTAGATTTCCAGCGCCCCGCCCAACGCCGCCAGGCCCAGGGTTTTGTAGTCTCCCCGGCTGATCGGTTGTGGGCGTGGTCCAAGAATGGCTGTCATGAAAGACCCCAAATCACAGGTTGAAACGGCAGTTAGGTGCGACAAAGGCGCGCAGGATAACAAAGCTGACGATTTGAGGGCGGATCACTGACGGCTGGCGCTATCGACCCGACGGGTCAGAAGCTCACCGTTGCCGAGACCCGTGCCGTGCGCGGTGCGCCGAGGAACAGATAATCGTCGCCCAGGTATTCGCCCGCATCGCGCCAGTAGCGTTTGTCGAACAGGTTGTCGACGGTCAGGCGCAACACCGTGTCGTAGCCCTCGACTTTGGTGCTGTAGCGGCTGCCCGCGTTGAACACGGCGTAGTCATCGACTTTCACCGAGCCTTCCCGGTTGGCGTATTTGCTTGTGCTGTACTGCACGCCGCCGAGCAGCGCCAGGCCCTGAATCGGCAAGGCGTAGTCGGCCGACAGGCTGCCACGGAATTTCGGCACGTTGATCGCCTGATGATCTTCATAGGCCGTGGTGCCGCTGTCTTCGACCCTTGCCTTGATGGCCGCGACGCTGGCCGACAGTTGCAGTTGCGAGGTCAGGTAGCCGTTGGCGCCCAGCTCGACGCCGGTGTTTTTTTGCTGACCCTGCTGGACGAAGGTCAGGCTGCCGTCGTCGTTGGGCCTTGAATACTGATAGGCCTGGCGGGTTTGAAACACCGCTGCGGTGAAGCTCATGCGGCGCCAGTCGTATTTAACCCCGGCTTCGAGCTGACGAGAAATCGTCGGCGCCAGGATCTCGCCGACGTTGCTGTCGAACACCGACGCCGTGCCGCCCAGGGACAGCCCTTTGCTGTAGCTGGCGTAGAGCGAAACGTCGTCAATCGGCTTGTAGATCAGCGCCGCCTGCGGCAGGAAGATCGACCGCTCGGTGTGGCGATTTTCGCTGCCGTCTTCGTTGTAGGCTTTTTCGTCGAGCTTGACCTGACGCCCGCCAATCACCGTCTGCCAGTGTTCGTTGAAACTGATGCGGTCCGTGGCAAACAGTCCGTACTGCCGGCTGTCGAGGCGGCGCTCGGTGTGGCCTGGGGTGAGGTCCGACGGCGCGAACTGGTCGGGCGTCTCGTGGATGTTCCCGGAGCCGACGTATTCGCTGAAATACGGCCGGGTGTCCACGGTGCGGCGGAACGCGCTGGTGCCAAAGGTCAGCTCGTGATCGAGCCCGCCGGTGGCGAACAGACCGGTCATCGTGGCCTCGACTTCGTCGTTGCGCCGGGTGTCATCGGGGCTGCGGAAATCGTAGATGTCGTAGCCGCCGCTCGGCGTGAAGTGCCCCGTCAGCGGCTCTGCGGGGCAGTCGCTCTGGAAATAACAGCCATAGGCGAAGGCGCTGTAGTCGTCGATGACCACGCGACTGCGGGAGGCGCTGAGGCTGGCTTTCCAGTCATCGGTGAGACGGTATTCATAACGGCCGTTCATGTTCAGCGAATCGATGCCCACCGGGTTCGAGTCGCTTTGATAGCCCAGCAGTTTGCGTGGCGAGGCGTCATGGGGCAGTTCGGTGCCGCCCAGCAGTTGGTAGCCCGGGACCGAGCGCTGCTCTTTGGTCTGGTATTCGACGTCAAGTTGCAGGGTGGACTGTTCGTTGATGTTCCAGTCGAACGCCAGCGAGGCGAAATCGCGCTGGCCATTGGCGTGTTCGACGTAGGAACGAATGTCCTCGTGGGCGACGTTGGCGCGCAGCCCGAATTGTTTCTCGCTGCCAAACCAGCCGCCGACGTCGGTGGCGATGTAGCGCTCGCCATGCTCGTTGGTCGAGACCGTCACCGACCGCACGTCTTCCGGGCGCTTGGTTTTGTAATTGACCACGCCCGCCGGCTCCGACACCCCGCTTTGCAGCCCCGAGAGGCCTTTGAGCAATTCGACCTGTTCTTTGTTTTCCAGCGCCACGTTCTGCTCGCCGGTGATGCTGCGGCCGTTGATGCGATAACTGTTGGCGGCGTTGAGGGAGAAGCCACGCACGACGAAATTCTCGTAATACCCCACCGGCGCATAGCTGTCGCCCACCGAGGCGTCATTGCGCAATACGTCGCTGAGCAGTTTGGCTTGCTGGTTTTGCAGCCGTTCGGCGTTGAATACCGAAATCGACGCCGGCGTGTCGCGCAGAGGCGCCTCGCTGAAACCGCCAACTGATGCGCTGCCGGCCTGATAAACCGATTCCTGCTCACCCGTCACCCTGAGCGCGTCCAGCGTCACCGGTTCAGCTTCTTGGGCCGCCAGCCACGGCGAAGCGAAGGCGATACTCAGCGGCAACAGCCGACGCGTGAAACCGGCAGCAGGACGGGAAGAGATGGTCATCGGCGGGCAATTCCTGGAATAAGCAGTCGGGCAGCAAAAAACGCAGGCCAGTTCGGCGGCGCATCTTGTACGTTCTGCGCCGACTTTTTACAACTGCAATGAATCCATCGACCCAGCCTAGCTGGCTTCATAGGACCTGCTTTGCCCTGGAAGCCTCTGCCCTTAGTGGAGCCGGCTTTAGCCGGGAAGCCCGCGCGTCACGTCGCGACAATGAGGGTGCCAGGACTGGCCCCTTCCCGGCTGAAGCCGGTCCCACAGCATGCATCCAGATGAACTGCACCCGCCTCTTCCCGCCTAAACCCAGCCCCACACCGCTATCCCAGGACCGGGAATTCCTATCAGTTCTCGACCTTCAAACCCACCTTCAACAACTTGCCGTCATCCTCGTCCGTCAACACATACACATAACCGTCCGGGCCCTGGCGCACGTCGCGGATGCGTGATTTGAGTTCGCCGAGCAACCGCTCTTCGTGCACGACCTTATCGTCCTTGAGCTCCAGACGGATCAGGTCATCCGACGCGAGCGCGCCGATGAAAATATTGTGGTCCCACGCTTTGAAGGTGCTCGCGTCATAGAAGGCCATGCCGCTGATGCCTGGTGATTTCTCCCACACATGAAACGGGTTTTTCACGCCCTCGACGATCTTGCCTTTGGATTCAGGGATCGCCTCGCCGCTGTAATTGATGCCGAAGGTCGAAATGGGCCAGCCATAATTGCCGGCGCGTTCGATGATGTTGATCTCATCGCCGCCGCGCGGACCGTGTTCATTGGTCCACAGCGTGCCGGTCCATGGGTTGAGCGCGGCGCCTTGCTGATTGCGGTGGCCGTAACTCCAGATCTCCGGGCGCACGTTCTTCTGGCCCACAAAAGGGTTGTCCTTGGGCACAGTGCCGTCGGGATAAAGGCGCACTACTTTGCCCTGAAGCTTGTCGAGGTCCTGAGCCGTGGCCCGCTCGTTGTTTTCGCCCAGCGCGATAAAGAGGTAGCCGTCTCGATCAAACACCATGCGCGAACCGAAGTGGTTGCCCACAGACAACTTGGGCTGCTGCTGGAAGATGCGGGTGAAGCCCTCCAGTCGGGTCATGTCGTCCGAGAGTCTCGCGCGGCCCGCCGCCGTGCCGCCGGTTTTGCCGTCACTGGCCGCTTCGGCGTAGGTCAGGTACACCATGCGGTCCTTGGCAAAATCGGGGGACAGCACGACATCGAGCAAACCGCCCTGCCCCTGCGCCCAGACCTTCGGCACGCCCGAGATCGGCGCCGAGAGTTTGCCGTCCGGCGTGACCCGGCGCAGATTGCCCGCACGTTCGGTGACCAGCATGCCCTGGGCATCCGGCAAAAACGCCACCGCCCATGGATGCTGCAGCCCGCCGACCACTTCATCGACGGTCAGCGTGCCGTTTTCGCTCTGGTACGTTGCCGCGGTCGCCTGTACCGAGATGCCCAGCAACGCGGAAGCGCATAAGGTCGCCAGCAAGGTCTTGCGGAGGAAAGTGGTGCGCAACATGGACGATTCCTTGTGAGATGGAAGGAGATGCGATGAATCGGTTGGACGATCAACAGCCGGGCTCAATTGCTGCGACGCTGGG
Organism: Pseudomonas lutea; assembly: GCF_000759445.1. NCBI lineage: Bacteria > Pseudomonadati > Pseudomonadota > Gammaproteobacteria > Pseudomonadales > Pseudomonadaceae > Pseudomonas > Pseudomonas lutea. The sequence goes on from NZ_JRMB01000001.1 coordinate 2,435,628, forward strand.
CATCGCCGGAAGGCCGAGCGGGTGCTTGCCGAGTGGGATAGCCGTTGCCGATGCCGCCGTTTTCGAGCGTGGGCGGCCGCGGCTGGGCAGGCCCGAGACGCGGACCATCGACGCGCGGCGCGATGGAGTCGGTGCCCTGACGGCTGTTGGGGTTGGCGCGGCGAATGGCGCCGTTGTCGGGCACATTGATCGAGCGGTTGGGGTAACCGGCGGCGGCCAGCAACTGCGGTGCTGGCGCGGTGTGTTCATCGGCCTGCACCACACCGGCGGGCAGGAGCCCTACAGACATGAGCCCGCCGAGCAGCACAACGGCAAGGTGTCGCGAAAAACTGTTCATCATTTACCTTCTGTGGGATGGGTAACGATTCCGGTCTTTGATGGCGCTCAAGCGCGTAGGTTCGCGCCGGACGGATGGATCGGCAACGTGTAGGACGATTCGCTTTGTAACAAGAATAGTCGGCGATCATCTGGCTGGGACCGAATAGGCGGACGTCACGCAGACAACGTCCATATTTCGGGATCACACCAATCTGTAGGAGCCGGCTTGCTGGCGAACGCATGAGTCCAGCCTCTACAGGCTGAACGCCAGATCACATTCTTCAGATCGGCGGCGCGGCGACAGATGCACACCCACCCACGACGCCTCGTCGGCTTCTGCACAATTCTTCCAGACCTGCCGTAATCAGCGCGGTAACGTATCCGACTTGACTGACGACCCACACCCGCCACGCCACCCGCCCCGAGGCCGCAATGTCCGACCGTAACTGGATCGAGCTCAAGCAGGACCCCACGTCCGGCATCGAGACAGTGCGCGCGCATTTCGAGGGCCATGCCTACGACCCGCACTGGCACGACAGTTATCTGGTGGGCATTACCGAACAGGGTCTGCAGCAGTTCAATTGTCGACGGCAGCAGCACAACAGCACGCCGGGCAAGGTGTTTCTGCTTGAGCCCGGCGATATCCACGACGGCACGGCCCCACAAGCGGGCGGCTTTACCTACCGCACCTTGTACCTGGACCCGAACTGGCTGGACCGCGAACTGCGTGCGCAGTTTGAGGACACCCCTGACAACACCCAGTTAAGCTTCGCCGCCACCCTGGCCGAAGACCCGCAACTGGCAATCGCCACCGCCAGTGCCTTTGAAGCGATGCACCACGACGAGCTGCGCATCGTCCGCCAGACCGCTCTGGATCACCTGCTTGCCAACCTGACCAGCCACCTGCGCTGGCGCACCGTGCTCAATCCCGATCCACGTCTGCCGCTGGTGGCGCAACGCGCACGCGACTACCTGCACAGCCATTTGCATCAGGACATTGGTCTGGACGACCTGGCCCAGGTAACGGGCGTTGATCGCTTTCGCCTGAGCCGCGCGTTCAAGGCTGCATTCGGTATGGCACCCCACGCCTACCTGATTCAGCTGCGCCTGACCCGTGCCCGGCTGCTGCTGGCGCGGGGCGAGTTGCCGGTCAACGTCGCCGCAGCGCTGGGCTTCGCCGATCAAAGCCACTTGGGCCGCTGGTTCCAGCGCGCCTACCGCGTGACGCCCGCCGATTACCGGCGGCGCTGCTCAATTGTTCCAGACTGACAGCGCACCGCACGTCGATCATGGCCAGACGATCAACGACCGTCGAGTTGCCCCATGCAAACGCTGCTGCCTTTTTTGCTCTTCGCCTTCGTCGCCTCCATTACGCCGGGCCCAACCAACATCCTGGTGCTGACCAATAGCTCGCGTTACGGCTTGCTGCGCACGCTCCCAATAGTCTTCGGCGCCTGTGCCGGTGCCGCGTTGCTGGTGCTGATGGTGGGCACCGGGCTGGGCGACGTATTGGCTCGGCACCAGCAGGTGCAAACGGTAATGTCCTGGGTCGGGATCGGCTGGCTGACCTGGCTGGCCTGGCAGATTTTCAGCGCGCCGGCCGAGGCGATCGACCCGACGCAACCGCGCGGTGGCCCGACGCTAGGCCTTTGGGGCGCTGCGAGCCTGCAACTGGTCAACCCGAAAACCTGGATGATGGCGCTGGCCGTGGTCAGTGTATTCGCCGGCACCGACGCGGACCGCATGATGCGGGTGATCTGGCTGTCGCTAGCGTTCTTTCTGGTGTCGATCCCGTGCATGAGCGCCTGGGCGTATCTGGGCGTCAGTGCCGCCAGATTCTGCCGCTCGGCGCAGAGCATGAAGCGCTTCAACCAGGCGATGGCAGTGCTGCTGCTGGTGTCGGCGTGGTTAACGCTGGTGGTCTGAATCCTCCGACGGCAGGCTCCAACGGGCCGTGATTTAATGCCCGCTGATCCCCTGATTCGGACCGACCATGGCTCGCCTCTACGACGCACGCGGCAACCTCTACGCGGTGATTACCCCTGAAGCCCTGCGCGGGCTCGGCGTTGCTCTGCCCGTCTCAGCCGCAGACGCTGCTGCCCAGCGTCATAACTGGACAGCTCAGGCCATCGCCGCGATCTGTGACTGGCCGCCAGGCACCCGGCCGCTCGGCAGCAAAACCCATCGCTGCGACGGGTTGCTGGTAGGGCCGTTTCAAGCGGCGGCGCCGTGTGAAATGCCTGCACCGGGTGAAATGTCCGCACCGTCCGCGTCGTATGACGTGCTGATCGTCAACACCGATGGCACGTTTGCCGAACGCAGCGGCAACGGGCTGACCATCTTCGCGCAATCGCTGACGGATGCAGGCCGAATCACCGGCACCGAGCCGTTCATTTTGAATGTGCATCACGACAACACGGGCTCGGTCAGCCCCGTACCCACCCAAGTGACCCCTGCACTGCTCGACGGAGCTAGCGGCTTCTGGCTGAACATCGGCGCACCGGGTTTTGGCGCACACGCCTTGGGCGCCACTGGAGATGGGGTCGGCACCGCGACGTTCAACACGCGCGAGGTCAATCGGGTCGAACGGCTGGCCGCCCTGAACCCGGCCTGGCATAGCAGCGTGTTTGTGCGGGTCGGCAATCCCCATTGCGTCACGCTGGTCAGTCAGACCAGCGACCTGCCAGGCTTCGAGGATCTGCACGAAGCTGAGCTGAATGCAGCACTGACGCGAATTGCCTTCGTCGCCGGTGCGTCAGGCAACGGCGACCCCTGCCCCGGCGGAATCAACTTGCAATGGGCCGCGCAATCGAGCTCAAACCGCATCACCGCGCGGGTGTTCGAGCGAGGCGAAGGCCCGACGGCATCTTCGGGTACCAGCGCCAGCGCTGTCGCGTCAGCCGCGTGGTTGTGCGGGTGGGTGCAAGCGGGATTGGTCGAGGTGGTGATGCCCGGCGGCACCGCGCCGTTGCGCCTGATCGAGCGCGACGGGCAGTTGCAGCAGGTGCAGCTGTTCGGCGCAGCGCAGTTGAAGCCTGAGCCGTAGCCTACTCGCCGATGTCCTCGTTCCACAGCTCCGGCTTGTCGGCGATGAACTGCTGCATCAGGCCGACGCAAACCGGATCATGCAACACGTCCACCTCAACGCCGCGAGCCTTGAGCAGCTCCTCTTCCCCCATGAACGTTTCGTGCTCGCCGACGATGATCTTGCGGATGCCGTACAACAGGATGGCACCGCTGCACATGGCGCAGGGCGAGAGGGTTGTGTAAAGCGTTGCCTCGCGGTACACCCGGGCAGGCTGGCGGCCGGCGTTTTCAAACGCGTCCATTTCGCCATGCTTGATGGCACTGCCTTCCTGAACCCGGCGGTTGTGGCCGCGGCCGATGATCTTGCCGTCGTGGACGATGACCGAGCCGATGGGAATGCCGCCTTCGGCCAGGCCTTTTTGCGCCTCATCGATGGCCGCTTGCATGAATGGGTCCATGGTCTCTCCTTGCTGGGTGACGGGGTATTCGACGATGCAACGCCTGAGAAAGGCGCGCACTCAAGGCTTGGCTTTTTTCAGCGCGTTGTCCAGTGCGGTGGACACGTAAACTTTGAGCAGATCGCTGGAGCGGTCTTTCATGTCCGCGCCGACATCGCGCTGTTTGTTGCGGAATTTGCTCGCTACGTCCGGCGCCGGGTCTGCGGCATCCAGCGCCTGCAGCTCTTCGGGGCTGAACGATGAAGCGTAGGCCGCCGCCAGGTTGCGGTCCCATTCCTGCTGGTAGTTGGGCTGCAGGCTTTGCAATTCGTCCTGCACGATTTCCTGCGCTTTGGTGCGGCCAACGGCCTCGACGATGGTGGCGAAAGTCACCGTGTGCGACGCGACCTGGTAGCCGAGCCAGCCCAGGCTTTCGCCCAAGTGCCGGTCCTGGACGAAGGTCAGCGCGGAATCCGTTGCCGGTGCTGGCGTGATGTCTGCGGCGACGGTGATTGAAGGCAGCAGTATCGCGCCCATTAGCGCCAGTGCCCGCGTTGCGCGTGGCAACGTCAGCGCTGTCGATCTGCGATATTCCATGTCCTCTCCCGGCGACTTTTCAGTGTGATCAACGCTCTGACCGCCTTTTGTCGGCTAACGTCAGTGCCGTGGGTCATGTATCGGACGAAACGGGCTCTTCCCGGCTGAAGCCGGTCCCACAAAAAGTGGTAAGGCCTCTTCCCGGCTGCAGCCTGTCCTGCAAAAGTGCGCTCTGCGGAGTCGGCTGCGTGAGCATTGCACACTGATTGCACACTTATTGCACACTGATTGCATACTGTAGGACCGGCTTTAGCCGGGAAAGCTGAAGTGGCATCGCTAAAGCGACTTGCTACTCACTGATGCCCATTGCAACGCCGTCATGCGGTAAATCCTCACTGCCCGGCGATGATACTGGCTGTAGACAAACCCACTGTACCCCAGCTTCTTGATCACCCCCACCGACGCCACATTGCCCGGCTGGACAATTGCGATCACCGACGCCACGTTGAGGTGTTCAAAAGCATGACGAAGCGCGGCGCGGGCGGCTTCGGTGCCCAATCCCCTGCCCCAAAATGCCGGCGCAAGCCGATAACCAAGCTCGATTTCATCGGCATCATCGACGCGCTCGGCGTTGAGACCGCAGAAGCCGGCCAGCGCAGCGCTGGATTTCTCCACCACTGCCCAGGGACCAAAGCCGTGTTGCTGGTAGGAATACTGACACCACTCGATGAACTCACCCGTGGCCTTTTCCGACAACACCCCGGCCACCGAATACTGCATGACCTCGGAATCGCCCAGTATCTGCGCCAGCGCCGGACGATCATCCGGTGTGAGCCGGCGCAGCATTAGCCGCTCGGTTTCCAGCAAGGTATCAGCCGCTTCCACATTGGCGCGTTCAGGCAAATCAGTGACCATGACGCTCGCCTCTCAGCCTGAACGGCCCCCGCTTACAGGCCCGCCGTCACCTTCTTGGCGACGTCCGCAGGCACCCACTTGGACCAGACGTCCGGGTGGTCTTTCAAAAAGCTTTTCGCCACAACGGAAGGCTCCTGGCGCTTTTCGCTCATCTCGCCGAGGGTCTTGTTCAACTGGTCGATCGGCAGGTCGACTTTTTCAAAGAAGCTCACCAGGTCCGGGTACTGCTGGCGGAACGGCTCCGACACGCCGATGGCCAGGTGCGCAGCCAGAGAACTCGAACCGATGGGGTTCGGGTTGCTGGCGTCGGCGAGGGTTTTCCAGGCGGCTTCGTTGAACGGCGGCTCCTCAAGCTTGATCAGCTTGAAGCGACCGAGCAGCGGCGTCGGTGACCAGTAGTAAAACAGCACGGGCTTGCCGCGACGAATCGACGAAGCGACTTCCGCATCCAGCGCCGCACCGGAGCCGGTGCGGAAGTTCACGTAGCTGTCGTTGAGCTTGTACGCCTTGAGCTTCTGCGTATTGACGATCTCCGAGGTCCAGCCGGTCGGGCTGTTGAGGAAGCGGCCCTTGTCCGGGGACTCAGGGTCCTTGAAAACGTCTTTGTACTTGGGCAGGTCCGCCACCGATTTCAGGTCCGGCGCCAGCGGCTTGATACCGCGCTCCGGATCGCCCTTGATCACGAATTCCGGCACCCACCAGCCTTCGGTCGCGCCTTTGACGATGTCGCCCAGGCCATGCACCTTGCCTTCCGCCTCGGCCTTGACCCACGCAGGGCTGCGACCGGCCCACTCTTCGCCGATCACCTGAATGTCGTTTTTCGCCAGCGCCGCTTCCAGGCTGACCGTGCTACCCGGCAGCTTGTCAGTGGGATACCCGTAGCCCTTCTCTACGATGGTGCGCAGGATTTCGGTGATCAGGCTGCCACTCTCCCACGTGATGTCACCGAAATGAATGGGCGCCGTTTTGTCTGCGCCGTGCGCCGAGCCGGTGAGGGCCGCCAGTGCAAGCAGCGAGCCGCCCAGCAGTTTTTTGATTGGTGTCATGAGGTCTCTCGTCGCTCAGGGATGGGAAAAGCTCGTTCGGTTGGGCACAGCGCACGCTTTACTCCAGACAAGCGCGGCGGCAACAGGTTTCAGCCTGATCCATGTAGTCGCTCACCGAACGCTGCGAAATGCCTAGGTGCGCGGCAATTTCAGGGTAGGTCAGACCGCCGCGCCGTGACAGCACAAAGGTCGATTTGATCTTCACTGGCAGGCGGTCGAGGCGGCGGTCCAGGCGGTCAAGAATTTGCAGCGTGGCCGCATGGCTTTCTACCGATGCGGAGGAAACCGAGGCCTCTTGGGACACTCCTTGCAGGTAGCCGCGCTCCTGGTCACGTCGCCGCCAGTGCTCATAGACCAGGCGTTGGGCAATGGTGGTCAGCAACGCACGCGGATCACGGATCGGCACAACGTTGGGTGCAGCGAGCACTTGCAGGAAGGTGTCGGACGCGATGTCTTCGGCGGTTTGCATGCTGTCCACCCAACGGCGAATGCGCAGACACAACCAGCCGTGGTGCTGGGCAAAAAGCTCGCTTACATAGTTGCTATGCGTAGGATCGGCACCGGTCATCGAACATCCCCTGCCCTGAGTCGTGTCGTCGGGAGTTTGTTGGGGGCATCCTAGCAAGCGCAGTTATGCAGTAAAAATACCTAAAAGGCGAACTGATAGACCGTTCTGGAATAATCAGACCTCATGTAGGCCGAGCGATGCCGCCTGGCGCTGGTAATCGAGCAACACCTCGTAGTCGGCTTCACTCGCAGGCAGCACTTCCCTGATCGCCAATGCCGCCGCGACCTCCGGGTGTTCGAGCAATGCCTGATTCATTGTCAGACGGATGGCCGCTGCGTCGGCACCCAGGCGGGTGATGTAGGGCAGGCAAGGTCCGGGCGCCGTGCGAGCAACGACTTTCAGGCCGGCGACTTCATCGCTTTCGTCGCGGGCCAGGTAATCGAACGTGACGCTGTCAATGGCCGCAAGGTCGCCCTCGCCCGCCTTGATCCGGGCAAGGCTGTTGCGATGGCCACCGGTGAGCATGGTATCGGCGAAGAACCGCCCTTCTCGCTGGAGCGGCGCCAAGGCGTGACGGAACAGGTTCATGCCGGAGTTCGAGTCCCGGGAATTAACAAGGCCGTGGCTGCCGCGGAACGCCTCAAGGGTCTGGCGAGAATCGTCCGCGCGCGCGACCAACAGGCTGCAATGGGCGCCTTCGTTACTGTGAGGCAACTGGTAAACAGGACGGCCAACGACCTGGACCTTGCCGCGCAGCGCCGTCATCAGCGGATAGCCACAGGTTTGCGTCAGCAGCAGTTGCGGCGACAGCCACAGCGCCATGAGGTCCGACGCCAGCCCCGCAGCCTGCGCATCCAGTCGCTCGACCCCGAGGATTCGGGTTATTTGCTGCAGCCACTGGTGTTGCGCCTGCTCAATGCGTTGCGGGGCCACGTACATCAGGAGTTCGGCAAAGCCCGTTTGCATGTTCTGGTTTCCGCTTCAGACGTAGGGATGTTGCGGACTGTCGATAGGATTGAAGCTGTGGCGACGAAAGAGTTCAGCGTAACCGGCCACCAGAAACCCGCCGCTGCGCGCCAGCCATTGCTCACGCCGCGCCCGGTAAACCCGGGGCATGTGATACCACGACAAGCCGGGCAAATCATGATGCACCAGATGCAGGTTCAGATTGAGGAACAGCCACGCCCATGGCCACGACGCTTCGTTGATCACGGTGCGCTCCTGAGGTTGTTCGCCAGGGCGATGCTCGTAATAGGAACGCACCATCGATACCGCCAGCGCCGGCACGCTGCAGAAAAGCAGGTAATGCACTGCGGACATCGCGCTGTAACGCTCGATGAACGTGAACGTCAGGATCAAGAAGAAGCCATGGGTGGACCACATGAGCCAGGCCTGACGCTTGCCTCGCAGCAGCCGCCGGGTTTCGCCGACGAACAGGCTGCTCAGGGCCAATGGCACGCCGAACACCAGACGCCCCGGCGGGGTCTTGTCGAGCCAACGGAGGACGCGCATCAAGGTGCCAGTCTGCTTCCACTGCAACTCGCTCAGGTAACGGCTTTCCGGGTCGCGACCGGGCACAGTCAGGTCTTCATCACGGTGATGCTGCATGTGCGTGTCACGGTAAAGGGTGTACGGGTACCAGACCGCCAACGGCGCGTAGCCCAGCGCTTTGTTCAATCTCAGCGAGCGCGTCGGATGGCCGTGCAGGACCTCATGCTGCACCGACATCCACAGCACCAGCAGGGGAATCATCAACAGCGTGCTCAGCGACGCCCCCAAGTGTGGGCTGGCAAGCAGCAACGCTGGCCAGCCTGTGTACACGCCGACCAGCAACAACCATGTCGGCCATTCCGTGCGGCCTGTAAAGCTTGCACGCAAGCGCACGATTTCTTCGCGCTGCGCGTCGTCCAGGTAGTTGGGCATTGCCGGTTCCTGCATTCGGGCTGATAAACCCTTGTGCAACGGCTCGGAAAAAACTTGTAGACCAAATGGTTATGACGGTAGAACCATGCGCCATTCCCCCGCTGATACCGCACATGCCCGCCATGTTGTTTCTGCCACTTCCCGATTTGCAGCGCCCGCTGCTGGCGAAATTCTACCGAGCGCATCGCTCGCCCATGCGCGCCAGAGGCGAGGCGCAGCTGTGGGTTGCGCGGACTTCCGAGATTGTCGGCGGCCTGTGCCTGACACCTGCTGCTGATGGGCACTGGCTGACCGGGCTCTTCGTCGCACCGACCGAGCGCGGACGCGGCGTCGCCGCGGGCCTGGTGGCGGCGGCCCTGGCAGCAACGAATGGCGATGTCTGGTTATTTTGCGAACCCGAACTTGGCGGATTTTATCAGCGGCTTGGCTTTGCTGAGGCAACCGACCTGCCACCACCGCTCGCTGAAAGACTCGCCCGCTACCGACAGAGCAAACAGCTGATTGCCTTCGTCCGCGTTTGACCTGTGGGTGCGGTTTAATAGATCACCTGCGGGAGCGCGCTGGAATGAAGATCACGGCAGTAACGCGCTTGAATAAGTGTCGACTGTAGGAGCCGGCTTGCTGGCGAACGCGGTGGGTCATCGGCATCAATGGCGGCTGGCACTCCGCATTCGCGGGCAAGCGCGCTCCTACACCAGTTTGCGTCACTTTTGAGAGGGTGCGGGCAGTGCACGAATTGGCAACAATCACTCAAATTTTTGAAGTCAGGTCAGATCCGTAGGAGCCGGCTTGCTGGCGAACGCGGTGGGTCATTGGCATCAATGGCGGCTGACCCACCGCATTCGCGGGCAAGCGCGCTCCTACAAGGGGTCTGCGTTGTGTAAGGCTCTGCATCGTTTTTAGAAATTGCAGCTGCCCCAGATCCGTAGGAGCCGGCTTGCTGGCGAACGCGGTGGGTCATCGGCATCAATGGCGGCTGGCACTCCGCATTCGCGGGCAAGCGCGCTCCTACACCAGTTTGCGTCACTTTTGAGAGGGTGCGGGCAGTGCACGAATTGGCAACAATCACTCAAATTTTTGAAGTCAGGTCAGATCCGTAGGAGCCGGCTTGCTGGCGAACGCGGTGGGTCATTGGCATCAATGGCGGCTGACACTACGCATTCGCGGGCAAGCGCGCTCCTACAAGGGGTCTGCGTCGTGTAAGGCTCTGCGTCGTTTTTAGAAATTGCAGCTGCCCCAGATCCGTAGGAGCCGGCTTGCTGGCGAACGCGGTGGGTCATTGGCATCAATGGCGGCTGACACTACGCATTCGCGGGCAAGCGGGCTCCTACAACGGGTCTGCGTCGTGGTAGGGCTCTGCGTCTTTTTGGCCTTCATTCGTCGCTGTTCGGGTCCATCCCCGGGAACAACACTTCGATAAACCCGAACCGGCTGAAGTCGGTGATCCTCGAAGGGTATAAGCGCCCGATCAGGTGATCGCATTCGTGCTGAACAACGCGCGCATGGAACCCTCGGGCTTCGCGCTGGATACGATGACCGTCAGGGTCGAAGCCTTCGTAGCGAATGTGCTCGTATCGATCCACCACACCGCGCAGGCCGGGCACTGACAGGCAGCCTTCCCAACCCTCCTCCAGCGTCTGCTCCAGCGGCGTAATCAACGGGTTGAGCAAAATGGTCTGCGGCACCGCCTCTGCATCGGGGTAACGCTCACTGCGTTCGAAGCCGAAGATGACCAACTGCAGATCAATGCCGATTTGCGGGGCGGCCAGACCCACGCCGCCGACACTCTCCATGGTTTCAAACATGTCCTCGATGAGGGTTTTCAACTCCCGGGAGCCAAACATCGATTCAGGGACAGGCGGTGCGATACGCAACAAACGCTCGTCACCCATTTTCAGAATTTCACGAATCATTGCGGCACCTATGTAACGGGCAAGGAGCAAGGGGTAACCGACAAGGAGCAAGGGCCCCGAAGCGGAACCCTTGTCGCAAGCGTTATCAGAATTTATCGGTCTTCAGCGTCGGCGGCACAGGCGTGTAATCGTGATCATGGCTATGGTCACGGCCAAGCCCGGATACGTGCTGCTTGATGTGCACCGTCTCTACATTGGCCACGGTGTCACGCTCGCCTTCTTCCTTCTCGCCCTTGTCCTTGCCTTCGGCTGACATGTGCTCGATCACCGCATTCATTTCTGCGCCCAGCAGCAATACCGCTGCCGAGATGTAGAAATACAACAGCAAGACGATGATCGCCCCGATGCTGCCGTACATCGCGTTGTAATCGGCGAAGGTCTTCACGTAATAGGCAAAACCCAGCGACGCGACAATCCAGACCACCACCGCCAGGACCGAGCCCGGGGTGATGAACCGGAAGCTCTGCTTAACGTCCGGCATCACGTAATACATGATTGCAACTGCCACCATCAGCAGCATGATGATCAGCGGCCAGCGCAGGATCGTCCACAAGGTGACGATGAAGTCTTCCATGCCGATCTGTGCAGCGAGCCAGTTCATGACCTGCGGACCTGTCACCATCAACGCCGCCACGGTCAGCAGCATGCCGGCGATGCCGATGGTATAGAACACCGACAATGGAATGCGCTTCCAGGCCGGACGGGCTTCCACCACGTCATACGCAGCATTCATTGCGCTCATCATCAGCCTCACGCCGGCAGAGGCGGTCCAGAGGGCGATGACGATACCGATCGACAACAAGCCGCCTTTGGACTGCTGTAGCTGGTCGATGACCGGGTTCACTTGGTCCAGCGCCTGCGGCGGGAGCACGAGCTCGGATTGCAGTCGCAACCAGCTGAAAAAGTCCGGCAGGTGCAGGAAGCCGATCAGGGCGATGAGGAACAGCAGGAAGGGGAACAACGAAAACAGCATCTGGTAGGCCAGTGCCGAGGCGTACGTCGACATCTCGTCATCGAGAAACTCTTTGACCGTTCTGACCAACACTGTTTTGACACTGAGCTGGCGCAATTCCGGGAATATCATGGCGTCTCCTTCGCGACACAGATGTAGCCCAAGCCTATTTTTCAATTCGAACGCATCTACAGGCGCTAAGCATACGAGCAGGCAAACGCGTTGAAATTCCGTCGGCCGCCCGCAGTGCCCGGCTTTTTACCCTTAGCCTTCCCGGTTGGCCAGCGTTGTTGAGTTTCCAGCTACCGGTGACACAAACAATAACGGCCATCAAAGGATGGCCGTTACGGTGATTCAAATCAGCTCGCCGGGAGCGCTACAGCCGCCGGCGCAAGGGATTTAGACCTTGTCTACGCCTTTCTTCACGGCGTCTTTTGCGTCGCCAACAGTCTGCTGGGCTTCGCCTTTGACTTCCTGCGCCTTGCCTTCTGCGCGCAGTTTGTCGTTGTCGGTCGCTTTACCGACGCCCTGCTTGATATTGCCCACTGCTTCGTTAGCCATGCCTTTGACTTTATCGCCGGTGCTGCTCATAGGGTTCACTCCAGGGTGAGAATAGGATGTCATTGTCTCGACACTAGAACTGACCGAAGCCTGCGATCAGAGGTTCAATGAATTCTCAAACGGATTGATTGGAGGTCACGGCGGGTTGATCAGCCCGCGAATCCGGCGACTCCCATTATGAATGTCCGCCTATTGATCCGGGCCCTGCAGGAGCGCGGTTTTCCGCGAAGGCGTTCCAGGCCCAGCGCATGTATCGCCTGAAATGAAGCATTCGCGGGCGGGCGCGCTCCTGCATCTCACCGCCTACCGTGAACATTGCGGGCACTGCAACGGTCGGGTGATAGCTGGAGACAAGACGGCGACCTGCACCAATTTTGACTTTATGTTTGCCCCGGAACCTCGGAGAATGCCCGACCGAACCGGACGCGCTCAATGGCGCTGGCCCCGGTTGACGAGACAGCGATTCAGGAATGTTATGAAACTCGACAAGCAGCAGGCCATTGCCCGCCGTAACGAACAGCTCGGCGGCGCCGTGCTCGGCACCAACAACACGCATTTCGCGGTTCTCGACCCCAAGCGCAATATCTGGTGGTTCGACTTGCCCATGAGCCGCCTGGCAGTGGGTCAGTACGAGTGGCTGCACCTGCTGTTGCACACACCGGCCACCGACGAGTTGATTCACCTCAAAGTGACAACCAAGTTCCTGCGCGAGCAGAAAGACGGCGTGGTCATCCGCAACGAAGGCAAGCGCAAATCCACCGTGAGCCTAGAGCTCTCGGCAGACAAGGATTCGTACTTGAAGGACATGCGCCCGAACGGCGCGAACCTGAGCTTCGCGGCTTTCGTGCAGAATTAAACAGCGGGAAATGATGTAAAAACCGCAGCCCGGCTCACCGGCGCTGCGGCTTGCTCTCACGTCAGACCAGCTCGATGCGGTCAGCGTGAATGACGATCTGGCCCTGCTTGTACAGCGCGCCGATCGCTTTCTTGAAGTTGCCTTTGCTGACCCCGAACAGGTTGCTGATGACCTGCGGATCGCTTTTGTCACTGACCGGCAACACACCGTTGTTGTCGCGCAACTTGCCGAGGATCTGCGCGTTCAGGCTGCTGGCAAGCTGCTCGCCCACCGGCTGCAGACTCAGGCTGATATTGCCGTCGCTGCGCACTTCCTTGATGAAGCCTTTTTCCTGTTTACCCGAACGCAGGAACTTGAACACCTCGTTCTTGTGAATCAGGCCCCAGTGTTTGTTATTGATAATCGCCTTGAAGCCCATCGCGGTCTCTTCGGCCACCAGCAAATCGACTTCCTGACCGACCGCGTAATTGGCCAGCGTTTTATCCAGGTAACGATCCAGACGCGTGGTCGCCGTGATCCGCCGGGTGTGCTTGTCGAGATAGACATGCACAACGCAGTAATCACCAGCCTTCAACGGTCGCTTTTCTTCCGAGTACGGCAGCAGCAGATCCTTGGGCAATCCCCAGTCCAGAAAGATACCAATGCTGTTGACCTCAACCACTTTGAGGCTGGCAAATTCGCCCACCTGAACTTTTGGCTTCTCGGTGGTAGCGATCAATTTGTCATCGCTGTCCAGATAAATGAAAACGTTGAGCCAGTCTTCATCTTCGCTGGGAATGTCTTTGGGAATATATCGATTGGGCAGCAATATCTCGCCGTCCTGCGCCCCGTCCAGATATAAACCGAAGTTGGTGTGTTTAACCACTTGCAAACTGTTGTAGCGCCCGACTAAAGCCATGTGCAGATACCCTCGTTACGTCGGCGGCATTCTACCCGAATTCCCGCCTGCATTTGGCTTCGCCCTTTGACATGGCTGTGCGGTCCCTTCGGCCACACCACAATAAATGAAGCGCCGCTCATGCCGCTTGCCGTGACCAAGGCTGGCCAAGGCCATTCGTCAGGTTATCGAATCTGCTCAGAAGGTGAGCGCCTGTGCGCTTCCGCCTGACTCCAAAGTCAAACAATGCAATTAAAACAGGCATTTAGTCGTGTGATCACAACCAGATTGCCCGGGAATTATTCATTCCCCACTGTCCGGTCGCCCGATAATTACCAAGCAATTTGTGCCTGATTCCGATAGGATGGCCGGCCGTATTAAATTTATATAGGTCAATTGCAGCCATGCGTGTAAAAGCATCCAATTCGAAAGCCAAACCAGCTCCTGCCGTTGAAACCAGCGATTCGATCAACGCACAAATTGCAGCTTTTCTGAAATCCGGTGGCGAGATCCAGCAAATCGCCAAAGGTGTCAGCGGCCAGACCTTCGGCCCGTCCAAGCAGATCTCCCTCGGCAAAAAGTAAATTTTCTCCCGCCTCCGCGGTCGACATCCAGGCGCTTTGATCACAAGGCGCCAGGTCCATCGCTCCTCGCTTCACAAAGCTCTGCTTTACTCTTTCGTCACACAGCGCACCTTGTTGCCTCTTCGCAGCACTGTGCACGACCATGGCGAATGAACGGACGATGCGCTGATCTGCTGACGTCTCTGCGGAAAACAGTCATGAACAAACGGATGATCATCGGTGCCTTGTTAAGCCTCGGGCTGGCGGGCTGTGCGACTCACGGTTGTGACACCAGCCAGGCGGGCAGTGCCTGTCGTGTTGACTATCTGCTGTATCAGAACGACATGCTCCAGGCCAAGCTGCTGCTCAACGAGCGTCGCCCGGAGAATGACGAGCTCGCCAGCGCCTTGCTTGAGCGGGCAGCCCGGGATGACACGACGGGCGAAGCGGCGTTTTATCAGGCGATCTTGCTGGTGCGCCAGAATGCCAGCCCGGCGTTGGTGGACGACAAGCTCAACGATGCTGCCGATGACAATTACCCGCTGGCCATCGCGCTCCTGGCGCAACGCGCTGGAACGCAAGACCCGGACAAGGCCAGCGCCTACCGTGCCAGGTACGACAAGCTGGACGTGGCCACGAGTGGCTATCCCTCGTTCCCCCAGGCGCTGATCGTCGTCAATCAGCTGGTTTCCCCCAGAAACTGATCGCTATATCCGGTGCATCTGCATTGAATCGACCAATGGTCGCGAGAGATCGTCAATCAGCGGTATCCTTGCGACGCTCTAGCTCGCGGTTCTTGTCTGGCCTTCCGGCTTCTGGATAAAGACCTCCGACCCACTCCTCTGAACCTGAAAGGAGTGAAGCATGCCCCATGCTCGCTGTTTTACCCGTTGGACCGGTGCGGTGTTCGCCTGCGCCACCCTTATGCACCACACCGCCAGCGCTCAGGTGATCGAGCGCGAGCTGGGCGACTTCAGCCTCAAGCTCGGCACAACGCCAAGCCGGACCATGGCCCAGGGCCTGGTCACCCCGAGTGGTGGCGATTCAAAATTCCATGGCGGGCTCGACCTGACTCACGAAAGCGGCTTCTACTTCGGCCAATGGTCACCCAGCACAGGGCTGGCGCCAGATACTTCGCTGGAAGTCGACTCCTACATGGGGTTCAAAAAGCCGTTCGACAAAACCCTCGGTTATGAGTTGGGCGTTATCCGCTACAGCTACCCGAATACCGATCAGCTCGACAGCCACGAGCTGTATGCCGGCTTCCGCATCTTTGACAGCCGCATTGGCACCGCTTTCAGCACCGACGCCGGGCGCCAGGACAGCACGTTGTTCCTGGACCTTGGCAGCGTGATTCCGCTGGGCCTTGACCTGCGCATGCAGTACGGCAATCACCAACTCGACTCCCCTTCGGTCATTGACGGCGGCGGCGTGGTCAACGCCTACAGCGACTGGTCGTTCAACGTGTCGCGCCCTGTGCTGGGCATGGACATGAACCTGATGTACAGCGGCTCCAGCCTGACCGGCGCAGATTGCAGCGCCTACAGCGGGCACAACACCCAATGCGAAAGCACGGTCACGCTCAAGGTTGTGCGTTCGTTTTTCTGATCGGCTGAACCGCCATGACCTGACTTGCTCTATAACTGGGAGACGAACCGGCAAGGAGCTGTCATGGGCATTGTGTTGAAGACCTGTTTTACGCTGTGGCTGAGCCTGGCGCTGTTGGCAGGGTGCAGTCAGATCGGTCTGACGTATCGGCATCTGGACTTCATCATTCCCTGGTCGCTCAACGACTACCTGGACATGAACGCTTCGCAGAAAGACTGGCTCGATGAACGCCTGAAGGAGCATCTGAGCTGGCACTGCACCACCCAGATTCCCGGCTACCTTGACTGGCTGGACCGCCTGGAAGCGATGGTCCGGGACAACCAGGTCAACGAAGACCAGCTCAAGGCGCGCACCGCTGAAGCGCGGCAAGCCATCGCCACCCTTTCCAGGGAAATCACGCCATCGGCGGTCGAGCTGCTTCGCCAGCTGGACGATCAGCAAGTGGGCGAAATGCAGGCCGCGTTCGCCAAGGACCTGCGCAAGCATGAGGACGAATACGTGGACCAGCCACTGGATCGGCAGATTCGCGATCGTGCCGAACGCATGGAGAAAAGGCTGACACCCTGGATAGGCAAGCTGAACCCCGCACAGCATGCGCGAGTGGTGCAGTGGTCGACCTCCCTGGGCGAACAAAACCGCGTATGGATCGACAACCGCGCGCACTGGCAGTCGCTGCTACTGACCGCAGTCAAACAGCGCAATGCTCCGGGCTTCGATCAGAAGATCGCCAGCCTGTTGCAGGACCGGCAGACCTTCTGGACGCCCGAATACCGCACGGCCTACGACCACACCGAGCAGGCGGCCATCTCGCTGATCACCGACTTGATGGCGCAGAGCACCGACGATCAACGGCAGAAGCTGCTGACCAAGATCGCCGACGTGCGCAAGGATTTCACAGATTTGAGTTGCTACAAGAGCATGAAAAAAGCGTCCTGATCAGGACGCTTTGAGAGTCAGGCGATCTGCGCCTTGGAGGCCACTTCATCAAAGGTCGCCGTATCCAGCGCATCGCCCTGTTCATCCAGCACCTGACGCGGATGGTCATTGCCCGGGATGCTGCTGTCGATCATCGCCAGCAAGCTTGCGCCTCGGGGGGTAAGGCTGGCGCCTTGGCCATTCCCGCCTGCACCACTGGTGTGAGCGGCAATGAACCCACGTTCAAGCAACAATGCTTTCAATTCGGTGGCAGACGCCTCTGATGCATCGGCGCTTGCGACGCTGTTTTGAACGTCGTGCAACAGACGCTCGATCACGTCCCAGTCGTATCGTTTGGACATATCTCAACCTCCAGTGGGCCAACAGGGCAATACCCGTGACATCCGGTCATCGGGCTTGATGCTCTGTGGATGTGACCCAGCGGAGCGCCAGCCGTTCAGCAGGCTGGCGGTGGCAGAAACCGGCGTTATTCAGCGACCGGCGGGCGCGTGACGCGCTTTTTCAGCGGCGCCATCCCGTCCTGACTGACCAAAGACTCGGCTTTCGGGCGATTCACCGACTTGCGCTTGGTCGGCCCCTTGGCGACGGCCTTCTTTTTGTCGCCCTTCTTGTCACCTTTGCCATCGGTTTTTTTCTTCTTCACGCCAACAGCCTTGCCCGACGCCTTGACCTTCTTCGGTCCGGTGTAGGTGCCTTTGACTTCCTTGATCGTGCGGCGCTCGAATTTCTGCTTGAGGTAGCGCTCGATGCTGGACATGAGGTTCCAGTCACCGTGGGTGATCAGCGAGATCGCCAGACCTTCGCCGCCCGCCCGGCCAGTACGGCCGATACGGTGAACGTAGTCATCACCGGTGCGCGGCATGTCGAAGTTGATGACCATGTCCAGGCCGTCGACGTCCAGACCACGGGCCGCGACGTCGGTGGCTACCAGAATCTTCACGCCGCCCTGCTTCAGACGATCGATCGCCAGCTTGCGGTCCTTCTGGTCCTTGTCGCCGTGCAGCACGAACGCTTTGTACTCAAGCGCCACCAGACGCCCATAGATACGGTCGGCCATGGCGCGGGTGTTGGTGAAGATGATGGCTTTCTGGTAGGTCTCGTTGGCGAGCAGCCAATTGAGGACCTGCTCTTTGTGAACGTTGTGGTCGGCGGTGATGATTTGCTGACGGGTGCCCGGGGCCAGCTCGCTCACGCTGTTGACCTGCAGGTGCTGAGGGTCTTTCAGCACCTTGCCGATCATTTCGCGCAGACCCGAACCGCCGGTGGTGGCCGAGAACAGCATGGTCTGTTGACGATTGGCGCATTCGCCAGCCAGACGCTCGACGTCTTCGGCAAAGCCCATGTCGAGCATGCGGTCGGCTTCATCGAGCACCAGCAGCTCGACGTGCTTGAGGTCGAGGTTGCCTGCGTTGAGTTGTTCGAGCAGGCGGCCTGGCGTGCCGATGAGGATGTCCGGCACCTTGCGCAGCATGGCGGCCTGAACCTTGAAGTCTTCGCCACCGGTAATCAGCCCGGCCTTGATGAAGGTGAACTGGGAGAAACGCTCGACTTCCTTGAGGGTCTGCTGCGCCAGCTCGCGGGTCGGCAACAGGATCACTGCGCGGATGTCCACACGCACCTTGGCCGGACCCATCAGACGATTGAGCATCGGCAATACGAACGCGGCAGTCTTGCCGCTGCCGGTCTGCGCCGTCACCCGTAGATCGTGCCCTTCCAGCGCCAGCGGAATGGCCGCTGTTTGCACAGGCGTAGGCTCGACGAAATTGAGTTCGGCCACGGCTTTTAGCAGGCGTTCGTGCAGGGCGAATTGGGAGAACACGGGTGTTACCTCGGCGGAATACAAAAAAACAGTCGCATAGGTTACCGGTTTAAGCCCGATTCGCCGAGCGTCTTTAGCTCAAAGGGCCTATTTTGTTACCGGATTTGCCCCGCACTGCCCTCCCTTTCCCAACAATGCTCTAATCGCGCCCCGCTTTTTTGATCAGGAGATGCAGCGCCCATGGACACCTCTTCGCTTTGGCTACGCGCCCAGGAAATCTGGACGCTGCTGGAGAACCAGCCAATGCTGCGCACCATCGTCGGCTTGCTGCTCTTGCTCGTCGCCGCCTTCGCCCTCGGGCGGCTTGCACGCTGGATCATTCTGTACGCCATGAAGGCGCTCAGCCGCCAGCCGGCGCTGTTCTGGCTCAACGATTTTCTGCACACCAAAGTCTTCCATCGGCTGGCCCAGGTCACCCCGTCGCTGGTGATCCAGTTCGGTCTCAACCTGGTTCCCAACCTCAGCCCCGCCGCCAACCATGTGCTGGGCAACATCGCCCTGGCGTTCACCATTCTCTTCCTGATGCTCACCATCGGCGCGTTGCTCAACGCGTTGCTGGACATCTACGCGCGCACCGAGCACGCCCGTACCCGCTCGATCAAGGGCTACGTGCAGCTGACGAAGATGATCCTGTACGTGTTTGCCGCGATCATCATCGTTGCCACATTGATTGACCGATCGCCGCTACTGCTGCTGTCCGGCCTTGGCGCGATGTCGGCAGTGATTCTGCTGGTCTACAAAGACACCCTGCTGTCGTTCGTTGCCAGCGTGCAGCTGACCAGCAACGACATGTTGCGCGTAGGCGACTGGATCGAAATGCCCCAGGTCGGCGCCGACGGCGACGTGGTGGACATCACCCTGCACACCGTCAAGGTGCAGAACTTCGACAAGACCATCGTCTCGATTCCGACCTGGCGGCTGATGTCGGAGTCGTTCAAGAACTGGCGCGGCATGCAGCAATCAGGCGGACGCCGGATCAAGCGCAGCCTGTTTATCGATGCCAGTGGGGTGCGTTTCGTCTCCGATGAAGAGGAGCAGAAACTGACCCAGGTGCGTCTGCTGACCGACTACATGGGCCGCAAAAAGGCCGAGCTCCAAGCCTGGAACCAGGCGCAGGGCAATGTCAGCGAAATGGCCGCCAACCGCCGACGCATCACCAACATCGGCACGTTTCGCGCTTACGCACTGGCGTACCTGAAAAGCCACGCCGACATTCACCCGGACATGACCTGCATGGTCCGCCAGATGGAAGCCACGGCGCAGGGTGTGCCGCTGGAGATCTACTGCTTTACCCGCACCACCAGTTGGGCTGACTACGAGCGGATTCAGGGCGATATCTTCGATTACCTGCTGGCGGTATTGCCGGAGTTCGGGCTGGGGGTTTATCAACAGCCGAGTGGGTCGGACTTGCGAACCGGATTGGCAGGATTGTCGGGTATCAGGTCCTTAAAGGAAGATGAACCGATGTGAGTGCAGCTGTAACTAGTCTTTGCTTCGTCTGTTAAAGAGAGCTTGTTTGGCAATTGGAACTTCCAAGCGAACAACAAAAAGCCCGGCGTCTGCCGGGCTTTTATGTTTTGGATATTTAAACATCCAGAGTATTAACGGTCACGCTGGTAGCTGGAACCGAATTCCTTGCGGTTTTCAGCGACGGTCAATGTGCCCGAAGTCTGAGCGGCGAACGGCTTGACCGCGTCTTTGCTGGCTACTTTGCTGTCCAGCAGCGTGGCGCTGGAGGCGTCAACGATGGCGCGTTGGCTGATCTGCTCAGGGCTGGCGAAGGCTGAACCGGCGGCCAGGATGGACAATGCGAAACCGAAGGCGATGGACTTTTTCATGTTTTAAATCTCCGCTTAGTGGGTAGTAAGTTGGTTAACTCGTTTCGTTGGGGCCAATCTAATGGGTCGGCCCCAACATGAAAAACCAAGCGTGAAGATAGCTAACATCACCGCCGCTGATGTCGTTGACGCGGGTGTCTAACCCGGATGTTTCAGGCTGCCGCTCGGCGTTCGACCAGACCGCGCCGACTGATCCAGACCGACAAAACAATCACCAGCGCGCCGGAAAACAGCTTGCCCAGGTCTTCGTTTTGCCCCCAGATCAGCAGATTGATCAGCAGCCCGACGGGCACATGCAGGTTGTTCATCACCGCCAGCGTGGCGCCATTGACCAGGCAGGCGCCTTTGTTCCACCAGTACATGCCGAGCGCGGTTGAGCACAGGCCGAGGAACAGCAGGACCCCCCACTGGTCTGGCGCATCCGGCAGGCGCTGGGCGTTGCCGAACAGCAGAAACGCCGGCAACGCCACAGCCAGTGCGCCGAGGTAGAAATAGCCGAAGCGGCGGTAATGCGGCATATCGCCGGGATAGCGGGCCACCAGATGTTTGTAGAGGACTTGCCCTGCGGCGTAGGTAAAGTTTGCCAGCTGCAGCAACAGGAAGCCGCCCAGGAAATCCGGATCGACCCGGTCGTAACGGATGATGACCGCGCCGAGCACGGCGACCAGTGCCGCCAGCAGACCCCACGGGTTGAAGCGTCGATTGAGGGCATCTTCAATCAGCGTGACGTGGAGCGGTGTGAGGATGGTGAACAGCAGGACTTCCGGTACGGTCAGCACCCGGAAGCTCAGATAGAGGCAGACGTAGGTCACGCCGAACTGCAAGGCCCCGATCAGCAGCATGCCGCGCATGAACGGCGCCTCTACTCGACGCCAGCGGGTCAGAGGGATGAAGACCAGCCCCGCCAGCAGCACCCGAAACAGCACGGCAAAGTAGCTGTCGACGTGCCCGGCCAGGTAAACGCCAATCAGGCTGAAGGAGAACGCCTGGATCAGCGTCACGAAAAGTAGATAGCCCATGGTTGCCCCTTTTTTGAAGGCGGCGACCTTAGCCGTTTGGCCCATGACGTGTCCATTGCGCAACGTTGCCTGCGTTGCCCGCCCGTGAACGCGGCAGCAGCGACCGTAAAAGAAAAAACCCGATGACCCGGCGCAATCCTGCGGGTCGATCGGGCAATGCACTCAGGAGCGAACGAGTGCCAATGGAGTGTCGATGAACGAGAGGATGATCACGCGGCAGGATTAACGGGCGATTAACGATTGAATGACGCTTTGGCGGGATGTGCCGTCAGCCAACGGATGGCAGGTCTTGGCAGCGCTCTCGATCAATGCGCACGGAAATCACCCCTAACCCATTCAAGAATTTGTTTTATCGCCGACGGCGCAGTACGCTCCGTCGACGCCGGGCATGGCCTTACAACGGCTCGCACTTCAGAGAGATACGCAGTTTGACGATGTCGCGGGTGAATTTCGCGGTGACTTCAGTGCTGCTCCTGGGTGCGACCTGAACCCGGCGCGTACGCGGCGCTTCCGGGCCGTTTCGGAAGACCACGCTGCATTTGGCAGGCACGTCGCCAAAGTTGTTCAGGGTGATGTTGCCGATGTCATAGGCGACGTCATGGCTGTTGTAGTCGACCTGCACGCCCTTGATGTTCTTTTCGACATCGATCGGGTAGGCAAACGCGCTCAGCGGCAACATCGCCAGCAGCACACAACTGATTATTTTCATGCGGCAGTCTCCATGCAGGGACGGCCAGCTTAGGACAACAGGAGCGACAGATGAAAGCGCCCCGCGTGACCCTTGATCAATGGCGCACTCTGCAGGCCGTTGTCGACCATGGCGGTTTTGCTCAAGCGGCCGAGGCCCTGCACCGTTCGCAGTCCTCCGTCAGCTACACCGTGGCCAGGATGCAGGATCAGCTCGGTGTGCCGCTGCTGCGCATTGACGGCCGCAAAGCGGTACTGACCGAGGCGGGCGAGGTGCTGCTGCGGCGCTCGCGGCAGCTGGTGAAGAACGCCAGCCAGCTGGAAGATCTGGCGCACCACATGGAACAAGGCTGGGAGGCCGAGGTGCGTCTGGTGGTGGATGCCGCCTACCCTAACGCTCGACTGGTGCGGGCACTGACCGCTTTTATGCCGCAGAGCCGCGGCTGTCGCGTGCGCTTGCGTGAGGAGGTGCTGTCAGGCGTGGAGGAAGTCTTGCTGGAGGGCGTAGCCGATCTTGCCATCAGTGGCTTCAGCATTCCGGGCTACCTTGGCAATGAGATGAGCAAGGTGGAGTTCGTTGCGGTGGCGCACCCCGGGCATGCGCTGCACCAGTTGCAGCGCGAGCTTAACTTCCAGGATCTGGAAAGCCAGTTGCAGGTGGTGATCCGTGACTCGGGGCGTAATCAACCCCGGGATGTGGGATGGCTCGGTGCCGAACAGCGCTGGACCGTGGGCAGCCTGGCGACGGCCGCTGCGTTCGTCAGCAGCGGATTGGGCTTTGCCTGGCTGCCACGCCACATCATCGAGCGAGAGATCCACGAAGGCGTGCTGAAGATTCTGCCGCTGGACAAAGGCGGCAGCCGGCATCCGACGTTTTACCTTTATTCCAGCAAAGACAAGCCGCTGGGTCCTGCGACGCAGATCCTTATCGATCTGATCCAGAGCTTTGACACTGCGCCGCTGGACGCCCCCTTTCCAGGGCCCAAGCAGATGCTCTGAAGAAAGTGTCATTGGCGATGTGTGAATGTGTGTGTGTGTGTGCATTCAGTGGGACCGGCTTTAGCCGGGAATGCGCCAGGGGTTACACCGCGAGATTGACGGCGTTCACGCTGGCCCCTTCCCGGCTGAAGCCGGTCCCACAAGGGCGCCGTATTGTTGGCCTCTTCCCGGCTGAAGCCGGTCCCACAAGGACGCCGTGTTGTTGGCCTCTTCCCGGCTGAAGCCGGTCCCACTAGCAGGTCCCCACTGTCCAAATCCGCGCAAACGTGGTTCCCTTACGTCCTGTTTTATCGCCGTCGAAATCACTTTCAGGACACTGCCCATGCTGAAGAAACTTGCCCTCTGCGCCACTGCCATGTTGTTCGCCGGAAATCTGATGGCCGCTCCGGCGCCTCATGTCGTGCTCACCACCAGTTTCGGCGATGTCGAAATCGAGCTGAATCAGGACAAGGCGCCTGTCAGCACTCAGAACTTTCTGAAATACGTCGACAGCAGCTTCTACAACAACACCATTTTCCACCGCGTTATCCCGGGCTTCATGGTTCAGGGCGGCGGTTTCACTGCGCAGATGCAGCAAAAGAACACCAACGACCCGATCAAGAACGAAGCTGACAACGGCCTGCACAACGTGCGCGGTACCGTTGCCATGGCACGGACCTCGGACGTCAATTCGGCGACCAGCCAGTTCTTCATCAACGTCGTCGACAACGCGATGCTCGACCACGGTGCCCGCGACTACGGGTACGCAGTATTCGGCAAGGTGGTGAAAGGCATGGACGTGGTTGACCAGATCGTCAACGTCCAGACCAGCACCAAAGGCGGCATGCAGAACGTGCCCGTGGACCCGATCTTTATCAAGACGGCCAAGCGCGTGAACTAAGCTCTGCCTTGAGCGCAAAAGCCGGGCCTCTGCCCGGCTTTTGCATTTCAGGGCCTGACCGCTTGAATCAACCTGAGCAATCGCGGTTTCGTGCGGTCTGAATCGGGGACCTTCCTCTAGCTGCTCTCATGCCGCTGCATACACACCCTACCGAAAGGAGAGCCCGCTCAAGCGTGGGCGTCATTGCCAATGCTCTATCGCCGTTTTGAACAGCTGATCGATATCTTCCGCGAAGCCCCCAGCGCCGCCCCGCCCAACACCGTCTCGTCGTTCTACCTGTATTACCTACGGCAGGTGTGGCCGACATTCGCTGCATTGCTGGTGGTTGGCCTGATTGGCGCGCTGATCGAAGTGTCGCTGTTCAGTTACCTGAGCCGCATCATCGATCTGGCCCAGGGTACGCCCAACCCGAATTTCTTCCGCGAGCACGCATTCGAGCTGACGTGGATGCTCATCGTCGCGCTCATTCTGCGGCCCATCTTCGTCGCCCTGCATGACCTGCTGGTTCACCAGACCATCAGCCCCGGCATGACCAGCATGATCAACTGGCAAAACCACAGTTACGTGCTCAAGCAGAGCGTGAATTTCTTTCAGAACGACTTCGCCGGGCGCATCGCCCAGCGCATCGTTCAGACCGGCAATGCGTTGCGTGAATCGGCCGTGCAATCGGTGGACGCGCTGTGGCACGTACTGATCTATTCGATCAGCGCCCTGGTGCTGTTCGCCGAGGCTGACTGGCGCCTCATGCTCCCCCTGCTGAGCTGGATCATCGCGTTCGTCCTTTCCCTGTGGTACTTCGTCCCGCGGGTGAAGGCACGCTCGGTTATTTCTTCCGATGCGCGCTCGAAACTGATGGGGCGCATCGTCGACGGCTACACCAACATCACCACGCTCAAGTTGTTCGCTCACACCCAGTCCGAGCAGCAATATGCGCGCGAAGCCATCAGCGAGCAGACCGAAAAGACCCAGCTGGCCGGCCGTGTCATTACTGAGATGGACACGGTCATCACCACCCTCAACGGGATTCTGATTGTCACCACCACAGGCCTGGCCTTGTGGCTGTGGACCCAGTCGTTGATATCGGTGGGTGCGATCGCGCTGGCGACTGGACTGGCCATCAGGATCGTCAACATGTCCGGCTGGATCATGTGGGTGGTCAATGGCATTTTCGAGAACATCGGCATGGTTCAGGACGGTCTGCAGAGCATTGCTCAGCCCGTCGGCATCACGGATCGCGACGCCGCGCCCAAACTGTCCGTCAACCGCGGCGGGGTTAAATTTCAGGACCTCAACTTTCAGTACGGCACAAGCAAGGGTGTGATTCATGGGCTTAACCTGGACATCAAGCCGGGGGAGAAAATCGGCCTGATCGGGCCGTCGGGCGCAGGCAAATCGACGCTGGTCAATCTGCTGCTGCGCCTGTATGACGTTCAGGGCGGGCGAATCCTGATTGACGATCAGGACATTGCTCACGTAACGCAGGAAAGTCTGCGCTCGCACATCGGCATGATCACGCAGGACACCTCGCTGTTGCACCGCTCGATCCGCGACAACTTGCTGTACGGCAAACCCGACGCCACCGACGCGGAGCTTTGGGAAGCCATGCGCAAGGCCCGCGCGGATGAATTCATTCCGCTGCTCACTGATTCCGCGGGCCGCAGCGGGCTGGATGCTCACGTCGGCGAGCGCGGCGTCAAGCTGTCCGGCGGCCAGCGTCAGCGCATCGCCATCACTCGTGTGCTGCTCAAAGACGCGCCGATTCTGATCATGGACGAGGCTACTTCTGCACTGGACTCCGAGGTCGAAGCGGCGATTCAGGAGAGTCTGGAAACGTTGATGCAGGGCAAGACCGTTATTGCCATTGCGCACCGGCTGTCAACCATTGCGCGGATGGACCGCTTGATTGTCCTTGAAAACGGCCGCATTGCCGAAAGCGGGACCCACACCGAGCTGCTTGCGCACAAGGGTCTGTACGCACGGTTGTGGGCGCATCAAACAGGCGGGTTCGTCGGGGTGGATTGATCGGGCGGTGATGGTGGCTGTGGCTCGGGCCGGGGTGTGGCTGGGCGGTGATGGCGATGGCGATGGCGATGGCGATGGCGATGGCGATGGCGATGGCGATGGCGATGGCGATGGCGATGGCGATGGTGATGGTGATGGTGATGGTAACGACTTTGTAGGAGCCGGCTTGCTGGCGAACCCGGTCCGTCATTCACCATTGATGTGGCTGAATAAATCGGTTCGCCAGCAAGCCGGCTCCTACAGGGGAATGCGCTGTTCAGTTGCGTTGGTGGTGAATGACCGCATTCGCCGGCGCGCTGTTTGGTACGCAAACGCGCCGAGCTCTGTATAGCTACTCAGCCTGCCTGTACGGCAACGCCCCGCGCGCTTCTTCGGCATAGGCCAGAACCCCCGCGCGCTCCTGGGTCAGAAAGTCTGCCACTGCTTCGCGCAATCCCGGGTGGGCCAGGTAATGCCACGAATGGGTGATCACCGGCTCGAAGCCGCGAATCAACTTGTGCTCCCCCTGGGCGCCCGCGTCGAAGCGCTTGAAACCGTGGGCGATGGCGTAATCCATCCCCTGATAGAAACACGTCTCGAAGTGCAGCCGATCAAACTCGGCCAGGCAGCCCCAATAGCGACCGTAAAAGCTGTCGCCACCCGTCAGGCTGAACGCCATCGCCACCGGCCGTGAACCCTGCCGCGCCAGCACCACACGAATCGCGTCGGGCATGCGCTCGCCGACCAGGCTGAAGAATTCTCGCGTGAGGTACGGCGTTTGCCCACGCACTTCATAGGTATTTGAATAGCAGGCGTAGACGAAATCCCAATGCGCCTCGCTCAGCTCGTGCCCTTCGAGCCAGTCGAAATCAAAGCCCTGCCCCGCCACTTGCTCGCGCTCCTTGCGCATTTGCTTGCGCTTGCGTGAACTCAGCGCGTCGAGGAAATCCTGAAAATCCCGGTAGCCGCGGTTTTGCCAGTGGTACTGACAACCGATGCGCTGTAACCAGCCGGGTTGTTCGGCGAGCAACGCGTCGGCAACGGGGTCGGTGAAGTTGACGTGAACGCTGGACAGCTCCTCGCTCTGGGCATAGCCCGGCAGGCACGCGAGCAGTTCGCGGCCATCTTCGGGTGTCTTCGCCAACAGCCGTGGCCCGCTTACCGGACTGAACGGCACCGCCACCAACAGTTTCGGGTAGTAAGCCAGACCCGCGCGACGGCAGGCGTCCGCCCAGGCGTGATCGAAGACGTATTCGCCGTAAGAGTGCCATTTGCGGTACGCCGGCAGCGCAGCGATCAGCTGCTCGCCCTCGTACTGCAGCAAATGCTCGGCGCGCCAGCCGGAGCGCGGCCCGAGGCTGCCGCTGTCTTCCAGCGAACTGAGAAAAGCATGGCGCAGAAACGGTGAATCGCCAGGTATCAGGGCGTCCCACTGTTCAGGCGCAAGGTCAGAGAGCTTATCCAATCGGTGTAACGACATCCCACCACTCCAGGTCGCGCCAACGTGGGCGCAGTATCACCTATTCACCCGTTCTGCACATGAAATTACTCATGGCACCGCTCTAGCCCGCAGGTCCAACGAAATTTTCACATGTCATCGACATGACATCACTTAGCCACTGTTTCGTCATAAACGCTGGCAATACTGGCGCCTGTTTTTAGAGCCAGAAGTTCTAAAAACTCCGATTTGTTCCCGCCCGAATTTGGTCGGTTGTTCCCTGGATGATTCGGTCATCCCTCTCAGTTACGGAGATTGATATGCGTCTTGCTTCCACGAAAACTGCGGCAGCCCTGTGTGGTGGTGTGCTGCTGGCCATGAGCGTTCCGGCCAGTGCCGCAGTCGACGCGAAACTGCTCGACATGCTCAAGGCCAACGGCTCGATTTCCCCGGCCCAGTATGCCGAGTTGCAAACCGAGCTGACGAAAGATCAGTTGGCTCAGCAGCAGGCCCAGAAAGCCACCTCTGACCAAATCGCCGCCGCCACTGCCGCCAAGTCCTCCGAGCTCTCGGCCTTCGAGCAAAAAGTAGCGTGGGCCGCCAAGACTCAGTTCAAAGGTGACGTTCGCGTTCGGCAAGAGACGGTCAAGATCGACGACCAGAACAACAGCCAGGATAAAAACCGTCAGCGCATTCGCGTGCGACTGGGCGCTTACACCGATATCAACCCGCAAGTCAGCACCGGCATTCGCATCGCCACCGGTGGCGACAACAAGGCCAACTCCACCAACGTTGACCAGAACGATTACTTCACCAAAAAAGACTTGTGGCTGGATCAGGGCTTTATCGACTACCACCCGACTGCCATCCAGAACCTGCACGTGATTGGCGGCAAAATGGCCCAGCCGTGGGTCAGCGAAGGCGACGTCATCTGGGACAACGACATCAACCCTGAAGGTCTGGCGGCCACCTACAGCCTGCCGATCAATAAAGGTTTCGAGCTGTTCGGCAGCGCCGGTACTTACACTCTCAAGGACAACATCAGCGGCGAAGGTACGCAGTTCAAGAATGACCTGCGCCTCAACGCTGCGCAGTTGGGCACACGCGTTGCCATCACCGATAACGTGAAAATGACGGTCGGTGGTTCGGTCTACAACTACGAAAACTCCAACGACTGTAATCCGGCCGCTGCGAGCACCAGCACGACGTTCTGTGGCTTGAGCATCAACGGCAACAACACCACGGACTTCCGCCTGTACGAAGGCTTCGGTCAATTGGACCTGACCGGGTTCGCCGTGCCGGTCGGTCTGTACGGTCAGTACGTGGTCAACAGCGCGACGAACAGCGACGAAGACACCGCCTGGCTGGCGGGTGTGAAGACCAAGGTGTTCGGTTTCGGTCTGGACTACAACTACCGCGACACGCAGCGTAATGCGGTGGTCGGTGCGTTCACGGACTCTGACTTCGCCAACGGCACGACCGGGTCGCGTGGCCACAAGCTGAGCGTTTCCTACGACATCGACAAGAACTTCGCTGTCGGCGCGACGTACTTCCTGACCAAGGCAGACTTTGCAACGTCGGCGCTGCCGCGTGACCAGGATGCCAATACGCTGCAACTGGACGTGCTGGCGAAATTCTAAGAAAGCGAGCTCCAAGCCACAAGTTGCAAGCGACAAGTTAAAAGCTTCAAGCGGCGTGCTTCTGCCGTTTGAAGCCGCTAACACTAAAGCCCGCCGTTGCCCTGCCGGATCCCCATCATCCGTTCCGACAGAGCAGCGCCGGGCTTTTTTGTGGACTCTGCGAATCTTGTGCTGATCCCTCCACTGCACGAGATATTCCCTCTCTTGCAGCTGGCGCAGTTCTTGTGGGAGTGAGCTTGCTCACGAAGGGGCCAGTCCGACTACCACATCTCTGGGGGCTGAAAGAACTTCGCGAGCAAGCTCACTCCCACAATTTACAGCGGAGCCTGTCAGATCACTTCTTGCGCAAAATCACGCTGCCAATCGAATACCCCGCGCCAAACGAGCTGAGCACGCCCAGCGCGCCGCTTGGCAGGTCGTCCTGGTATTCGTGGAAGGCGATGACCGAACCTGCCGAGCTGGTGTTGGCGTAGCGGTCGAGGATGACCGGCGCTTCTTCCACGGTGGCATCGCGGCCCAGCAGCTTCTTCACGATCAGGTGGTTCATGCTCAGGTTGGCCTGATGCAGCCAGAACCGTTGCACGTCGGCGATGTTCAGCTGATTTTCCTCCAGATGCGCGGCCACCAACTCGGCAACCATCGGGCAGACGTCGCGGAACACCTTGCGACCTTCCTGCACAAACAGCTTGTCCGGCTTGCCTTCGCCCTCTTCCGCGGTGCGGTTGAGGAAACCGAAATTGTTGCGGATGTTGTTGGAGAAGGTCGTCAGCAGCTTGGTGCCGACGATGTCGAACTGGTGCGCTGAAGTGGCCAGATCAGCGCGTTCCACGACGACGGCCGTGGCGGCATCGCCGAAGATGAAATGACTGTCCCGGTCACGGAAATTGAGGTGCGCGGTGCAGATTTCCGGGCTGATCACCAGCAGCGCGCGGGCCTGGCCCAGCTTGACACTGTTGGCGGCGGTCTGGATGCCGAACGTTGCCGACGAGCAGGCCACGTTCATGTCGAAGCCGAAGCCTTGGACCCCCAGTGCCGCCTGGATTTCGATGGAGATGGCAGGATACGCGCGCTGCAGGTTGGAGCAAGCGACGATGACGCCGTCGATGTCGGCGGCTGTCCTGCCGGCGCGCTGGAGGGCCTGGTGAGCTGCCGCTACGCCCATTTCGCAGAGGATCGACCACTCGTCATTGGAGCGCTCGGGCAGGCGCGGCTTCATGCGTTGAGGGTCGAGGATGCCGTCTTTGTCCATGACGAAGCGGCTCTTGATGCCGCTGGCTTTTTCAATGAACGCCGCGTTGGATTCCGTCAGGGCCGTGACGTCTCCGGCTTCGATAGCGGCGGCATTGTCGGCGTTGAACCGGGCCACGTAGGTGTTGAAAGACTGCACCAGCTCATCGTTGGAAATACTGTTGGCGGGAGTAAAAAGCCCGGTGCCACTGATCACGACTTCGTACACGGTCGTTCCTCTTGAGATAAAAGCGGCTGGTTGACGGCAGCAGCTGAACAGCCAGCACAAGCATGGGCGGCGATTGATCTGGAACTACAGTCCCAATGCAACGATGCAGCGACTCGCTTGGCGGACGACGGATATTGATGACACTTTGAAGTTTAGCCGCGAAGTTTGCCATAACGGCCGGTTTTTCGCGCTATTACACACAGCCATCACGCCGCGCACTGCTACAGCCGATCCGGGCATCACCGGCAACCTACGGTGAACGCAAAGTCTGCAGGCGCCGGCTTGATCTGGCGGAAGCAAAATCTGTAGGCGCCGGCTTGATCTGCCGAAAGCAAAAAATCTGTAGGAGCCGGCTTGCTGGCGAACGCGGTGGATCTGGCGACAAGTGCGCCGCAGCACCATCGCCTTCGCGGGCAAGCGCGCTCCTACAGTCGATCCGGGCAACACCGGCAACCTTCGGCGAAACGCAAAGTCTGCAAGCGCCGGCTTGCCGGCGAAACGCAAAGTTCGTAGGAGCCGGCTTGCTGGCGAACGCGGTGGATCAGGCGACAAGTGGGTCGCAGCAAAATCGCCATTCACGGGCAAGGGCGCTCTTACAGTCGATCCGGGCAACATCTGCAACCTTCGGCAATCGCCAAGTCTTGTCCGACCGGTAATCTCATTCATGCAGCCGAAACACCCTACCCTTCAACTTGGCTCCACTGCTTGCTCAATCGCTTGTCCGAAATCGGCACCTTGGTGCCCAGTTGCTGGGCGAACAGCGAGACGCGGTATTCCTCAAGCCACCAGCGATAGACCACCAGCTCAGGGTCACGCTTGCCTTCCTGCGCATGCTTGTCGGCGCGGGTCTGGTATTGCGCCCACAGGTTGCCCAGCTCGATGCTCCAGACCCGGTCCTTCTGTGCCTGACTGCCGAGTTTCTCCAAACGGATTTCAACAGCCTTTAGATAACGCGGCAGTTCCTTCAGCCAGGCTGCAGGCGTCTCACGGACGAAACCGGGGTAGACCAGTTTGCTCAGTTGCCCTTTGATGTCGTTCAGCGCCACCGCCTGCGCGAGATCGATCTTGCCCTTGAAGCGCTTCTGCAGCCCGTGCCAGAGCTTGAGGATCTCCAGCGTAAGCTTCGCCAGACGCTCGGCATGCTCGGTCAGACCGCCGCGCTTGCGCTCCGCCAGTGACAGCAGCCCGGCGCCGTCTCGCGGCAGGCTCGCTTCGCCCTCCAGAATGCAACTGTCCAGGCTGGCCAGCAGAATGTCCTCGATCAGCGCGTCAACCCGGCCCAAATCGCGATACAGCAGCGCCAGCTCGGTTTGACCCGGCAGCTTGCTGCGCAGGAACTTCGTCGGCCCTGCCAGTTGCTGCAGCAAGAGCCGCTGCAAGGCGCGTCGGTGCTGGTATTCGGCTTCGGCCTGGGTAGAGAAACGCCCTTCCTTGACCGCACCACCCTCTTCTACCAACGCCGGATACACCGTCATCGACAGCCCGGCGATCTTCTGTTGAGTCTTCTCGGCCACCGCAGCAAAGCCCTTGGCTTCAACAGGCTGTTGGCCTTTTGCCGATTGCGGCACCGCCAATGCAGCCTGGCCGGCCTCGGCAAAGCGCGCGGTCAGCTCATCCAGATCGCGTCCTTCGCCGAGAAACTTGCCGTTGGCATCGACCACTTCAAGGTTCATCTTCAGGTGGCTTTCCACCTGCTGCGCGGCCTCGGCCCAGGCTTCGTCAGTCACCCGAACCCCGGTCATGCGCAGCAATTCGCGGCCCAGCGCCTGGGGCAACGAGCCCTCGGCAAACACCATGCGCTGCAGGGCGGCCTTGACGAAGTCCGGCACCGGCACAAAGTTCTTGCGCAGCGCCTTGGGCAGGTTGCGCACCAGTGCCACGCACTTGGTTTCCAGCAGCCCCGGCACCAACCACTCCAGGCGCTCGGCCGGCAAGGACAGCAACAACGGCGCCGGCACCCGCAGGGTCACGCCATCGCGGGGGTGATTGGGTTCGAAGTGATAGGTCAGCGCCAGGGTCAGTTCGCCCAGTCGCAAGGTGTCGGGATACTGGTTGGCCGTGACCTCGCTGGCTTCACGGGCGAGCACGTCTTCCTCGCGCATGATCAGCAGTTGCGTGTTCTTCTGGCTCTCCATCCGGTACCAGGTGTCAAACGTCGCCGTCTGGTGGACCTCGGCCGGCAAACGCTCGTCGTAAAAGCGGTAGAGGGTTTCTTCGTCGGCCAGGATGTCGCGCCGGCGCGCCTTGGCTTCCAGCTCGTCAAGCTGCTCCAGCAGTTTTGTGTTGGCGCTCAGGCATCTGGCCCGCGACTGGATTTCACCGCGCACCAGGCCTTCGCGGATAAAAAATTCGCGGGACACCACCGGATCGATCGGCCCGAAATGCACCGGCCTACGCCCAACGACAATCAGCCCGAACAGCGTGATCTGCTCGAAGGCGACGACCTGGCCGCGCTTCTTCTCCCAGTGCGGTTCGAAATGGTTCTTCTTGATCAAGTGGCCAGCCAGCGGCTCGATCCAGTCGGGCTCGATCTTCGCCACCATCCGCGCATACAGCTTGGTGGTTTCGACCAACTCGGCGGCCATGATCCATTGCGGGCGCTTGCGGCCCAGTCCTGAGGAAGGATGCACCCAGAAACGCCGCTGACGGGCGCCCATGTAGTCGCCCTCTTCGGTTTTCTGGCCAATCTGGCTGAGCAACCCGGAAAGAACGGCCTTGTGAAACTTGGGGAAATCGGCCGGCTCTTTATTGACCGTCAGCTGCAAGTCGCGGCAGATCAGGCTCAGCTGCCGGTGGGAGTCACGCCATTCGCGCAGACGCAGGTAATTGAGGAAGTTGCGCCGGCACCAGTTGCGCAGCGGGCTTGCCGTCAGCGCCTGACGCTGCTCCTCGAAGCCGCGCCAAAGATTGACCAGCCCGGCGAAGTCCGAATCCTGATCCTTCCACTGCGCGTGGGCCTGGTCCGCTGCCTGTTGACGTTCCGGCGGCCGCTCGCGCGGGTCCTGAATCGACATCGCGCTGGCCACGATCAGCACTTCCTGCAAGCTGCCCTGTTTGGCGGCTTCGAGCAACATGCGGCCCATGCGCGGGTCGACCGGCAGGCGCGCCAACTGACGGCCCATCGGCGTCAGGTTGTTCTCACGGTCGACCGCCGACAGTTCTTGCAGCAGGTTGAAGCCGTCGCTGATGGCCTTGCCGTCCGGCGGCTCGATGAACGGGAAATCGGTGATCTGCCCCAACCGCAGGTGGAGCATTTGCAGGATCACCGCCGCCAGGTTGGTACGCAGGATCTCGGGATCGGTGAATTCCGGCCGCGAGAGAAAATCCTCCTCGCTGTAGAGGCGCACGCACAGGCCCGGCTCGACCCGACCGCAACGGCCCTTGCGCTGGTTGGCGCTGGCCTGGGAGATAGCTTCAATGGGCAGGCGCTGCACTTTGGCGCGGTAGCTGTAGCGGCTGATGCGCGCGGTGCCGGTGTCGATGACGTAACGAATACCCGGCACCGTCAGCGAGGTTTCGGCGACGTTGGTTGCCAGTACCACGCGGCGGCCAGGGTGCGACTGGAATATGCGTTGCTGCTCGGCCGGCGACAGACGCGCGTAGAGCGGCAGAATCTCGGTGTGCTTGAGTTGCGCCTTGCGCAGCATTTCGGCGGCGTCGCGGATCTCTCGCTCGCCGGGCAGAAACACCAGCACATCGCCGGGCGACTTGCGCTCGCTGCGCTCGAAGGCGGCGAGTTCGTCCAGCGTGGCCAGAATCGCCTGATCGACGGTCAGGTCTTCCTCGATGCTGTTGCCCTCTTCGTCCTGCTGGGCGGTCATCGGGCGGTACCAGGTCTCCACCGGAAAGGTACGGCCCGAGACTTCGATCACCGGCGCCTTGTCGAAATGCTCGGAGAAGCGTTCGAGGTCGATGGTGGCCGAGGTGATGATAACTTTCAGGTCCGGACGACGCGGCAGCAGGGTCTTCAGGTAACCGAGCAGGAAATCGATGTTCAGGCTGCGTTCGTGGGCTTCGTCGACGATGATCGTGTCGTAACGCTCCAGAAAGCGGTCGTGCTGGGTTTCGGCCAGCAGGATGCCGTCGGTCATCAGCTTGATCAGGGTGTTTTCGTCGCTCTGGTCTTCGAAACGTACCTGGTAACCCACCAGACCGCCCAGCGGCGTGCCGATTTCCTCGGCGACCCGGCTGCCGACGCTTCGCGCTGCAATTCGACGGGGCTGGGTGTGGCCAATCAGGCCATGCTGGCCTCGGCCGATTTCCAGACATATCTTCGGTAGTTGGGTGGTTTTGCCCGAGCCGGTTTCGCCCGCGATGATCAGCACCTGATGTTCCAGCAGCGCTTTTTTGATCTCGTCGCGTTTGGCCGCGATGGGCAGGTTTTCGTCGTAGCGAATGGTCGGCACGCTCTGCGCCCGACTCACCACGCGCGCGCAGGACGACTGGACTCGCTCGATCCACTGCGCCAGCTTCGTCTCGTCCGGTTTCTTGCGCAGTTCGTGCAATTGCCGGCGCAAGCGATGACGATCGCTGATCATCGCGTGGTCGAGGTTTTTGAAGAGTTGGTCGATGGAGGTCGAATCGTCGGTCATCAGGGCGCGGGATCTTTCTGTCTGAAATGCTGGGCGCGGATTGTCGCAGATTTGGTGCAGCGGATGCAGGTCTGCGGATCAACGTCGTGTGGGGGGAGCATTTGTTGCCTCAACGGGACCACCGCCCTGTTGGACCGGCTTGTTGGCGAATGCGGTGGGTCAGGCGTGGACTCATGCGTCAGCGACACCGCATTCGCGGGCAAGCGCGCTCCTACAGTTGATTCGCGCAACACCGGCGACCTTCGGCGTACGCGGAACCGGTTGATCCGGTGCAACACCGGGCAACCTTCGGCGTATGCGGAACCGGTTGATCCGGGCAACACCGGCGACCTTTTCGGCGTACGCAAAACCGGTTGATCCGGAGCAACACCGGCAACCTTCGGCGTACGCAAAACCTGTAGGAGCCGGCTTGATCTGGTCGAACGCGGTGGGTCAGGCATCGGTTATGTGTCAACGACACCGCATTCGCGGGCAAGCGCGCTCCTACAGTTGATTCGCGCAACACCGGCAACCCTTCGGCGTACGCAAAACAGGTTGATCCGGGCAACACCGGCGACCTTCGGCGTACGCGGAACCTGTCGGTCCGGTACAACACCGGCAACCTTCGGCGTACGCGAAACCTGTAGGAGCCGGCTTGCTGGCGAACGCGGAGGGTCAGATACGAAAATGTGGCTGACCCCATAGGTTCGCCAGCAAGCCGGCTCCTATGGATGTGTGGAGCTGGCGGGGTCTGCGGATGTCACGGCTGACTTACGCAGGCTTCTTCAGCGCCAGCTTTTTCAGCTCTTCGTCACGCAACTCACGGCGCAGGATTTTGCCGACGTTGGTGGTTGGCAGCGCATCGCGGAATTCCACGCTGCGGGGCACTTTGTACGCGGTGACGTTGGCACGCATGTGCGCCATGACTTGATCCTTGCTCAGCGTCGTGCCCGGCTTGCACACGACGAACAGCTTGATGGCCTCGCCGGATTTTTCGTCCGGCACGCCGATGGCGGCGCACTGCAGCACGCCCGGCAAGGCGGCCAGCACGTCTTCCAGTTCATTGGGGTAAACGT
Source organism: Pseudomonas lutea (assembly GCF_000759445.1). Taxonomy (NCBI): domain Bacteria; kingdom Pseudomonadati; phylum Pseudomonadota; class Gammaproteobacteria; order Pseudomonadales; family Pseudomonadaceae; genus Pseudomonas; species Pseudomonas lutea. The sequence goes on from NZ_JRMB01000001.1 coordinate 2,472,029, forward strand.
TGAAGCCGGAGACCAGAATCATGTCCTTCTTGCGGTCGACGATGCGCATGTAGCCATCGGGCTGGATGATTGCGATATCACCCGTCTTCAACCAGCCGTCGGCGTCGAGCATCTCGTCGGTGGCGGCCTGATTTTGCCAGTAGCCCTTCATGACCTGCGGGCCCTTGATGCACAACTCGCCCACCTCACCCACCGGCATTTCTTCGCCAGCGTCATTGATGGTCTTGCACAGGGTCGATGGCACCGGAATGCCAATGGTGCCCATCTGGATCTGCTGGAACGGGTTGACCGACGCCACCGGGCTGGTTTCGGTCATGCCATAACCTTCACAGATCGAGCAGCCGGTCACTTCTTTCCAGCGCTCGGCCGCCGCCTGTTGCAGCGCCATGCCGCCTGACAGGGTGAGCTTGAGCGAGGAGAAATCCAGCTTGCGGAATTCGGCGTTATTGCACAGCGCAACGAACAGCGTGTTGAGCCCGACGAAACCGGAAAATTTCCACTTCGACAGCTCTTTGACCATCGCTGACAGATCACGCGGATTACTGATCAGGACGTTATGGTTGCCGCTCAACATCATCGCCATGCAGTGAAAGGTGAACGCATAGATGTGGTACAGCGGCAGCGGCGTGATCAGGGTCTCGGTGCCCTCATTGAGGTTCGCCGCCATCAACGCCTTGCACTGCAGCATATTGGCGATCAGGTTGCGGTGGGTGAGCATCGCGCCCTTGGCCACGCCTGTGGTGCCTCCGGTGTATTGCAACACCGCGACGTCGCCGCCGCCCGGAGAAACATCCTGCACCGGCTGGCCATGCCCTTTGGCGAGCACGTCGTTGAATTTGATCGCCTTGGGCAGATGAAACGGCGGAACCATCTTCTTCACGTACTTGATGACACTGTTGACCAGCAGACGCTTGAGGGGCGGCAACAAATCAGCGACTTCAGTGATGATGACGTGCTTGACGCCGGTTTTGGGCACGACCTTTTCGGCCAGATGCGCCATGTTTGCCAGGCAGACCAGCGCCTTGGCGCCGGAATCGTTGAATTGGTGTTCCATTTCCCGCGCGGTGTACAGCGGGTTGGTGTTGACCACGATAAGCCCTGCACGGATGGCCCCGAACACCGCCACCGGGTACTGCAACACGTTGGGCAGTTGCACGGCGATGCGATCACCGGGCTGCAGGTCGGTGTGCTGCTGAAGATAGGCGGCAAAGGCACCGGACAGCGTATACATCTCGCCGTACGTCAGGGTTTTACCCAGATTGCTGAAAGCAGGTTTGTTGGCGAAACGCTCGCAGGACTGTTTCAATACGGCCTGTACATTCGGATACTGGTCCGGGTTGATATCGGCATCGATACCCGTCGGATATTTATCCTTCCAGAAGTTTTCGAGCATGCAGGCCTACTCCTCATCGACAGCGTTTCTACACACCGCTTGATGCGATGATTTCTTGTGTTTGGAATACTGTAGTCACCGCTTCTTGTTGACCGATGGTACAAAAAGCGGGGCGAGCGTAGCAGCTTTGCAAAGGGCCGCCTAGAGCCAAAAGCGGGCTCTCCAGTCACAACGATGACTCTTGAATATTCGCCAGTCACGTTTAGAGCAATGAACCTAAATGTCGGAATTTTCCTACGCCAGAGGCTCATGCCGACGCCGACCGACAGACCCTTTTCTGCACCTTCAGCGCGAAAAAAAACGGCGTGAGCAACACGCCGTTTTCATGTGACGCCATGCTGATCAGGCGATGTCGCGCAATTCCCGGCGCAGGATTTTCCCGACCGGCGTCATGGGCAGTGACTCACGCAGAACGATCTGCTTGGGAATCTTGTAGCCGGTGAAATTCTCCTTGCAGTATGCCTTCAACTCCTCGCTGGTCAGCGTGGCATCCCTCGGCACCACGAACAGCTTCACAGCTTCACCAGAGCGGTCGTCCGGAACGCCGATCACTGCACAGTTGGCAACTTTGGGATGACGCGAGACCACGTCTTCGATTTCGTTGGGGTAGACGTTGAAGCCCGAGACGATGATGAGGTCCTTTTTGCGGTCGACGATGCAGATGAACCCGTCCGGGTCGATGACCGCGATGTCACCCGTCTTCAGCCAGCCCTCGACATCGAGCACTTCGGCAGTGGCCTCTGGCTTGTTCCAGTAACCCAACATGATTTGTGGCCCCTTGAGGCACAGCTCGCCGCGTTCACCGACGGGCAGCTCGACGCCATCGTCGGTGATGACCTTGGCGGTGGTGCCCGGCACCGGCATGCCTACCGTGCCCAGCCTGGACTGATTGCCGTAGGGATTGGCGGTGGCGACGGGAGACGTTTCAGTCAGGCCGTAGCCCTCGACGATCGGGCAGCCCGTCAGCTGCAGCCAGCGCTCCGCCGTGGCCTTGACCAGCGCGGTGCCGCCTGAATTGGTGAGGCGCAGGGTCGAGAAATCCAGGGTTTTGAACTCGGGATGGTCCATCAGCGCCACGAACAGCGTATTGAGGCCGAGCATCGCCGAGAACTTCCACTTTTTCAGCTCCTTGATGAAGCCGCCGATGTCGCGCGGATTGGTGATCAGCACGTTGTGATTGCCGCTGACCATCATGCACATGCAATTACAGGTGAACGCATAGATGTGATAAAGCGGCAACGGCGCCACCATGATCTCGCTGCCCTGCTTGAAGATCGGCAGACCGTCCGGGCCATGTTGCAACATGCAGGCATAGACCTGCTGCATGTTGGCGACCAGATTGCCATGAGTCAGCATCGCGCCTTTCGGCGAGCCTGTGGTACCGCCGGTGTACTGCAGCACTGCGACATCCTTCAGCGCCAATGGCACCGCCTGCAAACGATCGCCCTTCCCCCGCTTGAGCACGGTTTTGAACGCGATGGCTTGGGGCAGGTGGTACGCCGGCACCATCTTTTTGACCTTGTCGACCACGGTGTTGATCAGCCAGCCTTTGGCGGCGGACTGCATGTCGCCCATCTTCACTTCGATGAGGTACTGAATGTCGGTGTCCAGCAGCACTTCCTGAACGTTTTTGCCGAAGACGTTGAGGTACACCAACGCGCGCGCGCCCGAGTCCTTGAACTGGTGACGCATCTCCCGGGCGGTATAAAGAGGGTTGGTGTTAACGACGATCAACCCCGCTCGCATGGCACCGAACACCGCGATGGGGTATTGAATCAGGTTGGGCATCTGCACGGCGATGCGGTCGCCAGGCTTGAGATCAGTCTGTTGCTGCAGGTAGCCGGCAAACGCCGCTGACTGCCGTTCAAGCTCCGCATACGTCAGCGTGACGCCCATATTGCTGTAGGCCGGGCGGTCGGCATACTGGCGGCAACTGCGCTCAAACACCTCGACCACCGATGAGTAGGCCGCAAGGTCCACCTCAGAGAGAACGCCAGCGGGGCGCTTGTCGTTCCAGAATTCAGGTTGCATGTTGTTTTTATCCTCTTACCTGAGTGGTACCCGAGTGTACTGGCCCCGTGGTATTTAAACGGGCGTTTGCCGGACGTTAGCAGCTATGGCATAGAAGGCAAATACTCGTACGCATGTCATCAACGCCGTGAATCTTGCGGGTAAACAGCCTGCCATCCGGCTACGGCTATACACTCAAGCGAAGCGCTCGCCACTGCGTTTTTTGCCACAACTTTTTACAGAGCCAGGGAAACGCAATGGAACAGGATGCTTTTTGGCTGGACGCGCACGACCATGCCCGCCTCTTCGTCCATTCGTGGCGACCGCTGGGCAATGCCCGGGCAGTGGTCCTGTTGTCCCACGGCATGGCCGAGCACAGCGGGCGGTATCAAAAGCTGGGTGCTGCGCTGGCACGGGCGGGTTTTGCCCTGTACGCCGCGGACCAGCGTGGCCACGGCCAGACCGCCACGCACGGGATTCTGGGTCACTACGCCGACAAGGATGGCTGGAACAAGGTGGTCGGTGACCTCGCCACCCTTAAAGCATCCGTTGCGGTGCGGCATCCGGGCGTACCGGTGTTCCTGTTGGGCCACAGCATGGGCAGCTACATCGCCCAGGCGTATCTGTTGCACCACAGCGCCAGCTTGCAGGGCGCCATTCTCAGTGCCTCGAATTACCAGCCGGTGACGTTTTACCGATCGGCAGCGCTGGTGGCGCGGATCGAGCGTTGGCGCCAGGGACCTACCGGGCGCAGCGCGCTGATCGAGCACTTGTCATTCGGCGCTTTCAATAAGCACTTCAAGCCCGCACGTACCTGCTATGACTGGCTCAGTCGCGATCCCGAGCAGGTTAACGCGTACGCCAGCGACCCCCTTTGTGGGTTCCGCTGTACCAATCAGCTGTGGATGGATCTGCTCGGCGGCCTGCAGCAGATCAGCCGCCACTCGAACCTGGCGCAGATCGATTCAGGCCTTCCGATACTCATCATTGGCGGTGAATGTGATCCGGTGAGCGACGGCAAGCGTCTCACGCATCTGGCAGACGCGCTGAGAGGCACCGGGCACCCGTTGGTCACGCTGAAAGTCTATGCGCAGGCGCGTCATGAGCTTTTCAACGAGATCAACCGTGAAGAGGTCACCCGGGACCTGCTCGCCTGGCTTGAGCAGGCGCTGCAGCAGCCAAGACCGCGCCGCAGCGAATGACGCCAGCGGCCCACTTTTATTTATGCGACAGGACACTCCATGACTCAAGTCACCAACACGCCGTACGAAGCCCTTGAAGTCGGTCAGACGGCCAGCTACAGCAAAACCGTCGAAGAGCGCCATATTCAGCTGTTCGCGGAGATGTCCGGCGACCGCAATCCGGTTCATCTGGACGCTGAGTTCGCCGCCAAAAGCATGTTCAAGGATCGCATCGCCCACGGCATGTTCAGCGGCGCGTTGATCAGTGCGGCAGTGGCTTGTGAACTGCCGGGTCCGGGCACGATTTACCTGGGCCAGCAGATGACGTTCCAGAAGCCGGTAAAGATTGGCGATACCTTGACCGTGCGCCTGGAAATCCTCGAAAAGCTGCCGAAATTTCGCGTGCGCATCGCGACCCGCGTGTTCAACCAGAACGATGAATTGGTCGTTGATGGCGAAGCCGAGATCCTCGCCCCCCGCAAGCTGCAAACCGTGAGCCTGGCCGAGTTGCCGCCGATCACCGTGGGTTGATCGAGGCTGCGAGGGCGGTTGGTTGGCGAATGCATGTGATTTGACGCTGGATGGCCGTGCGTAGATTGCATATGTTCAGATGCTGAATGGGCGTAGCGCAGGTCCGGTTCGCCAGCAAGCCGGCTCCTACAGTGGATCGGCGTCGACACCAAAATCTGCGCTTTGCACAAGAATCCGTAGGATCGGCGTCGACACTAAAATCTGCGCCTCGCACAAAATCCGTAGGAGCCGGCTTGCTGGCGAATGCTTGCGTTCAGCCACCGCATGGCTGTGGGCGGATGGCATATTTTTCCGCTGCACCACCGTGCGCAGATTGCATATGTTCTTCCGCTGCACCACCGTGCGCAGATTCCATGTGTTCTTCCGCTGCACGGTCGTGCGTAGATTGCATGTGTTCAGATGCTGCATGGGCGTAGCGCAGGTCCGGTTCGCCAGCAAGCCGGCTCCTTGTATCTCGACTTTGTCTTCTCAGAAGGTAAAGTTCTCGACTGATCATCGAGGGAAAGGCGTGAAGATGACCGGCTCCTAGTGGCGTTGTAGCCTGCGAAGTAGATCCATTCTCCGCCTTTCCAACCTCACTCATTGAGCTCGTACGATATCTAGAGCCACTTTGTGAGCTCGCATTTACAAGGTCGAAGCCGAGTGACGCGATGATTGATCTTTAGTTGAAAAGGAGAACAGCATGTCTTCATTCGTTGGCGTTGACATGGCCAAGAATACTTTTGATGTTGCGACGCCGTTGGACAATGGCAAACACCGCACCAAGGGCAAGTTGAGCAATGATGCCAAGGGCTTTGCCGAGTTCGAGTCCTGGCTTCGCAAGCACGCCACAGCGGACGCGCTGATTGTCATCGAGGCCACGGGTAATTATCACGAAGCGTTGGCTGACTTCCTTTTTCAAAAGGGATATCGGCTTCATATCGCGAACCCTGCCACCACCGCCGCTCACGCCAAGTCGGAGTTGTCACGCAACAAGACTGACAAGACTGACGCCAAACTCATCTCCGATTTCGCCATGCAGAAGCATCGCAAGTTACGGCTTTGGGTGCCTGAGCCACAGTCGCGGCGCCGTCTGAGGGCTTTGGTCCGCCGCTTGGAAGATCTCAACGAGATCCGCCAGATGGAGAAAAACCGCTTGGAAGTTGCCAGCCCGAACGTCGTAACGTCGATCGAATCGGTGATTGCTCATGTCTTGGAAGAAATCACCAAAACGGAAAAAGCGATCAAGCAACACATCGACGATGATCCTGACCTACGCGGCAAGAGCGAGTTGATGACCTCCATTGATGGTCTAGGCGAGAAGACCGCCGCGCTGATCCTCGCGGAACTGGGAGACCCTCTGGACTACGAAGGACCGAAAAAACTTTCTGCCTTCGCTGGATTATCGCCCAGACAGGACCGCTCTGGAGGCTACGTGGGTCCAACCCGCATAAGTCGAACCGGCTCGTCGCGACTCAGGGGCGGCCTTTACATGCCCGCGATCGTAGGAATACAACACAATGTGGTGCTGAGAGAGTTCGCCAAGAGATTGAAGGCGAACGGAAAGGCTCCCCGGCAAATTATCTGTGCAGTGATGCGTAAGATGTTGCACTTGGTCTATGGCGTGCTTAAAAGCAACAGGCCTTTCGAACCTGAAATTGCTTTGGCTCATTAACGGCTGATCAAGTAGGACTTGAATGGCTAGGATGTCGCTGCGGGATGGGCCGCGGGCGTATATTCGTGCCTGCTTGAAAAGCAGCAGCGCTAGCGCGCTGCTGGGCTTGCAGTAGGAGCATTAAGACGATATCTACAGTGGATCGGCGTGATGATCAGAATCTGCGCTCTGCACAAAATCCGTAGGATCGGCGCCGACACTAAAATCTGCGCCTCGCACAAAATGCGTAGGAGCCGGCTTGCTGGCGAATGCTTGCGTTCAGCCTCCGCATGGCTGTGGCGGACTGCATGTGCTCAGACGCGACGTCGTCGTGCGTAGATTGCATGTGTTCAGATGCTGCATGGGCGTAGCGCAGGTCCGGTTCGCCAGCAAGCCGGCTCCTACAGTGGATCGGCGTGATGATCAGAATCTGCGCTCTGCACAAAATCCGTAGGATCGGCGCCGACACTAAAATCTGCGCCTCGCACAAAATCCGTAGGAGCCGGCTTGCTGGCGAATGCAAAAAAAACGGGCAACCGAAGTTGCCCGTCATGCCCCGGTCCCGCGTTGCGTGCTCTTTTTATAAAAGCCTCAGCGTCTCGCGCGCCGGGTTGAGTCTTTCCGGGCGAACAGTGCGATGCCTGAGTAAATCACCATCAGCAACCCCACCGTCATGACGCCGGCTATTACCGCGTGGTCGAGAAACATGCGAGCGCCCTCTGCCTGGCTCTGTTTGATGAGCAAAGGTTAACCGCAGGTTTGCGGGGAGGACTTGATGCAGGTCAACGCCGGCGTCATTCGCTGACAGCCGCCGGGAGCCGATATGTAAGAAGGGGTCGTCTAGCGTTTTTTCGGTTTGCTCTTGGCTTTCTTCTTGCCCTTGCCCAAGGGCATTGCCTGCTCGAAAGCCTGACGCACTTCGTTCAGCCGCTTGTCATTGAGGTCGTGAACACGTCTGGCGCGCTCGGCGCTCAGGTCTACCAGTTTTTCGTCATTGCTCATGGCGTACCGCTCGTCAATACCCGTTGCGGCCAATGATGCGCAATCCCGACCTCGCTGACCAGCCTCAGACTTTCAGATCGACCCACAAACCCTGGCGCGGCTCGTCATCTATGATCGGCACTACCGGCACGGTGTCGTCGGCATTGAGAAAATCCCCGGGAATGGCCGGGCCTTCCTCAAGCTCGGGATGACGGTCCGCGACGCGGCGGTCGCTGCGGCGGCGCTGATGCCGGCGCTGTTCTTCGCGCAGCAGCAATTCGCCCTGCTCGCGGTCGCGTTCGCCCATGTCGATAGTGGTTTCGCTCGAACTCTTTTGAATCGGCGTCACCGGCGGGATGTCCGGGGTAGGTTTGACCGGGTCCAGCTGCGAAGTCACGGGGCCGCGCTCAGTGGGATCAGCGGTGGCAGCATGGTAATGGTCTCCTGTTATCAGGCTGTCGGCTGCCGTTTCGTCGACTTGAGCCGATTCAAGCGCGAGTTTCGACTATGTTTTTTGCAGCAAGTGCCCACACAGGCCTCATATCCCGTGTATCCGGGGGTTTTTACAATGTGGCTTTGGCCTGGAGGCCTTGTTCCGTTAACATAGTCGGCTTTTTCAAGGCGGGAGTCAGGCAGCATGTCGCAGCAGTATCAACCGGGGCAACGCTGGATTAGCGACAGCGAAGCCGAGCTGGGCTTGGGCACCGTTCTGGCGCAGGACGGTCGCTTGCTGACCGTGCTCTATCCGGCCACGGGCGACACCCGCCAGTATGCCTTGCGCAATGCGCCGCTGACGCGAGTGCGCTTCTCGCCAGGCGACACCATCACCCATTTCGAAAACTGGAAGATGACCGTCCGTGAAGTCGACGACGTCGACGGCCTGCTGGTCTATCACGGCCTGAACGCGCAAAACCAGCCGGTGACCCTGCCAGAGACCCAGCTGTCGAACTTCATTCAGTTCCGCCTGGCCACCGACCGTCTGTTTGCCGGGCAGATCGACCCGCTGCCGTGGTTCTCCCTGCGTTACCACACCCTCGAACACACCAGCCGTCAGTTGCAATCCTCGCTGTGGGGACTGGGCGGCGTGCGCGCACAGCCGATCGCGCATCAGTTGCACATCGCCCGTGAAGTCGCTGACCGTATCGCGCCCCGCGTACTGCTGGCGGACGAAGTGGGTCTGGGCAAGACCATCGAAGCCGGTCTGGTCATCCACCGCCAGTTGCTGTCAGGCCGCGCCAACCGCGTACTGATCCTGGTGCCGGAAAACCTGCAGCACCAGTGGCTGGTCGAAATGCGCCGCCGCTTCAACCTGCAGGTCGCGCTGTTCGACGCCGAGCGCTTTATCGAAAGCGATGCCAGCAACCCGTTTGAAGACACGCAGCTGGCGCTGGTTTCGCTGGAGTGGCTGGTCGAAGACGAGAAGGCCCAGGATGCGATGTTCGCCGCGGGCTGGGACCTGCTGGTGGTCGACGAAGCCCACCACCTGGTTTGGCATGAAGAAAAGGCCAGCCGCGAATACTCGCTGGTCGAGCAACTCGCCGAAGTGATTCCAGGCGTGCTGCTGCTGACGGCAACGCCGGAGCAACTGGGCCAGGACAGCCACTTCGCGCGTCTGCGCCTGCTCGACCCGAACCGTTTTCACGACCTGCACGCCTTCCGCGCCGAAAGCGAAAACTATCGCCCGGTCGCCGAGGCCGTGCAGGAGCTGCTCGACAAGGGCACGCTTTCGCCCAAGGCCAACGAGACCATTCGTGGCTTCCTCGGCGCAGAGGCCGAAGCGTTGCTCACCGCGGTGGCCGCTGGCGATACCGAAGCCAACGCGCGCCTGATCCGCGAGCTGCTTGACCGTCACGGCACCGGCCGCGTGTTGTTCCGCAACACCCGTGCCGCCGTGCAAGGATTCCCCGAGCGCAAACTGCACCCGTACCCGCTGCCCTGCCCGGCCGAATACCTGGAACTGCCGATTGGCGAGCACGCTGATCTGTACCCGGAAGTCAGCTTCCAGGCCCATGGCGAGAGCAGCGAAGAAGAACGCTGGTGGCGCTTCGACCCTCGCGTCGACTGGCTGATCGACACCTTGAAGATGCTCAAGCGCGTGAAAGTGCTGGTCATCTGCGCTCACGCCGAAACCGCGATGGATCTCGAGGACGCCCTGCGCGTGCGCTCAGGCATCCCGGCAACGGTGTTCCACGAAGGCATGAACATCCTTGAGCGCGACCGCGCGGCGGCGTACTTCGCCGACGAAGAGTTTGGCGCTCAGGTGCTGATCTGCTCGGAAATCGGCAGTGAAGGCCGCAATTTCCAGTTCTCTCATCATCTGGTGCTGTTCGACCTGCCGGCCCACCCCGACCTGCTGGAACAGCGTATCGGTCGTCTCGACCGGATCGGCCAGAAACACATCATCGAACTGCACGTACCGTATCTGGAAACCAGCCCGCAAGAGCGCCTGTTCCAGTGGTATCACGAAGCGCTCAACGCGTTCCTTAATACCTGCCCGACCGGCAACGCGCTGCAGCATACGTTCGGTCCGCGCCTGTTGCCGCAGCTTGAAGGCGGTGACGAAGACGATTGGCAAGCGCTGGTGACCGAAGCCCGCAACGAACGCGAGCGTCTGGAGAGCGAATTGCACACCGGCCGCGATCGCCTGCTGGAGCTGAACTCCGGCGGCGCCGGCGAAGGCGACGCGCTGGTTGAAGCGATTCTTGAGCAGGACGATCAGTTCAGCCTGCCGATCTACATGGAAACCCTGTTCGACGCGTTCGGCATCGACAGTGAAGATCATTCCGAGAACGCGCTGATCCTGCGCCCGAGCGAGAAGATGCTCGATGCCAGCTTCCCGCTGGGCGACGACGAAGGCGTGACCATCACCTACGACCGTAACCAGGCGCTGTCCCGTGAGGACATGCAGTTCATCACGTGGGAACACCCGATGGTGCAAGGCGGCATGGACCTGGTGCTGTCCGGCTCGATGGGCAACACCGCCGTCGCGCTGATCAAAAACAAAGCCTTGAAGCCCGGCACTGTGCTGCTTGAACTGCTCTATGTGAGTGAAGTGGTTGCGCCGCGCTCGCTGCAACTGGGCCGCTACCTGCCACCGGCCGCGCTGCGCTGCCTGCTGGACGGCAACGGCAATGACCTGTCGGGGCGCGTGTCTTTCACTACCCTGAACGACCAGCTCGAAAGCGTGCCGCGGGCCAGCGCCAACAAGTTCATCCAGGCCCAGCGCGATGTGCTCAATCCGCAGATCAATGCCGCTGAAAGCAAGATCGCGCCCAAGCACGCCGAACGCGTGGCCGAGGCGCAACGCCGCCTCGCCGCCGACACGGACGAAGAACTGGCGCGCCTGACCGCATTGCAGGCCGTCAACCCGACTGTCCGCGACAGCGAGCTGACGGCGTTGCGTGAGCAGCGTGAGCAAGGGCTGGCGATGCTTGAAAAAGCCGCGCTGCGTCTGGAAGCCATTCGGGTGCTGGTGGCGGGATAACGGGTTCGCCGCGCATCCCGCGGCGAACACCCAACCTGTAGGAGCGCGCTTGCCCGCGATTGCGGTGTGTCAGTTACGGATGCGGTGACTGACACACCTTTTCGCGGGCAAGCGCGCTCCTACAGGGACCGTGCCAACCCGATCAACAGACACAATCATTCAGGCTACGGACGGCTTCACCCCCTTCCCCAACGGCTCATCCGCCGCCATCCCCTCGCGCATCCTTTGCGCATCGGCGCTGAAACACGTCGACGCCCGCGCCAGAAACACCAGCGCGAAAAACAACGCCACCGGTATCAGATACATCGCATCGTGCAGACCCACTGCCTTGAACGGCTCGGTCATCAGCTCGACCTGCGCGGCGTACATCGCCGAATGGGCGAAATGGTCTGACAGCAAACCCACCACCACCGGTCCCAGCCCGCCGCCCAGCAAATAGAGACCGGCAAAAAACAATGCCATCGCGGTCGCACGCAGCCGAGGCTGCACCACGTCCTGAATGGCGGTGTAAACGCAGGTATAGAAGTTGTAGGAAAACAGCCAGCCGAGGCTGAACACCCCGACAAAAACACCGATTTCGATACGCCCGGCATGCAGCGCGTAACCGGTGCACAGCGTGGCGACCACCATGCTCAACGCCGCGAACATCAAACGGCCGTTGCTCCAGCGTTGATGCACCTTGTCTGCGACCCAGCCACCGAGGGTCAGGCCGAACAGTCCGGTCACACCGACGATCAATCCCGTGGCCATCGCGGCTTCCTGCAACGGCAGCAGAAAATAGCGCTGCAGCATCGACACCATGAACGAGTTGCACGCGTAAGTGGCGAAGTTGAAGGCCAGCCCGGCCAGCACCAGCCAGCGAAACGTGGGAATCGCCAACAGGCGGCGGATCGGACGATCGATTTTTTCCCGGGAAATGGCCACGCTTTCAGCCGCGCCCCGTGCCGGCTCACGAATGAAAAACATGAACACCGCCAGCACGAGCCCGGGCACGGCGGCGATAAAAAACGGCGCTCGCCAGCTGCCGAACGCCTGCACCATCGCGCCAATGGTGAAGAACGCCAGAAGCAGGCCTAGCGGCAGTCCCAGCATGAAGATGCCCATCGCGCGGGCGCGACGGTGGGCCGGGAACAAATCGCCGATCAGCGAGTTGGCGGCCGGCGCATAGCTGGCCTCGCCAATCCCTACCCCCATGCGCACCAGCAGAAACGCCCAGAAACTTCCGACCAGACCGTTCACGGCGGTCAGCCCGCTCCACACCGCCAGGCCCCAGCCCATCAGTTTGCGCCGCGAGCCGTTGTCGGCCATGCGGCCCAATGGCAGCCCGGCGATGGCATAGACCAGCGTGAACGCGGTGCCGATGATGCCGAGCTGGAAGTCGCTCAGCTGCCATTCCTTGCGAATCGGCTCGATGATGATCGCCGGGATGGTGCGGTCGAAGAAGTTGAACAGATTGGCCAGGAACAGCAGAAACAGAACGCGCCAGGCGTTCGCCGCCTGCGTCGAATGATTCATGTGTCACTCTCTTCTTGTTATTTGACCGGCCAGACCCGTCGAGCCGTGAACCTGAAATCTAGTCAGCCTCTCCCAAACTGTCTGTGAACATTCGCATCGCTGATGACCCGCCATCGGAGGCGCCGCGCATGCACTCGCAGCACCCGCGCCATGCCTCAAACGCACTTGGCATCAGTGACCGCATCCGCTACCGCCGACACACTGGCAGTTACCGACCTACCCACATTGCCACCATTCCACGCACCTTTATTGGGCGAAGAACGAGGTCATGCCCTTTCCTGGATCAACACCCAAGGGGCTACGACCACCGCCCATAACGGCGGATCACGCTCCAGAAGGTCCAGAGCCTTTGATTCAGAGACCTTGCCGACTTCTCCGCTATTGAGCCAAACAGCCACCTGCGCCTCACTGTTTTCAGCAAATGCCTGCGCGACAGCGATCAAATCCTGAGAAGCCTCGACCCACAACAGGGCACCCTTTGCAAAGAACGGTTGCAATTCTTTCCAGGTGATAGAGGCCGTTTCGCCAAGCAGCTTGGCATAGAGGGTGCTAGGTTCTTGCGTCATGGGTTTCACCGTATTGAAAATCGGCGCAATGATAGCGCCGCCTTTCGCACCGACAAACCCGGTTTTAAGTGACTGATTGCAGAGAAGTTCGCTCAAGCCGCTCGTTAGGTCCTTCAATGGGACAAAACAGCTGGCTGGATTGTGTATCTTTCTGTCGATTAAGCGACATTCACAGGCTTTGCCCACTGCAGCCAGCTTTTCAAGCGCTCAACCGGCGCTCTAAACTGTTCCGGTACAGTTGCCGGGGGTGTGGCCTGGAGATTTCATCCGGTCCTGCAGCTTTGGCCGTCAGGATTATAAAAACTACAACGCAAGAGTGGAGCATCATGACTAAGGGTATTAATCAGATTTCCAAGCTGTTTGCCGCACTGGTTCTGGCGGGGGTTGCCAGCCACTCGTTCGCAGCTGACACCATCAAGATCGGCATCGCCGGCCCGAAGACCGGCGCGGTTGCCCAGTACGGCGACATGCAGTTCAGCGGTGCCAAGATGGCCATCGAGCAGATCAACGCCAAAGGCGGCGTCGACGGCAAAAAGCTTGAAGCGGTTGAATACGACGATGCCTGCGACCCGAAACAAGCGGTCGCCATCGCCAACAAAGTGGTCAACGACGGCGTCAAGTTCGTGGTTGGTCACCTGTGCTCCAGCTCCACTCAGCCTGCTTCGGACATCTACGAAGACGAAGGCATCATCATGGTGACCCCGGCTGCCACCAGCCCGGAAATCACCGCCCGTGGCTACAAACTGGTGTTCCGCACCATCGGCCTGGACAGCGCCCAGGGCCCGGCTGCCGGCGAATACATCGCCAAGCAGGTCAAGCCGAAGATCGTCGCGGTCATCCACGACAAACAGCAATACGGTGAAGGCATCGCCACTGCCGTCAAGCAGACCCTTGAAAAAGACGGCGTGAAAGTCGCCCTGTTCGAAGGCATCAACGCCGGCGACAAGGACTTCTCTTCGCTGATCGCCAAAATGAAGCAAGCCAACGTCGACTTCGTCTACTACGGCGGCTACCACCCAGAGCTGGGTCTGATTCTGCGCCAGGCGCAGGAAAAAGGCCTGAAAGCCGGCTTCATGGGCCCTGAAGGCGTGGGCAACGCTTCGATCTCGCAAATCGCCCAGGACGCTTCCGAAGGCCTGCTGGTGACTCTGCCGAAATCGTTCGACCAGGACCCTGCCAACAACGATCTGGTCGCAGCATTCAAAGCGAAAAAAGAAGACCCTAGCGGTCCGTTCGTGTTCCCGGCCTACGCTGCGGTGGAAGTGATCGCCGAGGCGATCAAAACGGCCAAATCCGAAGACACCGCGAAGGTGGCTGCAGCCATCCACGCCGGTACCTTCAAGACCCCTACCGGCGATCTGTCGTTTGACGACAAGGGTGACCTGAAGGACTTCAAATTCGTCGTTTACACCTGGCACAAAGACGGCACCAAGACTGAAGCCCCTGCGAAATAACGCAGCCTTCAGGCTTACCCGAAGCCCACTGCAACCGCAGTGGGCTTTGTTTTAGCTGGGCACCGAATTCCACAAGAATTCCGGCCCCTGAACATCTTGAAACCGCACCAGTGAATCACTGGGCTCGTGCCGAACGCGGACGTAGATCACGACGCGCGAGCGGGAAAAGACTTCACCAGTGGAACACCAGGCAGGTTTTTAGGAGCACACAGCAATGCCGATAGATCTCTATCACTTTCTTCAACAGCTGGTTAATGGGATGACCATTGGCAGCACTTACGCCTTGATTGCCATCGGCTACACCATGGTTTACGGCATCATCGGCATGATCAACTTCGCCCACGGCGAGGTGTACATGATCGGTTCGTATGTGGCGTTCATCGCCCTGGCCGGTCTGACCATGCTCGGCCTGGACAGCCTGCCCCTGCTGATTACCGCAGCATTCGTCGCCAGTATCGTGGTGACCAGTGCCTACGGTTACGCCATCGAGCGAGTCGCCTATCGCCCGCTGCGCGGCAGCAACCGTTTGATCCCTCTGATTTCCGCCATCGGCATGTCGATTTTCCTGCAGAACACCGTGCTGTTGTCGCAGGACTCGAAAGACAAGTCGATTCCCAACCTCATCCCCGGCAACTTCGTTTTCGGCCCCGGCAGCACCCATGAGGTCGTGATCTCCTACATGCAGATCCTGATCTTCATCGTGACGCTGGTGGCGATGCTGGGGCTGACCTGGTTCATCTCCCGCTCTCGCCTGGGACGCGCTTGCCGCGCCTGCGCCGAAGACATCAAGATGGCCAACCTGCTGGGCATCAACACCAACAACATTATTGCGCTGACCTTCGTCATCGGTGCCGCGCTGGCGGCCGTCGCTGCGGTGCTGCTGAGCATGCAGTACGGCGTGATCAACCCCAACGCCGGGTTCCTGGTGGGCATCAAAGCCTTTACCGCGGCCGTGTTGGGCGGCATCGGCAGTATCCCGGGCGCGATGCTCGGCGGTCTGGTGCTGGGCGTCGCCGAAGCCTTTGGTGCCGATATCTTCGGTGACCAGTACAAGGATGTGGTGGCGTTCGGTCTTCTCGTATTGGTGTTGTTGTTCCGGCCAACCGGCCTGCTCGGCCGTCCGGAGGTTGAAAAAGTATGACCAGGAATCTCAAATCGGCCCTTTTCAGCGCAGTGCTGGTACTGGCCGTCGCTTACCCGATCCTCGGGCTCAAACTGGACATCGTGGGGGTAAACCTTGCGGTAGTGGGCGCCAGCAACACCACCGTGCTGGTGATTTTCGCCGCTGCGTTTCTGATGTTCCTGCGCGTGCTGTTCAACGAGCAGATCAGCGCGATGTGGCGCGGCCGCCCGCAAAAGCAGCTGATGTCCGACAAGACCAGCAACTTTCTGACCCTGCCGTCGACCCAGCGCTGGTTCCTCGGTGCCCTGGTCATCGCCGCATTGGTCTGGCCGTTCTTCGGCTCGCGCGGCGCGGTGGACATCGCCACGCTGATCCTGATCTACGTGATGCTCGGCCTGGGCCTGAACATCGTCGTCGGTCTGGCCGGGCTGCTGGATCTGGGTTACGTCGGTTTCTATGCCGTGGGCGCGTACACCTACGCCCTGCTCCAGCATTACTTCGGTTTCGGCTTCTGGATCTGCCTGCCGCTGGCAGGGCTGGCGTCGGCAACCTTCGGGTTTTTGCTGGGCTTCCCGGTCCTGCGCTTGCGCGGCGACTACCTGGCGATCGTGACGCTGGGTTTCGGTGAAATCATCCGCCTGTTCCTGCGGAACCTGACTGACGTCACCGGCGGTCCGAACGGCATCAGCAACATCGAAAAACCAACGCTGTTCGGCCTGACGTTCGAGCGCAAGGCTGCCGAAGGCATGCAGACCTTCCATGAATACTTCGGCCTGCAATACAACTCCATCAACAAGGTGATCTTCCTTTACCTGATCGCCCTGTTGCTGGCCCTGCTGGCGCTGTTCGTGATCAACCGGCTGTTGCGCATGCCCATCGGCCGCGCATGGGAAGCGCTGCGTGAAGACGAAATCGCCTGCCGCGCACTCGGCCTGAATCCGACCATCATCAAACTGTCGGCTTTCACCCTGGGCGCTGCGTTCGCCGGTTTCGCGGGCAGCTTCTTCGCCGCGCGCCAGGGCCTGATTACGCCTGAGTCTTTTACCTTTCTGGAGTCGGCAATCATTCTGGCGATCGTTGTGCTGGGCGGCATGGGTTCGCAGCTCGGTGTGATCCTCGCAGCTATCGTGATGATTCTGCTGCCTGAACTGCTTCGCGAGTTCAGCGAATACCGGATGCTCGGCTTCGGCGCCTTGATGGTGCTGATGATGATCTGGCGTCCTCAGGGCTTCCTGCCGATGCAGCGTCCCGTCATGAAACTCAAGGGGGAGCGCTGATGAGCCGTCCAATTCTGCAGGCGTCCGGCTTGTGCATGCGCTTTGGCGGGCTGTTGGCCGTCAACGGTGTAGGCCTGACCGTCAATGAGAAACAAGTGGTGTCGATGATCGGCCCCAACGGCGCCGGCAAGACCACCGTGTTTAACTGCCTGACCGGGTTCTACCGTCCTACCTCGGGCACCATCCTGCTGGACGGCGAGCCGATTCAGGGGCTGGCCGGCCATGAAATCGCTCGCAAGGGCGTGGTGCGTACCTTCCAGAACGTGCGCCTGTTCAAGGAAATGACGGCGGTGGAGAACCTGCTGGTTGCCCAGCATCGTCATCTCAACACGAACTTCCTGGCCGGCCTGTTCAAGACCCCGGCGTACCGCAAAAGCGAGCGCGAGGCCATGGAATATGCCGAGCACTGGCTGGAAGCCGTCGATCTGAAGGACTTCGCCAACCGCCCTGCCGGCACGCTGGCGTACGGTCAGCAGCGCCGTCTTGAAATTGCGCGCTGCATGATGACGCGTCCGCGCATCCTGATGCTCGACGAGCCGGCTGCCGGTCTGAACCCGAAAGAAACCGAAGACTTGAAAGCGCTGATCGGCGTGCTGCGCAACGAGCACAACGCCACGGTGTTGTTGATCGAGCACGACATGAAGCTGGTCATGAGCATCTCCGACCATATCGTGGTGATCAACCAGGGCACTCCCCTGGCCGATGGCACGCCCGAGCAGATCCGTGACAATCCTGAAGTGATCAAAGCCTACCTGGGGGAAGCGTAAATGCTGCAGTTCGATAACGTTTCCACGTTCTACGGCAAGATCCAGGCGTTGCACGGGGTCAGCATTGACGTGCAGCAGGGCGAGATTGTCACGCTGATCGGCGCCAACGGTGCGGGCAAGTCGACGCTGTTGATGACGCTCTGTGGTTCGCCGCGTGCTCATAGCGGGAGCATTCGCTATATGGGCGAGGAGCTGGTCGGTCTGGAGTCGTCGGTGATCATGCGCAAGAGCATTGCGGTGGTGCCTGAGGGCCGTCGTGTGTTCGCGCGGCTGACGGTGGAGGAGAATCTGGCGATGGGCGGATTCTTCACCGACAAGGACGATTATCAGGTGCAGATGGATAAGGTGCTTGAGTTGTTTCCGCGCTTGAAGGAGCGTTTCAATCAGCGCGGCGGGACGATGTCCGGCGGTGAGCAGCAGATGCTGGCCATCGGACGGGCGTTGATGAGCAAGCCGAAGTTGTTGTTGCTCGATGAGCCTTCGCTGGGTCTGGCGCCGATTATCATTCAGCAGATTTTCGAGATTGTTGAGCAGTTGCGGCGCGATGGGGTGACGGTGTTTCTGGTTGAGCAGAATGCGAATCAGGCGTTGAAGATCGCTGACCGTGCGTATGTTCTGGAGAATGGCCGGGTGGTGATGCAGGGTTCGGGGGCTGAGTTGTTGGTTGATCCGAAAGTGCGGGATGCTTATCTGGGTGGTTAACGGGGCCGGATCTACAGCAAGATCAAGGGCGTCTGCCTAACGGCAGAGCGTTTCGCCTTCGGCGAGTTACTTGGAAAGGCACCCCAAGTAACCAAGGGTGCTTGCTCCTGGTTTGGCTCCTCCTGCGTCGGAGTACCCTCACTCCGGTCTCGCTCCGTGGGCCCGCTGCCGTCCGCCATCCATGGCGGGGGGCAGCTCTCGCCGCATCCATGCGGCTCGGCCCACTCCACGAGACCTGCGTTCAGCCTGCACCCAAGTCGCGATTGGCGGTGTCTGGGCTTTTTGCGTATGAAGATCAAAAGCAGATCACAAGCAGATCAAAAGCAGATCAAAAGCAGATCAAAAGCTTCCCGGCTGAAGCCGGTCCTACTGGGCGCCGCCGGGTTTACAGAGGTTGCCGCTGGTGCCACTGACTGCATGCGTTGCTTTTTGTAGGACCGGCTTTAGCCGGGAAGAGGCCAGTTGACGCACTGGAATTTTTGATTGTTTAAACCTGTCTGATCGTTCCCACGCTCCGCGTGGTAATGCATCCTGTGACGCTCCGCGTCAGCTTTACCTCTCCCCACCAACGAGGCCGACCCTCCTAGCCGTCAAAGCTTTTCCAAAGCCGCTGTGCTGCGTTCGAACCATTCGCTCAGATAATCCGCCATGACTTGCACACGCCTCGGCACCCGCCCTTCGAAGGGATGGACCAGGTACAGCGACGATACCGGTGTCTGGTAGTCGCGCAGCAGCCACTGTAAACGGCCGTCTTTCAATTCTTCATGGACCATGTACGACGGCAGTCGCGCGATGCCGGCGCCGACCAGTGCGGCTTTTTTGAGGAGGCCGTAGTGGTTGCTGGCGAACGTGCCACGGACGTTGATGCGGGTCAGTTGGTGCTGCTGATGGTAGGTCCACGACTCGCGCCCTGTGTTGTGGCTGTTGAGCAGGCACCGGTGTGCGCGAAGTTCTTCCGGCGTTTGCGGCGTGCCCTGTCTGGCCAGGTATTCGGGGCTGGCGCAGGTCAGTTCCTGCAGGGCCAACAGCGGCTTGGCCACTAACCGCTCGTCGATGCCGACGCTGGAGCGGATCCCCAGATCGAAGCCGTCCCGGCGCAGGTCGCGATAGTGGTTGTTGAGGTCCAGTTCCACCTGCACGTCTGGGTAGGCCTGAGCGAACTCGGTAAGCAAGCCTTCAAAAACGGTTTCGCCCAACGACACCGGCACCGTCAGCCGCACGCTGCCGATCAGGCTTTCACCGAGGCACGCCATCGCGTCCCGAATACGATCCCGTTGCGCCAGCAGCGCGCGAGCCTCGGGCAGCAGGATGGCGCCTGCCGAGGTCAGGGTCAGGCTGCGCGTGGTGCGGTGGAGCAGCGTCACGCCAAAGTTCTTTTCCAGCTTGCTGATGCGCTTGGACAGCTGACTGGTGCTGGTGTCCAGCCACTGCGCTGCCAGCGTGAAGCTATTGGCCTCCACCAGCAGCGCGAACGCCGCGAGGTCGTCCATTTCGCTCATGATTGTTTCCTTTCTGACAAAGCGGGATTGCCGTTTAGGCCCTGTTTCGGTGGTAACGGGCGGCCCAGACTGGGTCACCGTCCAGAGAAGAGGAAAACCGCATCATGAAAATCCTGTTGATTGGCGCCAGCGGCACCATTGGCTCGGCGATCCAGAAGGAATTGGCGCCCCGCCATGAGATCGTCCGCATTGGAAGAAACGGCCCGGACGAGCACGTCGATATTAGTGACAGCGACTCGATCCGCAAACTATTCGAACGGACGGGCTCTTTCGACGCATTGATTTGTGCGGCCGGCAATGTCACGTTCGCGCCGCTCGGCGAAATGACCGCCGACTCTTTTGCCCTGGGTCTGCGTGACAAACTGATGGGGCAGGTCAATTTGCTGCTGATCGGCCGGGAATACGCCAACGACGCAGCGTCCTTCACGTTCACGACCGGAATCACCAGCGTTGACCCGATTCGCACCTGCGCGTCGGCCAGCCTGGTCAATGGCGCGATCGACGCATTCGTGCGTGCCGCTGCCATCGAGATGCCGCGTGGGATGCGGGTCAACTCGGTCAGCCCCAACGTGCTGGTCGAAGCGATGGGCAGTTACGCGCCCTACTTCCGTGGCTTCAAGCCAGTTCCGGCAGCGGATGTAGCGCTGGCGTATGCCAAAAGTGTCGAAGGGCTACAAACCGGACAGACCTATCAGGTTGGCTAATCGCCCCTTGTGATGAACGAGCAGGCTGAGTAACGTGGCGGCACTTGTCTGGAGACCGCCCCATGTCCGCTGCTCGTTCTGCCCTGATGTTTGCCTTGTTGCCCGTGTTTGCCGGCTGCCAGTTGATGCCGTCACCTTCCGCTGACAACAAGGTATCGACTGCCGGCATGATCCGCATGCAGGGCACCCTCAGCGGAGACGGCGGCAAGCTGTTCTTCGCCCCGTGCAACGAACAGCGACGCTACGCGGTGTCCGACAAGGGCAACACCGGCATCCTCCAGGAAGCCGCCTCGGTGGTAGACAAAAACGGCAAGGCGTTCGCCGATGTACGCGGCAACTTTGTCGCCAGCAAAGCCCAGGGCAGTGACGGCCAGGCCGACCTTTATCAGCTTTACCGCGTCGAGCGGCCGAGCGGCGCCTGCGAAGACCCCAACTTCAAGCGCTTGACCATTCATGCCAGCGGCAATGGCCCGAAGTGGAACCTCAACGCGAGTGGCAAGGGCCTGGTGCTTGAGCGTGAAGGCAAGGAACCGTTCGCCGTGCCCTACATGGAAGAACAGATGCCAGAGGGCCGTTTCAATCTGATCACCGACGCCAACAACCAGCATGTCGAGCTGTACGTCGCGCCGCTGCGTTGCGTGGACCCCTCGAACGGCTCTGTCCAGCACCTCACTGCCGAACTGCGGGTCAATGGCCAGGTTCAGCGCGGTTGCGCCTACTTCGGGGCCATGCGCAACGACTGATGCCTGTCTTTTGCAGGAGCGCGCTTGCTCGCGAGCGCGTTCCCGGAAGCACATCCCTGACCACTGCCCGGCAGAATCGCGGCCAAGCGCGCTCCTGCACTGCTTCGCCCGTCACCTGCTTACACCGTTCGCCCCGAAATGTGGCTTATAATCGCCCGCTCTTGTAGTGCTGCCGGGCCGATCCTGCGGCCCGAAACCGGATTTTTAAATGTTACGAATCACCGAATTCAAACTGCCGCTAGACCACGCGGACGACGAACTGCGCCCTGCACTTCTGCAACGCCTGGCCATCGGCAGCGACGAGCTTCTGGATTTCACCCTGTTCAAGCGCAGTTACGATGCGCGCAAGAAATCCACTGAGCTGCAGTTCATTTACACCATCGACTTTCAAGTGCGTGACGAGCCGGCCCTGCTCAAGCGCTTGAGCCACGACAAACACATCGGCCCGGCCCCGGACGTCAGCTACAAGATGGTCGGCAACGCCCCGGCCGACCTGAGCGAGCGCCCGCTGGTGGTCGGTTTTGGTCCGTGCGGCATTTTTGCCGGCCTTTTGCTGGCGCAGATGGGCTTCAAGCCGATCATCCTGGAGCGCGGCACCGAAGTCCGTCAGCGCACCAAAGACACTTGGGGCCTGTGGCGCAAGAACGTGCTCAACCCCGAGTCCAACGTGCAGTTTGGTGAGGGCGGCGCAGGCACCTTTTCCGACGGCAAGCTGTACAGCCAGATCAAAGACCCGAAATTCATCGGCCGCAAGGTGCTACACGAGCTCGTCAAGGCCGGCGCGCCCGATGAAATCCTCTACGTCAGCAAACCCCACATCGGCACATTCCGACTGACCGGGGTGGTGGAGAACATGCGTCATCAGATCGTGGCGCTGGGCGGTGAAGTGCGTTTCCAGCAACGCGTGACGGACGTGCTCATCGAGGACGGCCAGATGCAGGGCGTGGTGCTCGACAGCGGCGAGCGCATCGATTCCCGGCATGTGATCCTGGCGTTGGGTCACAGTGCCCGCGACACTTTCCGCATGCTCCATGGGCGCGGCGTGTACATGGAGGCCAAACCGTTTTCGGTGGGCTTCCGCATCGAGCATCCTCAAGGCTTGATCGACCGCGCCCGTCTGGGCAAATACGCCGGTCATCCCAAGCTCGGCGCCGCCGATTACAAATTGGTACACCACGCCAGCAACGGCCGGTCGGTCTACAGCTTCTGCATGTGTCCGGGCGGCACTGTCGTCGCAGCAACGTCAGAGCCGAACCGCGTCGTGACCAATGGCATGAGCCAGTACTCGCGCAACGAGCGCAACGCCAACTCGGGCATTGTGGTGGGCATCACTCCGGAAGAGGATTACCCGGGTAGCCCATTGGCAGGCATCGAGCTGCAGGAGCGCCTGGAGTCGCATGCCTACCTGATGGGCGGCGAAACCTACGAAGCCCCCGCGCAGCTGGTCGGTGACTTCATCGCCGGCAAGGCGTCGACAGCCTTGGGCCAGGTGGAGCCTTCCTACAAGCCCGGCGTCAAGCTGACCGACCTCGCCGACGCTTTGCCTGCGTTCGCGATCGAAGCCATCCGGGAGGCGCTGCCGGCTTTCGAGAAGCAGATCAAAGGTTTCTCACAGCACGACGCGATCCTGACCGGCATCGAGACGCGCACATCCTCGCCGCTGCGGATCACCCGAGGCGAAGACTTGCAGAGCCTCAACGTCAAAGGCCTTTTCCCGGCGGGAGAAGGCGCAGGGTACGCGGGCGGCATCCTGTCGGCGGGGGTCGACGGCATTCGCATTGCGGAAGCTCTGGCGCGCAGCATGTTGGGGATGACCCACTAAACCGCCCACAAGGTAACGCCCTACAGCCTCGTGAGTCAGTTTGCCGGACGCGTAAATGACCAACCGCGTTCGCCAGCAAGCCGGCTCCTAAGATTCGCATATGCCGCAGATTTCAGAGGGTGTCCGGAAAAACTGTAGGAGCCGGCTTGCTGGCGAACCGGTTGGAGTGTTGCGCCAGCGCGAACGGTTGTCGCTAGGTCTACCCTGGCAGCACCATGCCTGCCCCGCGGTTCAGGGCGGTGGCGTGCTGCTCATCGGCCCTGCATTCAGACGCCACATGAACGAGAGCAGATGAAACGAAAACGCCCCGAATCATCGGGGCGTTTCAGTCAGCGGATTGAAGGTCCGCCTTGTGAGCGACAGCTCGGCTTAGTGACTGACGCGGCTGGTGCCGTTGACCGTCATGATGCGGACGCGCTCACCAACCCGGAAGATCTCGTTCTCTTGAACTTCCTGCACGTAGGCGCGCATGGTGCCGTCATCTTCCCGCACGGTGATCTCAACGCCCTGCGCACGGGTCAGGCCACCTTCAGCCGCCGAGCCCAGCAAACCGCCGGCGACTGCACCGATCACCGCAGTCACGATGCTGCCACGGCCGCCGCCGATGGCGCTGCCGCCGACGCCGCCAACAATGGCGCCCGCGCCCGCGCCGATCGGGGTTTTGGTGCCTTCAATCTTCACCGGGCGCAGCGACTCGATGGTGCCCAGGCGTACGGTCTGCACCTGGCGAGCTTCGTCGCGCGAGTACGAGTCACCGGTGAGGCTCGAAGTACAGCCGCCCAGCGTCAACGCCATGGCGGTGAACGAAGCAACCAACAGAACAGACTTGCGCATAACAGTATCTCCAGAGGAACAGGTAGCCATTAGACTCTGCGACGTTAATCGATGTCACGGTCCTGTACCGATAATTTACGTTTATTCAGCCGTGATACAGCAACCCGTCCACGTCTCAAACAATGGACGGCAGCGCCAGGCATTGATTCAAATAAAAGTGTGACAGAGGCCCTGCCCCATGGCCTTTTACCTGACCGCCGGCACGTTGAGCCGGGGCTAAGGCGCCAGACGCTCGCGCTGCCACGTCTCTTGCACCAACCGGTAATTGAGGCGGTCATGCAGGCGACTGGGGCGCCCTTGCCAGAACTCGATGCGATCCGCGACGAGGCGGTAACCGCCCCAGTGCTCGGGACACTCGGGTTGCAAATCGCTGAATCGGGCCTCGGTGGCTCTGAGCAGGCCTTCAAGTTCTTCACGGTCGGCGATAACCCGGCTCTGCGGCGATGCCCATGCGCCGAGTCGGCTGCCGAGCGGGCGGATCTGGAAGTAAGCGTTGGACTCTTCGTGGCTGACTCTTGCCACCCGCCCCTCGATCCGCACCTGACGTTCCAGGGTGGGCCAGAAGAATGTCATGGCGGCGAAGGGCCGCTCGCTCAGCTGCTGACCTTTGGCACTCTCATAGTTGGAGAAGAACGTAAAGCCGTGGGCATCGAGCCCCTTGAGCAGCAAGACCCGGCAGTGGGGACGACCGTCAACGTCAACGGTCGCCAGCGTCATGGCATTGGCTTCGACAGGCGCCTGCTCCGTTTCGACCGCCTCGTCAAACCAGCGGCGAAACAGCGCGAAGGGTTCTTCCGGTGCCTGGGCTTCGGTCAAACCTTCGCGGGCATAATTACGGCGCATATCGGCCAGATGCTGGCTCATCACTGCCTTCCTTTATCGAGATCCGTGAGCGGGATCCCGATAATAACCTCAGTTGCCGGCCTGAGCATCCGGGGCGGGTTTCTTGGCCGCAGCTTTGGCAGGCGCTGCCTTGGCTTTCACCGGCGCAGCCTTCTTCACCGGGGCTTTTTTAGCCGCAGGCGCTTTGGCTGCGGAAGCCTTGCTCGCAACGGCTTTCTTGGCCGGTGCAGCCGATTTGGCAGGTGCAGCGGCCTTGGCCGGAGCAGCAACCGGGGCGGGAGCCGGGGCGTTGGCAGTTTGCACGGCCAGCAGGGTCGGCGCTGGCGGCAAGTTGTACTTGGCCATTTGGGCAACCATGGTGTCTTGCGGGGTGAGGATGATTTCAACACGACGGTTCAGGGCACGACCCGGGGCGCTGTCGCTGGCTGCGCGCGGCATGTCGGCGCCCATGCCACGCAGGCTCAGACGGTTACGCTGCAGGCCGCTGAGGCGGAAAATCGCCGCGACCGACTGGGCACGCTGCTGGCTGATCTTGAGGTCGGCATCGCTGGCGACATCGCTGTGGCCCAACACCAGAACGGCGGCGCGCTGGTCGACTTCAACGATCTTGGCCATGCGGCTGATCGGGCCAAGGTTGGTCGGCAGGAGCATTTCCGGACGCTTCGGATTGAAGGTGCTGTCGACGGGCGCGGTCACCACGAGAATGTCGTCACGGCGCTCGAGCTGGAACTGGCTGTCCTTGATCGCTTCGCGCACTTTCGGCTCGTTCAGGTCCAGCCACGCCTGGGTGACCTTGGGGTCGATCTTCGGCAGCACTGGCGCCGCGTCTTTCCTGGCCTCGCTGGCCCCGAACGGCCACCACCACTTGGCGCCGTCATTGGCTTGAGCGACGGCCGGAGCGACAGGCTGGGTTGCAGCGACCTCGGGCTTCTTCTCGGTGACGCCATGGTCCGAACCGAACGGCCAGTACCAACGCGTGCCGGTTTCGGCCTGAGACTTCGCTACCTGCGCCGCCACTGGACTTGGTGCCTGAGTTGCCGGAGCGGCATCCGCACCTTTGCCCGAGCCGAACGACCACCAGTGATCGTTACTGGCTGATTGATCCTGAGGGGTTTGTGCACAGCCGGTGACGGCGAGGCACAGAGCAAATGCGAGACTTTTGTTGGCTGACATGGGTGACCCACACAAATAATTGATCAGAAAATGAACGAAGCAGCGCTCATATAACACGCATAAAGGCGGTTTTGGAAAAAGAAACCGCCCTACGGTTCGGTTAACTAAGATTAACTGACAGTCGGTAGAACAAGCACTTAACGACGAAACTTATTGCAAACACTCACCAAGCACGCGCACCAGGCGTTGGGTGCGAGGATCCATCAGTACATAGGGACCCAGTGTGTTGGTCACGAAGCCAAACGCGACGTCGCGCTCGGGATCGGCGAACCCCACTGAACCGCCCGCCCCAGGGTGGCCAAACGCTTTGGCGCCCAGCCCGAAGGTCGCGTTCGGTACGGTCGGCTGATCAAGCGTGCAGCCCAGGCCAAAGCGGGTCTGGGTGAGGAGTGTCTTGTCCTGGCCGATGCTGTGCTCGCGCGTCAGCTCGTTGAGCAAGTCGCCATCCAAAAGGCTGCCATCGAGCAAGCCGCTGTAGAAGCCGGCCAGACTGCGCGCGTTGCCGTGACCGTTGGCGGCGGGTTGCTGCATGCGCCGCCATTCGGGCTTGTTGGTGCTGGTCATGATCGACGGAGGGTTGGTAAACGCTCTTGCCGTCATGGAGGCGGGCTCGCGCAGGGTGGTCTGCAGCAGGCGTTGCGCGGACTCGTCACCGGTATTGCCCTTGCCCCTGGCGATATGGGCGACCCGGTGAAATTCCTCTTCCGCCAGCCCGACATGAAAATCCAGGCCCAACGGCCGCGAAATCCGCGCCGCAATGGAATCGCCCGGCCCGCGACCATCAGCACGGCGAATCAGCTCACCTACCAGCCAGCCGTAGGTAATCGCCGCGTAACCATGGCCCTGCCCCGGCGTCCACCAGGGCTGTTCGGCCGCCAGCGCGTCGGTCATGGCGTGCCAGTCATAAAGCGCCTCAGCCGGCAACATCTCCCGGATTGCAGGGAGGCCAGCCTGATGACAAAGCAGTTGGCGCAGCGTAATGGACTGTTTGCCATTGGCGGCGAACTCGGGCCAGAGCCGTGCAACCGGTTCATCGAGGTTCAACTTGCCCTCCCCTACCAGCTGCAACGCCGTGACGGCGGTGAACGTCTTGGTACAGGAGAATAGATTGGCAATGGTATCGCTGTGCCAGACTTCACTGCCGTCCTTGTCGGCCGTGCCCGTCCAGACATCCAGCACCGTTTCACCGCCGATCTGCACGCACAACGCACCGCCGCGCTCCTGCGGATCGTCGAACAATGCGGCGAACGCCTCGCGTACCGCTTCAAACTGAAGCTCGAAATGGCCTTGAATCTGCACGGTCTGGCTCTCCGGTCGGGCGGCGAAAAATGGCGGACATTGTTCCAGTGAATGGCGGCTTTGTGAACCGCCCGGCTAAAGCCGCTTGCCGATCACACCCGCCACCTGGGCATTGGCTTTGCGCACAGCCTCCACAAAACCCTGGTAAGGCACATCGGTGATGCCGACGAGGCCCAGGTGCCCGTTTTCGCCATCCAGAAGGCGGCCGGTCACAGGCTGGTCCAAATACTGGAACCAGTGCACGCCGACAATCGAAGGCTCGGCCAGCGCGCTTTTCAGGAAGCCGGCATACGCGGGACCCCGGTCTTCTTCTCGGGGCACTTCGAGAACGCCGCCCCAGAACGGACCACGGTCACGAGAACCAAAGTGGAACTCGGTGACCAGCACAGGCTTGTCCAGCACTCTCAATTTCGCAAAATCCAGCCCATCCTGCGGCTTGAGGGTGTACATATTGAAACTCAGCACATCGCAATACTTCGCACAGGCTTCGATAGCTTCTGGGCTTGTGACGCCGAAACGTCCCCCAAGCAGCATATGGTTGGGCGCGTGCCATTTCAGGGCGTCGGAGATTGTCTTGAAATAGGTCTCTGCGAATATGCGCTGGAAATACCGGAAGTCGTTTTCGATTTCCGGGTGATCCGGGGTCGGTTGCGGCGGCTCAAAACCTGGATCTTCCATCAATTCCCAGGCAGACAGATGAATACCCCACGCTTTGGACAACCCCTCTTCGTTCCGGTACTTGTCGCGCAGTTGCTTGAGAAATGCTCGCTTGGCCGGCACATCGGTGGTCAGCTTCAGCGTGCCGTACGCCAACCCGTAGCGCTCCTTCGGATCATTGCCCGGTGCCGCCCAGGCCAGTTCGTTGTCCGAGAAATAACCGATCAGATAAGGGTCGTCGCGGTGGTCGCGTGCGGCGATGGCAACGGCTCGTTCGGTGGCCATGGCGAAGCGCGGATCGAACGGGTCCGGCATCCCGCCCCACCAGTCCTGACCGGTGCTGATGCTCACGTAATCGCCAACGATGGACAGCGGCAGCGTGTACGGAACGCGGTCTTGCCGGTCGCTTTCCGCGTTTTCCAGCGCGGGCTCGCTCCAGTTGCCGATGGTGTTGAAACCCCAGGCCCGGAGCCGTTGCAGCGTGTGATCGACCCAACGTTGGCTGTCCACAATGGGCGGTTTGCAATCAACCGCTGCTGCCACAGGCTTATCCGTCGCAGGCGCAGGGACGGGTGCGGCCGCGCTTGCCGGGTTGGCAGCGGCGGCTTCTTCATCGTCACGGCTTTCAGCGGGGCTTGGCGCGTCCGCGCATTTGGGCGCGCCATAAGTGCGCTGCAGATTGGCACCATAGAAATCGAACCACCGGCCCTGGTCGAACTGCCGGTTCCGGTTCGCGCCTGTTTCGCGGTTGTCATCACCCTTTCCGAAGAAAACGGCGAGTGGATCGTCGCTGCCGGGCAGGCCGGTGAACATACCTTCGCGGCGTTCGACGTAGGTCTGGCTGTCGTCCAGGGACACGGCATTGACCCCGAGCGAGTAGAAGGGGTGGCCTTCCGGCGTCACCAGAAACCAGCGATCGTCGCGCTTTTCAGTGCGGAAGAACCCCTTCGCTTCAAAGGTCGGGCCGCTGACCAGACCGCCGTATTTATCGTGGGCCGGGCGGTCCCTCAGCCAGGCTTGCAACTGCTGCTGCTCCTTGTCGGCCTGGGACTTGAGTTGATCGTCACTGGCGACCTTCTCAGGCCATTTGCCGCGGGTGAACTGCCCGTAACTGTCGACGAGGTTGCTGTAGGCCGCGGTTTGCATGGCGTTGCCTTCTTGCACGCCGAATTTTTCGATCAGCACGCTCTGCGCAACGTTGGGCTGTGACATCGACACGGTGACCGATGCAACTTCAGCGCTGTTCAACTCACCTTCGGTGTTGGCCAGCAATACCCGCTGCCCCTCGTAGGTCCATGGCATCGGCGGACCGGCGCGCATACCTTGGGTCAGCGGTGAGCTGGCTTTGAGCGGGAGGACCAAGGTTTGTGCAGGGCCGGCGGGCAAATCAATGCGGCTGGTGAGGATTTTGCCGTCACGGCTTTCAATCTGCACATAGAGGGTCAGGGCCCAGTCCATCGCGCTTTGAAGGCGCAGGGTCATCGCGCTGTCCTGACTCCAGTCCCACACACCTGCCTGCGGCGTCAAGCGCAGACTCGGTTTTGCTACCGGATTGAAAATGACGCGGCGCAGCACTTCACCCTCGGCGGTCTGTTCGGCATTGGCCTGCGGAAAACCGGCATCCTGAGTGGTGACTTTGACGACGTCGGCAGGCCGGACGAAGTTGAACAGCGTTTGTTGCACATCGGGCGCGGCGTGGGCCATGCCGACCCACAGCGTGGCAAGAATGGCGGGCAGTGAACGGCGAATCATGTGATCGGAAGCTCCTTGATCGTCTGCGGCCTGACGCGCAACAGGTGATGCGCAGCCAGGCGGACCGGGAAAGCCCGGTCAACCGTGTTCGTTTGCAACGTTTTGTCAGCAACGTTTTATCAACGACACGGCCTCAGGAAATTTCGCGCCGAAATGGCGGCAGTGCATTGAGGATGGCTTTGCCATACCGCTGGGTGACGACGCGGCGATCGAGCAACGTGATGATGCCGCGATCCTGCTCGGTACGCAGCAGACGACCACACGCCTGGATCAGGCGCAACGAAGCGTCGGGGACGGCGATTTCCATGAACGGATTGCCGCCGCGCGCCTCGATCCATTCCGCCAGAGCGGCTTCGACCGGATCGTCGGGCACCGCGAAAGGAATCTTGGCGATCACCACATGCTCACAGTAAGCGCCAGGAAGGTCGACACCTTCGGCGAAGCTGGCCAGCCCGAACAGGACGCTCTCATCGCCGCCGTCCACCCGAGCCTTGTGCTTGTTGAGTGTTTCCTGCTTGGACAGGTTGCCCTGAATGAACACCCGCTTGCGCCAGTCCCGCTCCAGACCGTCGAACACTTCCTGCATCTGCTTGCGTGACGAGAACAGCACCAGGGTGCCTTTGGAGCCTTCAACCAGCCCGGGCAGGTCGCGAATGATCGCCGCCGTGTGTTCAGCGGCATTGCGCGGGTCGGCCTTGAGGTCCGGCACACGCAGCACGCCAGCGTCGGCGTGATGGAACGGGCTTGGCACCACCGCAGTGACAGCGTCTTTGGGTAGCCCGGCACGCATGCGGAAGCGGTCGAACTTGCCGAGGGCCGTGAGCGTCGCCGAGGTCACCAGCGCGCCATAGGCCACGTTCCACAGATTGCGGCGCAGCATTTCGGCCGCGAGTATCGGGCTGGCATTGACCTCGATGTCGAACAACGAGCCGCTGTCGGCCAGGGTCAGCCAACGCGCCATGGGCGGGCTGTTTTCCGGGTCTTCGGCAGTGAATGCCGTCCACAACTCCCAGTTGCCATGAGCGCGAGCCAGCAGGCTGCCGAACAACGGATACCACTCTTCAGCCTGGTGGCTGGCGATGCCGATGTTGACCTCACCGTCCATGCCTTCTTTGAGCAGCTCGGTCAGGCGCGTGAACAGGTCGTCGAGCCGAGCGAAACCTTTTTTCAGCTCGATGCCCATCTCGCGCATGTGTTCGGGGACTACACCGCCAATGAAGCGATGACGCGGACGCTCGCGCCCTTCCATGTCTTCGCCTTGCTTGAAGTCCGCCAGTTGCTCACAGGCGGTGAACATGAACTGCTGCTGGGTCTTGATCTCGCGTGCCAGCTCCGGCACTTGCTCGATCAGCTTGCCCAGATCGCCCGGCAGCGGGTGCTGGGCTAGTAATTTGGTGAGGTTTTTTGCCGTTTGTTCGAGCCAGTCGGCAGTGGAACGCAAACGGCTGAAATGCGCAAAGTGGCCGATGGCTTTGTCGGGCAGGTGATGGCCTTCGTCGAACACATACAGCGTGTCGCGGGGGTCGGGCAGAACCGCACCGCCGCCCAGCGCGAGGTCGGCGAGAACCATGTCGTGGTTGGTGACGATGACGTCGACCTTGCCCATGCCTTCGCGCGCTTTGTAAAAGGCACATTGCTGGAAGTTCGGGCAGTGGCGGTTGGTGCACTGGCTGTGATCGGTGGTCAGGCGCGCCCAGTCCTGGTCGGCCAGCTCCTGGGGCCAGCTGTCGCGGTCGCCGTCCCATTTGTTGCCGGCGAGCTTCTCGATCATCGTCGTGAAGAGCTTCTGGCTGGCCTCGTCGACTTCGATTTTGAAGCCTTCTTCTTCGAACAGCTGCGCGGTTGCGCTCTGGGCGTCGCCTTCCTGCAGCAGCATGTCCAGCTTGGAGAGGCACATGTAGCGACCACGACCCTTGGCCAGCGAGAACGTGAAGTTCAAGCCGCTGTTGCGCATCAGGTCGGGCAGGTCCTTGTAGACGATTTGCTCCTGCAGCGCGACGGTCGCAGTCGCGATCACCAGCCGTTTGCCGGCGGCTTTGGCTGTCGGAATGGCTGCAATCGCGTAGGCCACGGTTTTACCGGTGCCAGTCCCCGCCTCGACCGCCACCACGGCAGGGTCTCCCGAACGGCGGCCTTCTTCGTCGGTGTCGACATCGCCCAGCACCTTGGCCACTTCAGCGATCATCAGACGCTGACCGTAGCGAGGCTTGAGGCTCTTGGCTTCGAGGAAACGCGAGTAGGCGCCCTGAATCTGGGATTTGAGTTCGGTGCTGATCATGGGCTGGGTCGTTGGCTCGGCGTCACGGGTGCTGAATGAAAACACGAAAACCGCTGGATATATCTTCAGTACTCTCGGCGGGCGGCTATCATACCGCGCTAATTCTTTCTGCGCAGATCGGAGTTCTGGATGTCACCTGTAGCCTTTGTCTACGTCTTGCACGTACTGGCAGCGATTGCCTGGGTAGGAGGAATGTTTTTCGCCTGGATGATTCTTCGACCGGCGGTCATCGCAGCCCTGGAGGGCCCGGCCCGGTTGAAGCTGTGGCTGCAGGTTTTGCCACGGTTTTTCGTGTGGGTATGGGCCGCAGTGATCCTGCTGCCGGTCACCGGTATTGGCATGATCAATATGAATTTCAGTGGCTTTCAGACGGCGCCACGCTACGTCCAGGTGATGATGGGGCTGTACGTTGTGATGGTGGCGCTGTTTCTGCGGGCATCGACGCTGAACCTTCCCCAGTTGCGCAAGGCCGTACTGGCCGAGCAATGGGCTGAGGGCGCCGCCGCACTGGGCGGCATCAGACGTCTGGTGGGGATCAATCTGATCGTGGGAATGGCCGTCGTGGCGATTGCTGCCAGCAGGCCCATGTTCTGAGCCATTTGGCCCTACATGAAGCCCCATGCCTTGCGGCCATCACCCGAAGGTAAATGTGCGTTCAGACACAGGGCCACGCCGCGAAGCAGCTATCGCGTGGAGGCGAATCAGAGGTTGCGAACCACAATAGCGCCCGCTGGCCCGACCGCACCAGACTGGCCTTTTTCGCCGTTCTTGCCGGACTTGGCGCCGTCAGCACGGTAGACCACGCAGCCTTTGGACGCGCCGCCTTTGCCACCCCGCCCGCCGTCGCCGCCAACGCCACCGGCACCGCCTTGAACGTTGACCTTTATGCGGTCGTTAGTGAAGGTTGCCGGCAGTTCAAGGCGCACGACGGCACCTGGGGCGCCATCGCGGCCATTGCCGCCATTATCGCCATCGATTCCCCGACTGGCCGAGCCCCATGTGCACCCCGGATCGATGCCATTGCCGCCATCCAGTCCGACGTATCCCGGCGAGCCGGCGCCGCCACGGGCATCGACAAACAGCTGATCGGCATTGAGTTGTTCGATACGCAGGGTCAGGTTACGGCCTGGAGTAGGCGCCTTCTCGAAGGTCCCCGGTGCGCCGCGTGCGGTAATTTCCGCGCCGGTGCCCAGGTCGCCCTGTTTGACTTGCAAGCTGAACGGCTCGGCGCTGGGCACGATGGCGATGCGTGACTCGTGGCCCATGATCAGTTGCCCCACTTTCACCTCAGTGAGCCCTGCCGGAATCAGGAGAGTGCCGTAATCGGCGACTTCGAGTCGGTCCAGTTGCAACACGCTGGTCTTGGAGGGCAGACGCATCAGCGAATGAGACTCAACGGAAATGCTTTGGGCCATGACCCAGGAACTGCTCAGCGCCGACAGCAGAGCCGCCGTCATCAGCATTGCGTTACGCATGATTAACCTCGGCCTGTGGGCGTGCGATGGTGTTCAAGTGGAAAATGCCAAAGAGCAGGATCATCAGGCGGTCCCGCGCCGGGTGTGGCCGGCCGCGCAGGGTGGCATTGAAGCCGATGAGCTCAATGACATGGAGAACAAGCAACAACCCGCCCGCCAGTTTGAACAGTACGTCAAAGGGGTTTGGCATGACGGTGGCAAGGCTGGCAAGCACCAGCAGCCAGAACCCCGTTGTCAGCACTTTCCCTGTTCCCCAAAACACACTCATGCAAGGCCTCTGCTGTTTTATTGATTTTGTGCGGTGAAAAATGATTTGCGCACAGTACGGTGACGCGCGGGACTATGCCAGAGGCAGGTTTCAAAAGTTACAGGTGTTGAATGGATCAAGGGCAAGCAGGCCATGTCGTTGTAGAGGGGGCTTGCTGGCCATCACGAACAAGCACATCTATCTGTGTTGGCAAGTACCGGGTTCGCCAGCAAGCCGGCTCCTACAGGTTCAGTGACAATCAATGGTTCTTGCGGTTGAGATTGCGGTGGCGACCAAGTCGCCGACAATAAAAAGCCCCGGCTGTTGAACCGGGGCTTCTTTCACCGCATCAACCTTGTTTCAACGGTTGATTTTGATCTCAACGCGGCGGTTCAGGGCACGGCCGTCGGCGGTTTTGTTGTCCGCAACCGGACGCGCTTCACCGTCGCCTTCCACGGAAACAAACGAAGCACGCGGGATGCCTGCGCTAACCAGATAATCGGTCACCGACTGCGCGCGTTTCTGCGACAGTTTCTGGTTGTACGCATCGCCGCCGACGCTGTCGGTGTGACCGCTGACATGCAGCTGTACGTTAGGCGCCTCGGTTTTTAGCTTGGTGGCGACCATGTCCAGTTGCTGTTTGTCACCTGCCGTCAGCGTGGCTTTATTGAACTCGAAATGCACATCGCGGATGGTGATGACTTCTTCCTTCGGCAGCACCACCGGCGCGGCAACAGGCTCAGGCGCCGGCGTTACGAGTGGGCAACCGGTTGCATCGACCGGCGTCCCTTTAGGCGTGTCCGGGCACTTGTCCCTGCTATTGAGGACGCCGTCACCGTCATCATCGCCGTCGCCATGCGTCCAGCAATACGCGCCAGCCATGACGCCGACCGCAGCGCCAAAACCTGCCGCCACCGATGCGCTCTGAAAGGCCCCGATCGCTGCGCCGCTCAGCGCACCGCCCGCCGCGCACAGAGGCCAGTCGGTCTTTTGCAAGCCCGCACACCCCGTCAATACACTGGTCACCAAAATCAGAGGTAACGCTGTCCGAATCATGCTCATACAGTTCTTCTCCTTTGGTATCGGCTAAAACCGACTGAAATGCAGTAAAGACGCGTGTGGGGCCGTTCGCCACCCCAATGTGGGCGGCTGTTACGGTATTTACCGCACAATACGGACTCTTCTTGGGGGAATAGCCTTTTGCCTTCACTCCGTACGCTTTGTCACGCCGCGAAATGGAAAAGTTCAGCACTAGGCCATTGGAGTTTTGCGCGCTAACCTTCCCGTCCGACCGAGGACCTCAAATGACCGATCGCTTCTCCAGCCGCACGCCGCAACAGGCCCTGGCCGCTCTGCTCGATCTTTACGCGCCCAAGCGTCTGTTATTGATCGGCGCCGAGCGTTTTCCGGCCCTGCAGGCTTTTTGCGAAGCACATCCTCAGACCGAGCTGGCATGGGCCGCGCCCGGACGTCTACCCGCTGAACTGGCCGGGCAGCGATTCGACCTGGCGCTGGTGGTCGACTGTCTGGAGCACATGCAAAAACGCGGAGGGCTGGAACTGTTGGGCGGCATCCGCAACCTCAATGCCAGCCGCATTGCGGTGTTGGCCGACCTCGATGCCTGCGGCTGGCAGCCCACGGATTTTTATTCGTTGGCGCTGCAGGCCAGCGAACGGTTTTCCCGGGACGAGCAGGTGTTGACGCTGTTCACCTATGATCTGCGGGAATATAAACAGGTGCCGGACTGGTTGAACGCAAAGTTCTGGGCCAACCCGGAGAATTACGGCAAGTACTGGTGGTGAGAGACGCATCATGAGCAGCGCAACATGTCCTTGTGGCAGCGGCAATCTTCTGGACGGCTGCTGCAATCGATATCACGCGGGCTTGCCGGCGCCGTGTGCCGAGGCACTGATGCGTTCGCGCTACAGCGCCTATGTATTGGGGCGGGTGGAGTATCTGCTGGACACCACGCTGCCTGCGCAGAGAGACGGCCTGGATCACGAAGCCATTGCTCAATGGAGCACGCAGAGCACCTGGCTGGGGCTGGACGTTGAGAGCGCCGAGCTGATCGGCGGCCAGCCTGAACATGCCTTCGTGACGTTCACCGCACGCTGGCACGATGCCGAAGGCGAGCATCGGCATCGCGAGCGCTCCGCATTTGTGCAGCATGAAGGGCGCTGGTTTTTCATCGACCCGACGGTGTCGCTCAAGGCGGGCCGTAACGATGCCTGTCCTTGCGGGAGCCGGCAGAAATTCAAGAAATGCTGCTCGGCATATCTCAACTGAGTGGTGATCTGAGCGCCGTATCCGTCATCTACCATCCAAACAGGCGCAGCCTTCAGGCCAGACGGATATGGGAAATGTCCGGCACCCGTACTTGCCGCTCAGCTTTTTCCTGACCCAGCTCGCTCCCGGCAGGTGCAAGGCTAAGTGCCGACAGGTCCAGCTGCGGCGCGCGCGGCGGGGCTTTCGCATCCTGCACGTCCTGACCCGGCTCGGACAGCGTGAAGTCGGGCGCCTCCACATCGACGAAAGCGGCCATGTACACGTCGCGTGGCTTGACTTCGGCTTTACGCGCTGGCGCGGCATCGGTGCGCGGAGCGGTTGCTGATGAGGGCTTGCGTGTCCAGTTGGGCTCATCGGGCGGCGGCGCCAGCTCGACCTCTTCGACCTCCACCTGACCGGGCACTTCCTGTGGTGGCGGGACTGCCTGCGCCATTTGCACAACCTGGGCCGAGGCCCCAGCCCGCTCCAGCGTCGAGCGGTATTTTTCGGCTGCGGCCTCGTCCAGATTGTTTTTCAGCACCAACCGACGACCGGAAAACAATAACGCGATACGCTGGGCGTCGGCCTGAAACAGCTTCGCCATGTTGGCCTTGACCAGATCGGGCTGCGCGCCCGGGACCAGTTGGCCGGAAAATACGATTTCATAGAGCTTCATGGTCAATACTCCTTCGACACATGGCGCGAGTATGGCGCAGGCTGTGTGGAACGGCGAGTCACGCTGACGACTGTCAGACCGGGCAAAAGGGAGCGACCCACGATGTTTGCAGCATACGTCCTCAGAATCGCAGGCCTCTGCGCATTACTTGCGCTGACCGGCTGTTCGACCTGGATAACCGGCGGATTTGAAGACCCTGACGTCAAACTGCTTAAAGTTGAGGTGGTCAAGGCAAAACTCCTGCGCCAGGATTTCAAGCTGCGCCTGAGAGTCGACAATCCGAATGACTCAAGCCTGCTGGTGCGCGGCTTGCGCTACAAGATCATGCTCAACGACATGCTGCTCAGCGAGGGCGTGTACAGCGACTGGTTCATTGTCAAAGCCAACAGCCACAAAAACTTCTCCGTACCGATCCGCGCCAATTTGTGGGAGCACCTCAAGGACATCTCGCGGGTGCTGGGCAAGTCCGGTCAGCCTGTGCATTACCGGCTGGACGGCAAGCTCAAGACCGGATTTTTATTCGGACACAGCGTGCGCATTGGACGCAATGGCGACATAATCCCCGGCGATTTGATTCCGGAGTAACCCCATGAACCAGCAAGCTCACGTGCACGGTCCAGACTGCGACCACGATCACGACCATCACGATCATCATCATGACCACGGCCACGTGCATGGCCCGCATTGCAACCACGCCCCCCAAGAGCCCGTGCGCAACACGCTCAAGGACGTGGGCCGCAACGATCCCTGCCCTTGCGGCAGCGACAAGAAATTCAAGAAATGCCACGGCGCCTGACAGCCCGATCCCTTGCAACGGCCTGAGCTTTCAGGCCGTTTTTGTTTGTGCAACGAACACGCGAAGGGGTAAAACAGCGTCAGCCTCAATGGCAGTCGTGATGACCACACCCGGAGCGCACCATGATCGACCTGCACTACTGGACCACCCCCAACGGCCACAAAGTCTCGATCTTCCTGGAAGAGGCGGGCCTGCCTTACAAGATCTTTGCGGTCAATATCGGCGCGAACGAGCAGTTCGAGCCCGATTTCCTGAAGATATCGCCCAACAACAAAATCCCGGCCATCGTTGATCACGAACCGGCAGACGGCGGCCAGCCGCTGAACCTGTTCGAGTCAGGCGCGATCCTGCTGTATCTGGCGGAAAAGACCGGCCGGTTCATGACCCAGGACCTGCGCGGTCGGCAGGAAACCCTGCAGTGGCTGTTCTGGCAGATGGGCGGCCTGGGACCGATGGCGGGTCAGAACCACCATTTCAACCGGTTTGCCAAAGAGAAGATCCCCTACGCCATCAAACGCTACGTCGACGAAACTGCGCGGCTATACGGCGTTTTGAACGAGCGCCTGGCCGACCGCGCATTTGTGGCGGGTGAGGACTACAGCATTGCGGACATGGCGATCTATCCGTGGATTGTGCCGCATACGTTTCAGCAGCAGGATCTGGATGACTTCCCGCACCTCAAGCGCTGGTTCGAATCGATCGCCAGTCGTGATGCGGTAAAACGCGCCTACGCGCTGGTCGACCAGATCAACCCACCGAAACCCTGACCGCTGAAGGCGTCCGACAGGCGGATAAAGCTACGGGCGCAGGCTTGCTGGCGAAAGCGAGGCTCGACGACTTTGCCAGCCGACGAACACCGACTGTAC
The DNA here is from genome assembly GCF_000759445.1 of Pseudomonas lutea. NCBI lineage: Bacteria > Pseudomonadati > Pseudomonadota > Gammaproteobacteria > Pseudomonadales > Pseudomonadaceae > Pseudomonas > Pseudomonas lutea. The sequence continues at coordinate 2,510,575 of NZ_JRMB01000001.1, forward strand.
AGTGCTGCCAACTGACTAATACCCGTTGTAGGAGCCGGCTTGCTGGCGAATGAAGGTTCTACGACTTTGCCGACGGACGAACACCGACTGTACCGCGCTGCCAACTGACGAATACCCGTTGTAGGTGCCAGCATGCTGGCGAACCGCGTAGATCAGTCGCTACTGAGGTGCCTGACACACCCTGTTCGCCAGCAAGCCGGCTCCTACAGATTCGATGCACAGCAAGCCGGCTCCTACAGATTCGACAGCCAGCAAGCCGAGCCCACGGGTTCTGCGGTCTGCTCTCTGCGCTGACGACCGCTCCCCCCCCCCAAATCCCGAAAATAAACTCTCGTCCCCGGCTTGCGTGGCGCTCGACGGCTCACTAACGTAGCGCCCTTTGAACGATCACCCCCGCAGGAGCTACATCATGGCGTCGCCAGCCCTTTCAACGTTGAAAACGCGCGTGAGCGTGGCCGCTGCCATGATCGGTCTGCTAAGCCTGGCGGGTTGCCAGCTCGGGGGTGAAGACCGTGACAGCCTGCCGCCTGCCAGCGGAGTGTTCGCTATTAAAGGTCTGGCGCAGAACGTCTCTATCCGCCGCAATTCACTGGGTATGCCGCTGATTGAAAGCAGCACGTTTCATGACGCGTTGTTTACCCTGGGTTACGTCCACGCCAGCGACCGCATCACGCAAATGATGCAAATGCGTTTGCTGGCTCAGGGCCGGCTGTCGGAAATCGCCGGACCGGGTGCGCTCGATCTCGACCGCATGATGCGCGCCGCCAACCTCAAGCAGACTGCCAGCCAGCTGTACGCCGCTTCCTCGCCGCGCCTGAAACGCTTCTTCGAGGTGTATGCGCGCGGCGTCAACGCCTACCTGTTCCGCTATCGCGACAAGCTGCCGGCCGACCTCGCCGATTCTGGCTACAAGCCCGAGTACTGGAAGCCGGAGGATTCGGCGCTGATTTTCAGCCTGCTCAACTTCAGCCTGTCGGTGAATCTGCAGGAAGAAATCGCCTCGCTGGTGCTGGCACAAAAGGTCGGGGCGGACAAACTGGCCTGGCTGCTGCCCACCTATCCGGACGAAGCGCTGCCTTTCGATGAAGCCGACAAGCTCAAGGGTTTGAACCTGGGCAGCCAATTGCCGGGGCTGAGCGATCTGGACAAGGCGGCGTTGCAGCTCTCCGATCTCAATCTGCTGGGGGTATCGGCGTCGAACAACTGGGTAATTTCGCCGCAGCGCGCCCGCGCCGGCAGGAGCCTGCTGGCCACCGACAGCCAACTGTCGCCCACCCTTCCCTCCATGTGGACCTTCGTGCAGATCCGTTCGCCGAAATACCAGGCCGCCGGCGCAACCGTGGCTGGCCTGCCACTGGTGTTGTCCGGCTTCAACGGCAAGCTGGCCTGGGGCATGGGCCCGGCCATGGGCGACAACCAGGACCTGTTTCTTGAAAAGATCAAACGGGAAAACAACCGCCTGATGGTCATGGCCGACGGCAAATGGGTGGCAGCGGGCGCGCATGAAGAAACCTACTTCGTGAAGGGCCAGAGCCCGGTGCGCGAGCCCGCCTACGAAACCCGGCATGGCCCGTTACTCAACGCAGGCGCCGCGCAACTGGCCAGCGGGCTGGGCATCGCGTTGCAAACGCCGGACGCCAAAGACGACAAAACCCTCGATGCGCTGTTCGATCTGACCCGCGCACCCAACGTGCAGCGGGCGTTCGACACCACCCGTGAGATCCGCGCGATCACCCTGAACATGGTGTTCGCGGATGCGTCGAACACCGGTTGGCAAGTGACCGGCAAATACCCGAACCGTCGTGACGGGCTGGGGCTGATTCCCTCGCCAGGCTGGGACGGCAAGTTCGACTGGGACGGCTATGCCGACGCCATGCTGCATCCGTACGATCAGGATTCGCCGCAAGGCTGGATCGCCACCGCCAACCAGCGCACGATGCCCAAAGGCTATGGCATGCAGCTGTCCAATTCCTGGGACTATCCTGAGCGTGCAGAACGGATCGCCGAGCTGGCCAACGCTGGCAAGCAAGACACGCGCAGCACCGTGGCCATGCAATATGACCAAACGACAACCTTCGCCGCGAAGCTTAAAAAAATGTTCGCCGCGCCCGGCATGTCAGCCCCTTTGAAGCAGGCCATCGACGCACTGCCATCGGCAGATCGGGACAAGGCGCGTGAAGCATTGAGCCGTCTGATGGCGTTCGACGGCAGGCTGTCGCCGGGATCGGCTGATGCCGCCGTCTATGAGCTGTTCCTGCAGGAAAGCGCGCGACAAACCTTCCTCGACGAACTGGGCCCGGAAACCAGCCCGGCCTGGAAAGCGCTGGTGCAAAACGCAGACCTGTCCTACTCACCCCAGGCCGATCACCTGCTGGGCCGCGAAGACAGTCCGTACTGGGACGACGTGAAAACGCCGCAAAAAGAAGACAAGCCCGCCATCCTGGCGCGCAGCCTGGCCGCCGCAATCTCCACAGGGGACAGCCAGCTGGGTGCCGATCACAAGGCTTGGCAGTGGGGCAAGCTGCATCAAACCGTGTGGACCTCGCAAAGCGCGCAGCTGAGCGCCGCGTTGGGTGGCAGCAAGGCCGGCGCAGTCAAAGGCCCCGTGGCCAGCGGCGGTGACCACACCACGCTCAACGCCTCGGGCTTCCACTGGGGCCAGGACTTCAACGCCGCGGTCGTTCCGGCGATGCGCATGATCGTCGACTTCGCCCAACAAGAGCCCATGATGGCGCAGAACGCCGCCGGCCAATCCGGCAACCCTGCCAGCCCGTACTACGCCAACGGCATAGACCCGTGGATGAAAGGCCTGTACATGTCTGTGCCGATGCAACCGGAAAACTTCGAAAAAGCCTACGGCAAACAGCGCCTGACACTGACGCCCGGAAAGTAAGCAGCACTTACTGGGTTGCCGGGGTCAGCGAGATCCTGCGCAATGACGCAGAGCGTCTCGGGATGCATTCCCACGCAGAGCGTGGGAACGATCAAGCGCTAAACGCCGCCCCATTACGCGGAGGGCCCCGTGGCAGCTGGCGGCTCGATGGCAAAAGCGTTGGATCAGAAACATCTAGCGTCAATGACAGACCGCGTTCGCCAGCAAGCCGGCTCCTACAGTGAATGCGCATGCAGTCAGTGGGACCGGCTTCAGCCGGGAAGCTTTTGATCTCCTGCACGCCCTTGATCCGCTCTAGGCTTTTGATCTGCTCCAGGCTTTTGATCTGCTCCACGTCCTTGATTTGATCCACGCTTTTGATCTGCTCCACGCCCTTGATCTTCAAACACAAAAAGCTCAGACGACACCCATCGCGACTTGGGTGCAGGCTGAACGCAGGTTTTGCGCAGTGGGCCGAGCCGCATGGATGCGGCGAGAGCGCCGTCAGGACATGGATGTCCGTTCGGCGCGGGCCCACGGAGCAAGACCGGAGTGAAGGAACCCGACGAAGTCGGGCCAAACCAGGAGCAGGCACCCTTGGTTACTTGGGGTGCCTTTCCAAGTAACTCGCCGAAGGCGAAACAGTCGAGCCTTTAGGCCGACGCTCTTGATCTCCATTCGGATCACCCGAGATGCCGGATAAACACGCAGCTACACGAAGCACCCCGACCGAACTTCCACCCCCGCCCACCGCTCTACCAAGACAAGCCCCCAAACCCGGTCACCCCATGGATCTTGTCATTGCCCGCCCCGAAGGCCTTTACTGCCCGCCCGGTGATTTCTACATCGATCCGTGGCGCCCGGTCGAACGCTCCGTCATCACCCACGCCCACGGCGACCACGCCCGAACCGGCAACCAGCACTACCTCGCCGCCGCGCCCGGCGAAGGCATATTGCGCTCCCGACTGGGCCAGGACATCAACCTTCAAACCCTCGCCTACGGCGAAAGCATCACCCACCACGGCGTCAAACTCAGCCTCCACCCGGCCGGCCACGTACTCGGTTCCGCCCAGGTTCGCCTCGAATACCAGGGCGAAGTCTGGGTTGCCTCAGGCGACTACAAAGTCGAACCCGACGGCACCTGCGAGCCCTTCGAGCCAGTGCGCTGTCACACCTTCATCACGGAATCCACCTTCGGCCTGCCCATCTATAAATGGCAGCCGCAATCGGAAATCTTCGCCGGCGTCAACGAATGGTGGCGCGCCAATGCCGCCGCCGGCAAAGCCAGCGTCCTGTTCGCTTATTCATTCGGCAAAGCCCAGCGCATCCTCCACGGCATCGACCCCAGCATCGGCCCGATTCTGGTCCACGGCGCCGTCGAACCCCTGAACCGCGTATACCGCGAAGCCGGCGTGCGCATCCCGGAAACCCAGTACGCCGGCGATTTCAAAAAAACCGACCCGGCATTGCGCAGCGCCCTCATCGTCGCCCCGCCCTCTGCCGGAGGCAGCACCTGGATGCGCCGTTTCGGCGAGTTCAGCGACGCCTTTGCCAGCGGCTGGATGATGCTGCGCGGCACGCGCCGTCGGCGCGGCGTGGACCGGGGCTTCGCGCTCTCGGATCACGCCGACTGGCCCGGCTTGTTGTGGGCCATCGAAAACACGGGCGCCGAGCGCGTGATGGTGACCCACGGATCGGTCGCGGTACTGGTGCGCTACCTGCGCGAACAAGGCCTGGATGCGCAGGGCTTCACCACCGAGTACGGCGATGAAGAAGACGATGCGGCAGCCAAATCTGAACCGGCAGAAGAGGCCGCCTCATGAAGGCCTTCGCCGAGCTGTATTCGGACCTCGACGCCACCACCTCCAGCAACGCCAAGCTGGCCGCGATGCAGGCTTACTTCAGCCAGGCCGCTCCCGAAGACGCCGCGTGGGCGGTGTATTTCCTGGCCGGCGGACGCCCACGGCAACTGGTGCCGACGCGCATGCTGCGTGAGCAGGCGCTGTTGCTGTCCGGCCTGCCGGAATGGCTGTTCGAGGAGAGTTACCAGGCGGTAGGCGATTTGGCGGAGACGTTATCGCTGCTGCTGCCCAAAGCCGAGCACAGCTCCGAAGAGGGCCTGGCCAGCTGGATGGAAAATCACCTGTTGCCCCTGCGCGGCTTGCCCCCCGAAGAGTTGCTCGCACGCTTGCCCACGTTCTGGTCGCAGCTGGACCCGCAAAGCCTGATGGTCTGCCTGAAGCTGATCACCGGCAGTTTCAGGGTCGGGGTCTCTAAGCTGTTGGTCACCCGAGCCCTTGCCGCCTTGGCGGACATTGACAGCAAGCGCGTGGCCCAACGACTAGTGGGGTATACCGACCTCTCGCACCGGCCCAGCGCTGAAGGCTATCTCAAATTGATCGCCGAGGAATCAGCTGACGAACATGCGCAACGGGGCGGCCAGCCCTACCCTTTCTTTCTTGCCCATTCCCTGCAGCAACCGGTGGACCAATTCGAGAACCTGCTGGGCGCTGCCGAGAACTGGCAGGTGGAGTGGAAGTGGGACGGCATTCGTGCACAAGTGGTCAAGCGTGAAGGTCGGTTGTGGATATGGTCTCGGGGCGAAGAATTGGTTACGGATCGCTTCCCGGAGTTGCATAGCCTCGCCCAGTGCCTGCCTGACGGAACAGTGATCGACGGCGAAATCGTGGTGTGGAAAGCCGCAGCACCGGCGGACGCCGAAGACAGCGATTTTGCACTGCAAACCCCCGCCCCCGGAACGCCCGGTGAAGCGACCCCGTCGGTTCAGCCGTTCGCCCTGTTGCAGCAGCGCATTGGCCGCAAAACCCTGGGCAAGAAAATTCTGGAAGACGTGCCGGTCGTGGTACTGGCTTACGACCTGCTGGAATGGGAAGGCCACGACTGGCGCAGTCGCCCGCAGCATGAACGTCGCACCCAGATGGAGAAGGTCATCGCCGACGCTCAAAGCCCGGTGCTGATGCCCTCGCCCGTGCTGACCGGCACTGACTGGCTCGATCTCGGCCGGCAACGCGAGGCGTCCAGAAGCCTTGGCGTGGAAGGCATGATGCTCAAAGCGCGGGATTCACTGTACGGCGTGGGCCGCACCAAAGACATGGGCGTGTGGTGGAAGTGGAAGATCGATCCGTTCAGCGTCGACGCCGTCCTCATCTACGCGCAACGCGGTCATGGGCGACGCGCCAGCCTGTACAGCGATTACACCTTCGCGGTGTGGGACGGGCCGCCAGAGTCCAGTGAACGCACGCTCGTCCCCTTCGCCAAGGCTTATTCCGGGCTGACCGATGAAGAGATGCGCAAAGTGGACGCGATCATTCGTAAAACTACTGTGGACAAGTTCGGCCCCGTGCGCAGCGTGACCCCCACCCTGGTATTCGAACTGGGCTTCGAGGGCATCGCTTTGTCGAAGCGGCACAAGAGCGGCATTGCCGTGAGATTCCCCAGAATGCTCCGCTGGCGGCTCGACAAGCCGGTCGCTGAAGCGGACAGTCTGGCGACCCTTCAGGACCTGTTGGCCTGAGCCCCGTTGCAGTGCGCCGGCCAGCCCCCGCCTTGCCGAAAATGCGCTGATTTGGGGCGCCTAAAATCCCTGGTGCTCCAATGCTTCGGGCTGGCAGGCGTTTCCAATCGCTACCGGATCAAACTCAGCGCCGTCGACACCCTCCAATCTGCAACTTTTTCGCCCACTCTCAACAAGATACGGCTACTCTGCGGTGGCCTGCGAGGCCGTAAACACAGACAAAAGATGGCCCAAAGTCATCATTGCGACAAGTCCGTACATTTAAAACGCGTGTTTGTTTGATTGGTTCGGAAATTGCTGTCTATTTGCGGTCTGGCTCTTGCCGGTAGCAAGCCTTCGCGTGTTCCCAACGCTCAATTTGGTTTTAAGGACTGAACGATGAAAAAAGCATGGCTGACCCTTTCCGCACTCGCCATCTGTCTGGCCGCCGGTAACGCAATGGCCAAGGAATACAAGGAGCTGCGTTTCGGCGTCGATCCTTCCTACGCACCATTCGAATCCAAAGCCGCCGATGGCAGCCTGGTGGGCTTCGATATCGATCTGGGCAACGCGATCTGTGCTGAACTGAAGGTCAAGTGCAAGTGGGTCGAAAGCGATTTCGACGGCATGATCCCGGGCCTGAAGGCCAAGAAGTTCGACGGCGTTATTTCGTCCATGACCGTGACCCCGGCGCGCGAGAAAGTCATCGACTTCTCCAACGAGCTGTTCTCCGGCCCGACTTCGCTGGTGTACAAGAAAGGCTCCGGCCTGAGCGCTGACACCGCATCGCTCAAAGGCAAGACCGTTGGTTACGAGCAAGGCACTATCCAGGAAGCCTATGCCAAGGCCGTTCTGGACAAGGCTGGCGTGAAAACCCAGGCTTATGCCAACCAGGACCAAGTGTATGCCGACCTCGTTTCGGGTCGTCTGGACGCCTCGGTGCAAGACATGCTGCAAGCCGAACTGGGCTTCCTGAAGTCGCCACAGGGCGGCGACTACGAAGTCAGCCAGCCAATCGACGACCCACTGCTGCCAGCCAAAACGGCGATCGGCATCTCCAAAGGTGACAAGGAGCTGAAAGCGCTTTTGGACAAGGGCATCAAGGCGTTGCACGATGACGGCAAATACGCCGAGATCCAGAAGAAACACTTCGGCGATCTGAATCTGTACAGCGGTAAATAAGAAAACAAACGCCCGTCAATTTCAGCCAGAATCCGCCGCTGAAGTTCACGGGCGTTTTTATTGACTGTATAGGTTGCACATGTTCGAAACTCTCCTGCAAAACCTGGGACTGTCAGCATTCAGCCTGAAAGGCTTCGGCCCGCTGCTGCTGGAAGGCACCTGGATGACCGTCAAATTATCGGTAATGTCGCTGCTGCTGGCCATCGTGCTTGGCCTGCTGGGCGCCAGTGCCAAACTGTCGAAAGCCGCCGTGCTGCGCGTTCCGGCCCAGATCTACACCACGCTGATCCGTGGCGTGCCGGACCTGGTGCTGATGCTGCTGATCTTCTACAGCCTGCAAACCTGGCTGACCACGCTGACTGAAGCGATGGAATGGGATTACATCGAGATCGACCCTTTCTCTGCCGGCGTCATCACGCTGGGCTTCATCTACGGCGCCTACTTCACCGAGACGTTCCGGGGTGCGATTCTCGCCGTCCCTCGCGGTCAGGTCGAAGCCGCAACCGCCTACGGGCTCAGCCGCTCACAACGGTTTCGCATGGTGGTGTTCCCGCAAATGATGCGCTTCGCCCTGCCCGGCATCGGCAACAACTGGCAGGTGGTGCTCAAAGCAACGGCGCTGGTGTCGATCATCGGCTTGGCCGATCTGGTCAAAGCTGCCCAGGACGCGGGTAAAAGCACCTATCAACTGTTCTATTTCCTGGTACTCGCCGCACTGATCTATCTGGTCATCACCAGCGTGTCCAACTTCGCCCTGCGCTGGGCCGAACGGCGTTATGCCGCTGGCAGCCGGGAGGCTCAACGATGATCGAATTGCTGCAGGAATACTGGCGCGCCTTCCTTTATACGGACGGCCAGAACATCACCGGTCTGGCCATGACGATGTGGCTACTCAGCGCATCCATCGCCATCGGCTTCATTGTTTCGATTCCGCTGTCCATCGCCCGTGTGTCGCGCAACCCCATGGTGCGCTGGCCGGTGCAGTTCTACACCTACCTGTTTCGCGGGACTCCGCTCTATATTCAGTTGCTGATCTGCTACACCGGCATCTACAGCATCGCCGCCGTGCGCGAACAGCCAATGCTCGGCGCGTTCTTCCGCGACGCAATGAACTGCACCATTCTGGCTTTCGCCTTGAACACCTGCGCCTATACCACCGAGATCTTCGCCGGTGCAATTCGCAGCATGAACCACGGCGAGGTCGAGGCGGCCAAGGCTTACGGGCTGACCGGCTGGCGCTTGTACACCTACGTGATCATGCCGTCGGCACTGCGCCGCTCGCTGCCTTATTACAGCAACGAAGTGATCCTGATGCTGCACTCGACCACGGTCGCCTTCACCGCCACCGTGCCGGACATCCTCAAGGTGGCGCGCGACGCCAACTCGGCGACCTTCCTGACGTTCCAGTCGTTCGGTATCGCCGCGCTGATCTACCTGACCGTCACGTTCATTCTGGTGGGCCTGTTCCGACTGGCTGAACGCCGCTGGCTGGCTTTCCTCGGGCCGACTCACTAGGAATCACGTATGCGACACCAGACCCATGATCTGCTGGCACCCGTGCCGGGCACCGCGCGGCAGATCCACAGTTTCCATTACGGCCCTGAAAACGGCGCCGGCAAGGTTTACATCCAGTCCTCACTGCACGCCGATGAACTGCCCGGCATGCTGGTGGCCTGGTATCTGAAACAGCGCCTGGCCGAGCTGGAAAACGCCGGGCAGTTGCTGGGTGAAGTAGTGGTTGTTCCGGTCGCCAATCCCGTCGGGCTGGAACAGGTGCTGATGGACATACCGCTGGGCCGTTATGAGCTGGAGAGCGGGCAGAACTTCAACCGCCGCTTCGTCGACCTCGGCCAGCAAGTGGGCGATGAAGTCGAAGCGCTGCTGACGGATGACCCCAAGGCCAACGTCGCGCTGATTCGCAACGCGCTGCTGACGGCATTGAACGCCTGTGTCGGCAGCACCCAGCTTGAATCCCAACGCCTGATCCTGCAGCGCCTTGCCTGCGACGCCGATGTGGTGCTGGATCTGCATTGCGATTTTGAGTCCGTCGAGCATCTCTACACCACGCCCGAAGCCTGGCCGCAGGTCGAGCCGCTGTCGCGTTATCTCGGCGCACAGGCGAGCCTGCTGGCGACAGACTCCGGCGGGCAGTCATTTGACGAGTGCTTCACGCTGGTGTGGTGGCAACTGCAGCAGCGCTTTGGCAAACGCTTTCCGATTCCTTTAGGCAACTTTTCGGTGACCCTGGAGCTGCGCGGCCAGGGCGACGTCAACCACGCCCTTGCCAGTCGGGATTGTCAGGCGATCATCAGCTTCCTGATGCACCAGGGCACCATCGCCGGCGAGCCGGCCGAGCTGCCCGAGCTCATTTACCCGGCGACGCCGCTAGCCGGCGTCGAGCCGGTCACCACCCCCGTAGGCGGTCTGCTGGTGTTCTGCACCGCGCCCGGCGAACACGTCGAAGCGGGGCAATTGATCGCCGAGGTCATCGACCCGATCAGCGACGCGGTGACCCCGATCCACACGGCCAACGACGGCCTTATGTACGCCCGCTCATTGCGACGCATGGCGACCGCCGGCATGGTGATTGCCCATGTCGCCGGCACCGAAGCCTACCGCAGCGGCTACTTACTTTCTCCTTGAGGACTGCCCTTCATGTACAAACTGACCATCGATGGCCTGCATAAAAGCTACGGTGACCACGAGGTGCTCAAAGGGGTGTCGCTCAAAGCCAGCGTCGGCGACGTCATCTGTCTGATCGGCGCCAGCGGCTCGGGTAAAAGTACCTTCCTGCGCTGCATCAATTTTCTTGAACAACCCAACGATGGCGCCATGAGCCTGGACGGCCAGCCGGTTCGAATGGTCAGCGACGCTGGCGGCATGCGCGTGGCCGATCCGGCCGAACTGCAGCGTATTCGTACACGGCTGGCGATGGTGTTCCAGCACTTCAATCTGTGGAGCCACATGACGGTGCTGGAAAACATCACCATGGCCCCGCGCCGGGTGCTGGGCGTGTCGAAGGTCGAAGCTGAGGCCCGCGCGCGCAAGTACCTGGACAAGGTCGGCCTGCCTGCACGGGTCGCTGATCAATACCCTGCGTTTCTGTCCGGTGGCCAGCAGCAGCGCGTCGCCATTGCCCGCGCACTGGCGATGGAACCGGAAATCATGCTGTTCGACGAGCCCACCTCGGCCCTCGACCCGGAACTGGTCGGCGAAGTATTGAAGGTGATCCAGGGCCTGGCTGAAGAAGGCCGGACCATGATCCTGGTGACCCACGAAATGGGCTTCGCACGCAAAGTGGCCAACCAGGTGGTGTTTCTGCACCAGGGGCAAATTGAAGAAATGGGCCACCCGGACGACGTACTGGGCAGCCCGAAAAGCGAGCGCTTGCAGCAGTTTTTGAGCGGGAATTTGAAGTAACAGCCTGCTGTTAAGCCGCAGGCTGGACACCCCGCTTTGTACAGAAATACGCACACGTGTGGGAGTGAGCTTGCTCGCGAAGAAGCCGGTACGACTGACGCAGGTTTCTCACTGAACACTGCTCTCACCGAACACTACTTTTGCGCGCAAGCACGCTCCCACAATCACCGGTGCAGCCGCGTCGTTGGCTTGGCAAATCGATCCAAACGGATATTCCATCAAACTAATCCACCTTCCCAGCGGTCTCTGACTTAATCCCTCCCAGAGCCTGCGCATGCCAAGAGCCGTCAATTTCGCCAAGCGCTGGTTTGCCGAGCGTGGCTGGAAACCGTTCCCTTTCCAGAAAGAGGTTTGGGCCGCTGTGGCTCGCGGCGAGTCGGGTCTGTTGCACGCCAGCACCGGCGCGGGCAAAACCTACTCGGTGTGGTTTGCTGCCCTTAATCAGTTCGCCCGTCCCGCTGCCGAGCTGACGGAGCTGAAGCCGCGCAAGCGCAAGCCGGCAGCGGCGCCGCTCAGCGTGCTGTGGATTACCCCCATGCGAGCGCTGGCAGCCGACACCGCGCGCGCCCTGGAAGGTCCGCTACAGGACCTGCAAATCCCCTGGAGCGTAGGCCTGCGCACCGGTGATACGAGCAGCAGCGAGCGCGCCAAACAGGGCCGACGCCTGCCCTCCGCACTGATCACCACCCCGGAAAGCCTGACGCTGCTGCTCACGCGAGCCGACGCGCAGGCCACCATGTCGACGCTGAAGATGGTGGTCGTGGACGAGTGGCACGAACTCATCGGAAACAAACGCGGTATCCAGTTGCAATTGGCCCTGGCAAGGCTGCGCCAATGGAATCCGCAGCTGGTGATCTGGGGATTGTCCGCAACCCTGGGTAACCAGCAACACGCTCAGCAAGTTCTGGTCGGCGACCATGGCACCACAGTGCACGGCAAGGTGGTCAAGGAACTGATCGTCGACACGCTGCTGCCGCCTTCCATCGAGCGCTTCCCTTGGGCGGGGCACATGGGGCTGCGCATGCTGCCGCAAGTGCTGGCCGAGGTCGACAGCAGCTCCAGCTGCCTGCTCTTCACCAATACCCGGGCACAGTCGGAAATCTGGTATCAGGCATTGCTGGAAGCCCGCCCGGACTGGGCAGGGCTGATCGCACTGCACCACGGTTCGCTCTCGCGGGAGGTCCGCGACTGGGTCGAGCGTGCGCTAAAGGAAGGCCATCTGAAAGCCGTGGTCTGCACCTCAAGCCTTGATCTGGGCGTGGATTTCCTGCCGGTGGAGCGCGTGTTGCAGATCGGCTCCGCGAAAGGCGTCGCCCGGCTGATGCAACGGGCCGGGCGCTCCGGCCACGCGCCGGGGCGACCGTCGCGCGTCACGCTGGTCCCCACCCATAGCCTGGAATTGGTGGAAGCCGCTGCGGCCCGCGACGCTGTTGACGCCCGTTTGATCGAGCCACGCGAATCGCCTCACAAGCCGCTGGACGTACTCGTACAACATTTGGTGAGCATGGCCCTGGGCGGCGGCTTTACCCCTGACGCATTGTTAGCCGAAGTGCGCACCGCCTGGGCCTACCGCGAACTGACCGATGATGAGTGGGAGTGGGCATTGGCGTTCGTCCGCTATGGCGGCCTGTCGCTGACCGCTTACCCTGACTATCGGCGCGTCGAGCCGGACGAGGACGGCATCTGGCGCGTCCCGGATGCACGACTCGCTCGACGCCATCGCATGAGCGTGGGCACCATCGTCAGTGAGGCGAGTATCAACGTGAAGTATTGGAGCAAGGGCGGCGGGGGCGGGTCACTGGGCAGCGTCGAAGAAGGCTTCATCGCACGATTGAAGCCGGGTGATGGTTTTCTGTTCAGCGGTCGCCTGCTCGAACTGGTGCGGGTCGAGAACATGACCGCGTATGTGAAACGCGCGACAACCAAGAAAGCCGCCGTGCCGCGCTGGAATGGCGGACGGATGCCGCTATCCAACGAACTGGCAGACGCGGTGGTGGAGAAATTTGACGCCGCCGCGCGGGGCGATTTCAGCAGCCCTGAAATGCACGTCGTCAGCCCGTTGCTTGAAGTACAACGGCAATGGTCGGCACTGCCGCGCAAAGACACGCTGCTTGCGGAGGTCTTGAAATCCCGTGAGGGCTGGCACTTGTTTATCTACCCCTTCGCCGGTCGACACGTGCATTTGGGTCTGGCCAGCCTGCTCGCGTGGCGTCTGAGCCGCCATACACCGCTGACGTTCTCCATCGCTGTAAACGATTACGGCTTTGAGTTGCTCAGCGCCACCGCCATTGACTGGCACGAACGCCTGACCACGCAGCTGTTTTCCAGCGACGAACTGCTGGCGGATATCATCGCCAGCCTGAATGCCGGTGAACTTGCATTACGCCGCTTCAGGGAGATCGCCCGCATCGCCGGCCTGGTGTTCTCGGGTTATCCCGGTGCTCCCAAAAGCAACCGACAACTTCAGGCATCAAGCGGGTTGTTTTTTGAAGTGTTCAAGCAGTATGACGCGGGAAACCTGTTACTGACCCAGGCTCAGGAAGAGGTGCTGCGCCAGGAGCTCGACGTGGCCCGCCTCGAACAGACCCTCAACCGCATCAACAACCGGACCCTGGATTTGCACGTGATTAAACGCCCTACCCCGATGGCGTTCCCGCTTCTGGTGGAACGCATGCGGGAAAGCCTCAGTACCGAAAAGCTCTCGGACCGCATCGCACGCATGGTCAGCGACCTCGAAAAAGCCGCAGGGCCCGAGATCGTGTCATGACGCCATGTCTTTCGATTCAGCTGGCGGGCGCAGAGCTGTGGTTGCTGGCCGACAAAGCCGTCTATTACCCGGCCGAAAAAGCGCTCTTGATTGCCGATGCCCACTTCGGCAAAGCCGCCGCCTACAGGCGGCTTGGCCAACCGGTGCCCCACGGCACCACAGACGCCAATCTGCAGCGGCTGGACGCGTTGCTTGCCAGCTACGAATGCGACCGGCTGATCTTTCTCGGGGATTTCCTGCATGCGCCCGAATCCCATGCGGCGGGGACACTGGCGGCGATCCAGGCGTGGCGCGACAACCACCCTGACCTCGTGATTACGCTGATTCGCGGCAACCACGACAAACGCGCAGGCGATCCGCCCCCAGAGCTGCGCATGGAGGTGGTTGAGGAGCCCCTGCTGCTGGGGCCGTACGCACTTCAGCACGAACCTGACCCTCATCCGCACCTTCACGTCCTCGCCGGGCACGTACACCCTGCTTATCGCTTGTATGGACGAGGCCGCCAGCGGTTGCGATTGCCGTGTTTCTACATGCTGCCAAAGGTTAGCCTGCTGCCGGCGTTTGGCGCCTTCACTGGAGGGATGAACATTGAGCGAGCCGAGAACAGCAAAGTCTATGTGGTAGGGGACGGCGCGGTATGGGAGGCGATGTAGAGCAACCTGCTGCGATTGTGCGCAGCGACTTGATGGTTTGCGGCGACTTCGAGGCACACCGCGAGACGGCAGCGCCACGCGTCAAAGGCCGAATAAAAGGGGACACGAGGCATGCTAGACCCGCCGATGCAGGGCATCGACGGGAGGGGGAATCAGGCTACCGGAGCGGGTGGCGGCTCGTCGGGTACGGTTGGCACGCCGGGTTCAATCGGTTGATCGTAATCCGGGGTATCGGGGTTGGGCTGGCCGGGAATACCCCCTGCCACCATGTTGACAAGATGTGGATGCGCTAACAGCGACCAAGCCAGCAACCCGACCTGATTGGCACTGGGGTCGATTTCCTTGTTGCTGGTGTTGATTTGTCTCTTCATAGGGCACTCCCGAGCGTTGGCCCCAACCGCATGGTGCGGATGGGAACAGTTCAGTCAGTAGAGTGCGAAATTCGAGACAAATTCATTTCTGACATGACCAATGGCGCGTTTATGTACGTGGCAGTGTCACGCCGCGCTGACCCTGGTACTTGCCGCCGCGGTCTTTGTAAGACACTTCACACTCTTCATCCGACTCAAGGAAAAGCATCTGTGCGACGCCTTCATTGGCATAGATTTTCGCCGGAAGCGTAGTGGTGTTGGAAAATTCCAGAGTGACATGCCCTTCCCACTCCGGCTCAAGCGGCGTGACGTTGACGATGATGCCGCAGCGCGCATAGGTGCTTTTGCCCAGGCAAATGGTCAGCACATTGCGCGGAATTCGGAAATATTCGACGGTACGAGCCAGGGCAAAGGAGTTGGGCGGGATGATGCAGACATCACTTTTGATGTCGACAAAACTTTTTTCGTCGAAATTCTTCGGGTCGACCGTGGCCGAATTGATGTTGGTGAACACCTTGAATTCATCGGCGCAGCGCACGTCGTAGCCATAACTGGACACGCCGAAAGAGATCACCCGATCAGCGCCTTCGCCGCGCACCTGACGCTCCACAAACGGCTCGATCATGCCGTGTTCCTGCGCCATGCGGCGAATCCACTTGTCCGATTTGATGCTCATGGCGGTGTCCTGAATAGCGAGGTGAAAAAGATGTCAGGCATCTTACCGGGCGAATGCTTCGGGTTCAAAGATTGCGCACCGCGGCCGTTAAAGGCGTTGAGCCACCTCAAGAAAAAATCGCAGACAGCCCCTTTGCACATCTGAAAAAAAGGGGTAAGGTGGCTCCACTGTGTTGCTTGTGTCACTGAGAATATCTACACGATGTTGAATTTCGATCCAACCATCTCCAAGAATTTTTCCTGCTCTTTGCACTCAGTCTCGGCCAGGGCACTTCCTGAGTCGCAGTTAACTTTGTCCAAGGAGATACACCATGTCTAATCGCCAAACTGGTACCGTTAAGTGGTTCAACGATGAAAAAGGCTTCGGCTTCATCACTCCACAATCCGGTGACGACCTGTTCGTACACTTCAAAGCTATCCAATCCGACGGCTTCAAAAGCCTGAAAGAAGGCCAACAGGTCTCTTTCATCGCTACCCGCGGTCAGAAAGGCATGCAAGCTGAGGAAGTTCAAGTTATCTAACTTGAGCTGAATCGCTTAGAAAACCCCGCCCTCAAAAGCGGGGTTTTTTTACGCCTGAAGAAAACATAAATCGCGCCCGTAATTAGCGTACGCGACCCGTGCCTGCTGGCTGCTGGCTGCGACATGCCGTTGGCCACGGCACATCGCACAGACAACGCTCAGGTTGGGCGGATCAATCGTCGCTTACAGAGATGTCGGGCATGGGGGCGGATACCGATTCCTGCAGTACGATACGCGCGCCGACGTGGCGAGCGAGCTCCTGATACACCATCGCAATCTGACTTTCGGGCTCGGCCATCGCAGTGGGCTTGCCGCCATCGGCCTGCTCCCGGATCAGCATGGACAGGGGCAGCGATGCCAGCAGTTCGACGCCGTACTGAGTTGCCAGCTTCTCCCCACCGCCCTCGCCAAACAAATGCTCCGCATGCCCGCAATTGGAGCAGATGTGTACCGCCATGTTTTCCACAACGCCCAACACCGGAATGTTGACCTTGCGGAACATCTCCACGCCTTTCTTCGCGTCCAGCAATGCGAGGTCCTGTGGGGTCGTTACGATCACCGCGCCGGCAACCGGGACTTTCTGCGCCAGAGTCAGCTGAATATCGCCGGTACCAGGGGGCATATCGATCACCAGGTAATCCAGATCATTCCACGCGGTCTGGGTCACCAGCTGAAGGAGGGCTCCGGAAACCATCGGCCCTCGCCAGACCATCGGGGTGTTGTCGTCGGTCAGAAACGCCATGGACATCACTTCAATGCCGTGGGCTTCTATCGGGACGAACCACTTCTGGTCCTTGATCTTCGGGCGGGTGCCCTCGGCAATGCCGAACATGACCCCCTGACTGGGCCCGTAAATATCGGCGTCCAGAATACCGACACGAGCGCCCTCGCGAGACAGTGCCAAGGCAAGATTTGCCGCGGTCGTCGATTTACCAACGCCGCCTTTCCCCGAGGCCACGGCAACGATGTTCTTCACGTTGGCCAGGCCGGGAATTTGCCCTACTGCCTTGTGGGGCCGGATGACTGTCGTTATCTGCACGCTGGCCGATGCGACGCCATCCAGGCCCTCAATGGCCATCTGCAGCGTCTGCGCCCAGCCATTTTTGAACAGCGCTGCGGCATAGCCGAGCTCCAGATGCACGCTGACGCTGCCGCCGTCGATTTCGATAGCGCGCACACATCTCGCGCTGACAGGGTCCTGATTCAGATAAGGATCGGTGTACTGGCGAAGGACCGCTTCCACCGTTGCGCGATTGACTGCGCTCATGGCTGACTCCCTAAAAAGACTGATAAAACAGGCGGCCATCCTACCTTGTCTGCCAGGCAAGAGCGCAATGAGCTGCCCTTTCAGGTTGATAGGCAGATTCCCACATGCTGCGCGGGATGAAAAAAAACGCTCAGGCCTTTATAGTGGCCGACCTCCGTTTCACTTCAAGTAGCCGAGCCCAATGTCCGAGCCACGCAAGATTCTCGTCACCAGCGCCCTGCCCTATGCCAATGGTTCCATCCACCTGGGCCACATGCTCGAGTACATCCAGACCGACATGTGGGTGCGCTTTCAGAAGCACCGCGGCAATCAGTGCATCTATGTCTGCGCGGACGACGCTCATGGTTCGGCCATCATGCTGCGCGCCGAAAAAGAAGGCATCACGCCAGAGCAACTGATCGCCAACGTGCAGGCCGAACACAGTGCCGACTTTGCCGACTTCCTGGTGGACTTCGACAATTTCCATTCGACCCACGCTGATGAAAACCGTGAACTGTCGAGCCTGATCTACACCCGTCTGCGCGACGCCGGCCACATCGCCACCCGTTCGGTAACCCAATATTTCGACCCGGAAAAGAAAATGTTCCTGGCCGACCGCTTCATTAAAGGCACCTGCCCCAAATGCGGCACGGAAGACCAGTACGGCGACAACTGCGAAAAATGCGGCGCCACCTACGCCCCGACTGACCTTAAAGACCCCAAGTCTGCGATTTCCGGTGCGACCCCAGTGCTACGCGACTCGAAGCATTTCTTCTTCGACTTGCCTGCCTTTGACGCCATGCTCAAGAGCTGGACGCGCAGCGGCACACTGCAGGACGCCGTGGCCAACAAACTGTCCGAATGGCTGGACTCAGGCCTACAGCAGTGGGACATCTCACGCGATGCGCCTTACTTTGGCTTCGAAATACCCGATGAGCCAGGCAAGTATTTCTATGTATGGCTGGATGCTCCAATTGGCTACATGGCGAGCTTCAAGAACCTCTGCGCGCGCCGACCGGAGCTGGATTTCGACGCATTCTGGCGCAAGGACTCGACCACCGAGCTCTATCACTTCATCGGCAAGGACATCGTCAATTTTCACGCGCTGTTCTGGCCGGCCATGCTCGAAGGCTCAGGGTTCCGCAAGCCGACCGGCATCAACGTCCACGGCTACCTGACAGTCAACGGTCAGAAGATGTCGAAATCGAGGGGCACCTTCATCAAGGCGCGCACGTACCTTGAGCATCTGTCCCCGGAATACCTGCGCTACTACTACGCAGCCAAACTGGGCCGTGGCGTCGACGATCTGGACCTGAACCTTGAAGACTTCGTGCAGAAGGTCAACTCCGACCTGATCGGCAAAGTGGTGAATATCGCCAGCCGCTGCGCGGGCTTCATCCAGAAAGGCAACGCCGGGCTGCTGGTAGCCGGAAATGCAGCGCCCGAATTGACCGACGCTTTCCATGCAGCAGCGCCGAGCATTGCCGAAGCCTACGAGGCCCGCGACTTCGCCCGGGCAATGCGGGAAATCATGGCGCTGGCCGACCGCGCAAACGCCTGGATCGCCGACAAGGCGCCGTGGTCGCTCGCCAAGCAGGAAGGCAAACATGACGAGGTTCAGGCGATCTGCGCTCTGGGCATCAACCTGTTCCGTCAGTTGGTGATCTTCCTCAAGCCGGTACTGCCGAACCTTGCAGCCGACGCCGAGCTGTTTCTTAACGTGGCGCCATTGAACTGGGACGATCACCAGACCCTGTTGAGCGATCATCAGCTCAACCCGTTCCAGCCGTTGATGACACGTATAGACCCTGCCAAGGTGGAAGCCATGACCGACGCATCGAAGGAAGACCTCGCCGCCAGCGCCACTGACACGGGCGCCGCCCCACAGGGCAATGGAGAACTTGCGAAAGATCCGCTCTCCCCGGAGATCGATTTCGACGCCTTTGCAGCCATCGACCTGCGCGTCGCGCTGATCGAGAAGGCCGAGCATGTAGAGGGAGCCGACAAGTTGCTGCGTCTGACTCTGGATATCGGTGACGAGAAGCGCAACGTGTTCTCCGGTATCAAGAGCGCCTACCCCAACCCAGCCGAGCTGGAAGGGCGTATGACGATGATGATCGCCAACCTGAAACCGCGGAAAATGCGCTTCGGCATTTCCGAAGGCATGGTCATGGCGGCAGGCCCCGGCGGCGAAGAAATCTACCTGCTGAGCCCCGACAGCGGTGCCAAACCCGGTCAGCGCATCAAATAATCCTGTCTTTGGTTACCCCTGAACGTAGTCGACGGCCCGCTGGGGTCGTCGACCTGGTCCGAGCATGAGCCTGATTCAGCGCATCGACGCCCTGCTCCCGCAAACCCAATGCGGGAAATGCGGCCACCCAGGCTGCAAGCCGTACGCCGAAGGCATTGCCCAAGGCGAAGCCATCAACAAATGTCCGCCCGGTGGCCACGAGACCATCGCCGCACTGGCTCGCCTGCTGGATGTGCCTGTGCTGCAGCTGGATCTGGCACGTGGCAGCGCACCGTCGCAGGTCGCGTTCATTCGCGAAGCGGAATGTATCGGGTGCACCAAGTGCATACAGGCCTGTCCGGTGGACGCCATCATGGGTGCCGCCAAGCTGATGCATACTGTCATCGTTCAGGAATGCACCGGCTGTGACCTGTGCGTAGCCCCCTGCCCGGTCGATTGCATTGATCTGCTGCCATTGTCGGCAACCTCCGTGTCGCTCACTGGCGACAGTGCCGAAGGTCACGGGCAACGTGCCGCCAGGGACGTCAGACGAAATCGCGCGCGACAGCGCTACGAGGCTCGTACCGCTCGCCTGCATCGCCAGGATCAGCATCGCCAGGCCGAGCGTCAGGCGCGACTGCAAAGGACCGCAGTGCCTGTCGCTACGCAACCGGGACCTGCACAGGCGGCCCTTGAGCGCATACGCGCGAAGCCAAAGACGGGCGGCGATGCTGCTCTGAAACAGGCTCGCGCGCAGGTCGCCATGAGCAGGGCTCAATTGCTGAAGTCGCTGAAAGCTTTCGGTCATCCACCCATCGCCGAACAAGCCGCACAGCTCGTGCAACTGCAACGCGGACTTGAAGAAGCGGAATACGCCTTGGCGCAACTGCAAAGCCAGACCGCTGTGCCGGCTCAGGAACCGCCTACTCCATGAATGCAACAAAACGCCTTGAGATCTTCCGCCGCCTGCACGAAGACAACCCCGACCCCAAAACCGAACTGGCCTATACCACGCCTTTCGAGTTGCTGATCGCTGTCATTCTCTCAGCCCAGGCCACTGACGTCAGCGTCAACAAGGCTACGGCCCGGCTGTACCCGGTCGCCAATACGCCTCAGGCCATCTATGCGCTGGGGGTTGAAGGGCTGTCTTCCTACATAAGGACGATCGGTCTTTACAACAGCAAGGCACGCAACGTGATTGAGACGTGCCGCCTGTTGGTTGAATTGCACGGGGGTGAGGTGCCGCAGACCCGCGAAGCGCTCGAAGCCCTGCCCGGCGTGGGCCGCAAGACCGCAAACGTCGTGTTGAATACGGCGTTTCGCCAGTTGGCAATGGCCGTCGATACGCACATCTTCCGAGTCAGCAACCGCACCGGGATCGCACCGGGGAAGAACGTGGTGGAAGTGGAGCACAAATTGATGAAATTCGTGCCCAAAGATTACCTGCTTGATGCGCATCACTGGCTGATTCTGCACGGCCGTTACGTCTGTATAGCGCGCAAGCCAAGGTGTGGCAGCTGCCGTATCGAAGACTTGTGCGAGTACAAGGCAAAGACCTCGGACGATTGATCAATAGCGCCATAGGCCCGTGATCGATTAAAAAAATCTTTTTTACCCGCTCCGGGTTTGTCGCTATAAGAGGCGCCAACGACCGTTCACGCCTGGGGCAGATTCATGAGCGATGAAAAAGACACAATCGAGGTTGACGACGACTTCGTCGTAGAGGAACCGGATGAAACGCCGCCCGTCCCGGTTGAAACCGCCAAAACCAACCTCAGCAAGCGCCGAACCATTGATAACCTGCTGGAAGAACGCCGCTTGCAACGGCAGTTGGCGGATTACGATTTCGACCTCTGAGTGACGTCTGCGACGGCTTGCCTGACGGCCTCTCAACCCGAAGAGGCCGGCGTTGCAGGCGCAGACCGATTGGACCGCTGCGCAACCTGTCGCGCGCCCCTGTCATCACACCAGCCCGTTGCGTTGAGCAAGCTCGATGAGGTCGACCAGAGAGTGGGCATTGAGCTTCAGCAACAAACGCGTTTTGTAGGTGCTGACGGTCTTGTTGCTCAGAAACATCCCGTCGGCGATTTCCTTATTGGTCTTTCCACGCGCCAGCTGCTGTAACACCATCATCTCGCGGCCCGACAAGCGATCGACCATCTCCGCTTCACTGGCGTTGCCAAGACTGGAGCGCACGGTATGCAGCGCCTGATTCGGAAAATAGCTGTAGCCCGAGAGCACGGCCTTGATGGCGCTGAGCAACTCGGTGAGATCCTGCTGTTTGCAGACGTAGCCTGCGGCACCGGCCTGCATGCAGCGCATTGAAAAATGCCCGGGCGCCTGTGAGGTGAGTATCAGCACCTTGAACGCCAGTGTCATTGCCGACAATCGGGCGATGACCTCAAGACCGTCGAGTTTGGGAATGCCGATGTCCAGAATGACAATATCCGGCAAATGCTCGCGCGCCAACTGCAGCGCATCCACGCCGTTATCCGTCTCGGCAATGACTTCGTAGCCATGACGTTCCATCAACATGCGTACGGCGAGCCTAATGACAGGGTGATCATCCACGATCAACACTTTATTCATGAGCAGTCCATTCTTCGCTGTTCGAATTTTCAGAGCCCGCACAATAGCTTAGTCGTTTAGTGCTTTGCATGGCGCTCCTCCCTGCAGACTGGCAGGCAAAGACCTTTCTCACTCAACCAACAGAAAAATCCTACAAAACCTGCCCTATCCGCGCTATTTATGACGATGATCAATTGTTCCTCAGTACCTGACAGCATTATTCCTGAGATCGCAAGTGGTAATTTGTTTTAAAGCCTGAAGACGCCATACATGTCCGAGTATATGAGGCGTGTCGGAAGCTGGTCAGTCCTGGGTACCTCTGATGGAAAACCCGTGACAGTGCAAAGCGTCCCTGGCGCCCTTTCTCATGAAAGACGCGGCCGCCTTTTTGAGGAAGGGCATGACGCGTTCTGCCACGGCGCATCGGCGCTGTGTGTGTGTGTGTGTGTGTGTGTGGTAGCGCCTCAGCATATGCCCATCTCGGCGGGCCGCCAGCAAACAAAAATCAGAAAGTATTGCAGAGCAGGCCTGTAACTGTGACACGCACACACTTGGTACAAATAGACTGGCCCTGTGGACGTGTTCTATTACATATCGAGCACTCGAAATAACCTACAGAGGCCTCAGAAATTTCCCAACACACAAACGCAACTTTCAACACTCTCCGTGAATTGAATACCCCTCTCTATCTCGAATGACCATCTTCCGGGATCCGTCCAGCAGAACACCAGCCGAAGAACAACCAAGGCCTCATAACGTATGAAGTTTAAATACAGGGCGGGTCCGCCACTCACGTAATAGCAACCCGACAATAACATCCAGCATTTTTTTGCGTTTCCAGAAAAATACTACATAACTAACGGACTGATATTACCGCCCAATAGTTTTCGGACAGATATAAAAAAACAAACTCGTTATTTTTTGGCTTTTTACTTGCCAAACCTATTACCAGTCGTTGCTTTTTGGGCATCCATATAGCGCAACCCTTATTAGTTCCTGACGCTCATCGCAATAACCCTATATGCGGATATAAGGCAGGCGTACTTGAAGCAGCGATGTGCGCGCACATTTTATCCGCATGAAGACATCATCCAACGTTTAAACGCTCTTGCGGGCCACGCTGTGCCCGCCTGCAGATTTGTTTAGATCGGTGCATTCAAAGGAACCCACCATGACCAAGAAAATAAAATATTCCATCGACGTCAGCAGTGCCCCTGAAAAGCTCGCCGAGGCGGTCGAGCACTACGTGTCTCAAGGTGGCGTCATCAAGGTGATCGCCGAAGGAGAGTCGCGGGAGGCCGAGGCATCAAGAACTGCCAGAGAGGCTGATCCCGAAGCCGAGCTATGCGCAAAGGTCGATCTGCTCAGAGGTCTGGTGGCAAAGGGCGCCGGCGTTGCTGCGCTGCAGTATTCGCTGCGGATGAACCAGAGGGAGATCAAGCGACTGGCGAGCGAAAACGGCCTCAAGATACGGTGTTGCCAGCCTGTTCGGCGGGCTCGCCCTAATCGAACGAGAGGTGTGGCGACCCTGAACGATGCCACGGCCGGGCATGCCATGCATTATTCGGCGCTGGGCTATACCGTGCCTGAAATCGCGCAACTGTTAGGGCTGAGCGTGCGCGATGTATGGGACATCGGCAAAGCCTATCGATTCGAGTTTAAAACAACTTTGCAAAAAGACTCGGGTAACGCCAGCCAAGAGGACAATCAGCCAACGTGATCGTATGAGAGGGATTCGGATGAAAGAGACGTTTGCTTTCGCAAGCCAGGAGGCTGGCGGTCGTTAGTCCAGCTGGGGCAGCTGGCAGGAGCAATTGATAGCGCTGGGAGGCGCGAGTAACACGTGCGGCCGCAAAGGGGCCGCACGTGTTCAGACCGGCAGTCAGAACAACTTGCGGTTCTTGTTTGCGGCGATGCGCATGCGCAATGCGTTGAGCTTGATGAAGCCCGCTGCGTCGGCCTGGTTGTAAGCGCCGCCGTCTTCTTCAAACGTCGCAATGTTGGCATCGAACAGTGAATCGTCGGACTTGCGGCCGGTGACGATCACGTTGCCTTTATAGAGCTTCAGGCGCACAACGCCGTTTACATGCGCCTGAGAAGCATCGATCATTTGCTGCAGCATAAGGCGCTCCGGACTCCACCAGTACCCGGTGTAGATCAGGCTGGCGTACTTGGGCATCAGCTCATCCTTGAGGTGAGCCACTTCGCGGTCCAGAGTGATCGACTCGATCGCCCGGTGAGCCCTGAGCATAATGGTGCCGCCCGGGGTTTCGTAGCAACCGCGCGACTTCATGCCGACGTAGCGGTTCTCGACGATATCCAGGCGACCGATGCCATGCTCGCCGCCGATGCGGTTGAGCGTCGCAAGTACAGTGGCAGGGGTCATCTCGACGCCGTCCAGCGCCACGATATCGCCGTTGCGGTAGGTAAGCTCAAGGTACTGCGCTTTATCCGGCGCGTTTTCCGGCGAAACGGTCCACCGCCACATGTCTTCTTCGTGCTCGGTCCAGGTATCTTCCAGCACGCCGCCTTCATACGAGATGTGCAGCAGGTTGGCGTCCATCGAGTACGGAGATTTCTTTTTACCGTGGCGCTCGATTGGAATCGCGTGTTTCTCGGCGTAGTCCATCAGCTTCTCGCGTGACAGCAGGTCCCACTCGCGCCACGGTGCGATGACTTTCACGCCAGGCTTGAGCGCGTATGCACCCAGTTCGAAACGCACCTGGTCGTTCCCCTTGCCGGTGGCACCGTGGGAGATCGCATCGGCACCTGTTTCGTTGGCGATTTCGATGAGGCGTTTGGCGATGAGAGGACGGGCAATCGAAGTCCCCAGCAGGTATTCGCCTTCGTAGACGGTATTGGCGCGGAACATCGGGAAGACGAAGTCGCGTACGAACTCTTCGCGCAGGTCGTCGATGTAGATTTCCTTGACGCCCATGGCCTGAGCCTTGGCGCGCGCAGGCTCGACCTCTTCGCCCTGACCCAGGTCAGCGGTGAACGTCACCACTTCGCAGTTGTACGTATCTTGTAGCCACTTGAGGATTACCGATGTATCCAGGCCACCGGAATACGCGAGAACTACCTTGTTTACGTCCGCCATGCCATCACTCCAACGCGTTGTACGGAAAACCGACGAGTCTACCGTTCACGCAGGGGAATTTACAGTGTCGCGACAGCTTCTGATGCCAAAGCGACAGATTCTGTCAGTCAAACGACCTGGGCAACCGTCATCACAGGGGTTTTACTGGCGTGGCGTTCGCGGCCGTAACCGGCGCTGTCGCCGGGCCTGAGTTGGCAGCGGGTGCGGGCGATGGCGCCGGCACGGGGACAGGTGCAGGTGTGGCAGGCGCAGCGGCTGGCGGCACCGCAACAGGCTGCTGCGCCACTCGGTCCAGGTGAATATTGACCCGCCGATTGCGCGCCCGATTGGCATTGTTGGTGTTCGGCGCCAATGGGTATTGCTCGCCGTGGAAGCGCAGGGTGATCTGCTCCTCGGGCACGCCCTGGGCTTTCAGATAGTCCATGACCGACAACGCGCGACGTCGTGACAGATCGCGGTTGGTCAGCCGGTTGCCGCTGTTATCGGAGTGGCCGTCGAGTTCGATGTGATTAACCGTCGGGTCCGCCTTCATATAAGCGAGGACGGTATCCAGCTTGCGTTTGGCGGACGCGTCCAGCTCGATGCCGCCACCCGGAAAGCCGATCTCTGATTGCCGCACCTGATCGAAATTCATCGGCAGCAACTTGGCCGTACACGCTTGAAAGTCGCCGTAAGCCTTGCTGAATTTGACTGGCAGAAGGCGAACTTCCATCGCGCCGCCACCATCACGCAATGCGTGACGAATGACCGGGCTGCGGCCTTCCATCAGTCCTGCAATCAAACGTGAGGCCTGGGCCTGATTGGTGTTGAACGGAATCTCGCCGTTGCCGACCTTTACCGCGCCAAGGTTGAGATCACTGCGCCCCGGCTGCCATGGCGCCGCAGCAGCAATCAAGGTTGCGGACCCGGACGCCAGACTGTAACCATTTGCCTTCAGCCGGAATGTCGACTGCTCGCCCGCGCGCCGCACGAACTCACCTGCACCGAAGTCGGTGATGGGCTGCGTCAGTCTGCATTCGAACAGGTCGCCTTCCACCTTCCACTCAATATTCTCCAGACGGGTCTGGAAAGTGAGCGCCATGGCCGGCAGGCTGGCAAACGCGCTGAGCAGGGCTAGATATCGCTGGCGCACGGGAGGCTCCACTAAATTCACGCATAACAAGATTTATGACTTACACGTGGCTATCGGTTAGTTCCTGCAAAACTTGATAGCGGGTGCCTGGAAGAGTCTTTTCCGGTAGCATTCCCGCGAGTTTGACCCGCCTGGAATTCCCAATGTCCGAACGCCTGACCCTTCTGCGCCCCGACGACTGGCATATCCATCTTCGAGATGGCGCTGTTTTGCCTCACACCGTCGCGGACGTAGCGCGCACTTTTGGCCGCGCGATCATCATGCCGAACCTGGTGCCCCCGGTACGCAACGCAGAGCAAGCGGATGCCTATCGCCAGCGTATCCTTGCCGCTCGCCCGCAAGGCAGCCGCTTCGAGCCACTGATGGTGCTTTACCTGACCGACCTGACGCAGCCCGAAGAAATTCATGCCGCCAAGGCCAGCGGGTTTGTGTATGCCGCCAAGCTGTATCCGGCAGGCGCTACCACCAACTCCGATTCCGGGGTGACCAGCGTCGGCAAGATCTTCCCGGTCCTGGAAGCCATGGCTGAAGCCGGCTTGCCGCTGCTCATTCACGGTGAGGTCACCCGCGGTGACATCGACGTGTTCGACCGCGAAAAGATTTTCATCGATGAGCACATGCGTCGTGTCGTCGAGCGTTTTCCGACGTTGAAAGTGGTGTTCGAACACATCACCACCGCTGACGCCGTGCAGTTCGTTAATGAGGCGTCGGCTAATGTGGGCGCTACCATTACAGCCCATCATTTGCTGTACAACCGTAACCACATGCTGGTGGGCGGGATTCGACCGCACTTCTACTGCCTGCCGATTCTCAAGCGCAACACTCATCAGGTTGCCCTGCTCGATGCTGCCACCAGCGGCAGCAGCAAGTTCTTCCTGGGGACCGATTCCGCACCGCATGCGCAGCACGCCAAAGAAGCGGCCTGCGGCTGCGCCGGCTGTTACACCGCGTATGCCGCCATCGAGCTCTACGCCGAGGCGTTCGAGTCGCGCAATGCGCTGGACAAGCTCGAAGGTTTCGCCAGTCTGCACGGCCCGGCTTTCTATGGCCTGCCGACCAACACCGACACCATTACCCTGGTTCGTGACGAGTGGACGGCACCCGCCAGCCTGCCGTTTGGCGAGCTTTCCGTTATCCCGCTGCGCGCCGGTGAAACACTGCGCTGGCGTCTGCTGGAGGAACACGCGTGAGTGAAGAACATTACGAAGACGAGCAGGAAGGCTCCGGCGGCGGTACAGGCTCCCGGCACCCTATGGCGGCCCGCTTCCGCGGCTACCTGCCTGTTGTAGTCGACGTTGAAACAGGCGGTTTCAACTGCGCCACCGACGCGTTGCTCGAAATCGCTGCTACGACGATCGGCATGGACGAGAAAGGCTTTGTGTTCCCGGACCATACCTATTTTTTCCGCGTAGAGCCTTTTGTAGGCGCCAACATCGAAGCGGCGGCTCTTGAGTTCACCGGCATCAAGCTGGATCACCCGCTGCGCATGGCGGTGAGTGAAGAAACGGCGCTGACGGATATCTTTCGTGGCATCCGCAAGGCGCTGAAGGCTAACGGTTGCAAGCGCGCGATTCTGGTCGGTCACAATGCCAGCTTCGATCTGGGCTTTCTCAACGCAGCGGTTGCGCGGCTGGACATGAAGCGTAATCCGTTTCACCCGTTCTCCAGCTTCGACACAGCTACTCTGGCGGGCCTGGCGTATGGCCAGACTGTCCTGGCAAAAGCGTGCCAGTCGGCAGACATCGACTTCGACGGCCGGGAAGCGCATTCCGCCCGGTATGACACAGAGAAGACCGCCGAACTGTTCTGCGGCATCGTCAACCGCTGGAAAGAAATGGGCGGCTGGCACGACTTCAACGACTGAGTCGATGTCGCTGTGCAATGAATGAATGAACCGGCCTAAGTGGCCGGTTTTTTTATGGGACGGAGATCGAAAGGCAGTGATCGGCTCAAACTCCGTCAGTGCCCGGACCGGCCCCTTCCCGGCTAAAGCCGGTCCCACTAAAAGCAGCGCGTGCATTCAGCGAGACCGGCTACGGGTGACGCGGAGCGTCACAGGATGCATGCCCACGCAGAGCGCGGGAACGATCAAACGACGTTCAGCGTCCCGACTGGCCCTTCCCGGCTGAAGCCGGTCCCACTAAAAAGCACGTCGCGTATAACCCGTGGGACCGGCTTCAGCCGGGAAGCTCTTGTACTGCTTCTGATCTGCTCTTGATCTGCTCTTGATCTCCTCTTGATCCGCTCTTGATCTTCTTACGCAAAAGGCTCAGTCACCGCAGAACGCGACTTGGGTGCAGGCTGAACGCAGTTCTCGCGGAGTGGGTCGAGCCGCATGGATGCGGCGAGAGCGCCGTCAGGACATGGATGTCCGTTCGGCGCGGGCCCACGGAGCGAGACCGAAGTGAAGGAACCCTGACGAAGGAAGGGCCCAACCGGGAGCAGGCACCCTTGGTTACTTGGGGTGCTTTTCCAAGTAACTCGCCGAAGGCGAAACAGTTCTGCCGTTAGGCAGAACTCCTCACTGCCGCAGCCGACCACTCATCGGCCGTCACATGAACAACGCTGAGTAGTTTTGACAAGCATTCTCATTAACATTAGTATCCGTCGCATTGAGCCAATCACTCAGCGACGGTTTCTTATATGTATGTTTGCCTCTGCCAAGGTGTGACCGACGGACAAATCCGTGAAGCAATCATGGACGGATGCTGCAGCTATCGTGACGTTCGCGAGACCCTGGGTGTCGCCAGTAAATGCGGGAAATGCGCCTGCCTGGCGAAAGAAGTCGTCCGGGAAACCCTGACCGAGCTGCAAAGCAGTCACGCTCACCTTGCCTATCCCGCAGAATTTTCAGCCGCTTGATCCAAGAGTTTTCTACAAAACCGGACCCTGTCCGGTTTTTTTATGCCTTTAATTCAATTGCTTAGCGACAAGATGCGGAACACAAACATTCTTATTCCTATTTATTTTCACTTATTATTCAATAACTTAGGTTTGACAGACTTATAGACGGGGCTCAGACTTGCCGTCTGTATTACCTATACCTTCGACAGGACCCGATCATGAAAGGCGACATCACAGTCATCCAGCATCTCAACAAGATCCTCGGTAACGAGCTGGTCGCGATCAATCAGTACTTCCTGCATGCACGCATGTACGAAGACTGGGGCCTGAACAAGCTGGGCAAGCACGAGTACCACGAATCCATCGACGAAATGAAACACGCTGACAAGCTGATCAAGCGCATCCTGTTCCTGGAAGGCCTGCCCAACCTGCAAGACCTGGGCAAGATCCTGATCGGCGAGCACACCAAAGAGATGCTGGAGTGCGACCTGCGGATCGAGCGCAAGGGTCATGCTGACTTGAAGGCCGCTATCGCGCATTGCGAAACCGTGGGCGACTTCGGCAGCCGCGAGATGCTGGAAGATATCCTCGAATCCGAGGAAGAGCACATCGACTGGCTCGAAACCCAGCTGGGTTTGATCGACAAGGTCGGCATCGAAAATTACCTGCAGTCGCAGATGGGCGAGGAAGGCTGATTTCAGCCCCTTACCCAATAAAAAGCCCCGCTTCTCGGCAGAGAGCGGGGCTTTTTTACGACTGCCCTAATCAGGCAGTGGTGTTCTTCGCAACAGCGTCTTTCACCAGCTTCTGCAGCGAACCGTCAGCCTGCATTTCAGTGATGATGTCGCTACCGCCGACCAGCTCACCGTCTACCCACAGTTGCGGGAAAGTCGGCCAGTTGGCGTACTTCGGCAGATTGGCGCGGATTTCCGGGTTCTGCAGGATATCGACGTATGCGAACTTTTCGCCGCACGCCATCAGCGCCTGAGAAGCCTTGGCCGAGAAGCCGCACTGCGGGGCATTCGGAGCGCCTTTCATGTAAAGCAGAACGGTGTTGCTGGCAATCTGATCTTTGATCGTTTCGATAATATCCATGGAGCACCTCGGCTAAACTTTACGACTGTATATGTCGACACGGTGGCGCATTCTAAACGATTCCCCGGCATAACGCTCGGACCTGGCCATAATCGCCCTGACAAATATGATGGGCGTCATGCCGCTGCGACAGTGACCGGGACGCCGTTCAGTACAGCGTTTCCCGAGACCGCATCCAGGGCTCGCTCGTCGGTCAGGTCATTGGCACTTTGCCCCGGCTGGGCAGCGGCGATGTCCATTTTCACCCCGGGACGGCCATGACCCCAGCCGTGAGGCAAGCTGACGACACCGCGCATCATCTCCGCGCTGCTCATTACCTGAACCTTAATCGCCCCCACCCTTGAGCTGACTCTGGCTTGCTGTCCGTCGATCAAACCGCGACTTGCCATATCGTCAGGGTGCATCAGCAATTGATGCCGCGGCTTGCCTTTCACGAGACGATGATAATTGTGCATCCATGAATTGTTGCTGCGCACATGTCGCCGGCCAATGAGCACCAGCTCGTCGACCTTGGGCAACGGCTGCACAGCGAAACGGGCGAGATCGGCGAGGATCACGGGCGGTGCTGCCTGTATGCGCCCGTTGACGGTCTTGAGGCGTGCGGCGAGATTCGGTTTGAGCGCGCCGAGGTCCAGGCCGTGGGGGTGGTTCGCCAGTGTGGCAAGGGACAACTTCAGCGGCGACCCATCGCCGTAGAACCCGGCACGCAACCCCCTGTCCACCATCTGCGCCGGAGGTATCGTAGGCTTTAGCTCGCGCCCGGTGATGCGCGCGAACGCTTCGGCAAGTCCGACGAAAATCTCCCAGTCGTGCAGCGCACCCTGCGGCTTGGCGAGAATGGCGCGGTTGAAGCGGGTCACGTTGCGCACGGCGAACATGTTGAAGGTGGTGTCGTAGTGGTCGTTCTCAAGCGCCGACGTCGAGGGCAGGATGAGATCCGCGTGTCGGGTGGTCTCGTTGATATACAAATCCACGCAAACCATGAATTCCAGCGACGCCAGCGCGGTATCAAGCTGACGGCCGTTGGGTGTCGACAGCACCGGGTTGCCGGCGACTGTAATCAGCGCCCTCACCTGCCCCTCGCCTGGCGTGAGCATTTCCTCGGCCAGCGCCGACACAGGGAGTTCGCCGCCATACTCGGGCAGCTGCGAGACGCGGCTCTGCCAGCGGTTGAAACTGCCGCCGGAAGTGGAGGCCACCAGATCCAGCGCGGGTTCGGTGCACAGGGCACCACCAACGCGATCGAGATTGCCGGTCACCAGGTTGATCAGTTGCACCAGCCAGTGGCACAGCGTGCCGAACGCCTGGGTGGAGATGCCCATGCGTCCGTAACACACTGCGCGTTCAGCGGCTGCAAAGTCGCGCGCCACTTGCCGGATTTGCTCGGCGGGTACGCCGCAGCGTGGGCTCATGCTCTCTGCATTCATCGCGCCGACAGCCTGGCGCACGATGTCCAGGCCATCGACGGGCAAGTGGCCTTCTCGGGTTAGGCGTTCGGCAAACAGGGTGTGCAACACGCCAAACAAAAACGCTGCGTCGCCGCCGGGGCGGATGAACAGGTGCTGATCGGCGATGGCTGCGGTCTCACTGCGGCGCGGATCAACAACCACCACCTTGCCGCCGCGCGCCTGGATTGCTTTGAGCCGTTTTTCAACGTCCGGGACAGTCATGATGCTGCCGTTGGATGCCAGCGGATTACCGCCAAGGATGAGCATGAAATCGGTATGGTCGATGTCGGCAATCGGCAATCGGCAATAGCAGGCCGTGGCCGTACATAAGGTGGCTGGTCAAGTGGTGGGGTAGTTGGTCCACGGAAGTGGCGGAGTATCGATTGCGCGTTTTCAGCAACCCGAGGAAATAGTTGCTGTGGGTCATTAGCCCATAGTTATGCACGCTGGGATTGCCCTGATACACCGCCACCGCGTTTTGGCCATGAAGCGCCTGAATCTCGGAAAGCCGCCGGGCGATCAGATCGAACGCGGCCTGCCATTCGATCGGTTCCCAGTCATTGCCGTTGCGCAGCATGGGCTGGCGAAGGCGGTCGGGGTCGTTCTGAATATCTTGCAGCGCTACGGCTTTGGGGCAGATGTGCCCGCGACTGAAGGTGTCCTGCGCATCGCCCTTGATCGAGGTGATCAGGGTGGTGGCATCGTCTTGCACGGTGGTTTCGAGGGTGAGGCCGCAAATCGCCTCGCACAGATGGCAGGCACGGTGGTGGAGAGTCTTGGTCATCGCCAGTCTCGAGTTTTTATAGGGCGATCAGCGTGATCGCGGATACAAAACTATGAGACTCGTCATGCGGATGCGCCAGAGGTGTCACTGCCGTGAATCGAGCGGCATCAGGCGAGCCGATAGCCCGCCTGATTATGAAGCGTTATTCAGGAAGCGGAGCCGCCGATAGGGGTGACCACTTTGCGCTGCATCTGTACCTCATGGACTGTCTCGATCTGCTCTTGCGAGAGCTGGACCCCCGTGAGTTCGCCAATCAGCCGCCAATGCTCGTCAAGGCCGGCGCTGATGGTTGCCATGCGGTCGATCATGCGGCGCCCCGCAGAACGTGTGACTTCATCTTCGCTGCGCATCAGTTCGAACGACATCGAGGTCATCGAAGCCGTGAGGTGCGTAAGGGTTCGAGCCGTAAGGCCGAGAAGTTCCGTCAATTGCTGCTCTTTTGAATCCATTCCCCACCTCTTTTGGAGGACATAAGCGGCCTTTATAACCCACGCCGATGGTTTAGGAAACGTCCGGGTTTCCGCGGCGTGAAGCGTGTCGCATAAGGCTGCGCAGTGGTTTGCGACTATTACGGATCGGGCAGCAATCCCGACAGCGCCAATTGGCGTGAAGGAAGGCTGGCCGAGCAGGATACATGCGATGGCGAATGGCCGTCGATGACATGGAACTGTAGCACTTCGTTACATGAAAAGCGTCCTGAGAACGCCGGTTTCAGGCTACCGAACGTCCGAACACTCAATTCCGTCCAGGCGCCCCTTGGCATCAGGCGACATTTTCTTATACCCTCGCGCCTTCCCTATTCGTCGCCCCGTGCGGCTTACGCCGCAGGTCTCGCCCGTTTTTCTGAAAAAACCCGGCTTTGAGGATCTGCGGTCTGTTGCAGACAAGGTAGTTAATAATGAGCGCAAGGCACTTTCTCTCGATGATGGACTACACCCCCGCTGAGCTGGTCGGGGTGATTCGTCGCGGCGTTGAGCTGAAGGACCTGCGAAACCGAGGCGTTCTGTTCGAGCCCTTGCGCGGCCGCATCCTGGCGATGATTTTCGAGAAATCCTCGACGCGCACACGGGTCTCGTTCGAAACCGGGATGATCCAACTGGGCGGGCAGGCCATTTTTCTCTCGCCCCGAGACACCCAGCTTGGCCGTGGCGAACCCATTGCCGACGGCGCGCGCGTCATGTCGCGGATGGTCGATGCGGTGATGATCAGAACCTTCGCTCACAGCAACCTCATCGAGTTCGCCACCCATTCGCGCGTGCCCGTAATCAACGGCCTGTCCGATGACCTTCACCCGTGTCAACTGCTGGCGGACATGCAAACGTTCCTCGAACACCGGGGCTCTATCCAGGGCAAAACCGTGGCGTGGATCGGTGACGGCAACAACATGTGCAACAGCTATATAGAAGCGGCGATCCAGTTCGACTTTCAGCTGCGCGTCGCGTGCCCCGAGGGCTACGAACCCAGCGCGCAGTTCCTCGCCCTGGCCGGTGACCGCGTGACCTTGACCCGCGATCCCTACGAAGCCGTCAAAGGTGCGCATCTGATCAGCACCGATGTATGGACCTCCATGGGACAGGAAGAAGAAGCCGCCAAGCGTCTGGCGTTGTTCAAGCCGTTTCAGGTTAACCGTGAAATGCTCGACCGGGCCGCCACTGACGTGCTTTTCATGCATTGCCTGCCAGCCCACCGTGGTGAAGAGATCAGCGTTGACCTGCTCGATGACCCACGCTCGGTTGCCTGGGATCAGGCAGAGAACCGCCTGCATGCGCAGAAGGCTTTGCTCGAATTCCTGGTGGCTCCGGCCTACACCCCGGCATGAGTCATCCCCTGCTCCTGACATTGCATCATCTGGCCTGTGGCTATGAGGACCAACGGGTGGTGCAGAATCTCAATCTGCACTTGAATGCCGGCGACATCGGCTGCCTGCTGGGGTCCTCGGGCTGCGGCAAGACCACTACCCTGCGCGCCATCGCCGGATTCGAGCCAGTGCATGAGGGGCAGATCACATTGGCGGGTGAAGTCATTTCCAGGGCCGGGTTTACGCTCGCACCGGAGAAGCGCCGGATCGGCATGGTGTTTCAGGACTACGCCCTGTTTCCGCACCTCACTGTCGCCGACAACATTGCCTTCGGCATCCGTAATCACCCGCGCCAGAAGCAGGTGGTTGAGGAGATGCTCGAACTGGTCAATCTGGGCGCGCTGGGCAAACGTCATCCCCATGAGCTCTCTGGCGGTCAACAACAGCGGGTGGCGCTGGCCCGAGCGCTGGCACCCGAGCCGCAGCTGTTACTGCTCGACGAGCCTTTCTCCAATCTGGATGGCGAGTTGCGCCGTCGTCTGAGCCACGAGGTTCGAGACATCCTCAAGGCCCGGGGCACCAGCGCGATTCTGGTGACCCATGATCAGGAAGAAGCGTTCGCGGTGAGCGACCACGTCGGGGTCTTCAAAAACGGTCGGCTGGAACAATGGGACACGCCTTACAACCTTTATCACGAGCCGGCCACGCCTTACGTCGCCAGTTTCGTAGGCCAGGGCTACTTCATCCGCGGCCAGATGATCGACGCCGAATCGGTGCAAACCGAATTGGGCGTGCTGAGGGGTAATCGGGCCTATGCAGGCGCGCGCGGGACGCCGATGGACGTACTGTTACGCCCTGACGACATCGTCTATGCGCCAGACAGCCCGATCAGAGCCCGCGTGGCGAGCCTGACATTCCAAGGCGCAGCCACCCTCTACCGCTTGCAACTGCCGACCGGCACGCAGCTGGAGGCGTTATTCCCCAGCCACGTAGACTTGCGCCCCGGCGATCAGGTCGGCTTCCAAGT
Organism: Pseudomonas lutea; assembly: GCF_000759445.1. Classification (NCBI taxonomy): domain Bacteria; kingdom Pseudomonadati; phylum Pseudomonadota; class Gammaproteobacteria; order Pseudomonadales; family Pseudomonadaceae; genus Pseudomonas; species Pseudomonas lutea. Next base: position 2,545,822 of record NZ_JRMB01000001.1, read on the forward strand.
CTCAGCCGAACACCTGGTCCTGTTTCCGGCCTCGGGCAGCGTGCCGTTGCATCACGATGTAGCGGTCTGAAAGCAGCTTGAAAGCGACCTGAACGTCCTCTCGGATCAAATTGAGAGCGATCAGAACCCCGGCACCATCCGCAGCGGCCTCACGTCATCCCAGCATCAACGTGCCGCTGGCGACCAGAGTTGCATGGCCGCCGATTTTGACGCGGTCGCCCTCCAGCCGGCAGAACAACTCCCCGCCCCTCGCAGACGCCTGATAACCGGTCAGACTGAACTTGTTCAAACGTGCAGACCAGTAAGGGATCAGGCTGCAGTGCGTCGACCCGGTGACAGGGTCCTCATTGATGCCGATGGCTGGCGCAAAATAGCGTGAGACGAAGTCGTAACGCACACCATCACCCTTGGCGGTGACGATCACGCCGGGCCAGGGCAGACGGGCAATGGCGGCGAAGTCCGGCTTGCAGTCACGGACCGCCTGCTCGGACTCCAGCACAACCAGCAGCTCCGCAGCGCCAAGCACGTCCACCACTTCAATGCCCAGAGCACGCTCTATCTCCACCGTCACACCGAGTTCACTGGGCGGCATGGAGGGAAAGTCCAGAATCAGCCGGTTGTGATCGCGGCTTACGCTCAGGGGGCCGGACTTGCCGATGAACTGGATGACCTCGGCCTTCTCTCCGTACTTTTCGAACAGCACAAAGGCGCTGGCCAACGTCGCGTGCCCGCACAGCGGCACTTCATGGGTCGGGGTGAACCAGCGAATGTGCCAGCCCTGTGCCTCGCGAACCAGAAACGCGGTTTCAGACAAATTGTGCTCGGCAGCAATCTGCTGCATCAACTGGTCGGAAAGCCAGGCGTCGAGGCGGTAGACCATCGCCGGGTTGCCCGCGAAGGAACGGTCGGTGAACGCGTCGACCTGGTGGAATTCAAGCTGCATGGAAGGCATCCCCGAGTGAAGGAAAGCGGCAACCCGATGCGGTTGCCGCAGAAAGGCGACGAACAGTGCCGCATGTAAAGGCCAGACATTTCTGGCAAGCCCTGCTGATCATTCGCGACCAATCCGGGCAAAGCTCGCACCGGTGTGCTCTGCAAGTACTGCGGCCGGCAGCTCGACTTCAAGGCCGCGTCGACCAGCGCTGACATAAATGGTAGCGAACGGTTGGGCAGACTCATCAATAAAGGTACGCAACCGTTTCTTCTGCCCCAGCGGGCTGATACCGCCCAGTAAATAGCCTGTTGCTCGCTGCGCGGCGGCCGGGTCGGCCATCTCTGCCTTTTTTGCACCCGCAGCATGGGCCAGCGCTTTCAGATCCAGCGAGCCCACGACCGGCACCACGGCGACCAGCAGCTCACCTTTTTCCGTGCTGGCCAGGAGCGTTTTGAACACTTGGGCAGGGGCCAGACCGAGCTTTTCCGCCGCCTCCAGCCCATATGACGCAGCTTTGGGGTCGTGCTCATAACTGTGCACGCGATGTTCGGCGCGAACCTTTTTCAGTAAATCCAATGCAGGGGTCATGCAGCACTCCAGACGACCAGACACTTTCTTGTTAGCTGCCCACACTTTAGGCCATCGGTTATCGAAATGCCTGCATTCCTGAAGGCGTTATCCACTAATATCGGCGGCTGGAAGCATGACTCGGCAGCGTTCATTTTCGACCTTTGACAAGGTTCGTTTACGTCTATATTTTTTCGAATACGAATATCCGCTTGCTTCCTGGATGTCATCCCGGTATTCAGTGCGCACGGGCACTACGGACGGCAGTTTCCCGGACACTCGCTCCATCACCAGGCCATCGACATGACTGACACCGAAAATAAGAATTACATCATCGCGCTGGACCAAGGCACCACCAGTTCGCGCGCCATCATTTTTGACCGCGACGCCAATGTGGTGAGCAGCGCTCAGAGCGAGTTCGTTCAGCATTACCCCCAGCCGGGTTGGGTCGAGCACGACCCCATGGAGATCTTCGCGACCCAGACCGCGTGCATGACCAAAGTGCTGGCGCAGGCCAACCTGCACCACAACCAGATCGCCGCCATCGGCATCACCAACCAGCGTGAAACCACGGTGGTATGGGAGAAGGAAACCGGCCGGCCGATCTACAACGCAGTGGTCTGGCAGTGCCGACGCAGCACCGAGATCTGCGAGCAGCTCAAGCGCGACGGTCTGGAAGATTACATTCGCGACACCACCGGCCTGGTCATCGACCCGTACTTTTCCGGCAGCAAACTCAAGTGGATTCTGGATCACGTCGAAGGCAGCCGCGAACGCGCCCGCCGCGGCGAGTTGCTGTTCGGCACGGTCGATAGCTGGCTGATCTGGAAGTTTACCGGCGGCAAGGTTCACGTCACCGATTACACCAATGCGTCGCGAACGATGTTGTTCAACATCCATACGCTGGAATGGGATCAGCGCATGCTCGACGTTCTCGGCGTACCTCGCGAGATGCTTCCCGAGGTCAAGTCGTCCTCCGAAGTTTATGGCCACAGCAAAAGCGGCATCCCCATCGCCGGGATTGCGGGCGACCAGCAATCGGCGCTGTTCGGTCAGATGTGCGTTGAACCGGGGCAGGCCAAGAATACCTACGGCACCGGTTGCTTCCTGCTGATGAATACGGGCAAGAAAGCGGTGAAATCCAGCCACGGCATGCTCACGACCATCGGCTGCGGGCCGCGCGGTGAAGTGGCGTACGCGCTGGAGGGTGCCGTCTTCAACGGTGGCTCGACCGTGCAGTGGCTGCGGGACGAGCTGAAAATCGTCAACGACTCGATGGACACCGAGTACTTCGCGACCAAAGTCAAAAACAGCAACGGCGTGTATCTGGTTCCTGCGTTCACTGGCCTGGGCGCGCCCTATTGGGACCCGTATGCACGCGGAGCCCTGTTCGGGCTGACCCGAGGCGTGAAGGTCGACCACATCATTCGCGCGGCGCTGGAATCCATTGCCTATCAGACCCGCGACGTGCTCGACGCCATGCAACAGGACGCCGGCGAGCCGCTCAAGGCGCTGCGGGTTGACGGCGGCGCGGTGGCCAACAACTTCCTCATGCAATTCCAGGCCGACATCCTCGGCACGCCGGTGGAGCGCCCTAAAATGCGCGAAACCACTGCGCTGGGCGCTGCGTACCTTGCCGGTCTGGCGATCGGTTTCTGGAGCGGGCTTGACGAGCTGAAGGGCAAGGCGGTCATCGAGCGCAAGTTCGAGCCGCAATGCGATGACGCCGAGAAGGAAAAACTTTACGCCGGCTGGCGCAAGGCCGTGGACCGCACGCGCGACTGGGAACCGCACGAGAACGCCGAATAAGGTCGGGCATCGGCATCACGGTAGAGGCATTTTTTCCGGCTGACAGGTAATGGCTGCCTGCGGCATCATGGGCGCCCGTGCCCGAAGGATAAAAAATGAATCTGCCACCCCGTCAACAGCAGATCCTCGAGCTGGTCCGTGAGCGCGGCTACGTCAGCATCGAGGAAATGGCGCAGCTGTTCGTCGTGACCCCTCAGACCATCCGCCGTGATATCAACCAACTGGCGGAAATGAATCTCCTGCGTCGCTACCACGGCGGCGCGGCCTACGACTCAAGCATTGAAAACACCGCCTACGCCATGCGTGCCGATCAGATGCGCGACGAGAAGCAGCGTATCGCTGAAGCGATCGCTGCGCAGATCCCCGATCACGCATCACTGTTCATCAACATCGGCACGACGACCGAATCCATCGCTCGCGCGCTGCTCAATCACAACCACCTGAAAATCATCACCAACAACCTTCATGTCGCGTCGATCCTGAGCGGCAAGGATGATTTTGAGGTCCTGCTGGCTGGCGGAAATGTGCGGCGAGATGGTGGCGTAGTGGGTCAGGCGAGCGTGGATTTCATCACGCAGTTCAAGGTTGATTTCGCGCTGGTCGGTATCAGCGGGATAGACGAAGACGGCAGTCTGCTGGATTTTGACTATCAGGAAGTGCGAGTTTCCCAAGCGATCATCGCCAACGCGCGGCAAGTCATTCTTGCGGCAGACTCCAGCAAGTTCGGGCGCAACGCCATGGTTCGTCTGGGCCCGATCACGCTGATCGATTGCCTGGTGACCGATCAGGCGCCTGTCCCGGCGTTGGCGCAATTGCTGACGCAGAACAAGATTCGCCTGGAAGTCGTTTAAGCAGCCAGTCCACAAGCGGGCGTCCGTTACGCTCGCTGCCCCCCCGATGTTCACTTTTGTTCCTTTCCCGCCTCTTCCATCAGTATTTTCAATCAATACCGAGTGGCTGCGTTCGTCTTATTGCGTTACTATTTTCGGAAATGAACATTAATGTTCGAATTCGCCTTGTCAGAAGGGCGGAATATCGACCTGATCGAACGCCCCAGGAGGCCCCGATGGCCCAGTCCAGCTTGCCGACCCCACCCCTTTCCGAGGTCTACGACGTCGCCGTGATCGGTGGCGGCATCAACGGCGTCGGCATCGCAGCGGACGCAGCCGGCCGCGGCCTTTCGGTTTTCCTCTGCGAAAAGGATGACCTGGCCAGTCATACATCCTCTGCCAGCAGCAAGTTGATTCACGGCGGCCTGCGCTACCTCGAACACTACGAGTTCCGACTGGTGCGTGAAGCGCTGGCTGAACGTGAAGTGCTGCTGGATAAAGCTCCCCATATCGTTAAACCCATGCGCTTTGTGCTGCCTCACCGGCCGCATCTGCGCCCGGGCTGGATGATCCGCGCCGGCTTGTTCCTGTACGACCACCTGGGCAAGCGTGAAAAGCTGCCGGCGTCCAGAACGCTGCGCTTTGGTGCCAACAGCCCGCTCAACAGCACGATCACCAAGGGTTTCGAATACTCCGACTGCTGGGTCGACGATGCACGCCTGGTGGTCATCAACGCGATGGCCGCTCGTGAAAAGGGTGCGCACATCCACACCCAGACCCGCTGCCTCAGCGCCCGTCGTGAGGGCGGTGTCTGGCACATGGACATGCAGCGCACCGATGGCAGCGTGTTCTCGATTCGCGCAAAAGCACTGGTCAATGCTGCAGGCCCATGGGTCGCCAAGTTCATTCGTGAAGACCTCAAGCTGGAGTCGCAGTACGGCATTCGTCTGATTCAGGGCAGCCACCTGATCGTGCCGAAGCTGTATGAAGGTGAAAACGCATTCATTCTGCAGAATGAGGACAAACGCATCGTCTTCGCCATTCCGTATCTGGAGCGCTTCACCATCATCGGTACGACTGACCGCGAGTACAGCGGGGATCCGGGCAAAGTAGCGATCACCGAAGGCGAGACCGATTACCTGCTGAAGATCGTCAACGACCATTTCAAGAAGCAACTCAGCCGCGCGGATATTCTGCGCACCTGGTCGGGTGTGCGTCCGCTGTGCAACGACGAGTCGGATAACCCGTCGGCGATCACACGTGACTACACGTTGTCGCTGTCCGGCAGCGCTGACGAAGCACCCATTCTTTCAGTGTTCGGCGGCAAGCTGACCACATACCGCAAGCTGGCCGAGTCGGCCATGCAGCAGCTGGCGCCGTTCTTTCCGCAGATGAAGCCGAGCTGGACCGCCAAGGCGAGCCTGCCGGGTGGCGAGGAAATGACCACTCCGCAACTGCTCGCAGCACAACTGCAACAGCGTTGCAGCTGGCTGCCAGCGGAGATCGCCAAGCGATGGGCAATCACCTACGGTTCGCGCAGCTGGCGCATTGTGGAAGGCGTGCAGAACATTGGCGAAATGGGCGAAGACCTGGGCGGCGGGCTGTACAGCCGAGAGGTTGATTACCTGTGCAGCGAAGAATGGGCCACCCAGGCCGAAGACATTCTGTGGCGCCGGACCAAACTGGGGCTGTTCACCACCGATGAAGAGCACCAGAAGGTTCAGGCCTATCTGAACAAGGTGGCATACAGCAACGGGGCTGTTGAGCGTCTTGACTGGCCCATGCCCGCGCCAAAGATTCACGCGTAATCTGACAGATACCCTTCCCGGCTGAAGCCGGTCCCACGGAATGACCGCGACCCCGTGGGACCGGCTTCAGCCGGGAAAGCGGCATACAGCGCACCGAAAAACTACAGTTCCTGTCTCCCTATCCAACCAATACCATTCGGATTTCCGAACGCGGCACGATCGCCAATTCGGAATCCCGGACACACGCATCCATCTCTCCGCTCACCCCCGCCGTTAATCTCTTTCAGTTTCAGCAGATTAGCCTCTGTCACGGCTCTGGCATGACTCATGCTCTACACTCTTGCACGATTGCTTCGATGTAGCGTGTCGCCTGACTGGGCCGCCGTTGAAGCGCTCTGAAACGATAGGGCCGTCCAACACCGGTCCAATAAAAAAAACAATGTCGAGGAAAAACAGATGCGCATCGTTCCCCAACTCCTGGGCGCAGCCATTGCTGCCGCTTTGATCACCACACCCGTTTTTGCCGCCGAACTGACCGGTACTCTGAAGAAAATCAAAGAGTCCGGCACGATCACCCTGGGTCACCGCGACTCTTCCATTCCGTTTTCCTACATCGCTGACGCTTCCGGCGTGCCAGTTGGCTACTCGGCTGACATCCAGCTGAAAATCGTCGAAGCGATCAAGAAAGACCTGGACATGCCTGATCTCAAGGTCAAGTACAACCTGGTCACCTCGCAAACCCGAATCCCGTTGGTCCAGAACGGCACCGTCGACGTTGAATGTGGCTCGACCACCAACAACGCCGAGCGCGCGCAACAAGTCGACTTCTCTGTCGGCATCTTTGAAATCGGTACCCGTCTGCTGAGCAAGGCTGACTCTTCCTACAAAGACTTCGATGACCTCAAAGGCAAGAACGTCGTAACCACGGCGGGCACCACGTCTGAGCGCATCCTCAAGGCGATGAACGCCGACAAGCAGATGGGCATGAACGTCATTTCCGCCAAGGACCACGGCGAGTCGTTCCAGATGCTGGAATCGGGCCGCGCCGTGGCCTTCATGATGGACGACGCCCTGCTCGCTGGCGAAATGGCTAAGGCCAAGAAGCCGACCGACTGGGCCGTTACCGGCACTCCTCAGTCCTACGAAATCTACGGCTGCATGGTCCGCAAGGAAGACCCTGCGTTCAAGAAAGCCGTCGATGACGCCATCGTTGCAACCTACAAATCAGGCGAGATCAACAAGATCTACGACAAGTGGTTCACCCAGCCAATCCCGCCTAAAGGCCTGAACCTGATGTTCCCGATGAGCGAACAGCTCAAAGCGCTGATTGCCAACCCGAACGACAAGCCAGCGCCGGACAAGAAGGCCTGAGCCCTTCGCACCACACTCTAAAAAGAAACAAGCCTGATTCCCGGGAAAGCCGCGTGGTTTCCCGGGAGCCGCTGCAAAGCGCATGCGTGCATAACGATCGATCAGCGGGGAGACCCTGATGAATTACAACTGGGACTGGAGCGTATTCTTCAAGTCCACGGGCGTTGGCAGCGAGACCTATCTGGACTGGTACATTACCGGGCTGGGCTGGACCATCGCGATTGCCGTCGCCGCCTGGATCATTGCGTTATTCCTGGGCTCGGTGCTCGGGGTGATGCGTACGGTGCCCAACCGCATCGTTTCTTCGATTGCCGCGATTTACGTGGAAATTTTCCGTAATGTGCCACTGCTGGTGCAGTTGTTCATCTGGTACTTCCTGGTACCGGACCTGCTGCCCGAGAACCTGCAGGAGTGGTACAAGCAAGACCTTAACCCGACCACCTCGGCATTCCTGAGCGTCGTCGTGTGCCTGGGCCTGTTCACCGCCGCACGTGTGTGTGAGCAAGTGCGCACCGGTATTCAGGCGCTGCCCGTGGGCCAGGAGTCCGCCGCGCGCGCCATGGGCTTCAAACTGCCACAGATTTACTGGAACGTGCTGCTGCCGCAGGCTTACCGCATCATCATTCCGCCGCTCACCTCCGAATTTCTCAACGTGTTCAAGAACTCGTCCGTGGCGTCGCTGATCGGCCTGATGGAATTGCTCGCGCAGACCAAACAGACCGCCGAGTTTTCTGCAAACCTGTTTGAAGCCTTCACCCTGGCCACGCTGATCTACTTCACCCTGAACATGAGCCTGATGCTGCTCATGCGTGTGGTCGAGAAGAAAGTCGCGGTGCCGGGCCTGATCTCCGTGGGAGGTAAATGATGGACTTCTCTGGAGTGATTCCCGCCATCCCGGGCATGTGGAACGGCATGGTCATGACGCTGAAATTGATGGCCATGGGCGTTGTGGGAGGCATCATCATCGGCACGCTGCTGGCGCTGATGCGATTGTCCTCAAACAAGCTGGCGTCGCGGGTGGCGGGCGCCTACGTCAACTATTTCCGCTCGATCCCGCTGCTGCTGGTGATTACCTGGTTCTACCTGGCGGTGCCGTTCGTGCTGCGCTGGATCACTGGTGAAGACACGCCGATTGGCGCGTTCACCTCCTGCGTCGTGGCGTTCATGATGTTCGAGGCCGCCTACTTCTGCGAAATCGTGCGTGCCGGCGTGCAGTCGATTTCCCGCGGCCAGATGGGCGCAGCTCAAGCGCTGGGCATGACCTACGGCCAGATGATGCGACTGATCATTCTGCCGCAGGCGTTCCGCAAGATGACGCCGTTGCTGTTACAGCAGAGCATCATCCTGTTTCAGGACACCTCCCTGGTTTACACGGTCGGTCTGGTCGACTTCCTCAACTCGGCACGCTCCAGCGGCGACATCATCGGTCGCTCCAACGAGTTCCTGATTGTCGCCGGTCTGGTGTACTTCACGATCAGCTTCGCCGCGTCGCGCCTGGTCAAGTTCATGCAAAAAAGGTTAGCCGTATGATTTCCATCAAAAATATCAACAAGTGGTATGGGGACTTCCAGGTACTGACCGATTGCAGCACCGAGGTCAAAAAAGGCGAAGTGATTGTAGTCTGCGGCCCGTCGGGTTCGGGCAAGTCGACGCTGATCAAGTGCGTCAACGCGCTGGAGCCGTTTCAGAAAGGCGACATCGTGGTAGACGGCACATCGATTGCCGACCCGAAGACCAACCTGCCGAAACTGCGTTCGCGGGTCGGCATGGTGTTTCAGCACTTCGAGCTGTTCCCGCACCTGACCATCACTGAAAACCTGACCATCGCGCAGATCAAAGTGCTGGGCCGCAGCAAGGAAGAGGCCACTAAAAAAGGCCTGCAGCTGCTGGAGCGCGTCGGTCTGTCGGCGCACGCCCACAAGCACCCGGGGCAGCTTTCAGGCGGTCAGCAGCAGCGCGTGGCGATTGCTCGCGCACTGGCGATGGACCCGGTGGTCATGCTGTTCGACGAACCGACCTCCGCGCTCGACCCTGAGATGGTTAACGAAGTGCTGGACGTGATGGTGCAACTGGCCCACGAAGGCATGACCATGATGTGCGTGACCCATGAAATGGGCTTCGCCCGCAAAGTGGCGGATCGGGTGATCTTCATGGACAAAGGCCAGATCGTTGAAGACTGCGAGAAGGAAGAGTTCTTCGGCGACGTCAACGCGCGCTCCGAGCGGGCGCAGCAGTTCCTCAACAAAATCCTGCAGCACTAAAAAGCATTAGCCCGCAAGGGCGCAAAAACCGCCGGCCGCACGTCCATCGTTCGATGGGACGCGCGGCTGGTCGGCCCAGGATGACTGTGATGAAATGCGACCCCCCTCTCTATCGCGCCGCGCCGCCATCACTCGCCGTGAAACCCCGACTGATTCGCCATCTTTTTGTGCCGCCGCTGATCATCCTGCTGATGATTGCGCTGGGCTACGTCACGTACCTGTACAGCGAAAAAAACGCCATCAAGGCGCTGGGTGAAAACGGTCAGCGTCAATTGGAGCTGCACGCGCGCACGGTCGAGAGCGAGATCAACAAGTACAACTATCTGCCCAGCGTGCTGGAGCTCGAATCCAATGTGTCCGACCTGCTGAACAACCCCACGGTGGAGTTGCGCTCCAGTGTCAACGACTACCTCGAAGGCCTGAACCGGCGCAGCCGCAGCCGGGCCATTTATGTGCTGGACACCACCGGGCGGGTGCTGGCGACCAGCAACTGGCGCGACACTGACAGCTACCTGGGCGAGGACTTGTCCTTCCGCGCTTATTATCAGGATGCGATCCGCGGTCTGCCGGGGCGTTTTTACGGCATCGGCAGTACCACCGGGGAACCGGGTTACTACCTGGCCCACGGGCTGGAAGAAAAAGGCAAAATCATCGGCGTCGCGGTCATCAAGGTCAGGCTGGAAGCGCTGGAAGAACGCTGGCAGCGGGCACGTCTGGAAGCATTTGTCAGCGATGAAAACGGCATCATCATTCTGTCCAGCGATCCTGCTCGACGCCTCAAATCAGTACGGCCGCTGACCGCCGAGATCAAGGAGCGACTGGCCCGCAGCCTTCAGTATTACTGGTGGCCGCTCAATGAGCTGGTCCCGCTGGAGCGCGAGTCGATTGCCGACGGCGTGGAAAAGCTGACCTTTCCCGCCAATACCAGCGTTGATCACGAACACACGGTGGTGAGTTATCTGGCGCAGACGCGCGAACTGGCTGACACGCCGTGGCACCTGACACTGCTCACCCCGTTGGAAGACCTGCGCAGGGAAGCCGCCAATCAGGGCATGCTCGTTGCCGTCGCCTGCGCGCTGGTGGCGTTTTTGCTGATCGCCTGGAACGAGCGCCGCAAGGTGATCTCCACCCGGCTGGCCGCGCGTGAAGCGCTGGAGCAGGCCAATAACGAACTGGAACGGCGCATCACCGACCGCACCGCTGACCTGCGGGCCAGCAACGAGCGCCTCAAAGGGCAGATTCGTGAACGCCGGCAGGCCGAGGAAACCTTGCGCCAGGCGCAGGATGAATTGATCCAGGCCGGCAAGCTGGCGGCGATCGGCCAGATGTCCACCAGCATCGCCCACGAACTCAACCAGCCGCTGGCCGCGCTGCGCACGTTGTCGGGCAACACGGTGCGTTTCCTTGAACGGGGCGCGCTGGACACGGCCAGTGCCAACCTGCGCACCATCAATGATCTGGTCGACCGCATGGGCCGCATCACCGCCAGCCTGCGCGCCTTCGCCCGCCGTGGAGAAGACAAAGGCCAGGCCTCGTTGGGCAAGGCGGTTGAGGCCGCGCTGCAACTGCTCGGTGCCCGGCTGGACAACGCTTCACTGGCACTGCATCAACAGATTGACGACGTGGAGCTGGCGATTGATCAGACCCGTCTGGAGCAGATCCTGGTCAACCTGATCGGCAACGCGCTGGATGCCATGAGCGCCCAGCCGATGCCAATCCTGTGGCTGGAGGGGGACATGCTCGACGGCCGCTATCGGTTGCGCGTTCGGGACAACGGACATGGCATCGACGCCGAGGCACGCAAGCACCTGTTCGAGCCGTTTTTTACCACCAAGCCTGGCGAACAGGGACTCGGATTGGGATTGACCTTGTCGGCCAGCCTCGCGGCTGCGGCCGGCGGTACGCTCAATGCCGAAGACCCGGCCGAGGGCGGCACAATGTTCGTGCTGGTGTTGCCAATGGTTGATCGCAGGGCACCCTCGCCATGAACGCATCGCTGTCGTATTGGAATAGACAATGAACACTGACCTGACGGTCCTCATCGTAGAAGACGACCCGCACGTCCTGCTCGGCTGCCAGCAGGCGCTGGCGCTGGAAGACATTCACAGCCAGGGGGTGGCCAGCGCGGAAGAAGCCCTGGCACTGGTCGGCGAACATTTCGCTGGCATCGTCATCAGCGACATTCGTCTGCCAGGGATCGACGGGCTGGAACTGCTCAAGCGCCTGAAGGAGCGCGATCGAACCTTGCCCGTTGTGCTGATTACCGGCCACGGCGATGTCTCGATGGCCGTCGGCGCGATGCGTGACGGTGCCTACGATTTCATGGAGAAACCCTTTTCCCCGGAACGCCTCGTCGATGTCGCCCGCCGGGCGCTTGAGCAACGCGGGCTGGCGCGAGAGGTCTGGTCGCTGCGCCGGCAACTGGCCGAGCGCGATTCGCTGGAAGGCAAGATCATCGGTCGGTCTCAAGCGATGCAGGCCCTGCGCGCGTTGATCGCCAATGTCGCCGATACCTCCGCGAATGTGCTGATCGAAGGCGAAACCGGCACGGGCAAAGAGCTCATCGCACGCTGCCTGCACGACTTCAGCCGTCGCCATGATCATCAATTCGTCGCGCTGAACTGCGGTGGATTGCCTGAGAGCCTGTTTGAGAGCGAAATCTTCGGCCACGAGGCCAATGCGTTTACGGGCGCGGGCAAACGCCGTATCGGCAAGATTGAGCATGCCCACAACGGCACGCTGTTTCTCGATGAAGTCGAAAGCATGCCGATCAATCTGCAGATCAAGCTGCTGCGGGTGTTGCAGGAACGCACGCTTGAGCGGCTGGGCTCCAATCAAAGCGTGGCGGTGGATTGCCGGGTGATCGCCGCGACCAAATCGGAGCTCAACGCGCTGAGCAAGACCGGCCAGTTCCGCAGCGACTTGTATTACCGGCTCAACGTGGTGACGCTGGAATTGCCCCCTCTGCGTGACCGCCGCGAAGACATTCTGCAGCTGTTCGAGCACTTCCTGCAGCAGTCATCGCTTCGATTTGACCGCGAACCGCCGTCGCTGGATTCGCAGACTCGTTCGGCCTTGCTGGCCCATGACTGGCCCGGCAATGTGCGCGAACTGCGTAACGTCGCCGAGCGCTACGCCTTGGGCCTGCCCGCGTTCAAAACGGCGGGTACACAAGCCGCTACCCCCAGCCTGGACTTTGCCGAAGCCGTGGAAGCGTTCGAGAAAAACCTGCTCGGCGAGGCCTTGCGCCGCAGCGGCGGCAATCTGAGCCAGGCCAGTCAGGAACTGGGCATGGCCAAGACCACGTTGTTCGACAAGGTGAAAAAATACGGCCTGGGGTGAGCGCGTGGGCTCACTCCGACAGCTCCGCGTCAATCATGAGAACGTCGCAAATCTATCTGCCATCACATGAATTGTGGGAGCGAGCTTGCTCGCGAAGAGGCCGGGGCACCCGCTGAGTTTTCAGCGGCCGAAATAACGCCTTCGCGAGCAAGCTCACTCCTACAGACTCCGCGAACATTCACCCATTCTCCAGCGCCTGGACGATCGCAAATCCTAGAACTCGCTACCGGCAACCAACGCATCAATCTCCGCAGCAGTCGGCGCAGTCGCCGGGCCCCGGCGCGTCACGGCGATGGCCGCCGCTGCGTTGGCACGCAAGGCTGCCTGCGCGGCTGACAGCCCAGACGCCAACCCAGCCAGCAAGACTCCTGCATGGGCGTCTCCGGCCCCATTGGTGTCGATGGCTGTGACCGGGAAGCCGGGCACGTGTGCAGTCTCCGAACCCTGACGAATCCAGCAACCGTCTGGCCCGTCACGCACCACAATCAGCGCCTCAGGGCGCAACCAGTGCGCCAGCTTGTCGAGCGCCGCATCAATCGTCTGGCAAGCCGTGAAGCGCAGCGCTTCTTCGGCATTGCTGGTCCACAGCGTGATCATCGGCAAAACCGTCTGCATGCCGGACGCCTCAGGCGAATCAACCAGCGGCCCCGGGTCGAACACCACGCCCGCCTGTGCCGGTAACTGCGCAAGCCACTCCAGCAGCGTTGCGACCTTGCCCTTGTGCAGCAGGCTGTAGCCGCTGACGAATACATAATCCTCTGGCCGCACCGCTACGCTGTGCAAATCCTCTGCCGACAAGCCGCCCTCGGCACCGACATACGAGATGAATGAGCGCTCGGCCGAAGGCTCGATCAGGGCGACTGAAAGCCCGGTGTCCCCCACCTCGGTAGCCGGGTGGGCGATTTCAACGCCCTCTGCCGCCATGGCCTGACGCGCCAGCTCGCCAAAACGTCCGTTGCCGTGCCTGCCGAGGTAGACCGTGGGCATGCCGCTGCGCCGGGCAGCGGCCATCACATTGAATCCGCCCCCGGCCTCGAACGCAGCCGAGTGGGCAAGCACGTCGCCGCCGGAGCGGGGCAAGGCATCAAGGGCCATGACCAGGTCGATCACGACCTGGCCGGTATAGAGCAATCTAGCGGGCATGAACGACCTCTTGGGCAGCGGGACGACGATCTCGGGCGCCTCCCAGTACGGCGTACAGTCCGCCCGCCACCACGAAGGTGACGATCCAGCCCAGACCGTTATGACCGAACCATGAGTCAGCCAGGAATCCTTTAAACAGCACATTCTCCGGCGTGGTCGCGACGGTCGTGAAACTGTAACCGAGCACGATGGCCAGCGCCCACGCACCCAGCGCACGCCACTCTATGCCCCCGCGATACCAATAGGCGCTGCGCGGCGAGACGTCCATCAGGTCGGGTGCTGAGTAGTAATGACGGTGCAGCAAGTCAACGATGAAGATCCCGACCCAAGCGGTGATCGGCACGGCGAGCATCGAGATGAAGGTGATGAATGGGCCGTAAAAACTGTCAGCGATCAACATGAAGTAAATCGAGCCGGCGAATATCGCCACGATGTCGACAATCACTGCATGCACGCGCTTGATCTTCAGCCCCAGCGTCAACGTGGTCAGCCCTGCGGAGTAGACCGATAGATTGTTGGACAGCAGCAGGCCACCAAACGCCGTGATCAGGTAGGGAACGGCCATCCAGGTCGGCAGCAACTCGCGGATGGCGATGATCGGGTCAGTGGCCGAGGCCAGGTGATCATTGCCCACGGACAGCAGCCCGCCCAGGGTGATGAGCAGTACCAGCGGAATGCCCGCGCCGAAGGCCGCCGACGCCACCAGACGTCCTGCCGTGACACTGCGGTGCTGATAGCGCGACATGTCGGCGCCCGCATTGGCCCAACCGATGCCGGTGCCGGCCGCCATGGTGCCGATGCCGATGATCATCGCGCTCATCGGTGCAGGTGCGGCATTGAACACAGCAGCCCAGTCGATGTGCGCGATGAGAAACCCGCCGACCACGACGTTCAAGGCGCCAAAAATGTACGTCGCCCATTTCTGGATGACCAGCAGGGTCGCGTGGCCGAGACCGGAAACCGTCAGCGTCATCAGCACAAAAATGGCGATGAACAGCAGCGTCAGACCTGGCGCACTCTTGGCTTCTACCGGGGTGGAGAAAAGGATTGAGCACAGCGACAGCAACACGAACGCAGCTGTCGTGGTGTTTACCGTTTCCCAACCCAAGCGTGACATCAGTGAAACGATGGTAGGCCCGATGTTGCCGCGCACGCCGAAGATGGCCCGCGACAGCGTAAGACTCGGCGCTCTCCCCCGTCGGCCAGCGATGGAGATGACCCCGACCACAGCGAACGAACCCGCCGCGCCCAGAATCGCGACGATGATGGCCTGCCCGATCGACAACCCACGGAAAGCCACAAGCGTCGCCCCCAGCGGCAGGCCCAGGATGCTGATATTGGCCGCAAACCAGACCCAGAAGAGCTGCAGCGGGTGGCCGTTGCACTCGTTTTCGGGGACGGGTTCGATACCGCGTGTTTCAAGTTGACCGGCGCCTTGAACGGCGTTCGATGACGTCATGTGAATGCTCCTGTGCCATTTGTTCTGGTTGTGGGCAGTACGCAAAGCAAACGACATCCCTGTCAGGGAGGGCTTTTGCAGGTCGCAAAAGTCCTGACTCGCCGTTTTTAAAAACGCTGCGAGGTGGGTCTTGTTAGTGAAACGGGCTGGCGTCGGTCGGCGTCAGACCGCGCGCAGATCCAGCAACTGCTCGACGACGGGATGCAGGTCGAGGCCGTTGACTGTCTGGACCCGTTGGATCAGAGCCTCGGGCCAGGCGGCCATGCCTTCGCACGCACCGAGCATTGCCCCGAGAATGGCGGCGATGGTGTCAGTATCGCCGCCCAGGCTTGCAGCCATGCACAGCGCTTCGAACGCCGACAACTCCCCGACAGCCACTTGATGCGCCAGGGCGAACGCGGCAACGACCGATTCCTGGGAAGCAACCGACGTACCGATCACGTCGTAAATCAATTCGGGCAGTTGTTCATTGCTGCAGCCGGCGCACAGCTGTTTAGCCCACCCGATTCGGGCGGCAATGCGGCCCCCGGCAATCCAGTAACCGTAGCTCTCGGCCTGATGGGCGATGCGCGCGCCAACGTCAAGCGCTTCGTCGAGAGTGGCCCCCGTGATGCCCGAGGAGACAACCGCCGCCACCGCCGCTGCGCTTGAGATGCCAAGATTGGTGTTGTGAGTGACCTGACAGGCCTGTTTGACCGCCTCGACGAAGCGCGCCTCATCCTGCACATCGAAAGCAATGCCGACCGGCGTAATGCGCATGGCGGCGCCGTTGGTGGTGCCGAACCGCCCGGCCTCTTCCGGACTGTGCCCGGCGAGGATCATTTCGATGGCCCGCTTGGTCGAAGGGCCCAGCAAGTCTTGAGAACCCTTGGCCTGCATCACCGCTTCCCAATCGATCAGGTGTTGCGCCAGGTCCGAAGGCTCGATGCGCCCTGCCCCGGCGACCAGTAATTCAGCGACCAGTACGGCTTGTTCGGTGTCATCGGTGATCGACCCGGCGGGCATGTTCGGGGCAATGGGCTGATCGACACCTGCTGCCTGCAGCGTGGCGATGTGGCCGAACCGCTGCTTGATTTGCTCGCGGCTCAGCGACTGTGTCGGCATGCCGAGAGCATCACCCAGTGCGAGCCCGTAAAAAGCGCCCAGCCCCCGGTCGCGGGTGTCGATCAGTGCAGTCATGTGGACGATCCAAAAGCCAGATGAAGACGAAAATGCACGGGGTCCAACAGGCTTTCCACGTGCTCCATAAAACGTTCGCGGCGGTCAAACGTGGTTCGGGTCGCTTTGAGAAACACCGAGCCCGGCTGACGCAGCATCAGCGCCGCGTCGTCGTTGCTCAGAGGCTCGGCACCGATCCACTGATCACCGCGGTCACCGACGAAACCGTGAGCGGCCAGCGTCACGGTCAGCGAGTCGTCGATCAACCCGTCGCGAGGCAAGTTTTCCAGGCCGTCGGAGGCCGGAATGAGCACCCGTTCAAGTGACACCACGCTGCCATCGGCCGCCGTGCGTCGGCGATCCAGCGCAATGAACCCGGCCGTGCCGAAGCGACCTGCCAGATCGGGGCGCTGTACGGCGACCAGGCGCAGGATCTCGGTCGTGACCATCGCACCTGTATCGGCCAAAGCCTGCGCCCAGCCTGCACGTTGATCCAGCGAGATGCCGTCATACGTCACAATTGAGCCGACGCCGGTTTGCGTGGCGATGTAGTTGCGTCTTTTGAGCTCCGATAACGCCTCGCGCAACGTGCCGCGGCTGACGTTGAATTCCTGCGCCAGCAGATTCTCGCCGGGCAACAACTCGCCCGAGCCCATCTGGCCGCTCTCGATACGCCGGGCCAGCTCATCCACGACGCGCTTTTTCTTGTCGAACCGAACCTGTCTAATCATGTACAAATTGATATCCGAAAAGGGGTGATGGGATCAAGGAATTTTTAATTGCAATCGCGAATACGTTACACGTTACGACGGCGCAAATTGAGTGTGCCGGCGCAGCCGCAACGTGTCGGAGGTCCCGCACGGTGCAGCTGCACATCATGCAATCGGCCAACTACGCATCCGGTCAAACAGGATTAACGACGCTCGATTCCTCGCCGATGATCTGACGAATGGCACTGACGAATACGTCGACCGGCTGCCCGCCGGACACGGCGTATTGATCGTTGAACACAATTGTCGGCACCGAGCTCACACCGCGCGACACCCATAGCTGCTCCAGTTCGCGTACTTCACTGGCGTACTGATCGCTGCTCAGTACGGCCTCGGCGCGCACCCGGTCAAGCCCGGCTTTCTGGGCCACATCCGCCAGCACCTGATGGCTGGACACGTTGGCGTGCTGGCTGAAATACGCGGTGAACAATGCTTCTTTAAGCGCGTGCTGCTTGCCTTCCAGCTCGGCCCAGTGCAGCAACCGATGGGCATCGAACGTATTGAAAATGCGGCGCTCGCCTTGCTTGAAGACGAACCCCAGCTCCGCGCCGCGCTCGCGGATATGTTCTGCGTTGGCCTGAAACTGCTCGCGGGTCGAGCCATACTTTTCGGCGATGTGCTCGAAGATGTCCTGCCCTTCAGGCGGCATCTGCGGGTTGAGCTCGAAGGGCTGGAAGTGGATATCGGCGGCGACTTCATCGCCCAGATGCTCAAGCGCCTGATCAAGGGCGCGCAGCCCGACGATGCACCAGGGGCAGGAAACGTCGGAGATGAAGTCGATTTTCAGCGGAATGCTCATGGCAGCCTCGTGCAAGAGAGGAAACGTGCACGATACGCTGATCGAGACGCGGCACAAACCCGTCGTCCCCGTCGCCTGTCAGCGCCTGCAGGACCGCCGTGTCGAGCGCGCCCGGCAGACCTGCGGTAGAAGCTGACTGGCGGTTACAACTGTGCAACGTGGGTAGCGTCCTCGCGATGCTCACGCAGATAGGGCAGCACCGCCGCCAGCAACGGCGCTTTGAACGCTTCCTGAAAACGGTGCGCCAGCCCGGGTATCAGCTTCAACTGACTGCCTTGAATGTGCGCTGCGACATGAATGCCGTGCATCACCGGGAGCAATGGATCGGCCGTGCCGTGAACCACCAGCGTCGGCACCCGCAGGCGGTTAAGCAACTCGACCCGACTGGGCTCAGACAGGATGGCGAGAATTTGCCGTTTCACACCTTCAGGATTGAATGCGCGGTCGTAGGAAACTGCGGCTTGCTTCAAGAGATTTTGCCGGTCGTCCTTGATCTCGGGGCTGCCCAGAGCGGCCAGCAGGTCGGCCTGTTGCTCGAGCGCGGTTTGACGGTCCGGCGCGCCGCGACGTGCGAGCAGTTGCAGCAAAGCCGGGCTGGGCATCGGCAGACCGGGTGCGCCGGAGCTGGTCATGATCAGCGTCAGGCTCTCAACGCGCCTGGGTGCCATGTCGGCCAGATGCTGGGCGATCATGCCGCCCATGCTTGCCCCCAACACGTGAAATTGTTGAACGTGCAGTGCGTCCATGAGGCCGAGCGCATCCTGCGCCATGTCCGTGAGCGAATACGGCGCCGACACTGGCAGACCAATCTTGTAGCGCAGCACCTCGTAGGTGAGATTGGCGCCGGGAGGTGCCTGCACCCAGGTCGACAGCCCGACGTCCCGGTTGTCGTAGCGAATGACCCTGAAGCCTTGCTGGCAGAGGGCGACGACAACCTCGTCCGGCCAATGGATCAATTGTCCGCCAAGCCCCATCACCAGCAGCAAGGCAGGGTCGGACTCGCGCCCGATGCTTTGATAAGCCAAATGGACTTCATTGAGCTCGGCCACCTGCGTGGGAACGTCAACGTCGCATCGAGAGGCCGCAAAAGATGGCAGGCTGCACAGGAGCGCAGCCAGAAAAAGTAAAACCCGCATGGAAAAACACCGACACACAGAACCCCAGTAGGCCGCGAGTCTGATGAAGTTTTCTCAAGCGCGCTGCCACAGTTGCATGACAGTTTGATGAAGAGGGCCGAGCGGTAGCAGAACCGTCATCCGGGCCCTCCGTTTACGCTGCTGCCGTCAGCGCCGAATCGGCGATGGCTTCTGCAAGCCAGAGATTGTCGGCAAAGCGAAGCTGGGCCTCCTTCACCACTTCAAGCGCGGCATGTGCGCCGGCACCGCTCGGTTCCAGCTCACGCGCTGCACCCAGGGACAACACCTTGTAGACGGGCAAGCGGTCCAGCACCAATGGCATTTGTTCCGGCGCGCTGAGCACGTCGACATGCAGCCCCTGCACCGGCAGGCCCACCACCAGGCCCAGGTTGCTGCCCAGCCCCAGCCCACCGCACGACACGGCCAGCAGCTTTTTCAGCGGCGAATATTGCAGTGCGTGGTACGCACGCTCGAATGCGTTCTTCCAATCCTGCGGCAGGTCGAGGGTTAGAATCGGTTCGTCGATCTGCACCCACTCCACGCCCTTCCCCGCCAGCCGACCGAGAATCTCGCCATAGACCGGCAGCAGTCGATCCAGCAAATCAAGCTTGTCGAAGTCCGGTGTTTCCTTGTCGACTTGCCCCAGCCACAGGTAGGTCAGCGGGCCAATGATAGCGGGACGCACGGTATGCCCCTGCGCACGGGCTTCGTCGACCTCGTCAAATAATGTCGCCCAACTAAGCTTGAACTGCTGATCGGCGGTAAAAGTGGGTACCGAACCCTCACCAATGCCTTCGCCGAGCGTAACGAGCGTCCGCTGGAAGCCGAGTGCGACGCCGATATGAGGAAAAACCGAGTGATTGTCCAGGGCCATGCTGACTGCTCCATAAAAGATGGCGCCATTGTCGACACCGCAGGGTGCATGAGACAAACTCATTGTTTTCGTGTTGATCACAAAATTTACTCATGGAGCGCCGTCGGTGCTGGAAATTCGTCACCTCAAAACCCTGCATGCGCTGCGCGAGGCAGACAGCCTCGTTGATGCCGCTGACCGTTTGCATTTGACGCAGTCGGCGCTGTCGCATCAGTTCAAAGAGCTGGAAGAACGCATGGGCATGCCGCTGTTCGTGCGAAAAACCAAGCCCGTGCGGTTCACCAGTGCAGGGCTGCGGCTGTTGCAGCTGGCTGATTCTGTCCTCCCGCAATTACGTCACGCTGAACGTGACATCTCGCGGCTGGCGGGCGGTGTCGCGGGGCGCCTGCACATGGCGATCGAATGCCACAGCTGCTTTCAGTGGCTGATGCCCACCATCGATCAGTTCCGCGACGCATGGCCTGAAGTCGAGCTGGATCTGGCCTCGGGTTTCGCGTTTGCGCCTCTGCCTGCCCTCGCCCGTGGCGACCTGGACTTGGTGGTGACGTCGGATCCTCTGGAACTGGCAGGCATTACCTACGTGCCGCTGTTTACCTATGAGGCCATGCTGGCCGTCGCCAATCAGCACCCGCTGGCCAGTAAGCCCTTTGTCGTCCCGGAAGACCTGCTCACTGAAACCCTGATCACCTACCCGGTCGAGCGTGACCGACTGGATATCTTCACGCGTTTTCTCGAACCAGCCGACATAGAACCGGCGCAAGTGCGCACCTCCGAGCTGAGCGTGATGATGATGCAACTGGTTGCCAGCGGCCGTGGCGTGTGTGGCATGCCGCACTGGGCGCTGCATGAATACAGCTCGCGCGGCTATGTGAAGGCCAAGCGCCTTGGGGAAAAAGGACTCTTCGCCACGCTCTACGCCGCGATTCGCGCAGACATGCTGGACGCGCCCTACATGAGGGATTTCCTCCTGACGGCGAAGGACACGTCATTTTCGACGCTGGATGGGGTGAGTGCTGTTCGATGAGGGCCGGGTGACCCATAAAACCTGAAGGAGCCGGCTTGCTGGCGAATCCATGTGTCCAGACGCTGCAATGTCGCCTGACCCGCACAGTTCGCCAGCAAGCCGGCTCCTACAGATCCGAATAGCGGTTCGTTCAGGTGAAGCAGCGAAAAGCTGGATCGGGTGAGTGCTGTCTGGTGAGGCCTTTGCGACCAATGACATCCGTAGGAGCCGGCTTGCTGGCGAATGCATCGTTCCAGACGCTGCAATGTCGTCTGGCCCGCAGGGTTCGCCAGCAAGCCGGCTCCTACAGCTCCGAATAGCGATTCGTTCAGGTGAAGCAGCGAAAAGCTGGATCGGGTGAGTGCTGTCTGGGGAGGCCTTTGCGACCAGTGACATCCGTAGAAGCCGGCTTGCTGGCGAATGCACGCGCCCAGACGCCATCTACATACCAGACTTACCGCGTTCGCCAGCAAGCCGTCTTCTACAGATCTGAATAGCAAACCGCTCAATGGGTAGCAAGAACGCCGGTCAATCAGCGCCCGCTGGTTAACCAGTCTATTTGCAGACTTCGGTACAGCGGCAATATTGAATCCCGGGTCAACGGCGCCAGGTGCAGTTCATCGATATTCCCGTCATCGACCCAAATCGCTTCTTCGATCTCGGCCGCCGGGGTGACTGGCTGGTCGGCGTGGACGCCATACAGCTGGCAGTTGACTTCAAAGCCCGGCTCGTTTGCCGCGACGGCCGCAAACTCCCCCAGAAACCGCGCTTCATCCGGCACGATCGTCAGGCCCAACTCCTCGCTCAACTCACGAGCCAGCGCCTGAACGGCCGATTCCCCGGCGTCGATCTTGCCGCCCGGCTGCATGAACGCCAGCGTTCCGCGCTTGCGCACCAGCAAGGTTTTGCCGTCGGCGCGCGTCAGCAGCGCGGCGGCGATACGCAGGGTCTTCACAGCACCACCTCGGTTTTCAGCGCGCGGGTTTCTTCGGCACGCTCAAGTGCGAGGGTGATCAAGCGATCAATCAATTCGGGGTAGCTCAAGCCGCTGGCTTGCCAGAGCTTGGGGTACATGCTGATGGAGGTGAAACCCGGGATGGTATTGACCTCGTTGATGATGATTTCCCGCGCCTCGGTCACGAAGAAATCCACACGCGACAGACCCGCACAGCCCAACACGCGATACGCCTGCAACGCCACTTCACGCACCGCTTCGCTCAAGTCCTCGGGTATTTGCGCAGGGATGGCGATGCGCGCCTGGCCGTCGTTCAGGTATTTGGTGTCGTAGGCGTAAAAGTCATCATTGGCCACCACTTCGCCGCACACGCTGACCTGAGGCTGATGGTTGCCGAGCACGGCGCATTCGACCTCACGTCCGACGATGCCCTGCTCGATCAGCACCTTGTTGTCATAGTCGAACGCCAGCTTCAGCGCAGCAGCGTATCCGGCCTCGTCGGTGACTTTACTCACCCCGACCGAGGAGCCCTGGCAAGCGGGTTTGACGAACAGCGGCAGGCCCAGTTGGGCAGAGATGCTGACGAAATCCACCGCTTCGCCGCGGTGAAGCACCACAAACGGCGCTACCGAAATGCCCGCATCACGCAGCAGGCGCTTGGTCACGTCCTTGTCCATACAGGCGGCGGAACCGAGTACGTCCGGACCCACGAAAGCGATATCCAGCAGGCGCAGCATGCCTTGCAGGCAGCCGTCTTCGCCGAAGCTGCCATGAATCAGCGGGAACACCACGTCAATGCGCGGCACCTCGCGCCCCGTATGCACTTCCATAAATTGCGGCCCGCTGGCACCCGGCATCAACGACAGCAGACGCCCGGAGTCACTGAGCTTGATGTGCGCCGGGTCGGTCGGGTTGTGCAGGTAATCGTGCTCGTCAAAGCGCAGCCAGTGGCCTTGCTTGTCGACGCCAATCAGGGTGATGTCGTAGTTGTTGCGATCAATCGCGTTGATCACGTTGCGCGCCGATTGCAACGACACTTCATGCTCGGAGGATTGCCCACCGAAAACGATGGCGACTGACTTTTTCAAAGGGGGAGGCTCCTGAATTTCAGGTCGCAGAGCTAAAAGCAATTTGACCCGATAGTCCAGTGCCACGGACGCTCGCGAGACGGAATGCAGGAAAAAACGGCAAAAAAAATCCCGCACCCGGGTGATCGACTGTCGATACCCGGAATGCGGGAGCTGCTGCGGTCATCAGTCCTTTTTGGCGCCGGAGCCAAACGTGGCGAAGCGCTTGTTGAACCCGGCGATTCGGCCTTCGGTGGTGGTCTTGCGCTGCTGACCGGTGTACATCGGGTGCGACGCGCTGGACACGTCCAGGGCGACGTAGGGGTAAGTATTACCGTCGGAATGGGTGTGCGTACGGTCAGTATCAACGGTGGAGCCGATCAGGAAAAACACATCGGCAGCGGTGTCGTGAAACAGGACTTGACGGTAGTCGGGATGGATATCGGGTTTCATCGCTGTTCTCCAGAATGTAAGCAATCATGTAATACGTTATACAGTAACCAAACGAAACAGTTCAACCCCAGCCAATTTGTAACCGTTACAACTTTCAACTTTTCCACCGCCTCCCCTGCGGCTAACGTTCGCGCCTTTGACGAGCCAGCCCGGTCCAACCGGAACGGAATGAACGACCCCACCAGGAGGTAGTGCCATGCACTTGATCGACCGATATGAAATGAGCATCGAAGGACACATGAAGCTGATCGACGCACGCAGCGCGCTGAATCATCTACAGCGTCTGGTGCAGGCCACCGATGGCAAGCCTGAGCCAGATCAGCTTATGGCGCTGCTTTCGCCTGTTGTAGCGGCGCTGCATGAGGCCGCCGACGACGTCATGCCAGTCAACGACCGCGACGTGTTCATGCGTCAGGCATGCGAATGGAATTACATTGCGCTGTCGCCGAGGGAGGGGGAAATCCTCCACCAGATCCGCTGCTGCAGTGACGATGGCAAAGAGGAAATCTATGGCGCGATCGGGGAAACTCTCGAGCGCAAGCCTATGCCCGAGCATCGCTGACAAGAGGCTTCAGTAAGGGGAGCGCGGTTGAACGGCCTCTGCAGACGCAGACTGTTTCGGCCGTTGCTTCGCTTCAGACCGCAGGCAGCGCCTTGGTCCGCTCGGAGGGCCGCCGCACGCCAGCGACGATTTTGTCCACAGCCTTGGTGGCGGCGACCATGCCGAAGGTCGCGGTGACCATCATCACCGCGCCGAAGCCACCCGCGCAGTCCAGCTTCACACCATCGCCCACGAAGCTTTTTTGCAGGCAAATGCTGCCATCCGGTTTCGGGTAACGCAGTTGCTCGGTCGAGAACACGCACGGCACGCTGTAGTGGCGAGTCACGGTACGGGAAAATCCGTAGTCGCGGCGCAGTGTCGAGCGGACCTTGGACGCCAGTGGATCGTTGTACGTGCGGTTGAGATCGCAGACCTGAATCAGCGTCGGGTCGATCTGCCCTCCCGCGCCGCCGGTGGTGATGATCTGGATCTTGCGGCGTTTGCACCAGGCGATCAGTGCCGCTTTGGCGTTGACGCTGTCAATGCAGTCGAGCACGCAGTCGATATCGGGGGTGATGTATTCGGCCATGGTTTCACGCGTAACGAAGTCCGCGACCGCGTGCACGACACAATCGGGATTGATCTCCCTGAGGCGGTCGGCCATGACCTCCACTTTCGGGCGGCCGACCGTGCTGCTCAGGGCATGCAACTGACGGTTGCTGTTGCTGACGCAGACATCGTCCAGATCGAACAGCGAAATCTCACCCACGCCACAACGCGCCATGGCTTCAGCGGCCCATGAACCCACACCGCCAATGCCGACCACCGCCACGTGGGCCGCGCGCAAGCGCTCCAGGCCCTCGATACCATAAAGGCGGGCGACACCGGCAAAACGCGGATCTTCTGTGCTCATGACCAATACCCCAAAAAACCGGCGCGCATTATAGGGCTTGCGAGCGATCGGGACAGCGGTGAGTTGCAGGCAGCTGGTCTGAAAGTCGCTGATGAGCGGGTAAACCCATCGCTGAACCCAACACCTCAACCCTCCTCATGGCCAAGAACTTCGACACAGGTCAGTTGCCAAACTTTCGGCCCCCTGTACCCTGTCCACCTCCCCCGTTCCCCTCTTGGAACCTGAAGTACCTATGCCATCGCGTAAATTTGGACTCAACCTTGTGGTCGTCGTGGCCATCGCCGCGCTGTTCACCGGATTCTGGGCGTTGATCAATCGCCCCGTGACTGCCCCCAACTGGCCCGAACAGATCTCCGGCTTCTCCTACTCGCCTTTCCGGCTGGGACAAAACCCGCAGAAAGACCTCTACCCGTCCGACGAAGAAATGCGTCAGGACCTGGAGTTGATGAGCAAGCAGACGGACAACATCCGCATCTACTCCGTGGACGGCACGCTCAAGGACATTCCCAAACTCGCTGAGGAGTTCGGCCTGCGTGTGACCCTCGGCATCTGGATCAGCCCTGACCTTGAACGCAACGAGCGCGAAATCACCACAGCCATCGAGCTGGCCAACACGACGCGCAGTGTGGTCCGGGTGGTCGTCGGCAACGAGGCGCTGTATCGGGAAGAAATCAAACCCAAGGACCTGATGGCTGCTCTGGACCGGGTCCGGGCTGCCGTGAAAGTCCCGGTGACGACGTCCGAGCAATGGCACATCTGGGAGAAGTACCCGGAGCTGGCCAAGCATGTTGACCTGATCGCCGCGCACATCTTGCCGTATTGGGAATACATCCCGATGGATAAGGCCGGTCAGTACGTACTGGACCGGGCCCGGGAGCTGAAACGCATGTTCCCGAAAAAGCCGCTGCTGCTCTCTGAAGTTGGCTGGCCGAGCAACGGTCACATGCGTGGCGGCGCGGACGCGACCCAGGCAGACCAGGCGGTGTACCTGCGTACGCTGGTGAACAAGCTCAACCGTCAGGGCTTCAACTATTTCGTGATCGAGGCCTTCGATCAGCCCTGGAAAGCCAGCGACGAAGGTTCGGTCGGTGCCTATTGGGGCGTCTACAACGCCGCAAGGCAGCAAAAATTCAACTTCGAAGGCCCGGTTGTCGCCATTCCGCAGTGGCGCGTACTGGCCATCGGTTCGGCAGTGCTGGCGATGCTCGCCCTCGCGCTGCTGCTGATTGATGGCTCGGCCTTGCGACAGCGCGGCCGCACATTCCTGACCTTCATCGCCTTTCTGTGTGGCTCGGTTCTGGTCTGGATCGGCTACGACTACAGTCAGCAATACAGCACCTGGTTCAGCCTGTTGGTCGGATTCTTATTGGCGCTGGGCGCGTTTGGCGTGTTCATCGTGCTGTTGACCGAGGCGCACGAACTGGCCGAAGCGGTATGGACGCACAAGCGCCGTCGCGAATTCCTGCCTGTCGAAGGGGATTCGGCCTACCGACCGAAAGTCTCGATCCACGTGCCCTGCTATAACGAGCCGCCGGAGATGGTCAAACAGACCCTCAACGCGCTGGCTGCGCTGGACTACCCGGACTTCGAGGTGCTGTTGATCGACAACAACACCAAGGACCCGGCCGTGTGGGAGCCGGTCAAGGCCCATTGCGAGATGCTGGGCCCGCGTTTCAAGTTCTTCCACGTCGCACCGCTGGCTGGTTTCAAGGGCGGCGCGCTGAATTACCTGATCCCGCACACGGCAGCGGATGCTGAAGTCATCGCCGTGATCGACTCGGACTACTGCGTCGACCGCAACTGGCTCAAGCACATGGTTCCGCACTTCGCCGACCCGAAGATCGCCGTGGTGCAGTCGCCCCAGGACTACCGTGATCAGCATGAAAGCGCGTTCAAGAAGCTGTGCTATTCGGAATACAAAGGCTTCTTTTACATCGGCATGGTCACACGCAACGACCGCGACGCGATCATTCAGCACGGCACCATGACGATGACCCGTCGCTCCGTGCTGGAAGAACTCGGCTGGGCGGACTGGTGCATTTGCGAGGACGCCGAGCTGGGCTTGCGCGTGTTCGAGAAGGGCTATTCGGCAGCCTATGCGCACCACAGCTTCGGCAAGGGGCTGATGCCCGACACGTTCATCGACTTCAAGAAGCAGCGTTTCCGCTGGGCGTATGGCGCGATCCAGATCATCAAGCGTCATGCGGCCAGCCTGCTGCGGGGCAAAGACACCGAGCTGACCCGCGGCCAACGCTATCACTTCCTCGCGGGCTGGCTGCCGTGGGTCGCCGACGGCATGAATATCTTCTTTACGGTGGGCGCACTGCTCTGGTCGTCGGCGATGATCATCGTGCCCAACCGGGTCGACCCGCCGCTGCTGATCTTTGCAATCCCGCCACTGGCGCTGTTCTTCTTCAAGGTCGGCAAGATCATCTTTCTGTACCGTCGCGCCGTGGGCGTTAACCTCACCGATGCGTTCTACGCCGCGCTCGCGGGGCTGGCGCTGTCGCACACCATCGCCAAAGCGGTGCTGTACGGCTTCTTCACCACCAGCATCCCGTTCTTCCGCACCCCGAAAAACGCCGACAGCCATGGCTTGCTGGTGGCGATTTCCGAGGCCCGCGAGGAGCTGTTCATCATGCTGCTGCTGTGGGGCGCTGCGCTGGGCATCTGCCTGGTTCAGGGTTTACCGAGCAACGACATGCGCTTTTGGGTAACGATGCTGTTAGTGCAGTCGCTGCCATATCTGGCGGCATTGATCATGGCGTTCCTGTCCTCGCTGCCAAAACCGAAATCGGCGGAAGAACCCGCTACTGCCTGAAACAATTGAGCGCTGTACTAAACGGCGGCCTTAGGGTCGCCGTTTTGCTTTAAGATATCTGCCGTTTATCGCCCTGCCTGTAGGCCCGCAGGTGTCCGTGATTGCAGCGAGCGTGTCAGCAAGACCTGAGCTGACGCGCCTCGTATTCGCGGGCAAACGCATGCCTGCAGGTGATCAACTCAATACCTGCGGACCCCTCATGACAGCCCCAGCCGACCTCTCGCCCACGCTGCAACTCGCCTGCGACCTGATCCGTCGCCCATCCGTTACGCCACTGGATGCCGACTGCCAGGCTGTGATGATGAAACGCCTGAGCGCTGCCGGTTTTGCGCTGGAGCCGATGCGCATCCAGGATGTCGACAACTTCTGGGCGACCCACGGCACGCAGGACGGTCCGGTGCTGTGCTTCGCCGGCCACACGGATGTAGTACCGACCGGCCCGGTTCAGGCCTGGCAAAACGACCCTTTCAGTGCGCTGATCGACCAGGACGGCATGCTGTGCGGCCGCGGCGCCGCCGACATGAAAGGCAGTCTGGCGTCGATGATCGTGGCCACCGAGCGTTTTGTGGCCGACCATCCGAACCACAAGGGCAAGGTCGCCTACCTGATCACCAGCGACGAAGAAGGGCCGGCCCATCACGGCACCAAGGCCGTGGTCGAGCGTCTGGCGGCGCGCCAGGAACGACTGGACTGGTGCATCGTTGGCGAGCCTTCGAGCACCACACTGGTCGGCGACGTGGTCAAAAATGGCCGTCGCGGCTCGCTGGGTGCGACGCTCACCGTCAAAGGCATCCAGGGCCATGTCGCCTACCCGCACCTGGCAAAAAACCCGATTCACCTGGCCGCGCCTGCGCTGGCCGAGCTGGCCGCCGAGCACTGGGACCACGGCAATGATTTCTTCCCGCCGACCAGCTTCCAGATTTCCAATCTGAATTCCGGCACCGGCGCCACCAATGTGATCCCGGGGGATCTGGTGGCGGTGTTCAATTTCCGTTTCTCCACCGAGTCCACCGTTGAGGGGCTGAAACAACGCGTGGCCGCCATCCTCGACAGGCACGAACTGGACTGGCACGTGGAGTGGGCGCTGTCCGGCCTGCCATTCCTCACCGAACCGGGTGCGCTACTGGACGCGGTGTCGGCGAGCATCAAACACGTCACCGGTCGCGACACCCGCGCGTCGACCAGTGGCGGCACTTCCGACGGTCGCTTTATCGCAACCCTGGGCACCCAAGTGGTCGAGCTGGGCCCGGTCAACGCGACGATCCATCAGGTCAACGAGCGTATCCTTGCCAGCGACCTCGACGTGCTGACTGAAATCTACTACCAGACCCTGGTCAAGTTGCTCGCCTGATGCTGACCTGTCCGATCTGCTCCGCCCCGCTCGATTCAGCGGATAACGGTGTCGTGTGCCCGGCCGGGCACCGCTTCGACCGTGCCCGTCAGGGCTACCTGAACCTGTTGCCCGTGCAACACAAAAACAGCCGCGACCCTGGGGATAATCAGGCGATGGTCGAGGCCCGCCGCGACTTCCTCAATGCCGGGCACTATGCGCCAGTGGCGAAACGCCTGGCTGAACTCGCAGCCGAGCGCGCGCCGGCGCACTGGGTCGACATCGGTTGCGGCGAGGGTTATTACACCGCACAAATCGCTCAAGCCCTGCCCGAGGCTGACGGTTATGCGCTGGACATTTCCCGTGAAGCCGTGAAGCGCGCCTGCAAGCGCGATCCGGCTATCACCTGGTTGATCGCCAGCATGGCGCGCGTGCCGTTGCCGGATGCCAGCATGCAGTTCATCGCCAGCGTCTTTAGCCCCCTGGACTGGGCCGAGGCCAGGCGCCTGCTGTCGCCGGGGGGCGGCTTGATGCGTGTGGGCCCGACCAACGACCACCTGATGGAACTGCGCCAACGTCTGTACGACGAAGTGCGTGATTACAGCGACGACAAACACCTCGCTCTGGTGCCCGAAGGCATGAGCCTGCAGCACAGCGAAACCCTGCGCTTCACGTTGAAACTGGTCGATGGCCAGGCGCGCGCCAACCTGCTGGCGATGACCCCGCACGGCTGGCGCGCCAGTGCCGAGCGCCGGGCAAAGGTCATCGAGCAGGTAGAACCCTTCGAGGTGACGGTGTCCATGCGCTACGATTATTTCGTGCTCCATTGACCGTTTGCAGTAACTGAACCGACTGAATCCGCGAGTGGATTTCCAGAACAACCACGAGGCATCCATGCGCCAACCCGATATCGAGATTTACCTGAAAGACGCTGACGTCGACCACAAGGCAATCACCGCCTGGCTGACTCAAGCGATTGGCCCCTGCACCGAATGGACGCAGAAAGGCCAGACCTGGAAATGCCAGGCGGGCGACGTGCCCGTGACCTGGATTCCCAAAGCCGTGGGCAAATGGAACAGCCTGTGCCTGGACAGCGACAAGACGCCGTGGGACGACGACGTCGCCTGCGGCCGCGCCGCTTTCGCCGCCCTGCACGTTGAAGTCCGCTGCGCCCCGGGCACTTGGGTCGAGGAAGAAAACGACGCGGAGGCCGACCAGTGGATCCGCATCAGTGACGACGGTGAAGAAGAAATTACCTGGCGCACGTCGTAACGTATCGGGCCGCGGGGCTGTCCGGCCCCGCCTCTTTGCCCACGTTTGTCAGATACGGCAAACTGGCGGCCTCGCGGGCATTGCCCCTCTCAGCAGAATTCTATGACCCGTTCCCCGTTTCGCCGTCTTGTGTTCGGCACCGTGCGCCGCCTGCTTTATCTGTGGGTGCGCTCCGAGACGATCAATCAGTCGTCCTTCACCCTTAATCTTGACCGCAGCCGTCCGGTTTTCTACGCGCTGCAAAACCCCTCGATGAGTGATCTGCCGGTCCTCGACACGGAGTGCCGCAAGGCTGGCCTGCCGCGCCCGGTGCTGTCCGTGGCGGTGGGCAACCTGATAGAACCGGCGGCGTTCTTTTATCTGACGCCCGCGCCGGACTGGCTGGGCCGGCACGACAAGCGCGGCGCGCCCCCAACCCTTGAACGTCTGGTCGGCGCGGTGACTCATAACGCCACGGAAGATGCGCAAATCATTCCGGTCAGCGTGTTCTGGGGTCAGTCTCCGGACAAGGAAGACAGCCCGTGGAAGTTGCTGTTCGCCGACAGCTGGGCGGTGACCGGACGCCTGCGTCGCCTCGTGACCATTCTGATCCTGGGCCGCAAAACGCGGGTGCAGTTCTCGGCGCCGGTTCATGTGCGTGAACTGGTCGACGAGAACAAAGGTTACGAGCGCACTGTGCGCATGGCTCAACGCCTGCTGCGCGTTCACTTTCGCAACCTGAAGACCTCAGTGATCGGGCCGGACCTTTCCCACCGTCGCCATCTGGTGAAAGGCCTGGTTGCCGACCCGCTGGTCAGGCAAGCCATTCTGGACGAGGCCGCGCGGGAGAAGATCACCGAAGCCAAGGCGCGCGACAAAGCCCTGCACTATGGCAACGAGATCGCCTCGGACTACACCTACACTGCCATCCGTTTTCTGGAAGTGGTGCTGAGCTGGTTCTGGAACAAAATCTACGACGGCATCAAAGTCAGTCATCTCGAAGGCGTGCAGAACGTCGCCCAAGGCAATGAGATTATCTACGTCCCTTGCCATCGCAGTCATATCGACTATCTGCTGCTGTCGTATCTGCTGTTTCGCAACGGCCTGACCCCGCCGCACATCGCTGCCGGGATCAACCTCAACATGCCGGTGATCGGCAGCTTGCTGCGACGCGGCGGCGCCTTTTTCATGCGTCGCACGTTCAAGGGCAATCCGCTCTATACCGCGGTGTTCAACGAGTACCTGCACACTCTGTTTACCAAAGGCTTCCCGGTCGAGTACTTCGTCGAGGGCGGGCGCTCGCGCACTGGGCGCATGCTGCAACCAAAAACCGGCATGCTCGCCATCACCCTGCGCAGCTTCTTGCGCAACTCGCGCATGCCCATTGTCTTTGTGCCGGTGTACATCGGTTATGAGCGCGTGCTTGAAGGCCGGACCTACCTCGGCGAATTGCGCGGTGCAGCGAAGAAGAAAGAGTCGATCTTCGACATCTTCAAAGTCATCGGCGCACTGAAACAACGCTTTGGCCAGGTCTCGGTCAACTTCGGCGAGCCGATCAAGCTGACGGAATTTCTCGACCACGAGCAGCCCGACTGGCGCACCCAGTCGCTGGCGCCATTGTTCAAACCGGCCTGGCTCAACGAGACCACGCACCGCCTCGGCGAGCGGGTGGCCCGACACTTGAACGAAGCAGCGGCAATCAATCCGGTCAATCTGGTGGCGCTGGCATTGTTGTCAACCGCCAAACATGCGCTGGATGATCAAGCCCTGGCGCGCGTGCTGGACTTGTACCTGACTCTATTGCGCTCCGTGCCCTACTCGCCCCACACAACGCTGCCCGACGGCGATGGCCGGGCGCTGATAGAGCACGTCAAGGGGATGGATCTGCTCTCGGAACTCAGCGATGCGCTGGGCAAGATTCTGTACCTGGACGAGCAGAATGCCGTCCTGATGACCTATTACCGCAACAATGTGCTGCACATCTTCGCGCTGCCGTCGCTACTGGCGTGCTTCTTTCAGAGCTCGTCGCGCATGAGCCGTGAACAGATTCTGCGCTTCACACGGGCGCTTTATCCGTACCTGCAATCGGAGTTGTTCATCCGCTGGTCACTCGACGAGCTGGATGAGGTTATCGATCAGTGGCTGACGGCGTTCGTCGAGCAAGGGCTGTTGCGTGTCGAGAAAGGCGTGTACCTGCGCCCAGCACCCAGCTCGCGGCATTTCGTGCTGCTGACGCTGCTGTCGAGGGCCATTGCTCAGACACTCCAGCGCTTCTACATGGCGATTTCCCTGCTGCTCAACAGCGGCCAGCACACGTTGACGGCCGAAGGACTCGAGGAGCTGTGTACGACGATGGCACAGCGCTTATCGATCCTTCACGGTTTGAATGCGCCGGAGTTCTTCGACAAAAGCCTGTTCCGGCATTTCATTCAGACGCTACTGGACCAGGGCGTGCTGCGCACCGACGAGGCCGGCAAATTGAGTTATCACGACATGTTGGGCGATCTGGCAGAAGGCGCAGCCAAGCGTGTACTGCCGGCGGAAATCAGGCTGTCGATCCGCCAGGTCGCGCTGCATCGCAACGATGACGTCGTCGGCCCCGCCCCGATTGCATGAGCGAATGCCCCTGTAGGAACCGGATTGTTGGCGAACCTGGTCGTGTCAGTCACCATTGAGGTGTCTGACCCACCGCATTCGCCAGCAAGCCGGCTCCTACAGTAATCTCCGTAATCACCGAAATCACGGGCAAACGCGGCAATCCCCGCAACAACCCAAAATCACGGTCAAACGCAGCAATCCCCGCAACAACCCGAAATCTCGGGCAAACGCGGCAATCCCCGCATCAACCCAAAATGACGGGCAAACGCGGCAATCCCCGCATCAACCCAAAATCACGGTCAAACGCAGCAATGCCCGCAACAAACCGAAATCACGGGCAGCCGCAGCAATCCCCTCAACAACCCGAAATAACAGGCGAACGCACCAAACTGTAGGAGCCGGCTTGCTGGCGAACCGGGGGTGTCAGCCCCCACAAGTGTGCCTGACCCACCGCATTCGCCAGCAACCCGGCATCTACAGTAATCTCGCTCTCCGAGCCATTCGGTTTTTTGGTTGAAAAGGAGCATCACATGAAAGGCATTCTGCTCGCGTTAATGACCACCGCACTGGCCGCCTGTGCTCATGTGCCGGACA
Organism: Pseudomonas lutea; assembly: GCF_000759445.1. Classification (NCBI taxonomy): domain Bacteria; kingdom Pseudomonadati; phylum Pseudomonadota; class Gammaproteobacteria; order Pseudomonadales; family Pseudomonadaceae; genus Pseudomonas; species Pseudomonas lutea. The sequence continues at coordinate 2,579,549 of NZ_JRMB01000001.1, forward strand.
ACGTACCGGGGACGGTAGATGGCGAAGTCTTCTATCTCCAGCGCATGGCGCTGCCTCCTGCGGCCACGCTGAAAGTGTCCCTGCAAGACGTCAGCCTGGCCGATGCACCCGCACAGGTCCTCGCCAGCCAGAGCGGCCCGATCAAGGGTCAGGTGCCGCTGCCGTTCCATTTGACCTACGATCAGAAGCAGGTCCAGCCGGGGCATACTTACGCCGTCAGTGCGCGCATTGAAGTGGACGGCAAGCTGCTGCTGATCAGCACCGAGCGCTACACCGTGGACCTGACGCTGGACGAAAAGCCCCCCGTCAAAATTCGTTTGAGCCCGGCGCATTGATCGTGCCGACTCACAGACCGTTGAAAAGGACATTACCCATGTTGCGTCGCTCCCTCTCGTTTACTGGCGTCTGCGCCGGCCTGCTGTTGTCGGCCAGTGCCTTCGCGTTGTCGCTCGGTGACCTGTCCCAATCGGACGCCACCGGCGGCCTGAAGGATGCCCTCACCCAAGGCGCGCAAGTCGCCGTCAAGCAACTGGGCGCGCCAGGAGGCTTCAATAACAACAAAGACGTACGCATCGAACTCCCCGGCAGCCTCGGCAAAGTCGCCAAGAAGATGAAACAGTTCGGCATGGGCGCACAGGTTGACCAGTTGGAAACCAGCATGAACCAGGCGGCAGAAGCCGCGATGCCTCAGGCACAGACGCTGCTGGTCGACGCCGTCAAGAAGATGAGCGTGGCAGACGCCAAAGGGATTCTAAGCGGCGGCAAGGACTCGGCCACCGAATACCTGAGCAAATCCAGCCGCGAACAGATTCGCGCCAAGTTCTTGCCGATTGTGAAACAGGCCACTGACAAAGTGGGACTGGCGCAGAAATACAACGCGTTCGCCGGCCAAGCCGCAACCCTGGGTGTGCTGGACACGAAAAGCGCGAATATCGAAGGCTATGTGACGGAGAAGGCACTGAACGGGCTGTTTGAAATGATCGCCAAACAGGAAGAAACCATTCGCGCCAACCCGGCAGCGGCTGCCACCGGACTGGCGAAAAAGGCATTTGGCGCGTTGTGACAGGCGCCGAGGTGCGAGGCGGCCACCGAGTTTGACCGTTTAACGGGAACGGTTCCGTCCACCGTGCCGAGTGATCCGGCACCTGACACGGTCCATGTGGGAGTGAGCTTGCTCACGAAGACGGCGTTTCACTCACTGGATAGTCAGCGAATGTACCTGCCCATCTGCGAGCAAGCTCACCCCCACAGTTGATTCAGAGCGCAGGCGCCATCTGGTTCAGGGCAATCCCTCATCCTTCTTCACCCTGAACCAGGCCGCATACAGTGCCGGCAGGAACAACAACGTCAGCGCCGTGGCGACGATCAGACCGCCCATGATGGCGACTGCCATCGGCCCGAAGAATACACTGCGTGACAACGGAATCATGGCCAGCACGGCCGCCAGCGCGGTGAGCACGATCGGGCGGAAGCGCCGAACCGTGGCCTCGATGATTGCTTGCCAGCGCCCCACTCCAGATGCAATGTCCTGCTCGATCTGGTCAACGAGTATCACCGAGTTGCGCATGATCATCCCCGACAGCGCGATGGTGCCCAGCATGGCGACAAAGCCGAACGGCTGGTTAAACAGCAGCAGGAACAGCGTCACGCCGATCAGCCCCAGCGGCGCTGTGAGAAACACCATGAAGGTGCGTGAGAAACTGCGCAGCTGAACCATCAGCAATGTCAGCACGACCACGATAAACAGCGGCACCCCGGCATTCACCGAATTCTGCCCGCGCGCCGAATCCTCCACCGTGCCTCCGACCTCCAGCAAATAGCCGTCAGGCAACTGAGCGCGCACATCGTCCAGCGTCGGCGAAATTTGTTTCACCAGCGTCGCCGGTTGCTCTTTGCCATAGATATCGGCGCGCACCGTCACGTTGGGCAAGCGGTTACGGTGCCAGATGATGCCCTCCTCGAAGCCGTACTCCAAGGTCGCGACCTGGGACAGAGCAACGCTGCCGCCGTTGCTGGTCGGCACCGAAAGACTGGCAAGACTCCCCAACTCATGGCGCTCCTGCTCTGTGCCGCGGACCAGGATTTCGATCAGCTCGTCGTCCTCACGGTACTGACTCACGCTCGAGCCGGTCAGCTGGCTCTGCAAAAAGCGCGACACGTCACCCGTCGTGATACCCAGCGCCCTGGCCCGGTCCTGATCCACATTGAGATGCACGACTTTGCTGGGCTCTTCCCAATCCAGGTGAACGTTGACCACATGAGGGTTCTCTCGCACCTTCGCCGCCACTTTACGCGCCAGCGCTCGCACCTCGTCGATGTGCTCGCCTGTCACGCGAAACTGCACGGGGTAGCCCACGGGCGGTCCGTTTTCCAGACGCGTTACTCGCGGCCGCAGCGTTGGAAAGTGCTCATCCAGCGTCTGGATCAGCCAGGTGCGCAGCGCCTCACGCTCCTCGATGGTCTTCGCCAGCACAACGAACTGGGCGAAACTTGCAGCTGGCAACTGCTGGTCCAGCGGCAGGTAAAAGCGCGGCGATCCGGTGCCAACGTAAGCGACATAATTTTCCACACCCTCATGCTCCCTGAGCATTGCTTCCAGCCGCTTGACCTGCTCGGCAGTGCTGCTCAGCGACGCGCCTTCGGCGAGTTTCAGGTCGACCATCAGTTCCAGCCGACCGGATGCCGGGAAGAACTGCTGGGGCACGAAACGAAACATGAAAATCGACAACGCAAACAACGCGATCGTCAGTACGATTACCGTTTTGCGGCGACGCACGCACCACCCCACCAAACCGCGCACGCGTCGGTAGAACGGCGTGGCATAGGGATCGGGCGCGCTGGCTCCGGAGCCATGCCTGGCCGCGTGAATTTTTGCCAGATCCGGCAACAGCCGGGCGCCCAGATACGGCACAAACACGACGGCGGCAATCCACGATGCGATCAACGCGATGGTCACCACCTGGAAGATCGACCGGGTGTATTCGCCGGTACTCGATTGCGCGGTGGCGATGGGCAAGAAGCCTGCGGCGGTGATCAGCGTGCCGGTCAGCATCGGGAAGGCCGTGCTGGTCCAGGCAAAGCTGGCGGCCTTCAACCGGTCATACCCCTGCTCCATCTTGATCGCCATCATTTCCACGGCAATGATCGCGTCGTCCACCAGCAAGCCCAACGCCAGCACCAGCGCGCCGAGAGAGATCTTGTGCAAACCGATGCCCAGGTAGTACATACAGGCGAAAGTCATCGCCAGCACCAGCGGGATCGCCAATGCCACCACCATGCCGGTGCGCACGCCGAGGGAGAAGAAGCTCACCAGCAGCACGATGCCTAGGGCTTCGGCGAGCACCTGAACGAACTCGCCGACACTGGTCTTCACCGCCGCGGGCTGATCGGACACCTTGCGCAGTTGCATCCCGGCGGGGAGGTTATCTTGCAGGCGCGCAAACTGAGCCTCCAGCGCGCGCCCCAGCACAAGGATGTCGCCGCCGTCTTTCATGGCGACAGCAAGCCCAATGGCGTCCTGCCCCATAAAGCGCATTTGCGGTGCAGGCGGGTCGTTGAAGCCGCGCCGAACATCCGCCAGATCGCTGATACGGAACGTGCGGTCGCCCACGCGAATGGGGAAATCGCGGATTTCATCGACGGTCTCAAAGCGCCCGGTGACACGCAGCTGAACGCGCTCGCTTGGCGTCTCGAAAAAGCTCGCTGCGACCACGGCATTCTGTGCTTCCAGCGCCTGCTGCACCGACTGCATCGGCAGCCCCAGGGTGGCGAGCTTGACGTTCGACAGCTCGATCCAGATCTTCTCGTCCTGCAGCCCCAACAGCTCGACCTTGCCCACGTCCTTGATGCGTTGAAGCTGGATCTGAATGCGGTCGGCATAGTCCTTGAGCACGGCGTAGTCGAAGCCTTCGCCCGTCAGCGCGTACAGATTGCCAAAGGTGGTGCCGAACTCGTCGTTGAAAAACGGGCCCTGTACGCCGGCCGGAAGGTTCTGCCGTATGTCGCCGATCTTTTTACGGATCTGGTACCACAGCTCCGGTAGCCGGGCCGACACCAGTGAGTCCCGAGCGATGAAGGTGACCTGGGATTCACCGGGACGCGAAAACGAGACAATGCGCTCGTAATCCCCGGTTTCCATGAGCTTCTTCTCGATCCGGTCGGTGACCTGCCGAGACACTTCCTGCGCGCTGGCGCCAGGCCAAAGGGTGCGGATGACCATGGCCTTGAAGGTGAATGGCGGGTCTTCACTCTGGCCAAGCTTGGTATAGGAGAGCGCGCCAACGACGGCCAGCAATATCATCAGGTACAGGACCATCTGCCGGTTTCGCAGGGCCCATTCGGAAAGATTGAACCGCATCCCTTGCTACTCCTTTGCCGCCAGTCTGACCGCCCGGTTGCTGCGATCGACCGGTCGCACCTGTTCGCCTTCGTGGAGCACGTGTACGCCGGCCGCGACCACCCAGTCGCTGGCCTGCAGGCCACTGAGCACCGGCACCGATTCCTGCCCGTACGCACCGACCTGCACCGGCGTGCGTTTAAGCGTGGAGTCGTTCTGCAAGCGCCAGACGTAGGTCGCGCCGTTTTCCGCGGTGAGCGCCGACAGCGGCACAGACAACGGTGCGGCGTGTTCGGACTGGATGTACACCCGAGCGCTCTGGCCCAGCTCAGCCGGTACCTTCCCGCCGGCAAACGCTATGCGTGCGGCGAAGGTGCGCGAACGCGGATCAGCGGCCGGAGACAGCTCGCGGATGCGGCCGGGGAAGCGCTGCTCGCGCTGGGTCCACAGCTCGACGGACACCGGATCGCCAATCTTGAAACGGCCGTAGTTCTGCTCCGGCAGACTGATCGAGACTTCCCGTTCGCCATCGGCGGCAAGGGTAAAGACCGTCTGCCCGGCCGCCACCACTTGCCCGACCTCCACCAGCCTTCTGGCAATCACACCCTCTTGAGGTGCGCGAAGCACCGCGTAGCCGGTCTGATTATCGGCGACGGTCAATTCCGCCTTGAGCTGTCTAAGACGGGCGTCTGCGGCGCGGTAAAGATTCTCGGCGTTGTCGTATAGAGACTTGCTCACCATCTGGCGGTCCATCAGCGTCTTGTAGCGGTCACGCTCGGAGCGGACCGTCTGCAGATTGGTGTCGGCTGCCGCCACCTGCGCCCGGATGGCATCCTGTTGCAGGCGCACATCCTGCGCGTCGAGCTCGGCCAGCGGCTGATTGAGCTTGACCCGCTCGCCTTCCTCGACCAGGCGTTTGCTGACCTTGCCGGGAATGCGAAAGGCGAGCTCGGGTTCGAGGCGGGCGCGAACTTCGCCGGGGTAGCTGTCCATGGACTGGGCAGATGGCAGCGGTTGCACCACCATGGCAGGCCGCACCGTGGTGGCAGCCGGTGCTTGCGGCCCGCAACCGGACAGCGCCGCGATCAAACAGACCGGCAGGGCAAAGAGCCGAGCAAGAAACAGGGCATCGCGCAGCATGGTGAGGCACCTTGGGCAGAGAGCTTGGAATAATTGTACTGGCGAGTATATTTAAAATTACCGAACTGAACAGTCCACTAATAGATCAAGATGCCTAAAGACTCCATGAACGACTCCACATCCCCCAGTGGGCCCGGCCGGCCCAAGGATCTGGCCAAGCGCCAGGCGATTCTTGACGCCGCCAAAAACCTGTTTGTGCGTCACGGCTACGCCAATACCAGCATGGACGCCGTTGCGGCTGAAGCCGGGGTCTCCAAGCTCACCGTTTACAGTCACTTCACCGACAAAGACACGTTATTTTCCTGCGCGGTAGTCGCCCGCTGCGAAGAGCAAGTGCCCGAGCTGTTCGTCGACGTGCCAATGGATGCGCCTGTCGAGAAAGTATTGCTGGGTATTGCCAGAGGGTTTCAGACGCTGATCAACAGCCCCGAGTCGATTGATCTACACCGGCTGATGATCACCCTGGGGACGCAAGGGTCTTCGCTGTCGCAGGTGTTTTTCGAGGCGGGCCCACAGCGCATCCTGCAAGAGATGGAGCGGTTTCTGACCAAACTGAACGGCACACACGGCCTGCACTTTGACTCGCCGGCCAGCGCCGCCGGGCATTTTTTGAGTTTGATCAAAGGCGTCTGCAACTTCCGGCTACTCATCGGCGCGGGCGAGACTCCCGATGAGCAGACCGGCGAACAGCATGTGCGGGAAGTGGTGGCGTTGTTCATGAAGGCGTATCGGGTTCAGGAGGCGCCATAACCTGATCGACGCTGGAGTGACGCCCCGGCTCAATCTGCAGGGGTCGGCTTGCTGGGGAACGCGTGGTGTCAGCTGCCCGTTACTGACATGGCACACCGCATTCGCCAGCAAGCCGGCTCCTACAGTTTGGGATCGCCGGGGATCATTGATATCGGGGTGATTTCAAATGTGGCACCGGCTTTAACCCCGCCGTCGCACACAACCTTCAAGAGCCCCTACACAAAGCCCGCAGTCAGGCGCCCTTCAGCGCCTTCTTCGGGTAGATGTCGTAACGGCTGGACTTGCCGTCCAGCGCGTATGACGGTTTCGCACCAGCAATGCACGGGGCCTTGCGCGGGCGTTTGACCACCACGCGATGACTGGCCAGCGCCAGCGCCGCCTCAAGCAGCGCCGGGGCGTCCATGTCGTCGCCCACCAGTGGCCGGAACAGGCGCATTTCCTTTTTCACCAGAGCGGTCTTTTCGCGGTGGGGAAACATCGGGTCGAGGTAGATGACCTGGGGTGGGTCGCCCTGCCATTGCCGGATCAGGTCGATGGAGTTGCCGGTCAACAAACGCATCTGCGCGATGATCGGGCCCACGTCCAGATCCTGTGCCCCGCGCGCCAGACCGTCCTCAAGCAGTGCGGCGATGATTGGCTGCCGCTCGATCAGGCTCACTTCGCAACCCAGACTCGCCAGCACGAACGCATCCTTGCCCAGCCCCGCCGTGGCATCCAGCACCCGCGGTCGCACGCCCGGCTGGACACCGACAGCCTTGGCGATCATCTGCCCGCTGCCGCCGCCAAACAGCCGCCTGTGCGCTGCTTTGCCTTCCACGAAATCCACCCGCACCGGGCCCGGCGCGTCGTCACCCAACTGCTGCAACTGCAGGCCGTCGGCGGCCACTTGCAAGGCGAAGTCCGCTTCGGCATCGTCCAGTGGCAACGCCAGTCGCTGCGCCCAGTGCGCTGCCATTTGCTGCCCGTCGGGGGTCAGGCTGTCGACCCGAATGCGGCTGCCCGCGTGATGCTCAGTCATTGTTTCTACGCGCTCAAAATTTCTTAATGATTGGCAACATCTGCCGATAACGAATGTATCCGGCATTTTGCCAGACCCACGGCATGTACTGAGCGCTTATGTCAGACATTCAGCAATCCTCATCCATAGGCTATTTGTCGTACGCAGGCGATTACAGCGTACGCAATACCGAAACCCTGAGCGGCGTCACGCAGCTCTGGCAGGATGCGTTTGCCCGTGCGATGGCCCAGCAGGTGGACGACAACGCCGCCACGCCTGCCCCCTACAGCGCGACAGCCACCACAGACAACTCAACCGGCGAGCCAATTGCTGGCGCTGCGGTTCTCGGCAAAATCGTCGAGCAGCGTGAATGCTCTGTTCAGGACAAGGAAATTGCGCCACCGGAGCCGTTGTTTCTGCCGATCGCCGAGTTCGAGTGGGACCTGGCCGACAAGCCCGCCAAGCCTTTCACTGCGCTGGAAATGATCGAGCAGCAGCGCAACCTGGAGTTTGATGACACGTGGGTCCGCCCGACGGTCCTCAACCCTTACGATGACACTGTGGAGCCCGGCCCGGGCCCTCAGCCGCGTCCGTTGTTCCTGCCGATCGCCGAGTTTGAATGGGATTTGGCCGACAAGCCTGCAACGCCGTTCAGTGCCGAAGAAATGACCGAGCAGCAGCGTCATCTGGCGTTCGATAACGGTTGGGCACGACCGATTGTGTTGCAGAACCTGCGCATCGCTGCCTAAACCAAGACCGTCGCCCTCTCAGCATGAGGAAGCGCGCCTGCCATTGCTGGCGCTAACGACACACTCGCCAGCGACCCATGTCCAGATGAAAGTGATTGCGGTGCGCGGCGTTGTAGTCGGGGCTCAACACCGTGTTGAACTGCTTGCAGGCGCCGTCCCTGACCATTTTTAGAAACCGTCCGTTCTCTGCGTCGTCGTCCCAGTCCCTGAGCACCGAAATCCTGCGCCCGTCCGCCAACCGAAACCCGGCAATGTCCAGCGCGTTGGCCGAAGCATGCTGGCTCAAACGTCCTTCGCTGCGGTTATAGACGTTGCGGCAAGCGAAGCTGCCCAGGTGATCGATCTGCGTTACCTTCTGCCCGAACACCGACTGCGCGGCGGGCTGCAATTGATGAATATCGAACAGCGCGTAGGCGACCGCGAGGCGGCAGCTGGACAGAAAGCTGCTGCTCAGGGCGACATCGCCACCCTGGATACGCAGGGTGTTAACGAGCGGACATTTGGCGCTGGGCGGGCTGTCCGCCTGTTGGGCATAGCGCAGGCTGGAAGTTTGCAGCGCGGCTACGCACAACGCCGGATCCTCCTGCAATCGCCAGAGCTTGAAAGGGGTCAGCAGATTGGGCTGTTCCTGCACATTCAGCGGAGCCCATGGGTTCCAGCGGTCCGCGACCGGCAACCAGCCACGCCAGATGGAAAACGCAGCCACTGCGCCGATCAGAATGAGCAAAAGAAAGACAGTTGAGCCGCGCATCCAGTAAGGATCTCTTGTGACGGGCGAATGGGTACCCCCTATCTCGACCTCAGAGCAGCCCCAGTTGCTCCACGTGCGGACCGCGATCAAGCTCCGGCAAGTCGGGCAGCCCGGGCAGCAGCGTCATCAATTGATGATGAAAGCGGCGAGCAAGCTCCGGGGAAGCGATGTTGTCCGGCGTGTGCAAGAACACCGAAGGGGTGCGCCCTTCTTCGATCCAGCCGGCAACCTTCTCGGCCCACTGCACAACGAAGCCCTCGTTGATAGCTCGATCCGGCCCACCGATAAACCGCACTTGAGGGAAGGCCGTCAGCGCCGCCGGACGTGGGGGAACCTTGGGCTTTTGCGACTGCGCATGCAGCACGGCAGGATCGCTGGAGACACTGCTGAACAGCGGCCTTGAATCCAGGCAAACCCGTTCCACGCCGCGATCAAGCAACAAGCGATTGAGTTGACGCTCTTCCTCGCCCTTGCTGAAAAAAGCCATGTTCCGGACTTCCACCGCCAGGGGCCGGCCTTGCAGCGCATCAATGAATGCAGCGAGTTCGTGCAAGCGCTGGGGGCCAAAGCTCGCCGACAGCTGCAACCATAAGGGTTGGATTCGGCTGCCCAGCGGCGCGAGCAATTGCAGAAAATCCTCCACTGCGTCGAGGTGCTCGCGCAGGTCGCCTGCATGGCTGATGTCACGGGGGATTTTTGCGCTGAAGCGGAAGTGCTCGGGCAAGGCGTCAGCCCAGCGCTGGACAATCGCAGGCTTGGGTCGCGCGTAGAACGTGGTGTTGCCTTCGACGGCGTTGAACACCTGACCGTAAAGGCCGAGCAGATCACTGTCCGGGGCGTCCGCCGGGTACAGGGATTCACGCCAGGCTTTTTCGCTCCAGGACGGACATCCGATGTAGTAAGGCGGGTGGGGAAGATTCAAACGTGGAGATCGAGCCCGGCGACTTCGAGGTCCCAGTCGACGAACGTCGAGGTCGTCAGGTAGCTACTGAGCGCATGAGCCACACGGGTGCTCATGGCACGAGGAAAGATAATGTCTTGCTGACGCGCCGGCACGTTTGCCGTGGTCCCGGTCTGACGACGGGCCGTCTGCGGAACCACCTCGATCACATCGTTCACTTCCTCGAACGTGCCTTCCACCGCCGCAGAATCCCTGCGGGGCTTGCGCTTGATCGGGTAGGTACGTTGTAGAGGACCGGTGATTCGCATCATGCTTACTCGGCGTCGGATAGTGGCAATTTAATCTCACAGTTCGCCATCAAGCAAACAGGTGAACGATAACTAGACCACACTTATTGCCAAATGTTTAAAGGCGCGCGGACTTTATGCAGATTTGTCGCCGAACGGTCATCAGCAGTGTGACCTGGGTCGCAGATCGAGCGTAGCGCGGCCAATCCACCCAAGCGTGTTGAGATGAATGCTCAACGCGCCTTCGGCGTCGCCACTTTGTCGCGCAGATAAACCGGTTGAGCATCATCGGCAACGATGGCCTCGCCCCGATGCCAGGCGAACGTGCCCAGGGTCAGCAAATCCTGAGCGTGAGGCAAGAGCTTGGCGTCCTGGCCTGCAACATCTACCGCGATGCGCCCGGCGTAGCCCCAGCCGGTGCCGGCACCGAACCAGTCGCCCGTTGCTGCGCTCGGCAAGGCTGCCATTTCGGGGGGCATGACAGCCTCTTCGCCGACAAGCTTCATTTCCCCTCCCACTTCGCGGTAGCAGCCCCAATAGACCTCATCCATACGCGCGTCGATGGCCGCCGCGACCTGAGCAGCGCCCTGCTCTCGGAACGCGCGTTGAGCCAGCGCAGCGAGGTTGGAAACCGGAAGCACCGGGCGATCCAGACCGAAGGCCAGGCCCTGAACGACACCGATGGCGATACGAACGCCGGTAAACGCACCCGGCCCACGCCCAAAGGCAATGGCATCCAGCGCCGACAGACCGATACCCGCCTCGGCCAGCAGGTCTTTAATCATGGGCAATAGCTTTTGCGCATGCAGGCGCGGGATCACCTCGTAGTGAGTCAGCACCCTGCCGTCATGCAGCAAAGCAACTGAGCAGGCTTCAGTGGCGGTGTCCAGGGCCAGCAAGGTGGTCATCGGGGTTTCCATCATCAGGCGAAAAAGGGCCGCATTATAAACAACTACGGCCCGCAAGCGGGCCGTAGTTCAACGTATGAGCAGGCAAATCAGCTCAGGGCTTCAAGCACCTTGGCAGTGATCTCTTCGACCGTGCCCACGCCTTCGATGTGACTGCACTTGGGCATGCCGTCCTGCGCCTGCAGCTTGGTGTAGAAATCCACCAGCGGCTTGGTCTGCGAGTGGTAGACCGACAGGCGATGGCGCACGGTGGCTTCGACATCGTCCTTGCGCTGGACCAGTGGCTCGCCGGTGACGTCGTCCAGGCCTTCCACCTTCGGCGGATTGTACAGCGTGTGGTAAACGCGACCGGAGCCTTCGTGAACGCGGCGACCGGAGATGCGCTTGACGATCTCTTCGTCATCGACCTTGATCTCGATGACGTAATCGATGGCCAGACCGGCGTTCTTCAGGGCTTCTGCCTGGGGAATGGTGCGGGGGAAGCCGTCGAACAGGCAACCGCCTGCGCAATCCGGTTCCGACAAACGATCCTTGATGAGGCCGATGATCAAGTCATCGGACACCAGACCGCCGCTGTCCATGACGCTCTTGGCCTTCAGGCCCAGCTCTGTGCCGGCCTTCACCGCAGCGCGCAGCATGTCGCCGGTGGAGATTTGCGGGATCTTGAATTTCTCAGTGATGAACTTTGCCTGAGTACCTTTGCCGGCCCCGGGAGCTCCCAGCAGAATCACGCGCATTGTTGTGCTCCTCAAATTTTTATAGAGATATCGTCGGATTCGCCTAAATGGGGCCAATCGCAAAATTTACTGACCCAACGGCCAAAGGCTGATCAAGATACACAGCCGATTCATGCCGCACAAGACGCCGAAAGTCGCAGTAACCCGCGAGAAACCAGTAGCTTGGCATCGATCGGCGCAAGGACGCGCAGACGTGCAACCGGGTAACGCCGCACTGCATCGAGCGTTCGCAACGCGGCTGAATGAAGGCAGTAACTTCACGCAGCCGCGCCGGGTGGCCGTTAACCGGTGTTGCGCAATCCGGCCGCGATGCCCGCCACAGACACCAGCAACGCCTGCACCAACGGACTGTCCAGGCTCGCTTCCTGCTGACGCGAGCGCGCGAGCAACTCCGCCTGCAATAAATGAAGAGGGTCCAGGTAGGTGTTGCGCAGGCTGATGAACTTCAGCGTTTCGGGGCTGTGGGCCAGTAGCCGTGATTGCCCCGTCAAGCCAAGCACCACGTCACACGCCTGCGACAATAGGCCGCGCAAATGCGTCCCCAGATGCAGCAGCTTCGGCTCCACCAGACGTTGATCGTAGAGCTGAGCGATGTCGCTGTCCGCCTTGGCCAGCACCATTTCCAGCATGTCGATGCGAGTGCGGAAGAACGGCCACTGCTCGCGCATCTCGGCGAGCAGATCGCCCTGCCCGCGTTCCAGCGCCTTGCTCAGCGCACTCTCCCAGCCCAGCCATGCCGGCAGCATGAGGCGCGTCTGGGTCCAGGCGAAAATCCAGGGAATGGCCCGCAAGCTTTCGACTCCGCCTTCGCGGCGCTTGGCCGGCCGGCTGCCCAGAGGCAGGCGACCCAGCTCCTGCTCCGGCGTCGCCTGCCGGAAGTATTCGACGAACTCGGGGTCTTCCCTGACCACGGCGCGGTAGGCCTTGACGCCATCAGCGGCCAGTTCGTCCATCACCTGACGCCAGGCAGGCTGCGGCATCGGCGGAGGCTGCAAGGTCGCCTCCAGCACAGCCGCCAGATAGAGGTTCAGATTTTGCTCGGCGATGTCCGGCAAACCGAACTTGAAGCGGATCATCTCGCCCTGCTCGGTGGTGCGGAACCGCCCAGCCACAGAGCCCGGCGGCTGCGACAGGATGGCCGCATGCGCGGGGCCACCGCCACGACCCACGGTGCCGCCGCGGCCATGGAACAGCAGCAGTTCCACCTGTTGCGCACGGCAGATATCGACCAGCTTTTCCTGCGCCCGGTATTGCGCCCACGCTGCAGCAGTGGTCCCGGCATCCTTGGCCGAATCCGAATAGCCGATCATGACTTCCTGCGGCCCTTCCAGGCTCTGGCGATAAGCAGGGATGCTCAGCAGCTGCTCAATCACCGGGCCGGCGTTATCCAGGTCGGCGAGCGTTTCGAACAACGGCACCACACGCATCGATCGCTGCAGACCGGCTTCTTTCAGCAACAGTTGCACGGCCAGTACATCGGACGCTGCGCCCGCCATTGAAATGACATAGGAGCCCAGCGATGCGGCAGGCGCAGCTGCCACTTCGCGGCACGTCGCCAGCACCTCGGCGGTGTCAGCTTCGGGACTGAAATGCGCCGGCAGCAGCGGCCGCTTGTTGTCCAGCTCACGCAACAGGAAGTCGATGCGCGTCTGTTCATCCCACTCGTTATAGCGACCGAGCCCCAGGTAATCCGTGATTTCGCTCATGGCCGAGCTGTGCCGAGTGGAATCCTGACGCACGTCCAGCTTGACCAGGAACAGGCCGAAAGTAACCGCGCGCCGCAGGCAGTCGAGCAGCGGACCGTCGGCGATCACGCCCATGCCGCATTCGTGCAACGACTCGAAACACAATTGCAGCGGTTCCAGAAGCTCACGGTTCTCGTGCAGCACCTCATCGGGGGCAGCCTGCGTGACGCCCAACGACGCGTGGGCCCAATTGCGGGTCGCCCGCAGCCGTTCACGCAGTTGTTTGAGAACGCTGCGATAAGGCTCGGCGCTGTCACCGGCGGCAGCCATCAGGGCCGGGCTCGCCTGTTGCATTGAAAGCTCGGCGGCCAGTTGATCGACGTCCCGCAGGTACAAGTCGGCGGCCATCCAGCGCGCCAGTAGCAGCACCTCGCGCGTCACGGCTGCAGTGACATTGGGGTTACCGTCACGGTCGCCACCCATCCACGAAGCGAAGCGGATCGGCGCCGACTCCAGCGGCAGGTGCAAGCCGGTGGCGGCATGCAGGGCCTGATCGGCCTTGCGCAGGTAATTGGGGATGGCTTGCCACAGGGAATTTTCGATCACCGCGAAGCCCCACTTCGCTTCGTCCACAGGCGTGGGACGCACGCGACGGATCTCTTCGGTGTGCCACGCCTCGGCGATCAACCGCTGCAGACGCTCGGTGATCTGCTCACGCTCATGGCGATTCAGATCACGATGGTCCAGCGCTGCCAACTGGGCGGCGATGGCATCGTACTTTTGAATCAACGTGCGCCGCGCCACTTCGGTCGGGTGCGCGGTCAGCACCAGTTCGATTTCCAGGGTGGTGAGTTGTTGCGCCAGCGCTTGCGGGGTCTGACCGGCCTGCTTCAAACGCTCCAGCAGCTCGGGCAAGACCCTGGACTCAAAGGGCTGCGGCTTGCTGTCGTCGCGACGATGAATCAGCTGATACTGCTCAGCGATGTTGGCCAGGTTAAGAAACTGGTTGAATGCGCGCGCCACTGGCAGCACTTCATCTTCGCCCAATCCCTCAAGGCTGGAACTCAGCTGCTCGGTGCCCTGGGTCGATGCATGCCGGTCAGCCTTGGCGCTTTTGCGAATGCGTTCGATCTTGTCGAGAAAATCAGCGCCATGCTGATCGCGAATCGTGTTGCCCAACAGCTCACCCAGCAGGTGAACGTCCTCGCGCAATCGTGCATCGATATCAACCATCCAGCCTCTCCTTCAGCTTTATTGTTCTCACAGGCCGGCGTTCATGGGGATTGGGTCATCCCCTATGAGCCGCTCGAGTCCGCCACCTGAAAATGGCCGCTGCCCAACGGGGCGTCAAGAAGCCTTTTATGGCTGCCCAACGGAACGGCTGCGGGGGTTTCGTTTCTATCTCTATCGAGGGCCAGGTGTATAGAGCGACAAATCCATAGCCCTGCGCAACCCTCGGGACATTTCCCGTGCAGAGGGAGCTAGTCTCAGTCACACGCTTCGCCAAGACCAGGCCCGACATCCAACGCCCGTCGTACGACGGAACTGATGAGGTATTCATGAAAATCCGAGAGCTCGCCGAACAATGGGAACAGAACGCCAAGGGTCGTCTGACCGAGACTGCCTACGCCATTCATCTGGATGTCGAGGCGGCCGCACGCCTGGCCGCGATTGCCGAGATGTATCCCAAGCGAACGCCCGAGGAACTGCTGGGTGAGCTGATAGGCGCCGCGCTGGAAGAACTGGAGGCCAGCTTTCCCTATGTGCGCGGTCAGCACATTGTCGCGACGGATGAAGAAGGCAACCCGCTTTACGAGGACGTGGGCCCGACGCCCCGCTTTCTGGAGTTGTCCCGGCGTCATCTGCAGGAGATCGCGGACCGCGAAGCGCTGTGATCTTCCTGCTGAAGGCCGCGATGCTGGGTATTTTCCTGTGCGAATCGGCGTTACGGGAAGGTCGGCGTTATGCGTCATTTTTTTGAGCGTCAAATTCACAACACGTAACAAATCCTGACCCTGTGTTTGAAAAAATGTGTGAACTATTCAAAAAACGCAGCGGTCCGACCAGTTAGCCATTGCAGGAAAGCCGCCATATGGCAGCGGACGTGACGAAATACTATCCATCCGCATGTGCTCATCGCTCAATGGAACAACCAAGTTTTCAGGAGTTACGAAATGGAGTTGACCACCATGAACACCAGCACTGCCAAAACCACGTTCAATCGCCTGCGCGGCCTGAAGCTGGCTGCGCTGGCGCTGGGCACCAGCGTTCTTCTGGCTGGTTGCGCAGGTAATCCTCCAAGCGAGCAGTACGCCGTGACCCAGTCGGCCGTCAATGCCGCTGTCACTGCTGGCGGTACCGAATACGCCGCGGTTGAAATGAAGTCCGCTCAGGACAAATTCAAGCAAGCCGAGCTGGCGATGCAGGAAAAGCACTACGACGAAGCTCGTAAATATGCCGAACAGGCCGAGTGGGATGCACGTGTAGCCGAGCGTAAGGCCCAGGCCGCCAAGGCACAGAAAGCGGTGCAGGATGCTCGTCAGGGCGTCAATGAGTTGCGTGAAGAAGGCATGCGTCAGGTTCAGCCTGTCACTCAGTAATCCCTCGCAATTCAAGCATTGGCCATCGAGTTAAAGGACGAAAATATTATGCGTAAACAAGTACTTATTCCTGCCCTGCTGGCTCTGAGCGTTGGTCTGGCGGCGTGCTCTTCGCAGCCGAACGTCAACCTGGAACAAGCCCGCACCAATTACTCGGCGCTGCAAAGCAACCCGAAAGCCACTGAACTGGCCGCGCTGGAAACCAAAGACGCGAGCGAGTGGCTGGACAAGGCTGACGCTGCGTACCGCAACAACGATGACCAGAAGAAGGTCGATCAACTGGCTTACCTGACCAACCAGCGTGTTGAGTTGGCCAAGCAGACGATCAACCTGAAGACTGCTGAAAACGACCTGAAAAACGCATCGGCCCAACGCGCTCAGGCACGTCTGGATGCTCGCGACGCTCAAATCAAGGCGCTGCAGAACAGCCTGAACGCCAAGCAAACCGAACGTGGCACCCTGGTGACCTTCGGTGACGTACTGTTCGATCTGAACAAGGCTGAGCTGAAGTCGTCCGGCCTGGTTAACGTCAACAAGCTGGCCCAGTTCCTGTCGGAAAACCCGGATCGCAAAGTCATCGTTGAAGGCTACACCGACAGCACCGGTTCGGCCGCTTACAACGATTCGCTGTCCGAGCGCCGCGCCAACTCCGTGCGCATGGCACTGATCAAGATGGGCGTAGGCCCAGAGCGCATCGTTGCCCAGGGTTATGGCAAAGAGTACCCGGTGGCTGACAACGCCAGCGCCTCGGGTCGTGCCATGAACCGTCGTGTGGAAGTGACAATTTCCAACGACAATCAGCCAGTAGCACCGCGTTCTTCGATGCAGTAATGCGGTAGTAGCGGCAACAAAAAGCCCCGCCTGTTGAAAGACAGGCGGGGCTTTTTTGTGGCGCAAATGTGCGGGTAATCTGAAATTACGAGCCCTGGGGGAGCGAGCTTGCTTGCTTGCGAATCAGCGTGTTCCGACGTTAAAGAGACGAGCGACGGTGCGGCCTCTTCGTGAGCAAGCTCACTCCCACAAATCCTGACCGCGCGGACTTTCACTCATGGCGCTCTGTCGCTCTATCGCTTAGCCGCTCTGCCCCTCACGGTTGAGACGACGACGGCGCGCTACCGGTTTGAGGATCAGGATAATTGGGGATTTCACCCAGCCTGCGCAGGCCGTTGAAGTGCTGCGGATCGTCCAGATAACGAACCATGACCTCGCGCCAGGTGGGGTCGCCGAAGGTCTGAACATGAGGCCCGCGGGTCAGCTGCAGCACGCGCGGCAACGGCGCGGCCTGATACAGGCTGATGCCGTTGTGCAGCGGCACTTGCGTGTCGTCCAGGCTTTGGAATAGCAACATCGGCGTGCCCTTCAGCTGAGGCATGCCATTGATGGCGCTGTCGGCATCGGGGATCACCCATGACAGCGGCCGCTTGAAGGGCCAGGTGAGCCAGGCTGTGCCGAGGGTATAACGCGCCACCTCGCGGTAGCTTGCCGGAACGCCATCAAGCACCAGCGCTTTGACCCGCGCGCGCTGCTGCGGATGTTCGGACAGGTAGTGCACGGCCAGCGCCCCGCCAATACTCTGGCCGAGGACCACCAGAGGCTTGCCCTGCACTTCGGGTGCGGCGTTCAGCCAGTCAAGAGCCGCGTCGATGTCTTGGTAGATGGCTGGCAGACTGGGCTCACCCTCGGACAGGCCATAGCCGCGATAGTCCACCAGCAGCACTTGGTAGCCCTGCTCCGGCAACCACCCACTTCCCGCCAGATGCCACGCCATGTTGCCGCCGTTGCCATGCAGGTGCAGCACGGTGCCCTTCAACGGTACGCCGGGCTTTGCCGGCAGAAACCAGGCGTTGAGCCGGGTGCCGTCGGCGGCGGTAAGAGTGACATCGCGCCAGGCCAGGTGCGCTTTGTCCGGCGTCAGCGGCAGACCGCGTTCCGGGTAGAACAGCAGTTCGCTGCAGCCACTGAGGGTGATAGCGAGGAACAAGATGAGAAAACGCTTCAAGCGATGTCCTTGTTTTCATGATAACGGGCACGACACACAACCGTAGGAGCCGGCTTGCTGGCGAACGCGTCAGTGGAGTCGATATCTGCGCAGCTGACCCAACGCCTTCGCCAGCAAGCCGGCTCCTACAGGTTCCAGGCCAATGCGTGGATCTTGCATTGGGCGTTTCACCCACGGGCATGAATGTCTTACAGGATATTTGAGTAATCCGCTTCGATCAGGTGCAGGTGCAGGTGCAGGTTTCAGATTTCAAGCCCAGCCCAGGCCCAGGGCTTAGGTGACGGAGCTAAATGCGATGTACGTCTATCCGCAGCATAGGCCACGACATAAGCCACGACACACGACCGTAGGAGCCGGCTTGCTGGCGAACGCGTCAGTGGAGTCAATATCTGCGCAGCTGACCCTACGCCTTCGCCAGCAAGCCGGCTCTTACAGGTTTCAGGCCAATGCGTGGATCTTGCATTGGTCGTTTCGCCCACAGGCATGAACGCTTCACAGGATATTCGAGTAATCCGCTTCGATCCGGTCCAGGCTGAGGTGATTGAGGAAGTTGGAGAAACACATCCAGGCCGAGAGCGCGTTCATGTCGCGGAACTGGTCAGGCAGATATTTGGGCGGCACCACCAGGCCTTCGTCCACCAGCTGGCGCAACGTGCGCATGTCTTCCAGCGTGGTCTTGCCGCAGAACAACAGCGGCACTTGCTCCAGCTTGCCCTTGCGCACGGCAAGCTGGATGTAGTTGTAGACCATGATGAAGCCCTTGAGGTAGGACAAATCCTTGGTAAATGGCAGACCGGTAGGCACCGAGCCGCGGAACACACGACTGGCGTTGCCGTAGCTTTCCGACATGCCGAAGCCCTGCTCGCGGTAGAAGTCGAACACCTGCAGAAAGTCCGCCCCCTCCTCGGCCATATGAATCGCCCGGGTGCGGTTGGTCAGTTTGCGCAGGCGGCTTGGGTAGGAGGCAAAACCGATGATCTCCATGAGAATCGCCAGCCCTTCCTGAGTCACTGTCGACGAGGGCGGCCCCTTGGACAGGAAGGTACAGATCGGCTGGTTCTGGCCGTTGAGCGTGGTGCCTACGTGTACCAGCCCTTCGTGGACCTCAAGGGCGCGCACGTCACGTTCGTTGAACATCGCATCGCTGCGGATCTTGATGTAATCCGCCCCCGCCGCAGCGTCGGCCACGATGCCGTCGGACTCGAACACCCGGATCGTCTCCTCCGCCTCGCCAAACGTGCGATTGAGCCGAGTCTGCAGCATGGCGACGGCGTCTTTGGCCGTCAGCACTTTCGGCTCATCCTTGAGATCGCCACGCCCGGCAATGTTGTTCAGGTAATCCGACAGCATCATGCCCAGATCCGACAGCGTCGGGTCCCCCGCATGAAACGCATCGGAAGCGGCGCCGTAGAGCTCCTGGGAGATCAGGCCGAAGTCAGGGGTGCCACGCGCTTCGAGCATGCGGATGACCATCCGGTACTCCTTGCACATGCGGCGCATGATTTGCCCGACCGGATTGAACTGGCCGAGTTGACGCGTGATGTCGCGTTCAATGTTCTGGAATTCCAGCTTCACCGCGCCCGAGTCAAAGCCCAGCGGGCGATTTTCGTAGTAGGCGCGATCGACTTCAGGCATGTGCTTGCCTTTGCCGTCGAGGAAGGTTTTGCGGACGTTGTCATCCCACTTCACGGCATCAAGAACCCGGATCGGGGTCTGCGCCAACACGATACGATCGGACAACGTGCGAATAGTCTGTTGGTATTCGTCCACCCGGAACCCCTTATTGAACCTTTGCGCTATTTGGTCATGCGCTGATATTGAGCCGCTTTGAGAAAGACGTCGGAATTGGCCGGGTCATCAAGGTAGGCGAAGACTTTGTCCATCGAACTGGAGATCAGCATGCCATCGCCCTTCACCGTATCGACGCGCTCGCCATCGAGAACCTTCTGCTCGACCAGCTGCTGAAATCGCTCCAGGTCGAGGTCATAGACCACCAGTTCGTCAGCGCCGTTCTCGTTGTCCATCAGATCGAAACCGGCGATGACGTAATTGGCCCCGTATTTGGCAGGTAGCGCCGCGGACACGTACCAGCGGCTGCCATGGCGCGACACAGTGAAGACGTACTCGTCGCGGTGCTTGCGGTCGCCTTTGCGGTAGCTCACCGCCTTGTAGCGCTCGGGACCGGCGCGGCTGATTTCCAACTCGAGTGGCTCGCCCCACGCGTTTTTGCTGCTCCAGGTGCCGAGCAATTTGGGCGGGGCAGTGGTGCTGAGCGGGATCGGGTCCTTGAAAGTCACCAGGCATCCGCTCAACAGCACGAACGACATGGCGAGCAACACGCTCCAGACTTTCATCGGGTTCTCCTTGAGGTATCAGCCAGCCATCGGCTTGGCAGTGCCCAGTACCAGATGCATCTGGCGAGTAAGAATAGCGAGCATTTCTTCGTCGGCGTCGGGTTGAGGTCCACTGAGCAGGCCCTGATATTCCATCCGGCAGATGAGCCCCGTCAACACTTGAGCATCCAGCTGTGGCTGAAGCGAGCCCATGACCTCGAGAAACTGGGCACTGCCTTGCAGCAATATCTGCTGGTGGGCACTTACCAGTGGCGCCAAACGCGGGTTGATCAGGGCTTCAAGACGGAATGCGTGCTCTGCAATGAGCTGGTCGCGGCGGGTCAGCAATTGATGGCGCACGTACTCCATGGTCATCCGGGCTATTTCGTCCGCCAGACGCGCGCGGGCTTCTGCGCTGCCGTCGTTGCGGGCAACCATCTCGCGCAGCAACGCCTCGGTGCTGGTCCACAACTTGGCCATGTAGGCGGCGCTGCGCTCGACGTATTGAGCGAAGGCATCGGTGAGCAGGTCATCGATGTCCTTGAAGTAATAGGTGGTCGCAGACAGCGGGACCTGCGCCTCGGCCGCCACCGCACGATGCCGCACCGCCCGCACGCCATCGCGGATGAGAATGCGCATGGCAGCATCCAGAATCTGCTGGCGACGCTGCTCGCTGCCCTCTCGACTCGCCTTGCGGCCCTGATACCGAACACTTTGTGCGACGGCCGTGGCCATGCCAGCGGCTCCCTTTTGAGGGGTCATGCGGTTCACGACGGGGTTTCCTTTTTTGAATCATTCAACATACATCACCTGACGTCGGCGCCTGAACCGACGCCTTCGCGGGCAAGCGCGCTCCTACAATCGACCGCGGCCCATACTCAATCGCGTGCGGCGCGATTCCCGCAATGCGGGTGATCCCCTGTAGGAGCGCGCGTGCCCGCGAAGCTGTTGATTGGCGGTGCGAGCGCCTGATCGCAACGCTTCTGATCTGATGCAGGAACGCGCTTACTCGCCACATTCTTTGCGGCGGGCCTGCCTTCTGTATCTGATCAGGCAAAAAAAAGCCGCCCTGCACAGGCGGCTTGTTTTAACGC
Source organism: Pseudomonas lutea (assembly GCF_000759445.1). Taxonomy (NCBI): domain Bacteria; kingdom Pseudomonadati; phylum Pseudomonadota; class Gammaproteobacteria; order Pseudomonadales; family Pseudomonadaceae; genus Pseudomonas; species Pseudomonas lutea. The sequence goes on from NZ_JRMB01000001.1 coordinate 2,600,816, forward strand.
TTAGGCTTGCGGCCGCATGTGCGGGAACAGGATGACATCGCGTATGGACGGCGAGTTGGTCAGCAACATGACCAGACGGTCGATGCCGATACCCTCGCCCGCTGTCGGCGGCATGCCGTACTCCAGCGCGCGAACGAAGTCGGCGTCGTAGTGCATGGCTTCGTCGTCGCCGGCGTCCTTGTCGGCCACCTGCGCCATGAAGCGCTCGGCCTGATCTTCCGCGTCATTGAGCTCGGAATAGGCGTTGGCGATCTCGCGACCACCAATGAACAACTCGAAGCGGTCAGTGACGTTCGGGTTTTCATCGTTGCGACGGGCCAGCGGCGAGACTTCGAACGGGTACTGAGTGATGAAGTGTGGCTGCTCCAGCTTGTGCTCGACCAACTCCTCGAAAATCATCACTTGCAGCTTGCCCAGACCTTCGAAGCCCAGCACCTTGGCGCCGGCTTTCTTGGCGATGGCACGCGCCTTGTCGATGTCGTTCAGGTCATCGGCGGTCAGCTCAGGGTTGTACTTGAGGATAGAGTCGAACACCGACAGACGAACGAACGGTTCGCCGAAGTGGAAGACCTTGTCGCCGTATGGAACGTCGGTGCTGCCGAGCACCAACTGCGCCAGCTCGCGGAACAGCTCCTCGGTCAGGTCCATGTTGTCTTCGTAATCGGCATAGGCCTGGTAGAACTCGAGCATGGTGAACTCGGGGTTGTGCCGGGTCGAGACGCCTTCGTTACGGAAGTTGCGGTTGATCTCGAACACTTTTTCGAAACCGCCTACCACCAGACGCTTGAGGTACAGCTCAGGCGCGATGCGCAGGAACATTTCCAGGTCCAGCGCGTTGTGGTGCGTCTCGAACGGCTTGGCTGCAGCGCCGCCGGGAATGGTCTGCAACATCGGCGTTTCGACTTCGAGGAAGTCGCGCTTCATCAGGAAGCTGCGGATGTGGGCAATGACTTTCGAGCGAACGCGGAAGGTTTCGCGCACATCTTCGTTGACGATCAAGTCGACGTAACGCTGGCGATAACGCTGCTCGGTATCGACCAGGCCGTGATGCTTGTCCGGCAACGGACGCAGGGATTTGGTCAGCAGGCGCACGCTGGTCATTTCGACATAAAGGTCGCCCTTGCCGGAACGGGCCAGGGTGCCTTCGGCGGCAATAATATCGCCCATGTCCCAGGTTTTGACCGAGGCCAGGGTTTCTTCCGGAAGCGTCTTGCGGTTGACGTAGACCTGGATGCGTCCGGTCATGTCCTGAATCACCATGAACGAGCCACGGTTGAGCATGATGCGCCCGGCAACCTTAACCGGAATCGCCGCTTCAGCCAGCTCTTCCCTGGTTTTGTCCGCGTATTGTTGCTGCAGGTCGTTGCAGTAGTTTTCGCGACGGAAGTCGTTCGGGAAGGCATTGCCTTTGGCGCGCTCGGCCGCAAGCTTTTCCTTGCGCAGGGCGATCAGGCTGTTTTCTTCCTGTTGCTGGGCTTGCGGGTCGAGTTGTTGGTCGCTCATGTCTTGATTATCCATCACAGGTTCGTGGCCCTTCGTCTGGCCGGGAAGCGCGACGAAGGATCGCGGGCGGCGACGTCGTGAGGACGCGCCCGACCCGCAACAGTGGTGTGGCGATTACAGGCCCTGTTTAAGGCTCGCGATCAGGTATTCGTCGATGTCACCATCGAGCACCTTGTCGCAATCGCTGCGTTCGACGCTGGTGCGCAGGTCCTTGATACGCGAAGCATCAAGCACGTACGAACGGATCTGGTGACCCCAGCCGATGTCCGACTTGGTGTCTTCCAGCGCTTGCGAAGCCGCGTTGCGCTTCTGCACTTCCTGCTCGTACAAGCGCGCCCGCAACATCTTCATCGCGGTGTCTTTGTTGGCGTGCTGGGAGCGCTCGTTTTGGCAACTGACCACGGTGTTGGTCGGAACGTGGGTGATCCGGACCGCCGAGTCGGTGGTGTTAACGTGCTGACCACCGGCGCCCGAGGAGCGGTAGGTGTCGATGCGCAGGTCCGACGGGTTGATGTCGATTTCGATGTTGTCATCGATTTCCGGCGACACGAACACGGCCGAGAACGAGGTGTGGCGACGGTTGCCGGAGTCGAACGGGCTCTTGCGGACCAGACGGTGAACGCCGATTTCGGTGCGCAGCCAGCCGAACGCGTATTCGCCCTTGATGTGGACCGTGGCACCCTTGATACCGGCGACTTCACCGGCCGACAGTTCCATGATGGTGGCGTCGAAGCCACGCTTGTCAGCCCAGCGCAGGTACATGCGCAGCAGGATGTTCGCCCAGTCCTGGGCTTCGGTACCGCCGGAGCCGGCCTGGATGTCAAGGTAGGCGTTGTTCTGGTCCATTTCGCCGCTGAACATGCGGCGGAATTCCAGCTTCTCCAGCGACTCGCGCAGACGCTCGACTTCAGCGGCCACGTCGTCGACAGCGGCCTGGTCTTCTTCTTCGGCGGACATGAGCAGCAGGTCTTTGGCGTCTGCCAGACCGGAGCTCATTTCGTCGAGGGTGTCGACGATCTGCGCCAGCAGCGAACGCTCGCGGCCCAGCTCCTGGGCGTAAGACGGGTTGTTCCAGACGTTTGGATCTTCGAGCTCGCGGTTAACTTCGGTCAGACGATCATGCTTTTGATCGTAGTCAAAGATACCCCCGAATGGTTTCGGAGCGCTCGGAGAGGTCCTTGATGCTGTTTAGGATCGGGTTGATTTCCATGGTAGGCAGCACTCGCAGGCGATTTTCACAAAGCCGGCGAGTATAGCGCAGCCACACCTGCGATGGCAGTCCGTTGGGCAGGGTCAGCAAACGGCGCGGGAGGGAGAAGCGCCCCGCAAAGGAGCGCTGCGCCGTATTCACTGACCTCTCGAAATCCAGGGAGCGAACGTCAGGGTAAAAGTATTGGACGCTGGAACAGGAGGGGAGCCGAGTTCATCAGGTTCATACAGGAAGAACTTATAGGTCCCTGCGTTAAACAATAATGTTGACGTTTCCCACTGATCAACTCCTTCGCCGAGGGACAGCGCCTGTCCAAAAACAAACCCCTCGAATACCACGGCCAGGCAGTAGTCCCTCGCCAGACCATTGCCAGACCATTCCAACACCGGAGACGAGGTCGTCCCTCCATCGGGAACTGGTTCTCTCTCTTCACCGGTAACACAGTCAATGCTGGGCTTCATCTCCATTTCGTCCATCTTGAGTTCCTTTCACAAGCGCGAAACTGCAGAAGCGGCAGCGTGCAGAGTGGCTGGCTCCAGCCACCCTGCACCACCGCAGGAGAACTACTTTCGGGTCACCTTGAACGAGGTCCCGACTGGTTCATCGTTGTCGTCAGTGTCGATCAGATAAAACTCATACTTGCCCGGTGAACCCAGATTGGTGGGCGCGTTCCAGGTACCGCCAGTGGAATTTGCTGGTGGCCCGAACGGTACCGAAGAGACCTTACCGTCCGCTCCTTTACTCATCAAAAAATACCTTTTCGGGTCACCGATGCCACTCAACTTTATGACATGCTTTTTAGTGCTATCGCCGTTCGGTATCTCGGTTTCCGAATCGCCTTCAGTGACTCGGGTGATGCCAGGTTTCTGAGCCATTTCCTGATTCCTTCCATGTATAGGTGGGCTGCTGGACGCCATCCATTGCGCGGAAAGCCGTCAGCCAAAACCACTGTCCTGGTCAGGCGAGCGCCTGATGTTCGCGGATTGTGGTTGGAGGAGTATGCGCGCGAGTGCGCGGCGGGGAACCTGTCACATGTGACAGTCGGCCGTTGTCCGCTGGACCTCGGAGGGATGAGTGCAGGTAAAGGCAATCAGGCCCGGTCTATCATCGTCAACCTATCCTCGAACCTTGCCAGGCGCAGCCGGCGAGAAAACACCGCTTGCGCCGGACTACCCCACCGCCACCTGATTGCGTCCATTGTGCTTGGCCGCATACAGCCCTTGATCCGCGCTCTGAATCAACTGCCTGCTGTGGCTGCCCACCTGCGGCACAACGGTTGCCAAGCCAATGCTGACCGTCAGGCTGGAGCCCTGGCTGGGGGCGATGTGGGGGATGTTCATGCTGGCGATGGATTGGCGCAGTTTTTCTGCCAGCAGACGTGCCCCGCCTGGCGAAGTATTGGGCAGCACGAGGGCAAATTCTTCGCCGCCATAACGGGCCGGGAGGTCGGACGGACGGCTGGAGTTGGCGCGGATGGCCTTGGCGACCTGACGCAGCGCTTCATCCCCTTCGAGATGCCCAAACGCATCGTTGTAGGCCTTGAAGTAATCCACGTCGATCATCAACAGCGACAGCTGCGTCTGTTCGCGAATGGAGCGGCGCCACTCAAGTTCCAGGTATTCGTCGAAGTGTCGGCGGTTGGACAGCCCGGTCAGGCCGTCGGAATTCATCAGGCGCTGCAACACCAGGTTGGTGTCCAGCAGCTGCTGCTGGCTGACGCGCAATGCACGGTAGGCCTCATCGCGCTGCAGCAGGGTCATGTAGGAGCGCGAATGATAACGGATGCGCGCCACCAGCTCGATGTTGTCGGGCAGCTTGACCAGATAGTCATTGGCGCCGGCCGCAAAAGCGGCGCTCTTGATCAGGGGATCTTCCTTGGTCGAGAGCACGATGATCGGGATGTCACGGGTCTTGGGATTGGCGCGGTACTCGCGCACCAGGGTCAAACCATCCAGACCGGGCATGACCAGGTCCTGAAGGATCACTGTCGGCTTGATGAGGATCGCCTGGGCAATCGCCTGATGCGGGTCTGCGCAAAAATGAAAGTCGATGTTTTCCTGATGCGCCAGCCCGCGCCGGACAGCCTCGCCGATCATGGCCTGATCGTCGACGAGCAACACCATGGCAGCGTTTTCATCCGTGGCGTTCAGATCGTCCAGTTGCAAATCATGCATGCAGGGTCTCCTGGTCACAGGCGGGCTGTGAAGTCACCTGGAAATTCATTGGGTGAATACCTCTTTCAAGCGAGGTGCGATCGAGTCCAGTGAGCGAATTTCCATGGCAGCGTCGATGGCGGCCGCCGCTTTGGGCATGCCGTACACCGCACAACTTTCCTGATTCTGGGCGATGGTCAGAAACCCCCGCTGACGCATCAGCTTGAGTCCCTGCGCGCCATCTCGGCCCATGCCGGTCAACAAAACACCCACTGCGTCACCATTCCAATAGCGGGCCACACTTTCGAAAAACACGTCGATGGAGGGCCTGTAAATTTCGTTAACCGGCTCTGCGGTGTACGCCAGCGTGCCGTTCTTGAGCAGACGAATATGGTGGTTGGTGCCCGCCAGGAGCACCGTCCCCGCTTGGGGGGGCTCGCCGTCGCGCGCCAGCCTGACCTCAAGCCCCGAAGAACTTGTCAGCCATTGCGCCATCCCCTCGGCGAATACCTGGTCCACGTGCTGCACCAGCACGATCGCGGCCGGAAAACCCTTCGGCAGCGCCTTGAGCAGTATTTCCAGCGCCGCCGGCCCGCCAGCCGATGAGCCGATAGCGATCAACCGTTGACGCTGCGCCGAATCGCGCACCGGTGGCGGCGCCGGGCGAGCCCGCGTGTCTCGCTCGCCAATGAGCCAGCCTATATTAAGAATCTTGCGCAACAAAGGTGCGGCTGCATCCTTGGGATTGCCAGCACCCAGGGCGGGCGTGTCGACCACATCCAGCGCGCCGTGGCCCATGGCCTCGAACACACGGTGGACATTTTGCTCGCGGTCCACGGTAACGATGACGATCGCACACGGCGTCGCCGCCATGATACGTCGAGTCGCCTCCACGCCGTCCATCACCGGCATGATCAGGTCCATCAATATCAGATCGGGCGTCAACTCGGCGCAGCGCTCGACCGCCTCGGCGCCGTTGCCCGCGACCCACGCTATCTGGTGCGCCGGCTCGAAAGCCAGCGCACGGCGCAATGCTTCTACGGCCATGGGCATGTCGTTGACGATGGCGATCTTCATCCCTGCGCATCTCCTATCAACTCCACGACTGCATCGAGCAGCGCGTCGTCATGAAAACTGGCCTTGGCCAGGTAGTAATCGGCGCCGGCGTCCAGGCCGCGTCGGCGGTCTTGCTCACGGTCCTTGTACGACACCACCATCACCGGCAGCGATTGCAGACGGCTGTCGCGACGCACCAGCGTCACCAACTCGATGCCGTCCATGCGCGGCATGTCGATGTCGGTGATAAGCAAGTCGAAATCCTCGCCACGCAGGGCATTCCAGCCGTCCATGCCATCGACGGCCACAGCGACTTCATAGCCACGGCTGGCCAGCAATTTACGCTCCAGCTCGCGAACGGTCAGCGAGTCGTCGACCACCAGCACCCGTTTGCGCGCACGAGTATCCGCCTGACGATTGCGCCGATCAATGCGTTCGAGGCGGCCGGTGTTGAGCAGCTTCTCCACCGACCGCAGCATGTCTTCGACATCGATGATCAGCACCGCCGAGCCATCGTCGAGCAATGCGCCAGCGGAGATGTCCTGAACCTTGCCCAACCGTGGATCGAGGGGCAGGACAACGAGGGTGCGCTCGCCGATAAAGCGTTCAACGGCGACGCCATATACCGCTTCGCGCTCGCGGATGACCACCACCTTGAGCACGTCTTCGCTGTGCTGGCTGGCCGGACGGTTGAGCAACTGGCTGGCGGCAACCAGACCGACGTGGCGGTCCTCGTGCCAGAAATGCTGTCGTCCTTCCAGTTGCACGATTTCATCGGCGCGCACATCCCGCATGCGCTCGATGTGTGCCAGCGGAAAGGCATACGCCTCGCCGCCGACTTCTACGACCAGGCTGCGCACCACTGAGAGCGTCAGCGGCACTTCCAGGTGAAAACGGCTACCCTGCCCGGCCCGTTGATCCAGTTCAACACCGCCGCGCAGCTGCCGGACCATGTGCTGGACGGCGTCGAGCCCGACGCCTCGACCGGACACCTCGGTGACCTGGTCGCGCATGCTGAAACCGGGAAGGAAGAGAAAGCTCAGCAGTTCCTCTTCGCTCAACTGTGCCGCGGTTTCGGCTGGCGACAGCTTGCGCTGGATGATGTTCTGGCGCAGGCGTTCCAGGTCCACACCCGCGCCGTCGTCAATCAGCTCGACCACCAACAGACCCGCCTGATGCGAAGCCTTGAGCCGAATCAACCCTTCGGCAGGCTTGCCGCACGCCATGCGTTGGGCAGGCAATTCGATGCCGTGGTCGACAGCATTGCGCAACAGGTGAGTCAGCGGCGCTTCGAGCTTTTCCAGCACGTCGCGATCGACTTGAGTTTTCTCACCCTCGATTTCCAGACGGACTTGCTTGCCCAGCGAGCGGCCCAGGTCCCGCACCATGCGCGCCTGCCCCGCCAGCACGTCAGCAAACGGCCGCATGCGGCAGGCCAGTGCGGTGTCATAAAGCAGTTGCGCGCGTTGCGAGGCTTGCCACCCGAACTCGTCGAGGTCGGCCGTCTGTTGGATCAGCAAATGCTGCGCTTCCCCCAGCAAACGCCGTGCTTCATCGAGGGCTTTTTGCGCGTCGGGATCGGCATGGGCGCCAAGCAGCGCTTCGAGGCTGTCCAGCGCGCGGGTGGCGCCGGTCTGCGTGCGTTTGACCCGCTGCATCGCCGTCAGATAAGGCTTCAGGCGCTGAGTTTCGACCAGCGACTTGCTCGACAGGTCGAGCAGGTTGTTCAAGCGTTCCGCAGTGACGCGCAGGACCCGTTCGCCGGTCTCTGCCACGCGTCGCTCGCCCGGCTTGTCCAGTTTGAGACCGGGGTCGGCCACAGCCTCGGCGACGTGGCTGGCGATGACGATGGCCTGCTCTTCGGCGGCCAAATCCTGGGCAGACTGCAGCGAGGTGACCAGCGATTGCGCATTGGCCAGCAGGATGTCTTCCAGCGATGGCGACGCAGGCGGCAGGAGCACGGTTTTGGAAGCGGTGTCGGCGCTGACCATGTTATTCATCAGCGCCACATAGCCGTCGATGTCCGCCTGAGGGACGTTGGCCGCTGGCGTGGCGATGCGCATCAACAAGTCAGTGCCCATCAGCAACGCGTCGATGTGCTCGGGCAACAGGAGCAGCCGCCCTTCTTGCGCACCAACCAGACAATCCTCCATGACGTGGGAAACGCTGACACCCGCGTCGACCCCGACAATACGCGCCGCTCCCTTGAGCGAATGGGCGGCGCGCATGCACGCCTCCAACTGATCGGCCTGGGTCGGGTTGCGCTCCAGCGCCAGCAGGCCGGTGCTGAGCACCTGAGTCTGGGCTTCCGCTTCCAGAGTAAAGAGTTCGAACAACGACGCGTCGCGCATCTGATCGGGCGTCATGTCAGGCTCCGGTTAACCGCCGACAACAGCTGGTCTTCATCGAGCAGGCGCAAGCTGCGGCTTTTCCATTGCACGACTCCGCGGGTGAAGCGCGCATTGCTGTTTTGCGCGGGCGCCGAGGCGCTGTCCAGCAGGCGCGCCTCGATCGCGTGAATGCCGTCGACCTCATCGACCGGCACCACGACCGGGCCGCCGTCAGCCAAGACGATCAACATGCGCGGCAGCGTTCGCGAATCGCCAGCGGGAACCACGGAAGGGTCGAGCCCCAGCAGTTCGACGAACGACAGGCACGCCACCAGGGCGCCACGCACATTGGCGACGCCCAGCAAGGCGCGCGAACGCTGGTGCGGAAGCGAGTGAATGGCTTGCACGGGCGAGACCTCCACCAGGCAGCGGGTTGGCAGGCCGAGCCACTCCTCACCCAGACGAAACACCACCGTGGAGCGGGTTTCGACATCGATGATCAGCGCTTCGCTGTGGACCGAGACGCGGTGCTCTTGCGCCAGGGAATAGCGGTCAAGCAGCCGCGTTGCCGCCGCTGAATAGACGGAGCAATTGCGGCAATGGATATGCTCGACAAGCAGCGGGCAGGAGCGGTCCCCGTGAATACCGATGCGGTTCCAGCAGTCGTCGATGGCCTCGGCGCTGCTGCTGACCAGCTCTGTGTGCGGCTGAGTCATGGGTTGCGTCCCTCTTTGCCGACACCCCGTGCCGCGCGCGCCTGCAGGCGTTGGGCCCCGGCGCTGTCACCCTGGGCGGCGAGCAATGCCGACATCTGCGCCAGGGTTTCCGGGTGCTGCGGTTCCAGGTAGAGCGCCTTGCGATAAAACCCTAGCGCCGCGCCGGTATCACCCGCCACTTCACTGAGCAGACCCAGCCAGTAAAACACCGGCGCAACGGGGTCGTGGCGCTTGAGGTACTGCTCGCAGGCTGCTTTGGCCTCGCTGCTGCGGCCTTCGTTGGCAAGGGCCGCGATACGGCGTATCAGCTCCGCAGCTTCGGTGTTACTGGCATTCGGCGGGAGAACCGCTCCGGCGGAGGGCTTCAGCGCGGCCCTGCGGTCCTCCATGCGAGCAGGGACAGTCAAGGATCTCGGCGCAAAGGGTTGCGCAGGCGCAGCGCGGTAGTGAGAGCCCGACGCAGCGCCACGCATTGGCGAGTCGCTGCGCTGCGGCGACACGGGTGGAGCAGGCGTAAATAGGTAGGGGTCGGCCGCTACGTCGCGCCGACGGAAAGCAAAGGACTGGGCGATGCCGATCGACACCATGCCCATGCGCCCAAGCAGGCTACCTTCGGCGGGGCCGATAAACAGGACGCCGTCGTCGCGTGTCATTTTTTTGAGCACCTCGAAACCCTGGCGCTGAGTCTCGAGGTCAAAGTAGATCAGCAAGTTGCGGCAGAACACGAAGTCGTACGCCGACTGGGCCACGGCCAAGGTCGGGTCGAGCAGATTGCCGGACTGGAAGCGGACCTGTTCACGCACCCGGTCTTGCAGGCGGTAGCCGTCATCGGCCGCACTGAAGTAGCGCTCACGAAAGCCCAGCTGATCGCCACGAAACGAGTTTTTGCCATACACGCCGTTGAGTGCGCGCTGGATGGACAACGGGCTGATATCCACGGCCTCCACACTGAATTGCGGCGCGCGCAAACCGGCATCAAACAACGCCATGGCGATCGAATACGGCTCCTCACCGGTGGAACACGGCAAGCTGAGGATGCGCAGAGGGCGAACACCCTTGAGCTGAGCCAGCCGCGCGTTGGCGAGCTTGCCCAGTGTCGCGAAGGATTCCGGGTACCGGAAGAACCAGGTCTCGGGGACGATCACCGCTTCAATCAGCGCCTGCTGCTCTTCGGCCGACGTCAGCAGCGTCTGCCAATAGTCGTCAGCGTCCCGCGCTTTTGACAACGTGCAGCGCTGGCGCACCGCGCGCTCGACAATCGCCTCGCCCACCGACGCAACGTCCAGCCCCATGCGGTCCTTGAGAAAAGCAAAAAAGCGCGCGTCGCTGCTCATGGCATCGCCTCGATCGGGCCAAGGCAGATGGGGCGTTCGGGAAACAGCAATTCGCGCACGGCGTCGCTGAGCAAGTCCTGCACGCGGATCCACTGCAGCAGGCCGTGTTCATCCTCACGCACCGGCCCCAGATACGGCGCCTGCGGGTTATCCAGCCCGTATGCCTTGAACTCGTGGGGCGAGCAACGCAACGTGTCGGTCGCCTGTTCAAGGATCAGACCCAGCCACTGCACGGGACGATCACCGCCGAGACGATAGTGGACCAGCACCAGCCGTGTACTGGTGCGCGCCTGCGCAGAATGGCCAAACGTCAGCGCACTGAGGTCGATGACCGGCACAATGGTGCCGCGGTGCGCAAACACCCCGGCAACCCACTGCGGCGCCTGCGCGATAGGCTTAAGCACCAGGCGCGGCAGCACCTCGGCGACTTCTGTCGCTTCCAGCGCATACCGCTCGGCGCCGATCCGGAACAGCAGAAACAGCTTGTTCTTCGGCAATATGGCGGCGCTGCGCCTGGCTGAGTGCTCAATCATGGGCCTGACTCAGACTTTGAATCGCGAAACGCCGCTGCGCAGGCCGACTGCCACCTGACTCAGCTCGTCGATGGCGAAACTGGCCTGGCGCAGGGATTCAACGGTCTGACTGCTGGCATCACCCAACTGCACCAGCGCCTGATTGATCTGCTCAGCGCCGGTGGCCTGGGCCTGCATGCCCTCGTTGACCATCAACACCCGCGGCGCGAGCGCCTGCACCTGATGGATGATCTGCGAAAGCTGCTCGCCGACCTGGGTCACTTCATACATGCCGCGGCGCACTTCCTCGGAAAACTTGTCCATGCCCATGACCCCGGCCGACACCGCCGACTGGATCTCGCGGACCATTTGCTCGATGTCATAGGTGGCCACGGCGGTCTGGTCTGCCAGACGCCGAACCTCGGTCGCGACCACAGCAAAGCCTCGGCCGTACTCGCCGGCCTTTTCGGCCTCGATGGCGGCATTGAGCGACAACAGGTTGGTTTGGTCAGCGACTTTGACGATGGTCACGACCACTTGATTGATGTTGCCGGCCTTCTCGTTGAGGATCGCCAGCTTGGAATTGACCAGATCGGCCGCGCCCATGACCGAGTGCATGGTTTCCTCCATGCGCGCCAGGCCTTGCTGACCGGAGCCGGCCAGAACCGAAGCCTGGTCCGCCGCCGATGTCACTTCGGTCATCGTGCGCACCAGATCCCGGGACGTCGCGGCGATTTCACGTGAGGTCGCGCCAATTTCCGTGGTGGTCGCCGCCGTCTCGGTGGCGGTGGCCTGTTGCTGCTTGGACGTGGCGGCGATCTCGGTGACCGAGGTGGTCACCTGAACCGAAGAGCGCTGCGCCTGGGACACCAGCGCGGCGAGCTCGGCCACCATGTCGTTGAAGCCGGTCTGCACGGTGCCGAACTCATCGTTGCGGTCCAGCGCCAGCCGGGTACTCAAGTCGCCGGTGCGCATGGTGTCGAGGATTTTCACGATGCGGTCCATTGGCGCGAGAATCGCACGCATCAACAAACCACCGCAGGCAGCGGCTGCCAGTAGGGCAATGACCAGAGAAATGCCGAGGGTAATCTTGGCGCTGGACACCGCTGTCTGTATGGCGTCCGACGCCTTGTCGGCAGCCATCTTGTTCTTGGCGCCGAGTGCATTCAGCACCTTGCGGCCCTCGGCCCACATCGGGGTCAATTGCTCGGAAAAAATCCGCTGCGCCAGCGCGTAGTTGTCGCCCTGATAGGCCGCGAGCACGCCGTTGAGCACCAGCTGATAGCGCTCGCGCAATTGCAGAAACTGCTCGAAATCGGTGCGATCCGACTCGTCAAAGATGCTCTTCTGGTAGTTGACGATCTGCGCCTGCAGGCGATCTTCGAATTCCTTGTACTGGTCTTCTTCGGCGCTGGTCAGATCACGACCAACGCCCTCAGCCAGCAAATGCTGGGTACTGACATAGCTTTCGACCCAGGCGCTGCGCACCGTGCTGCTGTAAAAGACGCCAGGCAGCGCATCGAGCCGCACGGCGTCGCCGCTGTTCTCGATCACCAGCAGGCGATTGAACGCCACGACCACCATCAACAGCATGATGGCGATGATGACAGCGAAGCTCGCCAAAATTCGTTGACGCAACGTCCAGTTCTTCACAGTCAGCCCTCAAGGGTTCAACGCCGGCATGACCGGGTTCAAGAAGCGGACCGACGAACGGTCCAAAGCGAGCGGGAGTATAGCTTAGTGCCCTGTTATTGATCGGGCTGTTTCCGACGTGGAAAGCGCCATAACGCACAGCCAAAAAGGAAGTGTCTGACACACTATCGGCTGTGGTTGGAGTTGCTTGATGGTGGCAATGCGGATGTGGGCGAGGGACGTCGGTGAGGACAGTGCCCGGAGACGGGATAACGCGGCCGGGACCCACGGCGGGCTTTCGGGGCGCAGGGTAGTCGGGATAATCGGGATAATCGGGATAATCGGGATAATCGGGATAATCGGGATAGTCGGGACGGTCGGGGCAGACCTCAGTCATGCATAGAAGGCTGCCCGACGATCCTGCTGGTGGCGGGGGATTTTTAGCGGGGTGCCCAGCGCCATGGGCTAGAGGCTTGGGGGCTGCGCCTGACGAACCTGGTGTTCAAGTTCAGTCTTCAAGGCCGGATCGAGCTTCAACTGCTTGGCGAGCTCGTCCAGATACGCGCGCTCCATAAAATGCTCTTCGTCGACCATCATCACGCTGGCCAGGTACATCTCGGCGGCAATTTCCGGTGTCTGCGCCGCTCGGGCGACGTCGATCGGGTCCAGCGGTTTGTTCAGTTCAGCGCTCAGCCATTGCTGCAGCTCGTTGTCACCGGTGATGCGCGTGAATTCGCCTTCGATCAGCGCGCGTTCACGCTCATCGACATGACCGTCGGCTTTGGCCGCTGCCACCAGAGCCCGCAGAATGGCTTCGCTGTGTTGTTCAACCTGGGCCGGTGGCACACGATCCACTGTCTGCGGCTCGACCGGCTGCGCGACGCCCTGACTGGCCTGCCAATTACCGTAGGCCTTGTAAGCCAGCACGCCCAACGCGGCGAGGCCGCCATAGGTCAGCGCTTTGCCGCCCATTTTTCGGGCGCCTTTGTTACCCATCAGCAAGCCCATCGCGCCGGCCGCCAATGCACCACCGCCGGCACCCGAAAGCAGACCGCCAAGACCGCCCGATTGACTGCCTGAATGCTTGCCTGACAGCCCGCCACCGAGCTTACCCAGCAAATCTCCCAGACCGCCCTGCCCGCTTTTGTCGCTGCGGGTATGAGCGCCAGCCTTGTTTTGCAGCAGGTCCTGGCCGGATTTCAACAATTGATCAAGTAGACCGCGAGTGTTCATGACTGCACCTTCAGAAGTGGGACTGACGATTCGACCCGCAGGTTAAGACGAAGGCACACGCGCTCGCGGGATGGTTTGCTTCTGAATGTTGCAATGACGGCTCGGCGCGAGGGCGCATAAGCATCGCGTACACCCACCAACGTGCCCCACGGGCGCGATATTTGCTGCGGGACATTTGTGATGCCTGCAACTGGGCACTACGCTCTGCACCATCTAGCACTGCCCAAAAAACCACGAAGAGGCAAGCCAACCATGTCCGTGTACAAGACCGCGATTCTCAGCGCCGCTATTGCCGCTCTACTGACCAGCGGCGCGGTGCAGGCCGCTGAAGCGCTTAAAGCAGTGGGCGATGGCGAGGGGCAACTGGATATCGTGGCCTGGCCCGGCTACATCGAGCGCGGGGAAAGCGACAAGGCCTACGACTGGGTGACCGGCTTCGAGCAAGAGACTGGCTGCAAGGTCAACGTCAAGACCGCCGCAACGTCGGATGAAATGGTCAGCCTGATGACCAAGGGCGGATATGACCTGGTCACGGCATCGGGCGACGCGTCACTGCGCCTGATCGCCGGCAAGCGCGTGCAGCCCATTGACCCTGCCTTGATCCCGAACTGGAAAAACCTCGACCCTCGGCTGAGAGACGGCCCCTGGTACACGGTCGAGAAGAAAACCTATGGCACTCCGTACCAGTGGGGCCCGAACGTATTGATGTACAACACCGAGGTGTTCAAGACGCCGCCGGTCAGCTGGAGTGTGGTCTTCGAAGCGCAGGACTTGCCGGATGGCAAACCGAACAAGGGCCGGATACAGGCGTATGACGGGCCGATCTACATCGCCGACGCCGCGCTGTACCTCAAGACCGCAAAACCCGAGCTGAACATTGTGGACCCCTACCAGCTCACCGAAACCCAGTACCAGGCCGTGCTCGACCTGCTGCGCCTCCAGCACCCTCTTGTGCACCGCTACTGGCATGACGCAACGGTACAAATGAGCGATGTAAAGAACGAGGGCGTGGCGGCGTCGAGTTCGTGGGGCTACATGGTCAACGGCCTGGTGGCCGACAAGCAGCCTGTCGCCTCGACCATCCCGCAGGAAGGCGCCACCGGCTGGGCCGACACGACGATGTTGCACGCTGACGCTCAACACCCCAATTGCGCCTATAAGTGGATGGACTGGTCGCTGCAACCGAAGGTGCAGGGCGACGTCGCCGCGTGGTTCGGTTCCTTGCCGGTGGTACCGGATGCGTGCAAGGGCAACGCACTGCTGGGCGCCGAAGGCTGTGAAACCAACGGCTTTGACCTGTTCGACAAAATCGCCTTCTGGAAGACCCCGCAGTCAGAGGGTGGCAAGTACGTCCCTTACAGTCGCTGGACTCAGGATTACATTGCGATCATGGGCGGGCGGTAGCCACCATGCCCCACGCAGTCCAGTTTCTCCAGGTCTCGCGGCTGTTCGGTGAGACGGCAGCCGTTGACGGCGTTTCCATCGACATCGAGGACGGCGAATTCTTTTCGATGCTCGGTCCCTCAGGCTCAGGCAAAACCACCTGTCTGCGCCTGATTGCAGGATTCGAACAACCCAGTGCCGGGTCGATCCGCATCCATGGCAAAGAAGCCGCCGGGCTGCCGCCGTATCAGCGCGACGTCAACACGGTGTTTCAGGACTACGCGCTGTTCCCGCACATGAACGTGCAAGACAACGTCGCCTATGGACTGAAAGTCAAAGGCGTCGGCAAGGCGGAGCGAATCAAGCGCGCCGACGAAGCGCTGAGCATGGTTGCCCTTGAGGGCTACGGCGCACGCAAGCCGGTGCAGCTCTCGGGCGGACAGCGCCAGCGAGTGGCGCTGGCCCGAGCGCTGGTCAATCGTCCCCGCGTGCTGCTGCTTGACGAGCCTCTTGGCGCCCTGGACCTGAAGCTGCGCGAACAGATGCAAAGCGAGCTGAAAAAACTGCAGCGTCAGCTGGGCATCACCTTCATCTTCGTCACTCACGACCAGACGGAGGCCCTGTCGATGTCGGACCGCGTCGCTGTATTCAACAAGGGTCGCATCGAGCAGGTGGACACGCCGCGCAATCTGTACCTGAAACCGGCCACTGCCTTCGTCGCGGAATTCGTCGGCACCTCCAACGTCGTGCGCGGCGAACTGGCGCAAGCACTGAGCGGCAGCGCGGGCGCGTTCTCGATTCGACCCGAACACATCCGTTTCGCCGACGGCGCCATGGCCGGTGCCGACATTCAGGTCAGCGGCATACTGCATGACATCCAGTATCAAGGCAGTTCGACGCGCTACGAGCTGAAACTGGACAACGGTCAGACGCTGAGCGTCAGCCAGGCCAACGACCAATGGCTGGACACCGCCCTGCCCTGGCTGCCAGGACAAAAGGCCACGGTCGGCTGGGCTCGCCAGGCGATGGTTGCGCTGCGTGACGAGCCAGGCGCGGCGATCGGTGAAGCCAAGCCCGAGGCGCCTTGAGATGGGTCAGCCGTTTCCTCCCTCGACACCCGCAGACAGGCAATCGCTGGTCAGGATTTTTTCCAACCTGCTGTATCGACGCCCGAATCTATACCTGTCGCTGTTGCTGATTCCACCGCTGCTGTGGTTTGGCGCAATCTACCTGGGCTCGCTGCTGGGGCTGCTGTGGCAGGGCTTTTACACGTTCGATGATTTCAGCATGACGGTCACGCCGGACCTGACCCTGACGAACTTCGGCGCGTTGTTTAATCCAGCCAATTTCGACGTCATCCAACGCACCCTGACCATGGCCATTGCGGTTTCCATCGCCAGCGCTGTGGTCGCCTTCCCCATCGCTTACTACATGGCGCGCTATACCAGCGGAAAAACCAAAGCGTTTTTTTACATTGCCGTGATGATGCCGATGTGGGCCAGTTACATCGTCAAAGCCTATGCCTGGACGCTGTTGCTGGCCAAAGGCGGCGTGGCGCAGTGGTTCGTGCAGCACATGGGCCTGGCGCCGCTGCTGCAGTGGACGCTGAGCGTGCCGGGCGTTGGCGGAAGCACCTTGTCCACCTCGCACCTGGGTCGATTTCTGGTATTCGTCTATATCTGGCTGCCGTTCATGATTCTGCCGATACAGGCGTCGCTCGAGCGTCTGCCGCCTTCTTTGCTGCAGGCCTCAGCCGACCTTGGTGCTCGACCCCGGCAGACGTTCATGCAGGTGATTTTGCCCCTGTCTGTGCCGGGTATAGCGGCAGGCTCGATCTTCACGTTTTCCCTGACGCTGGGGGATTTCATCGTGCCGCAACTGGTGGGCCCGCCCGGGTATTTCATTGGCAGCATGGTCTACGCCCAGCAAGGGGCGATCGGCAACCTGCCCATGGCGGCCGCCTTCACACTGGTGCCCATCGTGCTGATCGCGGTGTATCTGTCCATCGTCAGGCGTCTGGGGGCATTCGATGCACTCTGAAAAACCATCATGGGGTCTGAAGATTGCCGCGTGGGGCGGGTTGTTGTTTTTGCACTTTCCGATCCTGGTCATCTTCCTCTACGCGTTTAACACCGAGGACGCTGCGTTCAGCTTCCCCCCCAGGGGCTTTACACTGAAATGGATCGGCGTGGCGTTCGCCCGCACAGACGTGCTCGAATCGATCAAGCTGTCGTTGCAGATTGCCTGTCTGGCCACGTTGATTGCGCTGGTGCTCGGTACGCTGGCCTCTGCGGCGCTTTATCGACGAGACTTCTTCGGCAAGGACGGGATTTCGCTGATGCTGATTCTGCCCATCGCCTTGCCCGGCATCATCACCGGGCTGGCCCTGCTGTCAGCATTCAAGGCGCTCGGGATTGAGCCGGGGATGTTCACGATCGTCGTCGGCCACGCCACTTTCTGCGTGGTGATCGTCTACAACAACGTCATCGCCCGCCTGCGCCGCACGTCCCAAAGCCTGATCGAAGCGTCGATGGACCTTGGCGCCGATGGCTGGCAGACCTTTCGTTACATCATCCTGCCCAATCTGAGCTCGGCCCTGCTGGCCGGCGGCATGCTGGCGTTCGCCCTGTCGTTCGACGAAATCATCGTCACCACGTTCACCGCCGGCCACGAGCGCACCCTGCCGCTCTGGCTGCTCAACCAGCTCAGCCGCCCACGGGACGTTCCGGTGACCAACGTCGTGGCAATGCTTGTGATGATGGTGACGATGCTGCCGATCCTCGGCGCGTATTACCTGACTCGGGGTGGGGAGAGTGTGGCGGGCAGTGGGGGGAAGTGAAGGCATCGAATGATTTCAGAACGCTGGTGGCAACCTTTCACCGCCCGCATCCGGATAAGGAGGCGAAGCCCTACCAGGTTCGAGACGCGCGAGTATTCCTTGAGCACGCAGGAGTTACCCCATGAACATCATGAGTTACAAAGGCTACTCGGCCCGGATCAATTACAGCGATGAGGACGGCCTGTTCGTGGGTCATGTTGCGGGTATCAAAGACGTGATTGGCTTTCACGGCCAGTCGGTACAGGAGCTTCGCGCAGCGTTCGAGGAGGCAGTAGACGATTATCTGGACGTCTGCAAACGCTTGGGGCGCGAACCTCAAAAAACCTATTCCGGGAAACTGAGCTTACGGCTGGAGCCTGAGCTGCATGCAAGCGTTGCCTCACAAGCTGAACTGGCTCACAAGAGCATCAACCAATGGGTCAGTGACCTGCTACGGCAGGCCCTCTGACCCTATATTTGTCAACGAATAGCCTGTACAGGTACCCCGAGATTGCGCCTCAATCGCGCAGATCCGACTCATGAATCGGCTGGTCGCGGTGCGTTGCGCGCTGGTATTGCGCAGGCCATGTGGCTTGCCGTCCGCCCAGATGCTCATCGGCGCGCAGCGGCCAGTACGGATCGCGGAGCAATTCGCGAGCCAGGAAAATCAGGTCGGCCTGTCCCGTGCGAAGAATGGTGTCGGCCTGGGTGGGTTCAGTGATCATCCCCACTGCGCCGGAGGGTATATCGGCCTCCTTGCGCACACGGCCGGCGAATTCGGTCTGATAGCCCGGGCCCACTGGAATCTCGGCTTTGGGGGCCGAGCCACCGGAAGAGACATCCATCAGATCGACGCCCAGCGCTTTCAAACGCTTGGCCAACTCGACGGTTTCATCGGCGTTCCAGCCACCTTCCACCCAGTCTGTGGCCGAGACGCGCACGAACAACGGCAGGTCTGCGGGCCAGACTTCGCGCACGGCTTTGGTGATTTCAAGGGTTAGACGAATGCGATTTTCGAACGAGCCACCGTATTGATCCTGACGCTGGTTGCTCAGCGGCGACAGGAACTGGTGCAGCAGATAACCATGGGCAGCGTGGATTTCGACCACTTTGAAACCTGCGGTCAAGGCACGTTTGGCAGCATCGACGAAGGCTTTGATGATGTCCTTGATCTGGGCTTCATCCAGCGGCGTAGGCACGGTGTAGGTCGGGTCGAAAGCGATCTCCGAGGGGCCCCAGGTCGACCAGCCGCCCTGGTCGGCCGGGATGGCGCCGCTCTGGCTCACCCACGGACGCCATGTGCTGGCCTTGCGCCCGGCGTGGGACAGCTGAATGCCGGCCACCGCGCCCTGGGCGTTTATGAACCGAGTGATGCGCTGAAGCGGCTCGATTTGCTCGTCGTTCCAGAGGCCGAGGTCTTCCGGGGTAATCCGCCCATCCTGGGTGACTGCCGCCGCTTCGGTGAAAATCAGCCCGGCACCGCCGACCGCGCGGCTGCCCAGATGGACCAGATGCCAGTCATTGGCCAGGCCGTCGGCGCAGGAGTACTGACACATCGGTGAAACCACAATGCGGTTGCGCAGCGTCAGTTGGCGAAGGGTATAGGGTTCAAGCAGCAGGCTCATGGGGACCTCTCAGGTTGTGTGGCAGGTTCCTCAACTGGCGAACCTTGTGCCTAGTCGACAACCCGGGAGAAGCGAGGGTTCACTCGCATCCCGGCTGAAGCCAGCCCGGCCGAGTCGACGCTGCCCTGTGGGACCGGCTTCAGCCGGGAAGGCGTCAGTTGTCACGCTGCGCAATTGAGGGTGTTCAAACGGGCCTCTTCCCGGCTGAAGCCGATCCCACCAAAGCACCGCATTCACCTGTGGGACCGGCTTTAGCCGGGAAGGCGTCAGGTATCACGCTGCGCAATTGAGGGTGTTCAAACGGGCCTCTTCCCGGCTGAAGCCGTTCCCACTAAAGCACCGCGTTCACCTGTGGGACCGGCTTTAGCCGGGAAGGCGTCAGATGTCACGCTGCGCAATTGAGGGTGTTCAAACGGGCCTCTTCCCGGCTGAAGCCGTTCCCACCAAAGCACCGCACTCACCTGTGGGACCGGCTTTAGCCGGGAAGGCGTCAGATGTCACGCTGCGCAATCGAGAGTGTTCAAACGGGCCTCTTCCCGGCTGAAGCCGGTCACACTAAAGCACCGCACTCACCTGTGGGACCGGCTTTAGCCGGGAAGGCGTCAGATGTTTCATCGAACCGTTTCAGGGGTTAACGCGCTGAAAGATGCACCACCATCAGCTGCACGGTTTCATTGCCGCGAAACTCGTTCAGGTCCAGTTTGTATGCCAGCTCGACCCAGCGCACGGTTGGATTGGGCCACACGTCGCGATCCACGCTGAACGCGATGCCTTCAAGCTTGACGCTGCCGCATTCGGTCTTGAGTACCATCTTTAAATGGCGCTCGCCGACGACACGCTGCTCGACCAGCTGGAACACACCATGGAACAACGGTTCGGGAAAATGCTGTCCCCACGGGCCGGCGTTGCGCAGCGCCCGGGCAAGCTCAAGATGAAACTCCTCCACCGCCAGAGTGCCGTCGGACAATAACCGGCCGGTCAGGTCTTCTTCATTGAGCTGGCGGCGCACCTCATCGTCAAACGCTTGGGCAAACGCCGGGAAGTTTTCTTCCGGTAGCGACAACCCGGCCGCCATGGCGTGGCCACCAAATTTACTGATCAGTTCGGGATGCTGCGCCGCCACGGCGTCGAGTGCGTCACGGATGTGAAACCCCGGCACCGAGCGCGCCGAACCTTTGAGCACCCCTTCGCCCGCACTGGCGAACGCGATGGTCGGGCGGTGGTACCGCTCTTTCATGCGCGATGCCAGAATTCCGATCACGCCCTGATGCCACTCCGGCTCGAACAGGCACAGCCCGAACGGCATGGATTCCAGTGGCAGGTCCTTGAGTTGCGCAAGCGCCTCGCGCTGCATGCCCTGCTCGATGGATTTGCGGTCCTGATTAAGCTCATCCAGGCGCACGGCCATCTCCCGGGCCGATGCTTCGTCATCGCACAGCAGGCATTCGATGCCCAGGCTCATGTCGTCCAGACGCCCGGCTGCGTTCAGGCGCGGGCCGATGATGAACCCCAGGTCAGTAGAGGTGATGCGTGACGCCTCGCGACGGGCCACATCGAGAATGGCGCGCAGCCCGGGGCGTGCACGTCCGGCCCGGATGCGCATCAGTCCCTGATGCACGAGGATGCGGTTGTTGGCGTCCAGCGGCACGACGTCAGCCACGCTGCCCAGCGCGACCAGGTCCAGCAACTCGCCCAGATTGGGCTGGGCACGGCCATTGGCCTCGAACCAGCCGGTGTCGCGAAGCCGCGCACGCAAGGCCATCAACACATAGAAAATCACGCCGACGCCCGCCAGCGATTTGCTGGGGAAGGTGCAGCCGGGCTGGTTTGGATTGACGATAGCGTCGGCCGCCGGCAATTCATGGCCAGGCAAGTGATGGTCAGTGACCAGCACCTGCAACCCTGCCGCCTTGGCCGCCGCGACGCCCTCAACGCTTGAGATTCCGTTGTCGACGGTCATCAGCAAATCGGGCTGACGCTCAAGGGCGACCTGCACGATCTCCGGCGTCAGACCGTAGCCAAACTCGAACCGATTGGGCACCAGATATTCCACATGAGCCGCGCCCAGCAGGCGCAGCCCCAATACACCGACCGTGCTGGCTGTCGCCCCGTCAGCGTCGAAGTCGCCCACGATGAGGATGCGCTGACGCTGCTGCAACGCGGTCACCAGCAAATCGACCGCCGCATCAATTCCCTTGAGCTGTTGATACGGGATCAACCGGGCCAGCCCCTTGTCGAGCTCCGCCTCCGACGCTACGCCGCGCGCAGCATATAAACGGGTGAGCAAGGGTGGCAGGTCGCCAAGAAAAGGAAGGGTGTCAGGTAACTCGCGTGGTTCGATGCGCATTCAGGTTCCGCTGGGATTTCTCGTTGGGGCTGTTCGGTATGGCGATGCCGGGGCCTGGATCAGCCTCGCTCGCCCGCCAGCCACTGCAATTGCACTTCGTGCTGGCCGCGATCATCGGTCACGAAAATCGTGCCTTCGCTGATCATCACGTCCCACTTGATCACTCGCGGCATGTCTTTGGACAAAACTTCCAGAGCGTCTTGCGGGACCGAGGCGATATTGACGTTCTTCAATGTCTTGATCGCTGGCACCACTTTACCTTCCCACACGCGCAGGCTGCCGTACGCCAGCAGACTGGTGCGCTCGGTGCGCCGCGAGCACCACGTCAGACGATCGGCGTCGGGTTGGCCAACCTCGATCCAGTGAAGCACGCGGTCGTCCAGGCTTTTTTCCCACAGCGCGGGTTCGTCGACGTCCGACAGACCACGGCCAAACGACAGGTGCTCGTTGTACCAGAAGGCGTAGGCCAGCAGGCGCACGGTCATGCGCTCTTCGGTCTCCGAAGGGTGACGGGCGATGGTCTGCTTGACGTTTTCGTAGACCCCGCGATCAAGATCGGTGAGGTTGAGTTCGAACTTGTAGGTCGTGGACGGCTGGGCCATGAACGGGCTTCTAGAGAGACAGGAAAGGCGGCAAGTCTACCCGATGCCGGCTCGTTGAACGACCGAACTCGATGAGCGATACGCGCAGCCCTTGCAAACGAGAGCTGACGC
The DNA here is from genome assembly GCF_000759445.1 of Pseudomonas lutea. Taxonomy (NCBI): domain Bacteria; kingdom Pseudomonadati; phylum Pseudomonadota; class Gammaproteobacteria; order Pseudomonadales; family Pseudomonadaceae; genus Pseudomonas; species Pseudomonas lutea. The sequence goes on from NZ_JRMB01000001.1 coordinate 2,623,381, forward strand.
ACAGCGTGGGTGATGCTTTACTCAAGGCCGCTTGACCTGTGTTAAACAAGTGAAGCACAACGCCGATACCCTGCTGCGAGACACTGTCGATGAGGATCAACGCATCTGCGGCTGTTCATGACTGCTGTACTTCCGCGCCCGCCAGGTGCAGTAACGACGGACGGATAGCCGGTCGGATTTTTCGGGATTTACCTCAACGGATGGTCAACGCTCCCATGCCTGTCAGCGGTTATCGAGTGCGTGTCTTACTGATCGCAACCCTGCTCGCATGGCTCCCCGGCCCGGCGCACGCCCGCGATACACTGATCTGGCTGTTGCGCGATTTTCCGCCGCTGACCATATTTACCGGCCCATTGGCCGGTCAGGGCGCCATCGACAAGCTCATGCCCGAGCTGACGGCGAGGATGCCCGAGTACGATCATCAGATCATGCACGTCAACCGGGCGCGTGGAACCCAGATGCTCAACGATCCCACGGTGTTCGCCTGCGATCCCACCCTACTGTGGACGCCGGAGCGCGACAGAACCATGCTCTTCTCCATCCCCTCCTATGCCACCCCCAGCAACGGCGTCACCATCGAGCGCCATCAGCGAGCGCTGTTCGCACCTTTCATCGACGCTGACGGCCGCCTGGACCTCGGTGCATTACTGGCCAGCGACAGCGTCGATGTCGGCATTGTCGGAGAGCGCAGCTATGGCTCCGTCATCGACAAGGTATTGCGCGAGACGACCCGTCCCAAACGTCTGATCCTGCACTACGGCAACACGGCGGTGGGCAGCATGCTGGAAATGGAGCGCCTGGACCGTTTTCAAGCCATCATCAGCTATTGGCCGGAAGCCCGTTTTCATGCTCAGGCGCGAGGCATTCCTCTTGAGGATCTGGAGTTTTTGCCCGTCAAAGGCGTGCCTAAATACCAGTTTGCTCACATTGCCTGTTCGAAGACCGAAAAGGGCCGCGCGGCAATGGAAATCATCAACAGGGAGATGCGCGTGCTGCGCGTGACGCGTTTGATAGATTTTTACGCGGAATGGATGGCGAAGAAGGAAGAATACCTGCACGACGCTCAGTCATTCTTCGACGAGCCGCAAAACTGAACCGGCCATGGATGCTAGCGGCGCAGAGGGCCAAATCCCGGGCAAAAAGAAACCCCGAGCAGCGGGGAGACTGCTCGGGGTCAACCGTGGTCCATCTTGGACCCGTATGGCAGGCAGCATGAACACCGGAGCACAATGCCTGCGCCTGCCATAACTGATAGGAGCCTACCGAATGGAGAAGGTTCCGCGCCGCTCAGACAAAAGGTCGAGCGGTGGCATACCCGGCAGACTGGGACAGGTTGCGCATGGCCGCAATGACGCAAGGTTCGATGCGCCCTTCCACGACCATCAAATCTCTGTGAAGCCCATCGACAACATCGGTCAGCTGGCGTTTATCACCCAACTGAGCAGCGGAAAAATTGCGCTCGATCACGATGGCACCGGTTGCATTTTTCAGCGTCACCAGACGCTCGCCCAATGCACCGGCAGGGCCAATGTTCACCTGATAAGGGGACAGCGCTTCGCTTAGGAGCAAGCTGATATTTTCCATTCGGATCACCACTCAACAATTTGAATGCAAAGGTGCTAACCAATGACCATTGGCAGCATCGGAAAGTTCTGGGCGCTTGATGCGCCGGCAGGCGTAAGCAAACCGCAGCGACCTGATTTCCGAGCATGCCTGCCTAATGTGACAGACGAACTCATGCGTCTGGCGTGCGCGCCTGTCCCATTTCCGCCAGTAGCCGCTTGAGCTGGCAAGCCGTCTGCTCGGCAGCATGGCGCGCGTCCTTGAGCTCGGCTTCCAGGCGCTTACGCTCGCCGATGTCCATCCAGCCGCCGAGCAGCCCCTGCAGCTGACCATCGGCGCGGTGGTAAGGCACCATCCACAGCCATACGTCCACCTGTCGCCCAGCCAGCTGCAAAGTGCGCTCTGAAAACACCGGCGTCTGCGTGTCCAACAGCGTCATGAAAGCTTCGTGCATGCGCTCGGCATGGTCGCGGGGAAAAAGATCGACATCGATCAAGCGTCGCCCTTGCATCTGTTCGTAGCTGATGCCGAAGCTCTCTTCATAACTGCGATTACACGCGACCAGGCGGCCTTGCAGGTCGTGCACGTGAATCGGATTGGCGATGGCATCGAACAGTGTGCGCCGGAACGCCAACTGATCGCCCAACTGCGCCTCCGCCCGCAGGCGCTGATGCGCCTGATATTTGAGACGGCTGCTCCATGCCAGGGAAACCAGGCCCAGCAATAGCGACGTACTGACCACCCAGTAGACCCATGCAGGTACACGCCTCCACAGCGAGGCTTGGGGATTGGGCGCACCCAGCCATTTCAGGCGGATCGCGCGCATTTCCCCGACAGGAAACTCCTCCAGGGCCTTGTTCAGTATCCCCAGCAGTTGGGGGTGGGTCTTGACGACTGAAAACCTGTCGGGCGACCACATGCCCTCCACGCTGCGCCCGACTCTGAGGTTCGCTGAAGGATACAACCATGCACCGGCCTCGTTCTGGATGGTGGCATCGGCATCGCCCTCCTCCACGAGTCGACGGGCATCTTCGTAAGTCCCCACAAGTTTTAGCTGGATCTGCGGGTGGCGCTCCCGGATGAACGCAAGCAGAGCATGCCGTGCGGGCAGCGCCAGGACCTTGCCGGTCATGTCCGACAGTTGAAAGGAGGTCGCCTGCTCGGCGCGTACCAGAAAAACCCAATTGTTGCCGCCGAACGCGTAGGTAAAGTTCAGCAGTCGCTTGCGCTCGACGTTTTCGGCCAGCGTGGTGTTCATGTCCGCGCCACCCTCTGTAAGCGTCTTCAGCAATGCTTCGGTGGAGGCCGACTCCTGATGTATGAACTGCAGGCCGGTCATGCGCGAAATCCGCGCGAGCACATCGATATTCAGCCCCACCCAACGACCGTGAGCGTCCTTATAGATGTAGGGAGGGTGCTGGGTGGAGGCTACGATGACCTGGGGATGCTGGTGAATCCATTTGCGCTCCGGAGCGCTGAAATTCACTTGTCGCCGCGTCAGATCAGCCCCCAGCCCAAGGGTCCAGCGCGCCTGGATTTCTGCGTGTACGGCATCGTCCAGACCCGCCAGCGCACGGTTAAACAACTGCAACGCTTGGGTGTCCGTCTCACGAAAGGCAAAGGCAAAGCCCGAGGACGGCAGCAGACTGTCGAATTTGGTTTGCAAACCGAGATGCGGTCGCAAAAGGCTGTAGGACTGCACCGTCAGTTCGTTGGCGACGAATGCGTCGGCGTCATTTTGCGCCAGCGCCTCCATGGCGCTATGCAGTGTGGGCGCGAGCATGATTTCGCTGTAGGGGTAGATTTGCTGCACCTGTTCAAGATCAGCGTAGCCGTCCTGCAGAATCACCCGTTTGCCCTTGAGCGACGGTTGCAAGCCGGGGTCACTGCCCCGTCCGAAGACCACGGCGCGATCGGGCAGGTAGGCCTGCGTAAACGAGAGCCCGGGTATGGCTCGCTCGAATCCGCTGGCGCTGCTTAACAGGTCGATTTCCCCGGCAAGCAGCGCGTCTACCGCATGTGCGCGTTTGGCGAACCCGCGTACCTGCACCGGTATTGCCAGCCGTGTGCTCATCAGGCTCAGGTAATCGGCACTGATGCCTTGATAGCGGTTGCGGTCGGTGGTGATGTCAACGGGCTCATGATCCAGCACCGAAATACCCACCTTGAGGACTTTGCGTGCCTCAAGCCACTGGCGGTCCGCGTCAGCAAGCGCCAGCGGCTGTTCATCGGGAGAATACGCACCCAGCACGAAGGGAACGGTCTGAATCGCATCAGCGGTCCGGCTCCACAGGCAGACAAAAATCAGCGACACCCATAGGGCTGATCCCAGACACAGAAAATGGCCGTTGCGTGCCATCAGGTAAAAATAGTTAAAAACCACAGGCTTATCCGAAAATTGAAATTCTTCGGAAGTGTGGCACGCAGATAAAACAAGACCCGCTGCGGGGCGGGTCTTGTTTGTTACACGGCGATACGGTCAGAGAGGCTTGCCACGATTCCCATGCTGGCTGACAAAGGCCTGGACGGCTTTAAGGTCATTCGGCAGTACGGTGCAACGCTCGTCTCGCTCAAACAAATCAGACAAATGTGCAGGCAGCTCAAGCGCTTTTCCTACACCGGCCTTCAGCACCGCATCCGGGAATTTGACCGGGTGCGCGGTTCCCAGAATCACCATCGGTGTGTCCAGGCTGCGGCGGCAGTCTCGCGCGGCCTTGACGCCGATGGCTGTGTGCGGGTCAAGCAATTCGCCAGTGCTGGCGAACACTTCAGCGATGGTTTCGCAAGTCTGCTCATCACTGACCGCCAGCGAATCAAACAGCTTGCGGGTCTCGGTCCAGCGCTCGTCTTCGACGCTGAAACCGCCGCCCTGCTTGAAGCTGTCCATAAGGCTGGCTATCGACGCGCCATTGCGGCCGTGCATATCGAACAACAAACGCTCGAAGTTCGACGACACCATGATGTCCATCGACGGCGACAGGGTGGCGTGCAGGGTTTCCTTGACGTACTGGTTGCCGCTCATGAAGCGGTGCAGGATGTCATTGCGGTTGGTGGCAACCACCAGCTGACTGATCGGCAGGCCCATGTTGCGCGCCAGGTAGCCTGCGAAGATGTCGCCGAAATTACCGGTGGGCACCGAGAACGCCACCGAGCGCGCCGGGCCACCCAACTGCAGGGCTGCGTGGAAGTAGTAAACGATCTGGGCCATGATCCGAGCCCAGTTGATCGAGTTCACCGCCACCAGACGTGTGCCTTTCAGAAAGCTCTGATCGGCGAAGCTGTTCTTGACCATTTCCTGGCAGTCGTCGAAGTTGCCTTCGATCGCGATGTTATGGATGTTCTCGCCGAAGATGGTGGTCATCTGGCGGCGCTGAACATCGGACACGCGGTTGTGGGGATGCAGGATGAAGATATCGACGTTGTCGCAGCGGCGGCAGCCTTCGATAGCGGCCGACCCGGTATCACCCGAGGTGGCGCCAATGATCACCACGCGCTCGCCGCGCTTCTCGAGCACGTAATCCAACAGGCGCCCCAGCAACTGCAGGGCGAAATCCTTGAACGCCAGCGTCGGGCCATGGAACAGCTCCAGCACCCACTCGTTGCCGTTGAGCTGACGCAGCGGTGCCACGGCGGCGTGGGAGAACACGCCGTAGGTCTCTTCGAGAATCTTCTTGAAGTCCGCGTCCGGGATACTTCCCGTCACGAACGGACGCATCACCCGAAAGGCCAGTTCGTGATACGGCAGCCCGGCCCACGACGCGATCTCTTCCTGCGTGAAGCGCGGCAGGTTTTCCGGAACATACAGGCCGCCGTCGCTGGCCAGACCGGTCAGCAATACATCTTCAAAATTCAAGGCCGGCGCCTGGCCGCGGGTACTGATATAGCGCATTTTTTCAAACCTTCGGTTTGGGCGGCAAGCTCCGAAAGGCAGGCTGCAAGTCAAAACGCTTCGTCTTTGACCTACCGCCCGGGGCCCGAAGCTCACCGCGATATAAGTTTGCTGTTACTTGCAGCTTGCCGCTTTAAAGCTTGCGGCTCGTCTCAGTTCAGATGCTCGACGCGGATTCGCACAACCGGCCCGGCGACATCCTGCAACGCTTCCAGCGCTTCGATCGCATCGTTCATGCGCTGTTCGACCACGCGATGGGTCAGCAGAATCATCGGCACCAGACCGTCATGCTCTTCGACTTCTTTCTGCATGATCGATTCGATGTTGATGCCGCGCTCGGACAGAATGCTCGCCACCTGTGCAAGCACGCCAGGATGGTCCTTGGCCTGAATCCGCAGGTAGTAAGCGCTTTCGCACGCTTCGATCGGCAAGATCGGATGAGCCGACAGTGAGTCAGGCTGGAAGGCCAGATGCGGTACGCGATTCTCCGGGTCAGTGGTCAGCGCACGGACCACGTCGACCAGATCAGCCACAACCGACGACGCCGTAGGCTCCATGCCGGCACCCGCGCCGTAGAACAAGGTGGAACCGGCGGCGTCGCCGTTGACCATCACCGCGTTCATCACACCATTGACGTTGGCGATCAGACGATCAGCCGGAATCAGGGTCGGGTGGACGCGCAGCTCAATGCCGCTCGGCGTGCTGCGGGCGACGCCCAGGTGCTTGATCCGATAACCCAGCGCTTCGGCGTAATTGACGTCGGCGGTAGTCAGCTTGGTGATGCCTTCGGTGTAGGCCTTGTCAAACTGCAGCGGAATACCGAAGGCGATGGACGCCAGGATGGTCAGCTTGTGCGCTGCATCGATACCTTCCACGTCAAAGGTCGGGTCGGCCTCTGCATAGCCCAGCGCCTGCGCTTCGGCAAGAACGTCCGGGAAGGTGCGGCCCTTCTCGCGCATCTCGGTGAGGATGAAGTTACCGGTGCCATTGATGATGCCGGCCACCCAGTTGATGCGATTGGCCGACAGGCCTTCGCGAATCGCCTTGATCACCGGAATACCGCCAGCCACTGCTGCTTCGAAGGCGACGATCACGCCCTTCTCCCGGGCCTTCGCAAAAATCTCGTTGCCATGTACAGCAATCAGCGCCTTGTTGGCCGTGACGACGTGCTTGCCGTTTTCGATGGCCTTGAGCACCAGTTCGCGGGCGACGGTGTAGCCACCGATCAGCTCGATGACGATGTCGATTTCAGGGTTGCTCGCCACGTCGAAAACGTCGGCAGTGGTCGGGGTACCGGTAATCTGGCAATTGGGGTTTGGCGTACGCATGGCAATCTGCGCCACTTCGATTCCACGCCCGGCACGGCGGGCAATTTCCTCGGCGTTACGCTTTAGCACATTGAAGGTACCGCCACCGACAGTACCCAGCCCACAGATGCCTACTTTGACCGGTTTCACTATGAACTCCCCATAAAACGGCCGACGCAAGGCCGGCCGTGAAATCAGCCGCGATCAACACGGCCTGCTATTGACGAAGCGCGTCATAAAAGCCGCTTCAGGGTCTGTCGCAGGAGGCTGCGACAGACCGGATTACTTGGCGCCGAGCGCCAGTTTGGCCACTTGCGGCGCAGGCTGGTAGCCCGGAATCAACTGTCCGTCTGCCAACACGATCGCCGGCGTACCGTTCACACCGATTGACTGGCCGATTTCAAACTGGCGGGTAACCGGGTTGTCGCACTTGGGCGCCTGAATATTCTTGCCGTCGACCATGCGATCCATGGCACCGCGGCGGTCCTTGGAGCACCACACGGCCTGCAGTTGCTCGTCGCCCGGCGAACCCAGCCCCTGCCGCGGAAATGCGACGTAACGCACCTCGATACCGCGCTTGTTCAGCTCCGGTACTTCCTCGTGCAGTTTGTGGCAGTACGGGCAGGTGGTGTCGGTGAACACTGTGATGTGGGACTTGGTTTCGCCAATGGCGGGATAGACGACCATCTCGGCCGTCGGAATACCGTTGATGGTTTTCGAGATCGCCTGACGCTCGACTTTTTCGGTCAGGTTGACCGGCTTGCCGCCCTGTATCTGATACAGATTGCCCTGCATGACGAACTGCCCGTCAGCACTGGCGTAGAGCACACGTCCGCCCTTCAGATTGACTTCATAGAGGCCGTTCAGCGGGCTGCTGGCAATGCTTTCGACAGGGATCTCCAGGTTCAGAGACTCCAGGGTCTTGCGGATGGCTTTGTCGGACGCCTCGTCGGCGTGGGCAAAAAGGCTGAAAGAGCTGGCCAGCGCTACAACGGCAGCACCGAGAAAACGAGTGACGCGCATGAAAACTCCTCGAGCGGTGAGCAGACGGGCCGGGCTGAAAACGGGCGGCGGGACATCACCGGGATGTTTTCAGGGCCTTGATCTGCGAAACCGGCAAAGCCTATCACATAAGGCCGGGAAGGCCGACGCTCGCTGATGTAAGACAGGTCGTAAATTCATGAAGTCCGCTACCCCCTCGGGTGATGCTTCGCATGCATTTCCTGCAACCGGGCGCGCGCTACGTGGGTATAGATTTGCGTCGTCGAGAGGTCGCTGTGGCCCAGAAGCATCTGCACCACGCGCAGGTCAGCGCCGTGGTTGAGCAAGTGAGTGGCGAAGGCGTGCCGCAGGGTGTGCGGAGACAGGGATTTGCCGATGCCGGCGACCTTGGCCTGATGCTTGATGCGATGCCAGAAGGTCTGGCGGGTCATCTGTTCGCCACGCTGACTGGGAAACAGCACGTCGCTGGGCCGCCCGTTGAGCAACTCGTGGCGAGCGTCCCGCATGTATCGCTCAACCCAGACGATAGCCTCCTCGCCCATAGGGACCAACCGCTCCTTGCTGCCTTTGCCCATGATGCGCAATACGCCCTGACGCAGGTTGACCTGTTCCAGTGTCAGGCTGACAAGCTCGGTAACCCGCAGACCGCAGGCGTACAACACCTCCAGCATCGCTCGGTCGCGCTGGCCAATAGCGTCACTCAAATCGGGCGCGGCCAGCAGTGCCTCGACGTCTGCTTCGGACAGGGATTTGGGCAGCGGCTTGCCTAACTGCGGCATGTCGACCTGCAGCGTCGGGTCGATGGCGATAAGCTTTTCCCTGAGCAGGTAGCGATAGAAGCCGCGCACGCCGGAAAGCAATCGAGCTGTCGAGCGTGGCTTGTAGCCGTTGTCGACCCTCCACGCCAGGTGATCGAGAATTGCTTCACGACTGATGCTCATCAAGTCGACGCCTTTCTCCTGAAGCCACCCGTTGAACAGCGCGAGGTCGCTGCGATAGGCGCCACGGGTGTTGTCCGAGAGCCCCTTTTCCAGCCAAAGGGCGTCCAGAAAGCGGTCGATCATGGGATGGTCAATGGCGGGCATGGGTTCTTACTTGAATGGCAGAGGGCGACGGGCAGTTTTTCATACCTGACCGAGCAGGACAAAAACCGAATGCCAGAAAGCAAAAAAGCAGCCCGTAGGCTGCTTTTTCATTCGCATTGGAAGACTGGGATTAAACCAGTTTTTCCTTGATGCGAGCTGCTTTACCGGACAGGTCACGCAGGTAGTACAGCTTGGCCTTGCGAACGTCACCGCGACGTTTCACAGCCATGCTGTCGATTTGCGGGCTGTAGGTCTGGAAAGTACGTTCAACGCCAACACCGTTGGAGATTTTACGAACAGTGAAAGCACTGTTCACGCCACGGTTACGCTTGGCAATAACAACGCCTTCGAACGCCTGCAGACGAGCGCGGTCGCCTTCCTTCACTTTCACCTGAACGACGATGGTGTCGCCCGGGGCAAAGGGAGGGATCTCTTTGGTCATCTGCTCTGCTTCGAGTGCAAGGATGATTTTGTTAGTCATGCTGTGCTCCTAAGGTAAATCAGCTGGATTTACCATCGATACGTTAACTATCGTCCCGCTCACGGAGATATTCCGTCAGCAGCTTCTTCTCTTCTCCAGAAAGCGAGCGGCTTTCCAGAAGATCGGCGCGTCGTTCATAGGTCCGCCCAAGGGACTGCTGTAAACGCCAACGCCGGATGTGTGCGTGATTGCCACTTAGCAATACGTCGGGAACACGCTGATCCGCATACACCTCCGGTCGGGTGTAGTGCGGGCAATCCAGCAGACCATCCGTGAAGGAGTCTTCCTCCGCGGAATCTACATGCCCTAAAGCTCCAGGCAGCAGTCGCGTAACCGCATCTATCAGGACCATGGCCGGCAGCTCACCGCCAGATAACACATAGTCGCCAATCGACCACTCTTCATCGACATGAGCCTCAATAAAACGCTCGTCGACGCCTTCATAGCGACCGGCAATCAGGATAAGTGCTTCTTCCTGCGCCAGTTCGCGGACCGCAGACTGATCCAGCTTGCGACCCTGGGGCGACAGGTAAATCACCTTCGCCGCCTCCCCCGCTGCTTGCCTGGCCTGAGCCAGCGCGTCTTCCAGGGGCTTGATCTTCATCACCATGCCAGGGCCACCGCCAAACGGGCGATCGTCCACAGTGTGATGTCGATCAGTGGTGTAATCCCGCGGATTCCAACAGGTGAGCTGCAAGAGCTCCTGTTTCACCGCACGGCTGGTAATGCCGTATTCGCTGATGGCGGAAAACATCTCGGGAAACAGCGTGATGACTTCTATGCGCAGGCTGGCCATTGCTTAGAAATCCGCGTCCCATTCCACCTTCATCTCGCCTGCAACCAGATCGACGGCCAACACACATTGCTCCGTATAGGGCAAAAGGCGTTCGCGATCATCCAGACTGCCTGCGCAGGGCTTGACCACCATTACATCGTTTGCGCCGGTTTCCAGAAGATGATCGACCTTCCCGAGCAACTGCCCAAGTCCGTCAATGACCTTCAGACCTTCAAGCTGGTACCAGTAGTACTCGCCGTCGGTCAATTCAGGGAACAGATTGCGTGGCACGCAGATCTCATAACCCGCAAGAAGACGTGCTTCTTCACGGTCATCAAGACCCTTGAGCTTCGCGACCAGGAACTTGTCGTTCCCACGTCCACTGACCAGCTCGACCTGTTTCACATTGCCTTCGCGCTTGAGCGTCCAGGTTTTGTACTGCAACAGGTTTTCAGTCGGATCAGTAAAGGAATACACCTTCACTTCGCCGCGAACGCCATGTACCGAGTAAATCTTGCCGATGACGATCAGATCGTCGGCAGAAGCTGGCGTCGCGTTCATATTGCTCAGGCCGCAGCCTTGGCAGATTCCTTCAACAGCGAAGCAACACGCTCAGAAGGTTGTGCACCAACGCTCAGCCAGTAGGCCAGACGCTCTTGGTTCACGGACAGACGGATTTCCTGACCACGGGCAACCGGGTTGAAGAAACCGATTTGTTCCTTGTGGGAACCGTCGCGTGGGTTACGGCTGTCGGTCACAGTCAGGTGGTAGAACGGGCGCTTTTTGGAGCCGCCAAGGGCAAGACGGATTGTTAGCATTGAACAATTTTCCTGTAGTCGGTGCTGCAAATCTAAGATGCACAGCGGGCATGGGTGCCCGAAAGGCCGCATATTCTAAGGAATATCCGGATATTTGCAAATGACTTTTTCCGGCATGCGCCGAAGGACTGCCAAAGATCTGCCATGGAACCGCCAATTACGACGGCGTTGAACGCCTGCCTGAGCAAGCCATCGGGACGGTTGCCCCAAAGAGGAACGCGCGGGCCCTGAGCCCGCGCGATGCAATTTACATTTTGGGCATACCGCCGCCGGGCAACATTCCGCCCATGCCGCGCATCATTTTGGCCATGCCACCCTTGGTCGAGAACTTTTTCATCATCTTCTGCATCTGCTTGTGCTGCTTGATGAGGCGACCGATGTCTTGCACCTGAGTACCCGAACCCATGGCAATGCGGCGCTTGCGTGAACCACTGATCAGCTCGGGGTCGCGACGCTCGGCCGGGGTCATCGAGTTGATGATGGCTTCCATCTGCTTGAACTGCTTTTCAGCGGCGCTCTGGGCATTACCCATTTGCGACAGGTTGACGCCGCCGATGCTCGGCAGTTTGTCCATGAGCCCGCCGAGGCCGCCCATGTTTTTCATCTGTTGCAGCTGATCGCGGAAGTCTTCGAGGTCGAAACCCTTGCCCTTCTTCAGCTTCTTGGCCAGCTTGTCGGCCTTGTCCTTGTCGAGGGTCTGCTCGGCCTGCTCAATCAGGCTGAGCACGTCGCCCATGCCCAGGATGCGCGACGCGATACGGTCCGGGTGGAACGGCTCGAGCGCCTCGCTCTTCTCACCCATACCGATGAACTTGATCGGCTTGCCGGTAATGGCACGCACCGACAGCGCAGCACCGCCACGGGCGTCACCATCGACCTTGGTCAGGATCACGCCGGTCAACGGCAACGCGTCACCGAACGCCTTGGCGGTGTTGGCGGCGTCCTGGCCGGTCATGGCGTCGACCACGAACAGCGTCTCGGCAGGCTTGACCGCAGCGTGCAGCGCCTGGATCTCGCCCATCATTTCGGCATCGATGTGCAAACGGCCGGCGGTGTCGAGGATCACCACGTCAATGAACTTGAGCTTGGCTTCCCTGATGGCCGCTTCGGCGATGTCCACCGGCTTCTGGATGATGTCGGACGGGAAGAACGTCACGCCGATGTCGTTGGCCAGTGTTTCAAGCTGCTTGATTGCGGCGGGACGATAGACGTCCGCCGACACCAGCATCACGGTTTTCTTTTTGCGCTCTTTCAAAAATCTGGCGAGCTTGCCGGCCGTGGTGGTCTTGCCCGCACCCTGCAGGCCCGCCATGAGGATGACGGCCGGCGGCGTGACGTTGAGGGTCAGCTCTTCGTTCGCAGCCCCCATCATCTCTTCAAGCTCGGCCTGGACAATCTTCACGAACGCCTGGCCCGGGGTCAGGCTGCGCGACACCTCGGTGCCGACGGCGCGTTCCTTGATGCGATTGACGAAGTCCTTGACGACCGGCAAGGCGACGTCGGCTTCAAGGAGCGCCATACGCACTTCACGCAGAGTGTCCTTGATGTTGTCCTCGGTCAGCTTGGCCTTGCCAGTGACCTGGCGCAGCGTCTGCGAGAGACGATCTGTCAGATTTTCAAACATGCGTGATCCTTTGGGTTCGTGCTGAACACCGAATAGTGCGGGCCGGCCCGTAACGGCCTTTCCAGTCGGCCGCCGAAATCGCGGCGCCTGCTGTTTATAGAAGCACTATAAACGCGGCTGAAACAGCGGTCGGCGAGCCTGTGGCTTGAGCAGGTCGCGGATTATAGCGAAGAGTCCCGCGCACGGACACTACGGCGTCTGCTTCTCTGGTCTTTCGTGACTTGCGGGTTATATGCCAAACTCAGCGCCTTTCGGGCACGCCCAACAGGATCTATGTTCCCCTTGTCACCGAGTTTGCTCTTCAGCCTCGCCGCCGCTGTCTTTTACGCCGCTGCGACCGTCTACCAAGGTGCGCGCCTGCGTCAGGGCAAAAAGGCCGACAAATGGCTGCTGTGCCTGGTCGGCACTCTGGCCGTCGCCTGCCAGGCCAGCGCGCTGTTTGGTCAACTGGTACGTCCCATCGGTCTGGGCCTGGACTTTTTCAGCGCCGCCAGCCTGATCGCCGTTGCCGTGATCATCGTGACCATGCTCGCGTGCATCCGGCTACCGGTCGAAATCCTGCTGATTCTGTTGTTCCCGCTGGGGCTGCTGACCACGCTGATGGCGCAGTTCGCACCGGCCGGCACCCTGCAGCCGATCATCGAAGAGCACGGCATCATCAGCCATATTCTGCTGTCGATCCTCGCTTACGGCATGTTCACCATCGCCGTGTTTCAGTCTTTGTTGCTGTTGCTGCAGGACCGCCAGCTCAAGAACAAGCATCCCCTGGGCCTGATAAAAAGCTTCCCACCCCTGCAAACCATGGAGAGCCTGTTGTTCGGCTTCCTCTGGGCGGGCTGGGTTTTGCTCTCGATGTCGCTGATTTCCGGCTGGCTTTTCGTCGAAAACCTCTTTGCTCAACACCTGGTGCACAAAACGCTGCTGTCGATCCTGGCGTGGGTCGTCTTCAGCGTTCTGTTGTGGGGCCGTCATCATTTGGGCTGGCGCGGGCACAAGGCGATTCGCTGGACGCTGGGCGGTTTTGTACTCTTGATGCTGGCTTACTTCGGCAGCAAGCTCGTCCGTGAATACATCCTGCACATCTGACGGGCATTGATCATGGAAAACCTGCCGGCCGGCTCAATGCTCACGCTCCTTGCCCTGCTTACCCTGTGGTCGGGGCTGTTGGGAGCGGTCGAGGCTGCGCACCACAATCTGCGCGCCATGCCTGTCAATCCACGCTCCAGCGAGCCGGCCAGGCCGGTACTCGCGTTCAACCTCAACAGCCTCATCCTCGGCAATACGCTCCTCAAAGTCCTCATCACCGTGCTCGCCACCCTGCTTGCCATTGGCGAGGGCTATGTTCATGCCCCGCTGCTGGCCTGGATGGGTGTTGCCAGCGCGCTGGTGGTGGTGACCGAGTTCATCCCGAGAAAGCTGGCGGCGCGTCGGCCTGAAGCGATTCTGCTGCTGGGCAACAACGTGTTGCGCATCCCCGTTCGGATATTGCAACCGCTGACCTGGCTCTACAAAAACATCGCCAAACTGTTGTTGCGTCCTTTTCTGTCCAGGCGTCGCGCTGACAGCGTCGATGATGAGGACGACCAGCGACCGCCGGTTTATCAGGACAACGAAAGTCAGTTCGGCCGCGCCCACATCATCTCTGGCATTCATGCGCTCGACACCATGACCGTCAATGACATCCTGGTGCCGCGCAGCGAAGTGGACGGCATCAACCTCGATGACACGATCGAAGAGATCACCGACAAGCTGATCATTTCCCGCCACACGCGTCTGCCGGTCTATCACAACGACATCAATCAGGTCGAAGGGGTCCTCAATACGCGGATGGTCAGCCACTTGTTGCCCCGCAACGAGCTGACCAAAGAGGCGCTGCAGGCGGCATGTTATGAGCCGTACTTTGTGCCCGAAAGCACGCCGCTGCAGATGCAGCTGCTCAATTTCCACAAGCAGCAGCGACGCATGGGCGTGGTGGTCGACGAGTACGGTGAAGTGCTGGGCATCGTCAGTCTCGAAGACATTCTTGAGGAAATCGTCGGGGAATTCGAAAGCGAGCAGGCCATCGACAACCCGCACATTCAGCCCCAACCTGACGGCCGTCTGGTGATCGACGGTGCGGCGTCGATTCGCGATCTGAACAAGAGCCTTGCCTGGCACCTCCCCTCCGACGGTCCGAAAACCCTCAATGGTCTGATCACCGAAGCGCTGGAGACGATTCCCAGCAGTTCGGTGTGCCTGAAAATCGGCCCCTACCGCCTGGAAATCCTCGAGACCGAAGACAATCGCGTCAGCCGTGTGCTGATGTGGCTGAACACACGTACCAAGGACGTGATCTGAGGCATGCAGCGGCGCGCTGAAACACTTGTTTCGGCGCCGATCCCCTTCCTATAATCGATCCGCTTACCCAGCCCCGCCGATCCGCGTGCTACCCGCACAATGCGCGATCCGGCCAGTCACACAGCCTGACCGCTCACGCGACCCTGGCCTGCGCTCCGATCCCGAGCTCGCCACGCGCCTTTGCCCGCATCCGGGCTAGTCTGTTCAGCGCTGGACCCAACAATAAATAACGATTGCCACAGCGCGCGTACGGATGTTCGTTCCCCGCTGACAGGCGATACGACTGCCAGGGATCTCCGCATGACCACTACTTCCGCCCTTCCCGCCCGCGAGCAGAGCGAGGCCCGCCCGGCCAACTCCGCAGCGCGCGTTGCCACCGCCAGTTTTATCGGCACGGCCATCGAGTTTTATGATTTTTACGTATACGCCACAGCCGCTGCGCTGGTGATCGGGCCGGTGTTCTTCCCGCAAACGTCCAGCACCGCGCAGATGCTGTCGGCTTTTCTGACGTTCGGAATCGCGTTTCTTGCTCGCCCGCTGGGTTCGGCGCTGTTTGGCCATTTTGGCGACCGCATCGGTCGGAAATCGACGCTGGTCGCCTCGCTTCTGCTGATGGGGGTCTGTACGACGTTGATCGGCGTGCTGCCGGGATACGATGCCATCGGATCATGGGCGCCGATCCTGCTCTGTGTGCTGCGCTTCGGTCAGGGCCTGGGCCTTGGCGGTGAATGGGGCGGAGCCGCCTTACTGGCGACCGAAAACGCTCCCAAAGGCAAACGAGCCTGGTTTGGCATGTTTCCCCAACTGGGCCCATCGATCGGTTTCCTTGCCGCCAACGGGCTGTTTCTGACGCTGGCCATGACGCTGGATGACGAGCAATTTCGCTCCTGGGGCTGGCGCGTGCCGTTTCTGCTCAGCGCCGTGCTGGTCGTTATCGGCCTGTATGTGCGCCTGAAGCTTGAGGAAACACCTGTCTTCGCCAAAGCCATTGCCCGCCACGAGCGCGTAAAGCTGCCCATCGCCGAGCTGTTCGCGCAGTACTGGGCACCGATGCTGTTGGGAGCAGCCTCAATGGTGGTGTGCTATGCGCTGTTCTACATTTCGACGGTCTTTTCGCTGAGCTATGGGGTGAAGACGCTGGGCTACAGTCGGGAATCGTTCCTGGCGATGCTGTGTTTCGCCGTGCTGTTCATGGCCCTTGCGACGCCGCTTTCCGCACTGGCCAGTGACCGCTTTGGCCGCCGGCCGGTGTTGATTGTCGGCGGCGTGCTGGCCATTCTGTCGGGTTTCCTGATGGAGCCGTTGCTGACCCACGGCACCACGTGGGCGGTGACGCTGTTCCTGTCCATCGAGCTGTTTCTGATGGGCGTCACGTTTGCGCCCATGGGCGCAATGCTGCCAGAGCTGTTTCCCACGCGCGTTCGCTACACCGGCGCGTCCGCGGCTTACAACATCGGCGGCATCGTCGGCGCCTCTGTCGCGCCGTTCTTCGCACAAAAGCTGGTGGAAATGGGCGGGTTGAGCTGGGTGGGCGGTTATGTTTCGGCAGCAGCGCTGATCAGCGTGATTGCCGTGCTGTGCCTGAAAGAAACCCGGCACGCGGACCTGGATACGATTGCCTGAGCCCACCGGAAACGTACGTGTGGGAGCGCGCTTGCCCCCGAACGAGGTGTATCAGTCACCGCTTATGAACCTGACACACCTCATTCGCGGGCAAGCGCGCTCCCACACTGTCAGCAGGTAGCGGGTGACATAGGCAGGTTTGATCCAACGTCTTCGTGCGCACAGCTATCAAACAAAAACGGCGCCTGTGAGGACGCCGTTTTTTGTTCGAAGTTGACGCTTAAAGCTGAACCTTCACGGCCATCGAAGCACGGGTGGCCTTGCGCCGGGCGTCATCAACCGACTCGTCACGCGCCAGCGCCACGCCCATGCGCCGCTGACCGTTGACTTCTGGCTTGCCAAACAGACGCAGCGCGGTGTCCGGCTCGCTCAGCGCCTGCTCCAGATTGGCAAACGCGGTCTGCGTGGATTGGCCTTCTACCAGAATCACTGCCGAGGCCGATGGGCCAAACTGGCGGATCAACGGAATCGGCAGGCCCAGAATCGCGCGGGCGTGTAGCGCAAACTGCGACAGGTCCTGAGAAATCAATGTCACCAGACCGGTGTCGTGGGGACGCGGCGACACTTCGCTGAACCAGACCTGGTCACCCTTGATGAACAGCTCGACGCCAAAAAGGCCTCGGCCGCCCAACGCTTCGGTCACGGCCTTGGCCACTCGCTCGGACTCGGCCAACGCCACCGGGCTCATGGCCTGTGGCTGCCAGGATTCCTGATAGTCGCCCTTCTCCTGACGGTGGCCAACCGGTGCACAGAACGTCGTGCCAGCGACATGGCGCACGGTCAGCAAGGTGATCTCGTAATCGAAGTCGATGAAGCCTTCGATGATGACTCGACCTTTGCCGGCGCGACCGCCCTCTTGGGCGTAGTCCCAGGCCTTCTGAATGTCAGCGTCGGTTTTCAGCAAACTCTGGCCCTTGCCCGACGAGCTCATGACCGGCTTGACCACGCACGGGAAGCCCAGGTCTTCAACGGCTTGCTTGTAGTCTTCGAACGTGTCGGCGAAGTAGTAAGGCGAGGTTGGCAGGCCCAGCTCTTCAGCGGCCAGGCGGCGGATGCCTTCGCGGTTCATGGTCAGCTGTGCGGCACGAGCCGTCGGGATGACCGTGAAGCCCTCGGACTCCAGCTCGACCAGCGTCGCCGTGGCGATGGCTTCGATTTCCGGGACGATGTAATGCGGCTTCTCGGACTCGATCACCGCACGCAACGCCGCGCCGTCGAGCATGTTGATAACGTGGCTGCGATGCGCGACCTGCATCGCCGGAGCATTGGCATAACGGTCGACGGCGATCACTTCAACGCCCAGACGTTGCAGTTCGATCACCACTTCCTTGCCAAGCTCGCCGCAACCGCAGAGCAAAACGCGGGTCGCGGTCGGCGACAGTGGAGTTCCGATTTGAGTCATCTCAGGTCCTCGTGGAGCAGGTCGAGGGTCGCTCGCCGTGTGCAAGCAACCGCAGGGGAGAAAGGCGCGCAATTTACCATGTTGGCAAGGCAAAGGGATGCAGCAGCGCAGGGATGAGTCAGCGGCGGCGGGCGTCGCCGTTCACCGAAAACATCATGCCGCCCGCCTTCGCCCGCTCGTCACAGGCCGCGAGCACGGCGCGGCGTGCCGGGTTGTCCATGCGGCTCCAGCCGGTAATCTCGGCCACGGTGCGCTGGCACCCGGTGCAGACGTCCGCATCGTCCAGCGAGCAAATGCTTACGCACGGCGAGCGGACCGGCTTTTCATGGGCGCTCGTTTCGGCGATTGGGGAACCTGGGATCGGGGAGTCGAAGGTCGGGGAGTCGGGGCTGGGCATCAGTCTTCCTGTGGCGCCAGGTCACGCGCATAACGTTGGGCGTTGTGGACGTAATGGGCGGCGCTGGCTTCGAGCATTTTCTTTTGGGCCTCGGTCAGCTCGCGGACGATTTTACCGGGCGACCCCATGACCAGCGAGCCATCGGGGATGACTTTGCCTTCGCCGATCAACGAATTCGCGCCAATGATGCAATGCTTGCCGATCTTTGCCCCGTTGAGGATGACCGAGTTGATGCCGATAAGCGTGTTGTCGTCCACGCTGCAGCCATGCAGCATCACGTTGTGGCCGACGGTGACGTTGCGGCCAATGGTCAGCGGCGAGCCCATGTCCGTGTGCATCACCGTCCCGTCCTGCACATTGCTGTTCTCGCCAATGTCGATCAGCTCGTTATCGCCGCGCAGCACGGCACCGAACCAGACACTCGCATTGGCCTGCAAGCGCACATTGCCGATGACGGTCGCAGTGGGCGCGATCCAGCTGGTCGGGTGGGCATCAACGCGGGATTCGCCCAGGCGGTACTTCATGACGTGCTCCTTGTGGCCAAACCTGGCGCGGCGGGTCAGGATTTCAGCGTATGGATGATGGATCGAGTGGGCGGCTGGTTGAGGTTGATGCCGCTGTCGAACAGCAGGTTCATCAGCTCGACGATCATGATCGCGGTCAGGCCCCAGATCTTGTACTCGCCGAACCGGTAACTCGGCACATACCAGCTGCGCCCCTGGTAGTCGATGCGATGGGTGTGTTCGCGAACGTCCTGCCGAAAGAACTCCAGCGGCACGCTGAACACCGCTGCAATTTCAGCATCATTGGGCGTGTATTCAACGAAGTCGGGAATAAGGCCGACGTAAGGCGTCACCTTGATGCCGTGCTTGGAAATGAGCGGACTCAGCGGGCCGACCACTTCCACCAATCCGGGCGGCAGGCCGATCTCCTCCTGTGCTTCGCGCAGGGCGGTAAAAATCAGGTCCGGGTCTTCGGGGTCCCGACGCCCGCCGGGAAAAGCCACTTCGCCGCCATGGGTCGACAACCCGCTGGCACGCAAGGTCAGCACCAGCTCGGGTTCTTCACTGCGAGTAATGGGCAGAAGCACGGCGGCTTCGGGGAAGCGCGCGTCCGTCTCCAGCCTCACCGGCGTGTGGCTGCTCATACGGAGAAGAAGCTCATCCAGCATGGGAATTCTCGATCGGTTGCCTGCCCGGCATCATGCACCAAAGCGTCGACGCGCCCAAGTGTTGCCAGACACGCCATACACCTCTTGCCGTGTACCTGCGCAACAGCTCAAGATAGCCGCTGACTTCAGGAACCCGATCCGATCATGAAATTCTGCAGCAACTGCGGCGAAAAGGTCATTCAGCGTATTCCCGAGGGCGACAGCCGCCCGCGTTACGTGTGTGAGCACTGCAACACCATTCACTACCAGAATCCCAACATCGTGGCGGGCGTCGTACCGGTCTGGGGCGACAAGGTGCTGCTCTGCCGTCGGGCCATTGAGCCGCGGCTGGGCTACTGGACGCTGCCGGCCGGGTTCATGGAAAACGGCGAAAGTGTCGAGCAGGCTGCGCGCCGTGAAACCCTGGAAGAGGCCTGCGCCGAGGTGGAGGACTTGCAGCTGTATTCCATGATCGACGTGCCGCACATCAATCAAGTGCATATTTTCTACCGCTCCAACCTCGCCAGCCCAGAGTTCGCCGCAGGCGTCGAAAGCCTTGAGGTGAAGCTGTTCGACGAAGCGGATATCCCGTGGACTGACTTGGCGTTCAATACGGTCAGACGTACCCTGGAATGTTTTTTCCGCGACCGGCGGCATCAAGATTTCCAGGTGCGCACCGATTGTCTGTCTGTTACTCCGCCGCTCAAGACCACTTGATCAACACGATGGCGCGCGCTTGCCGCGCAGGCTTCAGGGATATCCTTTTCATGCGTTGGTTGCTTGCTGTTTTATGCCTGTCGTTTGTGCCGTTGTCCCAGGCTGCGTTCACCCAGACCATCGTGCCTAAAGGCAGCGAACAGAAGTTCGTTGGCGGCAAGGTCATCGACACCGAAAACATCGCCGACCGCACCATCGATAAAGTATTGGTGCTCAAGTCCGCGCATCAGCTGCAGCTGATCAGCCGTGGGGAGGCGTTAAAGACGTACCGAATTTCCCTGGGCAAAGCGCCCAAAGGTCCCAAGTTGCAGGAAGGCGATCAGCGCACACCGGAAGGCTTTTACTGGCTGGACTGGCGCAAGACCAGCGACGCCTACAATCTGTCGCTGCATATTTCCTACCCCAATATTTCTGACGCCGCACGCGCACGCCGCGAAGGCGTGAAGCCGGGCAGCATGATCATGATTCACGGCACGCCGATCAACGAGGACTATCCGGAGTGGTACTTCCACACGCTGGACTGGACCAATGGCTGCATTGCCATGCGCAACAGCGATATCCGTGAGGTGTGGGATCTGGTGAAAGACGGCACGATGATCGAAATCCGGCCTTGAGGATTGAGGATTGAGGATTGAAGATTGAGGTGAGACGACTGTAGGAGCCGGCTTGCTGGCGAACGGGCTGTATCCGTCAGCACTGCTGTCAAAGGCCTGGCGGGTTCGCCAGCAAGCCGGCTCCTACAGAGGATCAGCTGTGCGGTGGCAAGCAGACCGGTATAGGGCTCAATACAACGACAGCGAAGCTAGATATCCGCCAGCTTCCACACATCGTATGCCGGTACTTCATAGGGATGACTGCGTTTAAGCGCAGAAACCGCCTGCTCGATCAGCTCGTCAGCCACAACGAGCTCGACCTTCCATTCCTGAACCTGCTCGACCTCGCCGGCTCGCCCGATGAAGGGCTGACTGCCGTCCAGCGGGCGGAACTGGCCCTGGCCGAGCACTTGCCATGAGCAGCAGTCGTAAGCGCCGATTCGCCCCGCACCGGCGGCGAACAACGCGCTTTTGACCTGCTCCACATGGCTGGGCGGCACAAAGAACGCCAGCTTGTACATCGCGATCAGTTCACCCAGACGCGCGCGTTGCGGAACATCCGCATCCACGCACCGTCCTCGGTCCACTCGTCCGGGCGCCAGGAGTTGTTCACCGCGCGGAACACGCGCTCAGGGTGCGGCATCATGATGGTGACGCGGCCGTCGAGGGTGGTGAGGCCGGCAATCCCGCGCGGCGAACCGTTCGGGTTGGCCGGATAGGTTTCAGTGACTTTGCCGTGATTGTCGACGAAACGCACCGCAACGGTGCCGGACAGGTCGGTTTCAAGCAGCGCGTCCGGCGACTTGAACTCGGCGTGCCCTTCACCGTGAGCGATAGCGATCGGCATATGCGAGCCGGCCATCCCTTGCAGGAAGATCGATGCCGATTTCTGGATCTCGACCATCGCCACGCGCGCCTCGAACTGCTCCGAGCGGTTGCGCACGAAATGCGGCCAGAACTCGCTGCCCGGAATCAGCGCGCTGAGGTTGGACATCATCTGGCAACCGTTGCACACACCCAGCGCAAAACTGTCGCTACGGGCGAAGAAGCCCTGGAACGCATCGCGTGCACGGGTGTTGAACAGCGCGGACTTGGCCCAGCCTTCGCCGGCGCCCAGTACGTCGCCGTAGGAGAAGCCCCCGCAGGCGACCAGCCCTTTGAAGTCATTGAGGTCAACGCGACCGGCAAGGATGTCGCTCATGTGCACGTCAACCGAGGCGAAGCCGGCACGGTCAAAGGCGGCTGCCATCTCGACCTGGCCATTCACGCCCTGCTCACGCAGCACCGCCACTTGCGGGCGAACGCCTTTCTTGATGTAGGGCGCAGCGATGTCGTCATTGACGTCATAGCCCAGCTTCACGCTCAGACCCGGATTATCTTCTTCCAACAGCGCATCGAACTCCTGATCCGCGCACTCGGCGTTGTCGCGCAGACGCTGGATCTGGTAGCTGGTCTCGCTCCACTGACGCTGGAGCAGGCGGCGGTCGCCTTTGAAAACACCCTCGCCTTTCAGGCTGACGGACACTTCGCTGTTGTTGATCGGCTGGCCGATCACCGCAACGCAATTCTCGCCCAGACCCGCAGCACTGAACTGTGCGAGCACAACCGGCGTGGCGTCCTGACGAACCTGAATCACCGCACCCAGTTCTTCGTTGAACAGAATGGCCGCGACCTTCTCAGGCGTACCGGTCAGGGTGCCGAGTTCAAGATTCAACCCGCAGTGACCGGCGAAGGCCATTTCAAGCGCAGTGGCCATCAGACCACCGTCCGAACGGTCGTGGTAGGCCAGCAGATGGCCATCGGCGTTCAGGCCTTGAATGACCGCAAAGAAGGCTTTGAGGTCTTCGGCATCGTCGACGTCCGGCGCGACGCTGCCCAGCTTGCCGTGGGTCTGGGCAAGAATCGACGCACCCATGCGGTTCTTGCCACGGCCCAGGTCGATCAGGATCAGATCGGTCAGGCCCTTGTCCATGCGCAGCTGCGGGGTCAAGGTTTTGCGGATGTCGATGACCGGGGCGAAACCGGTCACGATCAACGACAGCGGCGAGGTCACGGTTTTCTCGGTGCCTTCGTCGCTCCAGCGGGTCTTCATGGACATCGAGTCCTTGCCGACCGGAATGGTAATGCCCAACTCAGGGCACAGTTCCATACCAACGGCCTTGACGGTGTCGTACAGGCGCGCGTCTTCGCCCGGGTGCCCGGCAGCGGACATCCAGTTGGCGGACAGCTTGATGTCGGAGATCTTGCCGATACTCGACG
Organism: Pseudomonas lutea; assembly: GCF_000759445.1. Lineage (NCBI taxonomy): Bacteria > Pseudomonadati > Pseudomonadota > Gammaproteobacteria > Pseudomonadales > Pseudomonadaceae > Pseudomonas > Pseudomonas lutea. The sequence continues at coordinate 2,646,403 of NZ_JRMB01000001.1, forward strand.
CCGCGATGTTGGTCAGGGTCTCGCCAATGGCCATGCGCCCGGATGCAGGCGCATCCAGCAGCGCGAGCGGCGTACGCTCGCCCATCGCCATCGCTTCGCCGGTGTACACGTCAAAGCTGGTCGCGGTCACGGCCACGTCTGCCACCGGCACCTGCCAAGGCCCGACCATCTGGTCGCGATTCACCAGGCCGGTGATGCTGCGATCGCCGATGGTAATCAGGAAGCTTTTGCTCGCCACCGCCGGGTGATGCAGAACGCGCTGGACGCTTTCTTCGATGTCGAGCGCGCTCGGATCGAAGTCGTCGCCCAACTCGGCTTCACGCTCGGCGGAACGGTGCATGCGCGGCGCCTTGCCGAGCAGCACTTCCAGCGGCATATCAACCGGGCTGTTGCCGAAATGACTGTCGGTGACGGTCAGTTGCGGCTCTTCAGTCGCCTCGCCGACCACTGCAAACGGGCAACGCTCACGTTCGCAGATGGCCTTGAAACGCTCGAAGTCAGGGGCGCTGACGGCCAGCACATAACGTTCCTGGGATTCGTTGCTCCAGATTTCCAGCGGCGCCATGCCTGGCTCGTCGTTGGGCACGTTGCGCAGCTCGAAGCGGCCGCCGCGACCACCGTCGTTGACCAGCTCCGGGAAGGCATTCGACAGACCGCCCGCGCCGACGTCATGGATAAACGCAATAGGGTTGGCTTCGCCCAGCTGCCAGCAGCGGTCAATGACCTCCTGGCAACGACGTTCCATTTCCGGGTTTTCACGCTGCACCGAGGCGAAATCCAGATCCGCCGAGCTGGTGCCGGTGGCCATGGAGGAAGCCGCGCCGCCGCCCAGACCGATCAGCATCGCCGGGCCGCCCAGCACGATCAGCTTGGCGCCAACGGTGATTTCGCCCTTCTGCACGTGCCCTTCGCGGATGTTACCCATGCCACCGGCGAGCATGATCGGCTTGTGATAGCCACGAACCTCGTCGCCATGGGGCGTGCTGATGGACTGCTCGAAGGTACGGAAGTAGCCGGTCAGGGCCGGACGACCGAATTCATTGTTGAACGCCGCGCCACCCAGCGGGCCTTCAATCATGATGTCGAGCGGCGTGACGATGCGCTCGGGTTTGCCATAGGGCTTTTCCCAAGGCTGCTCGAAGCCCGGAATGTTGAGGTTGGAAACGGTGAAACCGGTGAGACCGGCTTTCGGCTTGGCGCCGCGACCGGTGGCGCCCTCGTCGCGAATTTCGCCGCCGGAGCCGGTGGATGCACCGGGGAACGGCGCGATCGCCGTCGGGTGGTTGTGGGTTTCGACCTTCATCAGAATGTGCACCGGCTCCTGAACCGCAGCGTACTCGCGGGTTTCAGGATTCGGGAAGAAGCGCCCGGCGACGCTGCCGACGATCACCGAAGCGTTGTCCTTGTAAGCGGACAGCACGCCTTCGTTGTGCATCTGGTAGGTGTTCTTGATCATGCCGAACAGGCTTTTTTCCTGGCTCTGGCCGTCGATGTCCCAACTGGCGTTGAAGATCTTGTGGCGGCAGTGCTCGGAGTTGGCCTGGGCGAACATCATCAGTTCGATGTCGTGCGGGTTACGCTTGAGGCCGACGAACGCGCTCACCAGGTAATCGATTTCGTCCTCGGCCAGCGCAAGCCCCAGCTCGACGTTGGCTTTTTCCAGCGCGGCACGGCCACCACCCAAGACGTCGATGGCGGTCAGCGGTTTCGGCTCGGCATGGCTGAACAGGCTCGCCGCCTCTTCCAGCGCGCCCAGTACGATCTGGGTCATGCGGTCGTGAAGCGCGTCGGCAATCATCTGCGCGTCGGCGTCGCTGAACTGGCCCTGCACATAGAAAGCAATGCCGCGCTCAAGACGCTGGATCTTGGTCAGGCTGCAATTGCGGGCGATGTCTGTGGCCTTGCTCGACCATGGCGAGATGGTCCCGAAACGCGGCAGGACCAGGAACAGGCGGCCCGCAGGCTCCTGAACCGGAACGCTCGGACCGTACTTCAACAGGCGCGCAAGCACTTGTTGCTCGTCTTCGGTCAGGACACCATCGACCTCAGCGAAGTGGGCGAATTCAGCGTACAGGCCACTGACAGACGGAACTTTATCGTTCAGCTGCGCAAGTAATTTCTGGTGGCGGAAGGCGGAAAGGGCGGGAGCACCACGCAAGATCAACATCGTCGGGACAGCCTCGAGAAGGGGGTGTGCTTTGAGGCCGTGCATTCTAGCGTAATCGGTCAGCGTCGGCACCCGAAACCACGGCCGGACATTCATCCGAATGTCGGCCAGGGCGCCTGCCTGCGTTGGCAGGTAACATTTCCGCTGCTCTATCAGACGCAACCTGCGCTGTCGAGATATGGCGGTATGGCTCCTTTGCGTATACTGCACCGATGTTTTCCCTATCAGATTTCCGCCCACGCTGTGCCAAGTGGCTCATCGCAACCGGAATCTTCCTGCTGCTCGGCGCGTGCGTGGAGAAACCCACCACGCTGGAACGAGTCAAGGAGGATGGCGTTTTGCGCGTCGTCACCCGCAACAGCCCGGCGACGTATTTTCAGGACCGCAACGGTGAAACCGGTTTCGAGTACGAACTGGTGAAGCGCTTCGCCGACGATCTGGGCGTCGAACTGAAAATTGAAACCGCCGACAACCTAGACGACCTGTTCGACCAGATGAACAAGCCCGGCGGCCCGGTGCTCGCGGCAGCAGGGCTGGTCAGCAGCGAAAACCGCGCCAAACAGGTGCGTTTTTCCCATTCCTACCTCGAAGTGACGCCACAAGTGGTGTACCGCAATGGCCAGTCGCGTCCCACCGATCCGGGCGATCTTGTCGGCAAGCGCATTCTTGTCCTGAAAGGCAGCAGCCATGCCGAGCAACTGGCGGCGCTGAAGGTGAAATACCCCGGCATCAATTACGAGGAGTCCGATCAGGTCGAGGTCGTGGACCTGTTGCGCATGGTGGACGAAGGCCAGATCGATCTGACCCTGGTGGACTCCAACGAACTGGCCATGAATCAGGTGTACTTCCCGAACGTGCGCGTCGGCTTCGATCTCGGCGATGGCCGCGATCAGCGCTGGGCCGTTGCCCTGGGGGATGACAATAGCCTCCTGAACGAGATCAACACCTTTCTCGACAAGATGCAGAAGAACGGCATGCTGCAGCGACTCAAGGATCGTTACTACGGTCACGTTGATGTTCTCGGTTACGTCGGCGCCTACACCTTCGCCCAGCACTTGCAGGAACGCCTGCCCAAATACGAGAAGCACTTTCAGACCGCTGCCAAGGCCGAACAGGTGGACTGGCGCCTGCTGGCCGCCATCGGGTATCAGGAATCCCTGTGGCAGCCGGGCGTGACCTCAAAAACAGGGGTGCGCGGCCTGATGATGCTGACCCAGAGCACGGCGCAAGCCATGGGCGTGTCGAACCGTCTCGATGCCAGACAAAGCATTCAGGGCGGCGCCAAGTATTTCGCCTACGTCAAAGAGCAGCTCGACGACTCTATTCAGGAACCGGATCGCACGTGGTTGGCGTTGGCGTCCTACAACATCGGTACAGGCCACCTGGACGACGCGCGCAAGCTGGCTGAAAGCGAGGGGCTCAACCCGAACAAGTGGCTGGACGTGAAGAAGATGCTGCCGCGGCTGTCGCAGAAAAAGTGGTACAGCAAAACCCGCTACGGCTATGCCCGAGGCGGCGAGCCGGTCAGTTTCGTTGCCAACATCCGGCGTTATTACGACATCCTGACATGGGTGACCCAACCGCAGATGGAAGGCAGCCAGGTCGCCGAGGGCTCGTTGCATGTGCCGGGTGTCGACAAAACCAAGCCGTCGGAAGAGAAAGCGCCGCTCTAACCAGCGCTACGCCTTCGCTCGCCGCATCCTGAAAAACTCGCTCAGCATTGTCCCGCACTCCTCCCCCAGCACGCCGCCCTCGAACAGCACGCGGTGGTTGAGAAACGGCTGCGTGAAGAACTGGCCCTGGCTCTGCACCACCCCGGCCTTCGGCTCGGTCGCGCCGTACACCACACGGCTGATGCGCGAATGGACGATCAGGCCCGCGCACATGCTGCAAGGCTCAAGCGTCACATACAGCGTGCTGCCCGGCAGGCGGTAATTGTTGACCGCCTGCGCCGCCGCGCGGATGGCGACCATTTCAGCGTGCGCACTCGGGTCGCTGCCGCTAATGGGGCAATTGAACCCGCGGCCGACGATTTCTCCGTTCTGCACCACCACCGCCCCCACCGGCACCTCGCCCAACAATGCGCCCTCTGCGGCCAATGCCAGTGCTTGCTGCATGAAATGCTGATCGCGGCTGCGATCAATGATTGTCGGCTGACGCATCAGGAGACCTCGATAGCGGCCATGAGACCGGTTTCCATGTGATCGACTACATGGCAGTGAAACATCCACACGCCGGGGTTATCAGCCACCAGTGCCACGCGCGCGCGCTCGTTGCGCCCCAGCAGATAGGTGTCCGTGAAATACGGAATCACGTCTTTGCGACTGGAAGCGATCACTTTGAAGCTCATCCCGTGCAAATGAATAGGGTGCTGATACTGCGTCATGTTTCTCAGCTCGAAAATGTAGCTCTTGCCCCGTTCAAGCCTGGCGATGGGGCGGTCGGCGCAGGTCTTGTCGGTGATGTCCCACGCCTGTCCGTTGATCTGCCACAAGCTGGGCGGCTTGCCATTGTCCACGTTCACCGACACCGAGCCGGCCCACTCAAAATTGAAGTTGAGCTTCTCGGCGTTGGCCAGATCAGGCTCGGCGACAGGGTTGGCCGGAAGTTCGGGTGGCCATTGGCCGGGCGCATCGCTGCTGGCGACCGAGCGGAATGTGCCGAGCCGGACAGGACCATTGCGCAGGGCAAGGTCCTCACCGGCTGCAGGTGCCTTGATCGCCAGACACATCCGCATGCCCGGTCCCAGCCAGTAATCCTTGCCCAGCGGGCGGGGTTTGACCGGATTGCCGTCCAGGGCGTAGATCATCGCGTCCGCGCCCGGGAGGTTTAGGCGGTAGGTCACGGTGTTGTCGAGGTTGAGGATCCGCACGCGGGTGATCTGTCCGGCCGGCAGCTCAATCACACCCTGCGGCACGCCATTAATGGTCGACAGGCGCCCGGCCGTCCCCTCGCGCGCCGCCTCGCGAATCACGCTGAAATCTGTAAACGCGCCCTCCTCGTCAACGTGCCAGCTTTTCAGACTGACGACGCGCTCGTGGGCAAAACCGGTAGGCTCGCGCTCCTCGACGATCAGCGGCCCCACGAGCCCGCGGCCGAGTTGCTCACTGCTGCTGACGTGGGGGTGATACCAATAGCTGCCGGCATCCGGGACGCGGAATTTATAGTCGAAGTACTCGCCCGGTTTGACCGGCAATTGCGAGACGTAGGGAACGCCGTCCATCTCCAGCGGGAGTCGGATGCCGTGCCAATGAATCGTTGTCTCAACAGGCAACTGATTGATGAAGCGCACCCGCAGCCAATCGCCTTGTCTGACGCGCAGTTCGTTACCTGGTGCCGAGCCGCCGAAGGCCCACGCGGGCGTCTGATGCCCGACAACCAGCTCGACGTCCAGCGGCGCGGCGATCAGCTCGTAATCGTGGCCCTCCCCCGGCCCGCGTGTGCCCAGCCAATACCTTGAGGCGCCACCCGCGCCAAGCCCGACCACGGCAAGGCCGGCCAGGCCTGCAAGTATTTGTCGACGGGTGAAAGACATGTACGGAAAAACCTCAAACGACGGATCGCATTCGGGAACGATGCAGGGGGCGGACACGATACACCTGCACCTACAGAAATTTAAGGCGACGGCGCAGGCAATACATATTTAGTACCAAATGAATCGCTGATCGCGCCAAGCTTGTCGTCCTCATTCATCACGGAAGACGAATATGACAACCGCACCAAACACCCCGCCTGCTGAAGGGCCGACGCAGGATCGCGCCGCCCTCGTTGCCATCAGCCAGCGTCTTGTCGACGCTTGCCCGGACATGCGCGAAATGGCACGCAGCATCGCGCGCGACATCCTCATGCGCTATACCGGCCAAGACATTGAACCGGACTCAGTGTATTGGCACCGCTTCCACACCGCCGTTAACAGCTCGCGCTCGTTCAGCGGCTGGCAGCATGTCGATGCGCCCTATCAGTCCATGACCCTGCCGCAGTTGGTCATGAGCCGGTTTGACCCGCAAGATCAGGACAACGCCGACACCCTGCAGATGCTCAGCGGGTTTTACACCGCCAGCGCCGCTGCCAACGTGTTTGATGATCGTAACGAGGTGAGGCTGCTGCCCGCGCAAGTCATGCGCGATTTCTGGGCTGTCGATTTCAAGTCCGGCTTTCATGCAAAACTCAGCACGTTCTGGCGCGACTTTGCCAATGACTTTCGCACCATGGCCAAGGCCAACTATTGCGCCAGCGCCCTGCAAGACCATCAAGCCGGTTGGCTGAGCGATGAGGACCTGGCCTCCGTGCTTAACGCCGCAAACATCGCCCCCTCCGTACCGGCGAGTCTCGGGGCGTTACAAGCGAGCGCGCCGGCCGGCCACGCCGTTAGCGTCTGGACTTTCGACGTCATCGGTTATGAAGCCAGCGACATCCTGCGCATCGTAACCGCCGATGGTCGACAAGTTCTCTACACCCCCGGCGAGGTGCAGGCATTTCATGCGTTCGATACGCCCGAAGAACTGCACAGGTGGCTGCTGACGCAGAACAACCGCACCGAGCGACGCGCGCGCTTTATGGGCCATTTTCCTCTATCGGCCCATGGGGAGGCTGATCAAAACATCGGTCTCTACCATGGTCTCGACGTGCTTTATACGACATGGGGCGCGGCGCAGCCTGGCGTGATCAATCAGCACAGCCGAGTGTTAGCGGGCGATCCGTTTACCCACCTGCGCGACTCCATCCGCGCACGAATGTTCGCCGACGCCGGCCTGGCCCTGCATTCCAATGGTGACTTGCGCAAACAGCTGTGGATCGGCTATTTGCGAAGCATCTCGCAGCTGTCAGGCGCACTGGCTGCCGTTGACTGGCCGATAGCATTGGCGGCAGTGGGCGCAGGGCTGGCTGACATGGGCCTTAATATCGATCAGGCCGTGAACGGCGCGAGCACGGCTCAGCGCAAGTCGGGCGTCATCGGCGCGGTGACTGCGGGCATCGATGTGCTATTCAACAGCACGTTCTTCCTGGTTGGCAGCGCTGAATCCGAGGGCGGTGTGCTTGAGCCCGTCACCGCCCCCGCACTCGAGCCGGAACCGACCCCCGACGTGGGAACGGCTGAGCCGGTTGAAGCATTCGTCGAGTCGTCCGCTGCTGAATCTGAACAGCTAGAGCCTGTGGACCGGCAGGCTACGCTGGCTGCCTTCGAGACCAACATGCTGCTGGATGGCTTTGCACCTGCCAGCGCGGAAGGCCGCATGAAGGGCATTTACCAGACCGAACAGGGCGAAACCTTCATCGAGATCGATGACCTCGCGTATGCCGTGCGCTACATCAACGAACTCAAAACATGGGCCATCATTGATCCGGAGAACCCTTACTCCTTCTATCGTAACCTGCCCGTTAAGCTGAACAGTGCCAGTGCCTGGGAGCCTGTTGCAGTCTCGGCCCTCAAGGGCGGCGGCAAGGTGCTGGGGAAAATCTCCGGCGTGCGTGGCGCCCGCGTTGCTCAACAACCGGGCACTTTGCCGAGCCCCTACGAAATACCCCCTGCGCAAAGAGCAGCGCTTATGGAGGGCGCACAGGCCGGAGGCCGACTCGTCGACGAACGTTACGGCGGCCTTGGGCTGGCCACTCGCGACCCTTATGAGGGTTTCAAACGCATACGGCGATTGCTCCGTGACGACGCCGATGCGTTCTTCTCCACGTTCGAATTACCCCTGCGTCCAGAGCTGCCACCACTGACGCCCGACGCTCCGTTGAAGACCACCCTTAAGCAACTGTTCAAACGCGCTTCGGGGCTGATCATTGGCGAAAGCCACGCCGACGCAGGCAGCAAGCAATTCCTGATCGAACACATGCAACTGCTGACCAAGCTCAAGGTGAGGACCCTTTACATGGAGCACCTGCTGACTGACTTTCATCAGGCGGATCTGGACGCTTTTTCAAGGAGCGGGAAGATGTCGCCCGAGCTTGAAGATTACATCCATGCGCTGGACAAGGGCCATCGAACTGACCCCACCGGCAAGTACACCTTTATGGCAGTCCTTAAAGCAGCTCGGGAAAACCATGTTCGCATCAGGGCCATTGATTGCATGGCCAGCTATCGCGTAGACGGCATGGCGAATGCGGAGCAAACAGCCCGTCAAAAAATGATGAATTACTACGCCAAAGGCGTCATCGACGCAGACCGCGCCGCGCGCAACGGGATGAATTGGGTAGCACTGGTCGGCAACTCCCACGCCAACACCTACAAGGGTGTGCCCGGTCTGGCTGAACTGGAAGGAGCTTTTGGCTTGCGTGTTGAAGATGCGCATGCCATCGAGTCAGCGGGCATTACCGCCGACCCGGGCGTCGAGATGTCCAACTCAATGGGCCGCACTGCAGGCACCGTCAAGAGCGATCTGCGCCTGCAATACCTTCGCGAAGCGGTAAAACCCGCACCCGATCTTGAGAACAAACTCACCCACGCGGGCATGTTCACTGTTGAAGCAGAGGGCAAACGGCTGACGCTTGTACACCGCAGCAATGAAGGGGCCGCTGTCCGGACGGAGATCAAACGCGAGGGCAAGAGGGTTTTCATCGATCGGCCAAAATGGCCACGGGTGAGTGGGCGCCGGTTCGATTCGCTTGGCGATTTGTCGTTGTCGTTGGAGTTGATGGAGATGACGTTGGTGCGTTGAGGCTTAAACGCAAAAAGCCGAGTGCGACGCGGGTGGTCTCACTCGGCTTTTAGATCCGAGCCTGTGAAGGTTTAGATCAAAGCGGGATCATTCCCACTCAATCGTCGCAGGCGGCTTGCTCGACACGTCATAGGTAACGCGGGATATGCCTTCGATCTCGTTGATGATCCGGCCGCTCACTGTTTCCAGCAGCTCGTAAGGCAGGTGCGCCCAACGTGCGGTCATGAAGTCGATGGTTTCTACAGCACGCAGGGCAACGACCCAGGCGTAGCGGCGACCGTCGCCGACCACGCCAACCGATTTGACCGGCTGGAACACGACGAATGCCTGGCTGACTTTGTGGTACCAGTCGGCTTTGCGCAGTTCTTCGATGAAGATGTGGTCGGCGCGACGCAGCAGGTCGGCGTATTCCTTCTTCACTTCACCCAGAATGCGCACGCCCAGGCCCGGGCCCGGGAATGGGTGGCGGTAGACCATGTCGTACGGCAGGCCCAGTTCCAGGCCCAGACGACGGACTTCGTCCTTGAACAGTTCGCGCAATGGCTCGACCAGTTTCAGGTTCATTTCTTCCGGCAGGCCACCCACGTTGTGGTGTGACTTGATGACGTGGGCCTTGCCGCTCTTGGCGCCAGCGGACTCGATCACGTCGGGGTAGATGGTGCCTTGGGCCAGGTACTTGATGTTGTCGAGCTTGTTCGACTCGGCGTCAAAAACGTCAATGAAGGTGCGCCCGATAATTTTGCGCTTCTTCTCGGGATCGCTTTCGCCGGCCAGGTTGTTGAGGAACTGGTCCTCGGCGTTGGCGCGGATCACCTTGACGCCCATGTTCTCGGCGAACATAGCCATGACTTGCTCGCCTTCGTGCAGGCGCAGCAGGCCGTTGTCGACGAAGACGCAGGTCAGCTGGTCGCCGATGGCTTTGTGCAGCAGCGCGGCAACCACAGAGGAGTCGACGCCGCCCGACAAGCCCAGCAGCACGTTGTCGGTGCCGACCTGTGCGCGAACCTGGGCGATGGCGTCCTCGGCGATCTTCGACGGGGTCCACAGCGCTTCGCAACCGCAGATGTCGAGGATAAAGCGCGAGAGGATGCGACCGCCCTGCTTGGTGTGGGTCACTTCGGGGTGAAACTGCACGCCGTAGTAGCCGCGAGTGTCGTCGGCCATGCCGGCGATCGGGCAGCTCGGGGTGCTGGCCAGCACGTGGAAGCCTTCAGGGATGTCGGTGACTTTGTCGCCGTGGCTCATCCACACGTCGAGACCGAAAACGCCATCGGCGTCGACGTGGTCTTCGATGCCATCCAGCACGCGGCTCTTGCCGACGATGTCGACACGGGCATAACCGAATTCACGCAACTCGGAACCGGCAACCCGGCCACCGAGCTGTTCGGCCATGGTTTGCATGCCATAGCAGATGCCGAAGATCGGCACATTGAGGTCGAACACCGCCTGCGGCGCGCGCGGGCTGTCGGCGACGTGGACGGACTCGGGGCCACCGGCGAGGATGATGCCTTTCGGCGCGAATTCGCGGATCGCTTCGTCCGACATGTCGAACGGGTGCAGTTCGCAGTACACGCCGATTTCGCGAACGCGGCGGGCGATCAGCTGGGTGTACTGGGAACCGAAGTCCAGAATCAGGATGCGGTGGGCGTGAATGTCGAGGGCCATGAGAGGACTCTAGATAGAGCAGCTTCAAGCCTCAAGCTTCAAGCTGCAAGGTGTTGGGGGCCGCATATCCGTAGCGACAGCACGAAAGGCAGTGCCGCTACAGATCGCTTGTAGCTAATAACTATCAACTTGCCGCAGGAGGCGTCAGCCGACCCGGTAGTTCGGCGCTTCCTTGGTGATCTGCACGTCATGGACGTGAGACTCGGCCATGCCGGCACCGGTGATGCGTACGAATTCAGGCTTGGTACGCATTTCGTGGATGTCGGCGCTGCCGGTGTACCCCATGGAAGAGCGCAGACCGCCCATCAACTGGTGAACGATGGCAGTCAGCGAGCCCTTGTACGCAACGCGGCCTTCGATACCTTCCGGCACGAGTTTTTCCGCGCCGTCGGACGAGTCCTGGAAGTAACGGTCAGACGAGCCCTGGGCCTGGGACATGGCGCCCAGCGAACCCATGCCGCGATAGGCCTTGTACGAACGGCCCTGGAACAGCTCGATCTCGCCCGGTGCTTCTTCGGTACCGGCAAACATCGAGCCCATCATTACGCAGTACGCGCCGGCAACGATGGCTTTGGACAGGTCACCCGAGAAGCGGATGCCGCCGTCGGCGATCAGGGGAACGTCAGTGCCTTCGAGTGCCGAAGCCACGTTGGCGATGGCGCTGATTTGCGGCACGCCCACACCGGCGACGATACGCGTGGTGCAGATGGAGCCAGGACCGATGCCGACCTTGACGCCGTCAGCGCCCGCTTCAACCAGTGCGCGTGCAGCGGCGCCGGTGGCGATGTTGCCGCCAATGACCTGAACGTCGGGGAAGGTTTGCTTGACCCAGCGAACGCGGTCAATAACGCCTTTGGAGTGGCCGTGCGCGGTGTCGACGACGATGACGTCTACGCCTGCAGCAACCAGCGCACTGACACGCTCGCCGGTGTCTTTACCGGTGCCGACCGCAGCGCCAACGCGCAGACGACCCTGATCGTCTTTGCTCGCCAGCGGCCAGGCTTTGGATTTCTCGATGTCCTTGACGGTCATCATGCCTTTCAGCGCGAACTTGTCGTCGACGATCAGGACTTTTTCGAGGCGGTGTTTGTGCAGCAGGTCGCGCACTTCGTATTTGTCAGCGCCTTCACGAACGGTGACCAGACGCTCTTTGGGCGTCATCACTTCGCGAACAGGGATATCGAGGCGGGTTTCAAAGCGAACGTCGCGAGAGGTCACGATGCCGACGAGCTCGCCGTCGTGCAGGACCGGAACGCCGGAGATGTTATGTTGACGGGTCAGTTCGAACAGGTCGCGAACGGTGGCGTCAGCCTCGATGGTGATCGGATCCTTGACCACACCCGCTTCGAACTTCTTGACCTTGCGCACTTCGGCAGCTTGCTGCTCGACGGTCATGTTCTTGTGGATGATGCCGATGCCACCTTCCTGAGCCATGGCGATTGCCAGGCGGGCTTCAGTGACGGTGTCCATAGCGGCGGAAACGAGGGGGATGTTGAGTTCGATGCCACGGGTCAGTCGGGTTTTCAGACTGACTTCGTTGGGAAGCACCTCGGAATAACCGGGCACAAGGAGAATGTCGTCGAATGTAAGGGCTTCTTGGCTTATACGCAGCATCGCTGGGCTCCCGAGCGGGAAAATGGAAGCGCGCCATTGTACCCAGACACCTGCACTATCTCAATGTAAAGATCAGCCTATTTACTCAATGAGCCGGATGACTGCGGCCAAAAACGGCGGCGATCGTTACATCCTAACTTTGACGTGGGACACCGGACGGTCCATGCGCTCGGCAAACGCCTCGATAAAACTGCTTTTGAAACCCGCATCCAGCCAGTTGTTGAAGATGAATCCCAGGTTCGAGAACCCGCACGGCTCAAGGAACAGAAACCCGTTGATGTCGTCCTCGTGCCGGCACTCGGGGCACATGAAGTTATCGGTGTGGCCCGGCATCCAGTCTTCGAGGCTGTCGAACAGCGCTTCGCCGATCTCACGCCGGCATTCCGGGCAGCCTGCTTCCTCTTTAAAGCCTTGCTGCGGCGTGTAGATGCAGCGCTTGAGGACGATCTCCAGGCCGTTGACCGGCTGACCAAAAGGCAGTGCATCCGGGTTTTCGACAACGCGCCGCGCGCCAGGCGCAACCGTGTAGGCCATGCGGTTGAAGCTGCGACCGCAAGTCGTCAGCGACTCCTCTACCACGTTCAGCTTCACCAGCCAGCGCAGGATCGCCCGCGCCTTCGCTTCGTGCGCAGGAAAGCTGGAGATTTGCGGGACAATGATGCTTTGGGTGTCCATGGAGGGCCTGTCTGACGAGTATTCGGGGGGCGGCAGCTTAATCTCGCTGTCGGTGACGTCAAGTATCGCCGCCAGGCGGCGCGCCTCCCACGATCTCATCTGGTGAGCCGTGCCCCAATGCCTTTATGATGCCCGCATGATCAAAGACCCTTTCGCAAGACTCGGCCTCGACCGGGACGTCCTGACTGTCAGCCAGCTCAACGGCCGCGCACGCGTGCTGCTGGAGGATGTGTTTTCCAGCATCTGGGTTGAGGGCGAGATTTCCAACCTCTCTCGGCCCGCCTCCGGGCACGTTTACTTCACCCTCAAGGACTCCGGCGCCCAGGTGCGTTGCGCGCTGTTTCGCAGCAACGCGGCGAGGGTGCGTCAGGCACTCAAGGACGGCCTGGCGGTCAAGGTGCGCGGCAAGGTTTCGCTGTTCGAGGGTCGTGGTGACTATCAACTGATACTCGACACGGTCGAGCCTGCCGGTGACGGCGCGCTACGCCTGGCCTTCGATGCGCTGAAGGAAAAGCTCAACGCCGAAGGCCTGTTCAGCGCCGAACGTAAAGTGGCCCTGCCGCTGCACCCCAAACGCATCGGCATCATCAGCTCACCGACCGGTGCGGTGATCCGCGACATCATCAGCGTGTTTCGGCGTCGCGCGCCCCGGGTCGAGCTCACGTTGATCCCTACCGCTGTCCAAGGGCGCGAGGCCATCGGCCAGATCGTGCGCGCCTTGCAACTGGCGGACGGGCGCGGTTTCGATGCATTGATTCTCGCGCGCGGTGGCGGTTCGCTTGAAGACCTGTGGTGTTTCAACGAGGAGGCTGTCGCCCGCGCCATCGACGCCTGCGTGACGCCCATCGTCAGCGCTGTGGGACACGAAACGGATGTTTCGATCAGTGACTTCGTCGCCGACGTTCGCGCACCCACGCCCTCGGCTGCCGCAGAATTGCTGGCCCCGGATTCAAGCGACTTGCATCGCCGGGTCGACAGCCTGCAACGTCGTCTTATCAGCCGCATGCAAGACCGACTGATGCGCGAGCAACTGCGTCTGGACGGCATCTCACGCCGCCTACGCCACCCCGGCGAGCGCCTGCGTCAGCGCGCGCAGCGGCTGGATGACCTGGACATGCGCATGCGTCGGGCGTTCGAGCAGCAGATGCACAAGCGTCAGGTGCGCATGAGCCATCTGGAAAGCCGGCTGGCCGCGCAACACCCAGGGCGCACGCTGATGTTCCTGCGTCAGCGTCTGGCGGTGCTGGCCGAGCGACTGCCGCGTGCCATCAGGGAAAACCTTAAAAGCCGGCGCTTGCAACTGCAGAGTCAAGTGCAGACCCTGAATGTGGTCAGCCCGCTGGCCACCCTTGGTCGGGGCTACAGCATTTTGCTCGATGAACGGGGCAGAGCCATTCGGGCGGCGGAGCAGACCCATCAAGGCCAGCGTCTGACCGCGAAACTGGCGGACGGCGAGCTGCAAGTGCGCGTCGAAGACAATCATCTGACGCCTGTTACCCTTTCACTTCTGGATTGATCAATGCTGCCTCTTGTATCCCGTTCGTTGGCCACTGCTGCCCTGGTTTTTTGCGCTGCCCTGCCCGCCCACGCTGACAGCTACATCTCCCGCTTGCTCAACAAACCGGTGCCAGGCGGCGTGGCGGTGGTCGACCTGGGCCCGGCAGCACAAGCGCCGAAAGCCACGTGGCAGGGCAAGCCGGTGCTGGTAGTCAAGGATGCAGACGCACGCTGGCTGGCCATCGTTGGCATTCCGTTGACCATCAAGCCCGGCACCTCACAGGCTGTCAGCAGTGGCGGTCGCAGTCTGCCGTTTGTGGTCGCCAGCAAGAACTACCCGGAGCAGCGGATCACGCTGAAGAACCAGCGCCAGGTCAATCCCAATCCGGACGATCTGAAGCGCATCGAACAGGAGCTCGATGTGCAGGTTCGGGCCTACCGCACGTTTAGCCCCGTGACGCCAAGCAACCTGTTGCTGGACAAGCCGGTCGACGGGCCGCTGTCCAGCAAATTCGGCGTTCGCCGCTTCTTTAACGGTGAGGAGCGTAACCCGCATGCGGGGCTGGATTTCGCGGTCCCGGCCGGCACCCCCATCAAGTCACCCGCTGCGGGTAAGGTGATCCTGGTCGGCAACTACTTCTTCAACGGCAATACCGTGTTTGTTGACCACGGTCAGGGTTTCATCAGCATGTTTTGCCACATGTCGAAGATCGACGTGAAGGTGGGCGATGCCGTGCCGCGCGGTGGCGTGGTAGGACGCGTGGGTTCGACCGGGCGCGCGACAGGGCCGCATATGCACTGGAACGTGAGCCTGAACGATGCGCGGGTTGATCCGGCCATCTTCATCAATGCGTTTCAGCCGTAATGGTGAGCCACCTGCCTGAAGCAGCCAGTTTCAAACAATCTGCTTATATTCATATTGAGAAAGTGTCGTCTGGTTGATTGTTTCGCGGGCAAGCGCGCTCCTACATGAGCTGCGTTGTACCAGCCAATGAGCACCGACAATTACGTCGCGAAAGTCGACCGCATATCGCAATAATCCCTCATCTAATTCTTCTTAACGACAGGAACTACCAATTTTTTCCAACCGCTTGCCAGCTTTCACCCCATTGGTTACGTTTGGCGACATGAAAACCGCCCACACCCTGATTCTGATGCGCCAACATCGCAGCCTTTGCCTCGTCAGCGCGCGACTGCAAAGCTGATCGCAGCGACTCGACGCGCTTTGTGCAGTGTTACTCTCGCATCAACCGGCTGGCCGCCTTCTCCCGGCCCTGAGTACAAAAAGGATTATTCAAATGACCATGCTCAACGATCCCTCGACCAAGTACCGCGCCTTTCCCGTCATCGATCTGCCTGACCGCACCTGGCCTTCCAAGACCATCACTGCGGCGCCGATCTGGTGCAGCTCCGATTTGCGCGATGGTAACCAGTCGCTGATCGAGCCCATGGATGCGGTCAAAAAGCTGCGGTTCTGGAAGACGCTGGTTCAGGTAGGCGTCAAGGAGATCGAAGCCTCCTTCCCTTCAGCGTCGCAGACCGATTTTGATTTCGTGCGCACCCTCATCGAAGACGGCCACATCCCGGACGACACCACCATTCAGGTCCTGACCCAGGCCCGTGAAGACCTCATTGCGCGGACGTTCGAGTCCCTGCGTGGTGCTAAAAAAGCCATCGTGCACTTGTACAACGCTACCTGCCCGTCCTTCCGCCGCATCGTCTTCAACCAAGACAAGGAAGGCGTCAAAGCGATCGCGGTGAATGCCGCGCAGTTGTTCGTCAAATACGCCGCACAGCAGCCCGAGACCCAATGGCAGTTCGAGTACTCGCCGGAAACGTTCAGCGCAACCGAGCTGGAGTTTGCCAAGGAAGTTTGCGACGCCGTCATCGAGGTCTGGAATGCGACGCCGCAGAACAAGGTGATCCTCAATCTGCCAGCTACCGTTGAAGTCGCCACCCCGAATATCTACGCCGACCAGATCGAGTGGTTCTGCCGCAACATTTCCCGTCGTGACAGCGTGATCATCAGCCTGCACACCCACAACGACCGTGGCACCGGCGTCGCCGCAACGGAGCTGGGTCTGATGGCGGGCGCAGACCGCGTTGAAGGCTGCCTGTTCGGCAACGGCGAGCGTACCGGCAACGTCGACCTCGTGACGGTTGCGCTGAACATGTACACCCAGGGCCTGAACCCCCAACTCGATTTTTCCGACATCGACGGCGTACGCAAGGTCGTTGAAGAGTGCAACCAGATCCCCGTGCATCCGCGCCATCCGTACGTGGGTGATCTCGTGCACACGGCGTTTTCCGGCTCGCACCAGGACGCCATCCGTAAAGGCTTCACTCAGCAAAAAGAAGGCACGCTCTGGGAAGTGCCTTACCTGCCAATCGATCCTGCCGACATCGGCCGCAGCTACGAAGCCGTTATCCGGGTCAACAGCCAGTCCGGCAAAGGCGGGATCACCTATCTGCTCGAACAGGAGTACGGCATTTCTCTGCCACGTCGCATGCAGATCGAGTTCAGCCAGGTGGTGCAAGGCGAGACAGACCGCTTGGGCCTGGAGATGACGGCTCAACAGATTTACTCGCTGTTCAAGCGCGAATACCTGCAGGCCAACAAGCCCTATGCGCTGGTCAGCCATCGGTTGCAGGAAGAGAACGGCAACAGCGCCGTTGAGGTGGTGGTGACCGGTATGAGCGACAGCGAGAGCAATCTGCGCTGGAAAGGCACGGGCAACGGCGCACTGGAAGCGCTGGTCGCCGGTCTCCCTGTATCGGCGGAGATCATGGACTACAACGAACACGCCATCGGTGCTGGCACGACGGCAAAAGCGGCCGCGTACATCGAGCTGCGCGTGAATGGCGACCGCGCGGTGCATGGCGTCGGTATCGACGAGAACATCACCACGGCCAGTTTCAAGGCACTGTTCAGCGCACTTAATCGTGGCTTGCTGCAGGCTGATGCGACGAAGGCGGCGTAACGTCCGTCGCGTCAACGACACTGCAATGAAAAAGGCCCTGAAGTGCGAACTTCAGGGCCTTTGCGTTTACATCTTCGCATCAAGCGGTGGTGTCGACTTTGACTTTCATCAAATTCAACAGAGACGCCTGTTGCGCCCCCAATTGGGCCATGGTCCCGGAAATCTGCTGCTGGATGGCCATAACCTGCGCCGCCCGCTCCTCATCCGACGCCTTGCTGTTTTGCGCTGCTGCCAACATAGCCTGCTGCTGCTCGAGAATTTTCTGGGTTTGCTCGATTTGCTCTTGCAGCTGCTTGATCATCTGCTCTTTCATGCTCGGCGCGTCGCCTGACTCACTGGGGCCGGACGCCTTGGCGTCGCCATACACATTGCCACGCAGCTCGACACTGGCAGCCTTGGCGTCGCTCTTGGCAGAGTCGTCGGTTTTGACGGCAGCCGTAAACACGCTGGAGTAAGCACCCAACGAACTGGTGTTGATGGTGGTCATGATGAACTCCTTCTGAGGTGCCCTTTGTATCGGCCAGCGTACAAATACCTGAAGTCGAATTCTTTTCCGGCTGACCGTGCCACGCCTCATTCGCAGGAGCCAGCTTGTTGGCGAACCCATGTTGTCAGTCGATGCGAGGACAACTGACCTCACGCCTTCGCCAGCAAGCCGGCTCCTGCAGCCAGATGCTACACGCGAGCCCCCAACAACCTATATGCCACGCACAAGAACGCATTACTGTATCTGGAATGTATCGGCGTCGAGATACGCCGGAAATTTCTCCCGGTATGCGGCCAGGCTTTGCGCTGAAAGGCTGACCCGGAAGACGCCATCCGCCTCGCCGATGTTGAGCAGGCTCTCGCCCTGGAAGTCCAGCACCTGACTGTCGCCTGTGTAGGCAAAGCCTTTCCCGTCGATGCCGACACGGTTCACCGCAGCGACGTAACACAGGTTTTCGATAGCCCGCGCTGGCAGCAAGCGGTTCCAGTGCAAACGCCGAGCGCCGGGCCAGTTAGCGGTGTAAAGCAGCAGGTCGGTGTCGACGGCGTCACGGCTCCACACCGGGAAGCGCAGGTCGTAGCAGATCAAAGGCCGTATGCGCCAGCCCTTGAGCTCAAACTGCACCTGGCGTTCTCCCGGACTGTAATACTCGTGCTCGCCGGCCATCCTGAACAGGTGACGCTTGTCGTAGTGCAGCAGCTCGCCATCCGGGCGCGCCCAGAGCAGGCGGTTGCGGTGGCTGCCATCGGCAGCGCGAACAATCACGCTGCCGGTAATGACAGCGTCCAGTGCCCTGGCCTGCTGCAGTAGCCATTTCGCCGTCGGGCCATCCTCAGGCTCGGCCAGTGCTTCGGATGCCATGGTAAAGCCGGTGGTGAACATCTCCGGCAGGACCACCAGGTCCGCCCCTTTGGCTTGCTCCAGAAGCTCTTCAAAATGCGCGTGGTTCGCCGGCGCGTCATGCCAGACGAGCGTGGTCTGCACCAGCGCAATGTTCAGGTTTGGCAGTGTGCTTAGATCGCGCATAGTTTTTCCGCCGCCTGACGCAGCGTCTCCTCCCGCTTGGGGAAGCACAGCCGAATAAGGCGCTGGCCTTCGGGCGGGCTTTGATAGAAAACCGAGATAGGAATGCTCGCCACGCCGTGCTCGCGGGTCATCCACAACGACATGTCTACGTCGTTGAGGTCCGGGCGGATCTGCGAATAATCGACGAGCTGAAAGTATGTGCCATTGGCGCGCGTGAAGCTGAAGCGCGAAGCCTCCAGCCGATCACAGAAGTAGTCGCGCTTGGCTTGATAGAACGCGGGCAGCTCGTTTACGTGCTCTGGACACGCTGCCATGAAGTCGGCCAGTGCCCACTGCAGCGGCGTTACGCCGCAAAACGCGACGAACTGATGAATCTTTCGCGCTTCGGCCGTGAGCGCAGGCGGCGCCACGAAGTAGCCTGTTTTCCAGCCGGTGACGTGATAGGTCTTGCCGAACGAGCTGACCACAAAAGCGCGCTGGTAAAGCTCCTCATGGGCCAACACGCTGGCGTGCTGCAGGCCGTCGAACACCAGATGCTCGTAGACTTCATCGCTCAGCACGTAGATATCCCGGTCGCGAATCAGCGCCGCGAGGCGGTCCAGTTCGTCCCGGGTAATGAGCGCGCCACTGGGGTTGTGCGGTGTGTTGATGACGATCATCCGGGTGCGCGGGCTCAACGCCGCGCCAAGCTTCTCCCAGTCGATGGCGAAGCTGCCGTCCTTGAGTTGCACATGCACGCAGCGCCCACCGGCCAGCTCCACGGAAGGCGCATAACTGTCGTAGCAAGGATCGAAAACGATGACTTCATCGCCAGCACGGACAACCGTCTGGATGGCGCAGAAGATGGCGTGGGTCGCGCCCGGCGTGATAGTGATTTCGCTGTCAACGCCCACTTCACGGCCGTAGCACCGAGCGATCTTCGCGGCAACTTGCTCGCGCAACGCTGGCAAGCCGGCCATGGGCGCGTATTGGTTATGGCCGTCCATGACGCGGCGGCAGAGGGCTTCACGCAACGCATCGGGGCCGTCGAAATCGGGAAAACCCTGAGAGAGATTGATCGCCCCTGTTTCGGCGGCCAGCTGAGACATCACAGTAAAAATGGTGGTGCCAACGTTCGGCAATTTGCTGGTGATCATGGGTTTTCCTGCTCCACACCCGGCTCCTGGACGGCACGGGGATCAGCAGAATAGCCCAGATGTCGCGCACAAAAAAAGGCGCCATTGGCGCCTTTTCCGGGAAGACCCTTACACACTCAGCGCTTGTCGCGGCGCTTCTTGTCGGCCTTCTTGTGGTGCGACATCATCCGACGCTTCTTGTTGACCTGGCGGTCGGTCAGCGTGTTCTTGTTGCCTTCGTACGGGTTCTCGCCGCCTTTGAACTCGATGCGGATCGGCGTACCGACCAGCTTCAACACCCGGCGATAGGTGTTTTCGAGGTACCGAACATAGGACTTCGGCACTTTCTCCACCTGGTTACCGTGGATCACGATCAATGGCGGGTTAGCGCCACCCAGGTGGGCATAACGCAACTTGATGCGGCGACTGCCTACCATCGGCGGTGCGTGCTCGCTGACCGCGTCTTCGAGGATCTGGGTCAGGCGGCTGGTCGGCCAGCGGGTGACGGCCGACTTGAACGAGTTCTGCACCGACTGATACAGGTTGCCCACGCCGGTGCCATGCAGCGCCGAGATGAAGTGAATGTCGGCGAAGTCGACGAAGAACAACCGGCGTTCCAGCTCGACCTTCACGTAGTCGCGTTCGCTCGGGACCATGCCATCCCACTTGTTCAGCGCGATGACCAGGGCACGACCGGCTTCAAGGGCGAAGCCCAGCAGGTTGAGGTCGTGGTCGACCACACCTTCGCGAGCGTCCATGACGAAGATGACCACGTTGGCGTCTTTGATCGCCTGCAGCGTTTTGACGACCGAGAATTTCTCGACTTCTTCGTGGATCTTGCCGCGCTTGCGCACACCGGCGGTGTCGATCAGCGTGTACTTTTCCTCGTTGCGTTCGAACGGGATGTAGATGCTGTCACGGGTAGTGCCGGGCTCGTCATACACGATGACGCGGTCTTCACCGAGCATGCGGTTGACCAGCGTCGACTTGCCGACGTTAGGGCGGCCGATGATCGCGATCTTGATGCCGTCCTTCTCGCTCGGACCAGGAATGCGCTTGGCTTCCTGGCCTTCGGCGACGACTTCTTCCTCTTCGCCTTCTTCGGCTTCGTCATCGTCTTTGGGGAAGTCACGCAGGGCGATTTCAAGCATCTGCGTGATGCCACGACCGTGGGCGCCAGCGACGGGGATCGCGTCACCCATGCCCAGCGGGGCAAACTCGGCGCGCGCCATGTCAGGGTCGATGTTGTCGACCTTGTTGGCAACGACGTAGGACGTCTTGTTGCGCTTGCGCAGGTGCTCGCCAATCATCTGGTCGGCGGCGGTGAAGCCTGCCTTGGCGTCAACGAGGAACAGCACGACATCGGCTTCTTCAATGGCGAGCAGTGACTGCTCGGCCATTTTTTCGTCCATGCCGTGTTCATCACCGGAGATACCGCCGGTGTCGATCAGGATGTAGGTACGCCCTTGCCACTTGGCCTCACCGTATTGGCGATCACGGGTCAGACCGGACAAGTCGCCGACAATGGCGTCGCGAGTCCTGGTCAGGCGGTTGAACAAGGTGGACTTGCCGACGTTCGGTCGACCCACCAGGGCGATTACGGGAACCATGCGGCTCTCCACTTCGTTATTTCAGAAAATACAAAAGCCGCTGCAAGGCAGCGGCCGGAGTTCGGAGCGACACCAAAGCGTCGCAGGCCCCATTGAAGCGGGGCCGCCAGGGGAAGCCAAAACTCGACCTCCCCAAGCATAGACAGCCACTACTTGATCGTCAGCGCTTCCAGCTTGCCACTGTTGCCGAAGACGTAAATGGTGCTGCCCGATACCAGCGGGCGAGCACGCAGGCCATCGCTGTCAATCTTCTCACGGGCGACGAAATGGCCATCGACCTGGCTGAGCAAGTGCAAATACCCTTCCATGTCGCCAACGGCTACGTAGCTGGAGAACACTTCCGGCGCGCCGAGTTGGCGACGGGCCAGCGAATCATTGCTCCATAGACCGGTAGACGAACGCTCATCAATGCCTTCAACAGTGCCATTGGCCAGCGACACATACACGCTGCCGAAGCCTTGCGCCACGCCTGAATAGCTTGATGCGTCACGCTGCCACAACACGCGGCCGCTCTGCAGTTCCAGACCCGCTACGCGGCCCTGATACGTCGCGACGTAGAGCGTGTTGCCCGACAGCAGCAGACCGCCGTCGATGTCGACTACGCGATCGAGCTCGGAACGACCTGTGGGAACGGCAACGCGCTGCTCCCACGCCGGGACGCCGTTGTTGATGTCCAGCGCCACGACCTTGCCGGTCGACAGGCCTGCTATCGCCAGAGATGGGGTGGCGATCGGTGCACCGGTCCCGCGCAATGTCAGAACAGCAGGACTGCTTTCGTAGATCCAGCGCTGATCGCCAGTGATGGCGTCATAACCGATGACGCGGTCATCCTGAGTCTGCGCAACCACAATGCTGCCGTTGGTGGCCGGAGCGGACAGCACTTCGCTGGTCGCCTTGGCTTTCCACTTCTGCTCGCCGGTGGCCTCGTCGAGAACGATGACTTCGCCGCGCAGCGTGCCCAGCATGACCAGACCGAAACCTACGCCAACGGCACCGGACACCGGTTGCTCAAGCTCTTTTTTCCAGACCACGTCGCCATTGCTGCGGTTGATCGCCATGACCAGGCCGTTGGCATCGGCAGCGTAGATATTTTCGCCGTCGATGGCCGGGACCAGCATGTTGTAGATATCGCCCTGACCGTCACCGACGGAACGGCTCCACAGCTTCTGCAGCGTCACCTCTTCCTTGAAGTCGACGAGTTCTGCCGGAGGCAATTCCTTCTTGCTGTTGCTGCTGCAACCCGCGGCCAGAATGGCCAGAGCCAGCAATGCTGCATGTTTCCAACGAATCACGTCACGCATCCCCTTTCGCCAGATCGTCGAGCTTCATTTGCAGACCGCCAACAGCCGCTTCTTCTGAAAGCGCTGCCTTGGCCTTTTTGTATGCAGCATACGCATCATCGGTACGACCCAGCTGAACCAGCAGGTCACCGCGCAATTCTTCACGGCTGGCCGCGAATGACTTGTCGGCCTGGCCGTCGAGCAGCTTGAGGGCGTCATCAGCCTTGTTCTGCGCTGCCAGTACCCGCGCAAGACGCTGACGGGCGATTTCACCCAGCGTCGCACTGGCCGGCTTTTCAGTCACGGATTTCAGTTCATTGGCAGCATCGTCCAGCTTGCCGGTGTCCACAGCCACCTTGGCCACGAACAGGCTGCCGTACTGCGCATACGCGGTGCCGCCGAATTCGCTTTTCAGCTTGCCGGCGATTTCCGCCACGCGGCCTGCGTCGGCCTGCCCGCTGGGCGTCAACGCGGTTTCCAGCAGTTGCTGATAAAGCGCCGAAGCACCTTGCGCCTGGTTGTTCTGATAGCGCTGCCAGCCTTGCCAGCCCAACACCACGATCACCGCCAGCAGGCCGCCGGTCACCAGAGGCTTGCCGTTACGCTGCCACCAGTCCTTTACGGCAACCAGCTCATCATCATCGGTACTCGACACCCCAATACTCCTATTCGCTCAATCGGCTTTTATCTGCTTCAACCCTGCACGATGCAGGCGGCCAGGTGCTCGGACAGAGCATCCCAGGCAATGTTTTGTTGCTCGCCCTGACCACGCAGCGGCTTGACACCCACTTCCTTGCGAGCCAGCTCTTCATCGCCAAGGATCAACGCATAGAGCGCACCGCTCTTGTCGGCCTTCTTGAACTGGCTTTTGAAGCTGCCCGCACCGGCATTGACCTGCAGACGCAGCCCCGGTGCCTGATCACGCAGGCGCTCGGACAACGCAAGGGCTGCCAGTTCGGCGGCCTCGCCAAAAGCGCAAACATAGACGTCGACGGTACGAGCGATTTCTTCGGGAATCTGCTCAAGGGTTTCCAGCAGCAGCACAAGACGCTCGATGCCCATGGCAAAGCCCACGCCCGACGTTGGCTTGCCGCCCATCTGCTCAACCAGACCGTCATAACGACCGCCTGCGCAGACGGTGCCCTGGGCGCCCAATTGATCGGTCACCCACTCGAACACGGTCTTGCTGTAGTAATCCAGGCCACGCACCAGTTTGGGGTTGATCACGTACGGGATACCCGCCGCATCCAAACGCGCCTTTAGGCCCTCGAAGTGAACACGGGATTCATCGTCCAGGTAATCTGCGAGCTTGGGCGCATCGACCAACACCGCCTGAGTTTCAGGGTGTTTGGTGTCGAGAACACGCAGCGGGTTGGTCTTCAGACGGCGCTGGCTGTCTTCGTCCAGTTGCTCATGACGGGCAGAAAGGTATTCGACCAGCGCTTCGCGATAGCGGCCGCGCGCTTCGCTGGTACCCAGGCTGTTGAGCTCAAGTTTGACCGCCCCGCGGATGCCCAGCAGGCCCCACAGGCGCCAGGTCAACACGATCAGCTCGGCATCGATGTCCGGGCCATCCAGATTGAACACTTCGACGCCAATCTGGTGGAACTGGCGATAACGGCCTTTCTGAGGACGCTCGTGGCGAAACATCGGCCCGATGTACCAGAGCTTTTGCACCTGACCGCCGCCGGTGATGCCGTGTTCGAGCACCGCGCGCACGCAGGCGGCCGTGCCTTCAGGGCGCAGGGTCAGCGAGTCGCCGTTGCGATCGGCGAAGGTGTACATCTCTTTCTCGACGATGTCGGTGACTTCGCCAATGGAACGCTTGAACAGATCGGTGAATTCAACGATCGGCATGCGGATCTGGCGGTAGCCGTAGTTATCCAGCAAACGCGAAACAGTGCCCTCGAAATAACGCCACAGCGGCGTCTGGTCAGGCAGGATGTCGTTCATGCCACGAATGGCTTGCAGAGACTTACTCACAAAAATTCCTTGGAAACTGGGTTAGCCGCGCGCGATCAGCGCTGCGTCGGCCTCGACCTTTTCGGCCGCTCTCTGGCGGATCAAACGTTCAAGCTGATCCACAAGATTGTCATTTGTCAGTTTTTGCGCCGGCTTGCCGTCAATGTAGATGAGGTTCGGTGTACCGCCGGTGAGGCCGACATGCGCCTCCTTGGCTTCGCCGGGCCCGTTCACCACGCAACCAATCACGGCCACATCCAGCGGCACGAGCAGGTCTTCAAGGCGCCCTTCCAGTTCGTTCATGGTTTTGACCACGTCGAAATTCTGCCGCGAGCAGCTTGGGCAGGCGATGAAGTTGATGCCACGGGAACGCAGGCGCAGCGACTTGAGGATGTCGTAACCGACCTTCACTTCCTCCACCGGATCGGCGGCCAGGGAAATACGAATGGTGTCGCCGATCCCCTCGGCCAGCAGCATACCTAGGCCGACGGCCGATTTCACTGTGCCCGAGCGCAAACCGCCTGCTTCAGTGATGCCCAAATGCAGTGGCTGAACGATTTGCCTGGCAAGGAGACGATAAGCCTCGACCGCCATAAACACATCGGACGCTTTGACACTGACCTTGAAGTCCTGGAAGTCCAGACGGTCCAGATGCTCGACATGACGCAAAGCGGACTCGACCAGCGCAGCCGGCGTTGGCTCGCCGTATTTCTTCTGCAGGTCTTTTTCCAGCGAACCGGCGTTGACGCCGATGCGAATCGGGATGCCGCGATCACGAGCAGCTTCAACCACCGCACGTACGCGGTCTTCGCGGCCGATATTGCCTGGGTTGATCCGCAGGCAGTCAACGCCCAGCTCGGCAACGCGCAACGCGATGCGGTAATCAAAATGGATGTCCGCAACCAGCGGCACCTTGACCAGTTGCTTGATCCGGCCAAACGCCTCGGCAGCGTCCATGTCCGGTACCGAAACGCGGACGATATCGACGCCAGCGGCTTCCAGGCGGTTGATCTGCGCGACAGTGGCCGCAACATCATTGGTGTCGCTGTTGGTCATGCTCTGAACTGCGATCGGGGCATCGCCACCGACCGGTACCGAGCCGACCCAGATTTTACGAGATTCGCGACGCTTGATCGGAGATTCGCCGTGCATGACTTATTGCCCTAGCTTCAGGCGAGCGGTTTCGCCACTGGTGAAAGGTGCCACATCAACCGGCTGCCCGTTATAGCTCACCTGCGCGCCACGGGCGAAACCCAGACGCAGGGTCAACGGCGGTTTGCCGTTGACGTCCAGGCTATCGCCCTTGCGCTTGAGGCCGCTCATCAGCACTTTGCCGTTGCCGTCGGTGACCTGCGTCCAGCAATCGGACACGAACTGCACCTGCACACGGCCGGCACCCGCCGGGACCGGCGCAGCTTCAGTCGGAGCGCTTGGCGCGGTGTTCACTGGCGCCGTGGTAGCAGGCGTTGGCGCTACGGTAGTGACCGGCGCGGGTTGCATCGAACCAACGTGTGCAGACGCAACCGGTGCGGTGGTTGATGGGGTATGAGGAACAACAGCGCCCTGAGCGGTGCCAGTGCTGCTGGAAGGGGTCGGCGTTTCGGGCGCGGTCGCAGGCTCGGCGTTGTTCAATGGCAGCGGAGTCTGACCGCCCTGCCCTTGCGCAACGGCCTGGTCTTCCGGCTCGTCGAGTGGATGAATCTGAGTGGTACCGTCGGCGCTTTCGACTTCGACGTGCTCCATCCCCAGATTGGTGGGCTCCTTGCCGCGCAGTGTGGCCTGGTCCTGCCACCAGACAAAGCCACCGCCTATCAACGCAATCAGCAGCAAAAGGCTGACGATGCGCAGAATATTGTGAGACAGGCGCACCGGCTCTTCGATTCGGCCGAGCGCGTGGACGCTGCTGCCCTTGCCGTCAGTGCCGGTGTATTGGTCGAATGCATTGACCAGCGCAGCCTGATCCAGATCCAGCAGCTTGGCGTAGGCACGCACATAGCCCCGGGCGAAGGTATGGCCCGGGAGCTTGTCGAAATCGCCGGCTTCCAGGTGAGTCAGAGAGTTCACCGTGAGGTTGAGCCTCAACGCCACATCTGGCAGCGACCAGTTCTTGCTCTCGCGGGCCTGACGCAATGTTTCGCCTGGGTTCGTGCGAGTGGCTGCTACAACTTCGGGATGCGCCGCTTTCATCATTGCTCCGACAGGTATTGCTGATATTCCGGCGTACCGGGATAGAGTCTTTTTAGTAGCAGCCCGTAACTGGCTGCTTTATTGCGATCGTCGTAAACCTTCGCCAGCCGCGTGCCTAGCAACAGGCTTCGCGCATTTTGCTCGCTCAACTGGCTGAAACGATCATAGTAGTCGCGCGCCGGCACATAATGCCTGTCTTCGAACGACAACTCAGCCATTTCCAGCAATGCGCGGGGCTGTTGACGATCCAGACGCAGGGCTTTATCGAAATGCTCGCGGGCGGTCACCCGATCACCCAGCATCAGCGCCGTCATGCCGAGGTTTTCAAACACCCGGGCGCGCTCGGCGTAGAGGTTATCATCGGCCGCCTGCTCGAAGCGCTCGTAAGCTTCCTTGTAGCGCTTCTGCTGGTAGAGAAAACTGCCGTAATTGTTGAGAATCCGGGCGTCTTTCGACCGCGCTGACAAGGCCTTCTCGTAGTACTGGTTCGCCAGTTCCGGCTCCATCTCGGCCTGGAACACCAGAGCGAGGGCAGCATTGGCGTCAGCGTCGGAGCCGTTCAGCTCGAGCGCCTTTTTAAGGGGTGCCTTCGCACGCTCCATCTGCCCTTGCTGAAGATAACCCAGGCCCAGCTGCACATAAGCCTGACGAGCTTCCTCACGCCCCTTGCTGGTGCTCATCGGATCGACGTTGCCGGTAGACACACAACCGACCAGCAGCGTGGCAAAACAGAGCAGCAGCGCAACGCGCAGGGACATAGAGATCCTCTCAGTCAATTTCGCAATCAGTTGCGAGCCGAAGCAACCTGCGCGACGTCGGCATCGGCACTGAGTTCACGCACGGCAATATAACGCTCGCTGCGACGTGTGCGGTCCATTACCTGCCCGACCAACTGGCCGCAGGCAGCATCGATGTCCTCACCGCGGGTCGTGCGCACGGTGACGTTGAAGCCGGCTTGATGCAGCAGATCCTGGAAACGACGGATCGCGTTGTTGCTGGGGCGCTCGTAGCCCGAATGCGGGAACGGATTGAAGGGGATCAGGTTGACTTTGCAAGGTGTGTCCTTGAGCAACTCGATCATTTCGATCGCGTGCTCAGGCCTGTCATTGATGTCCTTGAGCAGCGTGTACTCAATGGTCAGCACGCGCTTTTCGCCCAATGCCGACATGTAGTTGCGGCAGGACTCGAGGAGCATCTTCAGCGGGTACTTTTTATTGATCGGCACCAGCTGATTACGCAGCGCATCATTCGGTGCGTGCAGCGACAGGGCCAGCGAGACATCAATGTGCTTGGACAGCTCATCGATCATCGGCACTACGCCGGAGGTGGACAACGTCACCCGACGCTTGGAAATGCCATACCCCAGGTCATCCATCATCAAATGCATGGCGGATACAACATTGTCGAAGTTCAGCAATGGCTCGCCCATCCCCATCATCACCACGTTGGTGATGGCACGGTCGACGGTTGCCGGGACACTGCCAAAAGATTTGTTGGCAATCCACACCTGCCCGATCACTTCGGCGGCAGTGAGGTTGCTGTTGAAGCCTTGTTTGCCGGTGGAACAGAAGCTGCAATCCAGCGCACAACCCGCCTGGGACGAGACACACAGCGTGCCGCGCTTGCCTTGCGGAATATAAACGGTCTCGACGCAGCTGCCGGACTCTACACGTACGACCCACTTGCGGGTGCCGTCGGTGGAGATGTCCTCGCTGACGACTTCAGGACCCCGAATTTCGGCACGGCTCTGCAGCTTCTCGCGCAGGGCCTTGCCGACGTTCGTCATGGCGTCGAAGTTGTCGACGCCAAAGTGGTGAATCCACTTCATGACCTGACCGGCGCGGAAGCGTTTCTCCCCGATAGACTCGAAGAATTTTTCCATTTCCAGCCGGGTCAGACCCAACAGGTTGATTTTGCCAGTCGATTCAGTCATGGATTCACCCTCACTCGCAGCAATAGCTTAGCGAGTGGTTACCTCGGTAGCAGCGAAGAAGTACGAGATTTCACGAGCAGCAGCCGCTTCAGAATCGGAGCCGTGTACCGCGTTGGCGTCGATCGAATCAGCGAAGTCAGCACGGATGGTACCGGCAGCGGCTTCTTTAGGGTTGGTAGCGCCCATCAGTTCGCGGTTCAGAGCGATGGCGTTTTCGCCTTCCAGAACCTGAACGACAACCGGGCCGGAAATCATGAATGCAACCAGATCACCGAAAAAACCACGAGCGCTGTGCTCAGCGTAGAAACCTTCTGCTTCGGCTTTGGACAGTTGCTTCAGTTTCGAAGCGACAACGCGCAGACCGGCTTTTTCGAAACGAGTGGTGATCTCGCCGATGACGTTTTTGGCAACAGCATCAGGCTTGATGATCGAGAAAGTACGTTGAACAGCCATGGTGTAACTCCAGAAGCAGTGATTATTGCGAAAAATTAAACCCGCGAATTATACGCGGGTTTGATGTTATTGCCTAACGTGCAAATCTGATCAGTCGATTTCGTCGGCCCAGAGCGTCTGGACAGCTTCGAGTACTTTCTCGCCGACCCGCCCGGAATTATCGTCGAAATCGGGCAGTTGCTTGATCATCTGTTGCAGCTTGGTAAAACCTACCGAGTAAGGGTCTACGCCGGGGTGAGTCTCGGCGAGCTCTTCGGCGATGCGTTGTACGTCATTCCAACCGTAACTCATGACAGCTTCTCGATCAGTGCGGCGCTTCGGCTGCGTGGTTGAGCGAATATTTCGGAATTTCAACAGTCAGGTCTTCGGTACCCACCTTGGCCTGGCACGCGAGACGCGAGTGGGCTTCAAGGCCCCATGCGCGATCAAGGAAATCCTCTTCCAGCTCGTCTGCTTCTTCGAGGGTGTTGAAGCCCTTGCGAATAATGCAGTGGCAAGTGGTGCAGGCACACACGCCGCCGCATGCGCTCTCGATCTCGATGTGGTGGTCGTGTGCGAGCTCCAGAATCGACTTGCCGACTTCGGCCTCGACAACCATCCCTTCCGGGCAATGCTCGGCGTGTGGCAGAAATGTAACCTGCGGCATCAGTTATTCCTCAATCTCATTCAGGTTGCGTCCGGACAGCGCGGCTTTCACCGTCGAGTCCAGGCGGCGGGCGGCGAACGCATCAGTCACCTGCGACAGACGCTTGGTCTGCTGCTCGATGGCCGCGCCGTCGACGCCCTTCATCAATTCACGAAGTTCTTCCATTTGCAGGTCGATGACCATGCGCTCTTCCGCATCAAGCAGACGCTCGCCATCGGCCTGAAGCGCGCCTTCTACCGCCTCAAGCAAACGCTGAGCATCCACTTGCTGCTCACGCAAGGCGCGAGCAACCATGTCATCGCCGGCATACTGGAATGAATCCTTGAGCATGCGGGTGATTTCGCCGTCGGTCAGCCCATAGGAAGGCTTGACCTGAATGCTGGATTCCACGCCCGACGCCAGCTCGCGAGCCGAGACGCTGAGCAGCCCGTCGGCATCGACTTGGAACGTAACGCGAATCTTGGCGGCGCCGGCGACCATCGCGGGAATACCACGCAGGTCAAAACGCGCCAGTGAACGACAGTCGCTGATCAGTTCACGCTCGCCTTGCAGCACGTGGATCATCATGGCCGACTGGCCGTCTTTGTAAGTGGTGAATTCCTGCGCACGGGCAACCGGGATCGTCGTGTTGCGCGGAATGACTTTTTCCATCAATCCGCCCATGGTCTCCAGGCCCAGGGACAGCGGGATGACATCCAGCAACAGCAGCTCGCCGCCATCACGCTTGTTGCCTGCAAGGGTGTCGGCCTGAATCGCTGCGCCAATGGCAACCACTTGATCCGGGTCGATCTCGGTCAGTGGCTGGCGGCCGAACAACTCGCCCACCGCGTCGCGAACGCGAGGCACACGGGTCGAACCGCCGACCATCACCACCGCCTCAACCTCGTCCAGCTCGATGCCGCAATCGCGGACGGCGCGGCGACAGGCTTTAAGGCTACGCGCGATCATAGGCTCGATCAGTGCGTCGAACGCCGCACGGGTGAGGACGCCCTGCCACTCGCCGTGAGCGACACTGACAGTGTCGGCGTCGGTCAGGGCTTCTTTTGCTGCACAGGCAATTTGCATCAGGCGGCGCTGGGCAGCCGGATCCAGGTCATCGGACAGACCAGCTTCGGCGATGATCCACGTTGCAATGGCGTGATCGAAGTCATCCCCACCCAACGCGCTGTCGCCGCCAGTGGCCATGACCTCAAAGACGCCGCCAGTCAGACGCAAAATCGAAATATCGAAGGTGCCGCCGCCCAGATCGTAAATGGCGACTACGCCTTCGGCGTTCTGATCAAGGCCATACGCCACAGCGGCAGCCGTAGGCTCATTGAGCAGGCGCAAGACAGTGAGGCCGGCCAGCTTGGCCGCGTCTTTGGTTGCCTGACGCTGGGCGTCGTCGAAATACGCAGGCACGGTGATAACTGCGCCGACCAGTTCGCCACCCAGTGTTTCTTCAGCGCGCTGGCGAAGCACCTTCAGGATGTCCGCCGAAACTTCAACCGGGCTTTTTGGCCCCTGCACGGTTTCGATGAATGGCATGTGGGATTCGCCACCCGTGAAGCGGTAAGGCAATTGCCCACCCAGATGCTTCACATCGGAAATCCCGCGGCCCATCAGGCGCTTGAC
The DNA here is from genome assembly GCF_000759445.1 of Pseudomonas lutea. Taxonomy (NCBI): domain Bacteria; kingdom Pseudomonadati; phylum Pseudomonadota; class Gammaproteobacteria; order Pseudomonadales; family Pseudomonadaceae; genus Pseudomonas; species Pseudomonas lutea. Next base: position 2,677,974 of record NZ_JRMB01000001.1, read on the forward strand.
CGAAATAATGGTATTCAGCGGATCGGTGGCAGCGGCGGCTTTGGCGGACTGGCCGACCTCGACGCGATCAGCGTGGTAGCGAACGGCAGACGGCAGGATCACCTGGCCTTCCGCATCGGGAAGGGGCTCGCTGATGCCGCTGCGCAGAGCAGCCACCAGCGAATTAGTGGTGCCAAGGTCGATACCGACAGCCAGGCGACGCTGATGAGGTTTTGGAGCTTGGCCGGGTTCGGCGATCTGCAGTAGAGCCATTGCTTTTCTGATATCACTGGCGAGCCGCCCCAGAAGGACGGCGCGGGGTTAATCGTCGAGGCGCTCTTCGAGCTGGCGCACTTCGTAGGAAAGCTTGTCGAGGAACTGCATGCGGCGCATCAGCCTTTCAGCCTGATCACGCTGCGCAGCATCGTCCCAACAGGCCGCGAAGCTTTGGTTCAGTTCTTCCTGGGCAACCTTCAGCCGGCGCTTGAATACCGCGACGCCTGCGAGGTCCGCTTCGTCCTGAAGGTCTTCGAGCTCTTCGCGCCATTGCATCTGCTGCATCAGAAACTCGGGGTCCTGGACAGTGACCTCAAGCGGAACTTCGCCTTTCAACGCCAGCAGATAACGCGCCCTTTTCGGCGCACTCTTCAGCGTCTGGTAGGCGTCGTTCAAGCTGGCGGAGCGTTCCAGCGCAACCCGTTGCTCGCCCTCGGGGGCGTCTGCAAAACGGTCGGGGTGCACGCTCCGGGCAAGCTCACGGTAGCGGGTCGCCAGCAGGTCGAGGTCCAGATTGAATCCCGGCTGCAGGTCGAATAAAGCGAAGTGACAAGGAGTACCCACAATAAGCCTCAGACGTTGAAGCTTTCGCCGCAGCCACATTCACCGCGCGAATTGGGATTGTTGAACTTGAAGCCTTCGTTCAACCCTTCCTTGACGAAATCGAGTTCGGTCCCGTCGAGATACACCAGGCTCTTGGGATCAATGATCACCTTGACGCCGTGGTATTCGAAGACGGTGTCTTCGCTCTCCGGCTGATCGACGAACTCAAGCACATAGGCAAGACCCGAACAACCGGTCGTACGAACGCCCAGACGAATGCCGTCACCTTTGCCACGCCCATCAAGGGAGCGGCGTACATGATTGGCGGCCGCTTCGGTCATACTGATAGCCATCGGAACTCCTTACTTCACGCAAGTTACTTAACGCAGCGAAACACGCTCTGTTCAGAGCAGGCCTTTCTTCAGCTTGTAGTCGCGAACGGCCGCCTTGATAGCGTCCTCGGCGAGCACCGAGCAGTGAATCTTCACTGGCGGCAGCGCCAGTTCTTCAGCCAGCTGAGTGTTTTTGATGGTCTCTGCTTCGTCCAGAGTCTTGCCCTTCATCCACTCGGTAGCGAGGGAACTGGAAGCAATGGCGGAACCGCAGCCGTAGGTTTTGAATTTGGCGTCTTCGATGATGCCTTGTTCGTTAACCTTGATCTGCAGACGCATCACATCGCCGCACGCCGGAGCGCCGACCATGCCAGTGCCGACGTCTGGATCTTCCGCATTCATCTTGCCGACGTTGCGGGGATTTTCGTAGTGGTCAATGACCTTTTCGCTGTAAGCCATGGTGCAATCCTCATCAGTTACAAATGTCGCTCTCGGGGCACTCGGAACAGGGGTCCACGAGTGCCTCAGGGGGTGGCGACTTCGAAATTAGTGCGCCGCCCACTCGATCTTGGAGATGTCGACACCGTCTTTGAACATGTCCCACAGCGGCGACAATGCGCGCAGCTTGGTAACGGCCTCGCAGACTTTCTGCGCGGCGTAATCGATCTCTTCTTCGGTGGTGAAGCGCCCGAACGTGAAACGGATCGAGCTATGGGCCAACTCGTCGTTGCGGCCCAGGGCGCGCAGCACGTAGGACGGCTCAAGCGAAGCCGAGGTGCAGGCGGAGCCGGACGATACCGCCAGATCCTTGAGCGCCATGATCAGCGACTCGCCTTCAACGTAGTTGAAGCTCAAGTTGAGGTTGTGCGGCACACGAGCAGTCATGCTGCCGTTGACGTACAGCTCTTCGAGATGAGCAACCTGCTGGTAGAAGCGATCGCTCAAAGCCTTGATGCGAACGTTTTCGGCAGCCATGTCTTCCTTGGCCACACGGAAAGCCTCACCCATGCCAACAATCTGGTGCGTCGCCAGCGTACCGGAACGCATGCCGCGCTCATGACCACCGCCGTGCATGGCGGCTTCGATGCGTACGCGAGGCTTGCGGCTGACCCACAGCGCGCCGATACCCTTGGGACCGTAGGTCTTGTGGGCAGAGAACGACATCATGTCGACCTTGAGGTTAGCCAGGTCAATTCCAACCTTGCCGGTGGACTGTGCGGCATCGACGTGGAAAAGCACGCCGCGGGCGCGGGTCATTTCGCCGATTGCAGCGATGTCGTTGACGGTCCCGATCTCGTTGTTGACGTGCATGATGGAGACCAGAATGGTGTCATCACGCATGACAGCTTCGATCATGGACGGCGTGATCAAACCATCGGTCGTCGGCTCGAGGTACGTAACTTCAAAACCTTCACGCTCCAGCTGACGCATGGTGTCAAGCACGGCTTTGTGTTCGATTTTGCTGGTGATCAGGTGCTTGCCCTTGGAGGCATAGAAATGAGCCGCACCCTTGATAGCCAGGTTGTCAGACTCGGTTGCACCGGAGGTCCAGACGATTTCACGCGGGTCGGCGTTGACCAGGTCAGCGACCTGGCGGCGAGCATTTTCGACCGCCTCTTCAGCCTTCCAGCCAAAAACGTGGGAGCGCGACGCCGGGTTACCGAAGTTGCCATCAACCAGCAAGCAGTCGCTCATTTTCTGTGCAACGCGCGGATCAACGGGGGTCGTCGCGGAATAATCGAGGTAAATTGGCAATCTCATTGAATATCTCCTATCGGGCAGGCGCGCCGCGCGTTCATCTGCGTTCACTCAACGGCGGATGTTTCAATCTTGTCCAGTGGCTGCGTCTTGCTACCGCAACGGCGCAAATCCTGACGTTGGGCGACTTCTTGCACTTCACGACGAGTGACAAGGTCGGCCAAGCTGATACCGCTTAGAAACTCGTGAATCTGCTGACTGAGGTCGCACCACAGATGGTGGGTCAGACAGGTGTCGCCAGCGTGGCAATCACCGAGCCCCTGGCAGCGCGTTGCGTCAACCGATTCGTTGACCGCGTCGATTACCTGCGCTACCTGAATGCCCTGCATGTGGCGGGACAACTGATAACCGCCGCCGGGACCGCGCACGCTGGAAACCAGATTGCCGCGGCGCAGCTTGGCGAACAGTTGCTCGAGGTAGGAGAGGGAAATCCCCTGCCGCTCGGAGATGTCGGCCAGGGACACTGGCCCGTGCTGCGCATGCAATGCCAGGTCGAGCATGGCAGTCACAGCGTATCGGCCTTTTGTAGTCAGTCGCATGGCGTGTACCGCGGAGGTTCGGAATGAGGGCGAGTATGCTATTCCCGAGTATTTAAGTCAACTATAAGACCCAGTGGAATAGTCGGGATTACCCGCAAAAGCGCGGCCGCATCATAGCAAAACCGCACCCCTATTGGCACGCCTGCTGTGTTACGCGCTCCGTGGCGCCTACTTACCGGCCACCGGAGCCTCACTGCGCTCCTTCATGCACTCGAACACTTCCTGACGCAGCTCGGGCAGTTCCTTCTCTCGGTACTCGCCGCCCAGGCTCTTCAGCGCCCGGCCCATGTCTTCGACGCGAACGTCCATCGCCTGAAGGTGGTCGAGCAGTTGCCCGATTGCGCGCGCGACAGGGTCCGGCATGTCCTCGCTGACGCCATAGGCATCGAAGCCGAGCTTTTCTGCGATGGCCTTTCGCTTGGCTTCAGCCTGATCATCCGACTTGACGATGATCCGTCCCGGAATGCCCACCACTGTCGCGCCGGCAGGCACTGGCTTGGTCACCACCGCGTTGGAGCCGACCTTGGCGCCGGCGCCCACCGTGAACGGCCCGAGCACCTTGGCACCCGCACCGACCACAACCCCAGACTCCAGAGTCGGATGGCGCTTGCCCTTGTTCCAGCTGGTGCCGCCCAGCGTGACGCCCTGATAAAGGGTGACGTCATCGCCGATCTCGGCAGTTTCGCCAATCACGATACCCATCCCGTGATCGATAAAAAAACGCCTGCCGACCTTTGCCCCAGGATGAATCTCGATACCCGTCATCCAGCGACCGAAATTGGACACCATGCGTGCAGGCCACTTCAGCTCGTTGCGCCACAGCCAACCAGACAACCGATGCAGCCAGATCGCGTGCATGCCGGGATAGCACGTCAGCACTTCAAAGGCGTTGCGCGCAGCGGGGTCACGGTGAAAAACGCTTTGAATGTCTTCTCGAAGGCGCTCGAACATCACTGATCCTTCCGCTTATAGGGCTCACCGTGAGCGGCTTTCTGCGTCTCGGTCAGAATGCCGCGCAAGATGCTCATCTCGGACCGGTTGACGCCGGAGCGTCCATACAGCCGCCGCAGCCGTGCCATGAGGTGACGAGGCTTCTCTGGATCGAGGAAGCCGATCGTGACGAGAGTGGATTGGAGATGCTCATAGAATTTCTCCATCTCATCCATCGTCGCAAGCTCGGTACTGCGCACCGAATTGACCTCGAATTTTTCGACCTTGCTGGCCTGCCCTTCAGCGGCAAGCCAGGCCATGCGGGTCTCGTAGCTCAGCACTTGAACAGCGGCAGCGAGGTTCAACGAACTGAACTCGGGGTCTGAAGGGATATGCACATGGTAGTGGCAGCGCTGCAGCTCTTCATTGGTCAGGCCGGCGTACTCACGCCCGAACACCAGTGCGATCTCTTCACCCTGCGCGGCATGCTCGACGGTCTTGACGCCCGCCTCTCGGGGATCCAGCAGCGGCCAGGGGATACGACGGTCACGGGCACTGGTGCCCAGCACCAAATTACAGCCCACCAGCGCATCTTCCAGCGTTGCCACGACCTGAGCGCCTTCAAGAATATCGCCCGCCCCGGAGGCACGGGCATCGGCTTCGTGGTGTGGAAACAGAGCGGGATCAACCAGCACCAGCCGCGAAAGGCCCATGTTTTTCATGGCACGCGCAGCACCGCCGATATTTCCGGGGTGGCTGGTACCGACCAGGACGACACGAATATTTTGCAGCACTGGTGAAGTCTCGCTAGCAGGTGAAAAGGGGGACGAATGTTACAGAAGCGCTTGCCTCAGCGCCACGAACCTTGCGCTCGACCCTCTTGATACTCTCCTGAAATGGGGAGCGCCACCCTCGTTCCGTTGCCGCCAACCCGACCGGACGCTTGGCAAAGTCGGCACTCGCGCTGGAAATCGTCAAAGAGAACCCATAGAATGGCCGGCTCTCTTTAACGACCTAGGTGATCCATCCATGCAGCCCATGCTGAATATCGCGCTGCGCGCCGCCCGCAGCGCCAGCGAATTGATTTTCCGCTCCATCGAGCGCCTGGATACCATCAAGGTCGACGAAAAAGACGCGAAAGATTACGTAACCGAAATCGATCGCGCCGCCGAGCAGAGCATCATCACTGCACTGCGCAAGGCGTACCCGACCCACGGCATCCTTGGTGAAGAAAGCGGCCTGCACGAAGGCACCGGCGAAGGCACCGATTACCTGTGGATCATCGACCCGCTGGACGGGACCACCAACTTTGTACGCGGCGTCCCTCACTTCGCGGTCAGCATCGCCTGCAAATATCGCGGCCGCCTGGAACACGCTGTTGTTCTGGACCCGGTGCGTCAGGAAGAATTCACCGCCAGCCGTGGTCGCGGTGCTGCACTGAATGGCCGTCGCTTGCGCGTCAGCCCGCGCAAGAGCCTTGAAGGCGCACTGCTCGGCACAGGTTTCCCGTTCCGCGAGAACCAGCTCGATAACCTCGACAACTACATGAACATGTTCCGTTCGCTGGTCGGCCAGACTGCCGGCATCCGTCGCGCAGGCGCCGCGAGCCTCGATCTGGCTTACGTAGCTGCCGGTCGCTTTGATGCGTTCTGGGAGTCGGGTCTGTCTGAGTGGGACATGGCTGCAGGCGCTTTGCTGATTCAGGAAGCGGGCGGTCTGGTCAGCGATTTCAACGGCGGTCACGACTTCCTTGAAAAAGGCCACATCGTTGCCGGCAACACCAAGTGCTTCAAAGCCGTACTGACTTCGATCGCACCGTTCGTTCCGGCTTCGCTCAAGCGCTAAGCCCGGCAACGCACAAAAAACCGGCCATGTGCCGGTTTTTTTTTGCCGCACTTCCCTCTCGCCCAAACCAAAAAAAGCACCCGAAGGTGCTTTTTCGTGTAGCCGTGGCGCTTATTGGGCAGCTTGGCTCAATTCCAGCTGGCCGTCTTTGTTGACGGGAATCTTACCGCCTGGATCGCGATCCATACGCACCTGCCCGACCTTGTCGTTAAGCTTGTACTTCACGTTGTAGCCGACCACTTTGTCGCTGATATCGTTGACGGTGTTGCAGCGCGATTCGGTAGTCGTATAGGTATCACGATTTTGCATACCCTCCTGCACCTTGTTACCGGCGTAACCTCCACCGACAGCGCCGGCAACTGTGGCAATTTTCTTGCCGTTACCGCCACCCACCTGGTTACCGAGCAGGCCACCCGCTACGGCGCCGATAACGCTCCCCACGATCTGATGCTCGTCCTTCACCGGGGCGCGGTGAGTGACTGCGACGTCTTTACAGACCTGACGAGGGGTTTTGATTTGTTCTTTCACAGGCTCAACGGCGAGTACGTCTGCGTACTCCGGGCCGTTATTTTTTACGAGGCTATAGGTGGCCAAAGCACCACCGGCGGTCACACCGACAGCACCCAATACAGCACCAATTAGCAACGACTTGTTCACGTGAACCTCCTGACGATATTCAGCGCGATCGCTCGCACTACTCCCAGCCTTGGAGCACAAAAAAAGGCGCGAGTTCACACTCGCGCCTTTTAAGGTGATGGCCGGTTACCAGTATCGGTTACGGAAGGTCATCCACTTTGTCGACTGTCACGGGCGGCAGCAGGTCCTCACTGCGCAAATTCAGCCAGATCAGCACCACGTTAGCGATGTAGATCGACGAGTAGGTACCCGCCAGAACACCGATAAACAGCGCGACCGAGAAGCCATGCAAGCTGTCGCCACCAAAAATCCACAAGGCGACGATTGCCAGCAGTGTGGAGATCGAAGTCGCCATGGTCCGAAGCAACGTCTGCGTCGTCGAGATGTTGATGTTCTCGATCAACGATGCCTTGCGCAGCAGACGGAAGTTTTCACGCACCCGGTCGAATACAACGATGGTGTCGTTGAGCGAGTACCCGATGATTGCCAGCACTGCGGCCAGCACGGTCAGGTCGAACGTCACCTGGAAGAACGACAGGATCCCCATCGTCACCACAACGTCGTGGATCAGAGACACAATCGCCCCCACCGCAAACTTCCACTGGAAGCGGAAGGCCAGGTAAACGAGAACCCCTCCCAGCGCCAGCAACATGCCCAGGCCGCCTTGATCACGCAGCTCTTCACCAACCTGAGGGCCGACGAATTCAACGCGTTTGACGGTTACCGGGTTGTCGGCACCGGTCTTGCGCAGTGCTTCGGCCACCTGCGAGCCCAGCTGCGGGTCTTCACCCGGCATGCGGACAAGCAGGTCAGTGGTCGCACCGAAGCTCTGCACAACCGCTTCGGTATAACCGGAAGCCACCAGCTCTTCGCGAACCTTGTGCAGATCGGCAGGACGCTCGTAGGTCAGCTCGATCAGCGTACCGCCGGTGAAGTCCAGACCGAAGTTCAGCCCTTTATAGAACCAGCTGAACAACGCCACGACGGTGAGGAGCATGGTAACGGCGAACGCAATGTTGCGAACGCCCATGAAGTTGATAGTACGTTTCATGGCAGCCCCTTAAATCCACAACTTCTTGAAGTCACGACCGCCAAAGATCAGGTTGACCATTGCGCGGGTCACCATGATGGCTGTGAACATCGAGGTAAAGATCCCGAGGGACATGGTGACCGCAAAACCCTTCACCGGACCTGTGCCCATCGCAAAGAGAATGCCACCGACCAGCAGCGTCGTCAGGTTGGCATCAAGGATCGCGGTATAGGCGCGGTCGAAACCTTCGTTGATCGCACGCTGCACTGTCATGCCGTTGGCAATCTCCTCACGAATCCGCGAGAAGATCAGAACGTTCGCATCGACCGCCATGCCCATCGTCAGAACGATACCGGCGATACCCGGCAAGGTCAGTGTTGCACCCAGCAGCGACATCAGCGCCAGCAGCATGACCATGTTGAAGGCCAGCGCCACGGTTGCGATCACACCGAAGAAGCGGTAGATGGCGATGATGAACAGCGAGACGAACAGCATGCCCCAAAGGGAGGCGTCGACGCCCTTGGTGATGTTGTCGGCACCCAGGCTTGGACCAATGGTGCGCTCTTCAGCGAAGTACATCGGTGCAGCCAGACCGCCGGCACGCAGCAGCAGCGCGAGCTCGGAAGACTCACCCTGGCCGTTGAGGCCGGTGATGCGGAACTGAGCACCCAGCGGCGACTGAATGGTCGCCAGGCTGATGATTTTCTTCTCTTCCTTGAAGGTCTGAACCGGCACGTCTTTTTCGACGCCATTGACCATCTGCTTTGTATAGGTGGTGGTCGGCTTCTGCTCAATGAAGATCACCGCCATGCTGCGACCGACGTTCGCGCGGGTTGCGCGGCTCATCAAATCACCACCATGACCGTCCAGCTTGATGTTCACCTGCGGACGGCCGTGCTCGTCAAAGCCAGCCTTGGCATCAGTCACCTGGTCACCGGTGATGATCAGACCACGCTCGACCGGCGCCGCTGGGCGACCGCCTTCGCGGAATTCGAACATCTCGGTAGTGGCTTTGCTGTCGTCGGGACCTGCACCCAGACGGAACTCGAGGTTGGCTGTCTTGCCGAGAATACGCTTGGCTTCTGCAGTGTCCTGAACACCCGGCAGCTCGACCACGATACGGTTGGCGCCCTGACGCTGAACAAGCGGCTCGGCAACACCCAGCTCGTTGACCCGGTTACGCACGGTGGTCAGGTTTTGCTTGATCGAATACTCACGAATCTCGGCGATCTTGGCCGGCGTCATCGCCAGGCGCAGGATCGGCATTTCGCCGCGATCGCTGGTTGTGATATCGAAATCGGTGTAGTCCTTGCGGATCAGAGCACGGGCCTGTTCACGGGTGTCAGCATCGCTGAAGCCCAACTGGATAGCGCCGTTGTCCTGCGGGAGGCTGCGATAACGCACTTTTTCCTTGCGCAGCAGGCTCTTTACTTCGCCTTCGTAAACGTTCAGACGCGCACTGAGGGCCTTGTCCATGTCGACTTCCAGCAGGAAGTGCACACCGCCGGACAAGTCCAGACCCAGCTTCATTGGCGTGGCGCCGATGCTGCGCAGCCAGTGCGGAGTGGTCTGAGCAAGGTTGAGTGCGACAACGTAGTCGTCACCCAGCGCCTTGCGGGCGACATCTTTGGCTGGGAGCTGGTCTTCCTGCTTGGTCAGACGCAACAAACCGCCCTTGCCATTCTCGGCCAGAGACGCGCCCTTGACCGCGATGCCAGCATCGGTAAGCGCTTTGCTCACGCGATCCAGATCAGCCTGATTGACCTGCAGCGCAGTACTTGCACCGCTGACCTGAATAGCCGGGTCATCAGGGTAGAGATTGGGTGCGGAATAAATAAAACCGATCACCAGCACTGCCAGGATCAGGATGTATTTCCACAGAGGGTATTTGTTCAACATCACGCCGCCTGCTTATAACGCGGGGCGCCTTGCGCGCCCCGTCGATTGGTAAAAGACTGGAATCAGATGGCTTTCAGAGTGCCCTTGGGCAGGGTGGCAGCGATGGCGCCCTTCTGGATCTTCAGCTCTACGGTGTCGGACACTTCGATAACCACGAAGTCATCAGTCACTTTGTTGATCTTGCCTGCAATGCCGCCGGTAGTGACGACTTCATCACCCTTCTGCAAGTTGCCCAGCAAGTTCTTTTGTTCCTTGGCGCGCTTGGCCTGTGGACGCCAGATCATCAGATAGAAGATGACCAGAAAACCAACCAGGAAAATCCACTCGAAACCGCCGCCCATAGGGCCTGCAGCAGCAGGGGCAGCCGCATCCGCGAACGCGGAAGAGATGAAAAAGCTCATTTAACACTCCAGTTGCATATTTTAATAATAGGAAGCAGAAAGACCGGATGTCGCTCAGTCCAATAACGGCGTCGCAAGCCCGCGTTTGGCATAGAACGTGTCGACAAAGGCGGCCAATGTACCTTGTTGAATAGCCTCGCGCAAACCAGCCATAAGCAGCTGGTAATGGCGCAAATTATGGATCGTATTGAGCATGCTCCCCAGCATTTCGCCGCACTTGTCCAGGTGATGGAGATAGGCGCGGGAGAAGTTCTTGCAGGTGTAGCAATCGCAGGTCGGATCCAGCGGCGACTCATCGTAACGGTGAAACGCATTACGGATTTTCAGAACACCGGTGTCGATGAACAAATGACCGTTGCGCGCGTTACGCGTAGGCATCACGCAGTCGAACATGTCGACTCCGCGGCGCACACCTTCAACCAGGTCCTCGGGCTTGCCTACACCCATAAGGTAACGAGGTTTGTCAGCGGGCATGCGGCCCGGCAGGTAGTCCAGGACTTTGATCATCTCGTCTTTGGGCTCACCGACCGACAGGCCACCAATCGCCAGACCGTCGAAGTCCAGTTCGCTCAAGCCTTCCAGCGAACGCATGCGCAGGTTCTCGTGCATGCCGCCTTGAACGATGCCAAACAACGCCGCCGTGCTTTCACCGTGAGCGACTTTGGAGCGCTTGGCCCAGCGCAGCGACAACTCCATGGAGGTGCGCGCCACGTCTTCATCCGCCGGGTACGGTGTGCACTCGTCGAAGATCATGACGATGTCGGAGCCCAGATCACGCTGAACCTGCATCGATTCTTCAGGACCCATGAACACTTTTGCGCCGTCGACCGGGGAAGCGAAGGTCACGCCCTCCTCCTTGATCTTGCGCATTGCACCCAGGCTGAACACCTGAAAACCGCCGGAGTCGGTCAGGATCGGACCTTTCCACTGCATGAAGTCATGCAGGTCGCCATGGCCCTTGATCACTTCGGTGCCGGGACGCAGCCACAAGTGGAAGGTGTTGCCCAAAATCATCTGGGCCCCAGTGGCCTCGATGTCCCGCGGCAGCATGCCTTTGACCGTGCCGTACGTGCCAACCGGCATGAACGCAGGCGTTTCGACAACGCCACGGGGGAAGGTCAGACGACCGCGACGCGCTTTGCCATCGGTGGCCAGCAGCTCGAAAGACATACGACAGGTGCGACTCATGCTTGATCCTCTGGGGCCGATTCCGTCGAGGTTGATTCTTCGGGGGCGGTCGGCGCGGGATTGCGGGTGATGAACATGGCATCCCCGTAACTGAAAAAGCGGTAACCGTGCTCCACCGCAGCCGCGTAGGCCGCCATGGTCTCGGGATAACCGGCGAACGCCGAGACCAGCATCAACAGCGTGGATTCCGGCAAATGAAAGTTGGTCACCAGCGCATCGACCACGTGGAAGGGTCGGCCCGGGTAGATGAAGATGTCGGTGTCGCCGCTGAACGGCTTGAGCACGCCGTCGCGCGCTGCACTTTCCAGCGAACGCACGCTGGTCGTGCCCACGGCGATTACCCGACCGCCGCGCGCTCGACAGGCCGCCACGGCGTCGACCACTTCCTGAGTCACCTCAAGCCACTCGTTGTGCATGTGGTGGTCTTCAATACGCTCGACGCGTACCGGCTGGAACGTGCCCGCCCCGACGTGAAGCGTGACGAATGCGGTCTCGATGCCCTTGTCAGCAATGGCGTTCATCATCGTCTGGTCGAAGTGCAGACCTGCGGTCGGCGCCGCCACTGCCCCGGCACGCTGGGCGTAAACGGTCTGATACCGCTCGCGGTCGGCATCGTCGTCAGGACGGTCTATATAAGGAGGCAACGGCATGTGCCCGACGCGCTCGAGCAAGGGCAGCACCGGCTCGGCGAAACTCAGCTCGAACAGCGCGTCATGGCGCGCGACCATTTCGGCCTCGCCGCCGCCATCGATGAGGATGGCAGAGCCGGGCTTGGGCGACTTGCTGGAGCGCACATGGGCCAGCACCCGGTGTTGATCGAGGACTCGCTCAACGAGGATTTCCAGCTTGCCGCCCGAGGCCTTTTGCCCGAACAGCCGCGCTGGAATCACACGGGTATTGTTGAAGACCATCAGATCACCGGGGCGCAAATGCTCCAGCAAATCAGTGAATTGGCGGTGTGCCAGCGCGCCGCTTGGCCCGTCGAGGGTCAGCAAACGGCTGCTGCGTCGCTCCGCCAAAGGATGGCGCGCGATCAATGAATCCGGGAGCTCGAAGGTAAAGTCAGCGACACGCATGATGGGGTTCGTCTAGCAGGGCCGGGAAGTTTAGCGGAATAAGTGAAAATTGACCATGAAACATGATTGACCAACGGTAGGCTCATCTCTATACTTCGCCGCCATTGAGCCCTGATGGCGGAATTGGTAGACGCGGCGGATTCAAAATCCGTTTTCGAAAGAAGTGGGAGTTCGATTCTCCCTCGGGGCACCAAACAGCAACACCTTCAAGTGGTTACCTCACTTGAAGCACAAAAAAACCGGCCACGTTTGAGCCGGTTTTTTTGTGGGCGGGATTTGGTGGGCGCCGTGAAGGGTAAGGAAAGGCGCTGAGCGCCACACAGCAACTCTGGTGGTCTCAATATGCCGTCTTCCAGGCTGAAGCCAGTTCCACCGAGACAACGCGTGCACTTGATGGGACCGGCTTTAGCCGGGAAAGCGCCGCTACTTTCTCCGCCAAGCTCAGGGGTTCAAATCGGCCCCTTTTCTATGCTGCACGTCACCCCTTCCGCAGTTGGCCGTTTTTTCTGTAGGCAATGTCCGACAAACAGCTCGGAAGCCTCTCCACTAGCATCACTACGCGCATTGGGTATGATTGAACAAGGACGGCACTTAGCCAGTTTTCGAACAACGGCTGCGCTTAAGGATAAGAGATGCAATCAGTCATTTACCGCGGGGACCTGAGCGCGTGCTCGTTGGCCGATTTCCAACAGGACGTGGATAAATACGCGGGCAATATAAGATGTCCCGAGTGCGAGGCAGGCGCTTGGTTCGTCAGCGGATCAACGGGCGGGCTGCGTTAGAGATCAGCATGTTTCGCGGCGCATCACAAAGAAGGCTGCCTAATTAAAACAGTCATTCTCGTTGCGGACGGCGAAGTGCCTGGCACTGTCGATGGCGAGGACAATGCGCACATTGTCGTGGACCTCGACAAGCGAAAACCGCAAACCATTCTGACCCCGGCTCCACCTACCACACCTGCGGTGGACTCACCGTGGGGCAGCATCCAAAAGCAACACACGAACGCGGCCGACTATCCAGTCAATAAGTCTCTGAGACAAATCCTTTCGAGGCTGATACGTAATCCTGACTACCCTGAAGATGAAACCAACATCAGAATAACCGCTGACAACGGGCGGGTGGTACTTGAAGGAAGCATACGTCGCTTGCTCTTCTCCCAATATCAACTGTCGGATATTGAGCCGGGCTCCGTGAGGTTGTTCTGGGGACAGATCAATAATATCAACCGAAAGGGCGGTTCAGCTTGGCTCAACTGCGGCGACTATCTCAGTGAGCCAAGTATTCTCATCCGGGATAAGGATCTGGAAGATGAAATGCTATCGTCATTCAAGCTCAGCGACCTTAACGATCTCGCAGGTGCGCGCTTCATCATGGTGGGCCACCTGTCTGGGTCCGCAAAGAAGAAGATCCTGAACTTCGCGCTCTCCAAATATATCGCTTTCGTAAAATACCGGATCAAAGACGACAACTGACTATGGCAAGATAACACCACTTATACGCAGCAAAGCTTGCCAATGGCAGTGGAGCGGGCAATGCCTCAGGGCATGGGACCGGCAACAAGCTCTATTCTCGAAATCGATGCCTTTGACTGTGGATTTATCAGCGGTTTATATTATTAAGGATGATTAATGCCTAGGCCTTTTTTGCAGCTGCGTGGGCTGAATCTCTAAAGATTTACGATCCGGTCAACTCGGGCGAAAGGGTTGCTGGAGTGGTGGGGGGATATGTTGAAAAAATATCAACAATCCAGAACCTTACCACAGATGGAGTAACACCTGTGCGGTGCGCATGAGCTACATTCTAAATCATAAGGGTTTATTATTCCAAAAATCCTAGGGCAAACCGTATCTGGTAGAGAGCATCGCCAATATTTCTTCCGGGTAAAGAACCTGATCACGTTCTTGGAGGTTAAGTGGGGAAAGCCCGAGATAGTTAAATACCCTCCCTCGGGCGGCGGCGCACTGATTGGAAAAAAAGGCGTTATACTTTTTGAAATTTCGGGCTGGGATGATTCACAAGGGCATGCGACTTTGTTTGATGGCAATATCTGCTTCGATCACTGTTACTTTAATGAGCCAGGCGTTAATTATCATACAGATCAGGCAAAATTTTGGAGCTTACGTTGATGAGACATTTCTTGCGCTTGTTAGCTATTATGCTTACAGCGTCTGCGGCCTTCGCAACTGATCGTCCCTCCTCTCCACAAAGCTTGGGCCAAAGCTACGAGCAAAACTACAAGGATATGGTGCTCGCAACATGTGTGGCAAGCGCGTGTCAGGATGACAAGAACGTCGCGTCAGATGCCGGTAGCAGCGTTAGCGCGTTGCGCGACTGGACGAATTACGACTTGGAAAAGAGTCCGGATGAAGTCAAAGCCTTGATAAACAGCTATCTGAGCAGGAACTACAAAAACCCATTAGTTGAGGCTGAGGTGAAAGGTGTCAGGTTCGACTTTTTAAAATGCCTGGATCTGTATCACAGCGAAGAACTGGACGCCTTGGCAAAAAAGGTTGTGATCAGTCCCGGTCATACCTACAAGCGAGATAACCCGTAATCCGAGGAATCATTATGGTCTCAAATTTAAACGCGCAAATTTTCGTCGTGGAATCAATGTGTTGCCCATCAGATCGTAAATTTTCGCGTGGCAACGGTCGTCGGTGCTGGTAATTGGGGGCTAATGGCGACGTTTCGACACCAAAGAATCTCCACCCGCCCGGTGTTGGCAGCTGCTTGCTCTTCAACGCTTCGTTGGGCAGTGCGTGGGGAGCACCTGCGCCAGAGCTGCATGGCCTGTGGTGTCGTTGCGCCTAGCGGTGCAGTTAGAAGGACGACCACCTGCGATGATGGTCTTGCGGATCCCCATCAGAGACTTCGCCGTGTCGGTCCAGTCGGAACCGAAGTCAAGGCAGCGTCGGTGTAGACCTGGGCTACCAATCCTCTCCCGACAAAAAGGTAGGATCACCAATCGCCCTGGACTGAACCACTATCGTCGCCGAGCCGAGCCGAGCCGAAACGAACCGAACCGAACCGATGAGATTAGACGTTGAGCGCTAGCCAGCGTCTGACTGGGATGGGGTTTGCTTCGGACTGAATGCGGCCAGCCTGGCAGAGGCTTGAGTGCCGGGAGCGTCGTCCCGGAGATGGCAGAGTGGATTGGAAGAAAATTGATCACTGCCGGCTGGGAAGCTATCCCCATCACTTTCGAAAACATAAATATGGTCCGACTTTCTGACAAAAAATGTCAATTGTGACAGTTGTGGGCCGATGCAATTGGGGGGAGGATTCAAAGTGTTATTTCCTCAAACAGAAGAGGTATGCCATGGATAGGTCCACGACTGCATCCACATTCAAAGCGCTGGTAGCCGAAAAATTAGGTGTCGATGAAAGCAAGATCTTGGATACGTCGACGTTCGTCAGCTTGGGGGCTGACTCCCTCGACCAAAATGAGCTGTGGTTGGCCGCGGAAGAGACGTTCAATTTTGATGCGAGCGATGAATCTGTCTATTCAGATCTCGATACGGTAGGCCAGGCGATCGAATTCATCTCCACCAAAACGTCTAAGTGACGGCGGAAGCGCGAGGGTCGTATCAGGCGGATGGGACAAAACCAAAACCAAGCCGATTGCGTAAAACACATACCCCCTTGTAGTTCTAACAAGCCCGCCTGATATCCAGGCGGGGACCGCCCTACCAACATAAGTAAAATATCGTTGTCACGATAGCGACGCTTACAATTGCCTCTTTTCTGGAGAGACAGATAGCGATCATAAATTGCATGATTAGCGTGATAAAAACAGTGGTGACCCTTATGACATCTCGATTTTTAGAATTGTCCTCGATATTTTTCGCAAGCGACGCCGGCTCCATCCAGTCATATTGAGACCCTTGGAACATCATATAAACGAACAACAATGCCGCACAAGCCGCATAGAGCAAAACCCTAATCAAAACTCCTCTGATCGCCATATGCTTCACCCTACGAGGCGACTAAAAGAAACCCACCTTCTCACTATAAAATCACCGTAACTTGTGTTCTCCTTGATTTTCTCAAGAGATAAACTGGTGCCTCGATTGTAACGAGCTCCTATAATACGCACCTCATCCATTCCTATACTGATGAACCCGTCATGAGCTGCTAGCATCCGTAGATGCTTCGCTGCCAAGTCGATGTTATACACATCCTTTTCAAGGCAGTTGGACAGGCTTCTCCACTGACTGATCGTCATGACTTCTGGATCTAGGCCCAACGTTACCGCAGCGGTTTTGAGTTGAACACTTACCCAGCCAAAACTTGTCTTGGCGGGGGGTGAAGTACTAACAGTTGGCAAATTGCCTAAATGATCGAAAGCCCGAACCTCGAATGCGATCCTATCGATAGAATTGGGATCTCCTCCGGCTTCTATCCAGCACACTCCAGCAAGGAGCTCAACGAGAAGTAGATACTTCGCTGCTGACGCCCTAATGAAAAGCTTATTATGCGTTAGCCATGCATCTTTGAACTGCTGAATATGGCCGCGCCCACCACCGAACCTAGGCGGCACAAGCTTCCAAACGAAGACATCAAAAAAACTCCAGTTCGGACTGTTATTCGACTCGGGCTTGCAAAATTCATTCATATCTGATCATCCATGATTCCATCACTCCACGATTTGGCTGACGACAGCGCACTGTATCACCGTACCTCCCCTTTGTAATACTACTGCTGATTAGCTTCAAGCCAAGCACCTGGAAAAAGCCAGGCCAGTGGCTCGATATTTGAAACGGTTATCAATAATTGTCCATATCTGCGTGTCAGTATCCCATTCACCTTTATCGAGCGCGCGATCTCGTTCCAGCCAGCTTCGGCGCCGCATGTCATACACATAGCTGCCCGATTATCGGAACTGCACATGACTTACCGCCTACTGAATCCGGCCAAAGGATACAAAACATGCATAAATGGCATTCCATCTGAGGCCAGCCGTAGTTTCACAAGGAAAAACTATGGAGTGCGAAGCCGCCGATTTAATTCTACATCTGCGGTCTTTTCCGTAAGTAATGTCTGACAGGCATATCAGACGGATACTCATCCGCTATGGGGTGAATCATTAAGGTCAGTCAGTGAGTACCTTCAGTCACTTTTATCTACCTATCAAGATCAAAGGTAACTTATAGACCCCGTATCTACCGTCTGGAAATCGCCCCAGTCAAAAGTCCTGCGAAGTCGGCCGAAGCACAATCTCGTTAATGTCCACATCACCCGGCTGCTCAATCGCGTAGGCAATTGCGCGGGCCACGGATTCGGCCGGGATCGCTTGTTTGTAGAATTCTTTCACTACATCCGCGCTTGGCTGATGGCCGCTGCCCAGTTTCAGCTCGGAGTCTACGGCGCCGGGTTCGATGGTCGTGGTGCGGATCTTGCCGCCGACTTCGTGACGCAGACCGTCGGAGATGGCGCGAACAGCATACTTGGTGCCGCTGTAGACGGAGCCGCCGGGGCTGAAGACTTTGATGCCTGCTACCGACGAGATATTGATGAAGTGGCCGGAGCCCTGAGCCTCGAACTTCGGCAGTGCAGCGGCGATGCCATAGAGGACGCCTTTGACGTTGATGTCGATCATGCGGTCCCATTCATCGACGCGCAGCTCGGACATGGGCGCGATGGCCATGAGGCCGGCGTTGTTGATCATGACGTCCACACGGCCGAAGTCACGGACTGCGTTATCCACCAGCGCCGCTACCTCTTCTCGGCGGGTGACATCAACGGTGTAAGCCGATGCGTCGCCGCCGATGGCCTTGATGTCTTGCACGATGACGTCCATGCGTTCCTGACGGCGTGCGCCCAGCACGACCTTGGCGCCGAGTTTTGCCAGATGCCGCGCGGTGGCTTCGCCCAGGCCGCTGCTTGCGCCGGTGATGACGACGACTTTGCCTTGAATGCCGTTGCTCATTTCGTTTCTCCAGAAGTGCAGGAAGTTGATGGAGGCCAGTTTGCGGTGGATATTCTGGTCAGGAAATGGAAGAGTTCGGATTTGAGAATTCCACTTTCTGGAACGCGAGCGAACGATGCTTAACCGAATGGAAATGCTGAGGATTTTTCTGGTGGCCGTGGACTCGCCGACATTCAGGGAGGCCGCCACTCGCATTGGCACTTCGCCGCAAAAAGTCACCCGTGCGATCAAGGAACTGGAGCGCACCCTTGCCGAGCCCTTGTTCCATCGAAGTACACGGCAGGCTCAAGTCACGGCCTACGGAGCAGATGTCGCGCGACAGGCGCGCGCGACCCTCGATCAGTTCGATCAACTGTTCGCCGCCCATGCAAAGGATCAGGTGACCGATATCGTCGGCCGAGTGGGCATCACAGCGCCACACTCGATCGGCAAGCTCTATCTGGCACGGTTTCTCAAACCGTTGCTGCAGGACCATCCCGGACTTCGAATCGAGTTGAGCCTGGATGACCAATTGACGGACGCCGTAGCGTCGCGTATCGACATCGGCATACGCATCGGCACCGTTCGGGACCGACGCTATATCGCGCGCGCCGTGGGGAGTGTGCCACTCAAGATTGTGGCGTCGCCCTTGTTGATCGCGAAGGTTGGCGGGCCTTCCACGCTCGAGGAACTCAAGCGTCTGCCACTGTCGACGCTCATTGATCGCAATAATGGAAGGCCGTGGCCGTGGTTTCTCTTGGATGGTCAAAGCTATCTGCCACCTTCGCCCGCTTTCAGTTGCGATGACCCGGAAACCGAACTCGAATTCGTCCTCGCAGGCGTGACATTCGCACAGATGCCGCACTTTCTGGCGGAGGCGTATCTGCGCGACGGCCGTTTGATCGAGGTATTGCCCGATCAGGCGCCCCCGCCCATGGACCTCTCCGTTTACCGAACGCAGTCAGGACCGGTCCCGCCCAGGGTAAGGCTCGTCTACGATCACCTCATCCAGTGCCTGAGTGACCCACAGACGTTTCCCTGACAATCCCTCGAACACCGCGGGTCACGCTGTACCTGCCGCAGCAGATGCTTGGGGCGTGGCCTCACATTCTCCATTTAACAAACGAACCGAAGACGACACCGCCCGGTCGAACGCAGCGGCACTCCCTGGGGCATTCGCTGATTACCCCAGGGAGCCCCCTCACCGAAACCCACCGGTCTTCCATGTTCGAACACATTGACTTCAACTATCTGCTCGCCAATTACGGATATTGGGCCATCTTCATCGGTTGCCTGCTGGAAGGCGAAACCATCCTGATTCTGGGCGGCCTGGCGGCGCACCAGCACGTGCTGGAATGGCAGCAAGTGCTGATCTACGCCACCTTGGGCGGGATGCTTGGCGACCAGATTCTTTTCTGGACGGGCCGCCACTTCGGACCGCGCCTGCTGCCACGCTTACACCGCCAGCAAGCGACGATCGACCGCGTTTCAGACCTGATCAAGCGGTACCCCACTGCCTCGATTTTTGGGGTCCGATTCCTTTACGGCATGCGCCTGATCGGCCCGCTGGTCATCGGGGCGAGTCGCTTGTCCCCTGTGCGCTTTGCGCTGATCAACCTGCTCGGCGCCGCAGTCTGGGCGAGTCTCTTCCTGGCCGCCGGGTATTGGGCCGGGGGTTTTCTGGAGGAGATGCTGGGCAACCTGAAACCTTATCGCCTGCCGATTTTCATTGGCGTGATTGTCGTGGGCGCAGGCGTTGCGCTGTATCGGCATCGTCGTGCTAAAACCCGACCTGCCCGGCAAGCGGCCAAGCGGGCGAAAGACAAGCCGCCCTCCTCCGCGGCATAACGCTTCCCATCTGCGTCGCCCACCTCTATAACGGCAGACAGGCATATGTCGCAGAGGGGCTACTCGATGAACACACGCATCACCGCCGGTTTGCTGTTGAGCATGGTTAGCGTTGCGCAGGTCCAGGCGGCGGAGACGCCGTCGCGTCTCGACACCGTGATGCAAAAAGGCCAATTGGCCGTTTGCACCACGGGCGATTACAAGCCGTACACGTTTCTCAAGCCCGACGGCCAATATGAGGGCATCGACATTGAGCTGGCGCAGTCGCTGGCGAAGAGTCTGGGTGTGACGATCGAGTGGGTCCCGACGACCTGGAAAACGCTGATGCCCGACTTCACTGCGGGCAAATGCGACATGGCGGTGGGCGGAATTTCGGTCACGCTGGAGCGGCAGAAGAAGGCTGCGTTCAGCGACACGCTGGACATCGACGGCAAGGTGCCGCTGGTTCGTTGCGAAGACGAGTCCAGGTACCAGACCATAGAGCAGATCAACCAGCCAGGCGTGCGACTGATCGAGCCTCAGGGCGGCACCAACGAAGCCTTCGCCCACGCTTACCTGCCCAATGCCAGCCTGTCATTCCATGACAACAAGACCATCTTTCAGCAGCTGCTGGACAAGAAGGCGGACGTGATGATCACCGACGCGTCCGAAGCCCTTTACCAACAGAAACGCATGCCCGGGCTGTGCACGGTCAACCCGTCGCACTACATGCAATACGGTGAAAAAGCCTACTTGCTGCCGCGAGACGACATCGCCTGGAAAGCCTACGTTGATCAATGGCTGCACCTGACCAAGGCGACCGGCGCCTACAAGAAAATCGTAGGTGAATGGCTGGCAGTGCCGTCGGAGTAAGGAATGAAGATGACGCCCGTGAAAACTCGGCGCAGGACCCCAGCGCGTACATGAAAACGACCCGAACCATCACCCGCGCGTTTTGCGTCGAACTGCAGCAGGAGCTGTCCATCGTGGCGGCGAGGCGAGAATACTTTTCTCAAGAGCTGCCTCGGGCGCGCTTCAGTTTTCTGTGCTCGTCCGAGCCTTGCCGCGCCTCGGGCGTCAAGATCACCGGCGTTCGCTATGACGTGAAACCTCAGGAACATCTGACTTTTGTCGCCGCGCACTACCGGGCCAATCCGAACTACGAACATCACCCCGATTGCGAGTGGGTTGATCCCGAAGTGACGCTGCCGGCTGCAGACGAGACCGAGGCCGAGAGCGAGCTACGGAGGGTCAAGCGCAAGCTGGACGATTACATTGACGTGTTTGACCCCACTGTCAAAGAGCGTGCAAAGCAGACTGCAACCGCAGACAAGCCCGACACTAAGCCCCCTGAGTCAGCCAAGGACCCTTCGTCCTCGACGGACATCCTGAAGGCTAAACAGGACAAGCAGAACCGCACGAGCAATCTGGAGCGTCTGGTCGACAGCTTTCGTCAGGCTCAGTCGTCTTTGAGCAAAGAAGAGCTCGCGCTGCTGACCTTGCGCGTTCCGGGTCAGGGCGAGATCTCGTTACGGGCTTATTTTCGCCACATCAAGTTTGCGCAGCTGAATGACGACCGTCGCGTCCTGTACGGCGGTGGGTTGGTCGAGCGGTACGGCATCGGCTTCAAATTTAAATTCTTCGACCGCCTGCAAGGCAAGCTGGTGACGCTATACGTCTCACCCGCGCAAATGCAGGCTTATCGCTCCAGTCGCTACATCAGTGAGCTGCTGAGCCATGCTGATGAGGTGCGTTTCTTTACGGTCTTTGCGCTGGGCACACTCGTGGCCAGCCCATCCGGGAAAAGCGTCAGCGTGGAGATTGAAGACTTGCGCCACCTGGCCATCGTGCTCGGGCCGGCCCGGGATGGCGCAGATCCCGCTAAACCAGTTCTGGAAAGCTAAGCCGACGCTTGATTCAGGTCGAAAAAAACCCGGTTGCTCTCGCGAGCAACCGGGTTTTTTTGACTTCATTCCGGAGGACTAAGGCGCTGCGTAAGTGACCAGCAACTCCTTAGTTACCTGAAAATCCAGCGACATCGCCACGCTCAATGCAGTGATCGTGAAGATGGAGAACACGAACAGCTTACGTGCCCAAACGGTATCGTCCTTGGCTTTGTAGCCGGTCCAGGCCATGTACAACCAGTACATGCCCATCGCCGCCGCAACGGCCAGATAGTTGAGCCCGGCGTAGCCGCCGAAGGTCAGCATCAAGGTCGCCAGCAGAAACGCCAGGATGTAGATCAGGATATGCCGCTTGGCAACCCGAATCCCGCGCTTGACCGGCAGTACCGGAATCGAAGCGGCGCGATAGTCGTTGAAGCGGAAGATCGCAATTGCGTACGAATGAGGCATCTGCCACAGACTGAACATCACCAGCAATGTCAGCGCCGCAAGGTCAAAGGTGTTGCTGACCGCGACGTAACCAATCACCGGCGGCATTGCGCCTGAAAGGCTGCCCACCAACGTGCCATGCACCGACTTGCGCTTCAGGTACAGGCTGTAGAAGCCGACGTAGATCACGAAGCCGATGACGGCAAACAGCGCCGCCAGGGCATTGGCCTGGGTGTACAGCAAGCCGACACCGAGAATGCCCAGCACCGTGGCGTAAATCAACGCCAGCTTCACCGACACCAAGCCCTGCACCAACACACGGTTTTTGGTGCGCTCCATCTTTACATCGATGTCTCGATCGATGCAGTTGTTGAAGACGCAGCCAGAAGCCACTACCAGCGAAGTCCCGATCACCGCGGCCAGGAACAGGCCGATGTCGACATGCCCCTTGGACGCCAGAAAAAAGCCACCTGCCACCGAAAGCACGTTACCGAAAATGATCCCCGGTTTGGTGATTTGGATAAAGTGCTTCAGTGACATCAGGTTTTCCTCACTTCGCCATCATGGCGGTGTGAATGCTGAACATGATCCAGGTGCTCAAGCCAACCAACAACACAATCACAAGGCCAGCGAAGGCAAACGCGATCACGTTGTTGCGCTGTGCTGCCGAGCGGTCGAGGTGCAGGAAGTACACCAGGTGAACAATCACCTGAACGGCTGCAAAGATCAGAACGATCCAAAGCGTGGCCACTTTCGAAATGGTCGGGAACATCACCAGGCCGAAAGGAATCGCGGTCAGGATGATCGACAGTACGAAACCGACCATGTACGACTTGAAGCTACCGTGGCTTGCAGGTTCGTGGCTGGCAGCGTCGTGGGAATGATGTGAATTCGCCATTTAAATGGTCCCCATCAGATAGACAACGGTGAACACGCAGATCCAGACAACGTCCAGGAAGTGCCAGAACAGGCTGAGCATGCTCAGGCGAGTCTGATTGGTATTGGTTAGACCATGCTTGGAGACCTGATACATCATGATCGCCATCCAGATCAGACCACTGGTCACGTGCAGGCCGTGGGTGCCGACCAGCGTGAAGAACGCCGACAGGAAGCCACTGCGGTTAGGACCGTAACCTTCGGAGATCAGCAGGTGGAACTCATTGACCTCCATACCGATGAAGCCCAGGCCGAACAGGAAGGTCACGAACAACCAGCCCAACACGCCCGACTTGTTGCCCTTGTGCATCGCCAGCATGGCGAAGCCGTAGGTGATCGAGCTGAGCAACAGGCAGGCGGTTTCGCCAAGCACGTACGGCAGTTCGAAAATGTCGTGGCCCGCAGGACCGCCTGCAACGTTGTTAACCAGTACGGCGTAAATGGCGAAGATCGACGCAAACAGAATGCAGTCGGTCATCAGGTAGATCCAGAAGCCGTAGATTTTCATCTCGCCGGCGTCGTGGTGACCATGGTCGTGCTCGTGGTCATGACCGTGGTCGTGACCCTTCGCACCATCAAATACTAAGTTCGACATTGTTTATGCCTGCTCCAGCTTGTTGACAGGAGTGTTTGTCTGGTCATTGCGAACCTTGGCCAGGATCGCATGCTGCTCGCCTTCGATACGTGCCACTTCGGATGCAGGCACCATGAAGCCCTGATCGTCGCGTGCAGCGTGAATCACGAAGTAGACGATGGTACCGATCAGACTGACAGCGGCCAGCCAGAAGATGTGCCAGATCATCGCGAAACCGAAGACCGTCAACAGCGCGCCCATCACCAGACCTGTTGCCGTGTTGTTAGGCATGTGGATGTCGGAGTACTTGGCCGGAACCTTGTACGCCTCGCCATCACGCTTGGCGGCGTAGAACGGGTCGATCTCGTTCGCTTTTGGCAGCTCTGCAAAGTTGTAGAACGGCGGTGGCGACGAAGTGGACCATTCCAGGGTGTGGCCATTCCATGGGTCACCGGTCAGATCGCGGTTCTGCTCGCGGTCACGAATACTCACGTAGATCTGGATCAGCTGGCAGGCAATACCCATTGCAACCAGGACGGCACCTACGAAAGCCACATACAGATATGGCGTCCATTCCGGGTTTTCAGTGGTGTTCAGACGACGAGTCATGCCCATGAAGCCCAATGCGTAGAGCGGCATGAAGGCGACATAGAAACCGCTGATCCAGAAACCGAACGCTGCCTTGCCCCACTTCTCGTTCAGCTTGAAGCCGAACGCTTTAGGGAACCAGAACGCGAAGCCTGCGATGTAACCGAATACGGCACCACCGATGATCACGTTATGGAAGTGCGCGATCACGAACAGGCTGTTGTGCAGGACGAAGTCGGCACCCGGGATGGCCAGCAGAACGCCAGTCATACCGCCGATGGAGAACGTCACCATGAAGCCCAGGGTCCACAACACGGGCGCGGTGAAGCGCAGACGACCCTGATAAATCGTGAACAGCCAGTTGAACAGTTTCACACCCGTCGGGATGGAGATCAGCATCGTTGCCAGACCGAAGAAGGCGTTGACGCTTGCACCCGAACCCATGGTGAAGAAGTGGTGCAGCCAGACCATGAAGCCCAGAATCGAGATCGCACCAGAGGCGTAGATCATCGAGTGGTGGCCGAACAGACGCTTGCCGGTGAACGTCGAGATGACTTCGGAGAAGACACCGAACGCCGGCAGAATCAGGATGTATACCTCAGGGTGACCCCACGCCCAGAACAGGTTCACGTACATCATCGGGTTACCACCCAATTCGTTCGTGAAGATGTGGAAGTCCAGGTAACGGTCAAGCGTCAGGAATGCCAGGGTGCCGGTCAGGATCGGGAACGAAGCCACGATCAGGACGTTGGCCCAGGTGCAGGTCCAGGTGAAGATCGGCATGTCCATGAGTTTCATGCCAGGCGTACGCATCTTCAGGACCGTCACCAGGAAGTTGACCCCGGTTAACGTTGTCCCCAGTCCTGAAAGCTGTAGTGCCCAGATGTAGTAGTCCACGCCCACGCCCGGGCTATAGCCCAGTTCTGACAGCGGCGGATAGGCAACCCAACCGGTACGTGCGAACTCGCCAACACCCAGAGACACGTTGATCAGAACCACGCCGGAGATCAGCAGGTACAGGCTCAAGGAGTTCAGGAACGGGAAAGCCACGTCACGAGCGCCGATCTGCAGAGGCAGAACGATGTTCATCAGACCGGTGAAGAACGGCATCGCCATGAAGATGATCATGATCACACCGTGAGCGGTGAAGATCTGGTCATAGTGTTCAGGCGGCAGGTAGCCAGGCGATCCCTCGACGGCGAGCGCCTGCTGGGAACGCATCATGATGGCGTCGGAGAAACCACGCAGCAGCATGACCATCGCGATGATGATGTACATGACGCCGATTTTTTTGTGGTCGACAGATGTCAGCCACTCGGTCCACAGGTAGGTCCACTTTTTGAAGTACGTGACCAGCCCCAAAACCGCCACGCCGCCGATAGCGATCATGGCAAGCGTGATCATGACTATCGGTTCGTGGAACGGAACCGCGTCCAGACTTAATTTACCAAACATCGTTTACTCCTCTGCCTGCGCAGCTGAATGCTTACCCATTTCCATCCCTTCCGTACCCGCCACTTCTTTCTTCTCGTGGACAATCTTGCCCGGCTTCATACCTTCATACTTGTCGATGATGATCTGGAACAGGTTCGGAGTGACCGAGG
This sequence comes from Pseudomonas lutea, assembly GCF_000759445.1. Classification (NCBI taxonomy): domain Bacteria; kingdom Pseudomonadati; phylum Pseudomonadota; class Gammaproteobacteria; order Pseudomonadales; family Pseudomonadaceae; genus Pseudomonas; species Pseudomonas lutea. The sequence continues at coordinate 2,704,176 of NZ_JRMB01000001.1, forward strand.
AGTAGAGTTCAACGGGATTACGCTCGCTGGGCTTGGCCAGCGCAGAGTATTCAGCCGTTGCCAGTTGCTTCGGTGAATTCTTGACGTCGGCAACCCAGGCTTCGAAGTCAGCCTGCGAGGTGGCAGTCGCCTTGAATTTCATGCCGGTGAAACCTGCGCCACTGTAGTTGGCGGAGATGCCGTCGAACTCGCCATTTTCGTTGGCGATAAGGTGAAGCTTAGTCTGCATCCCGGCCATCGCGTAGATCTGGCCACCCAATGCAGGGATAAAGAACGAGTTCATGACCGAATCAGAGGTGATTCGGAAATTGATCGGCGTGTTGGCCGGGAACACGATCTTGTTGACGGTGGCAATGCCTTGTTCCGGGTAAATGAACAGCCATTTCCAGTCCAGGGCGACCACTTCGATGGTCACTGGCTTGACGTCGGATTCGAGCGGACGGTAAGGGTCCAGCGCGTGGGTCGACTTGTACGTGACATAGCCGAGAACGATGATGATGGCCAATGGAACCAGCCAGACCACCAGTTCAATCCGGGTTGAATGCGCCCAATCAGGCGTATACGTCGCGCTCTTGTTGGTAGCGCGATACTTCCAGGCGAAGATGATGGTCATGAAAATGACCGGCACCACCACCAGCAGCATGAGCAAGGTGGCAGTGATGATCAGATCACGCTCTTGAATGCCGACATGGCCTTTTGGATCCAGCAAGGTGTAGTCGCACCCGCTGAGCAGGAGCATGCTGAAAAGGGCCAAGAAGCCAAAAAACCTGGGGTACCTTTTTTTACTCATCTCACGACCTCTAAAAGCAGCTTTCGCATCGCAGTTGGGTTTCGACCGCCAACACTTCACCCTGCCAGGTGCTGGCAAATGCTTGGATTGAAAAGGGGCCTGTCAGGAAGCATGTGGCCTCGCAACATTTCCGGATTTAACTGTGGATTCTTATTCGAATGGTGGCACCCGCCTAGGCGGACCAAATCCCTTGGCGCAGACATTCAAAACGTAACTCGGGAGGCCATTCGAACCGCGTCTACCGAAGCGAAAAGACGCTCCATGACCTCGATTTACACCGTCCCGCAAATGAGGGGGTGGCGTGAATTGGGGGCGATTGTAGATACGTAAAGTTTTATTGACTATAAGTTTCTGCGCAACAGTTAATTTCGTATTCAGTAAAAATGCGGTGTTATGTCGCACCCTGAATCATCGCAAAGCCCCTGTTTTGTTGAAGCGAAACGGAGGCTTTGTTACGCAACGCTTTGTAATCAGCGTGCTTTCATCCGGTTGCGAATAATTCCCACCGGGACCAGCACAACGGTCAGCACAAAAGCCACCAATGCCCACTGCGCCAGAGACAAACCCAGAACTGGCGGATATGGCGTCTCACAGAAACCGCCGACCTGAAAACCGAGCGGAAACAACGATGCCAGGGGCAGACCGTCGACGATCGGCTGCAGCACATCGATGCCGCAGCTCTCGGTCGGGTGCGTCTGGATGTAGACGTGACGCCCGGCAGCCAAAAGCCCGCCCACCGCGCTTAGAACCACCAGCGCCTCACAAATCGTCAGGCTTACACGCCCCGGCATTGCAACACCGATGAAGGCAAACACGGCAATGAACAACAGCGCATACCGTTGCAGAATGCACAACGGGCAAGGGGCCTCACCCAGCACCACCTGCATGTACAACGCTCCGCCGATCAAGGCCAGGCAGATGATACCCAGCAATACCAGGAACCGCTTTTCACGCCGCAGGTTCAATATCTCGTCAGTCATTCACATACCCTTTGAATTGGAGTCACCCGGATCGGCGGTGCAGAGTGCGCGGGGCGGGCCCGCCGCAAAGGCAGCGATTCTAGCACCGTCCCGACATCTCGTTCATCGAGCGGCAGGCGATGCAGCAATCCGGCCGGCTTGCTCGCCACCGCCATTACCTGGCGATGGTGGACACGCATGCATTACCCAGGCGTTAACACTTCAATTCAAGAGCCATCGTGCGCCTTTGAACGCCCTTCTTATATATAGAAGCGTGCGGCCTTTTGTCGCACTCCCGACACAACGCCCCGCCTTCCTATATATATGTAGGATGCGTCTAATTGTCGCAGCGACTATTCCAAAGCTGCCGCAGGACCAAAGAACTCATAATGCACCTGTGCGTCGGGGACGCCGGCTGCTTTCAATTGCCGCTTCATAGCAGCCATGAAGCCTTTCGGGCCCAGAAAGTAAGCATCAACGTCGCGGCTCTCCGGCAGCCAGCTCTCCAGTCGCGACTGATCAAGCAAGCCTGTGGCATGCGCCGCCGGGCTTACGCCGTCATCCTCGGCGTAGCAGTAGAAACGCTTGAGCTGCGGATGCTGGCTTGCCAGCGTTTCAATCCAGTCTCTGAATGCGTGCACCGAGCCGTTGCGCGCGCAGTGGATGAAATGGACAGGGCGCCCCGTTTGCAACGCCGCTTCAAGCATTGCCAGCGTCGGCGTGATGCCGACCCCTCCGCTGATCAAAACCAGCGGCTTGTCGCTGTCGGCCAGCGTGAACTCCCCCGATGGCGGGAACAGGTTGATGTTGTCGCCTACCTGCAAATGATCGTGCAGGTAAGTCGACGCGACGCCGCCGGGTTCGCGCTTCACGCTGATGCGGTACTGATTGTTGCCAGCCAGCGCCGACAGCGAGTAATTGCGGCGTATTTCCTCGCCGTTTACATGAAGCTGCATGCCGATGTACTGGCCGGCCGTGAACTGCAGAATGGGCTGACCGTCTGCCGGGGCGAAATAGAACGAGGTGATCTCTGCGCTTTCCGGGGTTTTGCCGACCACCTTGAACGCACGTGCGCCACGCCAGCCGCCGACCGCCTGGGCTTTCTCGTCATAGATCGCTTTTTCTGCACCGATCAGGATGTCAGCCAATTGGCCGTAGGCTTTGCCCCAGGCGCTTATCACTTCATCCGTGGCGATTTCCGCGCCCAGTACTTCGCGTATCGCCCTGAGCAGGCATGTGCCGACGAGGGGGTAATGTTCAGGAAGAATCTGCAGCGCGACATGCTTGTTGATGATTTTGGCAACCAGATCGCCGAGTTCGTCCAGCTGATCAATGTGACGGGCGTACATCAGCACGCCATTGGCGAGCGCACGGGGCTGGTCGCCATTGGCCTGGTGAGCCTGATTGAACAAGGGACGCACTTGCGGATACTCATTGAGCAGCGTCTGGTAAAAATGAGTGATCAGTGCTTCTCCCCCGCTTTCCAGCAGTGGTACGGTCGATTTGACGATGGCACGATCCGATGCGGTCAACATTGAAAACTCCTGAGGGTGATGTGTAAGGGATACCTCGGTATTTCACGAATCGTGCCATTGGCGGCGAGCCGTAAAATCAGCGGTTTCGGGGCTTGCCAGTCAATTTGACCTGCTAGCAGCTGTGGTCAAAATGACTCCGTCAGTGTCATTTTGACGCTAGCGTCAAGGACCGAGAGACGGGCCGAACGGCCTCTGGCGGCAAAACCGTTAAAGCCTGGGTTGAGCGGGTCGATAAACCGTCATCGAAAGCTTTTGGCCGACTCCACGCGGCCAGGCAACGCATCACAGAAGGTTTATATGTCCAAGAACGTCCGCGCAGATTCACTCTCGCTTCTGCTGTTCACGTTGCGCAGCGGAAAACTGATGGCGATCAACCTGCTCAAGGTCAGCGAGATCATCCCCTGCCCTCCCCTCACGCGGCTGCCGGAATCGCATCCTCACGTCAAAGGCGTTGCCACGCTGCGCGGCAACCCGCTGTCGGTGATCGACCTCAGTCGTGCCATTGGCGAGCGTCCCCTGGAGGATCCTGCCGGCGGCTGCCTGATTGTCACGGACGTCAGCCGCTCGAAGCAGGGGCTGCACGTGCAGGCGGTCAGCAAGATCGTTCACTGCCTGACCACCGACATTCGCCCACCACCCTTCGGCTCAGGGAACAAGTCATTCATCACAGGCGTGACGCAGGTGGACGGGACGCTGGTTCAAGTGCTCGACATCGAGAAGGTGATCCACGGTATCGCCCCGGCGCGGATCGTCGCAGAACCGGCCGAGTTGCGCAGCGAGGACGCTGCCGTGCTGGCCAAGGCTCGCATACTGGTGGTTGATGACAGTCAGGTGGCGCTGCAACAATCGGTTATCACCCTGCGCAACCTGGGCATCGAATGCCACACAGCCCGCAGTGCCCGCGAAGCCATCGATCAATTGCTGGAACTGCAAGGTACCGCGCAACAGATCAACGTCGTCGTGTCGGACATCGAGATGTCGGAGATGGACGGCTACGCGCTCACCCGGACGCTTAGGGAGACGCCTGACTTCCAGGAGCTGTACGTGTTGCTGCATACCTCACTTGACAGCGCGATGAACGCAGAAAAGGCCAACGCCGCAGGTGCCAACGCCGTTCTGACCAAGTTTTCCTCGCCCGAGCTGACACGATGCTTGATCGAAGCCGCACGCACGGTCGAAGCTCAGGGAATCTGAGCCCGTCCGCGAACGACGCCTCCGCCGGGCATTACTGGCTGATGCGTCGGGACCTCGGCGCTGCCACGGCCGATGGGGTCTGGCCCGCCGACGTGCGTCAGGTGCCACTCACCCCACAGAATGCCGCTGCCGTGCACCAACTGCTGGTAGCGGGGCGCGAGCACGGCGGCGGCCGCGTCGCGGACTTCCCCGTATGGCTGGATGCTTTCGACACTGATCCTGAATCTGACCGGGCCTTGTGCTTGATCCTTGAAGATGCACAGGGCGTGGTCGCCGTGGCGCAGTGCTGGACCAGCGCGTTTATCCGCAATCTGGTGGTTCACCCCCGCGCGCACCGTCGCGGTCTGGGGCTGGCGCTCCTGAACCGGGTATTCTCCACCTACCGCGAGCGCGGTGAAGGGCATGTCGATCTCAAGGTGATGGAAAGCAATCTGCGTGCACGCCGGCTGTATGAGCGCGCCGGTATGCAATATATTCAGCGCCACGAACTCGACCCGCGCTGAACCTGCGCCGGGGCCGGTTCCTCACTCGCGACATGGAGACGCCTGCCCGTGAAGATGCACACTGCGCTGTTGCTCGTTCTAACCGCCGCCGCTGGTCAAGCCAGCGCTTCCAGCCCTGACGCCTGGGCAGCCTTCAACAAAACCCTGGTCGACAGTTGTGTCAGCGCCAGTTCGCTCAAAAATGCCAAGCCCGCCGGGGCCGACGCCGCCTTCGACGACAGCGTCGGGTTCACCGCGCTGTTGATCAAAGGCCAGTACAAACAGGCGTTCATGAAAAACAAGACCGGCACCGAGCTGTGCCTGTACGACCGCAAGAACAAAAAAGCGCTGATCACCGAGTGGGACAACGTCACCACGTTGCCCAGGAAATAAGGCAAGCGTCCGGATGAGGCGTGTCGCGATCATGCTCTTCCCTCACGTCCAGTCACTGGATGTGGCCGGCCCTCTGGACGTATTCGCCGAAGCCAATCGCTTCCTGCCGCAGGCGGATGGCTACGAAATTGTCACCATCGGCGTGGCGCCCTACCCGATCGTCGCCTCCAATGGCATGCCGCTCGGTGCGCAGTATTCCCTGGCTCAAGCACCGCAGGACGTTGATATTCTGCTGGTGCCCGGGGGCCCGCTCTTGCCGGACAGCGATGAGGTGCCTGCCATCACCCGATGGCTGCAGGACGCCGTGCCCCACGCGGGGCGCTACGGCTCGATCTGCACCGGTGCTTTCATTCTCGGACATGCCGGACTGCTGGATGGCAAACGGGCTGCGACTCACTGGAGCCACGCGCAGCAACTGGCCGACCGGTTCCCTCGCGCGCGAGTCGAGCCCGACCGGATTTATGTCCGTGACGGCGCGCTGATGACCTCGGCCGGTGTCACGGCGGGTATCGACATGGCCCTCGCGCTGGTCACTGAAGACCATGGCGCGGCGGTTTCGCTGGCGGTCGCCAAGCGGCTACTGGTGGTCGCCCAGCGTCAAGGCGGCCAGTCGCAATTCAGCCCCTACCTCACGGCGTCGGCGGACGACGATTCGCCGGTGGCAAAGGTGCAACGCCATGTGATGGAGCACATCGGTGAACCGTTTTCGGTTGAACGACTGGCTGAGGTGGTGGCGATGAGCCCGCGCACCTTCGCCCGGGTGTTTGCGCGCGAGGCCAACGTTACTCCAGCAGAATTTGTACTGCGCGCGCGCATCGATGCCGCCCGGCATTTACTGGAAGGCAGTGAGATGGCCATCAAGGCGGTGGCGTATCACTGTGGATTTGGCAGCGCCGCAAGAATGCGGCTGTGTTTCAGCCAGCGTCTGGGCGTGACGCCGACTCAGTACCGGGACAGCTTTCGCAAGGAAAACTAAGGGAGTCGGGCCCAAGCCTGCCCGGCAGCCTGGGCGCCGCGAAGTAAATCAGCGTTTGCCCATCGAACGACGCGTGCCTGACGGCGCGACACCCGGGCGTTTGTCATGGTTGGATTTGCCCGAACCTTTGTAATGCTGATGGTCCTTCTTGGCCTGCAACAGCTCGCCCGGTTTGAACGGGAAGCTGAACGCCGGGATGGCCGGCTTGGGATCGCCAGAGGTCGCATTGCTGTCGACCGAATCGTCCAGATCAGGAGCGGGCGTGTGTTCGGGGGTGGTCATGGAAGCTCCGTAACGGCAGACGGTCGAGGAATACGGGCAAGGCCCGAGGGCCGCGCAGCATACCTGAATCGTCACCCGATCGCTTCTGCCAACAGACAGGGTGCGCCGGGCTATTTGTAGAACAGATCGACCATCACCTCCGCCGAAAACGGGCCTGCTGTTGGCTTGTCGGTCTGCCACACGAGTTCGGCAACAAAATCCGTGGTGGCCGAGTAGTTATCCTGCAGCTGATCGGTCAGGTGAAAGGGTTCGTTGTAGGGCACCACCGAGTCATCCGCTTTTCGAATGCGGATGCCGATGCTGCCGTTGTTGGCGGGCACCAGCACATCCTGTTTCAACAATCCCGAGACGGGTGTAATCCGTGCGTTGAGACTGAACGGTGAGTCACAGATGCGGCTTGTGGCCAGCGCAAAACGTGGAGGGGGTGCATCCACCGGTTCCCCTACGCGCACATTGCGGATGGCCACATCGCCGAAGTCCACGGTCTCGGGCATGACCCGCAGTTCAGCGTTGCACGCGACAAAGCGCAACCCGCCGAGGTTGTTGATCACGTAGCTGAGCCTGCCTCCCGGGTCAGGGCTAAGCGCGCCGCCATCCAGCTGGAACATCCGGTAGTCGAGCAAGTCGCTGGCGATGCCCGAGGGCGGTGTCGGACCGTACTTTTGGATGAACACCGAAAACGGCAGGGCGAAGGTGACACTCGGGCACCCAGCGCTTGCGTCGGTGCAAGCGGGTGCCTGCTGTTGCGTAGGGATGCGCCCATTGGGCTGGACGTAATCAATGCCCCGCAAAGTAAGCCCGGCACGGATGCCCTGCCCGACCTGCAGGTTGTCAGGATTCAGGTACAGAAACACCTCTTCCGGCCCGCCGGCTTCCTCCTTCGCACACTCCACGGCCAGGTTCAGTCGCTCGGAGCGCCACACGGCACTGCCATCAGGAAGGGTTGCCGGAATCGCGACGGTGCTGCTCAAGTCGGCGCGGACCACCGATTCGCCAGCGCCCTGGGTCTTGCAGGTCATTGCCAGGGCGCAGCCAGGCAGCACCAGCGTCAGCAGCATGACTGGCCACCTGCGGATGGAAAGTATGTTCATGTCAGCATTTCCCTATGATTGAAGAGGAACCGGGCTGTTTCAGCGGCACGACGAAAGACTCTGCTCCCTGAAAAGACGCGCAATATTCACGCTGCCCGCCGTAATCGGTCAGCGCCTTGAAGGTGAGCGTCTGAGGCCCGACGTGCTCGACGTACGTCGCTGGCAAACTGAGCGCTGCATTGGAAAAGGGCGCCAGCAGCCGATATTCGGCGACGTCGATGCCATTGATGCGCAGCGCCTGAAGCGAGACGTGATAAGGCGTGGGGTTGCGCACACTCAGTACTGAGCCCGCTGAAGGGAGGCGCTGCCACGTAAGATTTTGCGGCGCATCCGCCGGGTCCCCGGACAACCCGACGGGCCGATAAAACACGTTGATACGCTGGCGTATGGCAATGCTCATTTGCTGAGCCGCCGGGCTGCGCCGGGGTATCTCCAGAACGAACAAATGCAGCAGGGATTCCCGGTCCCTGGGCACGCCGACGCCTTCATAGAGCAGGCGCAGGGTTTGTCTGCCTTGCGCTGGCATGCGCGCCAGATGGGGCGTCACCGCAAACGGCAATTCAGCTGCCTTGATATGGCCGTTCCCGTCATCAGCCGTGGGGGTGTCGAGCCACGTCTGAATCAGCGTCTCGGAATCACCCCGGTTGATAACGTCCAGGGTCGCCTCGTCGTAGCGACCTTCGAAGATCAAGCGCGTGCCCGACAAGGCCACCGCGCCTTCGCTCATGCCGCTGATCAACATCAGCGCTCCTGCCAGATGCATAGAGTTCATCGGCACTGCACCTTCAGGCGATCGAAGCTGCGATGAGCTTCCTTGGGCGGCAGTGCGAACGTGGCGCGGCACGTCTGATCCGTCCACTTGACGACAAGCTGGCCGCTGTCTTGCTCGGTGAGGACCAGTGCTCGCCCGCTCGGGTCCACGGTGGCCAGCGGCTTGCCGGTTTCGTCTTCGACTGCCGCGCCCACAGGCAATCGGCTGCCGTCGCTGCGCACCAGCTCAAATTGAACGCGGCGACCGACCGCGGTAGGAAAGCTGACCAGAGCCGCCGCGCCGCGCCGGGGCACAACCTGATTCACCGCATTATCGAGCTCGACGTCGGCACCTAACTGCCGCGTGTCGAGATTGACCCAGTTGGTTCGATACGGCTGGGCATAGGGCAGGATTGCGTAGCCATTGTCGGCGGTTTCGACATTGCTGAAGTTGCTCAGGCGCGCACCACTGACCCCTTGCACCTGCACCAACGCAAACGTTTCGCCCAAGGGCTGGCCGAGATTGATCCCGCCTGCATGCGCGACCAATGAGCCGGAAGCCCCCAGACTGACCGTCTGATAGTCGCTCCCCTGCCCGTAACCCGCATCGAAACGGCCGAAAGACGTTGTCGTGCTGAGTTTGCCGAACCCCGACGACCCTGAACGGCTGTCGTGCCCGGCTTGCAGCGAATAAAAGCTGCTGCGGTCGTCGAACAGTTGCCCGTTCAGGCCTGACTGAAGGTTGTAGGCGCCGTCGCTGCTGCGCACTGCGTTGGCGAAAGCCCGAGACGCGCCAGCGCTGTTTCCAAGCGGCAAGCTCAGCGTCAGCGCAATCCGGTTATCCGACTGGCTCTCGGCACGGCGGTCGAAAGTCTGGTTTCGCTCCAGTGAGACGCTGTAACTGAGGCTGCGCCACGCCGAGTTCCAGGACAGATAAAGCTGCCGTGTCTTACTGCCGCGATCCCAATAGCGTTGCTCGGATCCGGTCAGGCTCAAGGAGGCGAGCTGCTCAGGGAATGCCTGGGTCACCGTGAGTTCAATGCGGTCTTTGGCTCGACCAGCGGCTGACCCGGACTGCGATTCCAATGCCTCGACGTGGTCGTTGAACGTGAAGTACCGATCCGACGCATAGCGATAACCGGCCACCGCAAGGGTGGTGTCGGTGAGGTCAAGCGTATTGGCATAACGCACTCGCAGGCTCTGTCCGCTGTAGCGTTGCTCGCGCTGACGGCTGAGCGACTGGGTGATATCCAGAGACAGCGCGCCAAAGCCTGTATTGACGCCGGCGCCGATGTTGGTCGCCTGGTAGTCCTCGGCAAACTGTACGCCGCCCGCCGCCGTCAACCGCTCCGTCAGCCCGTACACCAGGGTGCCGGCGGCAAACCCCGGAGAGACGCCCGCTTGCGTATTGCTGTCGTATTGCCCGGCCGCCAGGCTGTAGCGCAACGCGCCCTTTGGCACCATGATGGGCAAGGATGCGTAGGCCTGGACGAACACATGCTTGCTGCCATCGGCTTCGACGACCGTTATCTCAAGATCGCCGTTGGAGCCGCTGGGGTAAATGTCGCTGATCTCGAATGGCCCTGGTGAGACATTGCCGCTGTAGAGCATGAAGCCGTTCTGCCGCACCTCCACCAGTGCATTGCTATTAGCGATGCCGCGAACAACCGGCGCGAATACTCGCTCGCTGTCGGGCAACATTCCTTCATCGGACATCAACGTTGCGCCCATAAACCGGACGCTGTCGAACACCTGCGAATCGGTGAACGTCTCGCCCAGCGTCAGTTGGCTTTTCAGTGAGGTAATGTCGCGCTGCACGAACGTTCGATTGCTGCGAAAGCGATAAGGCTGGTCGTTGCCGTAGGTGAGCGAGGACTCGTTGCGCAATCGCCACGCGCCGAGGTTCACGCCGTTGCGCAGGCTCAGGTAGTAACGGTCCTGATTTTGGGACCCCGCCCGGCCGCTGAGGGTACGGCGCACGCCGCTGAAGTTGTAGTTAACGAACCCGACCGTCTCGCCTTCGTCCCACAATTCGGGAGGTACATAGCCGCGGGCGCTGCGTGACATCATGGCCTGAGGGATGCTGATGTTCAGGCGCAGGCTGGCGGGCTGGTAATCGACCCGTGCAAATTCCACGCGTCCCGGAAGATCAAAGCACTCTGTCGGAGCCGTATCGCCACCGTCCGTCGCAGCGGGGTTCATCCCTAGCTGGCGCAGCATGTCCAGGGTGAGACACGCGTCAACGGTGCCCTTTGCCGCGTTGGCGACAAAGTTGATGTCACGCCGTCCGCTCAGCACACGGTTGATGTACACGTCCACTCGGTAGCTTCCGGGCACCACGCTATTGCCTTGCAGAAACGTCGCAAGGTCGGCGGGCTGGTCTGTGCCCTGGATAAAGGAGGTATTGAATTTCACGTTGGGTACATCGCCGGTCTGGTCGGTCATGGCCGCTGCCGGTGAGGTGAGGGCCAACCACGACGATGCAAAGACAATCACTGCCAACGGGCGGTTTTTGAAAGGCTCATGGCCTTTGTGCCTACGCTCGGTGCGTGATGCGCACATCGCGATCCGTGCGTACGCTTTGTTTTTCTGTCGGCATTCCATTGGCTTGGTTCACTCGTGTTCTCGATTCCGACGCACTGGCAAATGACTGTTTGTCAGGCGCAGGGCGCTAACGCCGCATCACTGCGACCGAAAAGGCCCCGAAGAAAGTGTTGTCCTGCGAAAGAAACTATTGCGACCCGGTGGTTGCGCTCATCGCGCGGATCGTCTGGCCTTCGGATACCTTGGCCGTGAGGGGCTCCTGGGCGCCAAAGTCATTGATGCTGATGAAATCGATATCCATCGCTTGACCCCTGCCGAGCGATTTGAGCGCAAACCGCACGGTTTCCCGGGGTGCAAGCATGCGGCTTTCCGCGGTAAACAGCGCCTTGCCCTGCTGACGCGCCGCGATCTGAATCATCGACACGTGAAAAGGCGTGGGATTGCTGACTTCCAGCCGGCCGTCATGCAGCCGCCACTCGAGCTTTTTTGCTGCTTCCAGCGGATCGCCATTCAGCGCAGCGGGTCGATAGAAGAGCTTGATGCGCTGCCGAATCGCGATCTGCAGCTGGTTATCCTTTGCCGTTTGCGGGATCTCCTGAACGTTGAGCCAGAACACTGACTCACGATCGTCGGGCAAGCCTTCGCCGGCATAGATGATGCGAATCATCTGTCGGGCATTGCCCGACATCCGCGCCAGCGGCGGAGTGACGACGAAGGGCAGGTTTTCAGCCTCGGTACTGTCCTTGCCCGTTTCCAGCCAGGACTGCGCGAGGATGTCCGTGGTGCCGCTGTTACTCACAACGAAGCTGACCTCTTTGTCCTTGGCCTGATAGATGACACGCGTGGCGTTAAGCACAATGCCTGCCTGCGCCGGGGCAGCCAGAAGCAACCCCAGCCAGACGGCAGAGTAGCGAATGAGGGTAGGAAGCATGCTGAGCCCGTCTTGGGTTTCGAAGTGACGAAGTAAAGTGATGAGGGCGAGCGAGCAATGCCCGCTCGCCCCGCTACATCACTCGTAATCCATCACGAATGGCAGGAACCCGTCGGCATTACCTGGATTGGTCGGTGTGCCGTTGAGCACATAAACCGCACCGAAGTTAAGCTCAGCGGTAGCGCCATCAGCAGTGTCCTTGATCAGGTCCGCATCGATGGTTTCATCGCCACCCAGATCCATCAACTGACTGGAGGCGTTCAGCAGGCCGATGCCCACACCATTGGCCGCACCCGTGGTGCGCAGCAGTTTCTTGTCGGAGTCATCCTGACCACTTCCCTTTGATGCGAGGAAGCGCATCTTCACCGTGTCGTACTGCGCAACGCCGCCGGTGCAATTGACCAATAACTGAATCGGCGTGGCGGTTTCGGTTTTGTTATCGGCGAAAAGGCCGATGTCGGAGAAAGAGACGTTGCCCAGGTCGACGTTGATGTCGCCAGGCGTGGTGCCAGGGCTTGCGCCAGTGCCAGCGCCGATGTCACACGTTATGTTGGTGAGCGTACCGTTGAAAACTAGCTTGCCGTTGTTGGCGGCGTTCGCGGTGGCGCTCATGCCGAGCCCCATTGCAGCCACGATGGCCAGTGAAAGAGAAACCTTTTTCATGATAACGACGTTCCTTGTGTCGATTCGTGTGTGCCCAAAAGGACGAGGCGAACTATAAGCACCGTCCCCGGTGGCGGCTGTCAGGCCTTCTACATCGAACAGACAGACACGACAGTGGCGGGCGTCAGACCCTTCAGTAGGACGAGTCCTCCTTTACTTCCCGCCCCGGTAAACCGGGCCCTGCACGGGCGCCACCGGAAAAAAGAGTGACACAACCTTGGCCACACGCCATGAAAGCGAAGACAGCCGAGCGCTTACGCCACGCAAAAAAATCCCGGCTCAATTGAACCGGGACTCTTGAAAGTTTTCTGGAAAGTGGCGGTGCTGCTGCTAGTCGTAGGTCAGCGTCACGACGCCAGCCTGGGCATCGGGTTGCGAGGCATACAAACGCGTGTAGCTCGCCCGAAGCGGGGCGACGGGCGTGCGGCAGGCGTCCTCACCGGGCATCAGGCCGACGACGACGTCTGGCCCGGCTTGCAGGGTTTTCACATGGCCCACCGGGGCAGAGGCGTTCAGCACTTGCCCATTGCATCCGGCATTGACCAAGCTTCCATGAAACATGAGAGAGCCCTCCCCCGCCCAGGCGCTACTGCCAGGGCTGGCGCAGGCGCCGGCGACCACGACCGAGAACAACAGCGAAACAGCCTTGTGGCTTTTCATCGCAACACTCCGGAGTGGGACCGCTTGCTGTGGCAAGCAAGGTCCTGTGAACCTGCATTCAGATCTCACGAAGTCGCATGTAAGGAATTATCCCCGTCACGGTAGAACTCATTCATCGAAACTCGTGGCTTCTACTTGGGTATCGCCTCGCGGCGTGGTTTCTTTACTCGGGTTCTTTCTGGCCGGCTTCATCGTCGCCCCTTCTCCAGCTGACAATATTGACAGGTAGCAGTCATTTTGCTGACCGGGTCGAAAGGTTATAAAGGAGGCTCCTCTGTACCCGCCCTTCATTCACTGGTTGGCCCTGTCCCTGTATGCGAAAGAAGAACAAGGTTGTGATGCTCGCGATCGTCCTGATTGTGCTCGTAGTGACAGGTGTGTGGGCAATGACCCGCCCCGCGGCAAAAAAGGCCAGTGGCCCCGTTGCGGTGCCGGTTCGGGTGATCAGCGTGACCCAGGAGGACGTGCCGCGCTTTGTCACCGGTATTGGCTCGGTGCTGTCATTGCAAAGTGTAGTCATCCGCCCTCAGGTGGACGGGATCCTGACCAAAGTGCTGGTGAAGGAAGGACAGCAGGTCAAGGCCGGGGATCTGTTGGCGACCATCGATGACCGCTCGATCCGTGCAGCCCTCGAACAGGCGAAAGCCCAGCTCAGCCAGAGTCAGGCGCAACTGAACCAGGCCAACGTGGACCTCAAGCGCTACAAACTGCTGACTGTGGACAACAGCATCCCGAAGCAGCAATACGATCAGCAACAGGCGCTGGTCGAGCAGCTCAAAGCAACGGCGCTGGGTAATCAGGCGTCGATCAACGCCGCGCAAGTGCAGCTGTCCTACACGCAGATCCGTTCCCCGGTGACGGGCCGGGTGGGCATCCGCAATGTCGATGAGGGTAATTTCCTGCGCGTGAGCGATGCGACGGGCCTGTTTTCGGTGACCCAGATCGACCCGGTGGCCGTCGAGTTTTCCCTGCCGCAGCAGATGTTGCCCACGCTGCATGAGCTGATTGCGGCTAAAAAACCAGCGCCGGTTGACGCCTATCTCGGCGAAGGCGCGACCGGAACGCTGCTGGGTCGCGGCACGCTGTCGCTGATCGACAATCAGGTCGCAGCCACCACGGGTACCATTCGCGCCAAAGCGACGTTCGATAATGCCGCCGAAAAACTCTGGCCAGGGCAGCTGGTCACTGTGCGGATCCAGACCGCCGTCGACCGCGACGCCTTGAAGGTTCCGCCGCAAGTGGTGCGGCGCGGGATCGATCAGCACTATGTGTACAGGGTCAAGGGTGACAGTGTGGAAGTGGTGCCTGTCAAAGTGCTGTACCAAGACAGCGACCTGATGCTCATCAATGGCGTCAACGCCAACGATGTGCTGGTGAGCGACGGTCAGTCACGCCTGAAAAACGGAACGCGCATTGAAGTGGTCACCGACGAGCCCGCCAGCGCGGTGGCCGATTCGACCGGGGCCGCCAAATGAACAGCCGCGGTTCGATCTCCGCCTGGTGCGTCAACCACCCGATCGCCACGGTGCTGCTGACCTTCGCGCTGGTGCTGCTGGGTTGCATCGCCTTCCCTCGCCTGCCGGTGGCGCCGCTGCCGGAAGCTGAATTCCCGACGATTCAGGTCTCGGCCCAGTTGCCCGGCGCCAGCCCCGAAACCATGGCCTCTTCGGTAGCGACGCCACTTGAGGTGCAATTCAGTGCCATTCCCGGCATGACCCAGATGACGTCAAGCAGCGCGCTGGGCTCCACCAACCTGACGCTGCAGTTCACGCTGAACAAAAGCATCGACACCGCCGCGCAGGAAGTCCAGGCGGCCATCAACACCGCCGCCGGCCGCCTGCCCGCCGATCTGCCGACGCTGCCCACCTGGCGCAAGGTCAATCCGGCAGACAGCGCGGTGCTAATCCTCAGCGTCAGCTCCAACCTCATGCCGGGCACCGAACTCAGCGACGTGACGGAGTCACTGCTGGCCCGCCAGTTGAGTCAGATTGACGGCGTCGGACAAGTCAGCATCAGCGGTCAGCAACGCCCGGCGATCCGGGTCCAGGCGGCGCCTGAAAAGCTCGCGTCGATCGGCCTGACGCTCGCCGATTTGCGCGCATCCTTGCAGCAGACCAGCCTCAACCTTGCCAAGGGCGCGCTGTACGGCAAAGACAGCATTTCTACCCTCGCTTCCAACGACCAGCTGTTTCAGGCCAGGGATTACGAGCAACTCATCGTTTCCTACAAGGACGGCGCACCGGTCCATTTGCGCGATGTCGCCCGGGTGATCAACGGCTCGGAGAATGCCTACGTGCGGGCATGGTCCGGGGATCAACAAGGGGTGAACATCGCGGTGTTCCGTCAGCCCGGTGCGAATATCGTCGAGACGGTCGATCGCGTACTGGGACAGTTGCCGAGGCTGCAGGAAATGCTCCCGGCGTCCGTGGACGTCTCCGTGCTCAGCGACCGCACCAAAACCATTCGGGCGTCATTGCATGAAGTGGAGATGACGCTGCTGATCGCCATTGGTCTGGTGATTGCCGTCATGGCCCTGTTCCTGCGTCAGTTGTCGGCCACGTTGATTGTGACTGCCGTGCTGGGCGTCTCGCTGGTCGCCAGCTTTGCACTGATGTACGTGCTGGGTTTCAGCCTGAACAACCTGACGCTGGTGGCGATTGTGGTGGCGGTCGGCTTTGTCGTCGACGACGCGATTGTCGTCGTGGAAAACATCCATCGGCACCTCGAAGCCGGCGAGAGCATGCGGGACGCAGCGATCAAAGGATCGAGTGAAATTGGCTTCACCGTCGTGTCGATCAGCTTCTCGTTGATCGCGGCGTTCATTCCGCTGCTGTTCATGGGTGGCGTGGTCGGCCGGCTGTTCAAGGAGTTCGCACTGACCGCGACATCGACCATTCTGATCTCGGTGGTGGTCTCGCTCACGCTGGCGCCAACCCTGGCGGCGCTGTTCATGCGCGCGCCGAAGCACGACCCCCACGCCAGGCCCGGTTTCGGTGAACGGCTGCTGACACGCTATGCGCGCGGGGTGCGCTTCGCCCTCGCCCATCAGCGGCTGATGCTGGGGGTCTTCGGCCTGACGCTGGTTCTCGCAGTGGCCGGCTATGTGCTGATCCCCAAGGGCTTCTTCCCGGTCCAGGACACCGGCATGGTGCTGGGCACGACCGAAGCGGCGGCGGATATCTCATTCCCGGACATGGTCGAGAAACACAAACAGCTGGCAAAGATCATTGCGGCCGACCCTGCCGTGAAAGCGTTTTCGCATTCGGTCGGCGTGAGTGGCAGCAACCAGACCATCGCCAATGGCCGCGTGTGGATCGCCCTCAAGGACCGGGGGGACCGTGACGTGACGGCCAGCCAGTTCATCGACCGGATCAGGCCGAAACTGGCGCAGATCCCCGGCATTGTGTTGTACCTGCGGGCGGGGCAAGACATCAACCTGAGTTCAGGTCCCAGCCGTGCGCAATATCAGTACGTGCTCAAGAGCAACGACGGCGCGCTGTTGAATGTCTGGACGCAGAAACTGACCGATAAACTCAAGACCCTGCCAGCGTTCCGCGACCTCTCCAACGACCTTCAGTTGGGCGGCAGCGTCACCCACCTGGACATCGACCGCAACGCGGCCGCACGCTTCGGCCTGACCACCGAAGACGTCGATCAGGCGCTGTACGACGCCTTTGGCCAGCGCCAGATCAACGAATACCAGACCGACATCAACCAGTACAAAGTCATTCTCGAGCTTGATCCCCAGCAGCGGGGCAAGGCCGAAAGTCTGAACTACTTCTACCTGCGTTCGCCGCTGACCCAGGAGATGGTGCCGCTGTCGGCACTGGCCAAGGTCGGTGCGCCGAAGATGGGCCCGCTGTCGATCAGCCATGACGGGATGTTCCCCGCTGCCAACCTGTCGTTCAATCTGTCCGCCGGGGTTGCGCTGGGGGATGCGGTCACTCTGCTCGATCAGGCGAAGAACGAGATCGGCATGCCGGCCGCGATCATCGGTAACTTTCAGGGCGCGGCCCAGGCGTTCCAGAGCTCGCTGGCCAATCAGCCGTGGCTGATCCTTGCGGCGCTGGTGGCGGTGTACATCATTCTGGGCGTGCTGTATGAAAGCTTCGTCCATCCGCTCACCATCATCTCCACCCTGCCCTCCGCCGGCATCGGCGCGCTGTTGCTGCTGTGGCTGATGGGTCAGGACTTCTCCATCATGGGGCTGATCGGGATCGTGCTGTTGATCGGGATCGTCAAGAAGAACGGCATTCTGCTGGTCGACTTTGCGCTGGAGGCCCAGCGTCAACGCGGGATGTCGCCACGGGACGCTATCTATGAGGCGTGCCTGACGCGCTTCCGGCCGATCATCATGACCACCCTTGCCGCTTTGTTGGGCGCCCTGCCGCTGATGCTCGGTTATGGCGTCGGCGCTGAGTTGCGTCAGCCGCTGGGTATCGCCGTCGTGGGAGGACTGTTGGTGAGCCAGGCGTTGACGCTGTTCACCACGCCGGTGATTTACCTGCAGCTTGAGCGACTTTTCCACCGCCCGCGTCCGACGACCACTCCGAACTCGGCGCCGACGACATCAGCCACGCCGGCGGACGCCCGATTGGCCGCTGAAAAATGAGCACCGAACAGTGAGAGTGGACCGATGCGTGTCCTGATTATCGAAGACGAAGAGAAAACCGCCGACTATCTGCATCGGGGCCTGACCGAGCAGGGTTACACCACCGACGTCGCGCGCGAGGGCATCGAAGGCCTGCACATGGGGCTGGAAAACGAATACGCGGTGATCATTCTCGACGTCATGTTGCCGGGCCTGGACGGTTATGGGGTGCTGCGGGCCTTGCGCGCGCGCAAGCAGACGCCGGTGATCATGCTCACCGCCCGGGAGAACGTCGACGATCGTATTCGCGGTCTGCGCGAAGGCGCCGACGATTACCTGGGCAAGCCGTTCTCGTTTCTCGAGCTGGTGGCGCGGTTGCAAGCCCTGACCCGACGCAGTGGTGGTCACGAGCCAGTGCAGATCAGCGTCGCCGACTTGTGGATTGATTTGATCAGCCGCAAGGCCACGCGTGCAGGCGTGCGTCTGGACCTCACGGCCAAGGAGTTCTCGCTGCTCAGTGTGCTGGCGCGACGTCAGGGTGAAATCCTGTCCAAGACCTCGATTGCCGAGATGGTCTGGGACGTGAATTTTGACAGCGATGCCAACGTCGTCGAGGTTGCGATCAAGCGGCTGCGCGCCAAACTGGACGGGCCCTTCGAACATAAGCTGCTGCACACCATTCGCGGCATGGGCTACGTGCTGGAGAGCCGTCGTGTCGAGTAATTCGATCGCCCTGCGCCTGAGCGGCATGTTCGCGCTGGTGGCGCTGCTGGTGTTTTTGCTGATCGGTTGGGCGCTCTACCTGCAAGTGGATAAAAGCCTGGGTCTGTTGCCCGAAGCCGAAGTTGACGCCCGCTACAGCGTGCTTGAATCAGCCGTTCAGCGCTACGGGACGCCCGAGCACTGGGTGAAGATCAACGCCAAGCTCAAGCTGCTCAGCGAAGAGGACAAGCGCCTGCGCTTTTGGGTGGTCAGCGACAATCCTGTTTATGAATTCGGGAACCCGGACGCTGAAATTCGCGCATTCGCCAAAGGGCCGACCGGCATGCGCGACTTGAACCTGAGCGGCCATGACTACCCCTTCAGGGTGCTGGTCAGTCAGTTCCCGGCAAAAGATCAGCGTCCGCCGCTGCGTTTTCTCACCGCGATCAACACTGAAACCTTCTGGCAGACCCAGCACTCCTTGCTCACCGCGCTGATCAGTCTGGCAGCCGTCGGCATTCTGCTCGCCTCGGTGCTGGGCTATTGGGTGGCACGCATCGGCCTTAAACCGCTCAAGGAATTGTCGCTGGAAGCGCGCAAGCTGACTCCGCCGCGCCTGAGCGGGCGCCTTAAGTTGACCTCGCTACCGCCAGAGCTGGATCAATTCGTGACGTCGTTCAATTCGACGCTGGACCGGGTCGAGCAGGCGTATTCGCGACTGGAGTCGTTCAACGCCGACGTCGCCCACGAGCTGCGCTCACCGCTGACCAACCTGATCGGCCAGACCCAGGTGGCGTTGACCCGTGGGCGCTCCGCCGAGCATTACTTCGAGGTGCTGCAATCGAACCTTGAGGAGCTTGAACGGCTGCGCTCGATCATCAACGACATGCTGTTCCTGGCGAGCGCCGATCAGGGCAGCAAGGCCACCCAGTTGACCCAGTCCTCACTGGCTCAGGAGGTGGCGAAGACGCTCGATTATCTGGATTTCATTCTGGAAGACGCCCAGGTGAAGGTTGAGGTCCGCGGAGATGCCAGCGCCCCGATCGAAACCGCTCATCTGCGCCGCGCGCTGATCAACCTGCTGCACAACGCCGTGCAGCACACCTCGCCGGGGCAGCTGATTCATGTGGACATTCGCGACGAAGGCGATCATGTGAGCATCGGAGTCACCAACCCGGGCGCGCCGATTGACGGGGAGCACTTGCCGAAGCTGTTCGAGCGTTTCTACCGCGTCGACGCCTCGCGCAGCAACAGCGGCGCCAATCATGGCCTGGGCCTGGCGATCGTCAAAGCCATCGCGCTGATGCACGGAGGGACCGTGTTCGTGCGCAGCGAGGACGGCGTGAATACGTTCGGGATCAATCTGCCGTGCTGAACTGTTGAGGGAGTGAGCTTGCGCGCCGCGCGGTGGTAAGTCCGCTGCGTATTCAGCGGCTGGAATGCCGTCTTCGCGAGCAAGCTCACTCCCACACGTCCAGCGGCGCGACTCAACCCCTGAGCGATCCCGATACTGTGGGAGTGAGCTTGCTCACGAAGCGTTGGAGCATCCGCGGCGCAGGGTTGATCGTTCCCACGCGGAGCGTGGTAATGCCGCCGGGGATGCTCCGCGTCCCGATTCTCACTCCAGCGACGCGGAGCGTCATCAGCTTCATTCCCACGCAGAGCGTGAGGAACGAGCATTAGCTACCGAGTGGCGGGATCAGCCCTTCTTCACAAACTCGGACTTCAACTTCATCGCGCCGATGCCGTCGATTTTGCAGTCGATGTCGTGATCGCCGTCCACCAGGCGGATGTTCTTGACCTTGGTGCCGACCTTGACCACCAGAGAGGAGCCTTTGACTTTCAGGTCCTTGATGACGGTGACCGTGTCGCCGTCCTGCAGTGTGTTGCCAACGGCGTCCTTGATGACTTTGGCGTCGTCACCCGCGTCAGCGCTGGCGCCGTCGACTGTCCACTCGTGGGCGCATTCCGGGCAGACGAGCTGGCTGCCATCTTCATAGGTGTACTCGGAATTGCATTTTGGGCACGGCGGTAAGCTCACGGCGACTCTCGCATCAGATGAATAGGCGCAGGATTATAAGGGTTTTTATCCCTCCGGGCAGCAGCGCCTGACAGCCCTGGATACATCTGCCGCTGCCGGGGTCTCAATCGCAATAATGTTGGCGATTCATGTCCAGCGAAGGAGGTGGAACATGCACGATCAATTCGACCTGAAGCGCTTTGTCGATGCGCAGGCATCGACCTACGAGCGCGCATTGAAGGAGCTGCAATCCGGGCGCAAACAGTCGCACTGGATGTGGTTCGTTTTTCCACAACTGACCGGTCTCGGCCACAGCGACATGGCCCGGCGTTACGGGATCAGCGGGCGCGAAGAGGCAATCGCCTACTTGCGGCATCCACTGCTGGGCGAGCGGTTGGCGCGCTGTTGCGCAGCCTTGCTTGAGTGGAAGGATCGCAGCGCTGCCCACATCATGGGGTCGCCGGATGACATGAAGCTGCGCTCAAGCATGACGCTGTTTGCAGCGGTCGCACCCGAGCAACCGGTTTTCCGGGACGTGCTTGAGGTGTTTTTCAAGGGTCAGGCGGATGAGTTGACGCTGTCGAAGCTTGGCTGAATATCTTACAGCGGCTCGCCCGGATCAGTGCTGACGGCGAGATCTGACGGGCCTGCGGATCAACGGATGTACCGCGGTCAAGACAGGCCCTGCGGATTATCGGATTCAACGCAGTCCAATCGTAGAAGCGCGCTTGCCCGCGAATGCAGTGGCAGGTGCGCTGAAGATTTGGCGAATGTACTGGCCTCTTCGCGGGCAAGCGCGCTCCTACAATGGACCGCGTCTCGACCCTGCCAACAGGCTTCCGGAATTCGCCCGAACGACGCTGTCCGTAGGAGCCGGCTTGCTGGCGAACGCGGTGGATCTGAGATGTTAATGTCACTGCCCCATCGCGTTCGCCGGCAAGCCGGCTCCTACAGCATGGGCAGCGCCAGATGAACGATTCAGGGTGGGCCTGAAAAGCGGCACCCGGAGCCCTGTTTACGCCAGCGCCGTATCCATCACCATCATCAAGCAGAACCCGACCAGCAAGCCGAAGCTGGCGACCTTGTCGTGCCCGTTGCGGCGTGATTCGGGGATGATCTCGTGCGTGACCACCAGCAGCATTGCCCCTGCCGCCAGCGCCAGTCCCAACGGCAACAGCAAGGCCGCCACCTCGACCAGCCAGGCGCACAGCACCGCGAACACCGGCTCGACCAGCCCGGACGCCGCGCCAATCAGAAAGGCCTTGGGCCGCGACATGCCGGCTGCAGCCAGCACCAGCGCGATCACCAACCCTTCCGGCACGTCCTGCAAGGCGATGCCCATCGCCAGGCTGTCGGCATGGGCCAGACCGCCGCCCGCAGACACCCCCACCGCCATGCCCTCGGGAATGTTGTGGGCAATGATGGCGATGACAAAGAGCCAGATGTTTGAAGGGATCGCCGGCTTTCCTGCCACTTCGGATAACTGCGGCCCCGGCGCTACCAGCAGATCAACGAGAAACAATCCGACAGCGCCAAGCAGTATCCCGAAACTGACCAGCGCTCCGGCGCCCCAAGGGGTGAAACCCAGATCCTGAGCCGCACCGAGGCCTGGCACGATCAGCGAAAACGCCGTGGCCGCCAGCATGATGCCCGCGCCGAAACCGAGCAGCCCGTCGGACACCGCCACCGGCATGCCGCGAATCACCAGCACCGGCACGGCGCCCAAGGCAGTGCCTAACGCACAAAGCGCGCCGCCTTCCAGCGCTCGTAACATTCTGGGCTCAAGAGCCAGCCACGAGAGCCCCTGCGCCAGCAGCAAGCCGGCGCCGACCAGCAATAAAATCGAGCCCATTGCCAGCCGCAGTAACCGTCCGCTGCTGATCGCCGCTATGTCCGAGCGCATAAATCGCCTTATCCGAGGTCTGAGGGTGTTCAGCCGAGGGCTGCCGCGTAGCGCCTGGCGACTTCGTCCCAGTTCACCACGTTATAAAACGCGGCAATGTATTCAGGGCGACGGTTCTGATAACGCAGGTAATAGGCATGCTCCCAGACGTCCAGCCCGAGGATTGGCGTATTGCCGTTCATCAGTGGGCTGTCCTGGTTGCCGCTGCTCTCCACAACGAGCTTCTTGTCGGGGGTCACGCTCAGCCAGGCCCAGCCGCTGCCAAAACGGGTCAACGCCGCTTTGGTGAAGGCGTCCTTGAACGCATCGAAGCCGCCCAGTTGCTGGTCGATTTCTGCGGCCAACGCGCCGGTGGGGACACCGCCACCCTGCGGGCTCATGACTTCCCAGAACAACGAATGGTTGGCGTGGCCGCCGCCCTGATTGATCACCGCCGGGCGCATTTTCTCGGGAAGCTCGGCGACGCTGGCGACCAGCTTCTCTATGGGCCACTGCGCGTACTCAGTGCCCTCGACCGCCGCATTGAGGTTGTTGATGTACGTCTGGTGGTGCTTGCTGTAATGGATTTCCATGGTCTGTGCGTCAATGTGCGGCTCAAGCGCATCGTAGGCGTAAGGCAAGGCAGGCAAGGTAAATGACATGTCAATGGACTCCATACGAGTGGGTGCCGGCGTAAACAGCAGGGTGCTGACGCGCCGAGCGGGAATGTTCGCCGCCGCTGTTGCCCAGCAGGCGTTGGGTGCGCGGGTATTCGCCGTATTGGCTGACGAAACCCAGAAGTTCGCTGTAGGTTTTATTACTGTGGCGCAAGGCCGCCCGTCTCAGGTCAGGCGCCATTTGCGGATCCTGGATCACCTGTAAAAGGCGCTGGTGTACGGCACAGAGATACTCGGCACTCTCCTCCGGCTGGTTGAGGTTCAGGTGCAGATCAGCCAGGTTATGGTGCGAAATCACGAACGCCGCCACCGCTTCATCGGCCACGGCCCAGCGGTCGAAGAGCACCTGCGCCAGGGCGAGGGCCTGCAGGTACTGTTCGCGGGCGTCGATCAGCTCACCTCGGTTGAAGTAGCTGTTACCGCTCAGGATGGTACGTTTCCATTGCTCCATGGCGCAGGTTCTCACGAGTGACGCCGGCGTTCGGACGCCGTCGGCGGGGCGTTTTGCGGATTGGGTGCCTCAGGGTCTGTCAGAACAACGGAAGGCTTCAGCACGCAGGTCGCCAGGCGCTGGGCGAAGGCCTGGAAGCGCTCTTGTTGCGCAGGCGAGTGGGCGAGCGCTTGCATGTCCCGCAGCGGCCTCCACGCCTGATCCAGACACAGGCAGCGCCAGTGCCAAGGCAGCGCGGTGTCGCTGGCGGTGTCGATCAGCAGGCGGAAAGTGCTTTCGGCAATGAGGGGCTTGGGCGTGGCAGTGAAGCGCGCCAGATAGCGGCCTTCGGCCAGATAGTGCTCGATGAGCCGTGGCTCGTTCGGGTCCAGCGCGCAACGAATCCGTAGACTCAGCGCACGCCAGTTTTCCAGGTATGGCGACTCATGCAGAACAGAATCCATGACCGTGGCCCATCTAACGAATGAGATTCATTATTAAATGAGTTTAAGAATCAAAACAAGCCCGGCAATGAATTCATGATGAGCGTTGGTCGAACCAACGCCCGGCTGTAGGAGCGCGCTTGCACGCGAAAATGTGCGGTGGAATGGTGGACATGCACCCGACACACCGGCCTCTTCGCGGGCAAGAGCGCGCCTACAGGATTTGCGCGGGTGCAATGGTTTAAAGACGACCATAAAAAAGCCCGCACCATAATCTGGGCGGGCTTTTGGGCGGAGCACTGGGGCCAGCGGGGATCAGCTTCCCGCCACCATCATCTTTTCAATCAGCACCGAACCTGTGCGGATATTGCTGCGCATTTCCAGATCATTCCCCACAGCCACGATCTGCTTGAACATGTCGCGCATGTTGCCGGCAATGGTCACTTCCTGGACCGGGAACTGGATTTCGCCATTCTCTACCCAGAAACCTGCCGCGCCGCGCGAGTAGTCACCGGTGACCATGTTCAAGCCACTGCCCATCAGCTCTGTCACCAGCAGTCCACGGCCCATTCGACGGATCAGGGCGGCCTGATCTTCGGTGCCGTGGCTGACGAACAGGTTATGCACACCGCCTGCGTTCGCGGTGCTCGGCAGACCCAGCTTACGGCCCGAATAGGTGCTGAGGATATACGAGACCAGGTCGCCATTTTCGACGAACGGCTTGGCATAAGTCGCCAAACCGTCGCCATCGAACGCTGAACTGCCCATCGCGCCCACCAGGTGCGGGCGTTCGTCGATGGTCATCCACTCGGGGAACAGACGCTGGCCGATGGCCCCCTCAAGGAAGGACGATTTGCGGTACAGGTTGCCGCCGGAGACCGCGCCAAGAAAGCTGCCGAACAGCCCGCCCGCCAGCTCTGCGGAGAACAGCACCGGCACTTCGCAGGTCGGAACAGGCCGGGCGCCAAGACGGCTCGCTGCACGCTCGGCGGCTTTTTGGCCGATCAGGCAAGCGTCCATCAACTGGTCGCCGCGTCGGTTCACGTCGTACCAGTAATCGCGCTGCATCTGGCCCTCGCCTTCGGCGATCATCACGCAGCTCAGACTGTGGCGAGTCGAAGCGTAACCGCCGATAAAACCGTGGCTGTTGCCGTACACGCGGCAACCCTGATGCACGTTCAGGGTGGTGCCATCGGCGTTTTTGATCCGGCTGTCGGCGTCAAAAGCAGCCGCTTCGCAGATCAGCGCGCGCTCAATGGCCTGTTCCGGCGTGATGTCCCATGGGTGGAACAGATCAAAATCTGGCTGTTCTTTCGCCATCAAGGCGGCATCAGCCAGGCCCGAGCTTTCGTCTTCGGAAGTGTGTTTGGCGATCGCCAGCGCAGCGGCCACTGTTTCACGGATGGCGTCGGGGCCACTGGCCGAGGTACTGGCCGAGCCTTTGCGATGGCCTACGTACAGGGTGATGCCGAAACCCTGATCGCGATTGAACTCGACCGTCTCGACTTCGCGCTGGCGCACCGAGGTGGACAAGCCCTGCTCCAGCGACACCGCTACTTCGCATGCGGTCGCGCCCTGACGCCTGGCTTCGGCGACTATCTCTTCGACCTGCTGTTGCAATGCCGGCAAAGCCTGCGGGCCGACGCTTTCTGATGCACTCATGACGTTCTCCATCAAATTCTGATTTCAGCAGCCGGGCCGGACAATCGGGTCCTGACTGGTTATCATGGCGGCGTTTATTTGCGGACGGCCCCCATGGTTGATTCTTACGACGACTCCTTCGACGGAGAGAAAAGCAAAACCCAGGTCAAACGAGAGCTGCATGCTCTGGTGGAACTGGGCGAACGCTTGACGACATTCAAGCCCGATGTGCTGGCCAAGCTGCCACTGACCGACCCTCTGCGTCGGGCACTGGCCGATGCTCCCAAGCACACCGCGCACATTGCGCGCAAACGCCACATTCAATTCATCGGCAAGCTGATGCGCGATCAGGATCTGGATGAAATCCTGGTGCTGCTCGATCAGCTCGACGCTTCTACGCGTCAGTACAACGAACGCTTCCACAATCTGGAACGTTGGCGCGACCGCCTGGTGACCGGGACCGACGACGTGCTGGAGCAGTTCGTTGCCGAATACCCCGACGCAGACCGTCAGCAACTGCGCTCGCTGATCCGTCAGGCTCAGCATGAAGCCGCGCAGAACAAGGCCCCTACCGCGACCCGCAAAATCTTCAAATACATCCGCGAGCTGGACGAAAGCAAACGCGGACTGCGCTAGAACCGCTGCGCCGTTTGAATCACTCAACCGGCGCAAGCCCCTCGACCATCAAGCCCCGCCTGTGCCGCCAACGGTGATTGCATCGATCTTCAGCGTCGGCTGGCCAACGCCCACCGGCACCGATTGACCGTCCTTGCCGCAGGTGCCGACGCCGCTGTCCAGAGACAAGTCGTTGCCGACCATCGACACCCGGCTCATGCACTCGGGGCCGTTGCCAATCAGCGTTGCGCCTTTGACCGGTGCGGTGATTTTGCCGTCTTCGATCAGATACGCCTCGCTGGTCGAGAACACGAACTTGCCGCTGGTGATGTCCACCTGGCCGCCGCCCAGATTGGCGCAGTAGATGCCTCGTTTGACCGACGCGATGATCTCCGCCGGATCGCTCTCCCCGCCCAGCATGTAGGTGTTGGTCATGCGCGGCATCGGTAGATGCGCATAGGACTCGCGCCGACCATTGCCGGTGCGCGCCACGCCCATCAGCCGCGCGTTGAGCTTGTCCTGCATGTAGCCTTTGAGCACGCCATTTTCGATGAGCGTGGTGCACTCGGTGGGTGTGCCTTCGTCGTCGACGCTCAGCGAACCGCGTCGATCAACGAGGGTGCCGTCGTCGACGATGGTGCAGAGTTTGGACGCGACCATTTCGCCCATGCGACCGCTGTAGGCCGAGCTGCCCTTGCGGTTGAAATCGCCTTCAAGGCCGTGGCCGACCGCTTCGTGGAGCAGCACACCGGACCAGCCGGAACCCAACACTACCGGCAACGTGCCGGCTGGCGCCGGGATGGCTTCGAGGTTGACCAGCGCTTGACGCAGCGCCTCGCGGGCGTACCCCATGGCGCGGTCGTCGCTGAGGAAATAACGGTAATCCGTACGGCCGCCACCGCCATGCCCGCCACGCTCACGCCGGCCGTTCTGCTCAACGATCACGCTGACGTTGAAGCGCACCAATGGACGCACGTCGGCCGCGAGCCCGCCATCGGTGGAGGCCACAAGAATGCGCTCCCAGACACCGGCCATGCTCACGGTGACTTGCTGGATACGCGGGTCCAGCGCGCGGGTGGCGGCGTCGACGCGCTTCAGCAGCTCGACCTTCTCGGCGCGAGTCATGACTTCAAGTGGGTTGTCCGGCGCGTACAGCTGGGCGACGTCCTGGGTAGTGAACGCCTGCACCCGGCCGTTCTGACCTGCGCGTGAAATCGAGCGCGCGGCACGGGCGGCCTGAGTCAGCGCGTCGGGGGTAATGGCGTTGCTGTAGGCGAAGCCGGTTTTCTCGCCTGACTGTGCGCGTACGCCGACGCCCTGGTCCAGGTTGAAGCTGCCTTCTTTGACGATGCCGTCTTCCAGGGCCCAAGACTCGGAAATCTGACCCTGAAAATACAGGTCGGCGGCGTCAATGCCTGGGCCGGCCAGCTCACCCAGCACCGATTGCAGGCTGTCGATACTCAGGCCGCCTGGCGCCAGAAGGTGTTCGCTGACAGAGGACAAGTGGCTCATATTCACTCCGGGGTATTGGCAGGTCGCATGGCGGCCTGCGAAAAAAATCGCCGGTGGTTCGTTACCGGCATGCGCGCCCGTATGGACGCTTGTTCTACGCTGTCTCGTTCGGCCAGCAGCACCGCTTCACCCTGCGCCTGCTCGGCCAGCACGCGGCCCCATGGATCGATGATCGCCGCATGCCCAAATGTTTCTCTCGGCCCCGGATGGATTCCGCCTTGCGCCGCCGCCAGCACATAACACTGGGTTTCGATGGCCCGAGCGCGCAGCAAGACCTCCCAGTGCGCCGCCCCTGTGACGGCGGTAAAGGCCGACGGCGCGGTGATCAATTCTGCTCCTGCCTCCCGCAGCGCGGTGTACAGCTCCGGGAAGCGCAAGTCGTAACACACCGAAAGCCCCAGCCGTCCAACCGGCGTGTCGGCCACCACAACGTTGCCACCATGGGCGTAGTCGTCGGATTCCCGATACCGCCCTCTTGCATCGGCGACATCGACGTCGAACAGGTGCAGCTTGTCGTATCGGGCAACTTGCTGGCCCTCATCGTCAATCAGCAACGAACAGGCAGTGACTTTGCCATCAGGCTGACCCTCAAGGGGCAGCGGCAATGTCCCGGCCACTATCCATAAGGTGAGGTCGCGGGCGGCAAGTTTCAACCAGGGTATGATCGGACCTTCGCCCATTGCCTCGGCGCGACCGATCTCGGCGACGTCTCGACGGCCCATGGCGGCGAAGTTTTCCGGGAGCACGGCCAGTTTTGCACCCGACGCAGCGGCCTGTTCCAGCAACCTGCGGGCCTGGGCCAGATTGGCCACGATGTCGCTTTGACTGACCATTTGAATGACGGCGAAGGACATACCTACTCCCTGATCAATAGACCTGCACTTTACTCCAGACACCGATGATTGGGCTCGCTCGATAGCCCGAATTCGTCGTCACGGCCCATGAATGTCACACCGGAGCAATGACCTGCCGCAGATTTGATGCAGGAGCGCGCTTGCCCGCGAAGGCGTAGGCACGGGCTGCGCATATGCGTTGGATGCGCCGGCCTCTTCGCGGGCAAGCGCGCTCCTACACTGATCAGCGGCGAACAATGGAATCTCGTTGCACGCATTGGCCCCTTCCCGGCTAAAGCCGGTCCCACTAAATATCGCGTTCATCTGGTCGCGTAGGCACGGACGGCGCATATGCGTTGGATGCACCGGCCTCTTCGCGGGCAAGCGCGCTCCTACACTGATCAGCGGCGAGCAGTGAAATCTCGTTGCACGCACTGGCCCCTTCCCGGCTAAAGCCGGTTCCACTAAATAGCGCGTTCATCTGGTCGCGTAGGCACGGGCTGCGCATATGCGTTGGATGCACTGGCCTCTTCGCGGGCAAGCGCGCTCCTACACCGGTCAGCGGCGAACAATGGAATCTCGTTGCACGCATTGGCCCGTTCCCGGCTAAAGCCGGTCCCACTAAATATCGCGTTCATCTGGTCGCGTAGGCACGGGCTGCGCATATGCGTTGGATGCACTGGCCTCTTCGCGGGCAAGCGCGCTCCTACACCGGTCAGCGGCGAACAATGGAATCTCGTTGCACGCACTGGCCCCTTCCCGGCTAAAGCCAGTCCCACTAAATATCGCGTTCACCTGGTGGAATCGGCTTCAGCCAAGAGGCGTTGGATGTCACACCGGGGCAATGATTGCCGCAGATTTGAATGTAGGAGCGCGCTTGCCCGCGAAGGCGTAGGTACGGACGGCGCATATGCGTCGGATGCACCGGCCTCTTCGCGGGCAAGCGCGCTCCTACACTGATCAGCGGTGAACAATGGAATCTCGTTGCACGCACTGGCCCCTTCACGGCTAAAGCCGGTCCCACTAAATACCGCATTCAGCTGGGGGGCTGGGTTCAGCCTGTCCTACTCACGGCGCGTTCACTTGTCGGACGGGCTTTAGCCGGGAAGGCGTCTGTGGTCACACTGCAAATGTCAGACGCCTGCCAACGCGGTGTTTACTGGGGTTTTTCGAACGGTTTGTCGAAGGTGATCTTGGGTTCTTTCCACGGCCCCTGAACCTTGTACTGGACACTGGCGAAGCGTGACACGCGGTCGCCCAGCAGCTTGTCGACCAGGAACAACGCGCCGCCAATCGCCGGTGCGCCGACGATCAATGCAGCAATGGGCAGGTTATTGGTCACCGGCAGGGTCACCAACAGCTTGGCGTCTACGCGATCACGGACCATGTCCAGCGTGCCGTCCAACTCAAGATTCGTCGAAGGCCCGGTCATGGTGATCGGGTCGCGGGTGACATACACGCCATCGCTGGCAACCAGCAAACCCTTGACCTTGTCGTAGCTCAAGCCCTTGCCGAGCAGGTCAGAAAAGTCCAGACGCAGCCGCCGGCCAATCGAATTGAAGTTGAGCAGGCCAAACACCCTGAGCGCCTGTGCGCCCCCTTCAACCTCAACGAATTGCCCGTTTTTCAGCGTCGCGTCCAGGCTGCCGGAATAGCGCTTCAAGCCCACCCAGGCGGGCGACCCCGGCCAGCGGCCGTCAGCGTTCAGCTCGAATTCCTGACTGGTGACCGTCGGGGCGAACCCCCAGGCCTTGAGCACATCCGCCAGGTTCTTGCCGCTGACCTGACCCTTGAACCAACTGGATGTCGCGCCCGGTGTGCCCTCCCAGCCGCCGTTGCCCAACAGCGCAATACCTTTGAGGCCCAGGTTCATGTCCGTCAACTGGACGCCGTTAGTCGTCGGCCGCGCCTTGAGCGACCACGCCCCCATCAACTGATCGCCCTGAAACAGCTGGGTGATGTTGACGTTCGCCGCCGGAATTTTGCGAGGATCAACATCTACCAGCGGATCTGGAGCGTTTTCCACCACCGCCGCATTCGGGTCCGGCGCTGGCAGCCGCACATACAACAGGCTGATATCGATGGGCGCAGTTTTGCTGTCCGGCAAGGTGGCAGTGCCCTTCACCTTCGCGCTATCAAGGGACAGCGCCCACGCGGCATCACTGCGCTTGAGCAGCACACCGACCTGGTCGAGCGTCGTGCCCATTGCGGTCAGTTTGCCGATCTGTAAGTCAACGCTGCTGAGAAGCTGCTTGGCGCTACCACCCGGATCGCCACCGGCGTAGCGCTCGGCCATGGCCTGCCAGGGTGCTATGTCCAGTTCGGACAACGCGCCGCGAACGCGCAAGCCTTTGCTGTCCGGCACGATCGCCCCGCCCTCGCCCAGAAACAACTCCCCTCGCCCGTCGCCGAACTTGCCGGGTGGCGAGGCGAACGCCAGGTTGGCGATGTTGCTGTAGCCGACATCGATACGCCGTTCGGGGCCCTGCAGGTTCATGCGAAAGTCGGTGTCACGCGCCTCGTCTGCGGCTTTGCCAAATGGTGCCGGCAGATCAACCGCGAGCCCCTTGAGGTTCGAGTTGATCTGCAGCTGACTGGCATTGCCGCTCAATGTCAGCTGCAACTGGTAAGGCAGATCGCCCGAGATGGGCAGCGGCTGAGTGACGCCCAGCCAGTCGGTCAGGCGCTTGCTGGCAATCACGCTGCTGGCAGTGATCCGCGTCACCGGCGCGCCGGGTTTGCCTTCGGCGAAAATCTCGGCAGACACCGGTTTATCGAAAGCAACGGTCTTGATGTTTTTGCCGCTCAGACCTTTGGTGTAATCAAAACGGAAATCGCCGCGCAGTTGCGTCAGCTCCAGCACCGGGTCGGCCAACTTAAGGCGCGCGCT
The DNA here is from genome assembly GCF_000759445.1 of Pseudomonas lutea. NCBI lineage: Bacteria > Pseudomonadati > Pseudomonadota > Gammaproteobacteria > Pseudomonadales > Pseudomonadaceae > Pseudomonas > Pseudomonas lutea. Next base: position 2,735,662 of record NZ_JRMB01000001.1, read on the forward strand.
GTCGGTACTGAAATCGACCACGACTTTGGGCTCCTGCCCTTTGACCAGCGGGATATCCAGGTTGATATGCCCCTGCAAAGGCCCTTCGGCCTGCCAGCCGGCGAAGGTCTGGCCGGTTCCGATGGGGGCTTCCTGCAGGATTTTCATGCCGTCCTGAAGACTGCCCTTCAGATCCCCGTCCACCAGCAAATGGCTGGTCTGCCCCGCCGAGACGTGAGGAATATCCACCGCGACATTGCTCACTTGGGTGTTGAGCAACTGGCCCTTGTTGGCACGGATGCGCACGCCGCTGTTCTCGACGAATACGTCGCCGTCGACATTGGTCAGCTGAGGCCAGCCTGGCTGGAACGCCAGATTCGCGTTGCGCACTTTGAAGAACAGACTGATGACGCGTGCCACATCGGTCGCATCGCGGCTGATCGAGCCTTGATACTGGAAAAAACCCTGATCGACATTGCCGCCCAGAATCGCCGTGCGCAGCCACTGGTCGAGCGCCGGACTGAGCACAGCAGGCAGGTATTTGGAGGTGTAGCGACCGTCGCCGTCGACCAGACCGACGCGCAGGTCCATGTAGTCTTCCTGGCTGTGATCGAAGTGAAGGCGAATGAGGAAGTCGCTGGCGATCTTGCCCTCCTCCCCTTCGACCTTGATATACGGCGCAATGAGCGTGAAGCCTTTGTCATCCAGCGCCCAGGTCAGCTGTGCATTGGCGTGGCGATACTTCCATTCGTTACGGAAGATCGGGTCCAGATGCAGCATGAAATCATCCGTATCCAGACGCAGTTCGCCCTGACCAAGATCACCGCTGATGGCGCCGCTGACGTTACCGGCCGCAGGTGCGCCGTGATAGGCGTCAAAACCGACCTTGTCCAGATTGGCGGCGAAGGCCAGACGCTTGGGCGCCTCGGCCTGGGGTCGATAATCCACCAGCACATTGCGCAGGCCGCCAGTCACCTTCAGCCGGTCGAGCACAACCATGAGTTTGTCAGGCAACGGCGCCAGCGAATCAAGCAGCGGCGTAACGGGCGTCAGGTCCAGCCGGTCGGCCTGTGCGTGCCACACCTCTTCGCTGTCGGCGGTGGCGGCGCTCTGCTGCAGTTGCAGACGACTTTCCCAGCGCTTGCCGTTCAGGTCCATGGCCAGCGAGTCGACGGTGGCGCGCATGCCTTTCTGATCGCGCTGAAACCAGGCGTTGAGCGCCAGATTGTCGATGACCGTCGGCTTGCGATCGGCGTAACCGCCTTTGAAATGCGGTGCGTTAAGACGCGTGACCGCGCTTTGCAAAGCGCCCTGCCCCCACGTTAACCAGGCTTCGCCGCCCATCTTCAGGCTCCGAATTTTCCAGTCGCGGGTCAGGCTTTTCGGCAGCCATTTCGACCACTCGCTCTGCGGCAGGCTCAGGTAGGCCTGGGCCTCGCCGTCGCGCCATTCATGGGCGGTGACCTTTGAACGGACATTGAGCGACAGCGGCTGACCGTCCGGCAGGTTCAATCGCGCATCGAGGCGCTGATGCAAACTGCCCGTCTTCAGTGTCAGGCTCACATAGGTCAACGTCAGCGGCGACTGGTCATAAGGCTGGAGCGTGATCTGGCTGTCGAACAGAGACAGCTGCGAAACAACCTGCATCTGGTTCAGGATTTTCTCGGGGTCGAACGCTTGATCAGGCTGCACAGGTAAACCCTGTAGCGCCCAGTGGCCGTTCTGGTCTTCTTTCAGGCCCAGCTGCAGGCCGTCCAGTTCAAGGCGCTCAAGGCGCACCTCACGGCTGCGCAAGCTGGCAAGAAGGTCGGGCGTTGCCTGAACATGGTCGAGCCGAACGGCATTACCGCCTGTGCCGATCATCACATCCCGCGCGACGAATACCGGGGCGAAGCCGCTCCAGCTGCCTTCCAGCCGTCCGATGCTCACGGGCATGCCCAGCGCGGCCTGCGCCTTGGCTTCAACGTCGGCGCGGTATTCGGCCACCATGGGCACCAACTGACGACCGACACTCACGTACAGCGCAACCAGCACCACGACGAGGGCGCAAAGGCTCAGTCCCCAACGGGTCATCACAGCCAGAAACCGGGTCAGACGCTCCATGTCGCTGCGCCTCCGCAAAAACGGCCTGCATCTGGCATCCGGCCCAATCGTGCAGGTGCGGGTACGTCCAGGTTGTGCTCAATCGCCACGCGTTGTTCTCTTTGGACGGCATCCGTTCCGTCTGCCTCAAGGGCACAGTTTTCTAGTTCAACCACACCGCCGCCGGGTAGCGCCGGGCGTCACGCACCGTCAGAGCAGCACGACGTCATATTGTTCCTGGGAATACATAGTCTCGACCTGAAAACGAATGGTCCGGCCGATGAACACCTCAAGCTCCGCCACATTGCCAGATTCCTCGTCCAGCAGTCGATCCACCACTTTCTGATTGGCCAGCACCCGATAGCCCACCGCCTGGTAAGCACGGGCTTCGCGCAGGATCTCGCGGAATATCTCGTAGCAGATGGTTTCGGGCGTCTTCAGTTTGCCCCGACCCTGGCAACTGCTGCACGGTTCGCACAGCACCTGCTCCAGACTTTCGCGGGTGCGCTTGCGCGTCATCTGCACAAGACCCAGTTCGGTGATGCCGATGATGTTGGTCTTGGCGTGATCGCGCTCGAGCTGTTTTTCAAGCGTGCGCAGCACCTGGCGCTGGTGCTCGGCGTCTTCCATGTCGATGAAATCGATGATGATGATGCCGCCGATGTTGCGCAGCCTCAGTTGCCGCGCAATGGCGGTTGCCGCTTCCAGGTTGGTTTTGAAGATGGTTTCTTCAAGATTGCGATGCCCGACGAACGCGCCGGTGTTGACGTCAATCGTGGTCATGGCTTCGGCCGGGTCGATGACCAGATAGCCGCCGGACTTGAGCGGGACCTTGCGGTCCAGCGCCCGCTGGATTTCATCCTCCACGCCATACAAATCGAAAATCGGCCGCTCGCCAGGGTAGTGCTCCAGGCGATCGGCAATTTCGGGCATCAGTTCAGCGACAAACTGAGTGGTCTTCTGAAAGGTCTCGCGTGAATCGATGCGAATCTTCTCGGTCCGCGGGCTGACCAGGTCGCGCAACGTGCGCAGCGCCAGCCCCAGGTCTTCGTAGATCACGCTGGCCGGGCTGATGGTCTTGATCTGCTCGCCGATCTGGTCCCACAGCCTCCGAAGGTAGCGGATGTCCATCATGATCTCGTCAGCGCCTGCGCCCTCGGCTGCGGTGCGCAGGATGAAGCCGCCCTTCTCCTTGATCCCTTCCTTGGCGACGCAATCGCTGACCACCTGCTTCAAGCGCTCGCGCTCGGCTTCGTCTTCGATTTTGAGGGAAATGCCGACATGCGCCGTTCGCGGCATGTAGACGAGGTAACGCGAGGGGATCGACAGCTGGGTGGTCAGCCGCGCGCCTTTACTGCCGATCGGGTCCTTGGTGACCTGCACGACCAGGCTCTGGCCGTCGTGGACCAGGGAACTGATGGTTTCCACGGCCGGGCCTTCACGCATGGAGATTTCGGACGCATGAATGAACGCCGCGCGGTCCAGGCCGATATCGATGAACGCCGCCTGCATGCCAGGCAACACGCGCACCACCTTGCCTTTGTAGATATTGCCCACGATCCCGCGGCGCTGGGTGCGTTCGACATGCACCTCTTGCAACACCCCGTTCTCAACGACCGCCACGCGCGATTCCATTGGCGTGATGTTGATCAGAATCTCTTCACTCATGACTTGTCACCTTCCGGGCGTTGCCAACAGGGTATGCCGAAACGCTGGAGGATTTCTGCGGTTTCGCACAACGGCAGGCCGACCACCGCGGAATAGCTGCCGCTGAGGTTTTCCACGAACACTGCACCAAGCCCTTGAATGCCATAGCCCCCGGCTTTGTCGCAGGGTTCGCCGCTTGCCCAGTACCGGCGTGCTTCGTCTTCGGCGATGACCCGAAACCGTACGCGACTGGTCACGGTTCTCGTCTCGCAGCGCTCTTCGCGAACCACGGCAATGGCGGTCAGGACTTCGTGCTCGCGATTTGAAAGCGCGGCCAACATTGCCAGCGCCTCGGCTTCATCCGCCGGTTTGCCCAGAATGCGACCGTCAAGCACCACGGCGGTGTCAGCCCCGAGTACACAGGCGGTGGGGTATGCGGGGTCGTTGGCGAGGGTCAGTAGCCCCGCTTCGGCCTTGCAGCGCGCCAACCGCAGGACATAGGCGTCAGGCGCTTCGCCGGTCAGAGGGGTTTCGTCGATGTCAGCGCTGAGGGTCGTGAATGGCACGCCGATCTGGGCGAGCAGCTCACGACGTCGCGGGGAGCCGGAGGCAAGAAGAAGTTGGGGCATGGGACGTCTCCGTGTCGTTGATCACAAGCGTAGTCTTACGAAAGAGCCGGGGCGTCACACCGCTATATCAAGGTGCTCACTCCGGCCCCTTCCCGGCTGAAGCCGGTCCCACTGAAACACCGCATTCAAACCTGTGGGACCGGCTTTAGCCGGGAAAGCGTCGTGTGTCACACCGCAGGTTGAGGGTGCTCACACTGGCCCCTTCCCGGCTGAAGCCGGTCCCACTCAAACACCGCATTCCAACCTGTGGGACCGGCTTTAGCCGGGAAAGCGTCGTGTGTCACGCCACAGGATCGAGGGTGCTCACACTGGCCTCTTCCCGGCTGAAGCCGGTCCTACAAAAACCGGCAGATGCCGCTCCCAATTACTTAGTTGATCTTCAAACGCAGGCGCAATCCTCGCAGGCCGTAGCTGACCCATGGCCAGAGCAATGCGCTAACCAATGCCGGCAACACGAGGGCGAGGGTCGGCTGACGGTTGCCGGTCAAGGCACTGAGCCACAGCTGAACCAGTTGCGCGAGCCCGAAGATGACCAGAATCACCAGGCACTGCTGCCACATCGGGAACATCCGCAAGCGCTGCTGCAACGACAGCACCAGAAAAGTGATCAGCGTCAGGATCAATGCGTTCTGCCCCAGCAAGGTGCCGTATAGAACATCCTCGGCCAGACCCAGCATCCATGCAGTGACCATCCCGATCTTGTGCGGGAGTGCCAGCGCCCAGAAGGCCAGCAGTAGCGCCAGCCACAGCGGGCGAAATATTTCCATGAATTGCGGCAGGGGCGAAACGCTGAGCAGCAGCCCGATGACAAAGGTCAACCAGACCACCCAGCCGTTACGTGCGGGAGCATGACGCGCCATTATTCTTCCCTCTCGCGTTGGGTTGCCGGAGCAGCGGCGGGCGTCGCCGGGCGAGTTGCGGCGGGTTTGGCCGCAGGTTTGGCGGCGGGTTTGCTGGCAGCGGGCTTGGCAGGCGTGGTCGCCGGCGCGGTGGTGGTCGATGCAGGCGCGCTGTTCGCGGCAGGCGCGGACGAGGTGCTGTGCCCGGCAGGTTTCGGCACAGTGGCCGGAACAACTGCTTTGTTGGGCGTTGCAGCGGGCGCCGCACCAGGGACAGTAGCGGACGGCACCGCTGCCGGATCAGCCGCCTGACGGTCCAGAGACTCCTGCTGCTGCGCGGCGTCAGCAGCGCGCTCTTCAGGCGAGCGGCCATCGGAGAACACCAGCAGCAGATAACGGCTGCGATTCAGCGCAGCGGTCGGCACCGCCCGCACGATGGCAAAGGGCTGGCCGGAGTCGTGAATCACTTCCTTGACCGTCGCCACCGGATACCCCGCGGGGAAGCGCTGCCCAAGGCCGGAACTCACCAGCAGGTCGCCTTCCTTGATGTCGGCGGTGTCTGCCACATGGCGCAGCTCAAGTCGCTCTGGGTTGCCGGTGCCGCTGGCAATCGCCCGCAGCCCGTTGCGATTCACCTGCACCGGGATGCTGTGGGTGGTGTCGGTCAGCAGCAACACGCGGGACGTGTAGGGCATCAGCTCGACCACCTGCCCCATCAAGCCTCGCGCATCAAGCACCGGCTGACCCAGAACCACGCCATCGCGCTCACCCTTGTTGATGATGATGCGATGGGTAAACGGGTTGGGGTCCATGCCGATGAGCTCGGCGACTTCGACTTTCTCGTTGACCAGCGCTGAGGAGTTGAGCAGCTCGCGCAGGCGCACGTTTTGCTCGGTCAGGGCAGCCAGCTTTTGCAGGCGACCTTGCAGCAGCAGGTTTTCGGTCTTGAGTTTTTCGTTTTCGGCAGCGAGTTCTGTACGGCTGCCAAACTGGCTGGCGACGCCCTGGTACAGACGCTCTGGCAAATCGGCGATCCAGTAGGACTGCATCAGCACCAGCGACATTTGACTGCGAACAGGCTTGAGCAGGGTAAAGCGCGCGTCCACGACCATGATGGCCACGGACAATACGACCAGCACCAGTAGACGGACGCCCAGGGACGGGCCCTTGGAGAAAAGCGGTTTAATGGGCCGCTCCTTCCAGAGATGCGTACAGAGGTGCGTGAGTGTAGCTGTGCTTATTCATGCGACACGAAACCGGCCTGATGCGGATGGATGGAAATGCAGGGTGCCAGACTTGCAACATCGCTGCGCGACGTCAACAGGTCGGACACGAACAGGCAGCACGGTAAGGTGCTGCCCGTTAAGCGCAACATGCTGCGTTCCGGCGACTTATTCGCTGGAGAGCAGGTCCATGGTGTGCTTGTCCATCATTTCCAGCGCACGGCCACCGCCGCGTGCAACGCAGGTCAGCGGGTCTTCGGCAACGATCACCGGCAGACCGGTTTCCTGGGCCAGCAGTTTGTCCAGGTCACGCAGCAGTGCGCCACCGCCGGTCAATACCAGACCGCGCTCGGCGATGTCCGAGGCCAGCTCTGGCGGCGACTGCTCCAGCGCGCTCTTCACGGCCTGAACGATGGTTGCCAGGGATTCCTGCAACGCTTCCAGCACTTCGTTGGAGTTCAGGGTGAAGGCACGTGGCACGCCTTCTGCCAGGTTGCGACCACGTACGTCGACTTCACGCACTTCGCCGCCCGGGTAGGCCGTGCCGATTTCCTGCTTGATGCGCTCGGCGGTGGATTCGCCGATCAGGCTGCCGTAGTTGCGACGCACGTAAGTGATGATCGCTTCGTCGAAACGGTCGCCACCGACACGCACGGATTCGGCATAGACCACACCGTTCAGGGAAATCAGGGCGATTTCCGTGGTACCGCCGCCGATGTCGACAACCATCGAACCGCGAGCCTCTTCGACCGGCAGGCCGGCACCGATGGCCGCTGCCATTGGCTCTTCGATCAGGAAGACTTCGCGCGCACCGGCACCCAGAGCGGATTCACGGATGGCGCGACGCTCGACCTGCGTGGATTTGCAGGGAACGCAGATCAGCACACGAGGGCTGGGCTGCAGAAAGCTGTTCTCGTGAACCTTGTTGATAAAATACTGAAGCATTTTTTCGCACACGCTGAAATCGGCGATGACGCCGTCTTTCATGGGGCGAATGGCCGCGATGTTGCCCGGGGTACGGCCCAGCATCCGCTTGGCTTCCATCCCGACCGCAACAACGCTCTTCTGATTTCCGTGGGTCCGAATGGCCACAACTGATGGCTCATTCAGAACAATGCCGCGCTCACGCACGTAAATAAGGGTGTTGGCAGTGCCCAGGTCGATGGAAAGATCGCTGGAAAACATGCCACGCAGTTTCTTGAACATGGGGAAAGGACCCTAGGCAACGCGTGGGTAAAAAAGTGCGGCAAACTCTAACAACGACAGGGATTTTGGGCAAGGAGCCAATATGTTAAATTGGCGGTTTTTCCGAGCACTACCCTGGAAGATCGCGGCCTTATGACCGTTTAAAGGGCGTAGTGTTCCGCAATCTGACGTATGGCTCATGCCCTGCGCATTCCACTGGAGAACCCCATGGCGCTTGATCGCTCCGACGTGGAAAAAATCGCTCATCTGGCCCGACTGGGTCTTAATGACGCCGATATCCCGCGTACTACTGAAGCACTGAATAGCATTCTCGGGCTGGTTGACCAGATGCAGGCGGTCGATACCACCGGCATCGAGCCCCTCGCGCATCCCCTTGAAGCCTCCCAGCGCCTGCGTGAAGACGCCGTTACCGAGGTCAATCATCGCGACTCCTATCAAGCCATCGCACCAGCGGTCCAAGACGGCCTTTATCTGGTTCCGAAAGTCATCGACTAAGGGAATGAGCCTGCAATGCATGAAATGACTCTGGCAGAGATCGCTCGCGGACTCGCCGATAAAAAGTTTTCTTCCGAAGAATTGACCCGCAATCTGCTGGCGCGCATCGCTCAGCTGGATCCGCAGCTCAATAGCTTCATCACTGTCACCGAAGACCTGGCGATCACTCAGGCCCAGGCTGCCGACGCCCGCCGCGCGGCAGGCGAAACCGGGCCTTTGCTGGGTGCTCCATTGGCGCACAAGGACCTCTTCTGCACCAAGGGCATTCGCACCAGTTGCGCCTCGAAGATGCTCGATAACTTCAAGGCCCCCTACGACGCCACTGTGGTTGCCAGGCTCGCCGCCGCCGGTACCGTGACGCTGGGCAAGACCAACATGGACGAATTCGCCATGGGGTCGGCCAACGAATCCAGCCATTACGGCGCAGTTAAAAACCCGTGGCACCTCGAGCATGTTCCCGGCGGCTCGTCCGGCGGTTCGGCCGCTGCCGTTGCGGCGCGTCTGCTGCCCGGCGCTACCGGCACCGATACCGGCGGTTCGATCCGTCAACCAGCCGCACTCACCAACCTCACCGGCCTGAAACCGACCTACGGCCGGGTTTCCCGCTGGGGCATGATTGCCTACGCCTCCAGCCTGGATCAGGCGGGCCCGATGGCGCGCACCGCCGAAGACTGCGCATTGCTGCTGCAAGGCATGGCCGGTTTCGACGTGAATGACTCCACCAGCATCGACGAACCGGTGCCCGATTACAGCGCTGGCCTGAGCGCATCGCTGCAGGGTCTGCGCATTGGCGTGCCGAAGGAATATTTCGGCGCCGGCCTGGACCCGCGCATTGCGGACCTGGTCATGGCCAGCGTCGAAGAGCTGAAGAAGCTCGGCGCCGTGGTCAAGGAAGTCAGCCTGCCCAACCTGCAGCACGCCATCCCGGCGTATTACGTGATTGCACCGGCAGAGGCCTCCTCCAACCTCTCGCGTTTCGACGGCGTGCGCTTCGGCTATCGCTGCGAAGACCCGAAAGACCTGACCGACCTGTACAAGCGCTCCCGTGGCGAAGGCTTCGGCCCTGAAGTTCAGCGCCGGATCATGGTCGGCGCCTATGCGCTGTCGGCCGGTTACTACGACGCTTACTACGTGCAGGCGCAGAAGATTCGCCGCCTGATCAAGAACGACTTCATGAACGCGTTCGCCGAAGTCGACGTGATTCTGGGCCCGACCACGCCGAACCCCGCCTGGAAAATAGGCGCCAAGAACGCGGACCCTGTCTCGGCTTACCTGGAAGACTTCTACACCATCACCGCCAACCTCGCAGGCCTGCCGGGCCTGTCAATGCCCGCCGGTTTCGCCGACGGCCTGCCGGTGGGTGTGCAATTGCTGGCGCCGTATTTCCAGGAAGGTCGCTTGCTGAACGTTGCCCATCAATATCAGCAAGTAACCGATTGGCACACCCGCTCGCCGGCTGGCTTCTAAGGAGAAAACACATGCAATGGGAAGTCGTCATCGGGCTGGAGATTCATACCCAGCTCACCACCCAGTCGAAGATTTTCTCCGGCAGCGCCACCACGTTCGGCTCCGAGCCTAATACCCAGGCGAGCCTGGTAGATCTGGGCATGCCCGGCAGCTTGCCGGTGCTGAACAAGGAAGCCGTGCAGATGGCGGTCAAGTTTGGCCTGGCCATCGACGCCGAGATCGGCCAGCACAACGTGTTCGCCCGCAAGAACTACTTCTACCCTGACCTGCCGAAGGGTTATCAGATCAGCCAGATGGAATTGCCGATCGTTGGCAAGGGCCATTTGGACATCACCCTCGAAGACGGCACGATCAAGCGCATTGGCGTGACCCGCGCGCACCTTGAAGAAGACGCAGGCAAGAGCCTGCATGAAGATTACAGTGGCATGACCGGCATCGATCTCAACCGTGCGGGTACGCCGTTGCTGGAGATCGTTTCCGAACCGGACATGCGCTCGGCGAAGGAAGCGGTTGCTTACGTCAAGGCGATGCATGCACTGGTTCGTTATCTGGGCATTTGCGACGGCAACATGGCGGAAGGCTCGCTGCGCTGCGACTGCAACGTGTCGATTCGCCCGAAAGGCCAGGTTGAGTTCGGCACGCGCTGCGAGATCAAGAACGTCAACTCGTTCCGCTTCATCGAGAAAGCGATCAACAGCGAAATCCAGCGTCAGATCGATCTCATCGAAGACGGCGGCAAGGTCATTCAGCAGACCCGCCTGTACGACCCGAACACCAATGAAACCCGCGCCATGCGCAGCAAAGAGGAAGCCAACGACTACCGTTACTTCCCCGACCCTGACCTGTTGCCGGTGATCATTGAAGACTCGTTCCTGGAGCAGACCCGGGCGACCTTGCCGGAACTGCCTCCGCAGAAACGCGAGCGCTTCCAGTCACAGTTCGGGCTTTCGCTGTATGACGCCAGCGTGCTGGCCTCCAGCCGCGAACAGGCCGACTTCTTCGAGAAGGTCGTCAGCATCTCGGGCGACGCGAAACTGGCGGCCAACTGGGTGATGGTTGAGCTGGGTTCGCTGCTGAACAAGCAGGGCGTCGAGATCGACGAATCGCCGGTCAGCGCTGAACAACTGGGCGGCATGCTGCTGCGCATCAAGGACAACACCATCTCGGGCAAAATCGCCAAGATGGTCTTTGAGGCGATGGCCAATGGCGAGGGCAACGCCGACGAGATCATCGAGCAGCGCGGTCTCAAGCAAGTCACGGACAGCGGCGCCATTGAGTCAATGCTGGACGACGTCCTCGCTGCCAACGCTGAACAGGTCGAGCAGTACCGTGCGGCCGACGAAGCCAAACGCGGCAAGATGTTCGGCTTCTTTGTCGGGCAAGCGATGAAGGCATCGAAGGGCAAGGCCAACCCGGGCCAGGTCAACGAACTGCTCAAGCGCAAGCTCGAAGGCTGAACGCGAAACCTGTAGGAGCGCCACCCCGGTCGCTCCTACAAGGGACCGTGGTCGCAAATCGCGGTCTTCTGCAGAAACGTGCTCGCCCGGGTCAGTCCCGGGCGATGCCGGATTGGCGAACTGAACATTTCCAAGGGACCCTGCCCCATGCGGCGAATCCTCGGCGCTTGCGCCCTGCTCTCCCTGCTGGCCGGCTGCGCCAGTGATGGCCTCATCGATCCGCACGGTTACAACGCAACCGGTGGCGCCTCGTATTACGGCTCACAACACGCCGGTCAGCGCACCGCCAGTGGTGAGCGCTTCGACCCGAATGCCCTGACTGCCGCGCACCGTCAACTGCCGTTCGGCACGCGTGTGCAAGTCACCAACCTGGACAACGACCGCAAGGTCATCGTACGCATCAACGATCGCGGCCCGCACACGCGCGGTCGGCTGATTGACGTGTCGCGCGCAGCGGCCACGCAATTGGGTATGCTGCGCAGCGGAACCGCACAAGTGCGGGTACAAGCCCTCGACGACTGACTGGTGCCCTGAATTCTCGCCCTAACGAATCTGCCCTTGCCTACCCTGATCGAGCTCGCCTGCGGCCTGTTGCTGATGATCATCGGCGCGCAACTGTCGGTACGCGCTGCCGTGGCCCTCGCCGCGCTCCTCAAAACCCGCCCGCTGTTCCTCGGCCTGACAGTCGTCGCCCTCGGCAGCAGCGCGCCTCAACTTGCCGTCGGATTGCAGGCAGCCTTCACCGACAGCACCGACATCGCGGTCGGCAGCGTCATCGGCAGCAATATTTTCAACGTGCTGGTCACACTGGGGCTGTCGGCGTTGATCATCCCGCTCAGGGTGGCTCGCCAGTTGGTGCGTGTTGACCTGCCGCTGATGATCGGCGCGACCGCATTGGTCGCCGCGCTGGCCTGGAACGGCGAGCTGAGCGCACTGGATGGCATCGTGTTACTGCTTGGAATGGCAGCGTACCTGTTCGTCGTGGTGCGCCAGTTTGCCCACGGCGCGCGACATGTCTCGAAGGTCGACGTCGCTCCGCGTCGTCGCGTCAGGCCCATACTCGGCCGGCTGGCGTTGATGGCATGCGGCCTGGCCCTGCTGACCTTCGGCAGCCACTTGCTGGTCGGCGCGGCGGTGACGGTAGCGCTGGACCTTGGTTTGTCGGAGCGGGTCATCGGCCTCACCGTGATCGCCGTGGCCACATCGCTGCCCGCCTTGATGACCTCGCTGGTCGCAGCATTGCGCGGTGAACGGGACATCGCCGTGGGTAACATTATCGGCAGCAACCTGTTCAACCTGTTGGGCGTGCTGGGCATCACGTCGCTGATTGCCACCGGCCCACTGTCGATATCGCCCAACGCGCTGGATTTCGATTTACCGGTCATGCTGGGCGTGGCCGTGCTGTGCGTGCCGCTGTTTTACTCGGGTTATCGGATCACCCGGCTGGAGGGGCTGTTGCTGCTCGGGCTTTACGCTGTGTATGGGCTGCACATCGTCTCCTTCACCACCGGCATGCCGCTGGCAGAGCGGCTGGAACGTCTGATGATTCACTACGCGTTGCCGGTGATAGCCGCGTGCATTGTGGTCGGAACGATACGCGCGTGGCGACGGCAGCACTGAACACCTGAGGATGAACCACGACCCGCTGTAGGAGCCGGCTTGGAGGATGAACCACGACCCACTGTAGGAGCCGGCTTGCTGGCGAAAGCGGTAGATCAGTGACGAGGATGGCGCCTGATGCACCGGGTTCGCCAGCAAGCCGGCTCCTACGATCGCGATCCTGGTCGTGGAATGTCGCCAGTCAGATGGGCATGGCGTTATTGCCTAGGCCGGTGACAGCCGCGTGCATCGTCGTCGGAACGATACGCGCGTGGCGACGGCAGCACTGTACGCCTGAGGATGAACAACATCGCACTGTAGGAGCCGGCTTGCTGGCGAAAGCGGTAGATCAGTGACGGGGATGGCGCCTGATGCACCGGGTTCGCCAGCAAGCCGGCTCCTACAGACTGCGCCGTGAACTGGCTGCGATTCCAGGACCGGCAGTGGTTCCGGGATTGGCAGTGGTTCCAGGATGGGCTGAAGGTCTATATCCACCCGCCCCATTGCAGGATGAAAATCCCGACATTGGTCGTGACCGCGGCCGCCAGGGTGGTGATGACGATGATCGATGCAGCCAGTTCGTGGTTGCCATTGGCCGCACGCACCATGACAAAGCTGGCCGAGGCTGTCGGCGCGCCGAAGTACAGAAACAAAATCCCCAGCTCTGCATGACGGAAGCCCAGCAGCCACGCGCCGAGTGTGCAAATCAGCGGCAACCAGACCATTTTCATCAGGCTGGCGCTGATCGCCAGCGTGCCGCTCTCGCGCAATGACTTCAACGACAGAGTGCCGCCGATGCACATCAGCGCCAACGGCAAGGTCATCTGCGCCAGGTAACTGCCGGAGGTGTCGAGCCATTTGGGAAGGGGGATCTGGAAGTAAGCGAAGGGCGCGGCGATGACAATGCTGATGATCAGCGGATTGGCCATGACGCTTTTGGTGACGCTCCACGGGTCGGACTTGATGACCGGGCTGTAGACCGCGAGCACAACGGTAGAGAGGGTGTTGTAGAAAAGAATGACCAGCGCGGCCAGAATCGCGCCTAGCGAAATGCCGTAGTCGCCGTACATGCTTGCGGCCAGCGCAAGGCCGATGACGCCGTTGTTACCGCGAAACGCCCCTTGGGTGTAGGTGCCTCGCTCGGCGAACGGCACACGGTAAATGGCCCAGCCCCACGACAACGCAAAACCCAGCAGCGTCGCCACGATGAAATAGATCAACACCCCAGGCTGCAGCGCCGCGTGCAGGTCAGCGTGGATGATCCCCAGAAACAGCAGCGCGGGCATTGTGCAGTTGAACACCAGCGAGGAAGCCGTGTGGATGAAGTTGTCGTTGATCCAGCCCACGCGCTTGAGGACCACGCCCAGGAACAGCATGGCGAAGACCGGGGCGGTAATGTTCAGGGTTTCCAGAAAGATTGCCAGCATGCACGCCAAACCCTGAGCCGTCGTTAGGTAGCTAATGATAGGCCAGCGGAGCGCGAAGTGTTAACGGCAATTGCAAGTCATCGTACAACTGCGACTTCATCGGGCCCTGATCGGATGGCAGGCCGCCACTTCACTGGCCCTGATGGTAGAGGGCGGCGCGCCGCAAAATTGTAGGAGCGCGCTTGCCCGCGAAGACGGTGTTTCAACCGCTAAACATGTAGCGAATGTACCGGCGTTTTCGCGGGCAAGCGCGCCCCGACAGGGGTTGCGTCAGGCCGGATTGGCAGGTTGCAGCTTTTTCTCGAACACCGACACGCCATCCAGATCCCGCAGGGTCACCGTCATCTCGGCGCTCTGCCCATCAATGTTGACCTCACCAAAGAACTGGAACCCGGCGAACGGCGAAGTGTTCTGCGCGGGCGGGGCTTTCTGAAACACCAGCTCAGGCCCAAACGTCTTGTCCAGCGTGTTAGGCCCGAAGCTGCCGGCATTCAGCGGCCCGGCGACGAATTCCCAGAACGGGTCGAAGTCTTGAAATATTGCCTGATCGGGATGGTAGTGATGCGCGGCGCAGTAGTGCACATCGGCGGTTAGCCAGACGGTGTCGCGCACCTTCTGCTGGCGCAGGAATCCCAGCAACTCGGCGACTTCCATTTCACGGCCCTTTGGCGCGCCATTGTCGCCGTTCGCGATCGCTTCCCAGCGCATCACGCCGGGGCTGATCTCACCGTCCGGGACGCCGAGCCCTATCGGCATGTCAGCGGCGATGACTTTCCATTGCGCCGTCGAGGCCTGCAGTTCGCGCTTGAGCCAGTCCAGTTGCTCACGACCCAGAAAGGCGGTGGTCGGCCCCGGCTTGTCGGCCAGATTGGCATCGTTGCCGTCGCGGTAGCTGCGCATGTCGAGCACGAAGACGTCCAGCATCGGGCCGTAACCGAGCTTGCGGTACACGCGCCCGCCGTTGTCGGCGCTCTGCAGGCGCATCGGTGCGTATTCCAGAAACGCCTGGCGGCCGCGCGAGGCCAGCAACTGGATGTCCTTGACCTTGTAGCGGTCATCCAGCTGCTTGCTCGGCGACCAGTTGTTGGTCACTTCGTGGTCGTCCCACTGCCAGATCTGCGGGACCTCGGCGTTGAAGCGTCGCAGGTTGTCGTCCATCAGGTTGTAGCGGTAGGCGCCTCGGTATTCGTCGAGGGTTTCGGCGACCTTGCTCTTTTCTTCGGTAGTGATATTGCGCCAGATGCGTCCACCCTCGGTGACGACTTCGGCGGGTACAGGCCCATCGGCGTAAATGGTGTCGCCGCTGTGGATGAAAAAGTCCGGCAGGCGCAGGCGCATCGCTTCATAGATGCGCATGCCGCCGATGTCAGGGTTGATGCCGAAGCCCTGCCCTACCGTGTCGCCGCTCCAGACGAAGCGGATGTTGCGTCGATTGACCGGCACGCTGCGCAGATGACCAAACCACGGTTCACTGGCAACCCTGCTTTGAGCGTCTTCGAAGTAGACGCGGTAGAAAATGGCCTGATCGGCCGGCAAGCCCGTCAACTCGACGCGGGCGGTAAAGTCGGTGCGCTGGTCGGCGAGCAACGAAACCGCGCGGCGCGGCTGGGTGAACATGCTGCGGGTGTCCCATTCAACCACCATCCAGGCGGGGCGATCACTGCGGCTCCAGACCATCGCGCGGTCGCCGAGGACATCGCCGGACTGCACCCCGTCGGTCATCTTGGGGCGGTCCTTCACGGACGCAATCACAGCGGGTGCGAGCCCCGGCAGCAACAATCCGGCGCCAGCAGCCTGAATGATACGGCGGCGGGTCAGGTCAAACCGGGACATGTTTATCCTCCTCAAGCGAATGCCAAAGTGAGGAAACTAGCAGCGGATTGTTTGCAGGAGATGACAGCGGATCGCAGCACCCGGTGATGAGGAAATCACTGACACAACTCGTTCACCTGGTGGGACCGGCTTTAGCCGGGAAGGCGTCGGTAGTCACACCAAGGTTCTGATTGCGGGCACACCGGCCTCTTCCCGGCTAAAGCCGGTCCCACTAAAAGCATCGCGTGGATCCCGTGGAACCGGTTATAGCCGGGGAAACGCCAGCGGTTACGCGCCGGCGGGCACTGCGTCCAGCTCGGCCGTTTCAGGGCGTTTGAGCAGCGCATAGAGCACGCCGGTCACGACGCTGCCCGCAACGATCGCCAACAGATACAGCAGCGCGTGATTGATCGCATTGGGGATGAGGAGTACGAAAAGACCGCCGTGGGGCGCCATCAGTTTGCAGCCGAAGAACATCGACAGCGCACCGGTCAGCGCGCCACCGGCAATGCTCGCCGGAATCACCCGAAGCGGGTCTTTGGCGGCAAACGGGATCGCCCCTTCCGAAATGAAACACAACCCCAGCACCAGCGCCGCCTTGCCTGCTTCACGTTCGCTTTGAGCGAATTTGCGGCGGGCGATCAACGCGGCGATGCCCATGCCGATCGGCGGTACCATGCCAGCGGCCATCGTCGCTGCCATCGGTGCGCCGCTGCTGGAAGCCAGCAACCCCACCGAAAACGCATACGAGGCCTTGTTGATCGGGCCACCCAGGTCCACGCACATCATTGCGCCCAGCAGCACGCCGAGCAGAACTGCGTTGGCGGTGCCCATGGTGTCGAGGAAATGCGTGAGGCCTTCGAGCATGCCAGCGACCGGCTTGCCCACCACGTAGATCATCACAAGACCGGTGAACAGACTCGCCAGCAAAGGGATGATCAGAATCGGCTTCAACGCCTCGACGCTCGCCGGCAGCTTTGCGTAGCGATTGACCGCCCACGCGCTGTACCCCGCAAGGAAGCCAGCGATGATCCCGCCAATGAACCCCGCCCCCAGGGTGCTGGCCAGCAAGCCGCCGATCATACCTGGCGCCAGCCCCGGACGGTCTGCAATGGAATAAGCGATGTAGCCCGCCAGCAACGGCACCATCAGCTGGAACGCCGCGCCCGCGCCAATCTGTTTCAACGCTGCCGCCAGCGTACCCGGCTCCTCCGCCGCGTGAATCCCGAACACGAACGACAGAGCAATGAGCAGACCGCCCGCCACCACCATCGGCAGCATGAAGGACACCCCGGTGAGCAGGTGTTTGTAGACGCCGGTCTTCTCTTTTTTGGACGCGCCTTTCGCAGCTGACGCGGCGGACTCCACCTCAGCCTCGGCCAACGCTTTTTTCAACGTGGCCTCGGCCTGCTTGAGCGCAACGCCGGTGCCGCAGCGATAGATGCGCTTGCCGGCGAAACGCTCAGTGGCGACTTCGATGTCCGCCGCCAGCAGCACCACATCAGCGTCGGCAATGGCTTGGGCGCTGAGCGGGTTACGCGCGCCTACCGAGCCCTGGGTTTCGACCTGCAGGTCATAGCCGAGCTTTTTCGCCGCCTGCTGAATGGCTTCTGCGGCCATGAACGTATGCGCGACGCCGGTCGGACAGGCCGTGACCGCCACCAGTCGCGGTTGTGCGGAGGCTGTAACCGCTGGCGCGCTGCTTGCGGTGTGCTCGGTGGCAAGCTCTGCCGCAGACCGCAAAAATTCATCTGCGTCCTGCAATGCTCGCGCGGGCGTGGCTTGATACAGCCGCTTGCCGGAGAAACGCGTCAGGTCCAGCGCACCGGTATTGACCACCAGCACCCAGTCAGCCGCTGCAATCTCGGCCTCAGACAACTGCTTTTCCGGATGACGCGGATCGTGGATCTCTACGCAAGTGCTCCAGCCCTGGCGCTGCGCCGCTGCATCCAGCAGACGGGCACTGAGGACGCTGCTGATTTTGCCGTTCGGACACGCCGTAACGATGGCTAACTTCATCACCTTTCCTCTCTTGTCATGCCGTCAGGACGCGGACGCTGACGCCGCTTTCCAAACGCTTCAATTGCGCCGGGTCATTGATGCCGAAACCGATCTGCGTAACGGCCATGGCCGCGATGGCGGTGGCCGTGCGCAAGGTTTGCTCGGCCTTGTGCCCGCAGAGCAGGCCGTGAACCATGCCGGCCAACAGCGAATCCCCCGCGCCGACGGTGCTGGCGACGGTGACTTTGGGTGGCAGCGCCTGCAACGCCGCGTCGGCGCTGAACCAGTGAACGCCTTCCGAGCCTTGGGAAATCACCACATGCTCGATGCCGCGCTGACGCAGTTCAGCCGCAGCCTGCGCTTGTGCGTCGATGGAGATGATGGGCGCATCGAGGGCATCAGCCAGTTCCTCGGTGTTGGGTTTGATCATCCACGGCGATGCCTCCAGGCCAACGCGCAAGGCTTCGCCGCTGGTGTCCAGGGCCACTTTCAGCCCCATCGCGTTGAGCCGCAGCAACAGCGTTTTTAGCCACTGCGCGCTGACGCCCCGTGGCAAGCTGCCCGCCACGACCACGGCGTCGAAACCGGCCGCGATCTGTTCCACGCGAGTCGCCAGCGCCTGTTGCGCCTGCACGCTGACCTCAGGCCCCGGGCCATTGAGGTCGGTGATGCGCCCGCTGCTTTCAGCCAGTTTGATGTTACTGCGCGTCTCGCCCGGCACCCGCACGAACTCGTCGGTGAAACCGCGTTTGGCGAACAGGCTTTCGAACGGTTGCTGGTTATCCACCCCGAGAAAACCGGCGACCGTCAGCTCGTGACCCAAGTCAGCCAACACTTGGGCGACGTTGATGCCCTTGCCCGCCGCGTGGCTGAGCATGGCGTCGCTGCGGTTGACCTGGCCGACGTGCAACGGACCGAGCTGCACGGTCAGGTCCAGCGCCGGATTCATCGTCAATGTAAGAATTTTCGCCATTACAGCCCCTCCACCAGGGCACGCACGTCCGCTGCGCTGCCAGCGGCCAGAGCCGTTTGCGCGAGTTTTCGGGCTTCGATCAGATTCAATTCACGGACGCAGGCTTTGACTTCACCAATGCTGCGCGCCGAGACACTTAATTCGTCCACCCCCAGGCCAACCAATACCGGCACCGCCAGCGGGTCGGCGGCGAGTTCGCCGCACACGCCCACCCATTTGCCATGGGCATGGGCTGCGCGCACGGTGATGTCGATCAGTTGCAATACCGCCGGGTGCAAGCCATCGGCCTGCGCCGACAGGGTCGGGTGACCGCGATCGATGGCCATCGTGTACTGGGTCAAGTCGTTGGTGCCGACGCTGAAGAAGTCGACTTCTTTGGCCAGCACCGGGGCCAGCAGGGCAGCCGACGGCACCTCGATCATGATCCCCAGTTGCAGGTCGGCAACGGGGATTTCCACGCGCAGCCGCTCGGTCATCTCGCGCGCCTGACGCCACTCTTCAACGGTTCCGACCATGGGGAACATGATCCGCAACGGCCGATTGTCCGCCGCCCGCAACAACGCCCGCAGCTGGCTTTCCATGATGTCCGGGCGCTGCAGCGTCAGGCGGATGCCGCGCACGCCGAGAAACGGGTTTTCTTCTTTGTCGATAGGCCAGTAAGGCAGCGGTTTGTCGCCGCCCACGTCGAGGGTGCGGACCACCAGCGGACGACCGTCGAGGTCGTCAAGCACGCGGCGGTACTCGGCTTCCTGGGTGGCTTCGTCCGGCGCGGAGCTGTGCGCCATGAACAGCAATTCCGTGCGCAGCAGACCAATCCCTTCGGCGCCCTGCTCCACCGCTGCCGGCGTACCGGCGCTGTCACCAATGTTGGCAAACACCTCAACGGCGTGGCCGTCCTGGGTGATGGCCGGTTCCATACGCAATGCAGCCGCCGCCTTGAGTCGTTGCTCGCGGGTGTCACGGTCCTGCAACGCGCGCTTGAGGGTGGCCTCGTCCGGGGCGACGTCGAGACGGCCGCGTTGCCCGTCAATCAGTAACTGCGTGCCGGATGTGATCAGCAGTACATCATCACCCGCGCCCACCAGCGCCGGAATGCCCAGCGCGCGGGCAACGATGGCACTGTGCGCCGTGGCACCACCCCGGGCGGTCAGAATCCCGGCAACGCGCGCAGGGTCCAGACGCGCGACGTCTGAGGGGCCTACTTCGTCCATCACCAGGATGTAGGGCTCGTCGGGTTCGACCAGGTCCTCGACGCCGCAGATTTGCGCCAACACCCGGCGGCCTACGTCACGCAGATCCGCTGCGCGTTCAGCGAGCAGCGCATCCTTGAGTTGTTCCTGCTGCCGTGCTGCGGCCTCGATCACATTCATCCACGCTGCGGCGGCGCTTTCGCCCTGTTTCAGGCGCTGCGCGACTTCGTCGACCAGTTCTGGGTCGGCGAGCATTTCCTGGTGGGTGACAAATATCTCGCGAATGGCCTTGGCCGAACTGCGCGCGATCAACTGCTCGATGTCGATACGCACCTGAGCCAGCGCGCTGTGCAGGCGTTCGTGTTCGACGCCCTGGGACTCGCCCTGCAACGGATAATCAAGCACCGGCAGCACGTGGACATGAGCCGGACCGAAGGCAATGCCGGGCGAGGCAGGCACAGCCTGACGCTGCGAACCGGCCGCGGGTGCGCTGAGGCTCTTTTGCGCCGCGGCCTTGTCTGCGGCAGGCTCGGAGTGGGCCGGCAACGGTTCGATCTCTTCGCCCAGCCCGTCGAGTACCGCCGCCACCAGCGCCGGCAGCGCCTGGGCGGCAATGGTTGGCTCGGCGATGAATTCCAGGGACTGCCCGCGCTGCACGCCGAGGCTCAAAAGCTTGCTCAGGCTTTTGGCAGAGACGGGGTTTTCGGTGCCATCGACAATGCGCACGCGCACATCGCCCTCAAATCCTTTGGCCAGCTGCGCCAGGATTTTCGCCGGCCGCGCGTGCAAGCCATGGGCGTTGGCCAAGGTCACGCGTTCGCTCGGCCAGTCCGGCGGCACGTCACCGCCCAATGCCTGAAGTACCGCGCGACTGCTCTTAGCCTGGCCCAACTCATGGCCACGACCCTCGATCAGCAGCGCACACAGACGTTCAAGCAAGGCCTGATGCGACTCGCCCAGGCTGGCCAGGCAGAACAACCCGGTCAGTGCCTGGCCCAGATGACGCATCGGTTTATCCGGCGTGACAAACGCCAGGCCGGGTTTGTTGACCATTTGCTCACTGTGCAGCCACCACAGGCCTTCGCCCAACGGCAAAGGCTCAACCTGCTGCAGCACGGCGGCAAAACCGTTGTTCACGCATTCGGCCTTGCGCAACAGGCGGGCACCGCGCCAGACCAGCTCTTCAAAATCATCGACCATCACGCCCAGGCTGATCATTTGCGCGTCGAGGGCCAGCTCTTGCGGCGCGCCCTGGAGCAACTGAAGCAGCGATTCCGGGTCCTTCGCTTGACGCAGCGCCTCGCCCAGGTCGTTCTCACCGAGCGCGCGGGTCAGCAGTTGCAGCAAGCGCAAATGCTCGTCGGACTTGGCTGCGATGCCGATCGCCAGGTAGACCATCTGCCCGTCGCCCCAGTCCACACCCTCAGGGAATTGCATCAGGCGCACGCCCGTGGCAAATACTTGATCGCGGGTTTGCGGGGTACCGTGGGGGATGGCGATGCCCTGGCCCAGGAAGGTCGAACCCTGTTGCTCGCGCGCCTGCAGACCTTCAAGGTAGCCAGGGGCGACCAGTCCGTCGGCCACCAGCAGGTCGGCCAGAAGCTGCAACGCCGCGGGCTTGTTCACCGCCGACTGTTCCATGGATATTTGCTCTATGGTCAGCTCGAGCATTGCTTTCTCCTGTGCTGCGCGGGGTCGCGCCTGATTCTTGTTGTAGGACCGGCCCTACGGCCGATGACTTTCAGTGACGGACGATGAAGACAACGCCCCATCTTCATGCGCGCTTCGAGACGGTTCTCGTAGGGCACAAGGCAATAAACACGCCTGCTGAATCGTTTAATCTAAGGTGTCGCGCACGTTACTCGATAATACCGGCGGTTTGAAGCTCATCCGGTCGAATCATGTAGGAAACGTCTCTAGTGCCTCATATCCTTCCTACAACGAGACGGTCTGCTGTCATGATGGCTGTTAATCGGTGAAAATCCCTGCCACGGTAGGTCAGCTGCCACTTTTGCTATTCATCACGAAAAGGATGCCCGGCTTGAAACTCAGTGATATTGCGCGTCTGGCCGGTGTTTCTGTGACCACGGCCAGTTACGTGATCAACGGAAAGGCCGAACAGCAACGTATCAGCAGTGCAACGGTGGAGCGCGTACGCGCGGTGGTTGAGGAACATGGCTTTCGGCCCAATCCTCAGGCGGCCGGGCTGCGCAGCCGGCACACCCGGACCTTGGGCTTCATCCTGCCCGATCTCGAAAACCCGAGTTACGCGCGCATTGCCAAACAACTGGAACAGGGCGCTCGCGCTCGTGGCTACCAACTTCTGATTGCCAGTTCAGACGACGATCCCATCAGCGAGTTGCAGCTGTTGCAGCTGTTCCGAGCGCGACGCTGCGATGCATTGTTCGTCGCGAGCTGTTTGCCCGCCAGCGACGACAGTTACCGTGCGCTGCAGCAGCAAGGGGTTCCGATCATTGCGATTGACCGGGAAATGGACCCGGTGCATTTCTGTTCGGTGGTCAGCGATGACCACGACGCCAGCCAGCAACTGACCCGCAGCCTGCTGGAGATCAAGCCCAGGCACATCGCCCTGATCGGCGCGCGCCCGGAGCTGAGCGTGAGTCAGGCTCGGGCCGGTGGCTTCAAAGATGCGCTGGAGGGCTTCGAAGGTTCGGTCATCATTGAGCACGGCGACGCATTCAGCCGTGACTGCGGGTTGCAACTGGCCAGCGAGATGTTCGACCGTCTGGGGTATTTCCCCGACGCACTGATCACAACGTCTTACGTCTTGCTGCAAGGCGTGTTCGATTTGCTGCACCAGCGTCGGCTGAACCCGGATCAGCTTCATCTGGGCACCTTCGGCGACACCCAACTGCTGGATTTCCTGCCGCTGCCCGTCAACGCGATGGCCCAGCAGCATCATCTGATCGCCGAAAAAGCCCTTGCCCTGGCGCTGTCGGCCATCGAGCAGGATCACTACGAGCCAGGCGTGCATGCCATCGTGCGGACATTCAAGCAGCGCATTCACGAGGCCTGAGCCCTATGCGACTGATCGACACCCACACGCACATCGATTTCGACGACTTCGACGCCGACCGTGATGCCGTGCTTGCCAGGTGCCAGCAGCTGGGTGTCGAGCGCGTGGTGGTGTTGGGCGTGTATCAGCGCAACCTGCAACGCGTTTGGGACCTGGCGCTCAGCCAACCCTCGGTTTACGCCGCCCTTGGCTTGCATCCGGTGTTCCTCGAAGAGCATCAGCCCGAGCACGTTCAGGAGCTGCGCGACTGGCTGACCCGCCTGGCCGGGCATCCCAAGCTGTGCGCCGTCGGCGAGATCGGACTGGATTACTACATCGAATCGCAGGACCGCCCCCGCCAACTGGCGCTGTTGGAGCAGCAGTTACAACTGGCTGCAGACTTCAACCTGCCTGCCCTACTCCACGTGCGCCGCAGCCATGCTGACACGATCGCCGCCCTCAAGCGCTTCAGGCTGGCGCGCAAGGGTGTCGTCCATGCATTCGCCGGCAGCCGTGAAGAAGCGCGCGAGTACATCAAGCTGGGTTTCAAGCTGGGGCTGGGCGGCGCCGCAACGTGGCCGCAGGCGCTGCGCATGCACCGGGTCATCGCCGAACTGCCGCTGGACAGCGTGGTCCTGGAAACCGACTCGCCGGACATGGCACCGGCAATGTTCGCCGGCCTTCGCAACAGCCCAGAGCACTTGCCGGCCATTTGCGCCGCCATCGCTCAACTCATGAACATCGCTCCGGACACACTGGCGGCCGCCAGCAGCGCCAACGCTTGCGAGGTCTTCGGCTGGGGCTGAAGCTGTCGCCAATTTCATGTTCCGCGAAGAAATTCCAGCGAAGCAACGCGGTCCCTTGGTTATCTCTCTGACTAACCAAGGAAACCGTAAATGAAATTCTCGAAGTTCGCGCAGGCCTTGTCGCAGTGGTCCGGCAGCCCACGAACCTTCCTCGTTGCGATTGCACTTATCTGCGTCTGGGCCGCCACCGGGCCATTGTTTCACTACAACGACACGTGGCAGCTGATCATCAATACGTCCACGACGATCATCACGTTCCTGATGGTTTTCCTGATCCAGAACACTCAAAACCGCGATACCGATGAGTTGCACATCAAGATCGACGAATTGCTGCGGGTGACCAAAGACGCACAGAACGCTGTGCTGAGCCTGGATAACCTCGATCAGAAGGAACTGCACGCCCTGCGCAAGAAATACAAGGCGATGGGCGAAGGCATCGAGTTTGACCACACCGAAGCGTTTCCAGAGCCGGTAGAAGACCCGGATGCCGTACTCAATGAGCAACAGACTCAGCCGCAGACTGCGGGCCGCTGATCGAGTCGGGATGAACAAATGCGGCAAATACCCTTCCTAAACAGTTGAACGGCACAGCGTTAACGCAATGCAGCGTGCACATCTTCACTCTGGACGGGAGTATGAAAATGCCGACTGACAACAAAGACAAGTACACCGACAAACAAAAGCGCAAGGCAGCCAAGATCGAGGACAGCTACGAGTCAAAAGGCGTGTCGAAGGATGAAGCCGAAGCTCGCGCCTGGGCAACTGTGAATAAACAATCCGGTGGCGGTGAAAAGAAAGGCGGTTCAGGCACCAAAAAACCCGCCGGCGCCAAAGCGCATGATCGCAAAGACTCGGCAAAACGGGCAGCGGCCGCCCGGGAAGGTGCCCCTCAGAACGGGAACGGTGCGTTGGCTGATCGCACCAAAGCGGACCTGCTTAAACGCGCGAGAGAGTTGGATATTTCGGGACGCTCGACCATGAGCAAGCCACAACTGGTTGAGGCCATTGGCAAGGCGCAATGACGTCAGGAAGTGGTTGAGCGAAAAAGTAGTTGAGCAGAACAGCGGCAAGTCAGCCCCGTTTGGGGCCGGCTCGCCGCGCTGGCTGCAAGCAGGGGCTTACAGCCAGGATCGCACGATCTGACTCAAGTAATAGGTGCCGGGTTGAACAACGTAATGTCGTTGTGCAGGCGGTACTTCTCGGTCCAAGTCGTCTTCTTCCCGCTGGCGACATCGAGGTAGAAGTGGAACAGCTCCCACCCCAGATCTTCGATGCTGGCGCGGCCGGTTGCAATGCGCCCTGCGTCAACGTCGATCAGATCGGGCCAGCGCTGCGCCAACTCGGTCCGGGTCGACACCTTCACCACCGGTGACATCGCCAGGCCATAGGGCGTACCACGCCCCGTGGTGAATACGTGCAAGTTCATGCCTGCCGCCAGTTGCAGCGTGCCGCAAACAAAATCGCTCGCCGGCGTGGCGCAGAAGATCAGGCCCTTGCGTGAGACCCGCTCGCCAGGGCCAAGCACCCCGTTAATGGCGCTGCTGCCGGACTTGACGATGGACCCCAGGGACTTCTCGACAATGTTCGACAACCCGCCCTTCTTGTTGCCCGGCGTGGTGTTGGCGCTGCGGTCGGCTTCACCCTTGGCCAGATAACGGTCGTACCAGTCCATTTCACGGACGAGGCCTTCGGCCACTTCCATGTTCTCCGCGCGCGACGTCAGCAGGTAGATCGCGTCGCGCACTTCGGTCACTTCCGAAAACATCACGGTCGCGCCCGCACGCAACAGCAAATCCGAAGCGAAACCCAGCGCCGGGTTGGCGGTGATGCCGGAAAACGCATCGCTGCCACCGCATTGCATGCCCAGAATCAACTCGGACGCCGGCACGGTTTCGCGCCGACGCTGATCCAGTTTCTTCAGGCGTGTCTCGGCCAGCTCCATGATCTGCTCGATCATTTCGTTGAAGCCGTGCTTGGAGTCCTGCAGGCGGTACAGCCAGGGCTCGCTCAGGTCTACCGACGCGTCGTCGGTGTGCATGACCTGATCGGCCTGCAGCTTTTCGCAGCCAAGGCTGATCACCAGCGCTTCGCCGCCCAGGTTCGGGTTGCGTGCCAGATTGCGCACGGTGCGAATGGGGATGTACGCGTCTTTCGCCGTGATGGCGACGCCGCAGCCGTAGCTGTGGGTCAGCGCCACCACGTCGTCGACGTTGGGGTATTTGGGCAGCAGCTCCTCGCGGATGCGCTTGACGGCGAAGTCCAGCACCCCGGTCACGCACTGCACCGTGGTGGTGATGCCGAGGATATTACGCGTGCCGACGGTGCCGTCGGCGTTGCGATAACCCTCGAAGGTGAAGCCTTCCAGCGGCTCGCCCCTGGCCGGTACGGCATCGGACATCGGCAAGCTGTCCAGCGCTGGCGCGGATGGCATGCGCAGCTGATCTTCCCTGACCCAACTGCCCTTCGGTATCGGCTGCAAGGCATAGCCGATGGTGTGGCCGTAACGAATGATCGGCTCCCCTTCGGCGATGTCCACGGTATTTACCTTGTGGCTCTGCGGCACATTGTCGACGGTCACCAGACCGTTATCGAATTCAGTCCCCGCCGGAACGCCCTGGTCATTGACCACGACGACAACGTTATCAAGCGCATGCAAGCGAATGTAACGTGGCGAGTCGGCATGCTGGATCAAGTTCATCACGGTTTTTCCTCAGATTTTCGCTTGAGAAAGTTCGGCTTCACTGGCCGGTTGGGCACCCTTCGTTGGGGTGTCCTTGAGTTCTACACGTTTGATTTCACCGACGATGAAGATGTAGCTGATCACCGCCACCAGCGCGTTGGCGCCGACGAACACCAAAGCCCATTTGAACGAGCCGGTGGTGCTGATGATGTAGCCGATGACAATCGGGGTGGTGATCGATGCGATGTTACCGAACATGTTAAACAGACCGCCGCTCAAACCGGCGATTTGTTTCGGCGATGCGTCGGACATGACCGCCCAGCCCAGTGCGCCTACGCCTTTGCCGAAGAAGGCCAGTGCCATGAAGCCCACCACGACCCATTCGATGTCCACGTAGTTGCAGGTCACGATCGAAGTCGACAGCAGCAGACCGCCAATGATCGGCGCCTTGCGAGCGAAGGTCAGCGAATGGCCTTTGCGCAGCAGGTAGTCGGAGATGATCCCGCCCAGGACGCCGCCGATGAACCCGCAGATCGCTGGCAGCGAGGCAATGAAACCGGCTTTCAGGATGGTCATGCCACGTTCTTGAACCAGGTACACCGGGAACCAGGTCAGGAAGAAGTAGGTGATGCCGTTGATGCAGTACTGAGCCAGGTAGATGCCGAGCATCATGCGGTTGGTCAGCAGCTGACGCACGTAATCCCATTTCGGGCCGCTTGCCGAGCCTTTGCCTTTGTCCTGGTCCATGTCGACCATGCCGCCATTATTGGCGATGTGATCGAATTCTTCCTTGTTGATTTTCGGGTGGTTACGCGGGCTGTGGATCACTTTCAGCCAGATCAGCGAGAACAGGATGCCGATGCTGCCCATCACGATGAACACGTGCTGCCAGCCGAAGGTGTAGACGATCCAGCCCATGATCGGCGCGAACAAAACGGTGGCGAAGTACTGCGCCGAGTTGAAGATCGCCGAAGCCGTGCCGCGTTCGGAGGTCGGGAACCAGGCCGCGACGATGCGGGCGTTGCCAGGGAATGAGGGAGCTTCAGCAAGACCCACCATGAAGCGCAGCGCAAATAGCAGAAAGATCGCGGTCGAGAGGCCGAATTCACCGACGTAGCCTTGCAGCACGGTGAACAGGGACCAGGTGAAAATGCTCAATGCGTAGACTTTCTTGGAACCGTAACGGTCCAGCAGCCAGCCGCCAGGGATCTGACCGGCAACGTAGGCCCAGCCAAACGCAGAGAAGATAAAACCGAGGGTGACGGCGTCAATGCCGAGACTTTTCTGCAGGCTGGAGCCTGCGATAGCGATGGTTGCACGGTCGGCGTAGTTGATCGTGGTCACCAGAAACAGCATGAGCAAGATCAAATAGCGGACGTGAGTCGGCTTGGTTTTTTGCATGTTCGAAACTCCCACTAATTATTTTTTTGCGCGGGTAAACGATCTTATGTGTGTGCTGCTCGCCTCTGCCCCTAAAAACCAGACGCGATGTGAAGCGCTATGAACGAGAACCTTCAGGCAATGCCTGGGGACCTCGAACGCCAGCAGCCTTGCCGGCACGAAATGCAGAATCCTGATAAGGAGGTTGAACCGGCTTGCCGGTAACCGAAGCCCCGAGGGCAAAAAACCGCTGATCGCTCAGCGGTTTTGGGGAGCCGGGCAGTTACTGCTTGCCCTGCTTGTCCATCAGTGCAGCCAGCATGTCGACTTCGTCCGACGTCAGGTCGGTCAGCGGAGCGCGGACCGGACCTGCGTCGTAACCGGCGAGCTTGGCGCCAGCCTTGACGATGCTCACGGCATAGCCGTGTTTGCGGTTACGGATGTCCAGGTAAGGCAGGAAGAAATCGTCGATCAGCTTGCCAACGGTTTCGTGGTCGTCCTTGGCAATGGCATGGTAGAAATCCATGGCCATTTTCGGCAGGAAGTTGAACACCGCCGAGGAGTAGACCGGCACGCCGAGCGCTTTATAGGCAGCGGCGTAGACTTCTGCGGTCGGCAGACCACCGAGGTACGAGAAGCGGTCACCCAGACGACGGCGGATCGAAACCATCAGTTCGATATCACCCAGGCCGTCTTTGTAGCCGATCAGGTTAGGGCAACGCTCGGCCAGTTGCTCCAACAGCGTAGGTGTCAGGCGGCAAACGTTACGGTTGTAGACCACGACGCCGATTTTGACGGATTTGCAGACCGCTTCAACGTGGGCGGCAACACCGTCCTGGCTGGCTTCTGTCAGGTAGTGCGGCAGCAGCAGCAGGCCTTTGGCGCCCAGACGTTCGGCTTCTTGAGCCATCTGGATCGCTTGGCGGGTCGGGCCACCGACGCCAGCCAGAATAGGCACGCTGGTTTCGCAAGTGTCGACGGCAGTCTTGATGATTTCGGAGTATTCGTCGCCGGTCAGGGAGAAGAACTCACCTGTACCGCCCGCTGCGAACAATGCGGACGCGCCGTAAGGGGCCAACCATTCCAGACGCTTGATGTAGCCAGCGCGGTGGAAGTCGCCTTGGGCATTGAAATCGGTAACCGGGAAGGAAAGCAGACCGTGAGAGAGGATGGACTTCAGTTCTTGTGGATTCATTATTCGAACACCCTGGGGAGCTATTTTTGTGGATGAAGCACCAGTCCTGCGCTGATGTCGTAAGTCATCGTACAACTGGCAAGGTGATCACTCAATAGCGTTTTGAAATATTTATGACGAGTGCGGATCAGTGGTGATTTTCAGGGAAGGCGGGATGTGGAGAAGGTGGGATAGGAAAGGTTGGTGCTGTTGCAGGGCTCTTTGTAGGAGCGCGCTTGCCCGCGAAAGCGTTTCTCCAGGCGCCGCTGCGCAAGATGACCCACCGCCTTCGCGGGCAAGCGCGCTCCTACAGTGGATCGGCGTCGCCTGCCCTTTCGATGAATCAGCTCAAGCCCGCTGCGACTCAGCCTCTTCATGCGCATGGCGCAGGCGTTCGCGGCTGTTGGTCAGGTGCAGGCGCATGGCGGCGCGGGCCGCATCGGAATCCTGGCGCGCAATGGCGTCGTAGATTTCCTCGTGCTCGCGGCTCAGTCGGGTCATGTAATGCTGGTTGTCATCGTGAGCCAGCCGAGCGGAATTCAAGCGGGTACGGGGAATAATGCTGGTGCCCAGATGATTCATGATGTCGGTGAAGTAGCGGTTGCCGGTCGACAGCGCGATTGCCATGTGGAACTGGAAATCGGCCCCCACTGCATCGCTGGCGTGTGCCGCGCTTTCGCTGAGTGCATCCAGCGCGGCGCGCATATCGGCGAGTTGCTCGGCGGACCGACGTTGAGCCGCCAGGCCGGCAGATTCCACTTCCAGGCTGATACGCAGCTCAAGAATCGCCAGCACGTCACGCAGGGTGACGATGGTGGCCGGATCGATACGAAAGCCGCTCGGGCTTGGCGTGTCGAGCACGAAGGTGCCGATGCCGTGACGGGTTTCGACGAGCCCGGAGGCCTGCAGGCGAGAGATGGCTTCGCGAACAACCGTGCGGCTGACGCCCTGCTCTTCCATGATTGCAGACTCGGTAGGCAACTTGTCCCCGCGCTTCAGCCCGCCATTGCGGATCCGCTCGGAGAGTTCAGTCACCAGTTCCTGCGCGAGACTGCGGTGCTTTCTGCGTGCGCGAGGCGGAGCACTCTGATTTTCCATATCCAACTGGCATCTCTAAATACGCTGAAACGCTGATAATAGCCTACCGGGTTGCGTGATCACACCGCAAACCCGGCAAGACTGTAGGGATTTACCGCACTTTACGCTCAAAGCGCCGTTTCGGTGAGCGGCTGCTCGTGCAGTTGCCCGGCTTCGATGCGCACATGCCGACGATGGAATCGCTTGAGGCTACTGCGATGGCCGATGCTGAGCAGGGTCACGCCCGGCAGCTCGTCCAACAACGCCTGATACAGCGCGGCCTCATCCTCTTCGTCCATTGCCGAGGTGGCTTCATCCAGATAGAGCCAGTCCGGAGCGAACAGCAATGCCCGGGCAAATGCGACGCGCTGTTGTTCACCCGGCGACAGCATGCGCTGCCAGTGTTCGATTTCGTCCAGCCGCGCGACCAGATGGCCCAGGCGACAGGTTTCCAGGACTTGCGCAAAACGCTCGGCAGGATAGACCTCGGGCGCCTGTGGATAGCTCAATGCCTCGCGCAATGTGCCAATGGGCAAATACGGTTTTTGCGGCAGGAAGAACGCACGTTTGGCCGGCAGTCTGACCGCTCCGTGGCCTTCATTCCACAGCCCACCCATGGCGCGCAGCAGCGTACTTTTGCCACTGCCGGAGCGGCCGCTGAGCATGACTCGCTCGCCCGCAGCAATATTGATGTGGGCGTTGGTAAGCAGCTGGCGACCGCCGACCAGAGACAGCGCCAGCCCATCGATTTGCAGAGCCTTACTGTCGTGGCTGACCTTGATCGATGGCACACGCGCTTCGTTTTCATCCATGGCCTGACGGAAGCTGAGCAGACGATCACAGGTAGCGCGCCACGAGGCCAGCTGGGTATACGCGTCGATGAACCAGCTGAAATTTTCCTGCACGTTGCCGAACGCCGAGTTGATCTGCATCAGCTCGCCCAATTCGATTTTGCCGGCGAAGTAACGTGGTGCAGCTACCACGAAGGCAAACACAATTGCGATTTGCGAATAGCCTGCGGTAAAGAACGTCAGGCGCTTCTGCACCTTCATGATTGTCCAGAAGTTGCTCCAGACCATGCCGAAGCGCGCACTCAGGCGCTGATTTTCGTTGGCCTCGCCGTCCGACAGGGCGATGCTTTCGGCATTCTCGCGTACACGCACCAGCGAGAAACGCATATCAGCTTCGTAGCGCTGTTGCTGATTACTCAGCAGGATGAGGCGTTTGCCGATCAAGTGAGTCAGCAGGCTGCCGACGGCGGCGTAGATCAGCGCGGCCCAGAACATGTAGCCGGGAACGGTGATGCCAAACAGCTCGATGCTGCCGGACACGCCCCACAGGATCACTGAAAATGACACCAGACTGACCACGGTACGGAGCAGTCCGAGGCTCAGACTCAAGGTGTCGGACGTGAAATTATTAAGGTCTTCAGACAGGCGCTGGTCCGGGTTGTCGGTGTAACCGCCCTGCTCCAGCCGGTAGTAATTTTTGTGCGCGAGCCACTTGGCGAAATGCTGTTCGGTCAGCCAGCGACGCCAGCGAATGGTCAGCATCTGAGTGAGGTAAAGCCGGTACACAGCGCCAAGGATGGCGATAGCGGCAATACCGCAGAAATACAGGATCAGATGCGTAAAGGCGCCCAGATCCTTGTTCTGCAGGGCGTTATAGAAATCGCGGTACCAACTGTTGACCAGCACCGAGATGAACACGCTGAACAGCGACAGCACGATCACTGCGATCAGCAGCACCCAGGCCATGCCTTTCTCTTCGCTGCGCCAGTAAGGCGTCACCAGCTTCCAGACCCGGGAGAAGAAACTCCCGTTCACAGCGTCGTTGACCCTGGACTCATCTACATCGAAATTCATGGCAAAAGCTCGGCAGCGGGCAGTGAAGGACGTCGGCGCCAATGTGCCAGACGCCGCAGACGATCTTCCATGAAGAAATGTTTAACCAGTGCTCCCTGCCTAGCGACGCACCGGCCGCTTCTGCAACTTGCGCTGCAAAGTGCGTCGATGCATCCCCAGCGCGCGCGCAGTGGCGGAAATATTGCCTTCATGCTCGGTCAGCACGCGCTGGATATGCTCCCACTGCAGGCGGTCCACCGACATCGGGTTTTCCGGCACCAGCGTGTCCAGGTCGGCATGCTCGGACAGCAGCGCGGCGAGCACATCATCGGCGTCGGCGGGTTTGCACAGGTAATTGCAGGCCCCGCGCTTGATCGCTTCAACGGCGGTGGCAATGCTCGAATAGCCCGTGAGGATCAGCACCCGCATCTCCGGGTCGAGTTCCAGCAGCTTGGGCAGCAGCACCAGCCCGGAATCGCCTTCCATCTTCAGATCGACGGCGGCGTAATCAGGAATGTCTTGCTGCGCGAGGGTCAGGCCTTCTTCGGCAGAACCGGCAGTGCTCACGCGGAACCCACGGCGAGCCATGGCCCGAGCCATCACGCGGGTAAAGGTGGCGTCGTCGTCCACCAGCAGCAGGTGCGGCAGTTCTTCGCCTTCGACCTGGATTTCTTCAGTCATGCGTCATCTCCTCGTGCGTTACGGGGCAGGCGCAGCTCGGTGAGCGTGCCACCTTCCTCGTGAGGGTAAAGTTTCACCGAGCCGCCCGCGCGGGTCACGCTGGCCTTACTCAAAAACAGGCCGAGGCCGAAACCTTTGCCCTTGGTGGTAAAAAACGGTTTGCCGATCTGCTCGGCGATGGCCAACGGCACGCCGGCGCCATGATCGCGGATGCTGATGCGGATTTCAGTGGCGGTCCAGTCCAGATTGACCTCAAGCCCTTCGGCGCAGGCATCGGCCGCATTGTTGAGCAGGTTCAGCAGTGCCTGGGTCAGGTCGGGCGGCGGCGCAAGCATGGGCACATCACCCTGCCCCAGACGTTGAAAGCGGTAGGTGGCTTCCGGACGCATGAGGTGCCAGCGGTTGAGCGCCTGATCAAGCCAGCGCGTGACTGTCTGCTCCTCCACATTAAGCCGACGATTGGCCTCCGCGGCGCGAACCAGTTGCTGCAAGGTCTCTTTGCACAGCTTGACCTGATCCTGCAGCACCGACAGGTCTTCCTGCAACGCAGGGTCCTTATGGTCCTGCTGCATTTCCTTGAGCAATACGCTCATGGTTGCCAGCGGCGTGCCCAGTTCGTGAGCGGCGCCGGCGGCTTCAGTCGCCACCGCTAATAATTGCTGGTCGCGTGCGCCCTCTTCCCGGCGCAGCGCACGCATGTGTTCCTGACGGCGCAGCTCTTCAGCCATGCGTGCGGCGAAAAAGGTAATCACCCCGGCGGCCAGCGCAAAGCTCAGCCACATGCCGTAGATCTGCATGTTTTCGCGAGCAACGAAAGCGTCCAGCGGAAAGAACTTGGCCAGCATCAAGGTGTACAGCGCCAGCGCGATACCCGAGAGAATGAGCGAGTAGCGCCACGGCAATGTGACTGCGGCGATGGTCAGCGGCACCAGGTAATAGGAAACGAAAGGGTTGGTCGAACCGCCGGAGAAGTACAGGAGCGCGCTGTGGATAAACAGGTCGAATGCCAGCTGCACGGCGTATTCGAGCTCGGTGACCGGCCACGAAGTGCGCAGGCGAATGGCCGTCAGCAGACAGACGATCGCGGAGAATCCGAGGGTGATGTCCAGTTGCAGCCAGGGCAAGGGCAGCAAATCGAACAGATAGGCGAACCCCACCGAACCCGCTTGCGCACCCAGCACTAAAATGCGGATGAACGTCAGGCGCCAGAGGTTTTGACGGGTGGCAGACAGCAGTTGTAGGGGGGCGAGCATGAGCTCTCCTGATGAGCGCTCCAGGCGAATCGGAACGAGTATAACCAATGCGACCACAGATGCTGCCAATGTGCGTCAAAGCGCCACACTCGATCCACTGTTTCGCGACCCGGGCCGGGGCGCGCGTTGACGGCGCTCCGGAACAAGCCCCGGCCTCGACAGTCTCATGGGCATCCGTCCGCCGGGCTTGCTGCACACTTGGGGACGGTTCGCCAAACAAGGAGTTTTTATGCTCAGCCTTCGCCCTACAGCCACATTGATCACCCTCGGCGCCTTCGCGCTGGCCAGCGCCCCTGCTCTGGCAGACGACGTTCATTACAACCAGGTGTCGGTGCGTGCAGAGGTCAGTCAGGAGGTCCAGCGCGACCTGATGACTGTCACGCTCTACACCGAATCGCAAAACACCGACCCGGCCAAGCTGGCGGCTGGCATCACTGACACGCTGAACAAGGCCCTGGGCGAGGCCCGTCAGGTCAAGGACATCAACATCCGTCAGGGCAGCCGCAACAGCTACCCGGTTTACGACGACAAGGGCCAGAAAATCACCAGCTGGCGCGAACATGCCGAGCTGCGCCTGGAAAGCGCCGACTTCGCGGCTCTGTCCAAACTGACCGGCGACCTTCTGGGCGGGGACATGAAGATGGGCGGCATGGACTTCTCGATCTCCAACCCCGCGCGCAAGGCCAGCGAAGACACGCTGCTCAAAGACGCCGTCAACGCCTTCCGCGCCCGCGCCAAGCTGGTCACCGACGCGCTGGGTGGTACGGGTTACAAGCTGGTCAACATGAACCTGAACACGGCGGGCTACCCGCAGCCTTACCTGCGCGCGCCAGTGATGATGATGAAGGCTGAGCGCTCTGACGGAGCGCCGACGCCTGACGTGGAAGCGGGCACCAGTCAGGTCACCGTTACCGCAGACGGCATCATCGAAGTCGCCATCCCTTGATGCACACGGCGGCAGCCGGGGGTTGCCGCCTTTTCCCTATCCTGCTGTATCGGTTTTACCGAACTGTAAATCGTTTTTTTTTCAAACAGCAGTGCCCCTCTCCTACGCAGCCCAGCGATACGCCTGATTTTATCCCTCCCCGCAATCCCTAGACTGACCTCAGCACGTTACATGCGCCAAACCGGTGGCCTCCAAGCCGTCCAGCGACGGGCTTAAGCCCCGCCAACACGTTTATTCAAGGAAGAAACTCATCATGTCTTTTCAGGCTACTGCCCTAAAACCGCTCGATCTCATCGACGAGCGTCTGCACAGTACATTCGCACTCGACACCCTGACTGAGGTCGCTCGCAGGTTCAGTCCTGAAGCCTTCGTCAAGGCCATGCGGAACGTCTTCGGAAGCGACATTCCCGTTCCTGCCTACGGGACGCTACGTGAACGCCTTCTGGCCGGCGCGCTGGAGAATCCGCCATTAGTGTTGGTAGATGGCCTCGGTTACGCCGCAGATTATGACAATCGCGACCGCGTCATCCGCATCGACTGGGGGTTCTACGTCAGGACCGGGCACGGTGCAGACACCTCCTGGCTGCTGGACGCGCTTTTCCACGAATTTGGTCATCATCTCGATAACGTCCTGCGCACCGATTTGCGGAACACACAAACCGGCGATCAGCCAGTGATAGCCCCTGATGCCGAGGGCGAGGAAGGCCTGCGCTTTTCGTACTGGTTGGCGGGCGTCGCCAAGTTTCCAGCCGACGACGTTATGATTGCCTGCGGCTTCAGCGGCTATGAAGACAAGACCTGCGAAGTGAGGCTCCAATGGGCCCAGGCAGCGGCCGATATCCAGGCCCGTTATCAACATATCAAAAACGCCCCGGACCATTGCCACCTGCACCCTGATCGCGAGGCATTTGAAGCGGGCGACGGGGACAAGCATCATCAAACGCACCTGCAAATTGAAAAGGTCCTCGCTGGACTGGCCTTTTCGGACAACGAGCGCGAGGCGGTGTATTTCGGCAACTGGCTGCGCGACTACTCTCAACTGCTGGACCCAAAGATTGTTCGCGCTACAAACATGCCCAAAGACTTTCCCGATGTCCTTTCCCGGGATGCGCTGACGCGAATCGTCGACGTGTTGTCTATCAAGCGCTTCAAGGGCATCCGAGCCCTGGGGCCCGAGCATTTCACCGTGACTCCGCAGATCCTTGGCGTCTACCGACCGAGCGAGCACATTGATAATCCGAAGGTGACAGACGTCAACGCAGCCGACCCTCGCCGCCGAGACGCTGATTTTGAACCGCTCGTGTTCGAGGGAGATTCGCTGCTGGAGGTCGACCGCGACACGTCAATGAAGCGGTACATCGCACGATCAGTTGCGTTCATGCAGGCTGAGCTTGAGTTTTCGATGAAAGAGAACTGCAGCGCCCCGGGCATGCGTGCCTTCGGCTCGGCCCTGCATGTGCTTGAAGACTTCTTCGCTCACTCGAATTTCATCGAATTGAGCCTCATCAAAAACGGCCATACCGCCGTACTTCCGTGGACCTCCACTGCTGACTGCAAAGCCGGGCTACCACTCGTGACCGGGATGTTCGGACCTACCGACGTATTGGCCAGCCTCGCAGGCCCGCTGGGAGACGTTCTTTTCTCCACGGAAGACGTGACTTACATGCCCATCAAGCGCGGCGATCGTAGTCCTCGTGAACAAGTGCTGCTTATTCTGTTGGAGGAACACCACAACCCACGGTATCTGGAGATTTTCGAGGAATACCTCACGGCGCGGGACGAATGGGTGGATCTACCCTTCGTCGAGTTCCTGCAACGGTCCGCGCTTTATCTGAAAGGGCTGTCAGCGGTGGTGGGCAATGCCTCCGGGATCATCATGAAAGATATGATGAAATTCCTTGGCGAGCACATCGACGACTGGCAAACGCGTTACGGTCAGGACCCTCATCAAAACGGCTCGACGGACCCCACCCACTCGCAGCTGGCGAAGGACCATGCCGAGCATCCGCTTCATTTGCTGGCGGCCTCACTGGCATCTGACGCGGTAGAGCAAGTCGCCAAGGCAATGGTTTCCTACTGGAACGGCGATGCAGGTGCTGACCCCATTGCCGTCGCAACGGCCTACTTCAAACATCCGCAGGATTGCACCTGGCAGGACGCTAAAGTCATCCGCTGGGCCCGGGATAACACTGTCGATTTGCGCCGCAGTGAGTCGAAACAGGAGCTCGAAAGCGTCGCCAGAAATCTTGCTCGCTCTGGGAGGAAAGCCTTGGACCAAATGGAAAAGGACAGCCAGGCCTACCTTAAATTTCTGCGAGGCGAATTCCTGGACCGAAACTCACCTTTCTGGTTTATCCAGAGCCTCACACCCGCAGGCCGCCTGAGTCGGAAGGTATTAGCGTATTTGGGTCTGATCTGACCCGCGATTCTGCTTTCCTTTTCGCATAGCCTCAACTGTGCGGCACTTCGCGCTGTCTATCGTCTATCAATAGTCGGGGCAGCGTGAATGCCGCCTCATTTATTTGGGATAAGCAAGAGGTTCTCATGGGAAAGACGTTTCAACCCCTGCTACTCACAGCAGCCATGCTGGTCTGCGCGCCAATGGCTCAAGCGGCCAGCACGCTTGTTTACTGCTCAGAAGCCAGTCCTGCCGGCTTCGATCCCAGCCAATACACCAGCGGCACCGAGTTCGACGCGTCAGCAGAAACAGTTTTCAATCGCCTGACGCAGTTCAAGCGCGGCGGCACTGATGTCGAGCCGGGTCTGGCAGAGAAATGGGAAGTGTCCGACGACGGCTTGAACTACACCTTCCATCTGCGCAACGGCGTGAAATTCCACACCACGGATTACTTCAAGCCCACGCGCGATTTCAATGCGGACGACGTGCTGTTCACCTTCAACCGCCTGCTCGACCCCAATGACCCCTTCCGCAAAGCCTACCCGTCGGAGTCTCCGTACTTCACCGACATGGGCATGAACACCACCATCAAGCAGGTCGAGAAAGTCGACGATCAAACGGTCCGCTTTCATCTCAACAATATTGATGCAGCGTTCATCCAGAACCTGGCAATGAGCTTCGCCTCTATTCAGTCAGCAGAATACGCAGCGCAACTCATCAAGCAGGGCAAGGCCGGTGACATCAACCTCAAGCCGATCGGCACCGGGCCGTTTGTGTTCAAGCGCTATCAAAAGGACGCGCAGATTCGCTACGTCGGCAACAAGGATTACTGGAAGCCTGCGGATGTGAAGCTCGACAACCTGATCTTTTCGATCACTACCGATCCGGCCACCCGTCTGCAGAAGCTAAAGACCGGTGAATGCCAGATCAGCGGGTATCCCCGCCCGCAGGACATCGAAGAAGCGCAGAAAGACCCCAATCTCAAAGTGCTGAGTCAGGCCGGGTTCAACCTGGGTTTTCTCGCCTACAACGTGACCCACCCACCGCTTGATCAGCTGAAAGTCCGTCAGGCGCTGGACATGGCGATCGACAAGCCGGCCATCATCAAAGCGGTCTATCAGGGTGCCGGACAGCTGGCCCAGAACGCCCTGCCCCCTGCGCAGTGGAGCTTTGATCCGAAGATCAAGGACGCGCCACACGATCCGGAAAAAGCCAAACAGCTGCTCAAAGAGGCGGGTATCGCACCCGGCACACAGATCAACCTCTGGGCCATGACCGTACAGCGGGCGTCCAACCCTAACGCGCGGATGTCGGCGCAGATGATCCAGGCGGACTGGGCGAAGATTGGCATCAAGGCGAACATCGTCAGCTACGAATGGGGCGAGTACATCAAGCGCGCCAAGGCCGGGGAGCATGACGTGATGATCTATGGCTGGACCGGTGACAATGGCGATCCGGATAACTGGCTCGGCGTGCTGTACAGCTGCGCGGCAGTCAATGGCAGTAACTACGCCAAGTGGTGCAACCCCGGTTACGACAAACTGGTCACCCAGGCGAAACTGACCAGCAACCGCGACGAGCGGATCAAGCTGTACCAGCAGGCACAGAACATCCTGAAAAACGATGTCCCCATCACCCCGATTGCCAATTCCAAGGTGTTTCAACCGATGCGTAAGGAGGTTCAGGACTTCAAGCTCAGCCCGTTCGGTCTGACGCCTTTCTACGGCGTGAGCCTGTCTAAATAATCGGCTGAAACCAACAGCGAAGTAACACTTGTTGACCGAAGCGGGTGCAATCGCCACGTTGCGATGCACCTTTTTGGGGCGACAAAGATATCGATATGCGACACGCAAACGTTCAACAGCGTCAGAAATTACAGTTATGCGACATTCGTGTACGTTCGTGCCACTGTTTGTCACCCGTCTGGCGCCAACATCTTGCTTTGGGTATGGCGCCTGCATAAGTATCCGCGGGACCGGCTCAAAAGGCCGTACCCTCAATCAAAAAATGACAACAACTGAGGCCACCATGCTCAAAAAAGCGGTCATTCCGTTTCTTCTCGGCGCAGGTTTGATCGCCAGCGCTCCCTTCGCCCATGCAGCATCGAATCTGGTGTTCTGCTCCGAAGGCAGCCCTGCTGGTTTCGATCCAGGTCAATACACCACCGGTACCGACTTCGACGCTTCGGCCGAAACCGTTTTCAACCGTTTGAGCCAGTTCGAACGTGGCGGCACCGCTGTCATTCCAGGTCTGGCAACCAGCTGGGACGTTACCCCGGACGGCCTGACCTACACCTTCCATCTGCGTGAAGGTGTGAAGTTCCACACCACGCCTTACTTCAAACCGACCCGTACCTTCAATGCCGATGACGTGCTGTTCACGTTCAACCGCATGATCAACAAGGACGACCCGTTCCGTAAGGCGTACCCGACCGAATTCCCGTACTTCACCGACATGGCGATGGACACCAACATCACCAAGATCGAGAAGGTCGACGATCACACCGTCAAGATGACCCTCGGCACGGTAGATGCTGCGTTCATCCAGAACCTGGCAATGAGCTTTGCCTCCATTCAGTCCGCTGAATACGCTGCTCAGTTGCTCAAGGAAGGCAAGCCGGAAGACATCAACCAGAAGCCGATCGGCACCGGTCCGTTTGTTTTCAAGAGCTACCAGAAAGACTCCAACATCCGTTTCACAGGGAACAAGGATTACTGGAAGCCTGAAGACGTCAAAGTCGACAACCTGATTTTCGCCATCACCACCGACGCTTCGGTTCGTGCGCAAAAGCTGAAGAAGGGCGAATGCCAGATCACGGCTTACCCGCGCCCTGCCGACCTCGCTCCGCTGAAGGCCGATGCTGCGTTGAAGATGCCTGATCAGGCGGGCTTCAACCTGGGTTACATCGCCTACAACGTGATGCCGAAGATCAAGGGTGACGACAAGCCGAACCCGCTGGCCGACCTGAAAGTGCGTCAGGCGCTGGACATGGCTGTCGACAAGAAAGCCATCATCGACGCGGTGTACCAGGGCGCGGGCCAACTGGCGGTCAACGCCATGCCGCCAACCCAATGGTCCTATGACACCACCATCAAGGACGCACCGTACGACATCGCCAAGGCCAAGGACCTGCTCAAGCAGGCCGGCGTCAAGGAAGGCACCGAGATCACCCTGTGGGCGATGCCGGTTCAGCGTCCTTACAACCCGAACGCCAAACTGATGGCCGAAATGCTCCAGAACGACTGGAAGAAAATTGGTATCAACGCGAAGATCGTTTCGTATGAGTGGGGCGAGTACATCAAACGCGCCAAAGCTGGCGAGAACGGCGCAATGCTGATTGGCTGGAGCGGCGACAACGGTGACCCGGACAACTGGCTCGGCACCCTGTTTGGCTGTGACGCCATCAACGGCAACAACTTTGCCAAATGGTGTGACAAGCCTTTCGACACCTTGATCCACCAGGCCAAGGAAACCACCGATCAGGCCAAACGCACAGAACTCTACAAGCAGGCTCAACATCTGCTTAAAGACGCGGTTCCGATGACTCCGATTGCTCACTCGACTGTTTATCAGCCGATGCGCAAAGAAGTTCAGGACTTCAAGATCAGCCCATTTGGTCTGAACTCCTTCTACGGCGTCAGCGTCAGCGGCAAGTAACACTTCAATATGACTGACCGGTCGCGTTGCCCATGGGCAATGCGACCGCGCTGTCATGTGCGCGATCATTAAACGAAAGTGAATATCGTTAGATGAGTAATGGTTTGCCGACAGACCTTGCCTACTAACAATAAGTACTTTTCCTACACACTTTGAAGCATGTGCAACTATGGACTGGCTGGCGTCAGAGACATACCTTCTGATAAGCCGAAATGCATTCGTCGTTCAGATTGAACATCGGGGTGTTATCCAGGCGTCGACCGTCCATTTGCGCAAACGATTGCCACGGATCTAAACAGGCACTCGTCTCAACGCGTCAATCACGATAAGGAATATCATGCGTTCGAATATCGTTATGCCATCATTGATTACAGCCGGTCTTCTCGTCTTGACGCCTGTCACCCAGGCCGCCAGCAAGAGTCTGGTGTTTTGCTCGGAAGGCAGCCCGGCCGGTTTTGATATCGGGCAGTACACATCGGGCACCGACAATGATGCAGCCGAACCGATCTATAACCGTCTGGCCGAATTCGAACGGGGCCAGACCAGTGTGGTACCTGCCCTGGCGACAAGTTGGGACATCTCGCCTGACGGGCTGACTTACACGTTTCACCTGCGCGAGGGAGTGAAATTTCATAGCAACAAGACGTTCACGCCGACCCGCGACTTCAACGCCGACGATGTGCTCTTCACCTTCAACCGCATGCTGCAAAAGGACCACCCTTTCCGGGTTGCGTACCCGACAGAGTTTCCTTACTTCACCAGCATGGGTCTGGACAAAAACATCAAGTCGGTGGATAAAACTTCGCCAATGACGGTGGTGTTCACGCTCAACAAAGTTGATGCGGCATTTATCCAGAACATTGCGATGAACTTCGCATCGATTCTTTCGGCTGAATACGCTGACAAACTGATGGCCTCGGGTAATGTGCGCGATATTAACCAGGTGCCCATCGGCACCGGTCCGTTCGTATTCCAGCGGTACCAAAAAGACTCGCAGATCCGCTATGTCGCTAACAAACAGTTCTGGGATCCGAGCCGGATCAAAATTGATCAGTTGATCTTTGCAATCAATACGGATGCCTCGGTACGCATTCAAAAACTCAAAAAAGACGAGTGCCAGGTTACATTGAATCCGCGCCCCGCAGACGTGGAATCCATCAAGGCTGATAAACAGCTGCATGTCATCGAAAAACCGGGCTTCAACCTCGGCTATATCTCCTACAACGTACGTCACGCGCCACTGGACAACCTGCAAGTGCGCCAGGCCCTGGACATGGCCGTGGACAAGAAAGCGATCATCGACGCGGTGTATCAAGGCGCCGGCCAATTGGCCCAGAACGCCATGCCGCCAACGCAATGGTCCTACGACGACACAGTGAAAGACGCCCCTTACAACCCCGAAAAAGCACGGGAGTTGCTGCGCGCCGCTGGCGTCAAGGAAGGCACCGAACTGACGCTGTGGGCCATGCCGGTCCAGCGCCCTTACAACCCCAACGCGAAGTTGATGGCCCAGATGCTCCAGGCGGATTGGGCGAAAGTCGGTATCAAGGCCACTATCGTCAGTTACGAGTGGGGCGAATACCTCAAGCGCAGCAAAAACGGCGAGCACGACATCTCGTTGATTGGCTGGACCGGTGACAACGGTGATCCGGACAACTGGATGGGCACGCTGTACAGCTGCGCGTCCATCGGCGGCAACAACTACTCCATGTGGTGCGATGAAAAGTATGACGCGTTGGTCAAGGCTGCCGTCGCCACCGCTGACAAGGACCAACGCATTTCACTCTACAAGCAAGCCCAGCACTACCTGAAGGAACAGGTGCCTATCACACCGATTGCCCATTCCACGGTGATCCAGCCAATGCGCAAAGAAGTGCAGGGCTTCATGGTCAGTCCGTTCAATCGCAATAACTTCTCCGGCGTCAGTATCGCCGAATAATTCAAAAACATGCCGGGGGCGCCACAACGCCCTTTGGCATTGCTTTATCCGCATTTAAGCGGGTAGGCAAACAATGGCCCATGAGGCCGCACCATCGAGCGGGCTACACCATAAAAAGCCCGCCTCTAAAAAAGCAGTAATCGGGAGCTTCATAACGTGAAAAAAGCCAGCACCGCTGTATTCGCCTTATCCGTCCTCGCACTCAGCGTTGCGGCCCAGGCAGAGCCAACCAGTCAGGAATTCGTTCCGACCACACTGGCCCCC
Source organism: Pseudomonas lutea (assembly GCF_000759445.1). NCBI lineage: Bacteria > Pseudomonadati > Pseudomonadota > Gammaproteobacteria > Pseudomonadales > Pseudomonadaceae > Pseudomonas > Pseudomonas lutea. The sequence goes on from NZ_JRMB01000001.1 coordinate 2,778,803, forward strand.
AACAACGCCCAGAGCGAAGCGAAGGGCTTTCTGGAAGACTCCAAACTGACCGGTTCGACCAAGAACTGGTACGCCAACGAACTGCTGCGTCGGGACGGCGAGTTCACCCGCAAAGAGAACGGCGTTGTCGTTGACAGCGACCCGCGCCGTATCAACTGGGTACAGGGCACGATCGTTGATTACACGTCGGGCTTCACTCAGGGCACTGTCGGCTTCGCCACCCAGATGGCGCTTTACAACGCTGTTGCACTGGACCGCGACAAAGACGACCTGATGGGCGGCGCCAACCGTACGCTGACCGAAAACAACGGCGACCCGGTCGGTCAGTGGAGCAAGTTGGGCCTGGGCAATATCAAGGCGCGCGTCTCCAACACAACGTTGACCGCTGGCCGTCAATCGATGAACACCCCGGTGCTGGCTTACATCGGCAACCGTGCGCTGCCTTCAAGCTTTGAAGGTGTGAGCGTTCAGAGCGACGAGTTCAACAACATCTCGATCCAGGCCGGCAGCTTTGATCGCGTGTCGCCGCGTACCGAGCAGAGCCTGACCAAGTTCCGCTCCGAGTACACCAACAACACCGCCACCGCCGATCACGTTGACATGGCAGGCGTCGATTACAAGCCATTCAAAAGCCTGACCACCAGCTTCTATGCCTCCAATGTTGAAGACTTCTGGCATCAGTACTACTTCGCCTTCACCCATGAGATGGGTGACACCGACGTGCTGGGCTTGAGCACCAACCTGAACTACTACAAGACCAAAGATTCCGGCAAGAAGAAGATGGGTGAAATCGACAACGACACCTACAGCCTGTCGTTGACCGCCACTCACAAAGCGCACAGCTTCAGCATCGCGTACCAGGAAGTTGAAGGCGATACTTACTTCGACTACCTGCATGACACCAACGCCATCTTCCTGGCCAACTCCCTGCTCTCGGACTTCAACGGCCCGAACGAGAAGTCGGTCCAGTTGAGCTACCTGCTGAACATGGCGGACTACGGCGTGCCAGGCCTGAAGTTCAACATTTACCAGGCTCGCGGTTTCGACATCGACGGCACGCACTACAAAGGCACCGCCTACGACGTCTCGAAGATGGACGACGAGAACCACTACGAATATGGTGTCGGCACTTCGTACACCCTGCAGTCCGGCCCGCTCAAGGCGTCGACCATGCGTGCTACGTACACCACCCACCGCGCGAGCGAAAACCAGGCTGATGGCAACATCAACGAGTTCCGTCTGGTGACCACCGTTCCGTTCAACATTTTGTAATCAGCGCTATCGATCAGGCATCGGGCTGCCGTTCTTATCGAACCAAGTAGCCCGAAACCGACTCATCTATGGCTTCATCACTTGCGGAGTGCGTTACTTGAAATCGACATTCAAACTCGCAACATTGCGTGGCGCAGTCGCCATGGCGCTGTTCAGCGTCGCAGTCGGCGTTTCGGCCAAGCCTCTGGTGGTCTGCACTGAAGCCAGTCCGGAAGGTTTCGACCCTGCGCTCTACACCACGGCCGTGACCGCTGATGCTTCGGCGGAAACCATCTACAACCGTCTGGTGGACTTCAAGCCGGGCTCAACCGAGATCGTTCCCGCGCTGGCCGACACCTGGGAAATCAGCGATGACGGTCTGACCTACACGTTCCACCTGCGCAAGGGCGTCAAGTTCCACACCACCGAATACTTCAAACCAACCCGCGACATGAACGCCGATGACGTGGTCTGGAGCTTCCAGCGTCAACTGGACCCCAACCACCCGTGGCATAAACAGTCGCCGGTCGGTTACCCCTATTTCGAGAGCATGGGTTTCAAAGAGCTGCTGAAGAGTGTCGAGAAGGTCGACGACAGCACCGTCAAATTTACCCTGACTCGCCGTGAGGCGCCGTTCCTGGCTGACGTGGCCATGGCATTCGCCTCCGTCTACTCGGCCGAGTACGCCGATCAGTTGCAGAAAACCAACAAGACCGACAACCTCAACAGCCAACCCATCGGCACCGGTCCGTTTGTCTTCCAGCGCTACGCCAAAGATGCTCAGGTGCGCTTCAAGGCCAATCCGGATTACTTCCGTGGCAAACCGCCGGCTGACACGCTGATCTTCGCCATCGCCACGGATAACAACGTGCGCCTGCAGAAACTCAAGGCCAACGAGTGCCAGATCGCGCTCTACCCCAAGCCTGACGACATCCCCAGCATCAAGAAAGATTCCAACCTCAAGGTCGACGAGCTGAACGCGATGACGACCGCGTACATCGCCATGAACACGACCCACAAATTCATGAGCGATGTGCGAGTGCGCAAGGCGATTGAAATTGCCTTCGACAAAGAGGCTTATGTCAACGCGCTGTTTGGCAAAGGCAACGCAACCGTTGCGGTCAACCCCTACCCGGATACCCTGCTCGGTTACAACAAGACGCTGAAGAACCCGGCGCATGACCTGGACAAGGCGCGAGCGTTGCTCAAGGAAGCCGGCGTGCCGGACGGCACTGTGTTGACACTGTTCACCCGCAACGGCGGCGGGCCGACCAACCCCAACCCGATGCTCGGCGCGCAAATGATGCAGGCCGACCTGGCCAAAGTCGGCATTAAGTTAGATATACGCGTCATGGAATGGGGCGAAATGCTCAAACGTGCCAAAAACGGCGAACACGACATGGTGTCCGCAGGCTGGGCAGGTGACAATGGCGACCCTGATAACTTCCTGACCCCGAACCTTAGTTGCGAGGCCGCCAAAAACGGCGAAAACTACGCGCGCTGGTGCAATCAGAAGTTTCAGACGCTGATCGATCAGGCCCGGGAAAAAACCGACCCGGCCGAACGTGCCGCGCTTTATGAGCAGGCCCAGGCAATCTTCAATCAAGATCTGCCCTGGATCAGCATGGCTCACACCAAGATGTTCACTGCAATGCGCAACAACGTGGAGGGTTACCACATCAGCCCTCTCACCACTAATAACTTCGCTACCACCCAAGTGAAGTAGAAGAAGAATCCGGCGGGCTCTGCTACCCAGAGAACCGCCGGGACCTGATGAGGTACACGAGAAGATGTTTAGTTTTATCGCTCGCCGAGTGGGGTTGCTCATACCCACCTTCTTCGGCATCACCTTGCTGACCTTCGCACTGATCCGTCTGATTCCGGGCGACCCTGTGGAAGTCATGATGGGTGAACGCCGGGTCGATCCGGAAATGCACGCCCAAGCCATGGAACGTCTTGGCCTGAACAAACCCCTTTATGCGCAATACATCGATTACGTAGGCAAACTCGCCCATGGCGACCTGGGCGAATCGCTGCGTACGCGCACGAGCGTGTGGTCCGAATTCACTTCGCTGTTCCCGGCAACACTGGAACTGTCGATTGCGGCGCTGATTTTTGCAGGCATTCTCGGGCTGCTGGCCGGGGTCATTGCAGCCTTGAAGCGAGGGTCCCTGTTCGACCATGGGGTCATGGGTATCTCCCTGGCGGGGTACTCGATGCCGATCTTCTGGTGGGGCCTGATCCTGATCATGTTCTTCTCGGTATCGCTGGGCTGGACCCCGGTATCGGGTCGTATCGACCTGCTGTACGACATTCCTCCCAGAACCGGTTTCATGCTGATCGACACCTTGCTCAGCGATGAAGAAGGCTCGTTCATGGACGCCCTGCGTCACCTGATCCTGCCGGCCATCGTGCTGGGCACCATTCCGTTGGCGGTCATCGCCCGGATGACACGCTCCTCGATGCTCGAAGTCCTGCGTGAAGACTACGTGCGGACCGCCCGTGCCAAAGGCCTGTCGCCGGCGCGCGTGGTGTTCGTTCACGGTCTGCGCAACGCGTTGATCCCGGTCTTGACCGTGTTCGGCCTGCAAGTCGGCACACTGCTGGCCGGTGCGGTTCTGACCGAGACTATCTTCTCCTGGCCGGGCATCGGCAAGTGGCTGATCGAAGCCATCGGCGCCCGCGACTACCCTGTCGTGCAAAACGGCATCCTGCTAATCGCCTGCCTGGTGATTCTGGTCAACTTCGTGGTGGACATCCTCTACGGCTTTGCCAACCCACGCATTCGTCATCAGCGCTGAGATCCTTTTTATGAGCACAACTACTCCCGTAGTAGCAGTCGATCAAAGCCTGCTCTACCCGTCTGTCTACAAAGAGTTCTGGCAGCACTTCTCGAAGAACAAAGGCGCCGTGGCCGGTCTGGCATTCATGCTGGTCATCGTGTTTTGCGCCCTCTTCGCGCCGTGGGTCGCCCCCCATGACCCAAGCGAGCAGTACCGTGATTTCCTGCTGACCCCTCCGGTCTGGCTGGAAGGCGGGCAATGGCAGTTCCTGCTGGGCACCGATGAACTGGGCCGCGACTTGCTGTCACGCCTGATTCAGGGCTCGCGCCTGTCGCTGCTGATCGGTTTGTCGTCGGTGGTCATGTCGCTGATTCCCGGGATTCTGATGGGCCTGTTGGCCGGCTTCTTCCCGAAAATCCTCGGTCCGACCATCATGCGTCTGATGGACATCATGCTCGCACTGCCATCGCTGCTGCTGGCTGTGGCGATCGTCGCAATCCTCGGCCCTGGCCTGATCAACACCGTCATCGCCATTGCCATCGTGTCGCTGCCGTCTTACGTACGTCTGACCCGCGCCGCCGTGATGGGCGAACTGAACCGCGATTACGTGACCGCTGCGCGCCTGGCCGGCGCTACCCTGCCGCGCCTGATGTTCATCACCGTCCTGCCCAACTGCATGGCACCGCTGATCGTCCAGGCAACGCTGAGCTTCTCGTCGGCCATCCTTGACGCCGCCGCGCTGGGTTTCCTCGGTCTGGGCGTTCAACCGCCAACGCCTGAGTGGGGCACCATGCTCGCTTCGGCCCGCGACTACATCGAACGCGCCTGGTGGGTGGTGAGCCTTCCGGGTCTGACCATTTTGCTCAGCGTGCTGGCAATCAACCTGATGGGCGACGGTCTGCGCGATGCGCTGGACCCGAAACTCAAGAACGCCGCCTGAGGACGTCCGAATGTCTCTTTTAAACATCAAGAACCTCAACGTGCGCTTCGGCGACGCCACGGCCACGCCGGTCGTAGACGGCCTCGACCTGACGGTCGACAAGGGCGAAGTACTGGCCATCGTGGGCGAGTCGGGCTCGGGTAAATCCGTGACCATGATGGCGCTCATGGGCCTGATCGAGCACCCCGGCGTAGTGACCGCCGACGCGCTGGTGTTCGACGGCAAAGACATGCTCAAGCTCAATTCGCGTCAGCGTCGGCAAATCGTCGGCAAAGACTTGTCGATGGTCTTTCAGGACCCGATGACCGCGTTGAACCCCAGCTACACCGTGGGCTTCCAGATCAAGGAAGTGCTCAAGCAGCACCTGGGCCTGTCCGGTCGCGCGGCTCACCAGCGCGCACTCGAACTGCTGCAGAAGGTCGAAATCCCGGGCGCAGCACAGCGTCTGGACGCCTATCCGCACCAACTCTCGGGCGGCATGAGCCAGCGTGTTGCTATCGCGATGGCCATTGCCGGCGAGCCGAAACTGCTGATCGCCGACGAACCGACCACGGCGCTGGACGTGACCATTCAGGCGCAGATCATGGACCTATTGCTGGCCCTGCAAAAAGAGCAGGACATGGGCCTGGTCCTCATTACTCATGACCTCGCCGTAGTGGCTGAAACCGCACAGCGGGTCTGCGTGATGTATGCCGGCCAGGCTGTTGAAGTCGGTCAGGTTCCTCAACTGTTCGACATCCCTGCGCACCCTTACAGTGAAGCGCTGCTGGCAGCGATTCCCGAGCACAGCATGGGAGCGGCGCGCCTGTCGACGCTGCCAGGCATTGTTCCCGGCCGCTATGACCGTCCAAGTGGCTGCCTGCTGTCACCGCGTTGCCCGTATGTCGAAGAAAAATGCCGCCAGCAACGCCCGGCCCTTGATCCCAAAGTACAGAGCCTGGCCCGTTGCTTCTTTCCGCGTAATCAGGAGGTGGCGTAATGAGCGAAATCGTACTCACCGCTCGTGACCTCACTCGTCACTATGATGTGTCCCGTGGGCTGTTCAAGCCGCACGCAACCGTGCGTGCGCTCAACGGCGTGTCGTTCGAACTCGAAGCTGGCAAGACACTGGCTGTGGTCGGCGAGTCCGGCTGCGGCAAGTCCACCCTCGCCCGCGCTCTGACGCTGATCGAAGAGCCTTCATCCGGTTCGCTGAAGATCGCCGGCCAGGAAGTGACCGGCGCCACCAAGGCGCAACGCAAGCAGCTGCGCAAAGACGTGCAGATGGTGTTTCAAAGCCCGTATGCATCGCTCAATCCGCGGCAGAAGGTCGGTGATCAACTGGGCGAACCCCTGTTGATCAACACCAGCCTGTCGAGTGCCGAGCGTCGCGAGAAAGTGCAGGCGATGATGGCGCAGGTCGGCCTGCGTCCCGAGCACTATCAGCGCTATCCGCACATGTTTTCCGGCGGTCAGCGTCAACGTATCGCGCTGGCGCGGGCGATGATGCTGCAGCCTAAAGTGCTGGTGGCCGATGAACCGACGTCCGCGCTCGACGTGTCGATCCAGGCCCAGGTGCTGAACCTGTTCATGGACCTGCAACAGGAGTTCAATACCGGTTACGTGTTCATCTCCCACAACCTCGCGGTGGTGCGTCACGTCGCCGACACGGTGTTGGTGATGTACCTCGGCAAGCCAGCCGAAATGGGTCCCAAGGAAGAGATCTATAACCGTCCGCTGCACCCCTACACTCAGGCGCTGTTGTCAGCGACTCCGACGATCCACCCGGACCCGTCGAAGCCGAAGATCAAGATCGTCGGCGAGCTGCCCAACCCGCTGAACCCGCCGTCTGGTTGCCCGTTCCACAAGCGCTGCCCGTACGCGACAGAACGCTGCGTCACGGAAGTGCCGGAACTGCGCCTGGTAGACAACCGCCACGTTGCCTGCCATTACGCGGAACAGTTTGTGGTGTGATGGTCGAGTAATGAAAAGGCCGTTGCGTGTGAGCGTAACGGCCTTTTTTATGGGTCGGAGTTGGTTACCCAGACAACTGGCCGCTCGTAGTGCCTGCAAAACAACAGCTTGCTGGCGCCCAACCTGTAGGAGCCGGCTTGCTGGCGAATGCGGTGGGTCAGATACGAATATCTCGACTGAAACACTGTGTTCGCCAGCAAGCCGGCTCCTACGAATGTAAATCGCCCGGCCACCTCGACCCTGCAGCCACCGTTGACTCCTCCACGCGCAGGGCCTTGCGCTCGTTTCAAAGCTCATCAAGCATCAGCATCATTGGAAGCGCCGACCCTCTAGCTGAGCACAAAAATCCCCTGTAGGAGCCGGCTTGCTGGCGAATGCGGTGGGTCAGCTACGAATATCTCGACTGAAACACTGCGTTCGCCAGCAAGCCGGCTCCTACAGAGTAGTGCGTGGTATCAGAGGAACTGCGGATCCGAAAGCTGCACGCACCCCACTTCGCTTCGCTTCTTCGCAATCACAACCGCAGTCGCAATCGCCGGCTCAGTCGCAGCCGCATTCGCAACTGCAACCGCAACCGCAGTCACCGCCGCACTTGATCAATACACATCCCGCCGATAACGGCCCTGCTCGATCAAGTCCTGAACGGCGCGGTCACCCAGTAACGCTTTCAACGTTTCGTCAACGCCAGCGGCCATGCCTTCCAGACTGCCGCAGATGTAGATCACAGCGCCACCATCCAGCCAGTGACGCAGCTCATCAGCGGCCTCGCGAAGACGATCCTGCACATAGACTTTTTCGGCCTGATCCCGGGAAAACGCAAGATCCAGACGCGCCAGATCACCCCTCGCCAGCCAGCCGTTGAGCTCATCGGCACAATAGAAATCGTGGGCTGCGTTGCGCTCGCCAAAGAGCAACCAGTTGCGCTGCTCGCCCGCTGCAATCCGGGCTTTCAGCAAGCTGCGCAAGCCCGCCAAGCCGGTACCGTTGCCGATCAAAATCATCGGCGCCGATTCGGCCGGCAGATGGAAACCACTGTTGCGACGCACCCGCATACTGATCGCGCCGCCGACCTGAACATGCTCGGTCAGCCAGCCCGAACCCAGCCCGAGAGTGCCATCAGGATGCAGCTCCTGGCGCACGATCAGCTGTAACGAGCCGTCTTCGGGGATCGACGCGATCGAATATTCGCGCATGGCCAGCGGCACCAATGCGCCTACCAATGCCTGTGCATGCAAGCCCACCAAGTGACTGCGGCTTACCGGTAGCTGACGCGTGCTCAAGGCTTGACCGAGCGTCTCACTCAACCCGTCCACCACCACCACCAATGTGTCAGCCGTGATTCCCAGCCCTGAAAGAAACTGCTCGACCGCAGACGCTGGGTTACGCGGTAATACCTCAACCAGATCGCCGGCCTGCCAAAGCGTCGCCTCTTCACCCGCTAACCCAAGCAAAAACACCTTCGAGCTTGCGCTCCCCGGGTTCAGCCATTCTCGGGCCACAAGTGTCCAGTTCTGATAATCCGGCGCTTGCCAGATCGTCGCCGGCGTCGAACCCGTCAACTGGCCCAACTGCTGTTGCCAGCGTTGCAGCGCTGCACCGTCGCCGCTGTCCACTTCCACCGGGTCGAACAGCGTGCGACCGCCACGCTCCGCGAGCCAGCCATGCAGCCGGTGAGAGAACCCGCAAAACTGTCGATACTGGCGATCGCCCAGTCCAAGCACCGCGTAGTTGAGATTGCCAAGCGCCAGCGGCCGGCCCAGCACTTTGCGCTCAAACCCCCGAGCGCTGTCCGGCGCCTCGCCGTCACCGAACGTACTCACCACGAACAACGCGTTCTGGCTCTGATTCAGATCCTGCTCGGTGATGTCGCCCAGACGCTGCACCTTGACCGGCATACCGGCGGTTTGCAGCTGGCTCGCCGTCTGCCAGGCGAGTTGCTCGGCGAATCCGCTCTGGCTGGCAAAGCCGATCAGCCATGCCGCACCCGGCTCACCTGCCGGCGCAGCGACTCCACCTCGGGCATTGCGAATCCCGCGCTTCTTGCGTCGGCGGTCCAGGTACAGCAACCAGCCGGTGACGAAGAACAATGGCATGAGCAATGAGGCGACGGTCGCGATAATCCGCCCGGTCAGCCCGAAGTAGCTGCCGGTATGAATCGCGTAGTTGCTGATCAACAACTGCGCGCCCAGGCTTTTCTCGGTGTAGCGCGACACGGCCTTGAGCTCGCCGTTGGCAGGGTCCAGGGTGATCTGGTTCAGCGCGCGAGGGTGCGGAGCGGATTTGAGGATGTAGAACACCGTCGCCATCTGTCCCGGTGCCTGCGGCATGCGCAGGTTGTAGGTTTTCAGATCCGGCCCTGCCGTGCTCTGAATGGTCTGCCAGATCGCGTCGTAATCCGGTGTCGAGCTGGCAACCGTAGTTTCTTTGGTAGCGTCTTTTGTAGGTGCAGGCCGCGGGCCACCGCCACCACGGCGCTGCTCGCCTGCCACCGGCGCATCACCGATCAGCCTGGTCATGCCGTTGCTGAACCAGTCGTAAGACCACATCAGCCCGGTGATCGCCAGAATCAGATAGATGAACAGACACCAGGTACCGAACACCGAGTGCAGGTCCCAATTGAAACTGCGTCCCTTCTTCGCCCAGTCCATGGTCAGCCATACGCGCCAGTTAAGGGGCTTGCGTGGCCATCGCAGGTACAAACCGGACAGGCAGAAGAACACCAGAATCAACGTGCACGCCGCCGTGACTTGCTTGCCGTATTGGCCAGCCGCAAGGAAGCGATGAAGATTCAGGATGAAACCGAAAAAGTCCTGACCGACCGCATCTTCCGTGAACTCGCCGGTGTAGGGATTGAAGTTGTGCATTTCGCCACGGCGCTGGCCGGGTGCTGGCTTGAACCAGACCTGAGCGATTCTGTCGCCGTCGGCATCAATGCGGAACATGCCCACGGTGTCCTTGCCTTGAGCTTCGACTGTGCTGACCATCTCGGCCAACGACAGCTGGCGGGCCTGGGGCTGCACGAACAGGACATCGGAATTGAGCGCGTCGAGTATTTCTTCTTCGAACGAATACAGCGCGCCCGTGATTCCCATCAGGGCGAGCACCAGTCCCGCCGTGATCCCGAAGAACCAGTGGACTTGAAACAGGACTTTCTTCAACACCCTCGACACCTCGTTAACCCGCTACGGCGCGCATTATGCGCACAAACGGCAAACATTCTCATCTGTAGCTGATTCTTGATGCAGAAACCGTGGGAGCGAGCTTGCTCGAAGAGGTGGGTACATCCGCTGGATATCCAGCGGCCGAGCGTCCGCCTTCGCGAGCAAGCTCACTCCCACAGGTACTGACACGCCACCACCGCGCGGCCAGGGCGAATTCTGTAGGAGTGACAGGTTCGCCTTCAGATCAAAAGTGGAAGCTGGCGCTCATCAACGCCGTACGGCCAGCAGCCATGTGGGCGTAGTGGGTGGTGAACACCTGGTCGTAATAACGTTTGTCGGTCAGGTTCTGCACGTTCAACTGCAGGTCAACGTTTTTGGTCAACGCGTACGTAGCCATTGCGTCGTAGCGCCAGTAGGACGGCACTTCCACCGAGTTGGCTTCGTTGCCGAAACGCGAGTCCACAAACGTCGCGCCACCACCAACGGTCAACTTGGGCATCAGTTCGTAGGTCGACCAGAAATTGAAGCTGTTACGTGGCGTGCTCGGCATGTGGTTGCCCTCGTCCGCCTTGCTGGTGGCTTTGACGATCTCGCTCTCCATGTACGTATAGCCGCCGTAGACCTTCCATTTGCCGGTGATGTTGCCGCTGTAGGTCAGCTCCAGACCGTCGACGCGCTGCTCGCCATCCAGCACCTGGAACGTCGCGTTGTCCGGGTCATTGACCCGTGCGTTGGTCTTCTCGGTGCGGAACAGCGCGGCGGTCAGCGACAGGTTGTCGTCGAAGAAGTCCCACTTGGTGCCCAACTCGTAGTTGCGGTTTTTTTCCGGATCAAGATTGGCGTTGTTCGCGGCGATTTCCAGGCCGCCGTTACCGCTGGTCTCACCCGAGGGGTTGCTGGAGGTGGACCATGCGGCGTAAATGCTGCCGTTTGGCAACGGTTTATAGGTCACGCCGACCTGGTAATTCCACAGCTGACTGGTGTTCTCGCGCTTAAAATCACCGGCCACCGAGCCGCGACCACCCGTGCTGTAGCCACTGGAGCGAACGTCGTAATCGTCATACCGCAAGCCGAGGTTCAACGACCATTGCTCGTTGAATTTCAAGGTATCGAAGACATAAGCCGCACTGGTTTTGGTGTCGGTGTCGGTGTAGGCCTGGCTGTCGGTAATGGTCCCGTTCCAGTCATCTTTTGGCGATGGGTTATACAGGCTGGTGCAGTCGCCTGAAGCCAGCAGCCCCGCGTTACAGGTAGAGCCAATGGCGCCGCCCCGGGCGTTGGTTACGTTATAGGCGCGGTTATGGGTGTCTTGATAGGAGAACTCAATGCCGGTGACCAGGCTGTGCTCCACGAAACCGGTGTTGAACTTCGCCTGCAGGTCGGTCTGGTTGACGAAGCCGCTGGACGTGGAGTTGCGGCTCTTGGCGGAGCGCGAAACCAGGCCGTTGGCGACGTTGCCACGGCTGTCGTCCGGGTTGGTGACGATGTAGTCCAGCGTCGAACGCGACATACGGAAACTGTTGGAAATGGTCAGGTTCTCGTTGAGGTCATGCTCGATGCGGAAGGTGCCGCTGTCGTTGACGCTCTTGCGATAGTCCCGGTCGGTCAGGCCATAGAAGTTGTTTTCGTTGACGTGGGCCGGCTTGTCGACCACGTATTTGCTGCGGCCCGGGGTGCTGGTCAGCGGAATGCCGTAGTCGGGCATGTCGTCGGTCGAAAGGTGGTAGTAATCGAGCTTGACCCGTGTGTCCGTGCCCAGCCCGAAGGCGAACGACGGTGCAACGCCCCAGCGGCTGTTGTCGACGTCGTTGCGGCCGGCGACGTTGGCGTCGTGTTTCATCAGGTTCAGGCGGAAGGCCGCGGTATCCGTGATCTGCTTGTTGACGTCCACGGTGTAGCGCTGGGTCTGGTCCGAACCAAAGGTGTAGCCGCCGTTGTAAGCGTCACCCAAGTGCGCGCCCTTGGTGATGAGGTTCAGACTGCCGCCGGTGGAGCCTGCGCCCGTGAAGGCAGAGCCCGGGCCTTTGCTGACCTCGACCGATTCGATGTTGAAGATTTCGCGACTCTGCGCCGCTACATCGCGCATGCCGTCGATGAACACATCACTTTCTGCGTTGAAACCACGAATGATCGGTCGGTCGGCGTTCGGGTTGCCGCCCTCCCCCGCGCCAAAGGTGATGCCCGGCGTAGTGCGCAGCGCGTCGGCCAGACTTGTGGCGGCCGTGTCCCGGATCACTTGCTGCGGAATGACGGTCACGCTTTTAGGCGTTTCGCGCAGCGGAGCGGTGTACTTTTTAGACGCTGACTCCTCGGTCTTGTAAGCCGTATCGACCCGTTCGCCATCGATGTTGGTGGCGCCCAGATTCAGCGCGTTATCCGGTGCCGGTTCGGCAGCCTGCGCCATATGGCCGGCCGACATCGCGGCGATGGCGACACCTACCGCACCGACAATGGAACGCTGAGAGTGTGCAGAAACGGGTTGAGCTTGGCGCGGCATTTTCCTTCCCCAAGGAAACAGTAAGGCGGCGGAATATAAGTGAGACTCTTTCGCATTCGCAGAAAACTTACATTCTTTACACTTTCCCATTACTCATTTTTCACATCGATCCATTCACGCGCGCCTAGAGGTTTTACACAGCCAATAAGAATCACTACCATTCGCCCTCTCCAGCTCGCCCTCTCTTCCTACGGATCGCCAATCATGCTCCTACATATCCCAGGCCTGTTTTCACCTGAGGAGGTGCGTCGCATCCGACTGGCGCTGGAGGAAACCGAATGGGCCGATGGCAAGATCACCGCCGGCCACCAGTCGGCGAAGGCCAAGCACAACCTGCAGCTGCCGGAGGGCCATCCGCTGGCCGTGGAAATTGGCGCTGCGCTGTTCGAGCGCTTGTGGCAGAACCCGCTGTTCATGTCCGCCGCCCTGCCGCACAAGGTTTTTCCGCCGTTGATCAATTGCTATACCGGCGGCGGCAGTTTTGATTTCCACATCGACAACGCCGTGCGGCAGGCTAAAGGCCTCGCCGAACGGGTGCGCACCGATCTGTCATCGACGCTGTTCTTCAGCGACCCCGACGACTACGACGGCGGCGAGCTGGTGATTCAAGACACTTTCGGCACCCGCCAAGTGAAATTGCCAGCGGGTGATTTGCTGCTCTATCCGGCCACCAGCCTGCACAAAGTCAACCCGGTCACACGCGGCGCGCGGTACGCCTCGTTCTTCTGGACCCAGAGCCTGGTGCGGGACGATGGGCACCGCACGCTGCTGTTTGAAATGGACGCGGCGATCCAGCAACTGAGCCGCGATGTGCCTGATCACCCCTCGCTGCTTCAGCTCACCGGCACCTATCACAATCTGCTGCGGCAGTGGGTCGAGGTCTGAATCATGACCTGGAACCTGCGACGTGAAGAAGAGGTGCTCAATGGCGACCAGTTACGCGCCATGCTTGAAGACAGCCCGGCGAGCGCCGCCCGAGCAATCCTGATCGCAGCCCAGGCGCAGATCGTCGACGCGCAGGCGCTGCTCGGGCAAATATTGCTGGATGGCACCGGCATTGAACGCGACCCGGCGCTGGCGCTGGTGTGGTTCCAGATTGCCGCGCGCAACGGCCATGCCATGGCGCACAACATGGCAGGCCGTTGCTACGAGCATGGCTGGGGCTGTGAAGCGGATGCCGCCAAGGCCGCGGAGCATTACCGGCTCGCCGCAGAAGCGGGCCTTGACTGGGGGTTCTATAACTACGGCAACCTGCTCGCCACTGGCCGGGGCGTGAACAAGGATCAGGCGCGCGCCCTGGCGTGCTATCGCAAAGCGGCGGACCTGGGACACGCCAAGTCAATGAATCTGGTGGGCCGTCATATGGAAGAAGGCCTTTGCTGCGAGCAGGATTTGCCTGCGGCGCATGAGTGGTATCGACGCTCGGCTGAAGGTGGGGATTTTCGGGGGCAGTTCAGTTACGCAGGTTTGCTGGCGACTAAGGGGAGGATTGAAGAGGCTGTTTCGTGGCTGCGCCGCGCGTTAAGCATGGGCAACCTGAACTTCTTAAGGGTCAGCCGCGAGCATCTGCTTGCATTGCCTGATCCAGCTATTCGGTCACTGGCGCTGGAATATTACCAACGCGCGGCGATGATTGGGGACTCACTGGACGTTGCCCAATATCAACAACTAACGAGGCAGCTCGAAACATCAGTGTCAATCGCCGAAGAGCAGCACCCTGCTCGGGATTAAATGACCTGATATTTCAGCCCGAGTGCTAATCCCCGGAAACTCAAGACCTGAGCACCCGACAACTTTTACGAGCGGAACCTTCCTACAGACACAGACCACTTTTCTGTTTTGACGAACAGCGGAGCGCAGCATACTCTTCAATGGTGCAGACAACTTTCGCAAGCAGGAAGTTGTCAGGACAACGCACTGCACTTTCACTCATCATTAAAGGATTAATGATAATGACCCAACATGAATTCCAGGTTGCGGACAACGCCGCAGTTGAGCCCGCTGCTCTAATTGGCGCGGCAGCAGACTCATCCCACGACACTCGGGATACTGGTCTGATCCTGACCAAAGATGACATTAAAAACCTGAGAAAATACGAAATCGCTGGCCTCGCTCTGCCCACTGCTCTGAACGATGTTATTACTTACCTGGGTTATGAAACAGGCGCCGGTCACGAACTGGAAGCGGTTGATTTCCAAAAAACATTTGAACTCATACATGGTCACGCCAGCCTGTGGAATCCGTTGCGCAACGACTTGTTAACGGTGAACGATCAACTGGTTATGTTTGCTGGTCTGATGCAGGTGTACGGCGAGAGCATTATCGAGGTGTTGGATGGTATTCGAGCCTTGACGCTTGCCGAGGAGCACGACATCAAGTCATTAGAGGAACTACGGCAACTCGAAAGCCAATGGGACCACAAATTCCCCGAAATCCATCCAGTCGACCGTGAAGATCTTGGGGCGTATCTGGATGACATTTTGAAGCAAGTGCGCGTACAGGAAGCCGAGGCCCAGAACATCAAGAAAAGACTCGACGCTTTCGGTTTTGATCTTCCGAACAAAGTCGGAGCGGCCATCTCCCTCAAGCTGTCGGCCATCAATAAAAACACGCTCGGCGTAGAGGTCAAGGCACTGCAGACCGCCATTGATGAACGGGCAGCGGAAATAGAAAGGCGCAACAAGGAGTACGACCACCTGGTCAAAGAGGCCATTTCAAGCATCGCTGGGGGTGGCGGTCTGATTATGATGATCTACTCCAGCGTCAAGGCTGAGGACGTCCGCACGAAACGTAACGACCTACGCGCGACGCAAGAACGTGACATCCAAGCCATGGATAAAAAAAACAGCATCCTCGGGTCACTTAACCGAGTCCGCAATGATCTTCAAAATCTGGGCATCGTCGTGTTGGACGCAGACATCGCGACGAAGAACCTCATTACCATGTGGAACGGCCTGAACACGTTCATCTCTCAATCCAGTCGAGCCATCAACGACATCAACGACGCGCTGTTACTGCGCAGATTTAGCCATCAATTCAAGCTCGTCGTCCGTCCCTGGAAGAACATCGAAGTTGACGCTCAAAAATTACGTGACGTATTTGCGGCCGCAGATCGTGAAATTCAAGAAGAATGGAAATCAGCATGAATAACATTAGCGCATTCCCCTCGCACATTGAGTACCCAACGATTGATGTCGCCATACTTCAACAGGCTCGAAAAGAAGCCAGAGGCGCATCGATCGAAGTGCAGGTCTTATTTGCAAAGACAGATTATCTGGAAGCATTGCATTCCCGCGTAACCAACGTGGACAACGCCATGGCCGCCGCGCAGTTCAAACTTACTGAAACTGCTCAATCCTTGGATATGAATATAACTGCCTTTATCGAGACGCTGCGGATCTATCAATCGGAGCTTGAAGAGGTGCCTGGCAGTGAAAGGCAAGAGGTTCTGGAGGATATTGCCAAGGTGGTCTCCGACATTCTCAGCACTGTGCGCAAAGAGAAGTCAACGCTGGACAGTACTTACACGCCTATGACCGCCGCTATAGACCGGACGGAGACCGGCAAGTTTTTGGTTCAGATGGCGGTAGATATGCAACGCTTGCCTGATGACGTGCTCGATATCGAACAACGAAAGCAAGCCCTAAGCGTGAAACGTGAAACCCTGACGCAAGCGATGACTGTCATGGAATCTAAAGGGTTCGCTGAGATCGGCAAGGAAACCCTTCTCAATGCGCAAGCGATCTCGACCCTGACAACGGCAGGCCCTGAAGCGGCGATTCTCACCACTGCGATCGAGCTGGCGCAGCAAACCATGCAAAAAGTGGAGTCGTTCATCAGTTACAACGGTATGAGGGAAGCCAGGAACGTGATTGGCAAGCAGATGGAGGTTCTGACACAAAGCATCCAAGATAAAAATACAGAGTTGCGAATGGTGGAAATGAAAGCAGAGCTGATCAAGCAGAGCCACACCTTCGAAGAACAGCGACTTCGCTACACCGCCGAGTTTTCCAAAGTCAGCGCTGCCGCACAGTCCTTTGTCACCACATACCGAGCGGTCGATGCCCAAAACGAGGCTGTCGTCGGCCAGTTTGTCGTGGATGCGCAGCAGCTGGCAAGGTACATGAACGCACTGACCTGACCGAGCGAAGTCACCGCTGATCAAGCCACGTCAATATTGAACCAGCGTTGCAGGTACGGTCACTTCAACGGCCGTACCTGCTTTATGCTTACACGGTAAGAACACATGAGCGAAACTTACCTCAGTCAACAGGACTTCAATAATGTTGACGCATGCATGGATTACATGAGTAAAGCGGATGAGGCGGCTGGGGAGTTTACCCAGGTACTTGGGGTTTATCCGCGCTATCCTGCTCTGACTCCGATGGCTGAACTCAGGGAGGCTGCACGCCAGTCCAAATCCTGGGCTTTGAAAAGCAATGTTGATTATTATCTGAACTTTGCCGAACTGTTGGCTGAACTCAACCATTTCGCTGATTATCTTGTCGGGCTGACAGAGGCATCCACTGCTGCGGATATCCGGCGCGGCGCTATTGTCCTTGAGCAAGCGGCGGCGCCGCCCGGACCAGAACCCTCGTACGCTGCCGGGGCGTTGACGAATTGCCTTCAGGTCCTAAGGCACTATCAAATGATCTTGAACCTCCAGGCTGAATTAGGCCGAATTGCTACTCCGGGCTACGAAGAACTTCGTCAGGGCATCTATACAACGCTGCCGCGCCTCGCACAATTCATGTCTTTTTACCTACGCGACCCCGCTGCAACCGGCCGTAATCACGCCGGGTTAGGCAGGGCTGGAGAACTGGCTAAAGACCTTGATCGCGTCTATGCGCTAGGGATGATCGGCATGGCTAACTTTCTTGCCCAGATCCAGCGGATTGCCACCCTGATCTCTGAAGCCAACCACCGCCTCACAGGGGTGGAAAACGCAGGGTCAATGCGAAAATTAGCGACCCACATGAAGCTGATCAAGCGCCAGCTGCTGGTAGCTCAAGGCTACTGCGAAGAGGTCGCGGCGCTGGGTTCACGATCATAATTCAATGTAATAGCAATAAAAAAACCCGCGATTTCTCGCGGGTTTTTCTTAGAACAGCGGACAATTAAACATAGAACGATTTCAGCGGCGGAAAGCCATTGAACTCGATAGCGCTATAGCTGGTGGTGTACGCACCGGTGGACAACCAGTACAAACGGTCACCGATGGCCAGGTTCAACGGCAGGCCGTACTTGTAGTTCTCGTACATGATGTCGGCGCTGTCGCAGGTCGGGCCAGCGATCACGACTTCTTCCATTTCGCCTTTCTTCTCGGTCCAGATCGGAAACTTGATGGCTTCATCCATGGTTTCGATCAGGCCGGAGAACTTGCCCACATCGGTGTAGACCCAACGCTCGACGGCGGTGCGCGATTTACGCGACACCAGCACCACTTCGCTGACCAGAATACCGGCGTTGGCGATCAACGAACGGCCCGGCTCCAGAATGATCTCCGGCAGGTCATCACCGAAGTCTTCCTTGAGATAGCGAATGATTTCTTCAGCGTACGTTTCCAGGCTGTTGGTGCGGGTAATGTAGTTGGCCGGGAAGCCGCCGCCCATGTTGATCAGCTTGAGGACGATGCCGTCTTCTTCTTTAAGACGCTCGAAGATCACTTTGACCTTGGCAATTGCCGCGTCCCAGACGCTGATGTCGCGTTGCTGCGAGCCCACGTGGAACGAGATGCCGTAGGGCACCAGGCCCAGTTCACGGGCAAGAATCAGCAAATCCATGGCCATGTCGGTCTGGCAACCGAATTTGCGCGACAGCGGCCAGTCGGCCGTGGTCGAGCCTTCGGTTAGGATACGCACGTAGACTTTCGAGCCCGGCGCGGCCTTGGCGATGTTGCGCAGGTCAGCTTCGGAGTCGGTGGAGAAAAGACGCACGCCCTTCTCGTAGAAGTAACGGATGTCCCGGGATTTCTTGATGGTGTTGCCGTAGCTGATGCGGTCCGGGTTGACGCCGCGGTCCATCACTTTATCCAGCTCGTAGATCGAGGCGATGTCGAAGCTCGAACCTTTCTCTTTCAGCAGATCAATGATTTCGACCGCTGGGTTGGCCTTGACGGCGTAATAAATGCTGGCGAATTCGAAGCCTGCGCGCAGGTCATCGTAGGCCTTGCTGATCATCGCGGTGTCGATGACCACAAACGGGGTTTCTTGCTTGTCGGCAAACGCCTTCATTTTCTCGAAGGTGCTTTTCTCGAAATAATCTTCGACCTGGATCGACATGCGGGGACTCCTGTTGGCAAACGGTAAAAAACAATGGGTGTGAGCGCGCGGCTCGTGAACGTCCTCCGTATCCCCACTTTGGTTCGCCTACTTCCCAAGGCTGCTCGCCGAAAGCAAAAAGGCCATCCTGATCGTTTCAGAGCTGCTGCGCTTGGCAATACTGCGTTGGAACAAGGCTCGGAATGCTCATTTACAACCAGCAGACTCCGCTTCCTCGCCTTGTTCCGCCTTGTCTTGCCTGCGCTCGCTACGCTCTGAAACGATCAGGCCAGGTGCATGCCTTGGCCTTGCTGTCTCGTCGTCAGTACTTGAGCCGGATGGATCGTTTCCAGCATGGACGTTCGGCGCGAACTGTAGGACCTGAGGGGCCGGAGATCAACTAAAAATGTCGCGATTCTGCCCGTTTTTGCCAGACGGGAATCCACGCGCGTTCAATCAACCCGTAGTAACCGACCGATGTGACAGGGTGATGTTCACCCTCCCGAAAAAAACACGGTCGCGGCGTACTCGATTCCGCTCGCCGAGGCGCGCCATCCCAGCGGGCTGTACCTGTCATTTCTGACAGGTTTCAAACGATGGCAAATGCTCAATACTGGCGCCTCATGACGAGAGGATGCACCCCATGGAAATGCCACCGATCAACCATCAGGCTAATCGAGCCGACGTACCGACTTCCGGTCCGTCGATAACCTCCTACTTTGCGGAAAACGAGGCAGAACTTCTCTACGTCGAACAGTACGTTCCCGAGGCCGGTGACAAGATCCATATTTATTGGTCAGGCTGTAATTTCTATTTCGGTGAACGCGGGGGATACGCAGGCATACAGCATCAAAACGATAAACTCATAGGAGGCCAGATTTTCACGTACAACAATATCTGTTCCATATGGGACCTCGCCTCCGATCCGGCTGAAGCCGAGGTGCGTCTGGACTATGGCATTACAGGCTTGCATTCCAGCCACTTCGGCGGAGAAGGCACTGGGCTGCATACCTCTCACCCTATGCCATGGAGCGTGGATCAGTGGTACGCCATCGTGATTCGACGGTGGTTCATACCCGGCGAATCGGTGACGCGCATGGGCATGTTCATGTACTCCTACAGTGACAAGAAATGGACGCACTACATGTCTGCTTCCGTTCCTGGTCCTGATATTCCCATCACGGGAACGACTTGCACGGGCTTTCTGGAGCGTTTCAGTGGCGACGCGCTGGGCTACCACGGCTATTACGGCCAGCACTTCCGGATGAGCAAGAACGGTTCATGGCAAAGACCCGCTTATTACGTAGCAGCTGCCGGAGGCGACCCTGATACGTGGAATGCCGCGCTGGTGGGTGACGGCGAGGATGATGGAAACGCCAACATGATGCTTATTGCGGGTGGCAGTTTTGGCAACACCGCAAGCACGATCCGATTGCAGCCCAACCAGTTTGATCCTAAACCGAAACCGGCGATGTCCACGGCGGCCCTTTTATCGGTAGACGTCGTTCCGCAGTCGGGGACTAAAAACGTAATCGTGGCTTGGAAGAATGACGAAGCGACGCCACCACAGTTGAGCTACTCAATAGAAATCCGCTCTATCTCTGGAAATGAGCTCGTCGCGTCCGATGCTGAAGCGCGCCCTCATACCCGCTCTTCCATCTTTGCAACGGCTGGGTTACTCCCCGGAGATTACAGGGTCACAATGACTGTCACGGATATCTTCAACAAAACCTCTGTTCCGCGTGACACGACATTCCGGGTCGGAACAACCCTTACAGGGCTCCTGCAAACTCTGCCGTAGGGTGCAGGCATGGGTGCTGAAGTTTGTGCGTCGTTTATTGAACCGATAGCCATCCCCTGCATGACAGGACGTCGCCACCCGCAGCGGCCTGTCATGGACTGACCACGAAAGCCACCTGCAAGAGAATTCCCTCACACCGCTTTACAAAAATGACGTCACCGGCGAGCACCTTAATGTTGATCCTCATATCGTCAGACCCGTCGCAACCTGACATGTCGGCAGTGACGACTCCGCGTCGTCACCGTCAACGTCGGACCGGGCACCAAAGTACCCAAGCCATACACCTCAGTTAGACGCAGCCTGTTCCACCAGATCCGCCGGCGAAACAATGCTGGTCTTCATCCCGCGCGACTGGCCGGAACTCAGGTACGCCGCAATCGATTCCTGCGTCACTTCGCCCAAGAACACATTCTCGGCGTCCAGCACCGGCAGCCATGAGCGGTTGAACTCGTACATCCGCGACAGCAGGATGCGCAAGTGCTCGTCGTAGGCGGCGGTGGCGTTGAACGGGCGCAGGTACTGGTCGCACGTCCCGGCCTGACGGTGCAGGTCGCGGCGGCGGACGTAGCCCATGGCTTTGTTCTCGGCGTCGGTGACCACGACGTAGCGACGGTCGTTTTCGTCCATGATTTCCAGGGCATCTGCCACCGGGGTTTCAGGGCTGACAGACGGCGCGTTGTCCGCTGCATCTTCGGCCTTGACCAGCAGCAGGCGCTTGAGCGTGCTGTCCTGGCCGACGAAGTTGCTGACGAAATCGTCCGCCGGATGCGCGAGCAATGTGTCCGGGTGGTCGATCTGCAGCAGCTTGCCAGCGCGGAAGATGGCGATCTTGTCGCCCAGCTTGATGGCTTCGTCGATGTCGTGGCTGACCATGATCACGGTCTTGTTCAGCGCACGCTGCATCTCGAAAAACTCGTTCTGGATCATCTCGCGGTTGATCGGGTCAACCGCGCCGAACGGCTCGTCCATCAGCAGCAAGGGAGCGTCGGCAGCCAGCGCGCGAATCACGCCGATCCGCTGTTGCTGTCCGCCCGACAATTCGCGCGGGTAGCGGTGCAGATACTGCTTGGGCTCCAGCTTGATCATGCTCATCAGTTCGCGGGCGCGGTCGTGGCACTTCTGCTTATCCCAGCCCAACAGTTTGGGCACGACGACGATGTTTTCTTCGATGGTCATGTTCGGGAACAGACCGATCTGCTGAATCACGTAACCGATGTTGCGGCGCAGGGTGACTTCGTCCAGACCGGTCGTGTCCTCGCCGTTGATCAGCACCTTCCCCGAGGTGGGCATGATCAGCCGGTTGATCATCTTCAGGGTGGTGCTCTTGCCGCAACCCGATGGACCGAGGAACACGCAGATCTCGCCTTCATTGACGGTCAGGCTCACTGAATCGACGGCCTTCACTTCCTTGCCATTGCTCTGGAAGGTTTTGGTGAGGTTTTGCAGTTCAATCATTTGCTTGGCGATCATTTCAGGAGTCCTTTTGGAGTCAGCGAGCGTTGCAGCCATTGCAGAAGCAGGTCGGCTAAGATGGCCAGAATGCTGACCAGTACGGCGCCGACGATCAGCATCGACATGTCGCTGCGGCTGATGGAAGCGAGGATGAGTACGCCAAGACCGCCCGCACCAATGGTGGCGGCAATGGTCATGACACCGATGTTCATGACCACGGCGGTGCGTACGCCGGCGAGGATCACCGGTACGGCAATGGGCAGTTCAACCATGCGCAGGCGCTGGCCGAAGGTCATGCCGATGCCTTTGGCGGCTTCACGAATGCCGGGCTCGACACCGGTCAGCGCCAGGTAGGTGTTGCGCATGATTGGCAGCAGTGAATAGAGAAACACGGCTGTGATCGCGGGCAATGGACCGAGGCCCTGACCAAACTTGGAGTAGAACGGCAGCAACAAGCCAAACAGAGCAATTGACGGGATGGTCAGCAGCACCGTTGCGCTGGCCTGCAACGGCCCGGCAAGCGTCGGGAAGCGCGTCATCAGCACGCCCAAGGGCACGCCGACGAGGATCGCCAGGGTCACGGCGATGCCCACCAGAGTGATGTGCTGCAGGGTCAGGTGCATGACCTGATTCCAGTCCAGATGGGAGAAAGCGCTGAGGAAACTCATGGTTTCTCCTCCTGTTTTGCCGCCGGTGCCGGTGCGACCGGCACGCTCTCGGCGGAAGGATTGATCGGATGCTCGCGCAGGAACTCAGCCGCGACCACGGTAGGACTTTCATGGTCGACGTCGATGCGCGCATTCAGCGTACGCATGGTCTGGTTATCCAGCAGCGCGGCGAGTGGCTTGAGCAGGTCGGCCAGTTGCGGATGCTTGTCCAGGTATTCCTTGCGAATCACGGGCGCTGCGGTGTAATCCGGGAAGTAGTGCTTGTCGTCCTCCAGCACTTTGAGTTTGAAAGCGTTCAGACGGCCATCGGTGGTGTAAACGAGGCCCGCAAAAACCTGCCCGTTGCGCAGTGCGGTGTAGACCAGCCCGGCGTCCATCTGACGGGTGTTTTCACGGCCCAGGTTCATGCCGTAATGCTTGACCATGCCGACCAGCCCGTCGGAACGGTTGGCGAACTCGGTGTCCAGCGCAACGATGTGGCCCTTGTCGGCCTCGGCCTTGAGCACCGTGGTCAGGTCAGACATGGTGTTGATCTGTGGATACTGCTGGGCAATCTTGTCCGGCAGTGCCAGCGCGTAGGTGTTGTTGAACTTGGAGGGGGACAACCAGACCAGCCCCTTCTTGATGTCCAGTTCCTTGACGCGTTGATAGGTCTGTTCGCTGTCGAGTTTCTCGTCGACGTGGTTGTAGGCCACCAGAGACACGCCGGTGTATTCCCACAATAAATCAAGCTGGCCGCTTTCCTGAGCGCTACGCGCCAGGTTACTGCCCAGGCCGCCGGTGATTTGAACCTGATAGCCCTTGTCGCGCAGGTATTGCGCAGTCAACTCGGCCAGCATGGTCTGCTCGGTGAACACTCGCGCGCCAATGCGCAAGACGGGCGCTTCGGCGGGTGCTTCGGCGGGTGCATCTGCGGCTTGGGCAAAACCGGACAGCAACAGCCCGACGCCCATGATCAATGTGCATAACTTCTTCATAGCAATTCCTTTCTCGGCGGGGCTCGAATTATCGAGCCAGGCCGCGTTCCAGCCAGAGACGGCTTGCCAGGGTTACGGCGCCATCAAGCAGCAGCGCCAGCAACGCAGTACACGCAGCGCCCAGCACCAGTTGCGGCTGATTGTTCAGAGCAATACCGGGGAAAATCAGGCTGCCAAGGCTGTTCGCGCCAATCAGAAAGGCCAACGGCGCGGTCCCGACGTTGATCGCCAGTGCCACACGTACACCGCCGATGATGATCGGCACGGCGTTCGGCAGTTCGACACGCCACAGCACCTGACGGGGTGTCATGCCAATGCCGCGGGCGGCTTCTTTGAGGGAACCCTGAACGTTTTTCAGGCCTTCGTAGGTGTTGCGCACGATGGGCAACAACGAAGCGAGGAACAAAGCGAAGATCGCCGGACCGCTGCCGATGCCCAGAATACCCAGAGCGATGGCCAGCACGGCGAGAGGGGGAACGGTGTTACCGATGTTGAAGATCTGCATGAAGCGTTCGGCGCGGCCAACCATGTTCGGTCGGCTCAGGACAATGCCGGTGGGAATCCCGACCACCAGTGCCGCCAGCATCGAAGCCAGCACAAGCACCACGTGGGCTTGCAGATAAAACAGCAGATCGTCCTGATATTGCTTGATGGTACTGATGCCGATCCATTGGACCAGCAGGGCCAGGAGTGCAATGACAATTACACCTCCCAATAGCCCCTTGCCATAGCGATTAGCCACAGGCGGACTCCTTATTTCAGTCGGCGAACGTCTGGCGTGGAGCTGGCCGTTGCAGGCAGCACGCGAACGTTCGCGAAGAGCAGCGGGTGGGTCGCCAGAGAGGCTTTAACCTCGGCGAAAACACAAGCCATGAGCGCAGCTTCGTCAAGCTAACTTGCTGATTTTTCAACCCTTGGCGTGTAGCGATACCAGGGAATGGACGTCTCCTTAACCGCAAAGGTTCCCACGTGAGATGGTATCTGGCCACCCCTGATTGACTGAACGGTTCGGTTATTGGTTTGGTTTGGGCTATAATCGCCGCCCTTTTTTGAATCACCTCTCGGGCGATTTCCCATGACCAGACAGGCCGCCGAAGTCGCGAAACGCCGCACTTTCGCCATCATTTCCCACCCCGATGCGGGTAAGACCACCATCACTGAAAAGCTCCTTCTGATGGGCAAGGCCATTTCCGTCGCCGGTACGGTGAAGTCGCGTAAATCCGACCGTCACGCCACCTCCGACTGGATGGAAATGGAGAAGCAGCGCGGGATTTCCATCACCACCTCGGTCATGCAGTTCCCCTATCGCGATCACATGATCAACCTGCTCGACACCCCGGGCCACGAAGACTTCTCCGAAGACACCTACCGCACGCTGACTGCTGTCGACTCGGCGCTGATGGTCCTCGACGGCGGTAAAGGCGTTGAGCCGCGCACCATTGCGCTGATGGACGTCTGCCGTCTGCGCGACACGCCGATCGTGAGTTTCATCAACAAGCTCGACCGCGACATTCGCGACCCGATCGAGCTGCTGGACGAGATCGAAGCGGTGCTGAAGATCAAAGCAGCGCCGATCACTTGGCCGATTGGTTGCTACCGCGATTTCAAGGGCGTTTACCACCTCGCCGACGACTACATCATCGTCTACACCGCCGGTCACGGTCACGAGCGCACCGAGGTGAAAATCATCGAGAAGCTCGACTCCGACGAGGCGCGCGCTCACCTGGGTGACGAGTACGATCGCTTTGTCGATCAACTGGAGCTGGTGCAGGGTGCCTGCCATGAGTTCAACCAGCAGGAATTTCTCGACGGCCAGTTGACCCCGGTGTTTTTCGGTACGGCGCTGGGCAACTTCGGTGTCGATCACGTGCTCGACGCCGTGGTGGACTGGGCGCCCAAGCCGCTGGCTCGCGTCGCCAACGAGCGCACGGTCGAGCCGGTCGAAGAAAAATTCACCGGTTTTGTGTTCAAGATTCAGGCGAACATGGACCCCAAGCACCGCGACCGCATCGCCTTCATGCGCATCTGCTCCGGCAAATACGACAAGGGGATGAAAATGCGCCACGTGCGCACCGGCAAGGACGTGCGCATTGGCGACGCACTGACGTTCTTCTCCAGCGAGCGTGAGCAGCTGGAAGAAGCCTACGCCGGCGACATCATCGGCCTTCACAACCACGGCACGATTCAGATCGGCGATACCTTCAGCGAAGGCGAAGCCCTGGGTTTCACCGGGATTCCGCACTTCGCCCCCGAGCTGTTCCGCCGCGTGCGCCTGAAGGACCCGCTGAAATCCAAACAGCTTCGGCAGGGTCTGCAGCAACTGGCCGAGGAAGGCGCAACCCAGGTGTTCTTCCCGCAGCGCAGCAACGACATCATCCTCGGCGCCGTCGGTGTGCTGCAGTTCGATGTGGTCGCCAGCCGGCTGAAGGAAGAATACAAGGTCGAATGCGCCTACGAGCCGATCACCGTGTGGTCAGCCCGCTGGATCGATTGCAGCGACAAAAAGAAGCTCGAGGAATTCGAGAACAAGGCCGTGGAAAACCTCGCGGTGGACGGCGGCGGCCACCTGACCTATCTGGCGCCGACGCGGGTCAACCTGGCCTTGATGGAAGAACGCTGGCCCGACGTGAAATTCCGCGCAACGCGGGAACATCACTAAACACTGGTGACCATCAGGCTGCATTGATGATCGTTCCCACGTTCTGCGTGGGAACGATCGGCAACCTGGAGTCAGGCGCAGGGCCCTGTAGGAGCGCGCTTGCCCGCGAAGCTGCACTTCTGACGACGGATTTGTGTCGGTTGTACCTACCCTTCGCGGGCAAGCGCGCTCCTACATCGGGCAACGGCGTGAACCAGATTGGCGTTTGATGATCGTCCGCGGTACCTGGGAACGATCAGTTGACCCTCACTTCACCACCATCCCCACTCCCCTCCCACGAGGATCGGACGCGGTCTCGACTTTCGTGCCGTCAATTTTGATTGCCTGCACATTGCCCATCGACCAGCCCTGGTCTTTCAGGGTGTACCCCATGGCGGTGAGTTCATCGGCAACCGAAGCCGGCATCGGCGCAAATTTCTCGGTGTAGATCGTGTCTTTCGGCAGCAACTGGTGATGAACCCGCTGGGCGGCAACCGCGTCCTTGAGCGGCATGTGGAAGTCGTAGATGTTGTTCAGCACCTGAAACACGGTGGTGAAAATCCGTGAGCCGCCTGGCGTACCCAGCACCAGCGTCACGGCCCCGTCGCGGGTGACGAGGCTTGGGCTCATCGACGACAGCATGCGCTTGCCCGGTTCAATCGCGTTGGCATCACCGCCCACCACACCGAAGGCGTTGGCAACGCCTGGCTTGGAACTGAAGTCATCCATCTCGTCGTTCATCAGAAAACCTGCGCCCTTCACCACCACGCCGCTGCCGTAATCCCAGTTCAGGGTGTAGGTGTTGCTCACCGCATTGCCCTTGGCGTCGACAATGGAGAAGTGCGTGGTCTGATGCGACTCAAGCCCGGCTTTTACGTTCTCCGTGGGGGAGATTGCCGTCGGGTTGACCTCATGAGCGCGCTTGGCCAGGTAAGCGTGATCGGTCAACTGACTCACCGGCGCCACCGAAAAGTCCGGGTCGCCCAGGTAGTTGGCGCGATCGGCGAATACGCGTTTTTCAATTTCAGCGAGCAGATGGACGTAGCGCGCCGAATTAAGCGGCACGCCGTTGAAGTCGTCCGCGAGCTGCTGCTTCATGCCGATCAGCTGTGCCAGGGCAATGCCGCCTGAGCTGGGCAATGGCGCGGTATAGAGCGTGTTGCCGTTGAAGTTGACGTGCAACGGCTTGCGCCAGATGGCTTTGTAATCCTGCAGGTCCTGCCGGGTAATCAGGCCGTTGTCGTGCTGCATCTGGGCCACCAGCAAATCGGCGGTCTGGCCCTGATAGAACTCATTGACGCCTTTGCTGGCAATCCGTTCCAGTGTCTTGGCCAGCTCCGGCTGACGGAACGTCTCGCCGGCCTTCATGTTGCCAAAATAGTCGGCAAAGTTGGTCTTGCCGTTGAGCTGTTTGATCGCTTCGGCGCCATACATGTACTGCTTGTCGGCCACCGTGAAGCCATTTTTGGCGTAACCAATGGCCGGTGTCAGCAGTTCTGACCACGGCAATTTGCCGAACTTCTGATGCGCCTCCCACAAGCCCATCACTGTGCCAGGCACACCTGACGCGCGCGCCCCGACGAGGCTCATTCCCGGAATGACTTCGCCTTTATCGTCCAGGTACATATTGCGTGTCGCGGACTTGGGCGCCGCTTCGCGGTAATCCAGAAAATACGGCTTGCCGTTCATGAACAGCGTCATGAAGCCACCGCCGCCGATGTTGCCCGCTTCGGGATAGGTCACCGCCAGCGTAAAGGCTGTGGCGACGGCAGCATCGACGGCGTTGCCGCCTTTCTTGAGGATTTGCGCCGCCACTTGAGCGCCGTATTGATCAGGGGACGCCACGGCGCCACCCTCCAGCGCCACGGCAAACACCGGCGAGCTCGCGACGAACATCACCGACAGGGCAAGGGTTTTGAGGGTCACTGCACGCATGGGGCTTCCTTGATGAAAAATGCGACAGCTTGAGGCTGACGTGCTGTCTGGAGGCTGAAGAGACTAACGGTCCGGCTGCACATTAATGATGAAACTTGCCGCAAACGCAAACGGCCACCCGAAGGTGACCGTTTGGCCTGGCCAGGAAGGTCCGTCAAGCCGACAAGGTCAGCCCTTGATGCAATCGCGCTTGATCCAGTCCAGCACCGACGTGGTTTCAGGCACCCAACCCAGCAGCTCCCGAGCATGTTTGCCGCGCACTCGGCTGTTGGAGCCCAGACCGTAGTTGGCCATCTCATAACCCCACTCGGCCTCCGCGTCTTTCAGTGGCCAGTCCTGAGCCGGGCCCAGGCCCAAGGCTTCTGCGATGGCGTTGCTCATGTCGCGGAACGACGCCTCGCCGCTCTCGACGAAGTAGAAAGTGCCCGCCGGGGTGTTTTCCAGCGCCAGGGCGTAGAGCTCGACGACGTCATTGATGTGCACGTTGGACCAGATGTTGCCGCCGGTTCCGACATGGCGAACGACGCCGCTTTTGCGCGCCTGTTTGATGAGCCGCGGCAACTGCACACTGTCGCGACGGACACCCAGGCTATGGCCGTAAATCAGCGAGTTGCACAGCACCGCCGAGCGTACGCCATCATTCGCTGCGGCCAGAACCAGATCATCGATCGCCACCCGCGCGGCCTTGTCCGGTGTGGCTGCCGGCAGTTGACCTTCGTAGTAGATGTTGTCCGAGCCTTCACCCCCCGATGCATCGCCAACGATGCTCGACCCGCTGGTGTGCAAGAACGGCTTGTTTGTACCGCGCAAACCGCTGAGCAGTGCTTCGACCGCGCCACGATGATCACTGCTGGCAGCATTGATGACGCCGTCCGCTTTGCGCGCCTGCTCGATGAGCAACGCTTCGTCGTCAAGCGTACCGATGACCGGCTCGATGCCGAGCGCCTTGAGCTCGGCTGCTTGTTCAGCGTTGCGCACCAGACCTGTGACCTGATGGCCTTTGTTGACCAGACCGGTTGCGATGGAGCCACCGATGAAACCTGCGGCGCCGGTAATGAATACGTTCATGGGTGACTCCCTTGTGGCTTGAATGTGGGAGTCAGTATCGACCGATGGTTGATTGTGAAAAAGGCAGGCCAAACCAAATCAGTCTTGCGCTCAGCTCATGAATGCTTCTGCACCACCGGGTACACGACGGGCCGCTCCCGACGCAGATTCATCGCCAGAACACTGGCCAGCACGACGATCGAACCGACGATGACTTGCTGTGAAGGCAACTCGCCCAGCATCACCGAGGCGATTGCGATGGCCATGGGTGGCGTGAGGTACAAGCTCATCGACGCGCGGCTGACGTCCATGTGTTTCAAAACGTAGGCCCAGGCCAGGTAAGCCAGCGCGCTGGGAAAGAGTCCCAGAACACCCACTGCCACGTTGACCCGCAGCGGCGCATTGAAAATTTCGCCAATCAGCCCCGGCAGATAGACCAGCAAGAAAACTGTGCCCGCCCACACTGTGTAACAGACCATGGTCAGCCCGTCGTAGCGATGGCTGTGACGCTTCTGCAGGGAGAAATAAACACTCCAGGAAAACGCCGCAACCAGGATGAGCAGGCCCCGTGCATTCAGGTGTCCAATGCCACGGTCGCCGGTGACGACAATCGCAGCGCCCACCAGCCCAAGCGCAACGCAGCCCCAACGCCAGGCGCTGACCCGCTCCTTGAAGACGAAATGCGCCAGCAGCGCTGTGAACAGGGGCGTCGATTGCACCAGAACGCTGGATGCCCCGGCGGTCACGCCAGCCTGGCCAAAGTTAAGCGCGATGTGATGCAGGCTGACCGCAAAGAAACCGAGCACGGCGAGCAATGGCAAATCTTTCGGACGCGGCAGAGAGATGCGCAACGACGAGGCGATGATCAGCATGAAGGCGGAAGCAATGAGAAAGCGCAGCAGCGCCAGATGACCGGGCTCGTAGGCCTGCAAACCGATGCGGATGCCGGTGGGCGAGAAACCCCAGCAGGCGATTACAAAGAAGGTCGCGAGAACGACTTTCAGCCGCTGCCAGCGCACGCCGGCGTTTTCGGCAAAGCCCGGCCCCTGCAGAATTTCATTTACCGCCGCCATATCGATACTCCAGTGAACCGGCCCGCCGCCTGCCCTTGGCCGCGAGTATCGAAACATCCTATGCTCACCACAACCGAACAATAATGACTTAACTCCTCACTTTTGGTGATGAATGGAATTGGCTCAGATCCGCATGTTCAAAACCGTCGCGGACACCGGCAGCATCGCCCGCGCCGCCGAGGTGTTGCACTGCGTGCCGTCGAACATCACCGCGCGCCTCAAGACGCTGGAGGCGGAGCTGGGAACCGAATTGTTTTACCGTCAGGGCCGTGGATTGAGGATCAGTCCGGCCGGGGAAATCTTCCTCACGTATGCGGGCAAGATGTTGAGCCTGGCCGACGAAGCCAAACGCGCAGTGCATCCGGATGCAGCGCCGTCCGGCCCGTTGCGAATCGGCGCCATCGAGTCGTCAGCAACTGCCCGCCTGCCCCGGTTGCTGGCACGCTTCCATGCCCGCTACCCGCAGGTGTCGCTGGAGCTGACTACCGGCACCGGCACGCAACTGCTCGACGCCACGCTCAATCAAAAACTCGACGGCGCCATTGTCGCCATTGATGTGAAACGTCCGCGCCTCAAGCGCACGTCGATGTACCGCGAGGACCTCGTGCTGATCGCCGCCGAGTCGTTGGGGCCGATTCACAGCGCGGCAGACTTGCAGGGCAAATCCATTTTCATGTGGCCCGACGGCTGCCCCTATCGGGCGGCGCTGGAGCGCTGGTTACAGAACAATGGCCAAACCCAGTCCATTGTCAGCATCGCCAATTACGGCACCATCGTCGGATGCGTCAGCGCGGGTGCCGGCGTGGCGCTGGTGCCCAAGGGCGTCTATGAGCAATACCGGAAAGGCTCGGGCTGGGTAGGTTATGAATTTGCTGAACTGACCTCCATCGACAACCTGTTCTACTGGCACGAGAACGCCGAACATCATCCGGCACGCGAGGCGTTGGTGGCGATGCTGCGTGAGGAATTCAGTGAGGTGCGTGCGGATTGAAGGCGTACCTCAAACCCACCGACAGCCTATCGGTTGAATGAGCCGGCCGCGGGTGCACGCATTCCGCTGTAGGAGCGCGCTTGCCCGCGAACGGGGAAGTCCATTCAGCACAGCAACGCCTGAGGAGATGCATTCGCCAGCAAGCCGGTTCCTACGGATGTGTGCAGCCCGCTGGATTTGATATTTGCGGGGCCAAGTGTAGGAGCGCGCTTGCCCGCGAACGGGGAAGTCCATTCAACACACCAACGCCTGAAAATATGCATTCGCCAGCAAGCCGGCTCCTACGGATGTGTGCAGCCCGCGGGATTTGAGATTTGCGGGGCCAAGTGTAGGAGCGCGCTTGCCCGCGAACGGGAGGTCCATTCAACACACCAACGCCTGAAGAGATGCATTCGCCAGCAAGCCGGCTCCTACGGATGTGTGCAGGGCGCGGGATTTGATATTTGCGGTCATGCGGCGCGCATTTATTCGCTCTAAGCGGCGTACACCGCCAGCTTCTGCTGAATGAAATCCAGAAAACATTGAATCCGCAGCGCCAGCTGTGAGTTGCGGTAATAGACCGCATGGATCGGCTGACGATAACCGCTGTTGGCCTCGGGCAGGATGACGATCAGCCGGCCATGACGGATGTCATCGTGGGTCATGAAGTGTGACAGGCAGACGATGCCCTGCCCCGCCAGCGCCAGCTGACGTAACGTTTCACCGCTGGAGGCCGACACCGTTGGCTGGATGAAAAGGCGATCCCCGTCGGCATGACGAAGCGGCCAGTGATTGAGGGTTTCGGTCTGCGTGAAGCCCAGCAGCGAATGCTCGCTCAGCGCTGCCACGGTGTTCGGCGTGCCGTGTTTCTCGAGGTATTGGGGGCTCGCCAGGATGTTCAGCGGACTGGTGCCGAGCGGGCGGGCGTGCAACGTCGAGTCGGCCAGCACGCCGATACGGATGGCCACGTCGGTGCTCTGCTCCAGCAGATCAATGATGAGGTCATTGCTGTTCAGTTCCAGCTGGATGTCGGGATAGAGCGCTCGGAATTCGGCAACGTACGGAACGATCGAATGCAGCATGAATGGCGACGCCGCATTGATCCGCAAGCGACCCGATGGCGTCTGCTGGCGCACCGACATGCGCTCTTCAAGCTCTTCCATCTGGTTCAGAATCTGCCTGGCCCGCTCAAGGAAAAACTTGCCCTCCTCTGTCAGGTCCATGCGCCGCGTGGTGCGGTTGATCAACGTGGTCCCCAGCTTGCCTTCAAGTCGCGACAGCGTGCGGCTGATTGCCGAAGGCGTCTGGCCAACCTGCTCGGCAGCGGCAGAAATCGAGCCGCTTTCAATCACCGTGACAAACACCTGCAACTCATCCGATCTGGCTTTCACTGTCATCCCTCGCCTGCAAGAAGAGCGTCAAGCTACTAGTTGCAAGCTACAAGCTTCAAGCTTCAAGCTTCAAGCTTCAAGCTTCAAGCTTCAAGCTACGAGCTACGAGCTACGAGCCACAAGCTACAAGCTACAAGCTACAAGCTACAAGCTACAAGCTACAAGCTACAAGCCGAGCGTACGCATCGCACACACGCTTGAGGCTTGAGGCTTGAGACTTGAGGCTTGAGGCTTGAGGCTTGAGGCTTGAAGCTTGAAGCCTAGCCCGCCAATACCGACGCCAAGTGCGCTTCATAGCGTTTCACGTCTGCGTCGATGTTCGGCACCTTCATCACGTCAACCGCCAAAAAAGTCGGCAGGCCGGTCATGCCGAGAAACTGGTTGGCTTTGTGGAAGGGAAAGTAGACCGCGTCGACGCCCTTGGCTTCGAAGAAGTCCGACGGGTCGTCAAAGGCCGGCTGCGGCGCGTTCCAGGTCGCCGAGATCATGTATTGCTTGCCGTGCAGCAAGCCGCCGCTGCCGTACTTGCGCGAGGCATCGGAACGGCTGCGACCATCGTTGGCGTAAAGGCTGCCATGACCTTCGGTAAACACCTCGTCGATGTATTTCTTCACCGTCCATGGCGCGCCCATCCACCAGCCGGGCATTTGCCAGATGATCACATCGGCCCAGAGAAATTTCTGCACCTCGGCGGCCACGTCGTAGCCTGCGTCGATGTACGTCTGTTGCACCTCAAAGCCGGCACGGTCCAAAAACGCCAGACCAGCCTCATGCAGAGTCGCGTTATAACGACCTTCCGAATGCGCAAATTGTTTGCCGCCGTTGAGAAACAGTACTTTCTTCATATCAAGCCTCGTCCGAAGTCAACGCGGCCTGCGCCTGGGCAGTGCCGGATTGAGCGTTATCTGTATGGAATGGACGGCAGGATATCGATGGGATGGGGCAAGAATAAGCAGCGGCGCAGCAAAATACCTTTGCGCTGGATTCACGAATGACACACGTATTGGTGAATTCTCGCGCTCAATGTAGGGAATGCGCGCTATGAGCGGACGACTAGATGCCGGCGCGCCTCGCTTAACCCGCAATCATCAAGTGGGCGCCCAGCAAAGCCATGCCGATGAAGAATATGCGCTTGAACAGCAACGCGCTGATGCGCTGACGCAGCCATTGCCCGAACATCATGCCGAGCAGCGCCGGCAGCAGCGCGAGCACAGAGGCTCCCATTTCTGCGCTGCCCACTGCGCCATTCCAGAACAGCCCCACGCCCAGCGCCAGCGTTGAGACGGTGAACGACAACCCCAATGCCTGGACCAGTTCATTGCGATCAAGTCGCAGCCCCTGAATATAAGGCACCGCGGGAATGACAAAGACGCCAGTGGCTGATGTGACCAGGCCGGTAACCAGCCCGCACAGAGGCCCGAGCCAGCGCTCGGCAGCGGGCGGGACATTGAGTGTCGGCAGGAACAGCCCGCACAGGGCATACACAAACAGCGCAGCCCCCAATGCCCTCGCCATCCCGTGCCCATTGCCGAGCCCCAGCGTGTAAGAGCCGATCATCGTGCCGATGACGATCATCAGCAACAGCGGCCATAAACGAACGCACAGGCCGCGCAGATGCCCGCCCGTCGCCAGCTGCCAAAAATTGGTGAGCGTCGATGGAATCAGCAGCAAGGCTGCCGCCTGGGTTGGCAGCATCATCACCCCGAGCAAACCCATCGCCACCGTCGGCAGTCCCATGCCGATCACCCCTTTGACCGTCCCTGCCAGCAGAAACGTCAGCATGACCAGCACCGAAAAACTCCAGCCAAGGTCCTGGTACAGAGTGAAAAAAGCAGCCATGAGCGCATCCTGCGAAAGTCGACGGTTGAAAAGCGAATATCGGCGCCACTTCACCACATTCGGCCACCTGCGGAAACGGCAAACATCGGCATCGCTACCAAGCGCTGGCTGTCAGCTAAAACACCAAGCAGGCCAGCTTTCCATTTTTGCCAACCCGACTTGCCATTTGTGACGTTTCCCCATCGCCAGCAATTTCCTAGGATCGTCTCACGTCGTTGACGCCTGGCTCGCCAGCCATCACATGTTTGAAGGGGGAATGTCTATGTCCGATGCAACCGAGCGTCTGTGGGGCGCGCGCTTCAAGTCCGGACCGGCCGAAGCGATGGCCAACCTGTCGCGCTCGCCGGCCGCCTATTTCCGCATGACGCCCTACGACGTTGCCGGCTCGAAAGCCCACGCCCATGAGCTGGAACGCGCAGGCTTGCTGGACGCTGACGAGACGCAGCGTATCATCGCCGCCCTGCACTCGATCGACGAGGACTTTGCCGCCGGCAAGGTCCAGCCCATTGCCGCAGACGAAGACGTACACACCTTCATCGAGCGCCTGCTCACCGAACGGCTCGGCGCACTGGGCGGCAAGCTTCGCGCCGGGCGCTCGCGCAATGACCAGACGGCCAACGACATGCGCCTGTTTCTGCGCGACCGGATTCGCCTGCTGACCTTGTCGGTCCTTGATCTGCAACAGGCGCTGGTCGACCAGGCCGAGCAGCACGTCAACACCATCGCGCCAGGCTTCACCCACCTGCAACAGGCGCAGCCGATTGTCTTCGGCCACCACTTGATGGCCCACGCCCAAGCAATTCATCGCGACATCCAGCGGCTACAGGACTGGGATCGGCGCTTCAACCTTTCACCGCTCGGCGCTGCCGCCATGGCCGGGTCTGCGATTGCGCATGACCCTCAGCGTTCGGCAGCAGAGATGGGCTACGCAGGGCCGTGCGAGAACTCCATCGACGCCGTTGCCAGCCGCGATCATGTGGCTGAGTTTCTGTTCTGCGCGAGCATGCTGGGCATCAACATCTCGCGAATGGCCGAGGAGTTCTGCATCTGGACGTCGCGGCAGTTTCGTTGGGTCGAACTCGACGATGCCTACGCCACAGGCAGCTCGATCATGCCGCAGAAAAAGAACCCGGACATCGCTGAGCTGGCCCGGGGCAAGTCAGGCCGATTGATCGGCTCACTGACGGCGATTCTCTCGGTGCTCAAGGCGCAGCCGCTGTCTTACAACCGGGATTTGAGCGAAGACAAGCATGCGATCTTCGATGCAGTGGACACGCTGAATCTGGTGCTGCCCGCCTTCGCCGGCATGGTTCGCACGATGAAGGTGCGCAAGGACGAGTTGCTGCGTCAGGCGCCGCTGGGCTTCACCCTGGCGACGGAAATCGCGGACTGGCTGGCGGTGCGCGGCGTGCCGTTCAAGGAAGCGCACGAGATCACCGGGCAACTGGTGCAACTGTGTGAGGCGCAGGACATCGGCTTGCCCGAGCTGACACCGCAAATGCTTGCGGACACCGATGCCCGCCTGACGCCGGAAGTGCTTGAGAGCCTGACGCTGGAGGCGGCGCTGGCGGCGCGCAGCGGTTGGGGCGGGACGTCGCCGGCTCGGGTGGCGGAGCAGATTGAGCGGTTCAAACTGCACCTGACCGCCCAAGAGCAGTGGGCCAACGATTACAGCGGCCCGCGGGGTTAGTTGTCATTGGGACAGACCTTTGCCGGGAAGCGCGCACAGTGTGGGACCGGCTTTAGCCGGGAAAACGTCGGATGTCACGCCGCCAAATCGCGGTGTCGGTGCTGGCCTCTTCCCGGCTGAAGACGGTCCCACTGATTGACCGCGTGCATAGTGTGGGACCGGCTTTAGCCGGGAAGGCGTCGGGTATGGGCGGTGTATTCAGCCTTTCTTGATGTACCCCTCGACCACCGCCGAGAAGTCTTTGCCGCCGTCGCCGCGCAAGCTCATCGCCTGGTACAGCTGTTGCGCCAGCGCGCCCATGAGCACCGGTTGGCGTGCAGCTTTTGCAGCCTCGGTCGCCAGGCCCAGGTCCTTGAGCATGAGTTCGGCGCCAAACCCGCCGGTATAGCCCCGCGAGGCCGGCGCGGTTTCCACCACCCCGGGCCATGGGTTATACATTTCAGAGCTCCAGCAACGGCCGGTCGAGCTGTTGATGATGGTGGCCAGCACGCCGGTGTCGATACCCAGTCGGTCGCCCAGCGCCATCGCCTCCGCCACGCCGATCATGGAAATCCCCAGCAGCATGTTGTTGCAGATCTTGGCGATCTGGCCGGTGCCCACATCGCCGCAATGGACGATGTTACGGCCCATCTGCGCAAGAATTGGCTTGAGCACCGTGAAGTGCTCCTGACTGGCGCCCACCATGAACGTCAGCGTGCCAGCCTGCGCGCCACCCGTACCGCCTGACACAGGCGCGTCGCCGACCACCACGCCCTGTTTAGCGGCCGCAGCCGCCACATCACGAATGGTTTGCGGGTCGATGGTGCTGCAATCCACCGCCGGCACCCCGGCACTGATCCCGGCCAGTACCCCGTCGTCATTCAGGTACACCGCACGCACGTGGGCGGCGGCAGGCAGCATGGTGATCACCAGGTCCGCGCCCTGTGCCGCATGTTTGGGCGACTCACTGATGCGA
Organism: Pseudomonas lutea; assembly: GCF_000759445.1. NCBI lineage: Bacteria > Pseudomonadati > Pseudomonadota > Gammaproteobacteria > Pseudomonadales > Pseudomonadaceae > Pseudomonas > Pseudomonas lutea. The sequence continues at coordinate 2,816,084 of NZ_JRMB01000001.1, forward strand.
CTGCCCAGCTCCGCCAGCTCGGCCAGCACCTGTTGGTTAAGGTCGAACAAATGCAGCTGATGCCCGGCACGGATCAGATTGCGGGCCATTGGAGCGCCCATGTTGCCCAAGCCGATGAATGCAATTTTCATGGTGTTCTCCTTGTTCAAAACTCAGCCATAGCGCCTAACGGAATGCGATCTCTTTAGGAAATTCTGAGGCGTACGGGCGCTGCGCCGTCGGTCAGCAAGCACAGTCCCGGTGGGAGCGAGCTTGCTCGCGAAGACGGCATTTCAGTCGCTGAAGACTTAGCGGCTTCCCGGCCTCTTCGCCAGCAGGCTCACTCCCACAATCCGCAGGTCCCAGCAGTGTTGTCATGCTTGATAAGCGCGCTGCACTCAGCGCAAGTTAATCGTCGTATTCACGCCGTCATTCACACTGTCGTCGTCGAACCAGCGGCTGGTGACCGTCTTGGTCTGAGTGTAGAACTGCACCACCTGTTTGCCGTAAGGGCCCAGGTCGCCGAGCTTGGAGCCCCGCGATCCGGTGAAGCTGAAGAATGGCACCGGCACTGGAATCGGAATATTGATGCCCACCTGCCCCACGTCGATTTCGCTCTGGAATTTGCGCGCAGCGGCGCCGGTTTGGGTGAACAGACCAACGCCATTGCCGAACGGATTGGCGTTGACCAGCGCGATGGCCTGATCCAGCGTGTCGACTTCCAGGACCACCAGCACCGGCCCGAAGATTTCCTGAGTGTAGATCTGCATGTCGGTCGTCACGCCCGTAAAGAGCGTCGGCCCGACGAAGTTGCCTTGCTCGTAGCCCGGCACCGTAATGCCGCGTCCGTCCAGCTCAAGGGTGGCACCCTCTTGAACGCCGCTTTCGATCAGGTCGAGGATGCGCTGTTTCGCACGCCGAGAAATCACCGGTCCGACGTCTGTGCCTGCCTCGCTCCCCGCATTCACGGTCAGCTTTTGCGCCAGCGCCTTGAGATCGGGAATCCACTGCTTCGAGGCGCCAACCATCACCACCACCGACGTTGCCATGCAGCGTTGACCGGCCGCACCGAACCCTGCGCCAACCAGCGCATTGAGGGTCTGTTCGCGATTGGCATCGGGCAGCACCACCGCGTGGTTCTTGGCCCCCATCATCGACTGCACGCGCTTGCCGTGTTTGCCCGCCAGGTCGTAGACGTGAGTACCCACCGCCGTCGAGCCGACAAAGGACACGGCCTTGATGTCTTTATGGGTGCAGAGGCCGTCGACCACGTCCTTACCGCCGTGGACCACGTTCAGCACGCCGGCAGGTACGCCCGCCTCGACGGCCAGCTCCACCAACAGCATCGTAGACATCGGATCTTGTTCGGACGGCTTGAGCACGAAGGTATTACCGCAGGCGATGGCCATGGGGAACATCCACAGCGGGATCATCGCCGGGAAGTTGAACGGCGTGATCCCCGCGCAGACGCCGATCGGCTGACGCAGTGTGTAGGTGTCCACGCCACCCGCGACGTTTTCGGCGAATTCGCCCATCTGCAAGGTGCCGATGGAGCAGGCATGCTCCACCACCTCCAGGCCGCGAAAAATATCGCCCTCGGCATCGGCAATGGTTTTGCCCTGTTCGGCGCTGAGAACGGCAGCGATGCGTTTGGAGTGTTCGCGGATCAGTGCCTGCAGCTTGAGCATGATGCGCATACGGGCGCCAATCGGAGTGTACCGCCAGGTGGTGAATGCGTTCTGTGCAGCGGCAACGGCAGCATCGACCTCAGCCGCTGTAGCAAGTGGCACATGGGCCAGCACTTCCTGGGTTGCCGGATTGACCACCTCCAGCCACTCGCTGGATTGTGAATCGACCCACTCGCCGCCAATCAGCAATTTCACGCGGGCCACGGTGGTGTTGTTTTTGTTCAATGACACGTTCATTAACAGTCGCTCCATTCAAGGCAGTGCGCGTGCGTCGGCGCACTGAAAAAAGTTCGTTTCAGCCAGCGCGATGACGAGGTGGATCGCGTTTCATCAGCGCGGTGCACACCAGGGCCACCAACGCCATGCCGATCAGGTAAACGATCACGTAGTGCGGGCTGCCACCGCCTAGCGCCAATAGCTGGGTAGCGATCATCGGCGCGAATCCACCGCCCAGGACGCCGGCCAGCTGCACCGACACAGAGATACCGCTGTAGCGAATCTCGGCCGGAAACTGTCGGGCAAACAGCAGCGACTCAGGGGCGTACAGGATCGGGAAGACCACGCCGACGGCCAGCACCATCGCCCACCACACCATTTGCGGCTCGCGGGTGCCAAGCATGGCGAAGAACGGATAGACGAAAGCGCAGAGCAGCAGAAGCCCGGCGAAATACAGACGTTTCTGGCCGACCTTGTCGGACAGGTGGCCGCACAGCGGCATCGTCACCAGCGAAAGCGCAGCGCCAGCAGTGATCGCGCTCAGGACATCGGCACGGGGGATGAGCAACTGGTTGGCGGCATACGCCAACGCGAAGGTCACTGACATGTAAAACCAGGCGTTCTCGGCAGTCCGCGCGCCAATGATCGTCAGGGTTTCTTTGGGGTGCTCGCGGAATACTTTGAACAACGGCACCTTGACGGCGATGTTGTCTTTTTTGAGCTTCTCGAAATCGGGCGATTCCGGAACCTTCAGGCGAATCAGCCAACCTACGCCGAGCAGCACGACGCTGGCCAGGAACGGAATTCGCCAGCCCCAGCTGAGCATGTCGGCTTCAGGCAACTTCGCGACCATGCCCATGGCCAGCGACGCCAGCACCAACCCCGCGCCGACGCCGGTTTGGGGCAGGCTGCCGTAGAAGCCCTTGCGACCTTCGGGGGCGTGCTCAACTGCCATCAGCACCGCACCGCCCCACTCTCCGCCCACCGCCATGCCCTGTAAAAAGCGCATCGCCACCAGCAACACCGCTGCCCAATAGCCGATCTGCTCATAGGTGGGAATCAGGCCGATGATGATGGTCGGAATTCCCATCAGCATCAGCGTGAACAGCAGCATGGACTTGCGACCGATCTTGTCGCCGAAATGGCCGAACACGATGCCGCCCAACGGCCGGCCGAGAAAGCCCACCGCATAAGTGGCGAAGGCCGCCAACACGCCGATGATCGGGTCCAGTGCAGGGAAAAATATCTTGTTGAAGATCAGGGCGGCTGCAGTGCCGTAAAGAAAAAAGTCGTACCACTCAATGGTGGTCCCGGCCATGCTCGCCGCGCCGGCAAGCCGGTAGGATCGGGCGTCTTTTACAGAGCCGGCATCGAGTGCGCTGGCGTCCGCCGTTATAGCGTTCTTCATAAACTCCTCCGCTTATTTATTGTTGTGCAGGGTGCTATGCGTGTGGGTGGGGCGATGTGGTGGAGCGCTTACCTCATATCGATTGGGTTACAAAAAGCTGGATGGGTCCCAAATCCTTTAGGAGCCGGCTTGCTGGCGAACGCGCCGGGGCAGCGACATCTGCGCCAATGACACAATCCGGTTCGCCAGCAAGCCGGCTCCTACAGATTGCGTCGTACTGGTGTGAACAGCTTGACCACTGACACTGGTGATTTGCTGGCGTGTTTACCTCCTTGTAAAGCGACGTTGGGTGGCCGAATCAATTCCTGTAGGAGCCGGCTTGCTGGCGAACGCGCCGGGGCAGCGACATCTGCGCCAATGACACAATCCGGTTCGCCAGCAAGCCGGCTCCTACAGACCGCGTTGTACTGGTGTGAATAGCTCGACCACTGACGCTGGTGATTTTGCTCGCCTGTTTACCTCTTCTGGTTAGGCGACGTTGTCTGGCCGAATCACAAATCCTGTAGGAGCCGGCTTGCTGGCGAACGCGCCGGGACAGCGACACCTGCGCCAATGACACAATCCGGTTCGCCAGCAAGCCGGCTCCTACAGACCGCGTTGTACTGGTGTGAATAGCTTGACCACTGACGCTGGTGATTTTGCTCGCCTGTTTACCTCTTCTGGTTAGGCGACGTTTCTGGCCGAATCACAAATCCTGTAGGAGCCGGCTTGCTGGCGAACGCGCCGGGACAGCGACACCTGCGCCAATGGCAAAACCCGGTTCGCCAGCAAGCCGGCTCCTACAGACCGCGTTGTACTGGTGTGAATAGCTTGACCACTGACGCTGGTGATTTTGCTCGCCTGTTTACCTCTTCTGGTTAGGCGACGTTGTCTGGCCGAATCACAAATCCTGTAGGAGCCGGCTTGCTGGCGAACGCGCCGGGACAGCGACACCTGCGCCAATGACGCACCGCGGTTCGCCAGCAAGCCGGCTCCTACAGACCGCGTTGTACTGGTGTGATCGCTTGCGCTGGTGATCCAGCAAGCCGGCCCCTACGGATGGTGTTGTTCCAAGGAACTGGTCAGGTTGGATCCGGCCGCGCTTCGGAGTATAGATGTGCAAACTTCTAATAAGAACGCACATAAAAGCAGGTCCAACATGCAAAAAAACATCACCTCCCTGAGTGGACTGAACTGGGATGACCTGAAGTTTTTTCTCGAAGTCGCACGCACGCGCAAGGCCAGCTCCGCAGCCAAACGCCTGGCCGTCGATTACACGACGGTGTCGCGCAGGATCAGCTCACTGGAGGCGGCTCTCGGCACGCTGTTGTTCGAGAAGTCCCGCAACACCGGCTTCATCCTGACGCCCGAGGGCCAGCGATTGCTGGGCGCGGCCGAGTCCATTGAAAGCACGCTGCACATCGCGTGCGAGCAGGTTTCAGGCTCAGGCGTTGCGTTGTCAGGGCATGTGCGAATGGGTTGCACGGAAGGGTTCGGCAGTTTCTTTATCACGCCTCAGCTCAGTCATTTCACCGATACCTACCCGGCCATTTCAGTCGACATCCTGCCGCTGCCGCACTTCATCAGTCTGTCCAAGCGCGAGGCCGATATCGTCATCGCGCTAGAGCGACCTGAGCACGGGCCTTACGTCTGCTGCAAGTTGTGTGATTACAGCCTGCGTCTCTACGCCACCCAGGACTATCTCGACTCCCACCCCCCAATTCGCAAAACCGAGGACCTGGCCGAGCATCCCTTCATCAGCTACGTCGATGATCTGGCCTTCAGCTCCGAGCTTTTGTACCTGAGCAACCTGCTGCCCGGCGCTCACGCCACGCTGCGCAGCACCAGCGTCATCGCCCAATACGTCGCGGCATTACAGGGACGAGCACTGGCGATCCTGCCGTGTTTTCTGGCGGCACAGGATGCGCGACTGCTGCCAGTGCTGGAGACTGAGGTGGATATCACTCGGCAGTTCTGGATGTACTGCCGGGAGGACTTGAGGAAGCTCAAGCGGATCACATTGCTGTGGGATTACATCCGCGAAACCACTGAGCGCAACCAGGCGTTTCTGCTGGGTAAAACCGGGCAGATGACGTTTGTGGATTGAGTCATCGGTCACGGCATGAGGTAGGCGCCTCCGGTCGTTCAGACGTCGCGGAGCTGCGCAGCAAGCCCGGTTTATATGGGAATGACCGGGTAGCGCTGCAAATTGCTCGCGAAGGCGGCGTCAGGCCGCTAAAGCTTTGGTGAGTGAGCGAGTTTATTCGCGGGCCAGCGCGCTCTTGCAAAGGTCCGAACGTCTGTTCTGCCTCTCCCCGCCATAGTTCAGAAATCTCTGAACTATGCATTTGAGCTTTCCTATTCTTTCGCCTCATCAGCCGACTCTAAGATCGGCGCCAATAAAGGAGCCCGTCCAGCGAAGACCAGGCCCGAAGATTGCCTTTTTCTGATGTGACTGCCGCTGTACTCCGTGTCGGCTTGAGCCGTTGCGTTAATCAGTGGCGGCTTGCACGTCAGCTGCAATCTTTGAGGAGCCTCGATGAAACTGGAAATCTTCCGCACCCTCTGGGGCTACCGCGCCAGCAAGGCTCAAGCGCTAGACGAGTTGCTCGACGCCGGATTCGACGGCATGGAAGCACGCCTGCCGCTGACGCCGGGCGAGCGCGCGGAGTTCGGCGCCTTCCTGCGCGCCAACCACGTGCCCTACATCGCTACCGTCTTCACGGCATACGACGTCCTCCCCGAACAGTCAGCAACCACGGCGGAACACCTCAACGATCTGGAGCAGAAGCTCGCCTGGTCCACCGAACTGGCACCGCGTTTCGTCAACGTGCTGGCCGGCAATGACCGATGGCAGCTGCCGCAGCAGGTGGATTTTTTTGGTCAGGCCCTGGAGGTGGCGCGCAAGCACGGCCAGACCGTTGTCTTTGAAACCCACCGGGCGCGTTCGCTGTTCAATCCGTGGGTCACCCTTGAGCTGATTCGCCAACTTCCCGACCTGAGGTTCACCAGTGACATCAGCCACTGGATCGTCACGTGCGAGCGCCTTCTTGACGACCCTGAGGACGATCTCGGCGCCTTCGTTGAACGCGTTCATCACATCCAGGCCCGGGTCGGTTATGACCAGGGCCCTCAGGTTCCTCACCCCGCCGCACCGGAGTACGCCCGCGAACTGGCTTTCCATCAGCAGCACTGGCAAGCCGTGTGGCAATCCCAGCAGGCGCGCGGTTGTCAAGTCACCACGATGACGCCCGAATTCGGCGCAGATGGCTATCTGCATCATCTGCCCTTCACCAACGTGCCGGTCGCGGACCTGTGGTCGCTCAACGTGTCGATAGCGCAGACCGAACGCGAACATTTCCAGCGCTTCACTCATACAACCAGCCGATAAGGAGCGTTTCGTCATGCCAGATCCGTCGCACGCGGCAGCCCCGAAGGTCGCCAACTTCAGCAGCATCCCGGTGATCGATATCGCCGGACTGTTCAGCCCCGACATTGCACGGCGTCAGGCCGTCGCCGACGACTTGGGCAAGGCCGCCCGGGAGGTTGGCTTTCTGTACATCAGGAATCACGGCATTGCGCCGTCGTTGATCGAGGGGCTGCGTCAGGCCGCCAGGGACCTCTTCGCACAATCGCTCGACTACAAAATGCAGCATTACATCGGCACGTCCCGCAGCCACAAAGGCTTCGTGCCGGAGGGCGAAGAGGTGTACGCCAAGGGCAAGCCTGACCACAAAGAGGCGTTCGATATCGGCTTTGAAGTGGCCGATGACGACCCGCTGGTGATCGCCAAGACCCCGCTTATCGGCGCCAACGAATGGCCTGATCTGCCGGGTTTCCGGCCTGCCGTCGAAGCGTATTACGCGGCGGTGTTTGCCTTGGGGCGACGCCTGTTCGACGGCTTCGCACTGGCGCTGGGTCTGGAAGAAGGCTACTTCGAGTCGATGGTGACCCGCCCGCCCTCCAAGCTGCGATTGATTCATTACCCGTTCGACGGCGCCGCTCAAGACGCGCCCGGCATTGGTGCGCACACCGATTACGAGTGCTTCACCATGCTGCTGGCCGACAAGCCTGGCCTTGAGGTGATGAACGACCTGGGGCAATGGATCGATGCGCCTCCGCTTGAGGGCGCGTTCGTGGTCAATATTGGCGACATGCTGGAGGTCATGACCGCTGGTACGTTCGTTGCTACAGCTCATCGGGTGCGCACCGTGAGCGAAGAGCGGTACTCGTTTCCGTTGTTCTTTGCCTGCGATTTCCACACGCAGATCAAACCCCTGCCGCAGTTCGACAAGGGCACCGCCGACTACGAAGAAATCACCATCGGCGAACACATGTTCGGTCAGGCGCTGCAGACCTATCAGTACCTGCGCCGCAAGGTCGAGCGCGGCGAACTCAAGCTGTACGAAAAGGCGCGCAAGCCATCGAGCTTCGGCCATTTGAAGAATCAGACCCAGGATGCGTCGTGATGCGATGCGCCACCCTGCCCCGCCCGAATGTTCAGAACCCCCAACCCTGCTTTCCTGACGTGGAGTCACCGACGATGCGCAACACTTCGAACATTGCTGTCCGCCTGACCGTGGTTGCCTGCGCCGTGCTCGGCGCGTCAGCAGGCGCGGCGACGGCCGCACAGGCCGCCACGACTGTTACACCCGGGCAGTTCAAGGTGGGCATGGAAATTACCTACCCGCCGTTCGAATCCTACGACGAGAAGAAAAACGTCGTGGGCGCCGACCCTGACCTATCGCGCCTGCTTGCCAAGCATCTGGAGCTCAAACCCGAGTTCATCGATACCAAATTCTCCAGCCTGATCCTCAGCCTGAATGCCGGCCACTATGACGCGATCATTTCCGGCATGTACATCACGCCGGAGCGCCAGACGCAGGCTCAAACCATTCCCTACGCCGTGACAGGCGCCGCGATCATGGTGCTCAAGGACAGCCCGCTCAAACCCAAAGTGCCGGAGGACCTGTGTGGGCTTAAGGTCGGCCTGGAAAAAGGCACCACCTGGGTGACCCAGTTCAACAAACTGTCCGCCGAGTACTGCGTACCGAAAGGCAAAGGCGCGGTCGCCGTCAGCGAATTCCCTTCAGCGCCCGAAGTGACTCAGGCGCTGCTGTCAGGCAACGTCCAGGCACAAGTGGAAATCGACGGCGCCGCCGGCATGATCGCCGAGCGCACCAAGGGCCGCGTGGTGGTCAGCACCGAACATTCGATCTACCAGCAAACGCTCGGCATCTATGTGAAGAAGGGCAATGACGAGTTGTATCAGGCATTGCTGAAGGCCTTCGACGAGACCAAGAAATCCGGCGAATACGCGGCGCTGCTGAAGAAATACAACCTGGAAGAGCCCAAGAACTGACGGCCTGATGATTCACCCCGTGTAGGAGTGAGCTTGCTCGCGATTGGCCGTGACAGACGATGTAGGTGTATCGGATGTACCGACGTCATCGCGAGCAAGCTCACACCTACGGGGCTCGTGCTTGATAAGAGAATCCCGCAGGGTTCGGCCCCGCTGAGGTGTGTATGCAATTCGAATGGTCCTACTTTTTTTCTTTGTTCTCGGTCGCTGACTTCTGGGAATCCTGCATCACGGTCATCGAGCTCAGCGCGTTGGGTTGGTTCATCGGCATGCTATTGGGGTTTCTGCTGGCATCGGCCAAGCTTTCGACAGCGCGCTGGATCAGCGTCCCGGCGTCGATTTATATCTGGTTTTTCCGCAGCGTCCCGCTGCTGGTGCTGGTGGTGTTCACCTACAACTTGCCGCAGATGTTCCCGGTGCCCCGTGACGTGCTTTCCAACCCGTTTTACTCAGGCCTCCTGGCGCTTGTGGTGACCGAAGCAGCTTATATGGCGGAGATCCACCGGGGTGGCCTCATTTCGGTGGCGAAAGGTCAGAAGGAAGCGGGCCGCGCGCTGGGTGTCGGCCTGATCGGCATGCAGCGTCTGATTGTCATCCCGCAGGCTTTCCGCATCTCCCTGCCCACGCTGGTCAACGAATACATCACGGTGGTGAAACTGACCTCGCTGGTGTCGGTGATTTCCCTCACCGAACTGCTGACGGTGGGGCAGCGCCTGTACGCGCAAAACTTTCTGGTGATGGAGACCCTGTCGGCCGTTGCCGTGTACTACGTGATGATCGTGACGGTCTTCGGCTGGCTGTTTCACTGGCTGGAGCAGCATCTGGAACTGAGCAACCGCAAGCCGCAGACCCTCGACGACGCTGCGCTTGTCGCCCTGCGGACTCGCCTGGGCAGTCAGTCCGCACAGGCCCCGCAACCCTCTGCGCGTGCTGGCTCGGCGCCCGCGCTGCAACTGGTCAACATCCAGAAACGCTACGCGCAGCACGAGGTGCTCAAGGGCATCGATCTGAAAGTAGAAGCGGGCCAGGTCATTTCGATCATCGGCCCGTCAGGCTCGGGCAAGACCACGCTGATTCGTACGGTGAACAGTCTGGAAACCATCGACCAAGGCGAAATCATCCTGTTCGGCGAGGGCTACATTCACGCCGGCGACAATCCCAACGCCCCGCAGATCCGCCGTGGGATTCAGCGCATCGGCATGGTGTTTCAGAACTTCAACCTGTTCCCCCATCGCACCATTCTTGACAACGTGACCCTGGCCCCGCGCTATCACGGCCGCGACCGCGTGGTGAGTGAACAACGCGCTTATGCCCTGCTCGACAAGGTCGGGCTGCTGGCCCACGCGCACAAGTACCCGCATCAATTATCAGGTGGTCAGCAGCAACGGGTGGCAATCGCGCGCGCGCTGGCCATGGATCCGCAGATCATGTTGTTTGACGAACCGACCTCCGCGCTGGACCCGGAGCTGGTCGGTGACGTGCTCAAAGTGATCGCCGACCTGGCGAAAGAAGGCATGACGATGTTGATCGTTACCCACGAAATGGACTTCGCCCTGTCGATTTCCGATCGGGTGATCTTCATGGAAAACGGCATCGTCCAGAACGATGCCGCGCCGCACGCCATTCTGGCCGACCAATGCGGCGAGCGGGTGCGCAAGTTCATGGGGCTGGATTCGCATTCACCGAGCCCGCACAACGTCAGTAAAAGCCGGCTTGCTGGCGAGGTCGGTTAGTCTCATTCGCCGTTGTAGCGCCGGGCAGAATGCGTTCGCCAGCAAGCCGGCTCCTACAGATTTCGCGTACATCGCCGATTTCGCAGCTGGCGCAGCTCAACTGTAGGAGCGCGCTTGCCCGCGAATGCGTCAGATCGTTCACCTAGAAGATGACTGACCAACCCCCTCACCAGCAGGCCGCTCCAATGGCAGGGCCGATCTAGACGCGCCCGTCACAGCCCCAGCATCAACCCGCTCAGGCGTTTGACCTTGCGCCGCAGCGCTTCTTCGAACACGCCCTGGCGTGGTTCGATCAGACTGAACCAATGCTTGGCCCGGGTGATGCCGGTGTAAATCAGCTCCTTGGTCAGCACCGGATTGAGCGCTTCCGGCAAGATCAACGCCGTGTGCGCGAACTCCGAGCCCTGGGATTTATGCACCGTCATTGCGTACACGGTCTCGACGTCATTGAGCCGGCTCGGCAATACAAAGCGCACGCCGCCGCTGCCATCATTGCGCGGAAACGCAACACGCAGCGCCTGACGGTTTTCCTCAACCGGCCCTTCAGGCAGCCGCAAGGCGATGCCGATGTCGCCGTTCATCAAGCCCAGCCCGTAATCATTACGGGTCATCAGCACCGGACGCCCTTCGTACCATTGGTGGTCATTCTCGATCAGCCTGGCGGTGAAGAGCGTTTCTGTGATCCGTCGATTCAGCCCTTCCACGCCCCACGGTCCCTTGCGGACGGCGCACAGCAGCTGGAATTCGTCAAAAGCGTTCAATACCCGCCGCGCCCACTCGACACGCCGTGGGTCCTCGATTTGGGTCAAACCCTGCGGCCGCTGCGCGTGCATCACGCTCAGATAATGACGGTAACCCTGGGGGCCATCTGCATGACCTTCCAGTAGCAATCGGGTCAGCGCCCGATCCTGCTCACCCTTGAGCACCAAAGAAAACAGATCCGGGTACTGGCGCGCCGCGAGCAATGCGCGGGCTTCCTGGTCCTGTTGCCGATTGACCAGCCCGGCCAACTGACCGATTCCGCTACCTGCCACGAAGCGCCGGGAATGGCGCAGCATCACCACTTGTTGCGCCAGCGCGTGATGCTGGCTATCGCCCTGCTGAAGACCGCTCCTGGAGAGGTCTTCGCCGCTGACCGACTCCAGCCACGCCTGGGTCTGCGGGCTGTACATTCCCGCCTCGGCGTCGCGACACAGGTCACCCAATACCGCGCCGGCCTCAACCGATGCCAGTTGATCCTTGTCGCCCAGCAGAACCATCCGCGCATGGGGCGGCAGTGCGTCCAGCAGGTTGGCCATCATTTCGAGGTCAATCATCGAAGCCTCATCGACCACCAGCACGTCCAGCGGCAACGGGTTACCGGCGTGATGACGGAAATGCCGGGTGCCCGGACGGCTGCCGAGCAAGCGGTGAACGGTGGTGACTTCACTGGGGATTTTCTGCCGAACGCTCTCCGGCACTTGCAGCGACTGCACCTGATGGCTGATCGACTCGGTCAGACGCGCTGCCGCCTTGCCCGTCGGCGCGGCCAGACGAATGCGCAACGGTTTGCCGTTCTCCACCGCCGGCGATTGCAACAGCGCCAGCAAGCGTACGACGGTAGTGGTTTTGCCCGTCCCGGGGCCGCCGGTGATGATGCTGAACGCGCCCCGCGTTGCCAGCGCACAGGCCAGTTTCTGCCAGTCGATCAGTCCATCGGGCTCGGTGCTGGCCGGGCCGAACAACGCATCCAGACGTTGCGGCAAATCGCTCAGCCCCGACTCGACCTGCGCCAATCGACGACTCAATGCCGCATCGATCCGGCGCTCGTACGTCCAGTAACGGCGCAAATACAGACGCCGATCGGCAAGTACCAACGGCTTGTGCGCCGCCGCTTCGCTGTCATCACCGGCACGAGCGACCAGCGTGCTGGCTTCCAGCGCCTTGCACCACGTCGCGCCATCCAGCGATTTGAGCAACGAAGAAGGCAGCAGCATCGGCGTCGACAACACATCACCCTCGGGCGGAAGCGACAACGCGAAATCCGGCTCTTTGAGGGTTTCGTGCAGGTCAAGGCACACATGGCCGTGACCCAATTGATGGCTTGTCAACGTGGCCGCCAGCAGCACCAGTGAATCGGCGGAGGGATCAAGGTCAGCCAGGAACGCCACGAAGGCCTTGTCGAGCGCGCGCAACCAGCCGCGCTCGACCCAGCGCTGCAACAACAGCAATAAATCATCGACACGGTGAAGGGGCTTCAGCTCGGCCAGGCTGTCGGCGTCCAAGGGCGTCGGCAACAAGTGGGCGAATGTACGGTTCATGCGAGTTCTCCTGACAGCACATCTGCCTGCGCCGGTGAACGGCCCTGAAACAGCAGATCCAGGCTTTCAATCAGCTCGCGGGGCGGACGCGTAAACCACGCGCCTTGACTCGCAGCGTGGCTGCCGCGCACGAACATGTACACCGCTCCGCCCATGTGAAGGTCGTAATCGTAGTCGGCCAGCCGCGCCTTGAGCTGACGATGCAGTGCGAGCAGATACAGCACGTATTGCAGGTCATAGCGGTTGTCCAGAATCGAGTTTTCCATCGCCTGCTCGGTATAGGCATCGTCGTCAACGCCCAGCCAGTTGGATTTGTAGTCCGCAACGAAGTAGCGGCCTTCGTGCTCGAACGTGAGGTCGATGAAGCCCTTGAACATGCCATTCAACGAGGCCGTTTCTGCCGCCGCCCTTGGGGCACCGTTGTGGGTGTGGCGGCGAACCAGCGCATCCATCTGCGCCACATCGACTTTTGTGCAAGCGAACCAGAATTCCATCTCGACGCGGTACTGGTTCGGCTGATCCAGCTGACACAGCGCCACGGGCTGAACATCCGGGCCCACATAGAGGGGTAACGTCAGAAGATGCCGCAGCCAGTCAGTCAGGGTGTTGATCCAGCCTTTCCAGTCACGTCGGTTACAGCGTTGGGCGACGACTTTTTCAAGCGCTAGCGGGTCGGCGGCTGCCTCGGCGAACCCTTTTTCCCCAGCCCACTCCAACAAGCCGTGCAAGAACGTCCCGGGGTTGGGCCCTCGGGGAAACCGGTGGATATCGCCGCCGCTGGCCATTACCTCTCGAGGTGCGTCCGGGTCGAGACGCTCGTCGTCGAAAAGCTTCTGTGCTTGTGGACTGTCGGGCGACTGATCGCCGCTGTCAGTAATGGTGTCACCAATGCGCAAGGCGCTGTAGGACGCGATCCACCAATTCTCACGAGCGCTGCGGCGCGAGACGCGCGGTTTGCTCAACGACATTTCACTGCGCGGCGCGCTGAAAGATTCGGTTGTCGGCAACGGCACAGGCCCAACCTTAACCGCCGCGTGGTCTTCTGCCAACGAGCTCAGCCATTGCCCCAACGCCACGGACTCAGGCAGCTTCTGGCCGCCGCCCAGCAAATAACCCAAAGCCGAGCGGTGCAGCACCGACGCGCCATTGCTCCCACGCTTGAGATCAGCCACCCCCAGCCAGCACGCGTGTCGCGCGCGAGTGAGGGCCACATAAAGCAGACGCAAGTCTTCAGCAAGTCGCTCGTCATCCGCCTGCTCAACCAGCGCCGCTGTGGGCTTGAGGCTGATTTGCGCATGGCCGTCGGCGTCGTGAAAGTGCAGCGGTAAACGGCTGCCATCCACGGGTTTGCTTGAACAGATGAAGGGCAGAAACACCAGCGGGTATTCCAGGCCTTTGGATTTATGAATGGTCACAACCTTGACCAATTGCTCATCGCTTTCGAGGCGCAATATCTGCTCCTCTCCCGCCTGAGCGGCCAGGGCCAGATGCTCGCTCAAATGACGAATCAGCGCCTGCTCACCGTCCAGCTCGGCAGCGGCCTGCTGCATCAGTTCACTGAGGTGCAACAAGTTGGTCAGTACGCGCTCGCCATCGGTGCGCTGAATAAGCGCTTGCGGCAGCTTGAAGTCGTGCAGCAGCCGGCGCAGCATCGGTAGCACGCCCTGAGTTCGCCAGATACGGCGGTAATCGCGGAACTGCATGACGCGGTTTTCCCACGCCAGTTCGTCCTGATTCAGCAGCTCGAGCTCGGCCAGTGGCAATGCCAAAGTGATGCAAGCCAATGCGGCGCGCAGCGTCCGCTCGGCATCAGGTTCGGCGCAGGCCTTCAGCCACGCGAGCACGTCATGGGCTTCCTGCGCCGCGAATACAGAATCCTTGTCGGACAAGTACACGCTGCGTACACCGCGCGCCGACAATTCGCCCCGGACCGCCTGCGCTTCCTTGCCATCGCGCACCAGAATCGCGATATCAGCGGGCTGCAACTGTTTCAACGGCTCGCCATCTTTAACGAAACCTGCTTGCCCCTGTTGCCCCGCATTGAGCAATCGGGCGATCTCGCTCGCACAGCTTGCCGCCAACTGCTGACGATAGATCGTCCCCGATACCGGTTGATCCGTTTCCAGCTGCCAGACGTTGAGCGCAGCGAGTTTCTCCCCGTCCACCTGTAGCCGCTCTTTACGCCCCTGAGACGCTACCGCCAGAAACGGCACGGGATTGCTTTCTGCGGTGCGAAACAAGAACGCACCACGGCCTGTCTCGCTGGTCTCCGCGCGCTGGAAGACATGGTTGACTGCATCGACCATCGCGTGGCTGGAACGGAAGTTGGTGCCCAACGTATGCAGCCGGCCAGTGGTGGCCTGACGGGCACGCAGGTAGGTGTAGATGTCAGCGCCGCGAAAGGCGTAGATCGCCTGTTTCGGGTCGCCGATTAGGAACAGCCCTGTGCTTTCGTCGTTGGCTTCAAGACGGTAAATGCTGTCGAAGATTCGGTACTGTACAGGGTCGGTGTCCTGGAACTCGTCAATCAGGGCGACCGGGAATTGTTCACGAATCAGCGTCGCCAAACGCTCCCCGCCGCTGCCGCGCAACGCAGCATCCAGGCGCAGCAGCATGTCGTCGAAACCCATTTCGGCGCGTCGGCGCTTCTCTTCTTCAAAACGTGCCCCGACCCACTGGGCAGCGTGCTCAAGCACGGCTGCATCGGGCGTGGGCAATGTGTCCAGCGCCACCTTGAGCTCAACCATTGCCTCGAACGCAGGATGAGACGGCGGGTTGTTCTTCCACGCTTCGGCAATGCCGTCGGGCGTCAGCCGGGTGAAGCCGGTGCCGAGGTCGAGCTGTTCCTGCTCATCGTCATTGGCCCAGGCGATCAGCTTGTCGAACCACGGCCGGAAATAGCGCTCCTGCATCTTGCGGCCATCGACCACCTTACACGCAACGCCGTCGATGCAGATGGCATGCAGTTCAGCCGCCCAGTTGGCCCATGGCGCCTTGAGCTGCCTTAGGAGTTCACGCCGCTCCTGGATCGACTGCTCAATAATCTGTGTCGGCGTTTGCGTGACAGCGCCGCGCTCAGTGCCTAACAACGCGCGGACTTTGGGCAGCAGCGCCGCCGGCCCACCCCAGTGCTCACGCACCCACATCAGCGCGTCACCACTCATGGGATAGCAGAACTTGCGCCAGTAATCGCGCAGCACCTCGCCCAGCAGGTCGCTGTGGTCGGTTTCCAGACTCTGGGTGAACAGACTGCCGCTGTCGAAGGCATGTTCACGCAGCATGCGCTGACACCAGCTGTGAATCGTCGAGACGGCTGCTTCGTCCATCCACTGCGCCGCGATATCGAGACGGCTGGCGCAGCCGGGCCACTGCTCGGCGGAAAATTCGTCGCGCAGACCTACGATCAGCGCGTCAGGTGCCTGGATTTCTCCACGAAAGTACCGCGCTGCTTCCGCCAGTCGCGTGCGAATACGGTCGCGCAATTCCTTGGTGGCTGCATCCGTGAACGTCACCACCAGAATCTGTGGAGGTAATAGCTCACGACCGAATCCGGAGGTCTCGTTGCCGTGGCCCAACACAAGGCGCAGGTAGAGCGCCGAGATAGTAAATGTCTTGCCGGTCCCGGCGCTGGCTTCGATCAGCTGGCTGCCCTTAAGCGGGAAGCGCAGTGCGAGAGGCTGTTGAGCATCACTCATGCGCCGACCTCCGCATGCGATAGCGCCTGCCAGGGCGCGTCAAAGATTGGCTTGTACAGCGCCTCGCACCAGCCAACAAATTCCTCGCTGGCCAGCAAGGCATCGAAGTCAGGGAATTGGCGTGCAAGGGCCGTACTTTCGGCTCGCTCGCCCTTACTGTTCTGGCCGTCGCCGTCAAAGGCCCTTCGCGCGGCGGCTTCGGCTTTTGTCTCATCGGTCTGACTCAACCAGGCAAACGCGGTTTTAACGGCAATCGGCAGCGGCCGCTGCATGCCTTGCTGCCATGCGAGGAGCAAGTCATTCAGGGTGCGCGTAGCAAATGCCTTGTCCAGCGGTGGCAACAGCAGCGTCTCGTCGCTGGCGACCAGCGCGGTGGTCAGGGGTAAATCACACGCGCAGGCCACAAGATGGTTTACCCACGGCTTGCTCAGGCGGTGCCATTTGCGCGCCTTCCTGGCGTCGATGGCATTGGGGATAGCGGTTATCGCGAGCAGCTCGTTTTCCGGGTTGTGATAGAGGCCGTCGAGCCAGCCATCGAGTTCTACACCCTGATGCTCATAATTGACCGGGAGCGCACTGTGCAAGCGCAATGGCCAGCGAATCAGCAATTCTTGATACCTAGCCACTAGGTCTGGTAACGGCTCAAGCAACTCGGTCTGTAGCAGCGAGCCAAAGCCAGCCATCGGCAACACGCCGCTGCTCTGCAAGCGCGTCGCCTGGGCCTCAAGCGAGGCCTGAACATGCTCGGGATCCGACAACGCCGCTTGCAGCAGACTGTCGCTGATGCCGTAGCGCTCAAGCGCGTCGAGTACGAAGGGTTCCTCATCCGCGAGGGGTGCTTCGGCGACCTCAAAGAATATTTTCAAGCGCTGACTGAAGAAGTGCTTCACCGGATTGCGCAGGAAATCCTGCAACTGCATCAGGCTCAACGGCTCCTCTTGTTGGTGCTTTTGCAGCGCCTTCACTTCCCCCTTTTCAGTGACTGTCTCATGCAGAACCTGCCACTCGCGCGCGAAGCTGAAAAATTCAGGGCTTTCTCGAAAATACTTGGCGCTGAAGGGCTGCAGCGGGTGCTCAACGGTCAACGCGTGCAGCAACTGCTGCCCCGGGTCACGCTTCTGATCACCTTCAGACTCATGGGCACCGGCCAGCCGCCACCCGCTGGCCAGATGATCGCGCAGCTGCCCGATAAGCACCGAAGCCGGCCGTTCCGAGTTGTCACGAATACTGCGGCCCACCCAGCTGACATACAGCTGATCACGGGCAGATAACAACGCTTCGAGCAGCAGATAACGATCATCTTCACGGCGGGAACGGTCGCCAGGACGATAATCGCTGCCCATCAGGTCAAAATCGAGCGGCGGCTGAGCGCGCGGGTAATCGCCGTCATTCATGCCCAGCAAACAGACAATTTTGAACGGAATGGCGCGCATCGGCATCAGCGTACAGAAGTTGACCGAACCGGCCAGAAAGCGCTGGGACAATCGTCCTTGATCCAGCCCGGCGAGCCACGCTTCACGCACGACCGTCAACGGTAGGGGCTCTTCAAGACCCACGGTTTCGCACGTCTGCAGCCAGGTTTCCCGTAGCGTCTCCAGCTGACTCAACAGGTAGTCGTCGTGCTCGCTGTCAGCCATGAAGAACAACTGCATGATCGCTTGCAGTCGCGAGCCCCACAACGCAGGCGCCGCCGGTTGCGACAGTTCGCTGTGAGCAACCTGTAAAGCGTCAATCAGCGAGACCAGCGGCCCAATGAGCGCTGCGTCCAGACCGCCAATTTCGTCATAGGGCTCAATCCCGTCGTAGGCAGCACCCGCACCGACGGCATATCCGAGCAGCATGCGACGCAGGCCAAAATGCCAGCTGTTTTGTTCCAGCTGTTCAGGGAGTCCCAGCCCCTCACGTTGTTTCGCATCCAGTCCCCAACGCACCCCCGCGCCTTCAATCCAGCGGTGTAACGTCGGCAGGTCGCGCTCATCAATCCCAAAGCGCGCGCGCAGCGCAGGGACGTCCAGCAGGTCCAGAATCTCGCTGACCGGGAATCGACTGTCCGGGATCTTCAGCAAGTGCTCAACGGCGATCAGCAGCGGATCCCGCCCACGCTGGCCCTGGTCAGCAAGGGTGAATGGAATGAAGCGCCGATCGTCTCGATCCAGTTGACCGAACACCGCTCGAATATGAGGGGCGTAGCTGTCGATGTCCGGTACCATCACGATCACGTCGCGCGGTCGCAGATCAGGGTCCTTGCTGAAACGCGCCAGAAGCTGGTCATGCAGCACCTCCACTTCACGCTGGGCGCTGTGGGCTACATGGAAACGAATCGAGCGGTCGGTCTTGATCTGCACGGGAGGCCACAATTCGCGTGTTTCACTTAACGGCCGCAGCTCAAGGATGTCGTCCTGCAGCTGGTTCAACAGCGTGTCGGGTTCGCTTTCGCTAAACAGGTCGATCCGGCCGTCACGGAAGATTGCACGATAACTCTGGGGATCGTCGTGGCTGTCCAGCAGGTTGATGTAGTCACGGCCTTGCTTGCCCCATGCGGCCAACAAGGGATGAGCGTGCTGATGCAGGGCATCAGGGTCCATAACCACAGGCATGCCTGGCTTTCGGGACTGTCGCTTGTATTCGTGACGCAGGAGATCCTTGTCGGCGACGATGTCCGCCCAGTGATGACGACAAGGGTTGTGAACGCAGAGCAATACCTGACTGAACCGAGCCAAGCCTGCCAACGCCTCAAGTGCCTGAGCAGGCAGCGAAGAAATACCAAAGACGATGACCCTTGCAGGCAAACCGCGGGGGGCTTCAGCGAGGCTGTTGATAGCCTCTATGTAACGGCGATGCACGCCAGCCCGGCTCTGTGCCATGCCTTCAGCGCCGACATCGTGCAGCAGCGCGCGCCAGAGTTCGGCCTGCCAACAGTTTTCCGCCTTGAGGGGTTTGGCCTCCCCTCTTACGTTCCTGAGTTGATGCTTGCCAGCGGCCCAGTCCGCAAGCCAGTCGGCGCGGTAAACCTGATATTGATCGAAAAGGTCAGCTAGGCGCTCTGACAGCTGGTAGCGTTTACGCAGGTCGGTGTCCGCCGTCAGGAACCGTTGCAGCGGCTCAAAATGTGGCTGATTCATCAGGCCAGGCAGCAGTCGCATCAGGCGCCAAGTCAGTGGGGCTTTGTCGAGCAACGACGTTTCCGGGATTTCGTCTTTGCCCAGTACGGCACGATAGAGCTGCCACATGAAGCTACCGGGCAGTTGCACATCAATCGCAGCGGCGATTCCGCAACCCCCTTGATCATCGTCATGAGCGTCTTCCGCCAACGCAAGCTTCAACCACTGAGCAATGCCATTGCTTTGTACCAGTGCGACTTCGTTCTCAAGCGGCGTCAGGGGGTAAAGCCTCATCCAAGACACCACAAGACCCCGCAGCTCATCCAGGCGATTTCCATGAACCACCATAAATCCGGGGTTGAGATCGGATGTCACCGGCATAGCTGCGTCCCTTGGTCTTTCAAAGAGAAAGAAGACTACCAGAGGATGAGGGGTTTTTAGCGGCTCATCGTTTACAGGCCGGGTGCGCAACGAGCGCTGACGCCTGCATGAAGAGAGTCGTGCAAAGACTGCCCCTGCTCATCGACGGCTTGAGCCTTGGCACTTAATCGCGCGCAAAAACAAAACCCCATCTGCGTAAGCAGATGAGGTTCTGGAATTTAATCTTGACGATGACCTACTCTCACA
This sequence comes from Pseudomonas lutea, assembly GCF_000759445.1. Taxonomy (NCBI): domain Bacteria; kingdom Pseudomonadati; phylum Pseudomonadota; class Gammaproteobacteria; order Pseudomonadales; family Pseudomonadaceae; genus Pseudomonas; species Pseudomonas lutea. Next base: position 2,836,172 of record NZ_JRMB01000001.1, read on the forward strand.
TGGGGAAACCCCACACTACCATCGGCGATGCATCGTTTCACTGCTGAGTTCGGGATGGGATCAGGTGGTTCCAACGCTCTATGGTCGTCAAGAAATTCGGGTGCCGACTCGTCCTCTCGAACGCTTCGGCAAATCGGGTATGTGATCAGGTGTCTGTCTGTGTGGTCGCAAACTTTCGTCTTCATGCGTCTTCACACACCACAATCTGCTGTCTGTCTGCAGATTGCTTGGGTGTTATATGGTCAAGCCTCACGGGCAATTAGTATTGGTTAGCTCAACGCCTCACAGCGCTTACACACCCAACCTATCAACGTCGTAGTCTTCGACGGCCCTTCAGGGAACTCAAGGTTCCAGTGAGATCTCATCTTGAGGCAAGTTTCCCGCTTAGATGCTTTCAGCGGTTATCTTTTCCGAACATAGCTACCCGGCAATGCCACTGGCGTGACAACCGGAACACCAGAGGTTCGTCCACTCCGGTCCTCTCGTACTAGGAGCAGCCCCTCTCAAATCTCAAACGTCCACGGCAGATAGGGACCGAACTGTCTCACGACGTTCTAAACCCAGCTCGCGTACCACTTTAAATGGCGAACAGCCATACCCTTGGGACCGGCTTCAGCCCCAGGATGTGATGAGCCGACATCGAGGTGCCAAACACCGCCGTCGATATGAACTCTTGGGCGGTATCAGCCTGTTATCCCCGGAGTACCTTTTATCCGTTGAGCGATGGCCCTTCCATACAGAACCACCGGATCACTAAGACCTACTTTCGTACCTGCTCGACGTGTCTGTCTCGCAGTCAAGCGCGCTTTTGCCTTTATACTCTACGACCGATTTCCGACCGGTCTGAGCGCACCTTCGTACTCCTCCGTTACTCTTTAGGAGGAGACCGCCCCAGTCAAACTACCCACCATACACTGTCCTCGATCCGGATAACGGACCTGAGTTAGAACCTCAAAGTTGCCAGGGTGGTATTTCAAGGTTGGCTCCACGCAGACTGGCGTCCACGCTTCAAAGCCTCCCACCTATCCTACACAAGCAAATTCAAAGTCCAGTGCAAAGCTATAGTAAAGGTTCACGGGGTCTTTCCGTCTAGCCGCGGATACACTGCATCTTCACAGCGATTTCAATTTCACTGAGTCTCGGGTGGAGACAGCGCCGCCATCGTTACGCCATTCGTGCAGGTCGGAACTTACCCGACAAGGAATTTCGCTACCTTAGGACCGTTATAGTTACGGCCGCCGTTTACCGGGGCTTCGATCAAGAGCTTCGCGTTAGCTAACCCCATCAATTAACCTTCCGGCACCGGGCAGGCGTCACACCCTATACGTCCACTTTCGTGTTTGCAGAGTGCTGTGTTTTTAATAAACAGTCGCAGCGGCCTGGTATCTTCGACCGGCATGAGCTTACGGAGCAAGTCCTTCACCCTCACCGGCGCACCTTCTCCCGAAGTTACGGTGCCATTTTGCCTAGTTCCTTCACCCGAGTTCTCTCAAGCGCCTTGGTATTCTCTACCCAACCACCTGTGTCGGTTTGGGGTACGGTTCCTGGTTACCTGAAGCTTAGAAGCTTTTCTTGGAAGCATGGCATCAACCACTTCGTGTTCTAAAAGAACACTCGTCATCAGCTCTCGGCCTTGAAACCCCGGATTTACCTAAGATTTCAGCCTACCACCTTAAACCTGGACAACCAACGCCAGGCTGGCCTAGCCTTCTCCGTCCCTCCATCGCAATAACCAGAAGTACAGGAATATTAACCTGTTTTCCATCGACTACGCTTTTCAGCCTCGCCTTAGGGACCGACTAACCCTGCGTCGATTAACGTTGCGCAGGAAACCTTGGTCTTTCGGCGTGGGTGTTTTTCACACCCATTGTCGTTACTCATGTCAGCATTCGCACTTCTGATACCTCCAGCAAGCTTCTCAACTCACCTTCACAGGCTTACAGAACGCTCCTCTACCGCATCACTTGCGTGATACCCGTAGCTTCGGTGCATGGTTTGAGCCCCGTTACATCTTCCGCGCAGGCCGACTCGACTAGTGAGCTATTACGCTTTCTTTAAAGGGTGGCTGCTTCTAAGCCAACCTCCTAGCTGTCTAAGCCTTCCCACATCGTTTCCCACTTAACCATGACTTTGGGACCTTAGCTGACGGTCTGGGTTGTTTCCCTTTTCACGACGGACGTTAGCACCCGCCGTGTGTCTCCCATGCTCGGCACTTGTAGGTATTCGGAGTTTGCATCGGTTTGGTAAGTCGGGATGACCCCCTAGCCGAAACAGTGCTCTACCCCCTACAGTGATACATGAGGCGCTACCTAAATAGCTTTCGAGGAGAACCAGCTATCTCCGAGCTTGATTAGCCTTTCACTCCGATCCACAGGTCATCCGCTAACTTTTCAACGGTAGTCGGTTCGGTCCTCCAGTCAGTGTTACCTAACCTTCAACCTGCCCATGGATAGATCGCCCGGTTTCGGGTCTATTCCCAGCGACTAGACGCCCTATTAAGACTCGCTTTCGCTACGCCTCCCCTATTCGGTTAAGCTCGCCACTGAAAATAAGTCGCTGACCCATTATACAAAAGGTACGCAGTCACCCAACAAAGTGGGCTCCCACTGCTTGTACGCATACGGTTTCAGGATCTATTTCACTCCGCTCTCCGCGGTTCTTTTCGCCTTTCCCTCACGGTACTGGTTCACTATCGGTCAGTCAGTAGTATTTAGCCTTGGAGGATGGTCCCCCATGTTCAGACAAGGTTTCTCGTGCCCCGTCCTACTCGATTTCATTGACAAGAGATTTTCGCGTACAGGGCTATCACCCACTATGGCCGCACTTTCCAGAGCGTTCCGCTAATCTCAAATCAACTTAAGGGCCTGGTCCCCGTTCGCTCGCCACTACTAAGGGAATCTCGGTTGATTTCTTTTCCTCAGGGTACTTAGATGTTTCAGTTCCCCTGGTTCGCTCCATACACCTATGTATTCAGTGTAAGGTAACTGTCTTATGACAGCTGGGTTCCCCCATTCAGACATCTCCGGATCACAGTCTGTTTGCCGACTCCCCGAAGCTTTTCGCAGGCTACCACGTCTTTCATCGCCTCTGACTGCCAAGGCATCCACCG